>NZ_LYWZ01000001.1 GCF_001661965.1 Croceicoccus mobilis
TGAAGCGTCCCGGGTTTTCCGGAGGCTCCTATTTGTGAGAAGGAGCCAGAATGAGCGCTACAAGGAACAAGTTTTCGCCAGAGTTTCGTGACCGCGCGGTGCGAATGGTGGATGAGCACCGGGGGGATTACCCGTCGGAATGGGCAGCGTTGTCTTCGATTGCCGGGAAGGTTGGCTGCACGACCGAGACGCTGCGCCGCTGGTGCCGTGAGGAGGCGAGCCGACGAGCGGGACCAGCGGCGCAGGCCGCCAGCGACCGGGACCGGGTCAAGGCGCTGGAACGCGAAGTGAAGGAGTTGCGCCGGGCCAACGAGATACTCCGCAAGGCATCCGCATATTTTGCTCAGGCGGAGCTCGACCGCCACGGCAAATGGTGATGTCGTTTATCGACACGCACCGTGAGGAACTGGGTATCGAGCCGATCTGCCGTGAACTGGCGATCGCCCCGTCCTCCTACCACGAGCATGCTGCCCGGCTTGCAGATCCTACCAGGCGTCCGGCCCGTGCCCGGCGCGATGATGAGATCAAGGAAGAGATCAGGCGTGTCCATGACAACAACTTTGGCCTCTACGGTTCCCGCAAGGTCTGGCACCAGTTACGCCGCGAGGGCATCGCTGTGGCCAAGTGCACCGTGGAACGGTTGATGCGCACCATGTCGCTGGCAGGCGTGCGACGAGGCAAGACGACGGTCACGACCGTCAGCAACCCCAAGGCGCCGTGCCCGCTCGACAAGGTCAACCGCGAGTTCCGCGTCAGCCGGCCGAACGCTTTGTGGGTGGTCGACTTTACCTATGTCCACACCTGGGCCGGGTTCGTCTACGTGGCATTTGTGATCGATGCCTATGCCCGCCGGATCGTGGGCTGGAAGGTCAGCACGTCGGCGACCGCCGGCTTCGTGCTCGATGCTCTGGAACAGGCGATCCATGCGCGCAGGCCTGGCCCTGATGACGGCCTGATCCATCACAGCGACAGGGGCGTCCAATATCTGGCCATGAACTACACCCAGCGCTTGGCAGAGGCCAACCTCGTCCCGTCCGTTGGCAGCGTTGGCGACAGTTACGACAACGCTTTGGCCGAGACGATCAACGGCCTCTACAAGGCGGAAGTGATCTGGCGGCAGCGATCATGGCCAAGCGTGTCGGCCGTGGAAATGGCAACGCTACGCTGGGTCGATTGGTTCAACAACCAGCGTCTGTTCGGCCCCATCGGGCACATCCCACCCGCTGAGGCCGAAGCCAATTACTATGCAGCTAGAGGGAACCTCGATATGGTCGCATGACTCAATTGAAACTGCCTCCGGAAAATCCGGGACGCTTCAGTCTGAGAGATGCACTAGGCGAAGAGTCATGTTTGAGGTATATAGCTCAGACCTCGTTGTGGCCAGCAGCGGCCGCTAGTTATGCGCGTCAATTCGACGCCATGCACTCCAATTGGTGACCGCTAATAGTTTGGGCGTTCGTTGGCGGATATAGACGTCATCGATACGATCCGAACCTCAAATATCGCCATCTGTTACGCTAGCAGAGAATGAAAATCTGCTAAGAGCGTGAGCCAAAATGGTACGCGTCGGGGCAGATTGTCTGCTTTGGCACGGCACCTTCCAAAACTGGACAGTCCGCTAACGGCCACGATGAGCCAATAATCGCCGTGTAAATGATCGACAGCCTTCAGGGAGCAAAAGCAGTCGGGAAACGGTCGGCTTTTTGGCGGGACCCACGCCAGTGATGCCGATTGCAGGAGCGGCAGGTTCCGACCAATTAAGCAGTTCCAACTTAGCACTGAGAACGTCAAGTTATGCCAACATCGGCCATTCGGCGCGCCTTCCCCAATCGATCGCTGCCACTATGATAGCGGCTGTCCCACGCTTTATTTAATCCACGAAACCTGCCTTTTTAACACGTTGGGCTGCGGGACTATTTTGATATATCGTTGTTCGGTCCCTCTGTGTCTGCTTAGCAGACGGTGAAATTAATCACTCGCAAGAATCAGGGGGCTATGGTGCAGCGGATGTTAGAGCCAAATTCGGAACCGGCGCGCTGTCCAAGCGCTGTGTGGCAGAAGCTCATCACTCTCGGTGGACTTGAACCCGTGGGGAGGGACAAGGATTTTGTAGAACTCATCCGTGTCGAGTTGGCACCGCAGGCAAGTGATATCACCGCAGCGTTGGCAGCATGTCCTGACAACGAGACCCTTGTGCGCGCTATTTTCGGAGCGGTTGCACCTTTCGCCGCGATGTCCCGCGACATCGTAGAATTCATGCGAGGGGCGGAAACCCGAGAAGGCAAGGCCTGTATCGAAATTGCCCTCGACAGCTCAATTCTAGGGCTAGAAGATTTCGAGAAGTTCATTGAGGCAGTTTGGACTGCGCCAGGCGTAGTTGAGGTTCCTGATGCGACGATTGACGACGCATTCGCATTGGCGAATGCACTGCGGCAAAATTCAAGCCGGAGAGGGCTGGCCGCCGACGTAAAAATTTGGCGGGAAGCATTTGACCGAGGGGAATTCAACGAACTTCCTGCTAGCCTCGGCGAGGCAGCCGTTCCACCAGAACTGGAAGTTCCGTCGTACATCGCGGCTACCGCGCTCGAAGCGCTGCGTTCCGTTGCGAAAACGCGCAACGAGCTAAAAAAGCACTTGGAGGGAAGCAGGCGTGAGATCGGTGCGGGAAGCATGCGAGATCCGCTCTCCGTTGCTATTGTCGAACACGATCTGGTCGGCCCCATGATCGAGGCCTTGGGGCAGGCAGTGCAGCAAGTTGATCGGACGGCGAGTGTGCAGGCGATGGGCACCATCCTAGCCCGCATTCCGATGCGTCCTCAATTGTCGATGGGGAATGCCACTGTACTCGAGAAGGTGTTGTCACTCCCGGCATGGAAAAGGCGCTACGAACTGTACGCCGTCTGGATCGCGACCCGGATCGCCGCTGCGGTCGATCCGGAACGCGTCACCGTCCATACAGATAAGGACGGAGCCCTCACTTTTCCATTTCAGCCCGTCCGGCTTGCCACGATTGAAAGCGCGGATGGCCCGAAATCGCTTTGGGCAGAGCGTCAGACCCATTGCACCAATCCAATCGGAAAAGGTCGCAAAGGAAACGTTCAACCCGATTACAGCCTGTGGCACGGACCGGTCGGGGCCGAACAGTGCGGGCTAATTGTCGAGGTTAAGCATTATAAGACGCCGGCGCTCGGCACGTTTGGCGCAGCCCTAGTGGACTACGCTAACGCCCATCCCCATGCCGAGACTGTTCTGGTGAACTACGGTGCCGCAGCAGGTGTTGTGGAGCACGAACGCTGGCAGCATCATGGCGTCCTAAACCGGTGCCACGAGATTGGCGAGCTCATGCCATACAACCGCGAGGCATGCGAAGCCTTCGCGCAAATGGTGAGGGATGCGGCGGGTGCTGAACCCCAACCTGATGTGCTACTGCTCGATGTCTCAGGCTCTACACGCGAAAAAGGCGGACGGATGTGGACGCAGAGCATCGTGCAAAGCTGGCTCAGAGCCCCTGAACAGGCCCATATCAAGCGCGTGATCGCCGCAGATGACGTGAATATCGCTTGGGATCTGCCCCGTTTCGATGCCGTCAATAGGCTGAATGATCATATTAACGTCAGCGGAGGCGATCCCATCAACATTGCATGGGAACTACTGCGGGACATGAAGCGGATTTGGATCGCAACAGACGGTTCTGGACTCAGATCGTTTAGGGACGCCGGATTTCTGCGTTTCGAACACCTGCGTCACATGACGGGCGTTGAAATTCTGGAAGTGGGGACAAATGAACCCGACTCAACCCTCGGTCATTGAACGAATGGCGGCTCCTCCCTGTCTCAGTACGATGGCCGCCTTTAGGGACTGCCCGATGTGATCACCATTCAGAGCCTCACCAACTGACGGCTGCTCGTAACCAAGTGCTTCCATTCAAGGAGAGCCGGGGGAATGGCAGAAATGTCCCAGACCACGTTATGTCAACGTGACGGCCCTCCGATGAGTGTACGACTGCTTCGGACGAGTTCGACCGGGACTGGGAATGACCAGCTTGTCGGCGGTCCTAGACTCGCCTCTCAGTCAACCATTGCGAGATGGCACCCTCATCAAGTTCGCCAGCGGCAAGCTGAAGAACCATTTGAACAGCGTCTTCGGGCACATAGGCAATCTCGAAATCATTCAATGCGAGGAACAGCCGGGCGAGGACCCAGGCGGTCCGCTTGTTGCCGTCCGTGAAGGGATGATTGCGCGCCAGACCATAGTCATAGGCGGCAGCGAGTTTGCATAGATCCGTCTCGCCATAGGCCCATTGATTGCGGGGGCGTGCCAGCGCCGATTCCAATGCATCTGCGTCGCGCAAGCCGATGGGGCCGCCATGCTCGGCCAGTTGCCGATCATGGATGGCAAGCGCCAACTCGGCCTCGATCCAGACCGGTTCGGTTAATTTTGCCATGTTACTTCGCTAGAGCGCGCAGGATGTTCCTGTCTTCACGCATGATCCTTTCCGCCAAAGCCATCTTGGCTTCGAATGAAGGATCTGCAGCGGTAATACGAATGCCTTCCGGCGTTTCTGAGACGTAAAGTGTATCGCCCACGCCTGCACGCAGCTTCGCAAGAAGCTCCTTGGGGAGGACAACGCCGGCAGAATTGCCGATCCTCGTGATCTTGAGACTAGCGTTCATACGCACGTTATAACATGCGGCATGGCAAACTCAAGCACGGTAACATGCCGGCATGCGATCAGCGGCGACGTTGTGCCGATCGCGCAGGTCGGCAATCATGCCTTCGATCACCTACGTTGCAAAAACCCTTGCGTTCCCGTTGCGTTCTATCTAGGAATAACTTCCTATCTCCTAGAATGATTCCCTCGTCGGAACCCGCCGGACGCACACCCATGGACCAAGCCCGCGAAAACCTCGAACGCCTGATCCAGGAGCGGGGCGTCAACTATTCCTCGGTGTCGCGCCTGCTGGGTCGCAACGCGGCCTATATCCAGCAATATATCAAGCGGAACAGCCCGCGCCATCTCGACGAGAAGGACCGGCTGGTGCTCGCCCGCTTCTTCGGGGTCGACGAGAAAGTGCTGGGCGCGCCTGCCCGCCGTTCGGGCCCCGTGGTCGAACTGGTGCAGGTTCCGATCCTCGACGTCGATGCTTCGGCGGGCCACGGCGCATTGGCCGAGATGGAAGCGAAGTCCTCGCAGTTCGGGTTCGAGGAAAAGTGGCTAAGGCGCCTCACGGCCAGCAAGGCCTCGAGCCTCTCGATCATCCATGTCCTTGGCGATTCGATGGAGCCGACGCTGCACGACGGCGACGAAGTGCTGGTCGACCTGGGCGACGGGCAATCGCGGCTACGCGACGGGATCTACGTGCTGCGTATGGACGATGCGCTGTCGGTAAAGCGCATCGCGATCGAGCCCAGCGGTCGCAGGATCTCGGTGACGAGCGACAATCCCACCTATCCGAGCTGGAACGGCCTCGACCGGCGCAATGTGAACATCGTCGGCCGTGTGCTTTGGTTCGGAAGACAGCTGTAGTAGGCGAGACCCATGCTTCTTGCCCTTGCCACGTCGATCGTCGCCGCCGGACAGGCCTTTACCTGCACCCCGACCCGTGTCTGGGACGGCGATGGACCGGTCTGGTGCGCGGAAGGTCCGCGACTGCGGATTTCCGGGATCGCCGCGCGCGAGATGGACGGCACCTGCGATGCCAACCAGCCCTGCCCGGATACGAGCGCGATTGCAGCGCGCGACGCGCTGGTCGATATTCTCGGTGGACCGCGAGGCACGACGCCGACCGGCCATGTCATCGTCGCCAGCGGCCCCATACGCTGCGTCTCGACGGGATCGGCCGGTGGCAGCCGCACGGGTGCGTGGTGCACGCTGCCCTCGGGCGCGGATCTTAGCTGCGAAATGGTCGCAACCGGCACGGTGCTCAAATGGGATCGCTACTGGGGCAACCACCGCTGCCGTTGAGCCGCGGCATAGTCAGATCACACCCATGAGCCCGATCAGCGACCGCGAACTTTGGGCCTGTGCTGCCCATGTCCTCAAGACCCATGGGGCCAATGCGCCGCGCCATGTCGCCGAACGAATCGGCGCGCTGGCGCTTGCAGGCGACAGTAACGGTGTCGCCACCTGGCAGGCCATCGCAAAGCGCATGGCCGCCCTCACCGAGACCGAAGCACCCGTCACCCGGCAGTAGGATCGCAAGGTACTCGTCAGATGCCGATTTCGAACGGCTTGACCTTCGAAAGTTCGAGTTCGGGCAACTTCTTCTCTTCGACCGGCTCTTTGGTCTTACTGGTGTTCCCGGTTCCCCGTGCGGCCGCATCGCCGAGCATTTTCGTGGTCTCGAGTGCCGAACGCTTCATGCCGGTGTTGCGCTCGACCGCCGCCTCGAGCCTGCGGGCATTGTTGACGTAGAGGGTCAGGCCATCGCGCAGCCGGGTCACGGTGACGAGAAAGGTCTGCTGGTTGGACAGGTTCTTCTCGCGGCTGTCCATGACCGCAATGCCGCGATCCGAGGTCAGCCCCTGCGCCATATGGGCATTGAGGGCATAGGCAAGGTCGAGCCGCTTCAGCATCGGATCGTCATGGGCGAGTTCGTGCTCGATCCCGCTCGAGGTTGTCACCGTCACGGTCTTCTCGCCAATGGCGACGATCCTTGCCTGGTCGGCATTCAACAGCCCGCGCCGATGGTCGGTCTCGGTCCAGCGAATACGGTCGCCGGGATGGATGGTGACGGGCTTGATCTCGAAGAGTCGCAAGGGATCGCGCTCGGCCTGCGGCCGCAACTTGTCAGGCCGGAACCCAAATGCCGTGCCGCGCTCATTCTCCAGCGTGACCTGCTCCTGACGCGGATCGCTCGCCACGACACTGTAGCGCCCCGGAGCGAGGTGCTGCGCGCGCTGGCGGCGATCGACCTCGACGACCATGCCCGGTGCATAGCTCTTCGCGTGGCGCAGTTCCTCGCGGGTCAGGTTAACACGTGACAACGTCTCGAGCAGCAGGGCGCGTTCGCCCAGCTCGCCATTGGCCTTGAGCCCGGTCTGTACCGCTTCGTTGACCGCGCCGCGCAATGTGCGACCCGACGCATAGATCGCGGTGCGCTCGCGTTCCGGCGGCGTCAGTTCGAGCCAGGTCGCTGCCGCGGACAGCGCGGCGCCTTCGGCCACCTCGACAACACCGTCACCCAGATGCCGCAAGGCTTCCTCGATCTGGCCCGCCTGCGCGGCATGCTGCGCATCGCGCATGGCCACATTGCGCGCACGGATATTGATGCGCATGCCCGAAGTCTCGATGCCCGCCTGCTGCATGACATCGAAGGGCTTGCCCGCGTCAACCGCCCCCAGCTGCTTGCGATCGCCGATCGCGGCGAAGCGTCCGAGTTCAAGCAGATTGGCGAGCCGGACGAGCTTTTCCTTCTCGGCATTGCCGACCATCGAGGCCTCGTCGAGAAGGACCGTGCTGCCCTTCCACTCGCTACGCGCTTCGGCGAGAGCCTTCCTGTCGCTGCCATCGAGCAGCGGTGCATAGCGCCCGAGAAAACGCGCGACGCTCATCGATTCAATCCCGGTCTGGCGCTCGAGCATCTGGACGAGCGTATTCTGCACGGCAAGGCCCGTCACCTTGCGGCCTTCGGCGGACAGAATTTCCGCAACGGGTTTGAGGACCGTACTCTTCCCCGCCCCGGCAACGCCCTGGATCGCGACGATGCGGTTGGTCGAAGCAAGCAACATCCGGCCCGCGCCTTCCTGCCCCGCATTGAGGGTCAGGCCGTGGCGGTCCTGTGCCAGCGCCTGCAGTCGCTCGCCGGCGCTCTCAGGGGTCATCAGCGCCACACCCTGCCCCCGCCCCGCCTCGACTTCGGCGAGAATGCGCTGCTCGGCAGCGATGGCATCGCGGGTCGTCACCATCCCCTTGTCGGCGCCCTTGCCGCGCACGAGATGGCCTTGCCGCAGCAACTGATCAACGCGCCTTTCGATGGCGGGGATACTGGCCGGAAGCCCGAACGACAGCGCGGTCCTGTAGACGGCGAAGCGATCGAACGCCGCCTCGCGCTCCGACAGATGGCGCACCGCCGAGGCGACGGCGTGGATCGCGGCGACATCCTCGACCGGTCGATTACCAAGCCGGGTCGGGATCAGCGGATCGCCCTGCTTCAGACCCAAGCGCTCGACAAAATCGGCAGCGAAAGCGCGCACGGAGGCACCGAGATTGCGGACAGCGCTGCGCGCACCATGGTCCTCGCCAAGCCCAGTCGCGGCCCGCGCATTGGCGCGCGCGATGACATCGCCGGGTGTAAAGCCGAGTTCCTCGGCCTGTGCCTTCCAGGTATCGAGCAACGCGCCGCGGTCGGCGGCAGGTGCCTTCTCCGCGCGGGTCATCAGGGTGGCGGCATCGTGCGCGGCGGGGCTCCGGCTTGCCATTTCAGCAACCTTCCCGAGCACTTCCGCGCGACGGGTGGAGAAGGCTTCGCGCACGTGTGTAGGCACCCCCGCAGCCTCGAAATTGCCGTGCCTGCCCAATTCGCCGATCTCGTAACTCAGCTTTTCGACCTCGATGCGGAAGCGCGCCATGGCCATGGCATTGAGGAGAGTATGGTGTTCCCAGAGCTTGTCGTTGCGAAGCGCGCGCCACTTGCCGTCGGGCCCCCTGGTGACATTGGCGATGACCGCATGGACATGCGCCTGGGGTTCCTGGTTGCGATTGGTATCGTGCCGAAACAGCGCGGTAACGAGATTGCCGGTCTGGACGATTTTCTCCTTGCCGCGATGCTGAAGGCGGGTTTCGGCAAGGTTCTTTTCGGCCCAGGCCAGGCTTTCCTTCACTGCACTGGCATAGGCATCGAGGATGCGGCTATCACCGCCGACCAATGCCAGGATCGACCAGCTCTTGGGGAGCGAGAAGGTGAGGTCCGTGCCCGCGCGGTGATAGCGGTTGTCGCTGCCGACGCGGGATCCGTCGGGGAGATTCCCTTTCAAAACCGCCTCGAAGGTCCTGGCATCGACCGTGCCTTTCAAACCCAGCGCTGCCGCGCCCTCGCCGAACCATTCGCCCGAACGGTCGGCATCGGCGCGGGTATAGTAATTGTCCTTGGCAAAATAGCCGGCAGCGCCCGAGGCGGTGCGGACATTGGCAAGCGAGAGCATAGGTCATCACCTTTTCCCAGTCCCCTCCGGCGGTATCAAAGGTCGAAGTCGAGATCGTCGAGCGGCGGCGCATCGCCGGTCTTGCCGCCCGGATCACCAAGACCTTCCTCGAGCACGATGCGGCGCGCATCGCGCTGCATGCGCCCGTCCGGCCGTGCATCGTTGGCGCGCTCGCCCTTGGGTCCATCGATCTTGTCGGGTCGGTCGGACCGGGATGGATCGGGCAATTCGCGCTCGCCTTCCCGCGCCCCGTCTGCGCGCGACGGTCTGGCTGCCGTATTCGGTTCGAGACCCGCCTGACGGCCATCGGAAAGTCCCGCGTCCGGCGCGCCCGATGCCGTGCGATCCACGACATCCTTCCCCACCCTGACACCCGCGCGGTTGCCGGCATCGAGGGGATCGACTTGCTGACCGACGCGATGCTCGCGCGCCCCTTCCTCATTCTTGCGGCCATGATCACGCGTTTCGCCGAACTGCAATTCGCCCTGCTTCGATGCGCTCTCGTTCGGTACGCTCGGCTTGCCGACACCGTCATCGTTCGACGAAGGATGTTCGCTCGAACTGGCGGTCTCGGAGGAAGCAGATTTGCCGGTCGCGCCGGTTGCCGTCGCAGCCTTGACCGCTGCCCTGTTGTCGACGCGAGGAACAAACCCGTCGGCGCATCGCACCCGCTTTGTCGGGACCAGCGTGACAGGCGCTGCCGGAAAGCCGTCGGGGAATTTGATATAGCCGGTAAGGCTTGGCATGTCCTTCAATTGGTCGGGCAGGACCAGCGCCTCGATATGCTTTCTCGGCGTCAGGCTGACCGCATCGCGCGCATTGTTATAGGCATAGGTATGCGCCTCGTCCTTGTCGGTGACTTCGGCATGACCGATGGCTTCAGAGCACCAGGTCGCGGTCTTGTAGTCGCCGGTGCCGAGGATCAGCTTGGTCTTGGCAAGCGACGACAGGGTCTCGGCCATATGCTCGCCGTAGACTTCCTGCAGCTTGGCATAGGCGTGGATCCCGGTGACGATCGCGCCGCCGTAGTTGCGCGCGGTTTGCAAACCGGTTTCGAGCGCGGGGAGACGATGCAGCGCGCCGAGTTCGTCGATGAAGAACCACATCTTGAGGTCCCCTGAGCGCGCCGTCGTCATCAGCGTGTTCATGGCGAGATCGAGCCAGAGTGTGAGCAGCTGGGTGCAGACGCTGAGGTCGACATAGCGCGCCGAGAGGAACACAAAGCCGCCATCTCTGTCTTCGGCTTCAACCCATTCGCGGATCGAGAAGCGCGCGCCTTCGCGCGGCAGAAGTTTCAGCGCGCGGGCATTGACGTTGAACACGGCGCGCACCGATTCCGCCATGCGCGCGGCTTCGGGCGCAGTGATCGGATCGGCGATCGTGCCGCGCAGCATGGCATGGACCTTGGCGAGGTCTGCGCTCATCAGGCGGCTTGCCAGCGCCTCGTTACTGGCATCGCCCGCTTCCACCAGTTTGAGGCAAAATTCGACGAAAAGCGCACGCGCGGCGATCACCCAGAACTGCGCTTCACCGCCGCCATCGTGCGGCACGAGCGCTTCGGACGCGGCCCAGAATTCGCCCTCGGATCGGCATTCGTCGAAGATGTTCCAGCGCGGGCAGCGGGCATCCAATGGGTTCAGGATGACGTCGCGCTCAGGATCGTAGAAATGCTCAATGAAGGCACCGGTCAGATCGAAGATGACCGCGCGTTGTCGGCGCTCGCGCGCCTCTTCCACCATCTCGGACAGCGCCACGGTCTTGCCCATGCCGGTGGTACCGATAAGCATCGCATGGCTCTGTTCGAGCCGCCAGGGATAGGAAAGCTTCGCGATATGCGATGGGCGGTAGGGCAGCACCTCCTGCAGCTCGGACGGCAGGCACAGATGCCGGCGCCAGCCCAACGCCTCGATCAGCTCGCGGCGGCGTTCGGCGCGGTTGTGGTGACGGATGTCGCGGGCAAGCTCGACAAGCGGAACCAGCGATGCACCACGCTCGTGGCGGCGTTCCTTCGAGTGGCTGCCGAAGCGCTCGGCGATCCAGTAGAACAGCGCGAATGCAGGCACGAGCGCGAACATGGTCCATGCAAACGCGGTGCCAACGAGGTCCAGCATCGTGTCCCACGCGCGGACCACCGGTGGGTAGGATTCGACGCGCGAGATGGGGAGCTCGAAGCTGCCGCCGAAGACCGTTTCCATGCTCACGGTCTTGGCCGGATCGAACTCCATGAACATGTAGCCCATGGCGTAGATCCGCATCCAGACAAGGTAGCTATGGTGGTCGTCGAGGCCATGCGCGACCATCCACGAGGCCAGCGCGCCAAAGGCCACCACCGCGATAAGAAGCGGCCATTTGAGACCGGCGGCAAACATGAAGCCGAAGTGCCCCAATAGCTGGCTGCCGCGGGTGAAATTACCGAGATTGCGCTTCATCGCGGCCTCCCTCGGTTGCGGTGGAAGGGAGGCCAATTGCCGCGCATTGGCGCCGATAGACCTTGTATATCCGGTCGCGCAGCGTGGGGTCGGCATGGCCGGCGAGCAGGCCATCGATACCGACACGGGCAAAGACCATCATGCGCAGGATGCGGGTGATCGACGTGTTGTGCTGCAATGCCAGTTCCTGCTCGTCGCAGGCGCGCGACAGCAGTGCGCGCAGCCAGGCACTGACGGTCATGTCATGGCGCTCTGCGACCTTGCGCACGCGGTCCGCAAGCTCGGGCGAAACATAGACCTGGATGGGTACGGGGCGGGTCATGGATCCGGTTTCCTTGGGGTGAAGAAGCCTGGATTCACACTGCGAAAGGCACCTTCGAACTACAGGAACAATGAGAACATGTCAAGAACACGTAAAGCCCGCAGAATTCCGCGCCTCCGCTTCCCCGCCTCATGAACAATGCAGGACGTTTGACGCGCTCATGAAAAGAAATGGGAAAGCTGCCATTTTGCTAATCTCGCCATCAATTAGCTGTTTTTCATGATCTTTCCTGCTTCAAACCGGTGCGACAAGTCGCGTGGGGTGTGCTTCCTGTTCCCAGCTTCGAAGGCGTGGTCCTGTGATAGGAGCGTAATCCGGGTGGAGGGACTTGCCGGTACCTCCCGTGGGTGCGCCTGCGGCTCGAGGATGCCCGGTTTCCGGGACCGATAGGAATGGCTCCTCGCGATCGATCGGCGTATGGTTCGTGCCGATTCCTGGTACAGGACAGGAGTGCGGATGATGACCAGCGTGACGCTGAGCGCGTCGCCCAGCGGCGATGGCTTCCAGGCGACAGTCAGCTACTCGAGCGGCCTGTCGATGGCGTCAGCCGAGACATGGCCAAGCGAAGCCGAAGCGCTCGCGGCGGCTGCGCGAAAGATGCTCGCCATGCCCGAACGATTGCAGCGCCTGGACGCCACGAAACCAGCAGCTTGAGCGATTGGAGTGCCTGCCGACAGGCGAAGTTAATGACGGCACCAGGCATCCGAGCAAAGTATAGGAGGAAGCCCTGACCGGACTTCCTCCTCGTGTAATGTGCACCCGTTGGATCAGAATTCGTCGCTGAACCGGCCCGGCACCGCGTCCACGACCCGGGCCATCAACTGGTCGGGCAAGGCGCCGTAATCGCCTTCGTCGATGGTGACATACCCGGCCTCGCTGTCGGTCAGGACATACTGGGTAAAGTAGCTGTGCTGGGCCCGCGCATTGGCCGTATCCATGGCCGCGATGAACGCCGTTTGATCCGCGTCCGGCCGGTACGAATGTTGGCTGCAAGTGTGCATGACAGTTCCTCCTGAAGTTCGATGCTTCGCATCGTCAGGAGCGCTCGATGGGGGCGACGGACCGGGTCAGGGACCGCGTGGAACACGCGGCCGCGAAGCGGCGATGGGGGTAACGATTTTGTTCGCTGCCGGATGCAATCCGGTGGCGGGCAAAATGGTGGGGCCCCGTCCGTCCTTGACGCGGGCCCTCAAGCCTCCGTCACCATGACAAGGACTGCGAGAGAGACCTCCCAACCTCTCGGTGGAGCGCATGTCCTCGTCTCATCGCAAACAAGAACCTTTGCAGAACATTTGCGATGTGGCAGGATGCGCAGCGAGGGGACCTTCAGCCAAGGTAAGGAACCAGATTTGGCAAGGTCCAGAAATGCGCGCGATGCGCTCACCCGCCTGCGCGAACAGCGCGCCGAGCTCGATGCGAGGGAAACGGAGCTGCGCGAGAATGCCGCGCAGGAATTGGGCGCGATGCTGCTCGAATGCGGCGCCGAAACACTAGAGGCCGGCAAGCTCAAACGGCTCGTCAGACAAGCATCGGCGATGGGTCTCGATGCGGCGCTCGAACGCCTGGGTACAACGCCGTGATGCCGTAAAGTGGACGTGAATTCCCGCTTTGCCTGCCCTCCCCTTCCGGCAGGACAAGCAAAAGAAAGGCCCCGGTGGCGCGTGCCAGCGGGGCCTTGTTGTTGGCGCGGTGCCGATCAGTCCTCGTCGATCGGCGGAGCATCCTGGTTGTCCGAGCGGTTCGGGCGCGACAGGAAGTCGACCTTGTCTGCGAGGATCTCGCAGCCGTAACGCTTGTTGCCGTCCTGGTCGTTCCACTGCGTGTAGTGGATGCGGCCCTCGAGGCTGACGAGCTGGCCCTTGCTGCAGTACTTGGCGACGTTCTGGCCGAGGCCGTTGAAGCAGGTGACGCGGTGGAACTCGCTGTCCTTGGCGGTGTAGCCGTTCTCGTCCTTGTAGGTCTTGCCTTCCTTGTCGCGGGCCGGACGGTCGGTGACCAGCGAGATCGTGGTGACGGTGGTTCCCCCTTGCGTGGTGCGGGTCTCGGGATCGCGGGCGATACGGCCGACGAGAATTGCGATATTGGTCATGGATAGACTTCCTTGCTGCTCTCAAACCGGAAACCATTTCCGGCTTGCGAACTCGGTCAGAAGCAGGGCATGGGAGACCTGCACCGCGGGGTCATGGACCCAAGGGGAACCCGCAGACGCCGGGAGGTGCGGGCAGGCAGCGCCCCGGCGATTGCACCGCAATCGCGCGAGGGAGACGCTGCCAACACGGCCGGCGGAGCTGCGGGTTGCAGGGATCAGCTGACCTGGTTCAGGAATGTTCGCGACAAAGCCGGATTGGCTTCAGGTGCCGGCAGGAGGATGGCTACTGGCCCTGTTCGTGGATCGACGTGCGTCATCCCCTCGCAATCATGCCGGCAAATGCATGGCGATAGCGGCCATGTCTGCGACAATTCGTCTTTCAGGGTCGGGTCGCGATCAAGGACCAGCGCGAGACCGGGATGGAACGGCCAATAGACCATCGGCCGGACAGCACATTCGCGCCGACCTTGGTCCTCGATCGGGTCAGTCCGCGATAATCAGGCAGGGCACGATCGGCAGTGAACGGCCCGCATCATCTCGAGAAAGGTTCGCCAATCGCGCAACCGCTTAGCGGCATCGATGGTCACGCCGTCACTCGTCCAACTAGCGCCTCGTGCTGGACGTCGGGTCAGCTCCGGCGACGAAAAATGCGCTCGAACAGCGACGGGGTTTCCAACGGCTGGAGCCGCCCGTATCGCGCGCGTCGCAGCGACGGGTCGAGATTCTGGACCGGGTGCGACCACCGGTCCGGCTTGCCCTGGTGCGTGGAATAGTTCGACATGGTCTTGCCCCCCTGATGTCTCGATCCGGGCTAACCATGCCGGGGCATCGTCACAACCGCTCGCGACGCGGCTGTGCAAAGATTCACCCCAAGTTGCCGTCTTCGTGAAGCAGCTGTCCGTCGGTATTCCAGATTTGTACGGCGACGCAGTCCCCGGCTTCCCTGGCCTCGCGTGCGACCGCGATCGCCTCGGCCAGATCGCCGAGGCAAACGCATTCGATCGGCTCCTTGTCATTGCGATGCATGGTGATCCGAAGCGGCATGTCGGGTTTCCTCTCCTTGCCGCATAGCTAGTACCGATAGCGGCAAAGAAAAGGCCCCGCCGAGGGCGAGGCCGAGTGAGGGAGGAAAGTAGTCCAACAGATAGCAGGCAAAGCCTGCCGCATGATTAACATGGTCATAATGCCGCCCGGCGCTTGTCGTTCGTCCAGTCGATGGGACCGGGCTGCGCAGCTTTTCGGGGCGCCATGGCCGAGAGCATATTCTGCTCAGCGATGCCGAACAGAATGGCGGCTCGCTACGCGCCGATACAGGGCCTGGTAGATCGCATCGAGGTCATCGATATCGACGTCGAGTACTTCGTTCCAGTCGGCAAGGACCGCCTCGAGGTCCTCATGGGTATAGGCGAAACCGGATGCCGTCGGGGGCGCAGCCGGGACAGCGGCATGGTGCGGCCAGGGGTGACCCGTCAGGTTGTTGTAGAACCAACCTGCTGCCGAAAGGGCGAGAACATTCATGGCAATCGGCCATAGGTATGCCCAACCCCAGGTTTCCGGCCCGGCCGCACCCAGCGCGCATAGAAGCGCGCAGGCGCCGCCTGGAGGATGAAGGCATCGGGTTACCGACATGGCCGCGATCGCGATGCCGACTGCAAGGCCTGCCGCGAGCATCGGCTCCCCGATCGCATGACCAAGTGTCAGTCCGATCGCCGCGGACAGGAGGTTCCCGCCGATGACTGATCGAGGCTGGGCCAGCGGACTGGCGGGAACGGCGAAGACCAGGACTGCGGAGGCGCCGAGCGGCGCGACCAGGACCGGAAGAGCGGCGCTGTTGGTACCCAGCAGCACAATGGCGACCAGGCCCGAGGCGAGGATGGCCAGCCCTCCTCCGATTGCGCCGCGGAGCCAACCAAGGTGACCAATCGCGCCCTGCGGCAGGAGACTAGCCGATCGCGAAATCAGGAATTTGAGCACGAAGAACCTTCAGGTCGGAAATGCCTGTCGTGGCAGGCGCAGCAGGGTTTGGGGGTGATTGCGCTATCGGGCAGTTGGCGGAGGCTCTTTGTAGAAATCGACCTGCATCTTCATCGCGCCCAGAGGCGTGACGAAATGCGGCTGCCCGGGAAGGACGACACCGGGATTGCCCGGCTCGAGGACCGTTTCACCAAGCGGCTCGAGGATGGTGAGTTTCAGCCGGCCTTCCAGTACGCGGATCAGTCCCCAGACGCCGGGCTTTGTGTCGTGCCGTTCGCGCAAGGCTGCCGGCAACGAGTTTTCGTCGAAGATCGGCGTCGAACGATAGGGTTCGGGTCGGCCAACCTGCGCCTCGGCGCTACTCATTCTGCCGCAACCCGATCGGGGATATTCGTGCGGCCGGTCGGCTGGTCGGCATCTATGCGAAAGAACATCGCCAGCTGCAGGCTTTGTGCGATGCGCCGTGCCTTGTCCTGAAGCGCCCTTGCGGCAGCAGGTTCCATCAACGCGTCTGTTGTCTCGGCCCAGAGACCGAGCCAGCGTTCGAAAAGCTCGGGCGTGATCTTCGACCGGTGCTTCATGTGCGCGGGGACGGGCTGCCCCTTGTAGCGTCCCGTCGTCAGCATGACCGACGACCAGAAGTCGGTGAGCTTGCCGAGATGTTCGGGCCAGTCCGAAATCGCGTCGTTGAAGATGGGACCGAGTTCTTCGTCGGCTCGCACGCGCGCATAGAACGCTTCGACAAGGTGGCCGAGGCCCTCGTCGTCGATCCGTTTGAGTTCCATAGCATCGACTCCAAAACATGCATTCACAGCGCATCTATGCGGGAGCGAAAAAACATGCAATGGGAATGCATCTTTTGGAGAACGGGCAATGCGGCTCACCCGCTACACCGATTATGCGATGCGCGTGCTGCTCTACCTCGGCTCGCGGACTGACCGGTTGTGCTCGATTTCCGAGATCGCGACAGCATACGGGATTTCGCAAAACCACCTGATGAAGGTTGTCAGCGACCTCGTCGGTGCGGGCTATCTGGAAAGCGTTCGTGGCAGGTCAGGCGGCATTCGCTTGGCCATGCCGGCCGAAGACATCAACGTCGGCGAGCTGATCCGCCACACCGAGGATGATTTCGACCTCGTCGAATGCGGAAAGTGCATCATTGCGCCAGCCTGTGGTCTCACCAGCGTGCTGGACGAAGCGCTCGGGGCGTTTCTCGCAGTGCTCGGTAAATATACACTGGCCGATGTTCTGGCGAGGAAGGGGGATTTCAGCCACCTGTTGCATGCCGCTTCGCAAGGTAGCCGAACTTCGGCCTGAAGCGATCGGCCCCACCAGCAATTACGCGTCCAACATCATAACGCTAACCGAAATCGGACAGTGAACGGCTGCGCTGCTGGGGAGCAACGCAGCCGTTGGACATGGGTCATGGCTGGATCTGCTGTACCGCCCTGGGGCTGGTGCCCAGCAGCCCACGCCGATCGACAACGGTAATTCGGCGCGCCTTCGCCTCGATGACGAGCCGTTCAAGGACCCCGTTCCCGGGAAAGGCGACGACGTAGCGCGGATCGAGTGACAGCATGCGCTCGTTGCGCTGGAACCCGGCACGCGCACCCATGCGCCGGTCGAGCGAGAATGTGACCTGTGCAATATCGCGGCGTTCGGCCCAGGATGCGGCAAGCCGGTCGCAGCCCTTGGTGTCGCCGCCGTGGACAAGCACCATGTCGGGAACGCGGTCACGTACCTTGTCGAGGGTCGCCCAGACGTTGGTGGCAAATGCCTTGGCATCGTGATCGGATGCAAACTTGGGACGCCCACCGGCAAAGACCACGGGCGTACCTTCGGGCATCGCCGCGCGGCGTTTGGAGGCCGCCCGTGCGCGCAGGAATTCGCGGCCCTCGACGAGCGCCGAGGTGAGCATGGCGCCATGGTTGAACCGTGAACTCGAGACCGGCTTCCACGAGGAACCGAACTCATTGAGGTAGAGGCATGCGGCGATCTCGCGCATTTCTTCCATGGCCAGCATCGAGGCTTCGGCGCACTGGGCGCGTTCGACCTGGTCTTCGAGATCGCTGGTATGGACTTCCGAACCATCGGCACTGGCGAGGAGCGCGCGAACCTCGTCGCTGGCCCTGTCGAGCGCGCTGGACTTGCGCTGCGCCGAGCGGTGAAAAAGGTTGACGAAGGCCCATCCGATATCCTCGGCATCGGCTTCGAGCGCGGTGCCCGAAAACATCGCGAAGAGATCGGACCAGATCGCTTCCAAAGTCTGGCTGGCCTGCTCGGTGGTCGGAAAATCGGCGGCACCAACGGGCGCCGGACCGATCGAGAAGCTGGAGAGATCGAGGCCGGCTAACTGGTCGTGAATTTGCGAATGCATGGGATTGTCCTCCTGACGGTTTGATCCGGCAGCACCCGATGGGGAGCGCCGGCGAGAGCCCGTCAGGGCCGGGACAAGGGTGGGGACGCACCGCGCAAGCGGGAAACCCCCGGGCGGCAGGCTGGCGCGGGCAGGTCGGCCATTAGGGGACATCGCGGGCACCTTGAGGTCAGATCAATGCCGAACGCATGATGATGCGAAGGACGATCACCGCCGACCAACACGGGCCTGCCGCCGGCGGGTTGCGGCCTCAGCCGACCGGCCCAGGGCCTCTCTCGCTCCGGCCTCTCCCACGGGAATGACGGACTGGCAGGGGCATCACCCAAAATGCTTCGGGCCCGACAAGATCAGAGCCCGAACCCCGCAGCGGTAAATTCGTACCTGTCGCGCGCGGGGAACGCCGCCAGCGCCACGAGCCGGTCGTTCTCGAAGCGGAGATGCCAGGTCCGCCCCGGTTTCGGACGGCGCTCGGAAAAGGACGCCGGATCGAGAACGACGATATTGCAGCCGCGTTCGGGATTGCGCGCCGACCGCGTACGGATCAGCGCGGTCGCCGCTTCGCGGGCAACGGATGCGAATTCCTGGCAGGCGGTATAGTCGGCAGGGTCGATCCAGTCGGCTTCATGAGACTCAAATGGCGGCTCGGTCAGATCGAGCGTGGCCTGGCTGGCAACGAGAACCGAAAAGCTCGAATGTTCGCTGGTCGTCGAGGGTGGGACAAAGCCCGGCGAGCGCGAGAAGAATTTGAGCCGCCAATAGGCTGTCTCGGCAATCGCGGTCGTCTCGGCCTCGCTTGCATAGAAAATGCCGGGACGTTCATTGGCCCGGCGAAAACGGCTGGCCTGCCGGTGCCCATAGCGAAAGGGTGAGGCCAGCAGGTAATCGAGATGCGCGGCACTCGCCGCCAAGGCCGGCTTCACCTCTTCGGCAAGGTCCTCGAGGAGAGCCTGCGCTACAGGATCGGATGCAAGCCGCCCGGTCGAAATCCGGTGCTGGGCTTCGACCACGCGCCAGACCCGACCCCGATAGGCCCGGTGTTCAGACGCGAGCGCGCCAGGCGTCCACATAGTCGCATAGGCCCATGAGACCGCGCATCGTGCCGACGTGGTCGATCGGCTTGCCGCCAAGGTCGAGATTGTCGGCCTCGAGCCAGCGGCGCGCGGCATCGTCGTCGCTGCCGAGCAGGGCATCGAGACTTCGGAACAGGCGTAGCAGGAACTGCCCGGCCTCGAAGGACTTGGAGGCAGGATCGAGCCTCGCCTGCCCGTGCCGCAGGCGGGATACGGTGGCTGGCGACAGGCCGAGCACTTGCCCGAGCCTGCCGTTGTTCCATTGCCAGAGATCGGCGATGCGCGCGACAGCAGCGGTCAGAACCGCGCCGCGGTCGGCCGCTTCCGGGGCCAGGGTCGCCATCACATCGGTCCTTTCATATGCACGATATAGCGCATATCCGTTCAATTGGAAAGAGTTCGACTAGGCGACGTCACGACGACGGTAGATCGCCTCGCCGTTCGAAAAACGCCCGAGGCACTCCAGTTCGCCGAATAGGCCCGTGAACTTGTCCGCGACCTGCCCGAGCCAGCGCTGTGCGCGGGGCGAACGGGCGGTCGATGCATCGGCATCCCAATAGGCACCATCGTCGCGTTCGGCGAGCCAGACCGCGGCAAGACCGCAATCAGTCGAAATCCCGCAATCGGCGTAGGCGTTGCGCAAGAGAATGCGATCCTCGCGGCCGCGCCAGCCATCGTGCTCGCGAAGCGATGGAAACGCGCGAACCGCTTCGGCGCGGATCCAGTCGACGAGGCATTCATATTCCCAGTCGAGATCATCATCGTCGTCGGCACCGATAAGGCGAAAGGCGACCACGGCGCCCGTGGGGTAGCTGACGGAACGTCCCATGATCCGCCTCCCTCAGGCCGCGAGCGCGGCATCGCCGCGCCCGTCGTCATCATGGTGGTCATCATGATCATCGAAACTGGCATCGCTGCCATCGACCTTGCGTCCGCCCAGCTTCAACAGCAGCGAGGAAGCCGCTTCGGCGCGCGCGGCGGCGGTCAGGATAGCCCGATCATCTTTCTTTAGGAGCTGCAGCCAGTGATCGATATAGCTGGCGTGGTTGTCGAGATGCGCGACCGGCAGTCCGAGTTCGGCCCCGAGCATCGCGCTCGAAAGTTCGGCCACCAGCTCTTCGGCGGCATAACTCTCCGAACCGAACCGGTTTTTCAGATCACGTGCAAGGCGGCTGGCATGACCCGTCCAGTGCGACAGCTCGTGCGCGAGCGTCGCATAATAGTGGTCGTAGCCCGTGAAGAGCTCGACCGGCGGCATCGTGACGCGGTCGGCGACAGGTTCGTAATAGGCCTCGGCGCCCTGGTGCCGTAGCTTGGCCGGAATCTCCGCAAAGAAAGCATCGAGCTCATCGCGCTGACCGGAAGGCGTAACCGGCTGGACCGGCGGTGCGGGCCGGAAACGCACGGGCAGATCATCGACCTGGTCGGCGTTGAACACCGGAAAGCTCTTGAGCACCCGGCGCGCCTGGTCTTCCTTCTCGCCGGTCGCGGGATCCTCGATCTCCTTGGTATAGCTCTTGTAGAAGACCGCGATCGTCGCCTTCTCGCCCTTGCGGACCTGTCCGCCCAGTTCCTTGGCCTGGCGATAGGTCATCCAGTAGGGCGAGGCGAAGCCGCACATATCGGCGACCAGCCACAACCAGAACACGTTGATGCCCTGGTAGGGAATGCCGCAGGCGCGCAAAGGTCGTGCCGAGGGCACGCCGCGCCACGGTTTGACCCAGGGACGCGTGCCCTCCTCGAGGCGCTTGATGATTTCGGCGGTAATGCGCTGCGCGGGCGAGACGGTCTCGGCATGCGAACGGGTGCGGGACTTGCGGGAATTGCGGGGCATGTCTGTTCTCCTGATCCGGCCGGGACGACAAAGGCACCGCCCGGTCCGCAAGGAGCAAAAGCACCCTCCCCTCTCTTCCAGCGGAGCCACGAGAAGAGGGGGCCCCTTCCGATTGGAAGGAGCCGCCTCACCCTGTTGCCAGATGGCCTGTCCTGTCAGGAGGAGGTCAGGCGGCCATCTCGCGGGGATTGTCGTCGTCGTCGCCGACGTCATTGCCGACGACGACGTCGGGAACAGCATCCGAAGCATTGTGATCAACGTCGTCTTCGACCGCCTGATCGTCGGCGTCGCTCACGGGTGCGACAAAGCGCATGACTTCGGGAACCCAGCCCAGCGCCGCCTCGCGCACCGCGGCATCGGTAATGAAATTGCCCGAGAAGACGCGTTCGGCACTTTCGGCGAGTTCACCCTTCCTCGAGGCGGCAAAACGCGCGACGAGGTCCGGCCCGCCGACCTCGGACAAGGCCTCGAGGATCACCGACTTCGACACCCGGTCGAAGTAGTTGGCCGCCGTGGGCCGCCACCAGCGGGCAATCTCGATGCCGATGCTCGTCCCCAGGTGATCATGGAGCGCGATCGCCCGGTCGCCCGCCATGCTGAGGCTCGCCTCGAACGTGCGAGCAACGACAAAGCCGAGCCAGGACGCGCGTGCTTCCTCTTCGAGGCGGCGGAACGCCTTGAAGCGGGCAACGATATCGTCCGCACCGCGCCAGCTTTCATCGAGACCGCCCCTCAATTCGGCGAGCGACGCCGTGGCCGGCGCATCCTTCGCCTCGAAGCCGACGACCGGGCCTGCCGCGATCGGTCCGCGCAAGGTCGTTGCCGAGCGTGCGCGCCAGTCGTGTGTGTCAGCATCGGCCAGCGTGAAGACGAGAAGATCGAGCGCAAGAGCCGGATCGGACGCGACATGGAGCGCGAGGACATCGCGCCGCTGCATCGCGAGTTCGTCGACAAGCCGTTTCGACAGCGTCGCACGGCGCAGGGTATCGCCCGTGCCATCCGAAACCACTTCGACCGCATCGTTCTCACCCGCCAGCACTGCGGCATTCTCGGTATAATAATGCGGCTGGAGCACCGGCGTGCCGTCACGGCCGAGGGTCAGGATCATCCCGGCGTCGGGCCTGAGGTCGGGGTCGAGCATCAGCGGCCGGTTACGGATCTCGTCGGTCTCGCGTTCGATCGCATCGATCGTCGCTTCGGCGGCGGCGATCGCCTCCTCGGCGCTTTCCTCGCATTCGAGGATCGCGGCATGTTCGTCGAACGACTTGTCGAGTTCGTCGAGCCGCGCCAGTTCCGCCTCGCTCAAGGGTGCGGGCCCGGCGGGAAGGCGGTGCAGACCCTCAAGCACGTCATGGCTCACGTAATTATCGAGCGTCGGGCGAACCCAGGCGATCTCGTGCTCGGTGGCGAGCACTTTGGCCTGCTCTTCCATCTTCGCCCGGGCGAGATCTTCGAGCAGGGCAACGTCGACCCAGCTTTCGCTGTCATCATCGTCGAAGAGCTCGCGCTCGATCCTGCCGCCTGCCTCGACATAGGCATCGCGGCCAACGAAGCGCGCGCGCGAATCGCTGCCGCGCACGGTGCCGGTCAGCACCATGCGGCGGATGCTGTCGGGACTGGGGGCATAATAGGCCGAGGACACCTGCTCGAAAACGCGCGCCTGGATTGCCTGGTCCGAAGTCGCGCCATAGGCCTTGGCGAGATCAAGCGTGATTGCGCCCGATGCCAGCGCGGCAAGGACCGGTTCGGCAAGATTGGCGAGCCGGAGGCGGCCTTCGACGAAGCGGACGGTCAGGCCGAAGCGGCGCGCGACCTCTTCGCTGCTGGCGCCCGCCTCGACGAGCGAGGCAAACGCCTGGGCTTCGTCGGCCGGGTTCATGGCGAGGCGGTGGAAGTTTTCGGCAAGGCTGGTTTCGACCGCATCGCTTGCTGTCTCGTCGAGCACGAGACAGGTTACCGGGTGGGTGCGCGGCAAAACCTTGTCATCGGCGAGAGCGACGAGCGCGCGGCGACGGCGTTCGCCGGCCTCGACCTCAAACTTGCCCTTCACGCCGGCACGCACGATGAGGTTCTGCAAGAGGCCGCTGGCGGCGATGCTGGCTTTCAGTTCGGCATCGGCAGCAGGATCGGCATGCTTCCTGACATTGCGCGGCGAAGGGACGAGCTTGTTCAGAGGGATGGTCTTGATCATGGCTTGTACTCCTGATTGGCGGCCCTGCATGCCGACAACCGGCAGCCTTGGGCGCAATCAGGGCAAAGCCCCCTCCCCTCTCAACTCGTGATGGAGCGGGCAGGATGATCGGTTCGCGGCGAAGGCAAATCGGGCGACCCGCGGACCGTTAGTTCCAGGTGCAAAGACGCAAGGACCGGTGACAACGTGCGACCGATACCGCGTTAACCCGTTCAAGTTTCGGACGTCTTCGCAGGTCGTGTCCGGGCAAATGCCATCCACGACAAGTTGAATTGGCAAGAAATGAATGCAAGAGAGGCATTCGTTTCAATGTGAGGGGGCTCATGAAAAAATCCTTGTCGTTCGCGCTGGCCGCAATCGGCCTAATGGCTGGCTCACCGGTTCTGGCGGAACCCTTGTCGGTGGCTGATGTCTTGCAGCTGTCCCAGATGGGATTGGGCGACGAGGCGATCGTGGCCAAGATCGAGAGCGAAAATGCGACGTTCGATCTGAGCACCGATCAGATGATCGAGCTCAAGCAGAAGGGCGTTTCCTCCGCTGTCATCGCGGCAATGCTCAGCACAGGCGCCAATTCCAAACCGGAATACTCCTTGGACTCGGCCGATCCGATGGTCCCGCATCCGGCAGGCGTCTATCTCCTGCAGGGATCGGGCTCAGACGCCCGCATGAAGAGGATGAACGCCACGGTTTCAAACCAGGCAAAGACCGGCGGCATACTGGGATACGCGCTGACCGGGGGGATAGCCTCCGCCAGCGTCAAGGTCGCGATCCAGGACGAAACTGCCCCCGTGCAGTCGACGACGAAGCCGGTTTTCTACTTCTTTTTCGACAACGCGAGTGATGCGAGTGCATCCAATGCATGGGCAAGCGGCCTGAATACGACAGTCCAGTCACCGGCCGAATTTACGCTGGTCGAACTGAAACAGAAGAAGGGTCGCCGCGAAGCCCGGGTCGGGAGCATGAACATTGCCGGAGCCAAAAGCGGCGTGATGGACAAGGATCGGATCCCGTTTCATTACGACTTGGTTCGTCCCGGCGTTTATGAAGTAAAGGCCGATGCGGTCATGGAGCCCGGCGAATAGGGCTTCATCTTCTCGCTAGGAAGCGGCGGCACGGCTGGCGCCATGAGCGCCCGGATATTTGATTTCTCGGTCCGATAGGGACCGCACTCCATATCAAGGATCGAAAAAAGAAGACGGGGCCAGGAGAAAAGCAAAACGGCCCGACCTCGCAGGAGGCCGGGCCGAACTCTTATCCGGGACAGGTTATCTGATCAGAATCCGTAGACGATGGTGCCAACGACCTGGCTGCGGCGCGCCTCGATGCCGGTGCCGACACCTTCGTAGCTGTACTCGCCGTAGTCCGAGTAGCGGTATTCGGCGCGGAAGCCGAAGTTGCCGAAAGTGTACTCGGCGCCAGCGCCGATGCGGTAGCCGTCGAGCGTGTCAGAATCGCTATAGGTGTCGCCGAACGAGTCGGTGTAGGCGAGCTTCACGCGGGCATTGGTGTAACCGCCCTTGGCGTAGAGCAGGATGCTTGGGGTGACGCGCGCACCGACCCGCGCACCGATGTAAAGGTCACGGCTGGCGCTCAGCGTCGCGCTGTCATCGAATTCGAAGATGTCGGTTGCTGTGGACGAAACGCCGGAATCGGCGATTTCGGCTTCGATACCGACTACAGCACCGCCGAGATTGGCATCATAGCCTGCGACCACGCCGTACAGCACATCGCTTTCGTCGCCCGAAACGCCATCGTATTCAAGCTCGACGCTGTCGTAACCAGCCAGAGCGCCGATGTAGAAACCGGAAGCGTCCGCTTCCTGAGCGAGCGCAGGCGTAGCAATAACCGACGCGATGACCGCGCCGGACAGAATAATAGTCCTCATGTATTTCCCTCTTTTATTTCCCCCGGAAGAGAGTGATCGCCCCAATAAAGGAAGAAATCGAGAGATCAACCGGATTTTTATATTTTATTCTGTGTCTTGTTTACACCTTGTTAGGCCATTCACCGCCCTTTAAATCGAGATAACGGGGATCACTGATCGTTGTCCGAGACACGCGGAGCAATTTGACCCAGGCCAGTCAGCGCTTTCATATCCTCGCGATGGGCCAGGCCCGCATAGCGGCGCACCAGTTCATGCTCGGCCGCGACAAGTTCGTCTTCGGTGAGGTCGGTGAAGAAGGCATATTCGGGGCGCTCGTCGAACTCCTCGCCGAACGGCACGGTTTCGAGCCAGTCGCAGAATACCGTGACACGGTGACTGCGGATCGGGTTGTCCTGCCGCATTCAGTCCAGCCAGTTCACGAGGCTCGTAATCATCCAGACCAGCGATAGGATCCAGGCGGTTAGCAAAAGGCTAAACTCCACGCGAAGCGCGAAGCTCTTCTCCGGCTCTGGTTCTCTCGACATCGCCTTCACCTACTCATCGGGGTCCAGCCCTCTCCAATAGCGAGCATCATTGCGGTCAGCGCCAGCAACATGAAAAGCGCTCCTGCAATCTGCCGCTTCGGCCCCATGGGATCGGGATTTTCCTGTCTTCATCATGCGTTAGGGGGCTAGGGCTAGCATCATCTGGGGATTTGTCATCGCGGCCTTGGGGGAAATAAACATGAAACTTCTCGGGCCGCTCGCCCTGCTCTTTGCAGCCCCGCTTGCTACGCTCGGCAACGCGGGTCCGGTTCTGGCGCATGGCGGCGGCCTTGCCGCGGACGGCTGCCATTACGACCGCAAGGCCGGAACCCGGCACTGCCATCGCGGGTCCAGTGCCGCGCCTGCCAGTCCGTCGCAACGAAGCAGTGGATCGAGCACCTATTTCCCGAACTGCGCCGCCGCACGGGCGGCGGGCGCAGCACCGGTAAGGCGGGGCGATCCCGGTTACGGGCGGCACCTTGACCGCGACAATGACGGGATCGGCTGCGAGTAACAGCCAATCCCCCCGACATGCGAACTAGCGAACGGCAAGCCGCTCGATGATCTGGGCTGCCCCGTCGGTCGGCACGAAGAGCCGTGTTTTGTAGCGGATGATCTCGGTGAAGCAGCCTTGCGCCTTGTACCAGTCGAGCCGCGCGGCCGACCACCCGGTAAGCTCGAGCCGCTGCGAACCGTTGACGAGGCTGCGCTTCAACATGAGGTCATCGGGTCCGGCGATGTCCTGTGGGCGCCCGGATTGCAGGACAGCCGTGACGACCTCGCCGACCGGCAGCGCCTGCCGGCCCTCGATACCGAGGGCCTGGCACAAGTCGGCAACGAAAGCGACCGGCACCTCGCGGCCGATCAGCGAGCGGCCATCGCTCGCCGCAATGCGGCTGACCCGCACATGCTCGGCAGGAAGCTTGTCCCAGACCGGCAGCAACAGGCCGGTGGCAAGATAAAGCCGCTCGCGCTTCAGGCTGGCGCCAGCCTCCGCGACTTCCTCGGTCCAGGCTGCCCGGAACGCGGCATCGCCCATGTCCTCCCAGCTGCTTTCGGTGAGCGCCTCGTCCGTCAGGTAGGTGCGCTTCAGCGGGCGGATCAGTTCGTGACGGCGGATGCGCTCGCCCTCGTCGGTCAGCAGGCTGCGGGCAGGCACCAGCAGCGCAACCCGGCCCGAACGCGCATTGCGCAAGCAGCGATGGTGCTTGTCGCCGATCCCGTGAAACGCATCGAGCCGTTCAAGCGGCAGCGGGCGAAGCGCACGGGCGATTTCGATTCCGAGAAGATGCGTGGTCGCGCCAGACACGCGATCGGTGCGCAGCAACGTGCCGGACAGGATTTCGAAGCTTTCGACCGGGATCGTCTCGACGCCAAGGTCGAGCGTACCCGCTTGCCGCGCGGCATCGACGCGTGCTTCGACGAGGGCGAGATATTCATCGAAGATCGCGTTCTGCAAGCCGATCGGCAGGGCGAGGATCCGGTTGAGCCAGCGCTGGATCGGCGGCAGGTCATCGACCATGCCGCCGTCAGGGGCCGCGATACGCAGGCCGGTCAATTCCTCGAAGCGGTCGAGGCTGACGGCGTCGAGCTTGCCGTCGAACAGGAGGCCGAACCAGCGGACCAGTGCTTCCCTTGCATAAGAACTTTCAAGATTGTCGGCGGATCGAACAGGTTCTGCCCTCCAGTCTGGCGCTGGCCGCGGGTCAGCGCGCCGAGGCTGTCGAGCCGGCGCGCAATCGTCGAGATAAAGCGGCGCTCGCCGCGCACATCGGTGGTGACCGGACGGAACAGCGGGGCCGAGGCCTGATTGGTGCGGTTCGTGCGTCCGAGACCCTGGATCGCGGCATCAGCGCGCCAGCCCGGTTCGAGCAGGAAATGCACCCGCCGCTCCTGGTTGGGGCAATCGAGATCGGCATGGTAGGACCGACCGGTTCCACCCGCATCGGAAAAGACGAGGATGCGCTTCGTGCCATCCATGAAGGCGCGGGTCTCGGCGACATTGGAGCGGGCCGAGCGCGACTGGAGAATCTGGCATCCGTCGGGCCCGAGGACAAGGCGACGGCTGCGCCCGGTCACTTCGGCGACCTTGTCGGCGCCGAAACGCTCGAGGATCGCATCGAGCGCGGTGGCGATCGGTGGCAGGGCGCAGAGCTGTTCGATCATCCGGTCGCGCGCCGCAAGCGCGCTGCGGCACAGCACCGGACGGCCCTCCTCGTCGCTCATTGGTTCCGACCTACGGTTGCCGTTCTCGTCGGTAAAGACCGCCATCAGGCGAACCGGGAAGCTCTTTTCGAGGTAGTCGATCACGAAGGATGCCGGGCTCAGATCGATATCGGGCGACGCGCGTTCGGCATCGGACAGTTCGGCAAGTCGGCGATCGAGCATGGCTTCCGATGTCGAGACCAGCTGGATGACGACCGAATTGTCCGCCCCCAGCGCAGCCTCGATGGCCCGCAGCAGGCTGGGCAATTTCATCGAGAGGAGCAGCTGGGCAAAGAAACGCTGCTTGGTTCCCTCGAAGACAGAGAGTGCCGCCGCCTTGGCGCCGCCATTGAGCGCATCGCCGCTGTCCGCATCGACAATGCGCGTGGCCTCGAGCGCATCTTTGAGGTTCGCATGGATGATCGCCCAGGCATCGGCATAGGCATCGTAGACCGCGATCTGATCCAGGGTCAGGCAATGTTCGAGCACGTCGTATTCGACGCCGGCAAACGAGAGTGCGCGGGCGTTGTAGAGACCGAGCGCCTTCAGGTCGCGGGCGACCAGTTCCATCGCCGCGATCCCGCCGTGGCGGATTTCAGCAACGAAGCTCGTGCGGTCGGGAAACGCGGTCTCGGGGCCCCAGAGGCCGAGCCGGGTCGCATAGGCAAGATTGTTGACGTCGGATGCGCCGGTCGCCGAGGCATAGACGACGCGAGCGCGCGGGAGCAGGTTCTGCAGGCGAATGCCGGCAATGCCCTGCTCGGAACCCTTGACCTTGCCGCGCGCGCCTTCGCCGCCCGCTGCGCCCGCCATGGCATGCGCCTCATCGAACACGATGACCCCGTCGAAGTCTTCGCCAGCCCAGGCAAGGATCTGTTCGAGCCGCGTGGCATCGCCGCGACCCGATCGCAGCGTCGGATAGGTCACGAACAGAATGCCTTCGGGCATCGTGATGGGCGTACCGAGTTTCCAGGTGGCAAGCGGCTGGATATCGAGCGGCAAGCCGCCGAGTGCGCTCCAGTCGCGGCGCGCGTCTTCCAGCAAGGTCTCGTTCTTCGAGATCCAGATATGACGGCGTTCGCCGCGCACCCAGCGATCGAGAATCACGCTGGCGACCTGTCTGCCCTTCCCGGCCCCGGTTCCGTCGCCGAGGAAATAGCCCATGCGATAGGCTTTGCCATCGGCGCTGGGTTTGAGAACGCAACCCTCGTCGTCGGGTTCGAAGGTCCCGGCGATATCGCGCGCATGGGCATTGGCGGCATAGATCAGCGTTTCGGCCTGGGCGGCTGAGAGCAGGCCCTTGGCGATAAGGCCCGCCGGCAGTTGCGGCACGGCTTCGGGGATTGGCGCGGCGATCGAGCCCATGGCGACCGATTCCACCAGTGCGGTAGGATGCATGGCCGCATCCGTGATGACGACCCGGCTTGGGCGATAGGGCAGGTAGTGTCCGACCTGCTCGTCGATCGGTGCGGGTTCGGCAAGCGCCTCGAAGCGGACGGGTTCCGCTTCCGGTGCAGGAGTGGAGCGAACGGGAGGAGCGAGCGGTATTCGTCGCGCCTGCGGAACCAACCTGAGCGCGCCGATTGGCCGGACCGGGATGATCGGCAGCGGAGTATTCGGACTTTCGCGGATGGGGAGCGCATCGATCAGCCCTGCAATCTCGGCAATATCGCTCGTGCGGGCCGTAGCGATCGCGATATCGCGTTCGGCCTTGTCGATCACCAGCAGGCGCGTTGCGATCCCTGTGCCGGATTTACGGAAACCGCCGTCGATCGTGACGTTGAGCAACGGGGTGACCGGGCCGCGCATCTTCGCGACGAAGCGGTGCAGGTCGAACCATTCAGGCATGATCGCAACCAGACGCCCGCCGGGCCGGAGCCGCGCGAATGCCGAACGCAGATGGCGCGCACCGGTGCGCCCGTCATGACCGCGCTCGACGCTCCACGAGAATGGCGGGTTCATAAGCACCGCGCTTGGCGAACAATCGGGCGCCAGCAACTCGTCGATCAGTTCGCCATCGTGTCCGGTCACCGTCGCTTGCGGGAACAGCGCGGCAAGGCACGATCTGCGCGACGCGGAATTTTCGTTGAGATCAAGCGCAGCGCTAGACTTGGCCGCCCACAGCGCCAGCATGCCCGTGCCGGCCGACGGTTCGAGCACGCCGTCATCCTTGGTCAAGACACAAGCGCGGGCGGCAAGCCAGGCCAACCGTGGCGGGGTGGCAAACTGCTGGAGCTCGACCTGCTCCTCGCTACGGTTCGTTTGGGTTGGAATACGGGCTTCGAGTCCGACAAAGACCTGTTCGGCGGAGTCGGGCGGCGTGGTGACCGTCAGTTCGGATTGGCCCATCAGCCAGAGGACCTGCGCCAATTCGAGCGCGGCGTGCGCTTCGGTCAGTGACCAGCGTCCGTCGGCATCGCTGCCACCGAAGTGTTCGCTCAGCGCATCGCTGATGTCGCGGCGGGTCAGAACCGCGCCCGACGATAGAAAGTCGGCAAGCTGGCGCGCCGCCGATAGGACCAGTGGTTCCGAAGGCTCGGAAAATTCGAACTGAAGGGCTGATTGTGACATATGGACCTCCTGAGAAAAAGGCCCTCACCGCGTCGGGGCCTCAATCAGGCAGGAGCTTCCTCCCCTCTGGTCTGTCGGGACCGGGTCTTGCCTTCCCTGGCAGACAGGACATCGGCCCAGTCGTAACCGGCCTTGCGCGGGCGCCGGATCACGATCCGGCGGCCGGGAGCCGCATAAGCACTGCAGGCGCGTTGCTGCGCGAGGTCGCCGCCGTCATCGGCATCGAGAAACAGGAACAGTTCGCGCACGCTTTCGGGGATCGTGACAAGGCCGAAGCGTTCATTGCCGAGTGTTGCCCAGCACGGGATGTCCGAAAGCTGGGTTGCGGCGAGCGCGGTCTCGATGCCCTCGGCCAAGCCAAGCTTCCCGCCCCGGGGCATGGCGAGGCGGACCGCGCCGGTCTGCAGGCTGCCCAGGGCTCGCTTGGGCCGATCGAAGGTCGCAAGGCGATTGCCGACCGGATCGAGAAAGGTTCGATGGACTGCGATGACGCCTTCGTCGTTGCGCACCGCCGCCAACATGGCAGGCAGAAACCGGGCTTCGCCTTTGGGGCCGAGCGGGGTGCGTTCGTGATAGCGCAGGTCAGGCGATGCGGTTTCGATCGCGCGCGATCGCAGGTAGGCTTCGGCAGGAGATTCCGAAAGAGCATTGGCCTCGCGCCACAGGCGGCAGGCGTTTCGGTCGGGACCGGATTGCCGGATATCGTACTCGTCGACGGTCTGGTCAGCATCGAACAGGTCCCGCGACCTGACGCCGGTATGATTGAGCGCGGCAAGGACCGAATCGTTGCTGCAGCCGGCAAAGCAGTGGAACAGGATTGCCTGGCGACCCAAGGTCACGCTCAATGATGGTGTGCGGTCGTCATGAGCGGGGCAGCGGCACATGCCCTTCCCGCCGCGCCATGTGCCATCGAGCTGCTCAACGATTTGCCGGGCACGGCGTTCGAGCGATGAAATCGGGGACTTTCGGGACATGGGCGCGCCTTTCGAAGTGAGCGATGCCCGTCCCGGTGCAGCCTCCACTCTGCACGCTCGCATGGTCTTTCCAACAATCTATGTTCTATATATGTTCTCCCTCGAGTCGTCCAGTCGGGAACAGGAAAGATGCGCCAACGAATCTGCTTGTCCGCAATGGCCTTCGGGTTGGCCATGGCTTTGGGAGCACCCGCAATTGCCAATGACGGTGACAACGGGGAAGCCGGTTATCGGATTGCTGACCACGATGTAGAATTCCGGCTGGTCGAGCACGGGATCTGGGCTCAGCAAAGCCAGAGCGGTGCGGAAGCCAGTGCCGCTATCCTGCCTCCCACCCAGGCAAGGACGACAGTCGCCGCCCTGCACTCAGGGAGCAGCAAGGCAACGAATTATCGTCGCGCTATCTATCTGCCGCATGTGATGACTATGGAAGCACGGTTCGGTTTGCCCGCTGGCTTGCTCGATGCGCTCGTGTGGACCGAGTCCCGTTACAATCCACTGGCCGTCAGCAAGGCGGGCGCTGGTGGGCTGGGTCAGTTGATGGCGGGTACAGCGCGTGAATTGGGGGTCGCCAACCGCTTCGATCCTCGCGCCAACCTTGAAGGATCGGCCCGCTATCTGCGGCAGATGCTCGATGAGTTTGGGGTAGTCCATCTCGCTCTCGCCGCCTACAATGCTGGACCCGGTGCGGTTCGCCGTGCCGGCGGGATTCCGAAGAATGGCGAAACACCGCGGTACGTGCGGGACGTACTGCGCCATTGGCGGCTATGAAGTTAGGGATTGGTTCGATCCGGCTCGAATACGATACAGAAGCACCGCACTAAATTGCCAAGGCAGCTAGCGCGTCTTCTGCGTCGTTGCGTACCAAGTGGCCGTAATGCCGTTCAATCATAGCAACGCTTGTGCCCGAGAGCTGCGCGACCGTTAGTGCAGGCAAACGTTCGCGAATCAAGTCTGTGATTACACTATGACGCAATGTGTACGCCGTCGCCGACAGTGGCAATTTTGCAGAGCTGACCGCTGCCTTAATTGGATTTTTCCATGCATCCTTCGTCCATTTCCGACCGTCCTTCCGCCTGAAAATCGAAGCTGCCGGCAGTTTGTCTTTGCATTGCTCGGTCAGGAAATTCGCGATGATCACTGGAACTGCAATCTGACGAGGACGGCCATGCTTGTCCTGCCCGACGGTGAGCGTGCGAGTGCGCTTGTCAAAATCTTTCACACAAAGGCCGGCCAACGCCCCAGGGCGAAGTGGCAGCACGCAGAGAGCCCGCATAAATGGAGCTATTTCCGCATCCGCAGCCTTCAACAAACGCTCCCGCTCACCACGATCTAGATATAGGTCGCGCCTCTTGTCGGCTCCCTTGACGGGCTTCAAAGCTTCCTGCCAGGCAGCCTCGGTGTTCGGTGGCCCAGGCTGCATAACGCGACCCAGCGCCGCCCTAAGTGGCACCATGTCCCTGTTGACCGTAGAAACTGAACGAACTTTGGTGCGCCTTTCCCCACCCTTGTTTCGAGTGAGCAACGCAGGCGCATCCTCCAAGCGCTTGCGCCACTCACGGAGATGTCGCCGACGAATTTTGTCCAACTTCACTTTGGCAATTGGGTCTGAGAAAACGTGGCGCCGGAATACACCTTCTGCGATTAGTCCAGGCCGAACCTTTAGGTACTCTTTGCAGGCATCCGCGACTGTTTCCAGCGATTGCGACTGGACCCCACCGCCCTCGACTAGTTCAGCCCATTTTTCCGCATCGAGCTTTGCATGGTTGAAAACTTCATTCCCGGTTTGCGAGCCGTAATCACCCAAACTCTTGCGGGCGTATCTTCCAGCATCAACATCGTAGGCTCGGGCAAACCAAGACCCTTTACCTCCACGCTTTGAGGGCCGGTAGCCGACATAACAGCCAGCCCGGAGTCGTTGCCAATGCGGCTCATCGCCCGCCTTGGGCTTTAATCGCTGCCGCTCGCCAATCTTACTGAGGTCCGCCATTCCCGTTCGCCATCCATGAAAATCCATGAAACAAGCATGAAATACATGGGTGGACGCATATACGCAAGAATGGTTTATTTTCAATGCTATGATGGGTCCACATATAGCCGCTAATGTCCGTATTCCCACCCTTCACACGGGTGGGGTCGCAAGTTCAATCCTTGCCGCGCCCACCATTCCCCGTTTCAAGACATATCGCTTTCGGGAATGGTGCCCCTCGGGCGGCTGCCGCTGAACGCGAAAAGGCCGCCGCGGTCGATCCGCAGCGGCCCTTCATGAAGATCCGGCCTAACCGGCTTCAGCCCGTGATCAGCACGCCGACCGATCCCACGCCGGCAAAGTGTGCCTCGACCGCCTGCCCGATCTCAACGTCATGGACCCCGGTAATCGCGCCCGAAGACACCCAGCCGGTCGCCTGGTCCATCAGGCCGCGCTCGGTCAGGTTGTTCAAGAGGAAACGGACTGCGCCGAAAGGGCCGTCGAGCATGGAAGCCGTGCTCGCCTTGCCGACGCTTTCGCCATTGATCAGGGTTTCGACGGCGATCTCGTTGATCCCGTCCCACATTTCGCGCGGGACCACAGGGCCAAGGACAAGGCCATTGTTGTTGCCATGATCCGATATCGTCACGCAGGGACCATCCGCATTGATGTCCGCCCAGGGAGAGGACGCAATCTCGATCCCGATGCGCACTTCCTCGACCCAGTCATAGGTTTCCGCATCATTTGTCGGCAGCGCAGCATCCTGCGGCACGCGAATGCGGATCGCGAATTCGGCTTCTGCTGCAGCAAATCCGCCGCGGAAGACCGGCATCGGGATCGGCGATCCTGCCTCTTCGAAGATCATCTTTTCCGGGATCGGACCAATCAGCCGATTGGCGCCCAGCACCGCATCGCGCGGTGGCGGGATCTTGCCGACCTTCCAGCCACCGACCGCGTCATCCCACAGCATCAATGCGCGGTCCTGGATCGCATAGGCCTCGGCCAGTGTCTGCGGTTTCTCGCCCGGATAGGCGTCGAGCGCACGTCCGGCCTTTCGCGCGGCCACGAAGGCCTCTGCGATCTTGTCAACGAACTGCCTTTCCATGGCCCCCTCAGATTGTGCTTTGCAGTTTTGGGAAACCGGTGTCATAACGAACGACGGCTGGAAAGCAAGAGCTTCCGGCTTTGGTCGTGGAGGGGAAAATCGGAGCGGGCGCAATCGCCCCACATCCGATCCGGGCAGGATTTCGTTCTGTTCGTTGCCCCCCTGCCGTTGTCGGACTAAGTCCGTATGCGGAATTGTGGAGTATTTGATGGGTACGAGCAAAAGGAGCGACCGACAGCCGACGATCAATGATGTCGCGCGCATTTCGGGCGTTTCGAAAAAGACCGTGAGCCGGGTAATCAACCGCTCCCCGCTCCTGAAGGCCGACACCCGCGAAAAGGTCGAGAAGGTTATCGCTAAATTGGGCTATGTTCCCAATCCACAGGCACGCGCCCTCGCCCTTCGCCGCAATTTCCTGTTGGGACTATTGCACGACAATCCGAACGCCCAGACCGTCCTCAATTTTCAGGAGGGCGTTCTGGACGCCATACGCACGACCAATTTCGCATTGGTCGTGCGCCCCGTCGATCGCCACTCGCCCGACCTTCTCGCCGATGTTCGCGATTTTCTGGAAAAGCAGCGCCCTTATGGCGTTTTCATGCTGCCGCCGATTTCCGAAAACGAAGAGCTTGCGCAGCTATGCCGAGAAATGGACTGCACCTATGTTCGCATGGGCTCGACCCATCTCGACCAGCCACAATTCCTCGTCGAATCCAATGACCGGGAAGTCGTCGCCACTGCGGTCGATCATCTGGTCGAGATTGGGCACCAGAGGATCGGCTTTATCGAAGGGCCTGCCGGGTTCCGCTCTGCACATGAAAGGCGCGAGGGGTTCCTGGACGGGTTGAAGCGACATGGGCTGGACCTGCCCGAAACTTGGCACGCACCCGGTCAATACACATTCGATTCCGGGATCGACGCCGCGGAACGCATCCTCGATTCGGATCCCAGGCCGACCGCCATCTTCGCATCGAATGACGAGATGGCCGCAGCAACGCTGCATGTCGCGCGGCAACGAGGCATGTTCGTACCCGAAGACCTGTCGATCATCGGCTTCGACGACAGTCCGATTGCCGCGCATATCTGGCCCCCGCTCACTACGGTGCGCTGGCCGATCCAGGCGATGGCCAAGGCTGCCGCGCTCAAACTGGTGCGCCCGGCCGAGGCGCAGGACCAGCCTTCGCGCTTCCCCTCGGATCTCGTGCGGCGAAGTTCAGTCGCCCCGCCCCGTCGCTGACAAACCGGCGACGTCAGATGGCCCATTGCGCAAGGGCATGACCGCCACCATTTGATTTTTTAATGACACCGGTTACCAAACAGTCAAAACTAGTCTATCCGGTAGGCAGAACCAAGGCTCGACCAACGAGCCAGATAGCGAGGATTTTATGAAGATTGCCGTCATCACCGAGAACAGCCAGGCCGCGAAGAACTGCATCATTGAAGATGCGCTGAAGTCGGTTGTGGAGCCTTTGGGCCACGAGGTTTACAATTACGGGATGTACACGCCCGAGGACAAGGCGCACCTGACCTATCCGATGGTCGGTCTGCTTGCCGCCTCGATCCTCAATGCGAAGGCTGCCGATTTCGTCGTCACCGGCTGCGGCACGGGCACCGGCTCGATGCTGGCCTGCAATGCGATGCCGGGCGTGTTCTGCGGTCTGGTCATCGACCCGACCGATGCGTTCCTGTTTGCCCAGATCAACGACGGCAACGCCATCGCCATGCCCTATGCCAAGGGCTTTGGCTGGGCTGCCGAACTCAACCTGCAGGATTGCTATCGCAAGCTGTTCGAAGGCGAGAGCGGCGTCGGCTATCCCAAGGAACGCGCCGCCGTCATGGCCAAGAACCGCGGCGTGCTGGCAGACCTCAAGGCCGCGTCGTGCAAGGACATGCTGACCGTGCTCAAGAGCGTGGACCAGGACCTCCTCAAGACCGCGGTATCGGGCGAGCGTTTCGAGGAATATTTCTACGCGAACTCTCAGGACGAAGAGATCAGCGCCTATCTCAAGAGCCTCTGATCGGGGCCTGCCGGACAGATATTCCGGCAAGATGGGATGACCAGTGCCGCCGCCCCGCCATGCGCCGGGCGGCGGCAGACAGCGAGGATGCAATGACGAAGAGCCCCTTTGATCTTTCCGGCCGCGTGGCGGTCGTCACCGGCGCGAACACCGGCATCGGCCAGGGCATCGCCCTCGCGCTGGCCGAAGCGGGCGCGGATATCGCCGCGGTCGGCCGCAGCGCCGCGACCGAGACCTGCGAGAAAGTGAAGGCACTGGGCCGCCGCTGCGAGCTGATCGGCGCCGATCTTTCCAGCATCGAACCGGTGAACGAGGTCGTCGACACGGTGGTCGAGAAACTCGGATCGCTCGACATTCTGGTGAACAACGCCGGCATCATCCGCCGCGCCGACGCGCTCGATTTCTCGGAAGAGGACTGGGACGCGGTAATGGACACCAATCTCAAGACGCTGTTCTTCCTGTGCCAGGCAGCAGCGCGCCACATGACCGGCTGGTCCAGCCAGGACGGCAAGCGCGGCAAGATCGTCAATATCGCCTCGCTGCTGACCTTTCAGGGCGGCATTCGCGTGCCCAGCTATACCGCCAGCAAGTCGGGCGTGGGCGGGCTGACGAAGCTGCTCGCCAATGAATGGGCGACCAGGGGCATCAATGTGAACGCCATCGCACCCGGCTATATCGCGACGAACAACACCGCCGCGCTGCAGGCCGATCCCGAACGCAGCCGCCAGATCGTGGAACGCATCCCCGAAGGCCGCTGGGGCAAGCCCAGCGACATCGGCGGAGCCGCCGTTTTCCTTGCCAGCGACGCCGCCGATTACGTGCAGGGGCAGGTCCTTGCCGTTGACGGTGGCTGGCTGGGCCGGTGATAGAAACGATGGTCGGCCCCGTCGTCTGCTTTGGCGAGATGCTGCTGCGCCTCTCGCCGCAGGGCGCAATACCGCTGCAACAGGCGGGCGGTGTCGCCATCGATGTCGGCGGGGCCGAAGCGAATGTCGCGGCAGCCCTTGCCAGCCTTGGCGTGCCGACGCGCATGCTGACCGTCGTTCCCGACAATCCGCTGGGCCGCAAGGCAAAGGCGGCGCTGGGCGCGGCGGGCAGCGACACGCGCTTTATCGCGTCTGTCCCGGCGGGCGTGGGCGGCGGGCGTATCGGGCTCTATTGGTTCGAGCCGCCTGCTGGGCCCATCGCGGGGCGCGTCACCTATGACCGCGCGGGCAGTTCCTTTGCGCTTGCCGATCCTGCCGACCTGCCGTTTGCGCAGGCGCTGGAAGGGGCGAGCCTGCTGCACATGTCGGGCATCACCCCGGCGCTGGGGCCCGCAGGCGTGGAACTCGCGCGCGCCGCCGTCGCCGCGGCGAAGGACGCAGGTGTCCCGATCTGTTTCGACGGCAATTACCGCGCCAATCTGTGGGATGCGTGGGACAGCGATCCGCGCGCCATCCTGACCGAACTGGTCGGTGCGGCCACGCTGATGATCGGCAATCACCGCGACATCTCGCTGCTTTTGGGCAAGACATTTTCAGGCGACGGCGCGGACCGCCGCCGCGAAGCGAGCGAGGCGGCGTTCGAGGCGTTCCCGAACCTTCAGCTGATCGCCAGCACCGCGCGGCATGTAGAGGCCGCCTGCACCCACCGCCTTGCGGGCCGGATCGACCTGCGCGCCAGCCACTGGCAGACCGACGAGGTCCGGATCGAGAACATCGTCGACCGCATCGGCACCGGCGACGCCTATGCCGCGGGCGTGATCTACAGCTGGCTTGGCGGCGGCGATGCAAAGCAAATGGCAAAAACCGGATTGGCCCTGGCCGCGCTCAAACATGGCGTGCCAGGCGACATGATCCTGGCAACGGAAGAGGAACTCCATGA
>NZ_LYWZ01000010.1 GCF_001661965.1 Croceicoccus mobilis
TGAGAACGGCGGAGCAATATTCGACCACGGTAGCGGCGGGATAGTCCTGCTGCGGGCGGCGTAAAAGTCGTCCACCTTGAAGCCTTTCTGCCGAGTCAGGGAGGTGTGGGGATCTACAGCGTGGAACTTTATCTTCAGGTCCGTCTGGCTTGCGCGGATGGCATGAGCCAACGGGCGGCGGCGAAGCGTTTCAATGTGTCGCGCGAAACGGTACGCAAGATGCTGTCGTTTTCATCGCCGCCGGGTTACCGGCGCCAGTCCGTACCGCAGCGCCCGAAGCTGGACGGGTTTGTGGCGATCATTGATGGATGGCTTGAGGGTGACCGCAGTGTCCCGCGCAAGCAACGCCATACGGCGAAGCGGGTATTCGACCGTTTGCGCACCGAGCATGGTTTCACCGGCGGCTATACGATCATCAAGGATTACATCCGGGAGCGCGAACAGCGCAGCCGGGAGATGTTCGTGCCGCTGGCGCACCCTGCGGGAGATGCGCAGGCCGATTTCGGGGAAGCGCTGGTGGAGATCGGCGGGGTGGAGCAGAAGGCCTACTTCTTCGCGCTCGATCTGCCGCACAGTGATGCCTGCTATGTGCGGGCCTATCCGGCGGCGGTGGCGGAGGCCTGGGTGGACGGACACGTGCATGCCTTCGCGTTTTTCGGCGCGGTACCGCGCTCGATCGTCTATGACAACGATCGCTGCCTTGTGACGAAGATCCTGCCCGACGGCACGCGGCAGCGTGCCACGCTGTTCAGCGCTTTCCTGTCACATTACGTGATCCGCGACCGCTATGCTCGCCCGGGCAAGGGGAACGAGAAAGGCAATGTGGAGGGGCTGGTAGGCTATTGCCGGCGCAACTTCATGGTGCCGATCCCGAAGTTCCCGACCTGGGAGGCGTTCAACCTGTGGCTGGAGGAGCAATGCCGCAAGCGCCAGCAGGACAAGGTGCGCGGGCAGAGCGAGACGATCGGTGAGCGGCTGCAGCGCGATCTCGCGGCCATGCAGCCTCTGCCCGCTACACCCTTCGAGGCCTGCGATCAGAAAGGCGGGAGGGTCTCCTCGCAATCCCTGGTGCGCTACAGGACCAACGATTATTCGGTTCCGGTGGCCTGGGGCCATCAGGAGGTCTGGATCAGGGCCTATGTCGATGAGGTGGTGATCGGCTGCCGCAGCGAAGTCATCGCCCGTCATCCTCGTTGCTATGCCCGCGAGGAGGTTGTCTTCGACCCGCTCCATTATCTCCCGCTGATCGAGCAGAAGATCAACGCATTCGACCAGGCTGCGCCTTTGCAGGGCTGGGACCTGCCCGAAGCGTTCACGACACTGCAGCGGTTGATGGAAGGGCGCATGCACAAACATGGCAGGCGCGAATATGTGCAGGTACTGCGCCTGCTGGAAACGTTCACCCTCGCCGATCTCCAGGCGGCGGTCGAACAGGCCATCGATCTTGGCGCCATCGGCTTCGATGCCGTCAAGCACCTCGTCCTGTGCCGGATCGAACGCGTACCGCCCAGGCTGGACCTGGACGTCTATCCCTTCCTGCCACGCACCACGGTCGAGAAGACCTTTGCCAGAGCCTATCTGAGCCTGCTCTCCGACCGGCAGGAGGCCGCATGAGCGATCAGGCCCCGGAGATCCTTCTCGCTCACCATCTCAAGGCGCTCAAGCTGCCTACGTGCCTGCGTGAGCATCACAAGCTCGCGCGGCAATGTGCCGCTGAAGGCGTCGATCATATCCGCTTCCTCGCCCGCCTCGTCGAGATGGAAATGATCGACAGGGAGCGTCGCATGGTCGAGCGGCGCATCAAGGCCGCGCGCTTCCCCGCCGTCAAAAGCCTCGACAGCTTCGACTTCGCCGCCATCCCCAGGCTCAACAAGATGCAGGTGCTCGAGATGGCGCGCTGCGAGTGGATCGAGCGGCGTGAGAACGCCATCGCTCTGGGGCCATCAGGCACCGGAAAGACGCACGTAGCGTTGGGGCTCGGACTGGCAGCATGCCAGAAAGGACTGTCGGTGGGCTTCACCACCGCGGCAGCGCTGGTCAGCGAAATGATGGAGGCCCGCGACGAGCGCCGTCTTCTGCGCTTCCAGAAGCAGATGGCCGGATACAAGCTGCTCATCATCGACGAACTGGGCTTTGTGCCGCTCTCCAAGACCGGCGCCGAACTGTTGTTCGAGCTGATCTCCCAGCGTTACGAACGCGGCTCCACCTTCATCACCAGCAACCTGCCCTTCGACGAATGGACCGAAACCTTCGGATCTGAGCGTCTCACAGGCGCGCTCCTCGATCGCCTGACCCATCACGTCAGCATCCTCGAGATGAACGGCGAAAGCTATCGCCTCGCGCACAGCCGGGCCCGCAAGGCCAAAACCAGACCCTGAAAATTACACCAATGCCGGGGGGAGTGGCCCTCGGGCTACGCCCTCACGCCACTCCCCCCGGCATGTAACACGATGGCCTGGTTTTACGCCGCCGAATGGCCGACTTTTGCTCCGCCGTTGACAGTCGATCCTTCCGCAGGCTCGGCAAAGTCTGATGAGCGAAAACCTGGCTGAACACCTTCCGCAAAATTGTCGTGCGGCTGGCGCTCCGGCGGATCGAAGATTGCGCCAACCAACTGCTTTTGAACCGCTTGCGAAGCCGGAGACCTCCAAGCACGCGACACACAACGAATGCCAGCAGACGATCAGTGCCAACCGCTGCAAAATTCGCGAGCGCCTTCAATCCCTCGAAAGATGACACCGCCTGCAAAATGGCTGGGCGCAAGAATCCACGCTTAAGTAGCTGTTGAGTCTTCACTTCGAAGGTTGCGAAATCCCCCGGCGTTTGGCAGTAGAGGGCGGCGAGGACGCTGCCGCCCGACACCGCTGAAATCGTAGCGACTTGGTCTAGCAAGCCTTCGTCATGAAGGGCGCGCAGGCACCCAAGATGGAACGCCATTGCCCGGGATCCACCGCCTGACAGCGCAAGGCCGATGTCCGGCCGGGTCCCAACGGTCGGATCAGCCTGCGGCATGGTCGATAGTCCCTTCGCCGCTTATGCAGCCCGACCAGCCAACCCTGAACCAAGTATCGACTTCACCGCATATGAACATGGCGTAGGGTGAACCGGTTGGCTCGATATGGGCTTGAAGATAAGCGAATACTCCTTCGTCATCGCCGCTCGGTCGGGCGCTCACGCCCTTTGGATGGCTATGCCATTCGCCGACATATTGGATGGTTCCTGCCGAGCGTAGATGGATTGCATCGACATGCGGCTTAAGATCCTTCGCGCCGCGCTCGAAGTATGTCGGTGACTGCCGACTGTCGGGCGGAGCGGGAAGCGCGTCTAGGACGTGCAGCACACTGCGGGAGAGGTCGAAGGAACCGAGAAGAACCCCGCCTGTTTCGTTCGGCGCCGCTCGTTCTCTCAGCGTTCGCATCGCTGCTACCGCATTTTGAGAGACCGAGACCCGAAAGTCCGCCAGCGCATGACGCGAGACCTGCGACACCGTGACACTGAAAGGCAAGACCAACCCATTTTCCGGATTGAGTCTCCAAAGGTGGAGCCGCGACCGATCGGCGTCGGACAGAATTGTGGCCAGTTGGCCGGCAGCAATCCCGCTTAGGGTCTGAACCTGCCAGGGAGGCAGGGGCCTAGTGAGATCTTGGCAGGCATTCGCATAGCGCAGCATGTCGAGACGAGCACTGCCGAGATGTCTCATCAAGGGGCGACAGGTTCCCGCAGCGAGAAAATACTGCGCTTCGATCTCGTCGATACGTACGCTGCGATTCCCGTCCTCGGCGAGAAGCACGAGGTCGCATCCGTCGGGATTGAAAAAGAGGCTGGCGACCCGCGCTGCGGGTTCGGCATCGGCAAGGTAGCCAAGCGCTGCGGGAGAAGCGCTGAAATCGACCGTGAGGTCGGCTTCTGCGAGCGCCTCATCGATGGCGGCGCGCTCGTTGCCGGAATCGAGTATGTTTGCGATAATGGCTTTGCAGCCGTCTTCGTCGAGGATGGCATCGAGCAAAGCGCGCTGAGTCTCTGCTTTCGGCCAGCCTATCATATCGTTGGTTTGGACCTGCCGCACGAGATTGTGCGGCAGCAACACGTCGTCGTCGACGACAGTCCAAGTACCAAGCCCGGCCCGGGTGGTATTCGCCATGACATGCGAGCCGATCGCGCCTGCACCAATCCCCACGAGCTTAAAATCGCGTTCGGCGGCGTTTCCTGAATAGAGTCGCGCGAGGCTGCGATCGATGCGATTGACGACTCGCCAGCCATGGAGTTTGATCGCTGACAAATCGGGTTCGGCACCGCCCAGGAGGACGCCCAATGCACCTTCTGGAGTGCGTTCGGCTCGCCCAATCAGCACGCTGAGCTCATGCAGTCTTACGTTTGGCGAGAAGGCTATGACCTCGAACGCTTCGACCTCAGCCTCAGCCGAGCTCTTTTTTGGGATGGTGATTAGCAGGACAGCCATCGCGTCATTGCCGGCCATCCGCCCGACTATCCAATCGCCGAGCTTTTTGGAGATATCTGTGCCCATTGGCTCTAGAAGATCCCGGAGCTCGCCGAGTGTCGTCGGCCGCGCGTGGAGCGCGCCGTGCACCTGAGGTTCGACTGTCTCCTGAAACAGAGAGAACTCAACGAAGCCAGTATCCCTGGTCTCGGAAGCCCCAAGCAGGAGTGTATAGCGACCGGCGCTCTCGATGGCCTTTTGGACGTAACACTTCTCGGGTGGAACCCCGGATGGCAGGATGAGTGTGTTAGCCGTTGAAGGGATCAGTGGTTCGAGCGACTGGCCTTCTTGGTGGAGCTCGCCGCGTGCGGTGCGCGCGAACCAGTCGCGGATGCGTTCGACGAGTGCCTGCGCCGTCAGCCCGCGCTTTAGATCGGCCCAGTTCTCCTCCCAGATACAGAGGCTAAGACCATCGCCGGTTGCCGCGAAGTTGGTATGGACATTATCGATTGGAAAGTTGTCTCGTCGGGAAAAGACGCTCGGCGGGTATTCATCGTCGGGCCAGAACAGGAGGCGCACCGGCTCCTTGTGCCTAATGTCGACAGCCTTATCCTGCACCAGCTCGGGCTGCACGACCAGGTCGACTTGGTCGAACGCACCACTGAAGTCGCTACCCTGAAGCCTGGCAAAGGCAGGAACCGAATCCTGTGCCAGATAAGAGAGTAGATCCCGCGCTCGCTGCGATCGGGGTGTGTCAGCCTCAGCGCCCGCCACGGCCCGCCCGCGGCGCAGCACCGGTCAGCAGCGCGGCAGAACCTCCCGCGCTCTTCGTCACGCTGAAGCCCTTCTTTCCGATCTCGATTTCGAGAGGCTTTGGCTTCGTGCTGCTTGGATGATCCATGGTGACGAGAAATTCGCCGTCGTGCCCCTTGGCGACCCGCTTGTAGTAGTTCGCTGCTTGGCGATGTGGAGGCTGATCGCTGTCGTCATTCCCAGGGATGGGGCAGCTAGTCGAAACCAGCAGCGCACCTTTGGTGCCCTGATCCTCATAGAGCCATGCGATACGCTCGCCCGGTTCAGTTTCGTCTTTGCCCTTCTCTGCAGCGAGCGAAAGGTAACTAGTGTGGTGCGGGACGTTGTTGATGTCCCAGATCAGCCGATCGTCATTCTTCTTCTTGCGCGTGATCCGGATGATGTCGTCGATGACCTCGTGCCCAACATCCGCCGAAAGCAGGAGCCGGGTCAAGCGCTCGTCGACGTCGAAGGTCGCTTGCATAAAGATCGCGGTGTCGTTGCGCTTGTAGGTGTCATCCTCGCAATGCTCGGCGAAGGGTGACAGTACGAAGAATTCGATGCCGTCAGCCGCAAGATTGAACTCCGGGGCAAGAGTGCCTGCGTCGCTGATAAGGTTACGCCGCTTAGCGGGGTCAATACCACGCTCCTTGAGGAAGTCGTTGAGCGCATCTGGACGACCAAAGACTCGTATGCCTTCGCCCTCGATGAAGCGGTGCCGCGCCTCGGAGCGCAGCGTTCGTGCTTGGCCCTTGACCCCCTCCTCAAGGATTGCCGTTGCCGGGACCCACATCGTCTTTATCTTGATACGGTCATCATCTTGGTACTTTTCCGCGTGGTTCAACCAAAAGACCTCGCTAGCGCGTTTGCAGTGATCCGTGTCGAGGTGCGTGAAAGCCACCACATCGATCTCGTTGCCGCCATCGAGCCGGGCGCGTATCTCTCCCTCAAGATCACAGCGCTTGTCGTCTTTATCGTCAGGATTGCGCATGTCCGCGAAATCGAAGAGCGTACGACGGTCGTTATCGAGTTCGATGAGGCAGGTATCGGCATTTCCGATTGGAAAGAAAGTAACTTTGGGCATTCAACCTTCTCCATGACCCGGTCAAGCGACCAGATTTCATCCTCGCGCTTTATTCCAGTCGCTATTTCCTGTCTTTCGGTGGGCAGGGGTCATTGCCGTGGCTATCGCTACGGGCAATCTTACCATCCCGGTTGTGGATGCGAAATTCGGAGTTCTGATTGCGGCTAATGTCACGGCCGCGGTCAATCGCTTCGCGTTTCGTGTCATGGTGCGTGCTGGCGCGGCTGGCGCCACCCCTCTTTACATCCCATCCCCCGCTCGGATTGGGGACCACGTGGTGGCTCTTCGGACCTTTGCTCATTGACGGATCCCTCGCGATTTAACATCTTCGGCGCAAAGAAAATACGCCTACTCCGGAAATCATATCTATCGCTTGAAAATCGGAAGTCAAGAAGTTAATGTGCGCCTACACCGAATTTTTTGAGGAGGGCCGCTTGTGGTCAACATCTTGGGCGATAAGATTCGCGACCTGCGGAAAGAGAAGAAGCTGACGCTTGACAAGCTCGCGGAGCTAACCGGCTCGAGCAAGAGCTATATATGGGAACTGGAGAACAAAAATCCACCGCGACCATCAGCCGAAAAGCTGTCGAAGATTGCCGAACAGCTGGGAGTGACAATCGAATATCTGCTCGACGACGAAAACAAGGTTACTGAAGCTGATGCAGTCGATGCGCAATTCTATAGAAAATACAGAAATATGCCCGCTGAGACGCGCGAAAAAATCCGCAAGATCGCTGACATGTGGGACGATAGCGAATAATGGACGGTAAGTCGCCGCAACGCTGGGCCATCGACCTGACCCTGCTTCTCAATGCTCGTGACGGTGGCGATCGCTTTCCTGTAGATGTGAAGTCTCTAGCGAAGGACTATTCGCATCAGGTTTTCCCGAATGACCCGGTCACGCTTATCAAGGGTGCCAGCCTCGATCGTTTTGAAGGCGGGCTCTACAAGGCCCCGGCAGGCAAGAAGGGCTGGGGCATCATCTACAATTCGGAGATCAAGTCCCCGGGTCGAATCAACTTCACCCTCGCCCACGAGTTTGGCCATTATCTCGTCCATAGGCACCAGTTTCCCGATGGCCTGCAATGCAGCGCAGAGGATATGGCGAAATGGGATAGCACCTATGGCCAGATCGAGCACGAAGCGAACGAATTTGCAGCAAGCTTGCTAATGCCCCGTGACGACTTCGCAAGGCAGCTTCCACCGAAGAGCAAGCCTGCCTTTGAAGACCTCGGCGCATGCGCAGATCGTTATGGGGTCTCGCTTTCGGCAGCGACCTTGCGTTGGTTGCAGTTCAGTGAGCGTCGGACCCTGCTCGTGGTGTCACGAGATGGTTACATCTTGTGGGCGCGTTCAAGCCCAAAGGCGCTGCGCACCGGAGCCTACATTAAGACCGCGAACATGCCGCCAGTCGAGGTGCCAAGTAGGTCATTGGCCGCTCAACCGCATCTGTTGGAAAACGGCAAGGGTAAAGCTGAGCATGATGCTCTTGGATGGCTAAACGAGCCGTGCATCGAAGAGACTTTTGTTTCGGAGCGCTATGACACGATCTACACACTGTTGCATCTCGGCCCTGCTCCATCCTGGAGCGGGCATGGAAGCGACACCGAGGAGGACAGTTTTGACCGTATGACAAGCCGACCACCTGGATCTTCTTGGCTTGGTTAGAATTGCTGAAGGGGAAAGTTCTCTGACCGATGACCGCTATCGCGTCAGTTTTCTCGAAACCGGATTAACCGCTTGCGGCCCAAGTCCTGCCGCTACAAGGCTCGGCCAAACCAGATAACCCGGCCCACCACGTGAACCTCCGACCGATCCATGTCGTGCCAGGTCGGGTAAGCAGGATTATCGCTGGCAATGGTAATCTGGCGGCCACCCGGCTTGATGGCGATACGCTTCACGACCAACGCATCATCAGCCCGCAGGACGTAGATTCCATCGCGCAATCGTGAGCCATGGTCTGACGCGTCGACCAGGACCTCGTCACCATCGCTGAGCGTGGGTTCCATCGAGTCACCCTTTACGCCGACGATCGACAGGCTGGCGCTCTTGGCCGAGGTCAGGTGCCGCAGCCACCGCTCATCGAACCCGAACCGTGTGTGTGCGGTCTCACTAGACGCGACCGCGCCAAAGCCGGCAGATGCTTCGACATCGAGAACCGGTATCTCTACCATGCCATCATTGACCGGGTTGGCGGGACCGCCGAGCACTTGCTCATCTACGCCGAAGAAGCAGGCGAGTGTCTTTCGGTCTTCGTCATCGAGCTTTCTCGGAGAGCCGCGCTTGATGAATTGTTGTACATAAGCGGGGTTGCGGCCGAGCAGCCGCGATATCGAAGCGTAGCCATATCCACCCTTGAGGATCAACCGGTCGAGTTCTTCCCTGACGTGTTCCATCTGTCTGTCCTTCGAATCTCAATCGTAGGAATTTTCCTAGACTCGCCGATATGAACCTACTAAGAACATAACAAGAACACAAGGGATTTGCGAGTCGGAGCGAAAGGGTCATGACCTTGCTGGAACGGATCGAAAAGTATCTGAAAGATCGTCATATTTCGGCGACACGCTTCGGTAGGCGGGCAGTCGGTGATCCTCGATTCGTACTCGACCTCAGGCAAGGGCGTAAGCCGCGCCGCAGAACCCTCGAGCGGCTGGAAGCGTATCTACAGTCGGTTGAGAGTACCGATCCCGACTGCATCAAGAGTGAGGGTGAGTGCGCTCGCCAAGCTGATAATAGCGACCTGCAACATCCTGCCAGAGTTTTGCCCCGTCGAGCTCGCCGGCCTGGCTTAGCTGATCGATCTTCGACGCAATGAATTTTCGGGTCTGCAGGCCAAGACAGCGTTCTCGCTTTCGAGATGCTTCTTGGCTATTTTCTCAGCGATGCGTTGAGATGATTTAGAGGGGAGAGGGCCGATTTACCCCCGAAGGAGAATGAGCCATGAGCGATCCAGACAAGAATCCCACTGGTGGCAAGCAGGACTGGGAAGGTCTTCGTGAAGTCGACCGGGCCATCGCCGAGAATCGTCTCACTTCCTACACCTGGAAAAAGACTTGGGCTGACCCTTGGGGACGGCTCAAGTTGATTGTGATTTTTGCTGCATTGGCAGCTTTTGTCGTGTTCGTAATTGTGCACGACGTCATCCTTTAGCATCCTACCATTCCTTCACATCGTCCGCCGCTTCGGCAGAGGCTCCCTTCGCATCGCGGGTCTTGCCATCGAGGTAGCCTTTCACGGTCCCGATCCGTCGATCTCCCTGTTGCTGCACCCGATCGACATCGCGGGCGATGTCTTCACGTTCGCTGGACGGGGCGTTCAGGCTTCCCGGCACACCGCTAAGCCGCACTGATCCCCGGACGCTCTCGGCGCTGCTCACTGAGGGCCGAGCGATGGACGCAGAGGCCGGCAAAACCAGGTCGCCCGAGATCTCGTCGTTGAGCCGGTCCGCATAGCCTTCGACGAACCGTGCCTGGAGCTGCTGGCCCCGCGCGCTCATCTGGAAGTCGATGTCGTCAAAGCGGACCGGGCCGTAGTAGTCCCGGTTAGCCTCGATCTCCGCCATGCCCCATTCGCGATAGGCCTGGCTGAGGTTGAGAGTGCCTGCGGCATTGGCACTTTCGTACCAGCTTGCCTGGTTCTCGAGCCGGCTGGCGATCTCTTCGGCGCGGCGCGCTTCGCGTGTGTAGCTCTGCGCTTCGGTGATCGAAGTCGAGATCCCCGCCGAGCTGCTGGACACCAGCGCTTCGGAGCTTGAGCTTGTCTCACGCAAGAAGCCCTCGCGCGTGCTCGACCAGCTACGGCTGTCCGAGATCTGGCGCAGCGCTCCCATGATGCGCGAGCGGTCTTCTGAAGCGATCCCGATATCGCTATCGGTCCAGCTCTGGTTGCGTCCTCCCTTAACACCTATGCTCGCCGAGCCAGCGCCTTTTTCTCCCTTCAGTCCTAGAGCGCCATCCCCGTTCAAGAACCAGGATACGGTGATGTCATCGGCCGCGCGGCGCGAAAGCCCGAATTGCTGCTGGAGTGTCTTCGAGGCGTTGTCGACTTCGCTGAAGGCGCTGCCGATGCTGTCGCTCGTTGACGTGCCACTGACGCTCTCGTTCGAGCGCGAGCGGGTGTAGGCATCGCGCAACTCGCTGAAGCGGGTGACAGCCGAACTCGTTGATTGCTGGGCAAGGTTCGAGAATGTCTCGCTCTGGCCGCGGCTCTGGCTAGCCATGGTCGCAAGCCGGCTCGAGAAGTCCTGCCCGAGTGTCGGGGTAAACGGATAGCTCGAGGTCGGCACGGTGGCGAATTCGGCTTGAGCGAAGCCGGTGGTCTGGGTGCCGTTTTCGCCCGTGGCTCGCGTCTGCGCGGCGCCGTAGCCAATGTTGGGCGCGAGGCTGGCTTGCGCAAACTGGCGCGAAAACACGTTCGAGTTCTCAAGGCTGGAATTGCCGAGCGAAACATTGCCGGTGCTCGCTTCGCGCGCCGCCTCTTCTGCCGCGTTCTGGCTCGGATTGAGGTAGCTCGTTGCCTGGCCCGATATTGCGAGCGCGCCCCTGGCGACGCCGCCTGCAAGGAACGGTATCGATGCAACGAGATAACCGGCCAGGATCCCGATATCGTTGTTGACGTCGGTCATGCCGGAGAAGGTCGCGAGGCTGAGACCGGTTGCGCCGCCCGCTGCCGCCACATCGCTCGCGCCCTTGAGCATCAGGATCATGTGCAGGATGACGAACAGCGGCCCCCAGGCTGCCAGATAGAAGAAGCCCGTGACGTATCCTCTGAGTGCGATCGGTCCGGTCTTGGGCATCAGGAACAGCGGGAAGAGCACCGGAAAGAGCGCGTAGAATACGACCGTCAGGACGACATTGAGGATCGGGACCCACTTCATCGCGTTATGCGCGATCGAGGAATAGGTCCGTTCGGTCTGGATATCGGCGCGGGTCTGCGCGAACACATCGACGCTCGATGCGCCGCTTGCTCCGGCGAAGCCATGCATCGCCTGGTTCATGGCGTTGATGGTCAGAACCTGGCGGAAGATGCTGCTTGCATCCTTCGAGACTCCTGTGAGGTACTGATAGGCAATCGGCAGGTCGGCAATGAGCTTGGCCGTCGCGAGCGCTTCGGTCTCCCGGGGGTAGAGCTGGCGCCCGGCGACCTGCGTCATCTCATCGATAAGCCCGGCCCATTGGCTGGAGAGCGCAGTGTATGCTTCGCGGCAGGTGATGATCGTGGCCGTGACGCTATCATCCGCCTGCCGGGTTACGAAGCGCTGTGCACGCGCGGCACTGCCGGGCGCAATCGTCGCCCAGATATCGTTGCTCTCTGACAGCTCTTTCATCGAGTAGCGGCCTAGGAGCAGGTCGTAAAACACGCATTGCCGGATATGCTCATCGAAATTGGCGGCAAATTCCGGATCGGCAATGCGCAGCGAGCGTGTCGCCTCAAGCAGACGAGCGCCATAAATCATGCCGTTCTTCGAATAGTTGAGATCGTCGGGAAGGCCGAAGACGAGCTCTGCGGAACGGGTTAGATAGTCGCCCGCCTGGCTGGTAAAGCTTGCCATGAGCGCTAGGCCCAGCGGGACATTGGCGACCGTGGCCGGTGCAAGGCTCGGATTGACGCGGTCGGTGACCTGCACATCCATGCGCGGCACCATCAGGCACATGTAGATGAGCGTCGCGCCGAGGAACCAGTTGAGCCAGGCGCGCCAGTCCTGGTTGAACGCGACGACAATGACCGCAAGCGCCATCCCCATGACCAATGCCACCTGGATCAGGCTCTTGTAGCCACCGGCCCCGGTCCACGCGGCGACGGCGTTCAAGACATTGACGATGTATTCGCCGCCGCCGGTGGTGAAGATCTCGACCATGGTGCCCGCCTCAGGGGACGATCGAGCGCGACTGGAGTCCGCGCGACCAGTCGAGCGCGGCGGACATCGAAGGCGACATCGAGGCGGCAAGCGCGTTCTCGATCATCGCGGTCTTCTCGATGATCTGCATGATCGCGGAGACCTTGGCCTGTCCGGTTGCCTGCCGCTGGACGAGGCCAGAGCGCACCTCGGCGACCTGGCCACGCCAGATTGCGAGCTTGGCTTCGTCGGCGGCGATGAAGCTTGCCATCGAGCGACCGGCTTCCGAGACGATCCGGTCGAGGATGGCATAGAGCAGGTCGATGCTAGCGATCTCAGCGAGCGTGTCACGGTCGTCGGTCGGCATTCCGCGCCCATAGGCGGCCTGGACGGTAAGGATCTTGTAGAGCGGCACCGAGGCAACCTGCAGCAGTTCCTTTTCGGCATTGCCGATCGCGGTGTCGGTGCGGATTGCATCAACCATATTGCCGATAAGCAGCGCCACACGTGGGCGTATGGCCTTCGCATTCGATAGGCTCATCTGCTCGAAGGTGGGATTGAGGCAAAGATCGGTCTCGTCGCAGCGAAAAACGCGCACGGTCTGGCCCTGCGTCCCGTCTAGGAGCGCGCTTACGAGCGTCGAGGACGCGTCGCCCGAGAACGGCACGAACTTGCCTGCCTCGTCATCCTTGGGCGGCACGTAGATGACCGTGCCAATCAGCGTCATGGCGTATTCTGCAAGCTCGCGGTCGAAAGTGCCGCCGGGATTGAAGAAGGCGCTCTTTTTCAGGACGTGCCAGGTGTAGTTGCGCGCGACGCCGGGATTGACGTCAGCATAGTCGGTGCCGGCGCTGTCGTTGGTTGAAGCGCGTTGTCCGCGTGTGCCGCAGCCATGCTTGGCTGCGGCGTAATCCGTGAAGATCCCTTCCGAATTGCCGATCGCCTCGCAGATTGCCTTGTCGGCCAGATCGCCCTTGGGCCAGATGCCGCCGACCAGCCCTTGCGCCATTTCACACGAGTTGATCGACAGATTGTTCATGAGCTGAGCCTTTTGGCTGAACTCCTGCATGATCTTGTTGCACTCGGGGCAGACGGTATCGATCGCCAGGCTGAAGGCGAACCCGACCGCGTTGTTAGCAACCGCCTTCATGAGCGCGACCATCTCGCTCGCATTGATGAAGGAAAAGGACCCCGCAAAGATGTCGATCCCGCCGCAGCCCGCCCTTGCGCGCGGCAGCTGGAGATTGGCGATATTGGTGGTCTTCTGCGGGAAGCGTGTCCAGACATTGCCGAGGCTGTAATAGCCCGCCGATTGACCTTCGAAGGCGGTCGGGCCGGTGACATTCGCCGCCGCGCCCATATCGTCAATGAAGCGGTCCATGCTGTCGCCAACATTCGCTGCGACAGGTGAGCCGACCAAACTGGTGGCGGCGAGGGTCAATGCCGCATTGCGGATGCTAGTAATCATGTCCTGCTTCCTTGGAGGTGAGAAGGTAGATGCGGTCCTGGAGTTCGTCGGCCGAGAGCACACCGTAACCGATCGGGATCGGGCGTTTGGTCACGCTGTCCCACAGCACCAGAGCGGGGGTGGCTTTGCCTTCGAGACCAAGCTTGCCGCGCTGGTTTGTCTCGACCCGATAGTCGGGAAAATGCCGGGATGGACCGCCATCGGTGGAGATCGCGCGCACGGTGATCCGCCAGCGGTCGGCGACGCCCTTCACGATCGGGCTCATCACTTCGCACGGTCCGCAGGTCGAACTGAAGAAATAGAAAAGGCCGTAGCGCTGCGAGAGCGTTGCCATGACGTGATCGCGCTCCGCGCTGCGGGCATCCTGCCACTGCTTCTTGGCGACCGCTCCGACGGGGCGTTCAAGCGTGTAGTCGAGGTCCGGGTCCTGCCAGATCGCCCGCTGCCAGACATCGGAGAACAGCGAGGCGCGGTCGAGCTGCGCGCGCTGGAAGCGGATATAGGCCGCTACATTGGCCTCGGTCGGATAGAGGATCGCGCGCGCCTTGAGTTCGCGAAGCTCGGAGGTGATCGCGTCGAGTTCCTGCGTTGCCGCGACCTGCTCGGCTTCAGGCTGTTGTGGCTCTTCAATGGGAGCGGGCTTCACGCAGTAGAACCAGTAGCCGAGCCTGCGCTCTTCGCAGTAGAGCGCGTCTGCCGAGGTGGTCGATCTTGTGTCCCGCCGCTCCTGCGCCTGGGCCAGAGTGGCGGGCAGGGCAGCGATGCCGAGCGCGAGCGCCGTGAGGTGATGCAGATGGGTCATTGGCCGCCCCTTGCGTAGTAGTCTTCGATCTTCTGCTGGATGAGGATGGAGGTCTCGAGTTCGTCGGGAAGTCGGGCCGCGTCGGTGAACTCGGCATAGACTTCGCTGAAATCCATCCGGCTGAGGTCGAGCCGGGCAAACTCGTCGAGAGTGAACCCCTCACATTGTTCTTCTTTGGGCTTGTCCCATGGCTTGGGGAGCTGCTTGCGGCCCTGTTCCTGCAGGATCCGCGACAGCTTGCTCTCGAAGCAGCAGTAGACCTTCTTCTTGGTGAGGCAGACGCCGAGGAACTTGTCCGAACAATAGGTCCCCACATAGGCGCACAGCCCCTGCGCATCGCGCTGGTGGAGTAGCACTTCCTCGCGATCGCAGCCGAGCGCAACCAGCAGGCTGATCCCCGGAATGAGCGGGAAACCCTTACCCTTGCAGCAGTTGAGCACGCCGAAGACCTTGGACGAGCAGGTGTTGCGCGTGCCGCGGAACAGTGTCAGCGTGTTCGGATCGAACTGGCCGCGCGCCTCGTCCATGGCGTGCAATGCGACCGCCGCATCCTTGAACTCGTCATTGGCGGTGCGCTCGATCGTCTCGCAGCTGCCATCGATGCAATAGACATCGCCGTCGCAGACATACTGGGTGGAGCTGTCCGTACCGGGCAGGGGACATTCGTAGATGCGCTCCCAGGTCTCGCAGGGCGTCTCGTCGGTGAGGCATTCCTCGCCGATGAACCGGCAGGTGCCCTGGCTTTCGATGTCCGAACAGTCGGTCGCCGCATCGCGCGATGTGCAGGTGTAGCTACGCTGCCATTCCCAGCAGGGCCGCGTAACCGAGACACCGTCGATCACCCGTGTCTGCGGATCGGCATCGGTGCAGATCTCGGTATCGAGCGTACAGTCGCCATTATCGGCAAATCCGGTGCACTGGCTCTCGTCGGAAAAGGTATCGATCGAGTTGTCCGTGGTCACCGCATAGGGCGTGTAGCGCGCATCTGGAGTGTCGCATGTGATTTCGGCGATGGGGTCGCCAGGTTCGGTGCAGTATCTGTAGAACTGGTCCTGCCGCCACTGGAGGCAGGGGCCGGGCCGATACCCCGTGATCCGGCACGAGCCTCCATCGAATGCCGAGCACCAGGGATATCCATAGACTGTGCTCGTCTCATTGCAGAGATAGTGCCATTGCTGGCGCCGGGTCACGCTGGCAACGAGCGGCACCGCGCACTGACCCACCGACTGGTCGATCCGCGTGCCGGTGTTGCAGGTCGCAGTATAGGTTCCCGCCGCGCTCGAGCCGGGCGGCAGCGGGACACAATTGCCCTGGCCGCCGGAGATATCCATGCCACTGGTATAGTCGAGCGGGGTCTCGTTGATGGCGAGGCTGCGCGCGATGACGTCCTCGATCTCGCTTGGATCGAAGCGCGCGCGATTGGCCACGCTTTCGCGCATTGCCCGATAGCCCTGGTGTCCGGAGGCTGCCGCTGTCGCATTGCTCTCGATCCGGTCGGGGTCGCCGGCGAGCGATTCGAGGTTTTGCACGGCGTCGCGGTCGTAATTGGGCAGGTTTGCTGCATTGGGCTGCGATCTGGCAGCTTCTTGCGCTTCGCCGCGCAGGCTTTGGCCAAAGGCCTTGCCATCGGCACGCGCGTCCTGCTGCTGCGCGGAAAGGGGCGCGGCGACGGCGAGAAGACCGAGCAGTCCTATGCGAAGCGATTGTATGAGCCTCATGGCCGTTCTCCTTCGAGCCTGCGGGAATGGAGGCGCGCGAGCTGCGCTCCCGGACCGCCTCCCGAAGCGAAGGTGTCAAGCACTTCGGCCACGCTGATATTGCCGGCAATGCGGTCGTGCGGCGGCAAGACGTCTTTGCAGTCGAACCCGTCGCAGGGGCTGAAATCGCTTGCGATCATCACGAAGCTCGGGGCAACCTTGATATCGAAGGCGCGGAACAGGCGCGGGTCGATCCCGAGCGCGCCGGCATCATCGCTATCGCTCCAGATGGCGGCGATGCGTTTCTTGAAGCTCGAGCTGTCGCCTTGCGGGAAACCGCGCAGTACGGTGACGCCGCCGGCCCTTGAGACATCGCGAACCAGCGCCTTCAATGAGGGCTCGGGCATTGCCAATGAGGCAAAAGCGATGAACCGGGGCGTGTCGCCCATCGCTGCCACTTCCGCGTCGGCCTGGGCGCGGATCATGCCATCGAGATCGAGCGGCCCGGCATTCGCGGTCGCCTGCGCAGTCTCGGCATAGGCTGCGCGATTGTCGAAAGCCGTTTGCTGAGCGGCGCGCGCGTCTTCTGCGAGGGCATCCGCTTTTGTCCTGACCGATGTGGCGAGAGCCTCGGCGTCGGCGGCATGTTCGGCCGCGCGTGCGCGGATCTCAGCGAGGTCAAGATCGGGCCCGGCATCCTGCGCCGAAGCGGCGGCAAATCCGGCAGCGATCACGAGGCTCAGGCCAACGAGTATGGGGAAAGCGTTTCTCATAGCGCGCAGCAATTCCTCTTGCGCCAGACGAGGTATCCCATGTCTTCGCCGATGGCGGGGATGACCTGTCCGGGGGACTGGAAGGTGGTTGAGGCGCCGATGGGCGGGCAGGCGTAGCGGCCCTTGGTCGCCGGGTTGGGGTTGGTGGTCTGGAAGCGGTATTGCTGCTTGCGCATCACCGGCATGAGGTACTTGCCGCACAGACCCTTCGAACCCATCGTCCCCCACGAGACCAGCTCGCGGTGGAGTTTGTAGGCGAAGCGTGAGAGCACGAGCCGCGAGGCCTGCACATGTCCGATCGAGGCCGAGACATTGCCGTTCATCGGGTACATCGACCCTTGGCAGCCCGCGCACCAGAACATCTCGTCGAGCGGCAAATTGGCGGTCGATGCAGCGCAATCGGCCGCACAGGCGGCGAGCGCCAGCGGGTTGGCAAACAGCACCGCTTCGGGATTGATTATCGCGGTGAGTTCGCTGTCCTGCCACAGCGGATCGATCTCTGAGATATAGAGGATATCGATCGAACCTGGCTCAAGGCACAGAAAGTCGGCGACGATTTCCATCCAGTAGATGAGCGGATAGGCATACCAATGGACGTGCCAGCTCGAATAATACTGGCTGGCGCCGCCCACCGCCGAAGGACCCGAGATTGAGCGGAACCCGATATCGAAGCCGGGATCGAGTTTCATCCCGCCGAGGTTGACGAAGCACCACGGCTTCATACTGACATCGGCGAGCCGAACCGGCTCCCAGAACCCCATCGCGATGCCGGGCCGAAGCCCGCACAGGCAGACTGGCAGGTCGGGATTGTCGGGATCGGGGCGATTGCTGGGCCAGATTTCGAGCCCGCCGACCGATATCGGGAACAGGCACGACCAGCAGATGTCGGTGATCGGGTTTACGAACTGCCCGGTGCATTTGCCCGGGCCGGCATCGGCCGAAGCGGGTGATGAGAAGACCAGCGATAGCATCGCCGTGAAGAGTACGAGGAAGGCGCGGATTCCGGTCATGGCTGTGCCTTCCGGCGCGGCAGCGCAATCTCGCTGACTTCGAGGAAGCGCCCGTTCTGGCGCACTCGCGCGGGAACAGCCTTGATACCGAATTTTTGCGTCAGCTTGCCACTCTGGTCGAAATAGAAACGGCGCTGGCGGGCCTTCATCAGTTCGAGCGGTGCGCCTTTCACGAGGATGAGCTTGGCATTGGCATCTTGCTTGAGCGCCCAGGCGATTTGCGCGGGATCGTCGCCGTCGAGAAAGAGGAGGTCGGAGCGCAGCTTGACGCTGTCGAGCGGATTGACCCGGGTTCCGGCGGCATGGATGAGCTCGCCTTTGGCCCCGCGGATATCGGCGGCGAGCGTGATCGTCGGGTCGAACGCCCAGCTACGGCTTGCGCTTGCGCGAGTGAGGCCGGCAACCGGTTCGGGCCGGTTTACGCGGGCGATCGTGCGACGCTTGAGCTCCTGATTGAGGCGGGCGGTCTCGCCCGAATTTTCCATCTGCGCGAGGCGCGTATGGATCTGTTCGAGCAGGTCGCGCTCGATCACGGGGAAGACCGCGCCGCGCTGGCCGTAGTCTCGTGCTTGCAGGCTGGCCGGGAGCGCAGCGAGGAGAAAGGCGCCGAGCGGAAGGAAGGAGCGCATCACAGGATTGCCCTCCCGCTGCCGAGGATCTGCCCGCGACACACGTACCCGATTGCGCCGTAGCGGCTGTCGAGCCCGCGCGGATGGTCGGTTCCGGTGTAGTAGCAACCTTCCGGTATTGCGCCTTCGGGACCGCGCGTAAGCGGCACGCCAAGGCGGGTGACCTCGAGCAGGCTCGCGACCTGCTTCCCGTTGATGAAGACCGCATCGCCCTCGTGGCGCACGACATCGCCCGGCATGCCAAGCACGCGCTTGCCGAACATCTGCGGTCCTTTTCCGAAATGCCTTTCGAGCAGCTCGCTTTGCGGCGGCTCGAAGAAGATCAGGCTGCCGCGTTCGATCGGCGCGTGCTTGTCGAGCCAGAACGCCCAGTTGGGCAGGCTCGGGCTCGCATTGATGAGGAACGCGTGGTCCTTGCTGAAGGCATCGAGCGGCGCCCAGGCGAGCGGCAGCAGGACGAGGCCCGAGAGCAGCAGCGAACGGCGGATCGTGCGGGTCAGGCTCATGGCTGCTTCTCCCCGGCGAGCTTGTCCGCAATGCGCTGCTCGAGTTCGGAGGTTGCGTCGTCGGCAGCGCCCGCGAGCACGGCCTCGGCAACCAGCACCACGCGGCCGTCATGGCCCATGTCGGCAACGGCGCTTTCGGCGGCCTTGAGATAGGCGAGGCTTGCCGCCTGGACGACCGCCGGATCGGCATCGGCGCGCGCGGCCTCCTCGACGAAGGTGCCGATGGTCTCGGCAAGCCGGACCGTGACGATCCGCTGCTTGGGGGCGCTGGTGACCTGCTGGGTAAGCCACGCGCCCCACAAGAGCGCAGCAACGAGCAAGGCTACGGCAAGCAGTTTCGGGCCAAGCAGGCGCAGCGGGAGGTTGAGTTTATCCATGGCGAGAAGATCCTTCGGAGAGGCGGCGGTCGAGGCGGCGCAGGAAGGCCGGCAGGCGCAGCAGGGCGAGACCGCCGGCTGCGATGAGAAACGCGATCTGGAGGTCCTGGGCAAAGAAGCGGCGCGCGATCGGATCGGCGGTGCGGTAGTGATCGGCGAGGTTGCCGAGCTGCGCGAACAGCGCCGTGAGATCCCAGCCTGCTACAGCCAAGAACACGAACAGCGGCAGGCCGAGGACCAGCAGCAGCGTGCTCGCCGCGAAGCTTGCCGTTTTGATCAGCACCAGGCAGGTGCCCTGGAAAAGCGCCAGCCAGTCGATCGCACGGTGCTTGTCGCAGGCTTGTCTGACTGACGGAAGCGGCACGCGATCTACGAGCGTGGTGGTCTCGAGCACCATCACATGCCTCCTTCCACACCTGCGACCAGCGCGACTGCGCGCTCCAGCGGCATGCCGTTTTCGACATGGCGGTGGATTGCGGCATAGGTGTCAGGATCGGAGGAGAAGATGGTTGCCGAGAGTGGGTCGAGCACCAGGCGTCCAACGGCTTCCATCTCGGGACCTTTGAGGTAGATCTCGCTGTACTCGGTGCCCGAGCGCTTGAGGCTGCGGATCAGCGTCTCGGTCCGGTCGTCCATGTCGAGCCGGGCCTCCTTGCGGAAATCGGCGATGGTCTCGGGCTTCTGCTGGAGCACCAGCATCCAGTCGCTATTCTCGAGCGCGGCCCGCGCGCCATCGGACTTGTAATAGTCGTTCAAGGACTGGGTGGCGGTCGCAAGCGCGCCGCCATACTTGCGCGCGGTGCGGGCATAGGTCTCGACGAACTCGCCCATCGAACCGCCCCTGAGCATCGCCCAGGCCTCGTCGATCAGCAGCAGCTTCTTGGTCGAGCGCGACGAGCGCGTCATCGCCTGACCGGTCATGAACATGATTGCCGAGAGGACAACGCTTCGAAGCTCCTCGCGGGACGCGAGGTCGCTCATCTCGAAGACAGTGAAATCGTCTTCGAGCGCGAAACTCGCTTTCCCCGAGAAGAACCCGGCATAGCTGCCACCGCGGCAGAAGGGCGCGATCGCTGTGGCTAGGTCCTTGCCCGCCTCGTTCTCGCTCTGATGGAGCGCATGCGCGACGTCGTCGATCGCGCCCCCGCTGCCGAGCGCATTCCAGACCTGTGTTACTGCACGATCGATGAGGCCGCGTTCGGTGTCAGAGGGCGCGGCGCTTGGCCGCGCCATCTGGCCGACGATCGCCTTGATCATCGCAAAGCAGTCGAGCCGGTAATCCTCGTCTTGATGCGCCCTTGCATCGTCGACCATCGAGAACGGGTTGAGCGAGAATCCCGAGGCGAGCGTGAACTCGACAAAGCGGCCGCCCTGAAGTTTGATCGAGTGCTCGAAACTCCGGCCGTCATCGATCACCACGACCTTGGCGCCAGCGCCGCGCAGCGCGGCGCATAGCTCCTGCAGCAGCACCGACTTGCCCGAGCCCGACTTCCCGCAAATCGCGATGTTGTGGTTGCCCGCCTTGTTCTCGAAGGGCGACCAGAAGAAGGGCTGGCCGCGCCGTCCGAGCAGCAGCAGGTGCGGGATCGTGCCGCCGAGATACTCGCCCTGCAGGGGGGCGATATTGGCCGCGGTGGTCGAGAGCATGGTTCGAAAGCGTTTGAGCCGCGCAAGGTCGTGGACCAGACCATCGGCGAGGCTCAACGGGAACGAGGCGACGAGGCCCTGGAGCTGGAGGAAGCGCTCGTCGGCAAGGTCCCATCCGGCCGCCTTGTAAATCGCCTTGACCGTGCGCTCATGCGCATCGCCTTCGCCGAGCGGCGAGATCGTGGTGAGACCATAGAACAGCTTGACGAGCTTCTTGCCCGCTTGGAGTTCGGCCTGGACGTGTCTCCATTCTGCCGACTGCTCCGACAGTTTGGGCAGGAAGCGCGCGCTTTTGGTCTCCGACAGGCTGGTGGTGCGCATGAACTTGTAGCCTGCGCGCGCCGAGGCGGCTTCCTGGTCGGGATAATGCAGGCACAGCATGGTCGCAGCCGGGCAGGGAAAGCGCAGCTTGTCGGTGAACATGTCGCCGATGAGCCGCGCGCATTCCCACGGTGCCCAGCGCTCAGGGGTAGAGCGCACGCCGTAATGGCGCATATCGAAGCGGTCGGGATAGCATTCACCTACCTGCGGCACGCCATCTCGCGAGCGCCCGGTCTCGCGGAAGCGCTCGGTGCGCAAGATCAGCCGGTCGTCCTCGACTTCGAGTTCGATGTCGCGGCGGATCGCTTGCGCGTCGAGCGTGTCCTCGCGGTTCCAGTGGGTGAGATCGGGTTCGCGCGCGGTGGTCGGCGAGGTGAGCTCGTCGACCAGTGCGAGGAGGCCTGCGGGCTCGAGCCTGTTCGATGCAAGGCCGAGCGAGTTCAGCATCCCCGACATCCCGTCGCGGCATTCGGTGAGTTCTGCATCGGTGACGCTTCCGGGCACCGGAACGCCGAGCGAGAGCACCAGACGCACATGGCGTGCATGAAACGGCGCGTGTGCCGAGCCCGACTTCCAGACGAGATCGTAGAGCCGGTTGGTGCGGGCTTTCGCAATCGCTTCGTAGATCCCGCCCTGCTCGTAGCGCGGTGCGAACCACGGGCCGACGATGGCGCCGATGCGCGGGGACGCGAAGTTCAGCACTTGGAGGCAGGCGCCTTGCGGCAGGCTCTCGGAAAAGAACTGGCCGAGGATCTCACCTGTCCGCTCGTCGGCGCCGATGAGCGGGGTGACTTCGAGAATGAAGCCCTTCGAGTGCGCGTTGCGGTAGAGCCCCGGGCCCTCGTCATAGACTCGGTACGGAAGCCAGTCCGACAGCATGTCGAGCGCGAAACGCGGCTGCGCATGATCGCCCCTTTTCGCATCGCCGAACAGGCCAGCGAGAAGCGCGTCGCGCGCAGAGGATAGCGAGAGGTTCACTTGGGCTCTCCTTCGGGCAGAACGGGGTGGGGCACCTGGCCGGGGGAGGGGGGACGACCAGGTGCCCCGGGGTCCGGCGCTTTGGCGCCGGGCAGCTCCGTCAGATCCTGCGAGGGGATGACCAGGACATCGGGAGGCTGCTGGGGGGACGGATTGGAAAGCTGAAAAGGAATTGCTTCTGCGGCGGCGGGCGGGGCGACTTCTGCTTCAGCCGGACGCGCCAGTGCGCGAAGCACGTCGCCGGTCGAACGCGGCGCGCGCCAGCGCTCGGCAGCGCGATCGGGCAGCACGACATGAACAACCCGGGCCTCGTGGATGTGGCCCGTCCCGTCGCGGTAGCCCGCAACAACGATCCGCAATCCGCGATCACCGGCCCTGTGCGCTCCCGCAGAGGCATGACCGGACCGTTCTGCCTGTGAAACGCGGGTCGCGGTATCGTCGATCATCGAGGTCGGCGCGCAGCTTCCCTCCGGTGCCCGGCAGGAAAAGTCGCCCTTGACGTTGCCGCCAAGCGTCGCACAGCCGGCGATCATCAACGCGAGAATTGCCGTCGCTCCGACACGGGTCGCACCGCCGCTCATTGCTTCGATCCGGTCTTGGCATTGGCAAAGGCGCGCAGTGTCTTTGCATCACGGTAGCCGTGCAGCACCGCACCGTCGCGCGCCCGGACGATTACCGGGGTTCCGGCAAAGCCGTTGGCCTGTGCAAAGGCTTCGTTGGCATCGAGCGCAGCTGCTTTCTTGCAGGCGGCGCGCGGTTCGAGGTGCTTGCCGGTATAGGCGGCATGGAGCGCCCCGATCGGATCGGCGGCGCAGAGCACCGCCTCGGACCTGCGCCGGCTCGATGCGCCGAAGATCGAGATCGGCCGTTCCTCTACAAGAACGCCTGCCTTCTCGAGTTCGCCGGTGAGCCGCTTACAGTAGCCGCACTGGAAATCCGAGAAGACAACCAGCTTCGGCCCCTTGGGATTGCCCCACAGGATCGCGCCTTCCTTGGGAAGGGCTTTGAGATCGACATGCGTCGCGACCTGCCTGTCGCGGGTTTCGGCAACGTCATGGCGCCCTCCAGTGTCCTCGCCGGCGTGGCGGGCTGCGCCGGCGGCGAGCAGGTCGGGGTTGAGTTCGAGCAGGCGCGCGGCAGTCACGTCGCGCCGCTCCTCCATGTCGTAGAGCCGCCCGACGAAGAGGTAGCGTGCCGCTTCGTCGATGTAGAACAGCGTCTCTCCCGAGACGACCTCGCACCATGGCGCGAATGTCGTGCAATCGAGCGCGTCGATCGGCGTTCTGGGCAGACGAAGCTTGAGCGCTTCAACCACATCTCGCGTGATCGCGGCCTGCGCGGGCATGGCGGTTACGATCGCGACGCCGCTTGTAAGGAGGGCTGCTGCGCTGGCGGCGGCGAGCGATATGTGCGCGGCGCGCGCCTTGAGGCCGGGCCGCTGGTTCGAGTAGTTCATTGGGGTGTGCTCCTGACATGGACGCCGTCGAGAAAGACGATCTCGACTGCGATGCCGGTCGGCATCTCGACGACGGGTTGGTACTGTTCTGCGCGTTCGATGAGGTATTTGCTGACGGTGTCGGCGGCTTCGCCCGCGCCCTGGCCCAGGCCGCCTGCGAGGATGTCGGTCGGCGAGAGCGCGTCGCGCTTGCCGTCGCTGCCGACAGGCTGCGCAAAGATGCCGTTGGCATTGGCCGAGAAGCCGCGGCCGAAGCCGCCGACGATTCCGGCGAGCAGCGCCTGGCTGACGAGGCTGCCTTCGCGGCTGACGACATTGCCGCGCACGCCCGACTTGCCGGCGAAGGCGATGAATCCCTTCACTTCGCTCACCGCGAAGCGTCCGCCGGGCTGCGCACAGGTCATGCGCACGAGCTTGACGTAAACCTTCTCGGCCGAGAGATCGCCTCGCGCCGCGCCGTTGACGAGGCAGCCGGTGAGATCGGTGGTGAGGAGCTTGTTGCCCTGCAGCACCGAGCGCGCCGGACCGGTGATCCGCAGCACCACGGGCAGCGGATCGCTCTGGCTGGTGACCCCGGTCGAGGCGTCGACCCCGACGATTACGGTGGCAGGTGCATAGCTGTTGGGCGGCAGGTAATCGCGGCTTGCCTCGAGCAGCAGCGCCGGCGCGCTTTCGGTTGCCTTGGCCTTGGCGGTGCCCGGCTTGTCGTTTGAGAAGCTCAGCAGGCTTGCCTTGGGTTCGCTGGGTGGCTCGAGCGGTCCGGGAGCGAAGCCCGGAGCCCGCGGATCGACTGCGGCCACCGGCGCAACTGGGGGATTGGTGCGGACGGTTTCGAGTTCCGAGCGCAAGGCAGCGTTCTCCGCCGAGATCGCATCGATCGCAGCTTGCCCGTCGCTCAGCATCCGCGCGTTCTCGCCCCGCAGCGTTTCGAGCTCCTGCTCGATCGAAGCCCTGGGAAGCTGGGTCTCCTGCAGGTCCTTGATCGCCTTGCCCTGCGCATCGAGGCGGTTGCCGTAAGTGGCGACGAATTCGCGCTGCGAGAGATTGCGATTGACCAGCGCGCCGGTCTCGATCGTGGTTGCGCCCGCGCCGTCGGCGCTCGCTTCATCCTCGCCGCCGAAGATGAACATCGAACCGGCGATGAGCGCCACGCCGCCGATCCCGGCAAGCAACAGCTTCTGGCGCTGCGCGACCGTGCGGTTGAGATCGCGCCGGGCTTCGCCGCGCGTCTCGTCCTTTGGCGCTGCCGCGGGCGTATAGCTTGTGTCGGTATCGGCCATTATTTGAGCCCTCCCTTGGTAAAGACAAGGAAGGCTTGCGTGCTCTCGCCGGGCTCGAGGGAGTTGCGGCCATAGGCAAAGGCCAGCGCCCCGGCGGGCGCCTCGCGCTCACCGGCAAGGTCGACGAGTGCCGGGCCAAGATTACGGAGAGTAAAGGCTTGGCCGATCAGTTCGGCGCCTTCGTATTCCGCGACCTGCTGCACTTCGAGGCTGTCGGTGTGGCGTGGTCGCGAAAGTTCGGCACGGGCGCGGAAGCCCGGCAGGACCCCATCGCTGGCCATCGCTTCGATCAGCCGGATCGCGGCCTCGTCGCGCGTCACTGCTGCGCCTTCCCATTCACTCGCCTGGGATTTGGCGAGCGCGGGATTGGTGACGAAGAGCTGGCTCGCTTCCTCGCCTTCGACGCGGCAGGTGAACTTGTAGACATAGCCCGCGCTGCTCGTCGCGAAGAAGCTGACCTTGGCGCTCGCATATTGCAGCGGCACCGAGACATAGATGTCGCCGCGCACCGGCTCGTGGGTCACCTCGAAATCGTTGTAGGGAAAACCGCTCGCCATCTTCGAGACATTGGCGAAACCGTCCTCGATGAGGGCGATACGGGTCAGCGCGCCGCGCGCGAGCACGCAGTCGATCGCGGCGCCATCAGCGGCCTCGACGAACTGGTCGGCATGTGCCGGTGAAGCGTAGGCGGCCGTGGCGATTGCCAGCGCAACGCTGGTCAGCGCGGCGGGGAAGGGGCGGGATAGGAGTGTCATGGGTTCTCCTCCTCGTTTTCGGTTGGGAGCTGGCGGAAGCCGGTGAGGCCGAGACTGAGGCCGCGGCGGTTCCAGCTGAATTCGAAGCTGCGCTCTTGGCTTGCGATCACCTGCGCACCGACGAAGGTCTTGAGCGTGCCGGTGACGACAGCGGTGAGCGCCTGCGCGTCGACCTCCATCCGCGAGATGACGAAGGCCTGGCTGATGTCCGAACCGCGCTGCTCGTCGACGATCTTGACGAGCTCGGCCTTGAGGCTCCCGTGCGCTGACGGATCTGCCACCTTGAGGACCTGTTCCATCCAGTAGTCGAGGCTCTCGGGTGCGCGATTGAGCAGCATGAGCGCGGTGTCGCGGGTTACGAGTTCGAGGTAGTGCGCATCGGTACCGCCGCTCCCGAGCGTCAGGCGCTCGGTCGTGACAGGCACCAAAATGACGCTTTCCTCGCGCGTCGCCGCCGCGCCGACCGCCAGCAGGCTGGTAAGGCCCAGCACGGCTGACAGCGCGGCGAAGCGGTTGCGCTGTTTGAGGTGACGCTGCGCTTCCTCATAGGCGAATTCGTGTTTCACTTGGGTCCTCCCTCAGCCTGCGAGCAGGCGGCAGTGGGAGGGCGGCGTGGCTTTCAGCCCGAGGAAGCTCCCCGGCAGATACCAGTAGGCAGCATGGACCAGTTTCGACCCTGCGCCTGATGCCTTCGCCTTTCGAAGGGCGAACCAGGTCATGACCGATAGGCCGGTGCCGATGATGATGTGCTGCGAAAGGATGCCCCACGCGAAGGGGACGAGCAGTCCCGCAAACTCGTCGATGGTCCAGAAGCCGATGAGCTCCGGGTCGTCGAGCCGCCGTGGAACGAGGTATCTGTCGGCCATGCCGCCCTCCCGTCGTTAGACCGCGATCAAATGGTTGCGGTCACGACCGAGGTGACGATCGGCACGCCTGTGCCGACGCCAATTCCGACACCGACCGGGACCGCGACCTGCCCAAGGGCGAAGCGGCCCGAGGCGAGCGCGATCAAACCGCCGGCAAGGCTGAGGACGGTGATGATCTTGCCGCCCGAACCTTCGAGGAAGTCAGTGAACTTCTGCAGCGCCGGATCAAAGGTCGTGTCGGCACCGGCATAGGCGGCACCGGCGCAGGCGACCGCAATCGCGGCCGGAAGAATATAGTCGCGGGCACGAATGCCTTTGACGGATGGGCGGGGAAGGGTGATTGCATTGTTCATCGAGGAACTCCGTTTCGAACATTGGCAGCGATGCGTTCGCTGTATGTTCTTTCCTCGATTGGAAGGCAGGGTGTAGGAAAACGGAAACTGCCGCACGCGGCATTCCGACCAAGAGAAATCGTCGATTCTGGGCAATCTGACCGGGCTTTGCGCGACCGGTGCAGACATTGCGGCCAAGAATACCGATCATTGCGCCACCCATACCGAAATCTGAGATCGAGGGACCGGACTCTGCGCGAATCAAATCGTGTGACGATGAGCCAGTTTCCTACGAGTTCCTTATTTGTTCTTTTTCCTTTCCTACAGTTTGACGCGTCGCCTAGCCTGTTGGTGATTCGCTAAAGATCACCGGAAGCAGGAACAATGGCGCGAAACACAAACGACAAATGGGGAGAACTATCGCGAGGAGTCGCCGCTTTCCTCGACCATGCCGTGGACGAAAGTGGCAAGTCCCGGCGGACGATTGCCGCACAGACGAATATCAACAAGGACGCGCTCCGACGCATCCTCGCCGGGACAAGGTCAGCCACACTGCTTGAGGCGCTGGCCATCCTTGACGCGAGCGGTCACGCGCCGCGCACCTCCCTGATGCTGGCACTCGCGGGGTACTCGCAGCGTAGCAAGGATTGGCAGAATAGCGGCGTGCTGGAATTTCTTGAAACCTTCATAAGCGAGTTGCCGTCTGCTTTGGATCAAGCGCTGGGCGAGAGGCTGCTCGATGTGAGACCGCGCTGGGCAAAGGGGACCGCTCACCGCACCGCCGGTCTCCTGTCGGATCACCTCGCGCAACTGGAGCGGCAGGATGAACAAAGCTTCGCTCTCTGAAATGACGACTGGTCTCGAAACGGACGCGGAAGCCGTTCCTGTCGAGCCAACGCCAGACCGGCTCATTCGTCTTCCCGAGGTCATGGCGCGCGTGGGCCTGCGCCGAACGGCAATCTATCAGCGGATGCGCGAAGGCCGTTTTCCAAAGTCGCGTTCGCTCGGTCCCCGTTGCACGGTTTGGGTCGAAGCCGAGATCGATGACTGGATCGGTTCTGTTGTCGAACGCACCGACGAGATATGTCAGAACACGCCCCGAATTTCGAGATGATCATGGTTTGCGTCCCGTCACCGCTCGAATAAACGCGCGCTGTCCCGCTAGCCGGAAAGCACTTCGATTATCCGGCATTCGCCAACCGCTCCGTGCTGGCAGTCGTCGACCATATGGCGCAGTTCGGTTCGCAGTTTTCGCAAGTCACCAAGCTTCCGATCCACTTCGCGTAGGTGGAGGCTGGCAATAGAGTCCACGGCTTCGCACGATTGCGATGGATCATCCGACAAAGAAAGCAATTGGCGCACCTCCGCCATGGTGAAGCCGAGGTCGCGTGCGCGGCGGATAAACCGCAATCTGGCCAATTCGGTCGGGCCATAGTCCCGGTAGTTTCCGGCGGTGCGTGGTGGTTCCTCCAGCAATCCGGTCCGTTCGTAGTAGCGGATCGTTTCGGCGGTCGTGCCGGTCTTCCGCGCCAGGGCACCAATCTTCATGGGTTTCTCGCAATGCTTGACCTTGTAGCCACTACAAGGTGCATAAGACGATTCGAAGATGCAAGCAGAACGGTAAAATCCTGTGGCAAAGAAGGACATTATTGAACTTATCGAAGCTGAGCGGCGCGTTTTCCGTGCCGCCAGGCAGTCTGGTGACCGGGCTTTGGCTTGGACCGCGCTCGAGCGGGAACATATTCTGGGCCAGGGCTTCTTCGGGCCGCACCTTCGTTCACATATGACGATGCTGGGCTATGCAGTTGAAACCCGCGATGGCCGCGAAGTTCTGGGGCAGGTCATACGTCTTGCGCTCGCTCCCCTTGGTAATCTCACCGGACGGCTCCCCTGGGGCAATACCGGACGCGCAAACGTGAGCGCATTCGCGCCAATGCCATACCCGGACGACCTCGCGGAGGTTTTCACCATCTCTTCGGACGAGGTTCGCTAGCACGCGCCATGGCAATTCTATCCAACGAACAGGTTGAACGTCTCTACGACAAGAACGCGGGAATCTATGACCGATTGGTGTCGGGGTTTCGGTGGGCCGGTCTTGGTCGCTGGCGACGCGATCTGGTTAACCGGCTTGAACTCAAGGCCGGTGACCATGTGATCGATCTATGTGCTGTCACCGGCGCAAACCTCGCGTTTCTGCTTGAGAGAGTAGGACCAAGCGGCAAGGTGACGCTGGTCGACCTTTCGCAAGGCATGCTCGACCAAGCCCGTCGACGAGCGAAGCGCCTGCGAGCTAGCAATGTCGAATTTGTGCAGTCAGACGTAGCCGCCTTCCGCTTTCCGAGCGAGACCAGCGCAGTCATCAGCACCTTTCGACTGGAAATGCCACCTGACTACGCCGCGATCATCGAGCGCGCCTCAGCTGCTCTCCCGACGGGTGGCCGGATGGCCCTGCTTGGCCTGAAGCACCCCGAGCGCTGGCCGCGATGGCTGATTGAAATCGGAATATTCGCTACGAAACCGTTCGGCGTCTCGCGCGAATACGAAGAATTCCGCCCGTGGCTACCAGCCCGCCGAGAGCTGAACGAACTCCATTTCCGCGAGTTTCTGGCAGGATGCGCTTACGAATTCGTCGGTGCCAAATCGTAATGCGGCAGAAGCCGCAGTTGCGTGACTGCTTTTGTCTAGCTTCATGCGGGTTCCCCTGTTGAGTTCGAGCCCAAATACACCACATCCGCTTGCGCTGGTCAGTCGATTTTAACCGTGCGCAGATAGGGGCGCAGCGTTGTGAAACCTTGCGGGAAGCGCGCTTTCGCTTCTTTATCGGAAACAGACGGTGGAATGATGACGTCATCCCCACTCTGCCAATTGACCGGGGTTGCCACGCCTTTACTTTCGGTGAGCTGGACTGAATCGAGCAATCGGAGCACTTCTTCGAAATTGCGTCCGCTGCTCATCGGATAGAGTAGCATCGCACGGATTTTTTTGTCCGGGCCAACGATATAGACGGCGCGAACGGTAGCATTGTCGGCTGCGGTTCTTTGCTCCGCACTGCCAGTCTCCTCGGCGGGCAACATATTGTAGAGTTTGGCCACCTTCAGGTCGCTGTCGCCGACCACCGGGTAATCGACTTTATTGCCGCTGACCGCCTCGATATCGGGTAGCCAGTCGCGATTGTCTTGGCTGCTGTCGACCGACAGGCCGAGAATCTTGGTGTCGCGTTTGGCAAATTCCTCGCCGAGACCGGCCATGTAACCCAGCTCGGTCGTACAAACCGGGGTAAATGCCTTTGGATGAGAAAACAGGATAGCCCAATTGTCGCCCATCCAATCATGGAAGGTGATGGTGCCTTGGGTCGTTTCCGCTGTGAAATCGGGAGCTGTCGAGCCAATGGAGAGGGTCATGTCAAAACTCCTATTTATTCTGGGGGAGGTGTCCGCCGTCCTCATATTTTGGCGGGTGTGTGGCCTGCGGCACGTCGAATGTCGGCGCAATCGATTGCGTGAGTCTCGACCTCACCTGCATTTAGTGAGGCGGAAATGCTCACTGGCGCTCCCGCCTCCTACAAGATTGCGCGATCATCGGCCGGCGTAGATACTCAGAAGCGCACGCTAGCGCCTGCTACGAAGCGCCGGGGAGCCCCCGGTCTCAAACCCGAAGGCCGACGCGCTACAGCATAAGCATTGTCGAACAGATTATCCACTCTGGCAAACAAAGAGAGACCTTCCGTCAGCGCAAACCGGCCGGCGAGATCAAAGACAATCCTTTCGTCAATACGCTCATCGGGCGAAATATCCCCGCTACCTGCTTCGGTGCGTACTTGCGATGTGTAATTGGCGCTCACGAGCAAGGATGCCGGTCCAAATGCGAGCCCCGTTTCGGCATAGAATTGGTGGCGAGCGATGTAGGGGAGTGCGTCGCCCTGGGACACGGAACCGAAGAACGCACTCTCGAAACTGCTTTCGAATTGCGCGTCGGTGAGCGTGTAAACCACCGAGAAGGGAATAGAAATTTCCCTACCCACTTGATGCTCCGTCGAAGCTGCCAGCTCCAACCCCTTCACGGAGACGGCCCCAGCATTGAACTGGTCGCCAATATCCCCGACGCTACACCCCACGGATTGTGTGCAGTTTCCGAGCAGATTGGAATAGTCGGAATAAAACGCAATCGCGGAAGCTTGAATGGCGCCATTCCGAAAACGCCCACCAAATTCATAGTTCCAGCTTTTCTCGGCTCGTGCCTCCGGATTTCCGGGCCCGGGGGGAGAAAAACCGCGCGAAGCGCCTGCAATCAACAGCACGTCTCCCAGTGCATAGGTTGCACCGAGTGCGGGAAGCCATTCGTCAACGTTGGTCTTGCGTATGCGCGCAGGTCCATCGAGACGAGCGGGGTCGGCTCGATCATAGTCCAGTCGAGTAAGGTCGATGCCTTCGTACCGAATGCCGGGTGTCAGAGTAAGCCCGCCGATCTCGATCCGGTTCTCCAGATAGAAAGCGATCGCCTTCGCCTTCGCCTCGCGATTGGCTTGAGCGCCCGGAGCCGTCTGCCGGACGAAAACGAGATCTCCATCCGTTTGCGTATAGAATTCCTCATTCTGCAACCGGTCTTCTTCATCCTCGTGATACCGGAGCGACGCAGCCAGGTTGTGCCTGACCTCGCCGGTCTCGAAAGGTCTTTCGAACGAAAGCTGGACGCCTTCGCTCCGATAGACGCGGTTGTTGTTGCGAATGCGAAGGGCACCTTCAGCGCTGTCTGCGCCTCGCAGGATTGCGAGGCCTCTCTCGTTTGAGGAGGGAGCATCGAAAACGGGTTGGATGGCATCAAAGCTGCCATCACCATCGAAATCGATGTCCTGTAGCTTCGACCAACTTCGTGTGAAATCGTTGCGATATAGGGTAACCGCGAACTGCGTGTCGTCAGGCAACCGGAGGGTGCCGGTGAGCCGATATTGATCGTGCTCGCCCGTGAAAACGTCGCGTTGGCTGGCCGAATAGCGCCGGTACGGATCGCTCGCGAAATCCGCGTCGGCGAGGCCCAAATAGGTTTCGTTCGCCTCAAGTTCGGATCGACCATAGGCGAACTCGAGGCGAGCATCGACCGGCGAATCTGGGTTGGTGTGGACGGCGAAGCGGGCGCGATAGTCCTGACGTTGAAAACCGGTCTCGGCGCCGGGAAGCCCATCTATCGTCTTGAACCCGTCACTGCCTTGCTGATAGCTTTCTACCATCGCCCCGAAATTGTCGGCACTAGCGCCAATCCAGCCATGACCCTGATAATAGCCGCGAGAACCAAGCTGGCCGGAAGCTTCGCCAGCCAGGCTCTCGGTCGGTATCGGAGTCGATCGGAAATTGATGGCCCCGCCGATCGTGCGAGGACCATAGCGTACCGAGCCCGCGCCCTTGATCACTTCGACTGCGTCCATTCGACCGATCGCGGGAAAGTAATACGCGGCCGGAGCGGCGTAGGGGGCAGGGGCAATGAGAACGCCATCTTCCATCAAGGTGATGTTGCTCGACCGTTCGACCGGCGCGCCGCGCAAGCCAATATTCGGGAATAGCCCGAAACCGTCCTCTTCCTGAATGTTGACCCCCGGCACCTGGCGCAGGACACGGTTGACGTCACCATGCTCGAATTCGCTCAGTTCCTCGCCATCGATTAGGTCCGCCGCACCGGCCACTTCATACGCATCGATGCGACCGCCAATCACGATAATCGATTCGCTTGGGTTTGCTATCCCGTCCTGCGATTGCCGCTCATCGGTCGGGTCTTTTTCATTGGCGTAAGCAGGGGCGGCCAGTGCAATTGCTATGAGCGAGGCGGTAGCGCGATACATGTGAAGAATCCTTTCGAGACATTTACCAGCCTACTACTGCTATTGAGACGTATTCGCAATAGCAGTAGTAGGCTTTTATGCCCATATTGGGTGAGGGCGGCTCGCGGTGCATCGGTTCTGGACTGCAATACCGTCCGCGACCGGCGCGCGATGAGGGCTCAGGGTCTGCGAACGGCCGGGCAGGAACAGGCCAGCGAAAGCTTAATCACCGACCGTGTTTTTCCCGTTGTTGGGTGCCGGGTGGGCAGGGATCAGCGCATCATCGCAGTCCGTAGCGAGGCAGGGCTCGAAAGTGACATGTGCGATGCCGAAATCCTTTTCCAGCATCGCCCGCGCGCGTCGCTTGACTCCCTCGAATGCTGTTTGGGAGTAATCAACAAGAGTGAGATGGGCTTCGAGCGCCCGGTGATGTTCTCCCAGATTCCAGACATGGACGTGGTGAATATCCTGCACGCCGCCAAGCGCGCGCAGGTTTTCAACCATCTGATCAAATTCCACCTCGTCCGGCACTGCTCCCATCAGCAGACGAACGGTTCGCGGTAGGAGCGTCGCGCCCTGCCAGATGACATAGGCCGCGATGATGAGAGTGATGATGAGATCGGCGACGACGAGATCGTATAGAATAATTAGCACTCCGGCGACGATCACACCGATCGAGGCCAGCGCGTCCGAAACGTTATGAAGGAAGGCAGCCTTCATGTTAATGCTGTCATGCGCGCCGCGATAGACAATGAATGCGGTGACGAGATCGATGACAAGTGCGATCCCGGCAACCCAGATCACGGTCCAGCCTTCGACCGGCTGCGGCGCGGCGAAACGGTTGATCGCCTCAACGATCAGATAGAATCCGATGATCAGCAAGGTCGTCAGATTGATGAGTGCGGCGACCACTTCTCCCTGGGCGTAGCCGAAGGTCATCAGCTTGTCCGCCGGACGCCGGCCTATGCGTCGCGCAAACCACGCAAGACCAAGAGAGGCCGCATCGCTGAAGTTGTGCAATGCATCCGCGATAAGCGCCAGTGACCCTGAAAGGATGCCGCCGACAATCTGGGCAAGGGTCAGGAGGACATTGATCGCGACCGCGAGGATCAGCTGACGATCGCTAAGGTTTTCCTCGCCGTGACTGTGGCCAGCTTGATCGTGCGAGTGCGCCATCACTTTTCTCCGCTATTTGCGATTTTGTTGCCGGCGGTATCCGGATGCTGAAGGATCGCATCGGAATTATCGATTGCTCCGATCGCGGCGTTAAATCCGACTGCAATCATTCCGAACATCGCAAGCCCGGAGATGAAGGCCGCGAGTGCTGCCAAATTCAAACCTCCCAGTCTGCCCGGGATTTGCAGCAAAAAATGAACCGACCAGACAAGAAAGTATCCTGCGAGTAGAATTGCCAACCGCGCGTCCGCTGTTTCGCTCATGCCGTGGAGAAGCCAAAACCCGGCTACCGCTGCGGCAACAAAGGCGAGTGACAGAAAAACATGGATCGCTAGACGATCCATGCGTTTCATCGCGCTGTCGCGAAATCCGGCTGTTGTCTTTCGCCCCACCAGGAAAAAGGTGATTCCAACCCCTAGTGTTGCTGCGAAACCGGCGAAGACAGACACGGCTGCTGCTGCACCCAGAGCGATGCCACCAAACCCCAGCGCAATACCGCCTTGAAGCGCAATGGTCATCTTCGGCCCGCGTCTTCCCACGGCGTCGGACAGGGTTCCAACTGAGTCGCGATGCGAAGCCCAGCCTCCGATCAGCACCGCCAGAAGATAGAGAGTCCCGCCAGCGGGGAGCAGGGCTGCGTCTATGAAGTCACCCCTTGCTTGTCCAACTGCAGGACCGGTCAAAACAAGCGCAAGTGCGGCAAGGGCGCCAGAGTGGACGGCCGCCGCGAACCCATTTTCGTTCGGGGTAGGCCCGTGCTTTTCTTCCCAGACAACGCCAGCACCCAGGCCGAGGCTTGCCAGCATCGCCAAGGTCAGGATCGCCGACAAATCCTCAGTTACAAATATCTCGTGGACGAGGCTCATTCCCGTGTTTCGCCATGAACCGTTCCCGCCTCGTCGTGCTTGTCACTGTGCGCGTCGCGCAGGATATCGATCCCGCCGTAAAGAGCTATGCCAGCCACAGCGATGCCGACCACAAGGTCCGGCCAGTTCGCGCCTGTGATCATAACGATGACGCCAGCGATGATAATCCCGCCGTTCGAAATGAAGTCATTGAAGCTGAATGTGGTGGCGGCCCGCATGTTGACGTCCTTGTTCTGCATCTTTTGCAACAGGCGAAGGCAATAGAGGTTCACTATGCCCGCGACGGCAGCCATCGCGATCATCAGGATGCCACCCGGCTCAGAACCTTCAACAAACCGCCTGACGGCATCAGCAATCACTCCGCCGGCAAAGATCAAAAGCATGACGCCAGAAAAGCGCGCTGCGCCTCGCTTCCAGGAGCGCGGTCGACTCAGCGCAAGGAGACTGAGAGCGTAGACAAGCGCGTCCGACGAATTGTCGAGCCCGTTGGCCAAGAGCGCGTTCGAGTCCGCAAAATAGGCAACGACAAAGAAACCAACCGCGATTGCGACGTTGAGCCACAATACGATCCACAATGTGCGTCGCTTGTCCGCCGAATCCAGATCGAAGTCATCGTTGCAGCTCATACTGGCTTCTCTGCTATGTCTTTTGTGCTGCCCTTCTCTTTATACGCCAGAAGGCGAAGCGCATTGGCGACCACGATTAGCGTTGATCCCTCGTGAACCGCGACAGCGGGGCCTATCCCGAGACCGAAAATGGTTGCCGGGATGAGCACGACAACAATTCCGAGACTGACGATCATGTTCTGCCGGATGATTGACCGGGTTTGTCGGCTCAGATCGACGGCGAAAGGCAGTCGGGCGAGATCATCGGCCATCAGCGCGACATCGGCTGTCTCCAATGCAACGTCCGAGCCGGCAGCCCCCATTGCTATTCCGACCGTTGCGTTCGCCATGGCCGGAGCGTCATTAACCCCGTCTCCGACCATCGCAACCTTGTCCTGGCCGGCAAGCTTGCGGATGGCCTTGACCTTGTCGTCGGGCATGAGATTGCCCCAGGCCTCGTCGAGGCCGACTTCCTTTCCAACCGCATCGGCCACTCTTTGGTCGTCGCCCGAGATCATGATCATTCGGGTGATCCCGAGGCCGCGCAACGCTTCGAGCGTCGCCTTTGCTGCCGCCCGCGGCGTGTCGAGCAAACCGATCGCTCCAAGATCGCGCGTTTCCGAGCGAACGCCCATCGTCGTCCGCCCGCGCTCGCGCATGGACTCGATAGCATCCGACAGTTCGGCACCGAGCTGAGGGACCCCGTCTTGCCCGAACATTTCGAGCTTTCCGATCCACACCCGCTCACCGCCGACAAGCGCGGTGATCCCCTTGCCTGTGAAGCTTTCAAGACTTGTAGCTTCGGGCAGTGCCTCATCGCCAAGCCGCTGCTTGCCGTCCCTAACAATCGCCTGTGCTAGGGGATGATCGCTCAGATTTTCAGCCGCCGAGGCAATCGCAAGCAGTTCGTTTTCAGATACACCCTGCGCGGGTTGGACATCGGTCATGCGGGGCTCGCCTTCGGTAAGAGTACCGGTCTTGTCGAACGCGATGGCCTTGAGCGCGCCGAGATCCTCGAGCGGCGCGCCGCCCTTTACCAGAATGCCGCTGCGTGCTGCTCTGGCTACTCCGGACAAGACCGCGCTCGGGGTCGCGATCGCCAAAGCGCAGGGGCTGGCAGCCACAAGCACCGCCATCGCCCGGTAAAAACTGTCGCGGAACGGCTCGTCGATGACAACCCAGGCGAAAAGGAGCAGGCCGGCCAAAGCGAGCACGGCAGGCACAAAAATTCGCTCAAAGCGCTGCGTGAAGCGCTGGGTAGGAGATTGCTGAGCCTCGGCTTCGCTCACCATTTGGACGACCTTGGCGAGGGTCGTGTCACTCGATCGCCGGGTCACTTCCACTTCGAGCGCGCCCGATCCGTTGATCGTCCCTGCGAAGACGCGATTGTCATCCGCAAGATTGTCAGGATTTGCGCGCGCAGAAGCGATATTCGAAACCGCGCTCTTGTCGACCGGCACGCTTTCCCCGGTCACCGGAGCCTGATTGATGGCACTGACGCCGTCCAAGATGAAGCCGTCAGCCGGAAGGCGTTCGTTCGGACGCACGATTACGACGTCGCCTAGCGCAAGCTCCTCGACCGGAACCTCAACGACGTCATCTCCACGTTTTACTCGTGCCGTTTCCGGCGCGAGCTCGGCGAGCGCCTCGATCGCCCTCTTGGCGCGGCCCATCGCGTAGTGTTCGAGCGCGTGGCCGAAACTGAACAGGAACAGCAATAGCGCGCCTTCGGCCCATTCCCCGAGAAAGGCGGCGCCCGCAGCGGCGACAAGCATGAGGCTGTCGATTTCAAACCGGCGCAGGCGCAAATTGTCCCACGCCTCTCGGACGGTAAAGAATCCGCCAAAGAAATACGCCGCGAGATAGCATGCGAATGGCAGCCATCCTGGATGCCCAGACCATAGCTTCTCAATCCCGAACCCGGTCGCGAGAAATACGCCCGAGGCGAGCGAGAAATAGAGTTCGGTGTTCGCGCCGAAAATGCCACCATGACTGTGCCCGGCACGATCTTCATCATCGTGATCATGGTCTTTGGAAGAGTGCTCGGCGTTCCTGGCGACATCGCCCGCCAGAACCGACACGCCGAGGTTCTTGAGCTCGCCAGCAATCCTAGGCTCATCGGTTAGCTGACGGTCGTACTCGGCGATGAACCTCCCGCTCGCATCAGCATTTGCTTCGAGGATACCGGGTTTGCTGGCCAGCAGGTCCGCGACCGTTTGGGCACGGCGGGTGGAATTGATGCCATCGGCTTGCCAGACAACGTGTCCGTAGCGTTCGGAGATTTCCGCTCCGGCCACATGGGCCAACTCCTTGATGCGGGCGACAGTCAGGCGATCGGCATCGTATGATATCGCTAGTCGGGCGGATGCATCTTTCTCGCCGGGCAATATCGTGACCTCGTGCACGCCGATCCGCGAGCTGAGCAAAGACTGCAAGCGCGCGATGCAATGATCGGTTTCGCTCGGGATGTCGGGAAGGAGCGGTGAGACTTCGAGTTCGATGGTTCGCGTCATTGCCTATTGCTTCCCATTGGAAATTGACCGCTCCCGGTGCCGCAGACCCGTAAGCTTGCAGGTTCGCGAAACCCGAATAGGGACTAGCGAAGCCCGCATATTGCGTAACGAAAGCGTCAATGTGCGTCCTGACCTGCCGGCACTTTCAGCGAATTCGCTGGACAGCGGTGAAACGTGCGCGTGACACCGCGATAATTGCGGGTTGTCAGTTTTTCGGCGGTGCGCTCTTCGATGGTAAGATGACGAACCCGCATCGGCCGTTCATGACCTTCAAATGGCATGTGCGCGTGGGTGTAAGCGATGGCATCGCCCTCGTCTCGCCAAATTCCGACGGCGGCGGGGCCACCGTCCGGAAGCTGCACTTCGGCATAATAGCCATCTGCGAAAAACACCCAGGCCGGTCCGCTATCACAAGACCGCGTTTCACCAAGGCTCCAGACACCGGCGATCGGAACAAGCGTGCTCTGATCCTGCGCCGATGCTGGAACACTTGAAAGTATCAGGGCGCCGGCAAGAGTCACACTGAGCTGGCTACTAATCATTGATGCTCTCCATTCACGTAACCTCTTGCAGCTCTTGCCGTTCCTCGGGAGTGACGTTGCGGCGCAGGCGGTCCCACCAGCGTTGACGCCACGTCCGGTCATCCTTTCTGGTGGCGAAGACGAGCTTCAGGATCGCGGGAAGGACGAACAAGGTGAGCGCAGTGGCGGTGATCAGACCGCCAATGACCACCGTTGCCAGAGGCCGTTGAACCTCCGCTCCAGTGCCGGTCGCGATCGCCATGGGGACAAACCCGAGCGACGCGACCAGAGCCGTCATCAATACTGGACGCAAGCGCGCCAGTCCGCCTTCCACGATGGCCTCATCGAGCGCCATCCCCTTGTCCAGACGCTGGCGTATTGCAGTCACCATCACGAGACCGTTGAGGGTCGCCACGCCCGAGAGGGCGATGAACCCGACTGCCGCCGAAACCGAAAACGGCATTCCGCGCAGAGCCAGCGAGAAGATGCCGCCAGCGAGGGCGAGCGGGATCGCGCTGAAAACAGCCAGAGCGGGAACCCAGCCTCCGACTGCCATATAGAGCAACAGGAGAATAACCGCGAAAGCGATCGGGATAACGATCTGCAACCGTTCCTGCGCAGCCTGAAGGTTCTGGTACTGGCCGCCCCACTCGATGAAGGCTGCAGCGGGCAATTCGACCTGCGCCTCGACATTCGCCCTCGCTTCCTCAACGAAGGAGCCAAGATCGCGCTCGCGCACGTTGGAGGAAACGATCACCAGCCTGCGTCCCTGTTCACGGCGGACTTCGGCAAGGCCATCCACAACCCGGAATTCGGCGACCGAGCGCAGCGGTATGGTCGCTCCGTTCGGAAGCAGCACCGGCAATGCACCAAGCTGATCGAAATCATCGCGTGTCGCATCCGAAAGCCGAACGACGACCTCGAACCTTCGATCGCCTTCAAAGACCAGCCCGGCAGGCCGCCCGCCCAAAGCAATTGCGACGGATTGAGCGACGTCTTCGACCTTCAGCCCATATCGAGCGATCGTTGGACGATCGAAGGCAATATCAAGCGTTGGGAAACCGGTGACCTGCTGGACTTTAACATCCGCAGCTCCCTCGACCTCGCGCAAAATCCCGGCGACCTCGTTCGCTGCCGAGGTCATGGCGGTCAGGTCGTCGCCGTAGATCTTGACCGCGACATCGCCGCGCACGCCAGCGATCAGTTCGTTGAAGCGAAGTTCGATTGGTTGGCTGAACTCATAGAGATTGCCAACCAGGCCTCCCAGAGCACTCTCCATTTCTGCCACCAGATCATCTTTCGAAAGATCCGGGTCAGGCCATTCATCGCGCGGCTTCAGGATCACATACGCATCGGAGGCGTTGGGCGGCATCGGGTCGCTGGCCACTTCCGCAGTACCGGTACGTGAGAATACCAGCTGCACTTGCGGAAATTCCTCCAATCGATCTTCTACTCGCCGCTGCATCGCCAGAGACCGCTCGAGAGATGTGGAAGGGATTCGCAATGATTGCACCGCGATATCGCGCTCGTCGAGCTGCGGTGTAAACTCGCTGCCAAGGAAACTGAACACCAGAGCAGCAACGGCAAAAATGCCGGCACCGGCCCCGATCACCGGCCAAGGGCGGGCGATGGCTTTGCGGACAAGAGGCCCATAGCGTTCCTTGGCGATCCGGATCGGTTTGACTTCCTTCTCCGTCAGTTTTTTGTTCAGCAGGATCGCGATCATCGCCGGGACGAAAGTCAGCGAGAGTACGAATGCCGACGCGAGCGCCAGCATGACCGTGATGGCCATCGGCGAGAACGTCTTGCCCTCGACTCCGGTGAAGGTCAGCAACGGTGCGAACACCAGAAGGATAATCGCCTGACCATAGACAGTCGGCTTGATCATCTCCTGCGCGGCAAGCCGCGTTTCCGTCAGCCGTTCGCCAAGTGTCAGGAGCCGGCCCTCATGCTCCTGTCTGGCCGCAAGACGTGCCACACTATTCTCGACGATAATCACGGCCCCATCGACGATCAGACCGAAGTCAAGCGCGCCCAGACTCATCAGATTGCCTGACACTCCGAGCCGGTTCATGCCGATCGATGCCATCAGCATCGAAAAAGGGATAACCAGAGCGGCGATAATTGCGGCCCGTATGTTGCCGAGCAAAAGGAACAGGATGGCTATGACCAGCAGCGCACCCTCGACGAGATTCTTCTCGACGGTCGCGATCGTTGCATCGACGAGAGACGAACGATTGTAGACGATTTCGGCTACCACACCTTGTGGCAGGGAGGCGCGGACTTCGTCAAGCCTCTCAGCGGCCTGGGCTGAAACAGTGCGGCTGTTTTCTCCTGCCCGCATGAGGACGGTACCAACCACAGCCTCGTCGCCATTCAGCGATGCAGCCCCGGTTCTGAGATCACCGCCAATGCTGACCGTTGCGACATCTCCCACGCGAATGGGAACGCCTCCACGTGTAGATATGACTGCTTGCTCGATGTCCTGGACACTGCCGAGCCGTGCATCGACACGAGCCAGCAGGGCTTCTCCTGATCGCTCGACGAAATTCGCGCCTTCGGCAAGGTTGGCGGCTTCCAGCGCATCGATCACCTCATCGAATGAAAGCCCGTAGCCTGTCATGCGAGCAGGATCGGGCTGTACGAGATATTGCTTTCGGAAACCCCCGATGGAATCGACACCGGCGACGCCATCGACCGACCGCATGAGTGGAGCGACCACCCAGTCCTGAATGGTACGCAGATAAGCAGCCTTAGCGACATCGCTATCCAGCCTGTCACCGCGTTCGGTAACGAAGCTTCCGTCGGACTGCCAACCGACCGCATTGCCCTTCGGTGCTTCCTTGCCCCCCGGATGCTCGAACTCGATCGTATACATGAGCACTTCGCCCAGACCGGTCGAGATAGGTCCCATTACCGGTTCTGCTCCTTCGGGCAGCGAAGCGGTGATCGGCGTCAGGCGCTCATTGACCTGCTGCCGCGCGAAATAGATGTCAGTACCTTCTTCGAAGATTGCAGTAACCTGGCTGAACCCGTTGCGCGAAATCGAACGGGTCATTTCCAGACCATCGATCCCGGCGAGACCGGTTTCCACCGGATAGGTTACCTGCGTTTCGACCTGGGAGGGGGAAAGGGCGGGCGCTTCGGTATTGATCTGCACCTGAACGTTCGTAATGTCGGGTACGGCGTCAATGGGAAGCCGAAGAAGGTTCATCACGCCATAGATGGCGACACCGATCGTCAAAACGACCATGGCCCAGCGAAAACGCACGGCCATGTCGAGGATCATGCCGATCAGGCCGTGGCGGTGCGAGTGCTCCGTTTCCTGCATGCGATCAGTGTCCATGTTCGGCTTCCTCTTTTTCGAGTTCGGCTTTGAGCAGGAAGGCATTCTCGGTTGCGATCCGCCAGTTCGCTTCGAGACCGGATTCGATCACCACGCGGCCTGCGGAACGTGCGCCGGTCACCACCGGACGGGTCTGGAAGCCGCGGCGCGTGCGCACGAAAACCACTTCCTGGCCGTCGAGTGACTGCACCGCGCTTTCGGGCACCGACATGCGGCCCGTGTCGACCTCGCCCGAAGGTCGGATGCGCGCTTGCAGGAAGGCACCTGGTTGAAGACCGGGGATGGACCGCGTGAGCGAAAGGACTGCCGTCGCGCTGCGGCTCTCAGGATCGAGCGATGGCGTGACGGAGCGGACCCGCGCTCCGATCTCGCGGTTTTCTGCAAGTTCCAGCGTGGCTTCATCGCCTGGCTGAATACGGCTCGCTTCTGCAGAGGGGAGCGCGACTTCGATCTGCATCGCATTAGGATTCACGATTTGGTAGAGTTCCTCTCCCGCATCGACAAACGAACCAAGGACAATAGGCGCCGCCGTTACCCGTCCTGCAAGAGGGCTGGTAACCGCCAAAGACCGACCGTCGCCACTCACGCCCGCTGCCGCAACCGCTGCCTGCGCGCGGGACAGTTCTGACTGGGCGACCTGGAGATTGGCGCGCACCGCTTCGAGATCCTGCCGCGCCGTAACATTGGCTTCGAAAAGCCGGCGTTCGCGCTCATAGGCGGCTGACAATTCGTTGACGCGCGCGCGCGCCGCGCTCAATTGCGATGCCAAAGCTGCCGCTTCCGCACTTTCGATACGCGCAATGGTTTCACCCTGCCGGACGTAATCACCCAGCGTTTTTTGAACGCTCCGCACCACGCCCGCCGCTCGCGCATCGATCCGCGCGCTGCCTGTGGGGCTAGCGGCGATTGTGGCTGGGAACACTAGCTCTACCGCCGAGCCCTCACCAACGGTCTCGACCATGATTTCGGAGCTTCGAATCTGCTCTTCGCCGAGTAGGACCAGTCCTTCCGGGAGATCGCTTTCTTCGGTTTCCTCTTCGCTGTGCGGTTCTGCGCCGTTGTCCGGCCACAGCATTACAGCAGCCGCAAAAACAAGAATGATCAGGCCGATCAGTACGGCCAAACGCTTACGGTTCATGGGTATTTTCCTCATTGGGCGCCAAGCCAGATCAACTGCGCCGCCAGGCGACCGCGATCTTCCTGGGCTTGGATCAAGGCTTCTCGGATTGCATCGCGGGCTTCGGCCGCAGCCAGAACCTCGATCAGCGGGAACCTGCCGTTGCGATACCCAATCCGGACGAGGCGCAAGGCTTCTTCCGCTTGAGGCAGGGAGGTTTGGGACAGAGTCTCTACACGAGCCTCGGCGGCGAGAAAGCGGCCGCGCGCCTGGGTTACTTCGAGTTCGAAATCCGCGCGGGCGACAGCCTCGCGTGCGGAGGCCGCGCGGAAGCGGGCCTCGGCAGCGGCGATGTTACCCTGATTGCGATTGCGGAAAGGAAGGGGAATCGAGACGCCCACTAGGAAGGCCTGATCCCTGCTTTCCTCGAACCGCCTGACACCGGCGGAGATGGCCGGATCGGGAACACCCAAAGAGCGCTCCCTGTCGATCGCAGCGTCCGCCGCCTCGCGTTCGGCACGCGCGACTTGGAGACGCAAAGCAGAAGGCGATGCAAGAAGCATCGCAGGAGGTTCGATCCCGGGAAACGCCGATGGCACGTCCGGGGGAGGGGACGTTTCACCCCAGAGCGCCACCAACGCGCTCCGCGCCGCTATCTCTGAAGCTCGCGCGGCTTCAAACTCCGCCTCGGCTTCAGCAAGGGCCGCTTCTGCACGAAGCGAGCGCAGCGGCGGCTCGCGGCCAACTTCGACAAGCAGGCCAGCTATACGCGCGAGTTCGCGATTGCGTTCGACTACGTCGCGGGCAAGTTCCAGTCGCGCAGCTGAAGCGACCGCCTCGATGTAGCGTTCGCGCACCATGCGACTCAGCTCAGCGACCGACAATTCTCCAGAAAGCATTGCCACGCGCGCCTCGGCCTCGGCCGAGCGAATGCGTGCGCCCCGCTTGCCGCCTAGCTCGAGGCGCTGACTCAAAGACAGCGTATATTCGGTTGCTTGCAGCCCTGAAAAGGCACCGCTTCCTGCGATGTTCTCCGCTTCAAAGGCAAGCTCAGGATTTGGCCGAAGCCGTGCCTGATCGATAAGCGCGCGTGCCGCGTCCGTTTCGGCCTGCGGCCCGATCAAACGCGGATTGTCTGATTGCACCTGCGCGCTTTCGTCCACACCCGCACGCGCGAGAGCTTCGTCGAGCGTCAACACCGCGCGTTCTTGTGCACGCACCGCACCGGGCAGTACTGCGAGGCTCAGCCCTGCAAAAAGGGCGCCTCGCCAAATAATGGCAAACATGAATTGATTTTTCCTCTACTGACATGCCGAATGCGCGCCGACATTGCGGCGGCAATACTGGACGTCAGATTCGAGGAGGGGGCGTCAAAATCGCTTGCTGGACTGCAGTCAGGCCGACGGGTTCGAAGAAATGCTGTGCACCGGATGAACGCTCACCGGCCCCGATATCCGCATTGCCTGCAAATTGGACTCCATGATGGCAATGGCCGTGGGCGCAGATGCCATGCTGCTCATTCGGGCTGTCCGGCAAGTCTTGACCAGTCTCGCTACTTGCAGCTTCGACACTTGTAAGTTCGCCAATTTCAGGCCCGCATACCGCCGCGTCCACGCTTACGCTGAACACCAGGCCGAAGAGAATCAGCATGGCGAAAAACGGCTTCAAGGCAAGAAGGGGCATACGGAGGGTCATGACACTTTGGCCCCGCTAGCAGGACCAATCACATGGCACAAGTCGATATTCTCTTCGAATTCCGAAGCCGTCGCGCAGCTCAATGCATAAGAACGAACAAATGCGCTATTCATGTACCGACCTGGGTCGACACAAACGCCGTAATAGAAAGATATAATATCACACTGCATCGCGTGACCGGTCATTGTTTGATGCTCGGGTGTGATTAATCCAGAAACCAAGTAAAAGTACGGATGCCATTGCAAGTTGAGCGCCAATCACTTGGAACGTCGGATAAACTCCAAGCATACTTAGTCGCGGACCGCCGGCTATCGGCGCAATTCCGATCACACCCGCTTCCTGCAAGCCCGCGATCCCTTTGCCAATCAGGACAATCGCAAGCAGGGCGATGAGCACCGAACTGTAGGCAAAGAACTTTCCGATCGGCAGCGTCCGGCTGTAGCGCAGCAGCAGCCAGGCGATGACGACAAGGAGCAAACCGGCCGTGGCAGCGCCCGCCAGCAGATAGCCCGTACTTCCCTGAGCGGACAGCGCAGCGTAAAAGAGGATGGTTTCGAAGACCTCTCTATAGACGACAAGGAATACGATCCCGAACAGGAACCAGAGCGATCCGCGCGAAAGCGCCTTGCCAAGCTTGTCGCGGATATAGCGCTGCCAATTGTCTGCCTGTGATTTTCCGTGCATCCAGACGCCAACCGACAGAAGGACCAGCGCTGCAATCAGCGAACCGAATGCCTCGATCGATTCCCGGCCGGCACCGCTGATGTCGAGAAGATAGGTCGCCGCAAGCCAAGTAAGCGCGCCTGCCACCAGCGCACCGGTCCACCCGCCATGAACAAATCGCAATGCCCGATCCTGTCCCGCCTTCCTCACGAAAGCGATCATGGCGATCACGATCAGCAATGCCTCCAGACCCTCGCGGAGGAGGATCGCGAAAGATGCCACGAAGGTTGACCAGCCCGTCGCAGATTCCGGCGCAAGGACATTTTCAGCCTGTACGAGCAAACCCTCGATGGCCCGGATCCGTTCGCTTATCGCAGAGGTCGGCAGATCTGCGTCGATGGCTGCACGCAAGTCCATCATCCCGCTCTCGATACGCACCAGAAGATCCGGATTGCGTGTCGCCAATATCGGTTCGACGGGTTCGAACCCGTCCAAATATGCCGACAGTGCGAGCTCCTTGGCCCGGGAAATATTCCCGTTCGCGTGGGCGCGTTCAGCTTCTGCGAGCCGGGTACGTGTGATGCCAAGAGGCCCCGCTGCATCGGCGATCGCCGACGGGTTGGCCCGAAGATAGGCCATGAGCGCGTCCGCGCGCACTTGCCCGATCTCTCCTGCCAGTTCGTCCGGCGTGATCTTCGTGAGAGCGGCAAGATCGGGAAAGCGTTTGCGTAGTTCGGAATCTGACTTCCATAGACGCGCCCCTTCGTCGACCGCCTCAAAGGCGACGGATCCCGAATAGAAGGCCAGGGCCCAACGATCGTCGGAGGAGAGCTGCGAGAAACCGGGCATGGCGGTGCCATCGATCCCTTGGTCGATAACCTGATAGAGACCCATAATGCTGCGCTGACGCGCGCGATCGACGTCGGTAAATGCGATCGGCGGTGGATCAAGGCCCGCAGACGCCGGCCCGCGACCGTTTCCTGACACCCCGTGGCAACTGGCACAAGTCTCCTGGTACAGCAGTCTTCCGCGCTCAAGATCGGGCGCCCTCGAAGGCGAGAGCGTGATCGGATAGATGGCTAGGAGATCCGCAGCGAGCTTTCTGGCTGCCGTGGCAACTTGATCAACGGGGGCCATCGAGAGGATATCGGCTTCAAGTTGCTTCGCGTTTGCCTCTAGCCGAACGCGACCGGGGCGTTCAGGCAATTCCGCAATACCCGATCGTACCGTACCGGCGAATTCGACCATTTCCTCATATTCGACTTCGTTGACGACTTCGCCGTCCTCGACGGCAGCTGCATAATCTACCGCCATGTAATCGAGCAGGCGCCAGATCGTGTTGGGTTCTGCCGCCAACGCTTGCGCGCTGCCGAACGACAACAGAAGGGCCAGGCAAATGCCGGACAGGCGCGCCAAATATTTCATCATGCAATCTGCTGCGTTTTCATATCGCTGCGCGCATGGCGGATAATTTCGAGAGCCGAATGGAGGAACAAAAACGCAATCGCAGCGGCCACGATGATATCAGGCCATGCGCTTCCCAACCAATAAACCAAACCGGCTGCGACGATGACCGCGACATTGGCCAGGGCATCGTTGCGTGAAAATAGCCATATCGCGCGCGCTTGAGCATCGCCTCCTTTGCGAAAGCGAGCGAGCACAAAAACGGCGGCAAGGTTGATAAGCAGGGCGACAAAACCCACCCAGCCCATGATGCCGGCTTCCGGCTGCACCATATCGAACATGCGCCAGATCGCCGCGCCGATCACACTCACACCAAGCGCCGCCAGAAACAAACCTTGCGCGAGCGCCACCCGAGCACGCGTCGATGCCGTCCATCCGAGCGCAAGCAGTCCGATGAAGGTGATCGAGCCATCGCCAAGGAAATCCAGCGCGTCGGCTTTGAGCGCCTGGCTCGCGGCTAAAAACCCGGCGGCCAGCTCGATCATGCCGAAACCGACATTGAGGATAATCACGATCCAAAGCGCGCGGCGGTATTGCGGATCGTCAACCGCCCTCTCGGGGTCGCCGGTGCAACCACAGTCTTCCGAATCATCTAAACTCATGATTTTTGAGCTTTACAATCTCCAGTTACTGGAGGATCAAGGACTTTCTGCGCACCTTTCGCAGAAAGTCTGACGGCCGATGTGCGATTGCGTCGCGGAGACACACACCCTGCGATGGCCATCATCGAGGATTAAAGAATGCAGATAGGAAAAATTGCCCGCGCGACCGGGACCAAAGTCAACACCGTTCGCTATTATGAAGAGATCGGTCTTCTGAAGCCCGCTCCGCGCTCCCAGTCGGGACGAAGGATTTACGCAGACGCCGATGTCGAACGGCTCGCATTCATCCGGCGGGCTCGGGGTTTGGGCTTTTCGGTGTCCGAAGTTCGCTCGCTGCTCGAAGTGTCGGACGCACCAAACCGGGATTGCAAGGACGCTGCGACTTTGGCACGAAATCATTTGCGCCGGGTGGAAGAGCAGATCGAACAGCTGCAGGCGATGAGACAGGAACTGATCGGCCTGGCACGGGCCTGCGATGGGGGCACTGCCACCGACTGCGGCATCATCGGCGGGCTTGCTAGAAAATCCGCCTGAAGATTGCCTTGGCAAAAGCGCAGAATCTACACTTTCGGCGCGGTGCCATCGTCGCGCTGCGTTTCTCCGGACCACCAGGTAACGAGAAACAATGCCACTCCAAGGACTATTCCGACATCCGCGAGATTGAACGCCGGCCAGTGATAGCCGCCGACATAGAAGTCGAGAAAATCGGTGACCGCTCCGTCCGCCAGTCGGTCGGCAACGTTACCCAATGCACCGCCAATGATCGAACCTATCGCGGCGGATTCGAGGCGTACGGTACTGCGCCAGAGCCATCTGGCCAGAACGCCCACGACAAGAAGCGCGAACCCGGACAGCAAATAGGGCGCGATTGGATTGCCGGAACTCAGGAGGCCGAATGTAACACCGCGATTATATCCGAGCACCAGATTGAAGAATGGAAAAACATCTATCACGCGGGCAGGGTCCATGACCACATTCACAATAAGCCATTTTGAAATGAGATCGCTCGCGAAGACTGCGACGGCGATCGAAAGACCAAGACTTCGGTACATATTGGTTCCTTGGATGATCGGCAGATATCTCTGATTCTCTGGACGATAGAAATCAGGTCTGGGCCCGGTACTCATCGATCATGTCAATGCAGAGAGGTCAACTGTCCCGCCGATCACTGGCCCAGCCATTCAGGCATCCGAATGTCATCGGCACGTGATCCCAGCGCGGGAAAATATCTGTCTCCGCCATGCCTTGATGGGCAAGCAAAACATTTTCGCCGATGTCGCAAATTGCACCGGTTTCGCGTGGGGGCACACGAGGTGGATCGCGGACTCATACTGCGGCGGTGGGAATGTCAAGAAACGGAGTGAAGCGTCCCGGATTTTCCGGAGGCAGTTTCAATTGAGTCATGCGACCATATCGAGGTTCCCTCTAGCTGCATAGTAATTGGCTTCGGCCTCAGCGGGTGGGATGTGCCCGATGGGGCCGAACAGACGCTGGTTGTTGAACCAATCGACCCAGCGTAGCGTTGCCATTTCCACGGCCGACACGCTTGGCCATGATCGCTGCCGCCAGATCACTTCCGCCTTGTAGAGGCCGTTGATCGTCTCGGCCAAAGCGTTGTCGTAACTGTCGCCAACGCTGCCAACGGACGGGACGAGGTTGGCCTCTGCCAAGCGCTGGGTGTAGTTCATGGCCAGATATTGGACGCCCCTGTCGCTGTGATGGATCAGGCCGTCATCAGGGCCAGGCCTGCGCGCATGGATCGCCTGTTCCAGAGCATCGAGCACGAAGCCGGCGGTCGCCGACGTGCTGACCTTCCAGCCCACGATCCGGCGGGCATAGGCATCGATCACAAATGCCACGTAGACGAACCCGGCCCAGGTGTGGACATAGGTAAAGTCGACCACCCACAAAGCGTTCGGCCGGCTGACGCGGAACTCGCGGTTGACCTTGTCGAGCGGGCACGGCGCCTTGGGGTTGCTGACGGTCGTGACCGTCGTCTTGCCTCGTCGCACGCCTGCCAGCGACATGGTGCGCATCAACCGTTCCACGGTGCACTTGGCCACAGCGATGCCCTCGCGGCGTAACTGGTGCCAGACCTTGCGGGAACCGTAGAGGCCAAAGTTGTTGTCATGGACACGCCTGATCTCTTCCTTGATCTCATCATCGCGCCGGGCACGGGCCGGACGCCTGGTAGGATCTGCAAGCCGGGCAGCATGCTCGTGGTAGGAGGACGGGGCGATCGCCAGTTCACGGCAGATCGGCTCGATACCCAGTTCCTCACGGTGCGTGTCGATAAACGACATCACCATTTGCCGTGGCGGTCGAGCTCCGCCTGAGCAAAATATGCGGATGCCTTGCGGAGTATCTCGTTGGCCCGGCGCAACTCCTTCACTTCGCGTTCCAGCGCCTTGACCCGGTCCCGGTCGCTGGCGGCCTGCGCCGCTGGTCCCGCTCGTCGGCTCGCCTCCTCACGGCACCAGCGGCGCAGCGTCTCGGTCGTGCAGCCAACCTTCCCGGCAATCGAAGACAACGCTGCCCATTCCGACGGGTAATCCCCCCGGTGCTCATCCACCATTCGCACCGCGCGGTCACGAAACTCTGGCGAAAACTTGTTCCTTGTAGCGCTCATTCTGGCTCCTTCTCACAAATAGGAGCCTCCGGAAAACCCGGGACGCTTCA
>NZ_LYWZ01000011.1 GCF_001661965.1 Croceicoccus mobilis
CTGTCAACGGCGGAGCAAAAGTCGGCCATTCGGCGGCGTAAAACCAGGCCATCGTGTTACATGCCGGGGGGAGTGGCGTGAGGGCGTAGCCCGAGGGCCACTCCCCCCGGCATTGGTGTAATTTTCAGGGTCTGGTTTTGGCCTTGCGGGCCCGGCTGTGCGCGAGGCGATAGCTTTCGCCGTTCATCTCGAGGATGCTGACGTGATGGGTCAGGCGATCGAGGAGCGCGCCTGTGAGACGCTCAGATCCGAAGGTTTCGGTCCATTCGTCGAAGGGCAGGTTGCTGGTGATGAAGGTGGAGCCGCGTTCGTAACGCTGGGAGATCAGCTCGAACAACAGTTCGGCGCCGGTCTTGGAGAGCGGCACAAAGCCCAGTTCGTCGATGATGAGCAGCTTGTATCCGGCCATCTGCTTCTGGAAGCGCAGAAGACGGCGCTCGTCGCGGGCCTCCATCATTTCGCTGACCAGCGCTGCCGCGGTGGTGAAGCCCACCGACAGTCCTTTCTGGCATGCTGCCAGTCCGAGCCCCAACGCTACGTGCGTCTTTCCGGTGCCTGATGGCCCCAGAGCGATGGCGTTCTCACGCCGCTCGATCCACTCGCAGCGCGCCATCTCGAGCACCTGCATCTTGTTGAGCCTGGGGATGGCGGCGAAGTCGAAGCTGTCGAGGCTTTTGACGGCGGGGAAGCGCGCGGCCTTGATGCGCCGCTCGACCATGCGACGCTCCCTGTCGATCATTTCCATCTCGACGAGGCGGGCGAGGAAGCGGATATGATCGACGCCTTCAGCGGCACATTGCCGCGCGAGCTTGTGATGCTCACGCAGGCACGTAGGCAGCTTGAGCGCCTTGAGATGGTGAGCGAGAAGGATCTCCGGGGCCTGATCGCTCATGCGGCCTCCTGCCGGTCGGAGAGCAGGCTCAGATAGGCTCTGGCAAAGGTCTTCTCGACCGTGGTGCGTGGCAGGAAGGGATAGACGTCCAGGTCCAGCCTGGGCGGTACGCGTTCGATCCGGCACAGGACGAGGTGCTTGACGGCATCGAAGCCGATGGCGCCAAGATCGATGGCCTGTTCGACCGCCGCCTGGAGATCGGCGAGGGTGAACGTTTCCAGCAGGCGCAGTACCTGCACATATTCGCGCCTGCCATGTTTGTGCATGCGCCCTTCCATCAACCGCTGCAGTGTCGTGAACGCTTCGGGCAGGTCCCAGCCCTGCAAAGGCGCAGCCTGGTCGAATGCGTTGATCTTCTGCTCGATCAGCGGGAGATAATGGAGCGGGTCGAAGACAACCTCCTCGCGGGCATAGCAACGAGGATGACGGGCGATGACTTCGCTGCGGCAGCCGATCACCACCTCATCGACATAGGCCCTGATCCAGACCTCCTGATGGCCCCAGGCCACCGGAACCGAATAATCGTTGGTCCTGTAGCGCACCAGGGATTGCGAGGAGACCCTCCCGCCTTTCTGATCGCAGGCCTCGAAGGGTGTAGCGGGCAGAGGCTGCATGGCCGCGAGATCGCGCTGCAGCCGCTCACCGATCGTCTCGCTCTGCCCGCGCACCTTGTCCTGCTGGCGCTTGCGGCATTGCTCCTCCAGCCACAGGTTGAACGCCTCCCAGGTCGGGAACTTCGGGATCGGCACCATGAAGTTGCGCCGGCAATAGCCTACCAGCCCCTCCACATTGCCTTTCTCGTTCCCCTTGCCCGGGCGAGCATAGCGGTCGCGGATCACGTAATGTGACAGGAAAGCGCTGAACAGCGTGGCACGCTGCCGCGTGCCGTCGGGCAGGATCTTCGTCACAAGGCAGCGATCGTTGTCATAGACGATCGAGCGCGGTACCGCGCCGAAAAACGCGAAGGCATGCACGTGTCCGTCCACCCAGGCCTCCGCCACCGCCGCCGGATAGGCCCGCACATAGCAGGCATCACTGTGCGGCAGATCGAGCGCGAAGAAGTAGGCCTTCTGCTCCACCCCGCCGATCTCCACCAGCGCTTCCCCGAAATCGGCCTGCGCATCTCCCGCAGGGTGCGCCAGCGGCACGAACATCTCCCGGCTGCGCTGTTCGCGCTCCCGGATGTAATCCTTGATGATCGTATAGCCGCCGGTGAAACCATGCTCGGTGCGCAAACGGTCGAATACCCGCTTCGCCGTATGGCGTTGCTTGCGCGGGACACTGCGGTCACCCTCAAGCCATCCATCAATGATCGCCACAAACCCGTCCAGCTTCGGGCGCTGCGGTACGGACTGGCGCCGGTAACCCGGCGGCGATGAAAACGACAGCATCTTGCGTACCGTTTCGCGCGACACATTGAAACGCTTCGCCGCCGCCCGTTGGCTCATGCCATCCGCGCAAGCCAGACGGACCTGAAGATAAAGTTCCACGCTGTAGATCCCCACACCTCCCTGACTCGGCAGAAAGGCTTCAAGGTGGACGACTTTTACGCCGCCCGCAGCAGGACTATCCCGCCGCTACCGTGGTCGAATATTGCTCCGCCGTTCTCACATGCACAAGCAAGGTTACAAACCGGGCGTACGGTTTTTCCTGACGCCCTGAACGTGCAGATTAAAGCTTGGTTCCAATAACAAGTCATACGACAGCCAAGGAGAGAGGGTTATGAGAGGTCAGGGGCATGGAATTCGTGCGTTCGCGATCGGCACCTCGCTGGCGGTGATTGCGATCGCCGGGCAGGCACAGGCTCAGGACCAGCCGGTCGCCAATGATGCCGATGGCCTGGAGAGCACGCCCGACGATGCAAGCCAGATCGGCACTGAAATCATCGTCACGGCCCGCAAGAAGTCCGAAAACCTGCGCGATGTCCCGGCCGTGATCGAGGTTCTCTCGAGCCAGGAGCTGGCGGACAAGAACATCGCCCGGCTGACCGATCTGGTCGCGCTCGCCCCGTCATTTACCCTCTCGCTTGCCGCCAACCAGCCGCTGACTTTCCTCCGCGGTTTCGGCAGTGCCGGCAATCCATCCTTCGAGCAGTCGGTCGGCAAATTCGTCGACAACGTGTCTTTCGCGCGCGATTTCCAGGCTCGCATCCCGGTCTACGATATCGAACGGATCGAGGTTCTTAAGGGACCGCAAGTGCTGCTCTACGGGAACAGCGCCACCGCTGGCGCGATCAGCATGGTCACCCGCAAGCCGGGCCGCGATCTGGCGGCTGATCTGTCCGTCTCGTACGAATTCAACAACAATGAGGTGATGGTGCAGGGCGGCGTAACCGCGCCGCTAGGCGACGATGCCAGCCTGCGGGTCGCTGGCTTTTACCAGGATCTCGATCGCGGCTGGATCTACAACGCGGGCAACGGCCGGTGGGAGCCGACCTTCCACAACTGGGGGCTGCGCGGATCGCTCAGGCTGGCACCTTCTGGGTCGGTCACGATAAATCTCAAGGCCGAAGTTGACCGGGTGCGCGACAAGGGTTCAACGTCGCAGCCGATCACCCAGTCCGTCGTCCCGATCCGGCAGATGCCGGACGTGGTCCTCGATGATCGGCGCAATGTGAACTACAACGTCGCGCCATTCTTCATTGAGGAATACGCCGCCCTCAACGCAGAGATCTATCAGGGCGATGTCGTCTTCGACCTCGGCGGAGCCGAACTCGTTTCGACCACCGCTTACACCGTCAATCATCAAGGCTCCGCTTCCAGCAACGGATCGAATGCGCCGACGGTGATCCCGACATTCGATCAGCGGTACGACCAGTTCAGCCAGGAACTGCGGCTGTCCGGCGAAGCCGGCATGGTGCGTTATCTGGTCGGGGGATATTTCCAGTCGGATTCCTACGACTTCTACAGCTTCCAGCCGCTCGACCTGGCCGCCTATAGTCTGCCTGTCGCGCCTTTCACCCGGGTCAGCACGGCCAACCAGGATTCGCGCAGTTACTCCTTGTTCGGGGAATTGACGATTCAACTCGACCCCAGCCTCTCGGTTTCGGCCGGCGGTCGTTACAGCATATTGCGACGGACGACCGACCAGGCGGCGCTGGCGGCGAACTTTTTCGGTGGAATCACCTTCGACACGCCGCTGAGCGCCGGGGTCTCGCAGATCAACCCTTCGCTCAACGGACTGTATACGGGGGTGCTGGGCGGCATCCCGCACTCGTTCAGCGACATCAAGACGCGCGAGGAACATTTTCAGCCGCAAGTCATCGTGCAATACCGCACGCCGGACGACACCATGCTCTATGCCAAGTTCGTACAGGGCGACAAGGCGGGCGGGGTCGATGTCTTCTATCACGGATCGGTGGCTCGCGGCGCCAACCCGCAGGATGCGCAATTCCGGCCCGAGCAGGCAACCTCGTTCGAGGCGGGCATCAAGGGCAGGGTGGCGGATAACCGCCTGTCCTATGCGTTCAACCTGTTCAGCACGACGTTCAAGGATCTGCAGACCGGTGTCTTTGTCGGCACATCCATCTTCACCACAAATGCCGGCAAGGCCCGCACTCGCGGGGCCGAACTCGACCTCGCCTGGACTCCTGACGACGCATGGCGCGTGACCGGCACCGGGACATATCTCGATGCCGAATATCTCGATTATCCCGGGGCGACCTGCACCGTCGGGGGCACGCTCGCCGGGACCTGCTCTGCAGCGTTGGGCGGACAGGATCTGTCGGGCCATCCCACGCCGTTCGCGTCGAAGTTCACGGGCACGCTGGGTGTCGAGCATGCGGGAGAGATCGGCGATCTGACGACCAAGGCGGGGGTCTCGGTGGTCTACCGCTCGCGCTATAACACCAGTCTCAACGACGATCCGCTGGGCGACCAGAAGGGCTATGCCAGCATCGATGCCCATGCCGATCTGGGCTTTGCCGGGGGCCGCGTGACAGCGTCGCTGTTCGGGCGCAATCTGGGCAATGTGCTGTACAAGGAATACGGCACCGCAACGCCGCTGGTTCCGGGATCGTTCCTCGCCTTCGTGGGCCGTGGCCGTCAGATCGGCATCCGTCTGAGCGCAAGTTACTAGACGTGGGGCGCGGCAATGCTTTGTCGGCGAGCAGGCGGCGGGCCTGGTCCATCGTCCTGCTTCTGGCCTGCATCCAAGGCATAAACCAGGCTGACAAGGCGGTGGTCGGCCTGGCGGCCGAGCAGATCATGGCCGAACTGCAGCTGACCGCGGCGCAGTTCGGACTGGTTGCCGGTGCGCTTTATGCCACGTTCAGCCTTGGCGGCATTGCCGTGGCATTCCTGGCTGCCCCCCGCTTCGCACCGCGCTGGATCATGACCGTGATGCTGGCGATGTGGTCGATCGCGCTCATGCCGGTCGTGTTCTTTGCCAGCCTGCCGGTCCTGATCGGCAGTCGTCTGGTCCTTGGCGCGAGCGAGGGCGGCGGCACGCCGACCGCTCTCAACATGGTTCACGACTGGTTCCCCGACGACAAACGCGATTTTCCCGCTTCGATCGTGATTGTCGGCGGAACTGTCGGCGCTCTGATCGCGGCACCCGGCCTGACCTGGTGCATCGCGCAATATGGCTGGCGCAGCGCCTTTCTTGTGTGCGCCCTGGTCGGCGCCTGCTTCCTCGCGGGCTGGCTTGCGGTCGGGCGAGACGGTCCCTTCGGACATTTACGGGACGGATCGTACGGTCTAGGCCGACAACCGCAGTCCGCTCTGCGCACCAACGTTCTAAGCTTGCTCGGCAATCGCCAGGTGCTTGCGAACATTTGCATGGGCTTTTGCGCCTATTGGGTCGTCGGCTTTACCGTGGGCTGGCTCCCCGCCTATTTGCGCGACATGGCCGGTGTTTCGCTGAAACAGAGCGGCTGGATGATCGCACTGGTTTTCCTGGGACAGGGGGGACTGGTGCTGCTGTCGGCCCTGGCGACACGGATCCTGGCGCAGGACAATCCCGACCGCGCACGCTCTATCGTGCAGGCGCTGTGCATGTTGGGCGGCGGTGCCGGCTTTTTCGCCTTGGCCGCGCTTCAGGTGGAAGAATCGATCCCCTTGCTGATCGTCCTGCTGATCCTCGCGACCGGTCTGCCGATCGGCGTCTTTTCTCCGATCGCCGCGACGCTCGGCAAGCTGGGAGAAGGTCACAAGAATGCGCTCGTCACCGTCGTCATGTCGGCGATTACGTTGGCCGGGCTGGTTTCTCCGCCGGCCATTGGTGCCTTGATCGATCCGCAGCATGTGTCGGGATGGCATCCTGCCCTTATCCTGACGGCTTGCGTCTGCCTGATCGGCGCGCTTCCAGCTTTCGCTGCCGGCATCAAGCGCGCGAGGGTCCGTCCCTGAAGCGCGGCTGGTGCGAGCCGGTCCTTGTGGCCCGGGCGCTGCCTTGCTCCCATTCCGGCGCAGAATCCAAACGAACAACCGGATAGACGGTCTGCAAGTGGAACCGAAACGGCAGCAGGCCGGTTTCTCGCTCTGACAATCCAGCCCGACCGCTGGATGGCCAAGGAGATACCGATGCAAGACAGCCAGAACGCCTTGCCCGGAGCACCCGATCCGAGAAGGGTTCTTCCCGGGCAGTACAATGCCGATCCCAACCACACTCAGGTGACCTGGAAGCTCAACCACATGGGCTTTTCGACCCTCTCGGGCCAGTTCGGTGCGAAAAGCGGTACGATCACCGTCGATCCCACCGACCTCGCCAGCACAGAGCTGGAGATCGTCATCGACACCGCCGGGCTCACCGCAACGAGCCAGATGTTCCAGGGCCACCTGCGCGGGAAAGGCTTCTTCGACGTCGGGAAATTTCCGGAAGGGCGCTTCGTTTCCAGGTCGGTGAGGCAGACCGGGCCGACCGGCGCCGAAGTGACCGGCGAGCTGACGATCAAGGGGGTTACCAGGGCGGTCAACCTCACGGTCGAGTTCGTCGGTGCCGGCGACGACCCGCAGGCCAAGGTTCTCACTTTCGGCTGCCACGCCACGGGGACCATCCTGCGCAGCGATTTCGGGTTCGAAACCGGGCTCCCTGTCGTGGGCGATCGCGTCCAACTCGATATAAATGTGGCCTTTACCAAGGCGTAACGAGGCAAACCGGAAAGCAAGAGGTGAATTCATGGAAACGTCCGGCGAAGCAGAGTCCTTGCAATACCCCGATCTCAAGGATCGTCACGTCGTGGTCGCCGGCGGTACCGGCGATGTAGGGGAAGGCATCGTCCGCGCATGGCTGAAGACCGGGGCGCAGGTGACCGTTCCCTCGCGGACCGACGGCAAGATCGCCCGCTTTCGCGAAGCCATCGCGGACATTGCGGAAACCGACAGGTTGAGCTTCGTGACGGGCGTCTATGACACCTTCAACGGGGCGCAAGCCCTGGCAGACAGGATTGTCGAAGATCATGGGGCGGTGACCGACGTCGTCGCGGCGCTCGGCGGATGGTGGCAGGGCAAGTACCTGTGGGACGTCCCGTTCGAGGAATGGCATCGCTATTTCATCGACGTCTCGACCGCACACTTCGCCAATGCGCGCGCGTGGAGCCCGCGTCTGCCCGCGCACGGCACTTACCAGCTTATCCTTGGTGGCGCCTCGGTGAAGGCCGTCCCCAAGGCATCCATCATCAACATGTCCCAGGCAGGCCTGCTGATGATGCGCCGCGTGCTGTCGGCCGAGGTTGCGGGCCGGCACCGCGTGGTATCGCAAATCCTCGGGCCGGTCGTTACGCGTTCGCGACGCCGGATCGATCCGCAGTGGCTGACCAATGAGCAGGTGGGCCTCGCCTCTGCCGGCATAGCCGCACGTCCCGACGCGGACGCGACGGACTATGCCAGCGCCGACAAGGCCGAAATGCTGCGAACCTTGCGTTCGCTGGGATTGTCCCCAGTTGGCCCTGAAGCTGTCGGTTGAGCGATCCTCCCCCGGCCCACATTCCATCAGGACTTTCCTGTCATGACTATTCTGCTTTCATCCGTTCACAAAGCCGAAGCGATGACCTTGGGGTCCGGCTTTTCTGCCCGCCATATCGAACTTTCGCTGCTTGGCGGCGCAGCCGATCCGATCGTGGCCTTCGACGATTACCGGATGCGCACGGTGACCTTTGCGCCGCATCCCCATGCGGGCTTTTCCGCAGTCTCCTACGTCTTCGAAGACAGCTCCGGCGGTCTGCGCAACAGGGACTCGCTAGGCAACGATTTCGTGGTCGGTCCGGGCGGCATCGTCTGGACGCAGGCGGGCGCCGGCGTGCAGCACGATGAGCTACCCGATGAGGATGGCCGGGAGGTCCGCGGCTTGCAGATCTTCATCAACCTGAGCGCGGCCGCAAAGGAAACGCCACCGCAAATCCATCGCGCATCGGGCGCCGAGATCCCTGAAGAGATTACAGGCGGCGGCAGCAGGATCCGCGTGGTCGTGGGCGATCATGGGGCGTCGTCATCGAAGGTTCAACCTGTCGAACCCGTGCGCTTGCTGGACATGGCCGTCGCGGCGAACGACGTGATCGACGTTCCGCTCGAAAGCGGCCACAACCTTGTCGCCTATTGCGTCAGTGGTGGGGCGCGGCTCTCGGCATCCGGCACGATGCGGGATCTCGGGCAGGGCGATTACCTTGCCGCCAGCGCGCCTGAACGAAACGGGGTGCTGCAGATTGCCTCGCCATCGGGTGCGCAACTCGTCCTGCTCAGCGGCAAGGCGCTCAACGAGCCGGTGGTGCAATACGGGCCGTTCATCATGACGAGCGGTGCGCAGGTACGGGCGGCGGCGGCCCGATACCAGTCCGGCGCGATGGGCCGTCTGGAGCCGCTGCCGCATTGATGCGCGCAGCGGCCCAAGACCTTCTCAGCCGGCGATCGCGACTTTCAGCTTCGCCATTCCGCGAACGGTGGCCTCGCGGTTGGCGATCGCTTCCGCCCAGCGCCTGACGGCCGGAAATTCGCCCTCGCCGATTGCCCCGCTGGCGCCGAACATGCCTAGGAGCGGGTTGGCCCAGGGCCATGCCATCATGTCGGCGATCGTGTACGCGCCCCCCGCTAGCCAGCCATCGTTCTCCAGCCCCTTTTCGAGCACGGCAAGCAGGCGCAGAGTTTCGTCAAGATAACGCTTTTCCGCGTATGCATCGCGCTCTTCGCGGCGGGCAAAATGCCCCCACTGTCCGGCCATCGGCCCTAGTCCGCCAACCTGCCAGAATATCCATGAAAGGGCGGTCATGCGCGCTGCCGGGTCCTGCGGCATGAAGCGGCCGGACTTTTCGGAAAAATGAAGCAGGATCGCGCCGGACTCGAAAATGACCAGATCGGCATCACGCATAGCCGGAATCTTGCCGTTGGGATTGACCGCCCGGAAAGTCTCGTCGTCCTGAGCGCCCTCCAGAATATTGACCGGGACAATCTCGTATTGTGCGCCGATTTCCTCGAGCAGGAGAACTGGCTTCTGTCCGTTCGGCGTGTCCCAGGTGTAAAGTTTCATAAATGTCGGTCCGATCTTATTTCTGTATCTTCTGGCGGCAATGTCTGAAATTCTCTGCTGATCCCGACCGAACAAATCGTCCACACGGAACTTCAGGCCCTGCGTTGAAATCTGCTCGCGCCTATGCGGCTTCCAGGATCAGGCGCTTGCCGAAAGAGATGACCTGTTCGCAATACCGGGGATCTGCGACCACGAGATTTCTCACCGCCAGTCCCCGCACGAGATTCCACAGGAACAAGGTGATGTCATGCGCCATTTCGGGCGCGTAACCAGCTTCGACGATGCGACCTTCCCAACCGCGAAGCACCTGATCCCCGAATTCGGTTTCGAGGCTGCCTTGTCGAACCTGCAGGTCCGCGTTGTCGGGGCATGATGTCAGGATATCTAGAACGACGTCATAGCATTCATCGAAGAACCGAGCGGTCGCGTCGTCGATCAGGGCTTGCAGAATGTCCCCGCCGTCGAAGGATTCGATTCTCTTGAGGCTGTCGGTTTCCTGCTCGCGCACGATGACTTCGAAGACGGCGGCAACAAGTGCCTCTTTGGTCGGGAAATGGTGCAGCAGGCCCCCGCGCGAAATTCCCGCCAGATCGGCAACCGCGCTGAAGCGAAGCGCGGAGTGCCCTCCGCTTTTGAGAAGCGTGATGGCAGCCTTAAGGAGCTTGTCCCGTGTCGCCAGTCGTTTGTTTTCAAGAGTTTGGCTTATTTCCACTTTCGGGTCGTACCTCTGGTTGGTCGCTCTCTTGCCTTCGGCAAAGGCTCTCCTGGCAGGAAGTGGCCCCCTATGCCTTGTCGGATTCGCGGAAACAAGTTTACCGTCCCTAGCGTGTTTTCAAGCCGAAAGTCCGCCATCCACCACGAGTTCCGCGCCGGTAATATAGCTTGCGTCGTCCGAAGCGAGGAACAGGATGGCCTTGGCCACCTCCTCCGGCAGACCGATGCGCTTCAACGCCGTTGCCTGGGCGATTGCTTCCCTGAAGCCGGGAATGGGCGTCGCGCGGAACATGGGGGTATCGATCGGGCCAGGCAGGACGGCATTCACCCGGATCCCGAATGGCGCCAAGTCGAGCGCCGCACTGCGTGTCATGCCGCGGACGGCGAATTTCGTGGCCGTGTAGGCGAAGGTTCCGGGCGATGCCTTCAATCCGGCGACGGAAGCGACATTGACGATGCAGCCACGCGTCGCCTTCAAGGCTTCTGTCGTCGCCTTCAGGCCGAGGAAAACGCCGCGCTGGTTGACGTTGACCGCAGCATCGAACGCCGCCGCATCGGCATCGAGAAGCGACTGGAAGAGACCGTTCCCGGCGCAATTCACCAGGATGTCGAGGCGTCCGAACCGTTCGACGGTGAGGTCCACGGCCCGGCGCCATTGCGTTTCGTCGGAAACGTCGTGCGCGACGCTGCCTGCTTCCGACCCAAGCGTATCAATGTAGCGCGCAACGCCGGCGAGGTTGAGATCGCTTAGCATGACCTGCGCGTTTGCCGCAAAAAGCAGCCTTGCGGTCGCTTCGCCGATCCCGCTGCCGGCACCCGTGACGAGCGCGACTTTCCCGCCAAATTCCTGCATCAGTCAACCCTCTCCCAATATCTCCCGAACAAAAGGATTAGCAACCGTATATCCTGTTTGTTTCAGCCGCCGGTTATGAACGGCTTATCACGTCTGCGCTAGTCCTTTCTGGCTCGCTTCGCGGCTGCCTGTTCCGCCCACAGGGCCCAGGGCCGTTCCACCTGGCCTTCGTTGGTCTCCATGCAGGAGCGCGCCTCTTGCTCGGTCAGGTGCTTGAAGCTGTCGACCGAGGCAGCAGCGAACTGCATCCGCGCGTTGATTTCGGCGTAAACGGCCCGGAACACAACGCGTTCGATCGAATCCGCCACGACAGTGGAACCGTGTCCGCGCATCAGGGCGATGTCGTGGTTCGCAAAACACTTCGCGAATTCGGCACCCTTGGCGCGATCGCGGATCAGCAGGTCGGTACATTCGCCGAACCGTTCGCGGATTTCGAAAACCGGCGCCTGTGTGCCGATGAACCCAGCCATATGGAAGATGGGCTGCAGCCGCTTCGATTCCAGAACCGAAAATGGCACAATCGAATGCGAGTGGCTGTGCACGATCGCCATGACATCGGGCCGGGCGCGGTATATTTCGCTGTGCAGGAACCGCTCGAGATAGACGCGTTCCCCGGTCGGCTGGACCGTCTCCCCGCTCAGGTCGAATTCCAGAATATCGCCTGGCTCGATCGCGCCCGGCGCGCGGTTGCGGGCGAGAAAGAACCGGTCGGCGATGGCCGGATGGCGGGCGCTGATATGGCCGAAGGCATCGACGACCCCGTGGTCGAAGAGGATGTGGTTGGCCACCACCAGCTTTTCGATCAAGTCTGTCAAAGCGCCGATGTCCATTTGAATGTTAACCTCTCTCGTGGCTAGATATCCCGATCGTGCAGGTCCTTGCCCGATACGTGCGACATCGCAGCCCAAAGCGCGAAAATGCGCATATTCGTGGCCTGCTCGCAAAACCGGAATTGAGCCGCCCGACGACATCGTTGCCCGCAAAGGGAAAATAGGATGTGCACACATTAATTGGGAATGTCAATCTGTCGTTGTGGAGGTTGTGGCCGGCTGAAAGATGCCAGTGTCAGCCTTCCGGCTGACTCAACAATTCGCGCTCGAGATTTTCCGACATGCGGTTGAGTACCGAGAGGCACGTTTCGACGTCTTCTGGCTCGATCCCCTTGGTGGCCGCGCTGTTGATTTCAACGGCGTATGGCAGAAGCTCCTGTTCGAGAGCCCGGCCGCTGTCGGTAAGCGCGATGAGCAATTGGCGGCGATCTATGCGATCCCGTGTTCGTGTGACCAGGCCGCGCTTTTCCATCGCAGTGATCAGTTTCGCTGTGGTGTTTTCAGCCACGCCCGTCGCGTCGCTCAGATATTTCTGATTAACTCCGTCGCCGTGCCACAGCACGCGAAGGTAATACCAGAAGCCAGTGTCGAGGCCGTGACGTGCCAGCCGGGAGGAGAGCAGTCGATCGAACCGGCGGTGACATCTTCGCACCTGGTAGCCAAGGCTGCGGGTGGGAAAAAGCTGCAGGGACATGGGCTCGGCTCTCCGAAGCGAAGGTGGCTGGCGTCGCCTCTCGTCCGCCGCTTTAGCGGATTCAAGGCCGGCATACCAACCGTTTAGGGGGCGGTTACAGGATTGGGGAAGGATCCGCGAATCCGGTCTTGCAGACGCCGCTAGGATACCGTACATCCGGTCCGCAAGTTTAAAATGATTCGCTTTTCGGATAAGCGATGAAGCGCAATTTTGGGAGAGATTGAAGATGGACGCTGTGACGACCAAAACGATTCCCTCGCTTTGGGAAGCCGCCAAGCAGGAAATGGAAGGCTACGGCTTTCTTGGCAATTACGAGCAGCCCAAGTGGGACGTTCCGGAAAAAATCGGGATTGCCGTGGCGGTTTCGGACCGATTCGGCGACGATGCGGATCACGGCGCAAACCAATCCTCGGTGGAGAAGTACGTGGACGAAGCGTCGGCCGTCATCGAGGAAGGGGCCTTCTCGATCCACATCGATTTCACGTGGGTGACCGATGAAAAGGGCCGCCGGCTCGACCAGATTCCTCCGACCGAGGCCTATTCGATGGTGCTCGAGCCGCTCCGCAAGCGCTACGGCTACAGCTTCATGGCCGATCTCAACGTTCTGAACGGCAAGACGTTCGAGGAATGCATGAGCCCGATAACAGCCGGCCTGGCAGAATCCGCGCCATGTGCTCCTGGCCACCCCGAAAGCTTCGTCGGCCCCGCGGTGCAGACCTTGATGGATCACAACGTCTTGGCCGTTCCCGCCATTCACAATTCAGGCGAGATCGAGCTGGCCAAGCGCCGCTTAATCGATACTGGCATCATCAAGAACAAGGTCCTGTGGGGCATCCTCTATGGCCTGCCGTTCGACGTCGGTCGCACCCTGATTTCGGGCAACAGCGTGATGGACTGCGACGACATGATCCGCCAGTTGATGCTCATGGTGCATCAGATCCGCAAGATCGACCCAGATCCGCAATTTCTGGTTTGTGCGGCCGGTCGCGCCACCATGTACATGACCACGCTGGCCACAATGATGGGTTTCCACATCCGTGTCGGGACCGAAGACACGGCGTTCAAGTACCCTAATTCAAACGAGAAGTTCAAGAGCAACGTCGAAATGGTCCGCGCCGCTAAGCAGATCGCAGAGTTGCACGGCCGCACCCCGGCAACCGCCAACGAAATGCGCGCACTGTTCGGCATTGCGCCGCGCTGAGGAGGTAGGTCGGATGGCAATCCACGAAAAATTTCGCCGCGATCCGCTCAGGTCGGTGGCGATATTCGGTGCGAGCGGACGGATGGGCCGGGAGGTGGCGGACTTTCTGTCCTACGCCGCGCCCGATCTCGAACTGCGGCTGATCGCAAGCTCGGCCTCGTCGCAGGAAAAGGTCGCTGGCCAGTTTCCGCACGCGAAGGTGGTGAACGCGAACTACTTCGACGCCCCCTCCCTAGAAGGCGCGCTGGCCGGGGTCGAGGGTGTTTTCGTCGTCACTCCTCCCGGGCTCGACGAAAAGACCGCGATGCCCAACGTTGTCGCCGCGCTCAAGCAGGCGGGGAGCGTCCGCCAGGTAATCCGGCTGCTCGGCTATGCGCCGGACTACAATCCCAAGAAGTTTCCCTGGGGCGAGCTCAAAACCGGATGGGAGCACTGGGTCGCGCGTGAAATCTTTGACGAGTCCGGCTTGCCGATGACCTACGTCAATCTCGGCGCGACGCTGTTCGACAACTTCTATTTCACCCGGCCCGCCCTGGTGTCGCAGAAGAAACTGATCTGGCCGGATCGTCACTTGCCGATGTTCGACGTGCGGGATCTGGGCGAAGTCGTCGCGCGCCTGTTCCTCAGCCCCGACCAGCGGTACGTCGGCACCTCGCTGACCATGAACAACGGCTATGATTATGTGACCACCGCGCAGATGGCCGAAGCGATGAGCGATGCGTGGCGCGTTCGGATCAGCGTGGATACCAGTCGCGAGGCGTTCCTGAAGGAATATTGCCCGGTCTTCGAGCAGCGGTTTGGTCACGCCGGCATGGCCGAAGGATTGCTGGACTACTTCGAGTGGGAGCACGAAAACTGGCTTTGGCAGATCAACGATACGGCCGAACGGATCCTAGGCCGCAAGCCCAACACGTTGTTCGGCTGGCTGCGCGAACATAAATCGGATTTCGTAGATAATTGAGATCAGTCCAGATCGGGGCACCGATCATGGAGTCTGAACCACAAAAGAGGAGTTTGCTGAAATGGCCATGAACGGGCTTCATCACGCCGCCTTCATCACCAAGGACATGAAGGCGCAGATCGAATTTTTCACCCAGTGTCCGTCGTCAGAACATTTGGCACAACTCGCGGCGTAAATTAGCGGAGTGCGGGCCTCGTCCTGGGGTTGATATTAAGCGGCGATCTTGCGGTGGAGCAAGCGGCGATGTTCGATGGTCTTCCGTTTGATCCTTTCGCGCTGTTTGATGATGGCATCGGCCCTGCCGAAGTAGGCGTCGGCGGGCGTCACGTTGTTCAGGCTCTCGTGGTAACGTCGGTGGTTATAATGCTCGACGAAGGCTTCGATCTGGGCCTCAAGGTCACCGGGCAGGAAGTAATTTTCGAGCAGGATGCGATTCTTGAGGGTCTGATGCCAGCGCTCGATCTTGCCCTGGGTCTGGGGATGCATCGGAGCGCCGCGCACATGGCTCATTTTCCGGGCCTCGATATATTCCGCCAGTTCACCCGCGATGTAGCTCGGGCCATTATCCGACAGCAGCCGAGGCTTGTGCAGCACCGTTGCGCTGTCGCAACCCGAGGCCTCGAGCGCGAGGTCCAGCGTGTCGGTGACATCCTCGGCTCGCATGTTGGTGCACAGCTTCCAGGCGATGATGTAGCGCGAGAAGTCGTCGAGCACGGTCGACAGATAGACCCAGCCCCAGCCAATGATCTTGAAGTAGGTGAAGTCGGTCTGCCACATTTCGTTCGGCCGCGTCGTCTTGGTGTGGAACGCATCGGCTGCCCTGATCACGACGAAGGCCGGGCTGGTAATCAGATCATGGGCCTTGAGCAGGCGATAAACCGTGGCCTCCGACACGAAGTAGCGCTTCTCGTCGGTGAAGCGCACCGCCAGTTCGCGGGGCGACAGATCGGTTGTATCCAGCGCCATGTCGATGATCTGCTGCTGGATATCGTCGCCGATGCGGTTCCACACCCGGCGCGGGGCCGATGGCCGATCCTCCAACGCCTCCGGGCCGCCTTCGAGATAGCGGTCGTACCAGCGATAGAAGGTCCGGCGCGGGATGCCCAACTGCTCCAGCGTGCGCCAGGCCGGGAGGTGCGACTGTTCGACGATCCGGATGATCTCCAGCTTCTCGGATGCAGGGTATCTCATTCGTCGTCGCCCCCATCCGCGATCATGCTTTTTTTAAGCAGGCGGTTCTCGAGGGTCAGGTCGGCCACGCATTCCTTCAGCGCACGGGCTTCCCGGCGCAGATCCTGGACCTCGCCGGTGGTTGCGGCACGGGCGGTATCGCCGGCGAGCCGGCGCTTGCCCGCTTCCATGAACTCCTTCGACCAGGTGTAGTACAGGCTCTGGGCGATCCCTTCCTTGCGGCACAGTTCAGCAATGCTGTCATCGCCGCGCAGGCCTTCAAGCACGATCCGGATTTTATCCTCGGCAGAGAAGTGCCGGCGTGTCGCCCGCCGGATGTCCTTCACCACCTGCTCCGCAGGAGCCTTCACCGATTTTTTCAAGGAGGATTTGGGCTTCATCTTCGTTCCTTCGTCACTACGACGAAGCCCAAATCCTCCTTAATTCACAACCTCAAATCTGTGCCATTGGCGCTGACGCCGGACAAAGGTCGATACTATGGCCGAACTGCTCGAAATGCGCGATCGCCTGCGCAGCAACGGTTACGCCGTGTTCGGACCCGTCAGCCACGGGATGAACTATTCGATGTACTTCTCCGGGCCCGAAGGCTTGCAGATGGAATATTCAACTACCGAAGGCTGCCCCAAGGTCGAACCCAAGGGATGGGTCGATGCCGAGGCCGCGGGCACGATCGGGATCAGCCGGGAAGATCTCGCGCGCTTCGTTAATCCGCCGGCCTTTACCGGCAAGGGTGGCGGCGAGGTTCCGCAGCCGTCGGGCGACGGAACGATCAATCCGAGCCCCATCCCCGAGCCGATGTTCAGCCAGCTGGGCTATCTGTCCGATGCCGACCTGGCAGAGGCCATGCGCTTTGCAGCGCCCGAGAACGCCGAGCATGCACACTGAATCGAGCCCGGCGGAGGGTGTCGATCGGCTCGTCTTCGTATGTGAACAGTTCAAGGCGATTGAACAGGGTGACATGGACCGCCTGGCGGCCTGTTTCGCACCGGGCGCCTTGATCTGGCACAATTATGACGAAAAGGAGCAGACCGTCGCGCAAGCGGCGGTCGCTCTCAAGGGGCTGCATGACGCCAGTCACCGGGTAGCCTATACGGATCAGACCCTGACCCAGGCGGGTTCCCTCGTGTTCTCCAAGCACGTCCTGAACGCCGAACTGAAGAAAGGTGGCGTGCTGCGCCTTCATGCCTTGATGCAGATTACGATCGACGATCTGGGTCGCATCACGCGGATCGATGAATATTTCGACAGCCGGGCAATCGACATTTTGGCGGGTTGATTCCGGTTCGATCCGGTCGGGCTGGCTGGCTTTTTAAAGGGCTGGATGGGCAATCTATATCATTGCGGGAGGGAAAATTGCGTATACTTCACATCGACACCAGCATTCTCGGCGAATACTCGGCCAGTCGCGTTCTGTCCGCCGCCGTTATGAAGAATTTGACCGCTGCAAATCCCGATGCCGAGGTAAGCTACCTCGATCTCGCCGAAAATCCGCTCGATCACCTTTCCGGTGCCCATATCGCGGTGCAGCAGGGTTTGCCCGTCGACCAGGTTCCGCACATCGCCGATGACTTGGCGCGCTCATCGGAAGCGCTGGAGACCTTCATGGCAGCGGACGTAGTCGTGATCGGCGTCGCGATGTACAATTTTACGGTGCCCTCGCAGCTCAAGGCGTGGATCGACCGGATCCTTATGGCCGGCAAGACCTTCCGCTATACCGAAACGGGAGCAGAAGGCTTCATGGGCGGCAAGCGGGTCATCCTGTGCATCGCGCGCGGCTCCGTTTATTCGAACGGCGCGCCGGCCGCGCCGCTCGAGTTCGCCGAGAGTTATCTCAAGGGCATCTTCGGTTTTATCGGCATCTTCGACGTTGAGACGGTCATTGCCGAGGGTCTTGCGATTTCGCCGGAGCATCGTGAAACGGCGGTCGGAGGCGCACTCGAGGCAGCAGGCGCCTTGCCCGCCTGACCGCGCGCGGTTTCAACAAACGGGAAACACGCCGGACTTCAGGTCGCCTCCACCCGATAGTGGAGGGTCGATCCGGCGACAGAGGAAGACAAGATGTCCAAGGTCGTAATCAGCTGCGCCGTGACCGGCAGTGTCCATACCCCCAGCATGTCACCGCATCTGCCGGTTACTCCGGCGGAAATTGCCGAGCAGGCGATCGGTGCGGCCGAGGCCGGGGCTGCCATCCTGCATCTTCATGCCCGCAATCCCGAGAACGGTCAGCCTAGCGCCGATCCCCAGCTGTTCATGCAGTTCCTGCCGCGCATCCGCGAAGCGTGCGACGCGGTGCTCAACATCACGACCGGCGGCGGTCAGGGCATGCCGCTGGAAGACCGGCTGGCTGCGGCGATGACCGCCGAGCCCGAACTTGCCTCTCTCAATATGGGGTCGATGAACTTCGGCCTCTATCCCATGCTGCAGCGCCAGAAGGAATTCCGCTACGAATGGGAGCGGACCTATCTGGAAAACTCGAAGGATTTCATTTTCCGCAATACTTTCGGGGATCTTGAATATATCCTCGAAACGCTGGGCAAGGGGAAGGGCACGAAGTTCGAGTTCGAATGCTACGACACGAGCCACCTCTACAATCTGGCACACTTCCTCGATCGCAAGCTGGTGACGCCGCCGCTGTTCGTGCAGTCGATCTTCGGGCTGCTCGGCGGCACCGGCGCGGATACAGAAAACCTGCTTCACGCCAAGCGGCTGGCAGACAAGCTGTTCGGCGACGATTACCAGTGGTCGGTCATGGCGGCGGGGCGGTACCAGCTTCCCTTCGTGACAATGGGCGCGATCAATGGCGGCAACGTGCGGGTCGGCCTAGAGGATTCGCTTTACCTTGGACGCGGCCAGCTCGCGAGGTCTAACGCTGAGCAGGTGACGCGCATTCGCGGCATCCTGGAGGCGTTGTCGCTCGAGATCGCCACCCCTGCCGAGGCGCGCGAGATTCTCGCGCTCAAGGGAGCCGACAACGTCGGCTTCTAAACGCCCGCCCAGTCAGGGAGCGGTAGGATTACGGAGTGCAGCGTTCAGCCATCGTCTTTGCGCATAGTTGCCTTCGTCGCAAGTTCCTTGAACAGCGCCTGTTGAACGCTGTCGAGGGGACACATGATTTCGTCCTGCACCTCGCGAACGATCGGCAGAAGCGCTGTCAGGGTCGTTTCCCCTTCCGCCGTTAATCGAACCGTCCTCGCCCGGCGATCGCGCGGGTTGACGGTGCGTTGGACGAGGCCTTTGGCGACCAGCCGTTCCAGCACGGCGCCTATTGTGGCTCGGTCGTAGTCGATCAGGGACGCGACCGTGGCCTGATCGATATCCGGCTCGGCATGGAGCGCGTCCATCGCGGCAAACTGGACCGGCGTGATATCGAACCCGGCGGCCCTGGTTCGTGCGAGGAAAACCCGCGTTTCGATCTGGTGCAAGCGGCGGATCAGATGACCCACCATGCCGTGCGCTTCCATTATGATTCCCCGTTCGCTCCGGTCTTGTAGTCCGGGACCCGGCCATGGGCTAATCGGAAATATGATGTGCACTTATCAAATTGTTTGACCAGAATTAGTAAGTGTGCAACGTAATTCTCTGCTGCTCCGAGCGGGAGAGAACAATGCAATACCATCTTGATGGCTTCCGCCCGGGGGATCCGGACGTTGCCGCGGCTGCGCCACCGTGGCGCATGAAGGGCGTCTTGCCCGATAATGTCGATGTCCTCATCGCCGGTTGCGGTCCAGCCGGTTTATGCCTGGCGGCGCAGCTCGCCAAGGTGCCGCAAATTCGCACCATGATTGTCGAGCCCAAGCAGGCACCAATGGAAAAGGGCCAGGCGGACGGCATCAATGTCCGCTCGATGGAAATGTTCCAGGCCTTCGGCTTTGCGGAAAAGGTCAAGCGGGAGTCGGTCTGGATCAATGAAACGACCTTCTGGACGCCCGATCCCGACCGACCGGAAAGCATCATCCGCGCCGGGCGTGTGCAGGACGTGGCCGACGGGCTGAGCGAAATGCCGCATGTCCTGATCAACCAAGCGCGCGTGCACGACCTGTTTCTGGACGTTATGCGTCAGGCGCCGAGCCGGCTTGAGCCGGACTACGGTATCAAGGTCGTTGGTCTTATGGTCCATCATGACGGGCGCGATCATCCTGTAGAAGTCACGCTCGAAAGCACGGCGCCGGGGAGCGCGGGCGAAAGGTCGACTGTCAACGCGCGCTATGTTGTGGGTTGCGACGGCGCGCGCTCGACCGTCCGGCGGGCCATCGGCGGCGCGCTGCACGGGGATGCGGCGCATCAGGCCTGGGGCGTCATGGACGTGCTGGCGGTGACGGACTTTCCCGACTTGCGGATGAAGGCGATCATCCAGGCGAGCCATGACGGGACCATCCTGCTCCTGCCGCGCGAAGGCGGCTATCTGGTCCGCCTCTATGTCGAGCTCGACCGCCTGCACGAGACCGAGCGCGTGGCCGAGCGCGGCATGACCGAGGCAGATATCATCGCCAAGGCTAAGCGCATCCTGCATCCATACAGTTTCGAGGTGAAGGACGTGGTGTGGTGGTCCATCTATGAGATCGGACACCGCCTTACCGACACCTTTGACGATGTCCCCGCCAGCCGCAAGGCCGAGCAGACCCCGCGCGTCTTGCTCGCAGGCGATGCCTGCCACACCCACAGTCCGAAGGCCGGGCAAGGCATGAACGTGTCGATGGGCGACACCTTCAATCTGGGGTGGAAGTTGATCCACGTCCTGACCGGCCGCGCAAGGCCCGAGCTTTTGCACAGCTATACTGACGAGCGGTGGGCCGCGGCTAAGGCTCTGGTCGATTTCGACCACCGCTGGTCGCGCGTCATCGGAACCAGGGAGGACGCAGGCGAAGACCAGTCCATTCCGCGTGTCCAGCGCGAATTCGTCGCCAACGGCGAATTTACCGCCGGCCTGACGGTGCGTTACGAGCAGTCCGACTTGGTCGGCAACGCCAAGTGGCAGAACCTCGCGACCGGATACCCGCTGGGTATGCGTTTCCATTCGGCGCCTGTCATCCGGTTGGCCGATGCCATGCCGATGGAACTGGGCCATGTGGTGGAGGCGGACAATCGATGGCGGTTGATCATGTTCGCACCGGCCTTTGACCGGGGGCAATCCGGCGGCCAGGTGGATGCGCTGTGCCGTTATCTCGAAGACGATCCGGGATCGCCCCTCGCGCTTTATCGTCGTCCCGGCGAAGACGTCGATGCGCTGATCGATGTGCGCGCGGTGTTCCAGCAGGGCTTTCGCGATTTGGAGTTCGGGGAGATGCCGTCGCTGCTTCGCCCGCACAAAGGCCGCTTTGGGCTTTGCGACTACGAAAAGGTCTTTTGTGCCGATCACAAGAGCGGGCAAGATATCTTCACGATGCGCGACATCAGCCGGGACCGGGGGTGCGTGATCGTTGTGCGTCCGGATCAGTATGTATCGCAGGTGCTGCCACTCGACGCACGCGAGCAGCTTGCGACGATATTCGAGCCAATTCTTTACGTGACCTGAGTCAAGCCAGAGTGGAACCGCCGAGGCCTGCCTGGAGGGCCACGCTTTTGCAGCTTGCCACTATCAAACTTTGGCGGCGCGACTGCCAGCAGCGGGCCGATTGATCCCGTGCGCGATGTGCTTGGCCAGCAGCGCCTCGGCGAAATCCGCACTTCCGGAAGAAGATACGCTCTCGGGGAACCCTAGGTGGTTGGTCGCCAGAAAGCCGCGTTGCACACTCCACAGGGCACCCACAGCCGATGTCGCATCGGTGGCATCGAGCCCGAGTTTGACAAGGCGACCGACCCAGGCATCCTCGATCGTCGGCCGGCTAGCGCGAGAGATGTTGCGCAGCCGATCGGCCAACTCGATGTCCCGAGGTAGCGAAACCAGCAGATTGAAGCTCAGGCGGAAAAGGTCGCTCTGGAGAAATTCACGGGCGTGCTCGGCCGCAGCCGACATCACGCTGTCGTCGTTGGCCAGCGAGGCGTCCGCTTGCGATTGCACGACCTCGCTTTCGAACATGTGGGCGATCGACGCTTCGATCAACTCGTTCTTTGTGGCGAAATGGTGCAATTGACCACCGCGCGAGATGCCGGCCCGTTCCGCCGCATCGCCGATGCGAAAGCCCGAATACCCTTTTTCCAACAGGACTTGAACGGCTGCATCGAGCAGCTTCGCTGTGGTTTCGGCACTGCGTTCGCCCTGCGTCCGCCGGCGGCGCGCAGGACGTTTGGCCTTGGCGCCGACGGTCTTGGCAGCTCTTTTGTCTGCGTTACCACCCGATTGGGTTGAATCTGTCAAATCCTGATCTCTCCCGGTGACTGATGCTGATCGGCACCGCTCATTCTAGCGGCAGTCCACTGACAAGGCAATTGCGGACTCCCGATCTGGTCGAGCCATCCCATGCAGGGATGCGAAGGGGCCGAGTCGTTCATGCCTTACCTGCTTTGTCCGCCGGCAGCGCCTGGTCCGAAAGTTTCCCGACGCGGTGCCGCGCCAGTTCCGTGACCATTTCAGAAACCGTCAGACGCAGGTTTTCCAGTTCGCCGGCCGGATAGCCGTTGGCCAGCACTTCAGGTACCTGGAGCGCCCTGGCGCGCAAATTGCGGCCCGCCGGGGTGAGCGAAACCAGTACCCGCCTTTCGTCGTTCTGGTCCCGTTCCCGCCGCACCAGGCCGGCTTTTTCCATACGTTTGAGCAGGGGCGTCAGTGTACCACTGTCAAGGTACAGGCGGGCGCCCAGCGCACCGACCGTCTGGAGGTCCTCTTCCCATAGGACGAGCATCACCAGATACTGCGGATAGGTCAGCCCGAGGCCGGAGAGGATCGGGCCGTAAAGCCGCGTCAGCAGATTGGTAGCGGCATAGAGCGGGAAGCAGACCTGCCGGTCCAGCAGGAGGGGGTCGTCTTCGCTCCTGTCCGCCACCAACATTCCGCCTTATCTCGTCGATACGTTCAACTTGACGTCTACATTGCCCTTCACCGCATTGGAATAGGGGCAGACGGCGTGGGCGGTCTGGACGATCTCCTCGGCCTTCGCTTGGTCAAGACCTTCGATCACGATGTCGAGCGTCACGTCGAGCGCGAAGCCACCCTGGCCGTTGGAGAGCAAGCTGACCTCGGCGGTGACCTCGATCTGGTCATCGCCGACCTTGTCGGTCTGCGCGCGCGTGACGTGAATAACGGCATTCTCGAAGCAGGCTGCATAACCGGCAGCGAAAAGCTGTTCGGGATTGGTCGCGCCGCCCTTGCCGCCGAGGCCGGCGGGCAAGGCGAGGGACATGTCGAGCAGGCCATCGTCGCTGCGGATGGTCCCGGCGCGGCCACCAACCGCGGTGACCTTGGTCGTGTAAAGTGCGTTCATTATAAGCTCCTGTCATGAGCTGCTTGGCAGCTGGGGCCGCATATAAATTGCGTACAATATCATTGCAAGTTATACAAAAGGGCGCCTTTTCCGCTCAGGCCCCAAGCTTTACGAGTGCCTTTCCCAGCGCGCTGCCGTCGAAAAGGGCAGCGAGCGCCTCGGGCGCGCTTTCGATTCCCTCGAAAACCGTTTCGCGCCATGTCATCTTTCCAGCCGCGACAAGGCGTTGCAGCTCTTGCAGGAATTCCGGCATTTCATGGAAGTGGTGAAAAACGGTCACCCCTTCCATGCGCATCTGCTTGCCGATCATCAGGATGAGATTGCGTGGTCCGGGAGAGGGCGCCTCGTCGTTCACGGTCGAGACCGAACCACACAGAATGATGCGCGCATTGTCGCGGCCAGCGGCGATCGCCGCCTCGAGCTGGGCGCCCGCAACGTTGTCGAAATATATGTCGATGCCTTCGGGAGCGACTCGGCGCAGGGCGGCCAGCATGTCGGGCTCGGCCTTATAGTCGATTGCATGGTCGACGCCGATCTCTCGCAGATAGGCGCACTTTTCTGCTCCACCCGCCGAGCCGATTACGATCAGACCCCCGGCCTTGGCCAGTTGGCACACGATCGAGCCGACCGCGCCGGCGGCGCTCGAGACGAAGATCGTCTCACCGGCTTTCGGCAGCGCGGTCTTGAGGCCGGCGTAGGCGGTCAGGCCGGTCACACCGGCCGGCCCGAGCAACGATTGCACGGGAATGCCGGGCGCATTGATCTTCTGCAACGCTGCCCCGGGGGCCACGAAGGCTTCGCGCCAGCCGAGCCAGGACTGGACTGTGTCACCGGTGTCGAAGTCTGGGCTGCGCGATTTTACGACCTCGCCGATCGCCCCGCCGTCGAGCGGCGCGCCGACTGTGAAGGCGGGAATGGGGGAATCGAAGCCGCTCATGTCCGCCATGCGGATCCGCGTGGCGGGATCGACTGACATCCAAATGTTGCGAACCAGCACTTCGCCGTCGGCAAGATCAGGCAGATCCACTTGCGCGATTTCGAAGTTGTCGGCCGATACTGATCCTTTGGCGTATTTCTTGAGGCGGACTTCGCGAGAGGCTTTCATAATCGTTCGTTCCAATACGTCAGAGTGCGCGGGATGCTGCTCAGGCCAGGCCTTCGGCCCTGAGCGCCGCCTGCACTGCGGGGCGCGCAGCAACACACTCGACATAGAGCCGGACGTTGGCGAATTCCTCCCACGCCGCGCCGCCCATGAACGCAGCCCGGGTGGGTGACCCTGCCCCGATCATGAAGGCTTGGCGGCTTGGGCAGGCGGCCGTCGCACGGTCTGCGGGGAATATTGACATGGCATCTTGACTTAGTAAAGCGAGCCGGATAGCCGGTCGGTAATGTTCCGGCCAAGGCGCAAACGGCCCAGGCGGTTTGCTGTTGTCGGTAAGGTTCAGTGGTGGGAGAGGGTAATGAAATCGTTCCGTAAATCACTCATGCTTGGCGTCCAGGTGTCGTCTCTTGCGATGGCCGGGGTCGTGCACGCACAGGAAGCGCCGGGAGATGAGGCTGCAGCGCCGGAGATCGTCGTAACCGCGCAGAAGCGCGCTCAATCGCAGAACGACGTTGGCATGTCCATCACGGCGGAAAGCGCTGCCACGCTCGCTGAACGCAATGTCGTGGATGCGGGGGATCTGGTCAAGATCGTGTCGGGCTTCACCGCCGCCGACTCAAACCAGGGAACGCCGGTTTACACACTTCGCGGTGTGGGTCTCAACGACTCGGGTCTTTCCTCGGTGCCGAGCGTGGCGATCTATGTTGACCAAATTCCGCTGCCTTATCCCGTAATGACCCAGGCGGTCGGCCTGGACCTGGAGCGGGTCGAGGTTCTCAAGGGGCCACAGGGCACGCTTTTCGGGCAGAACTCGACGGGCGGTGCGATCAACTATATCGCCGCCAAGCCGACAGCGGGCTTCTCCTATGGCCTGGGGGCGACCGTTGACAGCTTCGGCCGAACTGACGCCTCTGGCTTCGTCAGCGGGCCGCTGAGCGATACGGTCCGCGCGCGCCTCGCCTTGCGCTCGGTGCAGGGCGGCGCCTAGCAGCGCCACAGCACCACCGGCCAGAAGCTGGGTGACGAGCGCAAGCTTCAGGGGCGCTTGTCTGTGGATGTCGATGCATCCGATAGGCTCGATCTGCATTTCACGGCCACGGCGTGGCAGGACAAGTCGGATACGCAAGCTGGTCAATTGACCGCGATCTGGGCGGGCGGCCCGTCCAATTCCGGCATTCCGGGATTGATCGGCGGTGCCGGCAGTCCGCTGTTCAGCCAGCCGGTCGATGGCCTCAAGAAGGACGCGCGCGCTGCGGCGTGGAACACTGATTGGCCGATGCGTAACGATAGCAAGTTCTGGCAAATTGCGCTCGCCGCCAACTATGACCTGGGCAACGATCTAACCCTCACGTCGCTGACTTCGTATAGCGACCTGAAATACTCGAGTTATCAGGACACCGACTCAACAGCGCTCTCGCTGCTTGAACTTCTTCCTTTCGGTACGATCAAGTACTTCTCGCAGGAACTGAGGCTGGCCTATGATGCCGGCAAGGTCCATGCTCTGATCGGCGCCAACTACGATCACTCCGACGTGACTGATCGCATCGACTACCGCTTCGAGGGCGCCAGCATCGCTTATGTGCCGTTTCTGCCGTTGCGCCTGAGTGCAGTGCAATCCTCTGCGGATCAGACCCACAAGACGCTCGCGGCTTTCGGTCATCTTGAATATGCTGTGACCGACAATCTGACGGCGATCGGTGGTATCCGCTATACGAACGCCAAGGTGAACGGGGCCGTCTGCACCCGCGACACGTCCGCCAACCAGGCGGCGACCACGCTGCTCTCGTTCGCTTCGGGCTACACCATTCCGCCGCGCGGCTGCTACCTCATCAACGATATCACGGGGGCAGCCCCGGGATCGCGCAATGTCTCGCTCGACGAAAACAGCACGTCGTTCAATGTCGGCTTGAATTACAAACTGGCCAATCGCGGGCTGCTCTATGCTTCGTTCAGCCGTGGCTACAAGGGTGGTGTGATCCCGAACATCAGCGGCACCCTGCAGTCGCAGCTCGATCCGGCCAAGCAGGAACGCCTTGATGCCTATGAAGGCGGCTTCAAGCTGCCGCTGTTCGGACGTGCGCTGCAGGTCAATGGCGCTGTGTTCCATTACAGCTACAAGGACAAGCAGGTCCGCGGGCGCATCTTTGTCCCGTTCTTCAATCTGCTCGAGAAGCTCATCAACGTGCCCTCATCGCGGATCTTCGGGCAGGAACTGTCGATCAACGCCCGACCTGTTACAGGCTTGACGCTGAGCGGCAGTGTGACCCACCTGGATTCCGAAATCGACAAGAGCTTCCTTACCTACAACGGAAGCCAGCTCTATGGCGACATCAAGGGTTCGCGCCTGCCCTTCACACCGGAATGGTCCGGCAATGCCGACGCCCAATACAAGTGGGGTATCAGCAATTCTGTCGATGCCTATCTTGGTGCGAGCGTGACCTTTGCCAGCAAGAGCAACACCACCTTCCAGACGGCTACATTGCCGGCAAGCCAGTTCGACATTCCCGCGCGCGCCCTGCTTGACCTTCGCGCCGGTGTGACCGGTGCGGACGGCACCTGGACCGTGGAGGCTTTCGGCACCAACGTCACTGACAAGTACTATTACGACACGACCTACTTCTCGCTCGATACGATAACCCGCTTCGCCGGGCGTCCGGCGACTTGGGGTCTGCGCGTTACGCTGCGCAACTGACTACGGGAAAGGTGCGGCAGATTTGCCGCCCCTTTTCATTTGCGGCCAAGAATTGGGTAGTTTCCACGATGGCAACAGACACCGAACAACTGCTTCGCGCCATCTATGCGCAGCCCAGGCTCGTTTTCGAGCACCTTCACCCGGACTTCGTGTGCCATTCGCCCGGACCCAATCCTATGGCCGGCACCTTTCGCGGTGCGAAGGCTTTTGCCGAGCATCTTGGCACCTACCAGGAACGCTCGCAGGGAGCTTTCGCTCTCGGCGCGCCGGTGGCGGTGATGGCGGACGGAGCATGGGCAACGGTCGTCACGCCGATCAACGGTTCGCGCGATGGCAAGGCCATCTCGATGTTCGGTTTAGGTGTATGGCGCTTCGAGGGCGACAAGCTCGCCGAGCATTGGGAATGCGTGAGCGACCAGCAGCAATGGGACGCGTTCTGGTCTTGAAGCAGGGGTTTGCCTGCGGCGAGGCAGGAACTCGGCGAGCCATGGCTGGGTTGCGTCTGGATTCTGGAAGGTGGGTTTAGATGGAACGGCTGGACGGGAAAGTGATTATTCTGACCGGCGCCGCCAGCGGCATCGGCAAGGCAACGGCCCAGTCCCTTCACGCCGCAGGGGCGGCGCTCCTGCTCGCGGACCTCGACCCGGCGGGTGAGGCTGTTGCGGATCAGATCTCTTCGGCAGGCGGGCGGGCGCGCTTTTTGCGAACCGACGTGTCCAGCGAAGACGACGTGGCACGTGCGGTCGATCTGGCGCTGACAAGTTTCGGTGGGCTGCACGGTGCGGCGAACTGCGCCGGGATAGGTACAGCGCCGGTTCCGTTCGCCGAAATCGATTCCGGCGACTGGGATCGCGTCCTCGGCGTCAATCTCAATGGCATGTACTATTGCGTCAAGCACGAGCTACGCGCCATTCTGGCGGCGGGAGCAGGGGGCTCGATCGTCAACGTCGCATCGGCCCTTGGCGCGACTGCTTCGCCGAATATGGGGCCGTACGTCGCATCGAAGCATGGTGTCGTGGGCATCACGCGGGCTGCCGCAGTGGACTATGCCCGGGCCGGGGTTCGGGTCAACGCGGTCATGCCGGGGATCGTCGATACGCCGATGGTTTCTAATGCCATTGCGACCGGCGCCTACGAGGGGTTTCTGGAGGCGATGAAGGCAGCGCATCCGGTGGGGCGCCTTGGCCGGCCAGAGGAAATCGCCGCGGCCATCGTCTGGCTGCTGTCAGACGCCGCGTCGTTCGTCACAGGGGCGACGCTGTTCGCCGACGGCGGCTTCTCTGTGCCTTGATGTAGTGGGCTGGCGTTTGCGCCGCCGACGCCGTAATGAGAAAGAGTATGCCTGCATGATCGAACTTCATGGGAATATCACTCCCAATCCGCAAAAGGTCGTGATCCTGCTGGAAGAGCTGGGGGTGCCGTACCGGATCGTCGGATACGACCTGCTGGCGGGAGCCCATTTCACCCCGGAATTTGCCCGGATCAATCCCAACTTCAAGGTGCCAGCTATCGTCGATCACGCCCCGGCGGTCGGCGGCGAGCCGATCGCCGTTTTCGAATCCTGCGCGATCCTGCAATATCTCGCCGACAAGGAGGGGAGGTTCCTTCCGTCCGATCCGCGCGGGCGCAGCGCGGTGACGCAATGGTTGTTCTGGCAGGCGGCCGGCCTTGGGCCGATGCTGGGCCAAGCCGGCCATTTCCTGCGCTATGCCCCGGAGCAGATCGAGTATGCGATCAAACGCTACACCAACGAAGGTACGCGCCTGCTGCGGGTAATGGAGGCCCGGCTGCAGGACAATGAGTTCCTTGCCGGCGACTATTCGATTGCCGACATCGCATGCTGGCCCTGGATCACGGCCGGTGCGGGCGATCTGTCGGACTTTCCGGCTATCGCACGCTGGAAGGAGACGCTCGATGAACGGCCTGCCTACGCTCGCGTGCTGCACGGCGATGCCGCGATCCCACCCGAAATGCTTAAGAAGCGCATGAGGCTGACGCCGGAACAGTGGTCCAATGCTTTCGGCGAACGCTTGCTTGAAGCGCCGTGCCAACAGTGATCTCCGGCTATGGCGTCTCGAGCAGGTCGCTGACCGCCCCAGCCGCGATCCGTGCACTGCGCACCAGATCATCGCTTGAATAGCCAAGCCGCGCGTTGAGCGAGAGCCCGCGCAGGTTCTGCATGACGAACTGCACGATCGTTCTTGCCTTGCCGGGCGATGCCGATGGCCAAAGGTACTCTTCGAGTAGAGCTTCGTTCTGGCGCGTCAGCGTGACCGCAATGCCCCGTGCGGCGTCATCGTGCGATTGCAGGGCCGTTGCGATCATGCAGCCAGGGGTGGCCGGTCGGGACGAATAGCGGATCGCGGCTGTTTCGAGCAGGCCGCCAAGGGCTTCGGCAGCTGACCGCTCGGCACGCAGCGCCTGCTGTACCTGTGCCAGCTCATCCGCCGCGTAAGCCCGGATTGCGCGCTCGAACAGACCCAGCTTGCTGCCATAGGCGGCATAGAGGCTGGGCGGGTTGATCTTCAGCGCCTGCGTCAGATCCGCGACGCTGACGCCTTCATAACCGGCACGGTGGAACAGACGGGCGGCGATTGCCACGCCGTCCTGCGCATTGAATTGCTGGGGCCGGCCCCGCCTGCGCGGTAGGGTCGTGCCCGAGGAAGGTTTCGGGTCCGAGCCTGGGGATGACACCTGCGCGACCTCGCTCGTTGCGCGGGGAACGTCACCCGCCAGAAAAATGTAATGCTTGATACATAAAGCTTGATGGCCGCGCCAGCAATTAATATAGCGAGCGCTACATTAAACCAATCGGGAGCCTTATCTTGAAAGCATCCATCTTCCACAGCCGCGGCAACATTCGTTGCGAGGACGTTCCCGATCCGGTCATTTCCTCCCCCGACCAGATGATCGTCGCGATCGAAGCGACCTCGATCTGCGGGTCGGACCTGTACCTTTACGAGGGGCCGTTCGATGCCTTGGTCCCGGGCGGGCATGTCACCGGGCATGAAATCCTCGGCAGGGTAATCGACGTCGGCAAGGACGTCGCCCGCTTCCGCAAGGGTGACCGCATCACCACGCCGTTCTCGCTGGCGTGCCATCACTGCGCGATGTGCGAGATCGGCATGACTGGGCACTGCGAAACGACTCAAAATGCCTGTTATGGATACGGCCCTGCCTCGGGCAATCTGGGCGGCAGCCACGCGGAGGCGGCAATCGTTCATCTTGCCGATGTTAACGCCCGGATCGTGCCGGATTCCATCGCCGCAGCCGATGCCATCACGCTTTCTTGCAATTTGCCGACCGCCCTCCTCGGAGTTGAGGCTGCTGGCCTCAAGCCGGGTGAAACCATCGCCATCGTCGGCTGCGGGCCGACCGCGTTAATGACGCTCGATCTCGTCCTGAAGCGTCAGCCCGGCCGGGTGGTGGTGCTCGACCGGGTGCCGCATCGCCTTGCCGTGGCCGCCGCCAAGGGAGTGGTCGCCATCAATATCGACGAGGCGGACTGGCTGGACCGCGCCCGCGCGGAAGCCGGCCGGAGCGGGTTCGACCGGGTTATCGAGGTCGTCGGCTCGAACGAAAGCATCGGCGCGGCCCTGTCGCTGATTCGGCCCGGCGGTACGATCGTCGGCCTGGGCTGCTTTGCGGTGCCCGAGATCCGCATGGACCCGTTCATCGCCTCGCTGCGCAACATCAACATTCGCATGGAAGGCACCGCCAATGTCGCCATGGCGACCGAACAGGCCCTGCAGATGCTGCTCGATGGCGAAGTCAGCCCGCGCGATTATTTCACGCACGAATACGCGCTGGAGAACATCGACGGGGCCTGGGCCGACTTCAGTGCCAAGGACAGCGGGATCATCAAAGCACTGATCAGGCCATGATCCGACCGTGAAGATGATCCCTCCGCCCAGTGGTGGAGGGATCATCACGCGCTTTTGTCAGGATTAGATTCGGAATTCTGCGAAGGTCTCCGGCGCGAACATTTCCTCGATGGTCAGCACGCGTGGCGACAGCCCCTGTTCGTGGTGATAGCGCGTGAAGGTTTCCACCACATGGCGGTTATTCTCGATGCCATAGGGCCACCACTCGCGGCCCATGGTGGCGATCGTTTCTTCCACCATTGCGATCTGCCAAGGCAGCATAGTCTTGAGTGAGGCCGAAATCAGTAGTTCCTCGCTCGCCAGCCGCTTGGCCTCGCTGAAGGCCTTGTACAGCGCCTGCGCGATCCAGCGGTTCTTCTCGTAGACGTCGCGGCGGATGGCGACGACGTGCATGATCGGGAAGATGTTCGTCTTGGCGAAATAGGCCTTTTCCACGTCGACGAAATTGGGGAAAAGGCGGCGCACGTTCTGCGGCTCGCTGTAGAAGGTCGATGGTGCCCGCGCGGTGTAGAACGCGTCGATCTCGCCGTCGGCCAGCATCCGGCTGAGCGTCTGGGTGGGGCCGATCGGCTCCAGCTTGAAGTGGGGCGGAAGATTGAGCTTGAGCTTTTCCTCGCGCCCCGGCTCCTCCTCGCCGCCGCTCAGATAGGTGACCGAAGCGGGTTCGACCCCGTATTCGTCCTGCAATATCCCACGAATCCAGACCGGCGCGGTCATCTGGTATTCGGGCACGCCGATGCGCTTGCCGACTAGATCCTGCGGCTTTTCGATGCCGCTGCGGCTCGAGACGAAGATGCAGGAATGGCGGAAGAAGCGCGACGGGAACACCGGGATGGCGATGAAGTCCGGATTGTCGCGGCCGAGGGTCACGCAATAGGACGACATCGACAGTTCGGCGACGTCGAACTCGCGGTTGCGCAGCATCCGGAAGAACGTCTCTTCGACGTCGAGCACCTGGAAGTTGAGGTCGATGCCATCGGGCCGGACCGTGCCGTTCTGCAGGGCCTGCGTGCGATCATAGCCCCAGCAGGCGAAGGAAAGACTGAGTCTGCTCATGGTGTCGTTTGCTCCAATGCGTTCGAAATGATGGTTTGCGGATCGACCGCTGCGCCCGAACGGCCAGATTCGAGGATCGCCGCGCAGCAAGCCACGGTTTCGAGGCCCCATCGCCCCCCGTGGACCGGTGGTGCGCTATCGAGAACCGCCTTGGCCAGTTCGTCGATCACCGCGGCCCGGGGGGCGGCAGGCGGATCGACGGCCAGCCAATCCGTCCCCTCGTCGCCGTGGATCTCGATCCCGGTCGGGAGGATCTTCAGGTCAGCCCGTTCGCAGCTGGCGATGATTAAGCCGAAATGTTCGTGATGCGGGGCGGGGGGATCTTCGGCGAAACGCGGCCCGAAGGTGCGGCCGAGCTTCGCGGCTTCCTGTCCGGCCCTGTCGAGCCCGGCGATGGCCTCGCGTGTGGCGGCGTGGCGTCCCGGTTGTTTAGGGTAGCCCAGCTCCGATATCCAGCCAACCAGTTCGTCGCTGTCATAGTGGGCATAGCCGCTGTAGGTCAGCGACGCGCCGCTGCCGTCGGCGAAATCGAGCAGCGCCTGGTAAGCTCCCTCGCAACCCCTGGCCGCGTCCCAGGAACCGACGAACGCGCGCACGCCGGTGACCGGCTGGCCGACCAGGCGGCGCACGACATCGACCTGGTGCGCGGCCTGACTGTAGACGACGCCGCCACCGCGGCTGGTATCGAGTTCGGCAGGGCGTCGCGGCCGGTACAGGAAATCGGTGAAGTTGAGCGCCGTGACCATGCGCACCCGTCCGAACCGGCCCGAGGCGATGAGGGTCGCGGCGCTGCGCACAGGCTCGTCGAAGCCATGGCTGGGACCGACGATCAGGAAGCGTCCGGCATCTTCGGCAGCGCGCACCATGGCGGCGCATTCAGCGACCGATACGGCCATCGGCTTTTCGACAAGGACGTGCTTGCCGGCCGCCAGTGCAGCGATCGCCTGTGCGGCGTGCCATTCGTGCGGGGAGGCGATGTAAACCGCGTCGATCGCGCTATCGGCGAGCAGGTCGTCGAGCGAGGCATACCCCGTCGCGGAAAATTCGGCGGCGAACCGGTCGCTTGCTTCGGGCCGCGGGTCAAACGCCGCGCCCAGGGCAATGCGCGGATCGCGGCGCAGCGCGGGCAGGGTGAGGACAAAGCCGCGCCCTAGGCCCACAACCCCCAGGCGGATGGTGTTCACGCAACTGTCCTTTCGCGAAGAAGTCGACGACGCCCGAGAATGCGGGTGCTTGCAAAGCACAATACATCTATATAGAAGTATGTGCAAGGAGCGTGAGCGAGTCGGTACACGGTCCGCGCAATTTTGCCTCTGGAGGTCTCGATGACGCCCGAACAGAACGATCTTCTCTGCCGTGTCGAAGGCGCTGCGCCGATGGGGCAGCTGATGCGCCAGCATTGGATGCCAGCCTGCATGATCGAGGAAGTGGCCGAACCCGACGGCACGCCGCTTAAGGTGCGGCTGCTGGGCGAGGACATGGTGGTGTTCCGCGACACCAATGGTCGCGTCGGCGCGCTCGACGAATTCTGCCCGCACCGCCGCGCGTCGCTCTCGTTCGGTCGCAACGAGGAATGCGGCCTGCGCTGCCTCTACCACGGCTGGAAGTTCGACGTTGACGGCAACGCAGTCGACATGTCGTCCGAACCGGTCGACGCCAAGCTGCGCAGCACGATGAAGACCAAAGCATATCCGGTCCGCGAAGCTGGCGGCTTCATCTGGGTGTGGATGGGCGATCCCGGCAATGTTGCCGAATTCGATCCGCCGAACTGGGCCGCCGCCCCGGACGACAAGATCAGCATCGTCAAGATGCACGGCGCGTGCAACTGGGCGCAGGTGCTCGAAGGCTCGATCGATTCCGCGCACAGTTCGAGCCTGCATTCCTCCAACATGCCGGCCGCGCTCGACGTCGCCGGGTCGACCGCGACAGACACCGCCTGGCTGCGCCCGTCGGCCGACAAGGCACCCCGGATCGAGGTGGAGAAGACGCCGTTCGGTTTCCGCTATGTCGCGATCCGCAAGCCGATCGTCGATGCCGACAAGCAGGACTATGTCCGCATGACGCTGTTCGTCGCGCCGTTCACCGTGCATATTCCCTCGAACGACCGCTATCACCTCAGCCAGATGCTGGTGCCGATCGACGATGTGAACACCATGTTTTACTGGATCGCCTGGCATCCGACCAAGGGCATCGGACAGGACGAATGGCGCCGCTTCTGCGGGGCGGAAGTGGGCAAGGACGTCGAGCCTGTGACCTTCCGCAAGGTTCGCAACGCAGAAAACAACTACCTGCAGGACCGCGACGCGATGAAGCAGGGGGACTTCACCGGCATCTACGGCATCCCGACGCAGGACATGGCGATGTGGGAATCAATGGGCGCCATCGCCGATCGCAGCGAAGATCGCCTCGGGTCGAGCGACAAGGCGATCTTCACCTTCCGCACCCAGATGTACCGCGCCGCCCAGGCGGTGCAGCAAGGCGAAGCCGCGATCGGCACGGTTGAGCCGCGCGTCCCGCATGGCAAGTTGATGTCGTTCGAGGGCATGGTCCCCAAGGGCGACGACTGGCGCAATCTCAATGTTTCCGACGAGGAACTGCGCATCCGGGCCAATCAAGCCGCCCGAAAGGGTCGCACGGTAGAAGCTGCCGAAAGCGTCGCATGATGGAAGCGGCAACCGCTGCCGGTCTCGATGATGGCGCTCTTTCTGCCTTCGTCGAGATGGTTCTCGGTGAAGACCTCGGCGCGGGCGATGCCACGAGCAACGCCACAATCCCGCCGGACATGCGCTTTTCGGCCGTTCTGGCCGCCCGCCAGCCAATCGTGGTGGCCGGGCTGGAGCTGGCAGCGGCGTTCTTCCGCAGGCTCGATCCCGCGGTCGAAATCGAATTTGTCGCCAAGGACGGCGAGGCTGTGGATGCGGGAACCCCGATCCTGCGCCTTGCCGGGCTGGCGCGGCCGATGCTCGCCGCCGAACGCTCGGCGCTCAACACGCTACAACACCTCAGCGGCATCGCCACGGTGACGCGCGAATATGCCGACGCCATCGCGGGCACCGGCTGCATTCTGCTCGATACGCGCAAGACGATTCCGGGCCTGCGCGTGATCGAGAAATATGCGGCCCGCATGGGCGGCGCGCAGAACCACCGGATGCGGCTCGACGACGGCATCCTCATCAAGGACAACCACATCGCGGCGCGCGGCGGCGTGGCCGCGACGGTCGCAGCCGCCAAGGCGGCGAACACCGGGCTCGAGGTTCAGGTCGAGGTCGATACGGTCGACCAGATCGAACCGGCGCTCAAGGCAGGCGCCGACCGGCTGCTGTGCGACAACATGGACCTTGCCACATTGCGCGAAGCGGTCCGGGTGGTTGCCGGGCGGGTGCCGATTGAGGCGTCGGGCGGCGTCCGGCTCAATACAATCCGCGATATCGCGCTGACCGGGGTGACCTACGTCTCGGTCGGCCGGATTACCCAGAGTTCCCCGGCAGCCGACATCGGTCTCGACTACTCGCCGACAGCCGCCTGACCGCAAGCCGGTCACGGCTCCAACCAAGGATAATACAGTGCAGCTCTCCGTCGCCGAAACCTTTTCCGGCACCCTGCGCACGCTGGACTCACTGCTGGAAAAGGCCGCCGATCAGGGCGGCAAGGACGCCGATGAACTGATGAGCGCGCGGCTAGCCCCGGACATGTATCCTCTGGCCACGCAGGTCTGTTTCGCGGTCTACCATGCGCTGGAAATTCCCCATCGCCTGCGCGGCGAACCGGTCCCCGAAAGTGTCGTCGCCCATGTGATGGCCGGGCTCGATCCCGACAATCCCGGAACCCTCGCTGCTGCGCGCGCGCGGGTTGCGGATGCCATCGCCATCCTCGAAACTGCACCCGCGGCAAACCCGACCCCGCTCGGTGATGCGATGGTGCGGATCGAGCAGCCCAATGGCACCTTCGCCATGACCGGCGAGCAATATGTCCGCGACTGGGCCATGCACCAGTTCTACTTTCATGTGATGACTGCCTACGCCATCCTGCGCGCCGCGGGGATCGCAATCGGCAAAGCCGATTACATGCCCTTCGCCCGGTTCAAGGTCGCGTGAGCGCCGGGGCGTCGGACATGGCGCAGAGGCCGGCGACGGCGCGGGAAGTCCACCTGCTGCGCCGTCCCGGTGCGCGCATGGCAGCCGACGATCTCGGCATCGCGACGGTCGCGGTGCCGCCACTCCAGCCGGGACAGTTCCTGGTTCGCAACCGGCTGATCGCGCTCGATCCGGTCCGCAGGGTGTTCTTCGCCGACGGCACTGCGCCGCTCAACGCCGCGCTGTTCGGCTTCGCGATCGGAACCGTGACCGAGAGCCGCCACCCTGACTTTCCCGAGGGCGCGATCGTCGCGCACCACGGCGGGTTTCGCGACTGGGCAATATCGACCGGCGCCAACGCGCGCCTCATCCCGCCGACCGACGATCCGCTCGAATGGCACGCCGACGCGCTCGGGGTCGGCGGCTTCTTCGCTTATGTCGGCCTGTTCGAGATCGGCCAGCTCCGTCCGGGTGAGACGGTTTTCGTTTCCTCGGCCGCGGGCTCGGTGGGCAGCCTCGTGACGCAGATGGCGCGGATCACGGGCTGCCGGGTGATCGCCAGCGCCGGGTCGGAGGCGAAATGCGCCTGGCTGCGCGAGGTCGCGGGCGCGGACGCGGCGATCAATTACCGCGATGGCGAGATCGCCGGGCAGTTGTCCGCCGCCGCGCCCGACGGCATCGACCTGTTCTTCGACAATGTCGGCGGGCAGCAACTCGACGCCGCGCTGGGCGTCATGGCCAAGGGCGGACGGGTCGTCATTGCCGGCATGGTTTCGGCTTACGATGCGCTCGAGCCGCTTAGCGAGCGTCACGGCGGCTGGACCAAGCAGATGCTGACCAGCCAGGTTTCGCTGCGCTCCTTCGATGCCTTCGAGCACACGAGGTTGTGGCCCAAGTTCCAGCGCGCGGTCGGCGGCTGGCTGCGGTCCGGGGCGATCAGCGCGCAGATCCATGTGCTCGACGGGATCGAAGCCGTGCCCGACGCTTTCGTTGATCTGCTGGCCGGAGTTCGCCAGGGCAAGACCCTGGTGAGGGTCGGTTGACCGTGTTGCGCGATCCCGCCGATGCCCCGATCGACCGCCGCGAGGATGGCGGACCGGTGAGCACCGGCGCGCCGGAGGCTGGCGGCGCCAGCAGCGCAATTCCCCCGGAGATCGACGGCCTGCCGATGCCGCGCCGCGCGATCGCAGCTTCGGCGGTGATCCTGGCGGTCGTGATCATGACGCTCGACACCGCGATGATCGCGGTCGCCCTGCCGGCGATGGCGCGCGACCTCGGCCTTTCGGCAGCGGCATCGACCTGGATCGTCAACAGCTTCCTGATCGTGATCGTGGCCACCCTGCTGCCACTTGCCGCGCTGGGCGAGGCGATTGGCTATCGCAAGGTCTACCTCGCTGGCTTGGGGCTGTTCCTGGCCGGATCTGTCGCGTGCTATCTGTCTTCGGATTTCGCGCTGCTGATGATGGCAAGACTTGCTCAGGGCCTGGGTGCGGCCGGGGTCATGGCGGTCAACGGCGCGCTCGTGCGGTTCATCTATCCTGGCCCCGATCTGCGTAAGGGGATATCCGTCAACGCGATGATGGCGGCAATCTCTTCGGCGGCAGGGCCGGCGGCAGCGGGGCTGCTGCTGACGATGGGTGGCTGGCGGCTGCTGTTCGGGCTGGAGATTCCGCTGACGCTGTTGTCGCTGCTACTGGGCCTGCGCACCCTGCCGGGCCAGTCCGGTTCGGTCGATCGGATCGACGGTCGTGCCGCGGTGCTGACGGCGCTCTCGATGGGCCTGATCGGCTATGGCCTGACCGAATTGGTTCAGCCCGCGATCCACTGGTCTGCCGCTTCGTCGCTGGCCCTCGGCTGCGGCGGCATCGCGCTCCTTGTACGCCGCTTGCGCAACGATCCGGCACCGCTGCTCCCGCTCGACCTGCTCAGGGTGACGGCCCTCAGATTGTCCTATGCCGCGTCGATCTGCGTCTTTGCCGCGCAGATGGTGGCGATGATCGCGCTGCCTTTCTTCCTGCACGCCGTCCACGGCTACAGCGCGACGACGATCGGCACGATCCTGTCCGCCTGGCCAGTAGGGATCGCGCTGGGGGCGCTGGTCTCGGCCCGGCTTAAATATCCGCTCTCGACAATCGGGCTGGGCGGGTTGACGGTATTTGCCGCGGGCATGGCGCTGCTGGCGGCATTCGCAGGCCTAGGAGGAGTGGCCTTGCTGGCCGCCGGCGCTTTCGTCAGCGGTGCCGGCTTCGGGCTGTTCCAGACCCCCAACAACAGCATCATGATCTTGGCCAGCGACGTCCGCCGCAGCGGCGCGGCAGCCGGGATGCAAGGGGCCGCGCGCGTGACCGGGCAGATGCTTGGGGCCGCATTGGCCGCGTTGTGTCTTGGCCTGTTCGGCACCGGAAGTGTCGTGCCATTGTGGGCCGCGCTGGTGCTGGTGATGCTGGCCTTCGCCGCCGCCAATGCCCGGCTGCTGGCGAAGCGCAAGGGCTGAACCGAAGCGTTCATAGCGGCAAGCGCAGGATCAGGGCGGCAACAGGCGGTGGCGTTGGCTCGCCGCCACACCGATGATCCATTCGCGCGCCGCCTTGATCCGGGCAAGCTGGTGTGTGTCCTTGTGGGTGACGAGCCAGAATGTGCGTTCGATGCGCTTGTCCGGCAGGACCGGGGCCAGCCGGGGATCGAGATCGCCGATGAAGCACGGCAGCACCCCGATGCCCGATCCTGCCGCGATGAGCTGGTGCTGGGTATTGATGCTCGACGAGCGCAAGGACAGGGGAAGGTCGGGATAAATCTCGTCGAGGTAGCGCAGTTCCGGCGCGTAGATCAGGTCCGGGATGTAGCCGATGAGATGGTGGCCGGCGACCAGATCGCCCGCTTCGCGCGGCATCGCGTGGCGAGCCAGGTAGTCTTTGCTGGCATAGAGGCGAAGCGCGTAATTGCTGAGCTTGCTGGCGATCACCGGGCCGCCCTTCGGGCGCGACAGCATGATCGCCATGTCGGCCTCGCGCTTGGTCAGGCTGAGAAAGCCGGTAGTCGCAACGAGGTCGATGACAAGGTCTGGATGGGCCGCGACGAATTCGGGAACGTGGGCGGCAAGAAACCAGCTGCCGAAGCCTTCGCTGACGCTGAGCAGCAAGATGCCTGTCAGGCGATTGCTTGCGCCGGGGCGGTTCGCCTCGTTCACCACCGCGGCCGCCTGGGCCATGGCCTCGATGAAAGGCAGCAGCCGCTCGCCCGCCTCGGTCAGCACCTGCCCGGAATTGCCCTGTTCGAACAAGGTCGTCCCAGCCGCGCCTCGAGCCTGCTGAGCCGCCTTCTGACGGTTGTGCCGTCCACGCAGAGCGCGGCGCCCGCGCTGGCAAGCCGGTTGGTTCGCGAAAGCGCGAGGAAGACCTGAAGATCGTACCAGTCAGTTATGACCTGCATAAATGCAGTTTATAAACGCAAAATCTCACCTTGCCTGCAAAAATATCGCATGACAGGGGGCCGGATACTTTTCGGAGAGAATTCACCATCAGTCAGATCGATCATTTCGCTGTCGGCGGATCCAAAGCCACCGGCGCACGCAAGCACCAGGTCTGGAACCCGTCGACCGGCGAAGTGCAGGCCGAGGTCGCCATTGGCGATGCCGAGCTCCTCCAGCGTACGATCGATGCGGCGAAGACAGCCCAGCCCGAGGGGGCCGCGACGAATCCGCAAAGGCGCACCCGGGTGATGTTCAAATTCAAGCGGCTGGTCGAAGCCAACAAACAGGTGCTCGCCGAGCTGCTGTCGGGCGAGCATGGCAAGGTCGTAGACGACGCGCATGGCGATATCCAGCGCGGGCTCGAAGTGATCGCGTTCGCCTGCGGCATCCCGCAGGTGCTGAAGGGCGAGTACACCCAGGGCGCCGGGTCCGGCATCGACGTTTATTCGATACACCAGCCGCTCGCCGCCATGATGAACAAGGAAATGGTCAACATCGCCCTCGAGACGACGCTCGACGAGGGCCTGCCGGCCGAACGCCGGATATTCCAGATCCTGACGGCGATCGAAGACAAGGGCGAAGGCATGGCGGCCTTCGTCGAGAGGCGCCCCGGCGAGTGGAAAGGACGATAGGACATGAAAATCGCATTCATCGGACTTGGCAACATGGGCGGCGGAATGGCCGCGAATTTGGCCCAGGCGGGCCACGAGGTCCGCGCTTTTGACCTTGCGCCCACTGCCCTGGCGCGGGCCGAGGAGGCCGGGTGCACCGCGTTCACCTCGGTCCGCGAGGCGGTTGACGGGGTCGATGCGGTGGTCTCGATGCTGCCCAACGGCAAGATCGTCGACAGCGTCTACCGCACCGACGTGATCGGCGTGGCGCCAGTCTCGGCGCTCCTGCTCGACTGTTCGACCATCGATGTAGCCACCGCCAAGGCGGTGGGCGAAGCAGCCTGCTCCGCGGGCTACGAGGCGGTCGATGCGCCGGTTTCGGGCGGGATTGCCGCTGCCAACGCGGGCACGCTGACCTTCATGGTCGGCGGATCGGACGAGGCCTTTGCCCGCGCCGAACCGATCCTTGCCATTATGAGCAAGGCGGTGATCCATGCTGGCGGTGCCGGCGCGGGGCAAGCCGCCAAGATCTGCAACAACATGGCGCTCGGCATCCACATGATCGGCACGACCGAGGCTTTCGCGATGGCGCAGAAGCTGGGCCTCGATCCGCAGCGCTTCTACGAAATCATCTCGGTTTCTTCGGGCCAGTCTTGGTCGGTCACCAGCTATTGCCCGGTGCCCGGTGTCGGGCCGCAGAGCCCGGCCGACAACGGCTACAAGCCGGGCTTCGCGGGGGCGCTGATGCTCAAGGACCTCGGCTTGGCGATGGAGGCGGCCGGGACCGCCGGGATCGATGCCGAGATGGGCAAGCGCGCCTTCGAGCTTTACAGCGCCTGGGTCGCAGCGGGGAACGGCGACGTCGATTTCTCGGGCATCATCCAGAGCCTTTGACATCTCTTGCGCGAAGGTCAGCCCTGCGCAGCATTTCGGAAGGGAAACCCGCCGTGAACGAAGACAAAGCCATCTACATCGTGTCCGGTGTCCGCACTGCCATCGGCAGTTTCGGCGGGGGGCTGTCGTCGTTCCGGCCGGCGGAGCTGGGTGCGATCGTCATCCGCGAAGCCATCGCCCGCGCCGGCATCGCCGCGAGCGACGTCCAAAATGTGGTGATTGGCAACGTCGTACCGAGCCAGCCCAAGGACGTCTACATTAGCCGCATGGCCGCCGTGAATGCAGGCATCTCGATTGAGGCGCCGGCGATGAACGTCAACCGCCTGTGCGGTTCGGGCCTGCAGGCCATCGTCTCGGCGGCGCAAGGACTGGCGCTCGGCGAATTCGACATCGCCATCGGCGGCGGCGCGGAAAGCATGTCCAATGCGCCGCACATGCTGCTGACCGGTCGCAAGGGCCGCAAGATGGGCGACCTTGTGCTGCTCGACGCCATGCTGGGCGCGCTGCACGATCCGTTCGGGGACTATCATATGGGCGTGACGGCGGAAAACGTCGCCGAAAAGGTCGGCATCTCGCGCGCCGCGCAGGACGAGGCCGCGGTAGAAAGCCATCGCCGCGCCGCAGCGGCGGTGTCGGGCGGCTATTTCAAGGATCAGATCGTCCCGATCGAAATCGCATCGCGCAAGGGCACGGTCGTGTTCGACACTGACGAGCACGTCCGCGGCGATGCCAGCATGGAGGCGATGGCCGGGCTGAAGCCGGTGTTCAAGAAAGACGGGACCGTCACCGCCGGCAATGCCTCGGGCATCAACGATGGCGCCGGCGCGATCGTGCTGGCAAGCGGCAAGGTCGTGGCCGAGCGGGGCCTCAAGCCGATGGCGCGCATCCTGTCCTGGGGGCACGCCGGCGTCGAACCGTCGCTGATGGGGCTCGGCCCGGTCAAGGCGGTTCCGGTGGCGCTCACCCGCGCGGGCCTGACGCTCGATCAGATCGACGTGATCGAATTGAACGAAGCCTTCGCGGCGCAGGCCTGCGGGGTGGCCAAACTGCTCGGTTTTGATCCGGCGAAGACCAATCCCAACGGTTCGGGCATCTCGCTGGGTCATCCGATCGGCGCGACGGGCGCGATTCTGACCATCAAGGCGATGTACGAACTGCGCCGCACCGGTGGCCGTTACGGCCTCATGACGATGTGTATCGGTGGCGGGCAGGGCATCGCGATGGTGATCGAGGCGATGTGACCGTCACGGCGTGCGCGCGCCCGGGAATGCCGGCGCGCATCGCCATCGGCGCGACGCTTCAGCTGAATTCTTCGGTGTCGATGGTTGCCAGCATCGCGTCGGGATAGCGGTGTCCCGCAACGCTCAGCTGGTTTATCAGCGCACCGGCATTTTCCAGCACGGTCGGGGCAACCTCGATGGAAGCCGCGGCGATATTTTCCCGCATGTGAGCCACACTGGTCGTGCCGGGGATCGCGTGGAGATGGTCGCCCTGCGCCAACACCCAGGCCAGAGCCAGTTGCGCCGGCGCCAGCCCGGCGCTTGCCGCCAGCGCCTCGAAACGCTCGATCAACGCCAGATTCTTGGGCCAGTTGTCGGCGCTGAAGCGCGGGTGGGTACGACGCAGGTCCCTCTCTCCCAGCGCCGAAGGGTCCCTGAGCTCCCCCCCAAGGGCGCCGCGGGCGACCGGGGAAAAGGCGACCAGCGCAATGCCGAGCGCGCGGGTCGTCTCCAGCACGCCCAGTTCGGCATTGCGCGTCCACAGCGACATTTCCGTCTGCACCGCCGCCATCGGATGCACGCTGTGCGCCTCGCGGATATGGGCCGACGACCATTCCGACACGCCATAGGCGCCGATCATCCCGGCCTCGATCGCGCGCACCATCGCGCCCACGCTGTCGGCAATCGGCACCTTGGGGTCGAAGCGGTGCATGTAGAACAGATCGAGGTGATCGGTGCCGAGCCGGCGAAGGCTGGCATCGAGCGAGGCCGCGATTCCATCGGGCGAGCAATCGATCCCGCGCCGGGGACCATCGACGATGATCCCGGTCTTGCTGGCGAGCATGAATTCCGCGCGCCGGTGCATCACCGCATCGCGCAGCAATTCCTCGTTTGTGCCGGCGCCGTAGATATTGGCGGTGTCGAGATGGTCGTAGCCCGCATCGAGCGCGGCGTTCAGCAACCTCACCTTGTCGTCATGCGGGGGCGGATCGCCATAGGCCCATGACAGGCTCATGCAGCCCAGACCGACCGGGTTTACGAGACGTCCGCACAGCCGCCGCATCGATCAGCTCCAGCCGTCCTGCGCTTCCAGGCTGGCGGCAAGCTCGCCGATTACGCGGTAGCAGTCGAGCACCTGCGCCACGCTCGAATTCGGCTCGCGCCCCTCGCGGATGGCAGCGATGAATTCGCGATCCTGCAATTCGATCCCGTTGTTGCTCACCGCCACCCCGCTGAGGTCGATCGGCTCTTCCTTGCCGTTCACCAGATCGTCGTAGCGCGCGATATAGGTGCCGGTGTCGCCGATGTAGCGGAAGAAGGTGCCGAGCGGTCCGTCGTTGTTGAAGCTCAGCGACAATGTGCAGATCGCATCGCTCTCGCTCTTGAGCTGGATCGACATGTCCATTGCGATGCCGAGTTCGGGGTGCCTGGGCCCCTGCATCGCGTGGGCCGAGACGATCCGGCCCGCCTGGTAGGCGAACAGGTCGATGGTGTGCGCGGCGTGGTGCCATAGCAGGTGGTCGGTCCAGCTGCGCGGTTCGCCCTTGGCATTCATGTTCTTGCGACGGAAGAAATAGGTCTGGACGTCCATCTGCTGGAGTGCAAGCTCGCCCGCGACGATCCGGCTATGGACGTACTGGTGGCTCGGATTGAAGCGGCGGGTGTGCCCGACCATGCAGACGAGGCCGGTCTCGCGCTGCTTGGCTAGCACCGCCTCGGCATCAGCCCAGCTGTCGCACAGCGGGATTTCGACCTGCACGTGCTTGCCTGCTTCCATGCAGGCGATCGCCTGGGCGGCGTGCAACTGCGTTGGTGTGCACAGGATGACGGCGTCCACATCGTCGCGGGCGAGCGCGTCACCCAGTTCGGTTGAGGAATGGCGTGCGCCGTATTTCTGAGCGACGGCGGCGGCCTGTTCCGCGGTCCGGCTGATGATCGAGACGATCTCGACGCCATCGGTATTCCTGAGCCCGTCCAGATGCTTTTCCCCGAAAGCGCCGGCGCCGGCGAGTGCAATTCTCATTGTGTTCTCCGCGTGAAAGTCAGGTTGGCAATCAGACCCGTGACCGGATGAATCGCAGAAGTTCGCTGTGCTGGACCTGCACCTTGGTTACCGAGGCGCGATAATCCTCGGCCCGTTCCTTGCCCAGGATCAGGACGGGCCATTTCGCCTGATGACGATCAAGCATTTCGAAGAACGCGCGTCGCTGGCGATCGAATTTGGCCAGAAGGGTAGGTTGGCCGGCAGCAAATTCGCGCGCCGCCATGTCAATCAGGATCGTCACCTCCCGGCGGTGTTCCTGCCGCGCTGTTCCATACGATTTCATCCAGTCCTCAGGTTTGTCGACAGTGAGCCGAGTCAGCTCCTTGTGCAGATTCTTCACGAGCAACATCTGGTACAAAATGACGCCCTTACTTGAGATTGGCTTTTCCCCGTTCGGGTTTTTCAGTCCGTGCGCGGTTCGAGAACGATATGACCGATTGCCGTATTGGAGCACGGAATATGGTAGTGACGGTGAAGGCGCTTTACTTTCATGCCAAGCGCACCCCGCATTATGAGCCACATTACCATTTCGATTCCTTCGCTGCCGGTTTCGCGCAGATATTCTATATGCGAGATGTGCCTTACGTCGTCATTATCCGCTTCCAGCATGTCGAGGAAGCGGTTGTCCCACTCGCGGTTGAGCAGCCCGGCACGCGGGCCCTGCAGTTGGTGGCTCATCCCGCCGGTGCCCCAGACCTGCACCTTGAGGTCTTCGGGGAAGCTGGCCACCGCCCGCGCGATCGCCTCGCCCAGCGCCCAGCAGCGGTTGCCCGATGGCACCGGATAGGTGACGACATTGACCGCCAGCGGCACGACCTTGACCGGCCAGCGCTCTGGCTGGCCGAACATCATGCTCAGCGGCACGGTAAGCCCGTGATCGACGTCCATCTCGTTGATGATGGTCATATCGAAATCGTCGAGGATCAGGCTCTGCGCGATGTGCCAGGCGAGATCGGCGTGGCCTTCGACGTCGGGCACCGGGCGCGGCCCCCAGCCCTCGTCCGCGGGCCTGTAGCGCTCGCCGCAGCCGATCGCGAAGGTCGGGATGATATTGGCGTCGAAGGCCGATGCGTGATCGTTATAGACCAGGATGACGACGTCGGGCCTCTCGCGCGCTTCCCATGCGCGGGTCCATTCGTAGCCGGCAAAGATCGGACCGAAGTAATCGTCCTGCCACTTGCCCTGATCGATCGCAACGCCCAGCAGGGGGACGTGGCTGGAGCCGATGCCGGAGGTGATGCGGGCCATCTCAATAGCCTCCCTTGATGCTGCGTACGCCCTCGGGCGAGCGGCCGCCATCCATCATCATCTGACGGTATTCGGGCCAGCTCATGTCGGTCATGGTGCTGACTGCTTCCGCGAAGGGGAGGCCGTCGGTGGAAAAGATCTTCGACAGGAAATAGATGTTGCCGCCAAGTTCGAGCAAGGCGTTGTAATCGCGTCTGCGGATCGCCGCTCGGGCATCGTCGGAAAGCTGCCATTCGGCCAGATAGGCATCCTCGTCGGCCCGGAACCTGTCGCGGTTCTCGGGCTTGATCAGGCTCATCGCGAACTGGTTGATCCAGTATCCGGCCCGCGCGCGCCTGGCGGTGAAAACGCGGGTGCCCGGAATGTCCTCGAGCTCGGCCAGATAGGCGTGGATGTCTGTTTGCGGCGTGGCGGTCACAACCCTCTCTCCTTTAGGATCGCGTCGAGCCGCGGATAGACCTTGCGCGCATTGCCTTCGAAAATCGCGTGGCGCTCTTGCTCGCTGATGTCGAGCGCATCGACATAGCGCTTGGTGTCGTCGAAATAGTGGCCAGTCTGCGGGTCGATCCCGCGCACCGCGCCGACCATTTCGCTGCCGAACAGGATGTTCTTGTTCGCGATCACGTCGGCCAGCAGGTCGATGCCCGGCTGGTGATAGACGCAGGTGTCGAAAAACACGTTGTTCATCAGGTGCTGTTCGATGTCAGGCTGCTTGAGCATGTCGGCAAGGCCCCGATAGCGGCCCCAGTGATAGGGCACCGCGCCACCGCCGTGGGGGATGATCAGCTTGAGGTCCGGAAAGCGGCTGAACAGGTCGCCCTGCAGCAGCTGCATGAAGGCGACCGTGTCCGCCGCCAGATAATAGCCCCCGGTCGCGTGCATCGCCGGATTGCAGCTGCCCGATACGTGGATCATCGCGGGCACCTGAAGCTCGCACATCGCCTCATAGATCGGGAACCAGTATTCGTCGGTCAGCGGTGGGTGCTGGAAATGGCCGCCGCCCGGATCGGGATTGAGGTTGCAGACCACGAAACCCAGTTCCTCGACGCAGCGGCGCAACTCGCGTACGCTTTCCGACAGATCCGATTTTGGGCTCTGCGGCAGCATGCAGCCGCCGATGAAGGTGTCCGGGAACAGCTGGGTGACGCGATAAATCAGGTCGTTGCAGCGCCGCGCCCACTGGGTAGCCACCGCCTGGTCGCCGACATGCGGGGCCATGGCGCTGGCGCGCGGGCTGAAGATCGTGAAGTCCGCGCCGCGTTCCTTTACCAGCTTGAGCTGGTTCTCCTCGATCGTCCGGCGGATTTCGTCGTCGGAGATTTCGGGGTAGGGCGGGCACACGGTCCCGGCCTTGTAAGCAGCCTTCTGTGCCTCGCGCCATTCGTCGTGCGCTTTGGGCAGCACGGTGTAGTGGCCGTGGCAATCGATGATCAGGCTCATGGACTCAGAGCTCCCCCTTGAATTCACGGGACTGGATAATGGCGGACAGCTTCGCGGCTAGAGCGGGTGGCGGTTCCAGCCCCAGCTCGCCCAGGCCTTGCTGCCATTGCGCAGTCCCGTAGGTCACGAGCGGCGCGATACCGAGGTCGCGCGCCATTTTGCCTGCTTCGTGCATTTCTGCCGCGCGCCTGCGGCCATGAACGAGCATCCGGTCGAGATTGTAGTCGACCCGCTCGGCCCAGCTGAGCGCCTTTTCGCTCGCGTCGAGCGACGCCAGCACTTGGTCAAGAACCCCGGCCTTGGTTGCGGTGATCGCCATCTCGGCACAGATCGCCTCGATCCCCTTGACCGCGATCGAGCGGCACAACTTGATCGTGCTGGCCATTCCGATCTGATCGCCAACCACACGGATGTTCGCAAAGCCAATGCGTTTGAGATGGACCTGCGCCTCCATCGCCGCAGGTCCTGCGAGCAATATCGGCACCGCAAGGGCGGCAGGTTGGACCGGGGCGAGGATGGCCGCATCGACATAGCGCGCGCCCGCCGCCTCGACCGCGTGAGCCACGCGCTGTTTGGTCGAGGGCGCAAGCGAGTTCATGTCGCACCAGATCGCGCCCGGGGCAAGGTGCGGGGCGGCGCTTTCGGCTGCGCAGACGGCCTGGTCGGCGGTGACGAGCGAGAGCACCAGTGAACTGCCGCGAACCGCTTCGCCCGCGTCGCGAGCGGCTTCGAGCCCGGCGGCGCGGATCGCCTTGCCGCGCTCCAGATCGATGTCGAAGGCACGGACAGGCGTCGCCCAGCCGCCCGCGGCGGCAAATGTCGATGCCGCTTCGCCGAAGCCGATGAGAGTATGCGCGGGTGCCATGGTCGCGACTGTCGCGGATGCGGCGTTCGCGGCCCAATGAATAACGTGGCCGGGGAATAAGGTTTTACGAAGTATCTTGCGCTTCTCCGGCGAGAATCGACAGCATGGTGCCCTGGGCCGGGGTGGGCCGCCAGTCGCGCCTTGTGGTGATGCCGATCGTTCTTTCGATAGGGTGCGGCGGCGCGGCGTAGGCGATCAGCCCGGCCTCGATCTCGACGCGCAGTTGGTCGGGCGATAGCAGGCTCAGCATATCTGTTTCGAGCAGGAGTTCGCGGATGGTAAGGACCGATCCGCACTCGATCGCGACATCGGGGACTGTGTACCTGGCCGCTGTCATCATCGCGCGCCAGTATTCGCGCAGCGGCGTATCGGCAGAAGGGAGAATCCACGGGTGTGCGCCCAAATCTACCGCGGGGAAGTCGTCGCCGCGCGCCAGGGGGTGCCCACTGCGCATGACGATTTGCGGGCGGTCGAGGAAAGCGGGCGACTGGACCAGGTCGGGTATCTGCGCCTCGGGCCTGAGCGCGCCGAGCAGCAGGTCGATCTCGCCATCGCGCAAGGGGCCGACCAACTCGGTATAACTGCCTTCGATCACGGCGATGGCGATCCCCGGGCGCGCTTGCGCGAAGGCCAGGATAGCGCGCGGCAGCCAACGCGCCCGCGACAGCGGCATGGCGCCGATGACGATCCGTCCGCCCTCCTTGCCGCGCCATTCCGCGACCTCGGCAAAGCCGCTGCGCAGTTCGGCCATGGCCAGCCCGAAGCTGCGCGCCCGCGCCTCGCCCTTCCGGGTCAGCGAGACGCGCCTCCCGCGCCGTTCAACCAGCCGCTCGCCCAGCGCCAGCGAGAGATCCGCGATCGCCCGGTGGACAGACGCGGTGGCCAAGCCGAGATGCTCGGCCGCCTCGGCGTAGCTGCCCTTGCGCGCAAGCGCGAGGAAGGCGCGGATCTGGGTCGATGTGACTCGTGGCGAGCCGATCAGCGCCATCGCGTGTTCGGCTCGCGGGGCCAGCAGCAGCGCCGCCTGCGTCGGGCGCATTCCGCCCGGTTCGCGGTCGAACAGGCGGCAATCGAGGCGATGTTCTAGGTGCGCGATGGCCTGGGTCAGCGCTGGCTGGGTCAAGGCGATGGCATCGGCGGCTGCGGTCACCTTGCCGTGCCGCACGGTCGCGGCGAAGGCGGCCAAGTGCCGGACATTGGGAAGATCGATGTTCATGAGAGTCATTTAGCAAAAAATTATGGGAAGCGACAGCTTCGCATTGGCGCGCCGCGGGGCGCGCGTACATGTGCGAAACGGCAAAGGAGACGATGATGGCAGTCGTGGTGCAGAATATCGAGCGGGCCGATCCCGCCGTGATCGACGCGCTGGCAGCCTGCGGGGTCGCCACAGTCCACGAGGCGCAGGAGCGCAAGGGGCTGCTCGCCAGCTACATGCGGCCCATCTATGCCGGGGCACGGATCGCCGGCAGCGCGGTGACGATCAGCGCACCCCCCGGCGACAACTGGATGGTCCATGTCGCGATCGAGCAGCTGAAGGCAGGCGACATCCTGCTGCTAGCCCCCACGTCCCCTTGTGAAGACGGCTATTTCGGCGACCTGCTTGCCACCAGTGCGATGGCGCGCGGGTGCCGCGGGCTTGTGATCGACGCAGGGGTGCGCGACGTGCGCGACCTGACCGAAATGGGATTTCCGGTGTGGTCAAAGGCGATATTCGCGCAAGGGACGGTCAAGAACACGCTCGGCAGCGTCAACGTGCCGGTGGTCTGCGCCGGCGCCCATGTCGAACCGGGCGATGTGATCGTGGCCGATGACGACGGGGTCTGCGTGGTCAGGCGCGCGGAGGCCGCCGAGGTGCTGGGAAGGGCGCGCGCTCGCGAGGCCAACGAGGCGTCGAAGCGCGATAGGCTCGCCTCGGGCGAACTGGGTCTCGACATGTACAAGATGCGCGAGCGGTTGGCGGCCGAAGGGCTGAAGTACGTCTGATGCCGTCGTCTACCCCGGTCATGTGGATGCGCGGCGGCACGTCGAAGGGCGGCTATTTCCTAGCCCGAGACCTGCCCGCTGACAAAGCCGCGCGCGACGCGTTCCTGCTGCGCGTCATGGGCAGCCCCGACCCGCGCCAGATCGACGGCATGGGCGGGGCCGATCCGCTGACCAGCAAGGTCGCGGTAGTGCGCAAATCCGATCGGGAGGGAATCGATGTCGACTACCTCTTCCTGCAGGTCTTCGTCGATCAGGCGCTAGTGTCCGATCAGCAGAACTGTGGCAATATCCTAGCAGGGGTCGGCCCCTTTGCGATCGAGCGCGGCCTCGTCGCGGTTAGCGGCGAGGAAACCCGGGTCGCGATTTACATGGAAAACACCGGGCAGGTCGCGATCGAAACCGTGCGGACCCCTGGCGGGCGCGTCACCTACGAGGGCGATGCCCGGATCGACGGTGTGCCGGGAAGCCACGCGCCGATCTCGGTCGAATTTCGCGACACCGCCGGTTCCAGCTGCGGCGCGCTGCTGCCCACCGGCAAGCCGGTCGATCTCGTAGAGGGAGTAGATTGCACACTGATCGACAACGGGATGCCCTGCGTCGTTTTCCGGGCCGAAGATGTCGGGGCGACCGGCTACGAGAGCCGCGAGGAACTGGAGAGCGAGGGCTTCGCGCCGGTCCGCGAAAAGATCGAAGCGATCCGGCTTGCGGCCGGGCCGCTGATGAATTTGGGCGACGTGACCGACAAGACCGTGCCCAAGATGACTCTCGTCGCCCCGCCGAGGAATGGCGGCGCCGTGACCACACGGGTCTTCATTCCCCACCGCGCGCATGCATCGATCGGGGTTTTGGGTGCGGTGACCGCCGCGACGGCGTGCCTGGTCGAAGGATCGCCAGCCCACGCCGTGGCCCAAATTCCCGAGGGTACGCGCAAGACGCTGAGCGTCGAGCATCCGTCGGGCGAGATGAGCTGCGTGCTCGAAACCGACGCGCAGGGTGAGGTCGTCAGCGCCGCGCTGCTGCGCACCGCGCGCAAGCTGATGGATGGAACTGTCTATGTCTGACCGCATCACCAGCTGGCACACGAACCCGAGCAAGCCGCGCTTTGTCCCGCCTCCGGGCGCGGTGGATGCGCATTGCCATGTCTTCGGGCCGATGGCGCGCTTTCCCTTCAGCCCCAAGGCAAAGTACCTGCCCGCCGACGCCGGACCGGAGATGCTGTTCGCCCTACGCGATCATTTGGGCTTTGCCCGCAACGTCATCGTCCAGGCGAGCTGTCATGGCACGGACAATGGGGCGACGCTCGACGGAATTGCGAAATCCTGTGGCAAGGCGCGGGGTGTCGCTGTGGTCGATCCCGCGATTACCGATGCCGACCTCGTGTCGCTGCACGAAGGCGGCATCCGCGGCGTGCGCTTCAATTTCCTGAAACGGCTTGTCGACAACGCTCCCAAGGACAGGTTCCTCGAAGTTGCCGGGAGGCTTCCCGAAGGCTGGCACGTGGTGATCTATTTCGAGGCCGATATCCTTGCCGAACTGCGCCCCTTCATCGACGCAATTCCCGTGCCCGTTGTTGTCGACCACATGGGCCGGCCCGACGTTAGCCAGGGGCCGGACGGACCGGATATGCGCGCCTTCCGCGCGCTTCTCGACAGCCGCGAGGACATCTGGTTCAAGCCGACTTGTCCCGACCGGCTCGATGCGTTGAAGGAAGGCGGGATGGGCGATCCGTGGGACAATTTCGCGCGCGCGGTCGCTCCGCTGATCGCCGATTATCCCGATCGCTGCATCTGGGGGACCGATTGGCCGCATCCCAATATGGACGACGAGATCCCCGACGACGGGCATCTTACCGACATGATTCCCCGCATAGCGCCGACAATGGAGTTGCAGCGCAAGCTGCTGGTCGTCAATCCGATGCGGCTCTACTGGCCCGAGGAGCTTTGAACCGCTGCATTCGCCAAGCTCTCACGTCTTTAAGTGAAGCCTTCTCGGTGACATCAGTTCCGATTGCCAGGAAATCTGACATCCCGGGGCATTGTTGCGCGGCACAGGCGCCCGAATTCAACTTCTACGCCGAAGCGCATCATCGCCCGTCGGTGTGCTTCGGTCAGGCCGCGTTGCGCGGCGAAGTGCTGTGGCGCCACGATTTTTCGAAGAACTGGCCGGGAGGTCCGCGGGTTGATGATCGGCGTGTTATCGAGCTTTGTTCCGCTGAAGTCCGGTTGGCGCCAGTGCGGCTTCCCGGCCGATGTCGGGCCTTCCAAGGGAATATGCAATTGTTTCAACCACTGTTCGCGGCGGAACATTTGGACTAGTTGTTTGATCCCACGGTTTGATGGTGTGATCCTTGAGGTGGTGCCGGTTTTCTGGACAGGATGCTAAGCTAATCCCGACCTGATGGATTGGTACGGGAATGAAGACGACGAGGAAGCGCTACAGCGCAGATTTCAAGGCCAAGGTGGCGTTGGAAGCGATCCGCGGCGACCTGACGCTGGCGGGGCTGGCAGCCAAGCACGGCGTGCACCACACGATGATCGCATCGTGGAAACGGCAGGCCATCGACGGGATGGCGAGCACGTGCTCCGGCGGCGGCGATGCGGCCAAGGCCGTCAGCGAGAGCGAGGTGGAGAAGCTGCCGTTCGTCCTATTACTACTACGCCCCGGTGCCGGAGACGGACGAGACGCTGGCGCTGATGACGGTGATCGACGAGACCTTCATGGAATGCCCATGGTACGGCAGCCGCCAAATGGCGCGGCACCTTCGGCGAGCGGGCCACGCAGTCGGTCGCCGCCGGGTGCGGCGGCTGATGGCGAAGATGGGCCTGACGCCGATCTACCAGCGACCACGGACGAGCGATCCGCACCCGCAGCACCGGGTCTATCCGTATCTGCTGCGTGGGGCTGCGATCGAGCGGCCCAACCATGTCTGGTGCGCCGACGTGACCTATAGTGCGCCTCGTCCCGGATGGTCCGGGGTGCATATGACTGGAATGCAAAGGAGCAAGGAGGAATTGAACGAATGCCTTGCCCTCTGCTGTGAGGGGGCATGAGCCCAAGCGGCGGTGACCTGCTGTCAACTGGCAGGGTGACGTAGCCCGCAGGTAAAGGGGATTGAGGCGAAGCCGTTACGCCGAGATGGTCCCCGAGGCTGTAGCGCTGGAAGGTTGAGGAACACGAACCGGTTAATCCGCATCCGAGGGCTGAAATGTCGCCTTCGCCTACACGGCTTAACAGGCGGAATGCTGATGATGGCACCGGAGACGTATGTCGGCGACATCCGAATGTGGCCGGAAATGTAGCCCGTCCGCATGGAGCCATGGAGAGAATGCAGCCAGGCCATGGCATCGGCATCGACTTGCGGGACGCAAGGACAAGGACTGCGACCGGCAGCCTCCCCAGCGCGCGAAAGTCCAGCATATGAACGAGGGAAGGGATGATGGAATGCCAAGGGAGTTGGCCCCGATGTCCACCGTGCTGGCGGAGTCCCCGTAGTAGTCCGCGACAGGGAAAGCCTGTCACATGGCGAAGGGGGACAGTTCAATCAGCTTGAAGTGCAAACTACCTGACCAAACGAGGTGAAGACCTTTGATAATCAGCGAAATGCAGCACAAGCTCGCGATGTAGGCCGAGAGCGACCAGAACCGCAAGTTCGATCGCCTTCTCCGGCTCATTGCCGATCGGGCGTGGCTTGCCGAGGCGGCTCGGATCGTGCTGGCGTCGAGTGGCGCCAATACGCCGGGCATCGACGGAATGGACAAGCGACGGATGCAGGCCGTACTGGCAGAACAGCTGGCTAGTCTGCGAACGGACTTGCTGACGGGGAGTTATCACCCGCAGCCGGTCAGGCGAATCTATATCCCGAAAGCCAATGGCAAGAAACGACCACTTGGTATCCCGACCCTGAAAGACCGCATCGTCCAGCGCGCGATGCTGATGGCCATGGAGCCGATCTGGGAAAGCGACTTCCATCGCCTCTCCTACGGCTTCAGGCCGGAACGCAGCGTGCATCACGCTGTCCGGACCGTGAAGATACAGTTGCAGGATAGTGGTGCCGGAGCGCGGGGCCACTGGATCATCGAAGGTGATCTGGCGAGCTACTTCGATACGGTCCACCACCGGCTTCTGCTTCGCTGCGTTCGGCGGCGAATCCGGGATGATCGGTTTGTTGATCTGCTCTGGCGATTCCTGAAGGCGGGCCACATCGACCGTGGCCTGTTCGTCGCCTCAAGCGAAGGTGTACCGCAAGGCGGCGTGTTGTCGCCGCTCCTGTCCAACATCATGCTCCATGAGTTTGATGCGTGGCTGGAGGCGAAATACCTGAGCGACAAGGCGCGAAAGGATCGCTGGGCATGGAACTTCGGCATCCAGCAGGGGCGCCCCATCACGGTTCGCGAGAACCGGCAATGGAAACCTGCTGTCGCCTACTGCCGTTACGCCGATGACTTCGTTGTCATCGTCAAGGGCACCAAGGCACATGCCGAGGCCATCCGCGAGGAATGCCGGGCCTTTCTCGAAGACGACCTGAAGCTGACGTTGAATATGGACAAGAGCCATATCACCCACGTCGACGACGGGTTCGTGTTCCTCGGGCACCGGATTATCCGCAGGCGGGGACCGAGCGGACGCATGTCCGTGGTCTCAACGATACCCAAGGAGAAGGCCAAGACCTTCGCTCGCCGATTGGTCGAGGCACTCTCCGGCAATCTTGAGGTTGCCGCGGTGGACATGATCGACGGTCTGAACCGCCAGCTGGCGGGATGGGCTGCGTTTTACAGGTTCACCGACTTCACGGCGCGCACATTCCGGCGCATCGACACCGTCGTGTTCTGGAAAATGGCGCACTGGTTGGCGCAGAAGTACCGGTCCCGTATCAAGCCTTTGATGCGTAAATGGTACCGCATACCGGAAACCGGCCAATCGAAGACGTGGCTGGTCTACGGTCGAAGCAATCAGGGCAATGCCGTCGGCAAGGCGCTGCGACGACTGGTCACAAGCCAGAAGATGCAGTTCCGGTGGCGGAATCCGGAGCGAAATCCCTACATCTATCGGGACGAGCTCCGAAACACCGTCACCTCCCGCTATCGTGATGTCGCCATGGCCTTGGGCCAAGGTTGAATAGAGAGCCGTATGCGCTGAAAGGTGCACGTACGGTTCGGGGAGGGGAAGCGCTTATGCGCTTCCTACTCCACTCCCCATGCGCCGGAGCTTCCTCTACCTGATGGCGATCATGGACTGGGCGACCCGCAAGGTGCTCGCCTGGCGGCTGTCGAACACGATGGACGCCGGCTTCTGCGTTGCGGCGTTGGAGGAGGCGCTGGCCCGGTTCGGCAAGCCGGAGCCACCGGCCAGCGCAGCTAAATCTTCAACACGGACCAGGGCAGCCAGTTCTCAAGCTTCGCCTTCACCAGCCTGCTGCGCGACGCCGAGGTCCGGATCGGCATGGACGGTCGGGGCCGGTGGATGGACAATGTCTTCATCGAACGCCTCTGGCGATCCCTGAAGTACGAATGCGTCTATCTCCATGCCTTCGAGACCGGATCGGAGCTGCGGGCTGGCCTTGGCCGGGAGAACCCCGGTCGAGGCCTATCGGCGGATCGGGCAATCAGATCATGGGGGGCATGCCCCCCATGATCTGATGATCAAACAGGCGGCATAAACGACAACCGGGATTAGCTTAACTCAGCCGCCAAACTGTCCAAGAAGGCGAGACCACCTCAGAGCGCTATTACGCCATGCTGGACGACACTCCAATGGCTGCATAGTTTAAACCGAATGGCCTCCGGCAATCCCGGGGCGGTTCAACAGCCTGGCTGGCGCCCGACGCAAGCTGGCTGTCTGGCGCTACGACTACAACAATGTCCGGCCGCGCTCATCCCTGGGGAACCAAACACCTGGACAAGCGCGTCGGGCGTTCCTGCATGATGGAAGCGTCACACCCGACGCGCTTGTGCCGGTGGAGCAGCACGAATATCAAACCAGCAGACTCTCGTTATGCCCGCAGGACCAGCGGGGGGCAGGTCACAACCGCCGTGGCTCTAATCAGAACTGGATGAAAGTCCCGTGGCAGGTCATAGGCAATGTGAGTCTAAGTCCTGCGTGAGACCGCTGCTGGTGAGCGCCGGGCTGGAGGACTTGGCGCAATTGCAGGCGTCAAGGCCAGAGGGGCAAGGGTCGGATCTGCACGGATTGCCCTGCGATCGCGCAGAAGGCTCGAAGGGGACAAGTCGATGGGGGGAAACAGGCAGATTCTGGTGGTGAGCCGTCCAAGCGGTGTGCCCGGCCCAGAGCATTTCGCGATCGTCGATGGAAAGCTGCCGGAATTGCTGGATGGGCAAGTCCTCATACGAAATCAGTATCTTTCGGTCGAACCGGCCATGCGGGGGTGGCTTTCCGACAAGGGAAACTACACCGAGCAGATCCCGTTGGGCTCGGTCATGCGATCTCTCGCCGTCGGGCGGGTGAAGGATAGCCGTTCGCCAGACTACAGACCCGGCGATGTCGTGACCGGCTGGTTCGGATGGCAGGAATTCGCGGCGGTTTCTCCAGGCGCCATTATCCGCAAGTGCAAGGAAGTCGACCTGCCGCCGTCCCTTGCCCTGGGGGTTCTGGGCCTGAACGGCGTTACCGCGCTGCTGGGCCTCGAAAAGGTCGGGCGGCCGCACCCCGGAGACACGGTTGTGGTGTCGTCCGCAGCGGGGGCGGTCGGCTCCGCAGTCGGGCAAATCGCCAGGCGCATGGGCTGCCGCACGGTCGGCATTGCCGGCGGCCCGGAAAAGGTTGCCATTTGCATAGAAGAGTTCGGATACGACGCCGCAGTCGATTATCGGTCCGCCGGTTTCCGCAACGCCCTCGCCCAGGCATGCCCGCGCGGCGTCAACGTCTATTTCGACAACACCGCCGGCCCCATCAGCGACGAAGTTCATGGCCTTCTGGCATTGAATTCCCGCGTAGTGGTCTGCGGCACGGCTTCCATCGAAGCCTGGGACCCTGCCCCGACGGGGCCGCGCCTGGAGCGCAATATACTGGTAAAACGCGCATCGGTGACCGGCTTTATCGTGCTGGATTACCTGGACGAATTTGAGTCAGCCAGCCAGCGGCTTGCCGAATTCGTGCGCGACCGTTCCCTGGTTTACAGGGAAGAAATCATGGGCGGGATGGAATGCTGCCTGACTTCGATTGAAGATCTCTACGCGGGCCGGAATATGGGGAAGCGGATCATCCGATTGCATTGACGGATGAAAGTGGCCGAGTCCGCGGCTCACCCGTGGGGCCGCAAGATATGATTGGCACATCGTAAAGCTTAAAAACATTCTGACCCGCTCATCCTGAGGAGCCGTTGAACTTGTCGTGTCCCACGGGGGGTGTAGGAAGGTTTCCCTGAGTGGGTGGCCACCGTCGATCTTCTGGTAGGGTTCGGATGCGAACTCGAACCTGGAGAAGAAGACGATGACCGATGACAGAATGGCCCTTGTCGAGCTCATTAGGCAAGGGGCTGATAGCGATTTGGTGCGCGAGATGCTGGCGTTTGCCGCCGAGCGCATGATGGATCTGGAGATCGAGGCGAGAACGGGTGCTGCCGCTGGCAGTCGCAACCCGGCTACCGCGAACGGGGCTGGGACACCTGCGCTGGTTGGATTGAACTGGCGATTCCCAAGCTGCGCAAGGGTAGTTACTTCCCGAGCTTTCTGGAACTGCGCCGGACGGCGGACAAGGCGCTGGCGGCGGTAATCCAGGAAGCTTACGTCCACGGGGTGTCGACCCGTTCGGTCGATGATCTGGTCAAGGCCATGGGTGCCAGCGGCGTATCGAAGAGCCAGGTGCGCCGCCTGGTTGCCGAGATCGACGAGAGGGTGAGCGCGTTCCTGACGCGCCCGATTGAAGGCCAGTGGCCCTACCTGTGGATCGACGCCACCTACTTCAAGGTGCGCGAGGGCGGACGCATCGTCTTCGACGGCGGCGATAATCGCCGTTGGCGTCAACACCGATGGCCGGCGCGAAGTGCTGGGCGTAGCCACCGGCCCTTCGGAGGCAGAACCGTTCTGGAAAGCCTTCCTGCGGTCGTTGGCGGATCGCGGCTCGGACGGCGTGTGTGGTCGTGGCGCTCCCGTGACGAACCTGTCCCATATGGCTTCCTTCCATTCCAACGAAAGGATCACACCATCAAACCGTGGGATCAAACACCTAGTGGAAGTTGGTGGATCCCGCCTCCGCTTCCATCCGCACGCTTCCATACGAGTCTACATACCACTACGTTCGATAGACAACGGCCAGGCGCGCGCCGCGTTAGGACATGCGGAAATCTTGCCTGCTACCTAGAAAGCTACCTAGCGCTGGAAGCAAAGCAAAAGCCACTCCTGAGAAGTGACTTAACATATTGATATATAGTGAAAAAATGGTGGACGCACTAGGGCTCGAACCTAGGACCCGCTGATTAAGAGTCAGCTGCTCTACCAACTGAGCTATGCGTCCACATCGCCGCTTTTGCTGACGATTACAGCGTGTTGCCCGGTGGGCACCCCCGCTGTGGAGCGCCCCATATAAAGCCTCTTTTGATTCGCGAAAGGGGGTTTCTGCAGCTTTTGAAAATTTCTTTTCAGGGACGCTTTGTGCCCAAGCGACAATCGGCCCCTATGACGCGAAACTGCCAGGTTCGCGCGTGTCCCAGCGTTCCACCGCCATGATGAGGCCAACGCAGATCATGATGGTCATCATCGACGATCCACCATGGCTCATGAAAGGAAGCGGAATGCCCACGACCGGAGCCAGCCCCATGACCATCATCAGATTGACGGCGGCATAGAAGAATATCGTCGCTGTCAGACCCGCCGCCATCAGACGGGCAAAGCGGTCCTTCGAATTATTCGCGACCTTCAGGCCCCAGCGCAGTAGCAGACCGAAAACAAGCAGCACGAAGAAGCCGCCCAGCATGCCCCATTCCTCTGCCATGGTGGCAAAGACGAAGTCGGTATGCGGTTCTGGCAGATAGTTCAGATGGCTCTGCGAGCCATTCCCGAAGCCCTTGCCGAACAGGCCGCCCGATCCGATCGCGATCTTAGACTGGGTGATATGGTAACCCGCCCCCAGTGGATCGCTTTCGGGATCGAGGAAAGTAAGCACCCGTCGTTGCTGGTAATCGTGAAGCGCAAAGAAGAACGCGGCAGGGATCGCCGCGAGGGCCGCGACACCGCAGCTAACGAACCAAACCATCGGAAGCCCAGCCAGGAACATGACGATTGCCGCGCCAAAAATGATGGCAAGGCTGGTGCCGAGATCGGGCTGCATCAGCACCAGACCGACCGGCACGCCGATCAACACGCCAGGAACGAGCAGCGAAGAAAACTCCTTTGTCGCGGCCGGGGGCAGCATGTCGTAATAACGGGCAAGTATGATGACGATGCCTGGCTTCATCAGTTCGGAAGGTTGTAGGGTGAGGGGGCCGAGGTTGATCCATCGCTGGCTGCCGCCGCCCACGAAGCCCATCGCCTCCACCGCCATCAAGAGCAGTACCATGGCGATATAGGCCGGTAGAGCCATCATGCGCACGAAGTCGCGCGGCATGCGAGCGATGACCATGGCCATGGCCAAGAACATGAGGAAACGGATGACATGCATCAGCGCCCATGGCTGCAGGCTGCCGCCGGCGGCCGAATAGAGCACGGCCCCGCCGAAACAGACCAGCAGGAACAAGGGGATGATGATGCCCCATGGCTGCTGCGAGATGATCCGGGGCAGGAATTTGCGGTTCATTGGCCCGCCCCCCCGCCATTACCGGTGGCGGCATCGCCTTCGGCAGCGCGCTGCGACTGAGCGGCATTGACCGGGGCAGGGGCGTCGGTTGCCTCGCCGCCGCTTACTGCGTCCTCGATCTCGCTCTTCTTCGGCTTAGGCGCCGACCCGCCATAGGCCTCTTCATAGCTAGCATATTTGCGGGCGAGGCGTTCCTGCGCGGTGCCGCCCCATTCCTCTTCAAAGCGGTGGAGCACGTCCAGCGCCTTTTGCGGGTCGAAGATATAGGTCATGACATCGCGCGCGACCGGATAGGCGGACGACGAGCCCGCACCATGTTCGATAGCAACGGCGCAGGCGTAGCGCGGATTGTCATAGGGCGCGAAGGCGATGAAGTGGCCGTGGTCGCGATATTTCCACGGCACGTCCTTGCCGCCGCGGCCGTAGTTCAGCGACACGACCTGCGCGGTACCGGTCTTGCCCGACATCTCGATCCCGTCGAGTGGCAGGCGCGCGCGCCCAGCCGTGCCGCGCCCGTTAACGACTTCCCACATGGCATGGCGCACGATGTCGAGATGTTCCTGCGGGACGCCGAGCATCGGGGCAGGGCGAGGATCGGCGGTTTTTAGCAGGCGCGGCTGAAGCCGCCTGCCGCTGGCGATGCGCGATACCTGCACGGCCTGCTGCAAAGGGTTCACAAGCATGTAACCCTGACCGATGGTGGCGTTCACCGTATCGAAGGTCTGCCATTCGCGGCCATATTTCTTGAGCTTCCAGGCCGGATCGGGAACCGTGCCATATGACTGGCTGGCAACGGGAAGCGGAAATTTGAAGCCAAGGCCGAGACGGCGCGCCATGGCGGCGATCGGGTCCATGCCGACCCGCTGCGCCATGGCATAGAAATAGACGTCGCAGCTCTGGTAGATCCCCTTGGCCATGTCGGTCGTGCCATGTCCGCCGCGTTTCCAGCAGCGGAATACGCGGTTGCCGACGCGCAGGCCGCCACCGCAAAAGACCGACTCCGCAGGGTCGATCCCTTCCTTGAGCAAGGCGAGCGACACATAGGGCTTAACCGTCGATCCGGGCGGGTACAGGCCCGAGAGCACCTTGTTGCGCAAGGGAACGTGATCGTCCTCGGACAGCATTTTCCATTCGATACGGCCGATGCCGTCGGAAAAACTGTTCGGATCGAAACTGGGCATCGAGGCCATCGCGAGGATGTCCCCGTTTTCCAGGTCCATCACCACCACCGAGCCGGATTCATGCCCCAGGCGCCGCGCGGCATAATCCTGTAGCGGCCCGTCGATGGTCAGCTGGACCGGATCGCCCTGCACATCCTCGCGCATTTCAAGGTCGCGCACGATCTTGCCGCTGGCGGTCACCTCGGCGCGGCGGGCACCAGGTTCGCCGCGCAGTTCCTGTTCGAAATATTTCTCGACCCCGTCCTTGCCGATCTTGAAGCCCGGGGTGATGAGGAGCGGGTTCTTCTCTTCCTCATATTCCTCTGCCGAAACGGTGCCGACATAGCCGAGCAAATGCCCGACGGAAGGGCCGGTCGGGTAATAGCGCGAAAACCCGCGCTGCGGCACGACGCCGGGAAGATCGGGCAAGCGCACGGAGAGTGCGGCGAACTGCTCCCAGTTGACGCCGGTCGATACCTCGATCGGACGGAAACCGCGCACTTCATCCAGCTTGTCGCGAAGATCGGTCACCTGCGCTGGCGACAGTTCCAGCACCTCGCCCAGAACGGCCAAAGTCCGCTCGCGGTCGATCACGCGTTCGGGGATAAGGTCGACGCGGAAATCCGCGCGGTTCGAGGCCAGCGGCACGCCGCGGCGGTCGAGGATCCAGCCCCGGCGCGGCGGAATCAGCGTGAGATCGACGCGGTTCGATTCCGATGCGAGCTGATATTTCTCGTTCTGCTCCACCGCGAGCCAGCCCATGCGGCCGGCAAGCAACAGGCCGATCCCTCCCTGCACGGCACCCAGCAAAAAGGTACGCCGCTCGAAAGCGTTCGACAATTCGCCCGCACTGACCCGCTGCGGCAGGCGAGGGCGGCGGCGTCGCCATCTGAGGGATACCATCAGCCCAGCACCTTCACGCGGGCAAGGCGAAGCAGATCAAGAATGGCGACAAGGCGCGTGAAGAGCGGAAAGGACAACATCGCAAGCAGCAATTGGGGGAGCATCAGCGATGGATACCACACCGAGCCTGCCAACCAGGTGAACACATGCCCAATGGCGAGATAGGCCGCGATGAGAAGGATCGCGATCAGCCAGTCCATCCAGAATGTGCGATCGCGCTGCCAGTTGTCGAGTCCTTCGAGCCCGATCATCGTGATCGACCAGAGGAGCACGCCGCTGCCGAATGGCTGACCCGAAAACAGATCGTCGACCAGCCCCAGCGGCGCGCCCGCCCATATGGGCAGCAGGCCGGGGCGAAACAGCCGCCATGCGACAAGCAGCATATATGAGACCGGTGGCAGTACCGGGGCCGAGGCAATGATCGGGGACAGCGGCACCAGTGACGACAGGGCGATCGAGATCCACGGCACGATCGTCGCGATGATGGGGGAGGGCGCACGGTTCAGGCGCCGCTGGAACATGTCCTGCCCCGGAAGGCGGTCGCCCTTCAGCGGCATGACGGTTCCCCGATGGCGTGGCTGCAATGACCGTCCGCAACGCGCAGGCCGGCGCTCACTGCTCAGGCTCCATGTCGAGCTCTGTCATCGGTTGCCAGATAGGTTCGACCATGACGAAATCGGTCGCCGCCGGGTCCGATATGATCCGCGCCACCGCACCGTCGCGGGTGAGGTTCTCGACTATCGCGACAGGGACATTCGGCCGGTACAGGCCGCCCGAACCGGAGGTGACGAGAAGATCGCCCTTTTCCAATGGGTTGATACCCATTTCTATCAAGCGAACGATCAGCGTGCCATCCGCCTGTCCTTGTGCAAAGCCCGTGACATTGCCCTTGATCCGGCGCACCGGAACCATGCTCTGCCCATCGGTGACAAGCAGGATGCGGGCGGTGCGGCGACCGGTTTCGAGAACGCGCCCCACCAGCCCGGTTGCCGAGCGCACCGGCATGCCCACGAGCACGCCATCCTTACGTCCGGCACCGATCAGGGCGAAACGACGCGTGCTGGCGGGGCTTGATCCGATCAGGCGCGCGCTGGCGACAGGCCGAATGTCCTTTTCACGCAGGGAGAGGAGTTGCTTCAGCCGACGGTTCTCGTCGCTGATCGCCTCCATCTCGGCCAGCTTGGCGCGGGCGAGGTGCAGTTCCTCGGCCAACTCCGCATTCTGGCTGCCCGCGGCGATATAGCCGGAGATGATGTCGATCACCGAACGCCCGGAATTGCGGGTGACGGCCGAGGCTTCCCCTGCGGGACGAACCGCATCGGTCGCGGCGCTGCGCGCAAAGGCGAAGCTGCCGGGGCTGACGAAGGACGCAATCAACAGCACGACACCCAGCAAAACGCCCACGATCGCGAAGACGTAGCTGGTGAAGATCGAGATGTGCGCCCTTTTGGAAAACCCCGGACGCCGCTCGGCGGGCGCCATGACCTGATACTCCCTTCAGCCCATCGGGCCGTTACAATCGAGCGCCCCTTACGCCGTCATCAAAACGCCGCGGAAAACCGGCTCTTCCAATGCGCGGCCCGTGCCCAGCGCGACGCAGGACAGCGGATCTTCGGCCACGGTGACCGGCAGGCCGGTCTCTTCGCGAAGATGTTCGTCGAGCCCCTTGATCAGTGCGCCGCCACCGGTGAGCACGATGCCCTGGTCGACGATATCGGCAGCGAGTTCCGGCGCGGTGTTTTCCAGCGCGATACGAACGGATTCGACAATGGCGCCGATCGGTTCGGACAGGGCCTCGGCGATATTCGCCTGGCTGATCGTGATTTCCTTGGGCACGCCATTGACCAAGTCGCGGCCGCGCAGGTGGATGATCGCGCCTTCGCCGTCTGCCGGCGGGATCGCGACGGCATATTCCTGCTTGATGCGCTCTGCCGTGGATTCGCCGATCAGCAGGTTGTGATGGCGGCGGACATAGGAAACGATGGCTTCGTCCATCTTGTCACCGCCGACGCGCACGCTGGTGGTATAGGCAAGACCGCGCAGCGACAGCACCGCGACTTCGGTCGTGCCGCCGCCGATGTCGACGACCATCGAGCCGACCGGTTCGGTCACCGGCATGTCCGCGCCGATGGCAGCAGCCATGGGTTCAAGGATCAGATAGACCTGGCTCGCGCCGGCATTGCTGGCCGCATCGCGGATTGCGCGGCGTTCGACCGAGGTCGAACCCGAAGGAACGCAGATCACGATTTCCGGGTGACGCAGGACGGAGCGCTTGCCGTGCACCTTCTTGATGAAATATTTGATCATGTGTTCGGCGACTTCGATATCGGCGATGACACCGTCGCGAAGCGGGCGGATCGCCTCGATGCTGTCGGGGGTCTTGCCCATCATCATTTTCGCATCGTCACCGACGGCACGCACGCGCTTGATGCCGTTCTCGGTCTCGATGGCGACGACCGAAGGCTCGTTCAAAACGATGCCGCGCCCTTCCACATAAACCAGCGTATTCGCGGTGCCGAGGTCGATCGCCATGTTCTGCGAACCGAGCTGGAAAAGACGCGAAAAGAAATTTGCCATTTTTGGTATCGTCCCTCGTCGGTGCTGCGCCGCTGTGCCCATACGCCTGTGGCTGACCCTGCGTGTGGGCGGGTGCTGCCCGCTCTCTAGATAGAAATGCCTGTCTGTGCCTAGCCCAAAGCGGGCCACTTTGAAAAATGATTCACCCGGTTATCGCCGCTTTTCCACACCGCTTCGTGGCAACTGACCTCGAAAACCGGGCCACTCGGCGCTAGCGTTTGGAAATGCCTCTTATAAGACGACTTCCCGAAGGATTGGTGAACCGCATCGCCGCTGGCGAGGTGGTGGAGCGTCCGGCCGCCGCTTTGAAGGAAATCGTTGAGAATGCAATCGATGCAGGCGCGCGCGAAATTTCGGTGGTGCTGGCGGGCGGCGGCCTCGAATCGATAGAAGTCACCGACAATGGCTGCGGCATGTCGAGCGAAGAAATGGCTTTGGCTTTGGAGCGCCATGCGACCTCAAAACTTCCAGTCGAACTGGTGGGCGAAGAAGGGGCGATCGAGCAGGTCGTCACTCTCGGCTTCCGCGGCGAGGCATTGCCTTCCATCGCCAGCGTTGCGCGGCTGACCATAGAGAGCCGCCCCGCCGATAGCGCGCAGGGGTGGAAGCGCGTCACCGATCACGGCGAGACGATTGCCGAAGGGCCCGCCGCCTTGCCGCCCGGCACGCGCATCCGGGTGGAGGACGTTTTCGCGCGCGTGCCTGCGCGACGCAAGTTCCTGCGCAGTGCGCGCAGCGAGTATATGGCCTGCCACGATGTCATGCGCCGCCTTGCCATGGCGCGCCCGGAAGTGGGCTTCCGGTTCGAGAATGACGGGCGCCGGATCTTCGCGGTGCAGCCGGAAGAGAGCCTTGAAACCCGCGTATCGCGCCTTGTCGCGCGCGAACTCGCCGATAATGCCGTGTCCATCGATTGCGCGCGCGGGCCGGTCGATGCGCCGATCCGGCTGACAGGGATCGCGGGGCTGCCGACTTACAACCGTGGCGTGGCCGATCACCAGTATCTGTTCGTCAATGGCCGCCCGGTAAAGGACCGGCTGCTGACCGGCGCGGTGCGCGGCGCCTATGCCGATATGCTGGCGCGCGATCGCCACGCGGTGCTGGCGCTGTTTCTTGAGGTTCCGCCAAGCGAGGTCGATGTAAACGTGCACCCGGCCAAGACCGAAGTGCGCTTTCGCGATGCGGCACTGGTCCGTTCGCTGATCGTCGGCGGTCTGCGCGACGCGCTATCGGCAGGCGACCGGCGTTCGGCGCAGCAGCCGTCGGCGCAGGCGATGGCCGCGTGGCAGAGCGAGCCCGTGTCGCCGCCCAGCGCCGACAGCCTGTCGCTGGCATTGCGCGAGCAGAGGTCGATGTTCGCATCGCACCCGCCCGCCATGCCGCGCCATGACAGCCCGGCGCAGACGATGTGGCGCGATATGGAAACGGCGCTGCTCGAACCCTCCGCCCGGGCAGAGGCGGCGGAAGCTACCGCGCCAGATGCCGAGGAATTCCCAATGGGTGCGGCGCGTGGACAAATCGCGGAAACCTATATCGTGGCCGAAGCCGCCGACGGGCTTGTCATCGTCGACCAGCATGCCGCGCATGAGCGACTGACGCTGGAGCGGCTGCGCACAGCGGGCGCGGAAAGCGGCGTGTCGCGGGCGCAGGCGCTGCTGATGCCCGAAGTCGTCGAACTGGACGAGGCGGATGCCGAGCGCATCGAGATCGCGGCGGAAAAACTGGGCGAACTGGGTCTCGCGGTGGAACGTTTCGGACCGGATGCCGTGCTGGTGCGGTCATTGCCTGCCGCTCTTTCTGGCGCGAATTGCCAGAAGCTGCTGCAGGACATCGCAGACGATATTGCCAAGAACGGCGAGGCATTGCTGCTGGGTGAAAAGCTCGATCTCGTCCTTGCCACCATGGCGTGCCACGGATCGGTGAGGGCAGGGCGCCGCCTCTCGGTTGCCGAGATGAACGCGCTTTTGCGTGAGATGGAGCGAACCCCGCGTTCAGGCCAGTGCAACCACGGTCGCCCGACATGGGTGAAGCTGTCGATGGGCGATGTCGAAAAGCTGTTCGGTCGCCATTAGGCGTCGGCACACTCGCATGCGATTCAAAGGGATAGAGGTCAGATTTCGCAAATGGTCATGAAACTCGGATCGTTGATCACCGCCACCCTGCCGCTGCTGGCGCTTGCCGCATGTGGGGAAGAAAGCACGCCGGCCGAAGATGCCGCCGATGTCGCGCAGGTGCGCGAGATTCATGACAATCCGCCTCCGGTTCCGGTCGATCCGGAACGCATCAGCTATAACGACATAGAGAAGAACAATCTGTTCGGTGCAGGCTGCGGTTTCGCACCAGCCAATTCGCTGTCGGTCATCGCTCTGGCGCAACCGGAAAACGGCTATCTCAAGCTGAAGGGCGAGATCATCCATCTATCCCCGGACAAGGGCGGGGCCGAACTGCCGATGAGCAGCTGGCAGAATTATGCCGGAGAGAAATTCGCATTCGAATTGAAGCAATTGCCCGGCGAAGGTGAGGAAAGCGGTGTGGAATCGACCAGCTGGCCGGGCGCGCTCACCATCACCAATGCCAAGGACCAGACAGTCTATCAGGCCGAGGGTACGCTCCAGTGCGGAGCGTGACCCCCGGATACTGATGGATCAGGCGCGGAAGGCCGGAATATTGCCCGACGCGTCGAGATCGGGGATGATCCGGTAGCGCGAGAGTACCAGGCTGAAGATGCCGAACAGCAGCAGCCCGATCGCGACCAGCGTGAACCAGATGCCCGATCCGCTAAGCGAGGCAACGGCGCTACCAAGCGATTTTACGTCGGAAGAGCTGCTGAACCAGGCCGATTTCACCAGCGAAATGCCGACGATCGCATACACCACTGCTCGGGCGGAGAAGCCTGCACCGCCCAGATAGCGCGTCATATCGGGCGCCTGACCGCTGATGCGATGCATAAAGCTGCCAGTATAGGCCTTTTTCGCCTGTGAGAATGCCGCGCCGAAAAAGCCAAGACCGACGATACCCAAAAGGATCGGGCCAAGCGGCATCGAGATCACGCCGGCGGCTGCCTCCTGTGCACCACCGCCGCTGCCGCCACCGCTGGAGGTCGTGGCGAACTTGAACGCACTGTAAGCGAGCGCAAGGTGACCGATGGCGCTACCAGCATGGCCGATACGCTTGGCGATGCCGTGCTTGTCGCTACCATTGTTTTCAATATCGAAAAAGGTCGAGCAGAAGCGGAACAGCGCATAGGCGACGAGTCCGACGACCAGCACCCAGAGGATAACCGTTCCCGCGGGAAATTCCTCGATGGCGCGGAATACGCCATCCGTCCCTTCGCTGATCCTTCCCGCGCTGGTCAGCGCGATCAGCCCCAGCACGAAATACAGGACGGCGCGTGAGAAGTAGCCGACCCGTACGAGCCATCGGAATTTTTCGGATTTGTCGACCATTTAGGTGTCCCCTTGCATTCTGGCGGTTTGCAAGGGGGAACGGCCTACACGGCGAAAAGTGCCCGATGGCGGTCGGCTAGATGGTTATCAGACGTTGAACTTGAAATGCATGACATCGCCGTCCTGCACCACATATTCCTTGCCTTCCTGGCGCAGCTTGCCCGCTTCACGCGCCGCGCTTTCACCACCCAGAGAGACATAATCGCCGTAGGCAATCGTCTCGGCGCGGATAAAGCCCTTTTCGAAATCGGTGTGGATCTCGCCTGCCGCCTGCGGTGCCTTTGCCCCGGTGGGGAAGGTCCATGCGCGGGTTTCCTTCGGCCCTGCGGTGAAGAAGGTCTTCAGCCCAAGCAGGTCGTAACCAGCGCGGATCACGCGGGCGAGGCCGGATTCGGAAAGCCCCAGCTCTTCAAGGAATTCGGCGCGGTCGGCGGGGTCCATGGCCACGATTTCGCTTTCGATCGCGGCGGAGACGACGACAGCCTGTGCGCCCTCTGCCTTCGCCTTTTCGAAAACGGTGGCGGACAGGGCGTTGCCCTCGGCTGCGTCTTCCTCAGCGACATTGCAGACGTAAAGGACAGGCTTTGCCGTCAGCAGCTGCGCCTGTGCAAAGACGCGGGCTTCCTCGTCATCCTTGGGTTCGGTCAGGCGGGCGGGCTTGCCCTCACGCAGCAATTCCAGCGCCTGGCCCAGGACGCTGGCGATGATCTTCGATTCCTTGTCGCCGGTCTTGCCGCGCTTTTCCGCTGCCGGAACCCGCTTTTCGAGGGATTCCAGATCGCTCATCAGCAGTTCGGTTTCGACAACCTCTGCATCGGCAAGCGGATCGACCTTGTTCGAGACGTGCTGGATATCGTCATCCTCGAAACACCGCAGCACGTGCACGATGGCATCGACCTCACGGATATTGCCGAGGAACTGGTTGCCGAGGCCTTCGCCCTTGGACGCGCCCTTCACCAGACCGGCGATATCGACAAAGGCCAACTGCGTCGGGATGATCTTTTGCGATCCGGCGATCTCGGCGATCTTGTCCAGTCGTTCATCGGGAACGCCGACCTGCCCGACATTGGGCTCGATCGTGCAAAACGGGTAATTCGCCGCCTGCGCCGCCTGCGTTTCGGTCAGCGCGTTGAAAAGCGTCGACTTGCCGACATTGGGGAGGCCGACGATGCCGCAACGAAAACCCATGGGAAACTCCAGTTAAAAACTCGTGCCGCGCCGATATAGGGGCGCGGCCCGAAAGGCCAGAGCAGAGTTCGGGAAGAAGCGGGGAAGTTCGCCTGCCTCAGGTGCTGACGCCAAGGAGTCTGAGCAGAATCGTCACCGCCTGGATCAATGTGATGGTGGAAAGGGCGGCAATGAAACGCAACATCATTCTTTCCCTGGCGCTTCTTCGATCCGCCATGGCGGAAAGCGGCGGTTCTCACCTGCCTGGAAAAGGCAGATTTCGTTTCCGGCAGGATCGCAAAGACGCGCCTCGCGCCACAGCCAACGCTGGTCTGCCGGGCCAGAGAGAAACACAAGGCCCTTGTGTTTCAGCCTCGAAACCTCGGCATCGAGATCGTCATATTCGAAATAGATGACCGTTCCGGGCGAGGGCGCGTCAGTCACGGCATAGATCGACAATGTCTCTCCCGATGGTGTCTCGAAGCGGGCATAGCGCGGCGGCGAATCGACAATCTGGAGAAGGCCGAGCCGCGTGTAAAAATCGACCGAGGCGGCATAGTCGGTGCAGCCCACCGTGACCTGGTTAAGCCTCATGCCGCTTCGCCCGTACGGCTCGCGGAAGCCAGACGCAGCCAGGGATAGAGGGGCAGCCCAAGCCCCACGGTAAATCCCTTCGCCATCACAAGGTAGAAATTACGTAGCGCCATTCCGATGGCTCCCGTTACCCTTGATCCACATCGAGCCTGTGCGCCCAGACGGCGACCTCCTGTCTTTCCCAGCCAAGGGCCGGGTAAAACCCTTCGGCCGCATTGCCGGAACGGACCATGATCTCGACCTTTGGGCAATCCAGACCGCGCAGGAATTCCTCGCAGGCGGTGATGATCCGGCGGGCATGTCCGGCGCGTTCATGGCCGGGCGCTGTCGCAAGATAGTAGATCCAGCCGCGATGACCGTCGAACCCCGTCATGGCGGTAGAGACGATCCTGCCACCAGTCTCACAGACCAGTACACCCGATCCGGCGTATCCGACGGCGCGATCGAAGTCTGCGGCCGGGTCATTCCATGGGCGGGTGAGGGCGCAGGCCTGCCACAGGGCGATGACCGCTTCGCGATCGTCCAGCGTCGCATGCCGGATCGCGGTCATTGCTGGCGTAGCGCCACGTCATTCATGAAGCGGGCATCGTCACCTTTGGCCAGCCACTCCGCCTCTGACGCTATGGCACCCAGCATGGTGATCAGCTCGTCCTGCTCCGCCTTGCCGTAATTGCCCAGCACATGGCCCGTCACCCGGTCCTTGTGCCCCGGATGGCCGATCCCGATGCGCACGCGGCGGAAATCGGGGTCAAGGTGCTGGACGATGCTTTTAAGCCCGTTCTGCCCGGCCGTGCCGCCGCCCTGCTTTACCTTCACCTTCATCGGCGCAAGGTCGAGTTCGTCATGAAAGACAGTGAGGTCATCCATGGAAAGCTTGTAGAAGCGCATGGCTTCACCAACGGAACGGCCACTTTCATTCATGAATGTCGCCGGTTTCAGGAGGAGGATCTTCTCATTCCCGATGCGGCCTTCCGACAGCCAGCCCTGGAATTTCTTTTGCGGGGGGGCAAAGCGGTGCACCTCGGCAATGGTGTCCACCGCCATGAAGCCAACATTGTGGCGATTGAGCGCATATTTCGCGCCCGGATTTCCGAGACCGACCCAAAGCTGCATGGGCAAAGCCGTTAGCGCCTAAATCCCCAAATGAAAACGCCGGCCCTGCGGACAGGACCGGCGTTTCATGAAATCGGCGGAAAAGCCGGAGAGGATCAATCCTCGCCGTTCTGTTCCGTGGCCGGGACTTCGTCGGCATCTTCGGCGTTGGCTTCCGCGCCTTCGCTCTTCTTGAGAGCGGAGGGGGCAACCAGCGTCGCGATGGTGAAGTCGCGGTCGGTAATCGCGCTTTCGCTGCCAGCGGGCAGGGTCACGTGGCTGATGTGGATCGAATCGCCCACATCCTTGCCGGTGACGTCGATCTCGATCTGGTCGGGGATCTTGTCCGCTTCGCAGACCAGTTCAAGATCGTGGCGAACGATGTTCAGAACGCCGCCGCGCTTGAGGCCCGGGCTCGCTTCTTCGTTCACGAAGACGACGGGCACGTTCACATCGACCTTGGCGTCCTTGGTCAGGCGCAGGAAATCGACGTGGAGCGGACGGTCGGTCACGGGGTGGAACGCGACGTCCTTGGGAAGGGTGCGCACCTTGCTCTTGCCAACTTCGACCATGACGACCGAGTTGGAGAAGTGGCCGGTGCCGAGGAGCTTCACGAGTGCGCGCTCTTCGACGTGGATGGTGGTGGGTTCTTCCTTGCCGCCATAGATCACAGCGGGGACACGGCCTTCACGACGCAGTGCGCGGGAGGCTCCCTTGCCTGCCTTGTCGCGCGTCTCGGCCGCCAGGGTCAGCTGATCGCTCATTACCTTGGACCTTTATATAGATATTGGGTTCAACAAATCCCGCGCAGCACGCCTCCAGGGATGACCATACGGTGCGGGAAGTGCGCGCGCCTACGCGCAAAGCCGGAGAAATGCAAGCGCGAGCTGCGACGCGAGCCTTATTCGACCCGCGTGACGCGCCAGCCTTCGCTCTCCAGCAGGGCGATCAATCCATCCTCGCCGCCAACATGGCCTGCGCCAACCGCGACAAAGGGGCGGGCGCCCGATGACAACTGCGCGGCAATGGCCGCCACCCAGCTTTCGTTGCGGCGTGTCAGCAGGCGATTGCGCAGCAGATTGCCCGGATCTCCCGCCGGGCCGAGCCCTTCGTTCATCAGGGTCGCCAGCCGCTCCGTATCGCCCGACAGCCACGCATCGCTCATTTCCTCGGCATCCTCATCCCCCTCGGTCAGCATGGATTCGAGGAGTTCGCGCTGTTCCTTTTCAGCCAGCGTGTCGAAGAGGGAGAATTGCTGCTCGACAGTTTCGAGCCCCAGAACCGGACCGGAGGCATATTCGCCGATAAGAACGCGGTCCACGCCATCGGCCGGATCGATGCCCGAATTGGCCTGCATCGCGCTCGATAATGTAAGCGCCGCGGCCCATGTCTCGAGATTGCGAAACTGCGCCGGATTGGCTCCGGCATTATCGATCAGCTCGTCCAGATCGTCGCGCAATTCGGGCGAAACGCGCTGTTCCAGCGGGGGCAGCCCATTGGTAAAGGCCATGCGATTGAACGTATCACGCAATTGCGCATCGTCGAGATCGGCGACCTCGACAATCAGCACCCCCGATTTCGCCAGCGCATCTTTCAGCGCATCACTCTTCCACCGACTGCGCGAGGGGAGGGCGTGGATCGTGCCGAATAGCCAGCCGGCAGGTTCGGCATCGGCATCGGCATCGCTGCGGTCGACGCGATAGAGCGCCGGGTCCCCCTCAGGACCCGGCAACAGGTTGCAGGCGGACAGCGCCAGCGCCGCGAAAGGCGCCAGCAGCCATGCCGCCAGTTCACGTGTCGATGGGATAAAACGGCTCAGTATTGCACCCGCTCGACGCTCAGACCGCGCTTGGCCAGCATGGCCTGCACGCTGTCGTCGCCCGAAAGATGGCCCGCGCCGACCGCCATGAACACGGTGCCCGGCTGCGCCATGCGGCCCACCACCCAGTCGGCCCAGTTGGCGTTACGATTGACCAGCAGCGTTTCATAAACTTCGGGAGTGGCTTCCATGCCCTCGTTGATGAGGTCCGCAGTAGCATTCACATCGCCAAGGCCCCAGGCATCTTCCATTTCGGCATACATGGCCTCGGCCTCGTCCAGCTGATCGACAGCTTCCATCAGGAAACCGATCTGCGCCTCCTCGGTCATCGTGGAGAAGAAGCCCAGCTGTTCGGAGAAGCCTTCCAGCCCCGAGATCGGCATGTTCCGCTCTTCAGCCTGCGCCTCAAGCACCTTCTCGACACCGGCTTCACCCGAATATCCCAGCTTTTCCATCGGGGCGAGCGAGAGGATAAGGCCCGCAAACCACGGCTGCATGGGCTCCATCATCGCCACAGGCATGCCCAGTTTTTCGGCCGCCGCGGCCAGACGCGCGTTCTGCTCCGCCGACAATGCGCCCGACATGGTCGATCCGTCGGTGCGGATGCCATGGGTCATCATCTCCTGCTGCACGACGTCATCACCCGGCTCCACCATCTCGACAACAAGCTCGTCCGAGGCGGCGAACGCCTCGCTCACCGCGTCGTCGAACCAGACGAGGTCGGGCTTGAGCAGGTGCATGGTGCCGAACATATAGATGGTGGTGTCGTCATCCGACAGTTTCCACAACGCCGGATCGGCATCACTGCGGTCCAGCACCACTTCCTCTGCCATGGCAGGCTGCGCCATGATCGGAGCGCCCAGACCCAGAAGGGCCGCGGTGGCAGGTACGATCTGACGCAGGATTTTCTTCAGCTTCATTGCGATCCTCTCATGCAGGAAAAGATTAGATAGGCTCTTCTGTCTCCAAACTGAAGATGCGCAGCTTTTGGTAAAGAACTGGTAGGCATGAACGCCGCCGCTGAGGCCCATATCGTTTTGCCATGGGAAAAGACGCACGATCTGCCGTGATATAGGCCCTGCGCGCCATTGACGCCGTTTCGCACCTGCGCCATTGGCCCCGCATGACACGCGATCCGACAAAGTCGTTTCAGGACATGATCCTCACGCTCCACGACTACTGGAGCAGCAAGGGGTGCCTGATCCTTCAGCCCTATGACATGCGCATGGGTGCGGGCACGTTTCACCCGGCAACGACCTTGCGGGCATTGGGCCCCGAACCGTGGAACGCGGCATTCGTCCAGCCGTGCCGCCGTCCGACCGATGGCCGCTATGGCGAGAACCCGAACAGGCTTCAGCACTATTACCAGTATCAGGTCATCCTGAAGCCCAGCCCGCCCGATATTCAGGACCTTTATCTGGAAAGCCTGAAGCTGATCGGCATCGACCCGCTTCGCCACGACATCCGCTTTGTCGAGGACGACTGGGAAAGCCCGACGCTGGGCGCATGGGGTCTTGGCTGGGAAGTGTGGTGCGACGGGATGGAGGTGACGCAGTTCACCTATTTCCAGCAGATGGGCGGCTATGACTGCAAGCCGGTTGCAGGCGAGCTGACCTACGGCCTCGAACGCCTCGCCATGTATATCCAGGGCGTCGACAACGTCTATGACCTTGCCTTCAACCAGCAGGGCGTGAGCTATGGCGACGTATTCCTTGAGAACGAGCGCCAGATGTCGACCTGGAACTTCGAGGTCGCCGATACCGACGCATTGTTCGACCTGTTCCGCAAAGCGGTGGCCGAATGCAAGCTGTGCCTCGACAAGGGTCTGCCGATTCCGGCCTATGAGCAAGCGATCGAGGCCAGCCATATCTTCAATCTGCTGCAGGCGCGCGGCGTGATTTCCGTGCAGGAACGCGCCAGCTACATGGGGCAGGTCCGCGATCTCGCGCGGGGATCGTGCGAGGCGCATATGGCGAAGGAAGCCGACCGCTGGGCGGCGCAATATCCGGAGTGGGCGGCATGAGCGATTTCCTGCTCGAACTCCTGTGCGAAGAGATCCCGGCCCGCATGCAGGCTGGCGCGCGCGCCGATCTTGAACGTTTGTTCAAGGCGGAAATGGATGCCGCTGGCGTTGTTACGAGTGACATCACCGTCTGGTCGACCCCGCGCCGCCTTGCGCTGATCGCACGCGACGTGCCGACCGAGACCGAAGCGGTTTCCGAAGAAGCGAAAGGCCCGCCCGAAGGCGCACCCGACGCTGCCATCGACGGGTTCTGCAAGAAGAACGGCGTGACCCGCGACCAGCTTGAGCTTCGCGATGTGAAAGGCCGCAATACCTATTTCGCGGTGAAGAACGTGCCGGGCCGCGCTGTCAGCGACGTGCTGGCCGAAGCGATCCCCGCAATCATTCGCGCTTTCCCATGGCCGAAGTCGATGCGCTGGGGCGCAGCCTCGATCAGCACCGAAAGCCTGCGCTGGGTCCGCCCGCTGCAGGGTATTGTTGCGATTCTTGGCGAAGACCTCGTGTCGTGCGAAGTCGGCGGCGTGCAGTCGGGTTATGCCACGGTCGGGCACCGGTTCCATCATTCGGGCGAAGTCACCATCGGCGGCGCACATGATTACGCTGAAAAGCTTCGCGCCTGCCATGTGATCGTCGATCACGAGGAGAGGCAGGACATCGTCCGTAGCGAGGCCCGCGCCGCTGCCGAGGCCGCCGGACTGAAGCTGGTCGATGACGAAGGGCTGGTGATCGAGAACGCAGGCCTCACCGAATGGCCGGTTCCGTTGCTGGGCCGCTTCGACGAAGACTTCCTCGCCGTGCCGCCAGAGGTGATTCAGCTGACCGCGCGCGTGAACCAGAAATATTTCGTGTGCGAGGATCAGGCGGGCAAGCTTGCCAATGCCTTTGTCTGCACCGCGAACATCAGCGCCGATGACCCCGCCGTGATCGTCGATGGTAACCGCAAGGTGCTGGCCGCGCGCCTTTCGGACGCACGCTTTTTCTGGGAAGTCGATCAGAAAACACCGCTGCGCCAGCACGCGCAGAAACTGTCGCGCATCACTTTCCACGAAAAGCTGGGCACGGTGGCCGAGAAGGTGCAGCGCATCGCCAAGCTGGCCGACTGGCTGGTTTTCGACGCCAAGGCACCCAATGGCGATCATAAGCTCGCCCGTCAGGCGGCCGAACTGGCGAAGGCCGATCTCGTCACCGAGATGGTCGGGGAATTCCCTGAACTACAGGGCCTTATGGGCGGATATTACGCCCGGATCGAAGGGCTGCCGACCGAGGTCGCCGATGCGATCCGCGATCATTACAAGCCTGCCGGGCAGAACGACGACGTGCCCACCGCGCCGACCACCGTCGCAGTGGCATTGGCCGACCGGCTCGACAATCTCTTCAGCTTCTTCAAGATCGGCATTCTGCCAACCGGCTCTAAGGACCCCTTCGCGCTGCGCCGGGCCGCACTGGGCTATATCCGCCTGGTACAGGCCAACGGGTTGGAACTGTCGCTCGACACCGTAGTCCGTGCGTGGGAAGGGCGCCCGAACGCGGCGCTGGCGGAAAAGGTCACCGAGTTCCTGCTCGATCGGCTTGCCGTGCAGTTACGTGATCAAGGCGTGCGCCACGATTACATCAGCGCCTCGCACGACTGGCGGGGCCACATCGATTTCCGCATCGACCGGGTCGAGGCGCGGGCGAGGGCGCTCGCCAGCTTCCTCGGCACCGAAGATGGCGCGAACCTCCTTGCCGGATATAAGCGCGCGGCCAACATCCTGAAGAAGGAAGGCTTCGAAGGCGCCGAGAGCCGCATTGCCCGCACGGGGGAAGAAGATCCGATGTCGCTGGTCGACGATCCCGATCTCGGCCCCATCCTTGCCGAACGCGGTCACACCTCGCCGAACTATGCCATGGAGCCTGCCGAGAAGCGGCTGGTCGAGGCGCTGGACGAGGCCGCTCCTGCCGCATCATGCGCCGTCGCGGAGGAGGATTTCGAAGCCGCCATGGCCGCGCTCGCATCGTTGCGCGGGCCGATCGACGCGTTTTTTGATGATGTCACCGTCAATGATGACAACCCCACCAAACGGGCAGCCCGTCTTGCCCTTTTGGATCGGTTCCGCGTTGCAGTGCACAATGTTAGTGATTTCTCGCGGATCGAGAATTGATCTGTAGCGTTTGTTACAGGTTACAAGGTCGCATCGTAACGAAATATCGCCTATTCCAGCGTCGGATTTCGCGACGCAACAACCCTAGATAGAACACCCAGGGGGCTCGTTAAAACATGACCCAATATGTCTACACCTTCGGCGGCGGCGCCGTTTCCGACGATCCGAGGGCCAAGGACAAGAACATCACCGGCGGCAAGGGTTCCAACCTTGCTGAAATGGCCTCGATCGGGCTGCCGGTGCCTCCCGGTTTCACCATCACCACCGAAATGTGCGTGAAATATCTGGCGGAAGGTGCGAATTTCGACGACCAGCTGCGTGCCGACGTTGCCGCTGCGCTGAATCATATCGAAATGACCGTGGGCAAGAAGTTTGGCGATGCCGCCGATCCGCTGCTCGTTTCGGTCCGCTCGGGCGCGCGCGTTTCGATGCCGGGCATGATGGACACGGTCCTCAACCTCGGCCTTAACGACGAAACGGTGCAGGGTCTTGCCAGCGTTTCGGGTGATGAGCGTTTTGCTTGGGACAGCTATCGCCGCTTCATCCAGATGTATTCCGACGTCGTCCTTGGCCTCGACCACGGCCTGTTCGAAGAAGCGCTGGAGATCTGCAAGGAAGACAACGGCTTTTCCGCCGACATCGAGCTTTCGGCCGATGACTGGAAAAAGCTGGTCGCCGAATACAAGGCGATTGCAGAGCGCGAACTGGGCCGCCCGTTCCCGATGGACGTTAACGATCAGCTCTGGGGCGCGATTTCGGCAGTTTTCGGCAGCTGGGATTCCGAACGCGCCAAGGTCTATCGCCGGTTGAACGGCATTCCCGGTGGCTGGGGCACCGCGGTCAATGTGCAGGCCATGGTCTTTGGCAACATGGGCGAGACCAGCGCCACCGGCGTTGCCTTCACCCGCGATCCCGCGACCGGCGACCGCAATTATTACGGCGAATATCTGATCAACGCGCAGGGTGAGGACGTTGTCGCCGGCATCCGCACCCCGCAGTACCTGACCAAGGCCGCCAAGGAAGCGGCGGGCGCGAAGCTTCCCTCGATGGAAGAATCCATGCCCGAAGCCTATGGCGAACTGGCCAAGGTGTTCGACCTGCTCGAAAACCATTACCGCGAGATGCAGGACATCGAGTTCACGGTGCAGCAGGGCAAGCTCTGGATGCTTCAGACCCGCACCGGCAAGCGCACCGCGAAGGCTGCATTGAAGATGGCGGTCGACATGGTGCACGAAGGTCTTATCGACGAGGCGACCGCCGTGAAGCGCGTCGACCCGATGGCTCTGGACCAGTTGCTTCACCCGACGCTTGATCCCGATGCGCCGCGCGACATCCTGACCGTCGGTCTGCCCGCATCACCGGGCGCGGCGTCGGGCGCGGTCGTGTTCGATGCCGATACTGCCGAACAGCTGGCCGAACGCGGCGAGGCCGTGATTCTCGTCCGCGTGGAAACCAGCCCCGAAGACATCCACGGCATGCACGCAGCCAAGGGTATCCTGACCGCACGCGGCGGCATGACCAGCCACGCGGCCGTTGTCGCCCGCGGCATGGGCCGTCCCTGCGTTTCGGGTGCGTCGGCCCTGTCGATCGACCGCAAGAGCAAGGTTGCCCGCATAGGTGCGAACGAGCTGAAGGAAGGCGATGTCATCACCCTCGACGGTGCGACCGGCGAAGTGATGAAGGGCGCTGTCCCGACCATCGAGCCCGAACTGGTCGGCGATTTCGCAACGCTGATGGAGTGGGCCGACGCCAAGCGCCGCATGAAGGTGCGCACCAACGCCGAGACGCCCGCCGACTGCAAGATGGCGCGCCAGTTCGGCGCCGAAGGCATCGGCCTGTGCCGGACGGAGCACATGTTCTTTGACGCAGGCCGCATTTCCAGCGTGCGCGAGATGATCCTTGCCGAGGACGAGGCGGGTCGCCGCAAGGCGCTGGCCAAGCTGCTTCCCGAGCAGCGCATGGACTTCAAGGCGATCTTCACCGAGATGGCCGGCCTTCCGGTTACCATCCGCCTCCTCGATCCTCCGCTGCATGAATTCCTGCCGCATGCCGACGAGGAATTTGCAGAGCTGGCCGAGATCACCGGCTATGGCGTCGACCACCTCAAACGCCGCGCGGGTGAACTGCATGAGTTCAACCCGATGCTCGGCCACCGTGGCTGCCGCCTTGGTATCACTTACCCCGAGATCTACGAGATGCAGGTCCGCGCCATTTTCGAAGCCGCTTGCGAAGTGGCCGAGGAAAGCGGCGAGGCTCCGGTTCCCGAAGTCATGATCCCGCTGGTCGGTACCAAGAAGGAACTGGAAATCCTGCGCGCGCTCGTGGAACGCGAAGCCAAGAAGGTGTTCGAGGAAAAAGGCCGCACGCTCGAATATCTCGTCGGCACGATGATCGAGCTGCCGCGAGCCGCGTTGATGGCGGGTGAGATCGCGGAAGAAGGCGAGTTCTTCTCCTTCGGCACCAACGATCTGACGCAGACGACGCTCGGCGTTAGCCGTGATGACGCAGCGCGTTTCCTGACCCCTTATGTCGACAAGGGCATTTACCCGCGCGATCCGTTCGTAAGCCTCGACATCGAAGGCGTGGGCCAGCTGGTCGAACTGGCAGCCGAACGCGGCCGCAAGACCCGCCCGGACATCAAGCTCGGCATCTGCGGCGAGCATGGCGGCGATCCTGCTTCCATCGCTTTCTGTGAAAAGACCGGCCTCGATTACGTGTCGGCGTCGCCCTACCGCGTGCCGATCGCGCGTCTGGCCGCAGCGCAGGCCGCGCTGGCCGACTGATCTGATATGGAACGGAGCCCGAAGCCCCTTTAAAAGCGGGGTTTCGGGTTCCGGCCCGTCAAGGTCACGAATTCGAACCGTTCGCGGATAATTCCGTCATCGTCACGCTGCGCTTCGAATGCGCTGCGGGCGACATCCAGACCAGAACGCGTCAGGGCAGGGCCGGGATTGGCCAGTACATTGCCCATGGCCTGCGCCCGCAGATCGCCGATGATCTGGTCGAAACTGTCAAACCCGACATCAAAGCCCCAGCCATCCACCACCGGATCGGCAAAACCCGTGCGGGTCAGCAACTGCCCGGCGGCTCGCACATCGACCTGCGGGTGAATGCGCGGGGCAGGGCGCTCTCCGTCGCCCGCCAGCATCGCGGCGCGCAGCTTCAACAGCGACCCGGCAGCGGCAAAACTCGCGATCATCAACCCACCCTGTTTCAACGCGTGGCGCATCAGCACCAATGCGCCCGGAAGATCGTTCACCGTATCCAGCAGGCCGAACGTGACGATCAGGTCATAGGGTCCGCCCGAGATCGGCTTTTCCTCATCGATCTGCACCTTGCCGGGCAGTGGCGCCGGATCGGCGGCCGTCACATCGCCTCCTGTTTCTTCCAGATGCCGGATCAGTGCGCCGGTGCGATCACCGATGACAAGCGCCTTGGCGAAATCCTCGCGCAGGAAGCCGAGTCGATCGACCACATCCTCGGCCAATTCGCGGGTAATTGTGGACACACCATCAATCCGCGCCATGCGCTGTCGTGCGGCAATCCGGCGGGAGCGTGAGAAAATGCGGGGAGGAGTAGGGGCGGAAGCCATGGCCTGCCTGTTGCCGTGCGCGTCCGGAATGTGCAAGCGTGGCGATGTGCGAAAAAACGCATGTGTAACAGGTCGCAATTCAACACCCATGATTTCGCTGCGCCAGAAATTCGCGCCGATCATCGATTTCGCCTTCCCGCCGCGCTGCCCCGCTTGCGGCGATGAAGTCGTCGGCGCCCCCGGACAGGACGATGCGCTGTGCCCGTCATGCTGGAGCAGGCTTGAAATGCCCGGTCATCCATCCTGCCGCCTGTGCCAGCATCCGCTCGCGCCCGAAGGCAATCTCGACGACGGGCTGTGCGTGGCCTGCCGTGAGGCTGCGCCGGTCCATGACGGGATGAGCGCGGCGACCATCTATGGCGATGCATCGCGCGATGTCGTCCTGGCGTTGAAACATGCCGGGCGCTTTGCGCTGGCAGGGCCGATGGGTCGATTGATGGCTATGCGGCTGGAGGCATCCGGCGCGGTTCTGCCACCGGACCCGCTGGTCGTGCCGGTTCCGCTTCACCGGACCCGGCTCTGGTCGCGCGGGTACAACCAGTCGGTTTTGCTTGCCCGCGGACTGGCAAAGGCACGGGGATGGAGCGTTGCGCCCGACGCGCTCCGCCGCGTGCGGCGTACCCGGGCGCTTGGCGGGCTGGATCGAAGCGAGAGACTTGAAATGCTGGCAGGGGCCATCGTCGTGCCGCACGCCCTAAGCGTGGCGGGGCGCGATATTGTGCTGGTCGATGACGTGGTGACCAGCGGCGCGACCACGGATGCATGTGTCAGGGCGTTGAAGGATGCGGGCGCGGATCGCGTGGTGGTTTCCTGCTATGCGCGGGTGCGATCGCCTTGGCGGGCGGGTGCCTTGCGGGATTGAAGGCCCGCTAAATGAGTGCCGGATAAAAGTTGGCGCCCGGGGAGCGAAATCCCCGAGCGCCAGATTGACGTTCCGTTCGAGTGCGCATCAGAGACTTTTCGTCCCGAGCTGCTGCCCGTCTTTCCCGTCTGATAAGCCCCCCGGCTTATCATTTTCCCTGAACGTTGACCGCTTAGAGCATCCGCTTGGCGACAACGATCACCGCGGCAACGATTCTCGTGCGTTGCAAGCGGGTCCGGCTCCCTCAAGCCGTGATTGCGTTCTTGCCTGTCCGATGCAATTTGGAAAGGGTGAAACCGCGCGCGACATGGAAAATATGCAACGCTGTGGTGGAAGTGCAACAATCGTTCGCGATGAAACTTTAAAAAGGATCCTGTTAATGGCCGATGGCGCCGATCGCATTGATGAAACGCTCGAGTTCCGGCCGCGCTTCGATCCCGACGGGCTGATTACTGCCATCTGCCAAAGCACCGAGGACGATACCATCCTCATGGTCGCCCATATGAATGCGCAGTCTTTGCAGATGACGCGCGATACAGGTTTTGCGCATTTCTGGTCACGCTCACGCCAGACCCTTTGGAAAAAGGGAGAAACCTCTGGTAACATGCTGCAAGTAAAGGAAATGCTGGTCGATTGCGATCAGGACTGCCTGCTTGTGCGGGTCGAGCCGGCTGGCCCCGCCTGCCATACCGGTCGCAAATCTTGCTTCTATCGCAGGATCGGGGACGACGGTCTGACGTTGGTGAATGGTTGAAGGGTGGTCTAACCCCCTTTAAATTGACAGAGATGTAAATGAGACGGTCCCTAGACCGCAGGAGAGGACTATGGCCAGTTACACCGCCCCCGTTCGCGATACGCGCTTCATCATGGAGAACGTGTTGAAGCTCGGCGATCGCGCCGGAAAACCCGGTTTCGAATCGGCCGACCCTGACATGGTCGCCGCGATTCTGGAGGAAGCAGGAAAGTTCGCGAGCGAGATATTTGCCCCGCTCAATGCCCCTGGCGATGCGCAGGGGTGCACCCGTCACGACGATGGCAGCGTCACCGTGCCTGACGGCTATGCCGACGCCTACCGCCAATATTGTGAAGCGGGCTGGGGGACATTGACTGCTCCCGAGGCCTATGGCGGGCAGGCTCTGCCACATGTCCTCGGCGTTGCGGTGGAAGAATATCTGTCGTCTGCCAATATGGCGCTGGCGATGTATCCGGGGCTGACCGATGGCGCGGTTCGCGCGCTGCTCGCACGCGGAAGCGATGAGCAGAAGGCGCTCTACCTGCCAAAGCTGATCGCGGGCGAATGGACCGGCACCATGAACCTGACCGAGCCGCATTGCGGCACGGATCTCGGGCTTTTGCGCAGCCGGGCCGAGCCGAATGACGACGGCAGCTTTGCTATCACCGGGACGAAGATCTTCATTTCCTGCGGTGAGCACGACATTGCCTCTAACATCGTCCACTTCGTCCTGGCGCGAACCCCCGATGCGCCACCGGGCACCAAGGGCATTTCCATGTTCATCGTGCCAAAGTTCCTGCCGGACGAAAATGGCGAGCCGGGCGAACGCAACAGCCTGCAATGCGGCTCAATCGAAGAAAAAATGGGCATTCACGGCAGCGGCACCTGCGTCATGAATTACGATGGGGCCAAGGGATGGCTGATCGGCGAGGAAAACAAGGGCCTTGCCGCCATGTTCATCATGATGAACGCGGCCCGCCTTTGGGTCGGGATGCAGGGTCTGGGCCAGGCCGAGGTCGCCTATCAGAATGGCGCGGCCTATGCGCTGGATCGCAGGCAGGGCAGGGCGCTTAGCGGGGCGAAAGACCCTGAGGAAGCTGCCGATCTACTGATCGTCCATCCCGATGTCCGCCGCCTCCTGATGGATGCGCGGGCCAAGACCGAAGGTTTGCGCGCGCTCATCATCTGGATCGGGCTACAGACCGATCTCGCGCTCCACGCCGAAAGCGAGGAGGAGCGGCAGCAGGCCGATGATTTCGTCCAATTGCTGATCCCGGTGGTTAAGGCGATCGGCACCGACATCGGCTATGATGTCGCGACCCAGATGCAGCAGGTCTGGGGCGGGCATGGCTATATCGCGGAAAACGGCATGGAACAGTTCGTGCGAGATGCCCGCATCGCCATGATCTATGAGGGCGCCAACGGCGTTCAGGCCATGGACCTTGTCGGGCGCAAGCTGCCCATGCATGGCGGGCGCGCGGTGCAGTCTTTCTTCGCAATGGTCGATAAGGAAGTCGCTCAAGCCAAGGAAACCAAATCACTTTCAGATCTGGCAGGCGCGCTTGAAAAGGCGAATGGCGAGTTGAAAGCGGCATCCATGTGGCTGATGGAAAATGCGCCGAAAAACCCGAATAACGCCGGTAGCGCCGCCTATATGTACATGCAGATCCTGGGGCTGGTCGCCATGGGGTTGATGTGGCTGCGGATGGGCGCGGCAGCGGCAAAGTCGCTGGACGGGGGTGAGGGCGATGCCGCCTTCATGCAGGCGAAACTGTTATGCGCACGGCACTTCGCCAACGGCCAGCTTCCCGACGCAGGCGCGCTGCGCCGCAAGCTTTCGGCCGGGGCCGAAACGATCATGAAAATGCCCGCCGAAAGCTTCCTGCGGACCTGAGAAATAGCCCCGGCGGCTGGCATCGCCGGGGCCTTTCGCTTATTCGGGCAGGAAGTCCGGCACCGACAGGTAACGCTCACCCGTATCGTAGTTGAAGCCCAGCACACGCGTGCCTGCCGGCAATTCGGGCAACTTCTTTGCAATAGCCGCAAGGGTTGCGCCGGAACTGAGGCCGACCAGCAAACCTTCCTTGGTCGCGCATTGGCGCGCCATGTCCTTGGCCGCATCGGCATCTACCTGGATTGCGCCATCGATGGCGCGGGTGTGCAGATTGCCGGGAATGAAGCCAGCGCCAATACCCTGCAGCGGATGCGGGCCGGGCTGCCCGCCGGAGATGACGGGAGATAGCGCGGGCTCGACAGCATAGGCCTTCATCTCGGGCCAAGCCGCCTTCAACGCCTCGGCACAGCCGGTGAGATGGCCGCCGGTGCCGACGCCGGTGATCATAACGTCGATCGGGCTGTCCGCGAAATCGGCCTCGATCTCCTTCGCCGTGGTGCGGGCGTGGATCGCGGGGTTGGCTTCATTGTCGAACTGCTGCGGCATCCACGAATTGGGTGTTGCCTCGATCAGTTCCTTGGCGCGTTCAAGCGCACCCTTCATGCCCTTTTCCTTAGGCGTCAGGTCGAAGCTAGCGCCATAGGCCAGCATCAGGCGGCGGCGTTCGATCGACATGGATTCGGGCATGACGAGGACAAGCTTGTAGCCCTTTACCGCCGCGACCATGGCAAGCCCGATGCCGGTATTGCCCGAAGTCGGCTCGATGATGGTGCCGCCCGGCTTCAGGCTGCCGTCCGCTTCCGCGGCTTCGACCATGGCCAGCGCGATGCGGTCCTTGATCGATCCGCCAGGGTTGGCGCGTTCGGACTTGATCCACACCTCATGATCCGGAAACAGGCGAGAGAGGCGGATGTGCGGCGTGTTGCCGACGGTTTCGAGTACGCTCATGGCCTTCATGTCTTGGCTCCTTCCTCTGCCGCGCCTTTGCTCTTTTCACGATAGGCGGGTGCGAATGTGCGGGCATTGCGGATCTCAGGGTAGATCGCGGCCCAAATCAATGTGATCAATATCGCCCCCGCGCCGCCGAATACAACCGCCCCGGTCGCGCCCAGGATCGAGGCCGCGATGCCCGATTGCAGTTCGCCCAGTTCGTTGGACGCAGAGATGGCCACACCGGAAATGGACGAGACGCGCCCACGCATTTCATCGGGCGTGTTCAGCTGCACCAGCGAATTGCGCACGAATACCGAAATCATGTCCGCCGCCCCCAGCACGAGCAGTAGCAGCAAGGACAGGGCGAAGCTGTGCGAAAAGCCGAACAGGGCGGTAGCAAGCCCGTAGATACCGACGGCCCAGAGCATTTTGACCCCGACATTATGCTCCATGGGTTTCCACGACAGCCAAAGCGCCACGATGCCGGCCCCCGCAGCGGGCATGGCGCGCATCCAGCCCAGACCTTCGGGCCCGACCTGCAGAATATCGCGCGCGAACACCGGCAGCAGCGCCGTCACCCCGCCTAGCAACACCGCAAACAAGTCGAGCGAGATCGCACCGAAAAGAAAACGGTCGCGCCAGACAAAGGAAAGCCCGCCAAGCGCCTGCTTCCACGGATTGATGCGGCGGTCGTAATGCGGACGTCGCGGCGGCTTGATCATCAGCAGGATGCCCGCGCTCAACGCCAGCAGGACCAGCGCCACGAAATAGGGGAAGCTGGGGAACACGGTATAAAGCAATCCGCCTGCCGCCGGACCCAGCACGCGAGCGAATTGTCCGGCGATGGAATTGGTCGCGATGGCACGCGGGATCAGCTTTGCAGGCACGATATTGGGCGCAAGTGCGGACATTGCAGGGTTGAAGAACACCCGCGCCGTGCCATGCATTGCCGCCATCACGAACAACAGCGGCAGGCTCAGCAATTCCATGTGGGTGGCATAGGCCAGCACCGCTGCGACACCGCTGTCGACCAGAACCGACAGCGCCGCGACCTTGCGCCTGTCGAAACGATCGGATGCCACCCCCGCAAAGGGGGTCAGCAGGAAGATCGGCACGAATTGCACCGCGCCCAATATGCCCAGCTGAAAAGCGGCGGCGGCGCGGCTCATTTCATAAGCGGAGCGCGCCACGTCATAGACCTGCCAGCCCAGCACCACGACTACCGAGAGCGTAGCGATCGAGCCTGCGAAGCGCACCGCCATGAACAGGCGATAATCACCGATCTGGAGCGGGTGGGTAGGCCCCGCTCCCCCGGCTGCGCTGCGATCGTCTGTCATCGTGCGTCGTGAGTTTCGCTATCGTCCGTCAGCGGACGGGGCTGAATTTTCCGGTATTTTCGTCGAGCCAGTGAAGAAGGCCATCGGAAATCGCGAAGAACGCGCCGCGCAGGGCCAGCGTGCCCTTTTCCTCCTTCGCCTTGACGCAGGGAAAAGTGCGCAGGTTCTGGATGGAGACCTTGACCGCTGCCTGTTCCATCGCGCGCTCTGCTTCGCGCCCCTCGGTGCCGTATTCGGAGGCAACCTCGTTACGCGCATCGTCGAGCAGGTCGATCCAGTCAGCGATGAACCCGCCGCGGCCCGGTTCATTGCCATGCATCGACTGCGTAAGTGCCGCGTTGCAGCCGCCGCACATGCCGTGGCCCAGCACCAGCACTTCTTCGACCTGCAGAACCTGCACCGCGAATTCCAGTGCGGCGGAAACGCCGTGATGACCGGGATTCGTCTCGAACGGGGGGACCATGGCTGCGACATTGCGCACCACGAAGATCTCTCCCGGATCGACATCGAAGATCTGGCTGGGATCGACGCGGCTGTCAGAGCACGCGATGACCATCACCTTGGGCGATTGCCCTTCTTTCAACTGCATCCAGCGTTCGCGCTGGGGATGCCAGCTCTTTTCACGGAAGCGGCGGTACCCTTCGGTAAGGGAGCTCTGTACGATAGAATCGGGCATGAGGGTTCTGTGGACCTGCCTTCGCCCCCTTGCAAGAGCGGTTTGACATCGACCCATAGTCCCTGTTGCCATCGGGGGCGTGATCAATGCGCGCAATGCAAATGACGTGCATTGCGGCTTTCGCGCTTGGTGACTATGTGGAGGGGCATGAACGACATCAGCAACACGCCCGCCCGCGAACCGATCCGCCGCAAGCCGGACTGGATCCGCGTGAAAGCGCCCGTCAGCAAAGGCTATGCCGAGACGCGCAAGCTGATGCGGGACCTGAAGCTCAATACCGTTTGCGAAGAGGCCGCCTGCCCGAACATCGGGGAGTGCTGGACCAAGAAGCATGCCACCGTGATGATCCTGGGCGATGTGTGCACCCGCGCCTGCGCGTTCTGCAACGTCAAGACCGGCATGCCGCGCATGGTCGACCCGCTGGAGCCGGAACATGTCGCGACCGCCGCGGCCGAAATGGGGCTCGAGCATATCGTCATCACCTCGGTCGACCGCGACGACCTGCCCGACGGCGGTGCCAGCCAGTTCGTGAAGGTGATCAATGCGCTTCGTACACGTGCGCCCAACACCACGATCGAGATCCTGACCCCGGATTTCCGCGGCAAGATGAAGGATGCGCTGAAAGCCATCTGCGAAGCGCGTCCCGACGTGTTCAACCATAATCTTGAGACCGTGCCGCGCCTGTATCCGACTATCCGTCCCGGTGCCCGCTATTACGCCTCGCTCCGCCTGCTGGAGGAGGTGAAGGCGAATGATCCGACGATCTTCACCAAGTCGGGCATCATGCTGGGCCTTGGCGAACAGCGGCTTGAGATCCATCAGGTGATGGATGACATGCGCAGCGCCGACATCGATTTCCTGACCATGGGCCAGTATCTGCAGCCCACGCCCAAGCATGCAAAGGTCGAGGATTTCGTCACCCCGCAGCAGTTCAACGCATTGGGTTCGATCGCGCGGGCCAAGGGGTTTCTGCAGGTCGCATCGAGCCCGCTTACGCGCTCGAGCTATCACGCAGGCGACGATTTCGCCGAGATGAAGGCCGCGCGCGAAGCGAAGCTGGCCAAGGGCGGCGATACGCAGAAGGTGCCGTCCAAGCGCCAGTGGAACCGCGAGGACGAGGCTCCCGCCGCCTGATATGCCCAGCATTCGTGAAACGCGAGAGCTCGACTATTCAGCCGAGCAGATGTTCGATCTTGTCGCCGATGTCGCCCGCTATCCGGAGTTTTTGCCCTGGGTCGTGGCGACGCGGGTGAAATCGAACACCGAGACCGAGATGGTCGCCGACATGATGGTCGGCTTCAAGGCGCTGCGCGAACGCTTTACATCAAAGGTTCACAAGAACCGTCCCGACAGCATCGTCGTCGAATATGTCGACGGGCCGCTGTCCAAGCTGGAAAACAGCTGGCGTTTCGAACCGCTGGAAGGCGGCCGCAGCCGTATCCATTTCTGCGTGGATTTCACCTTCCGCAACCGCGTGTTCGAGGCGCTGGCTGGCCAATATCTCGACCGCGCGTTCCGGAAAATGGTCGGCGCATTCGAAGAACGCGCCGGCAAGCTTTACGGCAGCAACAATTCCAGCGCGCATAGCGCGGCCTGACGGCGCACGTCGCCGCGACCGTTGCATTCGAATTTCTTCAGTTCCGCTTCGGGTTCCTGATCAGCGCCCTGGCTGCGCTTCGCCTTGGCGAATACGACGGTGCCCACGGGCTTTTTCTCGGTGCCGCCATCGGGTCCCGCGATACCGGTGATCGCCACGGCGACATCGGCCTCGGAATGCTTGATCGCACCTTGCGCCATCGACCATGCGACCGCGACCGAAACAGCGCCGAAGGTTTCGATCAGGTCGCTGGGAACCTCCAGCTCTTCCATCTTGGCTTCGTTGGAATAGGTCACGAAACCGCGGTCGAACACGGCGGACGATCCGGGCACCTCGGTCAGCGCCGCGCAGACGAGGCCGCCGGTGCAGCTTTCAGCCAGCGCGATTTTCGTACCGGCCTCGCGATGCGCCTCGACAACGCGGGTCGCAAGTTCGATCATCTCTTGGGGGAGGGTGCAATCCATGGGAAATCCGAGAAATTGGGGGGAGGGGTCAGAAAGGCTCGGGCATCAAAACAATCAAGCCGCAGTATCGGGGCGGTACACCAACAGCACCTGCGCCTGCGCGGCAATACCTTCGCCCCGGCCGGTAAAGCCCAGCCGTTCCGTGGTGGTCGCCTTCACTGAAATGGCGTCCGTGTCAACAGCCAGCAATTCCGCCAGCCTTTCGCGCATCGCCTGTCGGTGAGGGCCGACTTTGGGCGCTTCGCAAATAATGGTAAGATCGACATTGCCGATCGCATATTTTCTTGCCGCAGCCAGCTTCACCGCATGCGCAAGGAATATCGGAGAGGCCGCGCCCTTCCATTGTGGATCGCTGGGCGGAAAATGATCACCGATGTCACCTTCGGCGATTGCGCCGAGAATCGCATCGGTCAGGGCATGCAGCGCGACATCGGCATCACTGTGGCCCGAAAGCGCGTGGTCATGCGCGACATGCACGCCGCAAAGCCACACGCCATCGCCGGGCACGAGCCGATGCACGTCATATCCGCTGCCGCTGCGAAAGGGCAGCACCGTGGTCTCGGTCACGAAATCCTCCTGATAGGTCAGCTTGGCAAGGCGCGCATGGCCATCGACCAGCGCCACGCCCATACCGGCGGCGCGCAGGACCTGCGCATCATCGCCAGCGGTCAATTGGCCCTGCCAGGCCTGCTGGGCTGTGTGGATCGCATCGAAGCGGAATGCCTGCGGGGTCTGGACCCGGCGCAACTGTTCACGCTCGGCAGGCGCGCCCATCAGTTCGCCATCGGTTTCGATCATGCTGTCCACGACGGGAAGAACGGGTATCGCACCCGGAGTTTCCCGAAGCGCGGCCAGCAGGCGATGCGCGACATCCGGGGGAAGGTCGGGCCGCGCGGCATCGTGGATCATCACGCGGTCGGGGCGCGGTGTCATGGCGGCAAGCGCCTCCAGCCCCGATTGCACCGATGCCTGCCGCGTTTCGCCGCCGGTCGCGAAGACAATACCCTCCACATTGCCGATCGCATCGCTGGCGCGCTTTTCCTCGCCCGCCGGGATCACCACTACGATCGGGCCGTCCATCGCTTCACGAAGCGCCTTTGCGGCAAAGCCCAGAACCGTTGTGCCGCGATAGCGCGCATATTGCTTGGGCAAGCCAAGTCCGGCGCGCTTGCCGCTGCCGCCTGCAACGATGATGCCTGCGCAATCGCGCGCAATGGGAATGTCCGCTGTTTCGGCCATGGACGGAGCCGCTACAGCCTTGATGCCATCTGGGCAATCGACTATGCGCCTTGCCTATATTTTAGGCAGATTGATGATTAAACCGCAGACACTCCCTCCGGCTCCTGAACTGGCCCCAATCAATATCGGCAATGTCGCCGTGGCAACGCCTGTCGTTCTCGCCCCGATGACGGGCGTGACCGACCTGCCGTTCCGGCAGCTGGTGCGCCGCTATGGCAGCGGCCTCAACGTGACCGAGATGATCGCGAGCGAGGCGGCCATCCGTGAAACCCGCCAGTCGGTGCAAAAGGCCGCATGGCACGAAACGGAGAACCCCGTCTCGATGCAGCTGGTGGGCTGCGACCCGCGATCCATGGGCGAAGCGGCGAAGTTGAACGAGGATCGCGGCGCGGCAATCATCGACATCAATTTCGGCTGCCCGGTCAGGAAGGTCGTCAACGGCATGGCAGGCTCCGCGCTGATGCGCGACCTGCCGCTGGCCACCGCGCTGATGAAAGCGACGATCGAGGCAGTGGACGTGCCGGTCACGGTCAAGATGCGCATGGGCTGGGACCATGCGTCACTGAATGCTCCCGAAATGGCGCGCATCGCCGAAGATCTGGGTGCGAAGATGGTCACCGTGCACGGCCGCACGCGTAATCAGATGTATAAGGGTAGCGCCGACTGGGCTTTCATCCGCAATGTGAAGGAAGCGGTGTCGATCCCGGTCATCGCCAATGGCGACATCTGTTCGATCGAGGACGCCGCTCATGCGCTGGATCAGAGCGGCGCCGATGGCGTGATGATCGGACGCGGCGCCTATGGCCGCCCGTGGCTGCTGGGTCAGGTGATGGACTGGCTGGAAGGGCGCGACGTGCGCCCCGATCCGACGCTGCTCGAACAATTCGAGCTGGTGAACGAGCACTACCGCCTGATGCTCGATCATTACGGCACCGACACGGCGGTCAAGATGGCGCGCAAACATCTTGGCTGGTACACCAAGGGGCTGAAAGGCTCTGCCGAATTCCGCAACATGGTCAATTTCATCGACGATGCGGACAAGGTGCTGGCCTCGCTGCGTGAATTCTACATGCCGCTGATCGACGCTGCCGACAGCAGCGAAGCCGCCAAGGTTCGCGCCGCGTGACGCTGACCGGCGCGATCGGCGAGGCGGTCCGGGCATCGCCCGACGCCGCGCGCCAGATCGCCAGCCTTCCCTATGCCGTCATCATGCTGCGCCCCGGCCACCGCATTGCCGCCGTCAACGGCGCGGGCGAACAATTGCTGGGGCAGGGTGCCCGCCGCCTGATGGGCAAGGCGCTGAAATCGGTCATCGATTTCGGCGAAACGCGGCTGCTGGCGATGATGGAGGACACCGATGTCCAGATCAACGCCCGCGACATGGCTGCCCGGATCGGCAAATCGGATGCCCGCCGTCTGCATGTCATCGTATCCCCGGTCGCAGGATGGGAAGGCTGGCAGACGCTTACGCTGATCGAACCGGCAGAGGTGGAGGCCCTGGAAGAGGGCGGCGGCGATCACCAGGAGGCCGCACTGCGCGCGCCCGAGATCCTGGCGCATGAAATCAAGAACCCGCTGGCCGGCATTCGCGGCGCCGCTCAATTGCTGGCGCGCAAGGCGAAACCTGCGGACCGGGCGCTTACCTCTCTCATCGCGGATGAGGTCGACCGGATCGCGGCATTGATCGACCAGATGCAGTCGCTTTCCAGTCGCTCGACCCAGCCGGCGACACCTGTGAACCTGCATGGCGCGATCCGCCGCGCCCGCGCCGTTCTGGAAGCGGGCGGCCATGATGGCGTCAGGATCCGGGAAGAGTTCGACCCGTCGCTGCCAAAAGTTTTCGTCAGCGCCGATGCGTTGGCGCAGGTGCTGCTGAACCTTCTTACCAATGCTGCCGAAGCGTGTGGAGAGAGTGAGAAGCCGACAGTCACGCTACACACCCGCTTTGCCAGCGGCATTCTGCTGCGTCAGGCTGGCGACGGCGCACCGATCCGCCTGCCGATCGAGATCCGCGTGACCGATAACGGCCCCGGCGTCGATCCCGCTTTGCGCGACCATATTTTCGAACCGTTCGTTTCTTCGAAGAAGCAGGGCCAGGGCCTCGGTCTCGCGCTAGTCAGGAAGCTGGTGCGCGACATGAACGGGCGTATTACGCATGAGCGCGACGAATTGCGCGGGCTTACCCATTTTCGCCTGCGCCTGCCGATGGTGGAAACCCGGCGGCGAAGCGCGACCATAACAACGGCGGACAAAGATCCGACCGGCAGGGAGAACAAGGCATGAGCGCTCCGGTCCTTTTGGTCGAGGACGATATCTCGATCGCCGTGGTCATTACCACCGCGCTTGAGGACGAGGGCCTGCAAGTCGTGCGCTGCGACACTATTGCCGAGCGCGACCGGCTGCTGAATTGCGAGCATTATTCGGCGCTGATCACCGATGTCGTGCTGAAGGATGGCGACGGCATCGAAACCCTGCCTGCGGTAAAGGATCGGCAGCCGGATATTCCGGTGATCGTGGTGTCGGCGCAGAACACGCTGGATACGGCCGTCCGCGCCAGCGACACCGGGGCGTTCGAATATTTCCCGAAACCCTTCGACCTTGACGAGCTGATCCGCGCCGTGACCGCCGCCATCGCGGCGAGCGAACCGGAAATCCACCCGGCAGAGGGCGAGGAGCACACGGAACTTCCTCTCGTCGGGCGATCAAACCCGATGCAGGCGGTCTATCGCATGATCACGCGCGTGCTGCGCAACGATTTGACCGTGCTGATTCTGGGCGAATCCGGCACCGGTAAGGAGCTGGTGGCAGAAGCGATCCACAAGCTGGGCCAGCGTTCACAGGGCCCCTTCGTCGCGGTCAACACGGCGGCCATTCCGGCGGATTTGATCGAATCCGAATTGTTCGGCCATGAAAAGGGCGCGTTCACCGGCGCGTTCGCCCGCCATATCGGCAAGTTCGAGCAGGCGAGGGGAGGCACGCTCTTCCTCGACGAGATCGGCGACATGCCCATGCAGGCGCAGACACGTCTGCTGCGCGCTCTGCAATCGGGCAGCATCCTGCGGGTCGGCGGGCGCGAGGAAGTGCCGATCGATGCGCGCATCATCGCTGCGACCAACAAGGACCTGGCTCCGCTGATCGAGGAGGGCCGTTTCCGAGAGGATCTCTATTATCGCCTGAACGTCGTCCCGATCATGCTGCCACCGCTGCGTGAGCGGGGCGAGGATATCGACGCGTTGGCCCGCCATTTTCTGGCAAAGGCATCGCGCGAAGGCCTGCCGCGCCGCGCATTGACCGACGATGCCGCGGCCCTGCTGCGTGCCCAGCCATGGCGTGGTAATGTTCGCGAACTCAGGAACTTCATCTATCGTCTTGCCCTGTTGGCGCGCGAAGACCTGATCGACCGCGCGTCAGTGCAATCCATGCTGGCAGAGGAGATCCCCACTCCGGCTCCGAGCTTGGGCAGTCCGACCCCTCCCTTCTCGGGCGCGAGCGACCTCGAAACCGCACTGGCCCGATGGCTGGCTGCCAATGCGCCCGAGCCGGGCCAGATCTATGCCAAGGCCATAGCCGCGTTTGAACGCCCGCTCCTGACCCATATGCTCGACACGACCGGCGGCAATCAGCTGCGGGCGGCGCGCATGCTGGGGATCAACCGGAACACATTGCGCAAACGCCTCGACGAACTGGATATCGACCCGGAGCGTTTTGCCGCACGAACGCGCAGCTGATCGACCGGGCCAACCGCCCGTCCGTGAAAGCGCAGCACTTATCCCACTGTTACAAAGCGGGGGCTTGAGTTTGCGCAACAGCAGTGTTGTATATCCGCAACGATGACTGGCGACCCGCAGCAGACCGACGAGCAGCAGAAGCACGCGCTCCCACAGGGAGGGCGTGACTGGCAGCGTTTGCTGCGACGGTTCAACATCATGTGGCACCGCGCCAATGGCTTCACCCTGCTGGAAATCGCGGCAGGGCTGGCGCTGGTGCTGGTGGTCATTTTCGGCTGGCTCTCGCTGGAGGATTCGAATGGCAGCGCATTGCTGCCTGTCGGCACTACCACGGCGCTGCTCGTCCTGACGCTGGTGCCGGCCATGGGCCTGATCGTGCTGATCGGTCGGCGGCTGGCATTGCGCCATTCGCGCAAGCTGACGGGAAGCACGGGCCGCATGCATGTGCGCCTCGTCTTCTTCTTCTCTTTGCTGGCGGCGGTGCCAACACTGCTGGTCGTGGTCTTCGCGTCCTTCATGTTCCAGTCGGGCGTGGAGTTCTGGTTTTCCGAACGATCACGCGGCCTGCTGGAGGATGCCAACGATCTTGCCCGCGGCTATTATGAAGAGAATTTCCGCGACATCGGCGACAATGCGATCGCGATGGCGGACGATATCCGCTTCTATCTCGACCGCGCGCCCATCACTTCGCCCGAATTTGCCGAGGCCTATACGCGGCAGGTCATCCTGCGCGAATTCGACAGTTCCGCCATCGTTGAGCGCGGTTCCGATGGCAATCTGCGCACCGCGGCCATCGTCGATCCGGAAAGCGATTTCACGCCCGCCACGATCGAACCCGATGTCTTCAAGCGGCTTGCCGCCGGCGAACGTTATGTCGTCAACGCCGTGGCGGAACGGACCGAGGCGGTTGCCCCGCTGGATCTCGAACGCGGCATCTATCTCTATACCTCACGCGAAAGCGATCCGCTGGCACTGAACCAGTGGCGCCGCGCGCAAAGCGTGCTTGCCAATTACAATGCGCTGACCGGCAATGTCCGCACCCTGCAACTGCGCTTCAACATCGCGCTGCTGGTGGTGTCGCTGGCGCTGGTCGGGCTGGCAGTCTGGTTCGCGCTGCGCTTTGCCGACCGGCAGGTCGGACCGCTTGCCGAACTGGTCGACGCGGCGAAAGACGTGGGCGCGGGCAATTTCGCAAGCCGCGTGCAAGGGCGCACCGGATCGGACGAGATCGGCCTGCTCAACCGCGCCTTCAACCGCATGACCGCGCAGATCGAGCGGCAGACGGCGGCACTGTTGACGGCCAACGAACAGCTTCACGAACGCCGCGCATTTATCGAGGCGGTGCTGGATTCCGCGACCGCGGGCATCATCTCGATCGACGATCGCGGCACGGTGCAGCTGATCAACGGATCGGCGCAGATGCTGCTGGTCGGGGAAGAGGGCGAGGAGCCGATCGGCAAGACGCTGACCGATATCGCGCCCGCGCTGGCAGAGCGCGTCGCCGATGGCGCCCCCAGCGGCATTGCCCAGATCCCGCGCGGCGGCGACATGCGCACGCTGGCGGTGAAGGTCGCGCGCACGACCCACGGTCACGTGCTGACGTTTGAGGATATCACGCGCCAGTTGCTCGACCAGCGCCGTGCCGCATGGTCCGACGTCGCGCGCCGCATCGCGCATGAAATCAAGAACCCGCTGACCCCGATCCAGCTTGCGACCGAGAGGCTGAACCGCCGCTATCGCCGCCAGATCGAAACCGATGGCGAATTGTTCGACGAACTGACCGCGACAATCATCCGGCAGGTCGGCGACCTGAGGAAGATGGTAGACGAGTTTTCCTCCTTCGCCCGAATGCCCAAGCCCAGTTTCCGGCGGGAAAACATCCTCGACCTCGTGCGGCAGTCGATGTTCCTGCAGGAAGTGGGGCACCCCGAAATCGCCTATCGGTTCGAGGCGGAAGAGGGCGACACCGCGGTCGATTGCGACCGCCACCAGGTCGGTCAGGCGATGACCAATGTCCTGAAAAACGCCGCCGAGGCGATCGAGGCGAAGAAGCTGGCCGAAGGTGAGGATTATCGCGGGCACATCGCGGTGCGGCTCCGGCCCGACAAGGAAGGCGTGACCATCACCGTTACCGATAATGGAGCGGGCCTTCCAAAACAGGGCGACCGGATCGTCGAGCCATATATGACCACGCGCGAAAAGGGCACGGGCCTTGGCCTTGCCATCGTGCAAAAGATCCTGGGTGAGCATGGCGGCCATATCGGGTTCGAAGCGGCGGAAACCGGAGGCACCACCGTGCGCCTGCGTTTCGCGCGCGACCCGCTGGCCGAAGAAGCCAGCCAGGGCAAGCAGGCCGCCGAATGAGCGCGCTTATGACAATAATGAAAAAGCAGGAAGACATCTGATGGCACTCGATATCCTTATCGTCGATGATGAACGCGACATCCGCGAACTGGTCGCCGGCGTGCTTTCGGATGAGGGGTACGAATGCCGTACCGCCGGCGACTCCAGCGCCGCGCTTGCCGCCATTGACGAGCGGCGGCCGAGCCTTGTGCTGCTTGATGTCTGGCTGCACGGATCGCCCATGGACGGGCTGGAAGTGCTGGATGCGATCAAGCAGCGTGAACCTGACCTGCCGGTCATCGTGTTTTCCGGGCACGGCAATATCGACACGGCCGTTTCCGCAGTCAGCCGCGGCGCGGTCGATTTCATCGAAAAGCCGTTCGAGGCGGAGCGACTGCTCATCATGGTCGAACGCGCGACCGAGACCGAGCGCCTTCGCCGCGAAAACGCGCAGCTGCGTCACGACGGCGGCGCGGGGTTCGAGGAATTCAACGGCAATTCGGGCGCAATCAACGCCGTGCGCGCCACATTGAAGCGCGTTGCCAATACCGGCAGCCGCGTGCTGATCACCGGCCCGGCGGGCGCGGGCAAGGAAATGGCGGCGCGCCTGCTGCACCACTGGAGCCCGCGTTCCGAAAAGCCCTTTGTGACGGTCAACTCCGCCCGCATCACCCCGGAACGTTTCGAGCAGGAGCTTTTCGGCGAAGAGTCCGATGGTAAGCTGGTGCGCGCCGGGCTGCTTGAGATGGCCGATGGCGGCACGCTCTATCTCGACGAGGTGGCGGACATGCCCGAATCGACGCAGGCCCGCATCCTGCGCGTGCTGACCGATCAGGCCTTTGTCCGGGTTGGCGGCAACCGGCAGATCCGCGTCGATGTGCGCGTTGCCTCGTCAAGTTCGCAGGATCTGTCGGAAGCGATTGCGGACCGGCGGTTTCGCGAAGATCTCTATTATCGCCTCAACGTCGTACCCGTCAGCGTACCGGGTCTTGCCGAAAGGCGAGGGGACATTCCCGTGCTCGCCGACCATTTTTTCGCCCGCTACGCCCGCAGCCAGGGCTATAACCCCCCTGAGATCAGCGACGAGGCCGTGGCCGTACTGCAAAGCTATGAGTGGCCCGGCAATGTCCGTCAGCTTAGGAATGTGGTCGAACGCACGCTGATTCTCGCTCCGCGCGAAAGGTTGGGCCAGATCGACGCCGACATGCTGCCGCCCGAGATCACTCAGGAGGAAAGCGGCGAATCGAGTGGCATTTCGGCCATGATGGGCATCCCCCTGCGTGAAGCACGCGAACAGTTCGAACGCGAATATCTACGCGTGCAGATCCGGCGCTTTTCGGGGAACATCTCGCGCACTGCATCCTTTATCGGGATGGAACGTTCGGCTCTGCACCGTAAGCTCAAGACGCTGGGCCTGACCGACCGAAAGGATGAACCCGCCTAAGGGTTTGCGGCATATTCGATTGCGATCATCGCTTTTTTCGGGATTGCTTTGCTGCATAGCAGCATTTAGAATTCACATTGCGTACGGGGCGAATGTACCCGCGCCCATCGGTCGGCCCCCGCCGGCCAGAACGCGGACGGGCAAAAATGCCTGCCGCCAACAAAAAACAGGAGTCCATGAGAATGGCCGGCAAGACGCTTAGCATCCGCACCAAGTCGGAAACCCCCGAGACCGAGGCAGCAGATGCATCCCCCGAAGCAATCGAACCCGCTGAAACCGCGCCAGCAGATGCACCTGCGGCAAAGCCCGAAAAGCTGAAAGCTCGCCCCGTCGCCAAGAAGGCACCGGCCAAGGCAGCTGCCAAACCGGCTGGCAAGGGACAGAATCTTCAGGACATCTTCCTTAATCACCTGCGTAAGCAGAAGACGCCTGTGACCATGTTCCTGGTGAAAGGCGTAAAGCTGCAGGGCATCGTGACCTGGTTCGACAATTTCTCGATCCTGCTGCGCCGCGATGGGCAGTCGCAGCTTGTTTACAAGCATGCGATAAGCACGATCATGCCGACGCAGCCCGTCGATGTGGAACTGTTCGAATTCGCCGAGGAAGCGCGCGGCAAGCGCATGCTTCAAGACGTGTTCCTGTCATCGGTCCGCGACGCTGGCGCTCAGGTGACGATGTTCCTGATCAACGGCGTGATGCTTCAGGGCCGGATCGCGGCCTATGACCTGTTCTGCATGCTGCTCGAACGCGAAGGCTATGTGCAACTCGCCTACAAGCATGCTATCTCCACCGTACAGCCGATCACCCATGTCGACCTTTCGGGCGACTGGTCGGAAGACGAATAACGGAGAGGCCCCCTGGCCGACGACATTTTTGGTAATGACGACGTAGCCGGCGAGGTTACGCGCGGTGCGCGTGCCCTCGTCGTGTTGCCCGATATCCGCAAGGACAACCTGCCCGATCCGGAATCCCGGCTCGAAGAGGGAAGGGGGCTTGCGCTCGCCATCGGGATCGAGGTCGTCGAAAGCTATATCATCCCGATCCGCGACGTACGCCCCGGCACATTGTTCGGGTCGGGCCAGATCGACCGGATCCGCGCCGATTGTGAAATGGCGGAGGCAGAGCTCGTCATCGTCGATGGCGCGCTTTCCGCGATCCAGCAGCGCAATCTGGAAGACGCGCTGAAGCGAAAGGTGATCGACCGGACCGGGCTGATCCTCGAGATTTTCGGCGAACGCGCGGCAACGGCGGAAGGGCGTCTGCAGGTCGAGCTGGCGCACCTGGATTATCAGGCAGGCCGGCTCGTGCGCAGCTGGACCCACCTTGAACGGCAGCGCGGCGGCTTCGGCTTCCTCGGCGGGCCCGGCGAAACGCAGATCGAGGCTGACCGCCGCATGATCCGCGATCGCATGGCGCGCCTGCGCCGCGAACTGGAACAGGTGCGCCGCACCCGCGCCCTGCACCGCGCGCGCCGGGGAAGGGCGCCTTGGCCCGTGGTCGCTTTGGTCGGCTACACCAATGCCGGAAAATCCACGCTTTTCAACCGCATGACAGGTGCAGATGTGATGGCGGAGGATCTGCTTTTTGCCACGCTCGATCCGACCATGCGCGCCATAGGTCTGCCGGGCGTCGAAAAGGCGATCCTGTCAGACACCGTGGGTTTCATCTCCGACCTTCCGACGCAATTGGTCGCCGCTTTCCGCGCAACGCTGGAGGAAGTGACCGGCGCCGACATCATCGTCCATGTGCGCGACATGTCGAGCGCGATGGCCGACGGCCAGAAGGTGGAAGTCGAACAGATCCTGGCCGATCTCGATATCAACACGGAAGAGGAGGGTGCCCTTCGGATTCCGGTGATCGAGGCGTGGAATAAATGGGACCAGATCGCGGACGAACGCCGCGAAGAATTGGCCGAACAGGCCGAGCGTGCCGATATTCCGGTCGTGCCGATCTCGGCGCTCACGGGCTTTGGAACCGATGCGCTGGAGCGGGCGATTTCGGCGATACTGACGCGTGATGCGCGTGTGCACGACATCATCGTTCCGACAAGCGACGGCAAGCGGATCGCATGGCTCCACGCCCATGGCGAGGTTCTGGGCGAGGAAGAGGTGAGCGATACCGAAACCGGTGAAGAGCCGCAGATTCGGATCACGGTCAGGATCGAGGACCGCGAATTCGGCCGTTTCGTCGCATTGGACGGTTAAGGATTATGCGCCTTTTCGCTGGCCTTTACGCGGTTCCATAGCGCGTCCTGGCTTTGAAGATCGAGGGCTGCGAAATCGACCCGATCTTCCGCGGCGAATGTTTCCATTCCGGCAAAGCGCCGCTCGAATTTCCGATTTGCCGCGCGCATCGCATCTTCGGCAGAGATGCCCTGTTTCCTGAGCCAGTTCACAGCAGCGAAGAGCATGTCGCCGGCTTCTTCGAACCTGTGCGCTTCGTCGGTGGCTTCGGCGAATTCGTCGATCTCTTCGTGCAGCTTGTCAGCAGCGCCGCTTTCATCTGGCCAGTCAAAGCCGACACGGGCTGCGCGCTTTTGTAGTTTTTCGGCACGGAGCAAGCCCGGCAGGCCTAGCGCCACGCCATCAAGCGCGCCCGTCTGATTTTTCTCGGCACGTTCGTTAGCCTTCAGCCGCTCCCAATTGGTGCGGACGCTTTCGGCGTCGGCGTTCTCACCATTGGCAAAGATGTGCGGATGGCGACGCTCCATTTTGGCAGAGATAGCTTCGGCCACGTCGTCGAAGGCAAACAGGCCTTTTTCCTCGGCCATGCGGGCGTGAAAGACGACCTGAAGCAGAAGATCGCCGAGTTCGTCCTTCAACTCGTCCATTGCTCCGCGGGCGATGGCGTCGGCGACCTCATGCGCTTCCTCCAACGTGTATGGCGCGATCGACGCAAAGTCCTGCGCCAGATCCCATTCGCAGCCCGACACGGGGTCGCGCAATTGCGCCATAATGGCGAGAAGCCGTTCGATGGGGGAGCGGTTCTCGATCATGCCGGATTGCCTCGAATGAAAGAGTGATAATCAATATTATGTAAAATAAAAGCGGGCATCAGGAGCCGGTCAACATTCCCATCACAAGCGTTACCGCGAGGAATATGGCGACCCACACCAACGCCATCTTGATCGTCCCTGACTGGCTGACCTTATGGCTGCGCCAGGTGCCTATCATAAGGATCAGCCAGCCCAACAGGCTTATCAACGAGACGATCGCAAGCGTGTTCAAAAGCCAAGCTCCATGCCGTCATACCCGACCAGCACGTTGGATGGCACCTCGTCACACAAGGTGCGATAATCCATGCTCTTATCGAGATGCGTCAGAACGGCGCGCTCCGCCCGAACAGTCTTGGCGAATTCGAGCGCCATGCCCAGATGCGCATGCGTCGGATGTGGATCACGCCGCAGACAATCGACGATCAAGAGGTCGCAGCCTTGCATGAGATTGACCATATCATCGGTAATCTCACTGAAGTCCGTTGCGTATCCAATTGATTTTTTACCATTATCAAACCGGAATGCCGTGCTGAAAACGGGACCGTGCGGCATCTCGCACCAGCGCACGCCCAGCCCGCAGACCATGCGAAGCCGGTCAAGGGAATCGATGTCGACGATGGTCGAATAACCGAATTGCCCGGCGAAAACATAATCGAAACGCCGCCGCAGACGCCTCACCGTCACCTCGTTGGCATAGCCCGGTATCGGACCCGCGCGCCCGAAACGCAGTGGTCGAAGGTCGTCGATACCGTGGCAGTGATCCGCATGGTCGTGCGTCCAGAACACCGCATCGATCCTGCCGATGTCGTTCGCCAGCAACTGGCTTCTAAGATCGGGAGACGTGTCGACGAGGATGCGCTGCCCCTCGGCCGTCTCGATCGCGATGGAAACCCGACTGCGTCGATTGCGCGGTTCGTTCGGGTCGCAGGCGCCCCAGTCGTTGCCGATGCGCGGCACGCCAGTCGAAGTGCCCGAACCCAGTATCGTGACCTTCACAGCGCCGCCTTTGAGAACAGGCGCGTGAAATTGGCCGATGTCGTTTCCGCCAATCGCTCAAGCTCCTCACCGCGCAGATCGGCTACGAATTGCGCGGTGTCAGCCACGAACGCGGGTTCGCAGGTCTTTCCGCGATGCGGGATCGGCGCGAGGAACGGCGCATCCGTCTCGACCAGCAGGCGGTCGGACGGAACGTGGCGCGCGGTTTCCTGCAGCTCCTTGGCATTCTTGAAGGTCACGATACCGGAAAGCGATATGGTGAGGCCGAGTTCCAGGACCGCCTTGCCGAAGGCATCCGATGCGGTGAAGCAATGGATCAGGGCGGGAAACTCGCCCTTCCCCTTCTCTTCGCGCAGGATCTGAAGCGTATCCTCTTCCGCATCGCGCGTATGGATGATCAGAGGAAGACCGGTTTCACGCGCCACGCCGATATGCATGCGAAACAACGCACGCTGCGCATCGCGGTCGGAATGGTCGTAATAATAATCGAGGCCGGTTTCACCGATGGCGATCACCCGGTCGTGCTCGGTCGCTTTCAACAGCTCGTCGGCGCCCAGATCGGGGTGCTGGTCAGCCTCATGCGGGTGGATGCCGACACTGGCCCAGACGTCGTCATTGCGCTCAGCCGTGGCGATGACATCGCCCCATTCACCCTGACGGGTCGAGATGTTGAGGAAGCCGCCAATGCCGCGGTCACGCGCGGCATCGAGGATCTCGTCCTGCCGCTCGATCAACCCCTTGTAATTGAGATGGCAATGGGAATCGATCAACATCAGGCCGCACCCTCGGTTTCGGTCAGTTCGAGGCGCGGGAAAACGCCGACCGGCTTCTCTACCTTGTAATCGCTAGCCGCGAGCGCGGCAAACCAGTCATTGTCGGCCAAGGCGGAATAATCGCGGGCATCTGCGGCGATGCCCATCTGGTCAAGCAGCCTGTCGATCGAACCGGGCACGACTGGCCGCACCGCAATGGCAAGATCACGAACGCAGCGGAACAGCACATTCAGCACCGCCTTCATCCGATCCGGATCGGTCTTCCGCAAGGCCCAGGGCGCCATCTCGTCGACATAGGCGTTGCAGGCGAACACGCCGCGCATCCATGCATCGAGGCCATCACTGAAGTCGAGTTTCCCGAAATTGTCGCGCAAGCCAGCAATCGCATCCGAGACCGCCGAAAGCAGTGCCGTGTCGGCCGCATCCTCTGGCAAACCGCTCTCAATAACTCCGTCCAGATTTTTGAAAATCATGGATAAAGTGCGCTGTGCCAGATTGCCGAAACTATTGGCCAGCTCGGCATTGGCGCGGGTGACGATGGCTTCGGCGGAATAGCTGCCATCCTGTCCGAAAGCGATTTCGCGCATCAGGAAATAGCGCAGCGGATCAACACCGAACTGTTCCACCAGCGCCACCGGGTCAGTCACATTGCCAAGGCTTTTCGATTCCTTCTGACCACGGTTCAGCAAAAAGCCATGCCCGAAGACCTGTTTCGGCAATGCAAGCTTCGCACTCATCAGGAAGGCGGGCCAATAGATCGCGTGGAAGCGCACGATATCCTTGCCGATCAAGTGCAGATCGGCCGGCCAGAACTTGGAAAAGTCATCTGTTTCATCGGGGTAGCCAAGACCCGTGAGATAGTTGGTGAGCGCATCGACCCACACATACATCACGTGATTATCGGCACCCGGCACCTTTACGCCCCAGTCGAAACTGGTGCGCGAAACCGACAGGTCTCGCAGTCCGCCTTCGACGAAACGCATCACCTCGTTCCGGCGGCTATCGGGCTGGATGAATTCGGGATTGTCACGATAGAGCGCGAGCAGTGGTTCGGCATATTTGGAAAGGCGGAAGAACCAGCTTTCCTCGACCGTCCATTCCACCGGCGTATCCTGCGGGGAAAGCTTCTCGCCCCCCTCGCCCGTTTTCAGCTCGCTCTCGTCGTAATAGGCTTCGTCGCGGATCGAATACCAGCCTTCGTAACGGTCGAGGTACAGGTCGCCATTGGCCTCCATCGCCTCCCAGATCGCCTGGCTGGCGGTGTGGTGGCGCGGCTCGGTCGTGCGGATGAAATTGTCATAGCTGATATCAAGAAGATCAAACAGACTTTTGAAATGACCTGACATTTCATCGCAAAGCTCACGCGGTGAGATACCAAGGTCACGTGCCTTTTGCGCCATCTTCAAACCATGCTCGTCGGTGCCGGTCTGGAACCGCACCTCTCGCCCGGATGCGCGCTGGAAGCGGGCGATCACGTCGGCGGCGATGGTTTCATAGGCATGACCGATATGCGGCTTGCCATTGGGATAGTGGATCGCGGTGGTGATATAAAAAGGATCGGCCATCAGGCCCCTGACTTTCTGATCTGGAATGGATCTGCGGGCATGGCCCGTCAGCTTTGCGCTAACCCTTAGGTGCCGAGGCGGCTGCCAGCAACCCGCCAATTTCGACCACGGTCAGCCCGGCATCGAAATTGGCATACGGGATCTCCGCCCCGAGCTTTACCAACGCCCCGTGCGTGTCGATCAGTCGCGCCTGATAAGCACGCGGAGCCATGCGGGCACTTTCGGCGCAAATGTCGCGGGCCAGACGGACGCTTGCCAGCAGGCGTTCGCGGTCCGGCCTTGCACCGATGGCACTGGCCAGAGCGCCACGGCGGGTGAAATCGGGATCGCCATGACGCATGATGGCGCGCAATTCGCGGGCGATCGGGGCAAGCTCGTCCTCGACAAAGGACAATGCCGCGCCCGGAGATCCCTGCGCAGCCTCCACCGCCGCATTGCGGGTTTCGATGCCGACATCGGGTTCGCGCGCGGCCACGATTTCCTCAATCTGCATGTCGGTCAGCGTGTGGAAGCGCAGCTGGCGACAACGGGAACGCACAGTGGGCAGCAGGCCACCGGGCCGATGCGCGACGAGCAGAAAGAAGCTGCCCTGCGGCGGTTCCTCAAGGCTTTTCAAAAGCGCGTTGACGGCGGATTTCTCCAGATCGTCGGATGCGTCTATGATAATTGCGCGGCGCGGCCCCAGCGTCGGGCGCGTTGTCAGACGGCGCTGCATCGTTCGAATCTGGTCGACGCTTATGTTACGCTTGCGGTTGAAAGGCTTGCCTTCGTCGCGCTTCTTCTCGTCATCGCTGGTCGCGGGTGGGCGCTGGAGCAGGATGATGTCGGGATGCGACAGCGGTTCGGGCTGCGGCACGCCGGGCTCGGCCACCAGTTCGGCGGCTGCCGACAAGGCAAAGCTTGCCTTGCCCAGACCGCGCTTTCCCGCCAGCAGCCAGGCGTGATGCATCTTGCCGCTACGCATCGCGGCATGCCAGCTGTTCCACGCAGCCTCATGGCCCAAAAGCTTCGGTGTCTCGCTCACGCCCCCTCCATCAACGGAGCCAGCGCGGCCATGATGCGGGCGTGCACCTCGTCGGCTGTGGCATCGCCGTCAATGCGCGCGAAGCGATCCGGGTCCTGCTTTGCCAGCAAAGCGAAACGGGCCCGCACGGCCGCGTGATATTCCTTTCCCTTCGCCCCGATCCGGTCGGCGGCATCGCCATCGCGCGCATGGGCGCGGGCGGCGGCCTCGGCCGGGTCAACCTCGATCAGGATCGTGCAGTCGGGCAGCAGGCCATCGCTGCCGATGCGGTGCAGGTCCAGGACGGCCTCGTCACCAATGCCCCCCGCCCCGCCCTGATAGGCGCGCGAGCTGTCGAGGAAGCGGTCGCAGATGACCCATTTACCCGCAGCCAGCGCCGGCCGGATCAGCGTCTCCACATGATCGGACCGCGCAGCGGCAAACAACAGCGCCTCTGCCTTCGGGTTCCAGTCAAGCGCCGTATCCAGCAACAGCGCGCGCAAAGCCTCGGCACCGGGCGTGCCGCCGGGTTCGCGGGTCGTCACGATATCCAGACCGCGCGCGGTCAACGCCTCGGCCAAGAGGCGGGACTGGGTGGATTTTCCCGCCCCCTCCCCGCCTTCGAAAGCGATGAAGCGTCCGCGTGTCGTCATGTCAGCCGAACAGGCCCAGAAAACCGTTGCGCAGGCGCTGCCAGCCATTGGCAGCCGGCACTTCCTCCGTCGCGACCAGATCGAAACTCGCAGGTTCTTCGCCGGCGCGCTGAACGATCAACTGCCCCACGGGCTGCCCCTTGCGGATCGGGGCCATGAGCGGGCCTTCGTAACGCATGATCACATTGGCTTCGGCTTGCTGGCCGCGGGGCACGGAAATCTTCACGCCCTGCGCCGCGGCAACGGGGACATGACGCGACGCGCCGCCCTGAACGCGGGCCTTACCCACGGGTTGGCCGTGGCCGAAAACGTAATCGGCGTCCCACTCGTCAAAACCCCACTGGATGAACTCGCGCGCGACCTTCTTGCGCTCACGGCTCGTTTCCGCGCCGCCCAGCACCATGATGAGGCGGCGATTGCCCTGCACCGCCGAACCGACGAAGCCATAGCCCGCCTCGTTCGTGAAGCCGGTTTTCAACCCATCGGCCCCCGGCACAGCCTCAAGGATAGGGTTGTGATGCTTTTGCGTAATGTCGTTGTGGGTGAAACTCAGGATCGAGAAATAGCGGCGATAAAGCGTCGGATGCTCGGTAATTAACGCACGGGCCAGAATGGCGAGATCGCGCGCGCTGGTATAGGTGCGCCCCTCGTCCGGCCAGCCATTGGGCGTGTTGAAATGGCTGTTCACCATGCCAAGTTTTTTCGCATTGGCATTCATCAGCGCGGTCCAGCCCTCGACACTGCCTGCAGCGCCGCTGGCCAGAATGACGCAGCCGTCATTGGCGGAGACCGTCGTGATCCCCTGCAGCAGCGTATCGACGCTGATCGTTTCCCCGGCAGAGGCGAACATGGTCGATCCCACCCCGCCCCATTCCTTGAAAATCTGGCGCGTCACCGGCATGCGCTGATTGAGCGTGATCCGCTTTGCATCCAAAAGTTCGAACGCGGTGTACATCGTCATCAGCTTCGTCAGCGAAGCGGGGATAAAGCGGCGATCCGCATCCTTTTCGTAAAAGGGCGCGCCGCCATCGGCATCCATGATCAGCGCGATGGGAATATTGCCAAGCGGCGGGTTTTCATAAGCGGGGACCGCCTGCTCCACCTGTACCGCCGAGGTCTGCGCGAAGGGCGGCGCAGGCGTCAGCGCCAGCGCGATTGCCGCCGAAGCCGCCGCAAAACGCCGCGGTTTGCCCATCATCATACTGCTCCTGCCTTCGCCCGGCCGATATGCCCGATCAACGGATCGCGTCGGCCAGCAGCCCTACCGAAAGGGCGTAATAGTTGGAACAGTTGTAGTCCAATATCACCCGGTAATTGCTGGTGAGGAGGTATGCTGGCTGGCCCGGACCATCGGGCTCGAACAGAAATGCCATGGCATCGTCGCCGATCGGCTTTTGCGGCACGACACCCAGCGCCTTCCACTCGCGGATCGTCTTCCACTGGCTGTGCCGTTCAAACACGCGTTCGCAGCGCGGGGCCGAAAGCTTCGTGTTATCGGCAGAGCGGTTATAGCCGCTCGGCACATAGGCGGGCACACCCCAGGGTTCGCCGCGCCGCCATCCGGCATCGACGAAATAATTGGCGATGGAGGCCAGCGTATCGGCCCGGCTGCTCCAGATATCGCGGGTGCCGTTACCGTCGCCATCGGCGGCAACACGCAGCCAAACGCTGGGCAGGAACTGCGGATTGCCGATCGCGCCGGCCCAGCTGCCGGTCAGCTGCTGGCGCGTGACGCCCTGATCCATCATCTTCAATGCAGCGATCAGCTCGCCTTCGAACAATTCGCGGCGGCGCCCTTCATAGGCCAATGTCGCCAGTGAACGGATCGTGTCAAAGCTGCCAGTATAGCTGCCATAATTGGTCTCATGCCCCCAGATGGCAATCAGGATCTGCCCTGGCACCCCATAACGCTGCTCAATCTGCGGCAGGACCGACGCGCTGGCGGCATAGGTGTTGCGCCCGCCATTGATGCGCGCGCTGTCGACATGGCGCGCGCGGTAGGGGGCAAAGGGCGGAAATGGCGTGCCGACGGGATCGGGCGCCTGCGGCCGATCAAGTTCCACCACGCGGTCGTTGATCGTCAGGCCCGACAGGCCATTCGCCACCGAGCGCGCCGAAACACCCTCGGCCCGCGCCCTGTTTCCGACCTGCTGGAGATATTCCTCAAAACCCGCCTGGGTATAGACCTGCGCGCTGGCAGGCGCGGCAGTGAAAACGGCGGTCAGGGCGGAGAAGGCAAGCGATACGCGGGCAAATCTGTTCATGAGCCAAGTCATGCCACAGCCCATGGGCCGTGGGAATCCCCGCTCATGGCTTATGCGACAAATGGTGAAGCGGATGACGACGATTTGCGTTCAAAGCTTTCGCATCACTGATGACAAGCCATGCGAAAGCCGCTAGCGGCGCTTTTCACAAGGACAGGTGGCCGAGTGGTTTAAGGCAGCGGTCTTGAAAACCGCCGTGGGTTCACGCTCACCGTGGGTTCGAATCCCACCCTGTCCGCCAAATCCCCGGTCAGGCCCGGCACAGTTCATTGTCCATAGGGCACGGCCTCCTTCACCTCCATGTCAAAGCAATGATCACCCGCGGGGTGTTCGACAAAGGCGGAGGTCTGGTAATAGCCGCCATAGGCCGCGCCTTCGGCCACCAAGTCCATCTCGGTCCGCGCCGTGCGGAACCGCGTGCACAGACGGTACGTGCGCTCACCAGTTACTTCATAGCCATAAGGCTTGCCCGTTTCCGGATCACGGGGCAGACGCACATGCTCGAACTTCGCGACCGCCTTCAGGCTATCGGGCAATTCGTCATAGGCGCGGAAATAGGTCAGGACCGCTACATCAATCTGCGCCAGTGCCGCTTCGCGCGCCGCATCGGCCTGCTTCCTGCGCTCTTCACCCGGTGGATCGAAATTGGCAAAGGCCGCGATGACCGCGGCAAGGGAAACAGCGACCAGAAATCCCAGCGAAGCCATCCGGACAAGGCGCACATGCCCGGCCCCGAAATGCTCTTCGCAGGACATTTCATAAAGATAGCGCCCCAATACCAGCGCACCGATGCCAGCCACGACCAGGATCTTTAGAAGTACGCGCGAATCCAGCTCTCCGTTCAGCCAGTAGGAGACGAGAAAGCTGGCATCGAAAAGCAGGACGAAAGCGGTGAAATACAAGGTCAGATAGGTCAGCTTGCGCCTGACGGCGGAAGCGCCTCCCCCGGCACTCGAGCGGCGCAGTTTCGCGATCCGGAAATCGACGAAGAGATAGGCCGGCAGAAAGACGACCACGCTGGAAACGCCGGAGCGCAGCTTTGCCTCCACATTGCCCATCATTGAAAAATAGTTGCCCGCATAGAAGTCTGCAGGATCAGGTCGGGCGATATTGATCAGCTGGAACAGGATCGTGCCCAGCCCCATGACCGCCACGTAGAGGCATGAAAAGGCCGTGAGATACAGGAACAGCTCTTTCGGTGTGGGGGATATGGATGGGCGCGGCACCGCGACGGGAAGATCGCTGTCGGCAAAGGCTTCTATGGCCGATTTCACCTGGGCGGGCGGCCAGCCTGCATCCTCCAGCGCGCTTGCCGCTTTGTCACGACCGATTCCCGCCCGCGTCGCCCTCCGCAGAAAATCGGTCAGCACTGACCAAGCCATCGCCACACTCCCCTTCCTGCCGCATCAGCCGGAAACTCGAAGAAACCCGTGGGATATGGTCGCATTCGCAGCAAACCGGCCATGGCGGTCGAACAGGATTGACGCTGCAACCACCGCGTCGAAACCCGTAAATATACGCATCTCAGCGGCGTGCCGCGTCTGCACGATACTGGGAGGTTTACCGATATGACCTGATCGCGGCTTTGGCGATGATGTCTGCCGTTCCCGATAATAATCGGATCTCTTCATTCCCCGGAAAGGCAAGATCATGGCAGCGAAGAAGACCGGCACCACACCGGAGTTCATGCAGCAGGGCGTGGAATGTTTCCGCGAATATTATGGTTTTCTCGCCGACAGGCTGCGCAAGGATGCCGAATTCGGACAAGAGCTGATGAGTTGCCGCGAACCGATGGCGGCCTTCAGCCTGTGGAGCGATTTCGGCAAGGAAATCGTGAGCGACTATCAGCACGAAGCCCAGAAATTGCAGGCAATGACGGCCGAAGCGGTCGCGGCTGGCATGATGGGCGCGCAAGGCATCGTCGAAAACGGCATCGGCCTTGCCGGGAGCACATCGCCGAAGGTCTGACTGGGCCTGCATGGCGGTCGTCTCGCTCGGCCTTTCGGGCAAACCGCCGGCTGATGGGAAAGCTTGCGCAGGCAGGGAGCTACTGCCAGTGACCGCCCATGCATATCGCCCTTTTCGAACCTGAAATCGCCGGAAATGTCGGCGCCGTCATGCGGCTGGGTGCCTGCATGGGCGCGGATGTGCATCTGATCGAGCCGCTGGGTTTCGAGTGGGATGATCGCCGTGTCCGCCGCACGGCCATGGATTATATCGATCACGTCAGCGTCACCCGCTACCCCGGCTTCGATGCCTTCCGCAAAACCATAGGTCACCGCCGACTGCTGTTGTTCACGACGAAGGGTTCGGGGTCGGCCTATGATTTCACTTTCGCGCCCGATGACGTGCTGCTTTTCGGCAAGGAAAGCGCAGGCGTGCCAGCGGAAATCGCCAAAGCCTGCCACGCCCGAATTCGCATTCCGATGCGCCCTGGCGTCAGGTCGATGAACCTCGCCATGTCGGCCGGGCTGGCGCTGGGTGAGGCGCTGCGGCAGACCGCCACCCTACCGGGCTGAGGCTATCGACATCGGAGTCAGCAAAAGCTGGTATTGGGGGTCGGCAAGGATATCTCGCTTCATTGCGCGGCAGCGCACATTAAGTGCTGCTGCAAGAAGCCGGACCCTCTGACACCCGGCAAGCCATTCTATCCGGGACCATCTACCAACCATGTCGCTTTCCTTTTTCGGCCATAATGGCCGCCGCCTGCCTTTCACCGCGCTCGCCATCACTCTGGCGGCTGCCGCCCCCACTGCAGCCAATGCAACCGATGGCTATTTCCTCAACGGAGCAGGCGCCAAGGCCAAGGGCGCGGGCGGGGTCGAGATCGCGATGCCGCAGGATGCCCTTGCCATTTCGGTCAACCCGGCGACAGCGATGGAAATCGGACACCGCCTCGACGTCGGCGTAGAGATTTTCGTCCCCGACCGCGGCGCCAGCATTTCGGGCAATGCAGCCGGGCTTGACGGTAAATATTCGGGCAATGGCGCCAATCCCTTCGTCCTTCCGGAAGCGGCCTATGTCCGTCCGCTGTCGGACCGTCTTGCCGTGGGCATCGCCATTAACGGCAATGGAGGGATGAACACCCATTACAAGACCAACCCCTTCGCCAGCTTTGGCGCCAGCGGTCCGGCGGGCGTCAACCTGCGCCAGATCATGATTTCCCCCACCGCCGCGTATAAGGTGGCACAGGGGCATTCGGTCGGCGTTTCACCGGTCATCGTTCTGCAAAGCTTCAAGATGCATGGCGCGCAGCCCTTTGCCGCCTACTCGCAGGATCCCGAAAACTTCACGAACAATGGCACGGACTGGAGCGCTGGCGTCGGCGTTCGCGTCGGCTATCTCGGTTCGATCGGCGAAAGCGTGAAGATCGGCGCGTTTTACCAGTCGAAGATCAATGCCGGTGATTTCGATGATTATGCCGGGCTGTTCGCCGAAAAGGGCGGGTTCGACATTCCCGCTTCCTGGGGCTTTGGCGCTTCGGTAAAGGCAAGCGACGCACTGACCGTCGGGGCCGATTACAAGCGGATCGACTATTCGGATGTCCAGTCGGTGGGCAATCCGGTCGACAGCCTTTTTCAGGGCGTCCCCTTTGGCGCCGATGGCGGCCCCGGCTTCGGCTGGCGCGACATCGACGTCTGGAAAGTGGGCGCGATCTATCGCGCCTCCCCGGCGCTGACCCTGCGCGCAGGCTACGGCCGTTCCGACAATCCGGTGCCCCGTTCGCAGACCCTGCTCAATGTTTTTGCACCCGGCGTGGTGCGCGGCCATTACACGCTGGGCGCAACGGTAAAGATCGGTGATGGCGCCGATGTCACTGCCTATGCGATGCGCGCACCGCGTCAGACCGTGCGCGGGTCCGGATCGATCCCGGCCAGCTTTGGCGGCGGAGAGGCCGATGTATATCTTGCCGAAACCGCGGTCGGGCTGTCTTTCGGCCTGTCGCTTTAAAGCAGCGGGACTGCGATAAACCCTTGGCTTCCGGAACATTACGGATAACGCGGTCCGCATAACCGCGCTAGGCAAGTAATTACCGACCAGGAGCGACAATGTCGTTTTGGACCGAAACCGAAAAGGAAAGGTCCTGGACCGAGATTGCGCGATAATCGGTCGATAGAACCTGCGGCGATCCCCAAAACATGATGCCCCGACATGGGCATCACGGGCCGGGGGAAGCCGCAGGTTTTGTCTTTGGGCGCATTTCACGCCCCTCCTCCCATTACATCCGTATATTCACCAGATGCAGCCGCGCCCGCCTCCGGCCTAAATGGTCATGGGAAGGAGGCCGATCATGGGCATCGAGACAAGAACCGGAGATGCACGCGACAACAAGGCCCTGCATCATCTGCTGCACCGTGTCGCCGAACCGCTGCCCAACCCGTCAAACGCCGAAGCCTTTGGCGAATTTTTCGACCGCTTTGGCGATGCGCGCGTCGTGCTGCTGGGCGAATGCACCCATGGGACCAGCGAATTCTATCGCGCCCGCTCCGCCATCACGCGCCGCCTGATAGAGAGGCACGGCTTTTCCATCGTCGCGGTAGAGGCCGACTGGCCCGACGCCGCTCGCATCGACGAATATGTCCGCCACCGCGCGCCGCGCCCGCGCCGCGGGGATGTGTTCGCGCGATTTCCGACATGGATGTGGCGCAATCTGGAAGTGCTGGAATTTGCCGATTGGCTGAAGGGGCACAATGCATCCCGCGCGGAAGAGGATCGAGCTTCGTTCCATGGCCTCGACGTCTATAGCCTCGACGAATCCATGCATGCGGTTATCGCCTACCTCGACAAGGCGGATCCCGCTGCCGCCGAAAGAGCGCGCAGGCGCTATGGCTGCCTCGAACCTTGGGCAGAAGAACCTGCTGCCTATGGCCATGCCGTCATGCGCGCCGGGATGGACAGCTGCGAAGACGTGGCCGTCGCACAGCTTCGCGCCATGCTGGACGAGCGGCTTGGCCGCATGCGCGAGGATGGGGAAAGCTGGTTCGACGCCGTGCAGAATGCGCGCATCGTCGTTGCGGCAGAACGTTATTACCGCGCCATGTATCGCGGCGGTGTCGACAGCTGGAACCTGCGCGACCGGCACATGTTCGGCACGCTTGAGGCACTGCTCGCCCATCGCGGCGATCATGCACGGGCCGTTGTCTGGGCGCATAATTCGCATATCGGCAATGCTGCGGCGACCGCGATGGGCTGGCGCGGCGAATTCAACATCGGTGAATTGTGCCACATGGCGCATGGCGACGAAGCGGTCGCCATCGGCTTTGGCACCGACCGTGGGCATGTCGCCGCCGCCAGCGATTGGGGCGGCGACATGGAAATCAAGTCGGTCCGCCCGGCCCGCCCTGATAGCTGGGAACATGCGTTCCGCCACGCAGGGCAGGCCCGCTCGCTCACCGACTGGCGCGGCCCCGCCCACCGCTACTTGGCCGAGGCGCTTCGCGGCCCCATGCTCGAACGCGCGATCGGCGTCGTCTATCGACCGGAAACCGAGCTTTTGAGCCATTATTTTGAAGCCGTGATGTGCGAGCAGTTCGATGCGTTCGTCTGGTTCGAGGAGACAACCCCCGTCTCTCCGCTGGGGAAGGAACATCCGCACGGCGCCCCCGAAATCTGGCCATTCGGACTTTGACCCATGGATGTCGCGACCCATAGCCCGCATTTCTTCCAACTCGGCCGGCGCGGCCTGCCTGCGGTGCTGCGCATGCCCGACAGGGCGCATGGCATCGTCGTATTCGCCCATGGCAGCGGCAGCAGCCATCGCAGCCCGCGCAACAATTACGTGGCCGAGGCGCTGGGCGATGCTGGTCTTGCCACTTTGTTGTTCGACCTGCTGACCGTGGATGAAGAGCGCAATCGCGCAAATATATTCGACATCGCGCTCTTGTCATCGCGGCTGATCGAGGCAGTCCGCGAAATGCGGCTTGAACCGGCCTGCGCACATCTCCCCATCGGCCTGTTCGGCGCCAGCACTGGCGCAGGCGCGGCTCTTTATGCTGCGGGGCAGCGGCCAGAACTGTTTGGCGCCGTCGTATCGCGCGGGGGCAGGCCCGACCTGGCCGGACGCGATGCGCTGGAACATGTGCGCGCGCCCACGCAGCTTATCGTCGGCGGCGCCGACACGCAGGTTATCGCGTTGAACGAGGCGGCGGCCCGCCACCTGCGCTGCCCGCATGAACTCGTGATCGTAAAGGGGGCCGGGCACCTGTTCGAGGAGCCGGGCGCTCTGGCTGAAGTCATCGCCGAAGCGAAGCGATGGTTCCTGCTGCATCTGGCAGGGCGAAGAGAGCCATGAGCGCGCAGATCCCCCTGCCCTTCCGAGACCGCCAGACGGCAGGCCGCCTGCTGGCGCATAGGTTGGAGCATCTGAGGGCTGAACATCCGATCATCCTTGCCCTGCCGCGCGGGGGCGTTCCGATCGGCTTTGAAATCGCTCGCGCGCTGGATGCGCAGCTGGAATTGCTGATGGTCCGTAAGCTGGGTGCGCCGGGCCATTCCGAATATGCGATCGGCGCAGTCGTCGATGGCGACGAGCCGCAAATGATCCTGAATGAAGAGGCGGTCAGGATCATCCGACCGGGCCGTGAATATCTGCAGGCGGAACTGGGGCGCCAACTCGTCGAGATGGAACGCCGCCGCCGCGCCTATATCGGGTCGCGGAAGATGCCGTCCCTGGCAGGCCGAACGATCATCATCGTCGACGACGGGATCGCGACCGGCTCAACCATTACCGCAGCATTGCAGGGCGCGCGACGCCGAAGTCCGGCAAGGCTGGTGCTCGCCGTCCCGGTCGCGCCCGCTGACGTCGTCCGAAGGCTGGAAAGTCTTTGCGACGAGATCGTGGTGCTGGCCACGCCCGAGCCGTTCTTTGCGGTGGGTCGGCATTACCGTCATTTCGACCAGGTTTCAGACGATCAGGTCGTGCAATTGCTCAACGCCGCGACTCTGGACGGGCAAGGGCGCGAAAGCTGATACCCACGGCATGGCCCGGGCGATATCATGCACCCTGTCCGCCCCGCGCATTTCAGGCCATGAGCTTGTTTCGCGAGGCACGATCCGCTGCCCCGCCATGTGCGGATATCCGGTGACCTGCCGGCAAGCCTTTCGCGAACAAGACGTTTTCCAGCCCTCTTCCGTGATGGGCCGTGCGGGGCGTTTTGCCCCGATGGCAATCGTGCACGCCCGCAGGGAAAAAACGGGGCGCCCCTGCCGGGCGCGCCGATAATCGTGTATGGTCACCGCGATCGTAAGCAGGTCAGGCAACAGCGGGTCAGGCATGCGTGCAGACTTGAAAGAGACCGCCCCAAGTTTCTTCCCGGAGGAGCTTGTCGGGCTGATGCTGGGGCAGGTCCCGGCGTCTTTCGCGCTGTTCGATGCCGACCTCAATTATATCCGCTGCAGCGATCGCTGGCTGATCGAGAACCAGCTGGAGGGCCGCGATCCGGCCGGCCACTCACTCTATGAAATCTGCCCCGTCGATGCAGAGGCCCTGCGCAGCTGCCACCAGGCGGTGTTGAAGGGTGAGACGGTCAGCAGCGAGCTTGAACGATGTCGTCGGCGCGATGGCCGGATCGACTGGCTGCGCTGGAGCATGGCACCATGGCATGGAAGCGACGGGCAGGTTGCGGGCATTCTCATCACCAATGAAGTGCCGACCGCCTCGCTTGAAGATCAGCTGCGCACCCATCTCCTTGACGAGGAACTGTCGCTGTTCATCGACATCGCGGACCAGTTCGCGCTCTGCATGCTGGACGACAGCGGGCATGTGACGATCTGGAACGCGGGCGCGGAGCGCATGTTCGGATGGAGCGAGGCCGAGGCGCTGGGCATGCCGCTTTCGCGAACGTTCGAGGCCGGCGAACGCGACCGGCAGGTACCGCAAAGGCAGCTAGATCTTGCGCGCAGCAATGGAACGTTTCGCGATCGCGGCTGGCGCGTGCGAAAGGACGGGTCGGTATTCCTGGCCGACATCACCATCAGCCTGATCGAGCGTGATGGAGCCCTGCCGGGCGGGTTTGGCCAGATCGTGCGCGACATCACCGTCGAGGACACGCAGTCCCGCTCGCTGGAGGCGAGTTCGGTTCTGCTGAACTCCATCCTCGAAACCGTGCCCGATGCGCTGATCGTGATCGATGAACGCGGCATCATCCTGTCATTCAGCAAGGCGGCGGAGGAATTGTTCGGCTATGGGCCGGACGAAGCCGTCGGGCAGAATGTATCGATGCTGATGCCCATGCCCGAACGCAAGGAGCACGACGGCTATCTGGCGCGCTATCGCCAGACCGGCGTGCCGCATATCATCGGCAGCCATCGCCGCCTTATGGGGCAGCGCAAGGACGGGGCGATCTTCCCTCTCGAGCTCCGGGTGGGCGAAGCGTTTGGCGGTGGTCGCAGGCTTTTCGCGGGCTTTCTGCACGATCTCAGCACGAGCGAGGCAACCGAGGCGCGGCTGCACGAAACCCGCAGGGAGCTTGCCCAGATGGCCCGGCTTAGCGAAATGGGGACACTCGCGACGGCGATCGCGCATGACCTCAACCAGCCGCTGATGGCGATCGGCAATATCGTCCAGACGTGCGCCCAAACGATCCGCGATGGCGATGCGGCTGCGCTGGCGCACATGGCGGACGCGCTCGACGAGGCGGGCGCCGAAGCGATGCGAGCTGGCGAGATGATAAAGCGGCTGCGGCGCTTCCTGTCACGCGGAGAGCTGGAGCGCACGGAGGAGGACCCCGCCGCCATTGCGCGCGAGGCGTGCGAACTGGCCACGCGCGATGCGACATATCGCGGGATCGAGTGGTCGCTTTATCTCGATGACAATCCCGCCCGGATATTGATCGACCGCGTCCAGATCCAGCAGGTGCTGATCAATCTCGTGCGCAATGCGATAGAAGCGATCGACCATGGCGGCCATATCGCAGTCGCCGTCACCCGTGATGGCCACGACATATGCTTCAGCGTCACCGATGACGGCCCAGGCATTGCGCCGGACCGGGAGGACAAGCTGTTCACGCCCTTCTCGACCACGAAACAGACCGGCATGGGGCTTGGCCTCGCCATCTGCAGGACGGTCGTGGAATCGCATGGCGGATCGATGTGGCATCAACGGGTCGCGAGCGGGGGGGCAAGCTTCCTCTTCACCATTCCAGCCCATGACGGGGAGAGCGTGGATGGCACCTGATCGGAAACTCGTCCATGTCGTCGACGACGAGGAGGCGATCCGCAGATCGCTCGATTTCCTCCTCAGCAATGCGGGATATCGCGTGCAGCGCTGGGAAAGCGCAGATGCCTTTCTGAAAGGGGCCGACCGCTTCGAGCCGGCTTGCGCAATGATCGACATGGCAATGCCCGGAATGAACGGCCTCGAACTACAGCGCGAGATGCAGCGGCTGGGCTTCAACTTCCCGGTCATCGTGCTCTCCGGACACGGCGATATTCCGGTCGCGGTGCAGGCGATGCAAGGAGGGGCCAGCGACTTCATCGAGAAGCCGGCCGACCGCAAGCAATTGCTGGCAGCGGTCGAATCCGCCTTCAGCAGGCTCTCCGATGAGGAACGGCAGCGCAATCAGGCCGATTGGGCCAAGGTGCAGATCGGCCACCTCACCGCGCGCGAACGCGAGGTATTGGATGGTCTGGCCTGTGGCTTTCCGAACAAGACCATCGCCTTCGACCTTGGCATCAGCGCGCGCACGGTGGAGGTCTATCGCGCCAATGTCATGGCCAAGCTGAATGTCGGCAATTTCGCCGATGCCCTGCGTATCGCCTTTGCCGCGGGCCTCGGTTCAGAGCGTGGATGGCAGCGTGAGCACAATGCCGACGGCCAGTCCGCCGAACCTGCCGGCAGCAGCGACTGAGCCGCCCCGAACGCATTCGCCCGCCGAAGGGGACGCTTCGGCGGGCGAAACTTGCGCTGGACGGGGTTGCGCAAGCTAATGAGCGAGGAAAAGCGGCAAGGTGCACTCTGTCAGCATGGTGCGGGTGACCCCGCCAAATATCCGTTCGGCGGCGCTGGGCATGCCATAGGCTCCCATCACGATATATCCGGCATCGACGGCCATGGCATGGTCAATGATGATATGCGCGATCGTGCCGCGCGTCTCGCGCTCTACAAGGCTGACCGAAATGCCATGGCGCGAAAGATAGCTTGCCGCATCATGCATGGCGAAGGCACCGTCGGGGTTGTTGACCTCGATCATGCTGACTTCGCGCGCCTTTTTCAAAAGCGGAACGGCGGCACGCAATGCCGCGTTACTGGGGGCCGATCCGTCCCAAGCGATGACCACCGGTCGGGTGACATCGACGCCGCGACCTTCGGGCGGTACGGCCAGCATCGGGCGCCCGCCTTTCAGCGGCAATTGTTCGGGACGCCTGTCCTTATCCCCGTCAGGACCGCGTGAACGGGAGGACACGACAACCATGTCGGCAAGTTCCGCATGGCTCTCGATCGCATTGGCCAGCGGCTCGTGCGATTCCTTCAGTGACCAAGGTACATCTTCGGCCGCAAGGCGGCGTTCGATTTCGGAGCGTAACCGGGTTTCGTCTTCACGAAGCTCTTCGACGAGCAAGGCTTCGGCCCCACCGCCGGTATAGTAATTTGAAACGATCATCGGCAGGGCCACCACTTCCAGGCAAGTGAGATGCCCATCGAGTGCGCGCGTCACATCAAGCGCCGCCTGCAGGCGGGCTTCTTGCCCATCATCGTCATGGACGAGGAGAAGGATGTTCTTCATGGCCGTTCTCTCCTGTTATCGCCGATCAGCCTAGGATGCGGCGCGATGGCCGGTATTGGGAAATGTACGGAGCTGCGTTCGGGTGGAAGAAGCGTCCTTCAATGGGCGGCCGCTTCAGCATGAAAGCATGAAGCCCCCTCGCCATGCTGTGCGGCCGCCTGTCGGGCAACCGACCGGCATGCATCCTCTCCTCCGCATGGCCCGATGCCCGAATATAAGGACCCCGGCGCGATAACGATCAGGGCTTGCCGGCCACATTGGTGGCGTGGCGCCAATTATGACATTGGGAATATTACGTAGGAAACCGGTGTCCGGCCCGCCTCACATCGTGCGAACCGCGAAAAGATAGGCTGCCCCCGCCAGATAGACGGCAATCGCGGCCAGCGACCCCTCCCCCATCCGCAGGAACAACCGGTCGCGCCGCTCGATCAGGGCGAGGACATAGATCCCCGTCAGTGCCATCGCCAGCAATGCCGCCATCGCTTCGAAATTTCCAGCGAGAGCGAGGACCGGACCGCCGGGCGAGGCAAGGTCGATGACGAAGATGATCGCGATGTTGAACAGGTTCGACCCGAATATCTCACCCACGGCGAGTTCATAATGCCGCTGCCGCATGGCCCCGACGATTCCGCTGAGTTCGGGAAGCGAGGTTGCGGCGGCCACGAACAGAAAGCCGACCGGCTGCTGGCCAAGACCGCTGTCGCGCGCGATGATGTCGGCCGACCAGGCAAGCAGCAGGCCGCCCAGGAGTATCACCGCCGCCAATGCTGCGATGACCGCGATCAGTTTTCGCCACGCGATCGCGGCAGGGGCGGAAGCCTCGGCCAGGTCGGGGACGACGGGGTCCACCACCAGCCACATCGGACGGCGCTCTGCCCGACTGGCAATCGCCAGCGCCCCGATGCACAGCACCAGTATTCCGCTTGACCACGGGCCGACAAAGCCCGGCCAGCCCCCCGCCCCCGCGACGATGGCCGCTGTCACGACCACCAGCAAGAGCATGCCGAGAACCCCCTGCACCTGCACCACTGGCCGCGCCACGACCGAAGTCAGGGGCCGCTTCCCGATGATCAGGTCGGCAAAGGCGAGAAGCAGTATGTTAAAACTCGCGCTGCCAAGAATATTGTTGAGCGCGATCAGCGGCGTACCCATCGCCGACGCGCTGGTCGCGGTGGCCAGTTCGGGAAGCGACGTAATGCTTCCCAGCACCAGCAATCCTGCAAAACCATGGCCCAGGCCGGTCTTTTCGCTAAGCGCGACGACATAGCTCGGCAGCCGGGTCCCCGCGATCCAGACAAGTGCCGCCGCCCCGACAAATACGGGGACCGCGACAATCAGATCAGGAAACCCTGCCAGCATACGGGTCGAGACAACGCCAGATCATCGCCATTTGCAATGGGGGGTTATACAGGGCGCGGCAGCGGCGATCTGTCCGCGCGCGGCAGAAACCCCTCCCCCGCTGGAAAGTAGGGTCAGGGCTGTAGCCGCGCACGCGCTTCACGCTCGATCGTGGTCAATTCCTCGATCGTCTGCTCCAGCGCCTTGCGCTGCTCCTCCAGCTCGTCCAGCCGTTCGCGAACGCGTTCGGCCAGCCGTTCCATCTGTTCCTGGTGATTGGGGTCGGCATCGTAGAGGTCGAGGAACTCCTTGATCTCCCTGATCGAAAAGCCAAGCCGCTTGCCGCGAAGGATCAGCTGCATGCGCCCGATCTCGCGCTTGGTATAGACGCGGGTGGTGCCGACCCGTTCGGGCTTGATCAGCCCTTCCTTTTCGTAAAAGCGCAGCGCGCGCAGGGTCACGCCGAGCTGGCTGGCGACTTCCTGGATACCCAGCATAGCCTTGCCATTGCCGGAAGCCTGGTCGCCTTCCCCTTCCCCGCTATCATTGCGCGGGCTGAAACCTGTGTCTTCCATCGTCACGTCAGCTTCCGTCCGTTCCCCGCGCGCCCGATCCCTTGCGCGGCGCGATCAGACTGGCATGCAGTCCCCTATGAAGCGAGCCTTTTATGCTCTTCTTCGACAAGCTCTTTCTTGGATAGCTTGCCAATCATGGTCTTGGGCAGGCTCTCGCGGATCTCAAACTCTCGCGGCATCTCGATCTTGCTCAGCCGTTCCTTCAGGAAAGCCTGCAATTCCTCGACCGTCAGCGTCTCGCCTTCGCGGGGGGCGACGAAGAGCTTTGGCGACTGGCCGCGATAAGGATCGTCGATGCCGATGGCGACCGCTTCCATTACCGCCGGATGGTGGTAGGCCGCATCCTCGATGACGCGGGGATAGACGTTATAGCCGCCGCAGAAGATAACGTCCTTTATCCGGTCAACGATGAAGAGATAGCCGTCTTCATCGAGATAGCCGATGTCGCCGGTGCGCAGCGCGCCATCGACGAAGACATCGCGGGTATCGTCAGGCCGGTTCCAGTACCCCTTCATCACCTGCGGGCCGCGCGCGCAGATTTCGCCGCGCTGGCCCTGCGGCATCAGCGTTTCAGGGTTATCGGGATCGCGGATCTCGATGATCGTGCCCGGAAAGGCCGGACCGCAGCTGTTGTCCTTTATCAGCCCGTCGATGGGGTTGCAGGTGATGATCGGCGCGGTTTCCGAAAGGCCATAGCCTTCCACCACGCGGGCGCCGGTGTTTGCCTCGAAAGCCTCACGCACTTCCAGCGGCAGCGGCGCGCCGCCCGATATGCAGGCGTGGACATTGGAGAGATCGGGAATCCGCTCCTTTTCCAGCGCATTCAACGCGATATAGATCGTGGGCACGCCGAAGAACTGCGTCGGCGGCTTGCGCTTGATGGTGCCGAGCACCTGCTCCATGTCGAATTTCGGCAGGAGGACCATCTCCGCTCCGATCTCGATGGTGTAGTTGAGCACCGTCGTCAAAGCGAAGACATGGAACATGGGGAGCACGCCCAGCGTCCGCTCCTGCCTGGATCCGCAGCCGCCGGTATGGATCAGCATCTGCTCGCTGTTGGCGGCCAGATTGCCATGGGTCAGCATCGCGCCCTTGGGCACGCCGGTCGTGCCACCGGTATATTGCAGCACGGCCACGTCGTCGGGCCTGCGATCGACATGATCGGGGTAGAGCGAGCTGGCGAGCAGCTGCTTCATCCGAAGATGCAGGCCCTCTTCGCGGATCTTCGCCTTGTCGCGGCGTTTGAACAGTTCGAAACCCACGCCCTGAAGCCATGGCAGCATGTCGCGCATCGGGCACAGCACGATTTTCTCTACGCCAGAGGCGCGGGCGACATTTTCGACCTTGTCGTGAATCATGGCGAGATCGGGCACCGCCATGAAGCGCGTGCCCGAATCCCGGATCTGATGAGTAAGCTCGCTTTCCGTATAGAGCGGGTTGAAATTGACGATGACCGCCCCTGCTTTTAGCGCCGCGAAATAGAGCACGACGAAATAGGGGCAGTTGGGGAGGCACAGGCCAAACCGGTCGCCCGGCTTCAACCCCGCATCCTGAAGCCCGCGTGCCGCGCGGGTGACGAGATCGCCGATCTGGGAATAGGTCCATGTCCTTCCCAGGAAGTCGATCGCGGTCCTTTCGGGCCAGCGCTCGACCGCCCGGTCGAGGAGGTCGGTGATGAGCCGCTCATGCACGAGCGGCCCATCGGTCAATTTCTGCGTCTCTCCCCCGCTGTGCGGCACGTGACTATCCTCCCCAATCAGAACTTGAAGCGACCGCCAAGCGAGAAGACCATCGCGCTGGCATTGCGGACCTCGCCGTCGACGAGGATCGGTGTCTGCGCCCCAGTCCCGGCATAGGCTGCCGTGGTGCGGTTGATCGGAGCATCCTTGAAGGCGATATAGTTGAACGCCGCATCCACGGTGAAACCGGGCGAAACGGCGTAGCTGGTGCCTGCCGCGAAGTTCCAGCGATTGGAATCGGGCACACGGGCGTCGCGCTCGTCATTGCGGGTCGGTGTCTGGTCATGCTGAATGCCGCCGCGGACGGTCCACTTCGGCGAAACGGCGTAATCGAAACCGCCGGCAAAGCTCCAGGTATCCCGATAGTTTTCGGGAATCGCAGCGTTGATCGGATCGCCAAGGCGGATCGCGTCGAATTCCGACCAGCCGAAACGAACGGCCTGCGCGTTCAGCGTCAGCCGCGGGGTGACCGCGACGCGTGCACCCACGCTCGCCTGCCACGGAGTGCTGAAGGTCGCGTTGGTCTTGATCTCGCCATTCTGTGTATCGAGCGGCGCCACCAGCCCCGTCGTAGTCAGGGTACCCGACAAATCATGGTCGATCGCCGATTTGTAGGCCGCGCCCAACGTAACCGGGCCGGAGCGATACTGCATGCCCGCCGACCATCCGATGTCCCAGCCATTGCCCTTCAGCTCCTGATGCCCGTCAGGCAGCAGCGGCGACAGGTTCGGCAGCGCGTTCGAAAGCGAAGCATCGGCATATTCGATGTTGAGCGCCGCGCCGACCGACAGTTCCGGCGTGATCATGTAGGCGACCGAAGGCTGGATGTCATAGGTGCGCAGCTTGGTCTTGTCCGCGGTATAGCGGACCCAGCTGTCGGCATCGTAATTTGTGGTGAAGCTGTAGGGCGAGGTCACGGCTAGGCCGACCGACAGGCGCTCGTTAATAGGCGCTGCGATCGCGCCCGAGGGGAGCACGCCGTTCTCGATCGGATCGGCGCTGCTCTGCTGGCCGCCCACCGGCGCCGGTTCCTGCGCGGGGCGCACGATCAGCGTATTGATATTCTCGATATCGCCCTTGGGCCGGATCGCGCTGATGGCGAAGTGCCCCTCGATCTCATCCAGACCGCCGATGGCGGCGGGGTTCCACCATAGCGAAGGCGCGCCAGTATCGGCGACCTCGCCCGAAAAGGCACGACCTGCGCCGCGCACGGACTGTTCCTGCAGATAGAAACCGCCTGCGTGGGCGGCAGTGGGAAGGCCGATGCCGGCGGCAAGGGCGGAAATTGCGACAAAGTTTTTCAGGCCGTGATGCACTGAACTCTCTCCAAAAAATTCTGTTGTTCTTATGGGTTGAACGCTCTTCAGCGGATGCGGGTCCATTCCTGCGTCTTGCACAGCGGCCATACGATGCACCCCTTGAGCTTGAGGTGATCCTTGTCCTCCAGCGTGACCGTCGCCTTGTAGGTGCCGCCGTCCTGGGCGTTATAGATCGTGCCACCCGACCAGCTGTTCTTCTTCCAGTCGAAGCCCTTGAGTATGGTGAGGTTCATGAGGCGGCGATTGCGCAGCGCCTCGTCCTTGTTGTTTTGATCCGTCAGTTGCGGGTTGCTCTTGAGCCCCTCGGAGGAGACGAGCTTTCCGCAGATGGATTCACCGCAGCGCGTGATCTCGACAACGCCACCGCGGCTTTCGGTTTTCCAGCGCCCGATGACGTCATTGGCGCCCAGCGCGGGGCCAGCTGCCAGCAGGGCAAGCATGATGGACATGAAATTCCTCTCCTTTCGCGCGCCGTCTTTTCGTGCGTCGCATGGGGGACGGTTCGGCGAAGGAAGTGCCGATTCGACCCACGCTCAAAATCAAGATGACCTATAGGTTAGTCAAGCGCTCATTGCGTCACCGTGGTCTCTTAATCGTTCCGGCTGCACGATCCGGCGCAAATTCAAGCGCAACCCAAGTGCGCTTCGCTCGTTGGGATAATAGAACGCTTCAACACCGCTTGACGTATAGGTCATTTGGAATACCTTAAGGGAAATAACTGATTCCCGAGCTGAACCGGAGAGGTCCATATTCATGCGTAATGTCGTCATCGCGGGTTATGCCCGTTCACCCTTCACCCTTGCAGGCAAGGGCGCGCTTGCGCGGGTCCGACCCGATGATCTTGCTGCCCAGACCATTCGCGGCCTTGTCGATCGCACCGGCGTGAAAGCCGAAACCGTCGAGGATATCGTGATGGGATGCGCCTTTCCCGAGGGTGAGCAGGGCTTCAACATTGCACGCCTTGTCGGCCTGCTGGCCGATCTGCCGCTTTCGGTCGGCGGCATGACCGTGAACCGTTTCTGCGGTTCGTCGATGAGCGCGATCCATTACGCCGCAGGGCAGATTCAGCTGGGCGCGGGCGAAGCCTTCATCTGCGCCGGGATCGAGAGCATGAGCCGCGTGCCAATGACCGGCTTCAACCCGATGCCGAATCCGAAACTTGCCGAAAAGAGCGCCGCTTACATGAGCATGGGCGAGACGGCGGAAAACGTGGCGAAGCAATACGAGATCAGCCGGGAGGCGCAGGAAGCCTTCGCCGTTAAGAGCCAGGAAAAGGCCGCGGCAGCCGTGGCCGCCGGTCACTTCGATGACGAGATTATCCCAATCAAGACCAAGGACGGCGTTGTCGACAAGGACGGCACTCCTCGCCCCGGCACAACGGCGGAAACGCTGGCCGGGTTGAAGCCGGCCTTCGATGCCGCCGGGACGGTAACGGCAGGTACCGCCTCCCCCCTCACCGATGGCGCCAGCGCTGTTCTGGTGACGAGCGAGGACTACGCCAAGGAGCAAGGTCTCACCATCTATGCGCGCATCAAGTCGGTCGCGATTTCGGGCTGCGAACCTTCGGTCATGGGCCTTGGCCCGATCCAGTCGAGCCGCAAGGCCCTGGAGCGCGCCGGGATCACCGCCGACCAGCTTGACGTGGTCGAATTGAACGAGGCTTTTTCCAGCCAGTCGCTGGCATCGATCCGCGACCTTGGCCTTGATGTAGCGAAGATCAACATCGACGGCGGCGCCATCGCGATCGGCCACCCGCTTGGCGCGACCGGTGCGCGCATCGTCGGCAAGGCCGCATCGCTGCTGAGGCGCGAGGGCGGGAAATATGCTCTCGCCACTCAGTGCATCGGCGGCGGTCAGGGCATCGCCACGGTACTGGAGGCTGTGTAATGACTGACGCAATCCAGAAAGTCTGCGTGATCGGCGCGGGCACGATGGGTGCGGGCATTGCGGCGCAGGTTGCCAATGCCGGCATCCCGGTGCTGCTGCTAGACATCCTGCCCAAGGAAGGTTCCGACCGCGATGCAGTAGCCAAGGGCGCGGTCGCAAAAATGCTCAAGACCGACCCCGCTCCCTTCATGTCGAAGCAGGCGGCCAAGCTGGTCGAGACCGGCAATATCGACGATCATTTGTCCCGCGTAGCCGAATGCGACTGGGTGATCGAGGCGATTGTCGAAAGGCTCGATATCAAGCAGTCGCTTTATGCGAAGCTGGAAGAGCTGAAGCGCCCCGGCACGGCGGTGTCGTCGAACACGTCCACGATCCCGCTCGAAAAGCTGGTCGAGGGCCGCAGCGAACAGTTCCGCAGCGACTTCCTCATCACGCATTTCTTCAATCCGCCGCGCTATATGCGGCTGATCGAAATCGTGCGTGGGCCGCACACCGACAGCGCCGTTGCTGACAGGGTCGAGGATTTCGTCGACCGCAAGCTCGGCAAGCGCGTCGTGCCGACCAAGGACACACCCGGCTTCATCGCCAATCGCATCGGCACATACTGGCTGGCGGTGGCGATCAATGCGGCGATGGACCAGGGCCTGACCATCGAGGAAGCCGATCAGATCGGCGGGCGTCCGATGGGCATTCCCAAGACCGGCATTTTCGGCCTCATCGACCTTGTCGGTGTCGATTTGATGCCGCTGCTCTCGCAGAGCCTCACGCAGAATCTTCCGGAGGGCGACCCTTATTTCGACACGGTGCGCGACCTGCCGCTGATCGACCGGATGATCGCCGAGGGCCGCACGGGCCGCAAGGCCGGGTCGGGCTTCTACGCCTTCGACAAAAAGACGCGAACGAAGCGCGGCATCGACCTCAACACCGGCGAATACCGCGACCCCATCAAGCCTGAACGCCTCCCGCCGCGCGCGGAAGGCGATTTGCATGCGCTGACCACCGCGTCCGGCAAGGTCGGCCCCTTTGCATGGGAAGTTCTCGGCAAGGTGCTGAGCTATTCCGCCATGCTGGTGGGCAAAGCGGCTGACGACATCGTCGCCATCGATGATGCGATGAAGCTTGGCTACAACTGGAAATATGGTCCGTTCGAACTGATCGACCGGCTCGGCCCCGGTAAGCTTGCCGAGCGGCTGGAAGCCGAAGGCCGCGATGTGCCCGCCATCCTGAAGACCGCAGGCGACCGCCCGTTCTACCGGGTGGAAGGCGGCACGCGGCAGTATCTTGGCCTTGATGGCGAATATCACGATGTGGTGCGTGCCGACGGCGTTCTGATGCTGGCGGATGTGAAACTGGGTGCCGAGCCGATCATCAAGAACGCTTCCGCCGCTTTGTGGGATGTGGGCGATGGCGTCGCCTGCCTCGAATTCACTGGCAAGATGAATGCGCTCGATGGCGAAGTCATGAAGCTGATCGGCAAGGCCGTTCCGCTGGTGGCGGAAAAGTTCAAGGCGCTGGTCGTCTATAACGAAGGCAGCAATTTCTCCGCCGGCGCCAATCTCGGCCTTGCCATGTTCGCGCTGAATATCGCGGCATGGAGCGAGATCGAGAAGCTCGTTAAGGGTGGGCAGGAAGCGTACAAGGCGCTGAAATACGCCCCCTTCCCTGTCGTGTCGGCTCCGGCCGGGATGGCGCTGGGCGGCGGGTGTGAGATCCTGCTCCATTCCGATGCGATCCAGGCGCATGCCGAAAGCTATGTCGGCCTTGTCGAATGCGGCGTCGGCCTCGTCCCCGGCTGGGGCGGCTGCGGTGAAATGGTGGACCGCTGGAAGAAAATGCCAAAGCGACCGCAGGGACCGATGCCCGCGGTCGCCAAGGTGTTCGAGATCGTCTCGACCGCCACGGTCGCGAAATCGGCTGCCGAAGCGCAGGGCTATGGCTTCCTGCGCGCAAGCGACGGCATCACCATGAACCGCGACCGTCTGCTGGCCGATGCCAAGGCAAAGGCGCTGTCGCTGGTCGATGGCTATAGCCCGCCCGAGCCGCCCGAATTCACCCTGCCCGGCCCCAGCGGCAAGGCTGCGCTGATGCTGGCGGTGGAGACCTTCCACAAGCAGGGCAAGGCGACCGATTACGACGTGGTCGTGTCCGAAGCCCTGGCCGAAGTGCTGACCGGCGGCGATGCCGACATCACCGACACCGTGACCGAAGAGGACATGCTGGCGCTGGAGCGCAAGGCGTTCATGGAACGGGTCCATGACCCGCGCACGCAGGCCCGGGTCGAGCACATGCTCGAAACCGGCAAGCCGCTCCGCAACTGATCACGCGCCAGAGAGGATAAGAACATGCAAGTCTATGATGCTCCGCTGCGCGACATGCGCTTTGTCTTGAACGAGCTGCACAATGACGACGGCTTTGGCGATCTCCCCGCTTTCGAGGAGTTCACCCCCGACCTGACCGACGCCATCCTCGAAGAAGCAAGCAAGTTCTGCCGCGAGGTGCTGTTGCCGCTGAACCGTTCGGGCGACGAGGAAGGCTGCACCCATGAAAATGGTGCCGTCCGTACGCCCAAGGGCTTCAGGGAAGCCTATGACCAGTTCACCGAAGCAGGCTGGGCCGCCCTCGCCTCCGATCCCGAATGGGGCGGACAGGGCCTGCCCGAGGCGGTGAACAAGCTGGTCGAGGAGATGATCTGTTCGGCCAACCTGTCATTCAGCCTCTATCCCGGCCTGACCCATGGCGGCACCACCGCGATCGAGGGTCATGGCTCGGACGAGCTGAAGCAGAAATGGCTGCCCAAGATGGTGAGCGGCGAATGGGCCGGCACCATGTGCCTGACCGAACCGCATTGCGGCACCGACCTCGGCATGCTGCGCACAAAAGCGGAGCCGCAGGAGGATGGCAGTTTCAAGATCACGGGCTCGAAGATCTTCATTTCTTCGGGCGATCATGATTTGACGCCGAACATCGTTCACCTCGTGCTGGCACGCATGCCGGACGCGCCCAAGGGCGTGAAAGGCATCAGCCTTTTCCTCGTGCCGAAATTCCTGCCGAACGCGGATTTTGAACCGGGCGATGCCAATGGCGTCAATTGCGCGGCGATCGAGCATAAGATGGGCCTGAAGGCATCTGCCACCTGCCAGATGAATTTCGACGGGTCCACCGGCTGGCTGGTGGGTGAGCCGAACAAGGGCATGGCCGCTATGTTCACGATGATGAACACCGAGCGCGTCTCGGTAGGCATCCAGGGCCTGGGCGTCGGCGAAGCGGCCTATCAGTCCGCCGTCTGGTACGCGAAGGACCGCGTGCAGGGCCGCAGCCTGTCGGGCACGAAATATCCCGAGAAGGCCGCCGATCCGATCATCGTCCACCCCGATGTGCGCCGCATGCTGATGACGATGCGCGCCTATAACGAGGGGTGCCGCATGCTCTCGGCATGGGTGTCGCGCGCATTGGATGCGCAGAAGCATTCGCCCGACGCGGATGTGCGCGCGAAAGCGGAGGACTTCACTGCGCTGATGACGCCGGTTGTGAAGGCGCTTTTCACCGACCTCGCCAGTGAGAGCGCGAATCTGGCGGTGCAGGTCTATGGCGGCCACGGCTACATCCGCGAAAGCGGGGTGGAGCAATATGCCCGCGATGCCCGTATCTGCCAGATCTATGAAGGCACCAACGGCATTCAGGCACTCGATCTTGTCGGGCGCAAGATGGGCGCTCATTTCGGGCGCAACCTGCGCAGCTTCTTCCACCCGGTCTCCGAGTTTATCGAGGAGAGCAAGGGCGATGGCCCGATGGAAAAGATGATCGAGGGACTGGAGCGCGCATTTGGCGCACTGCAGCTTTCGACCGCGACCATCGCGCAAAAGGGCCTTGCCGATCCGGAAGAAGCGGGCGCAGCCGCGACCGATTACCTGCGCCTCATGGGTCTTGTCGCCATGGGCTACTGCTTTGCCAAGGCGACCAAGGTAGCGGGGCTGCAACTGTTCTTCGGGACCGAGGACAAGGCTTTTTACGAAGCGAAGATCAAGACCGCGACTTTCTACTTCGAACGCATCCTGCCGCAGGCGACGGCCAGTTTCCTTGCCATCAAGTCGGGCAAGAAATCGATGATGGCGCTGGCCGACGATGAGTTCTGAGGCAGCGCCCAGCGAACAGGCGGCCATGAATGGTCTGGACGAGATCAGGGCCATGATCGCGCGCGGCATCAAGCCGCCTATGATGGACCTTCTTGGCCTCGATCTGGCCGAGGTGAGCGAGGGGCGTGTCGTATTTACCGGCACGCCCAGCGCATCACACTACAATCCGCTGGGCATCGTGCATGGCGGCTATGCGGCGACATTGCTCGACAGTGCCTGCGGGCTGGCCGCCAACTCTGCGACGAAGGTACCGACCGCCTGCATCACGCTGGAGCTGAAGGTCAGCTATCACGCGCCGATGCACGACGCGACGGGCAAGGTGCGCGCGATCGGCACGGTGGTCAGCATGGGCCGCCGCGTCGCCCACACCGAAGCAAGGCTGGTGGACGAGAACGATCGCATCTATGCCAGCGCGACATCGACCTTGCTGCTGACCGATCGCAAGCAGGCCAACAGCGGCTGACATCGGCGTCTGAGGAGCTAATCAATGGATATCGAGATACCCCACGACCTTGGCGCTGCAGAAGCGCGCCGCCGGATCGAGAATGGCCTGCCCAAGCTGGAACAGCATATCCCCGGCGGCGGATCGCTGGATGCCGAATGGAAGACCGAAACCGAACTTGCGATGGAGATCAAGGCAATGGGGCAAAAGGTGCCGGTGATAATCCATGTGCTGGACGACCGGCTCGACACTCATGTCACCATTCCGCCCTTCCTCAAGATGATGTCGGGGCAGATCGGCGATTTCGTCCGGCTCAGTGCGGAAAAGATGCTCGCCAGCGGCTGAAGGCGGTGGCGCGGCGGGGATGGTTAACAGCATCCTCGCCCAAGACCACGAAAACAAACGGGATTTTGCGTTAACCGCGCTCAAATTCCGGGCTGGCAGAGGCTTATGCGTCAATCCCGATAGACGGTAAGCCGATGAAAGCGCGTGAGAACAGGGAAGTTGTCGAGGCCCTGTGTCGCTTTCGCACGCGGGCGGGCGTCGCATGGCCGGTCCTGATAGAGGATCTTACGGCGGGCGGGTGCCTGCTGACCTGTATCCCGAGAAGCCTGCGCTGCGGCGATCGGATAAGGGTCACGATTTGCGATCTTGCTCCCCTGCCCGCCACGGTCCGATGGGTCAGAAAGGGCGAGGCGGCGGGGCTTCAGTTCGACCTGCCCCTCATGCAATCGGTGTTCCACCGGCTGCTGTCCGACCTGCGCGGCATGCCGGACCCGTTTGCCGGACCGCATGGCATTCATCGCCCGCGCCAGCCGATGGTCTTGCGCGTCTGAAACGCCCTTACCGCTTGATGAAATGGCTGAGCGTCGAACGCTGGACCAGCACGCTGAACAATACCGCCCCGAACGTGGCTGCCAGCAGCAGGTTGCGCGTCGCCCCTTCTGGCAAGGACAGCGCCAGCGCAATCGAGATGCCGCCGCGCAGTCCGCCCCACCACAGCACTCTGCCCGCACCTTGGGCCTTGGGCTTGGCCGCAGGCACGATGCGGGTGGAGATCCACACCGACAATGCGCGGGCGAGCAGCGTGACCGGGATGGCCGCGAGGGCCATGAGCGCATGGCTGATCCCCGGCACCAGCGCGATCATCTCCAGCCCGATCAGCAGGAACAGGACTGAATTCAGAAGGTCGTCGACCAGCTCCCAGAACTTGACGACATAATCGCGCGTTGTGTCGCTCATCGCATAGGCCATGCCCTGATTGCCGATCAGCAGCCCCGCCATCGCCATGGCCAGCGGGCCCGAGACATGGAGGTATGAACACAGTGCATAACCGCCCATCACCACGGCGAGCGTGATCATCACCTCGAGCGCATATTCATCCATCGATCGCATCGCGCGAAACGCGACATAGCCGCAGGCCAGCCCGATCAATATGCCGCCGCCCGCTTCAAGTGCGAACATCTCCAGCCCTTCGGCGATCGTGAAGTCCTTGCCGGTGACGGCAACGCCCAGCAGCATGGTAAATACGACGATGCCCACGCCGTCGTTGAACAGACTTTCCCCCGCGACCGATGCCTGCAGCCCTTCATCCACCTTTTCTTCTTTCAGCACGCCGAGGACCGAGACCGGATCGGTCGGCGCGATTAGCGCGCCGAAAACGAAATACCAGATGGGTGCGATATCGATACCGATCAGCAGCCCCACGCCCCATGCACCCAAGCTGACAGCCACGGTCGAAATAAGCACGCCGATAGTGGAGAGCAGCAGCACGGGCAGCCAGTCTGCGCGCAGCCGCTTGAGATCGACGTGAAGAGCGCCGGCAAACAGCAGGAAGCTCAGCATCCCTTGCAAAAGCGTGTCGGTGAAATTCAGCTCGCCGAGCAGCCTTGCCACCTTATCGTCCAGCGTAATCGCGGGAACGAAGGAATTGAGCAGGAGCACGCCGATCGCCGTGACCGCCCCGATGACCGTCAGCCCTATGACATGGGGCAGCTTCAGGAAATGGTGGTTGAACCAGCCGAATACTGCGGTCGCAACGACAAGGATGGCGGCGATATCGAATGCGGACAGAGACGCGGCGGTTTCATGCATGGCGCCGAGATAGGTCACCGCCCCGCCCCTGCAACACGCATCTGAGGCGCAAGAGGGGTATCCGGGCCGAGAAGCCCCTTGCCAGGCACGCATTTCTAGATCGGTTCCCGAACCCGGCCGCGTCCTGTCGCCACACCAGCACGGCTGATCCGATATGAGGGGATTAATAGGCTGATCTTTGGGTGATGTTCATTTTTTGCTGCTAGTGCGAACAGCGGATCGTTTTACCCCCAAAAACCGGAGCATTGTCGCTCATGTACGAAAACCTGCGCCGCACCCTCAAAGCCCTGGCCTATCTGGCCGCCGGACAATTCGCCTTTGCGATGATCCTTGAAGCGATGAAGCGTGTCGATGCGGACATGGGCGTGCTGGGGCTGATGGCTGTCATCGGCCTGCTTTGCCACGTATTGCTGTTCGCCGAATGGCGGGCCGATGCGCGCTTTGCGCGATAGGGTCGACATTCATCCGGCTTGATCGCCTGAGGCGCGCTCTCCATATCGGTCGCATGGCCACAAAGAGCGTGAAATGACCACCACCGAAAGCCGCATCGTCGTCTGCCCGTCATGCACTGCACTGAACCGTGTGCCTGTGGCCAGGCTGGGTGCAGGCGGCACGTGCGGCAAATGCGGCTCGCCCTTGTTCACGGGCAAGCCGCTCGATCTCACCACCGCCAGTTTCGACGCCCATGCGGCGAAGGGCGATCTGCCGCTGCTCGTCGATTTCTGGGCCAGCTGGTGCGGCCCATGCCGTCAGATGGCCCCCGCCTTCGCCGCCGCGGCAACCCAGCTTGAACCGCACATGCGCCTTGGCAAGCTGGACACAGAAGCGGAGCAGGCCATTGCGGGGCGCTATGGCATCCGGTCCATCCCGACCATGATCCTGCTGCGCAAAGGGCGGGAGATTGCCCGCCAGTCCGGCGTCATGCCGCCCAATGTCATCGTGCAGTGGGCGCGGCAGTCGGTGGGCGGCTGACCCCGCTTTAAAGCCTTCGCATCGTCAGCAGCAGCAGGCAGGCGAGCGCACACAGGCCGCCTAGCACCAGGAACAGGGCGTCGAAACCGAATACGGGCACCAGAGCCAATGCCAACCATGGCATGATCAGCGATGGCACGGTGTTGGTCAGGTTGAACAGGCCCAGATCGCGCCCGCGCGTCGAAGGCCGTGGCAGAACCCGCAACGTCTGGCTGGAATGGAGAGCGAGGAAGACCCCGCTCGAAATGCCGAAGAAAACATAGCTGATAACGCCCGACATGATGTCTGCCGACAGACCCATGAACAGGAGCCCGACAGCGCTGCAGCCTGCAGCGATTTCCAGTGGCAGTACCGGGCGGCGGATCCTGTCCGACCATCGCCCCGCCAACAGCGCCATCGGCACCGACCCCGATAGCACGAGGACAAAGACAAGCGCGGTGTCGTTTTCGGTGAAATCCTCGGCAATGCTGCGGAACCAGAACAGCTGAAAAGCGAACAAGGCCGCCTCCGCGATCTGGACCAGAAGGCGCGCGATCCACATGCGCACGACCTGCGTGTGCGAGTGGCCATCGCTCATCCGCTCGTCCTCGGGCAGGTCGATCATCAGCTGCGGCATCGGGCGCGGGCGGCCAAGCAACACCACCGGCAGCACCATGACCGCGACGCAGGCAGCGATGAACGCGGGCCGCATCTCAACAGAAAGGAAGCCCGGCACCGTCGCGATCGCCCCCATGACCGCCCCCATCGCGGGCGACATGGACAATAGCCCGCCCAGCGTGCCCTTCTGTTCATGCGGGACGCAATCGCCTGCCCATGCGGCCAGCGGAGCGAGCATCATGTTGAGCGCCACCTGCCAGATCACGATCATCGCGATGATGGCGGTAAGATCCTGCACCATCTGGATTGCAACCAGCAGGATGCCAGACAGAATGACCCCGGCAAAGATCCACCCGCGCCGCCCGCCCGTGCGATCGCTGAGCCAGCCGAACGCGATATTGGCAAGACTGGCCGAAATCGCGCCAACGAAAGCGGTGAGCGAGAGGACCTGAAGTCCCTGATCGCCCCATTCGGCAGCAACCCGCGCGGGAAACAACAGGCTGAGAAAGGGGGCATAGGACACCGAGCCTCCCGCCGCCGCAAGCGCATAGAGCGCAAGAAAGCGCACGCTTTGCCTGCCACCCGTCATCGCGCCGCGAATTGCGCCGTGCCCGTCATCACTCTCCATGCCGCGAGCGTTAGACGATGGCCCCGCCCTCACCAACTGAATTTGCCCTTCGCGCTCAATCCCAGCTTAGAGGCCGGGCGACATCCTCAAGCGATTTTCGTTCGGCCGCGATGCCGAAGAAAAAGGCCGCGATGGCCGCCGCGATCATCAGCCCCGCCCCGACCAGATAGCCGATCAGCACCTGCCCGCGCGAGCCGCTCTCAATCAGATGGCTGAAAAACCATGGCGCCGCGGCCCCCAGCAATGTTCCCAGGGCATAGAATATCGCGATGGCCAGCGCCCTGATCTCCAGCGGAAAACTCTCCGCCGCGGTCAGATAGGCCGCACTGGCAGCAGCGGATGCGAAGAAAAAGGTCACGCTCCAGCACAATGTCTGCGTTGTGGCGGTGAGGAGGCCTGCCTTGAACAAAAGCCCCGTCGCGATCAGCAATATGCCCGACATCGCATAGGTCAGCATGATCATGGGACGCCGCCCCCAGCTGTCGAACAGCCGCCCCAGCAGCAGCGGCCCCAGAACGTTTCCGGCGGCAAACGGCAGGATATATAACCCCACCGCGCCCGATGCGATGCCATAAAAATCGGTAAGCATCATGGCATAGGTAAAGAAGATCGCGTTGTAGAAGAAAGCCTGCGCCGCCATCAGCATGATGCAGAATGCGGTGCGGCGCGGATAGACGCGCAAGAGCGTGATGAATACCTCGCCCAGCGGGGTCGCGCGGCGTGGATTGATATGGGAACCTGCCTGGGGCGGATCGGGCAGGTGATGCCCTTCATCCATTATGCGCTGCTCGATGCTCTCGATTACCTGTTCGGCCTCGTCCTCCCGCCCATGGGTTGCCAGCCAGCGCGGGCTTTCGGGCAGGAAGCGACGCAGGCCAAGAATGACGAGGCCGATCGCCGCGCCGCCGAAAAAGGCAATGCGCCAGCCGATTTCCGGGTCGATGATCGCGGGATTGAGCAGCAGCAGAGAGGCCCCGCTGGCAAGCGCGGCACCCACCCAAAAGCTGCCGTTGATGGCAAGATCGGTCCAGCCCCTGCGGCGAGCGGGGATCAGTTCCTGTATAGCGGAATTGATGGCGGAATATTCACCGCCGATACCCGCGCCTGTCAGAAAGCGCATCGTGGCAAAGCTGGTAAGGTCCCAGCTGAAGGCAGTGCCCGCCGTTGCCAGCAGATACAGGCCCAGCGTGATCGAAAAGAGCTTTTTGCGCCCCCAGCGATCGGTCAACCAGCCGAAAAACAGCGCCCCCAGCACCGCGCCAACCAGATAGGCCGAATTGGCCAGCCCCACATCTGAAGCACTGAATTGCAACACCGGGCTTTCGCGCAACGCACCTGCCACGGAACCGGCAATGGTGACTTCCAGCCCATCAAGGATCCAGGTGATGCCAAGACCGATGACCACCAGCCAGTGGAATCGGCTCCACGGCAGGCGATCGAGGCGGTGGTGGATTGAATTGGATTGGATCGAACTGGCGGGACCGGATGAAGATGCGATGGCGATGCTCCGTCGTTAACGGCTCCAGACGCCGGATGCCCTGCCCGAACACCGCCGGACAGGGGCGGGTTCCGGCATGTTTACTTGCCCATGTCGAGGACTTCCTGCTTGGTCGGCTTTTCTTCCGCGACAAGCCGCAGCAGACCCCATGTCATCGACAGCAACACCAGCGCGAATGGCAGACCCGTGACGATGGCTGCGGTTTGTAGCGCACCCAGACCGCCGGACCAAAGCAACGCGCCGGCCAACACACCGATCGCGATCGCCCATGTGACGCGCGGCACGAAGCCTGCATGATGATGCCCACCCGATGCGATCATCGCGGTCACCAGCGCGCCGGAATCGGCAGAGGTCACGAAGAAAGTCGCGATGATGACGACGGCAAGGCCGCTGAAAAGCTGCGAAAGCGGATAGTGCGCGAGGAAGGCGAACAGCGCATCGGGCATGGATTGCTGAACCGCTTCGGACAGGCCGCCTGCGCCGAACAGCTCGATATATAGCGCGCTATCGCCGAAGATGGTCATCCACGCGAAGGTGAAGAGTGTGGGCACCAGCAGCACGCCGGCAATGAATTCGCGGATCGTCCGGCCATAGGAGATGCGGGCGATGAAGATGCCGACAAAGGGCGACCAGCTGACCCACCACGCATAATAGAAGATCGTCCAGTTGCTCTGCCAGTCACCGCGCGAATAGGTTTCGGTCCAGGTGGACAGATACAGGAAACGCTGAAGGTAATAGCCGATGTTCTGCACGAATGCGTCGAGCAGGAATACCGTCGGCCCGGCGATCAGCACGAAGATCGCCAGCATCACCGCCAGCCCCATGTTCACTTCCGACAGGCGGCGGATACCCTTGTCGAGGCCCAGCGCCACCGACAGCGTGGCAAGCGCCGTGATGACGACGATCAGGATCGCCTTGACCATGCCGGTATCGGGAACACCCAGCAGCAGTTCGAGCCCGGCATTGATCTGCGAAGCGCCAAAGCCCAGCGACGCCGCCACGCCGCAGACCGTGGCGGTAATGGCGAGAATGTCGATAAGGTCGACAAGAAAGGACGGCAGCTTCGGGAAAGCGAGTTCGAGAAACGCGCCAAGGCTGAGCGGCCGGTTCCGGTTGAATGCGACATAGGCCAGCGCCAGCCCGATGATCGCATAGATCGACCATGCGTGCAGGCCCCAATGCAGAAACACCAGCCCCATCGCATGCTGCGCATTGCCGGCAATGCCGCGCGGCAGTGCAGCATCGGGATTGGAAAAGGCCGATGACGGCGGATTGGCGAAATGGGTGATCGGTTCGGCAACGCCATAGAACAAAAGCCCGATTCCCATGCCTGCGCTGAACAGCATCGCGAACCATGTCGGCAGGCTGTAGTGCGGCTTTGCATCGGTGCCGCCAAGCCTGATGTGCCCTGCCCGCGTGAAAGCCAGCCACGCGCAGCATATCAGCATGATGTTTGCGGTAAGTACCAGAAGCCAACCGAAATTATGGGTAACAAAGGACTGGACGGCGCCGAAATCCTCGCTCGCTGTTCCGGAATCGAGGACCGCGAAAACGATAAGCCCGCCGATCGCTGCGATCGCGCCAAAAAAGACGCTGGGTTTAAAATTGGCGTCCGAACTTGTCGGGTCACCTGCTTGACTTGCCAAACCAATTTACTCCGTAAAGTTTATCAAGCCCAATAGTCGCTCTATATTTAATATTACTATCGAACATATTTGATCTTATATTGTTATGGCACATTCGACAAAAATTGTCGGTCTTTCCCGTGAATGTGTCGGATATAGAACAACCGAATATGGCGTGTGTGCTGTTTATGCAACGCGATTATCATTCTTTGGTGCCATTTGCCGATACGGGGGTGGAAATCGCGTTCATCGAACCTTAGCTGCCCGGCATTCGGGGTGGGGACCTCGTTTATCAGATCGCTTACTTAGCCATTCGCAAGCGGTCGCTCCTACAAGTCCACCCTCCCCGCGCCGCGCCGCGCGCCCTCCCGGGCTGGCCGACAGGTGCGTTGGGACCATGAACACGCCCGGGAACAGGAAATATAGCATGTTGAAGCTGGGTAGCGCCGCGTCTCTAGGCGCCCTCTCCATGGCATTGGCCGTCACCGCACAGGCACAGGAAGCTCCCGCTTCAGGCGCCGACGCGCAGCAGGCCACGTCTCCGCGCAAGGGCGGTGTTGCCGACATCATCGTCACCGCGACCAAGCGCACCGAAAGCCTGCAGGATGTCGCGGTCGCCGTTAACGCGCTGGGCTCCGAAGAGCTCGACAACCTCGGCGTCGACACCTTTGGCGACTATCTCGACCAGCTGCCGAGCGTGACCGCTGGCGGTTCGGGCCCGGGGCAGAGCACGATCTACATTCGCGGTCTCGCCTCCACCACGCCGAACCTGACTACGGCAGGCGTTGCGGGGCTTGCGCCCAATGTCGCGATGTATCTCGACGAACAGCCGCTGGCGCAGCCGGGCCGCAACCTCGACGTCTATGCAGCAGACCTTGAACGTATCGAGGTGCTGGGCGGACCGCAGGGCACGCTCTTCGGTGCATCGTCGCAGGCAGGCGTCGTCCGCCTCATCACCAACAAGCCGAGCCTTGCCGGGTTCGACGCATCGGCCAAGCTGGAGACCAGCTTCACCAAGGGCGGCGAAGCCAGCTACAAGGGCGAGGCGATGCTGAACTTCCCGGTGACGGACAAGCTGGCGCTGCGCGTCGTCGGCTTCCTCGACGATCAGGGCGGCTATGTCGACAATGTCGCGGGCACCCGCACGCTGGAGGAAAGCGCCCGCTTCCGCCCCGAGGGCACGGTCCGCTCCAATGGCGTTCCGGTCAGCGCATCGCGTGCCGGTTTCCAGAGCACATCGGACCTGTCGGGCGTCAACTTCATCGCGGCTGACAACGATCCGCTCGTCCAGAACGATTTCAACGACACGCAATATGCCGGTTTCCGCGTCGGCGCGCTGTATGAATTCAACGCCGACTGGAAGCTGACCGTCACCCACATGCGTCAGAGCGTGGAGTCGGACGGCGTGTTCTTTGCCGATCCGGAACTCGACGGCCTCGATGACCTTGAGATCCAGCGTTATCAGGACGACCGGCTGGAGGACGATTTCTCGAACACGGCATGGACGGTCGAAGGCCGCCTCGCCATGCTCGATATCGTTTACACCGGCGCCTATACCGATCGCCAGACCGATCAGAAGATCGATTACACCGATTACATGTTCGCCGGGCAATACCTGCCGTATTACATCTGCGACGGTTCGGTAACCTATCCGGGCGACGCGGCCCCCAGCGGCACCTGTCAGGCGCCTTACGCCAATGTGACCTCGACCGGTTCGACCAAGGTGATGACGCACGAACTGCGCGTTTCCACCCCCGATTACGAGCCGATCCGGGCAACCGTGGGCGGTTTCTTCTCGGATCTGACGCTGAAAGAGCGGAACGACTTCAACTATCTCGGCAGCGAGATTGCAGAGCCGTTCGGCCCGTTCGCGGATAATTACTCGCAGCCGACCGCATGGGCGTCGACCCGCGAGGCCTATCCCTATGGCACGATCTTCCGGAACGACATCAAGCGCACCGACAAGCAGTTCGGCATCTTCGGCGAAGCCAGCTTCGACGTTGTTCCTGACCTGCTGACCGTCACGGCGGGCGCGCGCTATTACAATGTCGAAGTCGATTTCACCGGCAGCGCCAATGGTTCGTTCTGTAACTCTGGCGCGGCGGAAGATGCCAATGCCTACGGCACCAACATCAGCGACCTTTACAACGGCGATGGGCAGTACACTTTCATCAACTCGTGCAATGCCGATCTGCGCCAGACCTTCAACGAAGGCGACAGCGTCGATGACATCATGGCCACCGGTCTTTCCGAAGCTCAGGCGATCCAGGTGTTCAACGCCCTGTCCGCGCCCGACAAGGCCAAGACCGATGGCGTGATCCTCAAGGGCACCGTCACCTTGACCCCGGTCGAGGACGTGATGCTTTATGCCACCTATTCCGAAGGCTTCCGCCCCGGCCTCCTCAACCGCCCCGGCGGCGCGACCAACGGATCGGGTTACACCGTGCCGTTCGAGCTTGAGACCGACGAGGTCAAGAACTACGAGATCGGCTGGAAGACCGAGTTGTTCGATCGCCAGGTGCGCTTCAACGGCAGCGCGTTCTATGTCGACATCTCGAACCTGCAGACCACGATCTTCGATCCCTCGATCACCAATCTGTTCTTCTCGGACAATGCGGCCGATGCACGGATCATGGGCGTGGAAGGCGATCTGACCTTCGCACCCTATTCGGTACCGGGCCTGACCGTCGCGGGCGCCTTCTCGTTCCTCGATACGAAGATCACCAAGGTGCTGACCCCGACCGACGACGTGGTGAAGGGCGACGAGCTTGCCTATGCGCCGAAGTTCCAGGGCAATCTGCGGGTGCGCTATGAGTGGGATCTCAATTCCAACCTCACCGCGCATGTGATGCCGCAGATGACGCATTCGGCGTCGAAGTATTCCGACATCATCCGCATCAACCGCCTGAAGCTCGACAGCTACACCACCTTTAGCGCGACTGCCGGTATCGCAGGCGACATGTGGTCGGCTGAAATCTTTGGCGAGAACCTGTCCGACACCCGTGCGCAGATCGCGGGTAGCTTCAATTACGACCGCGCGCGCATCACCACCAACCGTCCGTTGACGGTCGGCATGCGCGTCAAGTTCGACTACTGACCGGACTGACACCGCAAAAAAGGGCGGCGGGCAGGCCAGTTGGCTTGCCCGCCGCTTCGCTTTTCTGCAACGAGGGACGGCATGGCTGAACGGTCCGACATCCTCAAATCAGCGCAGGACGCGCTTCGCGAAACCCGCTTTGCCGAGGGACTTGTGGCGGCAAAGGCCCTGCTGACTCAGGATGAGGAGGACAGCGACGCGCTCTATATCGCCGCCGTCGCCTGCCGATACCTCAAGCGATATGACGATGCACAGGGCTTCCTTGACCGCCTGAATGCCGCCATGCCCGAATATGGACGCGGCTGGCAGGAACAGGGGCACCTGCTGCGTGCACGCGGCCATTTGGACGCTGCGATCGACGCCTATGCCCGCGCCGTGCGTTTCAACCCCGCGCTTGAGGCAAGCTGGCGGGCGCAGGCGGAACTCCTGACCGAAGCCGGGCGTGCTGGCGAGGCGCAGGCCGCTCTGGCGCAAGCGGAGAGGCTGCGCACCCTGCCCCGCGAATTGCTGGCGGTGACGAACCATCTTCACGAAGGCCGCCTGATCCGCGCCGAGGAGATCTGCCGCCATTATCTGCGCCGCAGCCCGAAGGATGTCGAGGCGATGCGCCTCTTGGCCGACATTGGCAGCCGGCTCGGCATTACCGACGATGCCGAATTTCTGCTGGAAAGCGCGGTCGCGTTCGAGCCAGACAATATCCAGCTGCGGCTCGACTACATCCAGGCGCTGAGGAAGCGGCAGAAATTCGCCAAGGCGCGCGAAGAGGCCGAGGCGCTTTACGCCCGCGATCCCGAAAGCCCGCTGTTCGCATCGCACCTCGCCATCGAGAGCATGCAGACCGGCGATTATGAGCGGGCCTTTGATCTGTTCGATGATGTACTGGCGAAACTTCCCGGCGATGCCGCGACGCTGACATCACGCGGGCACGCCCTGAAAACCTATGGCAAACAGAATGATGCCATCGCCTCCTATCGCTCTGCCATTGCCGCTGAGCCGATGAAGGGCGATGCCTGGTACGCGCTCGCCAATCTGAAGACGGTCAGGTTCGAAGACGCCGATCTTGCCGCCATGCAATCCGCGCTGGATCAGCCCGGCATGGCGCTGATGGACCGCGTGCACATCAGCTTCGCGCTGGCCAAGGCGCAGGAGGAGCGCGGTGAATACGAAGCCGCCTTCCGCCATTACGAAACCGGTAATCTGCTTAAGCGCCAGCAGACCCGCTACAGCGCCGATGCGATGAGCGAGGAACTGGCGAGGCAGAAAGAGGCCTGCCCGGCACAGCTTTTCGCCAATGACCAGCATTCAGGCCACGCCGCGCCCGATCCTATCTTCATCGTCGGGCTGCCTCGTGCCGGCTCGACCTTGCTTGAACAAATCCTTGCAAGCCATTCGAAAATAGACGGAACCCTGGAACTGCCGGACATGCTGGCGCTGGCCCATCGCCTGCGTGGACGGCGCGCCGGGGTGTCGGAATATCCGCAGGTCCTGCACCGACTGACCCCGCAGCAGCGGGAGAAATTCGGCCGTGACTATATTGAGAACACGCGCATCCACCGGCAGGGCGCACCCTTCTTCATCGACAAGATGCCGAACAATTTCCGTCATGTCGGGCTGATCCACATGGTCCTGCCAAATGCGAAAATCATTGATGCGCGCCGCGCGCCAATGGATTGCTGCTTTTCAGGCTATAAGCAACTGTTCGCAGAGGGACAGGAATTCACCTACGGCCAGACCGAGATCGGGCGCTATTATGCCGATTACGTCGATCTGATGGAGCATTGGGACCGCGTGCTGCCGGGCAAGGTGCTGCGCGTGAGCCATGAGGACGTGCTCGACGATCTGGAGGGACAGGTGCGCCGCATGCTCGATTACCTCGGGCTGGAGTTCGAGGAGCAATGCCTCGCTTTCCACCAGACCGATCGCGCCGTGCGCACCGCCAGTTCCGAACAGGTCCGCCGCCCGATCAACCGCAGCGGCCAGGGCGCGTGGAAGCCTTTCGAACCATGGCTTGGCGAAATGAAAACGGCGCTTGGGCCGCTAGTCTGAAGTCTCGGACGCCGGTTCGAGCGCCGATGCCACCGGCGTGGTGCGCGGCAGGATCTGATAGGGCTGCTGCTCGTCCTCGGGCACGGCCTCGGCCCGCGCCATGCGCCACAAGGCAAAGGCCAGACCGCCTGCGCCCAATGCGCCGGTGAACAGGAACAATCCCCCTGCCCCAAGCCCGGCGATCACTGCAGAGCCCAGCAACGGCCCCGCCGCCGCTCCGGCGGAATAGGCGAGGATCAGCACACTGCTCGCGCTCAGCTGCTCCTCGACCGTCAGTCGGTCGTTCGCATGGGCGACGCATAGCGGATAGAGTGAGAACGCCAGCCCGCCAAACAGCCCGCTCAGCGCCAATACCGGCAGCCGCCCGCTGGCAAAGGCCAGCAGCACCGACACGACGGCCAGCCCCGCCAGCACGAAGGTAATGACAAGCCGCCGATCGAACCGATCCGAAAGCCGCCCCAGCGGCCATTGGAGCGCCACCCCTCCGGCAATGACGACCGAAACGAACAACGCCACGTCGGTAAAGGAAAAGCCCGACCGACGCGCAAACACCGCGCCAAGGCCATAGAAAGCCCCCAGCACCAGCCCGGTAATCGCCACGCCAACCGTGCCCAGCGGCGACGCGCGATAGAGCGCGAAAATCGAAAACGGCACGGGTTCATGGATTGGCGGGCCGGAGATCTTCGTCAGCAGAACGGGCACGGCAGACAGCGACACCAGCACGGATGACACGATGAAGGGCAGCATGGGCCCGCCCTCCAGCTTAAGCAGGAACTGCCCCGCCGCCTGACCGGCATAGACCGCGATCATATATGCAGCGAGGATACTGCCGCGCGTCGTCGCATCGGCGCGATGGTTGAGCCAGCTTTCGATGCAGATGAACACACCGGCAACGCACATGCCGTCGACAAGCCGGAGCATCGTCCAAAGCGCCACGTTCTGCCACAACGCATAGATCAGCGTGCTGGCCGACAGCACCGTCACCACCGTCGCAAACAGGCGGATATGCCCGACCTCTCGCACAAGCCGCGGCATGCGGATCGATCCGACGACAAGGCCGAGGAAATAGGCAGACGCCATCACGCCGATCAGCGGCGCGGCTGCGCCTGCCCCTTCCAGCCTGACGGCCAGAAGCGTTGGCATGAAGCCATTGCCCGTCATCAGCACGAGGACGGCGAACAACAGCCCGCGAATATCGATCACCGGGTTACGCACGGCGGCCCCTTTATAAACCGCCTTGCCATGGGGCAAGGACAGTCGCGCCCCTTATTCGCCCTCGATTTCCTCAAGCTCTTCGCCAAGGCCAAGCCATTCGATCTCGACCGCTTCCAGCTTTTCGGCCTTTTGCGCGCGGCGCGAGAGTAGATCGCTCATCTTCATGCCCGAAAGCGACGGGTCGGCGCTGGCCGGTTCGTACATGGCGCGGTCCAGTTCCTTGATTTCGGACTGGAGCTTTTGCATCGCCTTCTCGACCTTCGACAGCTCGGATTTGACGAAGCGCGCCTTCGCACGCGATTTTGCGGTGTTGCCAGCAGGCTTTTTCGCAGGCGCCTTTTTATCGGCCTTCGGCTGGTTCCGGCCCAGCACGAAGTCGATGTAATCATCCATGCTGCCCGCATACTCGCGCGCCGTGCCTTCATCGACCAGCACGAGCCGGTCGGCGGTCAGTTCGACCATGTGGCGATCGTGGCTGATGAGGATAACCGCGCCCGAATAATCGTTCAGCGCCTGGATCAAGGCCTCACGCGCATCGACGTCGAGGTGGTTCGTCGGCTCGTCGAGGATGAGGAGATGAGGCGCATCGCGGGTGATGATGGCAAGCGCCAGACGCGCGCGTTCGCCGCCCGACAGCTTTTCGACCTTCTGCTCCGCCCTTGGCCCGGAAAAGCCGAAGCGGCCGAGCTGCCCGCGCACCGCGGCGGGCGTCTTGCCTTCCATCGCGCGGGTCATGAGCTGCAGCGGGGTCTCGTCGCTCGCCAGTTCCTCCACCTGATACTGGGTGAAATAGCCTGCCTTCATCTTGCCGGGCGCATTGATCTCCCCTTCTGCCGGCGCAAGCTGCGATGCCAGCAGGCGCGCCAGCGTCGTCTTGCCATTGCCGTTGCGGCCCAGCAGCGCGATGCGGTCATCCGCATCGATGCGAAGATTGAGCCGCTTCAATACCGGCGGCGCATCGCCATAGCCGACAGCCGCGCCATCCAGATTGATCATCGGGGACCGCAATTCACCCGGCGACGGAAAATCGAAGCTGAGCGAAGGATCATCGGCAAGTGCCGCAATCGGCTGCATTTTTGCGAGCATCTTGGCACGCGACTGCGCCTGTTTCGCAGTCGATGCACGCGCCGAATTGCGGGCGACGTAATCCTGCAGCTTCTTGCGCTGCGCTTCCTGCGATGCACGCGCTGCCTCAAGCTGCGCGGCGCGTTCGGCCCGCTGTTTTTCAAACGCGTCATAGCCGCCCGAATAGAGCGTCAGCTTGCCGCCCTGCAGATGCAGGATATGGTCGACGACCTTGTTGAGCAGGTCGCGTTCGTGGCTGATCACCAGCAGCGTCGCGGGATAGCTTTTCAGGAAATTCTCAAGCCAGAGCGTCGCCTCGAGGTCGAGGTGGTTCGACGGTTCATCGAGCAGCAGCACATCGGGTTCGGAAAACAGCAGCGCGCCAAGGGCAACGCGCATCTTCCACCCGCCCGAAAAGCTATCGAGCGGACGCTTCTGCATCTCTTCGTCGAAACCCAGACCGCTCAAAATCTTCGCCGCGCGAGCCGGGGCGCTATACGCATCGATGGCGAGAAGACGTTCGTGCACATCGCCCAGACGGTTCGGGTCGGTGCAGGTTTCGGATTCCTCCAGCAGCGCGGCGCGTTCGGTATCGGCGGCCAGCACAACCTCTTCGGGCGTGGCCTGTCCGGCGGGCGCTTCCTGCGCGATATAGCCAAGACGGGCGCGATTGGGCTTCGAGATCTCGCCCTCGTCCGGCTCAAGCTCTCCGATCAGCGTCTTCATCAGCGTGGACTTACCCGCGCCATTGCGCCCGATCAGACCGACGCGCGCGCCCTGCGGGATCGAGGCGCTCGCCCCCTCGATAATCGGTCGGCCGCCAAGCCGGACGGTAATGGCATCAATCGTAAGCATCGCGGCCCGATAGCAGTGCTTTCGCGACTGCGAAACAGCGGAAGCGCCATCAGGCCGAAATCACCGCACTTCCGGGGGTGGCGATGCCCTCTTGCTGGAAAGCGCGGAGCACGCGCAGGTTCACATCGGATTCGAACGCCTTTTCAAACCGCGTGTCGAGGACATAGGCCTTGAGCCGCAGGCGCACCCCGACAAGATGCGTCGTCGACCATTGATTGACGAGGATAACGACCGGTTTTGCAAGGAATACGAACCGGCTCGACAACACGGCCTCGTTCACGATTTCCCTTGCTCTTTCAATGTCCTGATCGGCGGCGATAAGAAAGTCCATCACCACCTGCATGTCGAGCGCGCCGTAATTGCCCGACGATGTCACATCGGACAGGAACTTGCTGTTGGGGATGGTGACGGTGTTGTCGTCCAAAGTCTGCATGCGCACGGAACGCAGGCCGATGGCGGTGATGTCGCCATATTCGCCGCCAAAATTGACCCGGTCGCCCACCTGAAACGGACGGTCGAGCATGACGATGACGCCCGCGATGAACGATGCCACCAGATCCTTCATCGCGAAACCTACCGCCACCGCGACCGTACCGCCGATCAGGGCCAGCGTCGTTTCATCGAACCGGAACGAGAGCAGAAGGACGATAACCGTCGTCGCGACATAGACGATGAACTGCCCGATGGTCGAAACCTTGTGCAGCGTCAGGCGGCGGGAAGAGAATTCCGAGCCAAATGCCGTGACGAAGCGCGAAAGCAGGCGCAGCAGCGCCCACGCGCCCGCGATTACGAAGACAGAGCTGATGACCCCGCCCCAGCGCACCACATCGGCCAGCCGGTTGATCGTATTGACGTCGATATCTTCCTGCGCCAGCGCCGGTACCGCCCAGATCGCGGCCAGTCCGGCAAAGGCGCACGCGATGCGGCGAAGGGATTGTTTCACCATCACCTTTTCTCCCTGACGATCAGGTTCTGGCGGGCAAGCAGGCGCACCACCTCGATCCACCAGTGCAGCGCGATCTGGTAACCGCCGTCGGTTTCCACGGCGACGCCCATGCGTTCCAACCTGCGCAAAGCGTCACTGACCATCATGTCGGGCAGGTCGGTACTGGCGCGAATGGCGCGCACATCGGCGAAATCCATTTGCAGGATCACGCGCAGCACGAATAGCGCAGGCATGGGAAGCGCCGCCAGCGTATCGACCGGCGGCGTGTCGAAGGTCCGCACCGTCACCCTTTGGTCGCGGCCATCCACGAACAGGGATCGCCGCCATGTGTCCAGCGCGATCGCCGGGTTGCCGCTGACATAATCGGTCAAACGCTCGAAATAGCCGCGTTTGCGGCGTTCGATGGGGGACACGTCCTCACCGAATTCAAAGACGCCATCGTCGATCATGTCGGAAAAATCGGGGTCGATCCCGGCTTGCGCCGTCCGCCGTTCGATCAGGGAACGCAGCTCGGCTGCAGACCAGTGCGGCAATTCGATCATGGTGTCGAACAGGATCCGGTCGCTGCGCGCGCGCTGGAGGAAACGCCACGACGCTTCGGAGATCGTGAACACCCAGCGGCAGCGCGGTCCGCTGGCGCGGGCCAGCGTGATCAGCCGGTCCAGTTCCGACAGCCCGCCAATCGCGGGCACGATCAGGCGCTGGATGTCATCGACCATGATGAACAGATGCTCGCCCTCACCCGAGATGAAACCCGCGCCCACGCCTGCATCTGCCAGCAGGGCGTCAAGCGCATCAGGCCCCGGACATTGCGGAATTTCGAGCGAGATGATCCGGCATTCCTCACCGCAATTCTCGGCAAGGTCGTGCAGGAAAGAAGATTTGCCAAGCCCGCGTTCGCCAATCACCAGCGTCAGCGATCCCGCCTTAACCTGCGGCAGCGGGTTTTGCCCCGGCCTCTCGCGGCCCGTGCGCAGCTTTGCGGGTAGGCGATGCGGTTCGAATACCGCCAGCGTTTCCGGCGGCAGGCGGTGGAACCGACCGCTCGCCTTGTCCTGCGCGACCTGCTTTTCCGCAGCAAGGCGTGAACGCTGATCCAGCATTTCGCGCACCAGCGCGACGTCGCGAATGCGGCGCGCAATGATCAGCCGCATGCCTTTTAAAAGCAGGAGCAGCCCCACGGCGATCCGCCCCAGATTGCCGGTAATGCCGCCTGGATCGCGCGCCACCCAGCGCAGCAGCGCGCTATCGCTTGCCTGCGCATCGGCAAGCCGCACGATGCGTTCGCGCCACCAATGGGCCAGCAGGACCGCGACGACCGGCACCAGCAGCCACGCCGCCGTCACCACCCAGTTATAGATTGCCCCGCGCCCGACGACCGCGCGCGTCAGGTTGAGCATCAGGCCGATCACCAGAAGCGAGCCCGCCAACAGCTTCAGCGACCGCCAGCGCAGCGCCGCGCGCGGATCTTCGCGCCGCCGCCCGCTTGCCAATTCATTGACGAGCCGCACCAGCACCACCGTCGCCAGCGACCAGAACAGCACGATCCAGACAAAGCGCAGGCCCGATACGACCAGCTCGTCTGGCCAGAGCCACCAGAGCAGTGCTGTCAAAATCAGCCAGTCGAGAGGACCGCGAATGCCGCGCCAATGCCGCAGCGCCGCAGTCTGAAGTGACAGTGCCATGGTCCGCGGACGCTTTCGCGCCGCCTCCACCTCAGCCCGCGTAAGGATGACATCGCCGCGCCTGCGCCACCATGCGAAAAACAGCAGCAGCACGAATATCCGCAGCATCGCCAGGACGAAACCGGGGCTGGGCGTTGCCACCCGGTCGGCGAGGTCCATGAGCGTGCGCCGCCATGACTGCAGGTTGAAGCGCAATTCGAGCACGATTTCGGAAATCTCGCGCCGGACCTGCGCCACGCCTTCCGCGCCGAATCCGGTAACCCGCGCGCGCTTGCCCACGCTTAGCGAGGTGAGCAGCGTCAACCGCGCATCGTTGAGCAGGTTCATCGAATTGCGCAGCGCCTCGCGCCGTTCCCATAGCTGCTCCAGATAGGCGGCACGAAGCTTGGCCGCATCGGCGACGAGCCCGGCAACCTCTCCGCGCAGAGCCCGCGTTTCAGGGGCATCGGGCAGCAGCGCGGGATCAAGCGAAGGGGGATCGAGTTGCGCCGAAGCGGGAATGTCGGGCGCATTCAAGGCGGCGCGCAGGTCGCGGCGGACCTGCGTCAATTCCGCCACCAGCTCACCGTATAGCGTATCGGCCCCGGTCTCGACCCCGCTGGCCGCGTCCTGCGAGCGGCGGCGCCAGCTATAGGCTTCCTCCATGATCGCATCGGGGCGATTGACGCTGCGCGCCAGATCGGAGCGGAACTGCGCCTGCGCCTGTTTCACTTTCAAGAGTCGTGCATGCTCGCCCGCGATCAGGCGTTCGTGCTCGCTCGCGGCATTGATGGCGGCAAGCTGCGCATCGCTCAATTGCATGCGCGCGCGGTCGAGCTGCGCTTCGGCAAGGGCGATCGCGTCGCCAGCCCCGGAATTGATCCCGGATGCAGCGGCCAGCATCGCCAGCCTTTCAGGGGGCAATTGCAGGATGCGCCGCTTGGCGAGGACGATCTGGTCCTTCAGCCAGGCGATGCGATCATCGGCAGAGGCATTTTCGCCCGGCTGCGGCACATCGTCAGGTGCCTCGCCTGCCAGCACGCTTCGTCCGTCGGCCAGCGGATTGACGTTCAGCACCAGCGGATTGGTCGGCCTGCCATCTAGAAACGCCCTCAATTCGCCAAGCTGCTGCGTCAGCGCCTCGATTTCGCGCGTATCGCTGCGGCCCTCGTCCTGCTCGCGCTGGAACGCGGCATGCTTTTGTGCGTGCTGCTCCAGCAATTGCTCGCGCCGTGCCTCGGGCAGACGCAGAAACGATGCCTCGGCCACGGCAAGCGCGGCCTGTTCGGGCGACAGCGTGGTAAGAGCGGTCGGGTCGGCGGCAGCGGCATCGAATACGGATTTTTCCGCCACCATCCGCTTAACCGCGCGAAGCCGCAGCACATCGGGCCCGCCGAGTGAATAGCGAAACAGGTCCGGCGCTGCGATCGCAGGGGAAAGATCGCCATCGGCCAGAGCGCGTATCCGCGCCGCCCGTCGCGCCGGCGTATCGGCCTCACCCGCCGGTGCGGATGGCGCAGCGCCCTGCCCCTGCGCCATGGCGGGCGATATGGGCATCACCGAAAAGATCGTCGCCGCTGCGGCAAGCGCGGGCGCAAGCAGGAAACGAAGCGGCTTCATCGCGGTGGATGATGCAATCAACTTGCTGGCGCTGCAACAGGAAGCGCACAATGATCCTCCGCCTTCTTCACATGCTGTCTGGCGAAGATGTCGCCGCGCTTATCTGCGCAGCAGCGGAAGCCCCGCTATCAGGCGGACAAGATCGCTCGCCTTGTTGATGTTCATCTTGGCATAAATATGCGCCGTATGGGTCCGCACGGTGGGTTCGCGCACATCCAGCTCCTGCGCGATATGCTTGGCACTCATGCCTTTCGCCACGGCAACGGCCACCCGCACTTCCGCATCGGTCAGCTCATACATTTCCGCCAGCATCACGCCTGCATCCTGTGCGATCGCTCCCCGCTCCATGATCGCCATGGTAAGGCTGCGCCCTTCCACCAGCCGGGGCTGGAGATGCACGTGCCAGCGCTCTCCATTCATGTCGTCGGCAAGGAAGGATCCGCCGCGCATTCCCGTGCGCGTCGTCGCGCTGCGCAAGGTACGCTCCCACGCCGAATGGACACCAGGCGCCGGAAATCCGATCCGTCCGCCAGTGGCCGTGAACAGAAAACCGCTCTTGGCGAAAGAGGCAGCCGTTTCGTTCATGAAACATATGCGCCCGCAATGGTCGAGCAGGAGCATCGCCACGCCCACCGCATGCAGACCGCTCTGCGCGATGGCTGCGGACTGCTCGGCTTCGATCAGACGGCTTCGCGCGTTGATCATCCGCCGGTAATGCGGAGCGAGGCGGTCGATCCGGGCAATCGCCTCATCATCGAAATCGGCGTCGTCTTTGCCGCGGTGGCTGCCGATCAGGAACAGGCTGCCATCGCGCAGCTTCCCCATCGTGCCCACGCACCACAGGCTATCGTCGCCAAAGGCTCGGAGAAAGTCATTGAACATCCGGGAATCCATGAATTCCTGCGGCTTCATCATGTCGCTCGCCCGGCAGGCCCTGCCCGTGCTCAGCGACACGGGCGTCATGACATCGGCCCACGCATCCATCTTGTCGAAGCCGTGTTCGAGGTAGTATCGCCCCATCTCTTCCGGGAAATAATTGATCGCCTGATGAATGATCGCCCCGTCCGGCGCAAAGATCTGCAGGGTGCAGCTTCGGGCCCCGATCTCTCTGCAGATGACATCGGGGAGGTTTGCGAAAACGGCATCATCGTCCAGTGCGTCATAGATTTGGTCGATGATATCCAAAAGCTTGTCCTGCTTCGCGATGAAGGTCCATTACTGGGACGTGACCCGGTTCCTGCTCTTTTTACAAGGGTAGATGAGGTCATTTCGGAAAAATAATATCTTCAATCCAATAAGTCCTCTCGACCTTGTTACATTATTACAAAAAATGGGCAAAAAATGAAGGTCGTTTGGGCCTGTTGATTAAATATCCGCACATTCGTGACGCACGAGGCTTCATGCCAATACTTGCAATCCATAAGACGGTGGGAAACATTCGCATCCCCCGGCGATGACAGGCATCTCCCTGTTTTGATTGGGTTCTGCGCCAACTTATGCTATGGTCCGTGGACAAGGCGCTGGTCCGACCTGGCGCTCTGGCGACGGGGCGGAAAAGCGCCACGCCACCATCACAAGGCCGCGACAGCGCCCGCCGGATCGGCGGAAAGGAGCGGTGGTGACATGATCATTGCAATCGACGGCCCCATCGGATCGGGAAAGAAAGGAATCGCGCTCTTTCTGGCGCGCCATTTCAGCCTGCCTCACCTCAGCAGCGGCCTCTTGTATCGCGCGGTAGCTTTCCAGCTCATGCAGATCGAGGGCGATGCCGACAGCGAAGCGGATGCCCTGGCCGCATGCGACTTTGACCCACTGATGCTGGAAGAGCCTGAACTTCAAGCCGAATATATCGGCGGACTGGCCAGCCGCATCGCCGTGCACCCGCGCGTGCGCAAGACATTGTTCGAGCGCCAGTGGAGATTTGCCCATCGCCCCGGCGGCTGCATCATGGATGGGCGTGACATCGGCACGGCCATCGCGCCAGACGCCGACGCCAAGCTTTTCCTCGCCGCCGATTTCGACGCGCGGCTGCGGCGCATCAACCGGCGCTATCGCATGCGCGAGGATCCGCTCAGCATCAAGGAGGTGGCCATCGACATCAGCCTGCGCGACGATCGCGACACCATGCGCGAGGCATCGCCGCTGCGGCAGGCTGTCGACGCCGTGCTGCTCGACACGTCCCACCTGGATGACGAGGAAGCCAATCAGGCCGCTTTGCGCATCGTCGAGGGGCTGCTGGCATGGCCCCCACCCCGGCAGGGGCTGGAGGTTGGCGCCTGACCGTGCCGGTCAGGCGGCCCTTGGCGTTTAGGCAGCATTGCCCGAAATGTAATTGGAAAGCTGCTCAATGGTGAATTCGCGATCGGCGATGGTGCTTTTGACAAGGTCGCCGATCGAAAGCACGCCGAGCAGGCGATCCCCGTCCATCACCAACAGGTGCCGAACCTTGCAACGCGTCATCAGGGCCATGCATTCGTCAATGTCCTGATCGGGACGGACATGGATAAACCCCTCGCGCATCGCGTCGCGGACTGGCGTTTCTGGAGAGGAACGTCCCTTCAGGAAAACATTGCGGGCATAGTGTCGTTCGGTGAACAGGCCGATCGGCTTGCTGTCCTCCATAACGATCAGCGCGCCAATGTCGTGCTGCGCCATCCGTTTCAGCGCCTCCAGCACCATCTCGCCAGCCGAGATGGACCAGATTTCGTTGCCTTTGTTCGTGATGATTTCGAGTGCGCTTGTCATGGCCAATGCCCGGCATCCCAGATGCCACTAACGCGACCCTTACCTTGAATAACGAGTTTAGCCGCCGACAGTTCCCGAAAAATTCATGCGCTGCTCGAACGCTCCTTCTCGATAATCGATCGCGCGAGCTCGTCCGGAAAGCCGCTGGCCTGCAGAACTGCCTCGGTCAGTTGCAGTCCGGTCTCCGTGGTTTCCGGGATGGCAAGTTCTGCCCCCTTGTTCCTTAAAGCTCGCGCATGGGCCGGATCGCGCGCCCGGGCGAGGATGGGTAGATGCGGGTGAAAGCGATGAAGATCCTCTACCACTGCGGCTGCGCCGTCGCGTTCATCCATGGTGGAAATGAACGCGATCGCCTTTTCGATGCCGATCTGGTGCAGGAACCGATCGTTATTGGCATTGCCGAAATGGATGGGGATGCCCGCATTGCGGTGGCGCATCACCAGATCGGGATCGCAATCAATGGCGAGATAGGGGATCTGCTGGTCTTCGAGAATGCGTCCGATGGCGCGGCCCACCCGGCCAAAGCCCCCGATGATGACCCGGCCCTCGGCGGTCTCGCCATCGCTGCCGGTTGCGCTGCCCGCTTCCCGTACCGACAAGATGCGGGCGACACGCCTGCCGATGACCGCCAGAAGCGGCGCCGCAAACATGCTGACCACCACGACCGGAATGACGAAATAGGCGATCGACATCGGGATGACCGCCGCGACCGTTGCCGCCGACACCGCGATCAGGGCGAATTCCCCGCCCTCCCCCAGCAGGATCGCGGTTTCGGCAGAAACCGCGCGCGAATGTCGGAACAAACGCGCCAGGATGAACAGGACGGCGGCCTTGAACACGATCAGTGCGAGAGCGGCCAGCAGGATCAGGCCGATGTCATCCCAGATCGAAACCACGTCAAGCCGCATGCCGACCGATATGAAGAATAGCGCGAGCAAGAGCCCCTTGAACGGCTCGATGTCATTATGGACCTGATGGCGATATTCGGTCGCGGCAAAAAGCAGACCGGCCAGAAATGCGCCCAGTGCCATTGAAAGCCCTGCGAGCGCGGTAAGTGCCGAGGTTCCGATTATCAGCAGCAGGACGCAGGCCATGAACAGTTCCTGGCTCCCGCTTCCGCCGACAAAGCGCAGCAGGGGGCGTACGAGAAACCGTCCGGCGAGGAAAATGGCGAGGATGACACCGGCGGCCTCCGCCAATGCCAGCATCGCTTCGGCAAAAGCTGCATCAGACCGGCCGGAAAACAGGCCTATCAGGAACAGGATCGGCACGACTGCCAGATCCTGCATCAGCAATACGCTGAAAGACACCTTGCCGGCAGAGGAGCTGAGCCGCAATTGCTCCGACAACAGCTGCATGACGATCGCGGTGGAAGAGAGCGCAAGGCACAGGCCCAGCAGGATCGCACTCTCGGCATTGCCCCCCAGCCAGAGCACGGCAGCGCCGATCCCGAAAGCGCTGACCATGATCTGCGAGAGCCCAAGCCCGAAAACGTCGCGCCGCATCGACCAGATACGCTGAAATGACATTTCCAGCCCGATGCTGAAGAGGAGGAAAATCACCCCCAATTCGCCAATCGCCTCGACCCCCTCGATATCAGTGATGACGACAAGGCTGAGACCCGGCAACTGCGATGTGAGCCGTCCGAGGCCATAGGGCCCCACGAGAAAGCCGATGCAAAGAAAACCGAGCACCGGGCTGATCCGCATCTTGCGCGCAACCGGCATGATCAATCCGGCTGCGGCAAGGAAGATCAGGATCTCGCGCAGATAGGGGATGGTGGCATGCACCGCTTTCTCCGTGGCCACGTGCGTCAGGGCAGTTTACGCGATTGCCGTCGACTGGGAAATGGGGCGAGGCCTGCCCTCATCAGGCGAATAGAGTCGCGCTCCCGACTGTAGCACGCCAATCCGATGCCCGCCGGGATCGCCCCCCGCTTCAGAGATTGAGGCCAGGGCTCACACCTGACCGGGACAGAGAATTTATACAGATTGCCGGTACGGTCTGTCGGCACACAGGGGCTGGCTGGGACGTAAACGCCCGAAACCCGCAGAAAACCCTGCCTGAAGACTGTGCTGGCTGGGGCGGCAGGATTCGAACCTGCGCATGCCGGTACCAAAAACCGGTGCCTTACCGCTTGGCTACGCCCCAGCAGAGCAACGCGATGGGTTGCAGGGGCCGCCATATAAACCCTTTGACCGCTTTGAAAAGGCCTCCGGGCGTGAAAAGCACAACTGCTGTGGAACCCCTCGCCCCACATCAACGTTCCAACGGCCATAATGGCAAGTAGAACACAACCATCTCAGGGACATGCCGGGGGAAATGCCGGGCTTGCCAAGCTTATCTTCGTCGATGACGACCTGCCGGGAATTTCTCGCCGTCGCTGCGGACGCGGATGGGCCTATTACGATGCCAAAGGCGATCGCATCGAGGACCGGGACGAGATCGACCGACTGAACGCCATCGCCCTGCCCCCCGCCTATACCGACGGCTGGTTCTGCCCGGCTCCCAATGGCCACATTCTGGCAACCGGGATCGATGCACGCGGCCGAAAGCAATATCGTTATCACCCCGATTTCCGCAGTCACCAGGACGGAGAGAAATTCGACCGCTGCCTCGCCTTTGGCAAGGCGCTGCCGCTGGTCAGGAAGCGTGTCGCCGACGATCTTGCGACGCAGGGGCTTACACGCGAACGCGCGGTGGCCAGCGTCGTTCGCCTGCTCGACCTCGGTCGGTTGCGGGTCGGGAACGAGGCTTATGCCAAGCGCAATCGGAGCTTTGGCGCCACGACTCTTCGCAATCGCCATGCCGAGGTAAAAGGCAAGCGTCTCGTCCTGCACTTCAAGGGAAAGTCGGGACAGGAGCGCGAAGTGACGCTGACCGACCGCAGCCTTGCCCAAGTGGTCGAGGAAATGCACGAACTGCCCGGGCAGCACCTGTTTGGCTATGTCGATGACGACGGCAACGCCCATAAGGTCTGTTCAAGCGACGTGAACGAATATCTGCGCGAAGCCATGGGCGACGATTTCTCGGCCAAGGATTTCCGGACCTTTCATGGCAGCGTGCTCGCCTTTGGCGCCTTGGCGGGCGCGACCGGGCGGGTCCCGATCAAAACCCTGCTCGAAGAAGTGTCGACAAGGCTGGGTAACACCCCTGCGGTCACCCGTAAGGCCTATATCCATCCCGCCGTGATCGCTCTTGTCGACAGGCAGCAGCGATGGCGCGCGGCGTTGAAGCTGCCGCGCAAGACCCGCTGGCAGACCCGCGAGGAACGCGCGCTGATCGCGTTGCTGGAAGAAAGCCCCAGCGCCGCCGAATTGCTGGCAGCCTGAACGCGGTCGGGCCTGAAGCAGACTTCATCCGGAATGGTCGGAATTGGGATTCCGGCGGATTTATCTTTAATTTGAAGAATGCTATCTGACCGACACCTAATGATCGCCGCCTATTTCTCCCTTTTCGGTTTTGCCATCGCCGTAGCCCTGATCGTGCGGGGTGAAAGGCGGCATCGCGCCATGCGACAGGGCCTCGGCGGATATGACTGCCTGCAACCGGGCATGATCGGCCGCTTCGTTCTATCCGTCATGTGCATCGTTACGGCGACCATGGCGGGCTTTCTGCTGGCAGGCGGCTGGGGGCAGGACGGCGCGTTCATCCGCAACCTTGGCGCCCTTATCACGGCATTGGCCTGCGCCATCTGGGCGCATGATTTTCATGACCAGCTTTATGAACGCGTCGTCGCATGGTCCATGGACGCCATCGTACTGCGCGATGCCGGCGGTGAGGCGCGCGTCGATATGTCCGACCTTGTGGCGATACGCGCACCGGCGCTGTCGACCAGCGTGACCCTGTCGTTCAGCGGTGATCGGGAGCTTGAGTTCGAGCGTTACCTTGCCAATTCGGGCGACCTGCTCTCACTCGCGAACCGCCGTCACCCCGAACCATCACTGCGGGGCGAAGGGTAATACGCTGACAGCGCCCCGCCCTGCCTTGTGCGCGCGGCTAGCCCAGCTTCTTCACCCAGCCATGGCTATCGGCCACCAGCCCGCGCTGAATGCCCGTCAGGCGGTCCTTCATCTTCTGCGTGAGTTGGCCGGGGCCGCCGGTGCCGATCGTGAATTCGCCATCATGGCCCGAAACCCTGCCGACCGCGGTGACGACCGCTGCCGTACCGCAGGCGAAGGTCTCGACCAATTTCCCGGTCGTCGCATCCTCGCGCCACTGTTCAAGGCTGTAGCGGCCTTCCTCGACCGTCAGCCCCTCTTCACGCAGCAGGGTGATGAGCGAGTTGCGCGTGATGCCCGGCAGGATCGTGCCGGTCAGCGCGGGCGTCAGCACGCGCCCGTCATCAAAGACGAAGAACAGGTTCATGCCGCCCAGCTCCTCGATCCATTTCCGCTCTGCCGCGTCGAGAAAGACCACCTGGTCATGCCCGCGCTCGATCGCTTCGGCCTGGGGGACAAGGCTGGCGGCGTAATTGCCCCCGCATTTGGCAGCGCCGGTACCGCCGGGGGCTGCACGAGTATAATCGCTCGACACCCAGATCGAGACGGCGGGCGCGCCCGACTTGAAGTAATTGCCCGCAGGGCTGGCGATCACGAGGAACTTGTAACGCTTGGCCGGACGCACGCCGAGGAAAGCCTCTGACGCGAACATGAAGGGGCGCAGATAGAGCGAGGAGCCCTCCTCCTCCGGGATCCAGCCATTGTCCTTTTCGACCAGCAGGCGGATCGCTTCCAGGAACATCTCCTCAGGCAATTCGGGCATCGCCATGCGGCGGGCGGAATCGTTGAACCGCTTCGCATTCGCCTCGGGGCGGAACAGCGCGGCGGTGCCGTCGGGGTGGCGATAGGCCTTGAGACCTTCGAATATTTCCTGCGCGTAATGCAGGACCGCAGCGGCGGGATCGAGCTGGATCGGATGGCGCGGGCCAATGACGCCATTGTGCCATCCGCGCGTGTCGCTCCATTCGATGGATACCATGTGGTCGGTGAACTGCGTGCCGAAGCCCGGCGTCAGCAGCACCTGCGTGCGCTGATCGATAGGCATGGGTGCAGGATGTTCCATGGTCTGGAAATTCATCTGCGCGGCGGCTTCACTCGCCATAATTCACCTGATTCCTGTCTTAAATTGCGGACGCAGCCGGTTAGGCCCACGCGCGGGCTCTGGCAAGCCCGCGCGTAAGCAACGAAGAAATATTAATTCACCCAACTGTTTTTGCGCGCAATTTAAATTGCGCAATCTTGTATCAGCGACCGCCCGGCGGAACTCCGTTCTGTTCAAGGAATCGCAGGATCGTGCCCAGCACGTGCTGAGTGATGACCGGCCCGCCGACCGCGTGGCCGAAACCGGGATAAAGCATCATCTCGAACGACACGTTCTCTTCCTGCATGGCGGCAACCATGGCAGTGGTGTTGTCCATCACCACATTGTCGTCACTCATGCCGTGGGTGATCAGCAGCGGGTCGCTGATCTTGCCCGCGTCCTCTATCGTGTTCGAGGCCTTGTAAGCCTCGGGCACCTTACGCGGATCGCCCATATAGCGTTCGGTGTAATTGGTGTCGTACATTTCCCACTTGGTGACAGAGCTGGCCGCGATGCCCGCGGCGTAAAAGCCGGGATCGGCCTCCAGCATCTTCAAGGTCATGTAACCGCCATAGCTGCCGCCATAGATCGCGATCCGGTCAGGATCGACGAAGGCCAGCGACTTGAGGAAGGTGCCGCCGGTCTTCTGGTCGGCAACCTCCACCGTGCCCATGGCTTCGCGGATCTGCTTTTCGAATTCGACGCCGCGATTGTTCGAGCCGCGATTGTCGATCTCGAAATAGATATAGCCCTTGTCGACCCAGAACTGCTCGGCAGAGCTGGCCCATGCCTTGGTCACGTCCTGCGCGTGCGGGCCGCCATAGTGATGGAACATGACCGGGTATTTCTTGCCCTCCTCCATCGGGGGCACCAGCATCTTCCAATAGAGCGTCGACCCATCCTCGGCCTTGAGCGTGCCGAAATGCGCGGCCGCGTGGCTGGCGGCATAGGGCGCATAGGGGTGGGCCGCGTCGATCTTGTTTTCCAGCAGCCAGGTGATGGGCTTGCCCTGATTATCGGCCAGGAAATATTGCGTGGGCTGGTTGGTGTTGGACCGCGCCACGACCATCGTGCGCGCCTCGCCGTCCATGGAAACGCCATAGTTCCAGCCCAGCTCGCTCAGGCGGTCGGGCTTGCCCTTGTTCGCATAGTCGAGCTTGTAGAGCTGGTTCTGGAGCGGGCCGTCCATGCGCCCTTCGAACCAGAGCGTGCCCGCCTTTTCATCCACGCCGACAAGATCGGTGACGACCCAGTCGCCCTTGGTCAGCTGGGTCATCTTGCCATTGGCAAAGCGGTAGAGATGGCCAAAACCGCTACGCTCCGACCACCAGATGACCGAACCGTCCTTGAGGAACTTGTAATTGGAGGTCCGGTTGATCCAGTGCCCTTCCGCCGCCTTTTCGCTGAAGATCACCTCGCTCTTGCCAGTGGCAGGGTCGATCTTGAGCATGTCCTGCGTGTCCTGCGCGCGGTTCACGCGCTGGAGGTAAAGCACGCCGCCCGGTGCCCAGTCGACGCGGGTGACATAGATGTCGGGATCGGTGCCGATGTCGACCTTTACAAGATCGCTGCCATCGGGATCCATGACATACAGGTCGATCAGCACATTGGGCGTGCCCGCGGCCGGGTAACGCTGATCATAGGTGCGCGTGCTGCCAGCGCCGATCGAAGTGCGGGTGACGATATTCACCGGCGCCTCGTCATAGCGCAGCACCGCGATGCGGCTGCCATCCGGGCTCCACTTGTAACCGTAGTCGCGGTCCATTTCCTCTTGCGCGACGAATTCGGCCTCGCCCCAGTGGACGGTGTCGCTTGTTTCCTCTGGCGTTACGGCGACCGGTTCGCCGCCGATCGGCGCGACATAAAGGCGGCCTTCGCGCACGAAGGAGACGTGCTTGCTGTCGGGCGAAATGACGGGGTTGAGTTCCCCCTCCTCGCTATCGGTCAGGCGGGTGACGGTGCCATCGAGCTTGGCCAGAAACAGATCGCCATCAAGCGGCACGAGGATGGATTTCGCATCGTCGGCCCAGCTGTACGAGACGATCCCCTTCAGCGATCCGATGCGCCCACGTTCGCGCTGCATCTTTTCGGCTTCGGACAATTCGCGGCCTGTGCCGAATTTTTCGGAATCGACCAGCATCGACCATTCGCCGCTTTCGCGATCATAGGCCCACAGATCGTAGCGATACCGATCATCGTCGCGCGGGCGCAGCAGCGTGAGGTAGCGGCCGTCGGGTGACAGGCGCATCGAACGCGGCGACGCACCGTTCAGCGACGGGCTGCCCGCGATACGCTCCAGCGTCAGCTCCTTTTGCGGGACATCGGGCACCGGCATCGGCGCTTCGGCGGTACCGGGAATCTTGTAATCTTGCGCCATGGCAGGGCTCACCAGACTAGCCCCGAGGGCGATTGCAGAAACGATGGGAAATGCATTCTTGAAACCGAGCATGTGGGGGAAACCGTGTACTTGCTTGAGGGATTGGCGCTTTCTTGACGCGATTGGTACCAATTGCAACCATAGTTCGTCTATCGACATACGCCATGATCAGATGCCCCCTGTGACATAGAGAACCAGAACCACAGCTGAAGCGATCGCGGCCATACAGGCAGCCCCGCTCATCCATCTGTGCGCCACGCGCTGCCGCCACGCGATGCCGTTCACCAGCGCAAAGACAAGCAGGAATACAAAGCTCGCGCCCTCCACCAGCTGTTCGATCCCACCGATGATGGCCAGCACCATCGCGAGCGCGGAAATGACCAGAACGCCAACATGCGGCACCCCGCTGCCCGAAGTGCGGGCAAATGCAGCAGGCAGTTCGCCATCCTTCGCTGCCCCGCCCGCAAGGCGCGCGGTGGCAAAAACGGTCGCATTGATGGCGCTGGCGGTGGAAAATACCGCGGCGATAGTGACGAGAACGAAGCCCAACGCGCCCAGGGCAGCCTGCCCTGCCTCTGCCAGGGCGATCTCCTCGCGCGCGACGATCTGGTCCGCGCCGGCCAGCATGGGCGCGCCAATGGCGACAAGGATATAGGTGAGCGTCGTCGCCGCGATTGACCAAGCCATGGCGCGGCTGATCGTTCTGGGCGGGTCCTTCATTTCGTCATAGTCGTAGGAAAGGAGCTGAAACCCTTCATAAGCCATGAAAACCACGCCTACGCCTGCCAGCGCACCCAGCGGGCCAACCGCTTCGTGGGCAGGCAGCGCGAGCCGTTCGGGCGCCCAGTGCCAGAGGCCCAGCCCTGCAAGGCCGAGAAGGATGAGAAGCTTCGCCCAGACCGCGACGAGTTCGACGATGGTGGCCTGCCGCGCGCCCAGGAGATTAACGCCTGCGATGATCGCGATGGCCGCAATCGAGGCCGCTTTGGCTGCCCAGGCGGGTGCGCCGAATGCGTTCGCGGCATAGGCGCCGAAGGTGAAGCCATAGACCGCGACCGTCAGCACATAGCCCGCGATCAGCGTCCACACCACTGCGCGGGCAAGCCGCACATGGCCAAGATCGCGAAGGAAACCGTAAGAGCCACCGGGCGCGTCCCTCGCCACCGTCAGCCGTGAGTAGCTATGGCCCGTGCCGAATGCGATCAGCCCGCCGATCAGGAAGGAAATCGCCGCATAGCGCCCCGCGACCGAGATCACGACGCCAAGCGTCGAAAAGATTCCGCCACCGATCATGCCGCCCACCGCCATCGCCCATGCGCCTCCGAAACCGAGGACGCCCCCGGTGCGGTTGGTGGACTGGTCGGTCACGCGAAACTCCGGGAAATACGCGCCCGGCATCCGGGCAAAGAAAAAGGGCGGCCCCCTGCCGGGAGCCGCCCTCAATCTAGTCGCTCGTTGCGCAGGACCAAGGGGCCCGCGAAACGAAAGAGGCTTATGCCTCCTCGCGCACCGTCTTGCGCTCGGCGATGCGAGCGCGCTTGCCGGTACGACCGCGCAGATAATACAGCTTGGCACGACGCACGACACCGCGGCGGACCACGGTGATGCTGTCGATGTTGGGCGAGTACAGCGGGAAAACACGCTCCACGCCTTCGCCGAACGACATCTTGCGAACGGTGAAGTTGGAACCCATGCCGCGGTTCGAACGCGCGATCACCACGCCTTCGTAGTTCTGCACACGCTCACGCGTGCCTTCCACGACGCGCACGCCGACGCGCACGGTGTCACCCGCACGAAATTCCGGAATATCCTTGCCGAGAGCCTGGATGGCTTCAGCTTCAAGCTGCTGGATCAGGTTCATTTGCCTGTGCCTTCATCTTTTTGCCGCGCGCCAGAGGCAGGCTGGCCCCGAACGTCACCATGACGTTCCCAAAGGTCCGGCCTGCGTAACCGTGTATCGTCTTCGCTTCTCTGCTTTCGCCAAGCAGCGATCTTCGCATGATCCCCCGATCGCAGCACTTCAGGGATCGTGCGCCCTTCCCATTCAGCGGGCCGGGTGTAATGCGGATATTCGAGGAGGCCGTTCTCGAACGATTCCTCGACTCCGCTAGAAGCGGCGCCCATTACGCCGGGAATGAGCCGAATGCAAGCGTCGAGAAGCATCAGCGCGCCGCATTCGCCGCCCGACAGGATGATGTCGCCCATCGACACCTCTTCCACGTCGCGCCCCTCGAAGATGCGCTCGTCGAAACCCTCGAACCGTCCGCACAGGATGATCGCGCCCGGCCCTGCGGCCAGTTCGCGCACGCGGGCCTGCGTGATCGGCTTGCCGCGCGGCGTCATCGCCAGCACCGGGCTATCGGGGTTCGTGCTGCGCGCATGGTCGATCGCGGCGGCCAGTACATCGGCCTTCAGCACCATGCCCGCGCCGCCGCCTGCAGGCGTATCGTCGACGGTGCGATGCTTGTCGGTCGCGAAATCGCGGATCTGCACCGCATCCATCGACCATGCGCCCTCGCCCAGCGCGCGGCCCGCTAGGCTGTGGCCCAGCGGACCCGGAAACATGTCGGGGTAGAGAGTCAATACGGTGGCAGCGAAAGCCATGGCTTCAATCCATGTGCTTGAGGCCGACGCGCAGGTAATCCCAACCGGTTATCACCGTCAGCGCCGCTGCCGTCCACAGGCACGCGAGCCCGGTCAATCGCACCCATTCCAGATGCGGGAGCGCGCCTGCAAGGATCAGCGCGCCCAGCGCGATCAGCTGCGCCGTGGTCTTCCATTTCGCCAGCTTCGACACCGGAACCGATACCTGCACGCCTGCAAGGAACTCGCGAAGGCCCGACACCGCGATCTCTCGCAACAGGATCACCAATCCGGCCAGCGCGTGAAGATCGCCGACATAGGGGCCCGACATTCCGCCCTTCAATGCGAGCACGAGGATCACCGCGCCGACCATCAGCTTGTCCGCGATCGGATCGAGAAAGATGCCCAGACGGCTCACCCGCCCACTGGCGCGTGCCAGATAACCGTCAAAATAATCGGTTATCGCCGCCAGCGCATAGAGCACGAAAGCGATGGCGTGCCCCAGCACCCAGTCGGGCCACCACAGCAGCGCGACAAAAAAGGGGACGGCAAAAATGCGCGAGAGCGTGAGAAGGTTCGGAAGTGTCAGCATAAGAGTCGCGCCAGCATGTAGCGCACGCCGCTCGCCGTGCCAAAGGGAACGCGACGCCTCCTTAACCGCTTTCTGGGTAAATACCGCTTTTTAGGGCCAACCCGGCACGCTTGGGCTTGTGCCGGCGGGCATCACGGTTAAGGACGACGCGACAAGTTCATCATGCTCACTTCCACCGATCTTCTGCGCCGGCGCCGTTTTCTGCCGTTGTTCGTCACCCAGGTTCTGGGGGCGTTCAACGACAATCTGTACAAGAACGCGATGGTGCTGTTCGTGGTGTACGCAGTGTACTCCAGCGCAGAGCAGGAGTTCTGGTTCTCGGCCATCGCGCAGGCATTGTTCACCTTGCCCTTCGTGCTGTTCTCGGCGCTTTCGGGCCAGCTCGCGGACATGCGCGACAAGGCGATGATCATCCGCTGGGTCAAGATCGCGGAGATCGGGATCATGAGCGTCGGCGCAACCGGCCTTGTGCTCGCGACATTGGGGATCGGCGTCCATGCCATCGCCATTCCGCTGCTGCTGCTCGCGCTATTCGCCATGGGCCTGCACTCCACGTTTTTCGGCCCGATCAAATATGCGATCCTGCCGCAGCATCTCGACCGCAGCGAAGTGCTGGCAGGCACCGGACTGGTCGAGGCCGGGACCTATCTCGCGGTGCTGGGCGGCACGATCCTTGCGGGCTGGATCTCGGCAGAGGTCGCCGCAATCCTCGTCATCCTGCTGGCCATGGTCGGCTATGCGACCGGCAGGCAGGTCCCCCCCGCCCCGGCGCAGGGCGCGGTGGAGAAGATCGACTTCAACATCATCCGCTCCTCCATCAACGTGGTGAAGGGTTCGATGGAGGATGCGCGAGTCTATTACGCCATTCTCGCCATCAGCCTGTTCTGGACCATCGGCGCGGTATTGTTCATCGAATTCCCGCCACTGGCCAAGAACGTGCTGACCGCCAGCAAGGAAGTGGCGAGCCTGTTCCTTGTCGTGTTCTCGATCGGGGTCGCCATCGGCTCGGTCTCGATCAACGCGCTGCTGAAAGGCGACGTGTCAGCCCGCTTTGCACCGATTTCGGTGCTGGCCATGGGCGCGTTCGTCGTCGCCTTTCATCTGGTGTGTAAGGCGTGGGTGCCGCATGACAGGCTTTATGGCGTGATGGAATTCATCCAGCTTCCGCTGGCCGCGCCTTTGCTGCTCAGCCTGCTGGGTATCTCGATCGCTGGCGGCATGTTCGTGGTGCCGCTCTATGCCTTCCTGACGACCGTGGTCGACAAATCGCAGACCGCGCGCGCGGTGGCGGCAAATAATTTCGTGAACAGCTTCGCGATGGTGGGCGGATCGGGCGTTGCCATCGGTCTCAACTTCATCGGCATCAGCATTGTCGACCAGCTGCTTCTGGCAGCGGCCATGTGCATCGTGTCGGCATGGCTCGGCTGGGTGCTGCACAAGGCGGAGCTGCGGCTCGCCCCTGCGTAATGCCTTAAGGTGGGATCAGGCGAAGAAGCCGATCACCGCCATGAAGCAAGCGCAATAGGCCATCAGGAAATCTTTCGCATCGTTGGTATTGATGCCCCAGAACAGCTCCTGTGGCTCTTCCTGTTTGATTTCAGGAAGATGCGGCGCGATCTTACGACCGAACCAGCCCTGCACGGCAGCCCTGCGACGCGCCAGCGGCTGATTGAGCGGCATGCGAAGCGGAACGCGAATGGCGGGGGTGGCGGCATGGATCATGGCTGGCACTCGACCTCTTGGCTTGAACTCGTTCCCTCGCGTCTCGCCCTTCACAACGAGCCACGGCGGTAACGTTTCCTTAACCAAGCTTAACGGGCAAGCACGCGAAGGGGTTATGCCTCCACTGCCCCGAACCGGGACATGGGCGCACCGGGGCCAGCGTTAACCATTATGATGCACGGAATTACACGCAGTCCGGACCGGCCCTGCGCCGAAGATCAGCCCTTCTTGGCGTTCGCCTTGGACATGGAGAGAATTTTTTTCCACTCATCGGGCCGGACTTCGCAGACGGAGAGGCGCATGAGCTTGCGCAATTCCATCTCTTCCAGCGAATCCTCGGCCTTGATCTCCTTCAGCGTCACCGGTGCAGGCAGCTTCTCGACCGGCTTCACCTTGACCGCGGCCCACTTGCCGGTGTCATCGGTGGGATCGCCGATGCCCGCCTCGCTAATCTCGCCGATACCGACGATCTCAAGCCCGATGTTGGAGTGGTAGAAGAAGAACTTCTCGCCCTTCTTCATCGCCTGAAGGTTGTTGCGGGCGCGATAATTGCGCACCCCGTCCCAGGTGCCCTCGCCCTCTTCGACCATGTCATCCCATGAATAGACATTGGGCTCCGACTTCATCAGCCAGTAGCGCTTTGCCATCGGGGCGTCTCCCTGCGGGTCATGATCGGGTGGCCGGATCGGCCTGAAAAGAAGCGATGGTGGAGCCGAGGGGGATCGAACCCCTGACCTCTACAATGCCATTGTAGCGCTCTCCCAGCTGAGCTACGGCCCCATTCTTTCCATCGCGCCGCCGCCTTTCGGCGTGGCAGGCATCCGTGGGGGGATGCCGATGTTTTTTCCGCGTTTCGAACGTGGTGTCCGGTGCGGAGAGCGGCTCTCTAGTCAGGCCTTTCGCAGCTTGCAAGTGCAAAATGCACTGTGGCGAAAATCCTTTTCGAGAGCCGCCCGATCCCGCGAAGGATCAGTTGTCGCGGTCGTCGTCGTCGTCGCTCGCCTTGGTCACGCCAAGATCGTCGTCGCCGCCGAGATCAACGTCATTGTCGGGCGAATCGTCGTCATCGTCGACATCGATGTCGAGATCGTCGTCACCCAGATCCTCGTCGTTCTCCTGCTTCTTGTCCTTCGCCTCCTCATAGGGAATTGGCTGCTTGGACTTCAGCACGGGCTCGGGCGTCCATTCGTTACCGCATTCGATGCAGTGAACCGGATCGTCCTTGCCGAGATCGTAGAAGCGGGTGCCGCATTTCGGGCAGGTGTGCTTGGCACCCCATTCGGGCTTGACCATGAAAACCTCGTCGCTGTGCGCCATGGGAACAATCCCAGCAGCGCCATTACCTTGAATAGAAAACCGTGTGCCGGAACAGAATCGGATGGGAAAACCACCCCGCAGCCCCGGCAGGAGCCGCGCGCCTTGCCATAGGGCTTGCGCGCTGTCAAAAGCCCCGCGCCGATCCCAATGGACATTGACCACGTGAGCCACGCTAATCTTGCCCCTTCGCCGCGCCTTTTCAAGGCAGGCGCCCCCCTTACCGGTCGCATCCGCGTGCCCGGCGACAAATCGATCAGCCACCGATCGCTGATGTTCGGCGCGCTGGCGAGCGGCGAGACCCGCGTGCGCGGATTGCTGGAGGGCGAGGACGTGATGGCGACGGGCCGCGCGCTGACCGCGATGGGCGCGCATATCACCACCCGCGCCACGGCAGAGGGTGAGGAATATCTGGTCCGAGGTACCGGCGTCGGCGCGCTTATGCAGCCTGAAACCGCGCTGGACATGGGCAATTCGGGCACATCCACGCGCCTGCTGATGGGGCTGGTGGCGAGCCATGCGATCACTGCGACCTTTATCGGCGATGCCAGCCTGTCAAAACGCCCCATGGGGCGCGTGATCGATCCGCTCACGCTGATGGGCGCCGAGTTCACTGCCACCCCCGGCGCAAAAGGCGCGCAGACGCTGCCGCTGACGATGCGCGGCGCCTATCCCGCCGTGCCGATCGAATATCGCCTGCCGGTCGCATCCGCGCAGGTTAAAAGCGCGGTGCTGCTCGCCGGCCTCAACACGCCGGGCATTACCCGCGTGATCGAACCTGTCGCCACCCGCGACCATACCGAACGCATGCTGACAGGCTTCGGCGCGGAGCTGGAAGTCGAAGAGGTGGACGGCGAGCGCATCATTTCGATTCGCGGCGAAGCGGAATTGATCGCGCAGGACATCACCGTTCCGGGCGATCCGTCTTCAGCCGCCTTCTTCGTAGTCGCCGCCCTGCTGGTCGAGGGCAGCGATCTCATTATCGAAAACGTCGGCCTCAACCCCACCCGCGCCGCGCTTTTCACCGTGCTTCGCCAGATGGGCGGCAGCATCGAGGAACTGGGCCGCCGCGAAATCGGTGGTGAGCCGGTCGCCGACCTGCGGGTGCGTCATTCGCAGCTGACCGGCGTGGAGGTCGATCCCGCCCTCGCCCCCGCCATGATCGATGAATTCCCCGTGCTGTTCGTCGCAGCCTCTCTGGCAAAGGGGCGCACCGTCACTACGGGGCTGGAAGAGCTGCGCGTCAAGGAATCGGACCGTCTGAACGCCATGGCCGAGGCGCTTACATCGGCTGGCGCGACTATCGAGGAGCGCGAGGACGGGCTGATCATCACCGGCACCGGCGGCGAACCGCTGCGCGGCACGGCGAACAGCCATGTCACGACCCATCTCGATCACCGTATCGCCATGAGCATGGCGGTCGCAGGCCTGGCCAGCAAGGACGGGGTCGACATCGACGATATCAGCCCTATCGCTACCAGCTTCCCCAATTTCATGGCGTTGCTGGAGCAGGCGCAGGAAGCCGACACCGCCGAATGAGCATCCACACAGCCTGCATCGATGCCTGTTTCGATCTGGCGATGGAAAGCCGGGGCGAAGGCGGGCTTCCGATCGGATCGGTGCTCGCTCGCGGCGACAAAATCATCGGGCGCGGCCATAATCGCCGGGTACAGCAAGGGAATCCGATCCTGCATGGCGAGATGGATGCGCTTCGCGATGCGGGGCGTCAGGAAAGCTACCGCGACACAGTGCTCTATACCTCTCTTTCGCCCTGCATGATGTGCGCGGGCACGATCGTGCAGTTCAAGATCCCGCGCGTCGTCATATGCGAAAACCTGAACTTTGGCGGGAACGAACAATTCCTGATCGAACGCGGCGTCACGGTCGAGGTGCTGAACGAACAGCGCTTCGTGGACATGATGGCCCGCTTTATTGAAGAGCAGCCCGCGCTGTGGGACGAGGACATCGCCGAATGACAGCGATCGCCTGCCTGACGTAACAATCCGAGAGTATCCTGCATCCATGACCAAAGCCCTGATCATCGCCGTCGACGGCCCCACCGCCAGCGGCAAGGGGACCATCGCCCGGGGCCTCGCGAAACATTATGGCCTGCCGCATCTCGACACCGGCCTCCTCTATCGCGCCGTGGGCAAGCAGGTACGCCTGTCGGGCGGCGACCCCGACGATCCGCTGGACGCAGCCCGTGCGACGGGATTTCCCGACGAACTGCTGGAAGAACCGGACCTGCGCAGCGAAGCCGTGGGCGCGCTGGCTAGCCGCGTTTCGGTGCACAAGCGCGTCCGCGCAGCCCTCCTCGAACGGCAGCGCGCATTCGCGGCGCAGGCAGGCGGCGCAGTGCTCGACGGGCGCGACATCGGCACGGTCATCGTGCCGGACGCCCCGGTAAAGCTCTTCGTCACCGCCAGCCTGCCCGCCCGCGCCCGCCGCCGCTATGCCGAGAGCATCAAGCGCGGCGACGATGTCACGCTGGAGCAGGTCACCGACGACCTTGCCGCCCGCGACGAACGTGACCGCAATCGCGCCGAAGCGCCGCTGGTGCAGGCAAGCGATGCACTGCTGCTCGACAATTCGCAGCTGACGCCCGCGGAATCGCTGGAAGCTGCCATCGCGCTGGTCGAAGAGGCCCGCGAACGAGCAGGCTGAAGCGTTCATCACGCACGACAGGCCACCTGAAAGCTCCATCTTTACAGGAACACGAGCGGCATGCCCCCGTTCTGCCACAAACGGCCCGCCCCTCAAGCCAGAGGCCGTGAAACGCAGAATAGAAAGTCCGTCTACATGATGAAGTTTCGTACCCCCGTCGCCCTTGGCGTGATTTCGCTTGCCCTTGCCGCCTGTTCGCAGGAACCGGCTGCCGAGGCCGACACCGAAGCTGCTGCCGCAACCGATGGCGAGCAGAACCCGGTCGCCGCCGATCTTGACGCAAAGGTCATGGCCGCGCTTGAACAGTGCCAGCAGACGCAGGAAAGCTGCGGCACCGGCGATCCGGCCGGCTATCTCGTGTTCCCCGACGTGACCGAAGTGGCGCTGGGCGTTGGCGGCGGCGGCGGTGACGGCGCGCTGGTGCAGAACGGCCAGATCGTCAGCTATTGGCGCATGGGCGAAGGCAGCGTCGGCCTGCAAGCAGGCGTGCAGGCTGCCTCCTATGTCTTCAAGGTCCCCGATGCCGCTACGCTGAAGCAGTACACCGACAGCGGCGAATGGAGCATCGGCGCCGACAGCGGCATCACCATCGCCCAGGCCGACGCCAATGCCACCGGCGACAGCGAGGAATCGATGGCCTATATCTTCAACGCCGAAGGCCTGATGGCCGATGCCTCGATCGACGCGATGAAGATCTGGCGCACGAACGAGGTGGCGACGGGCGGCAATGCCAGCACCGACATGACCGCCACCGACACGACCGATACGGCCATGTAATCGGCCTACACCATCTAGTGACAGCGAACGGCCGGCTTCCACCCGCGGATGTCGGCCGCTCCTGTATCAAGGACCTGCCGCGATGTGCTGCCGCGATGTGGCGACTGCGAGAAAGTTTCACCTGGCCCCTATGCCGCTTATTCCTTGCGTTTTGCCGGTATCTGGCCTAGTCGCGCGCCCGTCTGACGGGTTTTGAATGGATCGATCACGGATGGCTTCTGGCCGTCCCGCTCCTGACATTATCCGAAAGACGCTCGTGGCGGCGTTCGGCCCCGCGGGCAGTTCGGCCCTTTTGGCCCGTCGATGCAATGGTGCGGAGGCGGAGGAAGACCGGCGGAAAAACCGCCTGGCCGGAAAAAATCGATGAACGGGAATATACACCCAATGGCAAGTAACCCCACTCGCGATGATTTCGCGAAAATGCTCGACGACATGCTGGGCAGCGAGGCCGATGGCGGCTTCGAAGGCCGCGTCGTCAAGGGCACCGTCACCGCAATCGAAAACGACAAGGCCGTCATCGACGTTGGCCTGAAGAGCGAAGGCCGCGTGCGCCTTTCCGAGTTCGCCCGCAATTCGGACGAGCACGGCCTGTCGGTTGGTGACGAAGTCGAAGTTTACGTCGACCGCGTCGAAAACGCCGACGGCGAAGCGATGCTGTCGCGCGACCGCGCCCGCCGCGAAGCCGCATGGGACCGCCTTGAGAGCGAGTTCGGCGAAGGCAAGCGCGTCGAGGGCCAGATCTTCGGCCGCGTCAAGGGCGGCTTCACCGTCGACCTCGACGGCGCCGTGGCCTTCCTGCCCGGTTCGCAGGTCGACATCCGTCCGGTTCGCGACATCACCCCGCTGATGGGCATTCCGCAGCCGTTCCAGATCCTCAAGATGGATCGTCGCCGCGGCAATATCGTCGTGTCGCGTCGCGCCGTTCTGGAAGAGACCCGCGCCGAACAGCGCCAGGAGCTGATCAGCGAGCTGGCCGAAGGTCAGGTCATCGACGGCGTGGTCAAGAACATCACCGATTACGGTGCGTTCGTGGACCTGGGCGGTATCGACGGCCTGCTGCATGTCACCGACATGAGCTACAAGCGCGTCAACCACCCTTCGGAAGTTGTCGAGATCGGCCAGACCGTCACGGTGCAGATCGTCCGCATCAACCAGGACACGCAGCGCATCAGCCTTGGCATGAAGCAGCTTGAGAGCGATCCGTGGGATGGCGTTGCCGCCAAGTACCCGGTCGGCATGAAGCTGAACGGCACTGTCACCAACATCACCGAATACGGCGCCTTCGTCGAGCTGGAGCCGGGCATCGAAGGCCTGGTCCACGTTTCGGAAATGTCGTGGACGAAGAAGAACGTCCACCCCGGCAAGATCGTTTCGACCTCGCAGGAAGTCGAAGTCATGGTGCTGGAAGTCGACGCCGACAAGCGCCGCATCAGCCTCGGCCTCAAGCAGGCCCAGTCGAACCCCTGGGACGATTTCGCAGAGAAGTTCCCGGTCGGCTCGACCGTCACCGGCGAAGTCAAGAACGCGACCGAATTCGGTCTGTTCATCGGCCTTCCGGGCGACGTCGACGGCATGGTTCACATGTCGGACATCGCATGGGGCATCTCGGGCGAAGACGCGCTGGCCCTGCACCGCAAGGGCGAAGAAGTCGAAGCCGTCGTTCTCGATGTCGACATCGAGAAGGAGCGCATCAGCCTCGGCATGAAGCAGCTTGAAAAGGGTGCACCGGCAGTTGGCGGCGCGCCGTCGGCTTCGGGCCTCAAGCGTGGCGACGTCGTCACCGTCACCGTTCTCGAAGTCCGCGATGGCGGCCTCGAGGTTCAGGTCGGCGAAGATGGCGCGACCGGCTTCATCAAGCGTTCGGACCTGGGCCGCGATCGTGACGAACAGCGTCCCGACCGCTTCCAGACCGGCCAGAAGGTCGACGCGATGGTCACCGGTTTCGACCGCACCAAGAAGCCGAACTTCTCGATCAAGGCGCGTCAGATCGCCGAAGAGAAGCAGGCTGTCGAGCAGTACGGTTCGTCCGATTCGGGCGCATCGCTGGGCGACATCCTCGGCGAAGCTCTGAAGAACCGCTGAGCCGCGACGTCACGGGATTTACTCCCGTGACGGCTCACCGGCGCAGAGCCAGACAAAAACGAAAGGCCCGCCCGGCAATACCGGTGCGGGCCTTTTGCTTTCCGCGTTCTCAATCCCTATCTCTCCTCTCAAGGAGAGCCCCATGATCGAAGTCCACCAGTTTCCCTGCCTGTCAGACAATTACGGCTATCTTCTCCACGATACCGACAGCGAGGAAACGGTGTGCATCGATACACCCGATGCGGACACCTATATGCGGGAGGCCGCCAACAAGGGTTGGCAGATCACGCAGATCTGGAACACCCACTGGCACCCCGATCACGCAGGCGGAAACGAGGCGATCAAGGCGGCCACCGGCTGCACGGTCACCGCGCCTGAGGTCGATGCCCCGAAGATCGCGGGAATCGACCGCAAGGTGAAAGGCGGCGATGTCGTGATGATCGGCAACGTCGATGCACATGTGATCGACGTCGGCGGGCATACCATGGGCCATATCGCCTTTTACCTGCCCGATGCCGAGATGGCGTTCGTGGGCGACAGCGTTTTCGCATTGGGGTGCGGTCGCATGTTCGAGGGCACAGCAGACCAGTTCTGGGCGAGCCTGAAGCGCATCAAGGCGCTTCCCGGACCGACCATGCTCTATTGCGCGCATGAGTATACGGCAGCCAACGCTGAATTCGCGCTGCATGCCGATCCTGACAATACCACGCTGGCTCAATATGCGAACGATATCGCGAAACGCCGCGCCGCGCATCAGCCCACCGTGCCGACCAAGCTGGAACTTGAGCTGGCTACCAACCCGTTTCTACGCGCCGACGACCCGGCGATGCAGGCTCGGTGGGGCGGCGGTGACGCCATTGCGACATTTGCCGCGTTGCGCAGCGCGAAGGACAATTTCTAGCTTCTGGCCACTCTCAGCCCAATCCGTCCCGCCGCATCAAGGATGCGGCGGCAGCCAGCCAGCCAAGACCCGCCACGACCCATAGCGCGCCAAGCGACAGATATACGAACAGCAGCGTGCCCACCCCTGCCCCCATGGCGAGCGCAAGCCAAAGCAACAGGAACGGCAGCCAGTTCCGCTCGGCCGTGCCAAGCAGGGCATCGGCTATATGGCTGCCAAGCTTCACGAGCGCACCGGTCATGTAGGTGACACCGATCCGGACCTCTCCCTTGTCTTCAAAGACGAGGTTCATCGCCCCCATCGAAAACGCCAGAAGCGCAAAAACGCCAAGGTCCGGTTCCGAAAGCTGAGTTAACAAGGCTGCAAGCGTCAACAGCACGGCAACCGCGATCAGGATCGCGCTCGCGTTCGCGAACAGGCGAATGCGACGTTTCGCCAGCGTCCCCAGCACGACACCGCAAACGAAGACGGTAATTACCATCAGGGCAAAGAGCGCGCCATCAGCCCAGTTCGCCCGGCCCAGCCCCACGCCAAGCCGCGTGGTATTGCCGCTCATGAAGGAAACGAAAAACCCGCCCGAGCCGAGGAAGCCGACCGCATCGACCATTCCCGCCAATGCCGAAAGGGCCATGGCAAGCCACTGCGAACGCTGGTCATGGCGATGCATCTGTCTACGCTACCGTTTCCAGGCGTCAGAAATGCAAATGAGACCCGCCCTCATATCCTCACCCGCAAGATGAGCGTTCCGCCAAGGTGGCAAGGCTAGCGTTGGCGGCGCTGATCGTCGAGAGGGCCGCATCGCAAACCAATAAGGGCCATCCACCTCCAAACGCCAAAGGGCGCACCATCGGTGCGCCCTTTCAATTGCGACAGGCAACGGACCGGACATAAAACCGGTCCGATCCTAATGCCCGATCAGAGACCTGTGATGGTCTGATCGACCAGCGACTTGTCAGCGGCAGCGCCGTGATTGCTGGCGATCAGGTCAGCCGAAGCAGCAGCCGATGCGGCAGCAGCCTTGCGGCGCAGTTCGTCGATCGCACCGCGCTCGGCAGCGGCGATCTTGTCCTCGGCCATCTTTTCGCGGCGCGTGATCATCGTTGCCGTGTCGGCCTCGGCCTTTTCGACGATGGTCGCAGCTTCGGTGCGGGCATGCTCGAGCATCGCCTCGGCGTCCTTTTCGGCGCCAGCGATCTTGTCGGCATATTCCTTGCGAAGGGCTTCAGCCTCGGCACGCAGCTTCTTCGCCTCGTCAAGCTGATGCTTGATCTCGGCGATGCGACCATCAAGGCCGCCTGCGATCTTCTTGTGCGCCTTCGCATAGAGGAATGCGATGGCGAGCAGCACGATCATGGCCGAGCTGACGACCGCAGCCGGAGGCGCGATGCCCCAGAGCAGCGGCTCTGCGTGATGCTCTTCGGCCATGCCCTCGGTGGTGGCTGCGTGTTCCAAATGTTCCTCCACGGCCTGCGATGCAGGCGGCAGCGCTTCGGCGCCGGCGGTTTCGACAGCAGCGGCCATCACACCAGTTCCTTGCGAACGGCGTTGCGGGCAGCCGCGTCGTCGATGTTGAGGCCGGCGATACGCGCCACGATCGACTGGGTCGCCTCGGCGGCAACGTCCTCGATCTCGGCAGCGGCCTTGGCGCGCGCATCGGCGATGCGGGCCTCGGCTTCTTCCAGTTTGGCATCAATGCCGGTCTGCGCGGTCGCGAGGCGAGCCTCGGTTTCGAGCGCGGCCTTGTTCTTGGCCTCGGCGATCAGGTCATGGGCACGCGCGCGATTTTCATTCTCGCGCTTGCGCCACGCCTCTTCCTGCTCGTCCGCTGCCGTGCGGGCAGCTTCGGCGGCAGCAAGATCGTCCGAGATCTGCTTGTCGCGCTTGGCGACGGTATCCATCACCTTGGGCACCATGCCGCGGCCGATGACGAAATAGGTCAGGCCGAAGAAGATCAGCAGCCAGAAGACCTGGCTCGCATAAGTAGCGGCTAGCTGGGATATCTGAGGCATGGCGGGGCCCTAACGACGGATCAAAATCTGGTCGCCCGGCTGCCGGAATGCAGCCGGGCGTAATTCAGCAAGTTCGATCAGGCGACAAAGATCAGGATCATCGCGACGACGAACGAAAGCAGGCCGAGAAGCTCAGCACCGGCGAAGCCGATGAAGAGGCGGCCCTGCTGGCCGTCGGCAGCGCCCGGATTGCGCAGCGCGCCTTCGAGGAACTTGGCGAAAACGTTACCCACGCCGATCGAGGCGAGGCCCGCACCCAGAGCGGCGAGACCGGCACCGAGCAGCTTTGCGGCTTCTGCGTCCATTTCAAAAACTCCTTTGGAAAACTTGATTAAGCGATTGATGGATCAGTGAAGATTTTCGGCGTCGTTGAGATAGACGCTGGTCAGCAGGGCGAACACATAGGCCTGGATCCCGGCAACCAGGATTTCCAGAGCGCAAATGCCCACCATGAGGATGAAGCTCGGGATACCGGCGAGAGCGAAGATGCCCGCGCTGTAATTGCCCGAACCGATCACGAAGCTCGACAGCACTTCGAGAAGGACGTGCCCTGCCATCATGGCCACGAAAAGACGCAGGCCGAGGCTGAAGGGGCGCACCATGAAGCTGATCAGTTCGACCACGAAGATCACGGGGATCATGGGAACCGGCGTGCCATGCGGCACGAACAGCGAGAAGAAGTGCAGGCCGTGCTTGGCAAAGCCGACGATCAGCACGATCGAGAAGGAAATGATCGCCAGCACGCCCGTAACGGTAAAATGGCTGGTGAAGGTAAAGGGATGCAGGCCGATCACGCCCAGCGGCAGCAGGCCGAGGATGTTGGCGAACAGGATGAACATGAACAGCGAGAAGATATAGGGCACGTATTTGCGCCCGCCCTTGCCGATGTTCGCTTCCAGCATGTCGTCGATAAAGCCGGTGAAGCTTTCCACCGCCATCTGCCAGCGACCGGGCACCAGCTGACGCTTCATGCCGCCGGCGACGAAGACCCAGAGGACGACCATCGAGATCGCCATCCACAGCGCGCTATTGGTGAAAGCGAGGTTGTAGCCGCCGACATTCCATGCATCCGTGCCGAACATCGGCTGGATGGTGAACTGGTGCATCGGATCGACTTTGGCTTCAGCTGCCACGTTCTGAAATCCCTCATGCCCCAAACGGGGTGTTGCCCCATCGGGACGGTTTGCGTGTTCTGCGACCTTGATGCGAATAACGCCCCTTTGCGAACCCACCTAAAGGTTCAGTCGGGGCGCCGGTTCGCGGTCCGAATGATGTTCCTGAAGGCGACCACGATCCCGAGACCGAGCATCACCAACAGACCCCAGGGCGCCGTATCGGCGAATCGATCTATCACAAGACCGATCACCGTGCCGCCAACAAGCCCACCCAGCAGATCCGCAAGCACGCGGGAGCCCATACGATAGTTTTCGTCGGTCCCCTGCACCTGCGAACGATTACGCGCCTCTTCACGCTCTTTCGCGGCTTTCAGCCGCTTGTCGAGCGCGTCGATGCGTTCATCTTCGCCCAGTGGCTCCCGTCCGGACTGCTCTTCGCTCATGCCAGGCTCCCCTAAAAGTCCCCGTCACAAGCGGCAAAGCTGCCCGTCGAGGGCGCGGACCCTTTAGGAAAGGGGTTTGGGCAAGTCAACACAGCCAAACCGCCAATCGGCCTTATACTTGTTGGTGATATGAAAAGGGGCGAAAGCCTGCGCCTTCGCCCCTGCTGGAATACCGTGGCTGCGATCACCCGACGCTGGGGCATCGCGGATCGAGCCGGGCGGCGCCGCTGCCGCGCGTCTGCCAGCTGCCATCGGGCGCCTGGTACTTCTCTCCCGGCGAGGTGCGGGCAATCAGGATGCAGCCCTGTGCGAAAGCGAATTCCTCGATCGTGACGCCCTCGGCGCGGGCGCGTTCGGCATAGCTCGCCTTGCGGCGGATGTTGATGTCGTCGATCTTGGCGCGCAGCGAACCGTCGGGCGAGCCGACAAAGCCCAGATAACCGTCGATCTTTTCCCCGATCGTGCCATTGGCGCGCGCCGCGGCATAGGCCGGGTCGCGCTGCACACTGGCAGCGGCAGGGGCGACGATCATCGCGGCGGCAGCCAGCGAGATGGCGGTTTTTGTCAGCATATGGGCGGTCATCAGAAGATCTCCGGATTGGCCTCTATGTTCTGTTCGGCGGAATCGACCAGGCGGTAGAGCACTTCCTGCTTGATGTTGATATTGAGCTCGATCACGATCGGCTCGGCCGGCGCGTTCACGTTTATGCAGGCGGACAGGGCCATAAACCCTGCCAGCACGGCAATCCGTCGCATCGCTGCCTCCCCCAAAGTTTCCCAAAGAGAACTCATATCCTCCATGAACGGGGCAGTCGCACCACGGCGCATCCGCGTCAATCTGTGAGGGATCATGGATCAATCTCGCTTTCGGCAGTCTGAATGGCGGGTTCATCGCCCGTAACCTCTTGTCGAAGGGTTACAGGCGGCAGATCGGTTGTGGAAACGGGTGCATCCGGCGCATCCGGATTCGGCACCAGCGCGCCATCTTCGGCATCCAGCAGGCCCAGCGTGCGCGGATCGCGCACCGCTGCCGGATCGTAGAGCGACTTGAGGCTGGTCAGCAGCTGATAGAAAGGCGCGCGGATATTCACCTTGAAGCGGATCGGCAGGCTGGCGATCCGGCGCGTGAGGATGTTCTTCGAGGCCCCCTCGCCCTGGCTGACGCCGTCCATGGTAACGCGGGTGACGATCTGTCCTTCAAGGCTGCCGTCCATGGCGATGGTCATGCTGTCGTAATCCATGGATTTCAGCGCATCGAAGGCGAAATTGGCCATGGCGGGCATGTCCTCATAAGTCAGCGCCCCGACATAGGAAAGATTGCCGCCCGGAGCGCGCGACTGCAGGAAACCGCCCTCGATCCGCCCGCCCTTGGCGTCGAAGATAACAGGGATCGTGCCGTCGAACGTGCCGGTCGCCGACAGGTTGGCCATGTCCATCCGGGCGAGAAACTTGGCAGCATCCAGCCCGTCGATAACGAATTCATAGCGCCGCGTTTCATCCGCACCGATCGTTAGCTTCACCGGCCGCATCTCCAGCGTACCGCCAAGGAAAGGCCATTTCCCCTCGTTGAAGGCCAGCACGAAACCGGGTTCTAGTGCGATGTCGATCACGCCGTTCTCGACCGGGATACCGGGATTGATCTCCTGCACCGTCAGCTTTTGATTCGGCGCGGTCACCATGCCCAGCAGATCGGTGAAGCGAATCGTCCCGGCCATGCCCTTCACCGGCCCGAAGGCAGCCGCGAAATCGAGCGAATCGGTCGTGAACGTGCCTGTCGAGGTGACGGCAGCAGGGGACCAGTCGATCCGCCCATCGCCCGTCACCACGCCTTCGGCATTGGCGATGTTGCCCAGCGCCAGGGGTGAAAGGTCGGTCGGCTGCAATTCGTCGCCGAATTCGAGATTGGCGATATCGAAATCCGCATGACCAATTCCGCTGGGCAGATCATGCACGATGGCGACATCGCTGACTTTCCGACCGGTCGTCTCCTCGGCCAGATCGGCATCGACCACGATACGATTTTCGGCCAGCGTCACCGTCGCGCCACTGGCGACCATCGGGTTGAAGCGCGCGCCATCACCGGTTGTTGTCTGCCGGTCAGTCACGCGCATGGCGATATCGCTGACCGTCAGCGCGTCATTTTCGTAAACCCAGTCACCCGAAGCCCGCGTCACGTCGAGCGGCACGGCCACCATCCGCATCTCGGTATCGTCGAAGCTGCCGCGCAATTCGCCCGTTGTCTCGACCGTCAGCTCGCTCAACAGGTAATTGGTGGCGGCCTCGCCCTCACCCAGCTGGACCGCCATGTCGCGCGCGACGACAACGCCGGGGAACGCGATGGCGACCGGGCCGCCGCTTGCCTTGACTGCCGTTTCCCCCAGCATGCCGGCAAGGTCCAGCGAAGGCGTGCCGGCCGCGATGCGGGTATCGCCCGCGCGGCTGACCAGCATGGCTCCGTCGGACGGCGGGCATAGTCGCAGCGATTGTTCCTGCATGACAAGACTTGCCACCGTCATTCGGGCAAAGCTGGCGTCCATGCAGCGCGTGCCAAGGGCGAACGTGCCGCCCGGCGACAGGCCGCCAGTGACGGGCAGGACGAGATCTTCAACCGTGCCGCCGGGAAATGCGCCGCTGGCGCGCAGAGTGCCATCCATCGCGATCCCGCCAGAGGCATTCTGCCGCAGGCGCAGTTCAGGGATGGAGAGCCGCGCATCGCCAGCGCCATATTCGGCCATCACCAGTCGCATGCGGCGCGAACCGTTCGGCCCATCCTCCATCTGGCCGGTGATCCGCGGCAGATCCCTGCCCCCGGTCGCGAAATTGCCTGTCATCTGCATCGGCGCATCGCCGCCCATGCTGATCTGCATGCGCGACAGCGACAAGAGCGTGTCGCGCTCGCTTCCGCGCCAGCGCGCGCTGGGGATGGTAAGCGTCATGCGGCCATCTACCGATCCGCGCGCCTGCAGCTCTGCCAGAAGCGTGCTGTTCTCCCCCTCCTCGCGCAGCCCCTTGCGCATGCGGGCCAGCAAGGGCTCTGCCATGGTGCCGCCGCTCGCCTGCTGCCAGCCTGCCAGCATGGCGTCGATGCCGCTGCCCGGGCGCAGCCCCTCGCCCTCCAGCTCTCCATTGAAGGCAAGGCGGGACAGATTCTCACCCGAACGCACCCGGCCGCTGAAACGCAGCCGCGAAGCATCCGCCCCCATCGCTTGCGCCTTGCTGGCGACGAGGTCGAAATTGCTGACCAGCGTCTCGTCCTCTGCATCGCGGGTCAGCGCGAGGTCGCCCAGCAGCCTGTCGATCTTCGCTTCGCCGCTGGCCAGTCGCTGCGCATCCAGCTTGCCGCGAAGGCGGAAGCTGGCAAAATCGCTGCTGGTCACGCGCAGTTGCAGTGCGCTTGCCCCCATGGTCGCGCCGTCGCACGCCATCGCGGCAAGGCGCAGCGGCCCGGTAAAGCTGATCGTGCCCTTTTCACTGGCAAGCCTGCCGTAAAGGCTGCCGCCCTCACCCCGGCACGACGCCATGGCAAGATCAGGCATGACAGCGCCCATGACGCCGCTGAACCCATCCGCGAGATTGCCCCCGCCCTGGATCTTTGCGCCGATATCGCCCGCAGGCGTCATTACCAGCGCCCGCCCGTCATTGATGGTAAGCGCAAGATCGGGAAGGCTCATCGGCTCGGTGCTGTCACCGCCATGGATAACGCTGTCGAGCGAACCGAAGCTGACCTGCCCATCGGCCCATCGGCCATAGAGGCGCGGCTCTTCCAGCGTGATGCCGCCGATGGTGGGCGTACCGAAACGATATCGGACCGCGATGATCGCGCGCTTTACGGTGAGATCGGGCGATGCCGGATCGCCAACTACGATATTCTCGATCACCTGCTCCTGCGGGCCGATCGAGGCAATGTCATATTGGGCGGGCACGCCATAATCGTCGAGCGACGATTCGATCAGATCGGTGGCGAGCCGTTCGCGGGTGACATAAAGGCCCGCCATGATGCCCAGCGAAACCGCGAAGCAGACCAGCGCGATATCGGCGGCAAGACGCCTTTTACGCCAGCGACGCCGAGCGGAACGGGCCACGCGCGGCGGCACCTCTGCGGCCTCCCCGCTTCCCGTCTCGTACTCGCTGTCGCTCATGCCGCTCACGCATTATCCTGAAAGAGCCGCAGCGGCTACCGGAGTTTCACGCCCATGCTTGCGCAACAAGCCCGCGAAAGGCAATGACTTGTGCCGCAGGGCGGAATTTGGCGCACCCTGCCGCAAAGGGACGCAAGATTGATGGCGCAAGGGCCAAGGTCCAGTAATCAGGACGATCTGCCGCTCGGCGCACCGGAAAGCGCGGAGCCGACGGCGGACAGGCAGAAACCGGACGCGGGCAATGACCCCCGCGGCCACCGCGCGCGATTGCGTGAAAGGCTGTTGTCGGGCGGCATCGACGCGCTGGGCGATCACGAGGTCGTCGAATATCTGCTGATGACCGCAATCCCGCGAAAGGACGTAAAGCCCATCGCGCGCACGCTGCTGCAGCGGTTCGGCGGGCTTCCCGGCGTGTTCAACGCCGACCGGAAGGCGCTGGCCGATCATCCCGGCATGGGTGAGACCAGTGCCGCGGCGCTGAAGATCGTGGGTGTCGCCGCCCGCCGCATGGCGCGTGCGCAGGTGCAGGATCAGCCGGTGCTGGGCAGCTGGCAGGCGCTGATCGATTATCTGTCCATCGACATGGCGCATCTGACGGTGGAGCGCGTGCGCGTCCTTTACCTCAACGCGCAGAACCGGCTGATCCGCGACGAACACGTCGGCGACGGTTCGCTGGACGAAGCCGCGATCCACCCGCGCGAGGTCATCAAACGGGCGATGGATCTGGGCGCGGCGGCGCTGATCCTTGTCCACAACCATCCCAGCGGTAATCCAGAACCGAGCCGCGCCGACATCCAGATCACCAATCGCATTGCCGAAGCCGGGCGATTGCTGGGCATTACCGTCCACGACCACATCATCGTCGGGCGCGGCAGCCATGTTTCGCTGCGGTCGAAGGGTTTGATCTGAGAGAAGTCAGCGCCCTGGAATCATTCGGGGGCGGACATCGGAAACTGTCCGCCCCCGCGGCGTCACCGCCGCCTTGCCTTTGATAATGACCATCCGGGTCGCAGAAAGACAGTCATTCCATCGGCAAGCTCAATTTCTGTCGGCTCCGCAGGCTTGCACTGCGAAACCCCATGGGTCGGGAGGATCGGATACCATGTGGAGAGCTGCGACCGCACGAACCGCACCAAAGGTGCAGAATTGCGAGACGACCCATCAACATGGCGGAGCGGAAGAACCGCTTTCCAGACCATCCCCAACCCGTCAGGCCCGAATTCGCCAACCAGTCCTTTGGTATGGCGACTGGCCTGTATCATTTCATGTATTGGCTAACGCTTCATCGCACGCGAAAGCAAGGAAAATCTTAATCAATGGCAAGGGCATCACCGCAACGAATACGGGATATGCGCTTAAAAAACACGGTAAATCAAAGCACGACGCCCCACGTCCGAAAATCGGACATGGGGCGCTTTTTTCTGCGGCAGACCGTTCCCCAGCGCCGATCAGGTGCCGGGGCAGTCAGCTGACTGTCGATCAGACCAGGCGCGATTGTTCCAGCGCGGCCTTGATGAACCCTGCGAACAGCGGATGGGGAGCAAACGGACGGCTCTTGTATTCGGGGTGGAACTGCACCCCGATGAACCAGGGATGCTCGGGCCGCTCCACGATTTCGGGCAGCAGGCCGTCGGGCGACATCCCCGAGAACATCAGCCCGCCCTCTTCCAGCGCATCCTTGTAAGCTGCGTTCACCTCGTAGCGATGACGGTGGCGTTCCGAAATTTCGGTTGCTTCGTACATGGATGCCACGCGGCTGTTGCCTGCCAGCTTCGCGTCATAGGCGCCAAGCCGCATGGTGCCGCCCAGATCGCCGCCCTCGGCGCGGGTCTCAAGGCCTTCCTTGGTCATCCATTCGGTGATGATGCCCACGACCGGCTCGCTGGTCTCACCAAATTCGGTTGAGCTGGCAGCGTCGATCCCGGCGGTGTTCCGGGCACCCTCGATGCAGGCCATCTGCATGCCGAGGCAAATGCCGAGGAACGGCACATTGCGTTCGCGCGCAAAGCGGACGGACGAGATCTTGCCCTCGCTCCCACGCTCGCCAAAACCGCCGGGGACGAGAATGCCGTGCATCGGCTCCAACGCGGCGACGATGTCGGATTCGTCCTGCTCGAAGAGTTCAGCGTCGATCCACTTGACGTTGACCTTGGTCCGGTTGGCCATGCCGCCGTGGACCAGCGCCTCGTTCAGCGACTTATACGCATCGGGCAGGCCGACATATTTGCCGACAACGCCGATGGTGACCTCGCCTTCCGGATTTTCGAACCGGTCGACGATGTCGTGCCAGGTCGAAAGCTCGGGCGCGGGCGCGTCCATGCGGAAGTGGCGGAGCACTTCGGCGTCCAGCCCCTCGGCATGATATTGCAGCGGCACGGCATAAATGCTGCTGGCGTCCAAAGCGGGGATGACCGCCTCTGTCCGCACGTTACAGAACTGCGCGATCTTGCGGCGTTCGCTGTCGGGCAGCGGATGTTCGCAGCGGGTCAGCAGAATGTCGGGCTGCACGCCCAGCGAAGTCAGCTCGCGCACCGAGTGCTGCGTCGGCTTGGTCTTCAGCTCGCCCGCGGCCTTGATGAAGGGGACCAGCGTGACGTGGATCGCGGCGGTCTGTTCGCGCGGCAGTTCATTCCTGAGCTGGCGGATCGCTTCGATGAAGGGCAGGCCTTCGATGTCGCCGACCGTGCCGCCGAATTCGCAGAGCACGAAGTCGAGCCCCTCGGTATCGGCCAGCGCGAATTCCTTGATCGCGTCGGTCACGTGGGGGATCACCTGAACCGTCGCGCCCAGATAGTCGCCGCGGCGTTCCTTGGCGATGATCGACTGGTAGATCCGGCCAGAGGTGATGTTGTCGCCCTGATGCGCCGACACGCCGGTGAAGCGTTCGTAGTGCCCGAGATCGAGGTCGGTCTCGGCCCCGTCGTCGGTCACGAAAACCTCGCCGTGCTGATACGGCGACATCGTTCCCGGGTCGACGTTCAGATAGGGATCGAACTTGCGGATGCGGACCTTGTAGCCACGCGCCTGCAGGAGAGCGGCAAGCGATGCCGCCATGAGACCTTTGCCAAGCGAGGAGACCACGCCGCCGGTGATGAAAATGAACCGCGCCATGGGAGTCGGGCCTTAATCGAACGAATCGAAAATGGGCAAGCGCCGCGTGACGCAGCGCACCCGATTTTCACAGATTTTGATGATGCGCCGCCCCATTTCGGCGGCGCGGCGAATTATTCGGCGCTGCCGGCTAGCGGATCGGCCGGAGCGTCTGCGGGCGCCGCCGGAGCGGCAGGCGCTGCAGCGGGAGCCAGCGGATCATTATTTGCCGGGATCGTGCGATCCAGCGACGTGTCGATCTCGCTGACCGATGACTGCTCCACCGACACGGCGGCAAGCACGATGGCGAGCACGACGAACAGGAATGCCAGAATGCCGGTCGCGCGGGTCATGAAATTGGCTGCGCCACGCGCGCTCATCAGGCCCGACGGGCTGCCGCCCACGCCAAGACCGCCACCTTCGGACTGCTGCATCAGGATCACGCCGACCAGCGCCGCGCCGACAAGCGCCTCGACGATGGTGAGAAACAGGAAAAGCGACATGAAGTAGATCCAGCCAGTCTTGCGTTAGTAGTCAGATGGGTTGCGCGGGGACGCGCTCAAGTCCGCGCCCCTCTATCGCCGCGCCTCTTAACCGCAGCTTGCCCGGCTGGCAAGCAGCCCGGCCCCGCGATCCGGTTAGTCGTCGAGTTGCGATGCAGCGACGATGATCGGCACGAAGCCATCCGCCGAAAGGCTGGCGCCGCCAACCAGCGCGCCGCCCACTTCCGGGGCCGCCAGCAGTTCGGCCGCGTTCTCACCCTTGACCGAACCGCCGTAAAGTATGCGCACTTCGCGGCCATCCTCGCCATAGCGGTCGACCAGAACGGCACGCAGCCATTTGTGCATGGTGCCGACATCTTGCACCGAGGGTACGCGGCCCGTGCCAATCGCCCAGATCGGTTCATATGCGACCGACAGGCGGGCGCAGCTATCGGGAAGCGAAGCGGCCAGCTGGCGCGCGACGATTTCCTCGGCCTCGCCCGAATCGCGTTCGGCTTCGCTTTCGCCGACGCAAAGGATGACGCCCATGTCGATCGCCTGTGCAGACTCGGCCTTGGCTTTCACGTCCTCGTTCGTCTCGCCATGGTCGGCGCGGCGTTCGGAGTGGCCCACGATCACGAAATCGGCCCCCGCCTCGCGCAGCATGTTGGCCGACACGTCACCCGTATGCGCGCCCTTGTCCGCCGCATGGCAGTTCTGCGCGCCCACGCCGATATGGTTTACCGCATCGCGCATGGCGAGGATCAGGGTCGAGGGCGGCGCCAGCGCCACCTCGACCTTCGGCAAGCGCGAGGACGCGCGATCAATGGCGCGCGCTTCGCTCAGGTCGCTGCGCATGCCGTTCATCTTCCAGTTGCCCACGATATAGCAACGTTGCGCCATGGTACTGCTTTCGCCCCTGTACATGAGACCGGTCGATCCGATGCGGACCGACCCGTCCAGAAGAATTCGAACCCGTGCGGAACCCCATGCCGCCCTTGTCGGGCCGCTTGCGCACCGGTGCCGGGCTAGCGACACCGGCGGGCGGCGGCTAGCCCAAGCTTGGCCCTGTGTCAAAACGGTAGCGGATGCTTCGTGCCCGCTTTGCGGCGATAGTGTTGCAGCCTCGCCATCACCCGCCTAAAGCCGGGCCCGATAACAAGACCCGCCGCGCATGCCTTTATCGGTCGCGGGACACGCCTAACGGAATTTATAAAGTCATGATCCAGGGATTTCGTAAGATTTTTCAATCGCCTATCGGGCTGGCGCTGACGCTGGGCTTTGTGGCGTTGATCGCGCTCGCCTTTGCCAGCGCCGATATCACGGGCGGAAGCTTTGGCGGCATCGGCGGGTCCGAACGGGTCGCGACCGTGGGCGACCAGCGGATTTCCACATCCGATCTGCGCACCACCATCAACGGTTCCTACGAAAATGCGCGCGCCGATAACCCTTCTTTGACCATGGCCGACTTCCTTGAGGCAGGCGCTGCCGAGGGACTGCTCGACCAGCAGATCGAGCGCAACGCATTGTATCAGTTCGGTCTGGACCATGGGATTCGGATCGGCGAATCGCTGATCGGCAGCGAATTGTCGCAGATGGCCGCATTTCAGGGGCCCGATGGCAAGTTCAGCCAGGAACTCTACAATACCGCCCTCACCCGGCGCGGCCTCTCGGACAAGCTGGTGCGCGAGGATATCTCGCAGGGCCTGGTCGCGCGCATGCTGCTGGTGCCGACGACCAGCGGGGACATCGCCCCTAACAAGATCGCCAAGCGTTACACCGCGCTTCTTAATGAAACGCGCCATGGCGGCATCACGCTTATTCCCAGCCCTTCCTTCGTCGATGACAAGGAGGTGAGCGATGATACGCTGAAGAAATATCTCGCCGAGAATCGCGCCCGCTATACGCTGCCCGAACGCCGCACCGTGCGCTACGCCCGCTTTGGCGTCGATGCCCTGGGCGACGAAATCACCGCGACCGATGCGGAGATCGAAGCCCGTTTCCAGCAGAACGCCGCGCAATATGCCGCCCGTGAAGAGCGCACCATCGAGCAGCTGATCCTGCCGACCGAGGCCGCCGCCAATGCCGTGCTGGAAAAGGCGAATGCCGGCAGCTCGCTCGCAGCGGCTGCGCGCGATACGGGGCTTGAGACCAACACCGCCACGGCGAACAGCCGCGCCGCGCTCGCTTCATCCACCTCCTCTGCCGTGGCGCAGGCGGTTTACGAAGGCAGCGAGGGCAATATCGTCGGTCCGGTGCGCGGCCCGCTCGGCTGGTATCTGGTGCGCATTGCCGATGTCAGCGCCATCCCGGCCACGACGCTGGCTTCGGTGCGCGATACGCTGGCCGGCCAGATCGTCGCCGAAAAGACCCGCACCGCGCTTGCTGACAAGGCGTCCGCGATCGAGGAAAATCTGCAGGCAGGCCAGAGCATTGCCGACACCGCGAAATCGCTGGGCGTCGCAGTGCAGACCAGCGCCGCCCTGCTGGAAGACGGCAGCGCCTATGACGGCAGCGAAGTCGGCCCCGAAGTCGCCCGCCTTGCAGGAGCGGTTTTTGCGATGAGCCCCAATGGCGATGCGCAGATCACTGCGGGCAGCGATGGCGAAACCTATGTGGTCTATGCCCCCGGCACGGTCACCGCATCCGCACCCCCGCCCTTTGCCGAGCTGAAGGAGCGCCTCACCCGCGACTACAAGATCGCCGAGGGGGCCAAGCAGGCCAAGACCGCGGCCAACAAGGTGATGAAGGCGGTCGAGGGCGGCAAGTCGCTGACCGAGGCGCTGGCCGATCTCGACATCCGTACGCCCCCTGTCGACAATATCGACCTGACGCGCCGCCAGCTGATGGCCTCGCGCCAGCAGCAGGGCGTGCCGCCGCCGCTCGCACTGATGTTCACCATGGCGCCCAAGACCGCGAAGATGCTGGAGGCGCCGCAGGGCCTTGGCTATTTCGTGATCTCTCTGGACAGCATCGACGTGCCGGAAGTGACCGACGAGGATCCGACCATCGCCCAGACCGCGCAGGAACTGGCGCGTCTGCGCGGGCAGGAATTGCAGGACCAGCTGCGCCTTGCCATTACCGAAAGCGTGCCGGTCAGCAGGAACGAAACCGCGATCGAAGTGGTGCGCCAGCAGCTGAACCCCAGCCAGAACTAAATTTCAGGAAAGCCGAGGAAACCCGCCGGTGAGCGACACCACGACCCTTCGCCCAGCTGAGGAGCGCGAACGCGACTCCCGCGCCATTGCCGAACTTCAGGCCGGGCGTGCGGGCGTGGTCTGGCGCCGCGTCATCGCGGATTGCGAAACCCCGGTGGCCGCCGCGGTCAAGCTGATCGAACCGGGTCGCGGCGATTTCCTGCTCGAATCGGTTGAGGGCGGAGAGATCCGTGGGCGTTATTCGCTGGTCGGCCTCGATCCCGATCTGCTGTTCCGCGCGCGCGGCACCACGGCAGAGGTCAATCGCAATTGGCGCCGCGACCGGGACGCGTTCGAGCCTGTCGACGCCGAACCGCTGACCGCGTTGCGCCAGCTGGCCGATTCCTGCCGGTTCGAGGTGCCTGCCGAACTGCCCCCGGCGCTGGCCTGCCTCGTCGGCTATTTCGGTTATGAGACCATCGGCCTGGTCGAGAAGATCCCGCGCCCAGCGCCCAATCCGCTCGACCTGCCTGACATGTGTTTTGCGCGTCCGACGCTGATCCTCGTCTTCGACCGGCTGAAGGACATGCTGTTCTGCGTCGCGCCGGTCTGGCCCTCGGATGCCGACCCGGCGCAGGCAGTGGACGCGGCAGGAGAGCGGATCGAGGCATGCCTTGCCAAGCTGTCAGGAGCGAGGCTTTCGAGCGGCGAGCCGATCCCCGAACTGCCTGAAAACCCCGCGCTCACGCCGCAGCTGCCCGACGGGCGCTATAGCGAAATGGTTTTGAAGGCGAAGGACTACATCACTGCAGGCGACATTTTTCAGGTCGTGCTGGCGCAGCGATTTACCTGCCCGTTCCCGCTTGCGCCCTTGTCGCTCTATCGCGCGCTTCGGCGGGTGAACCCCTCGCCATTCCTGTATTTCCTCGACCTCCCTGGCTTCGCGCTGACGGGGTCCAGTCCCGAAATCCTCGTGCGGGTTCGTGATGGCGAAGTCACCATTCGCCCGATCGCGGGCACCCGCCCGCGGGGCAAGGACGCGGCGGAGGACGAGGCAAACCGGGAAAGCCTGCTGGCAGATCCCAAGGAACGCGCCGAGCACCTGATGCTCCTCGACCTTGGCCGCAACGATGTGGGCCGCGTGGCGGAGGCTGGGACGGTAAAGGTGACCGAGAGCTACACGGTCGAGAACTACAGTCATGTCATGCACATCGTGTCGAACGTTGTGGGCAAGCTTTCGTCACAGGCCGACGCCGTCGACGCCATGTTCGCTGGCTTTCCGGCAGGCACGGTTTCGGGTGCGCCCAAGGTCCGCGCCTGTCAGATCATTGCCGAGCTGGAGCCGGAAACGCGCGGCGCCTATGCGGGCGGCGTCGGCTATTTCGCGCCCGACGGTTCGGTCGACAGCTGCATCGTGCTTCGAACCGCGGTGGTGAAAGACGGCACCATGCATGTGCAGGCAGGTGCGGGCATCGTCGCCGACAGCGAGCCCGCCTATGAACAGCGCGAGTGCGAGGCAAAGGCTGGCGCATTGCTGGCAGCGGCAAAGGAAGCGTTTCGACAGGCAAGCGAACCGGGTTACGGACAATAACTGACCGGAATTGGCGCTGTTCGTGCCATGAATTACTTGATCGCGACCCGCAAAAGCGCAAAGGCAGCGCCATGATCCTTGTCATCGACAATTACGACAGCTTTACCTGGAACCTCGTCCATTACCTGATGGAAATGGGCGCAAAGGTCGAAGTCGTGCGCAATGATGCCATCACTGCAAAAGAGGCGCTGGCAACCGGGGCAAGCGGGTTTCTTATCTCACCCGGTCCGTGCACCCCTTCGGAGGCTGGCGTCAGCCTCGATCTTGTCGGCGCCTGCGCCGAAGCGAAGAAGCCGCTGCTGGGCGTATGTCTTGGCCACCAGTCGATCGGGCAGTATTTCGGCGGCCGCGTCGTGCGCGGCGGGCTGATGCATGGCAAGACATCGCCGGTCGATCATGACGGGACCGGCGTGTTCGCGGGCCTGCCCTCGCCCTTCATCGCGACGCGTTATCACAGCCTTGTGGTCGAGAATGTGCCCGATTGCCTGCTGGTCAACGCCACGACCCCGATGCCGAACGAGGAAGGCACCCATGCGATGGGCTTTCGCCATGAAAGCCTGCCGATCCATGGCGTGCAGTTCCATCCCGAAAGCATTGCGACCGAACATGGCCACGCGATGCTGGCGAACTTCCTCGCGCTTTGCGGCGTGAACGCGCGTATCCCCGAACATCAGGGCCTTGCCGTATGACTTCAACGGCCAGTCTTTCCCTTTCGGAAGCCGAGGCGCTGTTCGGCAGCATGCTCGATGGCGGAATGGCCGACGAAGCCATCGCTGCGGAGCTTGTCGCCATGGCCGATCGCGGAGAGACTGCGGCGGAGGTGGCTGGCGCGGTGCGGGCGATGCGCGCCCGGATGAAGCCGGTGGCGGCGCCCGAAAACGCCATTGACGTCTGCGGCACCGGCGGCGACGGGCAGCATTCGCTCAATGTCTCGACCGCCGTGGCGCTGGTCGTGGCCGCATGCGGGGTTCCCGTCGCAAAGCATGGCAATCGGGCAGCAAGTTCGAAGGCAGGCGGTGCCGATACGCTGGAGAAGCTGGGCCTTGACCTGGCAGGCGCAGGCGCAAAGGCCGAAGCGACCTTGGGCGACATGCATATCGCATTTCTCTTCGCGCAGGCGCATCATCCCGCTCTGGCCCGCATGGCACCGATCCGCAAATCGCTGGGTCGCAGGACGATCTTCAATCTCACCGGCCCGCTGGCCAATCCGGCCCGCGTCACGCGGCAGCTGGCTGGCGTTGCCAGTCCCGAACTCGTTCCGCTCATTGCCGATGCCATGCGCATGCTCGCCATCGAACGGGCCATGATCGTTTCGGGTATGGAAGGGCTGGACGAGATTTCGATCGCCGGGCCGAGCCGGGTGGAAGCCATCGGCTTCGATTTCCCGAAAGAGATCGTGCCTGAGGATGCAGGATTGCCACGCCATTCGCTGGAAGCCATCCGCGGCGGTGATCCAGAGCATAACGCCAATGCCCTGCGCGCCCTTTTGCGGGGTGAGGATCTGGGCGACAATGGCGCCTATCGCGACGCGGTGGTGCTGAATGCTGCCGCCGCGCTGGTCGTGGCAGGCGAAGCGGCCACCCTGCGCGAAGGGGCCGAGGAAGCGCGCGAAGCCATCGACAAGGGGCTGGCCAAAGCCCTGCTGGACTGCTGGATCGACACGGTAAAATCATGAGCAATCGCCTCATTCAGATCTGCGACGTAAAGCGCGAGGAAGTCTCCGCCCGCAAATCGCAGCGCACGATTTCCGACCTTCAGGTGCTCGCCCGCGCACAGGAACCGCCACGCGGGTTCTTGAAGCGCCTCAAGCAAGCGTCGGCCAAGGGCTATGGCCTTATCGCGGAAATCAAGAAAGCTTCGCCATCCAAGGGCCTGATCCGCGACGATTTCGATCCGCCTGAGCATGCTCGTGAATATGCCGCAGGCGGCGCGACCTGCCTGTCGGTCCTGACCGACGCACCCCATTTTCAGGGGCATGAGGATTATCTGGTCGCCGCACGCGCCGCGTGCACCCTGCCGGTGCTGCGCAAGGATTTCATGGTCGATCCATGGCAGGTGCTGGAATCGCGCGCCATCGGTGCCGATGCGATCCTGATCATCGTCGCCGCGCTGGACGACACGCTTGCGGCAGAGATCGAGGCCGCCGCCATCGAACAGCACATGGACGTATTGGTCGAAGTACATGACGAGGCCGAGATGGAGCGCGCCCACAGGCTGAAATCTCGACTGATCGGCGTGAACAACCGCGACCTGCGCACATTCGTCACCGATCTGTCGAATACGACCCGCCTTGCCCCGCTCGCACCCGAAGGCGCGCTGCTGGTGGGCGAAAGCGGCATCAATTCGCACGACGATCTGAAACTGCTGGCAAAGTCGGGGGTGCGCAATTTCCTCGTGGGTGAAAGCCTGATGCGCCAGCCCGATGTCACCGCCGCAACCCGCACGCTGCTGGGCCTGACGATGCCGGAACGCGGAGAAACCAACTGATGCCGGAGAGGCTCACCCACATCGACGATGCGGGCAATGCGCGCATGGTGGACGTCTCCCCCAAGCAGGTGACGAAACGCACCGCTGTCGCCACCGGCCGCATCGAGATGAGCGGCGAGGCACTGGACGCCATCCGCGCAGGCAATGTGCAAAAGGGCGACGTCCTTGGCACCGCGCGCATCGCCGGGATCATGGCGGCAAAGAAGACCGGCGATCTCATCCCCCTGTGCCACCCGCTGGCGCTGGATGCGGTCAATGTCGATTTCGGATTCGAAAATGGTGCCATCCGCGTTACGGCCATCGCCACCATCTCGGCCAAGACCGGGATCGAGATGGAAGCGATCACCGCCGTCTCGGTCGCGCTGGTCACGATCTATGACATGGCCAAGGCGCTGGACAAGGGCATGGAGATCGGCGGCATCCGTCTCATCGCGAAGGAAGGCGGTAAATCGGGCAGCTGGCGCGCCGAGGGATATGGAGATTTCGAGGTTTGAAACCGCTGCTGGGGCTTGATGAAGCGCAGGCGCGGCTGCTCGCCCTCGCCACCCCCCTGCCCGAGGTTTCGCTTCCCATCGAGCAGGCCGCCGGTCGCTGGCTGGCCCGTGATCTCCTCGCCCTGCGGACGCAGCCGCCGCAGCCCATGTCCGCAATGGACGGCTGGGCCGTGCGACAGGCCGACATGCCCGGCCCATGGGCCATCATCGGCGAAAGCGCGGCGGGCCATCCGTTTCCCGGCACCGTCGGCGCCGGAGAAGCCGTGCGCATCGCCACCGGCGGGGTCGTTCCCGCTGGCACCGACATGGTCGCCGTGCAGGAAGACTGCCGCCGCGATGGCGACACGCTTCATTTCGAAGGTGAGCCGCCCCGCCCCCTCGATCGGCATATCCGCCCGCGTGGCCTTGATTTCAGCGAAGGGGCAATGGTCGCTCGCGCCGGCGAGCGGTTGACCCCGGCCCGGCTGGCGCTGGCGATCACGGCGGGCCATGGCAGCGCCCCCGTGCGCGAGACGGCCCATGTCACCGTGATCGAAGGCGGCGATGAATTACGCGCACCGGGTGAAGCACTGCAACCGGGCGCGATTCCCGCAAGCAATGGCGCGATGCTGGCGGCACTATTCGGCGATCTCGGCTGCAAGGTGACGCGCCGCGGCCCCGTGCCCGATCGCCGCGAAGCCTTGCGCGCTGCGTTCGAGGAGGCGACAGCGTCGCAGCTGATCGTCACCAGCGGCGGTGCGTCGGTCGGAGATCACGACCTGGTGCTGCCGGTGCTGGAGGAAATGGGCGCCGAGATCGATTTCTGGCGCGTTGCGATAAAGCCAGGGAAGCCCTTGCTGGTCGCAAAGCTGGGCAATGCCACGGTCATCGGCCTGCCTGGAAATCCCGTTTCCAGCTTCGTCACGGCGCATCTTTTCGCCATGCCCTTCGCGCGGGCGCTGATGGGAGATGCGGCACCGCTCCCTGCCCTGCAGCCCGCTTTCCTGATGGCCGACCTTCCCGCAACCGGTCGCCGAAGCGAATTCCTGCGTGCCGAATTTACCAGCGAGGGCGTCATGCCAATCCGCCTGCAGGATAGCGGCGCGCTTTCACCCCTCGCTGCGGCAGATGCACTGGTCTTTCGCCTTGCGAACAGCCCTGCCGCCAAGGCAGGCGACGTCGTGCGCGTTTTGCCGCTGGCTCCTCGCAACCGAAGTTAGAGAGCCCCGTGGATTTGGGCCTGTGGGTTACGCAATTGCCCGTGCTTGACGAGGCACGAAATGTTTCTTAATTGTTCCTTATTCGTTCACGACTGGTCCCAGGCGGGACCGGTGCAAGCGGAACAGGACTACGCCAATGCTTACGCGCAAACAGCACGAATTGCTCCTCTTCATTCAGAAGAAGCTGGAAGAGACCGGCATCTCCCCCTCGTTTGAGGAGATGAAGGAGGCGCTTGACCTCAAGTCGAAATCGGGCGTGCATCGCCTGATCTCTGCGCTAGAGGAACGCGGTTTCATCCGCCGTCTTCCCAATCGCGCCCGCGCGCTGGAAGTGTTGCGCCAGCCCGACGACGTGGTCAGCGGCGGCAAGCCTGCGGCCAAGGATGTTCCGGCGAAGAGCGACAATGTCGTCGAGTTCAAGAAGCCGACCGCGCCCGCTCGTGCTCCGGCCAATGACGTGATCGAAATTCCTCTGCATGGCCGCATTGCTGCCGGTGTCCCGATCGAGGCGATGGAAGACACGCAAACGCTGCCCGTGCCCGCCGCCCTGCTGGGCGCTGGCGACCATTATGCCTTGGAAGTTTCAGGCGATTCCATGATCGAAGCCGGGATTTTCGATGGCGACTTCGCGCTGGTACGCCGCACCGATACCGCTCGCGATGGCGAAATCATCGTGGCGCTGGTTCGCGGTGAGGAGGCGACGCTCAAATATCTGCGCCGGGAAAATGGGAAGGTCCGCCTCGACCCCGCCAATGCCATGTATGAAGCGCAGGTCTATGATCCTGCCGAAGTAAAGGTGCAGGGTAAGCTGGCGGGACTGCTGCGTCGCTATCACTGATCGCGCTTGGCATGAACGCGGGGCAGGTCACCAGCCGTGCTGGTCGCCCGCCTCGCGCACGGCGCGGATATTGCCGCTTTCAAGATTTACCGCCATTCCGCCCCGACGGGACAGCAGGCTGGCATCGGCCTTGAGCAACGCGGGGCGGCAATCGGCAGGCAGGCGCTGCTGTGCGATGACGATGTCGACACGCGCGCATGCCCTTGCCAGTGCCGCGTAATCACCGCTGAAACGGCGGCGCGCCGCCAATATCGTGCGCCCCTCTGCCTGCACTTCGCAAAAGCTGGCGTTGCAATTGGCACCGGGCCAATCCGGAAATGTCATGATCGCCGGATCGCCCGCTTCCATGCCGGCAGCCTCGATCATTGCCTCCGTTCCAAAGCTGCTGCTGTCACGCAGCAGGTAAAGCCCGCCCCCGGCACTAAGCGCGGCGTTGCGACCATCGGCCAGGATGAGCAGATCGGCAGGCCTTGCCATGGCGATGCCAAGGGTGCCCACGGCAACCGCCGAAAGGCCGAAAAGCCGCAGCCGACCGCGCCATAGCGCCAGCCAGAATGCTCCACCAACGCAGGCCAGAATTGCCCAAAGCCGCAGTTGCGGCAACTGCAAGACCGCGCCCGGTAACCCCGACACGCCATGCGCCAGCCCCACGATCAGGTCCAGCGAGCGCGCCGCCAGCCACCAGAAGGGCGCGCCAAGGCCGATCAGGTCAGCCACGAGCGCGGCGATCAGTGCAGGCAGGATCACCACGGTCATCAAGGGGATCGCCACAAGATTAGCCATCCATCCAAAAATGCCCGACCGCTGGAAGTGATAGAGGACCAGCGGACTAAGCGTCGCTTCGACCACGATGCCCGTCAGCAAAAGGATAAGCAGCGCATGCCGCCAGCGTTGCCACCGCGTGGTTCCGCGCCTTTTGGCCAGTTCGCGACCGAAATCACTGTCGAGCAGCGCGACGATCGCGACGACAGCCGCGAAACTCAGCTGAAACGAGGCCCCGACCGCAGCTTCGGGCCAGAACAGCATCACCGCGATCGCCGCCAGCGCGATCAGCCGCAACGACAGCGCCTGCCGCCCCAGCGCCATCGCCCCCAGCACCAGCAGTGCGGCGATACAGGCCCTGATGGTCGGAAGGGCAGCACCGGTCAGCACGGTATAGCCGATGCCGGCCAATGCGCCCCCGCTGGCCGCCACCAATGGCAACCGGACGCGCAGCGCAAGCCATGGCCACAGGCCGCCCAGCTTCATGACCAGGAACCAGCAGATCGCGATGACCGCCCCCACATGCATGCCGCTGATGGAGAGCATATGCGCCAGCCCGGCGTCGCGCATCGCCTGCGCGTCATCATGGGCAAGCGCGCCCCTGTCTCCGGTCACCAGTGTCGCCGCGATGGCGGCAGAGGCATCGCCTCCGAATGCTCCGGCTTTCTCTCTGACGTGCCTCGCAAGCCTGGTCCGCCAGCTGGCGCCATTGCCGGTATCGTCCGTCATGCCAGAGGTCCGGGGCCGTTCGAGCAACGATCCGCTGGCGGCAAGCCCATCGAACCATGCCGAGCGCGCGAAATCGTAACCGCCGGGCACCGCGGCGCGCTGCGGCGGCGCGAGGCGGGCCTTGGCGCGAAACTGCATGCCCGGTTGCAGGAACGGAGCGTCGAACTTGTCGGGCACATTCAGCCGAGCGCGGATCGCCCTGCCATCCCGCGGATCGCGGGTGGCGACGATCAAACGCGCCCTTTCGCGCGCCGGCTGTTCCTCACGCTCCAGCACATGCGCCGCGACCACGGCGACGCGCGGCCCCGAAATCGGTGTCGTGCCAAGCAGGGCCGATCGCGCCCATATCAGCGACAGCCCTGCCGCCACCATCAAGGCCACCCCGATGACCGCTCCCCTCAGCAGCGGCGCATCGTCTCCGCCCCGCCAGATCAGCGCGCCCCCGGCGACGAAACCGCACAGACCCAGTGCGATCAGCCAGTCCCCCGGCCCCGGTAATGCGAACCACAACCCGATCCCGGCCAGCATCGCGACCGCCAGCCACGGCATGCGTTCGAAGCCTCGTTCGGCCAGGAACTGCTCTAATCCGGCGGGGGCACTGGACAAATGGGCTTTCGTACCCCATTTCCGCACCCGCGAAGGGGGGTGGGAATCACCCTCACCCCCGGCCCCGAACGGAACGGCGACTTCACTGGCAAGGGCGCGACCTGCGGCCCGGCGCGAGTCAGCCATAAAGTTCGTAGTCCGGTTCTGGTGGCTCGCTCATGACATGCAAGAAAGAGGAAGCACGCGCAGATGGCAAGCGGCGACGATAACGGCAAAAACGAAAGCGGAGCAAAGACTTCCGCAAATCGGCCGGTCGTAACGCGGTTCGCGCCTTCCCCCACCGGATTTCTCCACATCGGCGGTGCGCGCACGGCGCTGTTCAACTGGCTTTACGCTCGCCATCATGGCGGCAAGGCGCTGCTTCGCATCGAAGATACGGACAAGGCGCGTTCGACGCAGGAAGCGATCGACGCGATTCTCGATGGTCTGGGCTGGCTCGGCTTCGATTATGATGAAGAGCCGGTGTTCCAGTCCGCCCGCGCCGAACGCCATGCTGAAGTCGCGAACAAGCTGCTGGAAGCGGGCCACGCCTATCGCTGCTATGCCACGGCCGAGGAACTGGAGCAGATGCGCGCCGAGCAGCGCGCCGCGAAAAAGCCGCTGCGCTATGACAATCGCTGGCGCGACCGCGATCCGTCAGAGGCTCCCGAAGGCGCGCCCTTCGTCGTCCGCCTCAAGACCCCGACCGAGGGCGTGACCGAGATCGATGACGCGGTTCAGGGCACGGTGAAGGTCAAGAATTCCGAGGTCGACGATTACATCCTGCTTCGTAGCGATGGGTCGCCGACCTATATGCTGGCCGTGGTGGTCGACGATGCCGACATGGGCGTGACCCATGTGATCCGCGGCGACGATCATCTTAACAACGCCTTCCGCCAGCTTCCGATCTACAAGGCGATGCAGACGATCGAGGATGGCTGGGAAGCGCCGGTCTATGCGCATATCCCGCTGATCCACGGCGCCGATGGCGCCAAGCTGTCCAAACGCCACGGCGCGATGGGCGTTGATGCCTATCGCGACGAGATGGGCCTGCTGCCCGAAGCGGTGGTGAATTACCTGCTGCGTCTGGGTTGGGGCCATGGCGATCAGGAAATCTTCAGCCGCGAGGAAGCGGTCGCATTGTTCGACCTGCCCGCCGTGGGCAAGGGCCCCTCGCGCTTCGATTTCAAGAAGCTCGCGAACATGAACGGCCAGTACATGCGTGAGGCGGACAACGCCCATCTCGCGAAGCTGGCCGCCCCGCGCATCGCCGCGCTGGAGCCGCAGTTCGATGCGGGCAAGCACATGACGCTGCTGATCGACGCAATGCCGTCATTGAAGGCGCGCGCGAAGAACATGGACGAGCTGGCCGCAGGCGCGCTTTTCCTGTTCCGCCAGCGGCCGCTGCCCATGGACGAAAAGGCGCAAAAGTTGCTGGAGGCCGAGGGCGCCGGGCAGATCCTGTCCGATGCCGCCGCGCGCCTTGCCGCCGCGCCGGACTGGAATGCCGAGCTTTTGGAAGCGGACCTCAAATCCATGGCCGAGGAACGCGAGCTGGGCCTTGGCAAGATTGCACAGCCGCTGCGTGCGGCGTTGACGGGGCAGGCAACCTCCCCCGGCATTTTCGACGTTCTGGTGCTGCTGGGCCGCGAGGAATCCCTTGCGCGCATCGCGCATTGCACCGGTGCCGACGCGCTCGACACGGACGCGCTGGCAGGACAATAAGCAAGAAAACCCGATCTGAAGGAGTGACTAAGTGGGCGATACCGCGAAACTGACCGCAGGGGGCGATGAATACGAATTTCCCGTCAAGAGCGGGACCCTGGGACCCGATGTCGTCGACATCGGCAAGCTCTACGGCCAATCGGGCATGTTCACCTATGACCCGGGCTTCACCTCCACGGCGAGCTGCGATTCGGGCCTGACCTTCATCGATGGCGAAGAAGGCGTGCTTTTGCACCGCGGCTATCCCATCGGCCAGCTGGCCGAGGATTCGAGCTTCATGGAAGTCAGCTACCTGCTGCTGAATGGTGAACTGCCGAACAAGACTGAGCTTGACGATTTCGAGTTCACCATCACCCGCCACACCATGCTGCACGACCAGCTGCGCCAATTCTACCAGGGCTTCCGCCGCGATGCGCACCCCATGGCGATCATGTGCGGCGTCGTCGGCGCGCTGTCGGCATTCTATCACGACAGCACCGACATCTCGGACCCTGATCACCGCAAAATCAGCTCGCACCGCCTGATCGCGAAAATGCCGACCATCGCGGCAGCGGCCTATAAGTATTCGATCGGTCAGCCGATGATGCAGCCGGACAACTCGCTGTCCTACACCGGCAATTTCCTGCGCATGACCTTTGGCGTTCCGGCCGAGGAATATGAGGTGATCCCCGCCGTTGAAAAGGCGATGGACCGCATCTTCATCCTGCATGCCGACCACGAACAGAACGCGTCGACCTCGACCGTGCGTCTGGCCGGTTCCTCGGGCGCGAACCCGTTTGCCTGCATCGCGGCGGGCATCGCCTGCCTGTGGGGCCCGGCACATGGCGGCGCCAACGAGGCGGCGCTCAACATGCTGCGCGAGATCGGCACCCCCGACCGCATTCCGGAATATATCGCCCGCGCCAAGAACAAGGACGATCCGTTCCGCCTGATGGGCTTCGGTCACCGCGTCTACAAGAACTACGACCCGCGTGCGACCGTCATGCAGAAGACCGTGCGCGAAGTGTTCGACGCGCTGAAGGTCACCGACCCCGTATTCGACGTGGCGCTGCAGCTTGAGGAAATGGCTCTCAACGATCCTTATTTCGTCGACAAGAAGCTGTTCCCGAACGTCGATTTCTACTCGGGCGTCATCCTCTCGGCGATCGGCTTCCCGACCGAGATGTTCACCGCGCTCTTCGCCCTTGCCCGCACCGTGGGCTGGGTCGCGCAGTGGAACGAAATGATCTCCGATCCCGGCCAGCGCATCGGTCGTCCGCGTCAGCTCTACACTGGCCCGGCGCAGCGCGATTACGTGCCGATCGGCCAGCGCTAAGCGGATAAGGGGGCGACGATGCTGCGGACGGTTTTCACCATCATCGGCGTCGTCGTCCTCGTCATGGGCGGGCTCTGGACCCTTCAGGGGCTGGGGCTCGTCATGTGGCCCGCCTCAAGCTTCATGCTGGGGCAGAGACAATGGGCCACCTATGGCGTCATCACCATGGCAGTCGGGGTCATATTGATCTGGCTGGCACGGCGCCGCAAGAATGGAAGCTAAAGGGCTGTAGAGGCCCTTTTTTTATGTCTGGCTTTCCTTGCCCGCCACCGGCAGGCGGAGGGTAAAGCAATTACCGCCACCATCAGCAGGCGTGACTTCCAGCGTCCCGCCCATCGCTTCGGACAGACGGCGGGAAATATGCAGGCCCAACCCGGTCCCGCCCTCTTCGCGGCCCAGGCGTTCGTATTTGCCGAATATCAGCTCACGCTCCTGCGCTGACAGAGTCGTGCCCTGATCGGTGATGCTGACGCGTGCCCGGTTACCCTCAACCGAACAGTCGATAAAGATTTCGCCGCCCTTCGGCCCGTAATTCACGGCATTGCCCAAAAGGTTCAGCAGGATCTGCATGCACCAGCGCCTGTCACCCTGGGCATGCGCCGGGTGGAATCGCAGGGCGAAACGCGCCTGCCTGCGCGCCGCGCGCGTTGTCAGCAGGCGGCAGGCGCCTTCGGCGATTTCGCACAGGTCAAGCGTGGTCAGTTCCGGCTCCGGCGCCTCATCCCCATCGACCAGCGCCTGCGCCAGACCGGCAAGATGCTGCCCGGCGCTGACGATATCCCCTGCATAGCTCACATATTCGCGCGCCAATGGCCCGGCGAGCCGGTCACGCATGATCTCTCCATTGCGGATGATCCGCCGGACCGGCGCATCGAGCGCGGGCGCCAGCTGATCGGCGAGCAGCTTGTCGGGAAGCAGATCCTCGTCATTGGCGGGTTCGCTGGCGATCACTTCCTCATGCCGGCGGATCAAGAGCTGGTTACCGCCCTGCCCCGCGCCGCCTGCCATCATCAGGTGCCAGCGCCGCTGCGATCCCTCGATCCCGCCGACGATACCGCTACGCACACCCCATTGCGGGGGCTTGCCGCCATCGAGTTCGAAAAGGCTCGCCCAGTTCTGCCCACGCATCTGCCGCGCCTTGCCGACCAGTGGCGAAAGCTCCACGCATTCGGTCTCCAGCGCGACGATATTCTGCCGCTCGTCGAGCCACAGCACGGCCTCGGCCAGCAATTGTTCGATGGCAAGGCGCGTTTCGGCGGCCTCGTCACTGGGGGCATGGGCCGGTTCGGCCTCATTCTCGGCCGCAGTCCAGTCAGACAGGCGGATGGTGCAGCCATTTTCGCCCGGCTCGATTTCCGCCCAGCCCGAAAGCGAGCCTGCCGGATGGATCATCGTCAGCGAACGGCCCAGCTTCATGTTGTAGCCGCGCGCCTTGCGCACCAGCTGCAGCAGTTCGGGAACGGCGATCATGCCGGGAATGTCACCGCCGCACGCGCGCTGAAGCGCGGCAAGGCGATCATCCGCCTCGACCATGCGATCCGCCGCGTCGCTGCGAGCGATCAATGGCGCCTTGGCCCCGGTGATTGCGACTGTGTCCCCCACGGCCCGTCCCTACGTCCCGTATTCTTTGGTCTGCGGGCGGCCCGACTGTGGGCCATCCAGTGCCGGGGCGGTGCCGGTCAACAGGGCCTGCGCATCATTTCCGCGCAGGGCCGCGAAATTATCGGGCAGAGTGATATCGGGATGAATGGCAAAGAATTCGCGCTCGATCTCCTTGTCGCCCAGCCCCGCTGCGCGCAGCGACAGTGCAAGGCGAGCAAGCTGGCTCTCCCCGGTCGAGGAAGCGACATTGTCGCGGGTTTCCCCCGAGGTCGCGGCAAGCGCCGAGAGGAACACGGCAACACCCGCATGGGTAACCGAAAGCGCGGCGAATGCGCCCGCACCCAAGGCGCCGACCAGCCGGTTCGCCGTGGCGATGCGGGTCTGCGCCTCATCATAATCGCGGCGAATCGCATGTTCGGCGGTGCGCGCATGCTCTTCGAAATTCATGTCGCCGGCCACGGCGGAGCGCAGCGTGTTGAGCACGGCGAACAGAACTTCGGCTGGAAGCTCGATGATCGGCAGGGTCATGCGCTGCATGTGGCGCACGAAACTGGCCTGCCCCGTCAAAAGATCCATTGCCAGAGTCGATGCATTCGGGTCATCGGCACTGATAAGCGCCTGAAGCAGCGGCGAAAGCGCCGGGTCCATACCGATTCGCCGCTCAAGGCTTTCAGTCAGCTGCCATTCCATCGCCACGGAATGCAGATGTTCCAGCAGCATCGGTTCGTCGATCAGAGCGCCCGACAGTGGATCGGAAAGATGCGGAACCCACGCTTCGGGGTCTTTCTCCCCGGCAGCTTCTGCAAGCTTTACAGCCAGTTGCGCCGCAAGATCCGATGCGAGGCCACGCACGCGCGCCACAATCGAATCCGAGAACATCGCCCTGTCTTCGCTACCGATGATGTGGCGCAGGACAACCCCGCGTGCACCCAGCACACGATCACCGCGCTTCAGCTCGGAACGCATGGCAGAGGCTATTCCGCCTGTTTTTTCCAAATCGCCCATGGGTTCGGACTATCACCGTGTGGTTAAGGGCGCGTTAGTTTCGTGGCCCCCGTTCCGGACTGAAACGTAAAGCCGATCCATGTAAGGGCAAGCACTCCTGCGAGGAGCATCGAAAGCGTTACCGGCCATGCCCAGAATGCCGAAAGGGCTAGGCCAGCGCACAACAGCGGGCGATCTTCGAGCCAGGGGCGAATCGGGTGATAGGGATACTGCTGCGCACCCAGCCTGAGCATCGCGACCAGCATCAAGGCTGCAAACCATTGCGATGGCTGCGCGAATCCCGGCCCGCCATTCACCGCGATGATTGCGACCAGCAATACGTCATAGGCAAGCAGCAGCACCTGCCCCAGATCGCGCCCGCGCCGCCGCAGTCGGCCCTGCCTGCGCACCGCCTGCAACACGCGCTGCCCACGCAAAGCCATCCAGCACAGCCCCATGAAGACAAAGGCGAGCCAGCCCTGCTGGAACCCCGTCGCGGCCAGCGCCGCCCCGGCCAGCAACACCGCCATCGTGCCGACGAGCAGATCTCCGTGATCGCTTTCCAAAAGCCGCCCGCCGAAGCGGCGCGCCGCGAAACCGGCAATACGGGGCCCCGGCGTGACGCCGCTCGCCTTACGGATTGAACGTTCGAGCCGGGCCGTCTCCACGGCCTGCGCGGTTTCGTCGGTTCGCACCAGAACCCAGCGCCCGTCGGACAATGCAGCCGGGTCGACCCGGCGAATATTCAGCCGCGTCATCAATGCGATACGCAGCAAGGCTGAGGCCGTGTCGACATCGCGTGGCAGTTCGCGCAGGCGTTCGGCATGGCTTCCCGGTACCAGCATGATGCCCGCCCATGCATGATCGGCATCAATCCGTTCGAACCCGGCGGCGATGCCCTTTTCGACAGGCAGCGTCGCGATGCCTTGCCCGCCCAGCTGCGCCAGCGCGGTGGCGGGATCGACCATCAGCGAATCGGCGATCACCAGCAATTCGTCGGCCGCCGTCACTTCGGCGCAAAGTTCGGGGGCGTCGCGCACGATCTTGGCCGGGAGTCCCGCCGCCCTTCCTGCGCCCAGCATCGCTTCCACCCGGTCGTCCGCCTTGTCGCCCAGCACCAGTACGCGGGCAGCCCCGGCAGCGGCGGCCAGTTCGATCTGGTGCCTTGCGACCTGTTCGCCCGCGATGCGCAGCGATGCCGATGGGCGCAGGGTCGCCCGACCGGGGACAACGCCCTCGACCGTGTCGAGCATGGAGATGACGGCAATACGCAAGGGGCTGGACCTGATTTCCCGGTTAGACGCTGATGCAGAGCCTTCCGGCGCAGACATGTGCAGGAATGGCGGCAGAGCGTTCATGCAGCCTTCGCCGGGGGTCCGGCAAGGGACCCTTGGGCGATGTTCGCAGGGGATTTTGCCCCATCCCTGCCGAGGCTGGGGATTCATCAACGGATTATCCACCGTCTTTACCCGCTCGCACACGCGAAAAATCACTCCTGCGGGCCTGTTTGATAATGGATTTCGTGTTAGAGGATTCCGTTCAGGACGGTGACGGGCGAAAATAATGGAAAGACGGCGCAATATCATCCGCTTCGGGCAGGACGGCGAACCTGTCGAACAGCACGACGAAACGCAGGACTCTGCGCAGTACGGGGCGCAGTACGGGGCGCAGGGCCACGAGCCTGACGCACCCTCGCATTACGAGTTGAGCGACGAGATGGCTTACGAAGACATGCCCCAAAGCCGCCGGGGCTGGGTCGTACCGGGCCTTGCCATAACCGCGCTGGCTGGCTGGACCGGGTTTTTCGCCTGGGCCAATTTCTATGATGGCACCGCCCTCTCCCTGCCCGCAGGCCCCGCCGAATGGGCTGCGCTGATAGGCCAGTGGTCGATGCCCGCCGCACTGATCATCGCCCTGTGGATGCTGGCGCTGCGTCACAGCCGCGCAGAGGCTGGCCGCTTTGCCGATGCCGCCGCCTCGCTCCGCAATGAATCGATCGCGCTGGAAGATCGCCTGTCCAAGGTGAATGCCGAACTGTCGATCGCGCGCGAATTCCTGACCTCGCAGGGCCGCGATCTCGAATCGCTGGGCCGCGTGGCGAGCGAGCGCCTGTCGGAGAATGCGGGCCGCCTGCAGGAACTGATCGGCCATAATGGCGAACAGGTCGACCGCCTGCATGGCGTGTCCTCTGCCGCGCTCGACAATATGGAGAAGATCCGCGGTCAGCTGCCGGTTGTCACCAACGCCGCGCGCGATCTCGTCAATTCGATCGGTCGGGCGGGCGATGGTGCGCAGACCCAGATCGAACGTCTGCGCGAAGGCTTTGGCCGCATTGGCGAAGCGGGCGAAATGTCGACGCTTAAGGTCGATGAAATGCGCGCCCGCGTGAACGAGGCTCTGACCGAGTTCGAGCGCTGTGCCGATCAGCTTGGCACCATCGCTTCCGACCGTTTCGCGGCGCTGGACGCCGAAGGCGAAGCCCTGCGCGAACGGCTTGACCAGCAGGAAATCGAGGCGCTTGCCGCGGTCCGCGACCGGGCCGAGGAAGTCGAGCGCATGCTCGAAAGTTCACGTGCGAAGATGGCCGATGCCGAGAATTTCGCCATCAACGCCATGCGCGACCGTCTTGCCAAGCTGGAAGACGAAAGCGGCGATATCGCGGGCCGCGTCGCTCGCGGTGAGGCCGATGCGCTGCTCAGCCTGCGCACCAATCTTGCCGCTCTTGGCGATGAGGCGGAGCGCGTTTTCGCAGCCTTCGGCACTTCGGGCGATTCCGCGCTTGCCGGTTGGCGCGACCGCCTGTCCGCCGCCAATGATGAGGCGGATTCGCTGATGACCCGCTTTACCGAGATCGGCGGCGATGCCGTGACCGGCTGGCGGGAGCGCATGTCCGAAAGCGGGCGCGAGGCGGCCTCCATGTTCTCTGGCCTTGATCGCAAGAGCGAGGAGACGCTGGAAACCGTGGGTTCGCGCGTTGCCACGCTTTCGATGGAAATCGGCCGCCTGCACGGTGAACTCCTCCAGCACGGCGAGAATCTGGAAAGCGAGATCGCCGAGCGGATCGAGCGCAGCGAAACCGCCGCTCGCACGCTGGGTGAGCGCCTGTCGGCAGGGCTTGAGGCTCTGGACGGCGAAATCGATCAGCGCCGGCAGAAGAACGAGGCTGCGGGCCGCGCGCTTACCGAATCGCTGGCCGCCCAGCTGGACGAGGTCGACGACCGCATCGCCCAGCGCCGCCAGGCCTATCTCGATATCGAGCGCGAGTTTGGCGAAAAGGTCGCGCAACAATTCGCCGCGATCGAGGAAGCGTTCGAGGAACGCCGCATCCGCCAGCTGGCCGCAGGCCGTGAGCTGAACGAGGCCGTTGCCGAGCAGCTCGACGCCATCGACCGCAGCTTTGACGAGCGCCGCGCCGCCCGCATCGCCGCTGGCGAGCAGACCGTTTCCGACATCGACGAGCGCCTTGCCCGTTTCGACCGCGAGATCGAGGATCGCACCGCAGCCCGTATTGCTGCCGGTGAAAAGGCCGTCAGCGATGTCGACGACCGGCTGTCGCATATCGACCGCGCCATCGCCGAACGTGCTGCCGCCCGCATTGCCGCCGGCGAGCAGATCGTCAGCGAAGTGGACGAACGCATCGCCGCGATCGACCGCGCCATGGACGAACGTGCCGCTGCCCGCATCGCGCTGGGTCAGGAAGGCATTGCCGCACTTGCCACCCAGCTTGAGGAAATCGACGCCGATCTGGACGAGCGCCGCCGCCGCCAGCAGGCGACCAGCGAATCGCTTGCCCGCCATGCCGAGATCATTTCGGGCCGCGTCGCCGATTACGCCAAGAAAATGGAAGAAGTGGCCGACAGCGGCCGCGATGCCGAAGCGATGGTCGGCGCCAGCCTTGCCGCATTGTCGGCAAAGCTGACCGAGAGCCGCGATGCGCTTTCGGGCACCGACAAGGCCGTGCTGGCATTGACCGACAGCTCGGTCCGCCTGCTCGAACTGATCGAGGCCAGCTCCCGCCATACGCGCGAGGCGCTGCCCGAAGCGATCGGCGAAGCCGAAGGCAAGCTGACCGCAGTGACCGAGCGCATGGACCGTCTGGGCGACGCGATGCGCGAGGCTGGCGAGAACAGCAAGTCGCTGGATGAAGCGGTGGAAGCCGCCCGCAGCACCACGCGCGGCACGCTGGAGGATATCGTCGCCCTGCACGATACGCTGAAGGCCCGCGGCAGTGAGCATGCCGAGCAGATCGGATCCTTGCGCGAAGTGCTGGCGCAGGCCCGCAACGACAGCGAGGCCATGGCCGAAGCTGCAGAAGCCACGCTGGGCGGCGCTATCGCCAAGCTCGCCGAGGCTAGCCGCGAGGCGGTCGCCAATATCGAGGGCACGTCATCTGATGCCGTGCGCGCCATTGCCGAAAAGCTGGCGACCGAAAGCGGCACCGTTGTTCGCGAGGCTGTCGAGGCAAGCACGCGTGAGACGCTGGAAAACCTCGACGCCGCGGTTTCGCGCGCGACCGGTGCGGCCCGCGACGCGGCCGGAGAACTGGAGGATCACCTCAACAAGGTGAACGAGATCACCGGCCACCTCGAATATCGCATCGCCGAGGCACGCCGCCGCGCCGAAGAGGACATTGACGACCACTTCGCCCGCCGCGTCGCGCAGATCACCGAATCGCTGAATTCCACCGCGATCGACATCGACAAGGTGCTTTCCGCCGAGGTCAGCGACAGCGCGTGGCAGGCTTACCTTAAGGGCGAGCGCGGGATCTTCACGCGCCGTGCTGTGCGTCTGGTCGACAATTCGGATGCGCGCACTATCGTCGACCATTACGAAGCCGATGGCGAATTCCGGGAGCATGTGAACCGCTACATCCACGACTTCGAGGCGATGCTGCGCAATCTGCTGGCAACGCGCGAAGGCAACACGCTAGCCGTCACCATGCTGTCGAGCGACATGGGCAAGCTTTATGTCGCCATGGCCCAATCGATCGAGCGCCTGCGCCGCTGACCGCGCGAGTGCCGACACGAAAAAGGGGCCGGAGCATAGTCGCTCCGGCCCTTTTTTTCTGGTCCGTCCGCTTCTCTATTCGCCGGGCATCTTTTGATTGGCGAGATCATCTGGGAGCGGGATGATGTCCAGATCCTCGATCCCGATCCAGTCATAGCTATAGTTCAGATAGAACAGCACGAAGAGCACTGTCGCCACCAGGGTGGTAAAGCCCACGATCCGCCAGGGCTGGAAATTGACCGGCGCGCTGTCGGCATGGCCGATTTCCGGCGTCGTGCCGACATCGTCATGGGTGCGCACGGTAAAAGGCATCACCACGAAGGCGCTGAAGATCCAGAGCAGGAAATAGATCGCGATAGCGGAGGTCAGTTGCATGACCGCCGCCCTAGCCGCTGCGCGCCTTCAAGAAAAGGCGGCGAATTGCCCCATGCGAAGACTCAGGCCGCATCCATCGCCAATACGGCGACCTGCGGGTTCTTGCCCGACCAGCGCCGGGCAGCGCGGCGCACCGCCAGCCTTGCCGCTTCTTGCACCGCCTCGGGTGTGCGGGCGCGGCCCTTCAACCGGGCGATCGCGCTGGAAATGTCGTCCTTAGCCTCTTCGAGGAAGTCTTCCATATCCTCCACCAGCGGCAGGCCGATCGCGCTGATGAGGATATCGGCATCCGAATCCGAAGGCGGCAGGATAACCGTGATATGACCGTTATGCGCAAGGCGCCGACGCTCGACGATGGAATCGCCATCCGCAGGCACGATGATATCGCCATCGAGGACGAGCCGCCCTGCCCTGCTCTCGCCAATCTTGCCAGGCTTGCCGGGTGCGAGGCGGATGATGTCGCCGTTCTTTTGCACCACCTGCCTGCGGATGCCTGCAGCCTTCCCCACACGCGCCTGCTCGGCCATGTGTCGCATCTCGCCATGCACGGGGACAAGGATTTCGGGCCTCAACCAGCCATAGAGCGCTTCCAGTTCGGGCCGGCCCGGATGGCCGGAGACGTGGATCAGTTCCTGCCGGTCGGTTACCATTTCGATCCGGCGCGCCGCCAACTGGTTCATGATGCGGCCAATGGCGAGTTCGTTACCGGGGATCTGGCGGCTGGAGAACAGCACGACATCGCCTGCGACAAGCTCGATCGGGTGGTTTTCCGCCGCGATGCGGGCCAGCGCCGCACGCGGTTCGCCCTGCCCGCCGGTGGCGATGATCAGCACTTCGCCGCGCGGCAGACGCATGGCGGTGTCGAAATCGACCGTTTCGGGAAAATCCTGCAGATATCCGTTTGCCTGCGCCGCACCGATGATGCGGTCGAGCGAACGTCCGGCGACGCAAAGCTGACGCCCGGTATCGCGCGCAGCCTGGCCCAAGGTCTGAAGCCGAGCCACGTTGGAGGCGAAGGTCGTGACGACGACGCGCTTATCCTGATGCCGCGCGATCTCGGCATCGAGCGCCGCCCGCACCGCACCTTCGCTGCCCGAGGGATTAGGATTGAACACATTGGTCGAATCGCAGACCAGCGCGAGAACGCCCTCATCGCCAATTTCGGTCAGCTCTTCGGATGTCGTGGGCTCACCAATCTGCGGATCGTCGTCGAGCTTCCAGTCGCCGGTATGGAATACGCGGCCAAAAGGCGTCTCGATCAGCACCGCATTGCCTTCTGCAATCGAATGAGCAAGCGGGAGATAGCGCACGTGGAACGGCGATGCCGAGCCGCCGGGCCGGAAACTATCGAGATGGTCGATGACATTGAGCTCAACGTCATTCTCGACACCGGCCTCGATCAGCTTTTCCTTGACCAGCGCAGCCGTGAAAGGCGTCGCATAAAGCGGCACGCCGAGATCGGCGGCAAAATAGGGGACCGCGCCGATGTGATCTTCATGCGCATGGGTCAGCACGATACCGACGAGATCGTCGGCGCGCTCCTCGATGAAGTCGAGGTCCGCGAACACGAGATCGACGCCCGGATAGGCCGGATCGGCAAAGCTCATGCCAAGATCGACCATCAGCCATTTGCCGCCGGTGCCGTAGAGGTTGACGTTCATGCCAATCTCTCCCGACCCGCCCAGGGCCAGGAAGATAAGTTCGTTTTCAGGTTTCATCGGGGCCCATATCGGCACGCGCAGCCAATATTGCGAGACCTCTTATGGTGAGATCCACATCGATCTCGTCAAAAATATCGCTGCATTCGTCGAACAGGACGGCCAGCCCGCCGGTCGCCACCACTTTCACAGGTCGACCAACCTCTGCCCGCAGCCGCGCCACAAGCCCTTCGATCATTGCCACGTAGCCCCAGAAAACACCAATATGCATCTGGGATTCGGTGTTTTTCCCGATCACCGAACGGTCATCACCCGGAGATTCGATGGCGATCCGCGGCAATTTGGCAGCTGCACTGACCAGCGCGTCCAGCGACAGGTTGATCCCCGGCGCGATGATCCCGCCCTTATAGGCACCGGAGAAGTCGAGAACGTCGAACGTCGTAGCCGTCCCGAAATCGACGATGATCTGGTCGCCCTGAAAGCGATCGAAGGCAGCGACCATGTTGACCGCCCGGTCCGCGCCCAGCGACTGCGGCTCATCCACATCGGCCGTAATGCCGAAACTTGCCGGATGCTCCCCTGCAAACAATGGCGTGCCACCGAAATATTTTTCGCCCAGCACCGTCAGGTTATGGCGTGCGCGCGGGACCACGGTGGAGATGATCATCGTGTCCACATCACCGAACTGCAGCCCCTCCAGCGTGAAGAGCTGCATCAGCCACACGGCATATTCGTCCGCTGTGCGCCGTGCATCGGTCGCGATCCGCCAGCGCGCGCGGGTTTCCCGCCCCTCAAGCAGGGCAAAGACGATATTGGTATTGCCGACATCGCAGGCGAGCAGCATGCGTCAGTCCTCCTCGGGCCGGACAAGTTCGACCTCGCCCGCGTGAATGGCACGGATGGCCCCGGTGTCCAAGCGCATCAACAGACCGCCTTCGGGATCGAGGCCCCGATAGGTCCCTGTCAGCCGCTCATCGCCATGGGGATTGGCCGCGATGCGCGCGCCGATCCGTGGACCCCGGGCCGTCCAGCGCGCCAAAGTTTCGGTGAGGCCGGCACTGCGCCAGATCGCCAGTTCGGCGGCGAGCCGCGAAGCGAGATCCGCAGCGAATGCGTCGCGTTCGACCGCAACCCCCAGTTCTGCCAGTGAAACCGTCGCGCGGTCCGGCAATTCGGGCGCACTGGCCAGATTGACCCCGACACCGATCACGATGCAATCACCCTGACGTTCCAGCAAAAGCCCGGCCAGCTTTGCTCCACCGACCAGCAGATCATTGGGCCATTTGAGCATCGCATCCGGTGCCAACCCGGCGACAGCCGAATGGACCGCGACACCGGCCACGAGCGCGAGCGTATGCGGCACCGGATCGCTCCCACGCAGAGCCACCACGGTCGACCCCATGAAATTACCCGCGCCATCCTGCCAGTTGCGACCCAATCGGCCACGCCCGGCAGTCTGACGATCGGCGATCAGCCAAGCGCCTTCGCCCACGGTTTCGCCGCGTGAAAGTCGGGCCAGCATCTCTCCATTGGTGGAGGCGATGCTGGCCACGCATTCAAGATAAGGGGATGGCCCGGAAGCCATCTGCCGATCAGCCGATCAGGAACAGCGAAGCCGCTGCCTTTTCAGTCAGCCCGCCAAGCCACGGGCCGAGCAAATAGCCAAGCGGCGAGATGATCAGGCAGGCGACCAGCAGCACGATCTTGTGCGAGATCGGTCCGGTTTCCGGTACGATACGGCCGCTGGGTTCATCGAAGAATGCGATCTTCACGACCTTGATGTAGTAGAACGCACCAATGACGCTGGCAGCGATACCGATCGCGGCAAGCGCAATCATGTCGGCATCGACCGCGGCCTGAAACACCACGAACTTGCCGTAAAAGCCGAACAGCGGCGGAATGCCCGCAAGGCTGAACATCACGGCCAAGAGCGCCCATGCCATCGCCGGGCGAACCGAGCTGAGGCCCGCGAGATCGGCAATCGCCTCGACCGGATTGCCATCGACATCGCGCAGCATGAGGATGACGGCGAAACCGGCGATGCTCATGAAGACATAGATGAAGAGATAAACCAGCATGGCTGCAGCACCCTGCTCCGTCGCGGCGGCAAGGCCGATCAGCAGGAAGCCGATGTTGTTGATCGAGGAGAAAGCGAGCAGTCGCTTGATGTTTGACTGACCGATGGCGCCCAATGCGCCGACGATGATCGAAGCCAGCGCCACGAAGATCACGATCTGCTGCCACGCATCTACCGCACCGCCAAACGCACCCAGCGCGACACGCATGGTCAGCGCCAGCGCCGCAACCTTGGGCGCGGTGGCGAAGAAGGTGGTGACAGGTGTCGGCGCGCCTTCGTAAACATCGGGCGTCCACATGTGGAACGGCACGGCGCTGATCTTGAACGCAAGACCTGCCAGCACGAACACGAGACCGAAGATTGCGCCAGTAGCAAGCTCACCCGCCATCGCGCCGCGAACGGCCATGAAGTCGGTGCTGCCCGCAAAGCCATAAGTCAGGCTCATGCCAAACAGGATGATGCCGCTGGCAAGCGCGCCCAGCACGAAATATTTGAGGCCCGCTTCGGCAGAGCGCTCATCCGTGCGCAGGAACGCGGCAAGGACATAGGCCGAGAGCGAATTGAGCTCGAGACCGATATACAGTGTCATGAAATCGCCGGCCGAGACCATCAGGTTCATGCCGACCACGGCGAAGAGCACGAGGACCGGGAATTCGGCCCGCATCGCCCCCTGCCCGTTCACGACGAAGCGGTTCAGGAAATTGGGCGCGAAAATCAGCGTCACCGCGGCGGAGACATAGATCAGGATCTTGGCGAAAGCCGAAAAGGCATCGCCGATATACTGGCCGCCAAAGGCAAGCCGATCCGGGCCCATCAGCCCGCCTGCCAGCGTCGGTGCCGCCAGAAAGGCGCAAGCGACCAGCGCGGCAACCGCGACGATGGAAATTCCGCGGGAAGCCTTGTCGCCCAGCCAGGCCGAAGCCAGCAGCAGGACGAGGCCCACAACAGTGAGGACTTCCTCGGCGACGATCAGCGCAAGGGAGTGAGAGAAATCGGTCATCAGTGGGCACCCTCACCCGCATCATGGTGTTCGGCAGCGGCTGCGGCGGCCGCCTGCTCTTCCGCGCTCGGCATGGCGAGATGCGCGTCGCCCGCCGGGGCAACGGCCTCAAGCCGCTGGTCGAGCCATTCGATATCCGTGCGCATCGGCGCAAGGAAGCTTTCGGGATAGATACCCATCCACAGCGTACCTGCGGCAAGCGCGATCATCATGATCCACTCCCGCGCGTCCATGTCGGGCATGGCCGCCGCGTCCTCGTTCTTCTGCTCGCCGAAAGCGACCCGGCGATAGAGATAGAGCATGTAGGCCGCACCCAGAATGATGCCCGTGGTGCAGACGAACGCCACCCAGCTCGACGCCTGGTAGATCCCGGCAAGGCCCAGGAATTCGCCGATGAAGTTGCTGGTCCCCGGCAGGCCGATAGAGGCCATGGTGAACAGCAGGAAGAAAGTCGCGTATTTCGGCATATTGATCGCGATGCCGCCATAGCGCGCAATCTCACGCGTGTGCAGGCGGTCATAGATCACGCCGACGCACAGGAACAACGCTCCCGACACGAGGCCGTGGCCCAGCATCACCATCATCGCGCCTTCGAAGCCCTGCACGTTGAAAGCAAAGAGCGCTGCGGTCACGATCGCCATGTGGGCAACCGAGGAATAGGCGATCAGCTTCTTCATGTCGGACTGCACCAGCGCGATCAGGCTGGTGACGACCACCGCGATCATCGACATCGCAAAGACGAGCCATGCGAAATAGACGGACGCTTCGGGCAGCATCGGGATCGAGAAGCGGATGAAGCCGTAACCGCCCATTTTGAGCAGGACGCCGGCCAGAATGACCGAACCCGCCGTCGGCGCCTGGACGTGCGCATCGGGCAGCCAGGTGTGAACCGGCCACATCGGCATCTTCACCGCGAAGCTGGCGAAGAAAGCAAGCCAAAGCAGCTTTTGAGCATCCGCCGGGAAGTCATAGTTCATCAGCGTCGGGATATCGGTCGTACCCGCTTCGCGCACCATCCAGAACATCGCGATCAGCATCAGCACCGAGCCGATCAGCGTGTAGAGGAAGAACTTGTACGCGGCGTAGATGCGGTTGTCCCCGCCCCAGATGCCGATGATCAGATACATCGGGATGAGGCCGGCTTCGAAGAAGATGTAAAACAGGAACAGATCCTGCGCCGCGAACACGCCGACCATGAGGAGTTCCATGAGGAGGAACGCCGCCATGTATTCGCCGACACGCTTGTTGATCGAATTCCAGCTGGCGCCGATGCAGATCGGCATGAGGAACACGGTCAGCATGATCAGCATCAGCGCGATGCCATCGATGCCCAGCGCATAGCGGAAGCCTGCGAACAGGTCGGCCCGCTCCATGAACTGCCACTGCGCGCCGCCGATGTCGAAATTGACCCAGAGCACAACGCCAAGGACAAGCTCAATCAGAGTGGTGATCAAGGCGATCATCCGCGCCGCATTGGCCGACACGAAATAGCATGCCACCGCGCCGACAAGCGGCACGAGAAGCATCAACGAAAGGATGGGAAAGCCGTCCAACTTACTGCCCCGCGGTTGCGATGATCCAGCTGACCGCGGCGACAAGGCCGAGCAGCATGATCAAGGCGTAGGAATAGAGATAACCGGTCTGCACCTTGCTCGCGAATCGCGAGCTGGCTGCGACGACCCAGGCCGCGCCGTTCGGGCCGAAGCGGTCGATGATACCGACATCGCCGATCTTCCAGAACTTGCGGCCCAGCCAGAAAGCCGGCTTCACGAAGATGGTGTGATACAGCTCGTCGAAGTACCACTTGTTCTTGAGGAACGTGTACACGAAGCCAAACTGGCCCACGAAACGCGCCGGTGCGCCCGGATCGCGAATATAGTTGTTCCACGCGATGGCGAGACCGATGAGCATCACAATGCCGGGAGCCAGTTTCACCCAAGTTGGAACCTCATGCATCGCATGCACCAGATGTTCGTTATAGAACAGCGAGTTGTCCCAGAAATCCGAGCTATCCAGGAAGCTGTGCGTGAAGGCAAAGCCTGCGAACACGGCGCCGATCGACAGGACGATCAGCGGGATCAGCATGACCAGCGGGCTTTCATGCGGGTGATAGCCGCCCGTCGTATCCTCGCCCGCTTCTTCCGGCGTCTTGTGGACGCTGTGCTGGATGTGCTCGCTCTCGATCCAGCGCGGCTTGCCCCAGAAGGTGAGGAACATCAGGCGCCAGCTGTAGAAGCTGGTGAGCAGCGCCGCGACGATGCCCATGAAGAAGGCAAACTGCGACAGTTCGGTACCCTTTGCGAAGGCGGATTCGAGGATCGCGTCCTTCGAATGGAAGCCTGCGAAACCGGCATGCGCGAACCAGAGACCGACGCCGGTGATGGCAAGCGTACCCGCCATCATCGCCCAGAAGGTCAGCGGGATCTTCTTACGCAGGCCGCCATAGTAACGCATGTCCTGTTCGTGGTGCATCGCGTGGATCACCGAGCCCGCACCGAGGAACAGCAGTGCCTTGAAGAAAGCGTGGGTAAACAGGTGGAACATCGCCGCGTTATACGCGCCGACGCCCGCCGCGAAGAACATGTAACCGAGCTGCGAACAGGTCGAATAGGCGATCACGCGCTTGATGTCGGTCTGCGTTGTGCCGATCGTCGCGGCAAAGAAACAGGTCGCTGCACCGATGAAGGTGACGAAGGCCAGCGCGACCGGAGCCGCTTCGAACATCGGCGAGAGGCGGCACACCATGAACACGCCTGCGGTCACCATGGTCGCCGCGTGGATCAGCGCCGACACCGGGGTCGGGCCTTCCATCGCGTCGGGCAGCCAGGTGTGAAGGCCGAGCTGCGCCGATTTGCCCATCGCGCCGACGAACAACAGCAGGCACAGTATATCCATCGTCTGCAGGCGCATCGACATGAAGGTGATCGACGAGCCGGCCATGCCGGGCGCTGCCGACAGGATCTCGGAAATCGAGGTCGTGCCGAAGACGAGGAACGTGCCGAAGATGCCGAGCATGAAGCCAAGGTCACCGACGCGGTTGACGACAAATGCCTTCATCGCGGCCGCATTGGCGCTGGGCTTACGGAACCAGAACCCGATGAGGAGGTAGGAGGCAAGGCCCACCCCTTCCCAACCGAAGAACATCTGGACGAGGTTGTCGGCAGTCACCAGCATCAGCATGGCGAAAGTGAAGAGCGAGAGATAGGCGAAGAACCGCGCCTGATCGGGCTCTTCGTCCATATAGCCCCAACTATAGAGGTGGACGAGAGCCGAGACGCTGGTGATGACAACCAGCATGACCGCGGTCAGCGTATCGACGCGTAGCGCCCAGTCAAAGCTCATGTCGCCCGACTGCACCCATTTCAGCACGGGTGCGACATAGGCCTCAGCGCTGCCGGTGAGGAAGCCGATGAAGATCGGCCACGCCAGCGCGCAGGAGATGAACAGAGCGCCCGTCGTGATGATCTTGGCCGGAAGATTGCCGAGCTGCCGATTGAACAGCCCTGCAACGATCGCCGCCAGAAGGGGCAGGAATACGAGTATCTGGATCATGTCGAGGAGCCGCCCTTAACCCTTCATCCGGTGGATATCGTCCACCGCGATCGTGCCGCGGCCACGGAAGTAGATAACGAGGATCGCAAGACCGATCGCCGCTTCGCCAGCAGCAACGGTCAGCACGAACATCGCGAAGACCTGCCCCGTCAGATCGCCGAGGAAGGCGCTGAACGCGACGAGATTGAGGTTTACCGCAAGCAGGATGAGTTCGATCGCCATCAGGATGACGATGACATTCTTACGGTTGAGGAAGATCCCCAGCACGCCCAGCACGAACAGGATCGAGCTGACGACGAGGTAGTGTTCGATACCGATCATCGGTCGTCCTTCCTCAAAGTTTCACGCCCGCGCCCACTTCGGGGCGGGTGTTGATGGTGGCGTCCTCCGGACGGCGCGAAACCTGCTTTGCAATGTTCTGGCTGCGCGGATTCGGGCGGTGGCGCAGGGTCAGCACGATGGCGCCGACCATGGCGACCAGCAGGATTACGCCAGCAGCTTCGAACAGGAACAGATACTTGCCGTAAAGCAGCGCACCGATGGACTGGATGTTGCTTGCGCCCTCAACCGCAGCCGACGTGCCGTCGGGCGTGCCAAGCGTCACGCCGCCCGCGTTCCATGCGACGAGGCCGACAAACAGCTCGACGAAGAGGACAAGCGCGATCAGCGCACCCAGCGGGGCATTCTTGATGAACCCTGCCCGCAGCTCCGAAAAGTCGATGTCGAGCATCATGACCACGAAGAGGAAGAGCACGGCGACCGCGCCCACATAGACGATGACCAGCAGCATGGCGATGAACTCCGCCCCCACGAGCACCATCAGGGCGGCCGCGTTGAAGAAGGCGAGGATCAGCCACAGCACGGAATGCACCGGGTTCCTCGCCATGATGACGAAGCAGGCCGATGCGATCACGAGGGCCGAGAAGAGGTAGAAGGTGATGGTCTGGATCATGGCTTCGGATATCCCGCGTGCGCGCCCCTAGCGATAGGGCGCATCGGCTTCAAGGTTCGCGGCGATGGCACGCTCCCACTTGTCCCCGTTGGCCAGCAGTTTCGCCTTGTCATAGAGCAGTTCCTCACGCGTTTCGGTCGCGTATTCGAAATTCGGCCCCTCGACGACGGCGTCGACCGGACATGCTTCCTGGCAAAAGCCGCAGAAGATGCACTTGGTCATGTCGATGTCGTAGCGCGTGGTGCGGCGGCTGCCGTCCTCGCGCGGTTCGGCCTCGATCGTGATGGCCTGCGCCGGGCACACCGCTTCGCACAATTTGCACGCGATGCAGCGTTCCTCACCGTTCGGATAGCGACGCAGCGCATGTTCGCCGCGGAAACGCGGGGACAGCGGGTTCTTTTCGAACGGATAGTTGATCGTCGCCTTGGGCTTGAAGAAATACTTCAGCGTCAGCGCGTGCGCCTTCACGAACTCCCAGAGGGTGAACGATTTTATGAGCTGTGCGGCAGTCATGCTGCGAACCTCGTGAACATGAGCCACCCGCTGGTCAGCACGACGAACAGCAGCGACAGGGGAAGGAACACCTTCCAGCCAAGACGCATCAGCTGGTCATAGCGGAAGCGGGGGACGGTCGCCTTCACCCAGGAGAAGACGAAGAAGAAGAACAGGATCTTGAGCAGAAGCCACACGAAGCCCGGGATCACATAGAGGAACCCGATGTCGAGCGGCGGCAGATAGCCACCGAAAAACAGCACCGCGTTCAACGTGCACATCAGCAGCACGTTGGCATATTCGCCCAGCCAGAACAGCGCGAAGCTCATCGAGGAATATTCGGTCTGATAGCCTGCCACCAGCTCGCTTTCCGCCTCGGTCAGGTCGAACGGCGCGCGCGCGGTTTCAGCCAGCGAGGAGATGAGGAACATCACGAAGATCGGGAACAGCAGGATGTTGAAGAAAAAGCCGTTGACGATGCCAAGGCCAAAGCCGCGCTGCGCCTCGACGATCTGGTACATGTTGCTCGACCCGGCATAGAGGATCACGCACACAAGGATGAAGCCGATCGAGACTTCGTAGCTGATCATCTGCGCGGCAGCGCGCATGGCCGAGAAGAACGGATATTTCGAGTTCGAGGCCCAGCCCGAGATCACGACACCATAAACACCCAGCGAGCTGATCGCGAGGATGTAGAGGAGGCCGATATTGATGTCGGCAAGGATCGCGCCCGAATTGAACGGGATCACCGCCCAGGCCATCAGCGCGACGGTAAAGGTTATGATCGGCGCGATCAGGAACAGACCCTTGTTCGCGGCGGTCGGGACGATGGTTTCCTGCAGGAACACCTTCAGACCGTCAGCAAACGACTGGAGCAGGCCGAACGGCCCGACCACGTTGGGCCCGCGGCGCAATGCCATGGCGGCCCAGATCTTGCGGTCGGCATAGATGATCATGGCCACGCCCAGCATCAGCGGGAGGGCGATGAGCAGGATGCCGCAAACGGTCGCGACAAACCACGCCCACTCATAGCTCATGCCAAGATTGACGAAGAAGTCGGTCATTCCGCGGCCTCCGCGATTTCCTCACCATGCCAGAGTTCGGCAGAGCAACGCTGCATCGTCGGGCTGGCGCGGAGGATCGGATTGGTAAGATAGGGGTCGGCAATCGGGTAGTTCCCGATTACGCCCGAAGCATCGCCGCCGCCTGCCGGAAGCGTGCCGCCGCTAACGGCAAGCCCTTCATTCGCCAATGCCGGCGTATCGGCGAACATGGCAGCGCGCAGTTCATTGTAACTGTCGAAGCCGACCGAAACGCCCAGCGCATCGGCAAGCGCGCGCAGGATCGTCCAGTCTTCGCGAGCGTCGCCGGGGGCGAATACCGCCTTCTCGCTACGCTGCACGCGGCCCTCGATATTGACGTAAGTGCCCGCCTTTTCAGGGAAAGCGGCGGCCGGCAGGATGATGTCTGCCGCATGCGCGCCCTTGTCGCCGTGGTGGCCGATATAGACCTTGAGCGCATCGGGGAACACTGTGAAGTCCATCTCGTCCGCGCCAAGCGACAGCAGGACTTTCGGCTTTGCCGCCACGATGTCCGCCATGCCGCCCTTCTGCGCGAGGCCGAGCAGCAGCCCGCCCATGCGCGAGGGCGAGAAGTGGAGCGAGTTGAACCCGTTCCAGCCGTCCTTCACGACGTTGAATTCCGCTGCCAGCGCCAACGCCTTGTTCAGCGCGCCGCGCCCCAGCGCGGCACCGCCGACGATGATCGCGGGGCGCTCCGCCCCCTTCATCGCGTCGACCACTTCGCTGGAAAGCGAATTCAGCACCGACAGATCGTTGCCAAGGAAGGTCGCCGGATAGGTCGTGTCGTATTCCGGACCGACATGGAAGAACTTCGCGCCCTTCTTCGCAGCCTTGCGCAGGCGCACGTTGAGGAGCGGAGCCTCATGACGGATCTGGCTGCCGATCACCAGCACGGCATCGGCGTTCTCGATCTCTGCCAGCGTGGTGTTGAAGTTCACCGCAGGCAGGCTGGAAGTGTCATAGACCAGACCGGTCTGACGGCCTTCCATCAAAGTCGAGCCGCAGGCCTTCAGCAACGCCTTGGCTGCGAACATGGTCTCGCAATCGACGAGATCGCCATAGACGGCAGCAATCGCGTCGCCGGCCTTGGCAGCCTTGATCTTCTTGAAGGCTTCGTCCCAGCTCGATGCCTCCAGCTTGCCGCGCTTGCGGATCCAGACCTTGTCCAGACGGCGACGCGTCAGGCCATCGACCGCGTAACGCGACTTGTCGGCGATCCATTCCTCGTTGACGTCATCGTTGATGCGCGGCTGGATGCGCAGCACTTCGCGGCCACGGCTGTCGATGCGGATATTCGCGCCAACCGCGTCCATCACGTCGATGCCCAGCGTCTTCTTCAGCTCCCACGGACGCGCTTCGAACGCATAAGGGCGGCTGGTCAGTGCGCCCACCGGGCACAGATCGATCACATTGGCCGAGAGTTCATGCTTGGCCGCATGCTCAAGGTAGGTGGTGATCTGCATGTTCTCGCCGCGATAGAGCGCGCCGATCTCGTCCACGCCCGCGATCTCTTCGGAAAAGCGTACGCAGCGGGTGCAGTGGATGCAGCGCGTCATCGTCGTCTTGATGAGCGGACCCATGTATTTTTCGGTCACCGCACGCTTGTTTTCCTCATAGCGCGTGGCGCCGCGGCCATAGGCCACCGACTGGTCCTGCAGATCGCATTCGCCGCCCTGGTCGCAGATCGGGCAATCGAGCGGATGGTTGATGAGGAGAAACTCCATCACCCCTTCCCGCGCCTTTTTCACCATTTCGGAATCGGTGCGGATTTCCTGGCCGTCAGTGGCCGGAAGCGCGCACGAAGCCTGCGGCTTCGGCGGTCCCGGCTTCACCTCGACGAGGCACATGCGGCAGTTCCCGGCAATCGAAAGCCGCTCGTGATAGCAGAAACGCGGGATCTCCTTGCCGGCAAGCTCACACGCTTGCAGCACGGTAGCCCCTGCGGGGACCTCGATTTCCTGTCCGTCTACGGTTACCTTGGGCATTATTCCGCCGCCTCTGCCATGTTACCGGCTTCCTTGATCCGGCGCTCCAGTTCGGGCCGGAAATGCTTGATCAGGCCCTGGATCGGCCATGCGGCCGCGTCGCCAAGGGCGCAGATGGTGTGGCCTTCGACCTGCTTGGTCACCTGGAAAAGCATGTCGATCTCCTCGACATTGGCATCGCCGGTGCGCAGGCGTTCCATCACGCGCCACATCCACCCGGTGCCTTCGCGGCAGGGGGTGCACTGGCCGCAGCTCTCATGCTTGTAGAAATAGCTGATCCGGCTGATCGCCTTCACGATGTCGGTGGACTTGTCCATCACGATCACCGCTGCCGTACCCAGACCAGACCCAACTGCCTTGAGGCCGTCGAAATCCATCGGCGCGTCCCAGATCTGCTCAGCCGGAACCAGCGGAACCGACGAACCGCCGGGGATCACGGCGAGGAGATTGTCCTTGCCGCCGCGAATGCCGCCGCAGTGCTTTTCGATCAGCTCGCCGAAGGGGATGCCCATGGCTTCCTCGACGACGCAGGGCTTGTTCACATGGCCCGAGATCTGGAAGAGCTTGGTGCCCTTGTTGTTTTCGCGCCCAAAGCTGGAGAACCATGCCCCGCCGCGGCGCATGATCGTGGGCGTGACCGCGATCGATTCCACATTGTTCACGGTCGTCGGGCAGCCGTAAAGGCCCGCCCCTGCCGGGAACGGAGGCTTGAGGCGGGGCTGGCCCTTCTTGCCCTCAAGGCTTTCGATCATCGCGGTTTCTTCGCCGCAGATATAGGCGCCTGCGCCTCGGTGAACGAAGACATCGAAATCATAGCCCGAGCCGGACGCGTTCTTGCCGATCAGGCCAGCGTCATACGCCTCCTGAACGGCGGCGAAGAGCACTTCGGCTTCACGGATGTATTCACCGCGGATGTAGATATAGGCAGCGCGTGCGCGCATCGCGAAACCCGCGACCAGCGCGCCTTCGATCAGCTTGTGCGGATCGTGGCGCATGATCTCGCGGTCCTTGCAGGAACCGGGTTCGGATTCGTCGGCGTTGATCACCAGGAAGCTGGGACGACCGTCTTTGCTTTCCTTGGGCATGAACGACCATTTCAGTCCGGTCGGGAAACCCGCACCACCCCGGCCGCGCAGGCCCGAGGCTTTGACCTCCTCGATGATCGCGTCCTGCCCCTTGGCAAGAATGTCCTTGGTGTTGTCCCAGTCGCCGCGCTTTTTCGCCGCGTCGAGGTTCCACGGCTGGTAGCCGTAGACATTGGTGAAGATGCGATCCTTGTCTTCAAGCATGGATCATACTCCGAATACGAAAATTGCGGCGACGGCGAGTATCGCGACGAGCGCGATTGTCTTCACGAGGCCTTTGAGGACTTTCCACGCGATGATCACACCAACAAGCGCGACGATGATCGGGATGAACGGCTCCATCACTCGCCATCCTTCTTCCCCTTTTGCGCCCCTTTTTGGGAGAGCGCGACGAAGACCGCGCCCAACGCCAGGAAGGTCGCGCCCATGGCCGCGTTCTTCGTGTAGAAAAACATCAGCGCCACCGCGAGAAACGCGATGCCGGCAAAGCGGTAATTGCGGGTATCCTGCGCAGCCATCACCACTCACCCCGATAGTCGTGATTTTCGCCGACCATCGCGGTCAGCGTAGTCGGGCCGCCAACAGGCTCCACGGTGTGGCGGTCGGGATCCTGCGTGCCTTCCTTGGGCGTCTCGCCCTTGGCGAGCGCGTCGAGCACGGCGTCGAAACGCTCTGCCGTCAGATCCTCGTAATTGCCGTCATTGATCTGGACCATGGGCGCGCTGGAGCAATTGCCCATGCACTCGACCTCGGTCAGCGTCCACAGGCCGTCTTCGGTCGTATGGCCCTTCTTCATGCCGCGCGCCTTGCAACGCTCCATGATCTCGTCGCTGCCGCGCAGCCAGCACGGCGTGGTGCCGCACAGCTGGACGTGGAACTTGCCCACGGGAACGAGGTTGTACATCGTGTAGAAGGTCGCGACCTCGACCACGCGGATCACCGGCATGTCGAGATAGACAGCGACATATTCCATCACCGGGATCGGCAGCCAGCCCTGCGTATCGGTCTCTTCACCCACCTGCCGCTGCGCGAAGTCGAGCAGCGCCATCACGGCCGACTTCTGCCGCCCGTCGGGATAGCGCGCGATCGCGGCCTTCGCCTTGGCATCCCACGTTTCATTGAACGTGAAGCTGCCCCAACGCTCACGCATTTCGGGGGTTTCGGGTTCGATATAACGGTCGGCCATTAGCGGACGAACTCCACGCGAGAGCACTTGTCGCCCTCGAAGCTGTAGATGGCGACCACGTCGAACGGCTCGACCAGCTCGGATCCGTCCGAGGCCGGGCCGCGCGTGACATGTTCGCGGAAGATGACGTAATCGCCGACTGCCTGCTTATCGACAATCTCGGCGTGGTTCTGCGGCCATTTGGCGAAAGCGGCGGCAAGGCCCGAGCGCGTGCCTTCCTTGCCTTCGCGCACCACATCGCCGCGATAGCCCGCTTCGCAGGCATCGTCGGTCATGTACGACACATAGGCGTCGACATCCTGGGCATTATAGGCCGCGATCATGGCCTCGGCGGTTGCGAGGTTGCTCACCGGTCGCACTCCCCGAACACCACGTCGATCGCGCCCAGAATGGCGGTTGCGTCGGGCAGCATGTGGCCCTTGCTCATCATGTCCATCGCCTGCAGGTGCGAGAACGCCGTCGGGCGGATCTTGCAGCGATAGGGCTTGTTGCTGCCGTCGGAGACGAGATAGACGCCGAATTCACCCTTCGGGCTTTCGGTCGCCACGTAAACCTCGCCCGCGGGAACGTGGAAGCCTTCGGTGTAGAGCTTGAAGTGGTGGATCAGCGCTTCCATCGACTGCTTCATCTCACCGCGCTTGGGCGGCGAAACCTTGCGGTCGTCGGAGCAGATCGGACCACCCGGCATCTCGGCGATGCACTGCTTGATGATCTTGGCCGACTGATAGACCTCTTCCACGCGGACCATGAAGCGATCATAGCAATCGCCATTGGTGCCAACCGGAATTTCGAAGTCCATGCGGTCATAGACATCGTAAGGCTGCGACTTGCGCAGATCCCATTCGATGCCGCTGCCGCGGATCAGCGGACCGGAAAAGCCCCACTTCACCGCGTCTTCCTTCGACACGATGGCGATATCGACATTGCGCTGCTTGAAAATGCGGTTGTCCATGACAAGGCTCATGGCATCGCCGAACAGTTCGGGCAGGCGCTTGTCGATCCAGTCACCAATGTCGGTGAGGAGCTTTAGCGGCACGTCCTGGTGCACGCCGCCGGGGCGGAACCAGGCGCTGTGCATGCGCGCGCCCGAGGCACGTTCGAAGAAGTTGAGGCAATCCTCGCGCAGTTCGAACACCCACAGGTTCGGAGTCATCGCGCCAACGTCCATGACGTGGGAGCCGATGTTGAGCATGTGATTGCAGATGCGCGTCAGTTCCGCGAACAGCACGCGCAGGTACTGCGCGCGGATCGGGACTTCGACGTTCAGCAGCTTTTCGACCGCCAGCACATAGCTGTGCTCCATGCAGAGCGGCGAGCAATAGTCGAGCCGGTCGAAATACGGCAGCGCCTGCAGATAGGTCTTGTACTCGATCAGCTTTTCGGTCCCGCGGTGAAGCAGGCCGACATGCGGGTCGATACGCTCGATGAGCTCACCATCAAGCTCCATCACCATGCGCAGAACGCCGTGCGCCGCAGGGTGCTGCGGACCGAAGTTGATCGTGTAGTTGGTGATGACCTCGTCGCCAGTGGTCGGCGACTCTTCGAGCTGCATGCTCATGCGTCCTTACCTTCCTTGCCGTCAGCGTCAGGATCGCTCTTGTCGATCTCGGTCGCGCCTTCGGTGTCGGCCGTCTTGCCTTCGCGCTTGGGCTGATCGTCGCGGCTCTCGGTCGGGGCCGGAGCATCGGCATCCTTGCCTGCGTCACCTTCGGGAGCCTTGTCCGCAGCCTTCGCGTCGGTCTTGGCGCCAGCGCCGGTTTCCTTGGGACTGTCAGTGGTCTGCGGTTTGTCCACCGGCGGCGGAGCGGGCGTTTCGGCTGCCTTCTCGTCACCCGGCAGCACGTAATCGGCACCTTCCCACGGGCTCATGAAGTCAAAGCTGCGGAAATCCTGCGCCAGCGTAACCGGCTGGTAGACGACGCGCTTGTCTTCTTCGGAATAGCGCAGCTCGACATGGCCGGACAGCGGGAAATCCTTACGGAAAGGATGCCCTTCGAAGCCGTAGTCGGTGAGGATGCGGCGAAGATCGGGATTGCCTGCGAACAGCACGCCGAACATGTCGAAGACCTCACGCTCCAGCCAGCCTGCGACTGGCCAGATGTCGGTCACGGTCGGAACCGGCGTCGCCTCATCGGTCGAGGTCTTGACCACGATGCGATGGTTCTTGGTCAGCGACAGGAGGCAGTAGCACACCTCGAAACGCTCCGCGCGCGAGGGATAGTCGACGCCCGCGATTTCCATCAGCTGCTGGTATTCATGCGCGTCGCGAAGCAGGCGCAGCGCGGCATTCAGCTCGGAACGGACGACGCGCAGATGCACCTCGCCATGCTCTTCCGTGGCGGAGACCAGCATGGAACCCAGCGCTGCGGACAGCGCATCCTTCACACCGTCGTTCGACGTGAATTTCGGGGCGGAATGAACGACAGCCATCAGCGCTTCACCGTACCTTCGCGGCGGATCTTCCGCTGCAACTGCATGACGCCGTAAAGCAGCGCCTCAGCCGTGGGAGGGCAGCCGGGAACATAGATGTCGACCGGAACGATCCGGTCGCAGCCGCGCACGACCGAATAGGAATAGTGATAATAGCCGCCACCGTTCGCGCACGACCCCATCGAGATCACATATTTCGGATCCGACATCTGGTCATAGACCTTGCGGAGCGCAGGGGCCATCTTGTTGCACAGCGTGCCCGCGACGATCATCACGTCGCTCTGGCGCGGCGAAGCGCGCGGGGCAGCGCCGAAACGCTCCATGTCATAGCGCGGCATGTTCACGTGGATCATCTCCACCGCGCAGCAGGCAAGGCCGAAGGTCATCCACCACAGCGAACCGGTGCGGGCCCACTGGAACAGCTCTTCCGTGCTGGTCAGCAGGAAGCCCTTGTCGTTCACTTCGGTCTGAAGCGCGTTGAAATAATCTGCGTCCGGCTGGCGGACTTCTCCGGGCTGTGCAGCCGCCGGAAGAGTTTCGTTCACTCCCATTCCAGCGCTCCCTTTTTCCACGCATAGGCAAAACCGATGATGAGTTCGAACAGGAACACCATCATCGTGATCCAGCCCGGCCATCCGGTCAGGTCCAGGCTCACCGCCCACGGGAAGAGGAAAGCCGCTTCCAGGTCGAAGATGATGAACAGGATCGCCACGAGATAGAAGCGCACGTCAAACTGGCTGCGCGGATCCTCGAACGCGGGGAAACCGCACTCATATTCCGAAAGCTTTTCCGCATCCGGATTATGCGCGCCTGTCAATCGGGCGACACCCATGGGAAGGAAGACGAAGAGGGCTGAAAGCCCCAGCGCGATCACCATGAAAATGAAGATCGGCAGATATTGTGACAGCTCGACCAAAAGGCCCTCTCTGGCTTCGCCGGAAACGACGGACTGAAAGGATGCGAATACATCGTTGCATCCGCGAAGAGCGCCCTAGGCACTGGCGTTAATATGCGCAAGGGGGCTGATGGGGTAAGGTGACGATCAAACGGCACTGAACGTTGAAAATCCTGCAACTGCCGTGAGAAAAGCGCAAGGGCAAAGCAGCGCGCCCAGTGGCAGCGCCCCGTCCGGCAAGCCGGTTTCCACCCCTTTTCCCGATTCATTGGCTACTGATTCCGACTCCGGATCCGCCACTGCATCATTTCCTGCACGAAGCCGCCGCCATGCCAGCGCAAGCGCGATCCCGCTACCTGCCGCGAGCAGCAATGTGATGCACACGCCCAGCGGGCCGAGCCACAGGCCGATCGCTGCAAACAGCGCAGGGTCGGCGCTACCCATTCCCTCTGCCTTGCGCACTGCGCGATAAGCCAATGCGGGCACGGCGAGCATCAGGAAACCCAATGAGCCACCCATCGCCTGCTGCAGCGACAGGGGCAGAACGTCATTCGCACCAAGCGGCGCGGAAATCGGCACGATCGCCGCGCAAAGGGCCAGTACGGCGATGGCAACAGGCGGCAGGTGGAAACTGCGCGCATCCGACAGGCCGAGCACCAGCAATTGCCACCCGAAGATCGTCAGCAGAACCGCTTCGCGCAAATCGCCTGCGGCCCAGACGGCGACAAGGCCGATTCCCGTCCCGACAATTTCCGCGAACGGCTGCCAGCGGTCGATCCGCGCTCCGCATTCCCGGCACGCACCACGCAACAGAATAAAGGAAAGCAGCGGCACCAGCTCCGCCACACCCAGCACGCGCCCGCACGAATCGCAGTGCGATCGTTCGAGGGCCACCCCCTCGCCGCGCGCCATGCGGATCGCGGCAGCGCCGGCGAAACTCCCGATGACCGCGCCGACGACCGCGAATGCCAGATAGACCGGCCAGTGCGGCGACCAGAACGGCATGCCGAAATCGTCGGTGGCGTAGCTCAGGGCTCGCCCGCGCCCCAAAGACGTTCCTCGCGCACAAAGCCGCGTCGCGCCGCATCCTCTTCCCCGACCGAGAAACGGCACCAACCATTGCCACAATCTCCAAGCCGCCCCGTCACGCCCGGCTCAAGCTTCCAGAGAAGCTTGGCCGATTCGCTGCCCTCGGCCCGCATCTCGGCATTGCCCTCCCCCATCACGAAAGCGGTGCGCTCGCGGCTGAGGAAGCGCGAGACGACCCAGCTTCTTTCGCCGTCGGGATCCTCCACCATGCGCCAGCCCGAAAGGCGGCGAACGACTTTGAGGGGCAGCCCCTTGCGCTGATATACCCAGACGATCCTGTAGCTGCCGCCTGGCCCCACGCGCATGTTCGCCTTATCGGTGGTAAGCGAGGCCCAATAAGGCACGTCGTCCGTGTCCTGCGCAGGCGCCGAAGGTGCGGCCAGCATGGCAGCGGGCGCAAGCAGGAGGAAGAGGAAGCGAAGCGTCTTCATGCCTTATGCCATACCCCCGGCGGGCCGCCTCGCCAAGCAGTGCCAGCACGCTAACGCACATCCAATATGCGCGCAGCAGTTAGCCAATTGAACGGTTGACCGTGCGCCCTCGCGCAGCGTAGCGCCAATGCTGTCGCGGCTGCCACCCCCGAATGCTGAGAGAGACCTGATGCCGACTTCGCCTTCCATGACCACCGCGGCCACAACCCGCCGGATCGAGGGCAAGCCCCGCGTCATCGTCACCCGCCGCCTGATGCCCGAAATCGAGAGCCGCATGAGCGAGCTTTTCGACGCGGTACTCAACTCCGACGACCATCCTTTTTCGGACGAGGAGATGGCGGCAGCGGTGAAGGATTGCGACGTGCTGGTGCCGACCGTGACTGACAATATCGACCCCGACCTGCTGGAAAAGGCAGGCGACCGGCTAAAACTGCTGGCCAATTTCGGCGCGGGCACCGATCACATCGCCCTTGCCGCGGCCCGGGCCCGCCGGATCGTCGTGACCAATACGCCCGGCGTTTTCACCGACGATACCGCCGATCTCGCCATGGCTCTGATTATCGGCGTGATGCGCCGCATGCGTGAAGGGACGCGGATCGTGCGCCACGGCGAATGGGGCGGCTGGACTCCGACGGGCATGCTGGGCCGCTCCATCGGCGGCAAGCGGCTGGGCATCGTGGGCATGGGCCGTATCGGCCAGGCCGTTGCCCATCGTGCCCGCGCATTCGGCATGCAGATCATCTATTACAACCGCCGCCGCCTGCCCGAATCTGTCGAGCGGATTTTCGGCGCCGATTACGCCGCCACGGTGGACGAGCTGGTCGCAGCTTCCGACATCGTCACCCTGCACTGCCCCACCAATGCCGAAACGCACCATCTGATCGACACACGCCGCATCTCGTTGATGAAGCCGGGAGCGGTTCTGGTGAACACGGGGCGCGGTGAACTGGTCGATCAAGAGGCGATGATTACGGCATTGGAGAACGGCCAGCTGTGGGGAGCCGGACTGGACGTCTATCCTGACGAGCCCAATGTCGACGAACGGCTGATCGCGCACCCCAATGTCATCACCCAGCCCCATATAGGCAGCGCGACAGAGGAAGGCCGTACCGCGGCCGGTCTCAAGATCATTGCCAATATTCAGAGCTGGGCCGACGGCCACAGCCCGCCCGACCGCGTTATCGAAGGCTATGCCTGATCTAGTCTGTAGACGTGTAGCGCAGCACGCCTGACACGCGGTTGCCGCCCCCGTCGCGGGGATGGAACTGGCCGTTCATCACTTCGACTTCAGTGAAATCGAAGGGGCTCACGCCTTCGAGGCAAGCGACGTTCACGCCATATTGCGTCGGGTCGGAGCGGCGCTGGTGAAAAGTGTAGATACCGCATTTCGAACAGAAGAAGTGCCGCGCCTCCTTCGTGTTGAATTGGTAGAGGGTTAGCGCATCCATCCCCGCCGTGACCGTCAGGGAATCGAGCGGCGCACTGACCGCAACGGCGCCGCGCATCCGGCAGATCGAGCAATCGCAGCGCCGTGCCGATGCCATGTCGACATCGGCGGTGAACTGCACGGTGCCGCAATGGCAGGCACCTTTCGTCGTCTGGCCCAAATGCGCGGCTCCCTTATCAATCCCCCGTCAGGATGCGTTCGACCAGTTCCTTCACCGTCGGTGTGTAGCCGTTGGAATAGAACGGGTCCTGCTTGAAGCGGTATGCCGCATGCCCGGCAAAGGCGAGGTTTTCATCGACCGGACCGCCATGGGCGATGTCCTGCAGGGTCTTCTGGATGCAGAAGCTGCGCGGATCGGCAAGCCTGCCGGTGGTGTAATCGTCGTGGTCCTTCCACGAAGAGAACCCGCAATGCGACAGGCATCCCATGCAATCGGCCTGGTCCTTGCGGATTTCGGCGCGTTCGGTCGCGTTGACGAAAACGACGGTGTCGTCGGGGGTCTTCAGCGCCTCGGTATGGCCCTCTGCCACCCAGCCACGGGCACGGTCGCGATCCTTGGGCGTGACCCAGAAATTCTTGCCCTTCACGCCCACGTCGAGCTGCACCGTGTGCTCACCCGCCTCGACCCGCGAATAGGGGATCTGGCGCTCGCTGCGGCCTTCGAGATTGCGCAGGAACGGATTACGCACGGCGGAGGAATAGAAGCCGGTCGGGCTGAAGCGGTGGAGGAGCACATCGCCCGGCTCCAGCGTGCGCAGCATATCCTTCCACCCCTGCGGGATCGGGCTTTCCTGCGTCAGCAGCGGGCGCGTGCCAAACTGGAAGGCGATCTTCCCCAGTTCGGGATTGTCGATCCATTCGTCCCATTCGCGCAGGAACCAGACGCCGCCGGCCATGACGATGGCGGTCTCTTCCGAAACGCCTTCCTTGCGCATGGTCTCGCGCAGCGCCTTCACGCGGGGATAGGGATCTTCGGGCTTGGTCGGATCTTCGGCGTTGGACAGGCCATTGTGCCCGCCTGCCAGCCACGGATCTTCATAGACCACGGCGGCCATCAGTTCGGGAACCTTGGAATAGCTGCGCTTCCACAATGCGCGGAAGGCGCGGGCCGAGGAGACGATCGGCAAATAGTGCACGTTGTAATGCTGCGCGATCTCGGCCAGCTTGTACGGCATGCCCGCGCCGCAGGTCACGCCCGCGACCAGACCCTTGGTCCGCTCCAGCGTGCCTTCCAGCACCGCCTGCGCGCCGCCCATTTCCCACAGCACATTGATGTTGATTGCGCCATTGCCGCCTGAAATGTCGTGCGCGCGCTTCACCTGCTCCACCGCGCCTTCGATGGCGTAATCGATCAGCTTGAGGTGGCGCTCCTTGCGGGTCATCTCCTCATAGACCTGCGGCACGATCTTGCCCTCTGCGTCATAGCTGTCGGCATTGACCGCGCTGACCGTGCCGATACCGCCGGCGGCAGCCCATGCGCCGGAGCTGGCGTGATTGGTCGCAGATACGCCCTTGCCGCCCTCAATGAGGGGCCAGACTTCACGTCCGGCATAATTAATCGGCTGCAATCCCTTGAAAGTCATGTCTTTACTATCCTGTCGGGGCGGACATTGGCGCCGTCCACGCCATCTGTTGCCGCCACATCCTGTACGCAGGGAACGATATCGGCCGGATCGGGCCTCGGGCCGTCCACCTCGAACCGGGCGTAATAGCCGGCAAGTTCGGGGCGACGTATAAAGGCGGCCAGCTTGAAGCCGACCGACTCGAATTCGCAGAAAAGCAGCTTCGGCGGAATACCATGCTGGTCGCTCGCCCGGTCCGTGTCCACCACGATCACCTGCCCGCCTTCGCGCAGCGACGGCAGCAGCCGCCACAGAAATGCGTAAGGTTCACTCACCTCGTGGTACATGTGGACGAGGAAGATGCGATCGAAGCTGTCTTCGGGAAGCTTGGGATCATCCTCGGTGCCGAGCTTGATCGACACATTGGTCAGCTGCTCGCGCTCGACACGCGCGCCAAGGCGCTGGAGCACGGGCTCGTCGATGTCTTCGGCCAGAACGCGGCCCTTGGGCCCCACGCGCTCTGCCAAACGAGTCGTGTAATAGCCCTCGCCCGCGCCGAGGTCGGCAACGCTCATGCCCTCGGCAATATTGGCGAGATCCATAACCGTCGCAGCCTCGCGCCGGTCGTCGCGCGTGCGTTCGGGCACGGTCACGTCCTGATTGGCGCTGGACACGGCGCGATCCGCCTGGGGAAAATCGCGCGCGCTTTCCGGCCGGCCGTCGTTTTCGTCGGTGATGTTACACCCCGAAAGCGCCAGCGCGGCAGCCGTTACGGCAAGGAGAGCGGCGCTGGACCTCAATCCACGTCCTCCACATCGACCTTTTCACCCGTCACGCGCTGCGACAGTGCGGCGGTGATGAACGGATCGAGAGCGCCATCCAGCACCTCGGTCGGATTGGTCGAGACATGGCCCGTGCGCAGGTCCTTCACCTGCTGATAGGGCTGAAGCACATAAGAGCGGATCTGGTGACCCCAACCGATCTCGGTCTTGGCCTGATATTCGCCGCTGGCCACGGCCTCGCGCTCGGCCAGTTCCTTTTCGTAAAGGCGCGCCTTCAGCATGTTCATCGCGGTGGCGCGGTTCTTGTGCTGCGAACGGTCGTTCTGGCTGGCCACCACGATGCCGGTCGGCTGGTGAGTGATGCGGACGGCGGAATCGGTCGTATTGACGTGCTGACCGCCTGCGCCCGATGCGCGATAGGTGTCGATCTTGAGGTCGGACGGATTGATCTCGATCTCGATATCGTCGTCGATCACCGGATAGACCCAGACCGAGCTGAACGAGGTGTGCCGCCGCGCGCTGCTGTCATAGGGGCTGATGCGCACGAGGCGGTGCACGCCGCTCTCGGTCTTGGCATAGCCATAGGCGTTCTCGCCCTTTATCAGCAGGGTCGCGCCCTTGATCCCGGCCTGTTCGCCCGCGGAATAATCGACAATCTCGACCTTGTAGCCGCGCCGCTCGGCCCAGCGCACATACATGCGCTGCAGCATTTCGGCCCAGTCCTGGCTCTCCGTCCCGCCGGCACCGGCATGGACTTCGAGATAGGTGTCATAGCTGTCCGCCTCGCCCGAAAGCAGGGCGCCGACCTTGTCGCGATCGGCGCGGGCGGCCAGCGCCTCAAGGCTGGTAAGGCCGTCCTTGATGACGCTTTCATCGCCCTCGGCCTCACCCATCTCGACGAATTCGACCGCGTCCGACATTTCGGCGCCGATTTCATTCACGGCCTTCACCGCGTCGGAAAGCTGCTTTTGCTCACGCGTGATCGCTTGCGCTTGCTTGGGATCGTTCCACAGATTCGGATCCTCGACCCGGGCGCTGAGTTCGTCGAGCCTGCGCAGCGCCTGTTCCCAGTCCAGAGACTGGCGGATCAACGCAAGCGACGCCTCGATGCGATCGACAAGAGCCTGCCCTTCGGCACGCATGGTAATTCTCCTCGTAGGGGGCCGCATGCCCCCCGATTGGCGCCCGCTTAGCGGACACCCATGAAATGGGAAAGTGTGACAGGCGGCTAAATCAACCGCGCGCGTTTCGCAGCCGCGATCGGGACCGGGGCGCCCGCCCTCCGGTCCGGTAAAAGCCAGCCTCGTCAGTGATCGAGCGCGCGCACTGCCTCCAGCGTGAGCGAGACATGCTTGCGCCAGTCCATGTCGGAATGAACCATGGTGATCCGGCCATCGGGGGCGATCACAAAAGAGGTGCGGTCGGACAGGACCTGCGAGCCGGTTTCGCGGCCCAGATGCACGTCATAGGCCTTGATCGTCGCGGGGCTTGCGCGCGCGACGGCGAAAGCGTCGCGGCATTCCTCGGTGCTGAACTTCTTCAGCGTCTCGATATCGTCGCCCGACATGCCGACGACAGTTGCGCCCGCTTTTTTGAATTCGGGCATCGCCTCGGCAAAGGCGCGCGCTTCCAGCGTGCAGCCCTGCGTGAATGCCTTGGGGAAGAAATAGAGCACGACCGGCCCCTTTTTCAGCGCATCGGACAGCGTGAAGTCGAACGCCTTTCCGGCGATCGCGCCGCGCGTGATGATTGGCGGCGCCTGAGCCCCCTTGGGCAGCGCGGCAATGGCCGGAGCGGCAGCAATGCCGCCTGCGATCGTGGCAAGGCTGAGTGCGCCTGCGAGGAAGAACCTGTTCATGCGCATATCCTTAGGCGGTGTGCGCACAACAGTAAATGCAACTCTGCAGCTAGTGTCAGTATATGCCGCCCTGATCTTCAAGGAAGGTATCGTCAATCGCCACGCCCTGATCCGCGCTGGAGGACTGACGCTCTGCCGTGGCGGCACGGATCGCGGCGATGGCGGCCTTGCGCTTTTCTTCCAGAGTCTGGCGGGCCTGCAGGCGGCGCGGTTCGGTATCGGGCTTGAACGCTTCCCAGATCGAGCCGGGGACATATTCCTTCATGTCGGGCCAGCCTTCGAACACGCGCTTGCCGCTGCGGCGGTCGATGCGCACCATGCGGATGCCATCGGGCGCGGCGACAGGCGTGGTCGGCCAGCGCGGCTTCGTCTGCTCGATCAGCTGCTTGATGATCGGCCCGGCGGTATTGCCGCCCTGCACATAACCGCCAAGATTGCGCGGCTGGTCAAAGCCGACATACACGCCCGCGACCAGATCGGCCGAACCGCCCATGAACCATGCATTGGTCGGGCCGCTGGTCGTGCCGGTCTTGCCAAAGATCGGAAGGTTGAGACTGCGCAAGCGCACGGCCGTACCGCGCTGGACCACGCCTTCCAGCATGTGGACCACCTGATAGGCGGTATCCGGGTCCATCACCTGCTTGCCCGCAGGGATCAGGCGCGGCATCGCCTTGCCGTCCCATTCGTCGGCATTGCAGGCGTCGCAGCGGCGCTTGTCCGCGCGCCAGATCACCTTGCCGTTCTTGTCCTGCACATAGTCGATGAGCGAGGATTCATATTGCCGCCCATGATTGGCGAGCGCGGCATAGGCGTTCACGAGCTGCAGCACAGTCGTATCGCCCGCACCCAGCGCGAAGGACAGGTAGGGCTTGTAGCTGCCGATACCCATGCGTTCGAATGTGTTGATGACATTGGGCATGCCCGCGTCATTGGCGATATGGATCGTCATCAGGTTGCGCGACTGCTCAAGACCCCAGCGCATGGTCTGTTCACCCGCGCCGCGCTCGTTCGCAAAGTTGCGGAAGCATTTTTCGCCCAGCGCCGCGCCCTGATAGACGCAGAACGGTCCATCGGACACCAGTGTCGCCGGGGTCATGCCCTGATCAAGCCCGGTCGCGTAGACGAAAGGCTTGATGGTCGAACCGGGCTGGCGTTCCGCCTGTGTGGCGCGGTTGAAGCTGCCGAGGCGCGAATCAAACCCGCCCTGCATGGCGAGCACGCGGCCCGTATGCGGATCCTGCACAACCAGACCACCGGAAACCTCGGGGATGGTACGCACACGCCAGCTGGCGCCTTCACCCTCGCCTTCGGGCGAAGCCACGATGACATCGCCTGCCTTCAGCCTGTCGGGGAGGTTGTTCAGCGGATGCTCGTTGCCATCCGAAAAGCCGATCGTCGCATCATCGCCATTGCGCCCGGTCACCACGCCCACGCGCCAGTCATCGTAATCGACCGACAGGTTGGAAACGATCAGCTGGGTCTGCCAGTTCTCGTCCATGTTGATCGTGGCGATGGGGCCAGTCCACCCGCGGCTGCCGTGATAGCGCAGCAGCCCTGCCCGCAGCGAATCGCGCGCGGCATGCTGCATTTCCATGTCGAGCGAAGTGCGAACCCAAAGGCCGCCTGCGTAAACCGAGTTCGGGCCGTCCTCGTCCGTCTCGCCATATTTGTCGAGCAGGCGGCGGCGCACTTCCTCGATGAAATAGCCTGCAGCCGGGTCCCAGTCCTCGGACCGGCGCGCGACGAGGCCCAGCGGCTTCGCCTTGGCGGCGGCGGCATCGGCTTCGCTGGCCCAGCCATTGGCGACCATCTGGTCGAGCACGTAATTGCGCCGCGTGATCGCCATGTCCTTATACCGGGCGCGACCGTAACGTTCCGGCGCCTTGGGCAAGATGGCGAGAAAGGCGACTTCATTCAGGTCGAGGTCGCCCACGTCCTTGTCGAAATAGGCGCGTGAAGCGGCTTGCACGCCAAAGCTCTGGCGGCCCAGAGGAATCTCGTTGAGATAAAGCTCGAGGATCTGCTCCTTGCTCAACACGCCTTCAATCCGGCGGGCGAGGATCATTTCCTTCAGCTTGCGCGTGACCGAATATTCATCGCCCACAAGGATGTTCTTCGCGACCTGCTGCGTGATGGTCGACCCGCCCTTGGCGCGCTCGCCCGATCCGTATTTCGAGACATAATCGACGACCGCGCCGGCAAGACCACCGTAATCGACGCCGCCATGGGTCCAGAAGGTCTTGTCCTCTGCCGAAAGAAAGGCATCGGTCAGCTGCTCGGGAAAATCCACGAAGCGAAGCTGTACGCGGCGTTCGCGGGCGTAGCTGTTGACGATCTCGCCATCGGAGCCGCGCACCATGGTGGGAAGCGATGGCTGATAGGTCAGGAGGCGGTCGGCCGACGGCAGCCCGGTGCCGAGCCAGATATAGCCGCCGACGAAAGTAATGACCCCCAGCGCGACCAGCGCCCAGAACGCCTTGAACAGGCGGCTTTCGCGCCAGCGGCGGGCAAAGCCTGTCTTCAGCGCGGAAAGGTCACCGCGCGCGCGGCTGGCATAGGTCTGCAATTGGGCTTTGGCATCCATGGTCGAGGCGGCACTAGCATGGGGTTCGCGAAAGAGAAAAGCCGGAAAAGCCTTACCCGATGATGAACGGGGATAACTAAACGATCCGTCCGCGCGCTATCCGGGCCGGGGCGCCAGCAGATCGGCGACGATCGCCTCGGCAAGGGCGGATACGATGGCGGCGCGGCCCTCCTCGCTCGTCAGGCGGGTGGCATCCTCCTCGCTTGAAATATAGCCGGCCTCGAACAGGATGGAGGGCATTTGCGCAGAACGCAGCACCACGAGATTGCCGCCGCGCACGAAGCGCCCGTGCACCGGCAGCCGCCCTTTTACCCGCGCCTCGACAGACCGGGCGATGCTGGCCGAGCCCAATGCCGTTTCCCGTCGGGCCAATTCGGCCAGCAAGGCCTCAACCTCATCGCCGCCGTCATCGGCATAGGCATCGTCATCCCCATTGACGCTGCGCGCCAGCGCCAGTGCCTCACGGTCGCTGGCGCGCCCCGACAGCACATATACATTGGCCCCGCGCGCTTCCTCGACCGGCGCGCTGTCGGCATGGATCGAGATGAAGAGATCGGCCTTCAGCGCCTCGGCCACGGCGACACGCTCTTCGAGAGGGAGAAAAACGTCATCCTCACGCGTCAGCGCCACGCGCACCGCGCCCAGTTCAACCAGCCGGTCGCGCAGCCCCGCCGCGATGGCAAGCGCGACATTCTTCTCGATCGCGCCGCTGGGGCCGCTGGCACCGGGGTCGAAACCGCCATGCCCGGCATCGATCACCACCAGCGGCGCCTCTGCGCCCGCACGGCCCGTGACGATTCGCGGCAGCTCGGCAGGACGGCTTTCCGGCAAAGGGGCGGCGAATTGCGCCTTGCCGCGACCTCCGGGCGGAAATATCTCGATCACAAGCAGGCCCAGCAGCATTCCGGCCACGATCGCGCCTGCAATCCAGCCCATGGTTTTCAGCCGACTGGCCCGACGCGCGGACGCGGGGCGGTCCGCGCCCAGATCCAATACCCCGCCATCATTGCCGCTGTCCTGCATCGCAAAAGCGCTAGCCGCGCATGCGCATGGCTGGCAAGCGCCCTGCCGCCGCCCTCACCAGAGATCGCCGGGCTGCGCCATTCCGCCCACGTTCAGGCCGGATCGGGAAGAATTAAACAGCCCCAAGGCTTTTTATTGCCGAACCGCAATCCCGGTGCTAGCGTGACAATGTCGGGAGGATCGGATTTCCTGGCGAACGCAAGTCGGCACATATCGCTGCCGACGGCCCCCGAGCGGGGCCGACGTATCGCAAGGGCCCGGTCCTTTTCCGCCGACAAGCTGCGCTCCGGCGCCTCGATGCACTGCAGGCCATGTCAACCCGGCGACGGGAAAAGCCGCAGACAAGCACGGGCCGCCTGACGCGCACCCCGGACAATGACGCCGGGCGGGAATGGAAAAGGTAAGTATGGGCATCGATTCGGGGATTTCGGCGACCGACCTGCTTTGCAGGGCCGCTGGGATCGTCGCCGCTGCCGCAGACGCATCCTTCCACACCGCCTCGCGGACTAAAGAATTTTCGCCGCCGGGCGCGCATATGAAAGCGCGCACCGGCTCTTATCGTTTCGCGCCGGAAAGCGGGCACAAGCCTGCCATCAGGGCGCGCATTTCACTGAATAGTCGCGCAAACACACCCGCCCGGTCGGAAAGACCGCTGGCGGCACAGCGCGCTTGGAGATCCATCAATGACCACGCGCATGCTTATCGATGCGCGCCACCCGGAAGAGACGCGGGTGGCGGTGCTAAAAGGCAACCGGATTGAAGAATTCGACTTCGAGTCGGCAGAACACAAGCAGATAAAGGGTAATATCTACCTGGCGAAGGTGACGAGGGTCGAACCCTCGCTGCAGGCCGCCTTCGTCGATTTCGGCGGCAACCGGCATGGCTTCCTCGCCTTTAGCGAGATCCATCCCGACTATTACCAGATCCCCAAGGAAGATCGCGACGCGCTTCTCGCCGCGGAGCAGGAGGTCGCCGACGAAGAGGCACGCCTGCGCGCCGAGGACGACGACGACGATCACGACGATGGCGGCTCCGACGACGACGAAAGCGGCGACGCGCTGGCCGAGGAAATGGCCGGTGACGGGGTCGAGGACGTCTCCGACGAAAAGGACGACAGCGTCTCGACGATCGAAGACGGCGCGGTTTCGGGCGACGACAGCGACGACGACGATTCCTCCGATGACGAGGATGACAGTTCGGACGAGGGTGAAGAAGGCAATGGTCGTGGCCGCCGCGGTCGCAAGGGCCGTGGCCGCGGTCAGCGCAAGGGCGGCTCGGGCCGTTCCAAGGCTGCCGACGATGCGCGCGCGCGCCGTCTGGCGCTGCGTCGCCGCTACAAGATCCAGGATGTGATCCAGCGCCGCCAGGTGCTGCTGGTGCAGGTCGTAAAGGAAGAGCGCGGCAACAAGGGCGCTGCCCTCACCACCTATCTCAGCCTTGCGGGCCGCTATTGCGTGCTGATGCCGAACTCCAGCCATGGCGGCGGGATTTCGCGCAAGATTTCGAGCGCAGCCGACCGCAAGCGACTGAAGCAGATCGTCTCGGAAATGAGCCTGCCCAAGAGCATGGGCTGCATCGTGCGCACCGCAGGGCTTCAGCGCACCAAGACCGAGATCAAGCGCGACTTCGATTATCTCGCCCGCCTGTGGGACGAGATTCGCGAGACGACGATGCGCTCGTCTGCGCCCGCGCTGATCCATTCGGACAGCGACCTGATCAAGCGCGCGATCCGCGACATCTATAATCGCGACATCGAGGAAGTCGTGGTCGAGGGGCCGGAAGGCTATAAATCGGCCAAGGAATTCATGAAATTGCTGATGCCCAGCCATGCGCGCCGGGTGAAGCAATATGCCGACCCCGTGCCGCTGTTCCAGCGTTATGGCGCAGAGGATCAGCTGACCGCGATGTACGATCCCGTCGTCCAGCTGAAATCGGGCGGCTATCTCGTTATCAACCCGACCGAGGCGCTGGTGTCGATCGACATCAACTCGGGCCGCTCGACCAAGGAGCACGGGATCGAGCAGACCGCGCTGCACACCAATATGGAAGCGGCGAAGGAAATCGCCCGCCAGCTGCGCCTGCGCGACATGGCCGGTCTGGTCGTGATCGACTTCATCGACATGGAGCACAACTCCTCGATCCGTAAGGTCGAGAAGTGCATGAAGGAAGCACTGAAGAACGATCGCGCGCGCATTCAGGTTGGCCGCATTTCGGGCTTTGGCCTGATGGAGATGAGCCGCCAGCGCCTGCGCACCGGCGTTCTGGAAGCGACCACCCGCACCTGCCCGCATTGCGACGGCTCGGGCCTTGTCCGCACCGCATCCAGCGCGGGCCTGTCGGCGCTGCGCCTGATCGAGGACGAAGCCGCCAAGGGCAAGGGCACGATCATCACGCTCCACGCCAGCACCGAGGCCGCGATCTATCTCCTCAACGCCAAACGCGGCGACCTGCAGGAGATCGAGGACCGCTATGGCGTCAATGTCGAAGTCCTGCCCGAGGGCGAGGACGAAGGCGCCAAGATGCGCGTCGGCTCTTCGGGCCCGCGCCCGACCAATGCGCCCAAGTTCGAGCCCATCGCCGAGCCGGAAGACGATTACGACGTTTCCGACGAGGATGACGAGGATGAGAACGACGAACGTTCGCAGCGCGGCGGTGACGACGATGACGGCCAGCCCCGTCGTAAGCGCCGTCGGCGCCGTGGCGGTCGCCGCAAGCGTGGCCGCAATCGCGAACAGGGCGATGAGACCGGCAATGAAAATGGCAATGACGACGATAACGGTTCGGACAATAATGAGGCCGAAACCGAAAAGTCGGAGCCGGTAGAAGCCGAAGTTACGCCGGAAAACGAAGAGGACGCGGCGCCCAAGAAGCGCCGTCGTCGTCGCCGGACCAAGTCTGATCGTGGCGAAAGCGAAACCGGCGAAACCGAAACCGGCGACAGCGATTCCGGTGAAGGCGAAGCGCCGAGCGAAGCTGAAGCGCAGACAGCAGCGTCGGAAGAGGCAACTGAAGCAACGCCCGCAGCACAGGCACCTGCCGAAGCGAATCCGGCAGCGGATGCTCCGGCTGAGGAAGCGCCAGCTGCGGAAGAAAAGCCAAAGCGTCGCCGCACCCGCAAGAAGAAGGAAGAGCCTGCAGCGGAAGCGCCGGCCGAAGGCGAAACCGAGACGCGTGCCGCCGATGCCGAGGCCGCTCCCGAAGCCGTGGAGAAGCCCAAGCGCCGCCGTACTCGCAAGAAGAAGGAAGAGCCAAAGGCCGAGGAGGCTTCCACACAGGAGGCACCTGCAGTCGAGGCTGCTCCCGAACCGGAAGCGACGCCCGCAGCCGAGCCGGTGGCAGAGGAAACCCCTGCGCCGTCTCCCGAGCCGACCGCCGAACCCGAAAACCCGGTCGCGGCCAATGACGAACCCACGGAAAGTGGCGATCAGCAAGCCGCGAGCGAGAGCGATGGTGAACCGCGCCGCGGCTGGTGGCAGCGCACCTTCGGCAACTAAGCCGCTACGCCTGCGTCAATGAAAAGGGGCCGCTCCTTCAGGGGCGGCCCTTTTCGTTGATCAGAACGGGATCGGTTTGCCGTCCCAGGCGAAGAAGCCGCCACTATCCCCTGCGCTCAACCCGTCGATCACCGACAGCAGGCAAGCCGCCGCATATTCGGGAGTGAACAGTTTTTCATCGGGAACATTGCCGCGAAATGGCTCGGACAAGGTTGTCTCGACCGTGCCGGGGTGAAGGGCGACCGCGACGGCCCGCTTGTTGCGGCGGCGCAGTTCGATGGCGAAATTGCGGATGATCTGGTTTAGCGCCGCCTTTGCCGCGCGATAGCTGTGCCATCCGCCCAGCCCATTATCCTCGATCGAACCCACCCGTGCCGACAATGCCGCGAACAGCGGGCGGCCTTCGCGTGACAAATGATCCAGCACATGCTTGCCGATCAGCGCAGGGCCAATGGTGTTGATCCTGAAGTTTTCCGCCATGGCTTCGGCATCAAGGCTGCGCCATGTCTTTTCCGGCTGGATTTCGTCACCACGGCTCAAAAGGCCCGTGGCGACGATGACGAGGTCAAGCGGACCATCGCCGGTCATGCGTTCTACCGCAGCGATGATGCTTCCTTCATCGCCATAGTCAAACGCAAGTGGCGTGGCCTTCTCGCCTTTGCGGCCGGGGCTTCGCATCAAGGCATAGACTTCCTCGACATCCTTCCGGTCGGAGAGGGCATCGACAAGCGCCGCACCGATCCCGCCCGATGCGCCAAAAACGGCGCAGCGCAGCCCGCTCATGCCGCATCCCCGCGCTGCGCCAGCAGGCGGCGGGCCAGCGTCAGGTCCTCCGCCTTGTCCACATCAATCGCCGCTTCGCCATCGCGCGCAGGCACCACGGCAGCGGAAAGCCCATTGCGCTGTCCAAGCCGCCTCACCGCCTCGGCTAGTGAGAGCCGGCCCATAGCATAGGAGAACATGGTCCCGATGCCCAATCGGCGCACGATCCGCCAGGGCCGCTTGCGATCCGCTTCCACCCCGCTCCAGACTTCTAGCGCCCTGCGCGCGCCGTCACCCGCCAACAGGAAAAGATTGCATCCTGACCAGTCACCATCGGCAAAGCGCAGCCAGGTACGCCGGGTGCCGGGGACCGCGGCATCCACCTTGCCGCGTTCCGCCAGCAAAATGGCGACATCGGCGGCGGGCGCATCGGCAAGGAAATCACGAACCCATTCGGGCCGCAGCAATGCGTGGTCGGCGGTCGTCACCAGCAGCGGCGCTCCCGTAAGCGCAAACACGCGCGCGACGCTGCCGCTGGGCCCTGCGGCAGGGGCGACGACGGTCGCGCCCAGACGCGCCGCCTCCTCAACCACTGCGGGGTCATCGGCAGAGACATGGACGCAGGCATAGCCCGCCGCGGACAGGGCCGCATGAACCCGCGCCAGCATGGTCATGCCGTCAATTTCGATCAGGGCCTTGTGCGCGACACCTTGTTCATGCGCGAATGGATCGCCGCCGGGGCGGGATCCGGCAAGGATCAGGGCGTGTCCGGGCATGGTGGCTGTCAATTCGGTCATGCTGCTTCGTCTAGCGGCTTATCCTTTGGCAATCACCCCCGAACCGGGCGTTGACCCACACGACTTGTTGCCCTTTTCCATTGTCCTGCCTATCGCGCATCCCATGACCGAAAGCACAAAGCCCGCCGTGGCCATGGCCAGCGTGGGGGACAACCCGACCCCGATCTGGGGCCTCTCAAATCGCGAACGCACGCGCCGTATCGGCGCGGCCAATGGGCTGGTGCCGCAATCCGATTCCGGCGCGGTGATCGCCAATGACGATTTCGCATGGGACCCGGCGTGGTTCAGGCATGTGCTGGCAAATCCGGGCATGGTGCTGACGATGGGCGGCGTGCCCGCCCTCGCCCATGCGCGCACCCCGGCCGAGGCGGAGCAGGTCTGTGCCGCAATGGCGGAAAGCCGGGCGCTGGCAGGCGGTGACTTCGAGGTCATCGCCTATGAAAGCGGCCCCACGATCGAGAACAAGCAGCTTAGGAAGCGCGAGACGCCGTTCCTGATGCCTCTCACCCCCGAAACGATCCGCACAATCGAACGGGCGAGCTATTTCGGCGCGTATAAAGGCGTGACCGACATTCTGACCAAATATCTCTGGCCGGAAGTCGCGCTCGTCCTCACCCGCATCGCGGCGAAGCTGGGCATGACCCCGAACATGGTCACCGCCATCGGCGCCGTCATGTGCGTCTATGCGACCTATATGTTCGCGCTGGGCAATTACTGGACGGGCATGGCCGTGGGGCTGGTGTTCATGGTGCTCGACACGGTGGACGGAAAGCTGGCGCGCTGCACCGTCACCTCCAGCTGGTGGGGCAATATCTTCGACCATGGCATCGACCTGGTGCACCCGCCGTTCTGGTGGTGGTTCTGGACGACGGGGCTAGTCTATTGGGGGCTTGAATTGAGCCCGGAGAATTTCGTGTCGATCATGATCGCGATCCAGGGCGGCTATGTGCTGCAGCGCGTGATCGAAGGGGTATTCATGCGCCGCAACGGCAGGATGCATATTCACGTTTGGAGGCGTTTCGACAGCTGGTTCCGCCTGATCACCGCGCGGCGCAATCCCAATATGGTGATCCTGTTCGTCTCCATGCTCTTCGCCCGCCCCGACTGGGGCATAGTGGCGGTCGCCTGGTGGACGGTGGTGTCCTGCGCGATCCACGCGATCCGTCTGTTGCAGGCGGAAATCGTGCGCGGGCGCGACGGCAAACTTACCAGCTGGCTTTCGGAAGGATGAGCGCGATGAACGAGACGATTACCCGCTTCGGCCACCCGGCAACTCTGGTCGCCGAATATGACCACTGGGTGGCCTTGCTGCGTCCGGCCCAGCCGACATTGGGCTCGCTGGTGCTGGCCGCCAAGAGCGAGGCGACCGATTTCGGTGCGTTACCGGCCGCAGCGCACGCGGAACTGAAGCAGGTTACCTCGGCCATCGAAGCGGCGCTCAAGAGCTTCGTCGATTACACCAAGATCAATTATCTGATGCTGATGATGGTCGACCCGCATGTCCATTTCCACGTCATCCCCCGCTACGAGGGAAAGCGTGAATTCGAGGGGCTGCAATTCCCCGATGCGGGCTGGCCGAAGCTGCCTGATCTCGGCACGGCAGTCACGCTTGACGACGAACGCGTCGCAGCCTTGACCGCCGCGCTAAAACCGCTTTTCGCCTGAACGGGTCCGCGCTCAGTTCCAGGTATCGGTAAGCGCGGTCGCGGTTTCGATATCGGTCAGGAAATCGACCTCGGCCCAGTGCATTCCCTCGATCGAGCAGGTGCCGACCTTGCCGGTCGGGGCCAGCGTGTCGATAACCTTCAAATACCAGTGCTCGACCCCGTCGCGCTCGCGCATCTTGGTGCGCACGGCTTCGCGGAACAGTTCCGCGCCCTCGCCGCGAAAGGCGAGGAAGCCGATCGATTCGGAATTGGTCTCTTCCGCCGTCAGCGTCTTGCCGATGTGCAGCAGGCGGCCATCGGGTTCGCGCAGCACCTTCATGTCGTCACTGTCATAGGCGGGTTTCACGTCGACCGTGACGGCGATGGGCCACGGTCCGTCGGGGCCGTCCTCGCCTGCCAGCACCTTTTTCACGATGTCCTCGGAAATCAGCGTGTCGCCGTTGAGGATGAGGAAGTCGCCCTTCATCTCTTCGCGCACGATCCAGCAGGAGCCGAGGTTGTCGGCGACCTTGAAGAACGGGTTGAAGTGGCAGGTGATCTCCACCCGCGGATCGTTGATCTGCGAAATCGCGTGCTCGACCTCGTCGGTCTTGAAACCGGTGACGATGTCGATTTTCTTGACGCCACCGCGGGCCAGCATCTCGATCTGCCATTCAATCAAAGTGCGGCCCGAAAAGTCGATAAGGCACTTGGGTCGCTCGGCGGTCAGCGGCAGCAGGCGGGATCCCTGGCCCGCGCTCAACAGGATTGCATGTTCGATCATGGCGGCGCGCAATAGTGGCAAAGGGCGCAAACGGCAATTCCCGGCGTGTCGCCATCCGTCGCATTACGGGGACACTGTGATCGTGCCCGCTTGCCTCCTGCGCATTCATCGGCCAATCAGCGCGCCATGTCGCGCCGGCGCCCGAAACATAACGAAGACCGTTCCATGCTGGGCCGGATGCTTGCCAATCTTGGCTGGCTTCTGGGAGGCAAGGGATTCGGCGCGGTCTGTTCACTGGTCTATCTGGCGATCCTTACCCGCACCCTAGGGCTTAAGGACTTCGGCCACTTCTCGTTGATCTTTGGCACTTCGCAGGCGCTGATCGCGGTGGCGGGGTTCCAGACATGGCGCGTTGTCGTGCGTTTTGGCGCCGAACATGTGCATGACGGGCAGTGGGACAGGTTCGGCCGGCTTTCCATGCTGGCCGGCGTGCTCGACGTGGTGGGCGCGATGATCGGCTGCGGGATCGCCTATCTCGCCTTTTACCAGTTTGCCGACATGCTCGGCCTGAACAAAAGCCTCATCACCACGGCTTTCTGGTTCAATGTCGCCTCGCTCTGGGCCCTGCGCTCAGCGCCGACCGGGGTGGTCCGCGCGCTCGACCGATTCGACATGGCGATCTATGTCGAGGCGGTGGTACCATTGGGCCGCCTGCTGGCTGCGGTGGCGATATGGCTGACGGGGCCGAGCCTCGTGCGCTTCCTGATCGCATGGGCCGCGATCGATCTGCTCGAAGCCGCGCTTTACTGGATCCTCGCCCGTCGCCTCTGCCCCCAGGCGATACGGCTGTCACGGCTGAAAGATTTTACCGGCGCGCTGAAGGACAATCCCGGCGTGGTGAAATTCTTCATCGTCACCTTCCTGTCCTCCACGCTCGAGGCTGCCTATCGCAATGGCCCGCTGCTGGCTGTCGGCTATCTTCTCGGCACGCGCGCTGCGGGTCTGTATCGCCTGGCGCAGCAGCTGGCGCAGGGGCTGGCGAAATTCTCCACCCTGCTCGCCCGCGCCGCCTATGCCGAGATTTCGCGGGCGCGCGTCACATCCGCCATTCAGGATTTCAGGAAGCTCATCCGCCAGACAAGCGTGCTGGCCGGTGGCGGCAGCGCCATCGTGGTGCTGATCGTGGTGCTGGCGGGGCGCTGGCTGCTTGAACTGCTGGGCGGCGAACAGTTCTCCGGCGGCGAACCGATCCTGATCGCGCTGGTCGTGGGGGCAAGCTTCGAACTTGCAAGCGTCGCCTTCGAACCGGTGCTGCACTCTACCGGGAAGGCGAAATATTCGCTTGCCGCCCGGCTCGTCGCGGTCGGCGCCACGGCTGCGGGTATCCTCGCCTTTGTTCCGGTCGCAGGGGCGCAGGGCGCGGCATGGGGCGTGGCGACCGGCGGCGCGGTGCTGTATTTCACCATGGGTCTTTTGACCTTCATCGTGCTGCGCCGGCTAACGCGAGAGGATCGCGCGGCGCGCGCGCAGGAACCCGCCGAACCGCCCCCCGCCGGCCCATAAGTCGGCCCGTGGCCGGACCGGTCGCATCCACAACTGGCAAAATTAGCAAGAATGGCAGCTTGTGCAGCGCGGCACGTTTGGCTAACCGGGGCCCCGACGATCTGTCTTTTGCAACCGAAAGAATTGCACATGGCCACCTTTACCCTCCCCAAGAACAGCAAGATCACCGGCAAGAGCAAGACTCACGCGTCGGAAACCGGCGGGAAGGTGAAGAAGTTCAAGGTCTATCGCTACGATCCGGATAGCGGCGAAAACCCGCGCTATGATACGTTCGAGATCGATCTCGACGCGTGCGGCCCGATGGTCCTCGACGCCATCATCAAGATGAAAAACGAAATGGACCCGACGCTTACTTTCCGGCGTTCGTGCCGTGAAGGCATCTGCGGGTCCTGCGCGATGAACATCAACGGCAAGAACGGCCTCGCCTGCACCACCGCGATCGAGGATTGCGGTTCGGGCGAAGTGCGCATAACGCCGCTGCCGCACATGGACGTGATCAAGGATCTCGTCCCCGACTTCACGCATTTCTACGCGCAATACGCCTCGATCCGTCCCTGGCTGCAGACCGTGACCCCGACTCCGTCGGGCAAGGAACGCCTGCAGTCGCCGGAAGAGCGTGGCAAGCTCGACGGCCTGTACGAGTGCATCCTTTGCGCCTGCTGCTCGACCGCGTGCCCCAGCTACTGGTGGAACTCGGACAAGTTCCTTGGCCCGGCCATCCTGCTGCAGGCCTATCGCTGGCTGGCCGACAGCCGCGATGAAATGACCGGTGAGCGTCTTGACGAGCTGGAAGATCCCTTCCGCCTCTATCGCTGCCACACCATCATGAACTGCGCGAATGTCTGCCCCAAGGGCCTCTCGCCCGCCAAGGCAATCGCCGAAATCAAGAAGATGGAAGCCGAGCGCCTCGTCTGATCGACGCGGAACCTGCGGAACTGATGGCGGTTGCGTTTCTGAATCCGGCTGATCAACGGCCGGGCTGGATGACTTGGACAATCGGCGCTGCCGACCATTTCGTCGGCTCGGTGCTCGGCAGGCTTTTCGTCCGTGCCGAAAGCGACGGATGCGCGCGCGTCCGGTTGGAACCGCTGGAGCATCACCGTAACGTCAACGGCGTCTATCATGGCGGCGCGATCCTCAGCCTGATCGATAGCGCAATCTTTCCTGCCACCATGCTTTTGACGGGCAAGACGGATCTCAATGTCGCGACCATCGACCTGCAGACGCAATTCGTGGCGCCTGGCGATCTTGACCGCCCGCTCGATGCGCTGGTGACGCTGACCCGCGAAACCGGGCGGATGACCTTTACCCGCGGCGTGGTCGTGCAGGATGACGATGTCGTGGCCAGCTTTACCGCGCTGCAGCGCAAGATCGCGGGCTGACCGGTGTCGGGCCTTGTCGCCAGATATGACGCGCTGATCGCAGCAGGAGAGCTTCGCCGCGACCCCGAGCAGCGCGCTGCGATCCTGCGGCTTGCGCAGCTTCAGGACGAGCTTGAGGCTCCGCCGCCAAAGCAAGGCTTTTTTGCAAAGCTGAAGGGCGAGAAACCGCCTCGCCCGCGCGGCGTCTATATGTATGGCGATGTCGGTCGCGGCAAATCCATGATGATGGACCTGTTCCATGACACGCTGGAGATCGAGGCCAAGCGCCGCGTCCATTTCCACGAGTTCATGCTGGAGGTCGACCAGCGCATCCGCGAGGAGCGCAAGAAGGAAGCGGGTGACCCCATCGGCCCTGTCGCCAAACAGCTCGCCAGCGGTATCCGCTGCCTGTGCTTTGACGAGATGGTGGTCAAGAATACCGCCGACGCCATGATCATGAGCCGCCTGTTCACCGCCTTGATCGAGGTGGAGGACGTGGTCGTCGTCACCACGTCGAACCGGCCGCCCAGCGATCTGTACAAGGACGGCATCAATCGCGGGCTGTTCATGCCCTTCATCCACCTGATCGAGGCGGAGCTGGACACGCTGACACTGAACGGCCCGACCGATTACCGCCTGCAGCGCCTTGGCGGCATGGATGTCTGGTACAGCCCCACTGGCGACGAGGCCACGGCCAAGGCGCGGCAGGCCTTTTTCCGCCTGACCGACTATCCGCCCGAAGATGCTGCCCATGTAACCGGATATGACCTTCCCGTCGGGGAATCGCGAACCCTGTGGGTTCCAAAGAGCCTGAAAGGCGTGGCCGTGTTTTCCTTCAAACGGCTGTGCGAACAGCCGCGCGGATCGTCCGATTTTCTTGCGATTGCACGGCATTACCACACGGTCATCGTGGTCGGCATCCCGATCATGGGCCCCGAAATGCGGAACGAGGCGCAGCGTTTCACCACACTCATCGACGCGCTTTACGAAAACGGCGTCAAGCTGGTCGCCACGGCCGATGCGGAGCCGGCCAACCTGTACCCCAGCGGCGATGGCGCGTTCGAGTTCGATCGCACCGTCAGCCGCCTGATGGAAATGCAGTCGGCTGACTATCTCGCGCGCGGACACGGGGAACAGTAGACGCCAAGGTCACATATTTGTGCCTTCTTGAAGGACGCTCCAGACCTGCCATCTCTCCATCGTTACCGGCGGCCCCGTGCCGATTGCAGGGCCGGACAACCCCGCCGAAGAGAGAGAACACATGCTTGAGATCCGTCCCTTTGACCAGCTGGGCAAGGCCAATCACGGTTGGCTGGACACCAGCTATCATTTCAGCTTTTCCAATTACCACGATCCCGCCCGGATGGGCTGGGGCCGTCTGCGCGTATGGAACGACGACTGGATCCAGGCCCGCAGCGGCTTCCCCCCGCATCCGCACCAGAACATGGAGATCGTGACCTTCGTGCGCAGCGGCGCCATCAGCCACCGCGATTCGCTGGGCAATGAAGGGCGCACGGCGGCAGGCGACGTGCAGGTGATGAGCGCGGGCACCGGCATTACCCATGCCGAATATAACCTAGAATCCGAAGACACGACCTTGTTCCAGATCTGGATCCTGCCAGATCAGGCCGGCGAAGCGCCCGGCTGGGGCCAGCGCGAATTCCCGCGCGGCGACCGGGCGGGCAGCTGGGTCACGGTTGCCAGCGGCAATCCGACGGGCGAGGCCCTGCCCCTGCGCGCCGATGCGCGGGTTCTGGCCGCGACAGTGAAGGCGGGCGACACGATCACCTTGCCGCTCGATCCCGCGCGCCATTATTACACCGTGCCGGTCGGCGGTTCGGTGAAGGCCAATGGCAAGACCGCCAATGGCCGCGACGGCATCGCGGTGACAGGGGAAGACAGCCTGACCATCACCGCAAAGGATGATGTCGAGCTGCTGCTCGTCGATACGCGCTAGACCAGAAGCTCTCGCGCCGGGCCATGGCCCAGGAAAGCTGCGGGGCTCGCGCTTGCGCCATAGGCTCCCGCGCAGAACACAGCGACAAGGTCGCCCACCCGGATTTCGGGTAGGGTGACCTTGTTCGCGAGGATGTCCAGCGGCGTGCACAGCCGTCCGACGACCGTCTGCTCCTGATTGATCGCGGGTTCACCGAACCGGTTGGCCACCGCCACCGGATAATTGCGCCGCACGACCGTGCCGAAATTGCCCGATGCCGCCAGCTGGTGATGCAATCCGCCATCGGTGACGACAAATATCTCGCCATGGCTTTCTTTCACATCGAGCACGCGGGTCAGATAGACCCCCGCCTCCCCCACGAGATAGCGCCCCAATTCAATGGCGAATTGCGTATCGGCCAGCCTGTCGGGCATCGACGCGAGCGCATCGCCCAGCGCCGCGCCGACTGCGGTCAGGTCAAGCGGCGTATCGCTTGGGAAATAGGGAATGCCAAAACCGCCGCCCAGATTGCAGTGCGGCACATCCACGCCCGCCGCCTCCGCCAGTTCGGCGGCCAGCGCCAGCGTTGCCGCCTGCGTCGCGATCACGGCTTCGGCATCGAGAGCCTGGCTGCCCGCATAGATGTGAAACCCGCGCCAAACGGCCCCGCTCGCCACGATTTCGCGCGCCAGATCGGGGACGAGCGCGGCGTCGATGCCGAATGGCTTGGCGCCGCCGCCCATCTTCATGCCCGATCCCTTTATGTCGAAGCTGGGGTTAACCCGGATCGCCAGTCGGGGCACGGTGCCAAGGCTTTCGCCGATGGCCAGCGCGCGGCGGATTTCTGCCGCTGATTCCGTGTTGAGCGTCACGCCGGTACGGATTGCAGCTTCGATCTCGCCATCGTCCTTGCCCGGCCCGGCAAAGCTGATCCGGTCCGCATCCATCCCGGCCTCAAGCGCCAATGCCAATTCGCCGCCCGATGCGATGTCGAAGCCATCGACAAGCTCCGCCATATATCGCAGCAGTGCCGGGTGGGGATTGGCTTTCATCGCATAATGCATGGCCAAGCGGCCGGGCATGGCCTCGCGCAGCGATGCGACGCGGGCTGCGAGCATGGCGCGATCATAGGCGAAGACCGGCGTGCCTTCACGAGCCAGATCGCTGGCAGTGCACCCACCGATCAGCAATTCGCCATTGCTGCCGGCAAAACCTGCCGGAATGGGGCCCATCGGTTTCATTGCGCAACCTCCAGTTCCTGTTTCAGGCCAGCGCGATCCAGCTTGCCCGTCGCGCCGCGTGGCAGTTCGTCACGCCAATGGATGGTCTGCGGCAGCATATAGGCGGGAAGCTCCTTACGCAGGGCGGCGGCCAGTTGCTTGGTCACATCGCCCGTCGCATCCGGCGCCGCTCGCGCGATCAGGTGGACCGCCTGTCCCAGCCTCTCATCCGGCAAACCCAGTGCCACGCATTCTGCGACAATGCCGGTGGCGATGGCCGCATCCTCGATCTCCTGCGGGCTGACGCGCTGGCCCAGCACCTTTATCATCGCGTCGCGCCTGCCCACGAAATAGAGCAGGCCATCCGCATCGCGCATCACACGGTCGCCCGACCACACCGCCGTGCCCCCATATTCGGACCACGCGGGGGCGGGCCGAAACCGCTCTGCCGTGCGCTCCGGGTCCTGCCAGTAGCCCTGCGCCACGAACGGGCCTGCATGCACCAGCTCGCCCTCCTCGCCCGGTTTCGCTGGCTGTCCGGCATCGTTCACGACCATGATCTCGACATATGGGACGGCCGTGCCGAATGACGTGGGGTGCGTGTCGATCAACGCCGGATCGAGGAAGGCGGATCGGAAGGCTTCGGTCAGGCCATACATGGCGAACAGGCGCGCATCGGGAAACGTCGCGCGCAGGCGGCGCACCAGCGGCTCTCCCAAGGCGCCTCCGGTATTGGTCAGGCGGCGCAGCGGGGCGATGGCGGCCTCGGGCCAGTCCTGCTCCAGCAATTGCACCCACAGCGGCGGGACGGCGGCCAGCGTGGTGATCTGCCTCGCCTCTACCGCCTTTACCACTTCGCGCGGCAGCAGATAGTCGATCGGCACCACGGCCCCGCCCGCATACCATGTCGATAGCAGCTGGTTCTGGCCGTAATCGAAAGCGAAGGGCAGGACGGCAAGAACGCGATCGTCAGGCTCCAGCCCCAGATATTCGGCAACGCTTTCGGCCCCCAGCCACATATTTGCATGTGACAGCATCACGCCCTTGGGCCTGCCGGTCGAACCGCTGGTGTAAAGGATCGCCGCCAGATCCTGTGGATCGGCATCCGAGGGAGCTAGCGGATCGCACTGCTCCGCTTCCTCCAGCACCTGCTTTTCATCGACGGAAAGGCATGAGGGCGGCACATCGCCATTGCCCAGCGCACCCAGCCTGCCCGAATTGGCGATCAGCGCCCGTGCCCCGCTGTCGGACAATATATGCGCCACCTGCGCGTGTTTCAGCACGGGGTTCACCGGCACATGCACGAATCCCGCTCTCGGCGCGGCAAGCGGAATCAGGCAGGTCAGCAGCCCCTTGCCTGCCCAGCTGGCGATACGCGCGCCTTTTTCCCAGCCATTCTCACGCCCCGCATTCACCAGCCATGCGGCCAGTTTCCCGGTCAACGCCTCCAGCGCGGCATAATCGAGGACCTCGCCCTTCAGCATTAGCGCGGGGGCATCGCCGCGCCCTTTCAGCGGCAGGTGATCGAGCGGTTCGGGGTGTGCCTGACGGGTCATTGCCGGGGTGATACCATTCCTTGAAACATGCGCCACGCTTGCCAGTGCTTTTCGCAAAAGCTAAGGCCCGCCACCGTCATGACCGAAACGACACCGCCCGCCACCGAATCCTCCGACGCCAAGCTGCGCGCCATTCTTGTCGATGTCCTTGCATTGGACAAGGAACGCGTGGCCGGTTTCGATGCGGATACCGAACTGTTCGGCGCTATCCCCGAACTCGATTCGCAGGCCGTCATGGGCCTTCTTACCGAGATCGAGGATCGCTTCGGCTTCATCATCGATGACGATGACGTCGACGGCGATATGCTGGAGACCTATGGCGCGCTCCTCACCTTCGTGATGGCGCGCCGCCCGGATTAAGCGTTTCGGCAGGCAATCAGCCGGCCGCTTCCGCCTCTGCCTTCGCAAAATCCAGCGTGGCAAGGAAGCGTTCCGCATCCAGCGCCGCCATGCAGCCCGTGCCAGCCGCCGTCACGGCCTGCCGATAGGTATGATCCATCACGTCACCGCAGGCGAACACGCCGGGTACGGCGGTCTTGGGCGTGCCCGCCTCGACCACCAGATAGCCGCTCTCGTCCATCTCCAGCTGTCCTTCGAACAACGAGGTCGCAGGCGCATGACCAATGGCGACGAAAGCACCCTCCGTTGCAAATTCACTGGTCTCGCCAGTCACGGTGTCCTTCAGGCGCAGGGCGTTGAGACCCTTCTCGTCGCCAAGGAATTCCTCGACCGTCTTGTTCCACAACACGCTGATCTTGGGATTGGCGAACAGGCGTTCTTCGAGGATCTTTTCCGAACGCAGTTCGTCGCGGCGGTGGATCAGGGTCACATCGTCGGAATGATTGGTGAGGTACAGCGCCTCTTCCACGGCGGTATTGCCGCCGCCGATGACGACGACCTTCTTGCCGCGATAAAAGAACCCATCGCAGGTGGCGCAGGCCGAAACGCCCTTGCCTGAAAATTCCTGCTCACCCTCTACGCCCAGCCACTTGGCCTGTGCGCCGGTGGCAATGACCAGCACGTCGCCGACATATTCATCGCCGCTGTCGCCCACCGCCTTGAACGGAGAGCCGCCTTTGATGTCGATGCTGGTAATCGTGTCCCACATCATGCGCGTGCCGACATGTTCGGCCTGCGCCTGCATTTCCTGCATCAGCCACGGGCCCTGCACCACGTCGCGGAAGCCGGGATAATTCTCGACATCGGTGGTAATGGTCAGCTGTCCGCCGGGCTGCAGGCCCTGCACCACGATCGGTTCCATCCCGGCGCGCGCGCCATAGATCGCGGCGGAAAGCCCGGCGGGCCCCGAACCGATGATGAGCATGCGGGTGGTGTGCGTGGTCATGAATCTGTTCCCGTTCGTAAGTCTGGGGCACGATCTAGGGGGCAAGCCGTGCAATGCAATGCCCCAATGCCCAGTCCTTGTGGACAGGGTACGGTATGGTGGTCAGCGAGACGCCGCCGGTACCCAGTCGGGCGCAGCCAGTTCAAACCCCTCAAAGCGGAAACCGGGCGACACGATGCAGCTTACCAGCGTCCAACCCGCTGCCGCATGGGCAGCCTGCCATTCGCCGGGTCGATAGACATGCTGGATCTGCTGCCCAGCGACGACATCGGGCCCAAGGATGACGTCGGGCACGACCGTTTCACCATCATCGCCCGACGCGATTGAGAGTGTTAGCGGCGATCCGGCGTTGTAGATCCACATCTCCGCGGCGTCGATCCGATGCCAGTGTGAGCGTTGCCCTTCCTCAATGAGGTAGAGGATGCCGCTGGCAAGCCCGCGGCCCTCTCCTTCGCGCCATGTCTCCTTGTACCAGCCGCCTTCGGGATGGGGCTGCATGGAAAGGGCGGTGATGATGTCCTGGGCATTGCTCATGCCCTGCCCTTAGCGCGCCGAAGCGCCCGCCAGCAATGGATAGGGGTTGATCGGCGTGCCTTCGTACCAGTCATCGCTCTCGCTCATCGCGTTCACCGCGAAATGCAGATGCGGGGCGGACGCATCGGCATTGCCCGACGATCCCACTGTGCCCAGCAGATCGCCGGTGGCCACGGCCTGTCCTTCGGCCAGTCCCGGAGCATAAGCCTGAAGATGGGCGTAGTAATATTCACGCGATCCATCAGGGCTGCGGACATAGATGGTCTTGCCTCCATCGTCCGACAGGAACAGCTTTTCGATCATCCCCCCGCTCGCGGCCAGCACAGGCGTTCCGGCAGGTGCCATGATGTCGATCGCATCATGGGCCCGCCCTGCTCCGCGCGCGTCGGTATAGGTGTCGGTCAGCTGCGCCGCTTCCACTCCAGCGACGGGTATCGCAAGCCGAGCGCCCGCCGCAGTGACCTGCGGCGCCAGAACCGCAGGGGCATTGGCGCTTATGTCGAGAGTGTCGCCATCTTCGTCGGAAACGCTCGCATTCGGCTTTACGGGCGTCTCGACCACATCATCCGGCCTTTGCCAAAGCCACCCCATCAAAAGCCCGCCAACGACCAGCCAGAATAGCGAAACAAAGCCCGCAGTCACCAGCACCAGCCGCATGTCGCGCACCAGCCCGCCCTTGGCAGAGCCGCTCACAGGCTTCGTGTCTGATGCTGCCGTGCTCATTTCTGGAAATGCACCTCGGTCGACTGGTCGACCATTTCGGCAAGCCGGGCCGCATCCCAATTGGTCAGGCGCACGCAGCCATGACTCTGCGCACGGCCAATCGTCTGCGGCTCGCTGGTGCCGTGAATGCCATAATGCTCTTTGGACAGGTCGATCCAGACCACGCCGACCGGGCCATTGGGGCCGGGCGGCAGCTGCTGCTTCTCCGCCGTGTCGGGCACATCCCAGAACAGGGTGGGATCATAAGCGAATGGCGGATTATGCGCGACGCCAAGGATCTTCCAGTCCCCGATCGGCAGCGGGTCATGACTGGAGCCGGAACTTACGGTGAACGCGGCAATGATCTTGCCGTCCTCGTCATAGGCGATCAGCGTATCGTCCGACTTGTCGACCACGATGCGCGCGGCATGGGGCTGCTCGCTCCCGACGCCCAATGTGCGCAGCGTATCGCGCCAGTCGCTGGCGATGTCCTTGTTCGCATCTATGAAATCGGCGCCGATATTGGGCACGCGAATCTGCTGTCCTGCCTTGAAGTGGCTTTTCGGCCCCGGCCTCGCGTCATCGGTCGGGTTGGGATCTTCCTCTTCCGCCTCATCCGGTGCGGCGGGCTTTTCACCCTTTGCTTTCGCACCCGCCGGCTGGCCATCGGGGTTCAGCATCATCAATGTGTCGACGGTCGTGTGAAACCTTTCGGCCAGCTTTTCATCCAGCGATTCGTACCCGAGCCGTGTCATCTCGGCCTGATCGGCGGCATCGTCGGGAATGGCTTCATACCGGCCAACCGCAAAGCTTTCGGGGATCGTCACTACGCGGGTCGCGGGGACAGCATGCGCGCCGGGCGCTGTCGCGGTAGGCTGCGGCGTATTTTCGATCTCACCATCGGCATTCACCTGCGGCCCCTGTTCGGAAAGCGCGGTGGAGCCAAGCAGCGCGGCGCGGGTCGCATCATCCAGTTCCCCGGATTCGGTCAGCCCGTTCGCCTCCTGAAAGGCGAGCAGCGCGTTTTCGGTGCTCATGCCCATCTGCCCGTCGATCACGCCGGGGGAAAAGCCCATCCGGTCAAGGATGACCTGCGCCTGCATGACCGGGCGCTCTTCGCTGTCGGCAATGACATCGGGCGATGCGGCGGCGCTGTCGTCGCTGCGCATCTCATCGGCGTAATTGTCGTCGGCTTCCGGCTGAGGGGCTGTCTGGGTCTCCTCGGCCGGTTCTTCGCTCTGGCTGCAACCAGCCAGCACGACAGCCAGCGCGAACGGCGCGCAGAATTGAACGGCGGTACGGCGGATCGGCATTTCTTTCCCTTCGCTTCGTCTTCTTGCCCCCTGCAACGCGTAAACTGGGGGAAAGGGTCCGGCGAAGGTATCCGGATCAGTCTTCGGGCGGAGGCGGCGCCTTGGCGATGGCATCGGCAAGGGCGCGGACATTGGCGCCCTCGTCCCCCTTCCACACTGCGCCCGACACGGCGATGAAATCGGCGCCTGCCGTCACGAGCGGCGCGCAATTATCAGGCGTGATGCCGCCAATGGCGACGCAAGGTATCTCGAAGATCCGGTACCACCACTCGATCGTCTCGATCTCGGCGGTATGCTCGGTTTCCTTGGTAGTCGAAGGGAAGAACGCGCCAAAGGCGACATAATCGGCCCCCGCCTCGCCCGCTTCCATCGCGAAATGGCGGCTATCGTGGCAGGTCACACCGATCTGCGCATCGCGCCCCAGCTGCTCACGCGCTTCCTTTACCGTGCCGTCCTTTTGACCAAGGTGCACGCCATCGGCCTTCAGGCGCTTGGCAAGCGCGATGTCGTCATTGACGATAAAGCCAACCTCGCGCTCAGCGCAGATTTTCTGCAGCGGTTCCGCCAGCGCGGCCGCCTCGTGCTGGTCCAGTCCCTTAACCCGGAACTGGAAAGCGGTGACGACATCGGGCGCGGCATCAATGGCGCGGGCCAGCCGTTCGGGGAAATCGCCCGAGACATCGAGCGGCGAGATGAGATAGATTTGGGTCGCGTTCATGCGCGCCGCCTTAATGCGGAGTGGAAGGAGAGAAAAGACCCATGCGCAACCGCCCGTTCGCTATTTCGCTTACCATCATGCTGCTTGCCGCCCCGTTGGGGGCCTGCGCGACCTATCCGGGCGATGCGCCCATCGTCGATGGCGGCACCCCTGCCCCCGATGGCAGTGCGGTCGCACTGGGACAGCCGGTGTCCGCCGATACGGTTGTCCTGACCCCGATGGAGGTGATCGAGGACAGCCGCTGCGCCGCTGGAACCGAATGCGTCTGGCAGGGCCGCGTGGTGGTCACCACCCGTGTCGATGGCGCAGGCTGGCGTGAGACGGTGAACCTGATCGCCGGACAGGACCAATCGGTGCGCGGCGTGCATGTCGTGCTGTATGAAGTTGCCCCCACCAAGGGGACCGGCGAAATCTCCGCCAGCGATTATCGTTTCAAGCTCGACGCCAATGACATGAAACCGGTCATGTGACCAAAAAGGGCCGCCTCCCTTTCGGGAAACGGCCCTTCCTCTCTCCAACCGGCGTCTCTCGAAAACGAGAGGCTGTCAGCGCATCAGGCGACGCTGGCAGCGTGGATCTGGTCGATCGCGGCCGACAGCGTGCCGTCGAATTCATCGTCGCTCTGCCCGGCGCGCAGGTCCTGCAGCAGGCCTCGGCTGAAGCTGGCGATCATGCCCTTGTTCTGGGCCAGCTTTTCGCAGGCTTCCTCGGTCTTGTAGCCACCCGACAGGGCGACGACGGCCAGCACCTTGGGGTGGGCGATCAGCTCGGCGTACAGGTTCGCTTCGACCGGGATCGAAAGCTTGAGCATGATCTGCTCGCCCTCGGGCACGGTGGGAAGAAGCTTGAGGATCTCGTCCTTCAGGATCTTCTCGCCCTCCGCGCGGTCGGCGGCGGTGATCGTGTATTCAGGCTCCAGCATCGGGACAAGGCCGTGCGAAAGCACCTGCATGCCCACTTCGAACTGCTGCTTCACGATGGCGGCGATGCCCTCGGGGTTGGCCGAGTTGATGACCGAACGCTCCTTGGTGCCGAAAACGCCAAGCCCCTTGGCGCGGGTCAGCAATTCGTCAAGCGTGGGCATCGGCTTCATCATCTGCACGCCATTGGCCTCGTCCTCGAGACCCTTGTCGATCTTGATGAAGGGCACGATGCCGCGATCGATCAGCGCCTGCGGCGTGGTCTTGCCCTCGACCATGCCGTCCATGGTCTTTTCGAACAGGATCGCGCCGATGACCTTGCCCTTGGAAAAGCAGGGCGAGGTGATGATGCGGCTGCGCATCTCGTGGATCTTGCCGAACATCTCATCATCGCCCGACCATTCATGGTCTTCAACGCCATAGCCGCGCAGCGCCTTCGGCGTCGAACCGCCCGACTGGTCGAGTGCGGCGATGAAGCCCTGACCTTCAGCGATCTGCTTCTTCATATCCATTGTTCAAGCGTTCCCTCTGTTTGAAATTGATGTGCTGCTGTCAGGCGCCAAGCGCCGCGACGCCCGGCAGTTCCTTGCCTTCCATCCATTCGAGGAAGGCGCCGCCAGCAGTTGAAATATAAGAGAATTGTTCCGCAACACCTGCGTGATTAAGCGCAGCGACCGTATCCCCGCCACCGGCGACCGAGACCAGCGAGCCCTCGGTCGTGAGCGCCGCGGCAGTACGCGCGAGCTTCACCGTCGCCTCGTCGAAGGGCTCGGTCTCGAACGCGCCCATCGGGCCGTTCCACACCAGCGTCTTGCAGGTCTTCAAAACATCGCCCAGCGCCTCGACCGCAAGCGGGCCGACGTCGAGGATCATCTCGTCCCCGGCGACCTCATGCACATTGCAGGTGCGCAGGGATGCGGGATTTGCGGCGAACTCCTTCGACACCACCACATCATAAGGCAGGTGCACCGTACAGCCCGAAGCATCGGCGGCTTCCATGATCTTCTCGACAGTGCCGGTCAGCTCATGCTCGCACAGCGACTTGCCCACATCGACCCCGCGCGCGGCAAGGAAGGTGTTGGCCATGCCGCCGCCGATAATCAGGTGATCGACCTGCCCGACCAGATGCTCGAGCACCGCAAGCTTCGATGAGACCTTCGCCCCGCCGACAACGGCTGCCACCGGCTTCTCCGGCGTGCCCAGCGCCTTGTCCAGCGCCTCAAGCTCCTTTTGCATCGAACGACCGGCGTATGACGGCAGCAGATGGGTCAGCCCCTCCGTGCTGGCATGGGCGCGGTGTGCGGCGGAGAAAGCGTCATTCACATAGAAATCGCCGTTCGCGGCAATCGCCTTGGCGAAATCGGCGTCATTCGCTTCCTCACCCGGCCAGAAGCGCGTGTTTTCTAGGATCGCGATATCGCCGTCGCCCATGATGCCGACCGACTGCGCGACAATGTCGCCCGCAACCTCGGGCACGAACATTATCTCGCGGCCCAGCACGTCCTGCACGGCATCGACGACCATCGACAGGCTCATCGTTGAATTGCGTGCGCCCTTGGGGCGGCCAAAATGGGCGAGCAGCAGGACCTTCGCCCCGGCATCGGCCAGTTCGAGGATAGTGGGCGCCGAGGCATTGATGCGCGTCTTGTCGGTCACCTGACCGCCGTTCATCGGCAGGTTCAGGTCAACGCGCACCAGCGCAACCTTGCCCTTGATATTATCAAGATCATCCAGTGTCTTGAAGCTCATTCCTCGATCCTCACTTCATCGCCCAGCTTGATCGTGCCGTCCGTCAGCACGCGTCCCAGCACCCCGCCACGCCATTCGGGCGTGAGGGCGGCCTTCAGGCCCGGGCGGATTTCTTCCATGCGGCTGCAGGGGTCGCATTCCTGCACCACTTCTATGACAAGATTATCGCCGATCATGATGCGCGCGCCGTCGCGGCGCGGCAAGGTGACCCCGCTGACGAGCAGGTTTGCCCGGCGGTGCCACCATTCCAGTGTTTCGGGGGTTTCGCCGATCTCCGCCATGGCGGCGGCCCAGTCCTCGGCCGCGATCAGGGAGACCTGGCGTTTGCGCGGCCCGTCGGGTTTCAACGCGCCGCGATAGTCACCGTGCACGCCCTCGCGCACGGTGACATCGACTTCATCGACAGTAGAGATGGGGCCACGCGGACGATCGTGCCGCGCAATTCCGGCCAATCGTCCGCTTGTCATGCCCTCTATCTCCCGCACTCCTTAAAGGAAGCTCGCCATCACTCCGGCGGTGTCGATCATGCGGTTGGAGAAGCCCCACTCGTTGTCGTACCAGCTGACGACACGGCCAAGCTTGCCTTCCATGACCGACGTTTCGAGGCTGTCGACCGTCGACGAAGCGGGGTAGTGGTTGAAGTCCGAGGAGACCAGCGGCTCGTCCGTATAGGCAAGAACACCCTTCATCGGACCATCGGCGGCAGCTTTCAGCGCCTCGTTAATGGCTTCCTTGGTCACGTCCTTCTTGGGGACGAACACAAGATCGACCAGCGAAACATTCGGGGTCGGCACGCGAACCGACGAACCGTCCAGCTTGCCGTTCAGCTCAGGCAGCACGAGGCCGACCGCGCGGGCAGCGCCGGTGGTGGTCGGAATCATGTTGGTCGCACCGGCGCGGGCGCGGCGCATGTCCTTGTGCATCTGGTCCAGCATGCGCTGGTCGTTGGTGTAGCTGTGGATCGTGGTCATGAAACCGCGCTCGATGCCAAAGGTGTCGTTGAGGACCTTGGCAACCGGGGCGAGGCAGTTGGTGGTACACGATGCGTTCGAAACGACGATGTCGTCCGCGCTCAGCACGTCCTGGTTCACGCCGAACACCACGGTCTGGTCAACGCCCGACGCAGGTGCGGAAATCAGCACGCGCTTGGCGCCAGCGGTCAGGTGCGGGCTGGCCGCTTCCTTCGACTGGAAGAAGCCGGTGCATTCCAGCACGATGTCGATGCCCATGTCGGCATGCGGCAGGTCGCCGGGGTTACGCTCTGCGGTGACGGCGATCTTCTTGCCGTTCACCGTCATGCTGCTGCCATCGGATTCCACGGTGCCGGGGAAACGCCCGTGCGAGGAATCGTAGGCAAACAGCAAAGCGTTCGACTTGGCATCGGCCAGGTCGTTGATGGCGACCAGCTCCAGATCGTGGTCATCACGCTCAAGCAGCGCGCGGGCGACAAGCCGCCCGATACGTCCGAAACCGTTGATCGCAACCTTGGTCGCCATGAATTCGCTCCTGCTTCTATTGTGCGCCAGCCCGGATCAGGCCAGCCGCTCCTTGATTTTCGCGGTGATGGTATCGGCGGTAAAGCCGAACCGTTCGAAAAGATCGCCCGCGGGCGCGGATGCACCGAATCTGTCGATCCCGATATTGAGACCGTCGGCCATCGTGTAGCGTTCCCAGCCCATCGTGACACCCGCCTCGATGGATACCCGCAGTATCTCGGACGGATTAACGTGCGGAAGAAGATCGTCTTTATAGGCAGCGTCCTGTGCCTCGAAGAGTTCAAGGCACGGCATCGAAAGAACATCCGCGCCAATGCCGTCGGCTTCCAGCGCCTTGGCAACATCCATCGCCACTTCGACTTCGGAACCGCTGGCCATCAGGATAACCTTGCGCGCCGCGTCCGCCGATTTCAGGCGATAGCCGCCGCGGGCCGAGCGGTTGGTCAGGCGGGTCCAGTTCTCGTCCCCCCCTCCCGGCATGTTGGCACCGCGCAGCTGCGGCAGGTTCTGACGGGTCAGCGCCAGCACCGAAGGAGTATCGGGCGTTTCCAGCGCCAGCGCCCAGCATTCCGCCGTCTCGATCACGTCCGCCGGGCGGAACACGTTGAGATTGGGAATGAGGCGCAGGCTCATCACCTGCTCGATCGGCTGGTGGGTCGGACCGTCTTCGCCAAGGCCGATCGAATCGTGGGTCAGCACGAAGACCGAGCGGATCTGCTGCAGCGCGGCCATGCGGATCGCATTGCGGGCATAGTCGCTGAAGATCAGGAAAGTGCCGCCATAGGGCACGACACCGCCATGCAGTGCCATGCCGTTCATCGCGCAGGCCATGCCGAATTCGCGAATGCCGTAATAGACATAGCGACCGGCATAGTCCTCCGCCGTAAAGGGCTCGGTGAACTTGGTCTTGGTGTTGTTGGAACCGGTGAGGTCGGCGCTGCCGCCGATCAGGCTGGTGAGCTTTTCAGTCAGCGGGCCCAGCGCCATTTCGCTCGCCTTGCGGGTCGCGACCTTTTTCGGCTCGGCCGCAAGATCGGTGATGAAGCTTTCTAATGCGGCCGAGGCGAAATCGCCCACCGGCATCATGTGCTGCTCCCACTCCCCGCGCTTGTCGCTGCTTTCCAGACGCTGCGCCCATTCGCCATGGGCCAGCTTGCCCTTCTCGCCCGTCTTGCGCCAGTCGGCGAGGATGTCCGACGGGATCACGAAGGGCTCATAAGGCCAGCCCAGCTCTTCGCGGGCAGCAGCGATTTCGTCTGCGCCCAGTGCCGCGCCATGCACCTTGCTGGTGCCTTGCATATTTGGGGCGCCCTTGCCGATGACGGTCTTGCACGCGATCAGCGAGGGGCGCGGATCGGCCAGCGCCTCGTCGATGGCGGCGCGGATCGAATCCGGATTGTGCCCGTCGCAGCGGACGGTGTGCCACTTGTAGGCATCGTAACGGCCAAGGATATCCTCGTTGGAGGACAGTTCCACCGCGCCATCGATGGTGATGTTGTTATCGTCCCAGAAAACGATCAGCTGGCCCAGCTTCAGATTGCCGGCAAGGCCTGCGGCTTCATGGTTCACGCCTTCCATCAGGCAGCCGTCGCCCGCTATCACCCAGGTGCGGTGATCGACAAGCTCGTCACCGAACTTCGCGTTGAGGTGACGTTCCGCCATCGCCATGCCGACCGCCATGGCAACGCCCTGCCCCAATGGGCCGGTGGTGCATTCGACGCCGGGAAGCAGGAAGTTCTCTGGGTGGCCCGCGCAGGGGCTGCCAAGCTGACGGAAACGGCTGATCTCGTCCATCGTCGGGTTCGCATAGCCGGTGAGGTGCAGCAGCGAATAGATCAGCATCGAACCGTGGCCCGCCGACAGCACGAAACGGTCGCGGTCCATCCAGTCCGGCGCGCTGGGATCGAACTTCAGATATTCGCCCCACAGCACGGTGGCGACATCGGCCATGCCCATCGGCATGCCGGGATGACCCGAATTGGCGGCCTGAACCGCGTCCATGGAAAGTGCACGAATGGCATTGGCCATGGGGCCGATGCGGGCGTTGTCGATGCTCATAAGACTAGTCCAGGCTTTCCCGTCCGAGGATTGAGGCCACCCTTGACGGGGCGACCTTTCACATAGGGACCGCGCGGGCGGAATGGCCGATCCAACCGACCACCCGGGCAGACCCCGTATTGGAGTTCGCCTGCCCCTTCATACCGCACCTTTGGACAGGCGATTCGATTCGCAGGGGCGCTTTGCGGCGCAGGCTCGTGCGCGTCAAGGCTGGCTGGGCGCTGTGCGATGCACCAATCCCCCGGCCACTTCACCGCCCGTCGCGATTGACGGGTGCTTTACCGTAGAGGGGGTGGTGCATCGCCCGCCGTGCTTTACCCGCCTGCAACAATCCATTAACCGACATTGCTGTGACGCAGCGCAATGTTCGCGTGGCAGGCCGTTTCGGGAAACCGAACCGCGTCCGCCATGATCTTGCGAGAGGGAATTCATGGCGCAGGCTAATTCGCACTCCTTGTTCGAAAGCGAAGAAACCGCCGAGGCGCAGCCGCCTGCGGCGAGCGTCGAGGCGGCCGCGACAGGCGACAGCGATATCGTCGTGCTGGGCGATGCGCTGGCGCGGCTGGACAAGGCCTTGTCACGGCTGGAACGTGCCGCAGTCCTTTCCAGCCCTGCCGAGAGCGAGCTGGCGGAACTTCGCTTGAAGCACGCCTCCATGCGCTCGCAGGTCGGGGGCGCGCTAAAGCAACTCGATACATTGCTTGAAAACCTGCAGGCAAAGCACTGATGGCAGACAGCAATCTCACCCTCTCCATCGCGGGCCGCCGCTTTGCCGTTTCCTGCCGCAAGGGCGAGGAAGCGCATATCCAGGCGCTGGGCCGGATGATCGACGGCAAGGCGCGCGCCGCAGGCGCGGTCGAGATGTCGGAACCGCGAATGCTGCTTTTCGCGGCCCTGATGCTGGCCGATGAACTGGACACATTGCGCCGCGAACCGCGCGAAACCGCGCCCGGCCTTGACCCGAAGGCCCGCGCCGCGCTTGCCGGACGCATTGACGGATTGACGCAGCGCATCGAAAATATCGCGCGACACCTTGAGGGTAGCGACCACCACGCCTAAATCTGCGGCGACGGGTTCTGCCCGGCACGAGCCGACAGAACATCCCTGAGGCTATAAACAATCCAAGGGGGCTGACCCTGTCCCGGCTCGTGGGCCGGGGCAATCGGCCCCCACCTGATGCTTGAGGCGTCGGTGGATTTCATACGGCAAACGACCCATGGTGGGCCCGTCACCTTTATAATGGATCCAAAAGGGGGCAATTGGTGGATACCAAGCGCGATCTGCGCAAGCGGCTGCGCCAGGCCCGGCGTGAGCATATGGCGGCGCTGCCCGAATCAGTGCGCGCACTGCTGTTCCGTCGCCCACCCGCCCCGATCGAGACGCTGGTCCCGCCCGGTGCGGTGATCGGCCTCTACCACCCTACCCCCGGCGAAGCGCCCACGGGCGGTTATGCGCGCTTTTTCGCAGAGGCCGGCCATCCGCTGGCTCTCCCCCGTTTCGAGGCGGAGCATACGCCGATGCAGTTCGCGCGCTGGTCCGATCCATGGGGCGATGCCGATCTGGAGGTCGGCCCCTATGGCGCATTGCAGCCGGCAGGCGACGCTGAACCGCTCAACCCCGAATTCCTGTTCGTGCCGCTGCTGGGTTTTACCGCCACTGGCGCGCGGCTGGGACAGGGCGGCGGGCATTACGACCGCTGGCTTACCGCAAATCCCGATGCGATGGCCGTGGGTCTTGCCTGGGACGTGCAGGAACTGGCCGCGCTGCCGGTTGAGGCGCATGACCGCCCGCTGACCGCCGTGGTGACCCCGCAGCGCATCTTTGGCCCCTTTGGCGTCGCAGGTGTCAGATGAGCGGTCCCGAACGCCCCGATGGCAAGCGTAAGGACTGGCAGCCGACGTGGCGCAAGCCGATCGGCATTCTGCTGCTGCTATTGGCGATCCTGATCTATGCCGGAATCTGCGTCACCTTGGTGGAGCCGATTTCGAACTGGCACATATTGCTGCAGGTGCCGGTTTGGCTGGTGTTGGGCGTCGCGTGGCTGCTGCCGTTGAAGCGCTTCCTGATCTGGATGGAAACAGGGCGCTGGAAATAGTATATTTATCAAATGCTTAGATATTTTCACCTGTCTTTGTGAAATAAGCGTGAAATATTGCAAGCGCGGACGATTGCGGTCGATGACGAACGCTCAACAATTGTGGAGAAAACGTTTCGACTGCCGAAAGCTTGGAGAGCGCCTAGTCGGATAATGTCTAAACGATGGATAGGTGAGCATCGGCACCCACCTAAATCGGCAGAGGCGGTGCCTCGGCTAGCGGACGCAAGGACCTTTGAGCCGCAGTGATCCGTTCAACGTGACAGCTACGACCTTGCCGTGGCCGCGGCAGCTTTCGGGCGTGTGGATCTTATGCGCTAGCGACCGGGATGGGGTGGGAAGCAGTCACAATGCGTCGGGGCTCTAATCCGTTACCTTGACTTGAACTGACGCGCCGTCCGGCAAGTCAGCAAGCTGGCGATGAACATCTGCAATTCCGACGATTTGTTCCCTTATAGGCAACACAAACATGTTGTCTGTGTCATACTTACCTTCGGCAAAAACCGGCAAAATTGTGAAGCCGTAGCACTCCCCTTCGTTCGGCCTCTTGCCCGCTCCGTGAAGTCGCTCGACTAGCGGTGCAAGAAACCACTCATCCACAAGATCGGGTGACGACCGGACGATTTCCTCAAAATGTCTGCGGCTTTGGGCGACCTGCTCAACCAAGCCTGTCCCGGTATCAAGCCAAAGGACCCCGCTTTTCGGCGTTTCCAGAAACACGCCTGCTACCATCGAGCAGATTATTGGCTGCCATGGCTCCTGCACAAGCCAAGACCAAGCCTTGGCGGCCTCGCCCGCAATGCCTGGCTCCAACTGGAACGCAATGTCTCGCCAAGTTATGCTCATCGGTGCGAAAGTAAGCCTATCGACCTAATGTCCGCAATCGGTCGTTTGCAGACATTCCGCTTTTGGACAAAAAAAGCAAATAGCTGCCGGTCCGCTTTCGGGCAGGGCTATTGCGCAGGCTAATGACCGGAACGGGGTGGGAAGCTGCCGTTAGCTTTGCACTCTAAACGGATGTTTTGGATTTTGCCGAATGAAGTCGCTGACCTCCCGCAATCGCTCGGGATAGGGAACAACATCTCGCCAACCGGTATTGGGGAAAAACCGAAAGCCAGCCGTCCAAAGCCGCTCAACTTTCTTCCATTGCTCCTTGTCCGTTTTCTTCGGTGCCTTGAAGGCTCTGCCCATGAAATGCGCTGACTTTCCGCATTCAGGGCAAATTGCGGCGCTGTCTTCGGACAGCTTCCACGACTTTCGGCAGTCGAAACAGGCATGGGCGGTCAGGTAATCCGGCCCGCGGTGCGTAGGCGTATTGCTCGGTCTCGGAATAGATCGGTTGCCAATCGCCTTCCGAATTTCCATGCGCTCAGACTTGGAGGGAGGTTGGCTCATAAATTGATTTATGCCCCAACATCTGATCGTCCGCAATCGGTCGTTTGCTGACATTCCGCTTTTGGGACACTCGCCGACCGGTCGGCATGACCGAAATGGGCAAATATGGCGGAAGTAGATCCCGACGATAATGATTCGGTCACCGGGCTAGGAAAATGGATTAAACCCTAGCCCGGCCACCTGTCCTGCCCGCAACCGAGACTGCCCTTCGGTTTGCGCGAGCAGAATTTTAAGTCCTAGCGTTTGTCGCTATGCCCGCACGCATCGCGCGCGTAGCGACTTGGCACCTGCCAACTTTTAACCCGTCTCTTGCGAGTATTCTGGCGCGCTCCGCCTCAATCGCTGCCAAGAGGTCGGGTTCAAGATAGACGGTCATTTGGTGGCGTTCGCGCCGCACGCGCTCCCGCCTCACCATCGGCCGTTCCTGAAATCATCATCCCAATTAACACCGCCGACTCTGGCAGAGTAAGTCTGACGCTCCATCACCGAATTGAACTTAGCTTGAGCGGCCGAAACAATCCGAAAATCAACGCGCTTGAGCACCTTATCAAGCTGACGCTCCGAGAGTTCAGGGAAGATATTTTCAAATATCTTTCTCACGCCCTCATCTGAATAAACCGTCGGATTGTATCCCGGCAGATTGAAAAGCACGCGAGGTTCATCATGCTGCGCACTAAACTGCACAACGATGTTAGCCGCATCAATTGCGTCCCTTACTGTCGCAGGCAGGCTTACCGGAGTTTTAGGATCGACCGGGGGCGGCGAATCCGCTTCCGGCCCGTCAGTGTCAAACGCGAGCAATGGATCGCGCTTGAAGAAAGAGATAAACTTGCGCCGCATATCAGCCTCCCACTGTCCAGAACGCGGCAGGCATCGGTAGCAACGCCTGCATATTCGCCCAGCACGTCACATTGAGGTCACTACGCACGTTCGCCCGCTCCGCCGTGAGCGTAATGCGTTCGCTGATCGCGACAGCCGAACGGTTAAAAGAGCCAATCACGGTATCGGTAGCGTCTGCTGTAAATTCAGCAGACACGCCAGACACGCGCAAAGCGCCATCCTGACTTACGGCTGCCCCACTGCCAGCCGCGCCCACCAGTGCGCGCAGTTCGGAGAATTTGAAGCCTTGCGCGGCGGCTGCCCCAAGACTGAATGCGTCCGGCGCGGTAGCAAGGATTGCGTCCAGCAACACTTTGTCGGCGGCGCGGGCAAGGCCAAGGCAGACGCTGGCTAGAGCGGCGTCCGATAGATAGCCCGCCTCATAGGCGCGCCGGTCGGCCCGCGTCAGCTTCACGCGAAACGCGAGATTCGCAGTCTCGTCAACCTCAATGGGCGCGGTAAAGAACGGGAGGGCGCTTTCTTGAGCGTCGGCACCGTCGGTCACAGCGGAGAAGGTCGCGGCTTCGATCAGATCAAAACGCATCGACGCTCGCTCAAACGCCATTACACCATTGACCGTTTGGACGGGCGCGGCGTCGGGCACGGTAATGATGACCGCGCCCGCATCCGCAACGCGGCTGGCATTCAAGAGTGCCGCCGACAGCTTCGACCGCTTGCCTGCCTCTTGCGCCATAGGGAAATGGACCCTGACGCCATCCCGCGCGGGAAATGCGGGAACGTCCATCTCGCGCAAGCTGACATGATCAACCGACGCGGCAGGCTTTTTAAGGGAAGCGCGAACTGTGTTGTCGGCGTCCGTTACGTGGGTGAAGCCGACTTGCTGGGACGCACCGTCAAGCAAGATTTGAAACCGCGAGCGCTCATTCTGTGCGGGTTTATGGCGGGATAGAGTAGGCATTGGGTTGATGTTCCATTCTGTCGTTAAGTGCATGAAAGAGCGCACTTCCTGAAATGACAGATGAAACACCGATAAATTAAGATCAATTACAAATCGCAATGCTTAAAGATTTATACCCATCGTCCATTTTTTATTTGTTGCCACCAACAACGATTATTATTGGTGGCATCTATTCGGCGCGTTAAAACGCATCGGCACCACGCGCCGTCTCAAAATAATCCAAACCGCCCCCCCCCCCGGCACGGGTTGAAGCGTCCCGGATTTTCCGGAGGCAGTTTCAATTGAGTCATGCGACCATATCGAGGTTCCCTCTAGCTGCATAGTAATTGGCTTCGGCCTCAGCGGGTGGGATGTGCCCGATGGGGCCGAACAGACGCTGGTTGTTGAACCAATCGACCCAGCGTAGCGTTGCCATTTCCACGGCCGACACGCTTGGCCATGATCGCTGCCGCCAGATCACTTCCGCCTTGTAGAGGCCGTTGATCGTCTCGGCCAAAGCGTTGTCGTAACTGTCGCCAACGCTGCCAACGGACGGGACGAGGTTGGCCTCTGCCAAGCGCTGGGTGTAGTTCATGGCCAGATATTGGACGCCCCTGTCGCTGTGATGGATCAGGCCGTCATCAGGGCCAGGCCTGCGCGCATGGATCGCCTGTTCCAGAGCATCGAGCACGAAGCCGGCGGTCGCCGACGTGCTGACCTTCCAGCCCACGATCCGGCGGGCATAGGCATCGATCACAAATGCCACGTAGACGAACCCGGCCCAGGTGTGGACATAGGTAAAGTCGACCACCCACAAAGCGTTCGGCCGGCTGACGCGGAACTCGCGGTTGACCTTGTCGAGCGGGCACGGCGCCTTGGGGTTGCTGACGGTCGTGACCGTCGTCTTGCCTCGTCGCACGCCTGCCAGCGACATGGTGCGCATCAACCGTTCCACGGTGCACTTGGCCACAGCGATGCCCTCGCGGCGTAACTGGTGCCAGACCTTGCGGGAACCGTAGAGGCCAAAGTTGTTGTCATGGACACGCCTGATCTCTTCCTTGATCTCATCATCGCGCCGGGCACGGGCCGGACGCCTGGTAGGATCTGCAAGCCGGGCAGCATGCTCGTGGTAGGAGGACGGGGCGATCGCCAGTTCACGGCAGATCGGCTCGATACCCAGTTCCTCACGGTGCGTGTCGATAAACGACATCACCATTTGCCGTGGCGGTCGAGCTCCGCCTGAGCAAAATATGCGGATGCCTTGCGGAGTATCTCGTTGGCCCGGCGCAACTCCTTCACTTCGCGTTCCAGCGCCTTGACCCGGTCCCGGTCGCTGGCGGCCTGCGCCGCTGGTCCCGCTCGTCGGCTCGCCTCCTCACGGCACCAGCGGCGCAGCGTCTCGGTCGTGCAGCCAACCTTCCCGGCAATCGAAGACAACGCTGCCCATTCCGACGGGTAATCCCCCCGGTGCTCATCCACCATTCGCACCGCGCGGTCACGAAACTCTGGCGAAAACTTGTTCCTTGTAGCGCTCATTCTGGCTCCTTCTCACAAATAGGAGCCTCCGGAAAACCCGGGACGCTTCA
>NZ_LYWZ01000012.1 GCF_001661965.1 Croceicoccus mobilis
CCGCCCCGCCAATCAGTCGATCAGAAGTCGAATGTGATCCGACCGTAGTAGTATCCGCCCTGCCAGGAGACGGGACCGTCGACGTATGTACGTCCGTTGCGATCGTCGATGAGGTTGATCTCGGGGTAGTGGTCGAAGATGTTCTGGCCGCCGACGGCGAGGGTGAAGCCATCGCCGATGGGAGCGGAGACCTGGAAGTCGACCATGGCCTGCGTCTTCCACTTCTGGATGGCGTTGCCCGAGCTGGTGGTCTGGCGCGAGTTGGGGCCATAGAAATTGCCGCGCAGCATGAAGGAGATCGCTCCGACATCCTGGTTGAGCGTCATGTTGGCGCGCCACTTCGGGTTGTTGTGCTCGAAGTTGTAGACCGACACATCCGAGAAGGTGATCGAGTCCACGTTGAGGCGGTCGATCTTGTAGTCGTTGATGTTGAACGCGGCAGTGATGCTGGTCGAGCCTGCTTCCAGCCAGTCCGCCTTGTAGGTGCCGACAACGTCGATACCCTGCGTGGTGGTGTCGAAGGCGTTCTGGAAGAAGCGGATGCCGTCGATCGAGTAGGCGTCGTTGACGCCGGCTGCGAACATCGCGTCCTGGATCTCGTCGGTGACCATGATGGTCGAGGAAGCATAGACGCGGTCATACATCTTGATGCGATAGGCATCGACCGTCAGCGTCAGGTTCGGCGTCGGCGTCAGGGTGAAGCCCAGCGAGTAGTTGTCCGAGGTCTCGGGGCGCAGCGGCGTGGCGCCCAGATATTCGGCGACCGGGTGCGTCGCGGGATAGAGGCCCAGGTTGATGGTGCCGCCGTCCCGGGTCGAGATGGTCGTCTGGGTGATGTAGAGCTGGCCGGTCGAGGGTGCACGGAAGCCGGTGCCGATCGAGCCGCGGATCGCCGCCCAGTCGGTGACGTAGTAGCGGGCCGCAGCCTTCCACACGAGCTTGTCGCCGAAGGAGGAGTAATCCTCGTAACGGGCGGCGAAGTCGAGGAAGAGCTTCTCGGTCACTTCCGAGCTGATCTCGCCGTAAAGCGAGGTGCTCTCGGTGGTCCAGCGACCTGCGACATCGGGCGAGAGGCCGGTGATGCCGTTCGAGCCGGGCTGCAGGATGTTGTAGACCGGATCGCTCGAGCTGGTGCAGTCGATGCCCTGGTCGGTCGGCGCGCCGGCATTGAGCGTGCGCGATGCCAGGTCAGCCTCGTTCGAGCAGAAGTTGAAGGGATCCTGCTCCGACCAGATGCCGCCCGAGTAGGAAGCCAGCTCGCCCGGGCTGATGCGATAGCCTTCGCGGCGGAACTCGGTGCCGAAGTTGAAGACGAGATCGCCATAGAAGCCGACGGGCATCTGGTAGACGAAGTCGCCATTCAGTGCGAACTCGTCGGAGGTGTAGGCGCTGGCCTTGAAGTTTTCCTGCGAGTACGGGCCGTAGGACGGGTTGACCGTGCCGTTCATCGAGTACTGGATCTTGTTGTAGCCGTAGCGTGCCGACAGGTCTGCCGAGAGCACGTGGCCATTCGAGAACTCGCGCTCGGTGCGATAGCCGCCGGTCGCGCTCCAGTCGGTCACGTCGCCCATGAAGGGCGGCTGCAGGCCGAGCGGATACTTCTCCTTGAAGGTCCAGACCGAACCGTCATCGAGGCGGATCGGATTGTCGAGCACGTTGTGGCCGCCACCGGGCGTACGATAGGAACCGTAAGCGGTGCCCTGCGAACGCGAATAGTTGGCAAAGGCATACAGCGAGCTGTTGTCGGTGATGTCGATGCCCGAGTTGATCACGAAGCGCGCGGCGCGCTCCTTGGGCTTGCCGCGGATCTCGAGCGGGTCGTTGAGGTCGATACCGGCGGCGTCGACGGCAGCGGCGAAGGCGGCGTCGGTCGCATAGGCTTCGAACGGATCCCACGACGAGGACGAGAAGGTGCGCGAACGCACGGTGTTCTGGTCGTCGTTCAGCTGGGCCGAGATGTTGACGAAGCCGGCGTCGGTGAGGGGCAGGCCGATATTGCCCGCGATCATCACGCTCTCGCCGTCGCCTTCGTAGTACTGACCGGCCTGGGCGATCAGCGAACCGCCGCTCGATGCGTCCTTGAGCTGGAAGTTGATGACGCCGGCGATGGCGTCCGAACCGTATTGCGCGGCCGCGCCGTCGCGCAGGACTTCGACGTTCTGCAGGGCGATGGCGGGAATGGTGGCAGCATCGGCGGCCTGCGAGGCGTCACGATAGATGCCGACCGAGCCCGACTTGTGGCGGCGGCGACCGTTGACCAGCATGAGGGTCTTGTTGGCCGGCAGGCCGCGCAGGCTGGGGGCGCGCACGAAGCTGTCGGTGTCGGTGTTGGGCGAACGGCTGACGGTGTAGGACGGCGAAAGCGTCTGCAGCACCTCGAGCGTGTCGGTCGCGGCGGTGTTCTGGATCTGCTCTTCGCCGAAGACGTCGACGGGAACGGGCGAATCTGTCGCGGTGCGCGGCTTGCCGCGAAGGCCGGTGACGACGATCGGCTCCTGCGTCTCGGTCGCGGGCTGCACGGCGGCTGCGGCGGCAGTCGCGGCCGCGTCTGCACTCGCGCTTGCACTGGCGGCAGCGGTCGCTGCGCTATCGGCCTCGTTGGCCATCGCGGCGGTGGAAATGGAAAGCGCGATGGCGCTCGTGGCGGTCAGCGTCGAAAACCTGGTAATCGTGTTCATGACAATCCCCCTCTGGATTGAACCTGGATCCCTCTCTCCGTCCAATACGGGGCTGTTGTCCCAACCCTCGATCAGTCCGTATCGAGGCGTCCCGTAAACCCCCCGAATGACGCTGATCGTGTCGCGATACCCAAGCGCTGTGTTACCGTTTTTGGACAAGCCACAGCAGATCGTGCCCTTTTTCCTCGCCAAATGTCGCAATTATTACCGCCGTGTATCAGCGTGGCTCCGCCGCGATCTTTTGTTTCTCGAGGCTCTCGTCGGCTTTGGGTACAGGATCGGCAGTGATGGGGGTCTTGGCAGGATATTTCGTGGAAACCACGGCTGACTGCTAAACGATGACCCAGATCCTCAATGTTCGGTAATAAATATTGGCAGAACCCGATATCTCCTGTTTGCTGCCGTAAATTCGGTTCTCGCGTTTCTGAGGTGGTGGCGCTGTAATGCGAGGCACCAGCGCGGAGGCCTTTCGATCCGATCCCGATTGCCAGTGGACGCGCAGGCTGCCCGGTGTCGGGCAAATTCGCGAAAGGGGCCAGCAAGTGAATCGCGACTGAAGCGTAGCTGGCGGCAAGGGAATGCCGCGCCGACATTTCGCGGGCGGCATGAAAAAGCGGTCGCTGAGTTCAGCAGCATGATCCTCTATATCTGCCCAAGGATAGCGCCGGGTGTTTTCTAGGCGAAGCAAGTCATCATCGCGGTGACCCACAATCGATGGTGCTGTGGCTGTGTGCCGGGCGAAAACGCGCTGTTTGGCGATCTGGTGCAGACCCACTGCCCGTGTCGTCTGGCGTAAGCCGTTCGACCATTTCGCTGTCGCCAATTCCTACGCTTCGGGCATCGACAATGACCAGACTGCGATGGAAGAAGCAGCCCGCGCCGTGCGGCAACTGAATCGGCCGCCTATGGAGAGCTATTACGGCATGATCTGATTGCCAGATGGTTGCCTGATCCTACTACGCCGTGGACGCCCCTCGACGCGGTTTTCGTGGGCGGTGCCCCAAGAATGCTGCGCACAAAAAAGGCCCGGAGCTAGTACGCTCCGGGCCCATTCCTGTCTTGGGGGATAGGAAATCAATCAGATGTGATCGTAGTAGCCATAGGCCCGCTGCTGCAGGTCGTTGACGGCGCGATAGGCCTGGTCGAACGCGGCGTTCATGGTCGACACGCCCGCAGCATCCGAGTTCGCAACCGCGATACGGCCAAAGGGTTTGCGCGCGATATGATTGGGCTTCATTTCGCCCGGCGCCAGCGGTTCGTCGAACAGATCGTTCATGCCGGTGGCAAAGCCGTGCGACCAGCGATTGACCGTGACGGCGACGATGTCGCGCGCCGGGTCGAAGCTGGTGCCCGCCAGCGAACGGGAAGCGAGCGAACGGACCTCGCGCTCGAAGAATTCGAACGGGGTTGCCAGCAGGCCATAGCGAACGGCGCGATACTGATCGTCATTGTTCGTGCCGATCGGCGGAGCGCCATCTCCGCACAGGGTTTCGACCATGATGCGGTTCGACAGGATGCCCGAATTGCCGCCGGTGCCAAAGCTGACGACAACGGGTTCGTCAGGCGACTGCGACGGCGTGACCCCGCCGAAGAAGCGCGGACCGGCAAGGCGCATCGAACCGAAGAAGGTGTAGGGCGAGGTGACCGAGCTGATCCCGGCCTGCTCGAACGCCTTCCAGTTGCGGAACAGCACGTTGACGGCAAGATTGGCGCAGCGCACCGCTTTCTTCTGCGCGTCCTTCTGGAAATCGGGGAAGGTCGGGCAGATCGCCGGGATGACATTGTTCATACAGGCGAGAACGACATTGCCGGCCTTCACCTTATATGTCTTGCCACCATTGATATAGCTGATCTCGACATCGCGGCTGTCGGGGGCGAGCAGATGCGGCGTCGGGCCGACATGCTGCACATTATAGACGATGCTGCTCTGGCGGATGCGCGTGTTGTTCGACGGCTTGTCGAGCACGGTGTAATCCATGCGCTTGTCGGCGACTTCGAAGACATTGCCCTCGGGCAGCGCCTCGGGGATGAGCGAGCGCACAATCAGGCGCGCGACATCGGAATTGCCGCCCGGCAGCGTGAAATTGTTTTCATGCATGTCGTGCGATTCCGGCGAATTGGCCGGACGCTCGATGCCAAGGCCGTCAAAGCCCGGCGCATAGCGGAAGAAGGCGAACCATGCCGTGCAGGTGTCGAGCGCCATGGCCCACACGCCCTTCTGGAAGACCAGCGAATCCTCGGACAGGCCGACGACGTTCAGCAGGTAATCGCGGTAGGACATCGACTGGAGCAGGGCGATCTTTTCATCGACCGACTTGCCGGCGAGATAATCGGTCTTGCCGTTCTTCAGCCGGTCCAGTTCCTCGCGCAGCTTGGGAGAGAGCGGGGTCTTGGCGAGAAATTCGGGCGTGGGAGCGTTGGAGCTGCCCTTGACGACATAGTCCTTGCCGAATTCTTCCTTGCCGAACAGGGTCGCTGAACTGAGGCCGCGCTTTGTATAGATGTCGTAGTCGGTGTGATCACGCGGATCGTTGCGCTGGATGATGTCGAGATCCTTGACGATCGACAACGCCTCCTGCGACCAGGTCATGGGCGAGACGAGATAGGCCGAGCCGGCATTGGCGAAGAGGCGCTTGCCGTCATATTCGAACTCTTTGCGCTGCGCGTGACCGCCGATGCCCTGCAGGTTGTCGAGGATCAGGATCTTCGCGCTCGGCCCCGCCTGCTTGCGGTAGAAATATGCCGCCGCAAGCCCGCTGAGACCGCCGCCGACGACGACGAGATCATACATCTCGCCCGTGCTTTCGCCCGCCGGAGGCTCGACGCCGTTCCAGGCGAGATCATGGACAGGCTCGAAAGCGCCGGGGTGGAACCCGCGCATGCCGGTGCGCAGCGGCGGATAGGTCGCGGCCGCTGCCGGTGAATAGCTGCCCTGTGCCATTGCGGCGCCGGGGAAGCCCCCCGCCACGGCCGCAGCGCCTGCCGCAGCGGTCATTCCGTGCATGAAATCACGGCGGGAAATGTCCATTCCCATTCCAAGTGCGCGGTCATGCTTGTTCATTGTCGCGAGCCTTCCGGTAATATCGATTTGTATTCAGTCAGAATATTCTGCCGGGCGAACGATCATGCGTTGCGCCCTGAAAGCCAAGGTGGGGCGACGGTTTTAGCCGCCGCCCCGCCAATCAGTCGATCAGAAGTCGAATGTGATCCGACCGTAGTAGTATCCGCCCTGCCAGGAGACGGGACCGTCGACGTATGTACGTCCGTTGCGATCGTCGATGAGGTTGATCTCGGGGTAGTGGTCGAAGATGTTCTGGCCGCCGACGGCGAGGGTGAAGCCATCGCCGATGGGAGCGGAGACCTGGAAGTCGACCATGGCCTGCGTCTTCCACTTCTGGATGGCGTTGCCCGAGCTGGTGGTCTGGCGCGAGTTGGGGCCATAGAAATTGCCGCGCAGCATGAAGGAGATCGCTCCGACATCCTGGTTGAGCGTCATGTTGGCGCGCCACTTCGGGTTGTTGTGCTCGAAGTTGTAGACCGACACATCCGAGAAGGTGATCGAGTCCACGTTGAGGCGGTCGATCTTGTAGTCGTTGATGTTGAACGCGGCAGTGATGCTGGTCGAGCCTGCTTCCAGCCAGTCCGCCTTGTAGGTGCCGACAACGTCGATACCCTGCGTGGTGGTGTCGAAGGCGTTCTGGAAGAAGCGGATGCCGTCGATCGAGTAGGCGTCGTTGACGCCGGCTGCGAACATCGCGTCCTGGATCTCGTCGGTGACCATGATGGTCGAGGAAGCATAGACGCGGTCATACATCTTGATGCGATAGGCATCGACCGTCAGCGTCAGGTTCGGCGTCGGCGTCAGGGTGAAGCCCAGCGAGTAGTTGTCCGAGGTCTCGGGGCGCAGCGGCGTGGCGCCCAGATATTCGGCGACCGGGTGCGTCGCGGGATAGAGGCCCAGGTTGATGGTGCCGCCGTCCCGGGTCGAGATGGTCGTCTGGGTGATGTAGAGCTGGCCGGTCGAGGGTGCACGGAAGCCGGTGCCGATCGAGCCGCGGATCGCCGCCCAGTCGGTGACGTAGTAGCGGGCCGCAGCCTTCCACACGAGCTTGTCGCCGAAGGAGGAGTAATCCTCGTAACGGGCGGCGAAGTCGAGGAAGAGCTTCTCGGTCACTTCCGAGCTGATCTCGCCGTAAAGCGAGGTGCTCTCGGTGGTCCAGCGACCTGCGACATCGGGCGAGAGGCCGGTGATGCCGTTCGAGCCGGGCTGCAGGATGTTGTAGACCGGATCGCTCGAGCTGGTGCAGTCGATGCCCTGGTCGGTCGGCGCGCCGGCATTGAGCGTGCGCGATGCCAGGTCAGCCTCGTTCGAGCAGAAGTTGAAGGGATCCTGCTCCGACCAGATGCCGCCCGAGTAGGAAGCCAGCTCGCCCGGGCTGATGCGATAGCCTTCGCGGCGGAACTCGGTGCCGAAGTTGAAGACGAGATCGCCATAGAAGCCGACGGGCATCTGGTAGACGAAGTCGCCATTCAGTGCGAACTCGTCGGAGGTGTAGGCGCTGGCCTTGAAGTTTTCCTGCGAGTACGGGCCGTAGGACGGGTTGACCGTGCCGTTCATCGAGTACTGGATCTTGTTGTAGCCGTAGCGTGCCGACAGGTCTGCCGAGAGCACGTGGCCATTCGAGAACTCGCGCTCGGTGCGATAGCCGCCGGTCGCGCTCCAGTCGGTCACGTCGCCCATGAAGGGCGGCTGCAGGCCGAGCGGATACTTCTCCTTGAAGGTCCAGACCGAACCGTCATCGAGGCGGATCGGATTGTCGAGCACGTTGTGGCCGCCACCGGGCGTACGATAGGAACCGTAAGCGGTGCCCTGCGAACGCGAATAGTTGGCAAAGGCATACAGCGAGCTGTTGTCGGTGATGTCGATGCCCGAGTTGATCACGAAGCGCGCGGCGCGCTCCTTGGGCTTGCCGCGGATCTCGAGCGGGTCGTTGAGGTCGATACCGGCGGCGTCGACGGCAGCGGCGAAGGCGGCGTCGGTCGCATAGGCTTCGAACGGATCCCACGACGAGGACGAGAAGGTGCGCGAACGCACGGTGTTCTGGTCGTCGTTCAGCTGGGCCGAGATGTTGACGAAGCCGGCGTCGGTGAGGGGCAGGCCGATATTGCCCGCGATCATCACGCTCTCGCCGTCGCCTTCGTAGTACTGACCGGCCTGGGCGATCAGCGAACCGCCGCTCGATGCGTCCTTGAGCTGGAAGTTGATGACGCCGGCGATGGCGTCCGAACCGTATTGCGCGGCCGCGCCGTCGCGCAGGACTTCGACGTTCTGCAGGGCGATGGCGGGAATGGTGGCAGCATCGGCGGCCTGCGAGGCGTCACGATAGATGCCGACCGAGCCCGACTTGTGGCGGCGGCGACCGTTGACCAGCATGAGGGTCTTGTTGGCCGGCAGGCCGCGCAGGCTGGGGGCGCGCACGAAGCTGTCGGTGTCGGTGTTGGGCGAACGGCTGACGGTGTAGGACGGCGAAAGCGTCTGCAGCACCTCGAGCGTGTCGGTCGCGGCGGTGTTCTGGATCTGCTCTTCGCCGAAGACGTCGACGGGAACGGGCGAATCTGTCGCGGTGCGCGGCTTGCCGCGAAGGCCGGTGACGACGATCGGCTCCTGCGTCTCGGTCGCGGGCTGCACGGCGGCTGCGGCGGCAGTCGCGGCCGCGTCTGCACTCGCGCTTGCACTGGCGGCAGCGGTCGCTGCGCTATCGGCCTCGTTGGCCATCGCGGCGGTGGAAATGGAAAGCGCGATGGCGCTCGTGGCGGTCAGCGTCGAAAACCTGGTAATCGTGTTCATGACAATCCCCCTCTGGATTGAACCTGGATCCCTCTCTCCGTCCAATACGGGGCTGTTGTCCCAACCCTCGATCAGTCCGTATCGAGGCGTCCCGTAAACCCCCCGAATGACGCTGATCGTGTCGCGATACCCAAGCGCTGTGTTACCGTTTTTGGACAAGCCACAGCAGATCGTGCCCTTTTTCCTCGCCAAATGTCGCAATTATTACCG
>NZ_LYWZ01000013.1 GCF_001661965.1 Croceicoccus mobilis
GTCCTGGCACAATTCCAGGTTGATGGTAGCACGCGCCCTGGGCCGATCTCTGGAAGCCGACATTGAGATTGACGGTCTCTCCCGCCTTCTCGACGAGGCATATCGACATGTCGTTGCGCGCGCCGGCGACAATCCGGACCTGCGTTTTGAGACGGTCGCCGACAAGATGGGGATTGTGGTCACGCCCCTCGACAAGCTTGATGAACCCGAGAGCCTTCGAGCACTTCGCGCCGCCGTCCAAACGCGCATGCCGAAGGCCGGAATGCCCGACATCTTTCTTGAAGTCATGGCGCGAACCGGATTTGCCAAGTCCTTTACGCATCTGAGCGAGCGTCAGGCCACCGTCGAGCACTTCGAGATAAGCCTGTGCGCGACCCTGGTCGGCGGCGCCTGCAACATCGGTCTTGAGCCGATCGTGCGCCCGGAATTTGCGGCTCTGCGTCGCGACCGTCTTTCTTGGGTCGGTCAGAATTTCATTCGGCCCGAGACCATCGCCGCGGCCAACGCCGCGATCGTTTCCGCTCACAGTCGTCTGGATATCGTCCAACATTGGGGCGCAGGCGAGGTGGCCAGCGCCGACGGCATGCGTTTTGTCGCTCCGTCGAGCGCCATACACGCCGGGCCCAACCCCAAATATTACGGCCAGGAGCGCGGCGTCACTTGGTACAACATGATTTCCAATCAGTTCAGCGGTCTGACCGGAGCGGTCATCCCCGGCACGTTGCGCGACAGCCTGGTCGTCCTGGCTCTCCTGCTGGAGCAGGAAACCGAGCTCGATCCTCTGGAGATCATGACCGACACCGCCGCCTATTCCGACGCCATTTTCGGTCTGTTCTGGCTCTTGGGCTACCGGTTCAGCCCCCGTCTGGCGGACATCGGCGACGCCAAACTCTGGCGTATCGACCGCCAGGCGAGCTATGGGCCGTTCGATCAGACCGCCTGGGGCAGGGTTAAAATCAATCTGATCCGGGAAAACTGGTCCGACCTTATCCGCTTGGCCGGATCGCTCAAGCTCGGCCACCTCAAGGCCGCAGGCGTCATGCGAATGCTGCAGGTCAAAGACCGCCCAACAACGCTGGCCAAGGCCCTGTCTGAACTCGGCCGCATCATCAAGACGCTGCATATCCTGCGATACATCGATGACCGGCCGTTCCGGCGACGAATATTGTTTCAGCTCAACCGGCAGGAATTGCGCCACAAGCTCGGTCGGCGCGTCCATCACGGCGATCGGGGCGAAATCAGAAGCCCTCTGCGTCAGGGCCAAGAGGAGCAGCTTGGGGTCCTCGGTCTGGCCCTCAACTCCATCGTCCACTGGAACGCTGTCTACATGCAGGAAACCGTGCGCCAACTCAGCGAGGCCGGGACGCCGCCGCTGCCCGCCGATATCGCTCGGCTCTCGCCGATATCTTGGCGTCACATCAATTTCCTCGGCCGCTACGACTTCTCCGTGCCTGACGCCGTCGCAAACGGCGGCCTCAGACCGCTACGCCAACCTAATTCCGAATGGGACTTTTGAAAGGAAATAATGCCCCTTACGACACTTTCCTGTTCCGCTCAGCCGCACGACCCTCTATAGGCTGTACCGCCCTAAAAACGTACCTATCGTGACCGAGGACAACGGAAAACCGCTACCTATTTGGGCAAACAGGGGAGGGGATGGTTGCTCAGTGCGCGCCCCTTCGCATGGGAAGCCCTTCCCTTGACTGGAGTACGGTAATACGCAATTATAGTTAGATAACTAAGGATATGGCCATGGAGAGAGGATTGCCGACAAAGGCGCTATGGGATCGCCTTCCCGAAATCGTTCGCTTCCGCGATCAACCGGGGATGACGGAGACCTACAGTTTTGCGGGCGCCGAGGGCACGACCGAGCTGGAAGGCCAGCTGTTCCGGCAGAGAGCGCGGCCATCTAAGGCGGTCTATTTGTTCATGCACCCCACAGCCACGGTCCAGCTGCTCCCAATGCCTGAGGCGCTTGCCGATGCGGGGTTGCACGTACTTTGCGCGTCGAGTCGCTACCCGAGAAACGATAGTGCGCTGATTATGGAAAAGGTCGCCTACGACATGGGCCAGTGGGTGCGCCACGCGCGCGAGTCGCTGGGTTATGAAAAGGTGATCCTGGTGGGATGGTCGGGCGGCGGCTCGCTATCGCTGTTTTATGCGGCCCAGTCTGAACATCCGACAATCACCCACACGCCCGCCGGCGACCTTTATGACCTGACAGCAGCGCGGCTGCAGCGGGTTGACGGAATAGTCCTCATCGCCGCCCACCTCAGCCGGGCGGAAGTGCTGACCGAATGGCTTGACCCCTCCGTCATCGACGAATTCGACCCGGACACGCGCGATCTCGAATTCGATATCTATAGTCCGGACTGCCCGAACAAACCACCATTCACCGCTGACTTCATCGCCGCCTTCCGCGAGAGGCAGCGGGCCCGCAATCGCAGAATTACCGCCTGGGCCGAGGAAATGCTTGCCACGCTCCGTCGTCGCAACGACGGCGAAACCGAACGCGCCTTCGTCACGCACCGCACGATGTGCGACGTGCGCTGGATTGATCCGACGATCGACCCCAATGGACGCGCGCCGGGGGCATCCTATCTTGGCAATCCACGCACGGTGAACGTGGGACCCGCTGGTTTGGCGCGATTCTCAACCCTGCGCTCGTGGCTGTCGCAATGGTCCTACGACCTATCCAACTCCAAGGCTGCCGTTAACGCGACAAAGATCCATCGGACCCCTGTGCTGCAGATCGAGAATGAAGCGGACGACGCGGTTCCCGCGAGCCATAATCCGATCATTCACAACGCGCTCACCGTTGCGAACAAGGAATTTGTGAGCATCAAGGGCGCGACCCATTTCTACCAGGGCCAGCCCGAACATGTCAGCGCTTGTATCGACGGGATCATCGACTGGAGCCACCGCAACGATTTGTGATCTGGCCGCCGCGATCGACGCGGCGCCTCCGCATTTTCGCTGCGGCGCGGCCGGCTTACGCCGGCCGGTCGCGGATTCCTTGCGGGGATCAGTTGTAGACGGCGTCCCGGATGTCGGACACGAACTTCCCCGACATACCCTCAAAGGCCGTGTTGGTCATGGCCACGACCGTCAGCGCGTTTGCACGATCGATGAACCAGCTATTGCCGTATCCGCCGGCCCAGTGAAGCGTTCCGGGAGACTGCGGCGACGGGACGGCGTGCGGATCTGCAAGCACTGCCCAGCCGAAGCCGAAGCCCCAACCCGGCCCGCAGGCCGCAGCCTGAGGTCCGAGCTGATCGGTCGCCATCATCTCGACTGTTTCAGGCTTCAGGATCGGACCACCCCCGAGCCGGATGGTTTCCAGAAAGTGCAGGACGTCGCCCGCAGTCCCCACCATCCCACCCCCGCCTGACGGATAGGAGTTTGGATCCAGGATACGGCTCGGCGCGAACGTTAGCGACCCGTTGAAGGCATCCAGAGGCACTACCATGCCGTCCGTGATGCGGACGGGAACGGATTCGCTGTTGAAGTAATTCGTCGCGAGCCGCTCAACATCCGCAACGGCAAAGCCGGTATCGACGATACCCAGCGGATCCGTGACCAGTTTGCGCACAGCATCGCGTAGCGAACCACCGGTAACGCTCTCAACCACCCCTCCCATCACATCCATGCCAAGGGAATAGCGAAAACCCGACCCCGGTGCGGCGGTAAGCGGGGCGGCAGCCAGGCGCCGAAGATTCTCGGATAGCGACAATCCCGGTTGATCCAACCCGTCGGAGACGTCGAGGCGACGATAATGGCCATCGCTCCCTTCCTGAAACGGATAGCCGAGCCCCGATGTGTGCGTGAGCAGATGGCGGATCGAGATGACCGGAACCGATCCATCGGACAGGCGCGGCTGAAAGTCGGGCAGGAAGCGCGTCACTGGATCGTCCAGCCTCACAACACCATCCTCGATCAGGCGCATCACGGCGGCGGTGACAAAGGGTTTGGTCACCGATGCAAATCGGAAAATGCTATCCGTTTGCATCGGCTTTTGCGATTCACGGTCTGCAAATCCCGCCGCGCGGCGATAGGCGATCTTGCCGCCCCGGGCGACGATCACGACCGTTCCCACCAAACGATTGTCGGCGAGAGCATTGTCTATCGCGCGATCCAGGCGATCGGACACATCCGCGCCTTTAAAGGCTGATGAACTCATAAGTTCAAACTCTCCCGATACTCTCGCAGACCGGACGCGGCCCGCACCTAAGCGATTGCAGTCATCAACCGCGCGGTGGAGAGCGACGACGATTCGGTCGGAGGCAAGGCCTGACCATCAGCACACCTCTCCACGCAACCTTCACGTCGCAGACCGCCACCGTGCAGTTCCTTAGTTATCTAACCATTAGTGATGTAAGTATCGGCGCGCAACATTGATGTGGGGCATCCATGGTGGCGAGGACACCCACTATCGCATCAGTCGCCTGCCTCATGAGTGATGCCGGCGACCCCTCGGTCCTCTCGGCGCCGCCGACCCGGCTTCGCGTCGGGCTCCTCGGGGGAGAGGCTCCGAATCGCAGCTTCTAGATTGGTCTGCAGCTCGCCCAATAGGGCGATCTGGAGATCCGCTTCGCGGCGCGAAATGCCGGTCTTAGCGATATCCCCAACTTCGATGCCAATGGGCAGAAGCTTCCTTTTCAGCTCGTGACCGTAAGGGGTGAGGAAGATGTTGATCTTCCGCTTGTCCGCCGCGTTGCGGACCCGGGCAACGATTCCCCGTTGCTCCATGGAAGCGATCGCCGAAAGC
>NZ_LYWZ01000014.1 GCF_001661965.1 Croceicoccus mobilis
GTCCTGGCACAATTCCAGGTTGATGGTAGCACGCGCCCTGGGCCGATCTCTGGAAGCCGACATTGAGATTGACGGTCTCTCCCGCCTTCTCGACGAGGCATATCGACATGTCGTTGCGCGCGCCGGCGACAATCCGGACCTGCGTTTTGAGACGGTCGCCGACAAGATGGGGATTGTGGTCACGCCCCTCGACAAGCTTGATGAACCCGAGAGCCTTCGAGCACTTCGCGCCGCCGTCCAAACGCGCATGCCGAAGGCCGGAATGCCCGACATCTTTCTTGAAGTCATGGCGCGAACCGGATTTGCCAAGTCCTTTACGCATCTGAGCGAGCGTCAGGCCACCGTCGAGCACTTCGAGATAAGCCTGTGCGCGACCCTGGTCGGCGGCGCCTGCAACATCGGTCTTGAGCCGATCGTGCGCCCGGAATTTGCGGCTCTGCGTCGCGACCGTCTTTCTTGGGTCGGTCAGAATTTCATTCGGCCCGAGACCATCGCCGCGGCCAACGCCGCGATCGTTTCCGCTCACAGTCGTCTGGATATCGTCCAACATTGGGGCGCAGGCGAGGTGGCCAGCGCCGACGGCATGCGTTTTGTCGCTCCGTCGAGCGCCATACACGCCGGGCCCAACCCCAAATATTACGGCCAGGAGCGCGGCGTCACTTGGTACAACATGATTTCCAATCAGTTCAGCGGTCTGACCGGAGCGGTCATCCCCGGCACGTTGCGCGACAGCCTGGTCGTCCTGGCTCTCCTGCTGGAGCAGGAAACCGAGCTCGATCCTCTGGAGATCATGACCGACACCGCCGCCTATTCCGACGCCATTTTCGGTCTGTTCTGGCTCTTGGGCTACCGGTTCAGCCCCCGTCTGGCGGACATCGGCGACGCCAAACTCTGGCGTATCGACCGCCAGGCGAGCTATGGGCCGTTCGATCAGACCGCCTGGGGCAGGGTTAAAATCAATCTGATCCGGGAAAACTGGTCCGACCTTATCCGCTTGGCCGGATCGCTCAAGCTCGGCCACCTCAAGGCCGCAGGCGTCATGCGAATGCTGCAGGTCAAAGACCGCCCAACAACGCTGGCCAAGGCCCTGTCTGAACTCGGCCGCATCATCAAGACGCTGCATATCCTGCGATACATCGATGACCGGCCGTTCCGGCGACGAATATTGTTTCAGCTCAACCGGCAGGAATTGCGCCACAAGCTCGGTCGGCGCGTCCATCACGGCGATCGGGGCGAAATCAGAAGCCCTCTGCGTCAGGGCCAAGAGGAGCAGCTTGGGGTCCTCGGTCTGGCCCTCAACTCCATCGTCCACTGGAACGCTGTCTACATGCAGGAAACCGTGCGCCAACTCAGCGAGGCCGGGACGCCGCCGCTGCCCGCCGATATCGCTCGGCTCTCGCCGATATCTTGGCGTCACATCAATTTCCTCGGCCGCTACGACTTCTCCGTGCCTGACGCCGTCGCAAACGGCGGCCTCAGACCGCTACGCCAACCTAATTCCGAATGGGACTTTTGAAAGGAAATAATGCCCCTTACGACACTTTCCTGTTCCGCTCAGCCGCACGACCCAATCTGGAGCAGCTGGGCATGGCAGCGCTGGCGCTTCGTACCGAGCTGGTCGATGTGCAACGCCAGCTGATGGACGATGACAGCGACGAATCAACACAAACGCTGCATGCCAGCATCCGCGAATATATCGCACAGCAGCTGACCGACGAGGCGACGCTGATCGATCCGGCCTTTACCGGCAAAGGGCCGCGCCGCTAACCCGGGTCGCGGCGCGGCCAACAGCGTCAAAGCTCGCTCGGCACGCTGAAATAATCCTGATACTCGGCGAAAAAGGGCCGTTCGCGCGCGATGCGTTCGCGGTCACCGACATCGTACCGATGTGGCTTGCGCTGCGATTGCGGGTTTTGTGCAAAATGGTCATGGATCGCCTTGCGACCTTCATCGCCAAGGCTGATCCCGATCTGGGCATAGGTGCTTTCCAGCGCACCCAGCGGATCGCTCATCAATTCGTCATAGCGGATATTGGCCAATTGCCCGCGCGGCACGATGCCGCCTTCGATCTCGGCAATCGGCTTGCTCAGCCGCGCGGCGCTCGATTGCGGGTCGGTCATGAAATCGAACACGCCCGAGGGCGGCAGCACGTCGCTGCGGGCCCAGATGAAATTGCCGATCATATTGACGGCAGAGGACATGGCGCGGATCGGGTCGCGATGCGGCCAGATCAGTCGCACGCCGTCGAACACTTCGACCACCAGCGGCAGATAGGCGGATGCATCGGGCGATTTCACCACCCAGCGCCCGCCCGGGCGTTGCCACTGGCTCAGCTTCATCACCCGCTTCGCATAAGCTAGAGAACGGCGGCGGTGATCGTCGGTAATGATGGTGTTATAGCCGGGGGTCAGTCCGATCAGGTTCAGCCATGCGGGGCATTGAAAGCTCATGGATTCGGCAAGGATCGTCTCGATCGGTTCGTCGCCGCCCCAGTCGTGAATGCGTTCAAGCTGCGGCGCGACGCCGCACCACAGGGCAAAATGCGCATCGGCCTTCGCAATGCGTGCGGCGATGCTGTCCTCTCCGGCGGGAAACATCGCTTCCCATGTCATCAGGGTCCGGTTTTCGGGATCCAGGCCCAGCAGCTTTTGCAGGATTGACGTGCCGGTGCGGCCCTGACCCACGATGAAGACAGGACGGTCGATGATCTCGTCCTCGATCTCGGGATGGTCGCGATAGGCTTTTTCGACCCGCAGCCGCCCTTCCAGCAGGCGCAATATGTCGGCACGCGCCAGCATGCGGCCCGTCGTGTTCAGATTCGCCTCGTTATTCAGGCTGTGGATCAGCGCCTGATATGGTTCGCGCCAGTCGTCGCTGCCGAAATCGGCAAGGCCGGTATTCGCCATGGCGGTCGCGATCATTTCCTCCGGGGCGAGCGGGACCAGCCCGCCCAGATCGAGCGCCCCCGTCAGCCTATTGAGCCGTTCGACCCATTCGGGGCGAGGCGGAGGGGCCCATTGCGACTGGCGGCCCTGAGCTTTTGCTGCTGCATTCGGCATCTTATCTCTCCCTTCCGGAATTATTCCCCGTGAAGTTTCAGCACGCCGCGATGGCGCGCGGCGATGTCCTGACGCCGCTGTTCGGCGTCGATGCGCGCCACATCGGGCGGCAGGTGATCGGCAATCTCGGCGAATTTCACCTTGCGCGTGCGCGGCACCGGCGCACCGCTGGCGCGGTAATTGCGGAACACGACCGTCCCCTGAAACCGGCCCGTCGTATCGAGCCAGTTCCGGATGCCCGGATCGCGATGGGCAACGACGATCCGCAGCGCGCCATCGGTATCGACCGCCGCATGATGCATGCTGATAGAGCTGTTGTGATACATGTAATTCAGCGACCGTGACCACACATCGCCCAGCTGGAACGACCAGTAGACGCCGTCGGGAAGCTGATCGAGTTCGAGGATCAGCGCCTCGTCCTCTGCCAGATCGAACACGGCCATGGCATAGTTCGACGTGGGACTGCCCACCGTGCTGGTAATGGTGCCGGGCAGGAAGCAGAGCCGGTTAAACCCCGCGTTGCTGGCATTGCTGCCGCCGACGCGCGTGCGCGTTTCGCCGCCATCGTCATCGGCCGTCGCATTTCCGCGATACCATTCGTAAAGGTTCATGGTGAAGTCGCGGATGCAATATTTCATGAATGCCGTTGCGCGCTCGATCCGTTCGGCCATGGTCGCTTCGTCGAATTCGTCATCGTCGTAATAATTGTCGGGCAGGGGGGAAACCCGCTCGATCTCCAGGCTGGCAGGGGTCTGGTTCCAGTCGCCTGTCGCGCGGCGGAACAGCAGGAAGTTATAGCCGCTGTCGGGCGAAAGCTTCATCCAGTTGCCTGCCTGTTCGCCCGCGCTGACGGCGATTTCATACGACCCGTCGGGCGCGATATCGAAATCGGCGAAATCGTAATTGCCGACCACATCGGATTCGGGATGTCCCGAAAGCTGCGCGATGACCTGCCCCAGTATCAGCACCGAATCGTTGAAATTGCCGGTGATGCGATATTCCTGGCTGCCATCCAGAAAGCAGACGCCGTAATAGAAATCGGGCCCGTTCTGGCCCAGCGTGTACATGTCGGTCTGCCACACCGTATTCACGAAGATCCGAGGGTGCAGGCGGCGCGGTGCGACGGCGAAATTATACGCCATGGCCAATGCTTCCATCATCACGTGATAGGCGCGTGCGCGGCATTGGGGAAAGCGCGCAAAGCGTTCCGATTCGGTCATCCATGACAGAACCTCGGTCTGCGCCTCGTGAAATTCGCGCCACGCGCGCTGCAGCACGGGCGACGTCGGATCTTCGCCAGCCATTCCATTCTCCCATTGCCGGACCGTTCGTGCGGCCCGGTCGATCGGCCTCTTTTTCAGGCCCGTCCCGATCGCTGCGAACAGCGATTGCGTTTGATCGCAAATATACGCACACTGGAATCGTACGCTAGTATATCAATAGGAGAGAGGATCGTGAGTCAATATATTGTCGTCGCAGGTGCGGGCGGTGTGGGACGCTGTGTGGTCGCCATGCTGCGGGCAGCGGGCCATGCGGTGATCGCGACCGTTCTGAACGAAGAAGAAGAGCGCGCGGTAAAGGATGCCGATCCGGCGGTAGAGACATTGCGGCTCGACCTGTCCGATGCAGACGGCGTGCACACGGCATTAAAACAGCGGATCGCCACGCTGGAACAGCTCGACGGGATCGGCGTTTGCGGGGCCATTGCGCCGCTTGGCCCGCTGGAAACGACACCGCTGTCGGTGGCGCGTCGCACCTTCGAGATCAATGTGCTTTCCGATCTTGCCATTTTTCAGGCTGCGCTGCCTGCCTTGCGCAAGAGCGGGGGGCGGCTTGCCATGGTGTCGTCGATGTCGGGTAAGGCATCGATGCCTTTCGTCGGCGCCTATAGCGCCTCGAAATTCGGGCTGGAGGGTCTGGCCGACGCCATGCGGCGCGAAGTGCAGGGGCAGGGGGTTGCGGTTTCGCTGGTGCTGCCGGGCGGGATCAAGACCCCGATGGTCGCTAACCAGCTGCGCGACAATGCGGCCGCGATGGAGCGGCTGACGGCCGAGGAAGACGCGCTCTACGGCGCGCTCTATCGCGGTTTCCAGACGGCTGCGAGCCAGAGCCACACCGGCGACGCATCGGAACCCGAAGCGGTGGCGGAAGCGGTCGTCACTGCCCTGACCGGTGACGCGCCCAAGCCGCGCTATATCGTGGGCGAGGATGCAAAACAGCTGATCGGCGCGGCAGAAGCGATGGGCGACGAGGAAGTCGACGTCATGTTCGCGCAGATATTCGCGAACTAACCGGTTAGCGGTTCCGCCAAAGGGGCGGGCGCTTTTCGACAAAGGCCCGCTTCCCTTCCACAGCATCCTCGCTTGCCATTACCTCCTCCGCTTCGGCGAACCGGTCGGGCAAAAGCGATTTCGATAGCGGCAGGTTAAGCGCTTCACCCGCGACGATCCGGTTGCAGCGGATCGCGATCGGTGCGCAGGCCGCGATCTGGCGCGCCCAGTCCATCGCGCGCTTTTGCAGCATGTCGGGTGTGACCACCTCGTTCACAAAGCCGAGCGACTCGCCCTCTTGGGCGCTGACATTGCGGCCCGTCAGCAGGATTGAGGCCGCGCGCTTTTCGCCAATCGCGCGCGGCAATCGTTGCAGCCCTCCGCCCAGCGGCGACCAGCCTACCTTTGGTTCGGGCAGGGCGAATACCGCGTTATCGGCAGCAATGATGAGGTCGCATGCAAGCGCGAGTTCAAATCCGCCGCCCATGCAAATGCCGTTGACCGCCGCGACAATGGGCAGCGGGAAATGGTGGCGCAAGGTCAGTCCGGCAAAGCCATCAGCAGCCAGTTCCATGACGCCTGTTTCCAGATTGTCCTTAAGGTCATAGCCCGCGCAAAACGCGCTCCCTTCGCCGGTAAGCACGATGCAGCGCAGTCCGGCATTGCCAACAAGACCGTCGAAAACCCGTTGCAGTTCTTGATGGGCGGCGGGATGCAGCGCGTTCATCCGCGCGGGCCGGTATATGGTGACGAGCGCGATTGCGCCGTCTATGGCTACGCGGGAAAACTGCAGATCGTCCATACTGCTTGTCTGCCCTATGCTTCGATCAGCCGCGCCCGGATTGCATCCCTGCGATCTCGGCCCAGACCGGCCACTTCTTCAAGATATGCATCCATGCCGCCCCATCCGGCAATGATGGCCCGGTCGGCCCTGTCCAGAAACGAGGTGCTGGCGCTTAGCATCAGGCGGACCGCTCCGGGCGTACGCGCCTCCATCCCGGCGAGAAGGGCGCGTTTTTGAAAGCGGATGCAGGCATCGGCAAAGCTTTCATTGGTCATCAGGTAATCGGCGACGACATCTTCTTCGCGAATGCCCAGTGCGCGCAAGATCATGGCGATGACGAAACCTGTCCGGTCCTTGCCCGCAGCGCAGTGTACCAGCAATGCGCCGTCATCGCGTTCCAGGGCGTCGAATGCGGCTCGTAGCGCGGAGGCGAGATCGATGGGGAAGGCGGCGTAAACACCCATCAGCTCGCCTTCCAGCTGGTCGAGCGTAAGCGGCGGACCCTTGATAAGCGTGGCGAGATTGGCGGCAGCGGCACAGGTCGCGCCGCGCCATGTGGGGGGCGGCGCGCCATGCCAGTTGCTGGGATCGGCGGCGCATTCGCCGGTGCTGCGCAAATCGATGACACGCGCGATTCCCAAAGCGTCCAGCCTGTCTGTATCGCCGCGCGTCAGTTCCTCCAGCCCGGATGATCGCAACAAGGCGCCGCTGCGAAGCCGCGCACCCTGCGGTGTTTGCCAGCCTTCGACACGGCGGAAGTTATGCGTGCCCGCAAGGGGGACGAAGCGGGAATCGCGCGATGCGGAGGTTGTCGGCGTGGTCATGTCGATAATCCGTATCCCTGAATACGATCCATTTGTGAAGGCCCGGCAGGCGGCGCTCACATCGCTTGCGGGAGATGATACGCTATGTTACGGCTTTGCGCGACAAGAGGCAACAAGGCCTGTCGCGTCACGCCCTGGCATGATGCGCCACATGGTTCGTCGCGCATGGTGCGGGCGACCGGGAGAGATAGATGACGACGCGGCCAGACACCGTATTTCGATCGTTCGAATCGCCAAAGCTGACGCTTCCCAATCGTATCGTCATGGCGCCGATGACGCGGGCGAAAGCGATTGGCGGCGTGTCGGGCGAGGATGTCGCCACCTATTACGCGCGGCGCGCGGCAGCAGGCGTGGGGCTGATCGTGACCGAGGGGACCTGGATCGAACATCCCGCCGCTTCGAACGAGGTGAATGTCCCGCGCTTTTATGGCGACGATGCCCTCGCGGGCTGGCGTGCGGTGGTTGAGGCCGTCCATGCCGAGGGGGGCAAGATCGCTCCGCAATTATGGCACGTCGGCCTGTCGCAGAAATCCGATGTCGAGAATCTTTACTCCAGCCAGTTCGAGCGCGACGTGCCGCCGCTCACGCCATCGGGTTTTATCCGCGCGGGTGACAAGGTCGCCGAGCCATCCGACCCATCGGACATAGAGTCAGCGGTCGCGGCCTATGGCAAGGCAGCGCGCACCGCCCGCGAACTGGGGTTCGACGCGCTCGAACTGCATGGCGCGCATGGCTATGCGATCGACCAGTTCTTCTGGCACGAAACCAATCACCGCAGCGACGAATGGGGTGGCCGCACGCTGGGGCAGCGCGCACGTTTCGGTGTGGAGGTGGTGCGTGCCTGCCGCCGCGAGGCGGGGGAGGATTTCCCCATCATTTTCCGTTTTTCGCAATGGAAGCTGCAGGATTATGAGGCCCGGCTGGCCAATACGCCCGAAGAACTGGGTACGCTCTTGCAGGCGCTTTGCGAAGCGGGTGTCGACATCTTCCACGCATCCCAGCGGCGTTTTTGGGAACCGGCATTCGCCGGCAGTGACCTCAATCTCGCCGGCTGGGCGCAAAGGCTGACCGGCAAGCCTGCGATCTCTGTCGGCTCTGTCGGATTGTCTACCGACCTGCTTGACGCGCTGGTCGATGGCCAAAGCGCCGAAGTCACCGACGTCGAGGCGCTGGTGCAGCGCATGGAAGCGGACGAATTCGACCTGATCGCGGTGGGACGCGCGCTGATTGCCGATGCCGAATGGCCGCAAAAGCTGCGCCAGGACCGTCTGCAAGACGCCGTACCCTACAACAAGGAATCGCTGATCACGCTCGACTGAGCGGGGCGGCCAAACGGGAATTTACGGACAATGGCAAAGAACAAGACCATCATCAGCTGCGCGATCACGGGTTCGATCCACACCCCGTCGATGTCGCCATATCTGCCGGTTACCCCGCAGGAAATCGCCGAAAGCGCATTGGGCGCGGCCGAGGCGGGCGCCGCCATCGTGCATCTGCACGCGCGCGATCCCGAAACGGGCAAGCCCGTCCACACCCCCGAGGATTTCGACCCGTTTCTGAAAGTGATCAAGCAGAGCAGCGATGTGGTGGTGAACATCACGACCGGCGCATCGCCCTATATGCCGGTCGAATACCGGGTGAAGCCCGCCGAAGTGTGGCAGCCCGAGGTCGCGAGCCTCAACATCGGATCGATGAATTTCGGCCTGTTTCCCATGCTGAAACGCTACAAGGAGTTCAAGCACGCGTGGGAACCCGAAATGCTGGAAGCAAGCCACGACCTCGTCTTTCGCAACAGCTTCAAGGATATCCGTTACGCATTGGAGACGCTGGACAAGACCGGCACCCGATACGAGTTCGAATGCTACGATACCAGCCATCTCTATAACCTCCATTATTTCTGGCAGGAGGGGTTGGTGAAGGGACCGTTGTTCATCCAGACCTGTTTCGGACTTTTGGGCGGCATTGGCGCGCATCCTGACGATGTCATGCATATGAAGCGCACCGCCGACCGGCTTTTCGGTGACAATTACCGCTGGTCGGTGCTGGCGGCGGGCGCGAACCAGATGAAGGTGGCAGCAATGGCCGCCAGCATGGGCGGACATGTGCGCGTGGGGCTGGAGGACAGCCTGTGGATCGGCAAGGGCCAGCTGGCCGAAACGAATGCGCAGCAGGTGACCAAGGTTCGCCAGATCATCGAGGGGCTGGGCGGCGAGATCGCCACCCCCGAAGAGGCGCGCGAGATCCTTTCGCTGAAGGGCGGGGACAAGGTCGCCTTTTGAACACGGCTTTTGGGGAGAGTGAACATGCCAACGGCAATCGTCTTCGGCGCAAACGGCTTCGTCGGCAAACATGTCCTGATAGAGCTGGTCGCACATGGTTATGAAGTGACCGGCTTCGTCCGATCCGAAGAGGCGGCCGAAGGCGTGCGCGACCTGGGTGCGAGGATCATCGTCGGCGACCTGTCCGACCGCGCTTCCATTCCCGCCATGATCGAAGGACAGGATGCCGTCGTGCTGGCGGCACAGTTGATGTTCGAAGACGAATATGACGTATGCCGTATCATCCTGGACGAATTGCAGGGCACGGACCGCGCCTTCATCTTCACCAGTGGAACCAGCGTGATGTCGATCCCGACGGACGGCCATTGGGACGAGCGCAATTATGCCGAGGACGAACCCTTCACCCCGCGCCGCCAGATCGCGCCGCGCCTGATCAACGAACAGCTGGTGCGCGATGCGGCAAAGGATGGCATTCGCGCCATCGTGCTGCGCCCATCGCTCATATGGGGTAATGGCGGGTGCAAGATCATCGAGGATTTTTACTACTCGGCCAAGGCCACAGGTGCTGTCTGCCATATCGGCCCCGGCCTCAACGTCTATTCCAACGTCCATGTCGAGGATCTTGCCGTACTTTACCGCCTCGCCATCGAAAAGGGCGTGCCCGGCGCGCTCTATTTCTCGGTGACCGGAGAGGTGTCCTATGGCGTGATGGCCCGCGCCATCGCCGACGAATTGGGCGTGCCGACGCGCAGCATCACGGTCGATGAAGCCTGCGAGCTGTGGGACCCGATGTGGGGCAAAGTGGTGCTGCCATCCTGCAGCCGCCAGCGGTCCCCCCGAGCGCGGGAGGAACTGGGCTGGACCCCGCGCGAGGATCGGCTCGACATCCTGGATGATTGCCGCAACCCCGCCTATCGCGCGGCAAAGGGGCGCGCAACGCCCGCATGGGTGCGCAAACCGCCAGCCAGCATGGCCGGGCAGCAGTAAAGCCGATGGGTGAATTACCGATCCCCGCGCATGTGCCGCCGACGCTGGTACGCGATTTCGATTACCTGCGAGAGGTCGAGGGGGAGGAATTGTGGCACTGGTGGTCGCATCTGCATGACGGGCCGGAAATCTTCTACACCCCGCATAATGGCGGTCACTGGGTGCTGACCCGCCATGCGGCGATCGCCGAAGTGCTGGCCGATTACACGCGCTTTTCATCGCGGCATCAGACCGTACCCGTCGCAGGCAAGCCCTTTTCGCTCCCGCCGATCGAGGTCGATCCGCCGCTCCACGGCGAATTCCGCCGACTGATCGCGCCATGGTTCACGCCCAAGGCGATGGTCGGCATGGAGAGCGATGCAAAAGCGTTATGCATAGAGCTGATCGAAGGGTTCCGCGAGCGGGGCCACTGCGAGTTCATTTCCGAATTCGCGCTTGTCATGCCGATCGGCATTTTCCTCAAGCTGGTGGATCTTCCTGCCGGCGACCGGCTCCATCTGCTGGAGATTGCCGAAAAGATGGTGCGCGGCGACGAGGAGCAGCAGGCCGAGGGATTTGCTGCGGCCTTCGAATATCTCGACGTCAAGCTGGAAGAGCGCCGCCGCAATCCCGGCGACGACATGCTGAGTGCGATCGTAACCGGCACGATTGACGGTGGGCGCCTGCTCACGGACGAGGAGGCGCGGTTGATGGGCGCGCTGCTGCTGGCGGGCGGTCTGGACACGGTGGCGGGCATGATCGGTTTCATCACCCAGCATCTGGCCGGGCACGACGAACACCGCCGCCTGCTGGCCAGCGAGCCCGACCGCATTCATTCCGCCACCGAAGAGCTGATGCGCCGCCACCAGATCGCCAATATCGCGCGCGAGGTTGTCGCAGACACCGAATATCATGGCGTGGCGATGAAGGCGGGCGACATGATCCTGACCCCGACCAGCATGGCAGCAGTCGACGACCGCGAGTACAACAACCCGCTAGAGGTCGATTTCGACCGTCCGAACAAGCGCAGCATCGTATTCGGAAACGGGCCGCACCAATGCATCGGCGCGTTTCTCGCTCGCACGGAGATCCGTGTCTTCCTGCGCGAATGGCTCGCCCGGATACCGGAATTCCGCATCGCTGCGGGAAAAACCTCTCGCGTGTTTTCCGGGCGCGCCAATGCGATGCGCTATCTGCCGCTGGAATGGGATATCCGATGAAATCGACCTGCGCCGATATGGGCCCTGCCGCCATGACTGAAGTGACCTGCGACCACACCGGGACCGCATTTCCGGTCGGCTATGATATGCTGCAATCGGGCGGCGCGCCAGAGTTGACCCGCCTGTTCCATGCCATCGGCACGCTGGAGCCCGAGAACCGGGTCGAGCGCATCACTCGCTGGGAGGAATTTTTTGGCGGCGGCATGGGGCGAAAGATCGTGATCGACGTCGAATATGCGCAGCCGACCGACCGGCCCACCCGCCTCTTCGCCAAATTCACGCGTGAAATGGGCGATCCATTGCAGGCGCTGTTCTCTCCGGTGATGGATCCCGAGGTACGCTTTGCCCTGCTGTCGCGGCGGTCCGATTTTCCGCTGATCGTGCCCGAATGCATGTTCGCCGGTTATAGCGCCGAATATCTGACGGGCCTCCTGATCACAGGGAGGGTGCCCTATGGCGAGAATGGCGTGCTGCCTGTGATGGAGAAGGCGGTCGATCATGAATATGGCGAGCTGCTTCCGGTTTATGAGGCGCAGACGCGTGCCATGGCAAAACTTGCAGGCTTCCATCGTGCAGGCCGTTTCGGCGGCGAGGTGACCGAGACTTTCCCCTTCGACCGAACGAACGAGGCTCTTCTAAAGGTCATTCCATTCGGGTCCGAGGAGCTGGACGCGAAGCTGGACCGCCTGCACCGATTCGCGGCCCGCGCGCCGCAACTGCTGCCCGACGGTCTGTCCGATCCCGCCTTTCTCGACAGTTTCGCCCGGGGCGCACGCATGGTGCTGCGCAAAGAGCGCGCCATCTGGCATGCGATCTATGCACATGATGATGCGATCGCATTGATCCACTGGAACATGAACCCCGACAACGCCTGGTTCTGGCGCGACGCGACCGGCGAAATGCAATCGGGTCAGCTCGACTGGGGCGGCGTGGGGCAGGGTAATCTGGCGCAGGGCTATTACGGCATGTATTGCGCGGCAGAGACCGATTTCATCGCACGCCACGACGCTGCGCTGCAGGATTTGCTGTTGAGCGAATATGCGCGCGGCGGCGGGCCTGCACTCGATCCGGCGCGTTTCGATCGCGACATATCGCTGGCCATCGCGGTGCTGGGGTCGGCATGGATGCTCGATGCGCCCGCGCTGATAGAGGCTGAGATCCCGGATTTCGAGACGCTGAAGGGGCGCGACGATCCGCGCCTGCGCGCCCTGTTTATCCCGCGCGCGCAATTGCAGCTGATGCGGTTGTTCCTGTCCGAATGGCGGCGCAAGGACATCGGTGCCATCGTCGATGCGATTTAAGCGGCTCCTTGCGCTGCCCATGTCTCGTTAAAATGGCGGGTCACCGGCGCGGGACCGGAAAAATGTTTTAGCGCATGTTCGATCTTGGGCGGCACGGTAAAGCGCGCCGGATCGAACCGCGGGTTCAGCAATGTGCCCAGGCGCGGCAGTATAAACCGCTGCTGCCGTCGCATCAGCGCGCGATGCTGGCGTTGCGACTCCCTGCGCTCGGGCTCGGTCAAGCCGGCCTGATATTGCTTCAGGATCACATCGGCGGCCCTGTCGAAATAGCTGCCGATATGCCTGAACGAATGCACCAGCGCGGCGATGCGGGTCAGGTAACGGCCTGAAATCGCCATGAAAGCATCGTGGCAGACCGACCGGTGCTCGAACTCTTCGGCGACATGCCACAGGAACAGGTTCGCGCCATTGGGATCGGCCCCTTCGAACAGATCGTCGCAATGCTGAAACAGGTAAAGCGCCGAATAGGTCGCCGTGTTTTCAAACCCCGCGCAAAAGGCCATGTTATAGGCGAGCGAACGCTCCTTGCGCATCTTTTGCAAGTCCGCGACCAGCTCTTTCACGATCCGGTCCAGCGCCGGATTGCCGTCATCCAGAAAGCGCCGGTTGAACTCAGCGTGATAGCGGGCATGGGTCGCCTCCTGCCGGATGAAATCGTCCAGCCGGTCAGCCAGCGCGGGATTCGCGGTGCGGCATTCGTCGCGCACCGATTTGGCGACATTGTTCAGATAATGCTCGTAAAACGGGATGCAGATCGACGATCCGTTGGAATATATCGAGAATTCGGGAATCCGCGACCAGACCAGCGGCGTTGCCTGCACGTCGAGCGCAGGCTTGCGTACATGCAGGCCGGTTTGCGTGGAAATCATCAGTATTTCTCCGGCTCGAACTGGCTGATGTCGAGATAGTCGGAATAGCGGGTGATCTTGCCGTCGCGCACTTGCAGCGCGCCCATGATCTTGGCCGCATGTGTTTCCGGCCCGTCACCCCAAAGATGATCGATCCGCTCGGTCAGCACGGTGTCGCCTTCGGACATGATATTGATCATCTCGACCCGGCCATAGGGCATCTGGCTCACTTCATTATATTTCCGCAAATGCGACATGACCGCGTCATAGCCGACGCAATCGGGCATGCCCGTGTTCTGCCAGACGGCATCTTCGGCCATCCATTTTTCGAACGCCCCGACAAAGCCGGTTTCCCAATCCTTGAAGAACGCTTCGACGGTTTCGCGTGCGGTCGGTTTGCCCATTTATCTCTCCCATTTCTGCCTTTGGCGATGCGGCATTGTGCGGCGGGAGGGGAGACGAATCCAGTTGAACGGGTGATCGGATTGCGCAAGGATGTGAACCTATTACGCAAAGAACAGAGAGAGAGCGGCGAGAGGGGCAATGGGCGACAGGAAAGGCGCGATGCGCAGACGCAAATTGCACGCCTATGCGCAGGCTTTGGGCTCGCCGTCGTATCTGGCCATTGGTGACGGCCCGATCGGAGATGCCGAATATGCGCGCCTGCTGGACAGGATCGCCCGCCGTGCGCCGCGCGGATTCGCATTGCAATTCGGTTCGGCTCGCCGCGTCATCGAACTGGGCCTGCTGGGCCATGTCGTGCTGTCATGCAGCACTTTGCGTGAGGTGCTCCACGTCTGGTTGTCGCATGCCGAAGCAGCCGGGGAATTGGTCAGGGTCAGCGCGCAGGTCGACGACGAAGCGGGCGAATGGATTACCACGCTGTACGCGGACCGGATTTTGAGCGCTGCGGCCCGGCGGTTCTGTGTTGAGGAGCTGACCGCGACCTTTTTTGCCTTTTGCCACGATGTCACCGGCGACAGCTATGCCGATTTCATCGCCGAGATCGAGCATGACGCGCCGCCCTGCCTGACCGTTCCAGATGCATTGCAAGCTTCGCTGCGGTTCGGATGCGGGCGCAACAGGATCGCGGGGCCATCCTCTGTGTTGAATCGCGCCACGACCGGCCGCGATGACGAGACGTTCTCTCTCCTGCTTGACCAACTGGCCCATGTTAAGCCGGCAGACGGAGTAGCAGCGCGGTGCGGCGCGCTGGGGCAATCGTTGATGAATTATCTCCTGCTTGGCCATTCGCGCGTTCCTTCGCAGGGCGATGCGGCGCGGTGGTTGGGCATGTCGAAACGCAGCCTTGTTCTGCGGTTGCAGGGGGAGGGGACGAGCTATTCGGAAATTCTCGACGATTACCGGCGCCGTTATGCCATGGCTCTGCTGGATGAGGGGGCGCTATGCACCAAGCAGATCGCTCATGCAGTTGGCTTTATCCATGAAAATAGCCTGCGCAGGGCCTTTCGCGGTTGGACGGGCGTGTCGATCGGCGCATGGATTCGCGCACGGAACTAACGTAAAAGGGAGAAGCAGCTACGCATTTCGTTTGCGAACAATTCCGGCTGTTCAAACGCGGCGAAATGACCGCCTTTGGGCAATTCATTCCAATGGATGGTATTCGGAAACACCTTGTCCGCCCATTTGCGCGGGGTCTTGATGATTTCTTTTGGGAATATGCTCATCCCCACCGGCAATTCGACCCGCATCGGTCGAAAACTGCCCATGCTTTCCAGATAGAGCCGGGCCGACGACGCAGCCGAATTCGTAAGCCAGTACATGGTTATAATGTCGAGCATTTCATTGCGCGACAGGACCGTTTCGGGATCGCCGTCGCAATCGCTCCAGCGTTGGAACTTCTCATAGATCCACGCCGCCTGACCCGACGGCGAATCCGCCAGCGCATAGCCGATGGTCTGCGGGCGGGTCGCCTGCAACCGGGCATAGGCGGATTCGACATTGGCGAAATGCGCCAATGCCTCGATCGCGACGGCCTCGTCGTTGTCCAGTACCTCGTCCAGCTTGTCGGGTCTTGCCGAGAGCATGTTGAGATGGATGCCCGCCAGACCTTGGGGCGCCTGCACCCCCATCTGCACCGTGACCGAGGAACCCCAGTCACCCCCTTGCGCGACATAGCGGGCATAGCGGAGGCGGCGCATCAATTCTGCCCAGGCGCGGGCAATGCGCTCAACGCCCCAGCCGGTGTTGGCCGGCTTCCCCGAAAAACCATAGCCGGGGAGGGATGGGATCACGACATGAAATGCATCCGCCGCCAATCCGCCATGTTCGGTGGGATCGGTCAGCGGAGCCACGACTTTTGCGAACTCTAGCACGGAGCCGGGCCAGCCATGCGTCAGCAGGATCGGTAGCGCATCGTCATGCGGCGACCTGATATGCAGGAAATGGATATCCAGCCCGTCGATCAGGGTCCGGTGCGGCGCCATCGCATTGATCGCCGCTTCGCAGCTGCGCCAGTCGTAATCGCTTCGCCAGCTTTCGATCAGCGCCCGCATGCGGTCGTGCGGGACGCCCTGATCCCAGCCGGGTACGGTCGCCGGTTCGGGCAGCCGCACCCGGCCAAGCCTGTGTTTCAGGTCGTCGAGGTCGGCCTGTGCGATCGCGATCGGTGCAGCTTCGATCATGGCGCGATCAATCTTCGGGAGCGATGGTGACGCGAAGTCCTTCAAGCTCCCCGTTCACAGGAAGCTGGCATGACAATCGCGAATTCGCCTGCCGATGATCCGAGCTATCGAGGAGGTCGTTCTCATCCTCTGACATTTCGGGCAGGCGGTCGGCGAAATCTTCGTCGACATAGACGTGGCAGGTCGCGCAGGAACAGCAGCCTCCGCAAAGCGCCAGCAATTCGTCAAAGCCATTGTCACGGATCGCCTCCATGACGCTGGTGCCGGTTTCAGCCTCGACCGTCTTTTCGGTCTCGTCGCGTCCGATGATGGTGAGTTTCATGACATGCTCTCCTTCACAACTTCTCCATCAGTTCCGGCACCGCTTGATACAAATCGGCGACGAGCCCGATGTCGGCGACCTGGAAGATGGGTGCGTCTTCGTCCTTGTTGATGGCGATGATGGTCTTGGAATCCTTCATGCCGGCCAGGTGCTGGATCGCGCCGGAGATGCCGATGGCGATGTACACTTCGGGCGCGACGATCTTGCCCGTCTGCCCGACCTGATAGTCGTTGGGCACATAGCCAGCATCGACTGCGGCGCGCGAAGCCCCCACTCCCGCGCCGAACTTGTCCGCGAGCGGCATGATCGTCGCCTCGAAGGTTTCGGCATCTTTCAGCGCGCGGCCGCCCGAGACGATGATCTTCGCGCTCGTCAGTTCGGGGCGTTCGGACTTGGCGATTTCCGCGCCGACGAAGCTGGACTTGCCCGCATCGCCGGTGGAGGCGACGGCTTCGATCTCCGCGCTGCCACCGCTGGCTTCCGCCTTGTCGAAGGCGGTGCCGCGCACGGTGATGACCAATTTGGCATCGGTCGATTCCACCGTCGCAATCGCATTGCCCGCATAGATCGGGCGCGTGAAAGTCTTCTCGCCCTCGACCGAGAGAATATCACTGATCTGCATGACATCGAGCAGTGCGGCGACGCGCGGGGCGATATTCTTGCCGGTGGTGGTGGCGGGGAACAGCACGGCGTCGTGCGCATCCATCAGCCCTGCGATCAGCGGCGCGACATTCTCGGCCAGCTGGTGTTCGTACGCCGCGTCATCGGCGACATGGACCTTGCCCACGCCCGCGATCTTGGCAGCCGCTTCGCCTACAGCAGCGCAGCCCGCGCCCGCGACCAGCAGGTGCACTTCGCCCAGCTTCGAGGCAGCGGTGACGGTGGCGAGGGTCGCATCACCCAGATTGGCATTGTCGTGATCGACATAAACAAGCGTTTTCATGATCATGCGACTCCCATCGCTTTAAGCTTGGCGACCAGCTCGTCGACATCGGCGACCTTCACGCCCGCCTGCCGGACCGGCGGTTCGGCGACGGTCAGCGTCTTCAGGCGCGGCGCGATATCCACGCCGTAGTCAGCCGGGGTCTTGGTCCCGAGAGGCTTCTTCTTAGCCTTCATGATGTTGGGAAGGCTCGCGTAACGCGGCTCGTTCAGGCGCAGATCGGTTGTGATGATCGCAGGCACAGACAGCTTCACCGTCTCGAGCCCGCCATCGACTTCGCGCGTCACGCTGACGTGATCGCCTTCGACCTCGACCTTCGATGCGAACGTGCCCTGGGGCAGGTCCATCAGCGCGGCCAGCATCTGGCCGGTCTGGTTGCTGTCATCGTCAATCGCCTGCTTGCCGAGGATGATGAGGCCGGGTTCGACCTCTGCCGCCACAGCCTTGAGGATCTTGGCCACCGCCAGCGGCTCGACCGTTTCGTCCGTTTCCACCAGCACCGCGCTATCCGCGCCCATCGCCAGCGCCGTGCGCAAAGTTTCCTGCGCCTTGGCAGGGCCGATGCTCACCGCCACGATCTCGTCGATCTTGCCCGCTTCCTTCAGCCGGATCGCTTGCTCGACCGCGATCTCGTCAAACGGGTTCATGCTCATCTTCACGTTCGACAGGTCGACACCAGAGCCATCCGCCTTCACGCGAGGCTTCACGTTATAGTCGATCACCCGTTTTACCGGGACCAGGGCTTTCATCACAGTCTCCCAAATATCGTTCGCTAGATTACCAGTATCGTATGATTCCGCCGTTGCCCAGTCGCAATCAGCGCGGCGTCAGTCCGATGCTGTTGGATAGTCGGTGTAGCCTTTACGATCCCCGACATAAGCGTAGTCGAAATCGGGTTGTGCGAGCGGCGCACCTTCGCGGAATCGCGAGACCAGATCTGGATTGGCGATATAGGGCCTGCCAAAAGAGATGGCGGCGGCCTGGCCACCTGCTATCGCCATCGCAGCTGTTTCGGCATCGAAGCTGCCGTTTTGAATGACGGTCCCGCCAAAAGCCGCCGCAAGATCATTGAGTACCGGCTTATCCGGCCGTTCCATAAAGCCCGAGGCAATCGGTTCGATCAGGTGGATATAGGCGAGGCCATAGTCACGGCAAAGTGCCCCGATAGCGCGTGCCAGAGCTGTCGGATCCTCGTCCCCCATACCTTTGCGTTCGCTCGTCGGGCTGATCCGCAGGCCGATGCGATCGGGCGCGATCTGTTCGCTCACAGCATCGAGAACTTCGCGCAGGAATCGGGTACGGTTCTCAACGCTGCCACCATAGGCATCGGTACGGCGGTTGGTCTTGGACTGCAGGAATTGATCGATAATATAGCCGTTGGCGCCGTGCACTTCGACCCCGTCGAAGCCGGCCTTGACCGCGTTCGCAGCACCGCGACCGAAGGCGGTCACGACGCTGTCTATATCTGACTGGTTCATTTCACGCGGAATGACATAGGGTTTCATCGGCAGGAACAGCCCGTCGTCGCCTTCGGGTCGCGGCGCGAAGGTTTCACCCTCGGCAGCAATGGGTGAGGGGGCCATGGGTAGCTGTCCCCCGATATAATCGGGCAGGACAAGTCGGCCCATGTGCCACAACTGCAGGAACATGCGCCCACCCTTGGCGTGGACCGCTTCGATTACGCCTCGCCATCCGGCGATCATTTCGTCCGACCATATGCCTGGTACCCGGTACCAGCCCATGCCAAGCGGATCGACGGCGGTTGCCTCTGATATGATAAGGCCGGCATCGGCGCGCTGCGCGTAATAATCGGCCATCATTGCGGTCGGTACATTCGCTTCGGTCGCGCGGCTGCGGGTGAGCGGCGCCATCACGATGCGATTGCGGATTTCCTGAGCACCGATCCTTACAGGTTCGAACAGGGGGGAGATGTCAGTCATGTTCCTCTCGGCTTCTTTCCTTTTGATGCATTGATGGCCGCTCGGCCGTCATGATCTGCGGCCCCCTCACATATTGGGATAGTTCGGCCCGCCGCCGCCTTCGGGGGTGACCCAGTTGATGTTCTGGGTTGGGTCCTTGATGTCGCAGGTCTTGCAGTGGACGCAGTTCTGCGCGTTGATCACGAATTTGGGCTCTGCGCCCTCTTCGTCGAGACCGGTATATTCATACACCCCCGCCGGGCAGTAACGCGCCGCAGGCCCGGCATAGACCGGCAGGTTGATCTTCAGCGGAACATCCGGGTCCTTGAGCTGAAGGTGGCAGGGCTGATCTTCCTCATGATTGGTGTTCGACAGGAACACGCTGGAAAGACGGTCGAAGCTGATCACGCCATCGGGCTTGGGATACTGGATCGGCTTGAACAGATCGGCGCGCATCGTCTGATCGCAGTCGCGGTGGTGCTTCATGGTGATCGGCAGGCCGATCTTCAGCGTGCGCATCCACATGTCCGCGCCCGCGATCACCGTGCCCAGCGCGCCGCCGAACTTGGCGACGGCGGGTTCGGCGTTCTTCACTTTCTTCAGTTCATCCGCGATCCAGCTCGAACGCAATGTCGTCTCGTAATCGACGACCTCGTCGCCCGCGCGCTGGGCGCCGATGGCCTCGGCCACGGCTTCGGCCGCGAGCATGCCCGATTTCATCGCGGTATGGCTGCCCTTGATGCGGGGCACATTGACGAAGCCCGCGCTGCATCCGATCAGCGCGCCGCCGGGGAAGGTGAGTTTCGGCACCGATTGCCAGCCGCCTTCGTTAATGACGCGCGCGCCATAGGAAACGCGCTTCCCGCCTTCGAGGATCGAGCGGATTTCAGGATGCTGCTTCCAGCGCTGGAATTCCTCGAACGGGAACAGATACGGGTTGGCGTAATCCAGCGCGACCACGAAGCCCAAGGCCACCTGCCCGTTGGCCTGGTGATAGAGGAAGCCGCCGCCCCACGCATCGTTTTCGCTAAGCGGCCAGCCCTGTGTGTGGAGAACGCGGCCCGGCACGTGCTTGGCGGGATCGATGTCCCACAATTCCTTCATGCCAAGGCCATAGACCTGCGGTTCGCAATTCGCCTCAAGGTCGAACTTCGCCTTCAGCTGCTTGGTCAGCGACCCGCGCGCGCCTTCGGCAAACAGCGTGTATTTGCCGTGCAGTTCCATGCCGGGCTGGTAATCGGCCTTGTGGCTGCCATCGGCGGCCACGCCCATGTCGCCGGTCGCCACGCCCTTGACCGAACCGTCATCGTTATAAAGCACCTCGGCCGCCGGGAAGCCGGGGAAGATTTCCACGCCCAACCCCTCGGCCTTTTCCGCGAGCCAGCGGCACAGGCTGCCCAGCGAACCGGTGTAATTGCCATCGTTCGACATGAAGGGCGGCATCGCCAGATGCGGCATCGCGAACTTGCCCTTGGCCGACAGCGTCCAGTGCCAGTTATCCGTCACCGGGGTCTCGGCCATCGGGCAATCGTCATCGCGCCAGTCGGGCAGCAGTTCGTCCAGCGCCTTGGGATCGACCACCGCGCCCGACAGGATATGCGCGCCGATCTCCGAACCCTTCTCAAGCACGCAGACCTCAAGATCCGCATTCACCTGCTTCAACCGGATCGCGGCGCCCAATCCCGCAACGCCGCCACCGACGATGACGACATCATAAGGCATGGATTCGCGT
>NZ_LYWZ01000015.1 GCF_001661965.1 Croceicoccus mobilis
TTAGGCCGTGTTGACAAAAGACTTCAGCCATAGCCTTTCTGCGGCAAGGTTGAGGAAGCTTTCGAAGGACAGAACGGTTTTGTCGTAACGGGTGGCGATGCGTCGCTGCTGTTTGAGCTTTCCGAACATGCGTTCGATGCGGTTGCGATCCCGGTAGCGGCGATAGTCCGGATGCTCTGGCACTTTGCGGTTCGAGCGTGGCGGAATGATGGGTAGGACACCCCGGATCAGCAGGCTCTCGCGGAAGCGGTCACCATCGTATCCCTTGTCCGCCAGCAGCGCCTTGGGCGTGGTGACTGGGATCGTCATGAACGGTTCGGCAGCGGTGTAATCAGAGGCCTCGCCGCCGGTCAAGATGAAGCCGAGAGGGCGTCCCTGATTGTCTGACCGGTCGTGGATCTTGCTCGTAAAGCCGCCGCGTGATCGACCAAGAGCGTTCGCACGAGCCCCCCTTTTCCGCCCGCCGCCGAGACATGGCCGCGAACGCTGGTGCTGTCGATCATGTGCTGCCAGTCATCGGTGAGGCCGAGATCGACCAGCGTCTGCAGCAGGCCGTCCCACACACCTTGCTCGGCCCATCGGCGGAACCGGACGTAGACAGAGTTCCACTTGCCATAGCGCTCGTGCATGTCGCGCCAGGGGCAACCGATCCGTAGAACATGCAGCATGCCATTGAGAAAGCGCCGGTTATCGCCTGCGGGCCGCGCCCAACGACCTCGTTCGGATGGCAGCAGTGGCCCGATCACCTCCCATTCCGCGTCCGACAAATCCCCGCGATCCATGCCTGCTCCCAAAAAGCAGCTTTGAATCAGCTGGCGATGGCTCTGGGAATCCCTATCCGGCTTTTGTCAACAGAACCTAACGACTGTCCGCTTGCGAGTTGGCTTAAGCTCTCGCCGTCCATCGCCGAGCGAACAAATCCATGTTCGCATCGCCCCATGCCTTGAGCGCCTCGATTATCGGCGAGAGGGTACGTCCCCGCTCGGAAAGTCGATATTCTACCCGAGGCGGGACTTGCGCGAATACCTCGCGCTCAATCAGTCCATCGGTTTCCAGTTCGCGCAGCTGGTTTGTAAGCATGCGCTGCGTCACGCTTCCGCTACGCCGCCGCAATTCATTGAAACGGACGGGCCCCTCCTGGAGATGGTAAAGTATAACGGCCTTCCACTTGCCGTCGATCAGACTGATGGCGGCCTCCACAGCGCAGCCGGGCGTGCAGTCCAGGCGGGAATGACGCGGCTTGGCCAAGATACGGTATCCTTTTCGACACTATGGGCGATTTTTGTGCGTATCGCATGCGAATGCACTGTGACCACATAGGCAGGGCAACAGCAAACTGCAAAAGGAAGTACTCTCATGCGTGCAATCGCTTATCATCAGGCGGGCGTCCTCGATCGACCAGACGCGCTCGTGGATGTCGAATTGCCACGTCCCGTTGTCACGGGCCGCGATCTGCTGGTTGCGGTGCAGGCGGTATCAGTCAATCCCGTCGATACCAAGGTCCGCGCCTGCGCCCCGCCATTTGACGGCAGAGCAGAACGCATATTGGGCTGGGACGCGACGGGTATCGTCGAGGCCGTTGGCCCGGATGTCACCCGTTTCAACATTGGCGACCGCGTTTTCTACGCGGGAAATATCGCCCGCGACGGCAGCAATGCCCAATATCAACTCGTCGACGAGCGCATTGTCGGACGAGCGCCCTCCACGCTTTCAATGGCCGAAGCGGCCGCCTTGCCGCTGACCGCCATCACAGCCTGGGAGACATTGTTCGATCGGCTGCGGGTTCAGGACAAGACGGGCAACGAACCTGCTGCCCTGCTGGTCATCGGTGGTGCGGGCGGCGTCGGGTCGGTTGCAATCCAGATCGCACAGGCCCTTACCGATCTTACAATCATCGCCACGGCATCACGTCCCGCAACACAGGACTGGGTGCGTGGCTTGGGCGCGCATCATGTCATCGACCATAGCCTGCCCATGCCAGCGCAGATCGCGGCTCTCGACCTTGACCCACCAGCCTTCGTCTTCTCGACCACTCATACCGATCGGCATTTGGCCGACATTGCCGAACTGATCGCCCCGCAGGGACGTTTCGCGCTCATCGATGATCCCGTCAGCCTCGACATTGTCACTTTCAAGCGGAAAGCCGTGTCGGTCCATTGGGAACTGATGTTCACCCGCTCGCTGTTCGATACGCCCGATGTCGCAGAACAGGGGCGCCTACTCGACGAGATCGCCAAGCTGGTGGATCAGGGCATGATCAGGACCACGCTGACGCAAACCATGTCGCCGATAAATGCGGCCAATCTGATCGCTGCACATCGCCAGATCGAAAGCGCGACCACTCGCGGCAAGATCGTACTGGAAGGCTGGGACCATGACTGATGCGGCCGCCGATGCTACCGTTCATCTTGTCGCGCGTCTGGTGCCGCAGGCGGGCAAGGCGGACGAACTGGCGCACACTATTATGGCGTTAGTGCCACAGGTCCGCTCAGAGCCCGGCTGCATCGCCTATCTCGCCCATGAGAGCCTTGATGAGCCGGGCGTGATCGTCATGATCGAGGCATGGGCGAATCAGGCCGCGCTGGATACCCATGCCGCGGCACCGGGCTTTGCCGCGCTTGCCGCTCGCTTCGAGGACTTGCTCGCCACACCGCCGTCGCTCGAACGCTTGCGGCGGATCGTTGAGAGTTTTCCTCAATAGGGTGAGCGCCGCTCTATTAGGCCGTAAACTCATAAATTGACTTGCGGGAAGCGTTCGGGGTTGATTCAAGGCTTCAGGAAGGAGCTTTGGATGACGCGGCGACGCTACGAACTGACGGACGGGGAACGGTCGATTATCGAGCCGCTGCTGCCCAACAAGCCGCGAGGTGTTCCCCGCGTTGATGACCGGCGCGTGCTGAACGGCATTCTCTGGCGGTTCCGCACCGGCTCACCGAGGGCCGAGATACCCGAGCGCTATGGCCCTTTGACAACCTGCTACAACCGGTTCGTGCGCTGGCGCAAAGCCGGGGTATGGGACCGGCTTCTGGCGGCAGTTTCCGCCGCTTTCAAAGGCGAGATTGTCATGATCGATTCCACTTGTGTCCGCGTCCACCAGCACGGTGCGACGTGTAAAAGGGGGGATCCGAAGATTGCGGCATGGGACGTTCCCGAGGCGGTCTCACGAGCAAGATCCATGCCCTCGTTGACGCTGACGGTCGTCCCGTTGCCCTGCGACTGACCGGCGGGCAGGTCCACGATAGTCAGGAAGCCGAGGCCCTGCTGGAAGCGATGCCTGAGGGAGCAACCCTGCTTGGTGACAAGGGCTACGACAGCAACGCCATCCGTGAAGCTGCCGCTGCAAAGAAGGCTTGGGCCAACATCCCATCACGGTCCAACCGCAAGCAAGCGTTCGCCTTCTCGGGCTGGCTCTACCGGCAGCGCAATCTCGTCGAACGCTTCTTCAACCGCATCAAGCACTTCCGGGGCATCGCCACGCGCTATGATAAGTGCCCTGGAAACTACCTCGCCGCCGTCAAACTCATCTGTGCCCGCATCTGGTGCGCCGCATAATGAGTCTACGGCCTAGCTTATAGCCTTATCCATAGGGGTGCCCTCTCTATTCGACAATGCGCGAATGAGGCGCCGCCGCCATAGTTCAGTATGCGTGTGCGAAAACGAAAAACCACAGCGCTCGCGGATGCGTTTGAAGTGCGTTAAGAGATGGCTGCGGCGACTGTTGCCGCCGATTAGAAGGTCAGCTAGACATAAGCACGAAGTGCGGAACTTCAGCATAAGATCTGCAATTCTAAGCAGTGCCGCCGGTCTTTAGAATGACTCTTATTGAAATGAGGCTGCTCCGATTCGAATATCGAACCGCTCAGCCATCAATCCAGCGCGAACCCGATCCGCAATCCTACCGACTGATCGGGCGCGCCTTTCGACAGGCCTGCCGAGCCATAGACCCCAATCGACAGGCCGCTGCCAACCCATTGGTTTAGCCCCAATTGTACGCGCTGGTCATCGGTGACCGCCGCATCGGGGTTTTCGCCATAGCGATAAGATGCAGAGAGCTGAGTTTTGCGGCCCAGCCATGTCGCCATTCCGCCGGTCACGGCGTAACGGTCCTGCAGCGAGATGCCTTCGGGGCTGCCGGGTAGCGTATAGCTGAAGCTGGCGAAGGGGATGATCTTGTCCGAGATGGCTTTCGATACCTCGGCCCCGATCGTGTAATCGGTTTCACCCGTGCCCAAATCGTTTTCCGCCGTCGGCAGCTTGATCGATCCCGACAGCGAAAAATTCACCGCCTTCACCGGCAAAGCATATGTCGCGCCAAGTTCCAGATCGCCCCAGCCGTTGCGGGTAACGCTATCTGCCTCCGGCTGCGGTTGCGGCAATAGGGGTAGACCCAGCACATTGCCGGGAATGACATCGGAGGGCCCTTCGATCCGGTGATAAGGGATTGCAGCGATCATTTGCACGCGCCCGATGGTCATGCCCAGCCGGCTGGGGACCGACAAAATCTCGATATCGGTGCCGGTGCCGGTGCCGTAATCGCCGCTTTCATATTCTACGCCACTCGAAACCTCCCACTCTGAGCCGGTTTCAGGTTGAGCCTGTTGCGCAAAGGCAGTGGCGGGGATGCAGGCAAGCAGCAGAACGGTCGGGATACGCATATATTGGGTCCGGTCGATAGACGTGGGCGATCGGTCCGGGAGGAGGTCAAGACCTCCTCCCGGCCGTTCGGGGAGATGTGTTGATTAGTGCGCTAGCGCGACTTAATCGGCCGGATGGTCGCCCGCGGGTTCGTCCGGCATTTCCATGGCCTGCTCTTCGGCAAGCTGGCGCATTTCCGCTTCGCCCATAGCCGATACCAGCGCATCGCCCTGTGCCGAGAAATTGCCTGCAGGAAGCTGCGCGGTCAGCCCATTGAGATCGACGAGCGCATATTCGATATAACCGCGCGCATCGACGACGAGCTGGCTGACAGTGCCCAGCATCTGACCGTCGGTGCCGGTGACAGGCATGGCGGGTGCGATGGCGACGCTACCCGCTGCATTGGCGGCGGCGGAACCCGCGGCGGCAAGGCGATTGCCGGTCGCATTCGCGGCATCTCCGGCCATCAGGCTCGCGGTAGCGGCCGAGCTGCCCCCCACCTGTGCAGCACCGTTGACGGCTGAACCGACTGTCGCCCCAACATTGGCGGCGGTCTTTGCGGCCGTTGCTTGTGTCGCGCTCAGAGTGGAGCCGATCTGGTCAGTCCCGACAAGCTGGGCGTTCACATGTCCGCCGGTCGAGGTGCTCGTGCTGGTCGTAGCGCCTCCATTCAGCGTCGCCAGGGGCGTGTCCAGCGTCTTGGCCGTGCTGCTCGTTGCGGCTGTATCAACGTTACCATGGCTGGCAATGGTACCAGTCTTGGTATCGACCGACTTGCTGCCCTGTGCTTTGGCACTGGCGTCGGCCGAGCCGCGCGTCGCGCTGCGCAGGCTGTCAGTGGGGGCGCCAAGCGGACCGCCGATCGCGCCTTGCCCGCCTAACGTGCCGCCAATGGCACCGCCGATGCCCCCGCTGCCGCCCAACAGTTGCGCATGGGCCGTAGCTGGTGCGGCGACGGCGAAAAGGGCCACGGCGCTGGTAAGATAGATGGTCTTCATGATCAGTTCCTTTTCTATGCAGCAAGGGCGCCTTGCCCTCGTGCTTCGAAAGGAAAACGAACCCCGTTTCCGGTTTAATCCATGCGCCCCGAAAATTTTTTGTCAGCGCGCACCCTTACACGCGCCACAGACCAGCCCGCGCCCGTAGATCGGATCCTCGCCCTTGCTGCCCAGATCGATCGCCTCGGCATCGAGTGCGCGGCGCCAGTAAATTCCGGCGGACTTGGCCCATGCAATACGCGCCGCAACTAACGGTGTCGCAAAAGATGTGCCGCGCAGGCGCACGCGCTTGCCCTTGGCATTGCGTCCAAAAATATCCGCACCTGGAGCGGCATAATCGAGATGCAGTGCCTTACCCGCCTCAATCAAAGCGCGGCGTCTGCCATCCACCCCAGTCACCGCAACCACGCCGTCATAGGAGGCTGGAAAGGCAGGAGGCGCGGCAGGCCCATCGTTGCCGACGGCGGCCACGACGACGACGCCCTTCGCCTGCGAGGCGGCGATAGCCCGTTCCAGCACCGCATTGCGCGGGCCGACAAGGCTGATCGTGACAACCTTGCTCTTGCTTGCCGTCAGCCAGCCGAGCGCCTTGGCAATGGCCAGCGCATTTCCGCCCGCCTTGTCGCTGCCATAGACATCGGCGGCGCGGATGCGCCTGATGCCCGACGCCGACAACAAGGATGCAACGGCAGTGCCGTGATCGGCAGGCAACGGCGCTCCGCTGGCAAATCCGCGCACTTCGGTTACTGCATCGCCACGCGCGGGCGCACTGTCGATCATGCCGACGGGTATATCCGTTTCGCTTGCCGCAGAGTGCGACTGCGCAGCAGCGGGGGTCACCGCATGGCCCGCTGGGAAATGCAGATTATCGGCTGCCACCTGCGCTTCAGGCATGATCCGACCCACAAGTTCCTCCGCCTCTGCCAAGTCCATTGTTTCGGGCACGCGCAGCCGCACCACGGCCATGTCCAATCCGTCGATCCGGTCGTCAGACAGAATGGTGAAACCCTCCTGCCGTGCAGCTTCCAGCGCCGCATCGTCCGCATCCAGCACCAGCAATTCGCCGCGTCGAGCGGGTGAACCCTGCCGGTCCAGCTCGATGCTCTGGCGGTTGTCGCGCAGGAGGCGGTTGATCGAACGAACCCGTTGGCGGGCCAATGTCTCGATCTGTCGCTCAATATCAAGCGTAGCGCGATCCACGCCATCCAGTGTCTGGCTGACGACCGGCCCCACCACCGGCACCGGTAGCGACGGTTGCGGCAACCCGATCTGCGCGCCGGCAGGCGCGGCCAGACTCATGGCTGCCACAATAAAAGAAAGGGGAAACACTCTCATCTCTATGTCGCCTATTCACCAAAACGCCTTAAGCATGGATGAAACGCACCGCGGCGTTCGTTTAATGCATGGAAGGCAAAGACACTGAGCACACCGTTTGAATCCGAATTGCTGGCCCTGCTGCCACGGCTGCGACGTTTCGCCGCCGGCCTGGCCGGCGATCCTGCCGACGGTGACGATCTTTGCCAAATGTCGATAGAGCGCGCGCTAGCGAACCGGCAGCAATGGAACGAAGGCACGCGGCTCGATAGCTGGATGTACCGAATCTTGCGAAATATTTGGATCGACGAGGGGCGAAAGGCGACACGCCGTTTGCAGACATTCGTGGGCGAGGAAGCGGGGACGGCCATCGGCGGCGCCGGTGCGCAAGAAGCAGCAGTCGAACTGTCGCATATCGACCGCGCGATGCAGCGGCTGCCCGACGACCAGCGCGAGGCAGTGCTCCTCGTGATGGTCGAGGGCTATGCCTATAAGGAAGCGGCGGAGATCACCGGTTGCCCCGTCGGCACGCTTAACTCGCGTCTTGTGCGCGGGCGCGATGCGTTGATGGCCATGTTGGGAGAGAGCGCGTGACAGTCACCCCCGAAGAAATCGCCGCCTTCGCCGATGGCGAGTTGACGGGCGAGCGCAAGGCCGCGGTAGAAGCCGCAATGCTGGCCGATCCCGATATCGCGCGTCGCATCGAAGGGCACAAATCGCTTAAGGCCATGCTGTCCACGCATTACGCCCCCGTCGCTGCGGAGCCTGTGCCGGACCGATTGGTTGCAATGCTGGCAAAGCCAAAAGCCGATGTGGTGGATCTAACCGCGGAACGGACACAGCGCCCGACCGCGTCCTCCCGCCATTTTTCTCGCTGGGGCTGGGTCGCGGGGCCTGCACTGGCGGCGTCGCTGGTGCTCGCAGTGACCTGGTCCACGCCGGATAGTGGCGGTGAGGATTTTGCCGATGCTCAGCTTGCCGGCGTGCTCGATACCGCTTTGGCGGGGCAGCAATCGGCTTCGGCGGATACGCGCATCCTCTTGTCTTTTCGCAATGGCGCCGGCGAATATTGCCGCGCATTCAACGGCAGCGCAGCGTCGGGCATCGCCTGCCGGGAAAAACAGGGATGGAAGCTGGAGCAAATCGGCAACGGCCAGACGGGCGCGCGGGAAGCAGGAAGGGAAAGCGATTACCGCATGGCCGGAACGAAGGATCAGGCAATCCTGCAACAGGCGCAGGACATGTCCGACGGGCCAGCGCTCGATGCTGCGGCAGAAGAACGGGCCATGGCTCGGAACTGGCTCAACTAGGTTCTGTTGACAAAAGCCGGATAGGGATTCCCAGAGCCATCGCCAGCTGATTCAAAGCTGCTTTTTGGGAGCAGGCATGGATCGCGGGGATTTGTCGGACGCGGAATGGGAGGTGATCGGGCCACTGCTGCCATCCGAACGAGGTCGTTGGGCGCGGCCCGCAGGCGATAACCGGCGCTTTCTCAATGGCATGCTGCATGTTCTACGGATCGGTTGCCCCTGGCGCGACATGCACGAGCGCTATGGCAAGTGGAACTCTGTCTACGTCCGGTTCCGCCGATGGGCCGAGCAAGGTGTGTGGGACGGCCTGCTGCAGACGCTGGTCGATCTCGGCCTCACCGATGACTGGCAGCACATGATCGACAGCACCAGCGTTCGCGGCCATGTCTCGGCGGCGGGCGGAAAAGGGGGGCTCGTGCGAACGCTCTTGGTCGATCACGCGGCGGCTTTACGAGCAAGATCCACGACCGGTCAGACAATCAGGGACGCCCTCTCGGCTTCATCTTGACCGGCGGCGAGGCCTCTGATTACACCGCTGCCGAACCGTTCATGACGATCCCAGTCACCACGCCCAAGGCGCTGCTGGCGGACAAGGGATACGATGGTGACCGCTTCCGCGAGAGCCTGCTGATCCGGGGTGTCCTACCCATCATTCCGCCACGCTCGAACCGCAAAGTGCCAGAGCATCCGGACTATCGCCGCTACCGGGATCGCAACCGCATCGAACGCATGTTCGGAAAGCTCAAACAGCAGCGACGCATCGCCACCCGTTACGACAAAACCGTTCTGTCCTTCGAAAGCTTCCTCAACCTTGCCGCAGAAAGGCTATGGCTGAAGTCTTTTGTCAACACGGCCTAA
>NZ_LYWZ01000016.1 GCF_001661965.1 Croceicoccus mobilis
TGGGTCGTGCGGCTGAGCGGAACAGGAAAGTGTCATAAGGCACTGTTTGGCTCGATACAGCGATAGATGGTGGCCGGGTGAACGTTGAAGGTCCTTGCGACGGCGCTAATGGACTTACCCTCGAGAACGAGTTGGCGAGCGAGCTCCGCCTGATCTGGGCGCATTTTCTTTGGGCGTCCGAAGCTCACACCGCGCGCCATCGCCGCCTTTCGCCCCTCCTCGGTTCGGCTCAATATGAGAGTCCGCTCGAACTGGGCGATCCCAGCGAATACGGTCATGATCATCACGCCAGACGGGGACGTGGTATCGGCCCAAGGTTCATCAAGCGATTGTAATCCTGCCTGCTTTTCCTTGATGCGTTCCGCGATGTGCAGGAGTTCGATGGTGGATCGCGCCAAACGATCGAGGCGGGCGACGACGAGAACATCGTCTTTGCGCAGGTGACCCATCAGCTTTTCAAGCTCGGGCCGGCCACGAGCGGCCCCCGATATTTTCTCTTCGAACATCATTTCACAGCCCGCCTCCGAGAGCCGACCGCGCTGGATTTCCAAGTTCTGATCCTCGGTGGAAACGCGCGCGTAGCCGAGCTTCATGCGACTGCTCCAGATATTGTGCGAAAGTTACTGCAAAACAATTTTGTTTCGCACATATGTTTTGCGAAGAAATTCGCCTTGTTTATCGGCATGGGCCGTCCCCTTCGCAAAAGTTGAAAGTTTCGCACGGTATGCCCACCCGTCACCTCACTGACGCCCAGCGTCAGGGCTTTGCCCGCTTTGATGGCGAACCGTCGGCCGATCAACTCGCGCGATATTTCCATCTGGACCAAACTGATCGCGACCTCATTGGAACTCTGCGCGGCGACCACAATCGGCTCGGCTTTGCCGTGATGCTGACGAGCGCCCGGTTTCTGGGCGCATTTCCAGTCTCGCCCGCCGAGATCCCAGCGTCGGTCCTGGCGGCCGTGATCGAACAACTCGCTCTTGAACCCGGCACGGACGTGGACGCCTATTTTGCGGGAAGCCGACGCATCCGGCACCTCGCGCTCATCCGGACGCACTGCGGCTTCACGGACTTTGGCGACAACGCGGTGGCACGTTTCCGGCTGACCCGATGGCTCTACGCCCTTTGCTGGAGCGGCGACGATCGGCCCGGCCCCCTGATTGATCGAGCTGCGGCCTGGCTGATCGCCAACAAGGTGCTGCTGCCGGGCGTCACGGTCGTCGAGCGCCTGGTTGGCAGGATCCGCGATCGTGCGCGGACCAGGCTTTGGCGCCATCTGGTCGCCAGCTTGAGCGATGACCAGCGCGTGCGCATCGCCGCGCTGTTTGACGATGGCGACACATCCACGTTCGCCGCCCTGGACGCGCTCCGGACCGTTCCCTCCAAGCGCATGCCGACCGAACTCTTCCGACACCTTGATCGGCTCGATGCGGTCCGGGCGTTCAATCTGCGGCCGGCGCCACCGCGGGGCGTTCCCGCCACAACCCTTGAGCGGCTCGCGCGGGTAGCGCGCGTCGGCAAGCCCTCGGCCATCGCCGCCCTTCAGGAGCCTCGTCGAACCGCGACCGTAGCCGCGCTCTTCCATACGCTCGAAGCGGCGGCCCAGGACGACGCCGCCGAGCTGGCCGAGGCTCTGCTCGCCGACTTGGTGAAAGGGGCTGAAGCCGCCGACAAACAGGCCCGCCTGCGCAGTCTGCGCGATCTCGATGGCGCCGCGATGCTGCTCCACGCAATGGGTCTGTTGGTTTTGACCGACGACGCCCTGCCCCTCAATGAATGGCGAGATGTGCTCTTCGAGCGGTTGCCCCGTCCCGACATCGAGGCCGCCATGTCCAAGGTGGAGGCGATCGCCAAGCCCGCGGAGACCAAGCCCTATGATCAACTGCGAACAAAATGGCGGAGCGCCCGGCGATTGTTCTTTGAAATCGCTACCCGCATCGAGACCGACGCTGCCCCAGGTGGCAAAAACGTCAAGGCCGCGATCAGCTACCTCAAGGGCGTGGACGACTGGTCCTCTCTCGTCAAGATGCGCGGCGCACCGATCGCTGCGGTCTCGAAGGCGTGGAGGCAACATGTCCTGGATGACGATGGCAGGATGCGCGACCCGAAGGCCTATGTCTTCGCGATCATCGATGCGTGGCGTCTGGCGATCAAGCGTCGCGATGTGTTCGCCAAGCCCGGCATCCGATACGGGGATCCCCGGCGCGGGATGCTCGAGGGCGAGTCCTGGCACAATTCCAGGTTGATGGTAGCACGCGCCCTGGGCCGATCTCTGGAAGCCGACATTGAGATTGACGGTCTCTCCCGCCTTCTCGACGAGGCATATCGACATGTCGTTGCGCGCGCCGGCGACAATCCGGACCTGCGTTTTGAGACGGTCGCCGACAAGATGGGGATTGTGGTCACGCCCCTCGACAAGCTTGATGAACCCGAGAGCCTTCGAGCACTTCGCGCCGCCGTCCAAACGCGCATGCCGAAGGCCGGAATGCCCGACATCTTTCTTGAAGTCATGGCGCGAACCGGATTTGCCAAGTCCTTTACGCATCTGAGCGAGCGTCAGGCCACCGTCGAGCACTTCGAGATAAGCCTGTGCGCGACCCTGGTCGGCGGCGCCTGCAACATCGGTCTTGAGCCGATCGTGCGCCCGGAATTTGCGGCTCTGCGTCGCGACCGTCTTTCTTGGGTCGGTCAGAATTTCATTCGGCCCGAGACCATCGCCGCGGCCAACGCCGCGATCGTTTCCGCTCACAGTCGTCTGGATATCGTCCAACATTGGGGCGCAGGCGAGGTGGCCAGCGCCGACGGCATGCGTTTTGTCGCTCCGTCGAGCGCCATACACGCCGGGCCCAACCCCAAATATTACGGCCAGGAGCGCGGCGTCACTTGGTACAACATGATTTCCAATCAGTTCAGCGGTCTGACCGGAGCGGTCATCCCCGGCACGTTGCGCGACAGCCTGGTCGTCCTGGCTCTCCTGCTGGAGCAGGAAACCGAGCTCGATCCTCTGGAGATCATGACCGACACCGCCGCCTATTCCGACGCCATTTTCGGTCTGTTCTGGCTCTTGGGCTACCGGTTCAGCCCCCGTCTGGCGGACATCGGCGACGCCAAACTCTGGCGTATCGACCGCCAGGCGAGCTATGGGCCGTTCGATCAGACCGCCTGGGGCAGGGTTAAAATCAATCTGATCCGGGAAAACTGGTCCGACCTTATCCGCTTGGCCGGATCGCTCAAGCTCGGCCACCTCAAGGCCGCAGGCGTCATGCGAATGCTGCAGGTCAAAGACCGCCCAACAACGCTGGCCAAGGCCCTGTCTGAACTCGGCCGCATCATCAAGACGCTGCATATCCTGCGATACATCGATGACCGGCCGTTCCGGCGACGAATATTGTTTCAGCTCAACCGGCAGGAATTGCGCCACAAGCTCGGTCGGCGCGTCCATCACGGCGATCGGGGCGAAATCAGAAGCCCTCTGCGTCAGGGCCAAGAGGAGCAGCTTGGGGTCCTCGGTCTGGCCCTCAACTCCATCGTCCACTGGAACGCTGTCTACATGCAGGAAACCGTGCGCCAACTCAGCGAGGCCGGGACGCCGCCGCTGCCCGCCGATATCGCTCGGCTCTCGCCGATATCTTGGCGTCACATCAATTTCCTCGGCCGCTACGACTTCTCCGTGCCTGACGCCGTCGCAAACGGCGGCCTCAGACCGCTACGCCAACCTAATTCCGAATGGGACTTTTGAAAGGAAATAATGCCCCTTACGACACTTTCCTGTTCCGCTCAGCCGCACGACCC
>NZ_LYWZ01000017.1 GCF_001661965.1 Croceicoccus mobilis
GCCAGGACCGACGCTGGGATCTCGGCGGGCGAGACTGGAAATGCGCCCAGAAACCGGGCGCTCGTCAGCATCACGGCAAAGCCGAGCCGATTGTGGTCGCCGCGCAGAGTTCCAATGAGGTCGCGATCAGTTTGGTCCAGATGGAAATATCGCGCGAGTTGATCGGCCGACGGTTCGCCATCAAAGCGGGCAAAGCCCTGACGCTGGGCGTCAGTGAGGTGACGGGTGGGCATACCGTGCGAAACTTTCAACTTTTGCGAAGGGGACGGCCCATGCCGATAAACAAGGCGAATTTCTTCGCAAAACATATGTGCGAAACAAAATTGTTTTGCAGTAACTTTCGCACAATATCTGGAGCAGTCGCATGAAGCTCGGCTACGCGCGCGTTTCCACCGAGGATCAGAACTTGGAAATCCAGCGCGGTCGGCTCTCGGAGGCGGGCTGTGAAATGATGTTCGAAGAGAAAATATCGGGGGCCGCTCGTGGCCGGCCCGAGCTTGAAAAGCTGATGGGTCACCTGCGCAAAGACGATGTTCTCGTCGTCGCCCGCCTCGATCGTTTGGCGCGATCCACCATCGAACTCCTGCACATCGCGGAACGCATCAAGGAAAAGCAGGCAGGATTACAATCGCTTGATGAACCTTGGGCCGATACCACGTCCCCGTCTGGCGTGATGATCATGACCGTATTCGCTGGGATCGCCCAGTTCGAGCGGACTCTCATATTGAGCCGAACCGAGGAGGGGCGAAAGGCGGCGATGGCGCGCGGTGTGAGCTTCGGACGCCCAAAGAAAATGCGCCCAGATCAGGCGGAGCTCGCTCGCCAACTCGTTCTCGAGGGTAAGTCCATTAGCGCCGTCGCAAGGACCTTCAACGTTCACCCGGCCACCATCTATCGCTGTATCGAGCCAAACAGTGCCTTATGACACTTTCCTGTTCCGCTCAGCCGCACGACCCAGATTGCGGTAGCTGCCGGAAGCGCGCGCCTCTGCCTCCAGAACGGCGCGTAATGATGCCGCGCCGGTGCCATTTGCATCACGCCATGCGACTGCCTTGGCCAGCAATCCCGTCAGCCGCGCGATATCGGTAGTCAGGATCTGACCCTCGTGCTCGATCCTCAGCGCGATATGGCGCAACAGATGTTCGATGGTCGCCGCCGTGCTGCGCCCGTCGACATCGGTAAGGCGGGGCACGATCTCACGCGTGAAGGCGGACTGGACCGTGGCCAGAACCTCAAGGCAGGTTGGGTGGATCATGATCTCAAGCCTCCTCGCCCTCGTCGAACATATCGATTGATTCGTTCATTTCCTCGAACAATTGGGGATCGGCGGGCGGCCCCAGCCCCAGCGCATGGGCCATGACCCGGCGCACCACATGTTGCGGTTCGGTTGTTGTCCAGCCCTGGCGTACGGTCGCATTGGGGCTGCGGCGCACCACATTCGTGGTAAAGGCAAACATTACCATGCGCCCGAACAGGCGGGCCAGCTGGTAATAGCGCACATTGTCCATCGATACCGGCACGCGGGCCTGCGTGTTGTAGTAATCGACCGCCATCTCATGGTCCCAGACGGTTTCGCCCTCGATCTCGATCGCTTCGGTAAAGCCCTGCACCATGGCCAGATCGCTGGCCGGATCGCCGACGATCGATTCCTCCCAATCGCTCATCGCAACAATTTGCCCGTCGCGAAACACTTCTTCGCCAAGGCCATTGGTGCCCTTGCACAGGCTGATCCGGGCGGCAGACGGTGCGTTGGCGCGCAAGAAGGCATGCGCCTCGTGCATCAGCGGCTGCGGCTCGCCGCCGAATTCATCGAAACGGCGCATCAACAATTCCAGATAGAACGGTGCCGCTTGCGCCTCGTCGGCAGGGGCGCCGAACAGCTCTCCGAAACCGGCCGCGCGCCAGTCGGCATCATGCACCTTGGCCAGGGCGCGCATATGTTCGCGCGATGCTTCCAGCTGGATGCGCTTCGCCTCGTCGCTATCGGTGCCGAAGCCGGGCACTTGCCACGACCCGTCCACCAGTTCGCGGGTATAGAACGGGCGCGGAGTTTTCGCCGGGTCGCTTTCCCAGAACAGCGCGCGGGCATGCGGAATGTCCGTCTTCCCCAGAGCTCGATAACATTCATATTCGCGGTCGAGCGGCGTGGGATCGCCTGCCCCTGCCGGATGATCGGCACGCAGCGTGAGCTGGTGTTCACCGTTATCGTCGCGGTATCGCGCAAACCATGTCTGACGCGATGTACCGCGGGTAAAGCGCGTGAACTCCACGACATCGACAGTATGGCCCGACCGGTTCGCCAAATAGGCAGCGAACCAGCTGCCATTGAATTCATCGGGCACAATCATGTGCGCCGGCCCGATCAAGGGTCGAGTTCCTGCCCGCGGTCGATGCCCGCATTCTTGCGCGCTTCGGCGACGATCTTCTTGACGCCCGCGTCGATCTCGGTCGGGTCCATCGACGCTTCCATCTGCGGACCGTGCTGCCAGCTCTCGATCACCGAATAGCCAAAGCCCCATGCCTCGAACACGCGGCCGCTGATCGGCGCGGACTGTTCGCTGGCGAGATAGGCGACCAGAGTCGCGATCCATTCGGGAGCGCGGCGGCGTTCCTGCTCTTCGGTCAGTTCGCGCAGACCTTCGGTCATGCGGGTCTGGGCGCGCGGTGCGATCGCATTCAGGCGCACGCCATAGCGCGTCAGCTCGCGTGCGGCGACAATGGTCATGGTCGCGATGCCCGCCTTGGCCGCGGCATAGTTCGTCTGGCCGATATTGGCGAAGAGGGCGCTGTGCGAGGTTGTATTGATGACGCTGCGATCGGCCTTCTTTCCGGCCTTTTCCTGCGCCCGCCAGAAATTGGCGGCATGATGCATCGGCGCAAACGTACCCTTCATGTGCACCTTGGTCACAACGTCCCATTCATCTTCGGACATGTTGACCATCATGCGGTCGCGCAGGATGCCCGCGTTGTTTACCAGTATGTGCAGGTCGCCGAACGTGTCGATGGCCTGCTCGACCATCTGCTTGGCCGCACTCCAGTCCGATACGTCTGATGTGTTGATCGCGGCCTTGCCGCCCATCTTCTCGATTTCCGAAACAACTTCCTGCGCAGGGGTCTGGTCGGCGCCCTCACCCGAAGCGGAGGAGCCCAGATCGTTCACGATCACATTGGCCCCATGTTTCGCCAACATCAGCGCATGCGCGCGGCCAAGCCCGCGCCCGGCCCCTGTCACGATTGCGGTCCGACCTTCCAGCAAGCTCATCGTCATCTCCCGATCCGGTTTTCGTTTTCGTCGTCGCGGCATGACGGAAACCCGCCTCGGCCGCCCAAACTAGTACGCTGGCTAACCTTATGGCTTGGCGCGGTCAAGAATAAAGTATGCATGGTCACCTTCATGCTGGCGGCGATTGCCTTTCTGCGTGTTGACGGATACCGTAAGCTAGCGTATCGAATCCGGGAAACGCCCATCGAGGGCACGCCGCACGATGCGCCGGACGGGCGGAAACGTGACGGGGAACGGAGAGATTCTGGCCAGTGGGCCGGTGCTGAAGAGGAATTGCGACATGGCGACTGAAGTGGTGCTCCCCAAGCTCGGCTTTTCGATGAATGAGGGCACTTTGGCCGAATGGCTGGTGGCCGATGGCGGCGCGGTGACAGAAGGCGAGCCGCTGTTCGCGCTGGAAAGCGACAAGTCGACGCAAGAGGTCGAGGCCCCCTGCTCGGGCACGCTCAAGATCCTGAAAGAGGTGGGCGAGACCTATCCAGTCGGCACGGTGCTGGGCGAAATTTCCTGATGGCGACGGTCGCCGACACGATCGGCGCGCTGGCCCCGTTCCCGGACATCGATTTCAGCGAGTTCGGAGAAGTCGAGGTCAAGCCGCTGTCGCGCATCCAGAAGCTGACGGGCGCGTTCCTCGGCCGTAACTGGGTGGCAATCCCGCATGTCACCCATCACGACGAAATCGACGTGACCGAGGCGGAGGAGCGCCGCCGCACCTTTAACGAAAGCAATGGCGTCAAGGTCACCCCCGTCGTGCTGCTGGTCAAGGCGCTGGCCCGCGCGCTGGGCGAATTCCCGCAGTTCAACAGCTCGCTTTCGGCGGACGGCAATTCGCTGATATACAAGAAATTCACTCATGTGGGCGTAGCGGTCGATACCCCGAACGGCCTGCTGGTCCCGGTCCTGCGCGATTGCGAGGGCAAGGGGCTGGCGCAGATCGCGACCGAGCTGTCCGCCATCGCCGAAAAGGCGCGGACCAAGGGGCTTGCCATGCAGGAGATGATGGGCAGTTCCATGTCGATCAGCTCGCTGGGTCATATCGGCGGGACAGCGTTCACGCCCATCGTCAATTCGCCCGATGTCGCGATTTTAGGCGCGACCGCGATGCAGATGCGTCCGGCGCCCGCCGATGACGGTTCGGTTATCTGGCGCAAGATGCTGCCGCTTTCGCTGAGCTATGACCATCGCGTGATCAATGGCGCGGATGCCGCCCGCTTCGTGCGGGCGCTGGGCGTGGCGATGGCCGATCCGGCGCTGATCGCCTGACTAGCCGTTCGCCGCGTTGCATCCTGCTATGCGGCCGAACAGCGATCCCGACGACAGGGTCATTCCGCTGCCATAACCCTTGGCGGTCTGGATGATCGTCGCCGCACAGCTGCCCGCCGCGAACAGGCCGGGGGTCGCCGTGCCATCTTTCGCGATCACGCGCGCATCGGCATCGACCTTCAGCCCGCCCAGCGTGTGATAATGATAAAGCACCCGCCCAAGCGACAGGTCGAAGGCGGCGAAAGGCGGCTTGTCCAGCGGTCGCAGCCAATCGCGATATTTGCCCAATTTCCTGTCGCGCCCCGCCGCCGTAATCGCCTAACGCGCGCTGCAGCTGGCAAGCCGGAAATCCCAACCCCGCTTCCATTTCTTCGATGCTTTCCCATCCGTCGACGAGTTCGTAGCGAAAGAATTCGCCTAGTTCGGGTTAAGCGAAATCTTCCGAATCGAGGATGAGCCAAGCCTTCCCGCCGGGCTGTTCGAAAACATGCGCAGCCGTGCGCCCGTGATAGCTGTCCTCAGTCACGAAACGCTGGCCATGGACATTGACGATGACCCCGCTGATCAGCTGCGCGGGTGGAAAAAGCTGGCGGTGGCGTGAACCGCGTCCATCCCCTCCACCGCCGCGTCCATCACCTGTGCCAGCGCGTTGCCCGAACCGTCGCCATCGCTCGATCTTTCAAGGACGAGGACGCTGGCGCCCGCTGCCCGAGCCGCAAGCGCGGCGCTGGCCCCCGGCGATGCCGGGATTGACAATTATGACATCTGCCCCCGTGCCCGCATCAACCCGCGTGCCCGGATCGTGCCCAGTAACCGGAGCGGGCCCAGTAACCGGAGCGGGCGTGGTCAGCGCCGGAAAATCACCGGCACGTCGCTCAGCGCATGAAAGCCGAAGACGGGATCGTATTGCACCTCATCCGCAGGCCGCGCCAGCTCCACGCTGTCATAACGGTCGAGGATCGCGTTGAAGGCCTGGTCCAGCTCCTCACGCGCAAGGGCGCTGCCCGCGCAGTGGTGGACGCCCATGCCAAAGGTGCAATGGGCCGACTTGTTCTTGCGGTCGATGTCGAATTCCAGCGGGTCGTCGAAATGCTTTTCCGCATGGCTGCCCGATCCCCACATGACGAAGACGCAGTCGCCCTTACGCAATTGTACGCCGCCCAGTTCCACATCTTCCAGCACCGTGCGCGGCGTGGTGGTGGCGGGCGCATCGCGGCGGAGCACTTCGAGGTAGAAATCCTTGACCAGCGAACGATCCGCCTTGATCCGCGACCACAGCGCCGGGTTCTTTGCCAATGTCAGCATCCCCGAAGACAGGGCATTGCGCGTTGTTTCATTGCCGGCGATCACGGTAACATGCGCCATCGAAAGCGCCTCGTCCAAAGTGGCAGGGCGCCCGTCGAATTCGGCATTTGCAAAGGCACTGAGCAGATTGTCGGCGGGGCATTCGCGATATTCCTTCAGCCGCTTTGTCAGATAGTCATAGCCCTTCACGATCGTTTCGGTAGCGCTCAACGCACGTTCCATCGGATGGGTCGGATCGACCAGATGGGTGAATTCATCCGAATAAAAGCGGAAGAATTCCGAATCCGAATAGGGAATGCCAAGGATCAGGCAAATCACCTTGAGCGGTAGCGGGACCGAAAATGCCTCGACGAAATTGACCGGTACGCCATCGGGAATATCGGCTAGCAGGTCGGCGATGATCGCCTCTATCCTGTTGCGCCAACCCCGGATGCTGCCCGGCCCGATCACATCGGTCACAACCTTGCGATAGTCGAGCGAATGGGGCGGATCGGTCGCCTGCAGCGTGCGCACGATCGTATGGCCCGCCGCCTCGAACTTCTCCGCAAGTTCGGGGGCGAATTCATCGCCCCAGCGCCAGATGCTGGCATCGGGGTTGTTGCTGAATTTGTCGGTGCTGCGTGCGATATATTCGATTTCCTCGCGCCCGGTCACGACATAGACCGGCACGCGCGCGCCCGGCACGTCTATGGGGTAGACCGGGGCCTGTTCGCGCAGCATCTGCCATGCCTGGTGCGGACATGACAGGTTTTCCGGCGTGAATAGCTGAAAGCCCGACAGGCTGCTGCTCTCGTTCATGGCATGACTCCATAAGGCCGTTATGCAAGGCCTGCTTTCTTGTCGTTCAGATAGAGGTCGAGTTCGGCAAGGAACTGCTGGATGCGGCGTTCCTGCTCGCTCAGCACGATATGTTTCAGCCCCCGGCTCTTCATCCCCCGGTGCAGCGTGACCATATTGTCGAGGTCCTGGATCAGCAGTTCGCTGCTTGGCGGGTTGTCGAAGGGCGAGAATTCTCGCTCTGGTCGGGTTTCGCCGGTAACATCGGCATCGTCGTCTACGCCCATATAGGCAGGCGGACGCTTGCCATCGGCCAGTCGGCGGGTCAGCACGATATTGTCCCAGAACCCTTTTTCGGGGTCGGTCGGATGCGGGCGAAACCGCATCACCAGAATGCCTTCGGGGTGCATGTTCAGCGTGACATTGGGGAACAGGGTGGGGTTCCAGTCATCGGTGATCTGATTGTCGGTAAACCCGTCATAATCGATGCCGAACGGCTTGTTCTCCCGCTTGCCCTGCTGGATCGCACGGCGCACGCCGGTCGCATCGCCGCGATAGCGCGACGCTTTCAGCCCCGCTTCCTCCAGCATGAAAGCGAGCGCCACGTTCACGTGTTTCGTGTCAGGCCAGCGCTGGCTGACCATGCCCAGCGGGAAGAGATTGCGATTATGGCCGTTGGGATAGAAATCATACTGATAGAAATGATCGTCCATCATCAGCTTGGCCTGAGGGTGCGTCGCATGTGCGTGGTAGGCTTCGTTGAAGACGGTCATCAGCGTCTTCCAATTGGCCGGAATCTCGACGGTCAGCTCTTTCACCACATACATCTCGTCGATGCGGTAGCTTTCCATCATTGGCATCACGCCGGCGTAGAATTCCTCGAACGGGATCGGCGTTTTCGCCATCGACACGAAGATCAACCCGTTCCATTCGCGCACATGCACCGGGGTGAGGTCCAGATCCTGATCGAGCACCTCTTTGGCAAAACTCTCGCGGTCGGTCACGCGGACGTTCTTGCCCTTGAGGTTGAAGCGCCACGAATGGACGATGCAGGTAAAGCAGTCGAACCCCTTGCCGAAATCGCCTTGCACCAGCTCGTTACCGCGATGCTTGCAGACGTTGAAGAAGGCGGAAACCTCTCCGGGGGCGGAACGAACGATAATCAGCGACTGAGGGCCGATGTCGAATCTGAACCAGTCGCCCTTGTCCTGCAGATCGCTCGCGAAACCGGCCAGCAGCCAGGTTTTGCTCCAGAGCTTTTCCTCTTCGAGCTTCTTGTCCGCATCGCCGATGAAACGATCGGTCTCGACGATGCGGTAATCGGCGATGTCGGGATAGATTTCATCGAGGCGGGTGTCGGACTTGCCCTCATAATCGGCAGTGATTTCGCCCGGTTCGAGAAGGAGGCTTTCGGGATCGGCCATCACGTCCTTGATCGGCCGGTCGTTGAACCGGATCGCCCTGTAGCGGTCGGTGGCCTTGGTCGCCATTGCAATGCTCCGCAAATCGTCGTTGGCGGGCGCCGCAGCAGGCGCCCGCTGATGTCACAGGATCAGAACTGGATGCGCTTGGTGTAACCGCCGTCGATGACGAGGTTCGCGCCGATGATATATTTCGCCGCCGGGCTGGAGAGGAAAACGATGCCTGGTGCCACATCCTCGGGCGAACCCATCCGGTTGCCGAGCGGGATCTGCCCCTCGATGCCCTCGACCAGCTCGGGCATCACGGCCTTTACCCCGTCCCAATTGCCGCCGGGATAGCAGATCGGGCCGGGCGAAACGCAGTTGACGCGAATACCCTTGGGCGCGAGGGCCTGCGACAATTGCGAGGCATAGGTGATAAGCGCGCCCTTGATCGCGTTAAATGCTTGCGGGACGAGGAAGGTCTCGACGGCGGCGGTGCTCGACATCATCACGATGGAGCCGGCATCGGATTTCTCCAGATAAGGCTCAAGCGCCTCGACCGCGTCGACCGCGCCCAGCATGTCGATGCGAAAGCTTTCCTCCCAGTCCTGAGCGCCATTCGCGCCCGAAGAGCTGATCGAGTGGATGAAGATGTCGCAGCCGCCCAGCTCGTCGGCAAGGCCTGCCAGCATCGCCTTGTATTCTTCGCGGTCGTCCAGCACGAATTCGCGCGTCACATATTTGCCGCCCTTGCCTGCAAAGCCCGAAGCCAGCTCGTCCAGCGCCTCGCCATTTCTTGAAAACATGCCGATGTCGCAGCCCTCGGCCGCAAACAGCTTGACCGCTTCCTTGCTGAGACCGCGCGTCGCGCCGCCGATGATGACCTTCTTACCCTTAAGACCAAGATCCATTTCTTACTCCCATGTCGCGAACGGCCCGTCCCGGACCGCAGCAATTGATCGGTCAGGCGGCGCGATGGGAACGGCTCCTCCCGCAAGTCCAGCTGCAAGCCCGACCCACGGTAATCACCTCTCCTCCTGCACGCACCGGCCGGAGCCTGTGCTCGATTTTCTATCTTATCGGAGATAGTATGCACGCATATCTTTTTCGCGACAAGGGCAATTGTACGCTTCCTTTCGAATGGCGGGAGGCAAGGGCCCGCCATGGGGAACGAGGATGGAATGGGATGTTCAGCATGTCCGGGCCGAGCGCCGGGAAGTACCGGGCGGCGTGCTTGAAGTGGTGCTCGACCGCGCGGCCAGTCGCAATGCGATGACAACCGTGATGGTCGCCGAAATTCTCGCGATCCTCGACACGGATGAAGCGGTCGCGGCAGGCGCCATCGTGTTGAGCGGCGGCGGACGCGGCTTTTGCGCCGGAAGCGATCTGGCAGCGCTGGCCGCCATGACCGCGGGCGAACGCAGCCGGTTCGAGGCCGATTGCGGCACGCTGGCGCGCAGGATCGTCGCGTACCCCCGGCCGGTTGTGTGCGCGGTCCATGGGTTTGCGATTGGCGGCGGCCTGACTTTGGCGGCAGCCTGCGACATCGTGGTCAGCAGCCCGGATGCGAAATGGAGCCTGCCCGAAGTGCCGATCGGCCTCTTCCCGGCCTGGGGACTGGAGGGCGTCACGACAAGGGCAGGGATCGTCGCCGCCCGCCGCCTGTCCTTTGGCATCGACATTCTGTCGGGCGCCGATGCCCATGCCTGCGGGCTGGTTGATCGACTGGCCGACGATCCGGTCGCGGCCGCCCGCGACATCGCGGCGCAGCTCGCCGGTCTGCCCCATGCGCAATGCAGCTTCGTTAAGGAGTATTTCGCCGTTCCACGCCGGGGCGAGGAAGCGGACCGCCACGCCAATCGCCTGTTCACCGCATCCTGCGCGACGGACGAAGCGGAAGCCGGTTTCAAGCGATTCGTACGCTAGCTATTGACTTGGCTAATGCAGGCTTCTTAAACTAGTACGCAAGCTATCAAAGTAGCTGCGGGAGTCGCCGGTTCAGGCGCCGCCGAATTGGGAGACGCCGATGGAGACCGATGCCGCGCGCATCCGCGATCTTTTCGCAACCGAGGTGCATGAAGCGGCCGTGACCAAGGCCGAGCAGGTGCCGCCATCCTATGGTGCCATCACGCTGGAATGGCTGAACGACGTCTTGTGCCGTGATCGAGGCGATGTGCGCGTCACCGAATTCTCCTTTGACGAGCGCGATGACGGCTCGTCCAACAGGCGGCGGATCTGGCTTGGCTATAACGCCGTGGGGCAGGACGCCGATCTGCCCTCCAGCGTCTTTTGCAAGGCTGCGGAATCGCTGGAAAACCGCATTGTGCTGGGTGTCTCCGATACGGCGCGGGCAGAGGCCGATTTCTATCGCCTCGTCCAGCCCAGCCTTTCGATACCGACTCCGCAGGCCCGCTATGCCCGGTTCGACCCGGCCAATTTCGCCTATCTGATCATGATGGACGACATGGCGCACGACGTGCGCTTTCCCGATGAGCGCCACATGATAAGCCGCGACCAGGCCGAACAGATGGTGGCAACACTGGCAAGCCTGCACAGCCAGTTTTACCAGAGCCCGGAGCTTGGAACGAGCGCTCTGCCCTTCAAGACCTGGCCGGTCTGGTGGGCCGGGATGATGCGCGGATCGCTCGATTTTCCCGATTTCTGCGACATGGGTTTCGAATGTATTGCCCCGCGCCTTCCCGCAGCTCTGGTCAGCCGCCGCGCCGATGTCTGGCCCGCGACGATGGCTTCGGTCGCGCGGCACGAACATTTGCCCCACACGCTGATCCACAGCGACGTCCATCTCAAGAACTGGTTCATCGCAGGTGACGGGCGGATGGGTTTGCACGACTGGCAACTGACCACCATCGGCCATTGGTCGCGCGACTTCGCCTTTGCCCTGACCAGCGCGCTGACCGTCGATCAGCGCCGCAACTGGTTCGAGGATCTGCTCAGGCTCTATCTCGAAGAAATGGCGGCAAGCGGTGCAGGGCCAATCGATTACGACGATGCCTTTCGCAATGTTCGCGAACAGCTGATGACGGTGTTCGCCTTCTGGACAATCACCATGTGCCCGACCGGCGACATGCCCGCCATGCAGCCCGAGCGCACCACCACCGAATTCCTCATTCGCATGGGCACCGCGATCGACGATTACGGATCTATCGACTCGCTGCTCAATTCGGAGACTCCGGCATGAGCAATGACGTTCAGGCGATCCGCCTCCTCAAGGCTCGCTATTTCCGCTTTATCGACGAAAAACGCTGGGATGAGCTCAATGGCTTGTTCACCCGCGACCTCGTCTTCGACGTGCGCGGCGGCATGGCGCCGAGCACGCTGGCCGACAGCTATGACGACCCCCCGATCCAGGGCGCCGACGCGGCTGTCGCTTTCCTGCGCAAGGCGCTGGACCCGGCGATTTCCATCCACCAGGGCTTCATGCCCGAGATCGAGATCACCGGTCTCAAATGCGCGCGCGGGATCTGGGCGATGTCCGATATCATCCGCGCCCCCGAAGGCGGCCCCTACCGAGAGATCAGGGGCCATGGCCATTACCACGAAACCTACCGCAAATGCAGCGGCGTCTGGCACATCGCGAAGCTGCGCCTGACGCGGCTGGCCGTCGACATCACCTGATTAGCCGAAAGACCAGACATGCCCAACGTCCCCGTCAACGATTACCCGTGGGAAGGCCCCTTCCCCGACACGCCCAACTGGAGCGAAAATTTCCTGCTAGCCGGGCAGGACCCAAAAGCCGGGGTCGGTTTCTGGATGCATTGCGGGCGCTGGAGGAAGGACCTCGACATGTTCCGCGAGACCGTGGTGGTGCGCCTGCCCGACGGCACGGTCGCGGCATCGCGCGCGATCGGCAATGCCAATTCGGCCAAGGATGGCCCCGGCGGCCCCCATTACGCGATCCGTATCGTCGAACCGGGGGCAAGGCTCACTTATCGCTACAATGGCGGCATCCGCCGCGTGCCGTCGGCGGGCATGAAGACCGCGCTGGTCCCCGAAGGCCCGCGTACGCCGATGAAGATCGATCTGGCCTTTGCATCCGACGCCGATGTCTGGGACCTGCACAAGGTCGGCGGATCGCAGGATTTCCTGCCCGCAGGCCATATCGAACAGATCGGCCGTGTTACCGGCATCATCCGCGTGGGCGATGACGCGTATGACATCGACACCATCGCCAATCGCGACCATTCGCTCGGCCCGCGCGACAACAAGGACCTGATGAACCACCAATGGCATCAGGGCTATTTCGAGAACGGGATCAGCTTCCTGCTGTTCGACGCCATGACGCGAAGCGACGGCAAGGTCGTGTTCTCCGAAGCCGCCGTCTATGAAGGCGACAGGCTTTACGAGGCCGAGCTGGAACTGCCGTGGCGCTGCGACGATGCCGCGCGCGACCATGATCCGGTGCGCTTCAAGCTCCATTACGCCAATGGCACGCTCGATATCGAGACGACGGAGTATCAGACCGATTCCTACCTGTCGCTAACCTCGCCCAACGATCAATATGTCGGCGTCTATCCGACCGAGGGCGATACGCCGACACTGGTGCTGGCCGAGCAGTCGGTCGGGCTGATGCTGAACGGTTCGGTCCCCGGTTACGGCTGCTTCGAGCGCACGATTAACGGCCACGTCGAACCCGAGGCATGAGCGTTCCGTGACGCTCCCCTTCTCTCCGCCCGAGTTGCCCGAGGCGAAGATGCGCCTGCTGGTGGAGGCCGAGCGGGCGTTTGGCGAACATGGCATCGCCAATGCCTCGCTGCGGGAGATTTCGGAACGGGCGGGGCATCGCAACCGGTCTGCGGTGCAATATCATTTCGGCGATCGTGACGGCTTGGTCGTCGCGCTTCTGCAAATGCGGCGTCCGCAGGTGGACAAGATCCGCGCGGGCTTCTTTGCCGCGCTCGGCCTCGACATAGGGAGCAGCCCCAGTGAGGTTCTGGTCGAGGCGATCGCCGGACCCCTGCTCTTCAGCGAGTTGCGCAGCCGGCTGCAGCCCTATGCCCGGACGGTTCACGCCCTGCTGCAATATGATGTCGATGGCGAACTTTGGCGACAGACCGGCGATGCCGCGCCGCTGACCCGGTCGATCTATGCCGCGCTGCGCCTGCGGGGCCGGGGGATGGACGATGCCGAATGGCGCATGCGGCAGCTCGCCTTTGGCAGGTGCTGCGTCGATCTGGCCGCACATCGCGGCGCGATTTTTCCCGGTGGCACGATGGCCGATCAGCAACTGGCGGCAAAACTGATCGACATGCTGTGCGCGATGCTGCTGGCCCCCGCCACGGCCCAGCCGACACCCGCCCGGACGAACTGTACGATCTGGCGGACGATCGGTCGTATCGAGAATCTCGTGACCTAGGTTACCATATGCATCGAAAGGCCCCGAACCGCGCACGAACGGATAGACGGCAGGGGCCGGAGAAGGAGTCGAAATGAGCGATCTGAAAAGCGAAATTTTCAAGGGTAAAGCGGTCGTCGTCACGGGGGCGTCGAGCGGTATCGGCCAATCCATCGCGATCGAGCTGGGCCGCTGCGGTGCCGATGTCTGGCTGGTGGGGCAATCGGAAACCGGGCTGGCCGAAACCGTCTCTGCCATTGCCGACGCCGGGGGACCGCCTGCTACGCCCGTCAGCATCGACCTTTCGCAGCGGGGCCCGCTGGCCGCGTTGATCGCGCAAGTGGGTAGCGATCATCCGCATCTCTTCGCCGTCATCAACAATGCGGGCGTGATGTATCCCGAACCGATCATGGAGGGCACCTTTGAGCGCTGGCAGGCCATGCTCGACATCAATGTCATGGCGCAGCTTGAAGGGAGCCAGGCGGCGGTCAAAGCGATGCGCGCGCGGGGCAAGACCGGTCATGTCATCAATATCGGATCGGTCCAGGGCCGGTTCGAGGAGCCGGGCGTCTATGGCATCTCGAAAAAGGCGGCCGAGATGATCGGAGAGACTTTGCGCAAGGAACTGGAGCACGACGACATCCGCGTCGCCACCGTGATCCTTGGCGGTTTTGCGACAAAGCTGTCGCGCGGTTTCAACGAACAGAGCCTCAGGAATATCGCGGGCAATCTCGAAAAGCTCGGGATCGACCGGACCAGCCCCGAGATCAGCCGCATCGTCGGAGACCCGCAGCACGTTGCCAATGTCGTGCACTACATTCTCGAACAACCGATCGACATCAACCTGCACGAAGTCTTCATCCGACCGCCCATCAGCACCAAGGCGTGACCGCCATGGCCCTGCACCACTATCCGCAAGATCGGATGGGCCTGTCTCCACGGCCGCCCGATTTCGCATCAGACACGCCCGTCGAACGCCCGAAGCGGTCCACGTGCGGACCTGCCGGACAGATCGAGGAGCTGAACTCCTCGCTGGCTGAATTGCTCATGCAGGACCTTCGGGTCGAGAACGGATGCCTGCGCCTGCTGCATCTGGGATCGGACCGCTCGGTGACGATCACGCTCGCCAGCGGAGAGAGTGTACGGCTTGAACCGGTAGAAATCGCGATCGTATTTTACGGCGACGGGCACCGGGTGGGCGATGGTCCGAACCCGGAAAGACCGGCAGCCCGTCGTAATGCGCGCGTGCGCGGCTTCCATCGGGCTCAAGCCGGTAAAAGGAGCGCGGCGCCAGCCCGGTCTTCACGATGCTGTAGAGCAGCCGGGTGATCATGTCGGTTTCGTTATACTGCCCGACATAGCGGCGGTGCGGCATGATCATGTTGGGCCTGAAAACATTGACCGGCAGGCCGAACAGGTCATGCGCCTCGCGCAGCAGCACTTCGCCGGCCCATTTGCTGGCGGCATAGCCATTGGCATAGGCATCGCTGAGCGGGACCGGATCTGGCACATTGCGCACGTCGGTGTCTTCGGGTGCCGAGGTCAGGCTGGGCAGCAGTGCCGGAACGCCCACGGTCGATATGTAATCGAAACGCTTGAGCCGACAGGTCAGGGCCAGCGCGATCAGCTCTGCCGCACCCTTCACATTGGGCGCAAACAGGTTTTCGTATGACAGGCGATGGTTCACCAATGCTGCGGGATGGACGATGTGATCGACTTTCTCGGCAAGCATGGCGAAACTATCTTCGCCAAGTCCGAGGCGATGGTCCGCCAGGTCGCCGCACAGCACGGTAAGATGGTTTTCCGCCAATTCTCGGAACCGGGCCAGAAGATCGGGATCGCTCTTGTCGAATGCCGCCTCGAGCCGCTCTCGCGCTTCTTTTTCGGTCTTGCCGCGGGCGAGGCAGTAAACGGTGCCGTCGCAGCCGGCGGCATGTTCCAGCCATTCAAGGCACAGGAACCGGCCCAGAAAGCCATTGGCGCCCGTCACCAGCACGTTGCGGATCTCATCCGCCGGGGGCGCCGCCTGCGATGCGCCGGTCAAGGTTTCCTCTGCGATGAATTTATAGAGCTTGAGATCGTCGGCGCGCAGAATATCGCTTTGCGGGTGGACATCGCCCATGGTCACCCCCTCACCGGCCAGCAGCCGTTCGATCAGTTGGGCCAGCCAGCCGACGCTGGCGGCCGGGTGCAGGATCGCGCTAGCCGGGACAGATACGCCGAACATCTCTTCCAAAAGCAGCGACATGCCGACCGCGCCCAGCGAATCCCCGCCCAGATCGCCAAAGCTGCGCGGACTTTCGACATCGACCGTGGCCAGGCCGAGATTAGCCTTGAATGCGCCTGCGACCTTTTCGGCGACGCTGCCCTCGCCCCCTTCGCGCAGGCGCGCCAGTTCAGCCTGCTGCTGCCGGTCCATCTCTTCATACTTGGCTTCCAGCCGGTCTGCGTATTTGCGCTTCCGATTGGGCCTCAGCGGTTTTCGGGCGCTCGACAGCAGGCCGTTTTCATAGCTGAAAGCTTCCCGTTCGATGATGACGTCGCGCGGGATTTCGAAATTCTTCAGCTCCGCCTTGCGCGCAACCTCTTTCAATTCGCGCAGCACCAGTTCGCGCAATTCGGCATCGTCAGGCGCATGCCCCAACCCGGCGCGCGCAACCTCGATATCGGGCACCACCACGGCAAGCAGATAGGAGCGATAGGAGCTGCCATAGACGAAGCACTGCTCGATCAGCGAACTATTGCCGAGGAAGGTCGTCTCAAGCGGGCCGACCGCGACGAATTCGGCCTGGCTCAGCTTGATCACATTGCCACGCCGGTCGACCCAGACGATATGGTCGGGTCCGCGCTGTTCCATGATATCGCCGGTCTTGAGATAACCGTCCTCGCTAAAGACCGAGGCGGTTGCTTCGGGCCGTTTGTAATAGCCTTGGAACAATTTGTCGGTCTTCACATAAAGCTCGCCGCGCGGGAACGGCTTGTCGGTCGTGAAATAGCCCAGTTCGGGCACATCGACGAGCTTGAACTCGGTCCCCATATAGCCGGTCAGCCGGTTGCCCTGCGTGATGGCGGCCGCGCCCGCTTCGGTCTGGCCATAACCTTCGACGAAGGGCATTTCGAAACATTCGGCGATAAAGCGGCGCACTTCGGGCGCGGTGGGGGATGATCCGACCCCGCCGCCGCACAGCCTGTCACCCAGATGGCGGTCCTTCATCTCGGCCCGTACGGCAGCGTCGGCCATCGCCTCGTCCTCTCCGCGCGCAATGCGGCGCTGCAGTTCCGACTGGAAATGCTGATAGACCAGTTCGCACACACGCGGGATGAACAGGATGCCGGTCGGGCGGGCGATGCGGAAATCGTCGAACAGGGTCGACATGTCGCTATGCAAGGTGAAATAGGCCGTGCCGCCCTGCGCCAGCGTGGAATGCACCATGTTGCGGCCCATGAAATGATTCATCGGCGCATAGGCGACCTGCACCGTCGGCGCATAGGCCGGGATGGTCTCGTTCCAGAACTGGGAGCTGATCCGGTCATGGATGATCGCCCCCTTGGGCTTGCCGGTGCTGCCCGAGGTGTACATGATCATCGAGACATGGTCCGGCCCTGTTTCGGGCAGAGGCTGCCAAGGGATCGCAGCCCCGCGCGCGACCGCCTCGTCAAAGGTGATAAGCTTTACCATGCCGCCCGCATCGGCCAGCGCCTTGCGTGCCTGCGCGATGGCGGAACGTTCGGCATCGACCCGGTCATCGCTATCCATCACGATCAAGCTGCGGATCGTTTCCTGCCCGATGGCATAGCCGGTCGCGACGTCGAGGTTATCGATAGAGGCAGCAAGGACGACAGGCGCTATATCGGTCAGGATTTCGCGCATGTCGGGACCGGGCAGATTGGCCTGCAGCGGAACCGAAACCGTTTGCGCGTAATTGCAGGCAAGGTCGATGGTCGCCATCTGCGCACCGGTAAAGGCAATGAAGGCGATCATCTCGCCCGCGGCAGCGCCATGCTCCGCATCGTGCTGCCACAGGCTGGCGATCGCCTCTATCCTACGGGAAAGCTCGGCATAGCTGATCGTATCGAACCGATCCGTATAGCGCCGCACCATGCGTCCGGCCCCGTCATCGTCCAGCTCGTAATGGCGCGAACCTAGCGCAGGCCTGTCGGCATAGCCTTCCAGCACCGCCGCGATCATATGCCGATAGGAAGCGTCCGGCCGTTGCAGCGCGGCGGTCACCCCGGGTTCGGGAACGCGTGCCGCGATTTCGGGGTCGTTTGCGATCATCCGGCGCATCTTCGCGCGCGCTACTTCGACAAGGTGGCTCTGGTTGAATTCTTCGGTCATGTCCGATCCTGTCCCGTTGGTCTTTTTTGATTTTCAATCGCTCAGCGGCCGCGGCCTGAACGCCCCAAAGAGCGCTGCCACAAGCGCGAAGCTTGCGATGTGGAGGAGGACCGGCAGGCGATAGCTGCCGGTTTCCTCGAACAGAAAGCCTGCCAGAGGTGCCGCGCCGAACAGGAAGGGCACCTTGTAGAAATAGACCTGCCCCATCGCGGTGGCGAAGTTCTGTGCCCCAAGCCAGCTGCCGACCAGCACCCCGCACAGGCCCACGATCGCGCCCGACATCATGCCCGCCAGCCCAGCGGCAACAAGCAACAGCGGCAGATTGGCGCCAAGCACCAGCAGCAATGCCCACGGCACCGTCCAGCACAGCGCCTGGACCACGACTGCGCGGCGACCTCCAATGCGATCCGCCAGCCAGCCGAACAGCAGCGCCCCGATCGCCGCGCCGATCCCGAACCATATCAGCTGGAAGGACCGGTTCCCGTGCAGCGCCCGGCCTTCCAGCAGCGGACCTGCACCGGGCGCTTGCGCATCGGCCTGCGGTCCTGCCTCCGCGTTTGCGCCATAGGCTTCGCAGCCTGCCCGCGCCGGAGTGTCGACCACGGCCAGCAGGACAGGGACCAGCGCAAGCGAAACGCCAAGCGCCATCACGAACACTCCCTCCAGCCCGTATCCGGCAAGCACGAAGGCCGTGAGGATCGGGAAGAGCGAGACGAATAGCGGCATATTCACGAAGCCCAGTGCCCTGCCCTTGCCGCCATGGAACCAGTTCGCCACAAGCGTGGAGGAAGGCAGCACGCCCAGCAGGCAGACGCCCGGACCGATCACCAGCGCATAGATCGCCAGCACCGCCCCAATCGATGGAGCAAGCGCGAGCAGCGCATAGCCCGTGGCACAGATCAGGGCACCCGCGATCATCATCGCGCGCAGCGAAACGCGCCGCGTCAGCCGACCGACAAGCGGCGATGACAACCCCATCACCAGCGTCATCGCTGCAAGGCCCGATGCTGCCAGCGTGCGTGTCGTCGCATACTCCGCCTCCAGCGCGGTGACGATGGTGCCGTAGATTCCGAAATTCATCCCGATCGCGCAGTTCTGCGCGAGGAAGACGATGACCAGCATGCGCCAGGCCGGATGATGCCCGCTGCGCTGCCATGATGGTCGGGAACGCGGTCGCGTCGCCTCTCCATTCCAATCCTGCCGCTTCGGCATGTCCTGCATCCCTCGTCCTTCATGGCGGCGCGACGTCGCCGGTGCCCCGGCCTGCCGCCGTGTTTCCTCGCTAATTGGACAGGGTCCCCCGGCCATTTGAAGCCCCGCCACCCCAATCTGGCGTTTCGGTGCGGTCTGCTGGACGGCCTGCGATTTTCGTCGGGCAGCGATTGAGGCAGCTTTCGCCGCACTGGTTCGACCGGCTGCGAAAAACAAAAAGGCCGGCGGGAGAGGGAAAGAGACATGATTGAATTCAAAGCCTTGTCATGCTCGTCACTGGCGATCGACATGGTCGTGATGGCTCAGCCCGTCCGGGCGCAATCCTCAGCCGACCAAGCAGACACGCAGGAAGAAGTGCATGAACCGAGCGCTGCGCACGAAATCGTCGTGACCGCCCGCAAGCGAAACGAAACGCTGATTTCGGTACCCGTCGCGGTCACGGCCTTTACCGGTGCCAATCTCGATCAGCGGGGGGTCAGCGATCTCGATGCCGTGGCCGCGATCACCCCCGCGCTGGTCGTGGGCGAAGGGGGCGGCACGGTGCAGGGCGGCAGCATATCGCTGCGCGGCATCAGCGCTTCGGATTCGAATCCGTTTGGCGATCAGGCGGTATCCTTCAACATGGACGGCGTCGCCATCGCCCGCGCATCGGTGAGGCGCATGGGCGAATTCGACCTTGCCCAGATCGAGGTGCTCAAGGGCCCGCAGGCCCTGTTCTTTGGCAAGAACAGTCCGGGCGGCGTGGTGACCATTCGCACGAATGACCCCGGCCCCGAGTTCGAGGCACAGCTTTCGGGCGGCTATGAATTCAACGCCCGCGAATACAAGATCGACGGCTTCGTCTCGACCCCGCTCACCCAGACGCTGGGACTGCGCGTCGCGGGCTATTATTCGAACATGGATGGCTGGGTGACCAGCCAGATCCCCGCAGACGCAGATTTGCAGCAGAACACGAAGCGGGTTCCGCAGCATGAGGACTGGGGCGTGCGCGGCACGCTGAAATTCGACAATGGCGACGATTTCGACGCGACGCTCAAGCTGACCTATGGCGAACGATCGGGCGATTCATCGACGGCCAATGTCCAGTTCGTGAATTGCCCGACCGGCAGCCCGCAGGGCGGCGGCGTCGACGATTGCACCGCCAATGACACCGTCAGCGTTTCCGATCTGGGCGACGGCTATGCGCAATATGATCCGCGCTGGGGTGATGGCACGACCTTCCTCGACCAGCAGCAATTGCTCGGCTCGCTGGTGATGAACTATCTCGTCACGCCCGATGTCATGCTGACCTCGGTCACGGGCGTCTATGACGTCAGCCTCGACAATATCGCCAATTATTCGGCCAGCTATACGGCCGGCGTCCTGCTGCCGAGCTACAATGTCCTCGACATCACCGAATATTCGCAGGAATTGCGGGTCGCGACCGATTTCGGCGGCCCTGTCGATTTCACAGCCGGCGGCTATTACCAGGACACGAAGGTGACCAATGGCTCGCACACCTTCCTTGGCGCGCCATCGCTGGGGGGTATCTATCCGCTGGAGGTCAGCGACTATCTGCTGCAACAAAAGGGGAGCGCATGGTCGATCTTCCTGCAGACGATCGTGCGGCCGATCGACACGATCGAGCTATCCTTTGGCGCGCGCTATTCGCATGAAAAGAAGCGCCTCGCCTTCCTCGAAAGCGATCCCAATGGCGCGACGCCGGTCAGTCGGGACACCGGGCGGGTGCTGGTTGATACGCCGGTCGACCGGGTCAGCTTCGACAATCTTTCGCCCGAAGTCACGTTGAGCTGGCGGCCGAATTCCGACCTGACCCTCTATGGCTCTTACAAGGAAGGCTTCCTGTCGGGCGGGTTCAATTCGGGCGCGACCGATTTCGCGACCAATCTCACCTATGACCCCCAGCTGGTCAAAGGGTTCGAGGCGGGCATCAAGGCCTTTGTCCTCGGCAATCAGCTGCGCCTTGGCCTTACCGCCTATACCTATGACATCACCGATCTGCAGGTACAGGTGACCGTCAGCGGCCTCGTCCAGCGGCTGACCAATGCGGGCAGCGTACGCAGCAAGGGGGTCGAGTTCGATTTCGATTTTACCCCGCGTGCCGTGCCCGGCCTTACGCTGTTCGGGGCGCTTGCCTATGGCGATGGCAAATACACCGATTACCAGGGCAATTGCTATCGCGGCCAGAACGCGTCATCGCCAGTGCCATGCGTCGAACAGGTCAGCCGCCAGACCGGCGCGGTCATCCTCGCGCAGGACCTGTCGGGAACCGAGCTCCTGCGCATGACCGAATGGAGCGGGAGCCTGGGCTTCAGCCTCGATACCACAATCGCTGACAGCTTCGCCTTCGGCCTGACCGGGGACATGCTCTATTCCGATGGCTATATCACCGACGCGACCTCCTCGCCCGGCGGCCGGACCGACAGCTATACCATGTTCAACGCATCGGTCCGGGTGGGCACCATCGACGAACGCTACGAACTGGCGCTGATCGGGCGCAACCTGACCGAAGAATATTGCTGGACCCGCACATCCGATCGCCCCTTCACCGGCACCGCGCCGGGTGTGACGCCGGGCGTGCTGGGTGATTCGGTATCGTCGGTGAACCGGGGGCGCGAAATCATGCTGCGGGCGACGGTTCGTTTCTGAAATACGGTATTCTAGAGTACGATATCGGAGTTCGCGGCGCCCCGTGCGGTCCCGCGGCTCCGGCATCAGAGGATCGCTGAAAAGGAACACACCCATGCAGATCGAACTGTCGCCGGATCACGAGACGATCCGGGACGAGGTGAAGAAGATCGTCGACAAGTTCGGTGACGAATACTGGTCCGAAGCCAGCGAAACCGAACGTTTCCCCGAGGAGTTCCACCGCGCCATGGCCGATGCGGGCTGGCTCGGCATTACCATGCCTGAAGAGTTGGGCGGCGCAGGGCTTGGCGTGACCGAGGCAGCGATCATGATGCACACCGTCACCTCGGGTAGCGGCGGCTATAATGCGGCGAGCACGCTGCACCTCAACCTGTTCGGCCCGCACGCCGTCGTGGTTTACGGCAATGACGAGCAGAAGGCGCGCATGCTCCCCGGCCTCATCAACGGGACCGACAAGGCGTGTTTCGGCGTGACCGAACCCGATGCCGGGCTCGACACCACCAGCATCACGACGTTCGCGAAAAAGGTGCCGGGCGGATATCGCGTCAGCGGGCGCAAGATCTGGACATCAACCGGCCAGGTGGCGAACAAGATCCTCCTGCTGACGCGCACCACGCCCAAGGACCAGTGCAGGAAGCCCACCGACGGGCTGACCCTGTTCTACACCGATCTCGACAAGACGCAGATCAGCGTCACCAAGATCCCCAAGATGGGCCGCAACGCAGTGGATTCGAACCTCACCTTCATCGACGATTACTTCGTGCCCGAAGAAGACCGCATCGGAGCCGAAGGTGACGGGTTCAAATGCATCCTCCACAGCCTCAACCCCGAACGGATCCTCGTCGCGGTGGAGGCGATCGGCTTTGCGCAGAACGCCCTGAACCGCGCGGCGCAATATGCGTGTGAGCGCGTGGTGTTCGGAAGGCCCATCGGCCAGAACCAGGGGATCGCCCATCCGCTCGCCGAAAACTGGATGGAGCTGGAATCGGCGTTCTGGATGGCGATGCGCGCGGCCTATCTCTACGACGCGGGCAAGCCCTGCGGGGCGGAGGCGAACACCGCCAAATTCCTTGGTGGGCGCGCCTGTTTCAACGCCTGCACCCGCGCCGTGATGACCCATGGCGGTATGGGCTATGCCAGGGAATATCAGGTCGAACGCTTTTTCCGCGATTCCATCCTGCCTGTCATCACTCCGGTCAGCCCGGAGATGATCATGAACTTCATCGCGGAAAAGGTGCTGGGACTTCCCAAGTCATATTAGGCCGAAAGCCTAATGCGAACACGGCGGCCGATGGATCAGGACCAATAGGCCTGGTCCATCGTTTCGCCCGCGGCCAACCTGTCATTATAGGCGCGCATGGTCGCCATGCTGTCGGGATTGGCGAACAGGCTTTGGCTGATCGTCTGATCGTTCTGGATACCGTCGGACTGGTTCAGATCCTCGGCCTCGCCCAGCATCTTCTTCATGCCGGCAACCGCTTGCGGGGGGTTCCCTGCGATGACGCTGGCCAGTTCCAGCGCGGCCTCTACCGCCTTGCCGGTGGGCACCACCTTGTTGCAGCCGCCCAGTTCGTACAGTCGCTGCGCGGTCAGCGGGCGGCCGGTCAGCACCACTTCGGCCGCGACAGTGCGCCCGATCAGCCGCATCAGCCGCGAAGTACCGCCAATGCCGGTACCCGCGCCGATGATCACTTCGGGCTGGCTAAAGCGAACCTGCTCCTCGGCCACGCGCAGGTCGCAGGCCCAGCCCAGTTCGCAGCCCCCGCCCGAGGTATCGCCATTGACCGCCGCGATGGTCACCGCCGTGCCGCGATTGATCGTCTGGAGCGAACGGAACCAGCCCGAACCGTCGCCGCTCGCCTCCTTACCCTCGACAAGGTTCAGCAGATCGTCGAGCGAGGCATGTTCGAGCCAGTGGCCGGGGACGGAAGACGCCAGGACGATGACCCGCGCCCCATCGGCGATTACCTCGTCCAGAGCATTGGCCAAATGATCGACCGTTGCGCAGGTGGTCAGGTGCCCCGGATCTCCGCCGTCGCCTACTGTCAGAAGCGCCACGCCATCTTCCGGCCTGTCGATCGTTACATTGCCTGCCATATACTATCTCCTCTTCCCGGCGGCGTTCGCTGGCGGAACGCTTGCCAATTGGTTTGCCAGCACACTATCTTGCCGTCACAGGCTGTCAATCGACAAAGGCAGCGCAGGAAAGCGCGGAGTGGTGAGGATGGATCAGGCTTCGAAAGACGATCGCTGGCGCGCGCTGGCCGTGCCCACTTTCCATGCGGTCGTGCGCGATCATGCCCGCAGCACGCCAGATGCTCCCGCAATCGTGTTCGCCGGCAGGTCGACCAGCTATGCCGAACTTGATCGCCTGGCCGACCGCGGGGCGGCGCTGATGCAGGCGCGTGGTATTGTACCGGGCAGCCGCGTCTTGTTCATCGGACGCAATTGCGACGCCATCGCCGTCTTCGCGCTGGCGGCAGAGCGGATCGGCGCCGTGCCGGTGCCGTTGAACTGGCGGCTCGCCCCTGAAGAGATGGTGCGGATCGCGGCGGATTGCGAGACTCCGCTCGTCTTTGCCACCGATGCTTTCCGGGCGCTCGACGATCAAATCACCGCACGGATAGGGGCCGATATCCTCAGCGCCGACATGCTGGTCGCACCGCTGGGCGACGCGGCTCCAGACCCGGTCGACCTTGTCACCGATCCTGAAACGATCGCGCTTCAGGTCTATACCTCGGGCACAACCGGCGCGCCCAAGGGGGTGATGCTTTCCCACCGGGCGATGCTGGGCATCAACACGGTGCGCGCGCGGCTCGAATGGGACCGCTGGGGCGCCGATGACGTCACCCTCGTCAGCGCGCCGCTTGGCCATATCGGGGCATTCGGCATGATGGCGCGGGCGCTGTTCTTTGGCGGCTGCTGCGTGATCGAGGAGCAATTCGAGGTGAAGGCCACATTGGAGGCGATCGAACACTACCGCGTCACAAAACTCGCGCTCGTCCCCACCGCGATCAAGATGCTGCTCGATCACCCGGACGCGGTCAAGGTCGATTTCTCCAGCCTCGACCAGATCGTATATGGCTCGGCACCGATCACGCCCGATCTCTTGCAGCGAGCCATCGCCGCCTTCGGCTGCCGCTTCGTGCAGAGCTATGGCCAGACCGAGACCAGCGGCCCGGTCGTGGCGCTGCCGCCCGGCGATCATGACCCGGGCGGCAGTCGCCGCATGACAGGCGCGGGCCTTCCCATGCCCGAAACCGAGGTAAGGATCGTCGCGCCCGGCGGTCAGCCCCTGCGCGCGGGCGAGACAGGGGAGATCCTGATCCGCTCGGTCGCCAATATGTCGGGATACTGGAAACGGCAGAGCGACAGCCGCGCCGCGCTCGACAGCGATGGCTGGGTGCATACAGGCGATGCCGGATATCTCGACCAGGACGGCTATCTCTATGTCCGCTCCCGCGTGAAGGAGATGATCATCACCGGTGCGGAAAACGTCTATCCGGCAGAGGTGGAGAGCGCCTTTTCAGCTCATCCCGACGTGGCCGAAGTCGCTGCGATCGGCGTGCCCGATCCGCATTGGGGCGAAGCGGTGGTCGCCATCGTCGTGCCCCGGCGCGGCACGAAACCCGAAGCGCAGGCGATGCGCGAATGGGCCCGCCCGCTGATCGCGGGTTACAAGCTGCCCAAGACGATCCATTTCGTGTCCGCCCTGCCGCTCACCACCACCGGCAAGGTCGACAAGCGGGCGCTGACCGCACGTTTCTCGGTCAATCTCGCGCCCGCTCCCCGCTAGCGCCGCCGATCAGGCGGGAATGTCCAGCGAGCCGAGGTCGTCGATCGCCACGGCAAGGCGGTGGATAAACTCGCGCGTGGTATCATAGGGCTGCATATCGGGCATGTCGGCCGCCGGCGTCAGCGTCATCGTCCACCATGCGAGCGCGGACAGCATCTGTTCGCGGTAATGGTCCCACGCTTCGTCAAAGGTTACCCTGGGCCCGCCTGCCGCATGCAGCCGGTCGAGGTAATAGGCCACGAGATCACGCTCCATCACCCGGCGCTGTTCGGGTTTCAGCGCGGTGCCGATGGTATAGGCAAGATCGCGCGACCAGTGACCGCGGCAGCTGACCTGCCAATCGCCAAGGCCCATGGCACTGCCACGCATATACCAGTTCTTTAGATGCACGTCGTTGTGGGTCAGCGTTTCGGGAAGCCCCTTGTGACGGTCGACCGCGCGCATGGTGGCGGGCCAGATCTCGCTCTCACGCGCGAACAGGCGTTCGGGCACGAATTCCTCCGAAGCGAGGAAGCCGTCGACGCAGCATTTCTCGAACCCGTTGCGTTCGCACAAAAGGTGAAAGCGGTCGCGGAACACGATCATGTCGGAGAACTTGCCCTGGAACAGCGGGCTTTCGTGGAACTGGCCATGCACCTTGCCCAGAAGTTCCATCTGACTGTGTGCCAGATCCTCGTGCATCTCGGTCTTGTGCGAACAGAAAGTCACCTCGTCCGCGATATCCCTGAGCACGATGATCGACGCCCAGCTTTCGGGATCATAGGCCGCGAAATAGGCTTCGGGCGCGTCAATATCGAGGGTGGGGCGGATATCGTTGAAGAAACGCACCTCGCTCTTCGTGCCGGCTGTCGAAAGCAGGATGCGGTTGGCCAGGTCCTGCGTCGCCTTGCAGAACACCGATTTGGCAAGGCCCGCGTCGCGGCCCGCCTGATTATACTCGACGTAAATCCGCCGCCGGTTCGACGTACCGGTATCGGGATCGCCCAGCATCACCTCGGTCACCTCGGCGCCGGGCGTGTCGCGGCACAGGATCGCGGTCATCCATTCGGGCGTGATCGCATCATAGCTGACCGGAATGTCGCCATATTTTACGGCAAGCGGCTTCTCCACCTGCTCGCGGGCGAAGATTTCCTTGATCCGCTCGAACTTGTCGGCGCTGGCGGTGGATGATTGGGTCACGATCTTCCTTTCATTCTGCAAGCGCGCCGCCATCGACCACGAGAGCGTGCCCGTTGACATAGCTTGCCTTGTCGGATGCCAGCCATATGGCGGCTTCGGCCATTTCCTCCGGCGTGGCCATGCGGCCCATCGGGGAGTGATTTTCGAGCATGGACCGGATCTCGTCCGATTGGGACGCAACCGCCTCGACCATGGGGGTGCGGGTGGTGCCCGGGCACAATGCATTCACGCGAATATTCTGGCGAGCATATTGCAGGGCGGCGGTCTTGGTCAGCCCGATGACCGCATGCTTGCTGGCGGTATAGGCAGGCTGCGGCCCGGTGCGCGAGGCGATGAACCCTGCAAGCGATGCCGTATTGACGATGCTGCCGCCGCCCCGTTCGAGCAGGGCGGGAACTTCGTGCCGAATGCATCGCATCACCCCATGCAGGTTTACGTCCAGCAGTTTCGCGCTGCCTTCCTCGGTCCAGAGATTATCGTCGGGAATGACGATCCCGGCATTGTTGAAGGCACAGTCGAGACCGCCGAACGAATCGCGGGCACATGCGACCAGCGCGGCCACATCGTCATCGACGGTCACATCGACCCGCAGCGATTCGGCGGTGCCGCCTTCGCCCCTTATCGCACGGGCGGTTGCCTCGGCTGCGGCCGGATCGATATCGGATACCACGACTTTCGCGGCCCGGCGCGCGAACAACAGGCTGACCGCGCGGCCGATGCCATCGCCGGCACCGGTCACTGCCACCACCTTGCCCTCGAACCAGGGTTCCACCAATGCTCTCCCACCTTCTTGCGATGCCGACGCGACATCCGGCCTTTACTAGCCGTTCGATAACATACAATATGCTTGCGTACTTGTTTGGTGTCTAGGGGCAATGCGGCGCAAGCGCAATGATTGCCGCTCCCCTGCCACTACCGACCTGCAGGCGGCCTGCGCCAACGGTCCGGTGGGAGAGATGGATTTGGATTTCAGTGGCAAAGCCGCATTGGTCACGGGTTCGACCCGAGGGATCGGGCTGGCCTGCGCGCAACTATTGGCGCGGCGCGGCGCGCGCGTCGCCATCAGCTCGCGCAAGGCCGATGTGTGCGAGCAAGTCGCCGCCAATCTGCGAAGCGAGGGATGCGATGCGGTTGCGATTCCCGCCCATGCGGCGCGCGATGACGATCTGGCCCGGCTCGTAAGCGGGACCGTGGAGGCCTTTGGCACGCTCGATATCGCGGTCGCCTGCGCGGGCATCAATCCCAGCTTCGACCCGCTGACGGACCTGTCCGAGGCGAGCTGGGCCAAGGTGCTCGACACCAATCTATCGGGTCCGCTGCGGCTTGCTCGCCATGCCCTGCCCGCGATGGGCCCGGGCGGGGCGATGGTCGCGGTTTCCTCGGTCAACGCGGGCTTCGCCATGCCGGGCAGCGGCGCCTATGGCATATCGAAGGCGGCGCTGGAGCAGATGGTGCGGCAGCTGGCCGTGGAATGGGGGCCGCATGGCATCAGGGTCAATGCGGTCAGCCCCGGCACCACCGACACCGACATGATCCGCGCGTTGAAACAGCGCCCCGGCTTCATCGACAGGATCACCGCCGACACCCCGCTGGGCCGGATCGCCGACTCGGCGGACATCGCCCATGCCATCGCCTTTTTCGCCTCCGACCATGCCGCCCATGTGACGGGGCAGGTGCTGGTCGTCGATGGCGGGCAGACGATCATGCGCGGCACATATCCCGAAAACACCAAAACCGGAGAGGAATGACATGCGAGACCTGACAGGAAAAACGGCGGTCGTGCTGGGCGCATCGGCCGAAGGCGGCACCGGCTGGGGCATTGCCGAGGCGCTGGCGCAGGCCGGCGCGAATGTCGTGGTCGGCGCGCGCAGCATGGGGCCGCTGCAAAAGCTGGCCGACAAGATCGGCGGCCTAGCCGTTAAATGCGATGCCGGCAGCGAGGACGATATTTCGGCCATGGGCGATGCGGCGGCGGAGAAATACGGCAAGATCGACATCGCGGTGAATTCCGCCGCCACGCCGACATTGTCGATGATCCGCGACATCACCCCCGAACTGATGCAGCAGGCGGTTTCCACCAACCTGTTCGGCATGACCTATTTCGTAAAACACATGGCGCGCCACATGCCCGATGGCGGCGCGATGGTGCTCATTTCATCGATGAGCGCGACGCACCCCATCGAACCGCATTTCGCCTATGCCGCGGCAAAGGCGGGGATGGAGTGCATGATCAAATATGCCGCGCGCGAATTCGCCGACCAGAAGATCCGCGTGAACGGCATCCGCATCGCCACCGTATATTCCGACATGGCGAAATCGCATTACGATTCGCCCGGCATCACCGAACGTTTCGTGCATGAAATCCCGGCGGGCCGGCTGGGCCTGCCTTCGGACATGGCGGATACGGTGCTGTGGCTGGCGGGCAATGATTACATCACCGGCAGCATGCTCGACATTGCGGGCGGCAACCAGATCAACCGCTTCCCCTTCCTGAGCGAACTGCCGGGATCGGGCGCGAGCTATGAAGGCGCAGGCGCGCTGGCCGATCGGGAATCGGGCAAGGGTTTCGACGCGGGCAGCCTGTCAAAAGGCTGACCCCGGGGGCTGACCCCGGGGGGCTGACCCGCGCCGCCGTTACTGTCGTAAGGGGGCGCGGTTCAGGCCGCGCCCTGCAGGTTGCGCAGCCGCGCATCTTCGAGGATCAGGTCGGATGCGCGCCAGCCGGTCGCCATGGCAGGCCCGTTGGTATTGCCCGACACCAGCCCCGGCATGATCGAACAATCGACCACGCGCAGCCCGCTTACCCCGCGAACCCGGCAGCGTTCGTCGACGACCGATCCCGCATCGCGCCCCATGCGGCAGCTGCGCACCGCATGGGTGCCGCACAATGCATGCGTCTTGAACGCGGCGAGTATCTGCTCGTCCGTCTGCACATCCGCGCCGAATGCCACCTCGCTCTCGATGAAACGGGCGATGGCGGGCTGCGACATCAGCCTGCGGATATAATGCACCGTATCGACCGCCGCCTTGCGGTCGTCTGCCGTGGCCAGCCAGTTGGGCTCGATCGCCAGCGGCGCGTCCATGTCCGGCCCGGTGATGGCCAGCTCCGCCTCGCTCTGCAGCCCGACGAGCTGCGCGGTGATCGACATGCCCGGCTCGCGCTCCACCTCCTGCATGGGGGCGACCGAATCGTTGTCCTCGTCGATGTGCAGCGTCCACCCGCTGCCATAAAGCTGCAGGTCGGGCCGCGCCTTGTCGGGCGATGTCTTGACGAAGGCGCCCACTTCCATCGCCCCGTTCGACAATGGGCCGGACTTGAACAGCAGATATTGCGCCACGCTTTTGGCAAGGCCCGTACCACGCAGGCGGTGGTTGACGCCCTTCTCGTCCTTCAACCGATAGGTCATCATGATGCCGAGATGTTCAAGGATACGGCGGCCCACGTCGGGACTGTCGTGTATCACCTCGATCCCATGGCTTTTCAAAAGATCGGCCGGACCGATGCCCGACACCTGCAAAAGCTTCGGAGAGATCAGCGCGCCGGTGGCAAGGATGATCTCCCCGTCGGTCCCGATCCGTTGGGGCTTGCCGTCGATCCTGCATTGCAACGCAATGGCGCGCCCGTCGACGATCACGATCTTTTCCACCGACACGCCGGTCATCACGGTCAGGTTCGACCGGCCCCGCGCTGGGTCGAGGAAGGCGACCGCCGCGCTCTGCCGCTTCCCCTTCTTGATGTTGTAGCAGTAATAGCCGATCCCCTCCTGGTCCTCGCGGTTGATATCCTCATAATGGCGGGGAAGGCCCATTTCCTCGCCCGCCTCGATCAGCGCCTCGGCCAGCGGATAGCGGAACTTGTTGGTGGTGATGTGGACCGGCCCGCCCACGCCGCGCGTGCCATCGTCGCCCAGCTCGTGATCCTCGATCGAGCGGAAGGCCTGCTTCATCTTGTCCCAGCCCCAGTCGTCGCCCGCTTCCTGCCGCCAGATCTCGTAATCCTCGGGCTGGCCGCGCACATAGATCATGCCGTTGATCGCCGACGATCCGCCCAGCCCCTTGCCGCGCTGCCATGTCTCGGCCTTGCTCTTGGCGCCGCCCACGGGGAAGTTCCAGCAATGCTGCTCGCTCATGACCAGCTTGCCGATGCCCTTTGGCATGTCGACGAGGAAATCGCGGTTCTCGCCGCCCGCTTCCAGCAGCAGCACCCGGTTTTGCGGATCGGCAGAGAGCCGGTTGGCCAGCACGCATCCGGCAGAGCCTGCCCCCACGATGATATAGTCGTAACGGTCCATGCCGGTCTGTCCTCTCTTGCTGGCATTGCAGCGTTCCGCGCGGTTTATCCGCGCATGATAGTATGGACGCATACGGTAACATGGCGTACGGTATCGTCCAGAAAAAACGAAAGCCAAGGAGAGGCGGGCATGACCGAGGGGTCGATGCTGGAAAGCATTCTAGTCGTGTACCAGAACCCGCTGGAGGGACGGCTTGCCGCCTATGACGACTGGTATACCAATATCCATATCCGCGATGCCATGCGCCTTGATGGCGCAATCGCGACGCAGCGTTTCGCGGTGCACCCGCTGCAGCCGGTGCTGGATGGGGCAAAGTGCCTGCCCTTTCACTGGGCGCACACGATCTATGAATGGGAAAGCGCCGCCGCCTCCGTCAAAGGTCATGCGGAGCGCGCGGGGACGCCGCAGATGGAGATCACGCGCGATGCCAGCTTTGCGGGGCTGCGCGATTTCTTCTTTCGGCCCCGCCATCTGTCGCATGGCTGGTCGCCGCAGGAAGGTTTCCGGCGCGGGGATGCGGTGCTGACCGTGCTGCTGCAACCCGCAGGCGATCCAGAGGAATTCGTCAGCTGGTTCGCGCAATCCCATGCGCCATGGGCGACCGGGCTGCCGGGGCTGGAGACGGCGGGGCTGTTCACCCTGCATGAGGAACAGTCGCTGCCGATCACCTGCCCATGGCCAATGGTCGCCATCTATGGGCTGTCCGATGCAGGAGCCGCGCTGGCCGCATGGGGCGATGGCCATGACAGGCGCGATCCCGCCGGGCTGGCGATAATGGTCGCGGCGATGGAACAGGGCTGCTGGCAAAAACGGATCGAGCGGCTGACATCCGGCGAAGTCCTGTCGCCCCCGCCCGCAGCGCAGGCCGCAGAGGCGCGGGCGCGGTTGGATCACGCGGGCCGGTATTTCACCGCAGCCGAGCTTGCCGGAACGCTGGACGCAATCAGCCCCGTGCCCGGCGATCCGCAGCCATCCGCCCCGGTCGAAACCGCCCTCGATGGGTAGGGCCGAGGATGCCGAAGGGCTCGCCCATCGTTCGCAGCAGCGCTATCGCCTGCCCGATGGCGCACGGCAAATCATTCTCGTGCGCCATGGCGCCAGCATCGGGCCCACGCTCGACATCATCGAACTGGGCGCACTGACAATCAGCGATCCGGTATTGTCCGAAGACGGGCAATTGCAGGCCGATGCGCTGGCCCATGCCTATCGTGAAGAGCGCATCGACCACATCTTCGTCACCCCGTTGCGCCGCACCCATCAGACGGCAGCGCCGCTGGCGCGCGCGTGGGCGATGGAACCGCGCGTGATAGAGGATCTGCGCGAAGTGCATCTAGGCGACTGGGAGCACGCATTTTACGAACATGCCGCCGCCGGCAACCCGATCCTGCGCCGGATGTATGCAGAGGAAAGCTGGGAAGTCATTCCCAATGCCGAACCGATGGCTGCCTTTGCCGAAAGGCTGCGGCGCGGGATCGAGGCGTTGGTGGCGCTGACCGAACCGGGTGAAACCTCCTTTGCCGTGTCGCATGGCGCAGCCATTGCCGAAATCTGCCGGCAGGCCACCGGTAGCAGGCCGTTTGCCTTTATCAGCCCGGAAAATTCCTCGGCCTCGCGGCTGATCGTCAATGCCGACGGCAGCTGGCGGCTGCGCAGCTTCAACGATGTTTCGCATTTACGCGGCGACTAAATTTCCCAGACGAAAAGGGGCGCCAGATGGCGCCCCTCCCCTCATGGATCGATCCCGCCGGTCAGCCTTGCGCTGCCACCATCTTCTGGATGGTCGCGGCCCAGTGGCGGATGATCTTCTCCTGATAGCGCCCCAGCCTCGTATGGGACTGGGTGGGGTCGGCGGCATGCGCGCCCCTTTGGATCTTGGGCATGTTCGACATGTCCTGATCGAAAATATACCCCAGGCCCCCGAACGAGGCGACATTCTCGAACACGCTGTCCTCTGGCCCCAGTTCGATCACCTCTTCCGCCGGCGGCGTCTCGCGCCCTTCGGGCACGGGAAGCAGCAGGCGAACCTCAAAGAAGCTCTTTTCCGGGTCCTCCGGGTGGGGCGTGAACTGATAGGTCATGGGCACGCCTTCCGTCATCCAGAAGGCAGAGTGCGGGAACATGAAATACAGGAAGCTGTCCATCATCGCCGCATCGGGGATGGTGATGTCACGCCCGTAATATTGCTTCAGCACCTTGCGGTGCCAGTCCGCCGCCTGCTGGCGCACGTCCTGGTCCGGGTCGAACTTGGGCACGTCATAGCCCGGATAGTGCCACATCACCATGAACTCGGCCCATGCCTCGGCGGCGGCCAGGTGGGTGGCGGACGCAGGCGCATGCATGCTGGGCGTGGCAGAGGTCGCGACATTGCGCCCGACCTGTCCGTTTTCCCCCGGCCACACGTCATATTGCGCCTGGCTGTCGCCGGTAAACGGCACCGCCTCGGGGTGCGTGGCATAGAGGTGATAGGCTTCCTGAAACGCCTCCTGCGAAATTTTCCAGTTGGCCTTGACCAGCTTGCGGAAGCGGCCCGCCGTATAGCGGCGTTCGGGGGCGAAGCTGCGGAAATGCTCGGGCAGCACGCCCAGCGCTTCTTCCAGCGGCGCGCAATCGGGATCGGCATTGATAAAGATGAACCCGCCCCAGCGGCCCAGCTTCACTTCGGGCAGCGAACCGTTCGTGCGATTGATCTGCCCGAAATCCCAATGGCTGGGGATGCGCTTCAGCCGTCCGTCCACGCTCCATTCCCAGCCGTGATAGGGGCAGCGGATCGTGTCGCCCGCTTCCTTTTCCATGCAGAGCATGGTCCCGCGATGCAGGCAGCTGTTGTAGAACGCCTTGAATTCATCCTCGCCCGAACGGACGATGAAATAGGAATCGTTGCCCACCTGAAACGGCGTGCGGTCGCCGATATTGGGCATGTCCTCTTCGCGGCAGGCATAAAGCCAGCACATGCGCCAGATCGCATCGCGCTCCTTCGCGGCAAAGGCGGGATCGTAATAGATGCTGTAATCGACATTTAGCGGCGCAGGATCGAAATCGGACAGATCGGTAAGGACCGGGTGATCGGGATCGAACCGCTCCTTTTGCCACAGCACATGGGCCAGCGGCCTTTCGTCCGAGCCATAGCCGTCGAGGAACTTCTGGGGATCAGCCTCAGCCATTGTTACAAACCTCTCATCATGTTTTCCGCCCGCCTGTCATGCGGGGCGATATTTTCCACGAGATAATAACCCAGCATACGGTATCGTGCAAGCGAGCAGCCAAGTGAGGCAGGCGCGCTCATTCGCCATCGACAGCCTTTGCAAATCGTTCCAGATGCACCGCCTCGTCGCCGAGCAGCCGGTTGATGACGAACAGGCGTCGGTAATGATGGCTGATGGCCAGTTCCTCGGTCACGCCGATACCGCCGTGCATCTGGATAGCCTCGCGCCCGACATGCAATCCGGCATGGCCCGTCTGCGCCTTCAATGCGGAAACCGCCGCCGCGCGGGCAGATGCGTCGACCGACGCGATGCCGCCATCCGCCATCGCCGCCTGGGCCGCACCCAAGGCATGGAACAGCAGCGACCGCGTCATCTCGACCTCGATCAGCATGTCGGCCATGCGGTGCTGCAACACCTGGAAATTGGCAAGCGGGACGCGGAACTGGGTGCGGGTCAAAAGGTAGTCGCGAGTCGCCCAAAGCGCCGCCTCCATCGTGCCCAGCGCCCCGGCGCATAGCGCGATCAGCGCCTCGTCGACCGCCCTGGCAAAGGCGAGCTCGCCCTCGTCGCCCATCGCGACAAGCGCATCGCCTGCCACCGCGACCTCATCGAGCGTAACGTCGCACACATGGCTATTGTCGAGCAGGCGGTAAGGACGCAGCGCCACGCCATTGGCCCTGGCCGGGATGGCGAAGACAGCAAGCCCGCCATCACCCATCGCGGGCACAAGGATGAGGTCGGCGCTTGCCGCTCCCTCGACCAGCGATTTTGCGCCGGAGATAGTGAAACCGTCGCCATTGCGGTCGAAACGGGTCGCGATCATCCGGAAATCGCCGCGCGCTCCGGCTTCATGCATGGCGGCGGCGATCCGCGTCTCGCCCATCATGACCGGCTCGATCATTTCGGCAATCGCTGCATGCGGGCTGCTGGCGAGCAGGTTGATCGCCGCGACATGGACGGCAAAAGGCTCGTTCACCAGCGCCTTGCCCAGTTCCTGCGCGATTACCGCGTTCTCGATGGCGCTGCCGCCGAAACCGCCCGCCTCTTCGGGCAGGCCAGCGCCCAGCCAGCCCAGCTCGGCAAAAACCGCCCAGTGAGCGGGATCGCGCCCCTCGCTTCCGCGAATGGCACGCATGCGGCTATCCCAGTCATATTCGCGCTCTGTAAAGCGGCGCACGCTGTCGGCGATGGCCTGCTGTTCCGGGGTCAGCTCGAAAATCATCGTCTCGCTCACAGGCCCAGCACCGTCCTGGCGATCAGCGTGCGCTGGATCTCGTTCGCGCCGCCATAGATCGTGGTCGCCCGGCGGAACATCGCCTTGGCCGAAATGCCGATGCCGTGTTCGGGCACGGGCGGGTCGAAATCTTCCGCGATCGGGCCATGTTCGCCTTCCTTGCTGGTCAGCACGGCCAGCCCCGCATCGCCCAGCGCCTCGTCGGCAAGCTCGGCAACGCGCTGGCGCAATTCGGATCCGCGTACCTTTACCAGCGAGGCGATATTGGCGTTCTCCGGGTCATGTTCGTTCGACAGCACGCGCAGCACCGCAAATTCAAGTGCGAGCGTATCGATCTCGATCCGGGCCAGCTTGCGGCGAAATTCGGGGTCCTCCATCAGCGGGCGGCCGTTCTTCACCTCGCGCGCGGCAATATCGCGCAACTGGGCGATGTCGCGCTTAGTATGCGGCACCTCGGCGCTGTTGGTCCGTTCGTTGGTGAGCAGGAATTTGGCATAGGTCCAGCCTGCGCCTTCCTCTCCGACCAGATTTTCGGCCGGCACGCGCACGTCCTCGAAAAACACCTCATTGACCGTGACGCCTTCGTCCAGCGTACGGATCGGGCGCATGGTGATGCCGGGGCTCTTGAGATCGACGAGCAGCGCCGAAATGCCCTGCTGCGGCTTCACCTCCTGATCGGTGCGGACGAGGAGGAAGATCCAGTCGGCATGATGCCCCTCGGTCGTCCATGTCTTCTGCCCGTTGACGAGGTATTCGTCGCCGTCGCGGTCGGCCCGCGTGCGCAGCGAGGCAAGGTCCGACCCTGCCCCCGGCTCGGAAAAGCCCTGCGCCCAGAAGGTTTCCCCCGAACGGATACCGGGCAAGAAGCGCGCCTTCATCGCTTCGCTGCCGAAGGTATAGAGGACAGGCGCGACCAGCTCGGGCCCGATCCGATCGACCGTCGGCGCATAAGCGCGGCGCATCTCTTCCTCGAAAATGTATTTCCGGATGCCGCTCCACCCCGGCCCGCCGAATTCACGCGGCCAGTGCGGCATCGACCAGCCCTGCTTGTCGAGGATCGCGCACCAACGGGCCTGGTCCTCGCGGTTGGGATGGTAATCCCATCTGGCGCGGCGGCGCAGGTCGTCGGGCAGATTATCCGCGATGAACGCGCGCACCGTCTGGCGGAATTCCTTGTCACCATCGCTGAAGCTTGGCTGCATGACCTTGTCCATCCTCCCGTTCCGATAGGCTCGGAATCGCAAACAAGTTCGCTAGTATACTATATTGCGGACAATGCAAACCCGTCTGGCGCGCTCAACCCCCACGCGGCATCAGCGGCAGGCACCGATAGGAATAATCATCCGCTGCCGCGCCATTTTCGCCCAGCATGTCGAGCAGCCTGGCATCCTCCTCCAGCACGTCCTGAGAGAGGATCGCATCCCAGACGAGCCGCCGATACGCGATCTTCCATGCGCCCTCGCGCTTCTCGTAATTGTCGAGATAGCGGCCATGGACGACCAGATGGCGCGCAGATTCGCTCGTGCGGTGATAGGCGGTGAAATATAATTCGCCATCCGCCTTGTCGCCCTCGATGGCGAAAACCTTCGAATGGATCTGGTGCTGCGTCACCTCGTAATTGCCCATCAGCGCGGGCATGGCGGCGATGAAGCCATCGACACCGCCCTGATAGGCCGTGCCATGCTCGTCGATGGCGTCGGGGTGATAGACGCTGCGCAGCAGCTCCATGTCGCGCCGATCGATCGCGCGCGCATAACGGCCTGCAAGGTCCTCCAGCGCGAGGCGCGCGCCGATGGTTTCGATATCCATCCGCCTATACCGTCATCGGGATGCGATTGAGATAGACCGGGTCCTGCCGGTCGCGCCTGCCGGGCAGGTTGAAATCGGCAACGCCCCCCTGGTCGGTGATCCGGCGCGATGGGCGAATATCGTTCCATTCATTGGTGATCTTGCGGCGCAGCACTTTCCATTCGCCGTTGCGGCGTTCGAACAGATCGATGTAGCGGCCACCGCAATAATAATCGTGATAAAGGTCGATCAGCCCCGCTTCCTTGACGCGGGCGGCGTAATCCTCCCCGAAATAGGGCGTGACCGCAGCCTCGCCCCCATGGCAGCGCTGATACGCCCAGTAATAGGCTTCGGATGTGGCGAAATCGCCGTCCACCTCGATCAGCGAGTGGGTGACGGTGTGAATGCCATCGAGGATCGCGGTCTTCAGCGTCGGGATGATGAATTCGGCAAACTCATGCGCATTGCCCGAATACGAGCCGTGATCGTCGGTGCCGTCGGGGTGGTACACCGTCTTCAGCAATTCGAGATCGCAGCGGTCGATGGCGCGGCAATAGGTGGCGAGGACCTTCTCGATCTCTTGCCGGTCGAGGACGAGTTGCAGCTTGGCTTCGAATGTGTCGGCCATGATATCCTTCCCGATTGAGACGCTGTTGCCGCGTCGCTTCGGTCAATATCGTAACCTAACACACCAGATTCACAAGAGGCTGCTTGCGACTGCTCAACGTCCCTTGAATTCGGGCCGCCGCTTTTCGATCAGCGAGGTCACGCCCTCGCGAAAATCCTCGGTGTCGAGCGTCAGCCCTTCATAGGCGGCGCCGATCTCGAAGGCGGTAGCGAACAGCTGGCGCAGCGGGGCATTGGTCGCCATCTTGGTATAGCGGATCGCCGATTGCGCGCCTTTGGCAAGCCGGGCGGCATAGGCCGCAACCTTTTCGTCCAGCTCCTCGGCAGGCACGCAAAATGTGATGAGACCCAGCGATTCGGCGTCGGGGGCGGCAATCGCTTCGCCTGTCAGCAGGTAATGCTTCGCCTTGGCATAGCCGATGAGCTGCGGCCAGATGAACGCACCGCCATCACCCGCCGCCATGCCCAGGCGGACATGCGGATCGGCGAAACGCGCGTGTTCTGCTGCAAAGATGACATCGCACACCAGCGCGATCGACGCGCCAAAGCCGAAGGCATCGCCATTCACCTTGGCAATGATCGGTTTCGGGCAATCGAGCACCGAATGGACGATCCGCCGAATGGTCCGCAGCTCGCGCACAAAGGGATTGCGCTCTCCCCTGATCTGCTTGCCCAGCCATTCCATGTCGCCGCCTGCCGAAAAGGCGCGGCCATTGCCGGTCAGCACGATGATGTCGGATTCAGGATCGTCGGCGGCCTCGTCAAAGACGCGGCCCATCTCGACATGCAGATCATGGCCGACCGCGTTCAGCAGGCCGGGCCGGTTCATCGCGATGGTCAGGACGCGGCCCTCGCGCGTGATCACCAATTGGCTGTAGCTGTCGAAGTTCAACGCGTTTCCTCCCGTCCCGGCGCCTGTCGGTTCGCCCCCGAGCGACCCGAACAAAGCCTTTCGCTCTTTTCATCCCGATTCCAATAGGGATAAGATCGTAAGCAAGGCAACCATCTTATGTGCCGAGCAAAAAAACGGGAGAGAACACCCATGCCATCCGACATCGAAACCCTGCTGGCGACAGAGGCGATCAAGAAGCTCAAGGCCCGCTATTTCCGCTGCATGGATACGCATGACTGGGACGGGCTTGCCGAAGTCTTCGCCGCCGATTGCCGGTTTGATCCGCATGGCGCGCTGGAGGAAAATCCCGACACTACCGGCACCGAGCCCATCGCCGGACGCGAGGCCGCGGTCGCCTATATAAGCGCGGGGATCGCGCCAATCACCTCGGCCCATTTCGGACATATGCCCGAAATCGAGATCCTGTCGGACACCGAGGCAACCGGCATCTGGGCGCTGGCCGACATATTGCGCACGCCGACGGGGGAGCCGTTCGATGTATTCCGCGGCTATGGCCATTATCACGAGACCTATGTGAAAGAGGGCGGCCAATGGCGCATCGCCACGCTGCGCATCACGCGGATGCTGGTGGAGATGCGCTGAGAACGGTCGCGCCGGGGCGATAGAACAACTTCAGAAGGCCGATGGCGACCATGCTGGCGATATGCAGCCAGATCGTCGCCGCATAGCCGCCGGTCGCGTCATACATGGCGCCGGCCAGCGGCGGCGCGCCAAAGAGGAAGGGGATCTGCAGCAGGTAGCACAGCCCCATCGCCATGCCGACATTGCGCCCGCCCAGCCATTCGCCCATGGTCGCGCCGAACAATGTGACGATACCATTGCTGCACACCCCGATCATCACCGCCAGCAGCAGCAATAGCGGCAGCGTGTCGGCGACCAGCAGGCCCAGCCAGCCCGGAATCAGCGCAAAGGCCAGCACCGCAAAGGCGCGACCCCCGCCCAGCCTGTCGGCAAGGAAACCGAACAGCGGCGCACCCGCAAGACCCGCTAACCCGAACCCGGCCAGCACCAGCGACGCCGACGGCAGGTCGAGGCCGCGATCCATCGACAGCCCGACGATCTGCGTCACCATCACAAGGCCCGCCGCGCTGAGGATCGAAACCGCGAGCGTCAGCACCTGGAAAGGGCGGCTCGACAATATCTGGCGCGTCGTCATGCCCGGTTGCACCGCGCCATCGTCATCATGCTCGGCCCCACGCGCGCGCTGATTAGCCTGCTCGGGCCGGTCCACCAGTAACAGCAGCAGCGGCAGCAGCGCCAGCATCAGCACCGCGCCCGACAGGAACGTCGCCGAAAGCCCCGCCGCCGACAGCACCATGGCCGCAGCGACCGGCATGATCGCATTGCCGATGGGAATATTGGCCAGCCCCAGCGCCTTGCCCCGCCCGGTGACGAACCAGTTGCCGATGATCGTGGTGCACGGAATGATCGCGAACAGGCAAAAACCCGGCCCGACCAGCAAGAGATAGCTTGCCAGCAGGACATAGATCGATTCGGTCAGCGACGGCACCGCCAGCCCCGCCGCGTTCATCACGATTCCCACCGCCATCAGCAGCCGCAGCGGCACGCGTCGCATCAGCGAACCCACCACCGGCGACATCAGCCCCATGCTCAGCGTGAGCATTGAAACCCCGCCCGATGCCAGCGCCCGGCTGGTGCCGAACCCGGTTTCGATCGCGCCGACCAGCGCGCCATAGGCGGAGAAATTCACTCCCAGCGCGACATTGATGAGGATGAAGCAGATGCCGACCATCCGCCACCCGTGAAAGGGCGCGACACCGCCGCCCGCGATGGTGCTTTCCTGCATCGACATGCTCTCCTGTCCGCTGGGCCGGTCGCTGCCGGGCCAATTAGTTTGCTATATTACTATATCGTGGTTATGAGCATGGCAACGGCCAAGAAAGCCGAAGCGAGAGGACGAAAAGCATGGCCATTCCGATCGGGGGACCTGCCCAGCAAATCGCCTATTTCGTGCCCGACGTGGTCGAGGCGGCGATGCAGCACAGCGCAATTTACGGCTCTGGCCCCTATTACGTGGTCCGCGAAATCCCGCTGACGACCTGCCTGTATTACGAAGAGCCCGCGCATTTCGTGCACACCTCGGCCTATGGCCAGTGGGGCGAGGTCATGATCGAGTTCGTGCAGCAGGATAGCGCCGAGCGGTCATGCTTTACCGATCTCTACCCCGATGGCGCGCAGGGCATGCACCATGTCGCGCTGATCGTCGACGATCTGAAATCGGCCATGCACGGGTTCGAAGACGCCGGACACCCGGCCGCGCTTTATGCCGAAGTCGCGCCCGGACAAGGTTTCGCCATGATGGATTGCGTGGCCGAGCTTGGTCATTTCATCGAGTTATACGAACCGAGCGAGGCACTGCTCGGCGTCTATGAACTTGTCCGGGCAAGCGCGCAGGGATGGGACGGCAGCGATCCGATCCGGGATTTGAGCTTTTCGTGATGCGCAAGCGCGCTTCAATCCGCTTTCTGGCGGAAGCCGTCGATCATGACGTCAAGCAAGGCGATCGTCTGCTCCAGCCGATCCTCGCCCATCAGCTCGTGAATGCGCTGGTCCTGCATGGCGCCTGCCTGTTGCAGCGTATCGCGCACCTCGCGACCCTTGTCGGTCAGGTGGACGGTGATCACGCGGCGGTCGCCTTCATGCCGGCGCCGCTCGATCAGGCCCGCCGCCTCCAGCCGCCCGAGCGTCTTGCCGGTCGAGGCCTTGCCGATTTCCAGCCTGCGCGCAAGCTCCACCTGCGAGAGCGGCTCCTCGATCCACAATTCGCCCAGCACATAGGCCTGCGCGGGGGCGACACCCGTATCCGCGATGCGCGACATATATTCGGACTGAAGCAGGCGCGAGAGAAGCTGCGTCTTATAGGCAAGCGTATCCTTGAAGCAGTGATCGACCGCCTGCGCATCCGCCCCGGATCCGATCCCGCTCGCAATATTCATCGTGAAAAGTCCCTCGTCATTGCGTCTGTTCGGTTCACCCCCGGCATTCGCGGACCATGGTGCATTGCCAGAGCATAACAGACCGCGGTTGCCGCGCAATTGGCGCAAGGGCGCATTCCACCGCGATCAACCCCACCGTCATGAACACATAATCGGGAGAATGAAATGCCAGCAAGATTGGAAGGTCGCATCGCCGTCATCACAGGTGCATCGCGCGGGCAGGGAGAGGCCACTGCACGCCTTTTCGCCGAGGAAGGCGCGAAAGTCGTCGTCGCCGACATCTCCGAACCCGAAGGCGAAGCGGTCGCCGCCAGCATCGGGGACAGCGCCATGTTCCAGCAGCTCGACGTGTCGAGCGAGGAGAGCTGGGCTGCACTGATCGCCCGCGTCAGCGGCGAATGGGGGGCGCCCGACATCCTCGTCAACAATGCAGGGATCGTCCATTCGGTCGACGCGCTGAACCTTGAGAAAAAGGATTTCGAGCGCGTGCTGTCGATCAATCTGATCGGCGCGTGGCTGGGCATCAAGGCCGTGGCCCCCGGCATGATCGACAAGGGCAAGGGCGCGATCGTCAATATCGTGTCGAGTTCGGGCCTGATCGGCATGAACGGGCTGACCGCCTATCTCTCCAGCAAATGGGCCTTGCGCGGGCTGACCAAGAATTGCGCGATGGAACTGGGCTATCGCGGCATCCGGGTGAACGCGGTGTTCCCGGGCGGCATCAACACCCGCATGGGCAATGTCACCGGCGACGCGCCCGAGGACCTTAATAAATATTACACCGGCCAGACCATCCAGCGCATCGGCGAACCCGAAGAGGTCGCGCGCACCAGCCTGTTCCTGTGCAGCGACGATGCGTCCTATCTGGCAGGCGCGGAAATCGCGGTCGATGGCGGACAGACGCTGGGGGCCTTTACCCCGTTCCTGCCGGGTGCGCCCGATAATCTGTGACGCCTATGGCGCGGGAAATGGCTTTTCCTTCCCCGCGCCATTCACGGCGGGTCAGATATTGCTGTTGGCCCCGTCGATGAAATATTCCCCGCCCGAGATATAGGAGGCGGCATCCGAGGCGAGGAACGCGACAAGCGCGCCCGTTTCTTCCGGCCGGCCAAGCCGACCCAGCGGAATCGCGTTCAGGATCGCCTCGCGGATGGCGGGATCGGTGACCTGTTCGAAACCCTTGCGCACCATTTCGGTATCATGCGCGCCGGGATGCACCGAATTCACGCGGATGCCATATTGGCCCAGCCATGCCGCCGAAGTCTTGGTCAGATTGGCCAGCGCCGCCTTGGTCGCGGAATATACGGTGGTGGAGACGACCACCTTGCGCGTCGAATTGGACGATAGGTTGACGATCGAGCCGCCGCCGGCATCCTTCATGTGCGGGATAACCGCCTGCATGCCGATAAAGGGGCCGATCAGGTTCACCTCCACGATATTGCGAAACTGCTCTTCCGTCGCGGACTCGATGGTCTCGACAAAATTGATACCGGCATTGTTGACGAGGATGTCGAGCCCGCCAAATTCGGCGAGCGTTGCGGCGACAATCTCCTGCCACGCCGCCGCATCGCGCACGTCGTGGTGGCGGAAAACGGCCTTGTGCCCTGCCCCGCCCATCGCCGCTGCCAGCGCTTCGCCTTCGGCGTCGAGCACATCGGTGATCATCACCCTTGCGCCGTTTTCCGCCAAGGCCCAGGCGATTCCCTCTCCCAGGCCGCGCGCGCCGCCGGTGACGATGGCGGTTTTGCCGGAAAGATCGTTCGAATTCGTTCTGCGCATTATCCTCGCTCTCCCATGCTGCGGCTCCATGCTGCAATAAATGCTGCGTCATTGCGCTTGCCGCCACGAGAAAGGATGCTAGCATATTATCCTGACGGTGCCAGCCAATGCTGCCGCGAAAATATATCAAGGAGAGAACGATGACAGCCCGGACAGGCGTGCTGAACCAGATGGCCTATGTCGTGCCCGACATCGAAAAAGCCATCGATTTCTGGACGCAGGTAATGGGCGTCGGCCCGTTCTTCGTCTTTCCCGAACTAAACGCCACGCGCGGCGATTACCGGGGTGAGGACTACATCTACAAGTTCGGCGCGGCGATCGCCTATTCGGGCGAAACCAATATTGAGCTGATCGAACCGCGCGGTCCCTCGATCTTCGACGATTTCCTCAAGGCAGGCGGTACGGGTGTGCATCACACCTGCCGATTCGTTGACGACATGGCTACCGCCCAGGCCGAGATCGAGGCAGTGGGCGCGACACGACTTCAGGGGGCCAGCTTTGGCCCGGGGTCGGAAGTGGCCTATTTCGACATGACCGGCGATGAGACCATGATCCTCGAACTTGCGCAATTGCCGCCCGAATCGGCCGGGCTGTTCGATGCGGTCAAACAGGCCGGAAACGATTGGGACGGGAAAACCCGCACGATCAGCTTCTAGGCTGGCGGGCGGCAGCTTCTAGGCAGGTGCCTGGGCAAACGCCGCCTGCGGCATGTCGTGGAAATTGAATTCCAGCCTGATGCCGTCTGGATCGATCACGAAAAGCTGCCGCAGCGAGGCCGCCGGGAAATCATTGACTTCACAGCGCAGACCCATCGCGTCGATGCGGCTGCGCCACGTGTCGTAATCCGAACATGAAAAGGCGACATGGTGCAATGCGCCCGTCCCCTGCCCGTCATCGCCATCCCGCTCTGACGGGGTGGCGATGTGGATCACGGCATGCCCTGCGCCATTGCGCAGCCACGCATATCGCGCAGGGTCAAGCCCCGGCGGCGCGTCCCGCGTCAATAGGAGAAGCCGCTCGTAGAACGCGCATGCCTCCTCCAGCCGGTCGGTGCGGATATTAACGTGGTCGATAAGCACCGGCGCCGTGCCGCCCATATCAGGCGGCCCCGTATCAGGCGGCACAATCCTCGGCCCTCACGCCCGAACCCTTCGGCTGCGGGCGGAAACCGGCGATATAGCGGTCGATCATCTCGTGATATTGCGCCACCCGGCGTTCCTGGTTGGCAAGAATTGCCCCCCCATAGCCGCGTGAGCGCATGCCCTCCTGCTGCCCCGCCATGACCCACGCATCGCCGTCGAGCACCACGCCAAGGCTCTTGTCGCCATATTCGACGATCTCGCGCTCGGCATGGCCGGCGCGCGGGCCATCGGCGGTGACCAGTTCGGTGTTCGCATTGGCCCCGCCAAAGGAATAGTACCAGCAATCGAACAGGCATTTTTCCGGATCGGTCCGGTCGGGTATCGCGCGCAGGAACAGCATTCCGTCGGGATTGAGCGAGGTCGCGAAATTCGGGAAGACCGTGTAGTGGAACACGTCGGTCAGCTGCTCGTCGCTCATCGCGTCATAGTAATGCAGGCCGCGTCCCGCGCCCAGCTTCCGCTTCTGCTGCTGGATCGCTTCGCGCGCATCGCGTTCACGGCCGATGAAGTCGGCCGGATCGAGTTCCCACGCGATCAGATCGGCCTCGATAGGCTTGGTCATGCGCGGCTTGCCGGGGGGCAGGCGGTGGGCGGGCAGGCAGCATTTGGTCTGGCCCAACGCATGCCCGTTTTCATACAGCTCCAGCCGGGTTTCGCTGAAGTGGTCCTCGGCATATTCGATGCCTTCGGGATGGGCGGTGGGCAGGTGATAGGTCTCATGGAAATTATCCATGAGCAGCTTCCAGTTGCACGGCATGTTGACCGACATCGCCTGAATGCGCGTCATGTGCTCCAGCGGATAGGCCTGCCACTCGTCCCGGATCGGCCCCAGCGAATCGGCCAGCGATGCGCAGTCGGGATCCATGTTGATCCACACGAAGCCCGAAAACACCTCACAGGCCACCTCGACCAGTCCGGCGCGCGGGCAGGGATCGCCGCCGGCAAAATCCTCCGGGTCCTGCGCATAGCTGCACCGACCGTCCAGCTCGAAGCGCCATGAATGATAGGCGCAGGTAAAGGCCGGCATCGACCCTTCCTCGACATGGACAAGCTTGTTCCCCCGGTGCTGGCAGACATTGTAGAATGCCTTTACCCCGCCGTCTTCCTGACGCACGATCAGGATGGACTCGGGACCGATCTGCTCCAGCATGAAATCGCCAGCCTCGGCAATATCGTCGGCGCGGATGGTGACGAGCCAGCTTTTCGTCCAGACATTGTCCCATTCCGCCTGCATGAAAGCGCGCGAAGTATAGCGCTCTCCGGCAAGCGGGCGTGCCCTGCCCTGCATGACGTTCCCGGTGGCTTCGTGGCCCATCTCGATCTCCTACCCAAGCGATTTCACCGGTCTGTTCATGCCGGTTGCGGATAATCGTATATTAGATTACGATCTGCGGCAATCGCCCTTTGAGAGCGAAATCGGGAGAGAGATTGTGCCGCAGCATCGATGGCCTGCGAATGTCGAACTGGTCGCATCTTCCTGGATGGCCGAAGGCGCCCGCCCTGCTGCCGATGCCGGTCCGTGCCCCATCCCGATCGAACGCCGCGTCGCCGCCGCCGTCGCCGCAGGCTTTGCCGGGATCGGCCTCAACCGCGCCGATTACGAGGCCTTGATTGCGCAGCACGGCGCGGCGGGGCTTGCGCGCGTGCTTGGCGATGGGGGGGTGCGCCACGTCGAGCTTGAGACGGTGACAGGCTGGTGGAACGACGATCCCGATGGCACCTGTTGGCGCGCAGCCTATGATGCGATGCTTTCCTTTTGCGCCCACTTCCCGGTCCGGCAGATCAAGCTCAACGGCGAGTTCAGCGCGGTCCCGGCCTCTATCGAATCCATGCGCGCAGGCTTTGTCCGGCTTGCCGAAAGCGCGGCCCAGGCAGGTACGATTGCCGCCCTTGAACCGGTCGCCTTTTCAAATGTGCGCAACGCCGCCACCGCACGCCTGATCGTCGCGAATAGCGCCGGACACGGCGGCGGCGTGATGCTCGACTGCTGGCATTTCGCGCGTCGGGGCATAGCGCCCGATGATCTGGGCGGGCTTACCGGCGCGGAAATCTGCGGAGTCGAAATTTCCAATATCGCACCCGACATCGTCGGTTCGCTGTTCGAGGATACGGTCGATCATCGCCGCCTGCCAGATGAGGGGGTCTATGATGTCGCCGCCTTCCTGCGCGCGGTTGGCGACGCGGGTTATGCCGGGCCCATCGGCTGCGAGGTGCTGTCGATCCGGCTGCGCGAAATGCCGATCGAGGCGGCGATGCAAACGGCCGCTGATTCCGCACGCCGCACACTCAACGCCGTCGCCATGGTCCGCACGTGATCCGACCGCACCAGAAGAAGAGGACCTCGCAATGACGATGTCGGCATATCTGTGGTCGACCGCCCGCGACCTGCGCGCGGTGGTGATGCCCGCAATCGAGGATGCAGCGGTGCGCGAAACGCTGCACAACGGGCTTCGCATCATCACCTGGATCGCCAATGCGCTGGAAGCTGACGCCCCCGATGGCACGACCGCTCCGGGCGGAACCGGGGCCATCGCCGATACCGACCGGCTTGGCGGACCGCCGGAAAACGCGGCGGCTTGGCGTGGCAGCGGCGTGGCCATCGCGGCTTGCGCAAACCGGCTCGACACCGCCGAAGAGGGCGCGCTTGGCGTCGAGGCCGCCGCCATCGCGTGGGAAAAAGCCGCGCTGGACCAGGCCATCGCGCGGGTCGATGCCATCGAATACGGCACCGTTCAGGCAGACGGGGACGGACCGGGCCATGCTATCCGCCTCGCTCCCTTGCAGGAGTATCTGCAGCGTCGTTTCGGTGCGCCAAATCTTGCCATCACCTCTTTCAAGCCGATCCATGGCGGCCGGTCCCGACAAACCGCGCTATTCGGAATAGAGGGCTGCGCCACCCTCCCGCGCGAGATGGTCGTACAGCGCGGGCTGCCCGGCGGCGGGGCGGGCCCCGGCTTCATCGGCGAGGCGGTCCAGTTCGACCTGATCCAGGACCTGCTTGCCGCAGGGCTACGGGTGCCGACCCCCGTGCTGGTGGAAACCGAAGACCCGGCACTGGGCGCACCCTTCATGGTGGTGGAACGCGCCCGGGGCACCTGCTGCGAACCCGATTTCTGGCTCGCGCCCGGCGATCGCTCGATCGTCCTCGACCTCGCGCGGGAAATGGCGCTGCTTCACCGGCACGATCCGGGCCGCCTCGGCACGCTGCTGCCGCAGGCGCGCAAGGCATGGGACGAAGCGGGCTGGCTTGCCGAACTCGACGATCTGGCAAGGGGATGGCACGCGGCCTGCCACTGGCCATCGGTCACTATGTCGGCAGCCATCGCGTGGATGCGGGCCAATGCCGCCTGCATTAAGGACCGGCGCGGCCTCGTCCACAATGATTTCCTGTTCCACAACATCATGGCGGAAAACGGTCGCATTACCGGCGTGCTCGACTGGGAAATGACGTCCATCGGCCATCCGGGCGAGGATCTGGGCTATGCCTATCCGCTGATCAGCGGCACCGGCCATTGGGATGCATTCCTCAAAACCTATCGCGACGAGGGCGGGGCCGAAGTCTCCCAGCGCGAAATCGACTATTTCGCCCTGCGCGCGGGGTTGCGGTTGATGAACATGGTCATGGCAGGCGGGCGCGACATCTTTGAAAGTGGCACCGCTGACGGTGTGCTGCCCGCCAGCGCGGGCGCACATTTCAGCCAGCGATTGCTGCACCGCATCGCGGGCGTGCTGCAGGAAGTGCTGGCCCGGGACGCGGAACGCATCGCCGCCTAGCGCACCAGCAGTTCATAGCTGCGGTCGCCGGGTTTCCTGCTGCCCGGCACTGCCTGCATGCCGAACGGCAGCTGCGACCAGTCCGCCGAATCGGGATATTCGCGCAGCCAGTCGAGGATAACGACGCGGTGCCCGATCTTCCACACGCCGCCGCGCCGCTCGAACCGATCCAGGTAGCGCCCTGCCACGATCAGGTCCCAGCGGCTGCCGTCTTCGCGCGGGATGCGGTGAAAGGCATGGAAATAGGATTCGCCGCGCGCATCTGCACCATCGACGTCGATCAATATGTTGCCCAGATTGTGCATCGTCTGATCCAGCGGGCCGAGCGCGGCCACGACATGCTCGACGAATTCCTCTCCCGTCCCTTCAAAGCCGACGTGTTCGTCGATCGCCCCGGGCCAATAGACGGACCGCAGCAGATCCTCGTCCAGCCGGTCGATGGCGCGGCAATAGCGATAGAGGCAGTCGCGGATCGCCTCGCGGTCGGCCAGTTCTTCGGCGAATTGTTCTCTCGACTTGTCCATGATCGCTCTTCTCCCTGTATTGCTTGCGTTTTTCTTTGTGCCTTGCGCCGTTGCCCGAACCCGGGCGAGGTGATATGCATAATTTCGTTAGCGAACGTACGACCAAGAGATACGTCGCGACGGAAAGAGGAGCCCCAAGGGATGCACGTGAAAAACGGCTATCTCTGTGCCTTTCATGCGCGTGCCCGCATGTGCCGGATGACGCCCGACGGCGCCTGTCGCTCCAAGATGGATGCGCAGGCTCGCACAGACTGCAGGGGCGGTCCATTCGTGAAGATTTGATCCCGGGGCCAAAACATACAGCCCGGGGTATCCGGGGATCGAAGATAGAGGGAGAGCCATGCTGGAAACGTCTGCAAACCTCGTTGGCACGCTCAACGCCAATGCCGCCTGCGTTCTCGATCATGCCGGTTCGATTTCCGTCCTGCGCCCCGCCGCGACCGGCGGGCGCCTGGCCCAGCGGCAGCGGCGCGAAAGCATTTTGGCGACCGCCCGGGAAATGATCGGCAGAAACGGATATGAACGGCTCGTGCTGCGCGAAGTGGCCGACATGTGCGGGGTTTCGGTGCAGACCGTCTATAATCTGGTCGGCGACCGCTCCAACGTGCTGGCCTCCGCCGTTACCGAGTTCATCGAGGTCGCGTTCCAGCATTCCAGCCATTTCAGCGATTTTCCCAATCGCTTCCTCGCCGTGGCGCATGTCTATTGGGCGACGGCTGCGAACAGCCCGGAATATGTGCGCGAAGCGACGCTCGCTTATTATTCGACCCAGTCGCAATATCGCGAACAGGTGAGTGGCGCGGCCATCCGCATTTTCGTCGATGCGCTGATCGCCATGAAGCGGCAGGGCCAGTTGCGCGCCGATCTCGACCTGCGCAGCGTCGCCCATCGTTTCGCTCAGCTTGCCGCAGCCGACGTGTTCGACTGGGCGAGCGGGGCGCGCAGCATCGAACGGCTGCGTCTCGATCTACTCGACAGCCATGCGATGATCCTCGAACACGCGCTGGTCCCGGCAGAGGCCGCGCGGGTGCGCGACTGGATCGCGAGGCAGCACGATATCGACCTGCGCGCGGCACGCGCATCGCAGGACGCTGCACAGGCCGCTTGAGGATCAGCCCGCGACGCGGACGCGTTCGCCCGTTTCGCCGGCCCGCTCTATCGCATCGCACACACGGTGCAGGGCGAGCGCATCGTCGAAACGCGGGACAAGCGACGTCCCATCGCGGATGTCCGATGCAAGGAAGCCGTACATCGCCGCCACATTGTCGGCATAGATCGATATGTCGTGGGGCACGGCCAGATCGGCGGGCGGGGCAATCGGTGCCAGCGCTTCCTCCCCGCTCTTCGCTCCTTCAAGGGTAAGCGGCACGAACTGCCCGTGGCCGCCAAAGCCGGTCACCCGCAGGTCGCCTTCGGTCCCGTTGATCTCCCACGACAGCCCGGCCCCCTTTGGCATGCCGCCGCGATAATGGATGCTGAGCGGGGCGCCGCTTTCCAGCATGGCGCAGACCAGTACCTGGTCGGGTGATGTCATCGTGGCGGTTTCGCCCGTGTCGCTTACCATGACCTGCTGCCGGCGGGTCGCGGTCATCGCGCTCAATTCCCGCACCGGTCCAAGCGCGCGGGTCACCGCCGCCATCGTGTGCCCCAGCGGAATGGTCAGCATATTGGCACCGTTCTCGCGGTCCAGCGTGTAGGCATTGACCGCTTCGATCTCCGCCCCCCAATTAAGCCCGGTGCCGACAAGCGTGGAGGACAGTATCTCGCCGACATAGCCCGCTTTGACCAGATCGGCGACATGGCGCATGACGGGCGCCCCGCAGGCCTGCATGCCGGCCGCTGCGATCACCCCCGCCCCGTTCGCGGCACCGCGCGCGGCTTCAGCCAGCGCCTCGGCTTCCGCCAGCGTCCGCGCGAGGGGCCATTCGCAATAGACATGCTTGCCCGCGTCCAGCGCCAGATCGACGATGGCGCGGTGATGCGGCACCTTGACCGTCACGACGACGAGATCGACTTCGGGCACCCGTACCAGGTCACTGGCGCTGACATGCGCCCTGGGAATATCGAGCGCTTGCGCCGCGGCAGTCGCGCTTTCGAGGCTGGTGTTGGCGACACCGACGATTTCATACCGATCCGCCAAGGCGCGCAGCGCCGGTACATGGGCAAGCGCGCCCCAGCTCCGCCCCGGCTGCAGCCCCACGATGCCGACGCCAATCCTGTCCTTCATGAAATTCCTCGCTAATACCGTGATGCCCCCGTCTAGCCCGGTCGCATCGCGACATGTCCGGCAAGTCTGGACGATGGTCGCCATCCGTCCAATCAATCGCGTTGAACCGAGCCGGACCCCGCCTAACCTCCCAGCTGACAGCGATGACGAAAGGGTCCGCCATGACAGGCAAGCTTGCAGGGAAAACAGCGATCATCACCGGTGCGGCGCAGGGCATGGGCGCAGCCACCGCCCGCCTTTTCGCGCAGGAAGGGGCGAATTGCCTGATGACCGACATCAGGCCCGAAGGCGCAGGGGTGGCCGATGAAATCGGCGCGTCCGCCCTGTTCGCGCGCCACGACGTAAGCGACGAGGATGACTGGAAGACCATTGCCGCGCTCGCGCTCGACCGGTTCGGCGGCGCCGACATATTGATCAACAATGCCGGTATCGTCTTCATGGGCGGCTCGATCCTCGAGATCGAACGCGCCGATTTCCAGCGCTTGTTCGACGTCAACACGATGGGCTGCTGGCTGGGGATCAAGCATGTCGCCCCGCAGATCATCGCCAACGGCGGAGGCGCGATCGTCAATATCGCCTCGATCGCGGCGATCACCGGGCTGAACGGGATCGCACCCTATGCCGTCAGCAAATGGGGCGTGCGGGGCCTGTCGCGCACTGCTGCCCTCGAGCTTGGCCCCAAGGGCATCAGAGTCAACACGATCATGCCCGGCACGATCAATACGCAGATGGGCAATATCGCCAATGAGACGATCGAGGAGCTGAACGCGCGCCATCACCGCCAACCGGTTCAGCGCGTGGGTGAACCGCAGGACATCGCCTCGGCCTGCCTGTTCCTCGCCAGCGCCGATTCCGGCTATCTGGCAGGCACGGAGCTGGTGGTGGATGGCGGCATGACATCGGGTTTCTATACCGATGCCCTGCCCAATGGCGTCGACTAGCCGGAGAAGCGGGGCGCGCTAGACCGCATCGAAGGCGATGTTAAGCCGCGATGCGCCCCATTGCATGTAGTGGCGGCGCATCTCCACCGCGTCGTCGCCATCGAGGCGCCAGTTCTTCGTCCGGCGAAGCATGGTTTCAAAGGCGATGCGCATTTCGGCACGGGCCAGCTGGTTGCCGATGCAAAGATGCGGCCCGTGGCCAAAGGCGAGATGCTGGCGCGCATTTGACCGTTCCGGATCGAACATGTCGGGATCGTCGAAGCGTGCAGGATCGCGGTTCCCCGCGGCCCACTGCAACTGGATGGTCGCGCCTTCGTGGATGGTCACGCCGGCGACCTCCACATCTTCGAGCGCGCGGCGCCACAGGCACTGGACCGGCGCGTCGTGACGCATCAGCTCTTCGACGAAGTTCGGGATCATCCCGGGATGGGCGCGCAGCTTTTCTTCCAGGCCCTGGGTCTCGATGATGCGCAGCACGCCGGTGGGGATCAGCAGCGTGATCGAATCGTGCCCGCCCACGAATAGCGGCTGGACAAACCAGACAAGCTCCTGGTCGGTAAGGCGCCTGCCATCGACCTCGAAGGTGCGCACGTGATGCATGAAGGTGCCATCTTCCGCCGCCGAGGAGATATTGGCGCGCTCGAGGATATAGTTCAGGAGCTGGATAACCTTGCGGTTCATTTCCAGCTCGTTCGCCTCGTCGAAACCCGGTTCGGTCAGCGCGTTCGACGCATCGGTATATTCCTTGAGCCGCGCATGGTCGGATCGCGGCAGGCCAAGGAAATCGCCCGCGATGATTGCCGGAAAAACGCCCGACAGCTGCGAGGAAACTTCCATCCGGCCTGCGGGCAGCACCGCCTCGATCAGTTCGTCGACCAGCCCCTGGATATAGCTTTCCATCGCCTCGACACGCTGCGCGGTGAACAGCCGTTCGACCAGAGAGCGAAAGCGGCGGTGCGATGGCGGATCGTTCGTCACCAGCGTGTGGATCTGCAGCCATGCTTCCTCGCGGTACATGCGGTCGATCTCGTCGCGCAGCGGCGTGTCGCGTTCGACCAGCAGGCCGGTCCGGTTCGAGAAACGCTTGTTATCGCCGGCGATGCGCCGGACATCGGCATAATCCGTAACGATGTAGAAACCTGAATTTTCATCGCGCCATACGCCGCCCCTGGCATGCATCTCGGCATATTTCGCATAGGGGCAACCGCCTTCCATGACCTGCGTCATGTCCAGCGTGCCGCCCGTCCCGATTTCGTCTTCCAGCATCCGCAATCTCCTTCGCCATCCTTTTGCCCCAGACGAGGGGCCGGGTGGGCGGGATGTCTGGATGATGGCGCCGCGGCGTCAAACATTCGGCCGGGCAGCGGCGTCGCTTTGCGATAACCCATGGCGAAACATCGGGCTGGGAATGGAGGTGAGATGCTGGAATCGCTGGACCTTTCGGGTCGCCACGCGCTTGTGACGGGCGGCGGCACCGGAATCGGGCTGGCCATGGCGACCGCGCTGGCCAGCCATGACGCCGCGGTGATGCTGGCAGGCAGGCGCGCCGAGGTGCTGGACAAGGCCGCGGACCTGATCCGCAAGAGGTGCCCCGGTGCGGCGGTTTCGTGCCAGACGGCCGATCTCTATGACGCGGCCTCTGTCGAGGCGCTGGGCCGCAACGCCCTCGACGCGCTGGGCCATGTCGATATCTTTCTCGGCAATGCAGGCGCGCTGCATTTCGAACCGGCCGACGCGATCACCCTGGCTGAGGCCGAGCGCTGCCTCAGGGTCAATCTCACCGCCAACATGATGCTGGTGCAGCAAATGCTGCCCGGCATGCGGCAGCGCGGCTATGGGCGGATTCTGTTCAGTTCCTCCACCGCCTCGCGCAGCGTCGCGACCGGGCAGTGCAATGTCGCCTATTCCGCAGCAAAGGCGGGGCTCAACGCCTATGCCCGCTCGCTCGCCGCGGAATTCGGGCGCGATGGGGTGACCGCCAATGTCCTGCTGCTGGGCGTGATCTGGACCGAGATCCTGCACAAGGCCGTAGCCGATCTGAAAGCGGGCCAGGGCGATGCCGCAGCCGACGCGCTGACCGCCGGGTTCGAGGCCATGACCGCGACCGGCAGGCTGGGCGAGCCTGGCGATATCGCGGGCATCGCCGCCCTGCTGGCCAGCCCTGCCGGCGCGCATGTCACGGGCGCCGAGATCCCGGTCGATGGCGGCAATGCGATCATGATGATGCCCTTTACCCGCTGAACGCAGATACGGAGACGAATTCATGTACAAAGTCCTGGTCTTTCTAAAACGCAAGCCGGGCATGTCGCTCTCAGCGTTCCGCGAATATTACGAAACCGTCCATCGCAAGCTGGGCGAACAGAGCATTCCCGGCGCCCGCCGCTACATGCGTCGTTACCTCGACCCCTTTGCCGATCCGCTGACCGGCGAAACGCGCGAACTGGATTTCGACGTCATCACCGAGATCTGGTTCGACGACCGTGCCGCTTTCGAGAAAGTCGTGGCCCATTCCGCCACGGGCGACATCGGTGCGCGGATCGCGGCGGATGAGGAGAACCTGTTCGACCGCGGCAAGAACCGGTTTGCTGCGGTCGAAGAAGTCGAATCCGATCTGGAGCAACCGGCATGACTAACGAAGAGATCGCAGCCGAGGTGCACGATCTGGCCGCAAGGCGGGACATCATGGCTTGCATCAATCGCTATATGCGCGCGCAGGATCGCTGCGACCCCGAATTGCACAAGAGCGCATTCCACCCCGACGCCTTCGTCGATTGCGGGCCGGTGGCGGGCGATGTCGAGACATTCGTGCAATACGCGCAGGCCGGACTCGCCCAGTGCCATTTCACCCATCACATGATCGGGCAGGTCGACCTTCTTGTAGACGGCGACCGGGCCACCGGCGAAGTCTATTTCATCGCCTATCACCGCATGGCGCTCGATGACGAGGAAACCGACATGATCTTCGGCGGGCGCTATGTCGACGAATACGCCCGGCGCGGCGGCGAATGGCGGATCGTCCGACGCTGCGAGATCGCGGACTGGACCCGCACCGAGCCAGCCGCCGACCGGTTTTTCGCAATGGAGCCGGCCTATCGCCGCGGCGAACGCGAAGGCCGCGACTTCAGCTCCACCCGGGCATGGCCGATGTCTTGAGCATTTGGCCAAAGCGTAAATGCTTCCCCCCGCCATGGCTTGCATGAGTGAGCCGCCAGCGGTTTCCTGCCTGCATCAAAGGTCGCAGCATCGGGCCGGAAGGATGGCGAAAACATGAGCAAGTGGAAGATCGACACGCTGAGCCGGCCGGGCACGGCAGCGCAGGAGGGCGAGGATCCATCGCAGGTCTATCAGCGCCTGATCAGCAATGACCGCGTGGCCGCCCCTTCGCATATCGCGACCAGCCTGCCCGCCGACAATGGCACCGACGGACCGCCAAAGGCACGCTATATCGACCCGACTTTCCACCGGATTGAAATGGAGCGGCTCTGGCCGCGCGTCTGGCAATTCGCCTGCCGCGAAGAGGAGATTCCCGAGGTCGGCGATCTTGTCGTCTATGACATCGGCGACATCAGCCATATCGTCGTGCGCACCGCGCCTGACGAGATCCGCGCCTATCGCAACGCCTGCCTGCACCGGGGCACTAGGCTGTGTCAGGAAGATACCAGCCTGCAGCAATTGCGCTGCCCGTTCCACGGCTTCACCTGGTCGCTGGAGGGCGAGCTGACCGAAGTGCCCTGCCGGTGGGACTTCCCCCAGATCGACCGGGCCGACATGCGCCTGCCGCAGGCAAGGGTGGAATGCTGGGGCGGCTTCGTCTTCATCAACATGGATGGCAATGCCCCGCCGCTAAATGAATATCTGGGTGTCCTGGACAGCAATTTGCCCGGCGAGAACTTCGCGAACAAATATATCGCGCACTATATCCGCAAGGTGCTGCCCGCGAACTGGAAGGCCTGCATAGAGGCGTTTCTGGAGGCCTACCATTCGGTCGAGACGCATAGCTGGTCGATGGGCTTCACCAATGACGCCAATGCGCAATATGACGTGTTTCCCGACACGCCCCATGTCAGCCGTTTTATGCATGCCTTCGGTGTGCAGAGCCCGCATCTCGACCGCGAATTGTCGGAACAGGAAGTGCTGGAGGAGCTGTTCTCCATCTTCTGGAGCGGCGAGCCGGCCCCAACCCTGCCGCCGGGTGAAAAGGCACGCGGCTTTGCCGCCGACCTCGTCCGACAGCAGCGGTCCGAAGCCATGGGCCGCGATTATTCGCAGGTATCCGACGCAGAGGCGCTGGATTCGATCGAATATTCGATCTTTCCCAACATGGTCCTGTTCCACGGGCTGGCGGTTCCGGTGGTCTATCGCTTCCGGCCCAATGGCAATGATCCCGACAGCTGCATCTTCGACCTGTTCATGCTGCTCGAATATCCGGAAGGCAGCCCCCGCCCCGACCCGGCCGAAGTGTTCGAGATGGGCGACATGACCTATCGCGAACTGACCGAAAAGCTCGGCTTCGATGCGTTTTTCGGCATCACCTACGATCAGGACACCGGCAATCTCGGGCTTCAGCAACAGGGCATGAAATCGCTGGAGAGCGACACGCTGATCTTCGCCCGCTATCAGGAATGCCGCCTGCGGCATTTCCACGAGATGATCACCCGCTATGTCGCGATGGCGCCTGAATGACGTCGGCCTAGAACCGCATCGGCAGCACGAAATGCGTTTTCAGCATGTGCTGCCGGTGGGCAATCAGGGCGGCGGGCACCTTTATGCCGATCAGTTCGAGACAGCCGCGCGACCATTCGCGATAGAAATCGGGCATGGGACAATCGGCTTCGTCCATCGGTGCCACCAGATTGGAAAAAGTGGTCCAGTAGATATCCGCAGCGCTCAGCCGGTCGCCGACGATATAGGGGCTGCCCGCTGCCTGCTGTCGTTCAAGCCGCCGCGCCAGCATTTCCATCACGGCGCCCGCCCGCATTGCCGAGTGCGCAAGGCTGCCGCCGCTGGAAAACTTGCGCTTCATATGGGCGACGGGCACTTCGCTCAACTGTCGCTCCATCACCTCCAGCATCAGCAGGCGGGCCGACCAGCCGAAACCGTCCTCGCCGCATAGCTCATGCGCAATGCCGAACATGGCGGTGCGCTCGTCCTCGTCATCGGGGACGAGCCGCGGTTCAGGGGCCAGCCGTTCGGCCAGCATCAGGATTTCCGACCAGTGCGCGCGCGGCCGTTCGTCGTCGAGCATGGCACAGGGCGCCGATGTCTGGCCGCTCCATTGCCGCAGCGCTTCATTGGGCGCTCCGCCTTCCTGGATGACGGGCCAGTAATCTATGCCCTTGATGTCGAAAAAGGCGCGTGCCGCCTCTCCCCACGGTCCGGGCACGCCGCGCGTGAACGCGATCCTGAGACCGGGGAGCGCCATGGCTTCTTCCACGCTGACATAATCGCGCCGCATGTCACCGGCCTCCGGTGTTGAAGAGAATACGCCGGGTTTCCTCGTCGAAATCCTGCGGCGGGTCGACCGTGATGTCGGCCATGACCCGCCGGACCGCCGGCCGTGCGCCGATCGCGGCGAACCAGCGCGCGACATTGGGATAATCGGACAGCGCGGTCACGTGGTGTGCGCGGAACAGCAGCCACGGCCAGCAGGCGATATCCGCCACCGAATATTCGCCTGCCAGAAAGTCGCGATGCGCCAGGGCCGTATCGAGCACGCGGTAGAGGCGCGCGACCTCGCGGCTGAACCGCGCGATGGCATAGGGAAGCCTTTCGGGCGCGTAGTTGAGGAAATGGCCCGCCTGCCCCAGCATGGGCCCTTGTCCGCTCATCTGCCACATAAGCCAGGCGTGGGCCGCGCTGCGCGCCCGCACCGATGCCGGGACCAGCGCGCCGCCCTTTTCGGCAAGATAAAGGAGGATCGCGCCAGATTCGAACACCGACAGCGGTTCGCCGCCGTCCGCTGGGTCGTCGTCGACGATCGCAGGGATGCGATTATTGGGGCTGATCGCCAGGAATTCGGGCGAGAACTGTTCCCCCGCCATGATGTCGAGCGGCTCGCGGCGATAGGCGATGCCCAGCTCCTCCATGCCGATCAGCGCCTTGATGACATTGGGGGAATCCCCGCCATAAATCGAAATCATGTTGCGCCCCTCAAATCCATAGTGCCGCGTCTGCGCCAGCATTGCGCAAAGCGGCCATGCGGGGGCACCATGTGCGGGAGGAAACCCTTGATGGCGGGGCCAGATGATCCATTCTTTGGGCTGGAACTGTCGGTGCCATGGCGTGGATGCCGGCTATCGCCTCGCTCAAGGGAGATCTGCCATGTCCCGCTCTGTGCCCGAGCTAATCGCTTGATGCCGCGCGGCGCCGCCACAATGGCGCAAGGACCGCGCTGCACCGGGCGGGCGCGGCTATGGCCTGCCCCGCCCTTCTTGCGTCATAGCGCGAAGGCCCTGATCGGATCGCTGCCATCCCAGCCGCCGGCCGCCTCGGCCACGGTCTTGCTGAGAAGGTCGCTGACGGGCGTGCGGTCGACGAGTTCGATCATGCAGCCATGGGTCGCGCGCATGTCGACATAGGCCGTGCGCGATCCTGCGATTTCCATATAGGTGGCGGCACCATCGACCGTGACGCCAAGACTGCGCATCCCTTCGTCGAAGCCGCCAAAGGCGCGGCAGACGTGATGAAACCCGCTCTGCCCCGCAGGCACGCCGTCGCGGTAGGCCGACGGCCCCTCGCTGTTCTGCCGGATCAGTTCGAGCTGGCAAGGCCCCGCCTGCGCCAGCGCGATGCTGAAGGCGAGCGGCACGCGGCGCCCGCGATACAGCGCGTCGGGCACTTCGAGGTCGAAACGGAAGAACGGCCCGATCCCCAGCGCCAGCCAGCTTTTCATCGCCTGGTCGAGATCGTCCACCACCCAGGCCGTCTGGACCAGCGGAAACGCGCTGTACCCGATGGCGGCGGCCGGGGGCGGTGTCACTGTCTGGTCCATGCCATTCTCCAATCTTCCCTGTCGCCGGTGTCCATGTGATGGAACCGGGCGCCATGCGCATGGGCGATCTCCGGCCCATGGGCATCGTCTATATCGACCGCAACGACCTTCGCTCCTTCGCCGGCAAGCCGCTCGACGACCGCGGCACCTATGCCCGAGGCCGCGCCGGTCACGATCGCGACGCGCCCTTCGGAACGGCGGCAGCCGCCGCGCATGGCGGTTTCTTCCCTCGCTTGACCGCTCATTTCGCGGTTCCCGGCAAATGTCGCATGTGCATCGGGTGCGACGGCTTCAGCACCTCCTGTATCTCGACCACATTGCCGTCGGGATCGCGCCCATAGGTTGCGGCCAGCCCCTGTTCGCGGTCGAACAGCGGGGGCCGGTGAAAGCGCATGCCCGCCGCCGACAGCCGCTCGTATTCAGCCTCGATATCGACGACATCGAGGCAGAAGTGGGTATAGCCATGATCGCATACCGGTCGGTCGGGGTCGCCCGGGCGCGGAGGGGGCGAGGAATATTCGAAGATCTCGAGGTGGAGGTCCCCCGCCTTCAGCATCGCCTGCCGCGCGGCGGAATCCTTTAGCGCCAGCACCTCGTCGATAAGCGGGTTTCCCCGGTCCCATCCCCCGGTCCAGCCGATCTGCTCAAAACCCAGAACATCGGTATAGAACCCGACGAGCCGATCGAGATCGGGGGTGGAGACGGCCACGTGATGCAGTCCGCGTATCATGCTGTGCCCCCGATCCTCTTAAGGCGAACCTGTCCCGGTCGCTTCCTGCCTGCCGACCGGTCAACGCCATTTCGGCTCCGGCGGTGGAAGGCGGCAGAATATGGCCGCCTCGCAGCGCGGCAACGCTCAAGTCTGGACAGATCGCCCCAATCACCAAAGCGCAAGAGCGCCCTTATCTCAGCTGTCGGTCCGCACGCGGACCGGGCTTCCGGGCCTATTTCTTTAAGCTTTGGCCCGACTGTCGAAACATGCCGACCTTATCCGCTGCGAAATCTTGTTCGCTGACGTACGAAAGCGGGGTGACCGGCCTTGGCGCCGACCCGCAAAGCGGGCGAAAGCGGGACCGGGCTAACGGGAATCGGCGACACAGCCGAGCAGGCGGAGCGAAATCCGCAACGGGAGTGGGAGGTAATCCATGAAGTCGAGCTATACCGCAACAACGGCCCTGGCTGCCGTCATCGCGCTGGCCATGGCAGGCAATGCCAGGGCGCAGGATGCGAATGAAACCGATCGGCCTGATCAGGCCGAGCCGATGCCCGCCGGTACTGGTGCGCCCGAGATCCTCGTGACCGCGCAAAGGCGGACAGAGCGCCTGCGCGATGTGCCGATATCCATGACGGTGGTCACGTCTGACAATCTGCAATCGGCAGGCGTCGTCGATACCGCCGGCCTCGAAAGGGTGACCCCCGGTCTCACCATGCAGCGCCAGAACGGCTATGTGAATCCATCGCTGCGCGGCATTTCCACCTCGGTCGTGACGGCGGGTGCCGAAAACCCGGTCGCGATCTATCTCGACGGCGTTTACGTCAGCAACATGGGCTCTTCGGTCTTTGCCTTGCCCGATGTCGAGCAGGTCGAAGTGCTGAAAGGTCCGCAGGGCACCTTGTTCGGCCGCAATGCGACCGGCGGCGCGATCCGTATCACCACCAAGACACCCTCCTTCGTGCCGACCGGCAAGGTCGAGGTGATGACCGGCTTCTATCCCGGCGCGGCGGCCAGCCAGTCGGCCTACGACCTTGCGGTCCGCGGTTTCGTATCCGGGCCGATCGTCAATGACACGGTGGCCGCCAGCGTCGCCTTTTCCATGCAGAAGAGCAACGGCTATGGCGTCAATGTCGCCTATGGGCAGGTCTCGGAAGCTGTGGACCGCGTCTATGGCAGCGACCGGCTCATGGCGCTTGAGGACAAGCTGCTTCGCGGCAAACTCTATTTCGAGCCGAGCAGCAACTTCTCGCTTCTGCTTACCGGATATTGGACCGATACGCACAGCAGCCGGAACCAGGGCGGCTATCTTGCCCTGAATGGCACGGCGCTGACGCCCGGCGAATTGTCGTTCCCCGATCGAATAAGCCCCGTCAGGCCGTGGGAATCGAGCTATGACTCGCTGCGTCCGCACACCACTTCGAAAACGCGCGGCGCCAGCATGGTGGCCGATATCGGCTTCGACGGGATCGGGACCGTCACCTCGACGACAGCCTATGCCTGGTCGAAATATTCCGAATGGAACGATTCCGAAGCATCCTACATCCCCGGCTGCCTCGCCGCCTTTGCCTGCACCGCCCCGTTCGATTCGATCCGCGACCGCAGCTTCCAGCAGGAACTGCTGTTCTCTTCCGAGAAATTCGGACCCTTCAGCTTTGTTGCGGGCGCGAATTATTACAAGGCCAATGCGCAGGTCTATGTGATGGTCAATGACTTCACCTACGGCCCCGACCCGCTGGGCGAAGTGCAGAACCCGCCGCTTTTCTTCTACACGCAGACGGTCAGGACCGACGCGCTCGGCTTCTTCTTCGAGGGCAGTTACGACCTGACCGACAGGCTGCACCTGTCAGCCGGCATCCGTTATAGCGACGAGAAGAAGACCGGCGTGCTCGATGTGTTCGGAGGCCTCGATTTCACGACGTTCGAGGTGGTGAACTTTTTGCCGCCCGACTTCGCGCTGACCGATACCAAGGCCAAGAAATGGACCCCGCGCGCATCGCTGCGCTACGAACTCGACGATCGGTCGAACGTCTATTTCACCTTCAGCCAGGGCTTCAAGTCGGGCATCATTCCCGGCGGCGCACCCGGCGCTGCCGAGGTGAAGCCCGAGCAGATCACCGCCTATGAGCTGGGCCTCAAGACCGCGCAGCCCGGATACAATCTGAACGCGGCGATATTCTATTACGATTACAAGGATATCCAGGTCCAGACGAATGGGGGCGCAGGCGGCGTCGTCAATATCGTCGATAATGCGGCAAAGGCGCGGATCTATGGCCTCGACCTCGACGGATCGTTCGACCTGACCGATGCGTTCACCGTGCGCGGCGGCGTGTCGTGGATACCCTATGCCAAATATCTCGAATATCCCGGCGCCCCTGTGAACCTCCCGCGGCCGATCGATCCGGCAGACCCGCTCAATACCGATGTGACGGGCGGCGATGGCGTGTTCGTTCCCGGGCAAGGCATCGATCTTAGCGGAACGCGGCTTTTCAAGACCCCGAAGCTGACCGTCAGCATGACGGCGACCTATGCGATCCCCACCAGCGGGGGCGAGGTCACCGTCTCCCCCAATCTCTATTACGCATCGAAGCTGTGCACCGAGCCGACCCATCTGGCCGACCTGTGCACCGACAATCTCAAGGTAAATCTCGAAATCGCCTATGAACAGGACGATGGGCCGTGGCGCTTTGCGCTGTGGGGCCGCAACCTGACCAATGACGATTCCTTCGTCTCGGTGTCGAATAATGGCTCGGGCGTGCTGCTGATGCCCGGCGATCCGCTCGAAGTGGGACTGACTTCGACCTTCAGCTTCTGATCCTCGCGCAAAAAGGGGCCGCTCCCCGTAAAAGGGAGCGGCCCCGGTTGGCGCAGCGGTGCTGCGGTGCTGCGGTGCTGCGGTGCTGCGGTGCTGCGGGGACGATTAGCCGATCGCGATATCCTCGATAAAGGGCACCACCTTTTGCGGATCGTAGAATTCGCGCCAATAGGCGATCTGTCCGTCGACGATCCGGAACTGCCAGCAATATCCATTGGCGTAATGCCGGCCGTCGACATGCGTGCCCGATGACGTGCAGGTGGCGAATAGTTCCCCCGCCCGGTCGGTTGCATAGACCTCGATATCGTGAAAGCCAAAGCTTGCCATGGTGTAGCGCACGCCGGCAAAGCGGGCCAGGATCTGGTCGCGCCCGTCGAACCGCGTCAACTGCCCCTCGGGCGAAAAGTGGGTTTCGACCAGCGCGTCGGCGCTGATCAGCGCGGCAAGCCCCGCCGCGTCATTGTCGCTGCCCAGACAGCGGAAGAATTCCGCCACGATCGCCTTGTCATTCATGGTCTCTGCGCCTCCTCTTCCCGTTCTTGTCATGGCTGCGGCGCAGGCGCCCGCCGGACCTGCACGCTAGCAGCATGCGCGATAGGCGCGGGGAAATTGCCTTTAAGAACCGGCGCTCTCGTCAAATCTTCCAGAGCGCGAAAAAGCTTCGGGTTTCAGCTGAGATAGACCCCGCCATCGACATTGATCGTCTGCCCGACCAGGAAACCGGCCATCGGGCTGGCCAGGAACAGCGCCGTGCCGACCAGATCGCCGGGCTGGCCCAACCGACCGGCGGGAATTATCCCTTCGACCATTGCGGTGAATTGCGCCGCATCAATGCCAAAACGCGCACCCATGTCGCGCGACAGCGCCGACCACAGCGGCGTTTCGATCTGACCGGGCGCGATGGCGTTGACGCGCACGCCCTTTTTCACCAGCGCCAGCGCCGCGGATTGGGTGATCGAAATGACCGACGCCTTGCTGGCGCAATATACCGGGGCATTTTCGTCGCCTCGACGTCCGCCGACAGACGCGATATTGACGATCGCCCCGCTCCCGCGTTCGGCCATGTGCCTTGCGGCAGCCTGCAGCATCATGAACAGGCCTGAGACATTGACCGCGTCAATCGCGGCCCAATCCTCACGCGTGGTATCGAACAGCGAAGGACAGCGAAACAACCCCGCCGCATTCACCAATACGTCGATCGCGCCATGGCTGGCGATGACGCCCGCGACCGCAGCGGCAATGCTGGCATCGTCGGCAACGTCCAGCGGGACGCCAATCGCATCGACCCCCTGCGCCGCCAGTGCCTGCGCCGCGTCGCCTGCCCCCTTGATGTCGCCCACCACGACCCGCGCGCCCTGCCCGCCAAAGCCTGCGGCAATCGCTTGCCCAATGCCGCTGGCACCGCCCGTGACGATAACGGTCTTGCCGGTCAGTCCCAGATCCATTTGTAATTCCCCTCCTAGCCCGGCATGGCGCGCACGGGATCGCTGCCGTCCCAGTCGCGCGCGGCCGCAACCATCATCTCGTGAACCGGATCGAGCATGGGCAAGAGCCCCTCCGCAATCTCGAAGGCGAGGCCCGCGCTGCCGGCGCCATAGCTGTCGAAATAGGCAAAGCGCGGCCCCCCGGCGCTCCCCTCATGGATCGGCGCGAGCCCGCTGGCGAGCGCGTGGGCGTGGGCCGCGTCAAATGCATCGGCGCTGTCGAACCAGCTCGACAGATGCTGGCACCCTTCGCGGCCGGATCGCAGGAAATCGCGATAGCCGCTGGGCGCATCGTCGTGCTGATGGATGATCTCCAGCTGCATCGTGTCGGATATCTGGGCATAGGCAAGCGAGAGAACCGGCGACGCCGACGGCTGGCCGCGATAGCGGTAATCGTCAAACCCCACCTCGCGCGAGACGAAGAACGGACCTGTTCCCATGATCTGCGTCCAGTATTCGAGCGCGCCATCGAAATCGTTCACCACCAGTCCCATCTGGCGGACCGGGCCCAATCGCGTCGTCATCGCGTGCCCCCGATCGTCATTGCCCCCTCGCCCCGGCGCAGGTCGCGCAAGCCCGCGCCATCGTGCCAGCGGCGGACCGCGCGGCGAAAACTGGCGACATCTTCATAGCCCAGCCGCCAGGACATGCGCTTGGGCGTCACCCCCTCGGCCAGCGCGCAATCGACATAGGCACGGCGGAATTCCATCTGCAGTTCGCGATAGCTGCAATTCTCCTCTTGCAGACGGCGGTGCAGCGTCGTCCTGCTCATGGCGAGCCGTTCGCAGGCCTCGTCCAATGTCGGCAGGCGCTCGCTCTGTTCGAACAGGTCGATCAGCCGCGCGCGCGTTTTTCGGTGCGCCGCCGGGTCGATCGCAAAGGCATGTCCCAGTTCGCTCGACATGACCGGAAGATCGAGTTCGCGCGCGTCGCCGATCATGCGGAACCGGTCGGCATCGTAAACGATCTTCTGATAGCCCAGTTCGGAATAGGCGTTGCGTTCGTCGGGCGCTGCGAACGGCACCTCCAGCGTCAGCAGGGTCGGCACCCGGTCGGCAAGCTGGAGCCAGAGCTCGATCATCGAGGAGATCGACGCCTCGGCACAAAAGCGATAGCCGCTGGCGTCGAATGGCAGTGCCGAATCCTGTTCGTAATACCAGTGCTGACCATCGTGCCGGAAGGTGGCATCGAAAGGCGCGCCGGCCAGCCGGGTGGCCCCGGTCCAATATTCCATGACCGTGCGCAAATCCGGCAGGAACATCATGCGCTTGCCCGCGACGCCAAGGTCTGAAAGCTTGGCCCGCGTGCCGCATTTCAGCGCGAAATTGCCCGGTGTGTGCCGCCCCAGCGCGGAAAACATGCGTGCCGCGCTGACATCGTCGAGGGGGCTCAGCCGGTCAATGGCGCCGGAGTCGAGCGGCACGCCCGCGAACACGGCGTCTTGCGTCTCTCCCGCGAGGTCGAGCCGGCGGGAATAGGCGCGGATCTTGGCGGGCTTGTGCATCCCCTTCTCCCCAATTGTCTTGTTATCGGGAGATCGTAACCCTGCACACGGCCTGCGTCAATTCAGGCATTCGGGACATTTGGCCCCGTAATTGAGGACTATTGCACCGATATGCGCCGCCGCACCGCCACAACGTGCGCTAGCTTACCGGGAATCAAAAAAAGAAAACATCGGGAGGGATGATGCAACGCAAGGCATGGCTGCTCGCGGGGGCGAGCCTGTTTGTCGCCGGTCCGGCATGGGCACAGGACGCAAATGACGCGGCAGGCAGCACGTCGCCGCCGGAAATCGTGGTCACAGGCGCAAACAAGTTCGGGCAGGATCTCGACAGGGCGGCGGTCGCCGCGACCTCAGTCGATGCAGAGCAGCTCGATGCCTATCGCATCACGTCGGTGCAGGACGTGGCGGTCCGCGTGCCCAGCCTCGTCTACAACAACCCGTCCAATTTCGCGCAGGCCTTCATTCGCGGCCTGGGCTCCAATTTCTCCTTGGGCGGGCTGGAATCGGCGGTCGCGACCTATGTCGACGGCGTCTATCTGCAGCGCCAGAACGGCGCCGCCATCGACCTGGTGGATCTGTCCGGCGTGCAGGTGCTGAAAGGTCCGCAAGGCACGCTTTACGGCCGCAACGCGACCGGCGGCGTCATATTGATCGAAACCGCCGATCCGACCGACCGGCTGGAGGGATCGGTCATGGGCGAATATGGCCGGTTCGACAGCTACCGCGTGCAGGGCGTGCTGAACCTGCCGGTATCGCAAACCATTGCGGTCCGCTTTTCCGGTCAGCTTAAAGGCAATGGCGATTTTTCGAACAATTACTACGATTCCTCGATCAAGCGCGGTCGGTCGCGATCCTATTACGGACGCGCGAAGGTCCGGTTTTCACCGACCACGAATTTCGATGCGACCTACATGCTCGAATATATGGAGCAGACATCGACATCGTTTTCGCAGCGCGAGACGCTGCCCTCACCCTATTGCCAGGTCTGTTTCCTGTTCGGCATCGATGCGCCGGGCAGCGATGATTTCTACGACAACAGCCAGACCGACGGCCCCGGCGTAAAGGACGATGTGAAATTCTGGGCGCACACGCTCACGCTCGATTATGCGAGCGATGATTTCACGGTCAGTTCGGTCACCGGTTATCGCCGCCAGAGCACGCCGCTGTCCGACGACCAGGAATTCATGCCGCCCGACTTCTTTCGCAGCCACGTCAGGGAACACGGCCCCAATTTCTATCACGACACCTATATCCGCACGGACTTCGACGGTCCGCTCAACGTCCTTGCCGGCGGCAGCTACATGGACGAGGACAATACGCAGGACGTGGGTTTCACCGGCCTTGCCTTCGGCGATCTCGACGTGCGCAACAGGAACGAGATCAGCGTGAAGTCGATCTCGTTCTATGGCGAGGCCAGCTATGACATCACGCCAGAGGTCAGGGTCAGCGCCGGCGCGCGCTGGAACCAGGACACCAAGAAAATCCACGTCACCAATAACGATGGCGCAAGAATCGCGCTCGGCCTGCCAGAAGAGGCGGCCGATTTCTCGGTACGCGCGCGCTTTCGCAGCCTTACGCCGCGCCTCGTGCTCTCTTACGACGGGGATGCGGGCTATTATTACGCCAGCTACAACCGGGGCGAGCGCAGCGGCGGGTTCGGCAGCCCGATCATCGCACCGGGAGCCGCGGTCGATCCCGAGACTCTCGACAATTTCGAGATCGGGGCGAAGAATAGCTTCATGAACGGCCTGCTGACGACGAGCCTGGCGCTGTTCTATGGCAGTTACAAGGACATACAGGTGCAGGTCGTCGACAGCCAGACCGGCTCGGTGCTCCTTCAGAACGCGGCCAAGGGAGAGGTCAAAGGTGTCGAGTTCGAAGCCACTTTGAAGCCGGCAGGCGGCCTCATCCTGTCGGGCGGCGTGACCTATCTGGGGAACAAGTTCAATTCCTTTCCGGATGCCAATGTCTTCAGCCCATTCCCAAGCTATCCGGGCGATGCGGATTATCCGGCAGATGCTCCGCCCTGCGGCAGCGCGGGGGCCCCTGCCAGTGCCTGCGGCGGGCTCGACGGCAGCCAGAAGCTGGATCTGTCGGGCAAGGTGCTGCCCCGTTCTCCGAAATTCGCAGGCTTCGTCGCGGCCAATTACGAAACCCCGGTCTTTGCCGACTGGAGCCTGCGCGCCGATGCGATCGCACGCTTCACCACGAAATACGAATTCACCGCAGGCGCGGGCGGGCTGCTGCGCAATGACATCCAGCACGGTTACACCAAGGTCGATGGCAGTCTCGCCCTTGCTTCGGATGGCGGAACGGAAGTGGGCGTCTATGCGCAGAACATCTTTGGCGCGAAATTCCTCCAGTTCGCGCAGACCGCGTCATTCGGCGCGTTCCAGGTCCGCCCCATGCCACCCACTTATGGCGTCCGCGTGAAGCAGAGCTTCTGAAACGGCGCCGTAACAGCCCTGTCCGGCCGAACCTCACCTTGCCGGACAGGGCTGCCTCTTTTTCTGCATGAACCCGGCGCATGGATACCGGTGAAGTGGGGACCGAACGGATAGAAGGAGCGGGGCGCATGACAGGCAGCAATGATACCGTCGACGTGGTGATCGTAGGGGCCGGTCCGTCGGGCGCGGTGGCGGCCAAGCGGCTGGCCGAGGCGGGGATGAGCGTGACCTGCCTCGAACAGGGCGATTGGACAGACCATGGCGCGCATGTCGGCGATAAGCCACTTTGGGAACTGATGGCCGCGCAAAAATACCACTGGCGTCCCAATGTCCGGCTTCTGGCCAGCGATTATCCGGTCGATGAAAGCGAAAGCGAGATACCCGCCGCCATGTTCAATGGCGTGGGCGGTTCGGCCATTCTCTATTCCGCCGCATGGCCGCGCCTGACGCCATCCGATTTCCGTGTGCGCTCGCTGGATGGCGTCGCGGCGGACTGGCCGCTCGATTACTGGGAGCTTGAGCCGTTCTATGAACGCGTCGAGGAAGTCGTCGGCGTCTCTGGCCTTGCCGGCGATCCCGCCTATCCGCCGCGCCGGGGCAAGGACTACCCGATGCCGCCGCTGCCCGTGGGCAAGACCGGGATGACCGCGATCAAGGGCATGGACAAGCTGGGCTGGCACTGGTGGGTGGGGAACAGCGCCATCGCGACCAGGCCCCATGGCAGGCTGAACCCGTGCCAGCGGATCGGCACCTGCAATTCCGGTTGCCCCGAACAGGCCAAATCCACGCCCGACATCACCCATTGGCCCGATGCCATCGCGCTGGGCGCACGGCTTGTGACTGGCGCACGGGTCAGCCGGGTCGAGACCGATGCCGCCGGGCACGCCAGCGGCGTGGAATGGATCGACCGGATGGGTGACCGCCATTTCCAGCGCGCCAGCATCGTCATCCTGTGCGCCAATGGCATCGGTACGCCCCGGCTTCTGCTGATGAGCGAGACGGGCCGGTTTCGGGGCGGGCTTGCCAATGGCTCGGGCCTCGTCGGGCGGAACCTGATGATGCACGGGATGAGCGTGGTGATCGGCGCGTTCGAAGAGGATTTGCAAAGCTGGCGCGGACCGTTCGGGCAGCATCTCTATTCGATGGAATTCTACGACACCGACGCCTCGCGCGGGTTCCTGCGCGGCGCGAAATGGCAGCTGTTTCCGGGCGCTGGGCCGATGGCCTTTCACGCTGGGGTCGCAGGTGCCCCATACGACCATGGCTGGGGCGAACAGATGCACCGCAACACCGACGTCTGGTTCGGCAAGTCGATGGGATGGAGCATCATCTATGAAGACCTCCCCGACCCTGAGAACCGCGTAACCCTCAGCGGCGATCTGACCGATAGCGACGAACTGCCTGCGCCCAGGATCCGCTTTCGCGTCGATGACAATGCCCGCCGCCTGTCGGCATTTCACTTGGAACGCGCGACCGAGGCACTGGAGGCGGCCGGCGCGCATAGCACGCAGAAGATCCCCGATACCGACATGGGCGCGCATCTCCTTGGCACCGCGCGCATGGGGGACGATCCGGCCAGCTCGGTCGTCGACCGCTGGGGCGAGGCGCATGACGTGCCGGGGCTGTTCATCTTCGATGGCAGCGTGTTCCCGACCTCGGGCGGGGTGAACCCCACGGCGACAATCTGCGCGCTGGCGCTGCGCAATGCCGAACGCATCGTCGCGCGCCGCCGCGACATCCGGAGCGCGGCGTGAGCGCCGGGTTCACCGAAAGCCAGCGCGAAACGCTGGCGAGGCTCGCCGATATACTTGCGCCTGCCTATGGGAAAATGCCGGCGGCCAGCGAAATCGGTATCGCTGGCACCATGCTCGACACGGTGATCGGCTATCGCCCCGATCTCAGGCCCGAACTCGCGCAGGTGCTGAACCGCGCGGCGGGGCATGAGAGCGAGCCCTGGCTGCGCGCCTTTCTGGAGGACGAGCCCGAGCTGTTCGCCGCGCTGGGGGCAGTGGTCGCCCACGGCTATTACATCAACGAAGAGGTGCGCCGCCTGATCGGCTATCCGGGGCAGGAACGACTGCCCTTCGATCCCGACGAGACGCCCGAATATGCCGCCAATGGCATGCTTGGCCGGGTACAGGCGCGCGGGCCCATTTGGCGCGATCCGCGCAAGGGAGAGAATGCATGAGCCGCATATTCGGACCGACCCGGCAACTGGGCATCGTGGTCCACGACTTCATGGGCACGCTGCGCCACTGGACCGAGGTGCAGGGCATCGGCCCGTTCTTCTATTTCACCGACACGCCGGTCGAAGGCTTTCGCCTGCGCGGGGTGAAATCGGAGCCGCCGGTGCTCTCGATCGCCTTTGGCTATAGCGGCGACCTGCAGATCGAGATCATCCACCAGCACAATGCTGCGCCCAGCATGTATCGCGAATTCCTCGTTTCCGGGCGCGAGGGGCTGAACCATGTTTCCGCCTTCCACGACACGGCGGGCTATGATGCGGTCTATGCGCAGACCATCGCACGCCATGGCGCGGCATGGCAGGAAGGCGCCATCGGGGGCGTGCGCTTCGCCTATTTCGAAACCGAAAGCACGCCCGGCGCGACGATTTGCGAAATTTCGGAATCGGGCAATCCCGAAACCGCCGCAATCTTCGCGGCCATGCGCGATGCGGCGCGGGACTGGGACGGCAGCGACCCGATCAGACCGCTCGTCCCCTGACCCGGCCTGACGGCGCGCCCGCTCCGCTTAGCTTGGAAACATCTCTGCCTGCGTCGGGATGCGGCGGAGCGTGTTGCCGCCATTGATCTGCACGATCTGGCCGGTCGCGAAACATTCATCGCTGCTGTACCATGCCATCGCGGCGGCGATGTCATCCACCGTGCCCAATCGCCCAAGCGGCGTTTCGCGGACAAAGGCGTCGATCATCGTGCCATATTCGAAATAGGCCTCGGTAATCCCTGACCGGGTAAATCCCGGCGCGATTGCGTTCACCCTGATGCCTGCCGCGCCATATTCGGCCGCCGCCACCCTGACGATCTGATCCGCGCCCGCCTTGGTCGACGAATAAACGGCCAGTCCCGGCCCTGCGTGAAAGGCCGTGACCGAGCTGGTGGTGAGGATCGATCCGCCAGCTCTCATGCACCGGGCCATTTGCTTGATGAAATAGGCGGTCCCGAACAGGTGCAGCCGCGCCTGCGGCAGGAAATCCGCTTCGGTGATGTCGTCGATCGCGCCCCCGGCATTTGCGCCAGCGCAATTGATCGCGATGTCGAGCCGGCCGTATTTTCCGATGGCGCCATCGGCAAGAGCCGCGACGGATGACTCTTCGGTGATGTCACATGCGATCGCATGGCCGCCGATCTCCCGCGCCAGCGCCGCGATGCCACCGGCGCGGCGTGCGGCGACCACCACTTGCGCGCCATCGGCGGCAAGCCTGCGCGCCGTCGCGGCCCCGATCCCGGCGGGATCGGACGCGCCCAGAACCAGCGCCACCTTTTCTTCAAACCGTGCCATCAAGCCTCTCTCCCACTTGCCTTTTCATTTCATCGCGCGGCGCGACCATCCCCGCTCCGCCTGAACGGCGCAATCGGACAGCGTCCGGCACCCGCCAAATTCTGTATGCCCTGCGCGATCCATCCAGAAACCGGGCGCTGGTCGCGCACGCCTCCTCGGCTTTGCGCGGGGCCATGGCCCGTCTTTTATTTCGATTGACAGGGTCGTACGCTCGCTATCATTATAGTAGCATAATGAACAGGGCCAAAGGCCCGCCGGGAGAGCGAAAATGCAGGAAAGCTGGGATCAGATAACCGATGTGGTTGTCATCGGCTCGGGCTCGGCGGGGCTGTCGGCCGCGCTCAGCGCGCGCAGCCACGGGGCAGAGGTGCTGATTCTGGAGAGATCCGGAAAGCTGGGCGGGACCAGCGCGGTTTCGGGGGGATTGCCGTGGATCCCCAATAACCATCACATGCAAGAGCTGGGGGCCGAGGACTCGCGCGAGGAGGCGCTCACCTATCTGCGCCGCCTGTCGCTGGGCAAGATGGACGAGGCCCTGTGCGAAACCTATGTCGACACCGCGCCCGATGTCATCCGTTTCCTGGAGGCGGAGACCGAGCTGGAATTCGTCGCACTGACGATCCCCGACTATCACCCGGAATTCGAAGGCGGGAAGACCGGCCGCTCGCTGACCGCGCGCGTCTTTCCCGCTGGCGAGCTGGGCGAATTGCGCCCGGCGCTCAGGATGAGCCCGCATTTCCCCTTCCCCGTCTCGCTCGCCGATGTGAACGATGGCAAGACGAACCTGCTCGACCCGCAGATGATCGCCGACCGCATGGCGAAAGATCTTGTCGGAACCGGCCATGCACTGATGGCGGGCATGATCGCGGCGGCGCAGGACAAGGGCATCGGCATGCAAATGGGCATGCGCGTGCGCGAACTGGTGATGGAGGATGGCGTCGTGGTCGGCGTCGTGGTCGAGACCGCCGATGGCCGCCAGCGCATCGGCGCGCGGCGCGGCGTCGTCATCGCCTCGGGCGGGTTCGAATGGAACGATGAACTGGTCCGCGATTTCATCTTCGGCCCCGAGATCGCACCGCTCAGCCCGCCCTTCAATGAAGGGGACGGCCTGAAGATGGCGATGGGCGCAGGCGCCGAGCTGGGCAATATGAGCGAGGCCTGGTTCCATGCCTCGATCCGGATACCCGGCGAGGAATACGAGGGGCGGCAGCTGAACCGGCTCACCTCGGCCGAACGGCACTCCCCCGGCTCGATCATCGTCAACGCGCACGGCCAGCGCTTTGTGAACGAGGCGCTGAGCTATCACGACGTCTGCCTCGCCATGCGCGAGCATGATCCGCAGACCTTCGAATTCCCCAATGCCAAGGCGTGGATCGTCATCCACCACGCTTTCCTCGACAAATATACCTTCATGACCCGCATGCCCGGCGACCCGGTGCCAGACTGGCTGACCCGCGCCCCCACCCTGCGCGAACTGGCCGACAGTATCGGGGTCGATGCCGATGGGCTGGAGGCGACGGTCGCCCGCTTCAACGCACACGCAAAGGCCGGCACCGACCCCGATTTCCACCGCGGGGAAAGCGCCTATGACCGTTATTACGGCGACCCGGATCGCGACGGCGCCTTGAGGACACTTGGCCCGCTCGACCAGCCGCCATTCTATGCTTGCGAGCTGCGCATCGGCGCGCTCGGCACGCGGGGCGGGCCGCGCGTTACCGGCAATGCGCAGGTCCGCTCCACGACCGGCGGCGTGATCGCTGGGCTCTATGCCGCGGGCAATGCCATGGCGAGCTTTACCGGCATGTCCTATCCGGGCGCGGGCGGCACGATCGGCCCGGCGCTGACTTTCGGCTATCTGGCGGGCCGTCACGCCGCCACCGGCGCCAACCGGTTCTGACATGCCCGAAATCCGCATCACCCGCAGTGCTGCCGTCGATCCGGCGACGGCATGGGCATTTATTTCGGAAATGGACAATTGGGCGCCGCTGCTTACCGGCTATGAAAGCCATGTCAAAACAGACAAGCGCCATTCGCGCTGGACGGTAAAGGGCGAGCTTGCCGGGCTGACCCGGATCGCCGAGATCGATGTCGCCGTCACCGAATGGAAAGCGTCCGAACGGATCGCCTTCACGCTCACCGGTGTAAACGAACCCTTTGCTGGCGGCGGCGAATTCACGGTTGCGGGCATCGGCGCGCCCGTTCCCGCCAGCGACGATGCGCCCGTTCGCACGGATTCCGTCGTGAAGCGCATCGCATTGGCAGCCATGCGCTGGCTGTTGCGCCTGTTGACCCGGCGGGGCGGCGAACACGCGTCGGACGGACCGGCGACACCCCTTGCCAGAGCCGGCCCCGCCGGCCGCCGCACCACGCTCGCCTGCAGGCTGGAGGTGAGCGCATCGGGCGGGTCGGGCCCGATCATGAACCTGCTGCTGCCCGCTATTCTTGACGCGGTCGCGCAGGACACGGCAGGCCGCATCGTCGCGGCTCTGGAGGCGCGCTGAGCGCCCCGCCTTACATGTCGGAACCGGTGACTTTCGCGATCCGCGCGCGATTTATCGCCCCCTCCTCGGCAGCCTTGTCACCCAAGAAGGCGATCAGCTGAAGCAGCGTTTCGCGCAACGCGCGTTCTCCGTCGGGACCCAGCACCGCCTGCACCTCGGCGATCAGCACTTCGCTCGCCTCGCGCAGGCGCGGTTCGGTCTCACGGCCAAGATCGGTCATCATGACCTCGACCCAGCGGCGATCGCTCGTCGAGCGCCGCCGGGTGATAAAGCCGTCGCGCTCCAGCCGCGTCAGCGTCTGGCCGATGGCGGCGGGGCCAAGGCGAAGCCGCTCGGACAGGTCCTTGGGCGTCAACGGTTCGCGCTGCGATAGTTCGTACAGCACATAGGCGCCCGCGGGCGTCACCTCGCAGCTGGCCGTCCTGCCGCTGTAGAGCGCACCCTGCAGCCTGCCCGCGACCTGGAGAAGATAGGGCAGGCTGGACTTGATCGGATCGACATTTTCCACCTCGTCCCTGGCTGCCAACATCCATTCTCCATCGTACAGGCGCGGCTTTACGGTAGAGGGGCCGCCCGGTTTGGCAATAGGGGAGCTGTGCGAATGCTCGCCAATCGCTGCTTGCTTTTCGTATACAGGCTTACCATCTTGCGCTGCATTATTCCGGCAATGGCCGCAATGCCCACGACCGGAAAGAGGGGAGAATGGCATGACAGGCAGGAACAGGGTCCAGCTGATCGTTGGCGCGGAATTCCACGATGCCGATTACGTGCGCCGCGAACTTCTCGAGATGCTGTCGGCAGATCCGCTCAATCTCGTGCGCTGCGACAGCGACTGGAGCCATGCCGACGCGCTGGGAGAAACCGATTTCCTTCTCACCTATTCCAGCAATGTGTTCCCCGATGCTGCCGGGCGCACCGCGCTGGAAGCGTTCCTGCGGCGCGGTGGGCGCTGGCTCGCCATCCATGGCAGCGCGGCCTATACGGAATTCAGGCCGCCGGCAGTCGATATCGGCGGCATCCGGTTGCCCGGCCTGACAGACACGCCCGACAAGGAGGGCGCTTATATGGACATACTGGGCTGCCGCTTCGTCTCGCATCTCGCCATGCAGGAGATCGAGATCGCGCCCTGTTCGGATCATCCGCTCGTAGCCGGGATCGCGCCGTTCCGGGTTACCGACGAACCCTATGTCATGGAGCTGCGCGGCGAGGTCGAGGTGCTGGCCAGCGCGCGCTTTACCGGAGAAGCGCCGGGTTATGTGCGCGGACCGTGGCTGGAGGACGAGGAGCGCCCGCAGATCATCCTGCACCGGCTGGGCGACGGCGAAGCGCTCTATGTCGCGCCCGGCCATGCATGCGGGCCCTATGACCTGCGCCCGTTCATAGACGAGATTCCGGCCATCCGCGGCCCATGGACCGTGCCCGAATACCGCGAGATAATTGCCCGCGCGATCCGCTGGGGTACGGGTCAGAGCGTGATCTCGACCTCTTCGCCCGAAACCGCGACGGGATAGAATTTCAACGGACAATCGGTCATCGGCGACAGCGAGCGGCCGTCTTCAAGGCTGAAGCGCGCGCCGTGATGCGGGCAGAACAGCGACCCGCGCCGCACCCTTGCCCCTTCGAGCGACAGGTCCTGGTGCGGGCAGGTTTCGTCCATCGCCAGCACGGCATTGCCATTGCGGCAGACGAGGACGCGCTTGCCCTCCACCTCGATGATCGAGGCGCCGGATTCGGGAATTTGCGACAGGGGAATCGTGGCCATCTGCGTTTCTCCCCTTAAACCTGCGTCCGCGTGCCGGACGCGGCGGATTTCTCGATGGCGGAAAGCAGGCGGTGACGCTTCACCGCCTCCTCGAAATCGGGGCAGTCATGCGTGCCGCTACGGATATCGCCTGCCAGCAGCGCATAGGCCTGCGCCACGTTCTGCACCAGCGCCGGGGCTTCTGCGGTCCAGCTATATTTCGCGGGAACCTCCATGGGCGCGACTGCCTGGTCCTCGCCCTTTCCCCCGCTGATGGAAAGGTCGAACAGCTGGGCATGGCCGCCCGGGCCGGTGATGACGATGTCGCCTTCTGTCCCGTTGATCTCGAGCAGCATGTTGGTTTCGCGTGAGACCCCGCCGCGATAATGGATAGACCCCACCGCGCCGCCCTCGAACAGCGCATTGACCAGCACCTGGTCCTCGGCCGTCAGGTCCAGCGGAGTATTATCAGGCACCAGCACCGCGCTCGTGCGCCGATTGGCAAGCATGGCTTCGACCTCTTTCACCTCGCCCACGCACTGGCACAGCGCGTCCATCGTATGGCCGAATGGGATGGAGAGCATGGTCGCGCCATTCGCCTTGTCGAATGTATAGGCATTGGGCTGGTCGACCGCCGCGCCCCAGTTCATGCCCGACCCGATCAAAGAGAGCGAGAGCACCTCGCCGACATAGCCATCGGCGATGAGGTCCTTGAGAAAGCGGAACACCGGCGCCGAACGCGCCTGCATGCCGACAGCGGCGACAACGCCCTTCGCCTCGGCCAGCGCGGCCATTTCCTCGGCCTCTGCCAGCCCGTTGCCCAGCGGCCATTCGCAATAGACATGTTTGCCCGCTTGAATCGCGGCGGTGACCAGTTCGCGGTGATGCGGCACCTTAACCGTAACGACGACCAGATCGACCGCCGGATCGTTCACAAGATCGTGATGGTTGTCATAAGCCTTGTCCACGCCGAACTCGTCAGCTGCGGCCCGCGCGCTTTCCATCCGGGTCGTCGACAGGGCCACAATCTCGTAATCGTCCAGCGATCGCAGCGCCGGTATGTGCGAAATCGCGGCCCAGCTTCGGCCCGGTGCCACGCCGATGATACCTACGCCAATCTTCTGCGCCATATTCACGATCCGCTCCGTCTCTGGTCGGCCTTGCCGATCTCATGGTTGATGACCTCCTCGATAGATCGTAAGCTTGCATACTGCAACCTTTGGGCAAGAGGAGAAGCGTCATTTCAGGCGACAGCGAGAAAACCGGCGCAGAGCATTCCGTGCTCTTCGAAATAGACGGCCCCACTGCGGTCATACGCTTCAACCGGCCCGACAAGCTGAATGCCTGCACCAGGGAAATGGGCGCGGCGCTGATCGAGCTGATCGACCGGGCCGAAAGCCAGCAGGCCGTGCGCTGCATCGTCATCACCGGCAATGGCAGGGCGTTTTGCGCCGGGGCCGACCTGTCGGCGTCAAAGGGCACCTTCGCTGCCGCCGCCGACACGCAGGCAGAACCGTTCCGCGATTTCGGCGGGATCATCACTTTGCGGCTCTATGATTGCGTCAAGCCGGTGATCGTCGCCTTCAACGGCCCGGCAGCGGGCATGGGCGTTACATTGGCGCTTGCCGCCGACATCCGGATCGCATCGGACACGGCAAAATTCGTCCTGCCCTTCGTGCGGCGCGGCATCGTGCCCGAATCGGCTTCGAGCTGGTTCCTGCCGCGCATCGTCGGACTGCCCCGCGCGATGGAATGGATGCTGCGCGGCGCCACCGTCGATGCATCCGAAGCATTGGCGGCGGGACTCGTCAGCGCGGTCCACCCGGAAAGCGCCCTGATTCCCGCAGCTTTCGCCCTTGCCGAAGAGATCGCGACACATACCGCGCCGGTCTCGGTCGCGCTGACGCGGCGGCTACTGTGGCGCATGGCCGGGGCACCCGACCCGCACGCCGCCCATGCGATCGAAAGCAGGCTGCTGCACGAACGTATGCGATCCTCCGATATTCGGGAGGGTGCGAAAAGCTTTCTCGACAAGCGCTTGCCCGAATTTCCCGACCGGCTGGACGATGGCCTGCCCGCTCTGGACTGGTAATCATGCGTGCTATTTTTGCAACGTTCCTGCGCAGGGTCCTGCTGGCGGCGGCTGCAGGGCGCTAAACGCATTGACCGCGGGACCCGACAAAACTAGTACATTAGCTTATCATGCGCTTCCGTATCATTTATCGGTCGCATGGTGGAGCGGGCAAAGACCCGATGAAGATACCGGTTTGTAAAGCCGGAAAAAGAGTGGGAGAGGCCTCGCCCGGAACCACCGCGTGGATCGGATGGGCGGGCCCTCATGATCTGTCTCGATGCGCCCTTTGCGCGTCGCAAGGCAATTGGGTGAGGGAAGACAATGACATATTCAGAACCGAAATTGCGTCGGCATTTCGCGATACTGCTGGGCTGCACGGCAGCGCTGGCATGGCCGCTCGCTGCCCAGGCGCAGGACACCGCCGAGGACACCGAGGCACAGGACACGCAATCGGGCGGCCTGGCCGAAATCGTCGTGACCGCGCAGAAACGCGCCCAGAACGTGCAGGAAACGCCGCTCAGCGTGACCGCGATCTCGGGCGAGACACTGGCGGTGCAGGGCGTAACCGAAGTCGCCGACCTCAACCGGGTCGACCCCGCCTTGCAGATCGGCAAGGCGACCGGCACGGTGACGACCTTCATCCGCGGCGTCGGCAACCCCGTCACCACGGCCGGTAACGAGGCATCGGTCCCGGTTTATATCGACGATGTCTATTTCATCCGCGCCTCGTTTGCCTATTTCGACCTGTCCAGCGTCGAGCGGGTCGAAGTTCTGAAAGGTCCGCAGGGCACGCTGTTCGGACGCAACGCATCGGGCGGCGTTATCAATATCGTGACCAAGGACCCCGATACCAGCAGCCCCGAAATGAAGGCGACGCTGGGCTATGGCAATTACCAGACGATGGACGCGTCGCTTTATGCCAACATGCCGATCGGCGACCGGGTCGCGGCCAATATCGCGCTCAGCTACAACGACCAGGGCGAAGGCTGGGGCCGGAACAAGAAGCTGGTCGATCCGCTGGACACTTCGCTCGGCTATCAGGATGGCGGCGAGGATTACTGGAAGGGCCGCCATTTCAGCGCCCGCGGCAAGCTGCTGTTCGACCTGACCGACACGATCGACCTCAAGCTCGTCGGCTATTACGTCAACCTGCACAGCCAGATCGGCATTTATTCGCGTCCCTTCCCCGGCACCGTCGGCGGTTCGCCCGATGCCGCGCATAACGGCTTCCCGATCGTGCCGGGCGCCATGCCCGATCCATCGCAGGTCCTGCCGCAGCTTGGCTTCTACGATGTCTCGCTTGCCGAAGAGCAGTATGACGACAACGAGGGCTACGGTTTTTCGGGCAAGCTCGATGTCGAACTCGGCTTTGCCGATTTCACCAGCATCACCGCCTGGCGCAAATCGGACGAGCTGTATTACTCGGCCGGAAATTACAGCGACTACAACTGGCTGCGCTATGACCTCAACGTCATCGACGAACAATTCAGCCAGGAATTCCAGCTGAAGTCCAAGATCATGTCGCCGGTCGAATGGATACTCGGACTCTATTACCTCGACGCCAAGGGCGGGTTCAATCCGACCACGATCTATGGCCCGGGCACCGACATGGCGGGGATCGACTACCTCGATATCAGGGGGCGTCAGGACGTTTCGAGCTATGCCGCCTTCGGTCAGGTGACATATCCGGTCACCGACAATTTCAATATTACCGGCGGCCTGCGCTATACGATCGACAAGGTGACGGGCACCGGCACCACCGACATAACTTTCCTGCCCGGCGTGTTCGGCCCCGATCCGCTGACCATCAGGGCGCAGCAGTTCGATGCCAATAACGACTATGGCGGCGCAAATGGCGTGGCAATCGTCGATGGCGACAATCCGAACCATAGCCGCAAGTACAAGAAGCTGACGTGGCGCGCCGCGGCCGATTATAAGGTCACCGCCGATGCGCTGCTCTATGCTTCGCTGAGCCGCGGCTACAAGGCGGGTACGTTCAACACTCTGCCGCTCGACCTGCCGGCGTTGAACCCCGAAGTGGTCGATGCTTATGAAATCGGCTTCAAGACCGAATTCGGCGGCAATGTCCGCCTGAACGGTGCCCTGTTCTGGAACGACATCAAGAACCCGCAGATCCAGGCGCAGCGCAACGGCCTCGTCTTCCTCGCCAATGCGGAAGCATCGCGGACCAAGGGCGTCGAGCTCGATCTCAGCTGGGCGCCGGTCTACGGGCTGACGTTCCGGGTCGCGGGCAGCTATCTCGATGCGAAATTCCGCGGCTTCGGCGATGTCGACGGCAATGGCACGCTCGACTGCGCGACCTATGAATATTCGGATGTCGCGCCGGGCAATATCGACCAGCTGACCACCGATTGTTCGGGCAACCGCCTGCCCTATGCGTCGAAGTGGAAGTTCTCGGGCGGAATGGATTACGAGCATGACTTCGCGGGCGCAGGTCGTGCCCGGTTCAACCTGTCGGCCAGCTGGTCCGACAAATATCCCTGGGATGCGGACAATGTGTATTTCGAACCGTCACGTTTCCTGATGGACGGATCGATCTCGTTCACGCCCGAAGATTACGACCACGTGACCTTCCGGTTCTGGATGAAGAACATCACGGGCGAGAAGTACAACATCAACTATTACGCGCAGGCCTCGGGTTCGGCCTATTCCTCGGCCCCGGGCGCGCCGCGCACCTTTGGCGGGGAAATCAGCTTCGATTTCTGATCCCGAAGGCAACTGCACCGCAACGAAGGGGTGGTCCGACGATGGTCGGGCCGCCCCTTTTCATTGGCGCCAACCCGCTGTCACCAGCCGAAAAAAGGGGGGCGACGGATCGACCGTCACCCCCTTCAGTCCGTGGCAGAAACTGCCAGGGGAGAAGCTTGTGGTGCCTAACCTCCGAAACGGTAGGACAGGCGCAGCATGACCTCGCGCCCGCGGCTGAGCGAGGCGAAGCGGTCGAGCGTGGTCCCGGTGCCGGTCGGATCGAAAGCGAAGGGCACGAGACTGCTGGCAACGAAGTAATATTTGTCGGTCAGGTTCCGCCCGATCAGCGCCAGTTCCCAGCTTTCATCCGGCGGGGTAAGGCGAATGGTGCCATTGACGAGCGTATAACCGGGCTGGCGGCCATTCGGCGCCGAGGACGCATCGGTGAGATAGCTGCTGACATATTTGACGCCGCCATTGATCCCCAGCTCGAGCCCATCGGTCACCTCTGCCTTGTAATCGAACCCTGCCTGCAGGTTCCAGTCGGGCGCGCGGATCAGCTCGGTCCCGGACAGGTCCTGCGTGCCGTCGGCACGACAGCCCAGCTCGGCCGTCTGCCCGCCATAGCAGGGCGCATTGGCATATTCGGAATATTTGCCGTCGTTATAGGCCGCCGCCGCATTGAGGCTGAGGCCATCGAGCGGCGTGCGATAGGTGACATCGGCCTCGATGCCCTTCACCTTCGATGCGCCGGCGTTGCGGATCGAATTGGTCGCGTTGAAGACCACCGTCACCTGCTGGTCGTTGATCGTGTAGCTATAGGCAGCAAGGTTGAAGCGGACATCGCCATTCAGCAGATTGGCCTTCAAGCCCGCCTCGAAGCCCTTCACCGTCTGCGGGTTGTAGCTGAGGTCGAGCACGCCGCTCGGCGGAGCGAATGTCACCGAGCCCGAGTTGAACCCGCCCGACAGGAAGCCGTGCTTGTACGAACCGAAGACGGTGAGATCGCGGTTCGGACGATAGCTGACGGTGACTTCGGGCGAGAAATCGGTCCACGCGCCCTTGCGCGTCTTCAGAACGCCGAGATTATAGCTGTCGGGATTGCCGGCAGCGTCCAGTTCGGCCTGAGTCAGAATCACCAGCGATTCGTCGAAATAGGTCGTGCCCGGGATCACGCCATCCGACAGGCCGCCGCCTGACAGGACCAGCGGCAGTCGCTTTTCCTCACGCGTGTAGCGTCCGCCGACGTCGATCTCGATCGTGTCGATCGGCTCGAAGCTGACCTGCATATAGGCGGAATACGCCTTGCCCTTCTGCTTGAAGAAGTAGTTGTTGATCAGCGCAGGCGTTTCCGGGCCGCCGAACCCTTCGGCGATCAGGTCGAAATTGCCGCCGAACAGATAGGTGATCGACCCGGTCGAGGCGCTGGTGTCGGCGAAATACACGCCGCCCGAGACATTGAGCGGGCCGTCGTAATCGGTGTTGAAGCGCAGCTCCTGGCTGAATTCGTCAATACCGAGCACATTGCAGCTGGGCAGCAGCACGGTATCGTCGTTCTCATAGTTCTGGCATTGGTCGACATCGACCTTGTAATAGCCGGTCACCGAGGTGAGCGTCACCGCACCCAGTTCGTAATTCATTTCAAGCCCGCCCAGGAACTGGTCCTGGTTGTTGAAATTCTTGCCATCGGGACGGAACAGGCTGATGTCGCCGCCGATGTCGGCGAGCACCGTGCCATAGCCCGCGTTCGAATTGGCGCCATCGCTGGCCGAACACTGGTCGATCGTGCCGCCAAGGAAGGTGCTGAAACGCGCGCCATAGGGGCAGCTGACAAAGGCGGTGGTGGAGGCCGGACCATTGCCCTTCAGTTCGCCATAGCTGAGCTTGAGCTTGGCGTCGAAAGGGCCGCCATCGTCGAATTTCAGCGTGCCGCGCAAGGCCCAGTCTTCCGAATTGGGATTGCGGCTGCCGTTGTAATAGGGCGAATCCTTGGGCGTGAGATCCTTGAGGTCGCCTTTCATGTCGGAATAGACGCCAGCAAGGCGCACGCCGATGGAATCGGTCAGCGGGCTGGAGACATAGCCCTCCAGCCGCAACTGGTCGGCATTGAATTCATAGCCGGCCGAAAGCTTGGCCTCGAACACGTCGGTCGGATCGGCGGTGTGGATCGAGATGATGCCAGCCGGGCTGTTCTTGCCATAGAACAGTGCCTGCGGCCCCTTGAGCACCTCGACCTGCGCCATGTCGAAATCGCTCATGCGGCGCACGGTGGCCTTGGTCACCTGCACCCCGTCGATGTTGAAGGATACGGCCGAATCGCCGAACGGGTTCTGGTCGGGCCCCTCGATACCGCGGATGTTGATATTGCCGCCCTGGACCGAACCGCCCTGGTTGCCGACCATCAGCTGCGGCGTGATGCGCGCGATGCCGTCAAGATTGGTCACGCCCTGCGATGCAAGCTGCTCGCCGCCAACGGCCGTGACGACGACCGGCACGGAGATCAGCGTCTCATCGCGCTTACGCGCGGTGACGATGATTTCCTGTGGGCCCGTAGCCGCAGGTGCGGTGGTTTCCGCGTCCTGCTCGGCGGGGGCGGTCGAAGACTGGGCCTGGGCGGGATTGCTCACCAGGGAAATGGCGATAGCGCCAAGGCTGACGGCTTGCACGATACGCATCCTAAGTACCTCTCCTATGCTTTCTTATTTCCGCCGATGGCCCTCTCCCATCAGCGACCGGCCGACTGCAATTATGCATGGCGACCGGATAGTACGCTTATTAACGACTTTACCTGGAGGGTCCAGAAAAAAAGGTACGTCTGCTTACTTTATTGTATCAGGCATTACTGCCGGATTGATCGCAGCGCAGTCGTAGTCTAGCGTACGATTAAACGCGCGCGACAGCAGCGAAGCACTAAGAGAGAGGACCGCATGTCGGACACGGACTGGAACAGCAATTTGGGCGGCGGCTTTGGCCTGCATAAACCGGCGGACGAGTTCTTTCACGGCACCGGCCCCGCAGGCGATACGCTGACCGAGACATGGTTCTGGAATTTCCATGTGCCCGAGGCGGCCATCAATTGCTTCGCCTATTGCTGGGTGCATCCGAACCTCAAGATGTGCTCGGGCGGGCTGATGATCTATCAGGGGCACAAGCCCAGCCACATGGCCTGCGAATTGTTCGATTACCGCGACTATCTGTCGATGGAGGTGATCGGGGAAGACGGCACGATCCGGTTTCCCAACGGCTTTACCGTGACCCCGGTCAAGGCGCTTGAGAAGGTGCGGCTGACCTTCGACGACCCTTCGCGCCAGAGCGCGTTCGATGTAATGCTCGATGCGGTGGAGGTGCCGGTGATGCGCGCCAACAACCAGCATTTCGAACAGCTGATGCATGCCACCGGCACGCTGACCCTGCGCGGCAGGACCTATCCGGTCGACTGCTTCCCGGTGCGCGATCGCAGCTGGGGCGAATTGCGGCCCGAAAGCAATGCGCCGGTGCCGCCCTATACATGGGTGACCGGCGCGTTCGGCCCCGATTTCGCCTTCAACGTGGGATCGCATGACGATCCCGCCCGCGATCCCGACTGGCAGGGGGTAATGGATGCCCCGCAGCGCATCTTCAACGATGGCTGGGTGCTGAAAAACGGCGAGCAGCGCCGCATTGTCAGCGCCAGCAAGATCACCCGTCGCAGCGGCGAGCGCCACGCCCCTGTCATCCATGATTACACGTTCGAGGACGACAAGGGCGAGAGCTATCGCATCACCGGCACGCTGGTCGCACAGACGGAATGGGGCGGGTGGTCGAACATGACCTGCCACCTTGGCCTTGTGAAATGGGACTGGGACGGCCGCACCGGATATGGCGAGAGCCAGGAGGTGAGCTGGAACGAGTACAGCTATTTGATGCACCAGGCGGCGCTGGCCACGGAACCGGCGTGACCGCCTATATGGTCGTCATCCTCGATTGCACCGATCCGGCATGGGTGGCCGATTACCGCGCCAATGTGCCGGGTCTGATCGAGAAGGCGGGCGGGAAATACATGGCGCTGTCGCGCGCGCCGATCCAGCTGGAGGGCGATGGCGATGTGCCGCAGACGGTGGCGATCGTGTCCTACCCCTCGGTGGAGGCGGCGCAGGCGTTTTTCGCATCGGAGGAATATCGCCCCTATGCCGAGGCGCGAAAGCGCGGGGCGGTGACGACGATCTATCTCGTCGACGAAGTGCCCCCCGCCTAGGCAGCCGAGGGGAAGCGCGCCGCCCGCTTTTCAAGGAAGGCGCGCACGCCCTCTTCGAAATCATCGTCGGCGACGCATCCGACGATGCCGGCCGTTTCGGCTTCCAGCATCGCATCGAGCGTGGCGCCGGGCGTGGCATTGATCAGGTGCTTGGCCATCTTCAGCGCCAGCTGCGGTGCGCGTGCCAGACGCTGCGCCGCCTTCATCGCGCGTTCGTCCAGCTCCTCTGCCGCCACGATCTCGGTCAGCATGCCAAGCCGCAGCGCCTCTTCGGCATCGACCTTGGCCGAGGTCATCAGCAGGTTCCTTGCCATGCGCACGCCCACGACCTGCGGCAATACGGTGGTCAGCCCGCCATCGGGGGTAAGGCCGACGCGCTGATGCGCGAACACGAAACATGCACTGGGATCGCCGATCGCGACATCGGCGACCAGCGGATAGAATAGTCCCGCACCCGCCGCCGCCCCGCGCACGGCGGTCACGATGCCGCCCTCGAACGCATGGATCGCCTTGGCAAGGTCGGCCGCGATGCGCAGGCGCCGGTCGAAGTCGGCGGCACGCTCGTCCTTCGGCTGTTCGACGGAGCGGCCGAACGCTGCCACGTCCCCGCCTGCGGAGAACACCTTGCCCTCGCCCCGGATCAAGATGCTGCGCACTGCGGGATTGTCCTGCGCGCTGCGGAACAGATCGGTCAGCAAGGGCACGTTTTGCGATGGAATGGCATTGCCGAATTCGGGCCGGTTAAAGGAAAGACGCAGCACGCCATCGGTCAGTTCGGCCAGGAAGCTGCGGTCCTCGGGCGTTTTCAGCATGTACTCTCCCTTGCGTGTTTCGCCGCCGTTGCGATGCGGTCGATATCGTGCGCTAGATAACCTTATTGTCGCATGGCCTGTCAATACGCATCCGCGCCGCAACCCGAACGGGTCCGGCGCGGAATTCGTGCGGCACACTGTCTGAGTCGTTAGCCCGCTTCAGAACCCTGGAGCGTCGCACGGGTTGTCGCTGACATAGCGCGACAGCGTGTGGTGCAGCAGCCGCAGGCGCGATTCCTGATAGCTGGTAAAGCGGATCGGCATGTCGCCGCCATCGCGCATCCCGTTCTGGCAGGCGGCAAGCCCGTCGGCGTCCTGATCGTAGATATGGGCCTGCCAGTCGGGCAGCACCCCGGCTTCGGCAAAGCTCTGGTCGTCGGTCAGCTCCACGATCTTCGCTTCGGGCACCTCGCCGTCGGCAGGCTTTGGGCGGAACACCCAGAATTCGAACATGGTGCGGCCCGGATCGTTTCGGTCGGGCAGGAAGCGATAGACAAAGGGATAAGGGAGCGAGCGGAAGATCACCATGTTCGGAAACAGGTGATACTGGATCGCATCGGCGGCCTCCACGTCCGAAAGGCCCGAATAATCATGCTCGTGCATTTCGGTATAGGTGGCGCGCATGCCCGCGATCATCGCCTGCCGCGCGGTCATGCCTTCGGGCAGTTCGGGCAGTTCGCTATCGGCCCCCGCGACGACGCGGGTGGCGAAATTGATGATCTCCTGCTCGCTCAGCGCCTTGGGCAGCTGGTCGCTGTGAATGCCGACCGGTTCGAGAAAACGGCTGACATGCGGCTCGCCCGGCCAGACGTCATATTGCGTGCTCGATTCGCCGCCAAAGGGCAGCGCCTGCGGGTGGATGCCCGACAGGTGATAGGCCTCGAGGAACGCCTCCACGCAAGTCTTCCAATTGGCGAGCATCGGGCGGCGCATGATCGCGCTGACATAGCGGTCCGAATAATTCCACCCCTCGAAATGTGGGACCAGCCGGCCCAGATATTCGGACAGCGGCGGCGCGGCCGGATCGCGGTTGATAAAGACGAACCCCTGCCACAGCTCGGCCCGGATCTCGCGCAGTTTCAGCTCCTCCATCGAGGTGTCGTTGAAGTCCCAGCGCGCGGGAACATGGTCGACCGACCCGTCGAGCTTCCACGCGATGGAATGAAACGGACACTTGATCTTGGCGACGCTGGTGTCGCCCTCGCACAGTTTCATCCCGCGATGCGGGCAGCTGTTGTAGAAGGCGCGGATTTCGCCATCGTCACCGCGCGCGACAAGTATCGAAGCGCCCGGCCCCTCATAGACGTGGCAATCGCCCTCTTCGGGGATCTGCTCTTCGCGGCATGCGAATTGCCAGACGCGCGACCACATGCGCTCGCGCTCCAACTGGGCGAAGGCGTGCGAGGTATAGCGCGCGCGCGGCACGGCGCGGTCGGGCAGGTCGCTTTGGGCATATTCGCGGAACAATTCAGGCGCAGGATTGGCATCGCCTGCTGCGATTTCCTGAAAATGATGCGACGGGCTGTCCCGATATTCGGGCCCGCCGCGCCCCTTGACCTTAGCATGTTCCATCACGCTGTCCTTCCCGATGTGCCGGTTCTTCGCCCGGTCGATATGCCAGGCTTCCATTCAGCCCGGCGTCATGGCTCCCTTATATAGTATGCTAGTATATTATGTCCAGAAACGACTTGTCACTTTGGCGTCCGGCTATTAGTACGCATGCACACTAGATGCGGTCATAAGACGACGGGAGACACCAGTGGACATCGAGCGCATTCGCACCATGACGATCGAGCCGATCGTCCAGTCCTACGATTTTCGCGACACGATCCTTTACGCCCTGGGCCTCGGTTGCGGCGCCGATCCGCTTGACCGGTCGGAACTGCCCTTCGTGTATGAAAAGGACCTCACCTGCCTGCCGTCCTATGCCAATGTGCTGTGCCATCCGGGGTTCTGGGCGCAAAAGCCGGAATTCGGGATCGACTGGGTCAAGATCCTCCACGCCGAGCAGGACTTCACCATCCACAGCCCCCTGCCCGCGACCGGCGCGATTCGCGGCGAATATTCGGTGATGGGAATAGAGGACAAGGGCGAGGGCCGTGGCGCGCTGCTGCACCAGGCCAAGGAACTGTATGACGAAGCCGGTAACAGCCATCTGGCGACGGTCCGCTCCACCCTGTTCCTGCGCGGCAATGGCGGCGAAGGCGGCTTTGGCACCTCGCCCGCCGCTCCCGAAAAACTGCCCGAGAGCGCGCCCGACAAGGTGGTGGAGATCGCGACCCTGCCCCGGCAGGCGCTGATCTATCGATTGAGCGGCGACTACAACCCGATCCACGCCGATCCCGATCTGGCGCAAAAAGCAGGCTTCGACATGCCGATCCTGCACGGGCTTTGCACCAATGGCATCGCCACGCGCGCGATCCTCAAAGCCTATTGCGGCAATGACGCAAGCAGGCTGAAATCGATGTTCGTGCGCTTCAGCAAGCCGGTGATGCCGGGCGAAACGATCGTGTGCGAATTCTTCGAACAGGGCGACGGGCAGATCCGCTTCCGCGCCATTGCCAAGGAACGCGGCGTGGTGGTGCTCGACCGCTGCTCGGCCCGCTTTACCGCCTGAATTCAGGCGGCGTCGGGGCCATAGGGCAAGGCGCTGGCCAGGGTCAGCGTCTCGTTCACCACGGATTTCGCCAGCGATGCGACGATATCGCCGATCTCGGGGCTTTGCCGCAGGTCTGCGACCGCATCGACATAGCTGTTGGCGCTGTCGAGCTGCCAGATATGGACAAAGGTGTTGAGCCTGCCGGTTTCCTGCGAAAACGCATGGATCATCTTGCACCCGCGCTGCTCCATGGCGGCGCGCACCTTTGGCGCGACGGCCATGAATTCGGCGACGCCGCCATAGGACAGCTCCAGCTGCGCGATCAGGTACATGGGCGCGCCCATCAGCTGTCCTCCATCTGGGCGATGAACTGCGCGCGCAGCTTGCCCCGCTGCACCTTGCCTGCGGCGGTGCGCGGCAAGGTCACGCCGATCTCGATCCGGCGCGGCACCTTGTACGCGGCCAGCGACTGTCGCGCGAAGGCGATCACCTCTTCGCTCGTCACCGCCATCCCCGGCCGCAGTTCGAGCCCGGCAGTCACTCCCTCACCCCATTTCGGGTGCGGCAGTCCGAATACCGCGCAATCGAGAATGGCGGGATGCTGGCGCAGCACCGATTCCACCTCTGCCGGATAGACATTCTCGCCGCCCGACACGACCATGTCCTTGATCCGGTCGGTCAGGAACAGATAACCATCGGCATCGATGCGCCCACCATCGCCCGATTTGTACCAGTCGCCCTCCATGGCCTTTTCAGTATCTTCCGGCCGCTTCCAATAGCTGGAAAACAGGCTGGGCGAGGCAAGCCAGATTTCGCCCGGCGTGTCGACCGGCAGGCGCCGCCCGGTTTCGGGATCGCGGATCTCGATCGTCACGCCCGGCATCGGACGCCCGACCGATCGCAGCAGATGCGGGCGGGATGTATCGTGATCCTCGGGCTGGAGCACGGTGGCCGATCCGCCGATCTCGGTCATTCCGTAATATTGGAGGAAGCGGCAACCCAGACGGTCGACCGATTTTTCCAGCAATTGCGGGTCCATCGACGCCGCGCCGTAATGAATGGATCGCAGCGTCTCTACCCTGACCCCGCGCGCGTCCATCTCCTCGATCAGCGCGCGCACCAGCGTCGGCACCATGAAGGTGCGGGTGATGCCATGCCTGAGGCACAGGTCGAGGAGGCCCGCCGGCGTCGTATCCGCCGTCACGTGAACCGTGACGCCGCGGCACAGCGCGGTCTGCACCCATGACAGCCCGCCGATATGAAACACCGGCAACGGCGAGAGCAGCATCTCGTCATCGCCCCAGCCTGCAAAACCGGGCAGCAGCTTTTCGCCATGGCGCATGAAGGACATGGCATATTGGGATGTCATCACGCCCTTGGGCTTGCCCGTCGTGCCGCTGGTATAAAGCTGGAGGAACGGGGCCATCGCATCGTAATCGGCACGCGGCGCAGGGTCGTAGGCGGCCAGTCGGGCGCGCAGCCCTTCGGGGCCATCGTCATCGGTAAGCAGGCGCGGCAGGCCCACGGCGTCGGCAGCATCGAGCGTGGATGAAAATTCGCTGTCGGCGACGACCAGGCGCGGCGCGGAATCCTCCAGCACATAGCCGACCTCCGGCGCGGTATTGCGCCAGTTGATCGGCACCATCACCGCCCCGCAGCGCGCCGCCGCGATATGGGCGATGATGAAAAGCGCATCGTTCTTGCCCAGCCAGCCAAAACGCTCTCCCACGCCTACGCCATAATGCTGCAAAAGAGCGACGAAGCGGTCGCAGTCGCGGTCAAGCTCGGCATAGGTCCAGCCGCGCCGGTCATCGGCAAGCGCAAGCCGGTCGGGCACGGTGCGGGCGAAATGATCGGGGTAATCGGCGATCGCCAGAAAGCCATCCTCCACGAATTCTGGCCCCTGAGATCGCGCCATCTGCGCGTCGGCTGCCGCCATTCCCATCCCTTTCCTCATTGCTTTCGTTCGGCCTCCGCCGCTAGATAGATAGCTAGCATACAATATTTGCGCGCCGCAAGTTCGATGGGACGCGGATGAGGCCCGTGGCGCCGCCGAAGCGGGCTGCAAGAGGAGAGTAGCGATGCCGTCAGACAAGGCGACGGTCGACGACGCATGCAAGGCGCGGGCCATGCGCCTCGTCGTGACGGAAGGCGTGCCCAATCCATGGAGCGAGGCGGCAAAGGGAATGCTGCGGGTCAAGCGAATCGACCATTTGCGTGTCGCGCAGTTTCCGGGAGAAGCGAATGAGGAGCTGGTCCGCTGGACCGGCCTCAACAACAGCCCCATCGCTATCTGGAACGACGAGCCGCCCCGCGATGGGTGGAGCGCGATAATTGCCCTTGTCGAGCGCATCGCGCCCGTGCCGGCGCTGATCCCCGTGCGCGAAGCCGAGCGCGCAGCAATGTTCGGCATGCTGCACGAATTATGCGACGAGGATGGCTTTGGCTGGAACCGCCGCCTGTTTCATTTCAATTCGCTGCCCGACAGCCCCGAAATCAACGCAAACAAGGGGCTTGTGCGCATGCGCGGCAAATATGGCCATGGCGGCGATATGGCCCATTGCCGCCACCGCATGATCGCCGTGCTCACCCTGCTGGGCGAACGGCTGCGCAGCCAGCGCGCGGCAGGCTGCGATCTCTATTTCGGCGAGCTCAGCGCGCTCGACATCTATTCGGCCTGCTTCATGGCGATGGTGCGCCCGCTTCCGATTGATCTGTGCCCAACCAGCCCCGAACTACACGACAGCTATGGGCTGAAGGATGCAGAGGTACTTGCGGCGGTGGACCCGATCCTGCTCACTCACCGCGACATGGTCTATGACCGCTGGCTCGAACTGCCGATGCGGCTCTAGCGCGTCAGGCGCCCAGAAGACCCATGGAATCATGCTCGATCGCGGCGAATGCGGCGCGCACGGCGTTGACCGTATTGACCGCCTCGGGCTGCCAGATCCCGCTATTGTTGAGCCATGTCATCACCGGATAGAAACAGGTGCAGCGGTATAGGAACCATGCCTCCTTCACCGATGGCGGATGCGCCACGCCATGCGCTTTCAGCCGGGTCACGAAATGCTCGATCAGCGCGCGGTCCCAGCGGCGGCGGTCGATCACGTCAAGGCTGCACAGCATGAAATAGGTGAGCCCGATGGGCCAGTGTTCGGGCCGGGCGACCCAGTCGATCACGCCCGGCGTGCCATCGGCGCTGACGAACAGATTGCCGAGGTGTTCGTCGCCATGCACCATAACCAGCGGCGCCGATTTCAAAACGCCCCACATCGCGTCCCACGTCGCCTTGGCCCTGTCCATGTCCTGAAACGCGGCGGGCAAGGCGCGCCCGCGCGGTAGTTCGATGTATGACTGCCAGCTTTCGGGCTGGAAGAAGCCGGGGAAATAGACCTCGTTCACCAGCCTGCGGTTTTCACCCGCCAGCGTTTCGGGGCCCATTTCGCCCCCTTCGGCAAAGGCGCGGCTGTCCCATCGACTCGCATACATGCGGGCAAAGGCATCGACAAAACCCATCGCCTGCCCCAGGTTCAGCGTGCGATAGGCATCGAAGAAGGTCGCGCCCCTAGGCGACAAATCCTCCATCACGATGTCGGAGGCGTCCTCTGTCACATTGATGTGGTGCCAATGGGGCATGGCGGGCGCATCGACCATCGGCACCAGATCGCGCAGCGAGCGCAATTCATTCGCCATCGCCCAGGCGGACCCCGTCTGCGGATCGTTCTCGCCCGGGAAATTGCTCTTGACGATAAGGGTCGCGGGCCGCTCCGCGCCATCGGCATAATCGACCTCGATCCGGAACTTGTTGCGCTTATAGCCGAATATTGGCCCGTACCGGACCGCCGCGACCCGCGCGCCGGGAAAATCGCGGGCCAGCGCCTGCTCGACCCATGCGGCGGTCACGTCCTCATATCGCTGAAGCGGCGGAGGGTTCGACATTCTTCTCTCCCATTGTCTCCGCCCGTCTCGTCAGGCTGGAATAGTACGCTCGCGTACTCTATAGCCGTATGCATAGCTACGACAAGGGAGAGAAATCGATGCGCAGCGCCATTTTCGAAGGTGCCGGCAAGCCACTGGCGATCGAGGAGCGCGAGATTCCGCGCCCCGCCGCTGGGCAGGCGGTGATCCGCGTGTGCCGCTGCGGCATTTGCGCATCCGACCTGTCGATGACGGGCGGCTCGCCCTTCGACATGCCCGCCGGCACTGCCCCGGGGCACGAATATGCCGGCGAAGTGGTGGAAGCTGGAGCGGAGAGCGGACTGAAACCGGGCGACCGGGTGACCGCGCTCCCCATCGCGGGTTGCGGGACCTGCCCCGCCTGCCGCGCCGATGCGCCGCTGCAATGCGCGCAAATGCGCTCGATGGCAGGCGGCTATAGCGAATATGCGCTGGTCGATGGCCGCGCCAGCTTTCGCCTGCCCGATGCATTGAGCTTTACAGATGGCGCGCTGGTCGAACCGCTGGCCTCCTCGCTGCGCGGCATCCGGCGGCTGGAGATCGCGCCCGACAGCCGCATCGCGGTGATCGGCGCAGGCGCCATCGGGGCGGGCGCCATCTATTGGCTGCGGCAAAAAGGCGTGGGCCGGATCACCGCCATTGCGCGCACGCGCCGCGGGGCCGATCTGGTCGACACCATGGGCGCGGACGGGCTTGTCACGACCGGCGAAGGGCTGAACGAACGCGTGGCCGAACTGCTGGGCGGCGCGCCCGATATCGTGGTGGAGGGCGCGGGCGCCCCCGGCCTGTTGCAGCAGGCCATCGAGCTCGTCGGCTGGAACGGCCAGATCCTGTCGCTGGGCGGCTGCATGAAACCCGACCCGATCGTGCCATTCTTCGGCATGATCAAGGAAGCGACGATCCGCTTTTCCGTCGCCTATGGCCGCAGCGAATTCCGCGAAGTGCTCGACACGCTGGAGGCGGGCCATATGGAGCCGCACGCGATGATCGGAGACACGATCTCGCTCACCGACCTGCCCGCCCGCTTCGAGGCGATGCGAACCGGATCGCATCCAGCCAAGGTGATGGTCGACCCCACCCTCGCCTGACACATTCGATCAACGCAGTTGTCAGCGCCGGTCGAACACCGACTTGATCGCATTCAGGAACATCGGCGTCATCGAATGGCCGACATGCGCGATCTTGATGTCGTGCAGCCGCCCGATCTCATAGGCATTGGTGGAAAGCTGGCACGCGGTCAGATTGCGCAAATGCCCCCAGATGCGGAAGAACCGCAGACGTTCGGGATCGATGTCCTGCCCGCCTGCCGCCTTGTACAATTCCATGAACCGCGCCCAGTCGAGCGAGCCGCCGACCGTATTCGCGATATAGCCGATATCGTCGGCGGGGTCGCCGATATGCGCGAATTCCCAGTCGACGACCGCGCTCAACGTCCCTTCGTCGACGATGAAATTGTGAAAGCCGACGTCGCCATGCAGCAGCTTGGGTTCCCCCGGCGCGTTGGGCACATTGTTGAGGAGATAGCCATAGAGACCCAGCACGGCAGGCGTCGGTTCGGCCATTTCCTCGAGATACAGGTCGCGGAAAGAGGTGATGTAATGGGTCGTCACCTCCTTGCAGCTCATGTCCCACAATTCGGACCAGATGCCGGTGGTAAGATCGCCCAGTTCGCGCAATTGCGGCAGCGAATGAAGCTTGCCAACACTGCTTGCCAATAGCTGGGTCAATCCATCGGACACCCCGCCCGCTGAACCGAACACGTCGCCGCCGGTGGTGCCGGGCGCGCGCTTCATGATCAGGAAATCGCCGCCGGGCAGCATTGCGTGCTCGGTATCGCACCACATCGCCTCGGGCGCGGGGAAGCCTTGGGCAAAGGCCGCCTCAATCACCGGGGTTTCATTGTCGATGCGGTGGCAATCATTGTCGATGGTCGGCGTGTCGCGGTCGCGCCGCATGACGTAATCGCCCGCGAATTTCTCGCCCACGACGGTAAAGAGCGTCGTTTCCTTGCCATAACCGCCGGGCAGGCGGCGGAATTCGGGAACGCGGATCGTCGGATCGTCGAAGCGGTCGGCCAGATAGGCGGCAAGCGTTTCGGCGCTGATATCGGTGCTGTCTGCTCCGCGCTTCAGCACGCTCTTGCCCATGCGCTCTTCGGTGCGCAGCGCCTCGGCCTCGGCCAGTTCGATGGCCATGCGGTCGCGCTCGGCCTGGGGGATTGCGTCCTCGCCGTTGAGGCGGGCGCTCAACAGGCCCCAGGCCTTCAGCAGCTGGCGCTCGGCCTCGTCCAGTTCGGCCTTGCCCGCCGGATTGGCCGCAGCGATCTGCGCGCGCAGATCGTCAAGCGCGCGCGCCAGATCGGGCGCGGCGCTTTCCAGCGCCAGCCGCTGGCGCAATTCGCCAAGATAGGCATCGAGCCGCTGCGTCCAGGCATCGAACACCTCGCGCCCGTGCAGCAGCCGCGTTTCCATCATCGAGAGGGTCGCCGCAATCGCTTCCTCATCGCTGGCATAGCCATAGTCGTCACCGATCAGCCGGTGACATGCCTGATTGAGCGCCTTTGTCAGGCGCGGAATATCGAGCAACTTGCCTCTCCGTCATCATGCCGCCGGTCATGCCGGCGGTTCGTTGCATCTGCCTTTATGCGCGGTCAGCCGTGCGACACGCCCAGTTTCGCGCCGACCTTCGGTCCCGGATCGAACGTCAGGTTCAGGCTGCCGATGGTGTGGAATAGCAGGCTGGGCAGGTAATCGGTGTGGCTGCCATCGGCGACCTTGATGTTCTTCATCCGCGAGAGCAGCTTGGGAAAGGCGATGGTCATTTCCTTGCGCGCCAGCATCTGGCCAAGGCAGCGATGCGGGCTGGGCGCGCCAAATGCGAAATGGCGGATCGCGTTCTTGCGCGTGATGTCGAATTCTTCGGGGTTCTCGAACATGGCCGGATCGCGGCTCGCCGCGTCATAGCGCAGCAGGATGACGCCGCCCTTGGGGATCTTCGTGCCCGCCAGTTCGGTATCGTGCCGCGCGATCCGCCACATCGAGCTGGCCGGCGTTTCATAGCGCAGCATCTCCTCCACCGCATTGCCGGTGAGCGAGGGATCGTCGATCAGCGCCTGCAGCTGGTCGGGACGGCGCAGCAATTGCACCAGCCCGCTCATCATCGTGTTGCGCGTAGTCTCGTTCCCCGCGACCGACGTTTCGAAGGCGAGCGCCGCCACCTCGGTATCGGTGAGGGGAATGACCCCTTCGACATCGACGTGGATGAGGTTCGAAATGAGATCGTCACGCGGGCTCTCGCGCCGAGCGGCGACGAGATCCTTTATATAGCGTCGGGTCTGGGCCATCAGCCTGGCCGCCTCGATCTCCTGCTCTTTCGTGCCCATGCGGCCGACGACGGTGATCACCGCATCGGACCATTCCTTGACCCGGCGGAAATGTTCGCGCGGCATGCCCAGAATGTCGGCGATGATATAGGTGGGCAAAAGCACCGCGAATTCATCGACGAAATCGCAACTGCCGCGCTCGATGAAACCATCGATCAGCTCATCGACCAGCACTTCGATATCGGGGGCCATATTGGCAACGCGGCCCGTGGCAAAGGCGGCATTGACCTGCGCGCGGAAACGCTTGTGATCGGGATCGTCGGTGGTGAGCAGCAGGCCCGATGGCAAAGGCTCGCTTTCAAGGATTTCGGCCACTTCGGGATAGGCGTTGCCGGCCATCAGCAGATGGCTGAACTCGTTCGAAAAATCCTCCATCCGGCGCGCGCAATCGGACACCGCCTTGGCCTGGGTGACGATGAAAATCTCGTTGCCATTGGGGTCGAGCGTCCGTTTGACCGGCTCGTCCTCGCGCATTTTCGCCATCAGCGGATAGGCGTTTTTGAGGGTTTCCGCTTCGTAGAAAACGTCGGTCATCAAGTCATCCTCTGGCTTCGCGGCCGATTCCCGCATCGGCATGATCTTATATCGTCACCTAGCTTACCACTTTTGGCCCGGAGGAAAAGACCCGATTGCCCCGCCTTTGCTGATCCAGCCCGGATTTCCCCTCAGCTCAGCGAAGAGAAGAAGGCGCGATATTCCTCCAGCACGATCCCCGGCTGCTCCGCCGGAAGGAAATGACCGCCCGCCGGCACGCGCTGCCAGCGCCTGAGGTCGGTCTTTTCCGCCACGATGGCACGCGGCAGGAAAGCGACCTCACGCGGGGCGATGGCGACGCCAAAGGGAACGGGAATCGTCTTTGCCGCGTCGTTCAGGACCGGCCAGTCGATCTCCAGCCCAAAGCCCTTGAACTGCTCGGCATAGATCCGCATCGACGAACCGATGGTGTTGGTCAGCCAGTAAAGCGATGCCGTCGTACATAGGAAATCCCTGGAATAGGCGTTCAGGACATCGCCGTCGCAATCGCTCCAGTTGCGGCGCCGCTCCCACAGCCATGCGGCGGTGCCGATGGGCGAATCGGCCAGCGCATAGGCCAGCGTCTGCGGATCGGCGGATTGCACCGCGACATGGCTGGTGATGGTGGGCAGCGCCTCGAACGCGCGGGCCAGCATCCATTGCTCGTCCTCGGCAAAGGCATCGGGCCCGATCGTCGCGGGGTTGAGCCCCGGCAACATCATCAGCGAGACATGCGCGGCAATGATGTGCTCCGCATGCGCGTGCCCCAGTTCCGCCGTGACGCCCGCGCCCCAGTCCCCGCCCGCCGCGGCAAAGCGGTCATAGCCCAGCATCGCCATCAGCTTGACCCACAGCTGCCCGATCCGGCGAAGCCCGATGCCCGTCGTGGCAAGCGGCGCGGAAAAGCATACGCCCGGAAGCGAAGGCACCACGACATCGAAGGCAGGGCCATCTCGCTCCCCCGTTACGAGCGGTTCGATCAGCGCGTGCCAGTCCCAGAATGTCCACGGCCAGCCATGGGTCAGGATCAGCGGGATCGCATCGGGGCGCCCGCTTTTCAGGTGGACGAAATGGATCGAAATACCGTCGATATCGGCGATGAACTGCGGCAGGCGATTCATTTTCGCCTGCTGCGCCTCCCAGTCGAAATCGCGCGCCCAGTATCGCGCCATGTCGGACAGCCAGTCCTGGTTGACGCCATAGCGCCAGTCGTCATTGCCGAAATCGCCGGGCCAGCTCGCCCCCTCGATCCGGCGGCGCATGTCGTCCACCCGTTCGGGCGCGATGGCGATTTCAAAGGGGAGCGGGGCGCTCACCACGGAAACTCGCGCACCGGGGCGGCTTCGCCCAGCCAGCGCGCAAAGCGGGAATCGGGGCGCGACCATTCCATCGCGGCGTGGCGCTTCATGATAAGCCAGCGATCGCCGGTCTTGACAAACTGGTCGTCATAGCGGCCGAAATGGTCGAACCCCAATTCGCTGGTCACGCAGACATAGGTGGTGGCATCAGCTGTCTCGGGACCGGTCAGTTCGATCATCGTGCTCGTCAGATTGTGCCGCTGGAAATTGGCATCGTCATAGGCGGCCCGGCTTTCCGCGCCGGGTTTCAGCATGGCGAGAATTTCCTCCAGCCCATGCGCATCGCCCAGCCCGCGTACCGAAAAATGCGCCTCGGGGTGGAAGACCTCGGCGTGGCGTTCGTAATCGGCGGTGTCGGCGTTGCGGTTATACAGTTCCAGCGTGTATCGGATCGCCTCTCGCGCCAGTGCCTGATCGGGTGTCATCGGTTCCTCTCCTTAGAACAGGCCGCGCGTCCAGCCGCCGTCGACGGCGATGGTCTGGCCGGTGATATAGCTGGCGCGGTCGGAACACAGGAACGCGGCAAGGCCCGACACTTCATCTGGCGTGCCGTTGCGCCCCATCTGGATTACCGGCGGCTCCTCGCGCGGGGTGCGCATGCCGCCGCCCGACTGCGCCTCGGTGTTGAGGCCGGTGTCGATGCTGCCCGGCGCGATCGTGTTGACGGTGATGCCAAAGGGCGCCAGCTCGTTCGAAAGGCTGCGCGCCAGCGCCACCGCCGCGGTGCGATAGGTGTTGGACAGCACGATATTGAAAAACCGGTGCGGCTCTTTCGCGCAAACCGAACCGAGATTGACGATCCGGCCAAATCCCTGGTCCTTCATCGGCCCCATCACCTCGCGCACCAGCATGGCGAAGGACAGCACGACCTGGTCGTTGCTTTGGCGAAAGTCCTCGTCCGCCGCCTCGTCAAAGCCATAGCGCAGGATGGAACGCACATTGCCGATCACGATGTCGGGATCGCCGAAAGCCTCGCGAGTGCGCGCCACCGCCTCCTGCACCCCGGCCTCGCTTGCCATGTCGGCGCTGATCGCGATGGCGGTGCCGCCAGCCACCTCGATCGCGGCGACGGTTTCGGCCAGCGGCCCTTCCCGCCGAGCGACGATGGCGACCCGCGCGCCCTCGCCCGCCAGTTCCATCGCGATGGCGCGGCCCATGCCCGCGCTCCCGCCGGAGACCAGTGCGACGCGGTTCTCCAGCCCCAGCTTCATGCCCTGCGCCTCATTGGAAGCCGTAGGGGTCGTAGCGTCCATTGATGAACAGCTCGACCTGCGAAGATCCGCGCGACACCGTGCCATCGGGGGCATAGGTGGTGACACGCGCCAGATATTCGGGGCCGTGGACCATGCTGCCGACGCTGGTGCCGGTGTTGAACCCTTCGGACGCGCCCGCGCCGCTGACGGAATGGGGCGTATATTGGAATGGCTGCACCGAATAATCGGCCGCCTCCCATTCCAGCGCAAGCTCCTCCGACCCGTGATAGGTGAAGAAAGTGCCGCCATCGTACCAGCTGCCCGGAAACGCGCCCATCGGCTGCACCACCCACGGCGGCGTCTCGATATCGAAGACCTGCTTCCACTCGCGCCCATCTTTATCGGCCAGGAAGAAGGTGGCGCGTTTCAGGATGCGGGTGCCTTCGGTGAACTCCATCTCGTGCCGGCCAGAGACGAGCTCGACCTCCTCCTCGTCCCAGCCCTTGAAGATGCGGCCGCCAAAGGGGGTGCCGAACACGTCGTTCATCTTGCCCTGCACGCCCTCTGCCGTTTCGTGGACGTGGTAGAAGCCGCTGTATTCGCCCGTGCGAAAGCAGTTCCAGAACCGCATCGCGCGCTTGGGTCCTTCATCGTCCTCCATCGGCGGCAACAGGGTGGGGAGCGGGGAGAGCGGCGGGCGCGAGGCGTAAAGACCCCAGCTGTGATCGCGCGAACCCGACCAGCCTTCGGGTTCCACCTCCCAGCTCCGCTCGCTCGACTTGATCCAGCCGGTGCATTTGCCGGGCTGCGAATAGCGGCTCTGGTCGGTGGTGCGCCGCCCGCGATGGGTGGCGATGTGGTGGTCTTCCAGAAAGGCGGGCGAGGTTCCTTCCCACATGATGTCGAACGAAACGCCGCTGTCGTTTTCAGCCAGTTCGATGCGGATGCGCTTCAATGGCTCGACGATGGTGACGCGGAACGGTCCCACCTCCAGCGCGACATTGCGGCGCCAGCAGCGGTTGAAGCGAATCGTGGTCTGATGCCCCGCGACGTTGAGCAGCACGCAGCCGCCGATCATGTCGGTATTGGGATTGATGCGCAGATAGGTGCCAAGGAATACCTTTTCATCCGCATTGAACACGCCGAACCAGTACCCCTCGTCCCATGCATAATCGGTCGAGGGGATATAGGTCACCGGATAGGGCGTCTGGTGGACGGGAAATTCGTCATATTGGCTAAGCTTCACCGCATTCTCTCCCAATGGTTCCTTGGCGCGGTCAGGCCGGGGTCAGCCCCGGCAGCGGATCGTTGGCGAGCACTTCCTTGGCGGTTTCCTCGCCGGCGATACGGCCAAAGGTCAGCGCATTGCCGACCCCCATGCCGCCGCCCGAATAGCGCTTGCCCTGGATGCAGCCGACCGTTTCGCCCGCGGCGAACAGGCCGGGAATGATCTTGCCATTGCAGTCACGCACGCGAGTGGTGGCGTCGATATCGACCCCGGCGCTGGTCTGGCCAATGACCGATGCGCGTACCTCGACCGCGAAAAACGGTGCCTTGTCGATGGGGAAATGCTTAGGTGCGTTCTTCTCCCATTCGGTATCGACGCCGCTTCGCGCATCCTCGTTATAGCGCGCCGCGGTCGAACGCAGGGCCAGCCGGTTGACGCCGATCATGTCGGCCAGATCGTCAAGCGTGTCGGCCTGCTTGATCCGCCCCGTCTTCACATGCTTGCGGATCAGATCCTCGTCCCAGGTCTGCGACACCTCGCCAGTGTGATAGGGGTCGGAAAAACGCTTGTCCTGACTCCCCTCGACCATCGTCTTTTCATCGAAGATGCCCCATGCATGGGCACGCGGCTGCTCGTTGATCAAGTAGCCCGACACCGCATAGGGCGCGTTTTCGGGCATGAAGCGATGGCCGTCATCGTTCACCAGCATCATCCACGGCGGCAGGAACGCTTCCACCGATTTGGGCACCAGCGCGGCCGACGGCAGGACAAGGCCCGTATCGATGCCGGTAATCTCGGCCCCGACCTGTTCGCCCAGCTTGATCCCATCGCCCAGGATAAAGGGCGCATCGTCGTGGACGGCGTAGACGATATCGCCGTGCTGCGCGACAGAGGGGAAATATTTCGCCCGCATGGTGGGGCTGTTGCCCAGGCCGCCGGTGGTCAGCACCACCGCCTTGGCCTTCAGGTCCACGCCGTCGGCATGGACGCCGCAGACGCGGCCATCCTCGACCAGCAAGCGTTCGACGCGGGTCTTCAACGCGGTTTCGATTCCGCGGGCACCCACTTCGTTCTTGAGGATTTCGCCAATCGTATAGCCCGAACCCTTGGTGCAATGGCCGCGCGGCACGGTATCGACGCCCGACTTCACCACCCATTCGTATTCGGCGCCAAGGCTGACCATCCATTCCACCGCCTCGGCGCTGCGATTGGCGAAGGTGCGGATGATATCGGGTCGGGTCTGCCACGCGTTCAGCGTCATAATGTAATCGTACATCGCCTGCGGGCTGTCCTCGATCCCTTGCGCCTTTTGCACCGAAGTGCCGGCGGCATAGATCACCCCGCCCGACAGCCATGTCGCACCGCCCAGCTTTTCATCAGCTTCCAGAATCATGACGCTGGCGCCCGCGTCATGCGCGACAATCGCCGCCGTCATGCCCGCACCGCCGCCGCCCACGACGATCACGTCGTAATCGTAGTCCATGTCATTCTCCCGGATTGCCGGCGTTTCTAGTGCCGGTCATAATTCTAGCGCGGCGGGGCGGCTGACCGCCCCGCACGACAATCAGGCCACCAGTTCCAGTGCCGCCTTGCCGATGGAATCGGCACTGGGGGCAAAGGCGGATTCCAGCGGCTTGCAATAGGGCACTGCGCAAAACGCGCCGCCCACCCGCTTCACCGGCGCTTTCAGCTGGCCGAACAGTTCCTCGTTGATGACCGACGCGATTTCGGCGCCAATGCCGAATTCCTTCACCGCCTCGTGCACGATCAGAGCGCGGCCGGTCTTTTTAACCGACGCCAGCACCGTTTCCCGGTCCCACGGAGAGATCGTGCGCAAGTCGATGACCTCCGCCTCGGTCCCGTCCTTGGCCATCTGATCGGCCACCGCCATGGCATGGTTCACCATCAGCGAATGGGTGATGATCGTAAGATCGCTGCCCTCGCGCGCGATGCGGGCTTTGCCCAGCGGGATTTTTTCCGCGGTGAAATCGGCGGGCATGAAATAGAGCTGGATGTTCTCGATGAACAGCACCGGATCATCGTCCTCGATCGCGGCGCGCAGCAGGCCATAGGCATCGGTCGGGTTCGACGGGGCGACGACCTTCATGCCGGGCGTATGGGCAAACCATGCCTCAAGGTAATCGGAATGCTGCCCGCCGGTCGAAAAGCCCGATCCCGTCATGGTGCGCACCACCATCGGCACCGCGGTCTGCCCGCCCGACATGAAGCGCAATTTCGCGGCATGGTTGGTCAGCATGTCCATCGCCACGGCGACGAAATTCATCAGCATGATCTCGGCCACCGGGCGGTATCCGCCGATCGCCGCGCCAATCGCAGAGCCGATGATCGCCTGTTCCGAAATCGGGGTGGACACGACGCGCTCGGCGCCGAACTTGGTCGACAGGCCCTTCGTAACGCCCATCACGCCGCCCTCTTCGGGATCGGCCACTTCCTCGCCCAGCGCTAGGACCTTGGGATCGGCTTCCATCGCATCGTGCAGCGCGCGATTGATGGCTTCGAGCATGGTGATTTTCGTTGTCTCGGTCATGGCAGCCTCACGCGATTTCCTGCGCGAACACGTCGCGCTTCAGTTCGATGGCATCGGGATAGTCGGCGTCATAGGCGGCCGCGACGGCGGCCTCGATGACCTCCTTGATGCCGCTTTCCATGCCGGCCAGCTCGTCCTCGCTGGCGATCCCCTCGTCGATCAGGCGCTGGCGCAGCGCGGGGACGGGGTCCTCCTGCTTGGCCTCGGCCAGTTCGCCGTGCTTCATGTAATCGCACATGTCGCCAATCAGATGGCCGTTGAAGCGGAAGGTCATCGCCTCGATCATGGTCGGCCCCTCACCCGCGCGAGCGCGGTCGATGGCGACCTTGGCGGCGCCGTACATTTCGTCCGGATCATTGCCGTTCACCGTCACGCCGACCATGCCATAGGCATCGGCGCGCTTTGAATAGCGGTCGATCTTGGTCGATTTCTGCATCGAGGTATGTTCGGCGTAGAGATTGTTCTGGCACAGGAAGATGACCGGCAGGTCGAACAGCGCCGCCATGTTCATGCTTTCGTGGAACGCGCCTATATTCGATGCGCCATCGCCGAACGTGGCGACCGCCACCTGCCCCTTGCCGTCAAGCTTCGCCGCCCAGCCCAGCCCCACGGCGATCGGCATGGACGACCCGACAATGCCGGTGGTGACCATACAGCCCGATTCCGGATGGGTCAGGTGCATCGGCCCGCCCTTGCCTTTGCACGATCCGGTGACGCGCCCGGCGAGTTCTGCCCACATGGTGTCGAGCGGAAACCCCTTGGCCACCATGTCATGCGTACCGCGATAGATCGTGCACAGGTAATCGTCGTCATTCAGGCTCATCGCCAGCGCCGAGGGGATGATTTCCTGCCCGCGCCCGCTGTAATAGGGGGTGACGAGCCGACCCGACTTCATCTCCTTGATGATCCGTTCGTCGTTAAGCTTGATGGTCGCCGCCTTGCGGTAGATCTCCAGCAAGGTCGCCTTGTCGGGCGTTGGGTAGTTAGACATCTCTCACCTCTCGCTTCGAATTTTTATCGGCGGTTCCTGAACAGGTCGCGCCCGATGATCTGCTTCATCACTTCGGTCGCGCCGCCCGCGATCCGCGTGATGCGCGCATCGATAAAGGCACGCGCAATCGGATATTCCAGCATGTAGCCATAGCCGCCAAAGAACTGCAGGCATTCGTTGACGACCTTGTTGTGCAGGTCGGTGACGCACAGCTTGACCTTGGCGGCATCGATGGGGCTCAGCTCGCCCTTCAGATGCTGCGCGATGCACCAGTCGGTAAACACGCGCATCGCAGTCGTTTCTGCCGAAAGCTGCGCCAGCGTGAACTGGGTGTTCTGGAAATCCGCGATCGTCCCCCCGAACGCCTTGCGTTCCGAAGTGTATTCCACCGTCCAGTCGATCGCCGCCTCGGCCACGCAGATGCTGCGGATCGCCTGCGTCAGACGTTCCTGCGAGAGCTTGGTCATCAGCATCGAGAAACCGGCGTTCTCGTCACCCAGCCGATTGGAAACGGGTACGCGCATGTCGGAAAAGAACAGTTCCGACGTGTCCTGCGCCTTCAGCCCGATCTTGTCGAGATTGCGCCCGCGCTCGAAACCCTCGCGCGCGGATTCACACAATATGATGGAAACGCCGCGCGGCCCCGCCTCGGGGTCGGTCTTGCAGGCGAGCAGGATGAAATCGCAGTTCTGCCCGTTGGAGATATAGGTTTTCTGCCCGTTGATGACATAGTCATCGCCATCGCGAACCGCTCGGGTGCGCAGTTCCTTCAAATCGCTGCCCGCGCCCGGCTCGGTCATGGCGACCGCGCCAATCGCGGTGCCCGCGACCATTCTGGGCAACCATTCGCGCTTAAGCTCTTCCGATCCCCAGGCAAGTATATAGGGCGCGACCATTTCGGAATGGACCATGAAGCCCGGCCCGCTCATGCCCTTCTTGGCCAGCTCCTCGATGACGACGACATTATACAGCCAGTCTGCGCCAAAACCGCCATATTCCTCGGGAATGTCGGGGCACAAGATGCCCGCCTCGCCCGCCTTGGCCCAGATCTCGCGGGGGACGCGCTTGTCCTCCTCCCACTGGGCGTGGTTTGGCACGAGTTCGGTGTCGACGAAATTGCGCACCGACTCCCGGAAAATCTCGTGCTCGCTCGAAAACAGCGTGCGCTCCATCATGCAGCTCCCCCATAAAGCTTGGCCTGCGCCAGCACCTTTTGCGCCTGTTTCAGATGCGGGATGTCGACCATCTTGCCGTCCAGCCCGACAGTGCCCGCGCCCGGCGCGGCGGCAAAGGCCGCGACGATGCGCTTGGCATGTTCGACCTCTTCGGCACTGGGCATATAGCTTTCGTTGATCCCGGCGACCTGCGCCGGATGGATCGCAATGCGCCCGGTAAAGCCTTCGCCGCGCGATGTGCGGCTCGCGGCGCGCAGGCCTTCGTCGTCGCGGAAATCGACATAAAGCGTATCGATTGCCTCCACCCCCGCGGCATGGGCGGCCAGCAGGCACTGCGCGCGCACCATGCGATAGGTAAAGGCCCAGCTCCCCGTCTCGTCGAGATTGCTGCTGGCCCCGATGGCGGCGGACAGGTCCTCTGCTCCCCATGTCAGTCCCATCAGGCGCGGCAGGTCCGCCCTGGCATATTCGCCCAGCGTGAATGGCGCGATGGCAGTTTCGGTGGCGACCGGCAGGATCCTGATCGACCCGGCCTCAACCCCGCCCATCTGCTCGAACGCATCGAGGTAGTGCGAGGCTTGCACCACATCGGCAGGGCCATTGCACTTGGGCAGCATGATGCCGTCGGGCCCGTGCGGAATGACCGCGGCCATGTCCTCCAGCGTCATGCCGGTGTCGAGCGGATTGACCCGCACATAGAACTGCGCGTTCCGGCTGCCGCGCGGGCGGGCGGCCAGGAATTCGGACAAGAGCTTTCGCGCCATCGGCTTGTTGTCGGGGCTGACCGCGTCCTCAAGGTCAAAGATCAGCGCATCGGCATCGGACGCATCCGCCTTGCCCAGCTTCTTTTCGCTGTCGCCGGGGATGAACAGAAAGGACCGGATCGGGGCTTCGCTCACGGCGCCTGCTCCACCGGCTTCTTCAACTGCAGGCCCGAACGCTTGCAGGTGGCGACCAGCTCGTCGTGCTGGTTAAAGGCGCGGTGCTGGAAGGTGACGATGCCCTGCGTCGGGCGCGATTTCGATTCCCTGAGTTCCAGCACTTCGGTCTCGACCCGGATGGTATCGCCGTGAAACAGCGGTTTGGGAAAGCGCACCTCGTCCCAGCCCAGATTGGCGACTGCCGTGCCCAGTGTCGTTTCATTGACCGAGATACCGACCATCAGCGCCAGCGTGAACCCGCTGTTCACCAGCCGCTGTCCGAAATCGGTGCCCTTCATATACTCCTCGTCCAGATGGAGGAGCGCGGGGTTGTGCGTCATGCAGGTGAACATGACATTGTCGGTTTCGGTCAGGGTGCGGCGGATCGCGTGGTGGAACACCTGCCCCACCTCAAGCTCGTCAAACCATACGCCAGCCATCAGAGAAGTCCCAGGATCGAAACGGCCGCAATGCCCTGATAGGGCACGCCACCAAGGTTGTGCGTGACGCCCAGCGAGGGATTGGCCAGCTGCCGCTGCCCCGCCTTGCCCTGCAGCTGGGTGTAGATTTCATAGGCCATGCGCAGGCCCGACGCGCCGATGGGATGGCCGAAGCATTTAAGCCCACCGTCGATCTGGCACGGGATCTTGCCGTCGCGGTCGAACTTGCCGTCGAGCACGTCCTTCACCGCCTGCCCGTCTTCGGACAGGCCAAGGTCCTCCATCGTGACGAGTTCGGTAATCGAGAAGCAGTCATGCACCTCGGTCAGGCTCACCTGTTCCTGCGGCTTGGTGATGCCCGCTTCCTCATAGGCCTTGCGGATCGCGGTGCGGGTATTGGGAACGGTCGCGCCGTCCCAGTCCGACAATTGCGTTTCGCGGCCTGAGCTGGTCGAGATCTGCAGCGACTTGATCGTGACGATATCCTTCTTGCCCAGCGATTTCGCGATTTCGGGCGTGGTCACGATGACGCAGGCCGACCCGTCGGAAACGCCCGAACAATCGAACAGGCCCAGCGGCTCGGCGATCATCGGCGCGTTCAGGATCTTGTCCATCGGCACGGGCTTCTGGAAATGGGCCTTGGGGCTGTATTGCCCGTTCTGGTGGCTCTTCCAGCTCACATGCCCGATCGCGCGCTTCAGATCCTCCTTCGAAACCTGATAGCGGGTGCGATAGCCATCGGCGAGCTGGGCGAAACCGGCGGGCGCCGATCCCATCGGCATCCACAGATCGTTGAAGGTGCCCTTGAACGGCGGCGGCAGCCCGCCAAAGCCTGTATCCTTCAGCTTTTCGGCCCCGATGGCGAGCGCGATATCCACCGCACCCGACGCCACCGCATAGGCCGCGCCGCGCAACGCCTCGGTCCCGGTGCCGCACATGTTCTCGACGCGGGTGACGGGAATGCCGTCAAGCCTGAGCGCGACTGCGGCGGGGATCGACGAATTGCCGACATTGATGCTGTCGCCCCAGCAGCCGAACCATGCCGCCTGAATGTCCTTCCGCTCGATCCCGGCGTCGGCCAGCGCTTCCTCGAAAGCCTCTGCCATCAGTTCGGGAGAGCCTGCGTCCCAGCGTTCGCCGAACTTGGAGCAGCCCGCCCCCAGAATCGCGACCTTGTCCTTGATACCCGATGCCATTGATCAAGCCTTTCCGCCGGCCAGCGCGGGCACGGCTTTCCAGAAATAGCGGTTGTACCCGCGCTGGTTGTCCCGCTCCTTGATGCGGAAGACCATGTCGAGCGGGGTGCCGATATCGATCCCGTCGGGGCCGACATCGACGATCTCCATCTGCAGCCGCGCGCCATTGTCGAACTGGATGAAGCCGACATAGAGCGGGGGCGAGGGATAATAGGACAGCCAGTCGGCAGTCTGCGTCATGACCTTGGCAGGCGCATCGCGCAAAGATACATCGCCGAACTTCTCGGCCGGTGCATGGCAGCGCGCGCAATATTGCAGCTGGGGAAACTGGATCGTGCCGCATTCGCCGCACTCACCCGCCATGAAGGCATCCATCTGCGTGCGCGAACGATATTGCTCGGTCAGCGCGGTCTTGGCCGTTTTTTCCGAACGCATGCCCCATTCGACATCGATCCCGCCCGCAAACGACAGCATGCGCAGGTAATCCTGCGTGGCATAGCCTGCCTCCAGCGAACCGGTGACGCCGCGTTTCGGGCGCGCCTTTTCGATGGCATCGGTGACTTCGAAGATCAGCACGTCGGCGCCCTGACCGAAGCCGACGACGAGTATCTTTTCGCCCGGCTTCGCGGTCTCGAGCGCAAGGGCCAGCATCAGCGGGGCCTGCGCCGCCCCGCAATAGCCGCACCGGCCATCGAGGTCAGAGACGACATTGCCTTCGAACTTCAGCTTTTTCGCGATCGGCGCGGCGCCCCCGCGCAGCATCGAGGCCATAGCAAAATGGTCGATGTCGCCGATGGCCAGCCCAGCTTCGGACAGCGCCTCGTTCACCGCGGCGGGGATCAGCTTGGCGTAGCCCTCGTCGCGGATCCAGCGCTCTTCCCAGCTATAGTCGAAATCGGCGTCGGCATCGCGGAAATGGTCGACGAAATTGGAGATCGAGGTGCCCGATCCGATCAGCTTCGCGGCCACGTTCTCGGTCCCGGTGACGAATGCCGCCGCGCCTGCGCCATAGAGCATTTCCTGCTGGCTGGCGGGCTTGCCCTTGGGTTCGTCCGAGGCGACGAACAAGGTCGGCTCCCCGCTCTTCAGCGCGGCCAGCAGTCCCGACGTGCCCGCGCGCTGCGTATAGCCACTGTCAAACGATCGCATGCTGGGCGACAGCCCCAGCGGGCGCGCCATGATCGCGGTAGGTTGCAGATCGGCATAGGGCGAACGCGTGCTGGCAAAACTGATCGCGGTGATTGATGCGCCATCATCCTCGCCCAGCGCATCGCGCGCCGCCTCGACGCCCATGGTGACGGTATCCTCGTCCCAGTTGCAGAACGAACGTTCGCCCTTGCCCATGCCGCGCAGGCCCGGCGCCATCCAGCGGTGCGCGCCCGCGATGGCGGCCCGTTCCAGCCGGAGGCGGGGAATATAGGCCCCGAAAGATGTGATCCCGAATTCGGTCATGAAAATCCGCCCGTTCTGGTCAATATGATTTCGGAAGGTCGAGCACGCGCTCGGCGATATGGCTGAGGATCAGCTGCTCGGTGATCGGCGCGATGCGCAGCAGGATGGATTCGCGGAACAGCCGTTCCACCTGGTATTCGGTCGAATAGCCCATGCCGCCATGCGTCATGACGGCGCGGGTGCAGGCATCGAAAGCCGCGCGACCGCCGAGGAACTTGCCCGCATTCGCCTCCGCCCCGCAAGGCAGCCCGGCATCGTAGAGATAGGCCGCCCGCATGATCATCCAGTAGGCGGATTCGAGATAGGTCCAATTCTCCGCCAGCGGATGCTGGATGCCCTGGTTCTCGCCGATGAACTTGCCGAATACCTTGCGCTCGCGCGCATATTGCGAGGCGCGGGCCAGCGCGCCGCGGCCAAGGCCCACCGCCTCGATCCCGACAAGAATGCGTTCGGGGTTCAGGGAGTGGAGGATATATTTGAAGCCCTGCCCCTCCTCGCCGATGCGGTCTTCCTCGGGCACGAAATAATCGTCGATGAAGGTCGCGTTCGAATCCACCGCATTGCGGCCCATCTTGGGGATGCGCCGCACCTCGACCTGCGTCTTGTCGAGATCGGTGTAGAACAAGGTCATGCCGTCGGTGGGCTTCTTGCACTCTTCCTTTGGCGTCGTGCGGGTCAGCAGCAGGATCTTGTTCGCCACCTGTCCGGAAGAGGTCCAGATCTTGCGACCTGTCACCGAATAGCCGCCGTCGACCTTTTTCGCGAAGGTCTTGATGGAGGTGGTGTCGAGACCCGCGTCGGGCTCGGTCACGCCGAAGCACGCCTTGTCACGCCCCTCGATCAGCGGCAGCAGCATGCGCTTCTTCTGTTCGTCCGTGCCATGCACGACGACCGAGTGCGGACCGAACAGGTTGAGGTGCAGCGCGCTCGCCGCCGAATAGCCGCCCGCGCTGGCCGACACCTCGTGCATCATGATCGCCGCTTCGGTCACGCCCAGGTTCGCGCCGCCCAGCTCTTCGGGCATGGTGATGCCCAGCCAGCCATTATCGGCCATGGCGCGATGGAATTCCTCGGGGAAGCGCTTGTCGGTGTCGCATGCGCTCCAGTAGTCGTCGCCGAAATCCTCACACGTCCGGCGTACGTTCTCGGCGATTGCCTTCTGGTCGTCAGACAGCTCGATCAGCACCGCGCAATTCTCCTGCAATCGGTGCGACGCAGCCACGTCCGAACTCCCGCCAAGCGCGAGACCATCGAAGCCGCGGTAAAGCCGCACCCGAAACCCGTCCTCTCCGCCAAGCAGTCGCCGCTTTTCGTCAGCGCCGATCCTCCGGGGCGGAATATCGTATATATGCGTACTATCTATCTCATCGCCTGTTCGAGTCAAGCGTTTGCATGTGTACTTTTTGCGCAGCTGGCCATGCGCGCACCCCATCCCCGAGCGCCGAGCCGGAAAAGATAGTGTGTTGCCATACGGCCTGCGATGGAGATAGGTTAGCTAGCGAACCACCCCCGGGAACCTTCATCCGCGCCCAGCGCGCGCCAAGGTGTTCAACGGGAAAAACAGGAGAGATAAGCATGGGCCAGCTCGACGGAAAGGTCGCGCTCGTCACCGGCGCGGCCGGTCGCGACAATCTGGGACAGAAGATCGCCGAAAGGCTGGCCGAGGAAGGCGCAAAGGTCGTCGTCGCCGGCCGTCACGAAGACGAGCTGAAGCGCCTCGCCGATACGATCGGGGGCAGCTATTGCCTGATGGACCTGACCAGCAAGGAAGAGGTCGAGGCTGCCGTCGATTTTGCGGTCGAGACCTATGGCAAGCTCGACATCGGCGTGAACGCGGTGGGTTGGGGCCTGATGAAGCCCACGACCGAAACGACCGAGGCCGATCTCGACAAGATCCTTGCCATCCAGTTTAAGGGGCCGTTCTTCTTCATGCAGGCGCTGCTGCGCGTGATGGGCGAAGGTGGTTCGATCATCCAGATATCGTCCGCGACGGCAACGATCATGCTGGAAAACCATGCCGCATACATGGGCACGAAGGCGGGGATCGACCATATCGTCCGCACCGTCGCCAATGAATATGGCGCGCGCGGCATTCGCGCCAACTCGATCTCTCCCGGCCTGACCAGGACGCCGATGGCGGGGCCGACTTTCGAAATGAAGCCGGTCATGGACGCGTTTGAGAAGGAATATCCGCTGGGCCGCGTGGGGACGCGCGAGGATATTGCCGAGGCCGTCATCTGGCTGGCGGGCGACAAGTGTTTCATGACCGGCCAGAACCTGCAGGTGAACGGCGGGCTGACGCTGCGCCGCAATCCGATCCTGTCCGAACTGGGCGCGATCATGGATGAAGTCACCGCGCATCTGCAAAGCTGAGGAGACGGCCATGACCACACCGAACAAGCAGGCGATCACGACATTCCTCGATGCGCTGGGCGCCGGCGATCCCGATCGGATGGCGACCGTTCTCGCCCCCGGCATGGAGGCATGCGCCAAGGGAACGGGCAGCTTTTCCATGACCCGCAGCCGCGAACAGGTGCTGGAGGGGGCAGGCATGCTGTCGGCGGTATTGCCAGGCGGAATCGCCTTCACCGTCCTGACCCTGACCGAGGAAGGCGACCGCGTCGTCGCCGAGGTCGAGGGCAAGGCCGCGACCGCCGATGGAACGCGTTACGACAATGGCTATGCCTTCGTCGCGACGATGCAGGATGGGCTGATCGCGCGGCTCGACGAATATTACTGCACCCTGCTCACGGAAAACGTGCTGGTGCCTGTAGCCGCGGGACTCGCGGCGCAATAGCGAGACACAAACCCCATGTTCTTCATTCCCGATCACGACCTGCCCTCGGCCAATCGCCAGCAGCGCCTCGCCCGCCGCCCTGACGGTTCGCCGGTGGCATCCGATTTCGCGCTGGCTGAAGCCCCCGTCCCCGACCCGGCAGACGGTGAGGTGCTGGTCCGCAATCTCTATCTCTCCGCCGATCCGGTGCAGCGCGGATGGATGGCCCGGCCCGATGTCCAGCAAGTCGGAGAGACGGTACGCGCGCTGGGCGTGGGAATTGTCGTCAAGAGCCGGATCGACGGCATCGCCGAGGGCGATATCGTCTATGGCATTTTTGGCTGGCAGGATTATGCCGCCGCCTCACGCAGCGATATCCTGGCCCATGTCGGCACGCCGCGCGTTGCCGTATCGGCCTATGCCGGTGCGCTGGGCATGCCGGGGGTGACAGCATGGCTTGCGCTCAACGACATCGCCCCGCCAAAGCCCGGACAGACCGTGCTGGTCTCTACCGCCGCGGGAACGGTGGGCAGCATGGTCGGGCAGATCGCGGCGCGGGCTGGCGCGCGGCCCATCGGGCTGACGGGATCGGATGAAAAGGTCGCCCTGTGCACCTCACACTTCGGCTATGCTGCGGCCTATAACTACAAGACATGCGATCTCGGCGCCGTACTGGCCGAAGCATCGCCCGATGGCTTCGACACGTTCTATGACAACACCGGCGGGCCGATCCTCGACACGGCGATGCGGCACATGAAACGCTATGGACGGATCATCGCCTGCGGCACCGCAGCGACGCCAAGCTGGACGCCCCCACCCACGGGCCTGAGGAACGAGCGCGAGATATTGATGCGCGCGCTGACCTGGACCGGCTTTGTCATCTTCGACCACGCCGACAGGTTCGAGGCTGCCGTCAAGGAGCTGTCCGAACTTGCCGCCACCGGCGCGTTTCATTTCGAGGAGGACATCGACACCGGCATGGCCGCAGTGCCCGATGCGCTGCCTGCCATTCTGACGGGGAAGAACAAGGGAAAGAAACTGATCTTCATCGGCCGGGACTGACCCCTGCCGAAGCCCCGTTCCGTTCTATCGATTCAGGCAGGCCAGAGCGTTCCGATCGCTGGGCGTACGCGCTGCACCGTGACCTCGCCCGAAAATATGCCCAGCTTGCTGAACGGATCGCCCGCGATCAGCGCGCGGGCGGCCGCTTCGTCGGCGGCGGCCAGCAGGAAACTGCTGCCCATCGCTGCCGCGTCGTCGCCATCGCCCGACATCATCGCGCCCGCGACCAGCAGTGCTTCGCCCTGCCCCTGCCAGTAATCGACATGGCTCTGGCGATGCTGCGCCCGCATTGCTGCCATGCCGTCGGCATCGCGGGCCAGAACGATATAATGCATCACTTGGCGTCACCGCCCTGCCGCTCACGCCGGTTCTGTTCGATCATCCGCTTGAGATTGTCGCGCACCCGCACCAGCGTCTTTTCCGCGATCTCGCGGTCCTTGTCGCTGATACCGTCGAGGATGTCGTTGTTCAGCTCATCGGCCAGCACGATCATGCGGCGGATGACTTCATAACCCTTGTCAGTGATGTAGACGCGCTTCAGCCGCTTGTCGCTATCGTCTGACCGGCGCTCCACCAGCTCGGCGACCTCCAGCCGGCGCACCAGCCCGCCGATGGTGACCTTGCCCACGTCCATCTGTCGCGCGATCTCGGCCTGCATCATGCCGTGCTTGCTCGACCGGGAAAGGGTGGCAAGGATCGACCATTGCGAGCGGGTGAGGCCAAGCGGGTTGACGGCGTGGTCCATGACGATCCGCCGCATGCGCGAAACGTCGTGCACGACATATCCGAACCTGTGCTGCGTGGCGCTCGGAAGCGGCGGCGCTTCCTCGGTCTTCTTGGCCTTTGGCAATTCTCTGTCGTCCCTAAATTCCGACTGTAAAATATCGTTAAACCGGCGGATTAGGCCCGGCTTCGCTACAGCCTCTTGTTGGCGGCAATGCTGCAAATGTCAAACCTGCTCCAAAGCGGGTATTTTCGCAACGAATTTGATGTTCAAGCTTATCAAATCGGCGAATTCGCCCAGCTTTCGTGCCCCTGGCCCGATGTTGTGCGGCCAATAAAAAAGTACGCTTGCTTTCGACCCGGCCGCATAGCAGCATGCAGCGATGACGCGTTTCAGCCGTATCGATCAGCTTTCAGGCCACGACCAGCCAGCACCGCAGCCGCCGGGAAACTGCCCGTGCTGCGATGACAGGCTGATCGAGGAAACAGCGCAGCTGCGTGCCGACCATGAAGCGTGGCGACTGGTCTGCCCCGCCTGCGGCTATCCCGATACGGCGGCGGCATTCATAGATTACGACGGCTGCTGCTGAAGGCGCCGCACCACAGACTGCGATGCCGCATAAGGCTTCGCGAACAGGGAGAGATCGATGGAACCGGACAGGGCCGCCGCGCGCGCATGGCCGTCACCTGCGCGCAGCTGGTATCTCGTGGGCATTTTACTCGTCGCCTATTCGCTTTCCTTTGCCGACCGCATGCTGATGAGCCTGCTGATCGGGCCGATCAAGGACAGCCTTGGCATTGGCGATTTCCAGGTCAGCCTGCTGATCGGCGCGGCCTTTGCGGTGTTCTATGTCGGCATGGGCCTGCCCTGCGGCTATCTTGCCGACAGGATGAACCGGCGAAACCTAATCGTGTGGGGCATCCTTATCTGGAGCGTCGCGACCGCGGCCTGCGGGCTCGCCGCCGGATTTGCCGCGCTATTCATCGCGCGCATGATGGTCGGCGCGGCAGAGGCGACACTGTCGCCTTCGGCCTATTCCATGATTGCTGACAGCTTTCCGCCGCGGAAACTCGGGCGCGCGATATCTGTCTATGTCGTCGGCAATCCGCTGGGCATCGGCATCGCGCTATTGACCGGCGGGCTGGTGATCGCGGCGCTGTCGCAGGTCTCGCACATGGCGCTGCCGCTGGTGGGCACGCTGGAGACATGGCGCATCGTCTTCATCGGCCTTGGCATACCGGGCGTGGTGTTGGCGCTGATCGTGCGGCTGACCGTGCGCGAACCGGTGCGCCGCACCGCTCCCGACCGGGTGGGCAAGGCGCTGGGCTGGAAAGAGGCGCCGCGCCACATCAAGGCGCATGGCCGCACTTTCCTGTTCCAGCTGGGCGGGACCTGTATGCTCTCGCTTGCCGTATATGGCGTGATGACATGGGGCCCTGCCTATTTCGAACGCGTGCACGCGATGGAGCCGGGAGCGATCGGGGTCCGCTTCGGGCTGATCCTGGGCGGCGGAGGTATCGCGGGCCTGCTGGCCGGGGGTTTTCTGGGCGACTGGCTTCTGGCGCGCGGGCGCAGCGATGCCTATCCGCGCGTGATGGCGATGGCAGCTGTGCTGGCGACGCCGCCGGGCATCATGCTGGGCCTTGTCGGCGATGCGCAGCTGGCCTTGGCGCTGACCGCGATCAACGTGCTGTGCACCGCGCTCACCACCGGAATCGCGGCGGCGGCGGTGCAGCTAATCACCCCTGCCCATCTGCGCGGACAGATGGGGGCGATCTATATCTTGACCGCCAGCGTCGCGGGGATCGGCATCGGCCCGTCAGTCGTCGCCTTTCTGACGCAATATGTGTTCGGTGACGAAATGGCGGTCGGCCGCTCGCTTGCCGCGCTGGCGGCAGGCGCGCTGCCGCTGGCCGCAATCCTGTTATGGCTGGGCCTGCCGCATTACCGACGCAGCGTGGCGCAGCTTCACAGGTGACAGGCCGGACAGCGCATCGCGCCATCCGGCCCATCGGCCATCAATAGTTCACGGCGAAGGTCAGGAAGATTTCGCGCGGGGCCTGATAGGACCGCGCGTTATTCTCGATACCGAGGAGGAAATATTCCTCGTCGGTCAGGTTCGATCCACCCAATGTCAGGCTCCACGCATCGTCCGGCGCGCGATAACCCGCCCGCGCGCCCAGCAGCGTATAGGACGGGCTGCTCTGGTCGATAGTGTTGGCGACATTGCGAAAGGCCGGCCCCTGATAGCGCAGATCCGCTCCCATGAAGAAGCTGCCCGGCACAAAGCCCGCATCGGTTTCGTAATCGAACCCGACAAGGAAGCTGGTGCGCACCAGATGCTTCAGCCTTTTCGCATAATACAGGCCCGGCGGGGGTGAGAGATACTTGTCCTTCATCACCGCCATATTGCCATAGATCGTCAGCCCATCCGCCGGACGCAGCGCGCCCTCCAGCTCCAGCCCGCGAATGCGCGCGTCCGACTGGGTGACCACGGTCGAACCGGTAGAAGCCAGCGTCAGCGTCGCCTGCAGATTGTTGTACTTCGCCTCGAACGCGGCGAGGTTCAGCGTCAGCGCGCGGTCGAACCATTGCGACTTCACGCCCACCTCGTATGATTCCTCGGTCTCCCGGTCGAAGGTAAGCGCCAGGTTCGCCAGCGACGTGCCCGTCGTATTGGCCCAGCCCGCCGACCGATACCCCTCGGCATAGCTGGCATAAAGCAGCACGTCGTCGAGCTGGTAGCTCACGCCGAGCTTGGGCGTGAACACGCTGTCCTTGATCTTGCCGTCATAGGTAAGCGTCGGAGTGGTCAGATCGGCAGTGGGATAAAGCTCGCGCGACACGCTCTTCCTGTCCCACGACATGCGCCCGCCCAATGTCAGCTCCAGCCCGTCGAGCGGATGAATATAGACCTCGCCATAGACCGCATAGGCATCTGTTTTCTGGCTATCGAGGTTCTTGCGCGGGGTGGGCAGCGGGCCTGCGCCGAATGCGACCTGCGTGCGATAATCGGAATCGATATCCTCGTGGTAATAGAACAGGCCCAGCGTGTAATCGATCAGCGACTGGCCGTTCGATGACAGCTGGAATTCCTGCTGGAACTGCCGCTGTTCCAGCCGGTTGACGAGGTTCACGTTCACATAGGGCAGCGGCTTTGCATAAAGCGCGCTGACGAAGATGTCGCGGAAACCGCGATAGCCGGTGACCGATTTGATGCTGGCGGGGCCAAGGTCATATTCGACCACGCCCGAAACCCCTGCGGAATCGAATTTCGGATCGTTGAAGCCGAACGGCCCGATATAGCTTTCGTACGGATCGTCATAGAACAGCGGGCATTTGTTCAGCTGCCCCGCATTGACCTGCCCGGGGATGAACGCATCATTCGCGGAATCGTAGACATAGCCATCCACCGTTCCCAGCGCGCCGCAATTGGTGGGCGTCACCGACTGCAGCCCCGACCGGTTGTGCGAATAATCGGCGGCGATATCGATGGTGAGATCGTCCGTCGGCTGATAGCGAAGCGCCGCGCGAATATCACGCAAATCGCGGCCATTGCTGCGAAGGCCGGTATCGTTGCCGTCCTCGTCATTCAGGCGGATATAACCGTCCTGCTTGTGATATTGCGCCGATACCAGCAGGGCCAGCCGGTCGGGCACCAGCACCAGATTGGCCGACCCGCGCAGCGTGATGCGGTCGCGGCTGCCGAAAGTTGCGGCAAACTTGCCCGCGTTTTCATAGACGTCGGGTTTGCGCGTAACATATTTCACCGCACCCGCCGTGGCGTTGCGGCCGTAAAGCGTACCCTGCGGCCCGCGCAGGACTTCCACCCGCTCCATGTCGACCGCGCCCAGCATCGAACCGATCAGCCGGCCGACGAAGATATCGTCGAGATAGACGCCCACGGTCGGATCGACGTTGAAACCGGTATTGTCGATGCCGATACCGCGCAGGAAAATCTGCGATCCGGTGGAGGAAGTCGTCGCCTGCTCGATCGTGACATTGGGCACGAAACCGCTGATATAGCGAATGTCGGTCGCGGCGCGCACGTCAAGGGCGGCATCGTTGATCGCGGTCACCGTCGTCGGCACGTCCTGGATCGTTTCCGCCCGCTTGCGCGCGGTCACCACGATCTCGCTCATTCGTGCGGCCTCGTCCTGTGCGTTGGCATTGTCACCCGCCGCACCGTCCTGCGCATGCGCGGTGCCGCCCGCCGCCGCAATCGCCGCTAACGCGACGGACACGATCAACCCGTGTCTCGATTTCCTCATCCCTTCTCTCCCCATTGATGGGCCGACCGATGGTGTCGTGCCCCGTCCCTGCCCTATCGGTTTGACCGTTGGCAGAAATCGTTATCTAGTTTACTAATCTATCCATATCGGGATATGGAAGCAATACCGTATGCTGGGTTACCAGCAGTGCGAGAGGCGGAAATCCGCCCGTAAGGAGAGGGGCAGGGATGACAGGCCGCAAGAGCTGCGCGCTGGTGACGGGCGCGACCGGCAAGGTCGGCGCCGCATTGGTCGAAAGGCTGGCTGCGCGCGGCATGACCGTGCACGCCATGGGCCGCCGCCGCGCCGCGCTAAAGGAGCTGGCCGCCGCGACCGGCTGCATCCCCGCCGTCGCCGATCTTGCCGATATCTCCGCGATCGAGGCCTGCCTTGCCGATATCGAACCCGATGTGCTGGTCTGCAATGCAGGGCTTGGCCGGGCGGGTTCGATCGCCGGGGAAAGCGCTGCGGGGATCGACGCGATGCTCGACGTGAACCTGCGCTCTGCCATGCATCTGCTGCGACTTGTCATGCCCGGCATGATCGCGCGCGATCGCGGCCATATCGTTTTCATCGGCTCGATGGCGGGCCATCACAGCTTTGCCGGCCACGCCGCCTATCACGCGACAAAGGCCGGGGTTGCCATGCTCGCCCGGCAGGCGCGCATCGACCTGATCGGCAGGCGTGTGCGCGTCAGCGAAATCAGCCCGGGCCGCATCCGCACCGACATGTTCGCCAAGGCGCTCGATCTGTCGGGGGAAGAGGCGGAGAAACGCTTTTTCGAAGGCTACGAACCGCTGCTGCCCGAAGATATCGCCGATGCGGTCGAATATGCGATTGCCGCGCCCGAACGGGTCAATGTCGGCCTGATCGAGATATTTCCCACCATGCAGGTCGCAGGCGGCATGACCATGGCAAAAGGAGGTGCCGCAAGCGATGGCAACTGAAACCCGGGCCCACCAGCGCGAATTGTCCGAACTGTTCGAGTTCGAGCCGCTGGAAACGGGCATGCTGCGCGCACGGCCAGGGCGCGCCAATCCCTATGGCATGCTGTTCGGCGGCCAGCTGATCGGGCAATCCATCGCCACCGCACAGGTGCATGGCGACGGGCGCTCGCTCCATTCGCTGCATCTCAATTTCATCAAGCCGGGCAATGCGCAGGACCCGATCGATTTCGCGGTGGAGCGGCTGCGCGACGGGCGATCCTTTTCGACCCGCCTGGTGCGCGCGGTGCAGGGCACCGTGCCGCTGGCGACCGCCACCGCATCGTTCCGCACCGGGGGCGATGGTTTCCACCACCAGCGCCCCCCGGCCGAAACCGGCGATCCCGAAGCCGCGATGGACATTGTCGAGGCGTCCGCCCTTGTCGAGGACGAACCCGGCCCCTTCACCATCTTCGTCGCGCGGCCTTGCCCGGTGGAGCTGCGCATTCCCTCGCTCGACCGGTTCTACCGCACATCGGACGAAGCGCGCCGCAATTACTGGATCCGCGTGCGCCCGCCCCTGCCCGATCTGACGGCGGAGGATCACAAGGTGCTGTTCGGCTATATCTCAGACCTGATGCTGGCAGGGGTCGCCATGGTGCCGCACCTGCTGCCCATGCCGGGGTCGCATCTTCGTTCGGTCAGCCTCGATCATGCGATCTGGTTCCACGGCCCGGTCGATTGTTCGCGCTGGGTCCTGTTCGAGACCGAGTGCAGCATCGCCGCCAACGGCTGCAACCTGACCCGCGCCCATGCCTATGACGAAAACGGCACGTTGATCGCCAGCATCGCGCAGGAAGTCCTGCAATCCGCCGCGCCTTAGACCTTATCAGTGATAGCTGCGCCCGCCATCCACGGCGAGCGCGACGCCGGTGACGAATGACGATTGCGCGCTGGCGAGATAGAGCACCGCCTGGGCGATCTCATCCGCATCCCCCACGCGCCGCAGCGCATAGGGCGAGGTCGCGCTCCTTGCAGCCTCGCGCATGCCGTCGGGCAAAAGCGGCGTATCGACCACGCCGGGACAGATCGCATTGACGCGGATCGGCGCCAGCTCCAGCGCCATCGCCTTGGTCCATGTCACCAGCCCGCCCTTTGAAGCACAATAGGAGCCCATGCCCGGCACCGATGGCAACAACCCCTGCCCCGACGAGATATTGACGATGGCCCCGTCTTCCGATGCGCGCAGCAACGGCAATGCCTCGCGGCAGACAAGGAAGGGCGCGGTCAGGTTGATCGCCACCACCCGGTTCCAGCTTTCGAGCGTGGTTTCACCCAGCGGTGCGACCTCGCCAATCCCTGCGACATTGACCACCGCGTCGATCCCGCCCATCGCCGCGCCCGATGCGGCAACGGCACGCACGATGGCGCGCTCATCCATCAGGTCGAGTGTTTCGGCATGGGCGCCCAGCTCGCCCGCCACCTGCGCCAGCGCATCGCCATCGCGGTCGAGCAGCGCAAGCGCCGCGCCATGGCCCGCGAGACATTGCGCACTCGCCTTGCCGATGCCCGAGGCCGCGCCTGTAATCAGCACCCGCCGCCCGGCCATGCGTTTCGTCTCGTTCATTTTCCACCTCCCAGCACCTTGCCGAATGCCGCACCGTCGCGCGCCTGCGAAGGCAGCTCGAAAAAACCATCGCCCAGCATCTGCTCGGCGTCCTCCTCGCCCATGATCTCGGCCCAGCGGGTGCGCACCGTTTCCGGGGACAAATCGGGATCGTGGATGCCGTCGCGCGATGCGAACACCACCCGCGCCATGCGACCCCCGCCCACGGAAAAGAACTGTCCGCTGACCGGGCAATCGCGGTGCATCAGGTAAAGCGCGGCAACCGCGACCATCGCCGGGTCGAAATTCGCCTGCATCCAATTGCCGAATTCGGTGCCGCCAAAAGATTTTTCGACCATGGTGGAATAGGCATAGGGCATGATCAGATTGGCCTTGATCCCATGCTCTGCCCCGGCGCCCGCCATTTGGCGAGTCAGGCCGTAAAGCGCTGATTTGCAAATGGCATAGGATCCGCCCCAGCCATGCATGCTCCTGATGCCGAGCGAGGATGCGGAGCCGAGGTTGATGACCCGGCCCTGCCCCGATTGCTGCAGATGCGGCCATGCCGCGCGGAACAATTGCTGCGGCCCTTTTACATGTATCGCGAATTGATCGTCGATTACCGGGCTGGGCGCATCCTGGATGCGCAATTGCGTATCGGTGGTCCCGGCATTGTTGACGATGATGTCCAGCCTGCCGAAATGGTCGAGCGCCGCCGCCGCCATCGCGCGGCAGGCATTGTCGTCGGCGACGCTGCCGTTCACGCCTACCGCGCTGCCGCCCGCTGCCCGGATTTCGGCAACGACATCTTCCTCGGGTCCATGCCCCTCGGGCCGGACATTGCCGTTGACCACCACCATCGCCCCGCGCTTTGCCAAGAGCAGCGCGATGGCGCGGCCGATCCCCTTGGCCGCACCGGTAACGATGGCTGCCTGCCCATCGAACCGCAATTCATCCGCCATGCGATCACCCCCGCTCATTGCGCCGTCAGCCCGCCATCGACAGGCAGCAGCACGCCATTGACGAAGCTCGCCTCTGCCGAAAGCAGCCAGCGCACCGCCATCGCCATCTCGTCGGGTTCGGCAAGGCGGCCCATCGGATTGGCCTCGGGCACGATTTCGCGCAGGCGGTCGATTAGGGTAAAGGCATGCTCCATCATCGCGGTGCGCGTGGCGCCCGGCAGCACCGCATTGATGCGGATATTGCTGCGCGCGTAATCGAGCGCGGCGGCCCGGGTCACGCCCGCCACGCCCGCCTTGGCAGAGCAATATTCCGAACCGTTGGGAATGGCCGCGATGGCTGCGGTCGAGGCGATATTGACCACCGCGCCGCCGCCTGCCTCCAGCATGGCCGCGACCTGGTATTTCATCGACAGGAACAACCCGCGCAGGTTGACCGCGTGGACATGGTCCCAGAAATCGACGTCGACCTCGTGCATGCGCACGCCCATGAAAGTCGCGCCCGCGGCATTGCATGCCCCGTCCAGCTTCCCGAAGCGCGCCACGGTTTGCTCCACCGCGCCGCGCACTGCATCGTCGTCGGTCACGTCGAGAGCGATAGCGCAGCCCATGCCGCCAACCTCCGCAATCTCGTCGGCCACTGTCCGGGCCGCAGCATGATCGCGGTCGGTCACGGCGACGGCAGCCCCCGCCTCGGCACAGCGCAGCGCGCTGGCGCGGCCGATGCCATTGCCGCCGCCCGTCACCATGACCACGCGGCCTTCCAGCAGTCCGCTTCTTGTACCTGTCATCGCGCGCGCTCCTGTCTTCTTATTGCCCGGTCGTCGCCTATCCGCCCGCCCCCTCCAGCACGCGCCGCGCCGATGCCGCGGCCTGCGCGACGGTCTTGGCGGTATGGGTGGATGTCCGGTTGGCCGCGGTGCCGTCGGCGTATCGCTTCAGCACCCCCTGCACCATCGCGGCAAAGCGGAACTGCGCATAGGCGAGATACCAGTCCCAATCGGGCACCGCGCCCAGCCCCATGTGCGAGAGATAGCGTTCGACCTGCTCATTCATCGCCGGGATGCCCGTGCCCGCAAGGTCTTGCCCGCATAAAGTCGGCGCGCCCGGTGCCGGTGGCAGCCACCATGGACGCAAATGATGGGCGAGATCGACAAACGGATCGCCCAGCGTCGCCATTTCCCAGTCGAGCACGGCCAGTGCGCGCGGCGCATCGGCAGCGAAAATGATGTTGTAGATGCCGTAATCGCCATGGATTAGCCGGGTCGGCGCATCGGCAGGCACACGCTCGGCCAACGCATCCATCAGCCAGTGCATGTCGGGCACATGTTGCATTTCCGCTGCACGATATTGCTTCGACCACAGCGTCAGGTTGCGCGCGGCGTAGCCAGATGGCCGCCCGAAATCGCCAAGCCCGATCTGGGCGGGTTCGAGACTATGCAAACGCGCCAGCCAGTCGGCGGCATTGGCATAGGTCGCGGCGCGCTTTGCCGGTTCCTCATCCGGCATCAGCGGATCCCAGACTACCCGGCCCGCGACATGTTCGCAGATGTAAAAGGCGCTGCCGATAATGCTCTCGTCGCCGCAATATGCAAACGGGCGCGGCACCGGAAAGCCCTCTGGATGAAGCGCGGCGATGGCGCGATATTCGCGGTCTATGGCATGGGCGCCGCGCAGCAATTCCCCCGGCGGCTTACGGCGCAATACAAAGTCCCCGCCCCGCGCCCGCAGCAGATAGGTCGGGTTCGACTGCCCTCCTTTGAACTTGCGCCCCGATTCCAGCGCGCCTGCATCGGGCACGTGCTCCGCCATGAACGCTGCCAATGCAGAAAGGTCGAGTTTGAGCCGCTCGGTCGGCTCCTCGGTTCCTGAAAAGGCGGCGTCGAGGTCGGTCATCGCGATCAACCCGCGTCTTCGGCAGCAGACTTGCGATATTTCGCAAGCTCCAGCCGGGCGATGGTGCGATTGTGCACCTCGTCCGGGCCATCGCCCATGCGGATCATGTTCATGCGGGTAAAGCCATAGCCCAGCCCGAAATCATCGGACAGGCCAGCCGCGCCGAACGCCTGCACCGCCATGTCGGCGACCTGCCGCCCGATCCGGACCGCCGCGACCTTGATCTGCGATATCTCGCTGCGCGCCGCGCGATTGCCCACCGTATCCATCAGCCATGCCGTATGCTGCACCAGCAGGCGCAGCATGCTGATATCGGTCCGCGCCCGCGCAATGCGTTCGTGCCAGACCGATTGCGCGGCCAGCGGCTTGCCGAAAGCGATGCGGCTGCTCAGCCTTTCGCAGGCGATCTCCAGCATGCGTTCGCATTGCCCGATGATGCGCATGCAGTGATGGATGCGCCCCGGGCCGAGCCTCCCTTGCGAAATCTCGAAGCCGCGCCCTTCCCCCAGGATCAGGTTGCTGGCCGGAACCCGCACGTTCTCGAACAGGATTTCCGCCTGCCCCTTGGGTTCGTCGTAATAGCCAAATGCCGACAGCGGGCGTACGATGGTGATGCCGGGCGTATCGGGCTCGACCAGTATCTGGCTCTGCTGATGGTGCAGATCGGCATCGGGATCGGCCTTGCCCATCACGATGAAGATGGCGGTGTGCGGGTGATAGGCATTGGTGATCCACCATTTGCGCCCGTTGATGACATAGTCGTCGCCATCGCGCTCGATCCGGGTCTGGATATTGGTCGCATCCGAACTCGCCACCGCCGGTTCGGTCATGCAAAAGGAAGAGCGGATCTCTCCCGCCAGCAGCGGCTTCAGCCAGCGCTCCTTCTGCTCTTCGCTGCCAAAGCGGTCGAGCACTTCCATATTGCCGGTATCGGGCGCGGAACAGTTGAACACCTCGGACGCGAAATTGACCCGGCCCATGATTTCCGAAAGCGGCGCATAATCGAGGTTCGACAGCCCCGCCCCGTTTTCGGAATCGGGCAGGAACAGGTTCCACAAACCCTCGGCCCGCGCCTTCGCCTTCAGCTCTTCCATGATCTCGGGCTGGCGGAACCGTTCGGGCCCCTGCTTCAGCTGGCGGTGATAGGCCTCTTCGTTCGGATAGACATGCGCATCCATGAAGCGCCTCAAACGGGCCTCGAATTCTCGCGATTTTTCCGACTGTACCGGCACCATGCCCGCCAATCCCCTGTCCCACGCCGAACGTGCCCGGCTGTTCGTGTTTTGCCGCGAACATGCAGGTAAGTGGCGGGCCAGTCAACTTGATATGCTAGTTTACGATTTCACCTTGCCAGCATCCGGGCATCACCGCACAATGCCGTATGCACGCATATCGGTGCGGCATGATCGGGAGAGAGACATGACGATTAGCCTCACATTTCCGGAAGGCGGCGCGCTGATGGCAGGCGGCACTGGCACCATCGGGCGCGGCGTGGTGGAAGGGCTGTGCCGCGCCGGGGTACCGGTATTGTTCACCTATCTTGGCGCCGGGCGGCATGACAGCGCCGGCATCGCGGCCGAAATGGTCGAGCGCCTGTCGGCACAGGGCCACCAGATCCGCGCCCGCCGCATGGACATGCGCGATCCCGCCCAGATAGAGGACGCGCTGGACGAGCTTGAAAGCTGGACGGGCCGCGTTCACGCCGTGATGACGACAGCGGGCGCGGTGCCGATCTTTGCCAAAACGGGTGATTATACGCCCGACGATCTTGCCGCGTTCATCGATGGCGATTTCATGGCCTATTTCCGCCTGTTCCGTTGCGGCATCCAGCGTATGCGGGAAACGGGCGGCGGATCGCTGACCTGCACCACCACGATCGATGTCGGCAAGCTGGCGCAATATAACGGCGCTTCGGGCATGTCGAAGGGCGCTGTCGAGGCGATGATGCGCCATATCGCATCCGAAGAAGCGCTGACCGGCATTCGCGCCAATTACGTGCGCATCGGATGGGTGGGCGACGACCAGTTTTCCGACCACCCCGAATGGCGCCAGCCGCCCGCGGGGCCAGAGCCGGTGACGCAGGCGGAAATGCTGGCCCATATCGCGCGCAGCCACATGGATGCGATGCCGATGCAGCGGCCCGGAAACCTGCGCGAAATCGGCGATGTCTTCGCCTATCTCGCATCCGATCAGGCATCCTATCTGACCGGGCAGTGCATCAAGATGGACGGCGCCGAAGATCGCTGAACCGTCAGGGACCAGCGATATTGGTATTCTGGCATACCAGTTTGATTTCGGTCAATGCGGCCCCCTCCCCTCGCCTCTATTCCGCAAGATGGAAGGATGCAGGAGAGAAGGCAGATGACCGATATCATGGAAGCGCAGGCCGATTACCTCAAGGGTTTCGGAACCGAACTATCGCCCACATGGCGCGAATTGGCGGCGCAGGACACGCACCGGATCGAACCGTCGCTGGCGGACGAGAATTCGCCGTTCCTCGGCGACGATCCGATCCCGGCCAGCCGCTACACCTCGTACGACTACCACCGCGAGGAGGTGGAGAAGGTGTGGCTGAAAACCTGGCAGGTCGCCTGCCGCGAAGAGGAGATCCCCGAGGTCGGCGATCATTTCGTCTATCGCATTGCGGGCATGTCCTTCATCGTCGTGCGCACCGCGCCCGAGGAATTTCGCGCCTTCCGCAATCTGTGCATGCATCGCGGGCGCGAGCTGGTCGATTGCAGCGGCAAGGGCGCGAAATCGTTCCGCTGCGCCTATCACGCGTGGACATGGAACATCGACGGTTCGCTGCAGGGTTTCCCCGGCAAGTGGGACTTCCCCACCGTCGGCGAAGGCAGCCACGATCTGCGCACCGCCAGCGTGGCGCGCTGGAACGGGTTCGTCTTCATCAACCCGGATCGCAATGCCGCGCCATTGGCGCAGCATCTGGGCGGGATGGACCGCCATTTCGCCGACTGGCCGCTCGACCGGCGTTTTACCCTCTGGCACGTGCGCAAGACGATCCGCGCGAACTGGAAAGTGGCGATGGAGGCCTTCCTCGAAGGCTATCACCTCGCCATGACCCACCCGCAGGCACTGCCCTCGGTCAGCGAACATGGCACGCAATATGACATCTGGCAGGAAGGCGATGCCGCCTATAGCCGTTCGATGACCCCGACCGCCGTGCCCAGCCACCATGCCCGCGGCGGCAGCCGGGAAGAGGCGATCGCGGTACAATGGGCGCTGCTCAACGGTCTGCGCATGGACGATGCGCCCGAACTGCCCGAGAACATCCACGACCGGGCGACACTGGCGCAGTGGCGGCGCGACAATCTCTCGGCCCTGACCGGCGCGGATTATGCGGATCTGTCAGACGCCATGATGCTGGATTCGATCCAGTACTGGCTGTTCCCCAATTTCTGCCCGTGGCTGGGCGAAGGTTTGCCGCTGACCTATGTCTTCCGGCCCGACGCCGATATGCCCGACACATGCTATATGGATGCGTGGATGCTGGTCCGCATGCCCGACGACGCCCCTGCCCCATCCGCACCCGCGATCATCGAGCTGGGCCCCGACGATCCGTTCGAGCCGCATATCGGCGCCATGGGCGAAATCTTCGACCAGGACGATTTCAACATGCCCAAGGTGCAGATCGGCATGAAACAATGGCCCGACGACCTCGCCGGCGTAACGCTGGGCCGTTATCAGGAAAGCCGCATCCGTTTTCTGCACAAGGTGCTGGAGGAAAGGCTGGGCCACACCGCGCGCTGAGCCGTTCGGAGCCTGACGCTGCCGGTGGCGATATTTCCCCCGGGAAACATCGCCACCCCAGCATTTTCAGCACTTTTCCGCGCCTTCGCCATGCAGGCTGGATGGCGCCGGATCGTCGCCCCGACAGGCCGCCCTGCTCATATCTCACTCGCTTCCCGAAAGCCCGATCCCGACAACGACCTTATGGATACTTCCGGGGAAAGCCCCGTTGTCGGCATAATCGCCGGTAACCTTCAGCTCGTAATCCTGACCTATCGCAAACCCTTCGCCCTGTGCCGCCATGTTGATGTGCTGCGGGAAATCGGCCTGAGCCAGGGTCCTGTCGCCGGACAGGATTGTCACGCGATATGCGCGTGAACCGGCTGCGTAGCGCACGCGCCATGACAATCTCTGGTCTCCGGCGCCAATCGCCGTTTTCGCAGACAGCCGATATTTGTCGCCGGGTTGCTGCGAAAAGGCCTGCACGACCGTCGGCACACCATCCTTAAGGTAAAAGGGCTCTGTTGCAAACTCTGGCGCATTCGAAGATTGGGCTGCTGGATTGGCAGGATCGGTTGCGATGAACGATTTCAAGGGGCGGCACTTCACCGGAGAGGTCATCCTATGGGCGGTGCGCTGGTATTGTCGATACGGCATCAGCTATCGTGATCTCGCGGAAATGCTGGCCGAACGTGGGATCGATGTGGATCATACGACTATCTATCTTTGGGTGCAGCGCTACGCGCCAGAGATGGAGAAACGACTCCGCTGGTTCTGGCGGCGTGGTTTTGATCCGAGCTGGCGCCTCGATGAGACTTACATCAAGGTGCGGGGCAAATGGACCTACCTGTATCGGGCGGTCGACAAGCGGGGCGACACGATTGATTTCTACTTGTCACCGACCCGCAGCGCCAAGGCTGCGAAGTGCTTTCTGGGCAAAGCCCTTCGCGGTCTGAAGGACTGGGAAAAGCCGACGAAACTCAACACCGACAAGGCACCAAGCTACGGCGCCGCAATCGCTGAGTTGAAACGAGAAGGAAAGCTCGCGGCGGCAACCGAACACCGGCAGGTGAAATACCTGAACAATGTGATCGAGGCTGATCATGGCAAGCTCAAGATATTGATCAAGCCCGTCCGTGGTTTCAAATCGATGGCCACAGCCTACGCCACGATCAAAGGCTTCGAGGTCATGCGCGCCCTACGCAAAGGACAGGCCCGACCGTGGTGCCTGCAACCAGGGATCATGGGCGAGGTGCGTCTTGTTGAGAGAGCTTTCGGCATTGGACCGTCAGCGCTGACCGACACCATGGAACTACTCTACCAACACTTGGCCGCGGCCGCCTGATTGCCATGAAGCGGCGGATCTCACTCGCTCGCGGACGATCTTTGCAACAGAGCCTCCTATCTTGCCTGTGCCCGCAAATTACTGGCGGCACCCGATGCGATCTACCCGCAGTTTGCCACCCATAATGCCCAGACGCTGGCGACGATCTATCATATGGCCGGACCTGACAGCTATGAGGCTGGGCAGTATGAATTCCAGTGTCTCCATGGGATGGGCGAGCCGCTTTACGCCCAGGTCGTGGGAAAACAGGGTCTCAACCGGCGGTGTCGAATCTATGCGCCGGTTGGTACCCACGAAACGCTCCTCGCATAACTGGTGCGCCGCCTTTTGGAAAACGGCGCCAATTCGTCATTCGTAAATCAAATTGCCGATCCCTGCATCCATGCCTTAAAGCTGGTCGACGACCCGGTCGAGCAGGTGCTGGCCATGACGCGGCCGGGCATGCGGCATGATCTGATTGCACTGCCGGGCTCTATCTATCCCGACCGCCGCAACTCGGCCGGTCTCGATCTTTCAGACGAAGCGGTTCTGGCAGAATTGGGCCATTCGCTTGAGGAGACGGCCAAGAAGCACTGGTTGGCCGGCAAGCCAGAGCATGGCGCTCTGCTTGCGGTCAACGACACTCTGGCACATGGATTTTTCCATCTCCCTGCCCAAACGATAGTGCACGGGATAGAAGAAGGTCAGGATGCGCACGGCAAAGTCACCGGCAAACCGTTGTCGGGCGTCAGATTTGTGATGCTCATAGCCGGTAATTCAGCGCGCAAGCACGCAAGGTCAAGCCGCGACTTGCCCTGTCAGTCAGACCGATGGTCCGTCCCTTGCCGAGCAGCCGCAGCCTTCAAGCGCCGCAGTCTAAGGCTGATCGGGCTCGGTGTCTGCCACAGGCGCAGTCAGTTGCTGGACGGCCTGCGCAAGCGCGCGCTTGAGTTCGTCTCGCCGTTCGATCGCATCGCGGCTGATGGTAAGGCCGAAGGGGTTTGCAGCGGTCCAGGCCGAGGCCATGGCAATGATAAGGGTCAGCAGGAAATCCGGCGGATTTTGCTTTGGAGCGAGACAAGTCTGTGAAACGAAAGCGGCTTTCTACAGAGCAGATTTTGTCGATGCAGAAGCAGGCGGAGTTGGGCCCGCCGGTGTCCGATTTGATCCGCCAAGTCGGGATTTCCAAGCAGACATTCTACAGGTGGAAGCGGCAGTATGGGGGGCTAGAGTCAGACCAAGTCCGCGAGTTGAAGCAAGAAAATGGCGGCATCCAAACGCCACATCCCGCACTTCAGCTCCATCGAGGAAGTCGATGTCACCAAGCTTGAGGAGATGCCAAGCGATCGCAACGCTGCGCGCGGCAACAAACCGAAACTGACCATCCTGTCCATGCTGATCACCGCGATTTGCAAGATCCTGCCCAATCATCCTATGCTCAACGCGCCCTTCGACGATGAAGCAGGCATCGTTTCGCGGTTCCGAAGCATGCCCATCGGGATCGCGACAAAGACTGATGCCGGTCTGATGCTCCCCGTCCTCCGTGACGCGCAAAGTAAGAACCTGTGGCAACTCGCAGCTGCCTGCTGCTCCTCGCTCTTGACCGCAACGAAGCGCATGTTCGGGCGCTGTGCAGCCTCGCAAATCGCTTCGGCATCGGCGGCATCGTTCTTCTGGCGCTTTACAAACGGCTTCACATAGGAAGGCGGGATCAACCGGATCTCGTGACCGAGCGCCGTAAACTCGCGTGCCCAGTGATGCGCTCCGCCACATGTCTCTATTGCGATCAGGCAACGCGGCTGCTGCGCCATGAAATCCTGCCACTTGCCTCGGCTCAACCGCGGCTGAAAACCTGCTTGCCGCTCCCGTCCACACCGTGCGCGTGAAACACGCTCTTAGCGATATCCAGACCGATTGTGGTAACTTCCGACACGGACGCCTCCTTCAGTGATGTTCAACACTTCCACTTTGGCACATCGATGCCGTCGGGGGGCGTCCTCCCATCAGCTTTTGGGCTGAAAAGTGTGAGTAGCGGACGTTAGAATAGGTTACTCCGAGGGTCAGTCCACTCGTATCGCTTACCGAGAATTCATCAACGCCTCATGGCTTTTCATGCGGCGCACCGGCTTCGATGATCAGCTCACCCACGGCGTCGGCGGCTAGACCTGCAAAAGCGTTCCAGCGGGATCACGGCCCATGGCGACCAACGGGATCAATAGTACAACCGCTCCTATGGGAACCGCGATGGCGCCAAAAACGCTTTTCGACCACCACCGCCATTTACGAGTTAACCGCTTAACGAGCCGGTTGCCAGCGTCCGTCATCGTGCGAAAAGCTTAATAGCTGAAACTCGCCGGTTGCGGACCGTCAGATTGTAGGAACTGACGTAATCGAATAAAATACTGGAATGGCCTTCCTCCATAGTCGGCCTTTCGCCGACCGTAAAAACTTTCACGCGGCCCCCTTGCGCCATCCACCCAGATGGAACCGCGGCAATCCAGCATGAATTGCCGCGGTTCCGGGGAGAGCTCGTCAGAAGCTTGCCGAGACGGTCACGCCATACGTACGCGGACGTCCCGCATAACGTACCGTCGTGTCGGTGATCCGCGTGGCATTGTTCCAGTAATATTCGTTCGTCAGATTGCGAACGAATGCGCCGATCTTGTATTTTTCGGCAAGCTTCAGGCCAGCACGCAAATCGATCAGCACGTAATCGTCGATCGTCAGCCCCCCCCGGCTTGTCAGATCATCGGACGGCGTCGCGCGGGCATCGCCCAGCACGGCCTTTGAATCGCTTTGAAAGCTGAGATTCGCGCCGATATAGGGCGAGATGCTGTCGCTTGCCGCCCACTCGTACTGGCCATCCATGAGGACCTGGTACTTGGGCGTATAGGGGAAGCTCGACCCGGCAAAATCGACCTGATTTCCGTAAGGATCGTAATTGACGAAGCTGCCCTTGATCTTGGTATCGAGATAAGTGGCGCCGATGCTGAAGCGCAGGCCATCGGTGGGTGCCAGATCCAGTTGCAGTTCGGCACCCTTCACCTCGGACTTGGGCACGTTGACCAGTGCCTCGAGCGGGCCGAAGATATCCGGGTTGGCGACCACGCGGCCCTTGAACTGCTTGTCGGCATAATCATAGTAGAACACCGCCGCGTTGATCTGGGCCGTACGATCCAGAACCGTCAGCTTCGTTCCGATTTCATAGGCCGTTACAGATTCCTGCGTGACCGGGCTGAACTGGTTGGCATCGCTGGCCGACAGCAGCGGAAAGCTACCCGATTTGAAGCCGCGGCTGACGCTGGCATAGACGAGCGCGTCGGGCGAAGGCTTGAGGTCGATGCCCGCGCGCCACGAGACGTTGTCCTCATCCAGCTTGTCGGTCACTTCGACAGCAGTAAGCGTTGAGGAATCGATCGTCACGCAGGCGTCGTCGGCGATCGTGATCGGGTCCAGCCCCGCGCCCGAGCGGATGAAGTTCAGCAAGTTCTCGATCCCCTGCCCCAGAGCGTCGCCGCGATCGGCGGTGCAGCCTGCGAAATCGATGTCGGTATCGGTATAGCGAATGCCGCCGTGCAAGGTGACCAGATCGCCGATGTCGTAATCGACGTTCGCAAAGATCGCCTTGTTCACGAATTTCTGACGGGCATACTGGCTATAGACGAAGAACGGGCCGCCCAGTCCTGCATCGACAAAATTATAGGCCGATGTCGACTGGTCGTAAGGCCCGGCGTCGTCCTGCTGATAGGTCTTTTCGCGGGCGTAATTTCCGCCGATGATCCATGTCAGATTGCCCATCTCGCCCTGCAGACGCAGTTCCTGCGAAAAGGCGCTGATGTCACCGGTGGTGTTGTAGAAATAGTCGCGAAGCGCCACGCCATCGGGATCGATGGCGGTGTCATGCGAATATTCCGACCAGCTGGTGATCGAGGTCAGCGTCACGGCGCTGGAAAGATCGAGATCGCCGCGCAGAGCCGCCTGATAGAACCAGTTGTCGCGCTTGGGCGCCTGCGTATCGGTCCAGTCGGCGTCGCGGTTGTTTTCAGGCGCGACAGGATAGGTAGCGAGATCGCCGAGCCGCGCCGGATTACCCAGCGGCACCACGCCGATCAGCTGCGCGGCCTGCCCGTCACTCTTATCGATGAAACCGTTGAGGTTCAGCTCGAAACGCAGCGCATCGCTCGGCTCAAAATCCACCAGCATGCGCGCGGACGTAAAGCGTTGATCGCCCAGTTCATCATCGCGTGTATAGCTGCGCTGCCATGCCCCGCCCTGGACGGTCTGCGCCGCGATGCGCGCCTTGATCGTATCGCTCAGCGGGCCGCTGACATGGCCGCCCACCGTGACTTCGCCAAAGTTCTGAACCGTGGCAGAAAGACCGCCTTCAAGATAATCCGTCGGCTTGGCCGCGATATAGTTGATCGCGCCGCCGGTGGCATTCGAACCAAACAGAGTGCCCTGCGGGCCCTTCAAAACCTCGACCCGTTCAAGATCGAGCGTGGCACCGCGCGTCATGATGGAAAACGGGATCGGGACTTGGTCCTGGTAGACGCTGACCGTGGGTTTTGCCGCAAGGCTGGTATCGTAAAATCCCACGCCGCGCAGCGTGTAGACCGGCGTTGCATAGGCGCTTTCGGTATAAGTGAAGCCTGGCACGACCTTCACCAGATCGGCAACATCGGTGATGCCCTGATCCGCCAGCTGGTCGCCCGATGCGGCGGTGATCGAGAGTGGTACGTCGTTCAACGATTCCGACCGTTTCTGGGCCGTGACGATGATTTCTTGCAGTCCTTGTGACGGCTGAGCGGACTGTGGCTCGGCTTCATCCGATGGCTGCATGTCCTGCGCGAAGGCATTGCCCGCAATCGCCAGTGTCGATGCCGAAACGGCAAGTATGATTGCTGTCTTCATTATCCCTCTCCTGTTCATTCAGGGCTGGCCGTCTTCGGAACCATATCCCTGTCTCAATTGCTTATTTTTCAGGATTTCTTGCGCTTAGGCCTTGCGGAAGCGGACCGGCAGGCTCTTGTAACCGCCAACAAAATTGGCCTCGACCAGCTTGGGCGGGCCAGCCAGCTCGATCGATGCGATATGCGGCATCAGTTCTTCGAAGAGGATGCGCATTTCCAGTTTCGCCAGATGCTGGCCAAGGCACATGTGCGGGCCAAATCCGAAAGCGATGTGCTTGTTGGGGCTGCGCGTGATGTCAAAACGGTCCGGATCGTCGAACACCGCCTCATCACGATTGCCCGATGGGTAACACATCATCAGTCGGTCCATCGAACGGATCAGCTGTCCGCCGACCTCCACATCCTGCGTCGCGTTGCGCATGAAATGCTTCACGGGACTGGTCCAGCGGATCGCCTCGTCGACAAGACCAGGGATCATTGCGGGATCGGCCTTCACCTTCTCGAAATTCTCAGGGAACTCGATCATGCCGTGCATGCCCCCCGTGACGGATGAAGAGGTGGTGTCATGCCCCGCAGTCGCGATGGCGACGAAATAGCCATTGGCTTCGTCACGCCCGATGGGGGCGCCATTGATCCGCGAATTGGCGATCAGAGTCAGAAGGTCGTCCTGCGGCTCGGCCCGGCGCTTTTCGGCCAGCGCGTCGAAATACTGGAAGAAATCCTCAAGCGCTGCGGCCCACATCTTGGCGGCGGCGACGGGATCGTCCTTCATCTCGTCACGCTGCTCTTCAGGGTCGTGGCCGCCAAAGAACTCCTGCGTCAGCTTCAGCATCTTGGGTTCATCTTCGGGCGGCACGCCGAAAAGCGTCATGATCACGCGCAGCGGGTAATGCAGCGCGAAATCACGCACGAAATCGCATTCACCGTCAAAGCTGAGGAAGTGCTCGACAGACTGCTTGGCCAGAACGCGAATCTGGTCTTCGAGCTTTCCAATCTTGCCCGGCAGGAACCAGTTGGCCGTCAGCATGCGATATTGCTGGTGAACCGGCGGGTCCATATAGGTCAGCGACGCCAGGCCGCTGACCGACCCGCCCGTCATTTCACGGGTAAAATCGTCCGAAGCGCGGTCGTTCAGCACCGGGTTGAAATCGGCGTTGTGAAAGAGCTTAGCGTTCTTCTCGACCTCGCGGATGTCGGCATGGCGGGTTACGATCCACATGGGATCGAACCCTTCGACCTCGGCCACGCCCAGCGGCATGTTTTCGCGCAGCCATTTGAATGCGTCATAGATCACGGCATCATCGGCATAGGACCTCGCCGCAATGACGGTCTCTGCGATGTGCTGAGGGATAATGGGACGCGAAGTCGCCCGTGTTGCCGAAGCCATCTCTTTCTCCCCTATCGCGGCTGTCTCGCCGCTCACTGCGTATGAGATATACGTAGATGGTCGGAACAGGAACGGTCAATATCTGAAATGGTAGAACCGATGCTGAGGATCAGCCGACGTTCGCGCGTTCACCGCGGAAACGGCGGAGATTGGCCGATACTCGATCTGAAATTCGAATTCTCGCATGCAAATTGAATAGCGTGCGCGCTTATGCAACGGGCCAGAGACGGCCTTGAGGATCAAACTTTCACTTCGGTAAGCGGCCCAAGGTCGGCTCTTCGATCTCGCGCTCATGCTGGATCGCCTCGACATGACGGAAAAAAGCACGGCGCCGCATCAGGCCAAAAAAATTAAGCATGAGAGGAAATGCGACCTCGACCATCCGGGCCGCCTCATTCACGTCGATGCGTCCTTCGACATGGTCCAGAAAGGTCTTGGCTTCCCATCGCCCGACGAATTCTGAAGCATCGATATAGTGGCCCAGAACCTCGGGAGAATAGTCGAGCGTCTCGTTAAAGCCCGCCTTGCGCATTTCGCCCCAGATGCTGACCAGTTGCGCCGATGTCACGCTCAACGCCTCGCCATGCGCGGTATCGGTGATGTCGATAATGCCGATCTCGCAAAGCGTTCGGGCATCTTCGATTGCCTTAGGATATTGCCCAACAAGGGTCTTGAGAAGAACGGGGGTCTGATCCGAATTGGCCCGGTGCGACACCAGTGTCTCAAGATCGTCAAACGCACTTTCGTTGATCCGCTTTTCCGTCATGCTCCCCGTGACCAAAGTCTTGATCTGGGCTAGCGTCAGACGGTTTTCACGCTGGAGCCGGCGTACCGCGCGGATCGCCTCGACATGTTGATCGCCGTAATCGGCAACGGTTCGGCCGCTACGTTCGGGTTGGGGAACAAGACCTTCGCGTAAGTAAACCCGGATTGTTTCCCGGTTCACGCCAGTCACTTTTTCCAGTTCCTTCATCTTCATGGACCAAGGCTACAGCATGTGATGCGTGGCTGTGCAAGATACCCGTGCGCCCGCCCGCAGTTCGGTTTGCGCAAGATCAATGTAAATCGATGCGGTCTGGGCAAACTGGCCGTTGGCAAGAGGTCGGACCATTGAGCCAACCCCTTGTCACCACGCGACACGAGCAATACCGATAGCACGAAAACCAGGACGACAGGCAAACATCATCATGGCAAAACCTGCACGAAGCGAGGGTAACTCAGGCTTCAGACCCATCAAGACGCAGCGCGCATTCGAAGCGGTGTGCGACCAAGTTCGTCAGATGGTCGCCGATGGCACGTTGAAAGCAGGCGACAAGCTGCCCGCCGAACGCGAGCTGGCGGTGCGTTTCCAGATCAGCCGCAACGCCGTACGCGAGGCGCTACGCAGTCTGGAAATGTCGGGCATCATCCGCAACGAAAAGGGCGTGAAGGGCGGCGCCTTCATTCAGGCGGCGGAAAATGAACATGTCGCGCAGGCGATGCAGGACTTCGTCCATCTCGGCAAAGTCTCGCTCGATGAATTGACCGAAGCGCGTCTCAGCATTCAAGCCACTGTCGTTCGCCTTGCGTGCGAACGCGGGACCGACGCCCAATTCGATCGCTTGGCCGCCATCGTGGATCAGACCCGCATCGAGACCGATGTCGAGGCACGCTATCACTGCGCGGTTGAGTTCTATCAGGTGCTGGCCGAAGCGACGGGGAACCGCATCTATGCGTTGTTCGTCGGGGCCTTGTCATCGATCCTGCAGGCTTTCGTGGCCGGGCCGAATTACAAGACGTTGCAGGAAACCTTGATCGATTCGCGCCACCGCCTTGTCACGGCCCTGCGAGAGAGGGATTGCGGTGCAGCCGTCGCGGAAATGACGGCGCACCTCGACCGGATACACCAACACATGCAGGAAAACGCGGCGCGCTAGCGTCTGGCGCTTTTTGCGCTGATGACGGTACCCACTTGCATTTTACCGCCCGATTTTTATAGGTAGGACCATTATACCTTTAAGAGACGGAGAGCGGTGTGGACGATCGGATGGCAGGCGCCCTTGATGGGATCAGGGTGCTGGATTTCACGGCAGTGATGGCAGGTCCGTTCGCCACGCGCATGCTGGCCGATCTTGGCGCCGAGGTCATCAAGGTGGAGACGATGAAAGGCGGCGATCAGGTCCGCGCCCGTCCGCCGCTGCGCGATGGCAAGAGCCGCTATTTCGCACAGCTCAACGCCGGCAAGCGCAGTCTTGCCTGCGACCTGAAGAACCCTGCCATGCAGGACACCATTCGCAAGCTGGCAAGCCAATGTGATATCGTGGTCGAAAATTTCCGCCCCGGCGTGATGGCGCGCTTCGGCCTTGATTACGAAACGCTGGCCAAGATCAATCCGCGTCTGATTTATTGCTCAATCTCCGGCTATGGCCAGCATGGGCCCAAGGCGCATTCGCCTGCCTATGCTCCGGTCATCCATGCCAGCAGTGGTTTCGACCTGACCAATCTTGAATATCAGGACAATGCGGACAAGCCGGCGACCAGCGGCATTTTCATCGCCGACGTTCTGGGCGGCGCCCATGCATTTGGCGCGATCCAGACCGCGCTCTTCCAACGCGAACGGACCGGCAAGGGCCAATATATCGATGTATCCATGCTGGAAGCGATGGTCGGCATGCTGGTTTATGAAACGCAGACCGCGCAGCAACCTCTGGATCAGCGCCGCCCGCTTTACAAACCTTTGCGCACCGCCGACGGCTTCATCATGGTCGCCCCCACCAGCCCCGCCAATTTCCTGAGTCTGGTAAAGGCAATGGGGCGCGAGGAATTGGCCGACGATCCGCGCTTTGCCACCAATGCCGATCGCAATCGCAACTGGGATGCGCTGCTGGCCGAAGCCGAGAACTGGACCGTGAAGCACAGTTCGGAACAGGCCGAAGCGCAGCTATCGGCAAAAGGCGTGCCCTGCGCGGTCTATCGCAACGTCACCGAGGTGATGGAGGACGAGCAACTGGCAGCACGCCAGGCCTTTACCACGCTGGACGACGGTGCCGGCCGGTTCAAAGTGACCAACCCTCCTTTCAAAATGTCCGCTTCGGCCGCCCATGCCCGCGATCACATGCCCGCGCTGGGCGAGGATGGCGGCGCCATCTTTCACGACATATTGGATTTACGGGACGACGAGATCGAGACCTATCGCTCTCAAGGTATGATGCTATAAGTTCTATCGAGAGGCACATCGGAACAATCAGGTGCCGGAACGAGAGCGGGTTGAGGAAATGACCGAAGTTTTCGAGATCAACATCCGGCACCTGCGCGGGCTGTTGGCCATCCACGAACACGGCAGCATCACCGCAGCAGGATCGCTGGTAAATCTATCCCAACCGGCCCTGACACAAGGGATTGCCAAGCTTGAACGCCAGTTCGGCTATACGTTGTTCGAAAGGCGTTCTGGCGGCATGATCCCCACCGCGATGGGCCGCATCGTGATCGAACGGACAGAGGCCGCACTGAAACATTTGGCCGATAGTGCCCAAGGCCTGACCAATGTGTTTAACAATCCCGAACGGCTCATGACGATGACGCAGCTGCGCGCCTTTCTGGCGCTTGCGAATGCCGGTAGCTTTGCCGAAGCAGCGCGCAGCATTGCCATATCGCAAACGGCTGTCCATCGCGCGGTGGGCGATCTGGAACTGGTCATCGGCACCGATCTGGTCGAACGACGCGGACGGGCAGTGTGGCTGAATGCAGCAGGCAAAAAGCTTGCGCGCGGGTCGCGGCTTGCCGTTGCCGAAATTCAGGCGGCGCTGGTCGATCTCGCGCTCGACAGCGACAGCCGCAGCGAAATGATCTCCTTCGGCGCGCTGCCGCTCGCTCGCCCCTATATCGTGCCGCGCGCCATGGCCGATATCGCCAAGGAAGTGCCAAAGGCGTCGTTCAAGGTACTAGAAGGCAGCTGGAGCGAGCTTGTGGAGCCGCTGCGCGATGGTGCCATCGACATGATCGTGGGTGCACTTCGCCCGCACGAGATCGCCGATCTTTATCAGCGTCCGCTTCTGGAGGACCTTCTGGTCGTCGCCGCCGGCAGCCAGCACCCGCTGGCGTCGGTGGAAAGGCCGACTATGGACCAGCTGCGGTCCTATCCATGGATCGTGGCACCCGCCGACGCACCGCTCAGGGCACATTGGGAACGGTTCTTTGCCGAAGGACCAAGGCCCGAAACCCAGATCGAATGTGGATCGGTGATGATCATCGGTCGCCTGCTGACATATTCGAACCTGCTGACGCTATTGTCGCCCGATCAGGTCGCGCTGCAGATCCGCAGCGGGCTTTTGACACAGATCGGCAGGCCGCTGGAAGGCAGCCGCCGCATGGTGGGGATCACCACGCGGCGCAGTTGGCGCCCCACCGCCACCCAACGCCTGTTCTTCGAAAAGCTGGAAGAGGCCGCGCGCGAGCGTATCTCTAACCCCGATCTGACGGGCACGTGGATCTGATCCACGCGCCCCTCAGGATCAGTCGAGGTTGATCCAGACCGCCTTCGTTTCCAGATATTCCTCGATATGGTGCGGGCCGGATTCGCGCCCAAACCCGCTCATCTTATAGCCGCCAAACGGCACGCCGGGATCAAGCATCTGGTAGCAGTTGACCCAGACCGAACCGGCCTTGATGCCGCGCGCCATTTTATGCGCGGTGGCAAGATCGCGCGTCCACACCCCGCTGCCAAGGCCGAAAGACGTTGCATTTGCGCGCGCGAGTACCTCATCCACGCTTTCGAAGGAGAATGCGGAAAGGACAGGGCCGAAAATCTCCTCGCGAGCGATGGTCATGCCGTCGGTCACATTGCCGAAAATTGTCGGCTCGACGAAAAAGCCATCGTCATATCCCGCACCTGCCTTGCGCGCGCCGCCCAGCAGAGGTCTTGCGCCCTCGCCCTGCGCACCGTCGATGAAGGACAGGATGCGATCCATCTGCGCTTTCGACACGACCGGACCGATCTGCGTATCAGGATCAAGCGGATCGCCCACGTTGATCGTGCGGCTATGTTCGACCAGTCGCTCCATGAATTCATCGTGGATCGATGACTGCACGAACAGGCGCGTGCCCGCGCTGCAGATCTGCCCTGCATTGGCGAACACCGCATTGGCCGCGGCCGGCACCGCCTTGTCGAGATCGGCATCGGCAAAGACGATATTGGGCGATTTGCCGCCCAGCTCCACCGTCACCCGCTTCATCGTGGGGGCGGCAGCCTCGATGATCTTCTGGCCCACGCCGGTCGAACCGGTGAACGCGATCTTGTCGACGTCGGGATGCGCGGAAAGCGCCGCGCCCGCATCACCAAGGCCGGTCACCACATTGATGACGCCATCGGGCACGCCCGCTTCAAGGCAAAGCTCGGCAAAGCGCAACGCAGACAGCGGCGTCTGTTCGGCAGGCTTCATCACCAGCGTACAACCGGTGGCGAGTACAGGGCCGGACTTCCATACCGACATGCCGATGGGGCCGTTCCACGGGTTGATCGCGGCAACCACGCCAATCGGTTCTTTCAGCGTATGGCTCAGAACATCCCCCGGCGCGGAATTGGCCAGCGTTTCGCCCGAGATCAGCGTGGCCTGCCCCGCATAATAGCGCAGCAGCGCCCCTGCTCTTACCTTGCCCAACCGCGTGCGCGACAAGGGCGCGCCAAGGTCAAGCGTGTCGAGCATGGCAAGCTCGTCCCAGTTCTCCTCGACCAGATCGGCAAGGCGCAGCATGATCGCCTGCCTTTCGGCGGGCTTCATCCGGCTCCACGGCCCGCTCAACGCCTCTCGCGCAACCTTGACCGCGCGGTCGACATCTTCTGCCCCGCCATGCGCAACATTGGCGAGCAGTTCGCCCGTGGCGGGATTGCGCGTTTCGAAACGCTGGCCGGACACGGCAGGCACGCGCTTGCCGCCAATCAACATGTCCTGGTCGCGATCGGTAATGACCGAGGTAATAGGCGTGTTTGCGTTCATGACTGAAGCTCCGTTTCTGCAACCCGGGCCGGTTCGGCCGCTTGCGAACTATGAGTTTTGCGCTCTTCCAGAATGAAATCGGCGGCGCGCTGGGCGATCATCATCGTGGGCGCGCTGGTATTGCCGCTGATGATTGAGGGCATGACCGAGGCGTCGACCACGCGCAGGCCATCGATCCCGTGCACCCGCAGCCGATCATCGACGACGGCAAGCGGGTCGCTGGCAGGCCCCATCTTGCAGGTGCCGGTGGGGTGATAGGCGGTATTGACGATCTTGCGCAGCGCCTTGTCGAGCTCTTGGTCGCTGACATGCTCGGCACCGGGCTCGATCTCCTTGCCGCGCATGGCGGCCAGCGCAGGTTGCGCAAAGATGCGCCGCGCTTCGCGGAAACCGGCGATAAGGGTCGCCATGTCGCGCGGATCGTCAAAGAAATTGGGCTCGATTATGGGCTTGTCCTCTGCCCTGTTGCTGGCCAGCCGCACGCGACCTTCGCTATTGGGGCGAAGCAGCTGGATCAGCGCCATGAAGCCATGATTGCTGGGCACAACGCGGGCATTGCCTTTCAACCCGACCAGAAAGGTCAACTGTATATCAGGCCTGCCGCTGCCGTCTGTGCAGACAAAGCCGCCGCACTCTGCCACGTTGGATGCAAACATGCCTTCGCGCTTCAGCGCGTATTTAAACGGCGCCAAAGCATTGCGGAGCAATGCCGAACGCGAATTGGCATAGGATTCCCCTGTGGGATTTTCGACCGAGATGTGGACCGTAGGATGGTCCTGCAGATGTGCGCCGACCCCGGGAAGATGGTGGACCGGATCAACGCCAACCTTGGAAAGCGCGTCCCTGTCGCCAATGCCGGACAGCATCAGCAGTTGCGGCGAATTAGTCGCACCAGCGCAGACCAGCACTTCATTCCTGGCCGTCATGATCTCGCGCTTGCCTGCACGCTCGATCTCGACCCCGGTGGCGCGGCCATCGTCTGTGATGATGCGCCGCACTAGCGTTTCATCAAACACGCTGAGGTTCGATCGCCCAAGCGCAGGATGCAGGAAAGCGCGGGCCGCCGAAAGCCGCGTGCCGCGCCGCTGGTTCAGATCATAGCGCCCAAAGCCATCCTTGCGCTCGGCCGCGAAATCCTCGTTGTGGTAATGCCCCGCCTCTACTGCGGCGTCGATGATCGCGGTGGTGATCGGGTTGAAAGATGCCGGTTTCTCGACATCCAGTTCCGCACCCTTGCCGTGCCATGACTTGTCAGGGCCGTGGTAGTTTTCGAGCCGCTTGAAAACGGGAAGTACATCGTCCCAGCCCCAGCCGGGATTGCCTGCCTGCACCCAGCTTGCGTAATCTTCTTCCTGTCCGCGAATATAGACGCCGCCATTGATCGCGCTGCATCCACCGAAAAGCTTGCCGCGCGGAAAGCCGATGACGCGCCCGTCGATCGCATCGCCGCCGGTCAACTGCTGCTGCCAGTTGTAACGCGCATGCGGGATTAGGAAGATATTGCCGACCGGCATGATCGTCTTGATGTTGACCGGCCATTTGCGATCGGACGGCCCCGCCTCGATCAGGGCCACCGATACGGCGGGATCTGCAGACAGGCGGTTGGCCAACACGCTGCCACCAGGACCTGAACCGATGACAATATAATCGAAACTGTGCGTCACGCAGGTCTCTCCTGGTTGCGGTCAAGCCGCGGAATATGGCTTTGCACGATTAGAAACCCGATCGCATTGACCAGCATCAGCACGGCCAGCGCGCCGAAGAACATCTGTGCGCCGCCGCCGATAAGCCATGCGCCGGCCAATGCGCTGACAATGGCGCCTGCACGCCCGGACAGTCCCATGGTGCCAAGCCCGCGCGCCCTGACGCCGGTGGGAAACGCGTGGGCGCCCACGGCGAACATGGCCGATTGCGCGGCGCTGGCGAACAGGCCCATAGCGACCAGCAGGCCCAGCATGGCGTTCTCGTTGCCACCTGCGCCCATCGGCAAGATCGCCAGCGCGGTGCAAACCAGCGTGCCGACAAGCGCCATGGTGACAAGTGTAATGCGCGAACCCAGCTTGATGATGGCGAAGGATGCCAGCATCGCGCCGATCACCCCGCCCATGTTGAAACTGGTCAAGCCAAGACTGGCCAGTTTCAGGTCATAGCCGCTGGTCGTCAGCATAGTGGGGGCCCAGTTGAACATCAGGTAGATCATGAACATGCCCGAAAACATCGCCAGCGCGAGTGCGAGCGTATCGCGCAGATGCGCCGCGCCAAACAGCGCGGAAAACGGCATTTTTTCAACCTCTCCGCCCGCGCCCTCCGCCTTTAGCGAAGCGGGATCGGGATGGCCGATGCGCGTCATCACCTTTTCGAATTCGACCCGGCGCTTACCGCTGTCCAGCAGATATTGCGGGGATTCCGGCAGGACGAGTAGAAGATAGAGAACGAAGGCTATGGTGATCGCGCCACCCAGATAGAAGAGCCATCGCCAGCCGAGCGAAGGCAGGATCGCCGCCGCCGCAAGACCGCCCAGCACGCCGCCAATCGATACGCAGACGACGCCGAAAGTCACCGCCTGGCTACGCCAGCGCGCAGGCGTGAATTCCGCGATCATGGCCGACGCCGTACCGGGTACGCCGCCAAGCCCTGCGCCAGCCAGGAACTTGAGCACTGCGACCTGCCACAGCGCGGTAGAAAATCCGGTCAGCAAGGTGGCAATGCCGAATAGTGACACGCCGATCAGCAATGCCCCTCGCCTGCCGACAAGATCGCCGATCACGCCCGAGACCAGCGTGCCGATCGCCATGCCCACAAAGCCCAGAGCAAAGACCATGCCCAGCGTATCCCGGCTTATGTCCCATTCGGCAATCAGCGATGGCGCGGCAAGGCCCAGCATCTGGTTGTCGAGCCCGTCGAGCACGACGGTCGCCGCGATCATCAGCACCGACCATATCTGGTAATAGGACAGCGGCAGGGCATCGAGAAAACCGCCCTGCTGATTGCTGCTCAGCGAAACTGCCAAAATCCTCTCTCCTGCGTTGGAACCGGCCGGCCGCTTTGCGGCTCTATCAAACCGGGATCGATGCTCTGTTAGATGTCGAGCACCAATTTCGATGAGCACGAGCCGGAGCAGCAGACCATCACCGAAGTGTTTGCCGCCTTCTCTTCGTCGGTCAGGAAGTGGTCGCGGTGATCGGGCACGCCGTCCAGCACCTTGACCTGACAGGTGCCGCACACGCCTTCCGAACAGGCAAAGCCGATATCGACACCCGCCGTCAGCAGCGCATCGAGCATGGTCTCGCCTTCGGCCACGGTAATGGTCTTGCCGCTGCGCGTCAGTTCAAGCGCATAGCCGCCATCGGTCGCGATTTCGGTCTCGGCCGAGAAATATTCGATATGGACGTTCTCGGAAGGACGCCCCTTGTTAAGCGCGACGAAGGCATCCAGCATCCCGCCCGGACCGCAGCAATACAGATGGGCATCGCCGGGCGCGCTTTCGCTCAGCCCTGCAAGGTCGAGCTTTGCCCCGCCCTCGATCCCGTCGAACACGATCTTCGCATTGGGAAAAGCGGCAATCCGGTCGACATAGGCGGCACGCTCGGGCGTGGCGGCCACGTAATGCAGCTCCCAGCTTTTTCCCAGATCCTCAAGCCGCGCGATCATCGGCAGCATCGGGGTAACGCCGATGCCGCCCGCGATCAGCACAGTATGCGCGGCATCTTCGTGCATCGGGAAATTGTTCTTCGGCGCCGAGATCTCGACGATTTCGCCCACGCGCCACACCTCGTGAATGTGGCGCGATCCACCGCGGCTGTCGATCGCATGGTGGACCGCGATCTCGTAATAGCGGCGTTCTTTCGGATCGTTGACCAGCGAGTAGCTGCGGGTCAGACCCGGCTTGAGCTGGACATCGACATGCGCGCCCGGTTCGAATGCGGGCATGTCCTGCCCGTCGAGCGTGGTCAGGAAGTAGGAGTTGATCCCGTCCGCTTCCCATTCGATCTTCTTGATTCTGGCTTTCATGGTACTTCCTTGCCCATACGCAGGCGTGTCGTCGATCTCGGGGGTCTCGACCTCGCCCGCGTATTGCATGTCCTCTACATCTCGCATCGTTCTCTCCCGAAACGACGGACCTTCACCGGCCCCGAAATTTGCTGACCGGAAACTGGAGCCGAAGCCGTGGGGCCTTATTCGGCCGCCTCGACCTCCTTGCCCCAGCGCGTTGCCTTGGACAGCGCGGTTTCATAGGCACCGGCAAGGCTGTCATCGGGGTTATGCAGGAAGGAACCGGCTCTCGCATTGTAGAACACTTCCGGTTCCTGCGCGCCGGGTGCGGGCGCCTTGCCTTCGGCCACGGCGCGCGCGGCCATCAAAACCCGGCGACGGACACGCGCGATCATCTGGTCGGTTGGGGCCAGGTTCTCGAAACTGTGGTCGGTGATCGGCCCCATGCTCTCGGTCACGGCCTGATCCTGCATGGTGATGTTCGGAATGCCGGTGAACTGGGTGCCGTTGCGCTGGGAATCGCGGTCGATCGCCCAATCGTTCGTTTCGCTGTCGGTCGAGCGCCAGCGGCCGTACCAGTCGGTGGTGTTGGGCGCATAGCTGATCACGTCGAACAGCGGCGTGCCGTCCTTCAGCGTCGAGGTATAGGCAGGGTTGCCCGCATCACTGCCGCAGGTGATGTCGAACAGCATCGAGTGTTCATCGTCGATCGGAACCCAAGCGCGGGCGATGGCGCGGGTGGCAAAGCGATTATTGGGTGTCTGCGTCCAGAACGGGAACATGTAATGCGCCACGCGCCATGACATCTGCCCGTCGTCGTTCGGACGATAGCCGCCATACATCACGCCCCAGTCGGACTGCGCGACTTCATAATCCGGCGCGCGGTTGAGGACGGTCGGACGCATCGGGTGATCCTCGTCCAGATCCTCGGCCTTCAAGGAACCGACGTGGAGGAAGCCGACATGGCTGGTGTCGATGTCGCCTTCCAGCGCCTGGAGCCAGTTGCAGTCGCGCTGCAGGCACCAGATCTCGGCATCGGGATGCATCGCAGCCTCGATCTGCGGGTGCGGCGGAGGATTGTCCTGATCGGCACCCATGTACACCCAGATCAGTCCATTCGCCTCATAGGTCTTGTAGGCCTTGGCGTGGACGCGTTCCTTGAAGTCCATGCGGGCGGGAACCGACGGCATGTCAACGCACTTGCCATTAACGTCGAATTTCCAGCCGTGATAGACGCAGCGAATGCCGCTTTCCTCGTTACGGCCGATGAAGAGCGAGGCGCAGCGGTGCGGGCAGCGGTGATCCATGATGCCGACGCGGCCTTCGCTGTCACGGAAGGCGATCAGCTTTTCGCACATGATCATCAAGCGAACCGGATCGCCATCGGCTACCAGTTCCGATGAAAGGCACGCCGGCACCCAGTACTGGCGCATGAAAGCGCCCATGACGGTGCCCGGGCCCACGCGGGTCAGGTCTTCGCTGTCCTTGGTCTGCATTTGATCCTCACAGTTTCTGGTTTTGTCATAATCCTGGACCGACCCCCTGTCGGCCCCGCCTGCACCCGGCTGTCCGGACGGCATTTCGATTTCCGAGCTAAATGTTCTGCCGCCACAGCCCCAATCGGAATATGGTTGTACCATTCGAAAATAGGGACGATGCTATTGCTATTATTTCTCTTCATCGCTCTTTCTGCGCTCCAGAACACAATCGTTCAATCGGCTTCAGGGAGAGAAGACCAGAAATGAAGAACTATATTCAGACACTTACGTCATGCCTTGCCATCGCGGCCTGCTTTGCCACGCCCGCATTCGCACAGGACGCACCAACCACGGCATCATCGGATTCGGTAGGTGATGAGGACTCCGATCAGATGACTGAGGGGCCTGTCCGCCGGGACGACACGCAGGAAATCATCGTGACCGCTCAACGCCGCGAATCGACTGTGCGCGACGTTCCCTTCTCGATCGCTGCGTTCGGCGGCGCGGACCTTGCCGAACAGCAGGTCTTCAGCCCGACCGCGCTCACCACCGAGCTTCCCGGCATCACCGTCAACACGTCTGACAAGTCGCTTTCGATCCTTTCGATCCGCGGCAATGTGTCGACCTTTCGCACCGCGACACTCGACACGCCCGTCGCCTATTTCCAGGATGACATCTATTACGTGTTCAACAACGACCTGAACGCGAACTTCTATGACGTTAACCGTGTCGAGGTGCTGCGCGGGCCGCAGGGCACTCTGTTCGGCCGCAACGTCGTGGGTGGCGCCATCGCGGTCGTGACGAACAACCCCGAATTCGGCGACGAGTATTCGTTGCAGGTCACCGGCGGCAATGGCGGCTATTTCCGCACCGAAGGCGTCGTCAACGGCACCGTCGTGGAAGACAAGCTCGCCGCCCGCTTCGCATTCTCGACCGAGCGCTCCGACGGTTTGATCAAGACCCCCAACCAGCCCGGCAATTACGGCGAGACCGATGGCTATGCCATTCGCGGCAAACTGCTGTTCACCCCGACAGACACGCTCGAGATCGTTCTGGCTGGGGATTATTCCTATACCAAGGGCAATGCCGGTTCGATCCAGCTGGGCATTGGCGGCGATCAGGTTGTGCCCGATACCTTCGGCGATTTCACCAATGACGAGTGGACGAACAACGACTACGCCCCCTCACCATACAGGCAGCGCCTGCGGGGCGGTTACCTGCGCGGTGATCTTGACCTGATGGGCGGTACGCTGACCGCGATCACCGGCTATCGCATGAATGACAGCCACGCGATCAACGACGACATTCCCGTCGGAACGGTCGTGCCCGTTTTCGACCGTCGGCAGGACGTAAAGAATCGCAGCTTCACGCAGGAACTGCGTTATGCGTCCGCACCCAATCGCCTGTCCTATGTGGTGGGCGTCTATTACCTCAACGCCGATGTCTCGACGACGAACATCTTCTATTACAGCCCGCTGCCAGAAAGCGTGTTCGACGGACGCATCCGCACCAACCCGGATGTCTCGAACATCACCCGCGTTCAGGACGGCAAGGTCAAGTCCTATGCAATCTTCGGAGAACTGACCTTCGAAGTAACCGACCGGATCTCGGTCGTTGCCGGTGGCCGTTACACGAAAGACAAGAAGTCGATCGACTACCGCGCCTTTTCGACCACCGATCCTGATGGCATCCCCGGCCTTGGCTTTCCGGGCGACGTCGAAGCCTCGGGCGGTGAAAGCTGGGACGCGTTCACCCCGCGCTTCACCGTCAAGTACGAGCCGATGGATGGCGTAAACCTGTATGCAACCTATGCCAAGGGCTTCAAATCGGGCGGCTTTGTCGACAACGCCTATCTGAACCCGACCATCCCGCTCGATCCAGAAAAGGCCCGCAACTACGAAATCGGCGCCAAGACCCGGCTGTTCGGCAATATGCTCGACCTTAATGTCGCGCTGTTCGACCAGAAAACGAAGGACTTGCAGAACTTCTCGGGCGCAGGCGGCGTGGCGCACACGTTTAACGGCACGCTGAAGATGCAGGGCATGGAACTTGAATCGAAGCTGCGTCCGGTGCCGGGTCTTCAGTTCACTTTCAATTACACCTACCTCGATGGCGAATATACCTCGCTGTACGACCCGCTGGTCGATGTCGACTATTCGGGCAATCCCGCGAAATATGCGCCTAAGCACTCGTTCCTGGCGCGCGCCAAATATGATGCCTATCTGCCCAATGGCGCGATCCTCACGCCGCAGGTGGAATTCAACTATTCCTCGCGCATCTCGACCGACGACGCGAACAACCTCTCGACCTGGCAGAACCTCTATAATGACACGCGCGGGCGCACGCTCAACGCGCGTCTCAACTACGAGAGTGCCGACGGTCACTGGAATCTGGGCCTGTGGGGCAAGAATCTCACCAACAATTACCAGATCATGCATGCCGACGACATTACGGCCTTCCTCGTCGTGCCGACGGGGCAGACCCGGTACTGGAAAATCTTCACTAACACCCCGCGCACCTATGGCCTGACGCTGGGCTACAAGTACTAAGTCAAGGAACTGGAGCGCGACATGACCCTTACCGAAATCCCCCGGCCCGGCTCCTTCTCTTTCGAAGGGCGGACTGCAATGGTTACCGGCGGCGCCAAGGGCGTTGGCGAGGCCATCTGCCGCGAAATACACGCGGGGGGAGGAAATGTTGCGATCTGCGATATCGACCTGGCGGCGGCTTCGGCCGTCGCCGGGTCCCTCGACCCTTCGGGCGAGAGCGTTATGGTGGTCTCGCTCGACGTACGCAGCAAGGATGATTTCATCGCCGGACGCGATGCCGTCATCGCCAAATGGAGCAAGGTCGATATTCTGGTGAACAATGCCGGCTTTGCAAAGCGCACACCGGTTGACGACATCACGCCAGAGGAATTCGACGAGATCGTCGCCATCAACATGCGCAGCGTTTTTCTGGGCTGCCAGGTCTTCAAGGATCACATGGCGGAAAACGGCTATGGCCGGATCGTCAATATCACCTCATTGGCAGGGCAAAACGGCGGCACGGTTGCTTCGCCGCATTATGCCTCATCCAAGGCCGGCGCGATCATGCTGACGAAATATTTCGCGCAATTGCTGGCCGACAAGGGGATCACGGTGAATGCGATTTCCCCCGGCCCCATCGCCACGGCGAAGGCTCGTTTGTCGGACGAACAGATCGCCATGGTGGAAGGCAAGGTCCCGATCGGTCGCTTCATGGAGGTCAGCGAGATTGCCGCAGCGACGGCCCTGCTGGCATCAGACCGCGGCGGCTTTTTCGTCGGGGCAACGCTGGACATGAACGGCGGACTTTACGTCCGCTGACTACGTCCAGCGAGTGCCGCCCGCTCACATATTGGGATAATTGGGCCCGCCGCCGCCTTCGGGCGTGACCCAGTTGATGTTCTGCGTCGGATCCTTGATGTCGCAGGTCTTGCAGTGGACGCAGTTCTGCGCGTTGATCACGAATTTGGGCTCTGCGCCCTCTTCGTCGAGACCGGTATATTCATACACCCCCGCCGGGCAGTAACGCGCCGCAGGCCCGGCATAGACCGGCAGGTTGATCTTCAGCGGAACATCCGGGTCCTTGAGCTGAAGGTGGCAGGGCTGATCTTCCTCATGATTGGTGTTCGACAGGAACACGCTGGAAAGACGGTCGAAGCTGATCACGCCATCGGGCTTGGGATACTGGATCGGCTTGAACAGATCGGCGCGCATCGTCTGATCGCAGTCGCGGTGGTGCTTCATGGTGATCGGCAGGCCGATCTTCAGCGTGCGCATCCACATGTCCGCGCCCGCGATCACCGTGCCCAGCGCGCCGCCGAACTTGGCGACGGCGGGTTCGGCGTTCTTCACTTTCTTCAGTTCATCCGCGATCCAGCTCGAACGCAATGTCGTCTCGTAATCGACGACCTCGTCGCCCGCGCGCTGGGCGCCGATGGCCTCGGCCACGGCTTCGGCCGCGAGCATGCCCGATTTCATCGCGGTATGGCTGCCCTTGATGCGGGGCACATTGACGAAGCCCGCGCTGCATCCGATCAGCGCGCCGCCGGGGAAGGTGAGTTTCGGCACCGATTGCCAGCCGCCTTCGTTAATGACGCGCGCGCCATAGGAAACGCGCTTCCCGCCTTCGAGGATCGAGCGGATTTCAGGATGCTGCTTCCAGCGCTGGAATTCCTCGAACGGGAACAGATACGGGTTGGCGTAATCCAGCGCGACCACGAAGCCCAAGGCCACCTGCCCGTTGGCCTGGTGATAGAGGAAGCCGCCGCCCCACGCATCGTTTTCGCTAAGCGGCCAGCCCTGTGTGTGGAGAACGCGGCCCGGCACGTGCTTGGCGGGATCGATGTCCCACAATTCCTTCATGCCAAGGCCATAGACCTGCGGTTCGCAATTCGCCTCAAGGTCGAACTTCGCCTTCAGCTGCTTGGTCAGCGACCCGCGCGCGCCTTCGGCAAACAGCGTGTATTTGCCGTGCAGTTCCATGCCGGGCTGGTAATCGGCCTTGTGGCTGCCATCGGCGGCCACGCCCATGTCGCCGGTCGCCACGCCCTTGACCGAACCGTCATCGTTATAAAGCACCTCGGCCGCCGGGAAGCCGGGGAAGATTTCCACGCCCAACCCCTCGGCCTTTTCCGCGAGCCAGCGGCACAGGCTGCCCAGCGAACCGGTGTAATTGCCATCGTTCGACATGAAGGGCGGCATCGCCAGATGCGGCATCGCGAACTTGCCCTTGGCCGACAGCGTCCAGTGCCAGTTATCCGTCACCGGGGTCTCGGCCATCGGGCAATCGTCATCGCGCCAGTCGGGCAGCAGTTCGTCCAGCGCCTTGGGATCGACCACCGCGCCCGACAGGATATGCGCGCCGATCTCCGAACCCTTCTCAAGCACGCAGACCTCAAGATCCGCATTCACCTGCTTCAACCGGATCGCGGCGCCCAATCCCGCAACGCCGCCACCGACGATGACGACATCATAAGGCATGGATTCGCGT
>NZ_LYWZ01000018.1 GCF_001661965.1 Croceicoccus mobilis
GCCAGGACCGACGCTGGGATCTCGGCGGGCGAGACTGGAAATGCGCCCAGAAACCGGGCGCTCGTCAGCATCACGGCAAAGCCGAGCCGATTGTGGTCGCCGCGCAGAGTTCCAATGAGGTCGCGATCAGTTTGGTCCAGATGGAAATATCGCGCGAGTTGATCGGCCGACGGTTCGCCATCAAAGCGGGCAAAGCCCTGACGCTGGGCGTCAGTGAGGTGACGGGTGGGCATACCGTGCGAAACTTTCAACTTTTGCGAAGGGGACGGCCCATGCCGATAAACAAGGCGAATTTCTTCGCAAAACATATGTGCGAAACAAAATTGTTTTGCAGTAACTTTCGCACAATATCTGGAGCAGTCGCATGAAGCTCGGCTACGCGCGCGTTTCCACCGAGGATCAGAACTTGGAAATCCAGCGCGGTCGGCTCTCGGAGGCGGGCTGTGAAATGATGTTCGAAGAGAAAATATCGGGGGCCGCTCGTGGCCGGCCCGAGCTTGAAAAGCTGATGGGTCACCTGCGCAAAGACGATGTTCTCGTCGTCGCCCGCCTCGATCGTTTGGCGCGATCCACCATCGAACTCCTGCACATCGCGGAACGCATCAAGGAAAAGCAGGCAGGATTACAATCGCTTGATGAACCTTGGGCCGATACCACGTCCCCGTCTGGCGTGATGATCATGACCGTATTCGCTGGGATCGCCCAGTTCGAGCGGACTCTCATATTGAGCCGAACCGAGGAGGGGCGAAAGGCGGCGATGGCGCGCGGTGTGAGCTTCGGACGCCCAAAGAAAATGCGCCCAGATCAGGCGGAGCTCGCTCGCCAACTCGTTCTCGAGGGTAAGTCCATTAGCGCCGTCGCAAGGACCTTCAACGTTCACCCGGCCACCATCTATCGCTGTATCGAGCCAAACAGTGCCTTATGACACTTTCCTGTTCCGCTCAGCCGCACGACCCATAGCCTGCTCGACATCGAGCGCGGTTACGCGCCGCACCGCGTCCGCCCGCGTCCGCTCAGCGGTCGCCTGCGCGATGGCGGCCCGGCCATTGTTGAACACCGGGATCGGGATCGAGATCGCGAACACCGCGGCGGTGTCGTTGGTCGCTTCCAGTCGCCGCAGCGCCGGTCCGACGTTGATGTCGGGCACCCGATTGGCCCGAGCAAGCCGGATGCCGGCGTCGGCGATGGCCAGATCGGCATCGGCCGCCGCCAGCGCCAGCGTGCCTTGCGCACTTGGCGGGGCGACCGGCCCGAAGGTCGCGGCAGGGAGGCGATCGAGCAGTGTTACGTCCAGCGCGCCATCTATCGGACGACCGATCCGGCGCGCGAGATTGGTCCTGGCCGCCTCCGCAAGCCGCGTCAGCCGCTCGACGTTGGCATCCGCGTTGATCCGCGCCACGTCGGCGCGCTGCTGTTCGAGCGGCGATGCCCGGCCCGCCTGAACGCGGACCCCGGCGCCGCGCAGGACTTCCGCCGCGATCCGGGCTTGGTCGCGTGCCGTCGCCAAGCGGCGTTCGGCCGCGACCGCCTCGACATAGAGCTGCGTCACCTGCACGCGGATATCGGCCTCTGCGATCGCGGCTTGGAGCTGCGCCCGAGATAGCTGCGCGCCGGCGACGGCGACACGCGCGCTTCGCTTGCCGCCCAGCTCGATCGGGATCGCAACCCCGACCGTCGTTTCAGCGCTCCGCAGCCCCCGATAAGGCCCGGAACCCACGACATTCTCGACCTGACCCTGAAAGGTCGGATTGGGGCGGAGGCCCGCGACGGAGCGTCCAGCCTGTGCGGCTTCGATGCCCGCTGCTGCCGCCGCGTTGGCCGGTGCCGACCCACCTGCCGCCAACACGGCCTGATCGAGCGTGAAAGCCGGCATGGGCTGTGCCGATGTTGGCGCAGCCGGGACCGGCGCTTGTTGCGCCTGTGCTTGCGCCTGCGCGATCGATGCGCAGGACGCCGCAGCCAATACGGCCGCGATCAACTTTTTCATTATCTGGTGATCCTGACAAATTGCGTCGAGCCGGCTGATGCCGGCCAGCGGAAGATGTCAGGCGGTGGGCGGCCTCAGCCCAGGATCGACCAAGCGCGATGCGATGGCCGCGTCGGAACCGGCAAATGGGCGCATACCGCCGGCACGGGCCATCGCCGCCAGCTCATCGGTTGCGGGAAGGTTCAGCGACGGCCCATGGCATGTGCCGTGGTGGTGCGGAACGGCCTTATCAGAATCGCCCTGCGACTGATCGGCATCGCCTTCGCTATGCACGGCGCCGCTGCACTCGATCGTGATAGCGCCCGGTCTCTCCTGCGCGTGCACGGTTCCCGTCACCACCAGGGATGACGCGATCATGACAAGCAAAAGGGACCACAACTTACGCAGCATTGAGATTCGTTTAAGTGAAATGGCGCGCAAAGTCATCGTAGAACTTCCGGAGGAACCGATCGCGCCTCGCGCCACGCCGGGATGGCCTCCGTGATTTCGTCGCTGATGGTGGAGAGCGTCAGCGCAGCCAGCAGCAGCCATCCCCATCCCCGTCGAAATCTGAATGTCATCATGGAGCTTTCATGGCGGCTCAGCGCCAGAGGCGAAACCGCAATCGTGCCGCGCGGGATTCACGCCACATTCTATGTATGATAAAGGACATTATCACACATTCAGGGGACCATGATCGCCATGCCCGAGACGGCCTCGACACCGCCGCAGCGCCGCCCTGTCATCCGGACCGTAAGCTTCGATGAGGCCGGCGCGGCGATCGGCCGCTTGCTGCCGATCGCGCTGCCGCCCACGCGCGCGGCCGAGACCGGCGCGTCGGCCAAGGTCGCGGATTTTCTGTTGGCCTGGTGGAATGGCGACGAGTGCGGGCATTTCCCGATCCTGCATCTTTGCAACGTCGATGCCGTCATTGCCGAGGATATGCTGACGGTCATGGCCTATCTGGCGCAGGAGTCGACCACCTATGCCGATGCCTGGGGTTACCGCGACGCGATGCACGACCTTTGGGTGCGCTATCGCGGCGACCCCGCCGAGAGCGTTTAAACGTCTCCGAAGATCCACCGTAAAAAGGGATGCCGGCATGATCGAAAATGACGACGAGGCTTTTGCCGACAACTGCGCCGAGCGCGACCAGGCCAAGGCGCTGCGCGAGCAGGCGCGCGGGGGCGGGCTGCGTTTCGAGGTGTATCTACCCGGCGACATGGCCGATTGGCTGTTGGCGCAGGTCGAGCGGGGCCATTTCGTTGATCCGTCCGAGGCGGTGTTCGCGATCGTCCAGAACTTCATCGAGATGGAGCCGCACCGCGATTTGCGCGACGAGCTGTTGCGCCGGATATTGGACGAGTCGGTTGGACGCGGGCTTGAGGACGTGAAGGCGGGCCGCGTTCGTCCCGCCGATGAGGTGTTTGACGAATTGCGCCGGGAGCTGGCGAAGCCCCGCCGCGAGCCGGCCCGCTGGCAGAAGATCGCACGATGAACCAGCTCGCCCTCCTACCCTCGCCCGCGCTGGCGTTGCCGGCCTTGATCGCGGCGGCCGACGACGCCACGCGGCTGCGCTTCCTTGAGTTCTTCGCCGTCACCATCCGCAATCCGCATACGCGCCGTGCCTATGCGCGCGCGGCGGGCGACTTCCTGGCCTGGTGCGAGGCGCGCGGCGTTGCCTCTCTCGCTGGCGTGCAACCGCTCCACGTCGCGGCCTGGGTCGAGGCGCTGGGGCGCGAGCTGGCCGCGCCCAGCGTCAAGCAGCAGCTCGCCGGCGTGCGCCACCTGTTCGACTGGCTGGTAACGGGCCATATCGTGCCGGTGAATCCTGCCGGATCGGTGCGCGGGCCGGCGCATAGCCAGCGGCGCGGCAAGACGCCGGTGCTCGCCCCCGACGAGGCGCGGCGGCTGCTCGATACCATCGACGTGACGACGCCGGCGGGCCTGCGCGACCGCGCCCTGATTGGATTGATGGTCTATTCATTCGCACGGATCGGCGCGGCGCTCGCGATGCGGGTGGAGGACGTGTTCGTGCAGAATCGCAGGCTTTGGGTGCGCCTGCACGAGAAGGGCGGCAAGCGCCATGAAATGCCCTGCCACCACAACCTTGAGCATTATCTCGCTGAATATCTCGACGGGTGCGAGTTGCGCGAAGACCGCAAAGGGCCGCTGTTCCGCACGATCGCGCGCGGCACTAAGCGCCTCAGCGATACCCCCCTGCCCCAAGCCAATGCGTTCGCGATGGTGCGCCGGCGCGCGGGCGCGGCCGAGATCGGGACGGCGATCGGCAACCATTCGTTCCGCGCGACCGGGATCACCACCTATCTGAAAAACGGCGGCACGTTGGAGACGGCCGCGACGATGGCAAACCACAGCTCGACGCGCACCACCCAGCTTTACGACCGGAGACCCGATGACGTGACGCTGGACGAGGTGGAGCGGGTGTTGATCTAGGCGGCGATCGCCGGCGCACACGCCCAGCGGTCGCCATCCCAATGAAACCCTAGCCGCTGCGCGTTGCTGATCGCGGGCGGCTCGCCCTTGCGCCAGAAGGCGCGCATCTTGGCGCGCTCGTCCAGATCGGCGTCGGCGACGATCGCGCGCGCGGCCTGGATGAACTGCCCATGTCCGAACACATAGACGAGCGAAGCGGGCGGCATGGCCGCGAGGCGGGCCAGCGCCGCCTCGCAGCGCCCGAGCAAGGCGCGGAAACTCTCCGCCCCTTCCCCGTCGCAATAGTCCGGATCGGCCGCGCTCCAATAGCGTTCGAGGTGCGGCATCCGTTCGGCGCTGCGCGTGCCGTTCCAGCGCGCCGGTTGCAGATAGGTAAATTCTTCGATCGGCCACACTTCGACCGGCACGCCAGGAAAGCGCGCTATCGTCGGCGCGGCCGTCTGCCGGGTGCGGGTATAGGGCGACGTGACGATGAGCGCGGGCGCTTGCGTCCAGCTCGCCGCGACCTGGCGCGCTTGTTCGTGGCCGCGCTCCGTCAGCTCGATCGCCGCGAGATCATGGCACGGCACGCCGGCGTTGCCGGTGGATTCGCCGTGGCGGATGAAGATCGCCCGCATGTGCGTCATCTATCCGAATACCTCGCTATGCGAGCCAAGGCGCGCGAGGCGCAGCGTTTCGTCGTCGGGCTTGGCGTAGATCAGCACCAGATCGGGCTTGACGTGGCAATCGCGGTAGCCCGCCCAATCGCCGCTCAGATCATGGTCGCGGTATTTGGGATCAAGCGGCGTGTCGGTCGCGAGCGCGGCCAGGACAGGCAGAAGATCGGCATCGAGGGTCGCTCGATGCCGGCCCTTTGATTCCCGCTTGTAGTCGCGCTTGAACCGGGTCGAACGATCAATCGTCCGCACGGAGGTCCGCCATCAGCGCATCGACGCTGGCGAACTTGGTCCCCTTCCCCGCCGCCAGCTCTGCCATTGCCTCGCGTGTCGCGGCGTTCGGAACCTTGACCTCGAAAGGCAAGCGCCGTTCGTCGGCGATACGCAGCATCAACAGTCGGATAGCGTCGGAGATCGAAAGGCCCATCGCGCCCAGCGCGGCGGTGGCGCGTTCCTTCGTCGTATTGTCGATCCTGGCGCGGACATAGGTGTCGGAAACAGCCATTGGGATTTCCTTCTGAAAACGTAGTCCCAACGTAGTCACAAAATCTGATTTTGGCAATGGGTGCGGTGATTATGCGCCTGCCGCTGACGCGGCATCGTGGCTCTAGTCGCTCACGCTCCCCAAGCCCGCAAGCGGTCTTGGCCCAAGGTGACGATCCACATGGCGGAAGCGAGATCGCTGCGCGGATCTCGCGCAGCAATGCCGGCGTGCGCCGGCGCCGATCCTGTTTGAAGGGGGAAAGGCGGTCCCGGCCGCCTCTCCCCCGCAACGGGATAGACGGGCCGTGCCTCGCTACGCTGCGGCCGCTCCACCCCGTCGATTCCCGCTGCCCCCCTCTCCCGCCGGCGTTCTTGGGCGTCCGTGTTCCGGCCGATGGCATGGCCATCGCCGGACAGGCGATTTGAAGGGAGTAAAGACGATGACCCACGAAACCCGCGAAAGCTGGCTCAATGCCGTGGCGCAGGGCATGGCTCCGCTGTTCGAGGCGCTGGACGCCCCCCTGCCCGACCGCGTGCGCGTGGCGATCGGCTTCACCAGTAGAGGCGCGAAGGGCAAGGCGATCGGTGAGTGCTGGGACAACCGGCTCAGCGCGGACGGGCATTTTGAAATCTTCATCCGCCCGGACCTAGCGCATGCGCCTGACGCCATGCCCGCGCAGATCGCCGCCATCCTCGCCCACGAGCTGGTCCATGCCGCTGTCGGCATCCCGGCAGGGCATGGGAAGGCGTTTAAACGGGTCGCGCTTGGGCTGGGCCTTGTCGGGCCGATGCGCGCCACCACTCCCGGCGACGCCTTACTTGCGGCCATCGCACCGATCCTTGAGGCCGCTGGCTCCCTCCCCCATGCCCATCTCGACACCGGCGGGGAGTCGACCGCGCCCAAGAAGCAGAAAACCCGGATGCTGAAATGCGAGTGCGCGACGTGCGGCTATACTGTGAGGACCGCGCGCAAGTGGCTGGAATTGGCCGGAGCGCCGCTTTGCCCGATTGAAGGGCACGGGATCATGCAGCATGAGCCGCTGGACGCCGACGATGACGAGGGTGGTTAAGCGTCCTCCCCCTGCCCCTTTCATTCAGGCACGGCTTGCACTATGCCCACATGCAAACATGCGGTCATGTAAGGATATTCACATGCCAACAATCGCCATTATCAGCCAGAAGGGTGGTGCGGGGAAAACCACCCTCGCCCTGCATCTGGCCGCCGCCGCCGAGGATGCTGGCCATACCGCGCTGGTGATCGACCTCGACCCGCAGGCGACAGCGAGCCAGTGGGCGGCGTGGCGCAAGGATGCGCCCCCGGTCGTGATCGACAGCGCCCCCCCTCGCCTTGCCGCCAAGATCGAGCAGGCGAGGGCGCAAGGCGCAGCGTTCATCGTGATCGACACCCCGCCCCATGCCGACAGCGCCGCCAGCGCCGCCGTCGAGGCGGCCGACCTGGTGCTGATCCCATGTCGGCCGAGCGCGTTCGACCTGGCCGCGATCAAGACGACCGCCAGCCTTGTGAAGATGCGCGGCAAGCCCGCTTTCGTGATCTTCACGGCGGGAAGCCCGACCGCGCCGCGCATGTATGAGGAAGCGACGCAGCTTGTGCAGGATTATGGGCTGGACGCCTGCCCGCACCGTGTTGCGGATCGTGCCGCGTTCCGTCACGCGGCGGCCGAGGGGAAAACCGCGATGGAGATCGAGCCGGACGGCAAGGCGGCAGACGAGGTGCGCCAGCTTTACAAGTGGACATGCGAGCATGTAAACATGCAAGCATCAACGAAGCGGAGGGCCAGCGCATGAGCCGGAAGGGATCATTGCTTGCATTGCGGGATCGCGATCCCGCACCAACGCCGGCGTCGACCGAGCCGGAGGGAAGGGCGGCCGCGCTGACCGCCCGCAGCACTGGCGTAGGCACCGGCAGCAGTTCGAGCAGCAGCCCGGTTGCGCCGAGCCGTCAGGGCAAGAAGGCGATGACGGGCTATTTCAGCCCGGAAATGTCGTTCGCCATGCACATGACCGCCCGCAAGCACGGCATGAGCTTGCAGGACGCGATGGCCGAGGCGTTCAACGACTGGCTCCGAAAGATGGGGGAAAGTCCTGTAGGCAAGTGAGCATGTTCACATGCAAACATATAGCTTAGGGGAAAACTCATGCCGTGCTAATCGTGTCCGCCATCTTCGCACTGGTGATGATCGGATTGTCCATCCGGGCAAACGCCCGTTTCCGGCAGGAAAGGAACTGCCGATGCAATAGCGGCTTTCACGATCAGAGCCGCTTTCCAATTTGGTGAATTGGTCCGCACCTCGCGTTCTAGCTCTCAGCTTCACGCCCTTCCTTGCGATCTGTGTGCTGGGGCTGTTCAATGTTGCAGCGATGACCCTAACGCCGAGGCCGGGGCAGGAGGGGATGCTGTTACCGTCCCTGATCTTTATTGGAGGCGCGTTCGTGGCGGCCCATGTTTTCCACCTTTGGTTGATCGGAAGGAGCCTGGGCCGAAGTTAAACTCAATGTCGTCATGTTCACATGCAAACATGGCAGTTAACGCCACGACACTGTCCTATTGCCGCCACGATTTTCGGCGAAGCAATCACGCCATGGTAGTTATTAGGCCCAGTCGGCCCGAAGCTGCGATTTTGGCCAGGTTGAAGAACGAACACTGAACGCTTGATTGATTCTACCAGGACCGTTGCTGACCACCGACCTCGTAGATATCGGCTTCCATGGAGCAATTGTAGCTCTCTGCGATGTTGAACATCTCGGAGAGGAGGCTTTGGATTTCCTCATCAAGGGAAATGCCATCCGGATCGGGGTCATAGGCGACGGTCAGTTTGTAATCACAATTGCCGTTTTTTACCATGGCGTAGTCGCGTTCCAGCATCGCCTCAATCCGCTCCCGAGCGGGTTTTCTACCTCTTCCACGCTTGTTGAAGTTCTCGATAATCAGATGCAGGGCGATGCTGGCAGTGGGCGGCTTTTCCGGCAGTTTGGTCTGTGACGGAATAATGTCGAGCGCCCGATAGACGGTCATTCGTGAGACCTTCAGGTCGCGGGCAACGCGGGCCTTGCTGGCGCCGGCGGCAAGGCGACGGCGGATTTCATCGTCATCGACGTTCTTCTTCCGGCCTTTGTAAACGCCTTCGGCGCGCGCCGCTTCGATCCCGGCGCGCTGACGATCCTTGATGAACTTCAGCTCCATATCGGCGACCATGCCGAGTATGGTGATGACCATTCGCCCCATGTCGCCCGCCGTCGTCACCTCTGGCTCAAGGATGCGCAGCGAAGCTCCCTTTTCATCAAGCTCATGCACCAGGTTCAGGACATCGCGCGTGGAGCGGCCGAGCCGGTCGAGCCGCAGCACGACCAGCTCGTCGCCGGTGTGCATAAACTGCATGATCGTTTCCAGTTCCGTGCGCCCGCTCCGCGAGGCCCCCGATCCGGTCTCGGAACGGATAATTTCGCAACCTGCATTCTTGAGGCGGCCAATCTGGATATCCAGATCCTGGTCCGTGGTGCTGACGCGGGCATATCCGATACGAGCCAAGTGCAAAATCCGTCACATTAGGGTGGCTCTTGCAGTGTATCGTCACATTGAGCGCAAACCCACCCTTTTGTGACAGACGAATGGTGTCACTCGGCCCTATCACTCTGGGGTGTACCCAAATGTTATAGGCCGATCAGCCGCCTCACGCTGCAAGCCGTCCAAAATCAATCCGGTCGTTCAGGTCGAGGTCGAAGCGGCCATAAGGGTTCACATGACTGTAGATCAACGGCGTGAGACCACGATAATCTTCCGGCGTCATCCGCCCCGCCCACTTCGGCTCAACCAGTACGGTCTGAAGCATGCGGGTGTTCACATACACCAGCGACGCTTGCAGGAGGTGTAGCGCCAGAACGGAGATTTCCTGCTCATGGATGCGGTTGGTGGCGATCTCGCCGCCCTTGCCGAAGAACACGAAACCATTAGCGCCGTTCCAGTTCTCAACCACATTCAGCCCTTCGTGGATCTCGCGGCGGAATGCCTCCTGACGCAAATACCGGCATAGGAAGATTGTTTTGACCGCGCGGCCGAGTTCACTCAGCGCCTTGTAGGTCGGGTGCATCACTTCGGCTCTGGCAAACCGGAGCAGGATCGCTTCCGGATCGGCGGTGCGCGATTGCATGGCAGCGGCATATTTGACCATTTCGTCATATTGTTGCTCGATCTCGTCCCAGTCGATCGGGCTGGAGAGGATCGGCAGTAAATTGGAAAGCCGCGTGCGCATGCCGGCTTGGGGAAGGGCCAGTTTCTGGCGTGCCACTGCTTTCAGCCGCGGGGCAAGCTCAAATCCAAGGAGTCGGCAGAACGCAAAGCCGACTGCGCTCTGGCCGTGGCTATCGACGTACTGGCGCTGGATTTCCATGTCGGTGCAATGGCGTAGCACGCCTTCGATCATGGAGGCGACCTCCGAGGAAGAGCACCGCTTGAGCTGGGAATAAACGCAGGTCGCGCGCTTCTCCACATGCCAGTAGATCATGACGCCACGGCCGCCATAGCGGGCGTGCCATTCCGTCATCAGGTTGCGGTCCCACGCGCCGAACTTCGTTGAATCGGACGCGCATGCCGTGCCCGCATCTCCCCATACTGCGGCATTGCGGATTGCCAGTGTCGCGTTTGCTACCCGCGCGCACGCCTCCCTCAGCGCTGGCGCGTGGATGAAACGGCGATGGACATGCAGCAATTCCTCGTAACTGACATCGGGTGTTGCGCCAGCGACCCGCTTGAGCCCGGCGTTCGTGCCCAAGCCATAGAGACACAGCAAAAGACGCTGAGCCAAGGCTGCTTTCGACAGGGTAACCCGCGAGGCCGACGTTTCGAAAGCATCCATCAATCCCGTGTCCAGAGCAGCCTCTTTCAACACGTCCAGCAGTCCGGTCATCGGCCAGCGCTGACCGATCTCGCTTTTGATCGAAGCGAGACCCTTCGGTTCGGGCAAGGGCTTGAACGGTGTAATCGATATCCGGTTGTCGCCGCGCCACAGGAGCCGGACCTTGTCGTTTTGTGGAATATTGGCATTGAGGAGCAACAGTTCCCGTTCAAGCTCCTCCCGGATCGAGGCGCAAAACGCCTGCGCATCTGGCGTCAGGCTGAGGCCGGAATAGTACGCATCTCGCCTGATCTCGAAGTCCTTGGGAAGATCGTCATCGGGATTGCGATAGCGATCCGCCCCGACCACCCAGATTTCTTTGGAGCGGATGCGGTCGCGCAGTTGCGTCAGGACGCAAAGCTCATAGCTGATCCGGTTTACCCGCCCATCGTCATCAATGACGGAACTGCGCCATCGCGCTGGAATCACCTCATCGATCGGAACATCCTGCAATGGCACGAAGCGGCATCCGCCATCCACCTTGCTCCTGATCCAGTCGAGGGCCGCCAGGACCGGCCGCCACACCGCGTTGTTCGACCGGAACTCAAGTACGGAAAGCAGGCTTGGCAGCATGCGCCGGTAATGATTGGCCCAGGAACCACGCATCACCTTGTAGATGCGCCGGTCCAGAGCGCCCTTCGCATGGCTCTCCTTGACGATCGCCGCCAGCTTGGCCTTACCGGCGATCGGGAAAATGACATCGCAGATGCGCCCCGATGGTTCATTGATCGAGGCGCTGGCGATCTCGACCAGCAGGCGCTCCTTTCCATAGACCCGCTCGATGTCTTTCGCGATATCGCCCACCACCTTGCGTTTCGAGCGCGTTCCGATCTTGTGAACGGTTTCGATCAGCAGGTCGATCATCGCGTCAGTGAGTTGCGCCTCCCGCGACATTAGATAAATCGCATAAAGGCCGAGCTGTCGCGCCGGCGCATGCCGGCGCATCTCCGAGGCCTTTTCACCGGCAACGCGGCGAACAATCTGATCGACCCATGGCTTGCCCGTAGCCGTCAGGAGATCATGGGGAAGATCAAGTCTCTGGATAAAGGCGAGTTTCTCGGTCACGTCGAGAATGTTGTCGAGCGTTGCCTGTCCGGCGTCACCCTTCATCCTGTTGAATCCGGTCGAGCTGTCCGGATCGGCAAGCGAGGCTTCCAATAACGCCACCGCATCTGACGAAAGCCGATCACTGGTTCCGATCAGCCAGGTGTCCAGATAATCTTGCCGTTGTGAGCGAACGACACGTTCAAGCTCCTTGCGCGACGGCCCATAAATACGCCGGTCCCGGCACCACAGGAAAACATGCTCAAGCATGGCATTGATCGACTGGCCGCCCGGGCACAGCTCGCCAGCAATCCATTCCGTCAATTGCGCGCGATCCACCCGCTTCATGCGGTGATATCCAAGATGGATCAGGATCTCCGCACAATGCCGTCGTGCTGTCCGACTGGAAAAGTCATAACCGGCTATCTCGCCAGCCTCGACACCGAGTTGCTCGGCCAGATACGAGAGGCCATCGGTAGGGATTGAGCCGGGATCGATCGCGAAAAACCCCAGGGAAGCGAAGAATTTCAGCTGCGCGGCGAGGCCAAGGCGCGTCAGGGCCGGCTTCGAATTTACAAAATCAATATCGGCAAAGCTCAGGCTCCATCGTCCGATCAAATCCCCGCCCGGAATACTCCGATCCATCAACCCACTCCCTATGATGGAGCGAACTGTCCTCTTCTATGATTTCCATCGTCAATACCGAATGCCACGTTCCCAAAACGTTCTCCGACTTGGCCAAAATCGCAGCTTGGGGCCGACTGGGCCAGGAAGTGACCTTCCGCTTCCCGAACAAGCAGTAGGCTGAAAATGAGATTTCTTGTCATCGCAGCATTAGCCGTTGCCGGTTGTCATGCAGCCTCCGACAACGGCCAAAAGCAGGCCGTAGAACAGACGCCGAAACATCCTTGGAAGAAGCTCCCCGATGGGAGTTGGGGTTGGTTGGAGGCGTCGCCGAGCGAGAAATTCGCGAACGAACAGGCCGAGCGGTGCTGGCCGAGTAAGGGCCGGTGGGATTGCTTGAGCGCATCGACGCTGGTCCAGGTCGGCGACATGGAACCGCCTACGGTCTTCGCGAGCCGGTATATCAAAGCCCGTTACACCGATCCGGCAATCGGTATTGGAGACGATGCCGTTCGAGGCGGCTACTCCTGCCAATCCATCAATGGCAAGATGATCCGAGAAAGCATCTTTCAGAACGGACAGGGTGGCGCGTCTCACTCCCTCCAGACCAATGACGTTTTAGTCGGTCAACAGGGCGGCGGCGTGGTTTGGTCACCGGATTTCGTAGTCCGTTACATGAGAGAAAATAGCGTCGAACCCACCCTTCGCTACCTCGATTGTCTTCACGTCACCACGATGGTCGTTGAGAACAGCTTGGCAACAATCAACACGACTTCCCTCAAATATGGAATGATGACGGGGCGTGACGATGTAATGCTTTACGACATGGAGGGACGTAAGGAGGAACCCTGAACATTTACAGGTGGCGGGCCGCATCCATGCGCTGATGCAGGATACGGATAACGGCGATGCCGTAGCTGGTCAGCCGAAAATAGATGACATGCTGCTCGACGCCCCGCCGCCGATAACCGGGCCGGATATTGGCGCAGCCCTGCGCCTGCTGCGGCGCTTCGGCCAGATTGGCGCAAGCGGCTTCGATGAGGTCGGTGTAGCGCATCGCCTGGGACAAATCCCAATGCGCCACGGTGTAGTCGAATATCGTGTCGAGGTCGCGCTGCGCTCTCGGACTAAGCCGGTATTCAGCCATGCTGCTCGGCTTTGCGCCGCTTGAACGCAGCGAAATCGAACAGCTCCGGCTCCCCACTCTGCTCACCCTCGATCAGCGCCTGACGAATACTCTCGATCTCGAGTCCGCGCTCCTGCTCACGCCGGATGAGGTCGCGGATCGCCTCGCTGTCGTTGGTGTAGCTGCCTGCGTCGATCTGGGCGGCAATCCATGAATTTTGCTGTTCGGTTAGGGTAATGGTCTTGCGCACGGTCGCCATATTAGCCTCCATGAATCATACTATTGGTGCGTTTTAGCATACGCTATGATGCTTTCAAAGCTGCTACCGCCCGAACCCGATAGCCGGCCCATCGCGGTCATGCCCGCGCTGGCGTTGTCGCTGTCGATCGCGCTCGTCCTGACCATGATCGAGCGCCGGCGTCTGTTCTCGCCGGGGTGACTGGTCGAGCGCCGGTAGCGCATCGAACCCGTCGCCGGCACTAGTCTGCAACCCCGCCCGCATCGTCCGCGCCGCGCCCTGCACCAGGCTCGCCATGCCATGCGCCGCCAGCTCGGCTTGGTCGCGCACCCGCTGCCCCATCTCCTGCAGCCACTCCCGCCCGCGCTCGAGATAGACCCCCAGCCCGCGCTTCTCCTCGATCGCCTCGTTCATCTGCCCGCGCGGAGTGACAGCGTGCGGCTCCTCGCCGGCCGCGATCTGCTCGCGCTCGGCGCGACGCTCGATCGCGGCTGACGCATGGCCCATCTTCACGGTCGGCTCCATCTCGACGCCCTGACGGGCATAGCTGCGATGATCGACCCGCTCGGCAACCTGCGCCAGTTCTAGCGCATCGTTGACCTGCGCCGCCCAGCTCGCCCGGATCTCCTCCACCTCGATCGACGCTGACGATCGCACGTCGAGCTGGCGCGTCTTCGCCCCCAGCCCCTGCGCGTCCACCATCCGCGTCGTCGTCATGACATGCGCATGGTGGTTGCGATCGTCGCCGTAATCATGGGGGGCATGGATAGCCGCATCGACCGCCACCCCGTAGCGGTCGCGGATATCCTCCGCGAAAGCACGAACCAGGTCGCGGCGCTGGCCGGCGTCTAGCTCGGCCGGCAGCGCCAGCTCATACTCCCGCGCCACCTTGGCGTCCTTGCGCTTCTCCGCCGCCTCCGCTGCGTTCCACAGCGCGGAGCGGTCCTGCGCCCACTCCGCACCTTCCGGCGCAACGATGAACGTATCCTCGACACCGCCCCGCCGCGTATAGTCATGCACCAGGCCGTCGCGCTCGTTTTCGAGGCAGACGCCGGCACGATACGCGACCGCCGCGACCGCGCTGCCCCCACTCCCGAATCTGTCGAACTGGCGAAGAAGCGTCTTGCCCAGGCCAAGGCTCGCCTCGATGCGCTCAACGCCCGGATCGCCACCGAAGGCCGTCGCCTCGATACCCGCCGCAAGATCATCTTGGGTGGCCTGCTACTCGATGCCGCCACCAAGGATCAGCGGTTCGCCGGCATCGTCACCGAGCTGACCCACCGCATCAGCCGCGATCAGGACAGGAAACCGTTCGAGGGGTGGACACTGCCCGGGGAGGACCGCTGATGGACCGCGACCGCGACGACGATCCCCGCCGCCCGGTAGAACGCGGAAGGGGGCGTGATCTGCTCGGGTCCGATCGCCACGATCCCCCGACCGGCAAGTTCGACCCGGCCGAGTTCGACATGCCCACCGACCCACCGCCCTCTGCTGCCGGTCGCGCGCGCGGTGCCGCCGACGCCGCCCAGGCGCACAGCTTCTTCTCCCACCTCGATACCAACATCCAGCGCATCCTTGCCGGTTTCGGCACCCTGCGCGACCTGGTGACCGACGTGCGCGCCAGCCTCGCCGATGCCGCCGCCAGGGACGCACAGCGCGCCGAGGATGAGGAAGCCCGCGACACGGCCATAGCGGCCCGCCTGGTCGATCCTGCGGTTCTGGCAGCCCGTGCGGAGGCTGGAGCGCGCCATGGGGCCGCAGACGGCCTTGCCGGGGCGGGAGAGACCCTGCGGCGTCGGATCGATGCTGACACGGCCGCGCACGCCGCCCTGAACGATCGTCTTGCCGCCGATGCCGCCGATCGCCGCGTCCATGAGCTGCGCCGGCGCCGGTGGGACAGGTGGTGGAACGGCGCGCTCGCCGGCTTCGCCCTGCTGGTGCCTGTTGCGCTGGGTTACGGCTATCACCTCGGGAACGGGGCCGGTGAAGCATCGGGCTATGCCCGCGCCCGCGACGAGGTAGCTGCGGCCAGCTGGGCGAACACCGTCAACGGCAAGCTCGCCCGGCAGCTCGACCAGACCAGCACTTCCACCATCCCCCTCATCGCGAACTGCTCGGGCAAGGGATGGAGTAAAACCAAACAGGACGGTCAGCGCGTTTGCTACGCCGCGCCGACCACAGGATGGTACAGGCCTTGAGCTTCGATGATCGCACCCGCACCTGGCAGCTCATCATGACCGGCGATGATCTCCGGCACATCACGCTCGAAACCCAAGCCGACATGGCGCGGCTGCTCGACCTCGATCCTTCGATTTCGCACCTGACGCTCGAAATCGGCGACGGTCGCGTCCACGTCGCCCGCGACTGGCCAAGCGACCAGTACGAGGATGCCGATCGCCTGATCGATCGCATTGCCGCCTCGGGCGTGTCCGCGGTCGTTGTCCACGATGGCAACGGCAAACCCCCTCGCCGCGTGACGACCGCCGAATGATCGCGGACCGTCCTCGCTCCCAACTCCTTCCTCGCCAAGCTAGCGGCCGATAGGCCGCCTCTGTGACGGCGTAGCCGGCACGCACCATCGGCGTATCGGCCTTTGGCCGATTCCATCTAAATCTCCTCCGTTCCGCGCGCGGTGATTCATGATTCTAGATTCTATGATTCAAGGGGGTCGCATCCCACTGATTTTAAAGGCCGATTCCAGCCTATTATGAGGAATGGGGTGGGGTATCATGAGTTTTGGGGTGGGGTATCGTGAGAAATGGGGTGGGGTATCGTGAGAAATGGGGTGGGGTATCGTGAGAAATGGGGTGCGTGAAGTGAGGAGCTAGCCGCGCTCATCTCATGATACTTGACCGTGTTGTCGCATCGAACGATTGTTGTCGCGTAGCCCTTAATTGTGAGATGAGAAATCCAACGAAATCAACGGCCTTGCTTT
>NZ_LYWZ01000019.1:0-2500 GCF_001661965.1 Croceicoccus mobilis
TGAAAAACATGTGTTGACCGACTCAAAGGGTGTCCATATATGCCGCCTCACCGACGGGGACGACGCTTCAACGGCTCGCTTCTGACGGTCGCCAACATAGACGGACAGCAGCTCCTCCGAACGTTAAGATCGGGGCGGCTTAGTTGTCCGCCTTTAATTGTCTGGCGGTTCTTTGACATTGTAGGTTTTAGATGAAGGGACATGTGGGCGACGGCGCCCCGTCCGGGGAGCTTCAGGCTCCGTGTACGGGTTGATTAAGTCGATGCCACGTTCTGCCGGCCACCACGGCTGGTATGAATGATACATGTCCTTCGTATCCATTACGTTTGACAAGTGCAGGTATCGGCTCCTGAAGTTCGGTGCATTGGGCGGGTCAGCTTCGGCTGATGCTCATTGTGTCGTGACACAAACTTGAGAGTTTGATCCTGGCTCAGAACGAACGCTGGCGGCATGCCTAACACATGCAAGTCGAACGAAGGCTTCGGCCTTAGTGGCGCACGGGTGCGTAACGCGTGGGAATCTACCCTTAGGTTCGGAATAACTCAGAGAAATTTGAGCTAATACCGGATAATGTCTTCGGACCAAAGATTTATCGCCTTTGGATGAGCCCGCGTTAGATTAGGTAGTTGGTGAGGTAAGAGCTCACCAAGCCGACGATCTATAGCTGGTCTGAGAGGATGATCAGCCACACTGGGACTGAGACACGGCCCAGACTCCTACGGGAGGCAGCAGTGGGGAATATTGGACAATGGGCGCAAGCCTGATCCAGCAATGCCGCGTGAGTGATGAAGGCCTTCGGGTCGTAAAGCTCTTTTACCAGGGATGATAATGACAGTACCTGGAGAATAAGCTCCGGCTAACTCCGTGCCAGCAGCCGCGGTAATACGGAGGGAGCTAGCGTTGTTCGGAATTACTGGGCGTAAAGCGCGCGTAGGCGGCTTGCCAAGTCAGGGGTGAAATCCCGGGGCTCAACCCCGGAACTGCCCTTGAAACTAGCAGGCTAGAATCTTGGAGAGGTCAGTGGAATTCCGAGTGTAGAGGTGAAATTCGTAGATATTCGGAAGAACACCAGTGGCGAAGGCGACTGACTGGACAAGTATTGACGCTGAGGTGCGAAAGCGTGGGGAGCAAACAGGATTAGATACCCTGGTAGTCCACGCCGTAAACGATGATAACTAGCTGTTCGGGTTCACAGAACTTGGGTGGCGCAGCTAACGCATTAAGTTATCCGCCTGGGGAGTACGGTCGCAAGATTAAAACTCAAAGGAATTGACGGGGGCCTGCACAAGCGGTGGAGCATGTGGTTTAATTCGAAGCAACGCGCAGAACCTTACCAGCCTTTGACATCCTGGTCGCGGATTAGAGAGATCTTTTCCTTCAGTTCGGCTGGACCAGTGACAGGTGCTGCATGGCTGTCGTCAGCTCGTGTCGTGAGATGTTGGGTTAAGTCCCGCAACGAGCGCAACCCTCATCCTTAGTTGCCATCATTTAGTTGGGCACTTTAAGGAAACTGCCGGTGATAAGCCGGAGGAAGGTGGGGATGACGTCAAGTCCTCATGGCCCTTACAGGCTGGGCTACACACGTGCTACAATGGCGGTGACAGTGGGCAGCGAACTCGCAAGGGTGAGCTAATCTCCAAAAACCGTCTCAGTTCGGATTGTTCTCTGCAACTCGAGAGCATGAAGGCGGAATCGCTAGTAATCGCGGATCAGCATGCCGCGGTGAATACGTTCCCAGGCCTTGTACACACCGCCCGTCACACCATGGGAGTTGGGTTCACCCGAAGGCGTTGCGCTAACTCGCAAGAGAGGCAGGCGACCACGGTGGGCTTAGCGACTGGGGTGAAGTCGTAACAAGGTAGCCGTAGGGGAACCTGCGGCTGGATCACCTCCTTTCTAAGGATTGATGCGAAAGCGTCCGACGTCAGTTGGAAAGAGCTTCGCAGCTTCCAAAGAACATGCCGTCGTCCTCATGTCCCTTCATCACTGGAGATCAGCACCGCTGCTGCAAAGCGCGTGTGCTGTGTCGCCTGAGCTGGCCATTCTGGCTTCCACTGGCGCCCGCTGCGGCTGCCTTCTGCAAGGAAGGATTGAGCCGGCGGGCAAGTGGGCCTGTAGCTCAGTTGGTTAGAGCGCACCCCTGATAAGGGTGAGGTCGGAGGTTCGAATCCCCCCAGGCCCACCAATCGTTTTGCGTTTCTAAAGGGGCCTTAGCTCAGCTGGGAGAGCACCTGCTTTGCAAGCAGGGGGTCATCGGTTCGATCCCGATAGGCTCCACCAGAACGCAGATGGTGACGAACTACTCCAGGGATGAAGAGAAAGCTGATCCGGCTTATGCCGGTTAGGCGATCATATGGATCGCCGATCTTTGACATTGTGAATGGGTTTTTAAATCGATGCCGTGGCGGTATCGTGTGACGAGCAGGGAGACCTGCGCGTGCATGGTATCATCACAAGATCAATCAAAATTGATTATCTGGCTGAGATATCGTCCGCACCT
>NZ_LYWZ01000002.1 GCF_001661965.1 Croceicoccus mobilis
TGAAGCGTCCCGGGTTTTCCGGAGGCTCCTATTTGTGAGAAGGAGCCAGAATGAGCGCTACAAGGAACAAGTTTTCGCCAGAGTTTCGTGACCGCGCGGTGCGAATGGTGGATGAGCACCGGGGGGATTACCCGTCGGAATGGGCAGCGTTGTCTTCGATTGCCGGGAAGGTTGGCTGCACGACCGAGACGCTGCGCCGCTGGTGCCGTGAGGAGGCGAGCCGACGAGCGGGACCAGCGGCGCAGGCCGCCAGCGACCGGGACCGGGTCAAGGCGCTGGAACGCGAAGTGAAGGAGTTGCGCCGGGCCAACGAGATACTCCGCAAGGCATCCGCATATTTTGCTCAGGCGGAGCTCGACCGCCACGGCAAATGGTGATGTCGTTTATCGACACGCACCGTGAGGAACTGGGTATCGAGCCGATCTGCCGTGAACTGGCGATCGCCCCGTCCTCCTACCACGAGCATGCTGCCCGGCTTGCAGATCCTACCAGGCGTCCGGCCCGTGCCCGGCGCGATGATGAGATCAAGGAAGAGATCAGGCGTGTCCATGACAACAACTTTGGCCTCTACGGTTCCCGCAAGGTCTGGCACCAGTTACGCCGCGAGGGCATCGCTGTGGCCAAGTGCACCGTGGAACGGTTGATGCGCACCATGTCGCTGGCAGGCGTGCGACGAGGCAAGACGACGGTCACGACCGTCAGCAACCCCAAGGCGCCGTGCCCGCTCGACAAGGTCAACCGCGAGTTCCGCGTCAGCCGGCCGAACGCTTTGTGGGTGGTCGACTTTACCTATGTCCACACCTGGGCCGGGTTCGTCTACGTGGCATTTGTGATCGATGCCTATGCCCGCCGGATCGTGGGCTGGAAGGTCAGCACGTCGGCGACCGCCGGCTTCGTGCTCGATGCTCTGGAACAGGCGATCCATGCGCGCAGGCCTGGCCCTGATGACGGCCTGATCCATCACAGCGACAGGGGCGTCCAATATCTGGCCATGAACTACACCCAGCGCTTGGCAGAGGCCAACCTCGTCCCGTCCGTTGGCAGCGTTGGCGACAGTTACGACAACGCTTTGGCCGAGACGATCAACGGCCTCTACAAGGCGGAAGTGATCTGGCGGCAGCGATCATGGCCAAGCGTGTCGGCCGTGGAAATGGCAACGCTACGCTGGGTCGATTGGTTCAACAACCAGCGTCTGTTCGGCCCCATCGGGCACATCCCACCCGCTGAGGCCGAAGCCAATTACTATGCAGCTAGAGGGAACCTCGATATGGTCGCATGACTCAATTGAAACTGCCTCCGGAAAATCCGGGACGCTTCAAAGTCACCGATTAGCCGAAATTCGGGAACTAGTTGTCGTTGATCCGTTGCCTGCTGGAAGGCTCTTTCGCTATCAGAGAAGTAGGCATGCGCTTTCGGAGCTCTGGAGCCCCGCCGGGAAGACAGCTGCTCTCCGGCCTCAAGATGAAGCCTCTTAGGAAATATTATGGGTGACTGGATCCCCTCACCTAGGATCTCTGCAACTTCACCTGACTGTAAACGCTCAAGCAATGCTATTAAATTTTCGGTTATCTCCTGCTCGTATGCGATAAAACTCTCGGCAACTCTGATAGATGACTCGTAAAAACAGTCTACTTTCGCTTTCCGATACGCGAAAAATAGGTCCGTGAGCGACAACTCGCTCCATCCGGCCAATTCCTTTACTGCCATTTCGCCTCCAGCTATCTTTGACGAGACGTCAGTAGTCGTAGCGTCGTTATCAGGCCTTTAACGCACCCAAAGAGTTTGTATCCAGAGAATTTTAGGCTTTTATCGCAGCATAGCGCGTCGCAACCGCTTTCTGGGGAAACCTTCTAAGGTCCTTATGCGACAGTTGCCCGCGCCTAGGCCTTCACTATCTACAAATGGAATGAACTGAGGTTTGGTGAATGGGTTTCTTGTTTGAACCATACCGAAAGGGTCACTGCTGCCTATGCGGCGGCAACGCTCCGCTAACTGGCGAACACAAAGTAAAGGCGTCCGCCATCCGTGCCATGTTCGGCAAAGAGAAGATGGTGATTGGGCAATTCGGTGGCGCAGAAGGTTATCGTAATGCCCAAGGACCGAAGTCCAAAGCACTCCACCACGCCGCCGGTTTATGCGCGGAGTGCAATGGCAATCGCACGCAACCTGCCGACCGCGAGTTTGACCTATTTCATAATCGGACCCTAGAACTATATGCTGCCGGAGCCGAACCTATCACGGCATTCGAGGATGAAAGGTACGGCGATGGCAGTAAGCCCTACCTTGATGTGTTCCGCTATTTCGCCAAGCTATTGTGTTGCCACATGGGGGATGTTCGCGGTCCTCGCCCCATATCACTTAGTGCATTTGCGATAGGCGACCTGGTGCTTAATCGGGTTTTTCTCGCCATCGACGGCGATCCTAACTACCGGGACTGGGCTGCAGTGTCGGGGGACCATGCCTATGCAGCACACGGTGGCCTAAACCTCAGTATGGACCGCGAGACGAAGCTCCCTTCGCGCATACAAAGCTATGTAACGCTGGGGCCTATTCGATATCGGTACTGGATGGAATTCGCCTCAATTGAAGTAGCGGCACTTGCTTGCTTCCATAAGGCGTTCTGGCAATCTGCGCGTGCTGCCATGCAAGACTACATCAACAATCCCTTAACCGATGAGCAGCTTGATCGAAGGGGTCTGTAATGTGCAATCGGTGCAGACCGCACCTTACCGTTCGTTATGATCCGAAGCAGTAACCTGATTCGACGAACAGCCCCCTGAGCTACACTACCCCCAAAGGCGGCGGGTTCAGATCAATCACTGTGACCTCCACTCCCCCTTACTTCTAGGCTCGATGTCTTGATAATACCTGACCCGTGGGGCGAATACCGGTTGCTAATTTCAACTCGGTATCTGCTGTGCTTAGCGACGAACCGAGAGACCCATTGGCTATTGATAGATGCAAAAACTTGGTTTTCAGCGGACCTTACGACCGCAGTGTTAACTAGCCGAACTCCCTGCCGACCTAGATTGCGCACCTTGTACCTCAGGTTCTCAAAGCTAAGTGACGGCTCTGACATAGACAGATGCGTTCTGGGATGAATGCGTAGTGCAAGAGATGGTGTCAGCGGTATTACCCGATTAACTACAAGACTTTGGGGGTTGGCCTCGATTGCTACAGGGAAGTCGCTGGTAAAAAAAGGTGAGCTCGCATCGTCATTTAACAATATCTCCCAGTACGTGTTACCAAAGGCAGCTGCTAAATGCAGTAGATTGGAAATGCCCAGCGCATGAGGAAACCGTCGATCAGTTTCAATGACCACGCGACCGTCACTCAGAAGCTCACTGAAAGACGCTCCGCCGAGTTCGGGGGGCGATGGTGGCAAGAGGTCCGCTTGGTCCATGATTGCAGCCTCCGCGTGAACGAGTGCCTCTAGATGCCTCGTCCCCAACCTTACTGCCGTCGGTGAGCACGAAGCCACATAGGCAATAAAGCCGGTAATCACATAAACGTGTTCTTGATCGAATGTCCCAGCAGCCAAAGCAGCGCATGCGGCATTATACTTCGGCTCAATCGTCTTCAGGAATTCCTCTACAAGCCTCGGCTCCCCAAGGAAGTCATTGGTGCTTCCGTCCTTGATCCGGCACACATCCTCCGAGCCGCATGGGAACTGTTGGCCGTCAGACTTGCGGTAAGCGTGCATCTTCCGATTGCCAAGGCTCTCCGCATAGAAGCGCTTGAGATGGACTTGTGAAACATAGTGATCAAGGGGCACAGACAGACCTCTACTTCTCAGGGTTCGACCATAGCGCCGAGAGCAGGTCACAACGACGAGCTCATAAGTTGTAACATCTGCGCTATGGATCAAAAGGCAGCTTTACAGTGATTATGAGCGGGGTTAAGAGCTAGGCATCAAGTACCTCTAACTTATGAGCCATACATGCGCATTGCCTATTACCGTGTCTCGACAAATGACCAGAGTGTCGAAGCTCAACGCAACGCAATGGGCGGGTGCTTTGACCGTGAGTATCTCGATGAAGGCGTGAGTGGCGGCACGATGGCCGCGAACCGTCCCGGCTTTGCTAGACTATTAGATCAAGTTCGGGATGGTGATACCGTACATGTATATGCGGTTGACCGCTTGGGGCGCGATGCGCTTGATGTTCAAGCCACCGTCCGCAAACTTATCAATATGGGCGTCCTAGTTGAAGTCCACGGCCTTGGCCCGATTGCGCGCGGAGTTGGTGAGTTGATTTTAGCTGTGCTCGCCCAGGTCGCGGAAATGGAACGCCGTCGAATTTTCGAACGAACTGCTGCGGGTCGCTCTGCCGCGCGTAAGTCACTTGCAGAGACCGGACGCACTCACCGTGGTAAGGCGAGCTTAGGCAGGCCATTTGCACATAATGCTGCTGAGGTGGCGTCGTGGCGACGTAACAACGAGGCAAGCATCGCGACTACTGCAGCCCATTTCAAGCTGTCCCCTGCGACCGTGAAACGCTACTGCGCCGCCTCAAACGCATAAGCTGAACTGCATATGCACCCAACCTTCAAATGTCCTAGGTATAGCTTTCAATAATGAGTGCATCTGAAGATCAGTGCATCGGTCAAGACCAGCCCGATGCAGAGCTTGCCCATGATCTAGCGACCTTGCGTCCCCAACAGCTCCGAACGAAATACAAGGCCGAAGCTGATAGCCATAGGGCCATGCGCCAGCGATCCCACGATGGAAGGATCATTGATCCTGCTTGGGATACTCTGGCAGGTTTTCTGTCTGACATGGGCAGGAAGCCTTCGCCTGCACACTCGATTGATCGCTTGGACAGTGGCAATCCGCGTTATGGCCCAGGCCTTTGCCGATGGGCCACAAAGGCTGAGCAAACTCGCAACCGTCGAAATACGATCCTCGTGAATTGGCTCGGTCAAGAGATGACTCTAGCTGAATTCGCGAGTGCCATCGGGAAGGATTACGGCAGGGTCTATTATCGCCACTCAAAGGGAGATCCCCTCCATGAGATCGCTGAAGAGGACGCACCGGTATCGAGCACCTTTCTCCCCGCACGCTTCCAAGACGATGCTGAGGCTGCTGAGAAATGGCGCAGTGACTATGCTGCATGGCGTTCTCGCGTAATCCGGTCTCGACGCAAGTATGCATTGCCTGAGGTTTTCGAGATCGTAACCCTTAGCTGCGACTGCCGTACTGCTGAGAGGTGGCTGAGGAAGAAAGGCTACTTTGAGCTGTCCTCAGATGAGGTTGAGGAGGCTGAGCAACTAAGGGAAGGTCCCTACGGTCGCATGTACAGACTTGGCCCAGAGGCCATTCGCGAGGCCGCTAGGGCACTTATCAGAAATGCACCATCCGTTGCCGTAAAGATCATCGGACCACCACCACTGAAGCACTGGGACCTATGGCGCTGGGAACGTTGGTTTATGGGCCGCTCAGTTGCCGACGAATGAGAATAGGATGGCAACTCCTTCCGCCAGCAGGCTGGTCTCCATACTCCCCGCAGATGGTTGCAACCTGAAAGCCCCGGTACGCCTAAGCCGCTAAAGACAAATGCTTGTTTCCGATTTTGAGTTTTCCAGCCGCGTAATGTGTCGAGTTCTCAGTCAGGAATTTTCCGCAGCACACTTGCGTGTGACACGAACGTGTGACAATTAGAGACCTCCTGACGAGCATAAGTCATTGATTTTTATGCATTCAGGGGTGTGTGGGTTTTGGTCCTGCCGGGCCCACCAGTTTCTTTTCGCCCCATGCGGGCGACTCCCGGTCGGGGAGTGGCGCAGTCCGGTAGCGCGCCTGCTTTGGGAGCAGGATGTCGCAGGTTCGAATCCTGTCTCCCCGACCATTTCTTTCCATTTTGCAAGAATGAGGAACCGCCGGGCACGCGGCCTTGTCGATGTGGCAATCGCCGCATCGACTCATTGCGTCATGGTTCACACGCCATCGGTCTCCCCGAATTCGATGTCGACAGATGCCGCGACAGGCGTGATACACTTTTGCTATTAGGAATGACTTGCAATTGCATTTTTCGCTGGGTAGTCGGCGGTCAAGACGAATCATCAGGGGACGGCCGAAAGTGTCGCGATTTGGATATATGCTGATCGGTGGCGGCGCACTTACAATGCCGCATGCCGCCTTTGCCAATGCGGCGAGTGCGCAGGGCGGGCCGGTGATCCCCAGCGACCTCAGCGTATGGGGCATGTTCGCGCAGGCCGACTGGGTGGTGAAGCTGATCATGATCGGGCTGGTCATCGCATCTGTCGTCACCTGGACCGTGCTGGTCGCCAAACATCTCGAACTCGCCCGCCAGCGCAAGAGCGCCGAAGCCTTTCGCGACACGTTGCTGGCCGCCCCTTCGCTCTCCGCGCTGGACCAGACCGCGTCGGCGCATGCCATCGTCGCCGAAGCCCGTGAGGAGATCGCGCAGTCGGGCGGCGCGCTGGATGACCGCGAAGGGTTGAAGGAGCGGCTGGTGTCCCGCCTCGACCGTTACGAAGCGCGGGTCGCGCGCAAGATGACGCAGGGTGTCACCATCCTTGGCACCATTGGCGCAACCGCTCCGTTCGTCGGGCTGTTCGGCACGGTCTGGGGCATCATGAACAGCTTCATCGGCATTGCCGAGATGCAGACTACCAATCTCGCCGTCGTCGCGCCGGGCATTGCCGAGGCGCTGCTGGCGACAGCGCTGGGTCTGGTCGCTGCGATCCCGGCGGTCGTGATCTACAACCATTTCGCCCGTGCCATTGCCGCCCATCGCGCCATCGTTTCGGACAGCGCCGCCGCATTGCTGCGCATCGTGTCGCGCGATCTTAGCCGCGGCACGCTGGCGGGGGCCTGATCCATGGCGCTGAAACTCGCCTCCGACAGCGAAGACCTTGCCGTCGCGCATGAGATCAATGTCACGCCGTTTATCGACGTAATGCTGGTGCTGCTCATCATCTTCATGGTCGCCGCCCCGCTGGCGACGGTGGATGTAAAGGTCGACCTGCCCGTTTCCAACGCACAAGCCGCGCCCAAGCCCGAAGCGCCGGTCTATCTGTCGATGCAGGCCGATGGCGCGCTGAGCGTGGGCGATGACCGGGTGACGCTTGCCACGCTGGGCGATGCCATCGTCGGCGCGACTGCGGGAGACCGCGAAAAGCGGATCTTCCTGCGCGCGGACAAGACCGTCACCTATGACGCGATCATGCAGGCGATGAACGCCCTGCGCGGCGAAGGTTATGTCCATGTCGCGCTGGTCGGCGCGGAAACGGGCGCAGCCCGGCCATGATCACCGTGGGAGGGGATCGCAGCCACTGGATGCTGGGCGGCGCTGTCGCGCTTACTGCGCATGCAGCCGTGCTTGGCGGTGTCCTTCTGGCGAAGGGCGCAGTGCCCGACGCAATTGTCGAAGATCCCGTCGTGCTGGTCGAACTGCCGCCGCAGGCTGGCCCCGCCGCCGTGAGCAAGCCGCAGCCCGAACAGCCGGTCGAACCTGATTACACCCCGCCGCAACCCGTCGATCCCGTCATCGAGGCCCCGCAGGTCGACAAGCCATTGCCGCGCGAATTCGTCGCCACCCCGCCGCCCAAACCGCCCGTTCCCCGCCCGGTGGTCAGCGCCCCTCCCCCGCAGCCCGTCGCCGCGCCGCAGCCGATCCGCACCGCCATGGCCACGATCCCCGGCGGCACCGACACCGGCAAGGCCGAGACAGCGGGCAATGACCCCAAGGCGAAGCGCGAGGAAGCCGATTACTACGCGATGCTGAGCGCGCATCTCAATCGCAAGAAACAATATCCCAAAGAGGCGAAGAAGGCCCGCGAACAGGGCGTGGTGACCGTGCGTTTCACCGTCCATTCGGACGGCAGCATCACCGCCGCCTCCATCCGCAAATCCAGCGGTCACGCCCTTCTCGACCAAGCGACGCTCGACCTGATGCAGCGTGTCGCACCCCTGCCCCGTTTCCCGAAATCGATGACGCGGGACAGCGTCACGATCTCGCTACCGATCGATTATTCCCTGAGAACACGATAAGAAGAAAGGCTTTTTCATGAGGGACCACAACAAGGGCGTCATCCGCCCCATGAGCCTGCGCGCCGCCCGGACGGGCACTGCCGCTGCGGCCATCGGGCTGTCGGCTGCGCTCTTTGCCACGGGCGCGCAGGCGCAGGATGCTGGCGATGAAGAGGAAGTCGTCCTCGACACGCTGACGATCGAGGACGCCACCGCCGACGTAAACCCGAACGCGCAGCCGGGCGTGCCCTACAAGGCCCGCACCTCTGGCGATGTGCGACGGGTCAAGCCGCTGTCGGAAACGCCGCAGACGATCCAGGTGTTGACGGAACAGCAGCTTGACGAACAGGGCGCGACCGACATGCGCGACGTGCTCGACAATGTACCGGGCGTGACGGTCGGCACGGGCGAGAACGGCAATGCCTTTGGCGACCGCTACATCATCCGCGGGCACGAGGCGCGCAGCGATGTCTTCGTCGACGGCCTGCGCGATCCCGGCATGACCACGCGCGAAACCTTCGCCATCGACCAGATCGAGATTACCAAGGGCCCAAGCTCCAGCTTTGCCGGGCGCGGTTCGACCGGCGGCGCGGTCAATTCGATCACGAAGAAGGCCAGCACCGATTACCAGTTCACGCGCATCGACGCCGGGATCGGCACCGACGATTACTACCGCGTGACGGCAGATGCCAACTTGCCGCTGACCGACACGCTCGCCGTGCGCGCGAACCTGCTTTACGGCTATCAGGAAGTGCCGAACCGGAATTATTCGGACCGCGAACGCTATGGCGCGGCGCTGTCCGCCGCATTCAAGCCCAGCGACGTGATCGAGGTGGTGCTCGACTATTACCACCTCACCGCCAATGACACGCCCGATCTTGGCGGCTATGTCCCGCGCCCGACCGGCACGGCAGGCGATGTCACCAGCTATGGTCCGTGGGACGACGTACCCAACTACACGCAGAGCAGCGACTTCCTCGATTCCGATGTCGATACGGTCACCGGCCGCATCTACATCACGCCCTTCGACGGCTTCAAGATCGTCAATTCGACGCGTTATGGCGAGACGAGCAACGGCTATGTCCTCACCGGCCTGCGCGGCGGCGCGGTCAATACCGAAGACGGCACCTATGACCCGGTTACGCTCAGCACGCACCAGGGCAATCAGGAGGTCGAATATTTCGTCAACCAGTTCAACCTGATCGGCGAAGTCTCGACCGGATCGCTGCTGCATAACATCATCGTGGGCAGCGAGTATTCGAACCTTCAGGTGGCGAACGGCACCTATGACCTGACCACCAATGGCACCGCCAATTGCCAGGTGACCGGGCGCGGCGGCACGCTGCAGGATGCGTTCTGCATCACCGACGAAAACCGCGACGTGCTTTACAGCGACAGCGAGATCCACGACCTGCTCCAGCGCAGCGTCGCCGATGGCGTGGTCGACAGCGCATGGCAGGTCGAAACCTTGTCCTTCTATGCGATGGACACCATCGACATCACCCAATGGCTCTCGATCCATGGCGGCGTGCGCATGGACGCTTTCAGCTATTCGAACGATGTCATCGGACGCGGCGCCGATGTGCCGACCAATTACAGCTATTCCGACACGCTGTGGAACGGCCATGCGGGCGTTGGGCTGAAGCCGCTGGAAGAGGTCTATGTCTATTTCAACTATGGCACGGCAAAGAACATCAATGGCGGCGAATCCGACCTTGGCGGTAATTGCGGCTATGGCGGCATTTGCGTCGATGATGGCACCGACATTGGCGACGGCAGCCCGGAAAGCAGCGAAAGCTTTGAACTGGGCGTTAAGGCCGACCTGTTTGACGATCGCCTGCTGCTGACGGCAGCCGCGTTCCAGATCACCAAGGGCGACGTCTTCGAATCCGCAGGCGATGGCTATAGCGCCGGCGGCTCGCTCAACACCGGCGAAAACCGTGTGCGCGGCCTCGAGTTTGGCCTCGTCGGAAACATCACGCCCAAACTGCTGGCGCAGGCAGCGCTGACGCTGATGGATTCGGAGATCACCAAGTCCAACGACGCGGACAAGATCGGTCGCCGCCTGTCGAACTTCGCCAATACGCAGTTCAGCGGCCAGATCCGCTATCAGATGACCGACGCGATCGCCTTTGGCGGCACGGCCACCTACAAGGGCGCGATGTACACCGGGCAGCCGGACGATGCGGCCAGCTATGATGATACGCTGGGCGTCTATGCCTATCGCGTGCCCGATTACTGGACCTTCGATGCGTTCATTTCGGCCGATCTCACCCGCAATCTGGGGGCGCGGATCAACATCACCAATGTCACGGACGAGGATTACTACCTCGCCGGCTATCGTTCGGGTCACTTCCTGTACAAGGGTGACGAACGCCGCGCGACATTGACGCTGACCGCGAAGTTCTGAAAAACCGGCCGGGCGGCGGGCCATCCTGCGCCGCCCGGCCCATTTTCCTGAAAGCGCATCCGCCATGCTGACCATCATCGAGAACCTGCTCAACGGCGACGAAGTCAGCCGCTTTCGCGACGCGCTGGCGGATGCGGACTGGCGCGATGGCGCAGGCACGGCGGGCACGCGATCCGTTTCGGTCAAGCAGAACCTGCAGCTCGATCGCGGCGATGCGCTGGCGCGGGAACTGGGCAATCTGATCCTGAACAAGCTTGGCCAGCATCCCGAATTCGTATCGGCGTCATTGGCGGAAAAGATCTGGCCGCCGGTTTTCAACCTTTACAAGGACGGCGGGCATTACGGCACCCATTCCGATGCCGCCCTGATGCGCCTGCCCGAAGCGGGGCTGACGATCCGCAGTGATCTTTCGGCCACGCTCTTCCTTTCGGATCCCGAAAGCTATGACGGCGGCGAGCTGATCGTCGAGGAAGCTTTCGGCGCGCAGGCTGTGAAGCTGGCGGCGGGCGACATGGTGCTCTATCCCTCCTCCAGCCTTCACCAGGTCGCGCCGGTTACGCGCGGTGAGCGCATCTGCGCGATCACCTGGATGCAGAGCGCAGTCGCCGATGATTCGGCGCGCGGGCTGCTTTACGATCTCGACCAGTCGATCCGGGCGCTAACGCCGGGGCGGGCCAAGGACGATCCCGAGATCAATCGCCTGATCCACGTCTATCACAACCTGCTGCGGCGCTGGGCAAACCCGTGATCCGCTGGCCGCGCCTTTTGCTGTGGCTACTGCTGGCTATTCCCGCCGCGCTGATGATCACGGATCTCGCTGGCGGCGCGCTTGCGATGGACCTCTATCACCCAAGCGGTGAAATGGCGGTGCGGCTGATGATCCTCGCCCTGCTGCCCGGCCCGCTGGTCGATGCATTCGGGCCAAACCGTTTCCTGCGCGGCTGGATCGCGGTGCGGCGCAATCTGGGCGTGGCGGCGTTCCTCTATGGGCTGCTGCACCTCTTCTTCTACGTGCTCGACATGCAGATGGTCAGCGCGATGATCGGCGAACTGGCCATTCCCGGCATCTGGACCGGCTGGGTCGCGCTGATCACGATGGCGGCGCCCGCCGCGCTCAGTTTCGATGCCGCGTTGCGCCGGTTGGGCCGCCGGTGGAAGCGCTGGCAACGGCTGGTCTATCCCGCGTTTCTGGTCGCGCTCGTCCACTGGCTACTGCTCGACTGGGCGTGGCTTCCCGCTTTCATTCATCTTGCGCCGGTCATGCTGGCGTGGGCGCTGCGCTTCACCATGCGCCGCCGCAAAATCCAAAGGAGTGTCGCATGAAGATCAACCGTCTGGTTATGGCCGCAGCAGCCACCTTTGCCTTTGCCGCCCCGGCCCATGCCGATGGCGACATCAGCTGCAATGGCGGGCCGCAGGACAAGTGGCAGAAGATTTCCAAGCTGAAAAAGCAGGCGTGGCTGGAGGAATGGCAGATCCTGAAAACGCAGGTCGAGGGCGACTGCTACGAAGTCTATGCCCGCACCAAGGAAGGGCAGGCGATCGAGGCGTTCTTCCACCCCGTCACGCTGGAAAAGCTGGTCGTGTTTCGCCGCGGTCAGGAAATCTACCGCGCCAAGGGGTTCAAGGGCTAACGCCCTCCCCCTGCCAGCCGCCGCCCAGCGCGAGGAAGATGTCGACCTGCCGGTCCACGGCCTCGGTCTCGGCGCTGGCAAGGGCGGTTTCCGCCGTCGCAAGGCTCTGCTGCGCGTCGAGTACGGAGAGGAAGTCCGCGCGCCCGAAGCGGAACAGCTTTTCAGCCTGATCCGCCGCTTCGGCCGCGCTGTCACGAGCCTTGCGATAGGCAGCAACCTGATCCTGCCCGCGGGCGTAGGCGTTCAGGGCGGTCTCTGTCTCACGCAATGCGCCCAGCACGGTTGCATCGAGGCTGGCCAGATCGGCATCGGCCTGCGCCCCGGCGGCAGCGATCTGCGCCTTGACGATGGTACGGTCGGGAAAACTCCAGCTGATCAGGGGCCCAAGCGAAAATCCGAAACTGTTGCCCGATCCGATATCGCTGAATGGGCCGCTCAATCCCGCCGATCCGCCAAGGCTCACCTGCGGATAGAGATCGGCCATCGCGACTCCGATCCGCGCCGTATCCGCCGCCAGTTGCCTTTCAGCGGCGCGAATGTCGGGTCGGCGCCGGATCAGCGCCGCGCCGTCGCCCACCGGCATCGGCTGAGAGAGAACAGGCAGCGTGTCGCAATTCGCGATGTCCTCCGGATATTGCGACGGGACCTTCCCCAACAATGTCGCGATCAGGAAAAGATTTGCCTGCCGCTCGGCCTCATAGGCGGGTAGCGCGGCCTCGCTCTGCTCAAGCGCGGTGCGAGCGCGGGTCACGTCGAATGCGGTGCCGCGCCCGGCCCGCTGCAGGCGCCGCGTCACGTCGAGCGTTTCGCCCAGCAGCTTCGTCACGCGGGCGTTGGCTGCCAGTCCGTAATTCGCCGCGCAGACCGATGCATAGGCGCGGGTAACGGCTGCCGCCACGGCTACGCGGGTATCGTCGCGCGCGGCCCGCACGACTTCCTCATCGGCGCGCGAAGCCTCAATCGCGCGCCGGATCTTGCCCGACAGGTCAAGCGGAAGTCCCGCCGAGATGCCAGCGTCATAGCCCAAGATACCGGGCAGGCTGTATCCGGTAGAGGCTTCGCGATCGAGTTCGACGCCGCCGCTTACCGTGGTGGTGACGCGCCGACCTGCCTCTGCCTGCCGAAGGACGGCGCTGGCCTGCCGCAGGTTCGCGTCCGCGACTCGCAGATCGGCATTGGCCGCCAGTGCTTCCTCCACCAGCGCGTCGAGGCGCTGATCGTCATAGAGCTCCCACCATTTGTCGGGCAGCGCGGCCTCCACGAAATCGCTCTCCTGCGCCGCGACAAACGGTGCGGCTGCGGCTGGCGCCTGCGCGATCGATCCCTCGGGCCCATGGTAGTCGGGACCTGCGACGCAGCCCGCCAGAAGCGCCGCCGGAAACAGGACGAGTAGCGATGCGCGCATCACTCATCCCCCTCCGGTTCGATCGTCACGGTGGCGGTGCGGCCTGCGATCAGGCGGGTGCCCTCGGGCACCTCGTCGATCCGGATGCGCACGGGAATGCGCTGCGCCAGCCGCACCCAGCTGAAGCTTGCCTCCACCGTGGGAAGGAGATTGCTGGAATCACTTCGCGTGCTGTCATTGATGCCCGCGGCAATGCTCTCCACATGGCCGCGCAGCACATGATCGTCGCCCATTAGCTTGACCGTGGCGGGCGCGCCGATGCGGATCTTGTCGAGCTTGGTTTCCTCGAAATAGCCCTCCACCCGCAGACTGTCGGTATCGATTAGCGCCATCGCCTGCGTGCCCGCGCCGACATAGTCGCCCGGATGCAGGTCAAGGTTCGTCACCACCCCATTGACCGAGGCGCGCACCTGCGTGCGTTCAAGGTCCAGCGCGGCCCCATCGCGCGTCGCCAGCGCCTGTGACAGCGCGGCCTGCGCGGTCTTGACCGCCGCCACGTTCTGCTCATGCGTTTCGCGCGCGACCAGATCGCCCAGCGCAAGGTCGCGGTTCGCCACCCGCTTGGCCTGTGCCAGCGTCGCACGGGCGCTGGCAATCTCCGCCTTCGTCTGGTCGAGCGCGAGCTGATAGCGCGGGCGGTCCAGCACGAAGAGCAGGTCGCCTGCCTTGACCGGCTGGTTATCGGTCACCTCCACCTCGGTGACGAGGCCGCTGATGTCGGGCGTCACGCGCACCACGTCAGCCCGCACCCGGCCATCACGGGTCCACGGCGACAGCGCGTAATGGTTCCACATCCACACGGCCACGATGACCGCCAACGCGACGATGACGATGGTGGCAAGGCTGCGACGAAGGGTGGAGAATACGCCATTCATGGGTGGAATCCGAACTTGATGGAGAGGAAGAACAGCCCGCCGAAAACCAGCACGAAAATGGCAAGGTCGACGAGCGCCTTGTAGGCGAGATAGCGATAGCCCCCGACCAGCGAGAGCAAGCGGATGACAAGCGCCGCGATCACCATCGCCAGGATGGCAAGCAGCAGCAGCGTGGGGACAAAGACCCCACCAATGGAAACCTCACCGGTCATGCGGCGCTCCTTTCCGGCAGGGAGATGTAGTCGGGCGCATCGGGAAACAGGTTCCGGCGCAGCGAGATGAGCGCGAGCACACCGGTCCGGCGCACCTCGGTCGATGGATTATTGGCAAGAGAGGCAATGGCGGTGTCGACATGACGCAGCGTGCCCGGTTCGATCTCGGGCGGCTTATCGGCGCCCAGCCGCGTGTAATAGCGGCTCACATCCTCAAGCACGGGGCTGATAACGCGGCCTTCTTCACGCCCCAGATCGAACCGCAGCTGGCGAAGTTCGCCGATGACGATGCCCGTTCGCAGGTCACGCAGCGCGTCATAAAGCGGCTGGCCCGGATCATCGCCGCGCGCGGCGAGGCGCGGTGCGAGGAGCCCGGTGCGGTCGAGCATCAGGCTGATCCAGCCCGGCACATCTGGCGCGCGGTCAAGCTTGGCGCGCCGCGCAATATCGGTCCATCCGGCGCGCAGGGTGCGGTTGATCGTGCCGTCAAGGCCTGCCGACTGCAACAGGCGGACCATGGTCAGTGCGAAGAATACCGCGGCCAGTTGGGCGATTGCTCCGTTCAGATAGCCTGCGAAATCGCTGCTGTACTGCTCTGCCAGCAGGCTCGGGCTGGCAAGTCCCAGCATTGAAGGGAGCGCCACCATGCCCCAGCGCGGCGATGCCATGAACGCGCCGCCCAGCAGCAGCGCGGGGGCCATCACCGCGGCCATCATGGCAAAGCCATCGACCTGCGGCAGTATGGCAAAACCGTAGAGCAGCCCCACCGCCGTCGCGATGAGCGTGCCAAAAAAGAAAAAACGCAGCGGCCTGGTCGGATCATCGGCAGCAGAGAACAGTGACAGGAACACGCCCGCCAGCATCACCGCAGTCGAACCCTGGTCCCATCCGCTGGCGATCCACAGCACACAGCCCACGGTAATCGTCAGCGCCGCACCAAACCCCGTGCGCAGCGCGCCGGCATAATCGCGGTGCATCTGGCGCTGCCCGGTACTCTCCAGCAATTGCGCCACGCGCGCGGTGACCGGGCGCGCGGTCGGGGCGAGCATCTGGTCACGCAGGTCGCGGCAATCGCGATGCGCCGCGATCAGCGATGCGATCCGCGCCAAAAGGCTCAGCCGCAAGGCCGCGTCCCAGCCCATGCCGGGATACACCTCCGGCTCCAGCTCCGCCGCACGGCGGATCAGCGCCTCTGCCCGCTCGTGCCTTTCGGCAGCGTCGTGGTTTGCCTCATCCAGCCATTCCCGGCAATCGGCCAGCAGGACGCCTATGTCTTCGGACAGCGCAGCGCCCGTTTCCGCCATAAGGGTGCGAATGCGATCGTCGACCGCAGCCGCCAGCGGCAGGATCATGGAAAGCTGGTTTTGCAGCGCGCGCACCGTGCGCTGGCGCGGCGCGGCCTTGGCCGTGTCGAACGGCAGGTGCACTGCCATCTGGTGCATCTCCGTAATGTCGAGCGCGAGGCGGCGGCGTTCCTTGTCGAGATCGGGGACGCGCTCTTGCGCCATGCTGTCGCGGGACCAGCGTTCGGCATCGGTCAGCGTGCCCTCGACCCGGCGCATGAGCATGTCGGTCACAGACCCCGGCCACAGCACGCCATGGACCAGGCTTCCGGCCAGGATGCCAATGGTGATTTCCTGCACGCGCAGCACCGCGATATCGAAAATCGCGCCGGGCGTTTCGACGCTGGGCAAGCCGATCAGGCACGCGCTATAGCCCGCCAGCACGAACATGTAGGATCGCGGGGTGCGGTCGAGCAGCGAGATGAAGATGCACAAGGCGACCCACAGCGAAATCGCCGGGACCAGCAACTCGGGGGCAGGTGAAAGCGTGGGCACCATGATAACCGTCGCCGCTGCACCGATGGCCGTGCCGATCACGCGGAACACACCCTTTGACAGCACGGCACCTGCGGTCGGCTGCGCGACGATGAAAGAGGTCAGCACCGCCCAATAGGGCCGCGGCAGGCCGATACGCAGCGCGACATAAAGCGCCAGCATCGCCGCCAGAAAGACCTTCAGAGCGAAGATCGCGGCGGGAAGTCCGTATGTCTCGCCCTTCATGCGTCCTTCCACTCCGCTCGGGCGGTCAAGATTTCGTCGAGAACGTGCAATGCCGCGGCAAGATCGGCATCGGACACATTGGCGAGCAGGTCATGGCGCAACATGCGCAGGCTGTTTTCCACCTGCTTGACGATATCCGTGCCCTGCGGCGTCAGCGCGATGATCTTGGCTCGGGCGTCTTCCGGGTCGGGAGACCGGGTTATCAATCCCGATTTTTCCAGCCCTGCCAACATGCGCACGATCGTGGGTTCGCGAACGCCCACCGTGCGGGCCAACTCGACCTGGTTGGGATTGTCACCCAGCCGGTCGATATAGACGAGACACCATCCGCTCGCGCTCGAAAGGCCCAGACGCTTGAGCGCCTGGTCGCCCATCTGCCGCCATTTGCGCGAGGCCGTGGCCACACGCATCGCGAATTGCTTTTCCTGTTCGATCCGGCTCATCGGATATACTTAGATTGCTAAGTAAATGGTTCAAGGGGTCCGTTCATCGATTCTTTGCAATGGAAAGATTGGGAAGCGGGCCTCGCCCGAATAGCCGTCAGGCGCCACCCACGAAATGACCGATCCGCAATGACAGACCCGCAATGGCCAACACGCGAGGGCTGCTTAGACGCAGGCGGCAGCCAGCCGGTCGCGCAGCCATTGCGATGCGGGATCGCGATCGCTGCGTTCGTGCCATAACAGGCGATAGTCGAGCTCGCCCAGTTCGACAGGCGCCGTGCGGCTGACCAGAGAGCCATCGGCGCAGAACGTGGTGGCCGCGCGCAGCGGCACGGTAAACAGCAGATTGCCCTCCCGCGCGAACATGGGCGCAAGCGCGAAATAGGGAGTGCTCAACGCTACCTTGCGTTCCGCTCGGCGGTTTCCCAGCAAGTCGATGATGCGGTCGATTTCAGAGTCGGTAACCGTCAGGCTAAGATGCTTGCAGGAAAGAAACTCGTCGAGCGTCAGCGGCCGATCCGACTCTTCGGCAAGGGCATGGCCAGGGGGAACGACGCAGGCAAAGCGGTCGAGGAAGAGCTGCGCGGAATGCAGTTGCGTCCCGTCATGCGGCAGCCCGGAGATCACGAGATCGAGATCTCCGCTTGCCAGCATGCGCTGGGAATTGCGCGTGAACGGCAGGATGTCGATCGCGATGCCGGGTGCCTGCGCGATCAGATCGACTAACGCGGGCTTGATCACCGCCATCGCGCCGAAATCGGTGGTGGCGATCCGAAAACGTCGCTGTAACTCGCCGGGATTGAAATCATCGCTGGCCAAAAGCGTTGAAGTCAGCGCCATCCATTCGCCCAGCCTCTCGACCAGCTCGTCACCGCGCCGCGTGCGAACCATGCCGCCACCCGATCGGACCAGCAACTGGTCGTCGAGCGCATCGCGCAGGCGGGCAAGGCCGCGGCTGGCGCTGGGCTGGCTGATGCCCAGCGCGTCGGCGGCGGCACTGACGCTGCACTCCCTTAGAAGTACGGCAAGAAGCTGGATGAGGTTGGGATCCACAGGAAGACGCATGGCGCTCCACTATTGCAAGCCCTTCGCAGTAACAAGGGGCGCAATGTCGCAAACTGTCTCAGCTGTAAAACTCGGGAAACATTATGCCGGTCCTCCGCGTTCCCGGTACCAAGGGGTATGCCCCTCTTGCCAGCAGCCCCCTTGATCCGCATGCAAGCGGGGTTGGCCACAGATAGCCGAACGACAGGTCGCATGATGCGACCACGCAAAAGGCACACATAAGGAGCGTCTGATGAAGCTTTCGCCGAAAACCGTTTCCCTTTTCGCCGCCGCAAGCGCGCTTGCCCTGTCGGCCTGCGGAGAACCGGCGGACACCACGCCCGAGACCGAGACTGCCGAGCCTGCCGAAGCCCCCGCCCAGACCGCAACCGCGATGCTCAAGGATACCGACGGCAATGATGTCGGCACCGCCACGGCAACCGAAACCGCCGACGGCCTTGCGATTGCGCTCAACGTCACCGGCATGCCTGCGGGCGAACATGGCGCGCATATCCACACCACGGGCGATTGCTCGGCCGCCGATTTCACCAGCGCGGGCGGTCACTGGAACCCGATGGACGTGAACCACGGCACCGAAAGCGAAGCGCCCAATCCGCATGCCGGCGACATGCCCAATCTCGTCGTCGCCGAAGACGGCACCGGCACGCTCGAGGCGACCTCGAACGGCACATTTGCCGGGCTGATGGACGAAGACGGCTCCGCATTCGTCGTCCACGCCAATGCCGATGATTACATGAGCCAGCCTTCCGGCGATGCAGGTCCGCGTCTTGCCTGCGGAGTCTTTACCGCGGGCTGATCATCCAAAGCTCATTAAAGGGGTGGCCTCCATGCAGAGGCGGCCCCTTTTTCATTGCGGGCCTCAATCTTCGAGAGTTTCCGCAGCCTCGATCGAACCGGGCGCATTCGCCAGCAGCGCAACCGTGGCTGTCCACGCCGCGACATTCTGCCGAAGCTGCGCGGGATCGACCTTATCCAGCGTATCATCCGCCGTGTGGTGCAGGTCGAAATAATTAAGGCCGTCCTGTTTAAGATCGACGATCACCGGATCGGTCGCTTCGCTGATTGCGCCCGTGTCCGCGCCGCCATGAGCGCTACCGGTGCCGCGCACGACACCCATCGGCGCCAGCAATTCCGCCAACCGGTCAGCCAGCGCCGGGTCGAGCCGCGTCTGTTCGAACGCGAAGACACGGTCCGCCCCGAAATCGCTCTCCATGGCGAGCGCGTGCTCTTCATCCTTGTGCGCCTCGCCATAGGCCGCGCCGCCGAACACGCCGACTTCTTCTGCACCTGCAAACAGCAGGCGGATCGTGCGGCGGGGCTGCCCCATCGCCGCGACATATTTCGCCGCTGCCGCGATGATCCCGCAGCCTGCGCCATCGTCGATCGCACCCGTGCCCAGATCCCAGCTGTCGAGATGGCAGGCAAGCAGTACGATGCCCGCACCCGGATCGCTGCCCGGAATCTCGGCCAGCACATTGCCGCTCTCGGTCTGGCCCAGCACCTTGGGCGTCAGCATTAGGTTCAGCATCAGCGGTTCACCCCGGGCGGCGGCGCGCGTCGCCATGCGTTCGAGGTTTTCTGCGTCCGGCACCGAAAGCGCGCCTGCCGGGATCGGGGTTTGCCCGTCCTCGAACATGGTGCCGCCCGCATGGGGCACGCGGTGGTGATCGGTGCCGATCGATTTGATGACGATGGCAGATGCGCCCTTCTTTTCCGCCAGCGACGCACCGGTCCAGCGCGCCGGACCCGCGAGCCCATAGCCCGAGCCGTCCTGCGTCGGCTTCATCCCGTGCGAGATATAGGCGATCTTGCCCTTCAGGCTGCCATCAGGGATCGCCTCGAGCGTGGCGTAAGAGGGGAATACGACGACCTCGCCGGTCATGCCCTTCGCCCCGGTCGATCCGCTATTGCCCAGCGCGGTCACGTGCATCGGCTGGGTGAAGGGCGCGGTGATCGCGGCCTTTTCCTCGCCCCGGACCCATGTGCGCATCATGTAAGGCTCGTTCCGGACGTTCGAAAACCCTTGCGCCTTTAGCCATGCCATCGCCCATTCGCGGGCCCGGGCCTCGGCCTTGGTCCCGGCAAGGCGCGGTCCGATTTCGGTCGTCACGCCCTCGGTGAAATCCCATGCGATGGTGTCACCCTCCAGAGCCTCGTCCCGAGCGGCGGCGATAAGCGCGTCGGGCGCGGTTTGCGCGGCGGCGGTCGATGCAAGGGTGGAAGCGGCTGCTGATGCCAGCAGGGCGAGCGCGGTTGCGGTGCGGTTCATGCTGCGATTGCTAATGCGCCATTGCGTGCCTGTCGATAGGTCAAAACGAGGTCAGCGCATCTGCCGCTTCGGCGCTTGCCGTATGGCGGTGAAATCCCTATCTCCGCCCCAAATCCGCAAAACACGAATTTCTGACGAAGGACGCCCGATGGCCGCCCAATACGCATATGTCATGAAAGACATGACGAAGACTTTCCCCGGCGCGCAGAAGCCGGTGCTGTCCAATATCAACCTGCAGTTCTATCAGGGCGCGAAGATCGGCATCGTCGGCCCCAATGGCGCGGGTAAGTCGACTCTGATCAAGATCATGGCCGGCATCGACAAGGATTTCCAGGGCGAGGCATGGGCCGGTGAGAACATCACCGTCGGCTATCTTGAGCAGGAGCCCGAGCTGGACCCGACCAAGACCGTCCTCGAAAACGTCAAGGATGGCGCGCGCGAGACCGCTGACATGGTCGAACGCTTCAACGCGATCGGCATGGAAATGGCCGAGGAAGACGCCGACTTCGACGCGCTGGGCGCCGAGATGGCGGAGCTGCAGGACAAGATCGACGCGGTCGATGGCTGGACTCTCGACAACCAGCTCGAAATCGCGATGGAGGCATTGCGCTGCCCTCCGGGCGACTGGCCCGTCACCGATCTGTCGGGCGGTGAAAAGCGCCGCGTGGCCCTCACCCGCCTGCTGATCCAGAAGCCCTCGATCCTGCTGCTGGACGAACCGACCAACCACCTTGACGCCGAATCCGTCGAATGGCTGGAAAACCACCTGAAGGAATATGCAGGCGCGGTGCTGATGATCACCCACGACCGCTACTTCCTCGACAATGTGGTGGGCTGGATCCTCGAACTCGACCGCGGAAAATACTTCCCGTACGAGGGCAATTACTCGACCTATCTCGAAAAGAAGGCCAAGCGCCTTGCACAGGAAGAGCGTGAGGAAAGCGGCCGGTCCAAGGCCCTGCGCGAAGAGCTGGAGTGGATCCGCCAGACCCCGGCTGCCCGCCAGACCAAGTCGAAGGCGCGTATCCGCAAGTTCGAGCAGCTGCAGGACGCGCAGTCGGATCGCAAGCCCGGCAAGGCGCAGATCGTCATCCAGGTGCCCGAACGTCTGGGCGGCAAGGTCATCGAGGCCAAGAACATCACCAAGGCCTATGGCGATAAGCTATTGTTCGAGGACCTGTCCTTCATCCTGCCGCCAGGCGGCATCGTCGGCGTGATCGGTCCGAACGGCGCAGGTAAATCCACGCTGTTCAAGATCCTGACCGGCAAGGAAGAGCCCGACAGCGGGACGGTCGAGATCGGCTCGACCGTGCATCTGGGCTTCGTGGACCAGAGCCGCGACCACCTCAACGACAAGAACAATGTCTGGGAGGAAGTGTCGGATGGCCTCGACTACATGAAGGTCAACGGCCACGACATGTCGACGCGTGCCTATGTGGGCGCGTTCAACTTCAAGGGCGCGGACCAGCAGAAGAACGTCGGCAAATTGTCGGGCGGTGAACGCAACCGCGTCCACATGGCCAAGATGCTGAAGGAGGGTGGCAACGTCCTCCTGCTCGACGAACCGACCAACGATCTGGACGTCGAAACGCTGGCGGCGCTGGAAGACGCGATCGAGAATTTCGCCGGTTGCGCCGTGGTCATCTCGCACGACCGCTTCTTCCTTGATCGTCTGGCGACCCACATCCTTGCATTCGAAGGCAACAGCCACGTCGAATGGTTCGAAGGCAACTTCGAAGCTTACGAGGAAGACAAGCGCCGCCGTATGGGCGATGCTGCGGATCGTCCGACCAAGCTGCAGTACAAGAAGCTAACCCGCTGATATGAGCGAACGGTCGCAAGTCGATGGCGGCTTGCGACCGGTTGCGGACGTTGGAGCTTCATCTAAAAGGCGAGAAATGGATGATAAACGCCGTCACCAATTAGTTGATCTATATGATGCCAAACCAGCTAGCGTGGAGCAGTTCAGGTCCGTGCTTCGGCAACTCATTGGGCATCTCGATATAAACTCCGAAGAGATGGAAATCGTTGATTGGGATGCTACTGGCCGAAATCCTGCCGATTTCAATCGATTGGCTGCAAAGGCTTGGGACTTTAACGAGGTGGGGGATGCCGCCAGTCGCCGACGGCTATTCGCGGGCTTTATTACTAACAGCGAAATCACTGACGGCTATGGTGCAGATTACTTGATTGATTTCGCGCTTGGCGCTGGCATTCCCGCAGCCGCGATTTATGACGCGATGACGAGAAGCACCGAGTAGTCCGACCCAAACATTCAGGACCTATCCCAAACCAGCCCTATGCCCGCCACTCACCTCATCATCCACGGCAAAGTCCAAGGCGTCTTCTACCGCGACTGGACCGTCAGCACCGCGCGCGGCCACGGCCTGACCGGCTGGGTCCGAAACCGGGCGGACGGAACGGTTGAGGCGCATCTGGAAGGCGACAGCGCCGCCATCGACGCGATGATCGCCGCCATGCACGATGGCCCGCCCCGCGCACGCGTGGAGCGGATCGAAAGCGAAGCGGCAGAGCCGGAAGGCTTCACCAGCTTCACCCGGCGCTAGATCACGAAATCGACGAACTCGCCCGGCGCTGGCCTTTTTGCGCGGTGCCCTCGGCTTTCGAAAAGCCGGTCCTGGGCAGGAAGCTCTTGGCCAGCTCGTGATAGAGGCGCTTGCGGCAGACCATCGAACCGGCCCAGTCACCGATCAGCGCGGTGGCGAACAGCGGCAGGATCGCATGGCTGCTTCCCGTCGCTTCAGACAGGATGATCACGCCCGTCAGCGGAGCGCGCACCACGCCGGTGAAATAACCCGCCATGCCCAGCAGGACGATCATGCCGGCCTGTTCGGTCGGGAAGAAGCCTGTCATCAGCTGGCCGAAGCCCGCGCCCACTGCCAGCGAAGGCGCAAAGATGCCGCCCGCGATGCCGCTGGCGCTGGTGGCGAGTGTCGCCGCGAATTTCGCAGGCCCATACCACCATTCGCCGCCGCCGCCTTCCAGCATGACGCGTGTCGGCTCGTACCCCGTGCCCGATGTCATGCCCCCGCTGACAAGGCCGAGCAGGGCGACGACTATGCCGCACACTAGCGCGGTGACAAGCGGGCGCTTGCCCAATAGCTTGGCAAAGCGCCCGTCCGGCCCGCGCAGTGCCAGCATCCAGCGTGAGAACAATCCGCCAAGAATGCCGCCCGCAATGCCAAGCAGCGGCGCTGCGACGACGATGGTCACGATAGAGAGACCGCCCGCCTCCATCTCGCCGAAATAGACGTAATTGCCCGCAATGCCCTGCGCGGTCAGACCCGCGATCATCACCGCGCCCATAACGAGGACCGCGACGCGCTGTTCATAGGCGACGGCCAGTTCCTCGATCGCGAAGGCGATACCGGCAAGCGGCGTGTTGAACGCCGCAGCCACACCCGCCGCGCCGCCCGCGATCAGGACGCCCGGCGTCATCGGCACACGCAGCAGGCGGTGGACCGCGACCATGATCGCCGCGCCCAGCTGCACCGTCGGCCCCTCGCGGCCCACCGTGCCGCCACCGGCCAGCGCCGCCAGCGTGAAGAATATCTTGGCAATGGCGGCGCGCAGCGAGACGAGCCGGCGCGACACGCGTCCGCGCGGCTGGCGGCTGGCGGCGATGACCTGCGGGATGCCCGATCCGGCCGCCTCTGGTGCAAAGCGCATCTGCGCGGCCGCGATGGCAACGAAAATCAATGGCGTCATTACCAGCGGGATCAGCGGATCAATTGCGCGCACCCGTTGGAACAGCGCATGCGCCATGTCGCCCGCCTGCGCGAAGAAGATCGCGACAATACCGACCAGCACCGCGGAAACGAGCGTCGCGATGCGGCGCCCCCACTCGCGCCGGCTGACGAGCAGTTCATTGACGTGGTCGGGCAGGAGGCGGCCCGAAGGCCGAAGGGAGATCATGCCCCTCCCCTATTGCCGCCTAGGTGAGTCGTCCAGCGCCGATCCCGATTGGCGGGCACATCCGGGTGGGTTCTCTGCCATCCGCCCATCAGGTTAATCCAGAATAGCCTGAATATGAACGAATCCCTGCGGCCCGGTTCAGATATGCGACAGTCGGTTACGTTTAGGGATGCAATCAGGACATGCGGCGCGCGACAAGTACGGGAGCGAGTCCGCGCCCTTGAGGAGAGACACTTATGATCAGGGTCAATACATTGAAGAGGCTCACGGGACTCGCCCTGGCAACGACCATGCTTGCCGGAGCGCCCATCGCACAGGCCTCAGAAACCATCCAGTCGCAGCGCGCGGCGGCCAATTCGGCCATCGGCGCCAGCAATACGATTGCCTCGCTTGCACCTGAAGAGCGGATCCGCCGCGGCGCAGGCCGCAACGACGAGGCGCGCGGCCAGCGTTCGCAGCGCCGTGACGCGCCCCGCCGTATCCAGCAGGACCGTGTGCAGCAGGAACGCCGCGACGTGCGCCGGGCGCAGCGCGAAGTGCGCAACGAGCGACGCGATCTTGGCCAGGCGATGCGCCGGGCGCAAGAAGAACGCCGCGATGTGCGCCAGGCACAGCGTTCGGAGCGCCGCAACGATCGCAACGACCGCGACAACCGCACCTGGAGCCGCGACCGCAATGATCGTGACCGGGGCCAGACGCGCAATCGCACCTATGCGGACAATGATCGCAACCGGAGCTATACCAGCCGCGACCGGGATCGTGACCGCCGCGACCGTGATCGCAACTGGCGTGACCAGCGCCGCGACAATGACCGCTGGCGCAATAACGACCGCCGCTATTCCGACAGCCGCTGGCGTGACCAGCGCCGCGATTATCGCCGGTGGAACCGGGACTGGCGCCAGTCGAACCGCTACAACTGGCACAATTATCGGGCGCGCAATCGCAGCATCTATCGCGTGGGCCGCTATTACACGCCCTATCGCGACTATCGCTATCGCCGCCTGAGCATCGGCTTCTCGCTGGGGTCGCTGTTCTATAGCTCGCGGTACTGGATCAATGATCCGTGGCGCTATCGCCTGCCCGAAGTCTACGGCCCCTATCGCTGGGTCCGCTATTACGACGACGTGCTGCTGGTAGACATCTACAACGGCGAAGTGGTCGACGTGATTTACGACTTCTTCTGGTAAGGTCCAAGGGTCGCAGCCCCGCCCTCTCCTGTAAGGATCACGGGTTGGGCCTGACAGAAGCGAGGCCCCTGCCGCAAGGCGGGGGCCTTTTGCTTTTGGGGCAGATTGCTTTTGGGGCAGGCGGGGCGTGTATCCGATTGTCCGCGCGGTTGATCGCGCCCGCCTCCCTGTTTTAGAGCGGGGCCAACTTAAGCGGCATTTCAGGATTCCCAGCCATGGCCAACACCTCAAAGATCGATGAGGAAAATCGCAAGCAGTTGATGGTGATGAACGCCGCCACGCTGGAACGGCTGCGCGCTGATGACACGGTTCAGCCGCTGGTCGACGACGACAAGCTGCAGCTCTTCGGCATCCCGGAATTCTTCTCGCCCGATGAATGCCAGAAGCTGATGACGATGATCGACGCCGTCGCCCGCCCCTCCCCGGTTTTCTACGCCACCGAAGGGCGCGAGGCGCGCACCAGCTATTCGGGCGACCTCGACGCGCATAACCCGTTCGTGCGCAGCCTGCACCGCCGTATGGACGATCTGCTGGGCGTGGAAGAGGAGTTCGGCGAGACCATGCAGGGCCAGCGATACCAGGTGGGCCAGCAGTTCCGCGCCCATCACGACTGGTTCGACACCACCCAGTCATACTGGACTCCGGAAGTCGCCGCAGGCGGGCAGCGGGCGTGGACGTTGATGGTCTATCTCAACGATGTCGAGGAAGGCGGAAACACCGATTTCCCGAAAGCCAATATTTCGGTCCCGCCGCAGGCCGGCACGTTGATCATGTGGTCGAACGCCAACGCGGACGGTCGGCCCAACATGAACACGCTGCATGCGGGCACGCCGGTCAAGAAGGGCACGAAATACATCATCACCCGCTGGTATCGCGGAAGGCGCTGGTATTAGGCCGGGGCACTAATCGTCTGCGCTGTCTTCCAGTGCGTGCATGTCATCATCCGACAGGCCGAAATGATGCCCGATCTCATGCACCACCACATGGAAGATCAACGCATCCAGCCTGCCGCCCGTCTCCACCCATTCGGCCAATAGCGGCATGCGGAACAGCGTAACGATGGGCGGCATGTCGCCTGTATCCCATACCGATTGCTGATCCATCGGGCGGCCATGATAAAGCCCCGACAATTCCCAAGGATCGGTGATGCCCAGCTCGTCCAGCACCTCGCGCTCGGCGAAGTCGGCAATCTGCACGACCACGCCCTCCACATGCGGCTTGAACGCATCCGGCAGCCGGGCGAGCGCGTCCAGCGCCAGCGTCTCGAGCTCTGCCGCGCTTGGCGGTTCGCCCGAGATGCCAGCGCGCATCAGGCGCGCTCCAGCGCCTCTGCGATCAGGCGGCGCGTATTGGCAACACCGTAGAGCGCGATGAAGCTGCCCATGCGCGGCCCTTGGCTGGACCCAAGCAGCGTTTCGTACAATGCCCGGAACCAGTCGCGCAGATTGCCGAAGCCGAACTCCTCGCGCTTGCCGATTTCATAAACGGCGGTCTGCATGTCCTCGGCAGGCGTATCCTCGGCAAATCCGGCAAGATCGGCATCCAGCGCCTTCAGCGCCTCGGCCTCGTTCGCCTCTGGCGCGCGGCGCGACAGGGTGGGCGCGACGAATGCCTCGTTATAGGCGAGCGCTGCCGTCACCAGCGCGTCAAGCTCGGGATAGTTCTCCGCCTGCGCATCCTCGACATAATTGGCGAGATAGGCCCAGACCTGATCGCGCGTCGCCTTTGCCCCCAGCACCCCGACAAGGTTCAAGAGCAGGCCGAAGGTCACCGGCAGGCTGTCGCCCGAACCGTCAGGCAAACCCGTTTCCGTATCATGCCCGCCATTTGCGCCCAGCAAGTGCCACGCCGGATTGCCCAGTTGCTGCTCCACCGGCTGCGCGGGCAGCTTTTCGCGGAACTGCCAATATTCGTCGACCGCGCGCGGGATCACGCCCACGTGCAGCTGCTTGGCGCTCTTGGGATTGGCGTAAAGATAATGGCCGAGGCTTTCCTCGGTGCCGTATTCCAGCCATTCCTCGATCGTCAGGCCATTGCCCTTGGACTTTGAAATCTTCTCGCCATTCGCGTCGAGGAATAGCTCGTAGATCATGCCCTCAGGCTTCCGAGCGCCCAAAATTTTCACGATCTTGCCCGACTGGGTGACACTGTCGGTCAGGTCCTTGCCGCACATTTCGTAATCGACGCCAAGTTCCGCCCAGCGCATCGCCCAGTCGACCTTCCACTGCAGCTTGGCCTTGCCGCCAAAGATGCAGTGTTCGATCACCTCGCCCTCATCCTCGAAACGGATGATGCCGGCCTCGGCGTCCACGACCTCGATCGGGACCTGCAGCACGATGCCGCTCTTCGGGCTGACGGGCAGCACCGGGGAATAGGTCGCGCGGCGCTCTTCCCGCAGCGTCGGCAGCATCACAGCCTGGATCGCTTCAAACCCGCGCAAAACCTTGCGTAGCCCCTCGTCGAAGGCGCCCGAATTATACCGCTCCGACGCAGAGACGAATTCATAGTCGAACCCGAAACGATCCAGAAACGCACGCAGCTTCGCATTATTATGCGCCGCGAAACTGTCGAACCCGGCGTTGAAGGGATCGGGAATGCGGCTCAGCGGATGACCCAGATGCGCCGCCAGCACATCGCCATTGGGCACATTGTCGGGCACCTTGCGCAGGCCGTCCATGTCATCGCTGAACGCGACGAGCCGCGTCGGGTGGCCGCCGGTCAGGACCTCATAGGCGCGGCGCACGAAAGTCGTGCGCAGCACTTCCTGAAACGTGCCGATATGCGGCAGGCCACTGGGGCCATAGCCGGTTTCAAAGAACACCGGCACCAGCTCGCCCGCAGCGTTGCGCTTGCCGCCGGGAAAGCGTTTCGCAAGGCGCTGCGCTTCCTGAAAAGGCCAGGCCTTGGAATTGGCGGCGGCAGCCTGCAGCTGCTCTGCGGTGGTCGCGATCGTGTCAGTGGTGCTCATAGTGAGGCGGGCCTTGCGTGAAAGCGATGCGAATCGCAAGTGCCATGGCGCGACAATACGTCGGAACCGCCCCATTCAACTCCTGAAACCTCCTTTCAAAATGAACCCCGGATAAACGCGCGATAAACGCCAAATGAACGCTCTCAACCGGGCCAGAAAAGCACTCGTTTCGGCGCTCGCGCCCTATGCGGGCATCGGCATCGCGCCCATATCCCGTATCGACCAGTGGCGGACGGATGGCGATCCCGCCGCCCTGATCCCAAGAAGCCGGATGGGACCGCTCGCAGTCCCCCTCCCCCTAAGCGGCGGAGCCCATCCGGCAAACTTCTCCCTTCCATTTCCTGACAGCATTTGTGGGCTTGAGGCTGGTCCTCAAATGCCTAGGCTCTGCCCTGCCCGCACCACCCGCGGGCTTGGCGACAGGAGCAGATATGCGCGGTTTCCTCTTTGCGGCTCTTACGATGCCCATGCTGGCGGGATGCACCATGGATGACGGCATGGCCGAAGCCGGCGTGCCGCTGCCGGTGTGCCCGGCGGAAACGCGCGGCTGGAACGCGTTCATCAATGCCATGCCGGGGCCGGGTTCGACGCCGACGCTGATCGTGACCGGACAGGCGCTGGTGCCCGATGGCGCGGCGGCGGTGCTGGTCGCGGGGCCGACGGACCGGATGATGCCGCCGGGGCAGCGCGCCACTTTGTCGCTTAGCCCTGCGCCGGATGCGGCGGGCGGCTGGGTCGATGTGCGCATGGAGATAAAGCCGGCATTGCCTGAATATCGCGCAGTGATGATCGCCTGCGACGGGGAGCCGGTGGCCGAGATCGCCGAAATCGAAACGGCGGTCTGATGGCCATCAAGAAGAAGGAATACGAATCCGCTCTCGACGATCTGTGTCTTGAGCTGGTCGGCATGGCGCGCTGGGCGCGGGCGAAGGGGGAGCGGATCGTGGTGCTCTTCGAAGGGCGCGATACCGCCGGCAAGGGCGGCGCGATCAAGGCGATTCACAATTGCCTCGACCCGCGGCAATGCCGGGTGGCGGCGCTGCCCAAGCCTTCGGACGAGCAGCAGGGGCAGTGGTATTTCCAGCGCTATATCCAATATCTGCCGACCGCGGGCGACATCACATTGTTCGACCGCAGCTGGTATAATCGCGCCGGCGTCGAACGGGTCATGGGCTGGGCGAGCAAGGAAGAGGTCGCGGCGTTTTTCCGCGCCGTGCCGGTGTTCGAAAAGATGCTGGTCGACGATGGCATCCGTCTCTTCAAATATTGGCTGAGCTGCGATCAGGCGCATCAGGAAGAGCGGTTCAGGGAGCGGCTCGACGATCCGCTGAAGCGGTGGAAATTATCGTCCACCGATGTCGCGGCGCGGTCGAAATATGCCGACTATACCAAGGCGCGGGAGGCGATTTTTGCTGAGACGCATACGGGCTGGGCGCCGTGGACGATGGTGGATTTCAACGACCAGAAACGCGGGCGGCTGACGCTGATCCGCGATCTGCTCGACCGGCTGCCTGACACATATGTCCCGCCCGAGCCGATCGACTGGCCCGAACTTGGCCACGAACCGCTGAGCGAGGGGTTCGAGCGGCTGAAGCCGATCCCGGATTTTCCGATTTCGGATTGAGGCGCGCTTAAGGTGACACCCGCTGGTCAGGGTTACACTGGCCGGACAGGCGTTACCCTTCCCCTGGGGGCAGGGTGACATAAGTGACATGTCCTACAACGGGCGTCACCCGGCTGTATCCCGCAGGAATGCCGGGGTTTGCGGGGTTTGGGTGACACATGGCGCCCAAAGGGAAAAATTTGCAGATGATTTTGGGGGCGCTGCGGGGCGCGTCTTTGCGGCGCAAGCCCGACCCTTTCGCGCGCGTGCGCCGGGGCCGGGTTTTGCCCTCATGCGCTGACGAGGGGCTGACGATGGGAAGGAGCCAGCGTCGGCTATGGCAGGGCGTGGGGGTGTAGGAAAGTTGATATAAACGAGATCACAATTTTAATGCCAAGGGGTGTTGAAAACATATTTTTCTACTATAATTAAGACGACCCTGCGCACTCGAAGCCTCTCGCTCTGCGAAAGGCCCGTAGTAGGGCTGCGTGGGGTCACTTTCTCAATCCGGCAGCTTTTTTCGTCCTAGTCTCGTCCTTGATCGAGCCATTAGGGATGAAGAGCCAATGGCGATATGGGCCATCGAACCTGTCGCGACTCCCATTTTTCTCGCCCGTACTTATCCCGACGTTAAAATGGGGATACAGTTCGAAGATCCGGTCCTTAATTGCTTTATAGACCCTTTCCTTTGCCACGGCTCTTTTCGCGCGTCGTTTTGCGGGTGGAATCGGACGAGTATGCTTCTCATTAAGCCGCGATTGAATTCCGCCAAGCACTACATCTAATGCCTGAAGAACGTTGTGGCGTTTTGAATCAACGTCTGCGATGGCTTCATACGGTATATTCACGCCCGCACGGCGCCACCGTGGGTTCGTCGAAAGGGAAGCTAAATACTCTTTAAACTGGTCGAACTTCTCACGATTATGCGGTATATCATCAAGTAAAACGTTGATCGATGCACCATCTTTATCGCCAGCATATTCCAAACCGAAAGCGTGCTTGATGAATTGGTAATATAGCAGGAAGTACTCATTATCGACCTGATATTCGTCTAAAAAACGAACATGCCGGTTTTGAGTAAACATAATCCGGAACTTAATATCACCTCTTTTCACGATGTCAAAAATAGCATTTACAAACTCGATGTACTTGTCAGCATAAGGCTGCGTAATCCTCTGCCATTTTATTTCTTTCTCGCGAATACCCAACCGATCCTTGACCTCCTGCAATTCAGCATGAAGTGCTTGCTGCTTGGAGGCTTCAATCAATGCACCGCCATAAAAATGCGAGTAAAACCTCCCCTTGGAATCTGACTCATCGCAGTAAATGATATATTGAGCGGCCATCTAAATTTGATAGCCGCTCAAATAAATCAAGCAATTGGTGTGCCGACTTAATTCACACCTATCACTCCGCCGCTTCAGTATCCCCGAACAGGCCCGGACCGTCGCTCTCGACCACGTCGTTGGCACTGTCGCCCTTGGCGGCCTTGCGGCGGTTGTCGAAGTTGGACCAGACGGTGTTCCAGTCGCCGCGTGTGGCGCCCTTGGAATATTCGGTGGCGCGGGTTTCGAAGAAATTGGCGTGCTCCACGCCGTTCAGCAGCGGCGAGAGCCAGGGGAGCGGGTGCTCTTCCTGCAGATAAACGGGCTGCAGGCCCAGCTGGCCCAGACGCCAGTCCGCGATATAGCGGATGTATTTCTTGATCTCCTTGGCGCTCATGCCCGGCACCGGGCCCATTTCGAACGCAAGGTCGATGAACGCATCTTCCAGCCGCACCGTGGTCTGGCACTGGTCGATGATGTCTTCCTTGACCGATTTGGTCAGGCAGCCACGCTCGGCGCAGAACGCGTGGAACAGGCGCATGATGCCTTCGCAGTGCAGGGTTTCGTCGCGCACCGACCATGCGACGATCTGGCCCATGCCCTTCATCTTGTTGAAGCGCGGGAAGTTCATCAGCATGGCAAAGCTGCCGAACAGCTGCAGCCCCTCGGTGAAGCCGCCGAACATGGCGAGCGTGCGGGCGATATCCTCATCGCTGTCGACGCCGAAGGTCTGCAGATAGTCGTGCTTGTCCTTCAGCTCGGCATATTCGAGGAACATGCCATATTCGCTTTCGGGCATGCCGATGGTGTCGAGCAGGTGCGAGTAAGCCGCGATATGCACCGTCTCCATGTTGGAGAAGGCGGTGAGCATCATCTTCACTTCCGTAGGCTTGAACACGCGGCCGTATTTCTCGTGGTAGCAATCCTGCACCTCGACATCGGCCTGGGTGAAGAAGCGGAAAATCTGCGTCAGCAGGTTGCGTTCGTGGTCGGACAGCTTCTGCGCCCAGTCGCGGCAATCCTCGCCCAGCGGCACCTCTTCGGGCAGCCAGTGCAGCTGCTGCTGGCGCTTCCAGAAGTCATAGGCCCACGGATATTCGAACGGCTTGTAGGTCTTGCGGGCTTCAAGCAGCGACATGGGGCTATGGTCCTTCGTTAGAGTGCATTTTGGCGCGGGTTCGGGCGTGGTCATCGGTGCGGCCCCCGAAAGGGCCTGTGCCAGATATGGGAACGCCCCCGCTCCGAAGCCACAATATCTAGCAGCAAATGCGGTGCCATGCGCCCCGGTGATGGCGTGAAAAAATCGTTATCAACAGTTGGGACGAAAAGCCGCGCAAAGCCGCGCCCGCCCCCGGCTAAGCAGGCGAGAGGACGCCGGAGCAGCCTGTGGGAAAGCCCGGCATGGCGGTTTGCATGGCCCCGCGCCCGCCCCGATCGCGGCAAAAAAGTCACGCCCTGCCCCATGGTATTTACCATTCGTCGCGCCCGACTCGCCGCTCGTCGTAAAACCCTGCGAATGTGGCAGAAATCGGGCGTTTTGGACGGAACGGGAGGGGCGTTTGCGCCGTTATCCTTACAAGTCCGCCCGGTCGTGCTTTCCCCTTCGCGCCGGGCGGCACACCCAAACCGGGCAAAGGAGAAACCGCGATGGACAACATGACCCCGTCACAGGCCGAAGAAAAGGCCGCGACCCATGGGAATGTCACATCGCGTGAAGGCCGGTTGCCTCAGCCCAAGGGCTGGTGCGCTGGCGGCTATCTCGGCATCGCGGTCACCGGACCGCGTTCCGACATGGCCCACGGCGGATGGGCACGGAATGGAGAGAGGAACGCGGCCAAGAGGCCCGCAAAGGACAAGAAGCGCGACGAGCGCCACTGACAGATCATCAGCCCGGCCGCTCGGTCCGGCGAGGCTGAAACAAGACACAGGGCCGATATCTCATGCAGAGACAGTGCATGGCTCTTCTGGCGGTTCGGAGCCATGGACCTGCCCCCCTTTCGGCAACGACCGGGAGGGGGGCTTTTATATGCGGCCTATCTCCAGAGCCCCTATTTCCAGAACCCCTACTTCCAGAACCAGCGCGGTTTGAGGCTGCGCTTCGACCGGTTCGCCCACATCTGGACATAGAGCCAGATGCCCGAAATCGAGAAGAAGACGAGCGCAAGGCCCGACAGCACCGAAATGGCGGTGCCTATGGGGCCGAAAGTCTCGCCCGAATGCAGGTGGTGGAACGTGCCGACCATGCCGCGAATACCGGTCGCATCCGCGCGCGGCGGCAGGCAGCGCCAGCCATCGGGGCAGGTGAACCCTTCGGGCGGGGTGGCGGCGGCGGCGGCCTCGGGCGTGACCTCTCCTGCCGGCCAGAGCACCGCGACCTGGCTGAGAAAGCCCGTCGCCGCGATCCAGAGCATGAAGATGCCGAAGAAGACAGAAATCCAGCGGTGCCATTTGCGCATGTGAATAATTCCAATCCAGAACCGATGCCACCGCCCTCACTCAGGCCCGGCGGCCAAACAAGCCGCGCTTTGTCGCAAGCTGTATCGCGCGTCTAGGCGAAACGTTGCGCCCACGCGATGGGTCGAGGAACGGGCAAGGGGCCGGACCGTTGTATAATCGAACGTCAAATCAATGGGTTATTATAAAGGCCCGGAAAGGTTATCTATGTTTGAGAAGCTTCGTATCAAGGAACATATGGAAGTTGCAGACGCACGCGGCCAGCATGTCGGCACCGTCGACGATGTGGAAGACAACCGCATCAAGCTGACCCGTTCGGATTCGGAAGATGGGATGCACCATTTCCTCAACCTCGACGATGTCGAGAAGATCGACGACAACCGCGTCTATCTGAAGGAAGGCGTGCGGATTCCGCAGGGCGTCTGACGCATTTTCGAACCGTTCCGCAGGCAGGGAATCTCCTGCCATGCGGTAACGATAGGGCCCCGGCACCTGTCTTAACAGGCGCCGGGGCCTTGTCGCGTCTGAACGCCTTCAAAGGGAGGGTAGCCCCTATCCCTTGCCCCACAGACGCGGGGTGATCATGCCGACGCGGTTCCGGTAATCTTCGTAGTCCTTGCCGAACACATCGACGAGATCGCGCTCCTCCATCGGGATTGCGACCAGCATATAGCTCGACAGCCCGGCGGCGAGGACGAGATGCCCCACGCTCATGTAAGGCGTGGCCCAGATGGCGATGAAGAAGCCGAGATAGAGCGGGTGCCGCACGATCTTGTACAAAAGCGGCTGGCGCAGTTTCGGATGCGGCATTTCTTTCCCGCGCCAGTGCGCCCAGGCCTGGTGCAGGCCGAACAATTCGAAATGGTTGATGAGAAACGTGCTGAACAGGACCAGCAGCCAGCCCAGCGCGAACAAAGCCTGCAATCCCGCCACCAGTACCGGCATTTCCACGTGCCACACATAGGCCGGGACCGGCCGCCACAGCAGCATCAGCACCAGCAGCACCAGAGAGGATGACAGCACATAGGTGCTGCGCTCCATCTCGGGCGGGATGATGCGCGTCCATGCCGCCTTGAAGCTTTTGCGCGCCATCAGCGAATGCTGGATCCCGAACAGGCCGATCAGCCCGACATCGGTCGCCAGCGCCACGCCGATATGCGCGATCGGGCCGCGATCAACGGTAAAGGGCAGCATCGGGAAATTGCCGACAAAGCCGAGGAACAACAGAAACAGGGCGAAAAACGCCGCATAGCAGATGGCGGCATAGATCATGACGAACGGCCGGGGCATGGGATGATCTCCCTCTCCACGAGCGACCCGCTGCGCGCAGCCTAGCATGGTTCGGCCCTACGCGACATAGCGCCCGCATCCATGCAAATCAGCGGCTTAGCAGGCGGTACTTTTGTCTTCTCAATTCGGTCATCGGCCATAGGCGGATCATGGGCAGCCTGTGAGGCGCAAGACAAAGGGCGCGGGAGACGATCTGCCTCCCGCGCCCCTTGTTTCCTGTGGCGTGCCGGTCGGGGCGAGCCCGTTTTACTGGCAGGCGAGGCATTCCTCGTAATCGGTGGAATCGCCCGAATTCAGCTCGAACTTCGTCGCCTCGCGGGTGTTGTCCGCTTCCACGCCGCCAGCGAAACCGGCGCGCTGCACCGATTTTGAGCGCAGGTAATAGAGCGACTTGATGCCCATCTCCCACGCGCGGAAGTGCAGCATGAGGAGGTCCCACTTGTCGACATCGGCCGGGATGAAGAGGTTGAGGCTCTGCGCCTGGTCGATGAAGGGCGTGCGATCCGCCGCGAATTCGAGCAGCCAGCGCTGGTCGATCTCGAAGCTGGTCTTGAAAGTCGCCTTTTCTTCGGGCGTCAGGAAGTCGAGGTGCTGGACCGAACCGCCATGTTCGAGGATCGAGTTCCAGACATTGGTCGAATCCTTCGACTTTTCGGCCAGCATCTTCTGCAGATGCGGGTTCTTGACGACGAACGAACCCGACAGCGTCTTGTGGGTGTAGATGTTCGCCGGGATCGGCTCGATGCAGGCGCTGGTGCCGCCGCAGATGATCGAGATCGACGCGGTCGGCGCGATCGCCATCTTGCAGCTGAAACGCTCCATCACGCCCATGTCCTCGGCGTCGGGGCACGGGCCGCGCTCCTTGGCGAGCATCATCGATGCTTCGTTCGCCTTGGCGTTGATGTGCTTGAACATCTGCAGGTTGATGGCCTTGGCCATCGCGCTTTCGAAACCGATGCCGCGCGACTGCAGGTAGGAGTGGAAGCCCATCACGCCCATGCCGACGCTGCGCTCACGCGAGGCGGCATATTTGGCGCGCGCCATCTCGTCCGGCGCGCGGTCGATATAGTCCTGCAGGACATTGTCGAGGAAGCGCATGACGTCCTCGATGAAATTCTTGTCGCCCTTCCACTCGTCCCAGGTCTCAAGATTGACCGAGGACAGGCAGCAGACCGCGGTGCGATCATTGCCAAGGTGGTCGCGGCCCGTCGGCAGGGTGATTTCCGAGCACAGGTTCGAGGTCGAGACCTTGAGGCCCAGATCGCGGTGATGCTTGGGCATCATGCGGTTCACCGTGTCGGAGAACACGAAGTAAGGCTCACCCGTGCGCAGGCGTACCTCGACCAGCTTCTGGAACAGGGCGCGGGCGTTGACGGTCGAGCGGACCGAACCGTCCTTGGGGCTCTTGAGGTCGAAGTCCGCCCCGTCGCGCACCGCTTCCATGAACTCGTCGGTGAGCAGCACGCCGTGGTGCAGGTTGAGCGCCTTACGGTTGAAGTCGCCCGTGGTGGTGCGGATTTCGAGGAATTCCTCGATCTCGGGGTGATGTACGTCGATATAGCAGGCAGCCGAACCGCGGCGCAGCGAACCCTGCGAAATCGCCAGCGTCAGCGAATCCATGACGCGGACGAAGGGAATGATGCCGCTGGTCTTGCCGTTCAGGCCGACCGGCTCCCCGATGCCGCGCACATTGCCCCAATAGGTGCCGATGCCGCCGCCGCGCGATGCCAGCCAGACGTTCTCGTTCCAGGTGTCGACGATGCCATTCAGGCTGTCCTCGACGCTATTGAGATAGCACGAGATCGGCAGACCGCGCCCGGTGCCGCCGTTCGACAACACGGGAGTGGCGGGCATGAACCAGAGCTTCGAAATATAGTCGTACAGGCGCTGCGCATGCTCCTGATCGTCCGCATAGGCGTCGGCCACGCGGGCGAAGAGATCCTGATAGGTCTCGTTCGGCAGCAAATAGCGATCGTTCAGCGTTTCCTTACCGAACTCGGTCAGCTTGGCATCGCGGCTGTCGTCGGTTTTAATCGTGAAGCGGCGCTCGGCCACGTCCTTGGACGAGAGCTTCTTCGCAGGGGTCGCGGCGGCCTTCATGGCATTGGCCATGGCTTCGCCGGCTGCCTGCTCGACCGAAGGCTTTTCCGCAGTGGGGGTATCCACGTCGCTGCTCGTCACCTGAACCTCACCATCATGACCTGCTTCACCGTTCCTGAAATCCATCGTTCGCCCCACTGTCCGCCCATGGCGCCAATTCGCCGGTTACCGATCCTGTCCGGGCCCGCCCGGGCACCGGAAAACTCAATTTGCCGAAGGCGCAGATCCGGCCCGCATCACCCGTGGTGAGACATCGCCAAATCGATCTGCAGCCCCCGTCCAGCGCGCCGGATCCATGCCGTTTTCGGCCCGCATTTCCTTGTATGACCACTGCGAAATCGCCCTTTCGGCCCGGTTTCGCGGCAATCGCGGGGCAATGCCCTGCCACAAGGTCTTGCGGTCGGTCTGTCGCGCCAACCGCTAGGGATAGTGCCTCAAAGGCTTTGCCGTTCAAGCGCAAGTTTTCCACCGAAGTCCACATGCAACACTGCGCTGCCCGCGCGGCTCGCCGCACAAGAGCGTTGCAAGAGGCGGCGGGGCGTTAAAAAAACTTTTCCACCACTTCGTTGCGCATCTTTCGCGGCCCCCAATATGGGGTTTCATAAGGGTAAATACGAGTCTTCGGCCCCTGCCCCATGGCATGGCCGATCACGAATCAGGCATCATCCGGCAACAGGGGACAAAGGCCACATGCTCAACATCATCGGCGCGATTCTCGGCGGGCTCATCATCGGCGCTCTCGCCCGCTGGTTCTATCCCGGCGATGTCGACATGGGGTGGATCGCGACGATCCTGCTTGGCATCGGCGGTTCGCTGGCGGCAGGGCTGATCACCAGCCGCGGCAGCCGCGAGTTCAGCCGCGCGGGCTGCCTCGCCTCGATCCTGGGCGCGATGGCGCTGATCTTCCTGGGGCGCGTTCTGCTGACCTAGGGGATCAGGCCGCTGCGACAATGGCTGCGGCGCGCGTTTCCTTGACCGCGTAGAGATGCGTGTCGGCGATATCCATTGCCGTTTCCAGTGCCTGTTTCCCGCGCTTTTCCAGCGGGGCAAGCCCATAGGTGAAGGTAACGGGATTGCCGTCGATCACGGCATCGGGCCTCTCGATCAGCGCGTCGCGGATTCGTTCGATCACGCGGCTCGCCTCGCCTGCATCAAGGCCGGGGAAGAACACCACGAATTCATCGCCGCCCCAGCGGCCCGATATATCGGTCGCGCGCAGGAATTCGGCGATGCGCCGGGCAAAGCCGCGCAGCACCTTGTCGCCTTCGGCATGGCCCAGACGGTCGTTGACCTGCTTGAACCTGTCGCCATCCAATAGCGCCAGCGTACCCGAACGTCCGCCTATCAGCGCCTGATCGACCGAAGCCTCGAACCCGCGGCGATTGCGAAGGCCGGTCAGCGTATCGGTCAGTGCCGCCTCGCGCAGCCGGTCGAGCTGCGACACCGTCGCATCGACTGCCAGCGCCACCGAAGATAGGAGTTCGCCCGCCATGTCGGCCCCCCCGGTCGGCACGTTCGCGACCTTTTGCCCCTGCTGCAATTGCTGAAGCCGCAGCGTTGCGATGCGCAGCGGCATCAGCAGCCCCGCCAGCGCCGCGATACCGAAGATGCTGCCCGCGACGGTTGCGGCAAGCAGCGCGATCGCGATGCCCCAGTCGATCTCCGCCCGGATCGCCGCCATCCCGCCATAGGTGATGAGCGGGATATGCACCGCAAGGAAGCAGGTCGCGAATATCCTGACGCCGTAATGGCGCGGGAAGATGAAGCGGGTGGCGTTGTAAAAGCGCATGGCTGGCACGTATTCCTTTCGGCGACCTGATCCCGAAAGTGCCTGATACGAATACAAGAAAGCGTCACCGATCACGGTTGACGACATGACTGCGAACGCGGTTAAGCTTTTCGCAACCACCGCGCCGCGCCGAAATGCGCAAATTCCATCATTTGATCTAGCGCAGAAAGGTTAAGCCTTTCCAACCGCTGGCTTAACCTCGGCCGCCCTAGGGCACGAGCACCGTATCGCGTGCGATTTCCAGCGTTTCGGGATAGTCCAAAGTGAAGTGCAGACCGCGGCTTTCGTGCCGTTTCAGTGCCGACATCACGATCAATTGCGCACATTGATGCAGATTTCTCAGCTCGATCAGATCGGTCGAGACGCGGAAGGAGCCGTAGTAATCCTCGATCTCCTGCCCCAAGAGCGCGATGCGGTGCGCGGCGCGCTCCAGCCGTTTCGTCGTGCGCACGATGCCGACATAGTTCCACATGAAGCGGCGGATCTCGGTCCAGTTCTGCTTGATGACGACTTCCTCGTCCGCCTCGGTCACGCGGCTGGCGTCCCATTCGCGGATCGGCGGCGGAGCGTCGAGATCGTCCCAGCAGGCGAGGATGTCGCGCGCGGCGGCATCGCCGAAAACGAAACATTCCAGCAGCGAGTTTGACGCAAGCCGGTTCGCGCCATGCAGGCCGCTCTCGGTGCATTCGCCCGCCGCCCACAGGCCCGGCAGATCGGTGCGCGCATCGAGACCGATGAGGATGCCGCCACAGGTGTAATGCTGGGCGGGCACGACCGGGATCGGCCCAGTCGTCATGTCGATGCCCAGGCCGAGCAGCTTTTCATGGATCGTGGGGAAATGCTCCCTCACGAACTCTGCTGGCATGTGGCTGATGTCGAGATGGACGTAGTCGAGGCCGAAACGCTTGATCTCTGAATCGATGGCGCGGGCGACGATGTCGCGCGGGGCCAACTCCAGCCTTTCGGGATCATAGCTTTCCATGAAGCGCGCGCCGGTGCGCGGATTGATCAGCCGCCCGCCCTCGCCGCGCACGGCCTCGGTAATCAGGAAATTCTTGACCTCCAGGTTATAGAGGCAGGTCGGGTGGAACTGCATCATCTCCATGTTGGAGGTGCGCGCCCCTGCCCGCCATGCCATGGCGATGCCGTCGCCGGTCGCGCCGCGCGGCGCGGTGGAGAACTGGTAGACGCGCCCCGCCCCGCCTGCCGCCATCACCGTGGCGCGCGCGATATGGGTTTCGACCGCGCCCGTTTCCTGATTCACGGCATAAACACCCCAGACCCGGCCCGATCCTGAATATTTCTCCTCATGCCGTCCGGTGACGAGGTCGATGCACGCCCGCCCCGGCAGCAGGGTGATGTTTGGATTCTCTTCGGCGGCCTTCAGCAAAGCGGCCTGCACCGCCCAGCCGGTGGCGTCGTTCACATGGACGATGCGGCGATGCGAATGCCCGCCTTCACGCGTCAGATGCAGATCGCGCCCTGCTGTTTCCTTTTGGCCATCGCTGTCCTCATCCTCATGCTCGCGGTTGAAAGGCACGCCAAGGTCGATCAGCCGCTGGATCGAGGCGGGTGCACGCTCGATCACGAATTCCACGGTCTCCTGCCGGTTCAGCCCTGCGCCCGCGATCATCGTGTCGCGGATATGGTCCTCGAACGTGTCGCCCTCGTCCAGCACGGCGGCGATGCCGCCTTGCGCCCATGCGGTCGATCCCGATTGCAGCGTGCCCTTGGCCAGCACCAGCACCTTGAGCCGCTCTGCCAATACCAGCGCCGCCGACAGGCCTGCCGCACCCGATCCTACGATGATGACGTCATGGTCGCGCGGGGCGGGAGACGCAGTGGTGATTTTCTCGGCCATGGGCAGTCAAAGCTTTCATCATCTGCGGGCGGCTGGCGCCCCGGACGCGCCGCCTTGCCATCACCACGGGCGGGCAGGCAAGCCCCGTAGTCACAGGCGCGGCTGCATGACCGCATCCGCCACGAGACGGGCCATGCATAGGATGAAGGTCGGGCTAGCGAAATTATCGATCGCGATGCACCTCTGGACTGTCACAGTTGATCTGCTAACCCACAACCAACTACTGCGACCTTCGTCAACGTACCCATAGGGCAGGCCATCGCGGGCCCGCCACAAGTCAAGAGGATGCATCCATGACCGACGTCTATCTCGTTTCCGCGGCTCGCACCGCGATCGGCACCTTCGGCGGCTCGCTCGCGAACGAGAAGCCGGGCGAGCTTTGCTCCCTCACGATCAAGGCCGCACTGGAGCGTGCCGGCATTTCGCCCGAGCTGGTCGAGCATACGGTCATCGGCAATGTCGTCCCGTGCGAACCGCGCGATGCCTATGTCTCGCGCATCGCGGCGGTAGAGGCCGGCATCCCGGTCGCCGCCCCTTCGCTCACGCTCAACCGCCTGTGCGGTTCGGGCATGCAGGCGATCGTGTCGGCGGCGCAGCACATCATGCTGGGCGATCACAACATCTGCATCGGCGGCGGCGCCGAAGTCATGAGCCGCGCGCCCTATTTCGCGATGAACACGCGCTTTGGCCTGAAGCTGGGTGACGGCGTGATCGCCGACGGCATGCTGGGCGCGCTGCAGGACCCGTTCCATCGCTATCACATGGGCATCACGGCAGAGAACGTGGCCGAGAAGTACCAGGTCACGCGTGAGGACCAGGATGCTTTCGCCGCCGAAAGCCAGCGCCGTGCCGCCGCCGCGATCGAGGCGGGCTATTTCAAGGACCAGATTGTTCCGATCGAGGTCAAGGTGAAGCGCGACATGGTCAGCTTCGACACGGACGAGCATGTGAAGGCCGGCACTACCGCCGAAAAGCTTGCTGGCCTGCGCCCCGCATTCAAGAAGGATGGCGGCACCGTCACGGCCGGCAACGCATCGGGCATCAACGATGGCGCGGCCGCGACCGTCCTTGCCAGCGAAGCCGCGGTCAAGGAACACGGGCTGAAGCCGCTGGCACGCCTTGTTTCGTATGGCCATGCAGGCGTGGACCCGGCCTATATGGGCATCGGCCCGGTCCCGGCATCGGAAAACGCGCTCAAGAAGGCGGGCATTTCCAAGGACGATCTCGACGTCATCGAATCGAACGAGGCTTTCGCCGCGCAGGCCTGCGCCGTGTCGAAGCAGCTGGGTCTCGACCCGGCCAAGGTGAACCCCAACGGTTCGGGCATTTCGCTGGGCCACCCCATCGGCGCGACCGGCGCGATGCTGGTGACCAAGCTCGCCTATGAACTGCAGCGCAGCGGCGGCAAGATGGGTCTTGCCACCATGTGCATCGGCGGCGGTCAGGGCATCGCCACGGTGTGGGAAGCGGTCTGACCGTTTCGGCCCTTACCGGCACACGAACACAAAGGGCGGCCCATCGCGGGCCGCCCTTTTCGATTCGGGCACCCTTCTACCTAATCGCAATTGTCACGAATGCAGTGAAATCGCAGTATTGCGGTCGCAAATGGAAATTGCAGGGCCGGGGGAATCCGAAATTGATAGGAAAATACTGGGCTGTTTTGCGCCAATACTGGCCCGTTCCGACATTGCGTGACTTCCGGGCGATTGCCGCCGCGCTTTTGTTCGGCGCGGTTTCTCTGGCCATGCTGGCGCTCGCCATGGCGGCCACGGGAAGAGAGGGGCGCACTTTCACCGGCGAACCGCAGGACGTTCTGAAAGGCGACTGGTATGTGGGCGCCTTCTCCAGCCTTGGCGGGGTTGTCTGGTTCGCATGCGCCGCGATCCTCACCTTTGCGCTGGCGTTCTGGCCCCGGCATTTCAAGGTGCTGGCAGCCGCCGCCATGCTGTCATGGGCGATGGGGATCGACGATATCTTCCTGCTGCACGACCATGTCTACCCGATGATCTATTTGCGGCAGGAACTGGTCTTTCTGGGCTATTTCGGGGCGGCGGGCGGCATCTTGCTGATGTGCGCCCATGAAATGCCGCCGCGCACCACCATCGGGACTGCCGCCACCATCGGCTTCTGGGGCCTGTCGGCCGTGCTCGACCAGTTCTTCAACTTCCTCGACCAGTCCTTCGAGGACGGGGCCAAGTTCGTTGGCATCTGCGTATGGGCAGCGACTTGGATCGCGCAAAGCTACGATTCCATGCGCGACCGGGCCGACCCGCTGCCTGCCCCACCTGCATAAGCAAAAGGGCGGCCCGCTTGTCGCGAGGCCGCCCCCTCCCTGACCCGGCAGGATCAGCGGCAGTTGCGCTTCGGGATCGAATGGATGTCGTCGACATCGCCCGAACGCGTCCGGACCGAGATGCACTGTTTCGTGCTGCGGTTCCAATAGGTCCGCTCATGGCCTGAACTCAGCTCGTCCTTGCCCATGTAGCGATAGCCGCGCCGGCCCAGTTCGCTGTCGACGTAGGAATTGGAGCGGCCCACCAGATCGCGATAGCCCGAGTGGCTGCTATAGCCGCCGCGACTGTCATAGCCGCTGCGATAGCTGGTCTTATGGTTGCGCTCTTCCACGCCCGCGGAATAGCCGTGGCTGTATTCACTGGCGCTGGAATAATTGTGATAGCCCTGATGATAGAGGCCGTCGCGATAGCCACGTTCGAAATCGGCGGTGCCGCGTTCGTCATAATCGCGGTCGTCGCGGTGGTGCGATTTGGACGCCAGCGCCGCCACGCCGATCAGCGCCGCAGCGCCAATGGCGATGGCCGCGGTATTGTCATTGCCTTTCCGGCCGCAATCGCTGGCGCTTACTTCCTTGATCGCGGCGTAGCGCCCGTCGCTGGTCAGCACGCGCGCGCATTTCTTGGTCGATGCGCGCCACCAATAGCTGTAGCGACCGGCATCCGACGGGGACGAGTGGTGCATTTCCCAACCGCGGCTCTGCATCGCGCTTTCGCCGGAACTGGCGCGCGCATCGACAAGGTCGGCGATATTGGACGGCGGGTTCGCATAGGCTGAGCCCGAAACGACAAGCATTGCAGCCGCGCCGGCCAATGCTGCCGTATTCTTTACGCAATCAAAGGTCATTTCAGATCCCCTCTTTTGGTGAAGAGATTGTGAACTTGTATCGCGGGCCATGTCCACGCCCATGTTTTTCTGAAAATTTCCTGTAAGAGAACCTTATTTTCAGGCCCTTATTTTGAAATAAGTCAGTTATGACCCTAGCAACGTCGTTTAACCGACACATCCTTCCACGCACATGTTCCATCAAACCGATTCGGCAAGCGATCCGGTTCGCATATTGCCGGCGGGCGCGATTTTCCCGCGCGAAGCACCATCGCCCAAAGGTCGGGTTTGCCCTCTTCCGCCGCGCCGCCTAGCCTGCATCCCGCAATGAATGGAAAGGCTGCCCCCCGGCCCGCCAGAGGTCGCTGGCTGGCCCTGTCGATGACCTGCGCGGCGCTGGTGCTGGTGATGACGAGCTGGTTTTCCGCAACCGCCGTGCTGCCTGCGCTGGCCGCACATTGGGGGCTGACGGCAGGGGATGCAGCATGGCTCACGATCTGGGTGCAGATCGGCTTTGTCGCGGGCGCGCTGTTCGCCAGCATTACCGGGCTTCCCGATATCGTGTCGCCGCGCCTTGTCATGGGGCTGTCCGCCCTGCTGGCGGCGCTGTCCAATATCGCGCTGCTATGGGCACCGGATGCGGGTTTCGCCTATGCGGCGCGCTTTGTCACCGGCTTTGCGCTGGCGGGCGTGTATCCGCCCGCGATGAAGCTGATCTCGACCTGGTTCGTGCATGGACGCGGCACCGCGCTGGGCGTGGTTGTGGGGGCCTTGACGCTGGGGTCGGCATCGCCGCACCTGATCCGGGCGCTGGCGGTCGGGCCGGATTGGCGGGCGGTCATCACCGCTTCGACCGTCTGTGTCGCAGTCGGGGCCTTCACCATGGGCGTGCTCGTGCGCGAAGGGCCGTTCCCCTTCGCCCGCGCCAGCTTCGATCCGGCCAAGCTGGGCGCGGTGCTGCGCGACCGGCCGCTACTGCTCGCCAACATCGGCTATTTCGGACACATGTGGGAGCTGTATGCGATGTGGGGCTGGTTCCTCGCCTTTGCCGCCGCTGCGCTTCCGGCGCTGGGATTGGTGGATGCTGCGTCGGCCTCTCTGCTGGCGTTCGGGGTGATCGCATCGGGACTGGCGGGCGCAGTTGCGGGCGGATTGCTGGCCGACAGGATCGGGCGGACGGCGACGGCGGCGATCATGCTGGCATTGTCGGGGCTGTGCGCACTCACCATCGGCTTTGCCTTCGACGGGCCGCTATGGCTGCTGGTCGCGATCGGTGTGCTCTGGGGCGTAACCGTCATCGGCGACAGCGCGCAGTTTTCCGCCATGGCGACCGAACTTGCCGATCGCAGCCAGGTCGGCGCGGCGCTGGCACTGCAACTGGGACTTGGCTTTGCCCTGACGGTGGTTTCGATCCGGCTGACCCCGGTGGTGGCCGACTGGATCGGCTGGCGCTGGACGTTCCTGATCCTCGTCCCCGGACCGGTCGTGGGGCTGATCGCGATGATGCTGCTGCGCCGCCATCCCGGCGCGGTGCGGATCGCGCATGGTTTGCGTTGAGGGACTGGGTCAAGCCGCACAAGGTGCTTGCCTGCACAGGGCGCGCGCCATAAGCACCGCGCCATTATGGAACGCTCTCCCCTCGCCCGCCCCTTTCCGCAGCTTCCCGCCATTGCCGGGGCCACGCCGCGCATCGCGCGCGCAGGCTACAAGAACTGGGGCCGTTGCGACCTGACCTATGTCGAACTGGACGAAGGCACCGCCGTCGCGGGCGTGTTCACGAAGAACATTTGCTGCTCTTCCGAAGTCGAGCTGGGACGCGAGCAGGTGAAGCTGGGCCGGGCCCGCGCGCTGATCGTCAATGCGGGCAATTCAAACGCCTTCACCGGCTATCGCGGGCGTGAGGCGGTGGAAGCGATCATGGTCGAGGTCGCCACCCATATGGGCTGCGAACCCAGCGACGTGTTCGTGTCCTCCACCGGCGTGATCGGCGTACCGCTCCCCACCGACAAGGCGCGCGAGGGGCTGGCAAAGGTGTTCCATGCAGAGCCGTGCAGCTGGGAAGAGGCCGCCAACACCATCGGCACCACGGACACTTTTGCAAAAGGTGCACATGCCAGCGCGATGGTCGGCGACACCCGCGTCGAATTCAGCGCCATCATCAAGGGCAGCGGCATGATCGCGCCCGACATGGCGACGATGCTGGGCTATGTCTTCACCGACGCCAATGTCGCGCCCGCCTTCCTGCAGCAGTGCCTGTCGGCCATCAACGAGGAAACATTTTCCTGCATCACGGTCGATGGCGACACCTCGACCAGCGACACGGTGCTGGCCTTTGCCACCGGCAAGGCGGGGAACGAAGAGATCACCGGCCCCGACAGCCCCGGCGCGGACGCTTTTGCCGCCGCGCTTGCCGATGTCTGCCGCCAGCTTTCGCATCTTGTCGTGCGCGACGGCGAAGGGGCGCAGAAATTCATCGAGATCGCGGTGACCGGAGCAAAGAGCGATGAAAGCGCGCGCCGCGTCGGCCTTGCCATCGCCAATTCGCCGCTGGTGAAGACCGCGATCGCGGGCGAGGACGCGAACTGGGGCCGCGTCGTGATGGCCGTGGGCAAGGCCGGCGAACCGGCGGATCGCGACAGGCTCTCAATCGGGTTCGGCGGCGTGTGGACGGCAAAGGACGGGCAGCCGCTGGCCGATTACGACGAAGCGCCGGTGGCCGAGCATCTGAAGGGGCAGGACGTGCGGATCGATGTCGACCTTGGCATGGGCGATGGCCGGGCCACGGTGTGGACCTGCGATCTCACCCATGGCTACATCACCATCAACGCGGATTACCGGACATGAGCGCACTTGAAACCGCCGTCGCCGATCTGATGCGCGATGTCGCCGCCAAGGCGATCATGCCGCGCTACCAGTCGCTGTCTGCCGGAGAGATCATCGAGAAGGCCGAGGACGATGTCGTCACCATCGCCGACCGCGAAAGCGAGGCGATGCTGGCCGAGGGATTGGCGAAGATCCTGCCCGAAGCCGCCATCGTGGGCGAGGAATCGGTACATGCCGATGCCAGCGTGATGGACCGGCGCGGCGCGGATCTGTGCTGGATCATTGATCCATTGGACGGCACCAATAATTTCGCCAAGGGCAAGCCGCCTTTCGGCATCATCATCGCATTGGCCGAAAAAGGTGAGACCCATGCCGGCTGGCTGTGGGACCCGCTGCAGGACCGGATCTGCTTTGCCGAGCGCGGCAAGGGCGCTTTTGTCAACGGCGAGCGCATTGCCGCGCGCGAGACCGGCGAGGACATGCCCGTCGCCGCGATCAGCACGATCTTCATGGACGAGGCGCAGCGCCACCAGGTGAAGCAGAACATCGCGCCTTATTTCCAGCTGGTCGACATTCCGCGATGCGCGGCGGAGCAATATCCGCGGCTGGCGCTTGGCGTAAACGATGTGTCGGTGTTTCAGCGCACGCTGGCGTGGGACCACGCGGCGGGCGTTCTGTGGCTGAACGAAGCGGGCGGCAGGGCCGCGCGGCTCGACGGATCAGCTTATCGGCCGGACCAGGACGGCACCGGCCTGCTGGCGGCGGCAAGCCCGGCCCTGTGGGACAAGCTCGCCGCCTGCATACCGGATTAGAGCTCGCCTTCGAGCCAGCTCTTCAGCGCACCCTTGGGCGCAGCGCCCAGCTTGCGCGCAACGGGTTCGCCGTTTTTGAACAATACCATCAGCGGGATCGACTGCACGCCCATCTGGCCGGGCACGCCGGTGTTTTCCATGATGTCCATCTTGGCGATGGTGACCTGCTCGCCCAGCTCTTCGCTGATCTCTTCCAGCGCGGGGGCGATCATCTTGCACGGGCCGCACCAGTCGGCCCAGAAATCGACCAGCACGGGCTTGTCGGACTTCAATACGTCTTCTTCGAAGCTGGCGTCGGTGACGGCAACGGTCGGCATGGATCTATCTCCTGTAGTCGCGCAAGGGGGCCGCGCGGGGAAAGTCTTGTGTCCCTAGATAGTCCGCGCGCGCCTAAGCGCAATGCGCCATGTGGCAACGGATTCTACCCGGAGCGTAAAGCAGCCCTTTCCCTCTCCAGCACATCGGCGGGAATCGCGAAAATCCGCGGGGCATGGGTATAGAGCAGCAATGCCTCGACCTCGCGCCCCGGGTGGATCACCTCCAGCGCGCAGGCATAGGCGGCCATCTGGCGCAGATAGGCCGAGGGGATCTGGTCAAAGCTTTCAGGGGGGCGGCGGGCGGTCTTGAAATCGACGATGCGGATGGGGCCGCTGCCATCACCAAGGTGGAGACGGTCAATGGTACCGGTGACCACGCGCGGGCCGACAGTGGCCGAAAGCGACACTTCGGCCAGCGTATCGGGCGTAAACAGATCGGCGCAGAGCGGATCGGACAGGACGCGGACGGCCGCATCGGCTATCTCGGTCCGCGCAGCCTCCGGCAGATCCTGCGCCTGCCGCGCCAGCCAGCGCGCGGCGGCATCGGCGCGGGCCTCGGGCGCGAGTTCGGGCAGGCGTTCTAGCAGGCGGTGGATCAGCACGCCGCGCCGCGCCGCATCGACCGCGCCGGGCTGCATTGGCGCAGATGGCGGCTCGGCCACCTCATGCGCTTCGCCCAATGAGGATGGCGCAAGCGGTCGGGGCGGCGCAGGCTCGGCCCCGGCGGGCGCGGTGGCCCATGCAGGCAGCAGACCCAGCCCCGTCTGCCGCGCACCCGGAGCCAGGCCCGGTATCTTGTCCGCCGGCTCGCCCAGCCGCTTCGCCCCGGCCCAGACCGGATCGGCGAGCCAGTCGTCATCTTCGCCAAACAGGGGCGCGAGGCGGGCATACCAGCTGTCCTTGGGCGGCTCGGTCTTCTTCGCGCGCAAGGCCCCGGCCACGAACAGCGCCTCCTCCGCCCGCGTCATCGCGACATAGAGCAGCCGCCAGTGCTCCTCGCGCTCCTCACGCGCGGCCTTGTCCTCGGCCTCCGCGATGCGGCCCAGCTTCTCGGCCTTTTTAAGCGAGGGCAGCGGCAGGGTGCGGGGCGCGAAGCCGGGGGTGTCTGGCAGCGGCTCGGTCAATTCCAGCGTGCGCGGCATGGCGAGATCGGGATCGTCCGCCGCGTCGGCGAGGATCACGATCGGCGCCTGCAAGCCCTTGGACCCGTGCACCGTCATCACGCGCACCAGCCCGCCCTGCTGCTCGGCCTCGCGCTTCAGCTCGCCATCGCCCGCATCGAACCAGCGGATAAAACCCGCAAGGCTGGGCGTGTTGTTCGCGCTGAAGGCCATGGCGGCATTGAGCATCTCGTCGATGGGATCATTGACCTCTCCCCCCAGCCGAGCCGCGAGTTTGCGCCGCGCCTGCCATGGTCCGACGAGCATCCAGTGCAGCATCGCCTGCGGCGTGTCGTAATCGGCGCGGGCCAGCAGCCCGCCCAGCATCTCCACCGCGCGGCGCGGCTTGTCAGCCACGGCGGCGCGCAAATGATCCCACAGCCGCACGCGCCTTTCGCGCCAGCCATGCTCCAGCAGATCCTCCTGGCTCCACCCGAAGATCGGGGAAACCAGCAGATTGGCAAGGCTGAGATCATCGGCAGGCTGCGCGGCAAAGCGCATCGCCGCCATCAGGTCGCGCACGCCCAAGGGCGCACCTAGTCGCAGCCTGTCCACACCCGCCACCGGCACGCCCTTGGCATGCAGCCGCGCGACGATCAGCCCGGCCAGCTCCTTGCGTTTGCGGACGAGGACCATGACATCGCCGGGGCCCGCGTTCCGCGCCTCGCCCTTTACCAGCGGGAAGCCATCGTCGATCCAGTGGCGGATCTGCGTCGCGATATGTTCAGCGACGCGCCGGTCGGGGCGGGAGAGCCAGCCTTCCTCGCCCGTTTCGCCTTTGTCTTCCGCGTCTTCGCTGATGCCGCCAACGGTGCGCCACAGCACCACCTGACCGGGGCGATCCTCACCGATATGGCGGCCGGGATTATCCTCCAGCCCCAGCGCTTGCGGCCCGATCTCGCGGATCGCTTCGTCCACGAAATCAAGCACCGGCTGCGCGGTGCGATAGCTGCGGGCGAGGCCATATTCGCGGAACGGGCGCGGCTCGCCGCCCCCTCCCCGCTGGCCAGTGCGGTTCTCGATCGCACCCGCCATGCGCTCCTTCACCCGGTCGCGGGCGAGGCGGAAGTTTTCTGGTGACGTGCCCTGAAAGCGAAAGATCGCCTGCTTGTAATCGCCCACCACGAAGAGCGTGCGCAGCCGGTCGCCCCGCGCGCCCTCGCCTGCGAAGAACTCTTCCGTCAGCGCGTCGATCACGTCCCATTGCGCGCTATTCGTGTCCTGCGCCTCGTCGACAAGGATATGGTCGAAGCGCCGGTCGAGCTTGTAGCGGATCCATTCGGCCATGTCGGAGCGTTGGAGCAGCCGCGCAGCCTCCGCGATCTGGTCGTCGAAATCGATGAGGCCGGCACGCGATTTCGCCTCGGTCCATTTGAGCGCGAACGCACGGCCCAGCGTCAGCGCCGGGGCCAGCCATTGCGCCAGCTCACCCAGATCGCGGCAGGCGACGACGCGCTCGATGGACTGGCGCACCGCCTCCACCGCATCGTCATAGGCGAAGCTGTCCTTCACCAGCTTCCTCGCCTCGCCCTTTTGCGTGAATAGCGCGCCCTTCAGATCGTCGAGCATGGCAAGGCGCTTGTCCGCATCGCCGCCCAGCCAGACGCTGATCAGGTCCGCAGCGGCAGTCGGGTTCTTGCCGCCCTTGTCGCGCAGCATCGCCTCTGCCGCTTCCAGCGAGCGGCAATCGAAGACATCGCCCCCGCACATCGCCGCGACATGCGTTTCGCAATGGTCGGTCTTCAGTCCCAGCAGGCGATAGACGCGCGGCAGCAGCGGCGGCATCCAGCTGCCCGTCCCCTCCCATGCAGAGCGCGCTTCGGCGCAGGCCATCAGGAAACGTTCGATCGCCCCCTGATCGGCGCGCAGCGACATCATGGCGAGCGCGTCCGTTAGCGTCGTGTCGCCATGTTCCTCCGCCTCGACCAGCAAATCGCCCAACACTTCGCGCAGCAGGAGTTCGCGGTCGCGGTCCTCCATCGGACGCGTGCCGGGCACCAGCCCCGCCTCCAGCGGAAAGGCGGAGAGGAGCCATTGCGAAAAGGCATGGATCGTCTCGATGCGAAGCCCGCCGCCGGGGCAATCGAGCACGGCGGCGAAGCGCGTGCGGGCGCGGGCGATGTCGTCGGGGCCGAACTCCGCGCCGATGGCCTGCAGATCCCGCGCAAGGTCGATCTCATCCGCGCGGACCCAGCTGGCCAGCACCTCGTTGACGCGGTTCGCCATCTCTGCCGCGCCCGCCTTGGTGAAGGTCAGGCACAATATCTGCGCCGGCTCCACGTCGGACTGAAGCAATAGACGCAGCACGCGGGCCGACAGCACCTGCGTCTTCCCCGTCCCCGCGCTGGCCGACAGCCAGACGGTATCGGCGGGATTGACCGCGTCGCGCTGGCTGCCCGCCAGCGGATAGACTTTCGCGGGGCCGCTCATGTCTCGTCGCTCCCCCCATCATTTCCGCGGCCCTGCCATTCGTCGAGGCGCATGAGCTGGTCGTAATCATTGTAACCCGGAAGGTCAGGGTTAAGCCGCGCGGTGAACGGCTCGGTCCCGGTGATCCAGCGGTCGAGCGCGTCCTGCAGCATGCGCCTGCTTTCGGAGAGGAACTTGTCGCGCTCGATCCCGCTTTTCTTGCGGCCTTCGGGGATGGGTTCCTCGCGGTAACCGAACTCGCCCGATTTCCTGTCGCGGGCGAGTGACCAATATTCGAAATGGGTCGGCTCACCGCTTAGCCCATCGAACCCGCCATGCGCCGCGACAAGCCCGGTGGTGCCCAGCTGGAGCGCATAGCCTGCCTCCACTTCCGAACCCTTGGGCGGGTGGCCGGTCTTGTAGTCGACGATGGCCAGCTCTCCATTCACCAGCCGGTCGATGCGGTCGGCGCGGGCGCTGATCTTGACGCCATCGACGGTGAAGGCACCGCCGGTTTCCACCACCGCGATTTCGCGCCCGTCGGCGCGCAGGCCTTGCGTTTCTTCGTCCAGCCACGCCAGCGCCGCCAACAGGCGCGGCTGCCACAGCCCGCGCATGAAGGGGTGCCCCGACAATTCCGCCAGCCGCTTTTCGGCGAGCGGCAAGAGCGTGCCGGGCGCGGCGCGATGATCGACATACCAGCGTTCGAGAATGTCATGCACCGCCTCGCCCCGCCATGCAGGTGTGGGTTCCTGGTCGATCCCGTCCAGCGCACGCAGGCGCAGGATATGCGACGCGTAGAACTGGTAGGGATCGCTGCGCAGCCGGTCCAGGGCGGTCGCGGAAATATCGACGCGGCGCTGCTCGGCGCTGGGCATGGGCTTGGGCTGCGGATGCGGCGCGGTCGGCTGGTCGCGGTCCAGCGCCTCGGCGATGTGGGGAATGTCGCGCTCCATGTGGCGTTCGAGGAGTTCGCCCAGCATGGCGCGTACGCGCAGCACGAAACGGCTGGCGATGGCGGGGCCGGAGGCATCCTTGCGGGCATAGCTGAGCACCACTTGCGGAGCGCCCAATGCGGCGGCGAGGTCGTGCGCGGAGAGCCCGATGCGGAAATCGCCGCCCGGCACGCCCAAGGCGCGCATCACGGCAGGGGCGACCAGCGGGTCCTGCGACGCGCCCTGCGGCCAGCTTCCCTCGGTAAGGCCACCGCAGATGACGAGATCGGCGCGGCTCATCCGCGCCTCGATCAGGCCATAGATCGCGATGCGCGGATGGCCGCCATAGGGCGGGCGGACCGAGACCTGATCCAGCACGTCGCGCAGCACCAAGGGCACTTCGGCAGGGGCCAGCGCGGTCGGCACTTCGCGCGCGGCTTCGCGCAGGGTTTCGAGCGTGGAGGACAGGGAGCGGCCATCGGCCTCCGACCAGATGGCAAGGCCGCACATCGCCTCACCCGCCGCGGCAATGGCGCTCAGCGCATCGCCCATGTCGAGCGTTTCGGTTTCGCCCAAGGCGACCAGCGGGGCGATGATCGCCTCCACCCGCGCCCACCATTCGGCGAAGGCGGTGCTGCTGCGCTTGCCCGCAATCTCCCGCGCTTTCTCGGCAAGCGGCGCAAGGCCGACATCAATTCGCGGGCCGCGCAAAGCCTTTTCCAAGAGGCGCGCATGGGAAAGCCACTGGCGGCGTTCGTCGTCCTTGCCGCCCGCATGCGGATGCGCCAGCGCCGCGACCAAGGGGACCGGCGCCGCGCGGGTAGCAAGGATTTCCGCGATCAGCAGCGCGATCCGGCCCGCAGGCGTATGCGGCAGCGGGCGACCGGCGGAATCGTCGGCATCAATGTTCCAACGTTTGAGATGCGCGATCACCCGGCCCGCCAGACCGCGATCGGGCGTCACCAGCGCGACGCGGCGTTCGGGCGTGTCCAGCGCTTCGCGCATCAGCAGGGCGATGGACTGCGCCTCATGCTCCGGGTGGGCGCTTTCCATGAGGCGCACGCCGGTCAGGCGGCGGCGCTCGGGCGGCAAGTCGACCCAGCTGGCGCTTTCCTTCGGCGGCAGGAACAGGCTTGAGAGTGCGCGGCTCCGTTCCGGCGGTGCGGCGGACGAGCCACGGCGATGCCAGTTGCGGACCTCGCCCCGCGCCACGCCCATGCGGTTCAAGAGCAGCTTCAGATGATATTGCGGATGGGTGACGGCATCGCCCGGCCCCAGCGGCGCATCGCCCGGTTCCGGCCCCACGCCCGCGCGGCCCAGCGATTCCCAGACCTCGTCCTCCATGGCGAGGTCGAGATCGGGCAGCACCACCGCGCCCTGCGGCAGTTCCGCGATACGCCGCAGCAGCGCCGCGATAGCGGGGCTGGCGCTGGTGATGCCGGCCGCCACCACCGGATCGACCGGCGGGTTCGTGCGCCAGCGATCCGCCGCATGTTCGAACAGGGCATTGCGTCGGGCGGGTGCGTCGAGTTCTTGGCGAGCCTGCAATTCGGAAAGCCACATCGCCTGCACGGTGGCGAAGAGCCTCAGGTTCTCCCGCCAGTGCCCCGACAATTCGCCCACGATGTCGAGCACGCGCTCACCCAGCAGATCCTCGGGCGCAATGCCTTCGACGAGCAGGCGGTCCATGGCGCTGCCGATCTCTCGCGCCTGCCGCAGCAGGGCGGCATTGGTGGGGATCTCCATTCCCTCGCGCAGCATCGCCATGCGCAGCATTTCGGCAAGGCGCAGCCAGCGGCGTGTGGGATTGGCGGCGGGCGGGATGTCCGCCCCCTCTCCTATGGGATCGAGCAGGGGACCAAGCGTTTCGTTCAGCTCGATATCGCCGATCACCGCCATGCGCGGCAGCAGCAAGCCGCCAGATCCATTGGGCGTGCCCTGCTCCCCCATCAGCCGGGTGAACGCCTCTGTCATGGTACGGATCGCGCGGCGACCGGGGAGCAGCAGGGTCAGCCGGGCAAGGCCGTGCGCGCCATCGGAATAGCGCGGGACCAGACCTGCCGCCAATGCATCGGCAAAACCGCGATGCGCGGCGATGGAATAGATCGCCAGCCGTTGCTTTTCCGTTTTCTCAGCCAACCCCTTGCGCCCCTTCCACGGCCATCAGCTCGTGGTGGAGAACAGGGCTTCTGCCGGCGCGATATGCTGGGGTTCGCCGATCTCGATCCATTCGCCTTGGTGCACGGTGCCGTAAAGGCGCCCTTCCTCGATCGCGCGCGACCAGAACACATTGGTCGAGAATTTCGCTTCTGCCGGCGGATCGCGCAGCAGCTTGTTCGAAACCAGCTGGATGCCGGTAAAAACGAAAGGCGCGACCCGGCCCGATTTGCGGCGCGACACCCGGCCATGCGGATCGAGGTGGAAGTCACCCTTCCCGCGATAGTTGTGCGCGCGCTTATGCGGGACGAGCAGCAGGAGCGCGTCCATGATTTCAGGGTCCCACGCTTCCGACAAAGCGCGGAACACATCGACCGGGCCATCCAGCCACATGGCATCGGAATTGAGGCAGAAGAACGGATCGGACCCGATCAGCGGCTGCGCCTTCACCAGCCCGCCGCCGGTTTCAAGCAGCTGTTCGCGCTCGTCCGAGATAATGATCTCGGGCGCGTTCCTCAGCTTCATGTGCCCTTCGATATGATCGGGCAGGTAATGCACATTGACCACGGCACGCGCGATCCCGGCATCGGCAATGCGGTCCAGCGCATGGTCGAGCATCGGCTTGCCCGCGACCTTGACCATCGGCTTCGGACGGCTGGCGGTCAGCGGGCGCATGCGTTTGCCCAGCCCTGCCGCCATGACCATGGCGACATCGCTGGCGAGCGGGATCGTGTCCTTGGCCATGGCTCAGCCCTCCGCCGCCGTAGCGCCGCCGGTGCTGCGAAGCTCGCCGGGGATATTGGCGTCCATCCAGCGCGCCACCGGCTCCAGCGCCGGATGGGCGAGGTCACGCTCCATCAGCGCCCAGACGCGGGGGATGAGGTCGAGGTAATGATGCTTCCCGTCGCGGCGCGAAAGGCGGACGAAAATGCCCACGATCTTCGCATTGCGCTGCGCGCCCAGACGGGCGTAGTCCGACAGGAAATCCTCATCCACGCCGGTCGCGGCGCGGTAATGGTCGAGCATCGCCGCCTCCAGTTCCGGCGCAACGTCGCGGCGCGCATCCTGAAGCAGCGAGACGAGGTCATAGGCCGGGTGCCCGATCAGTGCGTCCTGAAAGTCGAGCAGCCCCTGCTCGGCAACGTCACCCAGCAGCATGATGTTTTCGGCATGATAGTCGCGCAGCACGGTAACGCCGCCGCCTGTCATCTTGGCCTGCTTGTCCAGCACCGGGGCCATGACCTCGCGCCACGCGGCCTCAAACCCGTCATCGTCGACGGACAGGCCATGGGCGACGCAGAACCATTCGGTGAAAAGCTTGGCTTCGCGAAGATAGGTATTGAGGTCGTAAGGATCGAACGGCCCTGCCGGTGCCTCGGCCAGTTCGGCCAGCACCGACACCGCTCGGGCATAGACGGCGTGTTCATCATCGCCTGCGACATCCAGATGATCGCGCATGCGCTGGTGGCCGAAGTCCTCCAGCAGGACGAGCCCTTGCTCGGCATTTTCGGCCAGCACTTTCGGCGCGCGGAAGCCCTGATCGACAAGGTAATGCGCAGCCTTGAGGAACGGGCGCGGATCTTCGTGCGGAGGCGGCGCGTCCATCAGCATGGCGGTCTTTTCGCCAAGGTGGATACGGAAATAGCGGCGGAACGACGCATCGCCCGGCAGCGGGTCGATCCGCGCATCGCCCCAGCCCGCACCTTCGAGAAACGCGCGGGCGTGCGGCGGCTCGGCCGGAGACTCTGGACGAACGGGCGTGACAGGCATGCTCATGTCCAGCGCTCTAGCCAATCGGGGCCGGGGCGCACAATGGCGATGCGGCCATCTCCACCAGATTCCGAGGCGTTTTCGATGGCAATCGAAAGGCAGGCCGGATCGTAATCGAATCCGCCCGCATGATCGGGCCATTCGGCGATCAGCGCCGCGCCCATGCGGTAATCGTCAAGTCCCAGCTCCTCGGCCTCCATCGGGTCTTCCAGCCGGTAGAAATCGGCATGGACCAGCGGCAGGCGAACGGAAGGGGGGTCGTATGTCTGGATGATGGCGAAGGTCGGGCTCGGCACCTCGCCCTTGTGGCCCAGCGCGGCGATGATCGCGCGCGCCAGCGTGGTCTTGCCCGCGCCCAGCCCGCCTTCCAGCGCGACCACGTCGCCTGCGCGCAGCAGCATGGCGATGCGGCGGCCCAAAGCCCTCGTCGCGTCGAGGTCGGGCAGATCGTGTCGGGTTTCTGTCGCCATCACGGCAGCACGATAGTCGCGGTGACGCGTCCGCGCGAATCCTCCGCATAATCAAGCGATCCGGAATGCGCCTCGATCAGCTCGCGCGCGAGCGGCAGGTTGAGGCCGGCGCTGGTCTGGGCATTGCCGCTCACCCCCTTGGCCGAGTTTTCATGGGCAATGGTGATGGACACGCCCTGACGGCGGCGGCGAAGGTCCATGTTGATCCGCCCCTCGCGGGCGGAACTGGCGATGGCGTGGTCGATGAGATTGCCGATCGCGCGGCCCAGCTGGCGCGCATCGCCCCTGACGCTGCCCGACGACCTGTCGCCGCGCAGGTTGAAGGTCAGGCCCGATGCCTCGATCTTCTTCTCCCGCTCCTGCACGATTCCCGTGACCAGCGGCATCAGCTCGACCTCTTCCTCGGCCAGCGGCATCAGCCCGGCTTCGGACTGGGTGAGATCCAGCACCGCCTCGATCTGCTGCGACAGGCGTTCGGTGGAATCGAGGATGGCGGTCACATATTCCTGGCCCACATCGGTCAGGTCACCCGCCACGCCCACGCGCAGCATCTCGGCAAAACCGGCGATAGAGGTCAAAGGCGTGCGGAACTCATAGCTCATGTTCGCAAGAAAGCGCGTCTTCATCGCATCGGCCTCGACCAGCGCGGCATTGCGGTCGCGCAGCGCGGCCTCTGCTTTCTGCGAATCGGTGATGTCGAGGCTGGTCAGCATGCCGTTCCCGTCGGGCAGCGGCACGCCCATCAGCGCCAGCACGCGCCCGTCGGCGAGGTTGACGCGCCCGCCGGTCTGTTCGCGCTGCAATGTCGCCGCCTCGACCACCAGCCGGATGCGCGAGGTATCGGCGGAGTTTTCAAGGCTCGGGCTCATCGCGTCCAAGAGCGCATCAATGTGCGGGTGATCGGCCAGCAGCTTTTCGCGCAGGTTCCATTCCCCTGCGAAACGGCGGTTCCAGATCTGCAGGCGGCCATCGGGAGCGAGCACGACCAGACCCTCGAACAGATTGTCGAAGGTGGCGTTGCGCGTGCGCAGCAGCGTGTCGCGCGCGCTGGCAAGCTTCAGCTGCTCGGTCCGGTCCTCGAAAATCATGACAAGGCCGCCATCGGGCATGGGCTGGGCGACGACGCGCAAATGGGTGCCGTCGGGCAGCGCCCACTCCTCGTCCTTAACCTCGCTTGCGGTGAACCAGCCCAGATGTTCGTCGCGCCATGCGGGGAAATCGCGGACTTCGGGCAGGCGGCCCTGATCGCGCATCAGGTCGAAGACGCGGCCCACCGGCATCGCTTCCTGCCCGATCCCGGCAGGCAGCTTGAAGATGCGCTGCATCGGAAGATTCGTGAAGATGAGGTTGCGCGCATGGTCGAACTGGGCGACGCCGCTCGACATCTGGTCCAGCAGCGCGCGCTGCGCCGCGCGGAAGGCGCGGTATTCGCGGTGGAGCTGTTCGAGATCCTCGACATCGACGGCATAGCCCGCCACCCCGTCCTCGCCCACCGGCAGGTCGGATACGCGAAAGGCGCGGCGGTTGCCGTCGATGGTGATCATCGCATTGCGTTCGATGGGCCGCTGCGAACTGCGGGCCTGCGCGGCGACTTCGGGCGCGGTCAGCCCCTCGACCGCCTCCACCAGCTCGATCTCGCCTGTCACAACCTCATCGGCGCTTTGCGCGCCCACGGCGGCGACATAGGCCGAATTGACGAGGCGCAGGTGCCCATCGGCATCGCGGAACCACATCGGAACCGGCGCCGCCTCGATCAGCCCGACAAGCGCATGGAAATCGCCGCGCAGCCGCTCCGCCTCACCCGAAAGACGGGCGATTTCGGCGGCGCTGTCGCTGGCGTCGAACACCCAGAGCATGACCGAACCGCCCGGCGCGATCTGCGGATCGGCAAGATGGCCGATGACATTGAGGGCATGGTTCCTGCTGCCCGGATGCAGCAGCATGCGCAGCGGCGCGGCAGAGGAGCGGGTTTTCTCGACCGCATCCCAAAGCGCCTCGGCTTCCTCTACCGGCAGGCCCGACTCCGGTCCGGCAAGCCCGTGCAGGAATTGCGGCATCGACGAACAGCCAAACCATGCGGCCAGCCTTTCAGGCCCCTCTATCCGCCCGTTGGCGCGGACCAGCAGCGGCAGCGCCGGAGATTCGTCGATCATGCGCGACAGGCGCAGATTGGCGCGGCGGTCGCGTGTCGCACGGCGCAGCCGCTTGCTGGAGACATAGAGCGACCAGCCCGCCCCGGCCGTCCAGGCGGCCAGCAGCAAAGCGATCAGCAAAAGGGCGGGAAGCCCAATCGTGAAACCCTGTTCCAAGGCGGCGGCGTCCATCGGTAAAGCGCTAGATTAGTTGGGGGGCAAAGGGCAAACGCATTTAGGCCGGTTATACGCGGTTGTAACGGCCCCTCCGCGCCAGGCAGCCCTATTCGGGCGGCAGGCTGCCATCGGGAATGACCGGCACCGGCAGACGGGTCAGCGTCATCTCGAACACGGTCTGGGGATCCTTGCCCGGCGCATGGCGCACGCCGGTTTCGCGCCACTGGCCCGCTTCGTCCTGCCACATGGTGAAGGTGACCGCCTCCTTGCCCCTTCGCCCGTCGGGCACGTCCCAGCTTGCGGCCAGCCCTTCAAAGCGGATCGGATAACGCGCGCGTTTGGCCGCGGCAAAGCTCTCGATCTCGTAAAGCTCGCTGACGGGCTCATAGGTGAGCACGCCATAGCTTTCGAACACGGTGATGCCATCGGCATCCTTACCCGTGCCCTCCACCACCATCAGCGTCGCCGATTTGCGGAAGCGGGCGCGCATGGTCTGGGTATAGCGGTAGGGACCATCGGGCGTATGCACCGTGGCGATGCCGCGCCAGTCGCCCTGCATCCAGTCATAGGCCGAAATGCCAAGACGCTGCTGCGATTCAAGGACTTTCGCCCCGGCATCGGGCGTCAGCCATGCGGGCGGGCCATCATCCCCTTCGTCCTGCGCAGCGGCGGCGGTGAACGCACCGGAAGCAAACACGGCGAGCGCCAGAACGACGATAAAGCGAATCATGAAAAACCGCGCCCCCTTCCCCGGATCGGGAAAGGGAGTGCCATGGTTTGCGCCCCGCGCGAAAGGGCGCGCAGGACCGGCAAGCCGCTCAGCGCAGCGAAACGACCCAAAGCTTAGCGCAGCGAAACGACATTATCGGAGATGCGCGGATCGTCGCGGTCACCGCGATACAGGCTGGCCATCGGCTCGTCCGCCACGGTCTCGACAGGACCATCGCCAAAGCCGTTAAAGCCGGTCTTCATCGCCGCGCCATAGGCGCCCAGCATGCCGATCTCGATATAGTCGCCCGCACGCATGTCGGCGGGAAGCTGGAAGGGACCTTCCATGAAATCGGCATCGTCGCAGGTCGGGCCGTAGAAGGAGAAACCCTCGGCCTCTGCGTCGTTTTCGGGCCCACCCACCCGGCGGACGGGAAAGCGCCAGCCGATATGGGCCGCATCGAACAACGCGCCATAGGCGCCGTCATTGATGAACAGCTCGTTCCCGCGGCGCTTTTCGACGCGCACCACCAGCGAGTTATATTCCGCGCACAGCGCACGGCCGGGTTCGCACCACAGCTCTGCGTTATAGGCGATGGGCAGTTCGTAGAAATGACGGTGGATGACGCCGAAGTAATCTTCAAGCGGCGGCGGCTCCATGCCGGGATAGATCGAGGGGAAGCCGCCGCCCACGTCGATCATGTCGATCACGACGCTGGCCTCGGCAATGGCGGCACGCACGCGCTCCAGCCCCTGCACATAGGCGAAAGGGGTCATCGCCTGGCTGCCGACATGGAAACACACGCCCAGCCAGTCCGCGCGCTGACGCACGGCCTGCAGCAGGGCGGGCGCGTCGATCAGGTCGACGCCGAATTTCGCAGCCAGCGAGAGTTCCGAATATTCGGACGACACGCGCAGGCGCACGCACAGGCGCAAATCGGTCGCCGGCTCGCCGTCCTTCGACGTGGCGCGCACGATCTTCTCCAGCTCTTCATGGCTGTCGAGGCTGAAAGTGCGGCAGCCGTGCTGGTGGTAAGCCTCGGCGATGGCGCGCTCGGTCTTTACCGGGTGCATGAAGCACAACACCGGCTCGTTCCCGAGGGTTTCGCGAACAAGGCGGACTTCCGCGATCGAGGCGACATCGTAATGCGTCACGCCCGCATCATGCAGGATTTCCAGCAGGTCCGCCGAGGGATTGGCCTTCACCGCATAGAGCACCTTGCCGGGAAATTTCTCGACAAAGAAACGCGCAGCGCGCCGCGCGGCATGCGGGCGGTTGAGGATCACCGGCTCGTCGGGCGAGATTGCGCGAACTACAGCAGTGGCGTCTGGGTGAATGGACAATTCAAGGGACCCCCAAAGGTAATTTCGAACGAGGCTGCCTTGCGGTTTGGAAGTCCCCATGGGGCAGCGAGGGGGCGCATATAAACCTCAGTGATGAAACTGCAAGTTAATTTCGCGGTTCCATGGGGCCAACCATAGCGCGATGAGCCGGGAGAGAGTTTCGACAGGCCGTTCCACTGCCAGACGCGAAACCCACGGAAAAGCGCGGAAAAGTGCGCTAACCGAGCAGCCCGGCCTGCGTCGTGCCGCGCGACAGGGCGCCGGTGGCGATCAGGAACAAGTCCTTGCCTGCATCCTTTGCCGCAGGGCCGACATCGGCATAGAGCTTTTCGCGCAGCCGATCGGAGGGCACCGGGTCCATCGGCTCGGGCTTTTCATCGACCATGCGGCGAATCGCCTCATCATCCGCTTGCCGGTCGCCGGACAGATCGCCCAGACGCTCGACCACGATGGGCAGGGCGGCGGGCGTGCGATTGCCATCCAATGCCGACAGCAGCAGCAGCCCGTCCATGGAAATGGCGCGCGGCAGGCTGACGCCCTTCATCAGCACGATCAGCGGGGTGCGGCCCACCGGATCGAACAGGAAGACATAAAGATTGCCCGACATCGGAAAGAGCCAGCCCTCGAATCTCAGCCCCGCCCCCTCCATGATCACTTCCATCATTCCGTCCTCACGCCGGCGGAACAGGCCATAGTCGTGGAATACCTGGTCGGGCATCAGCACCGACGGGCGCGCGGTGCGCCAGAAACCCTCATAGCACTCGGCGCGCAGGGCAAGCTCAGGTCCGGAAGCCTCCGCGATGCGGGCGAAGGGGCTGTCGGCGCAGACCTCGTTCGGGCTCTTGTCGAGCGAACGACGGGAGATGCCCAGCCGCTCGGCCATTTCGGCTTCCTCCAGATACCAGTCCGCCAGCGTCAGATGGGCGAAATGATCCTGAAAGACGGCGGTCAGGCGCGAAAGATTATGTTCGCCCGGATGGATCGACCCCTTCACCCAGCGGCCCACAAGCGATTTGTCGACGCCCACCTTGTGCGCAAGTGCGACGCGGCTCAGGCTGGAAGCCTTGAGCAGCATGTCCAATTTGGAAGGAAGACCCGACACTTTTTGCATATTTATGCCGAATGCCCTTTCAAATTTGAAATTGCAACCCGGTTGCACGAAGTTGCAACTGGATGCGCATCTTGGTGCAACTGCCCGTATTCATGCGGGGCTGCAATAAAACGTGCAGTGACCCGGTTCCTGTTGGGGGATAGGCGCTGGATGTCACATACCCGTAGAGGACTAGCTCTGCTGCGGGTCGCGCCGGGGGGGTGGCGCCAGGTCCGGGCGCCGCCTCACCGTTGCACCACAGTCGCAAAGCTAAAGGTCGCGCTGGCCGTGTGGGGTCTTCCGTCCCTCCATACAGCCAATACGATCTCTGCGGCCATGGCAGCAATCCGCGTGGGGATCCGAATGCACGCGGCCCCACGCGGATTGCTCACCATCCAGTTCATCGCCAGATCAGCTGAGCCGGTCGCGGAAATCGCGATAGCCAAAGCCCTTCACCTTTTCGAGCAGACCGCTGTCGCTGTCCCACAGCCAGATCGAGGGGAGCGGCACGCCGTTGAAGGTCGTGGTCTTCACCATCGAATAATGCGCCTGGTCGAGGAAGGCGAAACGCGCGCCGACTTCGGGCTCTGTCGGAAATCCGTAATCGCCGATGACATCGCCGGCGAGGCAGGACGGACCGCCCAATCGGATCGGCTCCATCTCGGGCCGCTCGTTCAGCATGGCGGGGCGATAGGGCGCTTCCAGCACGTCGGGCATGTGGCAAGTGGCCGAGATATCGGTGATGCCCAGAGGCATGCCGTTGTAATGCGTGTCGAGCAAAGTGCCGACAAGAATGCCCGCATCCAGCGCCACCGCCTCACCCGGCTCAAGGTAAACCTCGCACCCTGTCGTATCGCGCACGTCGATCAGGAACTGCACCAGCTCGTCGCGCTGGTAATCGCTGCGGGTGATGTGATGACCGCCGCCGAAATTCAGCCATTTCAGGTCGGGGATGACATATTCGATATGCGGCAGCAGCGCGTCCCACGTGCGCTTCAGCGGCTCCAGGTCCTGTTCGCACAAGGAGTGAAAGTGGAGGCCGTCCAATCCCTCGATATGCTCCTCGGTCAGCTGGTCGACCGGGAAGCCCAGCCGCGAATGCGGGGCGCAGGGGTCATAGCGCGGCACTTCGCCCTCTGCATGGAGCGGATTGACGCGCAGGCCGATATCGAACGTCTCGCCGCGATTGCGGGCCATCTCGATATGCTCGGCAAAGCGTTCACGCTGCATCGGCGTGTTGAAGATGACATGGTCGGAAAGGCGCAGGATCTCCTCCATGTCCTCTTCCTTGTAGGCCGCGCAATAGGTTGCGATCTCGCCATCGTAATATTCGCCCGCCAGCATCGCTTCCCACAATCCCGACGTGCACACGCCGTCGAGATATTCGCCGATCATCGGCGCGACCGACCACATGGAAAACGCCTTCAATGCGGACAGCACCTTGCATCCCGAACGGTCGCGGATGTCGGCAAGGATGCGAAGGTTCGACCTGAGCTTCGCGGCATCCACGACAAAGGCGGGGCTGTCGACGAGGTTGAGGTCGAAATCGGCAAAACGTCCGGGATCGCCGGCGCGGGTTTCCATCAATTCTTCTCCAGTGCACCGGGCGCGACCTTATAGACGCGCTCGGCCATGACATCGGCCACATAGATGGCACCATCGGGGCCGATGGCAAGATCATGCGCGCGGTGCGGGCCATCATCGCCGGGGGCGAGATCAAAAAGCGTGGGGGCATCGCTGTTCGCCGCCACGTGGATCAGCCTTGCCGTCCCCATGTTCTGCCCGTCGCGGCCTTGCGCGATCAACAGGCTGCCATCCTGCATCCGCTTTGCCGCATAGGGATATTGGAAAGGCGCAAGGTTCACGGTGCGGGAAACCTCTCCTGCCCGGTCCATCACGAGGACGCGCATGTTCTCCCGGTCGGCGACGATGATATCGCCTGCCTGCTCGCTAACCTCGACAGAATGAGGCAGGCGGAATTGCCCGGCCCCGCCCCCATGCCCACCGAATTGAGAGACGTAGCCGCCATCGGACATGAAGCGGGCGATACGGGCGTTGAGATAGCCGTCGCCCACCAATATGTCGCCGCGATCGAAACCGACATCGGTGGCGCGGCCGAAATGGGTGTCGTCGTCACCCGTCTCGCCCATCGTCCCGATGGTGCCGATCAGATCACCATCCGGCGTGTAGTGAAGGACCTGTTCGCGCCCTGCATCGGTAATCCAGACGCTGCCGTCGGGCGCGATGGAGAGGCCGTGCGGCATGACCATCTCGCCAGATCCCCACGCATCGAGCAGCGCGCCGGTGGGTCCATCGAAGACCGTGACCGTATCGGCCGGAATCGGATCGGTCGGAAAATCGCCGACCGGCCAGTCGCGGCCCGGACGGTGCAGGACGAAAACGCGATTGTCTGCATCCACATCGACAGCCGTCACCTGCCCGGCGGCCTGCCCGTCAGGCCATTGCGGCCAGCCTGCGACCGATGCCAGCGGCAAGGCGGCTGGCCCTTCCGGGGCGGAACCGCAGGCCGTCAGCACGCCGCAGGCGATCAAGGCAAGGACGAAGCGAAGGCGCGTCATCGCGCATTTCCCGCCTGCAAATCGGCCAATGCGGCCCTCAGAGCGTCCTCCGCCCGTTCGTCGAAACAGACGAGGACGATGCTCTCGAACGCGTCCGGCGTGCGGTGCAGTTCCTCGGCAATGGTGCGCAGGGCAATCTGCGCCGCCGCATCGGCAGGATAGCCGAAAATCCCGGTCGAGATCGCGGGAAAGGCGATGGAGCGCAGCCCCCGCTCCCGCGCGATATTCAGGGAACTGCGATAGCAATCGGCCAGCAGCTCCGGCTCTCCCTGCGTGCCGCCGTGCCAGACCGGGCCGACCGTGTGAATGACGTGCCTTGCCGGGAGGTCGTAGCCGCCGGTGATCTTCGCCTGCCCCGTCTTGCATCCGCCCAGCAGGCGGCATTCCTCCACCAGCTGAGGCCCTGCGGCGCGGTGGATCGCGCCATCAACGCCGCCCCCGCCAAGCAGCGAGCTATTGGCGGCATTGACGATGGCATCGACGCCAAGCGTCGTGATGTCGCCGCGCCAGATTTGGATGGCGTCCAGATCGCTCACCAAATCAATCCACGCAGATCGCGCGCACGGACTTGCCGTCGACCACCTCGGCATAGCAGCCGAACAGCGCATCGTCGGCCTGGCACTGGCCCACGATCTGGCCATCGGGACCATGATCGACAGGCGCGATGCATTTGCCTTCGCATTCCAGATTGTCGCGGCAAGCCTTGCCCGCATCGGAATAGGGGTGGACGCACATGGCCGTCTGCGCCCGCCCGCGCCGGTCAAGGACCCCGCCAGAGGCCTTGCACGAGGCTGCATCGGGCTGCGGCGCGGGGTCGGTTCGATCCAGGATATCGGGCGCGACCGGCTGCGGCGCGGCAGGCTGGGCTTCGCTGATCGGCGCGCAGGCGATCAGGGCGCCGGTTGCCGCCGCGATGGCCGCGCTGCCGGTGATTGCCGTAATCCATCGCATGGCCCGTCCCTCCTGATATGCGCTGCCGGGCGGTTCAAAGCTCTTGGGTCAGCCATTTGGCGACCATGGCGGCTAACCGGGCCGGGTCTTCTTCGGGCAACATATGCCCTGCATTGCGGGCGACTTCCAGACGCGCGGTGCGCACGGCCTGTGCCAGACCGCGCGCGGGCACGGCAAAGGCCGGGCGCGTCGCCTCTCCCATCGCCACGGTCAGCGGCATGGTGAGATCGGCGACTTCGGCGGCAGTGATCTTGGCAGGCGGAGTGCCCTCGCCCATCATCAGCCTCAGCGTATGCGCATTGTCAAACGCGATGCGCTGGCGATCAGGGCGCAGCGCCGGGATGAAACCGGGAGCGCCCGTGCCATCGAACAGGGCGATGGCGGCGGCTTCTTCGTCACCGCACTCCAGCGCTTCGCGCACAGGACCATAAAGATCGCCCGCGTCGGCGCGATAGGCGGCGCGGGCATCATCGTCGTCGACCCATGTCGCAAAGGCGGGTTCATACAGGAAAAGCCCCGCAAAAAGGTCAGGCCTGCGCAGCGCGGCACAAAGGGCGGGATGCGTGCCATAGGACCATGCGACCACGGTCACCGGCGGCTCCATCAAGGCTTCCGCGAATTCCTCGATATCAAGGGCGTGGCGCGCCGTGGTGAACTCACCACTCCCGTCGCGCTTGCCAAAGCATGACAGCGTGATCGCCCGCGCGTCGATCCCGGCGGGCATGCAGCATTGCAGCGCGTCGATCACCGGGCTCCACGTGCGCGCATCGCCCAGCGCGCCATGCACGAACAGGACCGGGTGGCTCATGCCACCGGCCCCGTCATGGCGACGCCGATCAGAACGGCAGCGGTCCGTCGAGTTCCTCGACCTTCCACGGCAGGCCATGCTTGTTCAGCATGTCCATGAAGGGATCGGGATCGAACTGTTCCATGTTGAAGACGCCATCACCCGTCCAGGTACCGGTCAGGATCATGGCCGCGCCGATCATTGCCGGAACGCCGGTGGTATAGCTCACCGCCTGGTTGCCGGTTTCCTCATACGCGTCTTCGTGGTCGCAGATGTTCTTGATGTAGAACGTCTTCTCGCCGCTGCCATCCAGCGCCTCACCCGTGGCGATGTCGCCGATATTGGTCTTGCCCTTGGTCGTCTCGCCCAGGCTCGACGGTTCGGGCAGCACGGCCTTCAGGAACTGGAGCGGGATGATTTCCTGCCCGTTGTACATCACCGGGTCGATGCGGGTCATGCCCACGTTCTGCAGCACGGTGAGGTGCTTGATATACTCATCGCCAAAGGTCATCCAGAAGCGGCCACGCTCCATCTCGGGCAGGAACCTGGCGAGGCTTTCCAGCTCCTCATGGTACATCATGTACATGTTCTTCGGCCCGACTTCTTCAAAGTCGAACTGCTGCTTCACGCCCATTGCCGGGGTCTCGACGAACTCGCCGTTCTCCCAATGCCGGGCGGGCGCGGTCACTTCGCGAATATTGATTTCGGGATTGAAGTTGGTGGCGAACGCTTGCCCGTGATCGCCGCCATTGCAGTCGAGGATGTCGAGCGTGCGGATGGTCTTGAGCTTGTGCTTCTTGAGCCACATCGCGAACACGCTGGTCACGCCCGGATCGAAACCGCTGCCCAGCAGCGCCATCAAGCCGGCTTCCTTGAAGCGATCCTGATAGGCCCACTGCCAGTGATATTCGAACCTGGCGACATCCTTCGGCTCGTAATTCGCCGTGTCCATGTAATGCACGCCCGCGTTGAGGCAGGCATCCATGATCGACAGGTCCTGATAAGGGAGCGCGAGGTTCACGACGAGATCGGGGCCGACCTGCTTGATAAGAGCGGTCGTCGCATCGACATCGTCGGCATCGATCGCATGGGTGGGCACGGTAACGCCGGTGCGCTCTTTCACACTCTTGGCGATGGCGTCGCATTTCGAAACCGTGCGGCTTGCCAGCGTGATCTCGGTAAAGATGTCCGCGTTCATCGCCATCTTGTGCACCGCGACCGAACCTACACCGCCTGCGCCGATGACCAGAACCTTGCCCAAGACGAACTCTCCTACCTGTAACGAAATCAGCGAAAGCGCCGATATAGTCCCCGCTGCCGCACAAGCAACCGTCACGGGCGTTTTGACAGCGGCCTGTCATGTGGGCACAGCAACACGCTGAACGGCCAAGGGGGAGCTTTCAAGATCATGCCCGACACATCGATTCTCGTGCCCGGTGCGGTGCTGGTGGTCTGGACCGCAGTGATGCTGGTGTGGATGCTGGTCGACCGGATGGGCACGTTCCGCAAGCACAAGATCAACCTCGCCAAGGTCGAGCCGGGGTCGCGCGGCACCGACATCGCCGCCATCTCAAAAGACATCAAGGACTGGCCCGCGCATAATTACGCGCATCTGATGGAGCAGCCGACGATCTTCTACGCCGCGCTCGTCTTCCTCGCGCTGGGCGGGGCGAGCGGATATGACATCGGGCTGGCTTGGGCTTACGTGGCCTTGCGCATCGCGCATTCGATCTATCAGGCGAAGGTCAATGTCGTGTCCATCCGCGCGATGCTGTTCATGGCGTCGAGCGTGGTGATGGTGCTGCTGGCGATCCGCTCGCTGCTTTCGGTGCTGGGCTGACCGTCAGCCCCGCACGAACAGGCTGGCCAGTTCCACATGCGTCGACCAGCGGAACTGGCCGACGGGGCGCAGTTTCTCCAGCCGGTACCCCGCCGCGACCAGCATCGCGGCGTCCTTGGCCCAGCTGGATGGATTGCAGCTGATGTAACAGATGCGCGGCACCGTGCTTTCGGCAAGCCGCGCCACCTGCTCCTTCGCTCCGGCACGCGGGGGGTCGAGCAGCACGGCCTGAAACCTGTTCAGCTCTTCGGCCTGCAGCGGATTGCGGAACAGGTCGCGGTGCATGGCGAATAGCTCGCGCCGGGAAATGCCCGCCGCCGCCTTGCAGGACATAAAGGCATCGCGCGCAGCTTCCACCGCCAGCACCTTGCCGCCGTCCTGCGCCAGCGCGAAAGCGAATGTGCCAAGGCCTGAGAACAGGTCCGCCGCCGTCTTCGCGCCCGCCAGCCATTCGCGCGCCGCTCCGACCAGCGCCGCCTCGCCTTCCAGCGTGGGCTGAAGGAAGCTGCCGGGCGGCAGGCCGACCGGAACGCCCGACAGTGTCACGGTGACGGGATCGGGTTCCCAATGGGTTTCGGGGCCATAGCCATCGTCCAGTGTCAGCCGCGCCAGCCCGTTTTCCTGCGCAAAGGCGATCAGCCCCTCGGTCTCAGCCAGTCCATCGGGAGTGTAGCCCTTGATGTTGCAGTCCACCCCCTGATCGCAGAGCGTCATCTGGATGTCGGCGGACAGTTTCTTGCGCTTTGTCGCGGCGAGCAAGCGCTTGAGCGGGCCGACCCGCGCGAATAGTTCGGGCGCCATGACCGGACATTCGGCCATGTCGACAATGTCATGCGAACGCCCTGCGCGAAAACCGATGCGGACGGATTTTCCGCGAGCCTCTGCATGCAAGGTCACACGGCGCCGGCTGGCAGGCGGGGATAGTTCGGCCGGTTCCAATGCGCCAGGCTCCAGCCCCTGTCCTTCGGCGGCATTGGCCACGCGCTGGGTCACGAAATCGCGCCAGCTTTCCTCGTCCAGCTGCTGGAGCTGGCAGCCGCCGCAGGCGGGGAAATGGCGGCAGGCGGGCTGCGCGTGATGCGGACCGGGGGTCACGGCGCCATCGGCGGCCAGCGTATCGCCGGGCGCGGTCAGCGGGGCGAAGCGGCCATCTTCGGTAACGCCATCGCCCTTGGCGGCGATGCGGATGATCGTGCTCATGAAAACTCTGCCATGACGGTGTGAACCGCCTCGGCCAGCATCGCGGCTGTAAAGGCGGGGCCGGCAATTTGCGCGGCGCGGCCATGGATCGCCACGGCCTCTTCCGCCGCCTGCATCGGATCGCCCGTAACTGCAAGCCTTGCCGCGATGATCCCAGCCAATACATCGCCCGATCCCGCGACCGAAAGCCAGCTGGAGGCAGGCGGCGTAAAGGCCAGAGTGCCAGCGGGGGATGCGATCACCGTGTCCGGCCCCTTGAACACCACGACTGCGCCGGTCGCTTCGGCCAAGGCGGCGGCGCGCTCGGGTTTCGTGCCCTCGCCGGTCAGGCCGAAACGTTCCTCCAGCTTCGCCATCTCGCCCGCGTGCGGGGTCAGCACCATGGTCGTCTCGCGCTGGGCCAGCCCATCGGCGTGCAGCATCACCAAGGCGTCGGCGTCGAGCACCAGCGGCTGGCGACTGGCAATCGCAGCCTCCATCCGCTCACGCGCCTGGTGGTCGCGGCCAAGACCGGGGCCGCACAGCACGGCGGCGATGCGATCATCGCCCAGCGCATCGGCCAGCGTGATCTCTCCGGGAGAGCGCAGCACGACGAGATCGGCGGGCGCATTGGTGACCGGTTCGTGGGATAGCAGCTTCACATAGCCCGCCCCCGCCAGCGCCACGGCGCGAGAGGCAAGGATCGAGGCCCCCTCCATCGCGCCGCCGACCACGGTGACAAGGCCGCGGGTGTATTTATGCGCGTCCGCCGCCGGGGCGTTCAAGGCGGGCTGGGTAATGACACGGGCGCGCACGCCTTCGTCGTCCGCGCCAATGTCGACCAGCTGCGCCATGCGCCAGTGCGATGCGGCGGGCATCAGGAAATGCGCCCGCTTCCACGCGCCCAGTGCGACGCACAGATCGTAATGCGGCAGTCCATCGATCAGCAGCGCGCCGCTGTCGCTTTCGACTCCGGTGGGAAGGTCGATGGCGATGCGGCGATGATGCCGCGCGGCAAGATCGAGCAGGGTCTGGCGAAGCGCGCCCTCCACCTGCCGGTTGAGGCCCGATCCGAACAGGCAATCGACCAGCACCGCGCCTTCGGCCTCGGCAGCCGAGACGGTTTCGCCGCTGTAAAGCGATGCCGCCCGCTTCGCTGCATCGGTGCCGGGCGGCAGCGCGGCGACCACCGCGACGGCATAGCCCCTCTGCCGCAGGGTTTCGGCAATCACATAGCCATCGCCGCCATTATTGCCCGGTCCGCACAGCACGGTGACGGGCGCATGGGCGGCGATGCGCCAGACCCATTCGGCAGCGCCGCGCCCTGCCCGCTGCATCAGCTCATGGACATCGTGCCCGGCATCCATCAGCCGCTGTTCCGCGGCCTGCATCTGGCTGACCGTCAGGACCTGATCGGGAGCGATGGGGCCGAAGCGATGCTCCATTACTTGCGATAAAGCTGGTCGACATCCCGCACCGCGCCGCGCGACGCGCTGGTCGTCATCGCGGCATAGGCGCGAAGGGCATCGGACACCTTGCGCGGACGCGGGTGCGAGGGCTTCCACGCATCCTTGCCCTTGGCCTCCATCGCCTCACGGCGGGCCATCATCTCGGCATCGCTGATCTGCAGGTCGATGGTGCGATTGGGGATGTCGATGGCGATGATGTCGCCCGTCTCGACCAGACCGATCGCGCCGCCCTCTGCCGCTTCGGGCGAGGCGTGGCCGATGGAAAGCCCGCTGGTGCCGCCCGAAAAACGCCCGTCGGTGATAAGAGCGCAAGCCGCGCCCAGCCCCTTCGATTTGAGGTAGCTGGTCGGGTAGAGCATTTCCTGCATGCCCGGCCCGCCGCGCGGACCTTCATAGCGGATCACCACGACTTCGCCGGCCTTGACGTCGCCTGCCAGAATGCCCGCGACCGAAGCCTCCTGGCTTTCATAGACGCGCGCGGGGCCGGTGAAATTCAGGATCTTCTCATCGACGCCCGCGGTCTTCACGATGCAGCCATCGAGGGCGATATTGCCGGTCAGCACGGCAAGGCCGCCATCCTTGGAAAACGCGTTTTCGGCATTGCGGATCACGCCGCCCTCGCGGTCGATGTCCAGCTCTTCCCAGCGGCGGTTCTGGCTAAAGGCGGTCTGCGTCGGCACGCCGCCGGGCGCAGCGGCATAGAATTCGCGGACCTTGTTCGACGGGCTGCGGCCGATGTCCCAATAGTTGAGCGCCTCGGCCAGCGTGGGGCTATGGACGGTGGAGCAATCGCCGTTCAGCAGGCCCGCCATTTCCAGCTCGCCCAGGATCGCCATGATGCCGCCGGCGCGGTGCACGTCTTCCATGTGCACGTCCGATTTCGCGGGCGCGACCTTGGACAGGCACGGCACTTTGCGGCTGAGGCGGTCGATATCGGTCATGGTGAAATCGACGCCCGCTTCATGGGCAGCGGCCAGCAGGTGCAGCACGGTGTTGGTCGATCCGCCCATGGCGATGTCAAGGCTCATCGCATTCTCGAACGCCTCGAACGTCGCGATGGAGCGGGGCAAGACGCTGTCGTCGTCCTGCTCGTAATAACGCTTGCACAGATCGACGGCGAGACGGCCCGCCTCACGGAACAGCAGCTCGCGGTCGGCATGGGTGGCCAGCACCGAGCCATTGCCGGGAAGCGAGAGGCCCAGCGCCTCGGTCAGGCAGTTCATCGAATTGGCCGTGAACATGCCGGAGCACGAGCCGCAGGTGGGGCACGCGGCCTGCTCGATGGCGGTCACTTCCTCGTCGGTGTAGCTTTCGTCGGCGGCGGCGACCATCGCGTCCACGAGGTCGAGCGCGTGCTCCTTGCCCTTGATGACGACCTTGCCAGCCTCCATCGGGCCGCCCGAGACGAAGACGACGGGGATGTTGATCCGCATCGCTGCCATCAGCATGCCGGGCGTGATCTTATCGCAGTTGGAAATGCAGACGATGGCATCGGCGCAATGCGCATTGACCATGAATTCGACGCTATCGGCGATCAGATCGCGGCTGGGCAGCGAATAGAGCATGCCGTCATGGCCCATGGCGATGCCGTCATCGACCGCGATGGTGTTGAATTCCTTGGCAACGCCGCCCGCGTCCTCGATCTCCCGCGCGACCAGCTGGCCGAGGTCTTTCAGATGCACATGCCCCGGCACGAACTGGGTGAAGCTGTTGGCGATGGCGATGATCGGCTTGCCGAAATCGCCGTCCTTCATGCCGGTCGCGCGCCATAGACCGCGCGCGCCTGCCATGTTGCGGCCATGGGTCGAAGTGCGGGAACGATAGGCAGGCATGATACAGACTTTCCAAAAATTGCGTGTTTCCACCCGTGAACGCCACGAGAGGACTCGGGCCGCCCCCTAGCGCATGCGCGGGCAAAAGCTAAGCGACAATTGCGCCGGGTTGGCCTCCATTGGGCTATCCAACAGGAGCAGAACCCTTGACGCAGGGGCCTCGCCTCCCTTTATGCTCCCTTGTATGGAGCACGAGCAACCCTTCACGCTCGAGGCCAATGAGGTCGAGTGGCTGGAAGAAGCGCGCAAATGGCTGAAGGGCCATTTCGCCACCGACGCCGATGAGGGCTATGCCACGATCGAGGGCAAGATGGCCGTTATCCGCGCCAATCTGTCGGGCGGATGGGTCGGGCCGGACGACACCTGGAAGCTGCAATCGCTGGGGATCGCCATGGGCGATGCGCTGGCGCAGGATCTGATGCTGAACTGGGTGACGATCGACGACGAATATGGCCGCCAGCCCGCGCTGAACTGGCCGGGCACGTCGATCCTGCTGTTTCCGGTCACCATGATCTCGAAACGGATCGAGGATGGCGAGCGGGTCGATATCGACGTGATGTACGAACAGACGCGCGAGCAGCTGAACAAAATCGCGTTTTCGGGGAATGCGGAGTAAGCCGCCCGCTGGTCAGGGCGAGCATCGCGCCGCCAGCAGAGAGCTGATTTGCCAGACGCGCAGCCCCGGCTGGCCAATCCGGCCAGTGGCAAAAGGGGCGACTGTCCGCAGCGATCCGTTCAACGTGACAGCCTCGGCTTTGTCGTGGCTGCCGAAGCTTTCAGGCGTTTCGATAATGCCCGCTGATGACCGGAATGGGGTGGGAAGCGGATGTCAGCGGGATAGCGTGATCGAAGTCCGCTAGGTTTAGAAACAGACCCGTGCCGGACGGATCAGGCAGGGAAATGAATTCCGCACAATTTGTTGCCGTCGGGATCACGAAAATAGGCCAGTTCGATGGTGCCCATCGAGGCAGTTTCGCGCGGCCCGGGCGGAGCTTCGATCGAGGTTCCGCCAGCGGCAACGGCGGTATCGTGAAGCTGCTTCACCTGCTCGGGCGAGTCGCAGGAAAAGGCGACGGTGCTGCCGTTAGCGACGCTAGCCGGTTCGTTGTTGATCGGCTGGCTGACGATGAAGTTGGTTCCGTTTCCGTTATTGTAGATCAGACGTGTATGTCCGCTGTCGGCGATGTTCCGCGTCCCTTCCCCTGCACCCAAGGTGCTGAGCACCGTGTCGTAGAAGCGCTTGGATCGTTCAATGTCGTTCGATCCGACCATGGTGTGAAAAAGCACGCATACTCTCCTGAAGGGTGATCGAATTCAGATCACCATTAGCGGCAACATCCAACAGGCTTGTAATCCGCAGTCACTCCCGGCTCTCAGAATGTCCGAAACCGGTCGTTTGCAGACCGTCCGCTTCTGACGCATGACCAGCAGAAGCAGCTCTAGGCAGCCCCCTCTTTCACCGGACGCGGCACGCCTTCCACATCCTCGCCCAGCGTATCGCGCAGATATAGTTCGCGCACGCCGACGAAGGCGACGACCAGCAGGGCACCTGCAAAGAACAGCCCATAGGCCCCGAACACCGCGCCCGCGCCAAGGATCACGAACAAAGTCAGCGCAGGCGGAATGCTCACCACCTCGCGGTTGATGAGCGGGGTGACGAGCCATGCTTCCAGCACGCGCACGACGACATAAGCGATCAGCGCATAGGTCAGCACGTCGCCCCCCTGGCTGGCCGCAATGCCGATCGACGGCAACATGGCGAGCGCCGGGCCGACATAGGGCACGAATTCGGAAAGCCCGCCCAGCAGCCCCAGCGCCACATAATGCTCGACTCCTGCAAGCCACAGCGAAAAGCCGATCAGCAGCGTCATCGCCGTCATCGAAATCAGCTTCGCCTTGAGCCACAGCCTGAGGGCAAGGCTCATCTCGTCGATGGCGCGGGCCATGGTCTCGCGGCCCTTTGCGGGTGTGAGGAGGAGGATGCCCCGGCGATAGGGGCCGGTATCGGCAGCGATGAACATCGCTCCCACCAGCACGATGAGGAAATTCAGCGCCACCTCGCCCGCGCCTGCCGCCAGCGAGCCCAGCCTGTCGGCAATCGTACTGCCCGCCAGCGCCGCCTGCGCCGCGCGCACGACAGCATCGCCAACGGGAGTGCGCGAAAGCTCCGCCTCCAGCGTCGCCAATGTGCCGGGAAGATTGTCGAGCATGCCCGCCAGTTGCGTGCCGAACTGCACCGTCAGCAGATAGCCCATCACCCCGATCACCGCGAGGCAGGTGAGAATGCCAAGACTAAGCGAAGCACTCTTGTTCCTGATGCCCGCCCGCCGGAAAAGACCCGCGGTCGAGCGGAAGGCCACCGCCCCCAGCACCGATCCGAAGACCAGCATCAGCAGATCCGCCGCGCGCCAGATCACCAGCAACAGCGCCGCAATGGCGATGGTATAGGCGATGCGCCTGAGGTAAGCGCGGTCCTCTTCGCGGGGCTGGAAGATGGGGGCGCTCATCGCGTTTGCCCCATCGGCATGACGGGTGCTTGCCGCCATTCGCATGCGCGCATAGAGGGGGCTGGCGCGGTCGGCGCTTGATATTGCTGGCGGCGGTTCATCGATTCACGAAACCATCGGAAGGGGCATGACGTTCCTGACCGTGGGACACTAAAGGCTGGCGAATGAGCGTGAGCATACCGGAAAAGGCCCGCGTGGCAGTGCTGATCAGCGGCACCGGCACCAATATGGCCGCCCTGCTCTATGGCGCAAAGCGGCCGGATTGCCCCTATGAAATCGTGCTCGTCGCCTCGAACAACCCCGATGCCAGGGGGTTGGCGCTGGCAGATGCCGAAGGCGTGCCGACATTCGCTTTGCCGCACAAGGGCATGAAGCGCGCCGAACACGATGCCGCGATGGATGCAGAAATCGTGAAATCGGGCGCGACCCACGTGGCGCTGGCCGGATACATGCGCATCCTCTCCCCCGAATTCGTGGGGAAGTGGGAGGGGCGCATGCTCAACATCCACCCCTCGCTGCTGCCGAAATACAAAGGGCTCGACACCCATGCCCGCGCGATCGAGGCAGGCGACAGCCATGGCGGCTGCTCGGTGCATCTGGTCACGGCAGAGCTGGACGATGGCCCGATCCTTGGCCAGACGCCGGTCGCGATCCTGCCCGGCGACACCCCCGAAACGCTGGCGGGCCGGGTGCTGTTTGCCGAGCATCAGCTATACCCCCGCGCGCTGGAGGAGCTGGTCACCCGCCCCTATCGCGCCGACTGGCTGCTGGAGCGGGTCCGCGAGATCGCGCTCGCCCTGCCGGAAGCGGAAATGCGCGAGAGCCACGGCGCGCCCGCGTTCCACACCGGCGGGAAGAGCGGCAAGTTCTTCGCCCATTTCAACGACCGGCACCATGGGGAGCCGCATGTCGCCGTGCTGGTAAAAACCTCGGGCCCCGACGAGCTGGAAGAGATGGTCGCGCGCGATCCCGACATCTGGTTCCGTCCCGCCTATTATGGCGCTGCCGGATGGGCTGGCCTGATCCTCAATCGCCCGCGGGTCGACTGGGATCACGTGAGTGAATGGCTGGAAAGAAGCTGGCTGTCGGTCGCGCCGAAACGGCTCGCTGGGCTTCGCGCCGTCGCCAGCGAGTTCTGAGCTATTTGTCCATATTGTCCGCCAGCCAGGCGAGCAGGCCGAAATTGATGAGCACCGATCCGCCCCACACCAGCAATTGCATCCAGGGCTGATCGTCGAACACGAAGCGTTGCAGCAGCGCGCCGGGCATGGCTAGCCAGTTCAGCGCCTGCGGCACCATCGGATTTGGTGGCTGGGTCACCTGCGCAACCCCCAGTACAACCAGCGCGCACAGCACAATGCCAATGGCAAGATAGACCAGCGAAAACGCGCGAACCAAAAGAAATCCCCCTCTTCCCCGCCTGCCCCCACAGGCGTGGGAACAATAGCGGGAAAGAAGGGGATTTCGAAATTACAAAACCCGTTTGAGGTCAGTCATCCCCGGCGTGGGGCTTTCCGACCATGGCGGGCATGGATCAGCCGACGATTTCTTCGGGCTTGAAGAAATAATCAATCTCGATCTTGGCATTTTCGTCGCTGTCCGAACCGTGGACCGAGTTGGCCTCGATCGACTCGGCATAGGTCTTGCGAATGGTGCCTTCGGCCGCATCGGCGGGGTTGGTCGCGCCCATGATGTCGCGGTTCGCCTTCACGGCGTCTTCGCCTTCCAGAACCTGCACGACGACGGGGCCGGAGATCATGAAGGAGACCAGATCGTTGAAGAACGGACGTTCGCTGTGAACGGCGTAGAAGCCCTCGGCCTGTTCCTTGGTCATCTGGATGCGCTTCGAAGCGACGACGCGCAGGCCGGCGTCTTCCAGCATCTTGGTGACGCCGCCGGTCAGGTTGCGGCGGGTGGCATCGGGCTTGATGATCGAAAAGGTGCGGGTAACCGCCATGATATGTCTTCCTTATGCGTGAATTCGTCAGCGCATCAGGCGGCATCAAACACGCCCGCGCTTATCGGCAGCGCCCCTAGCGGCGCGGGCGCGACTGGGCAACCCCTGTTGAAGGTCGGGCGCCCTGCCTGTCAGCGGTCGCTGGCGTGGGTCAGGTGTATCTGCGTCTTGCCGCCGCTATCGGTGACGACGACATTGACGGCAAGCCCGCTGCCATCGTCGCGCGCGCCGATGGTCTGCGCGCCCGAAAACATGCCGTCTGTATGAATGGCCAGGCCCGCATCCTCGAACTGCTTGCGATAGAACGCCTCGACCCTATCCACGCTGTCCGCGCTTTCCATCACGGTCAGTCCGCCGCCGCCGCTGCCGTCCTTGCCATTCATGGTCATCACGACTTCGGCGCCGGGATAGAGCGTGATCCCACCGGGCAGGGACACGTCGGCCTCGCTGCCCTTGCCCGTTCGGATGGTGGCGCTACCGTCATCGGCCTTGATCGTCATGGCCCCATCGTCATCGGAAACATGGACGGTGCCGTCATCGGTACGGGTGGTGGCACCCTCGTCGTCAGACCCGCCGCATCCTGCCAGCGCAAACGCTGCCGCCGCTATCATCAGTCTTCTCATGAAACGCTTCCCCCTTCGTTCATGCAGGAGGGAAGGATAGGCCTTCAGGGGCCCTCGCGCCAGCGGCCGCGTTCGTCCTGGCTCCAGTAATGGCGCTCCACGCCATCGGCCTGCCCCAGGTCGCGCCAGCACTGACGGGCGCCCGCGATATTGGCTTCGTCAAACAGCAACAGCACGCGGTCGAAGGAAAGCGCCTCTTCGCGCCACTGCCCATCGGCCAGCGCTACGATTGTCGCGCCATTGGCGGCGCTTGTGGCAGTGGCGGAGATCAGCACCGGCTGGCGTGGATCGTTCGCGGTATCGCTAGCGATGCCGTTGGCGAGGAAGCCGTCGGCCTCCCACAAAGCGCGCGACAGCGCCTCGCGCCCCGCTTCCTCGCCATCGACGGCCAGCAGGCGCTGCCCTGCGCCCAATACCTTGCCCGCCAGCATGGCGAGCGCCGTGGGGGCGCCATCGCGCGTGAGGTGATAGAAATCGACCCGCGCCACGAAGCGCCCCCTTCGGTCTGGATCAGCCGTTCAGCGTGTCGCGAACAAGACGGTCGAGCAGGCGCACGCCATAGCCGGTCGCGCCCTTGTCCCAGGTCGCGCCGGGCTTGTCGGCCCAGACCATGCCCGCAACGTCAAGATGCGCCCACGGCGTATCGTTCATGATGAAACGCTGCAGGAACTGCGCCGCCGTGATCGAGCCGCCGAAACGCGGGCCCGCGTTCTTCATGTCGGCGATCTGCGAATCCATCAGGCGGTCGTATTCGGGCGCAAGCGGCATGCGCCACAGCTTCTCGCCCACGCTCTTGCCCGCAGCGGTGAGCGCGTCGGACAGCTCGTCATTGTTCGAGAACAGGCCCGCATGCTCCTTGCCCAGCGAGACCAGGATCGCGCCGGTCAGCGTGGCGAGATCGACGATCTTCGAAGGCTTGAAGGTTTCCTGGCACCAGTGCAGCGCATCGCACAGGACGAGGCGGCCTTCGGCGTCGGTGTTGATGACCTCGATCGTCTGGCCCGACATCGAGGTGACGACGTCACCGGGACGCTGCGCATTGCCGTCGGGCATGTTCTCGGTCAGGCCGCAGATGCCCACGATATTGGCCTTCGCCTTGCGGGCGGCGAGCGCGAGCATCGTGCCCGCGACCGCACCTGCGCCGCCCATGTCCCACTTCATCTCTTCCATGCCGGCAGCCGGCTTGATGCTGATACCGCCCGAATCGAAGGTCACGCCCTTGCCCACGAAAGCCAGCGGCGCTTCCGAGCCGCCGCCCTTCCAGTGCATGGCGATGATGCGCGCGGGCCGGTCGATCGAACCCTGCCCCACGCCCAGCAGCGCGCCCATGCCCAACGCCGACATTTCCTCGACCGTGAGCACGGTGATTTCGATACCGGTGCCTTCCAGGCGCTCTTTGCAACGCTCGACAAAGGTTTCGGGATAGATCTTGTTGGCAGGCTCGCTTACCAGTTCGCGGGTGAACTCGACCCCGGTGGCGACGGCGGCGGCATCGTCCCATGCCGCGTCAGTGCCCGCGGGCGCGCCGATGACGACCGCTTCGGTCAGCGAAGGCTTCTGCTCTTCCTTCAGCTTCGTGCGATAGGTGTCGATCCGCCAGCTGCGCAGACGCATGCCCATCAGGAAAGCGGCAGCACCAGCCGCATCGACATTGGCTTCGGAGAAATCGACGCCCACGCTCTTCTTGCCAGAAGTAAGGTAGCGCGCGATCACCGCAGCGCCCGCCTTTTCCAGCGCGGCCTGACGGTCGGCAGCGCCTGCCTTGCCGGTGCCCGCCAGCACGATCTGGCGCACCGCGCCGTCAATTTCGGCAAAGCCTTCGAAGATCTGGCCGGGCTTGCCCTTGAAGCGGTTTTCCTTCGCCCCTTCCTTCAGGGCGTTGGGCAGGAAAGCGGGCAGGCTGTCCTCGGCCACAGGCACGACACTGGTGCGGATTTCCGGGGAAAGCGATTCGGCGAAGGTGAATTTCATATGGGCGTCTTCCTGTTTTTCTCTTTCGCCTGCCGTTCGGGGGGAAAGTGCGGCAGGGACCGTGCGCCAAGGGTATCCGCGTTTCGTGCGTTCGCATCCGTGCGGGATCGAAAACGCTTGAAGGGGCTTTGGCGTATTGTGCGATTGCAGTTAGGGGGCGGCGGTGCGATAGGCAAGCCATGCTGCCGACAGGTCGCATCGCATATGCCATGAACAATTGCCGGATGGCCGGCCAGAGCCGAGACAAAAGCCGACAGATTGCCCGACTTGCCCTGCCAGATGCCCTTCCGCCGCTCCGCCAACTTCCTGCTTGGCGCCGCCATCAGCCCCTTTGCGCTGCTGGCTGCCCCTGCGTTCGCGCAGGATGTGACCGGTCCCATCGAAACGCCCGAAATGCTGCGCGAGAGCGAGCCAGGCGCCGCGCTGGAGCGTAAGGCGCAGTCCGGCGCGGCAGAGGATTTCTGGGCCAGCTATGACGGCATCAGCGAAGAAGAAACGGTGCCCGAGGCGGGCGAACCGGGCTCTCCCTTCTCAATTGCCGCGCCCGAAAGCGACGACCAGATCGCGTTCGAGGCCGACGAACTCGGCTATGAGATGGATGACGAGATCATCTCTGCCAGCGGCAATGTCGTGCTGCGCCGTGCCGATCAGGAACTGCACGCGGATACGGTCCGCTGGAACCGCAATACAGGCGAGATCGTCGCCAGCGGCAATGTCCGCCTTACCGATACGGGCGGCAACAAGCTCTATACCGAAGAGCTGACGCTGACCGACGAACTGGCGGCGGGCGCGATGGAAAACCTGCTGCTGGTGCTGACAGAGGGGCAGCGCATGGCCGCCCGCACGGGACAGCGCATGGAAGATGGGCGCATACGCCTGACCGATGCGGCCTATTCGCCTTGCCCCGTCACCACCGACGAAGGCTGCGCCAAGGACCCGAGCTGGCGCTTTACGGCGACCCGCGTCGATTACGATCCCGAAACGCAGGTCATTCGCTTTCGCGGCGCGATGCTGGAACTGTTCGGCGCGCCACTGATCCCGCTGCCCGGCCTTTCGGTGCGCGCCGACGGGCAGCCGGTATCGGGCATCGGCACGCCGAACCTGCGCTTCTCCGCGAGCAACGGGGTGGAGATCGAGAACAGCTATTACTGGCGGATCGCGGCCAATCGCGAACTGACGCTCGGCGCGAACATCTACACCGATGTCTGGCCCATGCTCTCGGCCAGCTACAAGGCGCTGACCGCAGATGGCGCCTATCAGATCACCGGATATGCGACGTCATCCACGCGCATTCCCATCGGCGATTCGACCGTGCAGACCTCGCAAAAGGACCTGCGCGGCTATTTCGATGCCAATGGCCGCTTCAACCTTGATGACAACTGGTCGGTCACCGCATCGATCCGGGTAGCAAGCGACCGGACGTTCCTTCGCCGCTATGACATCAGCCGCGACGACCGCCTGCGCTCGATGATCAATGTCGAGCGGATCGACGACGATTCCTACCTCTCCTTCTCAGGCTGGATGACGCAGACCTTGCGCGCCGGCGACGAACAGGGGCTGGTGCCGCTGGCGCTGCCGGTGATCGACTACCGCCGCCGCATCGCCGATCCGGTGCTGGGCGGCCAGATCATGCTGCAGGCGAACTCGCTCGCGCTTACCCGCACCGACGGGCAGGATACGCAGCGCGCCTTTGCCAAGGCGGAGTGGAACCTTCGCCGCTACACCCCATGGGGACAGGTCGTCGAATTGACCGCGCTGGGCCGCGCCGATGTCTATCACTCGGATGAAAACGCGCTGACCAGCGTCGAACTTTATCGCGGGACACAGGGCTGGCAGGCGCGCGGCGTGGCGATCGGCGCGATCGACGTCAAATATCCGCTGACCGGCGCGATATTCGGGGGAACGCAGGTATTCACCCCCCGCGTCCAGCTGGTGGCGACCCCCGACATCAAGAATCTCGACATCCCGAACGAGGACGCGCGCGCCATTGATCTTGAGGATTCGAATCTTTTCGCGCTCAATCGCTTCCCCGGATATGACCGGGTCGAGGAAGGCGTGCGCTTCACCTATGGCTTCGACTGGCGCTGGAATGCGCCGGGCTGGCAGATCGACGCGACATTGGGGCAAAGCTACCGCCTGTCCGACGCGCCGATCCTGTTCCCCGACGGCACCGGCCTCACCAGCCGCACCAGCGACATCGTGGGCCGCACCGAAGTGCGCTGGCGCAATTTCATCAAGGTCGCGCACCGCTTCCGGCTCGACAAGGATAATCTTGCCGTGCGCCGCAACGAACTGGACTTCACCGTCGGTTCGAACCGCACCTATGTCGAGGCGGGCTATCTCAGGCTCAACCGCGACATTCCCGATACGCTGGAGGATCTGCGCGACCGCGAGGAATTGCGCATCGCGGGGCGGCTGGGATTCCAGAGATACTGGTCGCTGTTCGGCGCCGCTGTCATCAACCTCACCGACAAGAACGAGGATCCGACCAATACCTCGGACGGGTTCGATCCGCTGCGCACGCGCCTCGGCCTTGCGTATGAGGACGACTGCCTTGAGCTTGGCGTGACCTGGCGCCGCGATGCGCAGGCCAACGGCGATGCGCGCAAGGGTAATACCTTCCTGTTCCGCTTCCGGCTCAAGAACATCGGCTTCAACTAAAGCCCAAGGGCAAACGCAGCCATTGCCCTTGGGCCTCAGCCCTCCTAAACCCCGCCCGGCTCAGCCCCGGTTAAGCATGAAACGGGCAAGCGCGTGGTGGACAAGCCCGATGGGACTGTGCGCCGGTTCTTGGCATGCGGACATGTCGGGGCCATGCAGATGATTAGTCAGCGCCATGCCGTTCGCATTTTCGCGGCGGCCCGCGCGGTGAGGGATGCGAATACGATGAGTTCAGTTGCGATCATGGCCAATGCCCATAAGCGGATGCTGCGTGCAGGTGCGATGGCCTTGCTGGCCTCTGCCCTGGCAATGCCCGGCGCGGCCCTTGCGCAGAACGCTGCGAGCAATGCCGCGCCCTCGATCGATCTCGACGCGCAGGCCACCGCCGCGCCCGCCGACAATGGCGTGCGCTCCGCCAATGCCAAGGTGAACGGCGAGATCATTACGGGCACTGACATCGACCAGCGCGTCGCATGGGTGGAAGCGACCAGCCAGCGCAAGCTCACTCCTGCCGAACGCCAGCAGGTGGTGCAGCAGCTGGTGGACGAGATGATCCAGATGCAGGCAGCGCGCGATCTGGAAATCACCATCCCCTCCGAACAGATCGAGCAGACTTACGAACGCTATGCGCAGCAGGAGCTGGGCATGGGCAAGGACGAGCTCGACAAGCTGACGCGCCAGATCGGTTCGTCGCCCGCCGCGATCAAGAACATGCTGAAGGCCCAGATCGCCTGGCAGCAGCTGCTGCGCCAGAATGTCGCGCCGATGGTCAATGTCTCCGCGCGTGAGGTGAACGAGCAGATCGACCGCATGAAGGCCGACAAGGGCACGAACGAGTACCGCCTTGGCGAGATCTATGTCGCCGCGCCCGCAGGGCAGGACGAGCAGACCGGCCAGAAGCTGGAAGAGATCATGAAGTACCTGCAGGAAACGCAGGACTTTTCCGCCACGGCTGCGAAATATTCGCAGGCGTCGACTGCCGCGCGGGGCGGCGATCTGGGCTTCGTGCGCCTTGATCGGCTGCCGCCCGAACTGGCGCAGGTCGTGCCGACGATGGAAGTCGGGCAGCTTCAGGGCCCGATTCCGTGCTGCGGCGGCTATTCGGTCCTGTACCTGCGCGACAAGCGGCAGGTGATGGTCGCCGATCCGCGTGACGGCATCGTCAGCCTCGCGCAGATTTCGATCGACATGCCGGCCGGCCTCACCATGCCGCAGATGAACCAGTTCGCCGCCAAGTTCGGAACGGATACGCAGGCCTTTACCGGCGGCTGCGCGACGGTGGAGGCGGATGCGAAGGCAATCGGCGCCGAAGCCGTGCTCGCCCCCTCGGTCTCGATCCGCCAGCTTCCGCAGCAGCTGCAGGAGATGGTGCTCCAGACTCCCGATGGCGGCGTGACGCGCCCCTATGGCGTGGCTGCATCGGATGCGAGCCAGCCGCTGCGCGCAATGATGGTCTGTTCGCGTGAGGATCCGCCGATGCTGAACGGCCCGACCTTCGACCAGGTGATGAACCAGATCGAGAACGAGCGTATCGAGCGCCGCGCCCAGAACTATCTGCGCGACCTGCGCCGCGACGCCATCGTCGAATACAACTGATCCGAAAGGGCGAGCGCATGGCAATTGCGCCGCTGGCCATCTCCATCGGAGACCCCGCTGGCATCGGGCCGGAGCTGATCGCGCGCATCTGGGACATGCGGCGCGCAGATCCGATGCCCGATTTCGCCTGCGTGGGCAGTGCCGCGCTGATGCAGGCGGCCGCGATGAAGGATGGCATCGACCTGCCCGTGGCGCGCATTTCCACGATGGCAGAAGCGCGTGATGCTTTTGGCGAAGCGTTGCCGGTGATCGACCTTGCCGATGTCGACTACACGCCCGGCCGCCCGAGCGAGGCCGGGGCCAGCCTCGCACTGGCCGCGCTCGACCGCGCTTCGGCATTGGCGGTCAGAGGCGAGGCATCTGCCATGGTCACCGCCCCCATTGCCAAGGCGGAGCTTGCCAAAGTCGGCTTCAACCATCCCGGCCAGACCGAATTCGTGGCCGAGGCCTGCGGCATTCCCGCCGAAGACGCGGTAATGATGCTGGCCGGCCCCTCGCTCCGGGTCGTGCCGCTTACCGTGCATGTGGCGCTGGCAAAGGTGCCCTCGCTGCTTTCGACCGAACTGATCGTGCGCCGCACCGCCATCGCCGCCCGCGCGCTGCAAAGCGACTATGGCCTGTCGTCGCCGCGCATCGCACTCACCGGCCTCAACCCCCATGCAGGCGAAGATGGCCGGATGGGGCATGAGGAGGCCGAGATCATCGTACCCGCTGTCCGGCAATTGCAGGCGCAAGGCTTCGCCGTGCGCGGCCCGCTGCCTGCCGACACCATGTTCCATGCCGCCGCGCGGGAGAAATATGATCTCGCCGTGTGCATGTATCACGATCAGGCGCTGATCCCGCTGAAGGCGCTGGATTTCGATCAGGGGGTGAACGTGACGCTTGGCCTGCCGATCATCCGCACCTCGCCCGATCATGGCACCGCTTTCGACATTGCGGGCACAGGCCGCCCCTCGGTGGGGCCGATGCTCGCCGCGATCCGCATGGCGGGCGATTGCGCCGCGCGCCGCCACGCGAACAGCTACGCGGCATGACCGGCGCCACCCTTCCCCCCTTGCGCGAAGTGATCGCCACGCATGGCCTTTCCGCATCGAAAGCGCTGGGCCAGAACTTCCTGTTCGACGAACAATTGCTGGACCGCATCGCTGCCATCCCCGGATCGCTGGAAGGGCATGACGTGCTGGAGATCGGGCCCGGCCCCGGCGGCCTTACCCGCGCCCTGCTGCGCGCAGGCGCGAATGTCACCGCGATCGAGATGGACCGCCGCTGCCTTCCCGCTTTGGCAGAGGTGGAGGCCGCATTCCCCGGCAAGCTGCGCGTGATCGAGGGGGATGCGATGGGGATCGACCACGATAGCCTGTTCCCCGGCCCCTACGCGGTTGCCGCGAACCTTCCCTATAATGTCGGCACCGCGCTCTTCACCCGCTGGATGGGGGCAGAGGGATGGCCGCCCAAGTGGACTTCGCTTACGCTGATGTTCCAGCAGGAGGTCGCGCAGCGCATCGCCGCGCAGCCAGACACCGGCGCCTATGGCCGATTGGCCGTGCTGGGCCAGTGGCGCGCCCATGCGAAAATCGCGATGAAGGTGCACCGAAGCGCCTTCACCCCGCCGCCCAAGGTGATGAGCGCCATCGTCCACGTCACCCCCGGAGAAGCTCCGGAAGGCGTGTCGATGAAAGTGCTGGCGCGCGTAACCGAGGCCGCCTTTGGTCAGCGGCGCAAGATGCTGCGCCAGTCGCTGAAGGGCGTGCCCGGCGCGCTCGAGGCGCTGGAGAGGCTGGGCATCGAATCCACCCGCCGGGCCGAGACCTTGACCATTGACGAGTTCGTCGCGGTGGCCAAAGCCCTGTCCTGATCGCGCCATGGGTGGATATTCGGGACCGACCGCACTAGATCGGTTTCGAATGCAACAAGCACAGACCACAGCGATCACCCCCGAACAATCCGCCATGCTGGACGCGGTCGATGCCGCGCGCATGCTGGAGCGAAGCTGCGAGTGGAGCCGCCTCAACACCGGCACCGCCAATCTGGAGGGACTGGCGCGGCAGGCCGACATGCTGGCCGAATGTTTCGCCATGCTGCCGGGTGAGGTCCGTCTGGAAGATCCCGGCCCGGTGTCGGCCATTGACGCGAGCGGCGCGGAGATCGCATTGCAGCGCGGCCAGCACCTCGTCCTCTCCGTGCGCCCCGACGCGCCGCGACGCGTGCTGCTGACGGGCCATATGGACACGGTGTTTCCAAAGGACAGCGCGTTTCAGGACATCTCTGAGATTGAACCCGGCGTCCTCAATGGCCCCGGCCTTGCCGACATGAAGGGCGGCATCGCGGTCATCGCCGAAGCGCTGATGGCGTTCGAGACCAGCTCGCTCGCGCCCCAGCTCGGCTATGACGTCATGATCAATGCGGATGAGGAAGTGGGCAGCCAATCCTCCGCCGCGCTGATCGAACGTCTGGCCAAGGGCAAGCATGCCGCGCTGACCTATGAACCGGCGACCGCGCCCGATGGCACTCTGGCAGGTGCGCGCGGGGGTTCGGGCAATTACTCGGTCACCATCAAAGGCCAGTCCGCCCATGCCGGGCGCAATCCGCAGGACGGGCGCAACGCCATTGTCGCGGCCAGCGATCTCGTGCTGCGGCTGAAACAGATGCAGAGCGCCGAGATCCCGATCAACCCGGCCAAGATCGAGGGCGGCAGCGCCAATAATGTCGTGCCCGACCATGCGGTGCTGCGCTTCAACATCCGCCCCAAGAGCCGCGAGGCCGCCGCCGCGTTCGAGGCCGCCCTGCCCGCGCTGCTGCAAGAAATCGAAACCGAGCACGGCGTTTCCGCCCATCTCCACGGCGCGATTTCCCGCCCGCCCAAACCGATCGATCCGGCCGCTGCCAGCCTGTTTGCGCTGGTCGATGACAGTTCGCGTGCATTGGGCCTTGTCGCCGGGCGGCGCGACACGGGCGGGGTTTGCGATGGCAATAATATCGCCGCATGCGGGGTGCCGGTGGTCGATACCATGGGCGTGCGTGGCGGCTCGATCCACTCGCCAGAGGAATTCCTGATCGTCGAATCGCTTGCCGAACGCGCGCGCCTGTCCGCACTGGTGCTGCACCGCATTGCCGCGGGCGAACTCGCCGCCGTGCTGGGAGAGCTGACATGACCCATATCATCCGCCCCTCCCGCCTTGACGATCTGGAAGCCGTTTATGAGATGGCGAAGCTGACTGGCGGCGGCTTTACCAACCTGCCGCCCGACCGCGACGCGCTGACCGCCAAGCTCGAGGCCAGCGCCACTGCCTTTGCCCGCCCGATGGACAGCGGTTTCGGCCATGATTTGTTCGTGCTGATGCTGGAGGATGCGGAGACCGGCAAGGTACGCGGTACCTGCCAGATCTTCAGCCATATCGGCGGCGAACTGCCGTTCTATTCCTATCGCATCGCCATGCTCACCACGCATAGCCGCGAACTTAATCGCACCTTCCGCAACAAGATGCTCAATCTCGTCACCGACCTCGAAGGCTCCAGCGAGGTGGGCGGGTTGTTCCTTCACCCCAATGCGCGCGCGGGCGGGCTGGGCCTGCTGCTGGCGCGCAGCCGCTATCTGTTCATCGCCATGCACCGCGCGAAATTCGGCGAAAAGCTGCTGGCGGAACTGCGCGGCGTGGTCGATGCACAGGGGAATGCGCCGTTCTGGGATGGCGTGGCGGGCCGGTTCTTTGGCATGAGCTTCCGCGAGGCGGACGAGTTCAATGCCCTGAACGGCAACCAGTTCATCGCCGACCTCATGCCGCGCAACCCGATCTATGTCTCCATGATCAGCGAGGAAGCGCGCGACGCCATTGCCGTGCCGCATGAAACCGGCCGCCCCGCGATGCGCATGCTGGAGGCCGAGGGCTTCGCATTCGAAAACTACGTCGATATCTTCGACGGCGGCCCCACGATGATTGCCCGCACGGACCAGGTGAAGACCATCGCGGACACGCAGACCACCACTCTGGCAGGCACGGAACCGACCGGATCGACCCGCGCTTTGATCGCGGCAGGCGAACTCACTGATTTCCGCTGCGCCATGGGCCGTGCCGAAATGCTGGAGGACGGCACACTGGCGCTCAATGCCGAGACTGCGGCAGCGCTCAAACTTTCCCCCGGCGACACGCTCTGCTGGGCGCCCCGTTAAAACCAAGGACGAGATAATGCTGCGCGAAATCAACTTCGACGGGATTGTCGGGCCGACGCATAATTATGCGGGCCTCAGCCTCGGCAATCTGGCGGCCACGCGCCATGCAGGCAACACCGCCTTCCCGCGTGAAGCTGCGCTGCAGGGCATTGCCAAGATGCGGCACAACATGGGGTTGGGGCTGGCGCAGGGGTTCTTCCTGCCTTTGCCGCGTCCAAATATGGCGTTTCTAGACGACATGGCGGCAAGCGGAGATTTCGATCCGGCTTTGACCGCGATGGCATGGTCGGCCAGTTCGATGTGGACGGCCAATGCCGCCACGGTCAGCCCCGCCCCCGATACGGCCGACGGGCGCTGCCATCTGACGGTCGCGAACCTCGTCACCATGCCGCATCGCTCTATCGAATGGCCCGGCACTTTGCGGCAGCTGCGCACCGCCTTTGCCGATGAAGCCCATTTCGCCGTGCATGGTCCCGTGCCCCCGACATTTGGCGACGAAGGCGCGGCCAACCATATGCGCATGGGCGCATCGCACGATGACGCCTGCACCGAGATCTTCATTTACGGACGTCCCGGTGGCCGCTTCCCCGCCCGCCAGCACGAGCAGGCCTTTCGCGCCATCGCCCGCCGCCATGGCCTCGACCCGGCGCGCTGCATCTTTGCCGAACAGGCACCCGAAGCGATTGCCGCCGGTGCCTTTCACAACGATGTCGTCGCCGTCGCCAATGAAAACGTGCTGTTCTGCCACGAACAGGCATTTGCCGACCCGGCGGCGCTTTACGCTGCGATCCGCGATCAGGTTACCGGCGCGCAGATCGTCGAGGTTCCGGCCGCTGCGGTCAGCCTTGAGGATGCGATTTCGAGCTACCTCTTCAACGCGCAGCTGCTGACTTTGCCAGCCGAAAACTCAGGGGGCGTGCAGGCGCTGATCGTGCCGACCGAAAGCTGGGAGCATCCGAAGGTACGCGCTTTTCTTGACGACATGCTTGCCGGCAACGGCCCGATCCGCAAGGTGCTGCCGGTGGACGTGCGCCAGTCCATGGCCAATGGCGGAGGCCCGGCCTGCCTGCGTTTGCGCGTGGTTGCAGATCCGGCCACTGTCGACCCGCGCTTCCTGCTGACAGGCGAAAAAGCCGACCTGCTGGAATCCGTCATCGCCGAGCATTGGCCCGAGACGATCGCCCCTGCCGAAATCGGCAGTGACGAGCTGACCGTACGGGTAATCGCCGCGCACAAGGCGCTCCGAAATGCGACAGGTCTTAACGAATTAGGTTAACGCTTTTGCCGGGAACCGAAGTAAAGCTTACCAAGTTCTTAACACGAGGATTCGCCCCACCGCCGTAAGGAGAACCACGACCTTGATCGCCGCCAAACTCAGGAAGCTGGGAAGGCTTTTCGTCATCAAGACGAAGATCGAGGCTTACATGGTCATCTACGCCCTCGGGCTGGGCGCGGCGGAGCGTGGCACCCATTACCTCGAAGTCTATCCCGGCTATGGCGGATATCTGCTGTTCGCGGCCTGCACCGGCTCGGTTTTCATGGCAGGTGCGAAAATGCTCGACTGCCTGAAGTTTGAGAAGAAGGAAGCCGATTCAGCGCAACCGATGCCGGTCGAAAGCGAACGCGCTTCCTGACCGGACTGCAGCGCGCTAGCATGCGTCATGCGATCCGCGCCGCCCACCCTGATCATTCTGACCATTGCATGGCTCTTGGGCCTGATCGCGTCGGGCTGGATGCCCTATGACCGCGCGACGTGGTGGATGGAGGTCGCGCCTGCGCTGATCGCGCTCCCGGTGCTTTGGGCTACGCATCGCGCATTTCCGCTGACCATGCTGGCGCTGGTGCTGATCGGCCTTCACGGCCTCGTGCTGATGCTGGGCGGGGCCTACACCTATGCACGCGTGCCGATCGGGTTCGAGGTGCAGGACTGGCTTGGCCTTGCTCGCAATCCCTATGACCGCTTCGGTCATTTCATGCAGGGTTTCGTCCCCGCAATCGTGCTGCGTGAACTGCTGCTGCGCCTATCCGCACTCCGGCCCTGCTGGCTCTGCGCCGTGCTGGTCGTCGCCTGCTGTCTTGCCGTCAGCGCAGCTTACGAGCTGGTTGAATTCGGCGCAGCCATGGCGCTGGGCCAGGGGGCGGACGAATTTCTCGGCACGCAGGGGGATCCGTGGGACACCCAATGGGACATGCTGATGTGCCTGATCGGAGCAATCACGGCGCTTGCGCTGCTGACCCGCCTGCATGACGGCCAGATGCGCGGCCTGCCGTCAACGGGCGCAGGCTGAACCCCGAAGCGGACTAATCGATGGTCCGCGCATCGGCCTCGGCTGTCGCTTCTGCTAGTGCTTCTGCCTCTGCTTCCGCTTCTGCTTCACGGCGAGCGGTGCGTTCCTGCTCCGCCTTGTGGCGCTCGGCCAGCACGCGGCTTGCCTGATCGGCCAGCTTGCGCCATGTTTTTTCGGCGCGAAGATTGCGGTCGCGCACGTTGTCGAGGGTTGCCTTTTCCGCCTCTGCGGCAGCTTCGCGGGCACGCGCGTCATAGAATTCGAAGGTCTGGCTCATGGCAACTCCGGCAAGAGGGGTGAGCGCCCCCGTACCCGCTGAAGGGCACGGAGGCGCTGCATCAATCAGTCGGCAGCCGACAGGTTGACGGCGCTGGCCTTGCCATTGCGGCCCATCTCGACTTCGTAGTTCAGGCGCTGCTCCTTATCGAGCGAGTGCATGCCAGCGGCCTGCACGGCCGAAATGTGCACGAAGCTGTCAGCCGAACCATCGTCGGGCTGGATGAAGCCGTAGCCCTTGTCGGTGTTGAAGAATTTTACGGTGCCGGTCTTCGACATGATATGTTCCTTTCAAGAACGTAAGGTTGCCGCACCGCGAACATCGCGGCACGGTCGTGCGTAAAGTCGTCCAATGAAAGGAAGTCGCCGTCTAAGTTACGCCGGTGCTGCGTGGCAACGAAAGGCGGTCGTCAAATGCCGAAGTCCGTCGCAAAATTCGACGTCAGCATCGGCCTTCTAGCAAACTAAAGCTGTTTGCGCCAATTTATTCGGGCCTGCCATTTTCAGCTCTGGCCCCGGTGCCCCGGCCGCCCCGTCAAAGGGCGACCGGAGATCACGCATCAGTAACGGTAATGCTCGGGCTTGAACGGCCCTTCGACCGGCACGCCGATGTAATCGGCCTGGCGCTGCGACAGCTTGGTCAGCTTGACGCCCAGCTTGTCGAGGTGAAGCGCCGCGACCTTCTCGTCGAGGTGCTTGGGCAGGATGTGCACCGCGTTCGAATATTCGCCTGCCTTGGTGAACAGCTCGATCTGCGCCAGCGTCTGGTTGGTGAAGCTGGACGACATCACGAAGCTCGGGTGGCCGGTGGCGCAGCCCAGGTTCACGAGGCGGCCCTTGGCCAGCACGATGATCTGCTTGCCATCGGGGAAGGTGACGAGATCGGTGCCCGGCTTCACTTCCTTCCACTCGTAATTGTCGAGCGCGCTGATCTGGATCTCAGAGTCGAAGTGGCCGATGTTGCACACGATCGCCATGTTCTTCATGGCTTCCATGTGCTCGCCCTTGATCACGCCTTCGTTGCCGGTGGCGGTGACGAAGATGTCGCAGCGCTGCACGGCCTCTTCCATGGTGACGACTTCATAGCCTTCCATCGCGGCCTGCAGGGCGCAGATCGGATCGACTTCGGTTACCATCACGCGCGCGCCGCCATTGCGCAGCGAATCCGCGCTGCCCTTGCCGACATCGCCGAAGCCGGCGACGCAGGCGACCTTGCCGGCCAGCATCACGTCGGTGGCGCGGCGGATCGCGTCGACCAGCGATTCCTTGCAGCCATAGAGGTTGTCGAACTTCGACTTGGTGACGCTGTCGTTCACATTGATCGCGGGGAACGGCAGCTTGCCGTTCTTGGCGATGTGATACAGGCGGTGGACGCCGGTGGTGGTCTCTTCCGACACGCCGCGGATATTGGCGACGGTCTTCATCAGGTAACCGGGGTGCTTGGCGACGAAAGCCTTCAGCGCGCGCTGCATCTCGATCTCTTCGGCGTTTTCGGGATCGGGCATGGTTTCGCCCGCATCCAGACGCGCGCCCCACAGGGCGAACATGGTCGCATCGCCGCCGTCGTCGAGGATCATGTTGGCGGTAAGGCCGCTATCGTCGCTGGCGCCCCAATCGAAGATCTTGCCCACGTAATCCCAGTAATCGGCCAGGCTCTCGCCCTTCACCGCAAAGATCGGCACGCCGCTTGCGGCCATGGCTGCGGCAGCGTGGTCCTGCGTCGAAAAGATGTTGCAGGTCGCCCAGCGAACCTCTGCGCCCAGCGCGACCAGCGTTTCGATCAGCACGGCGGTCTGGATCGTCATGTGCAGCGATCCGGTGATGCGCGCGCCCTTCAAAGGCTGCGCCTCGCCATATTCGGCGCGCAGGGCCATCAGGCCCGGCATTTCGGTTTCGGCGATCGCGATCTCGTCCCGGCCGTAATCGGCGAGGGAAATGTCGGCAATGACGTAATCGTGTTCGGCTGCGGCGGTGGCCAAGGCGAAGCTCCTGTCAAAATTCTCGTTGTGCATGTCCCGGACGCAGGGTGAGCGTCCATGCTCGTGCCGTGGTGCCTAGCGTTTCTGGGCCGTGAGGGCAAATATAAAGGAAGCTTTATATCCTTTTGCGTCATGCTGCCCCGCGACCGCGACGGATCGCGGTGAGTGCGCGCCCATGGAAGTCGCCACCATTGAAAAGCGCCGCCCATTGAACACCGGACCCGCGCACCCTAGCTTGATCCGCGAACACCGGGGCCAAAGCGGCGCCGGTGCCATACGAAAGCCGAAAGGATCCCGAGACATGAGCATCAACAAGGGCGACAAGCTTCCCGACGTCACTCTGATCAAGCCGACCGCCGATGGCCCGGAAAAGGTGCAGAGCGCCGAATATTTCGCAGGGAAAAAGGTCGCGCTTTTCTCGGTTCCGGGTGCCTTCACCCCGACCTGCTCGGCCAAGCACCTGCCGGGCTTCGTCGAAAAGGCCGACGATCTGAAGGCCAAGGGCATTGAGGAAATCGCCTGCACCGCGGTCAACGACCCCTTTGTGATGAAGGCATGGAACGACCGTGACGGCAGCGAGGCGATCACCATGCTGGCCGACGGCAATGGCGATTTCGCGCAGGCGCTGGGCCTGACCATGGACGGTTCGGGCTTTGGCCTGGGTCAGCGCGGTCAGCGCTGGTCGATGGTGATTGACGACAACACCATCACGGAACTGAACGTGGAAGACCCCGGCGCATTTGAGAAGTCGAGCGCGGAATACATGCTCGGCCAGCTCTGATCGCTTCGATCGACTGACATGCAAAGGGGCGCTCCTGACGGGGCGCCCCTTTTTCGTTGGGGCGCGCCATTCGATGGGCAGCCGTCACCCTGCACGGGCGGCCAAGGTGACATAAGTGACATGTCCTACAGATGGCGTCACCCGGCCGAAACCCGCAGAAACGCTGGGCCTCCATGGGTCAGGGTCACACATGGCTGCAAAAGGGAAAATTCAACGGATGACAAAGAGCCGGGCGCGTCAAGACGCCAGCCTGCGTCATGGCCGATATAACCGGCGTAGGACAATTAAATCGGACAGGCAGGCCGAGCTGAGAGCGACGGGCCCGCAAGTGCTATTCGACGCGCCAACTGCGGATCTGCTAATGCCGCGGCAGCTTTCGGGCTTGTGGATTTTCCCCGCTTATGACCGAAACGGGGTGGGATGCTGCCGTAAGCCACATTCCCTCAGTCGCAGTTATATCCGGATGCGCCTGGCGCTTTGCAAATTATGTAGCCGCCTTTTTCATTCGGCCGCAGGCGAAACCGAAAGCTGATATCATCACGGAACTGAGTGTGCCCAAAATATCGAACGGGGATCACGCTCTCTGGCAGGTCCCCTACTTCGACGTTTGACACGTGGAAATTGGCAGAGAACCAGCCATGACCAAGTAAGTCATTGGGATCGAATTGAATGGGGTCACTCGTCAAGTTTTCGAGTTTTCCAACCGCTACAACGTCAGTTGGGGGTAGCGGTTGATCTGAAGGTGGCGCCCGATCGGCTATGTTGGTGCAGCCGGTCAGCAGAGTAATCGCAATCATAAAAGCGGACCGAGAACACCTTCTTTGCATCTAATTATCATGCCCCTTGAGACTTTTCGATCAACGTCCGCAATCGGTCGTTAACAGACAGTCCGCTTTTGTCTTAGCCAGCCCAGAAACGGTCGCCCTCAGTGTGGCCGCCGCAGCCGCCTGAAGAGGCCGTATCGCTTCTTTTCCTTTTTCGCGCCGACGATGGGTTCGAAGAAGTCATCCGGGTGTTCGGGATCGAGCCATTCCTGATCGGCGAGGTGCTTCTCGATGTCGTTCATCTCCAGCGGCGGCAGGCGTTTCAGGCGGCGGCCGGGCTGGGGGTGTTGTTCGATCAGCGCGTGCATCGATCCGTATTTGTGCAGCAGCGGCTCCACCTCCTCCAGCTCAAGGCCCAGATGTTCGGCCAGCAGGGAATGGCGGATGCGGGTGATGGCAGGCTCGATCCCGCGATTGGCGGGGCGCGTGGCATCGACCAAAAGGTCGCATTCGCTGTCCAGCCCCAGCGAGCGATTGTTCATATTGGCAGAGCCGACTTTCAGGATCTCGTCATCCACGATCATCAGCTTGGCATGGACATAGATGGGGCCATCGCCCGTCGTATGCGGCACGTAATGGCGCATCTTTCCGGCCTTGTCGAACTTCTCGATACTGGCAATCAGCCGGGCGCGCGCGGTGTCCATCGCTGCCTGCTCCAGCCAGCCATCGGCGAAAAGCGGGCCGACGATGACGATTTCCGGCGGGTTCTCTTCCTTCATCCGCTCCACGATCGCCTCGGCGATCTTGCGCGAAGCGAAATACTGGTTTTCGGCATAGATGAACTTTTTCGCACGCTTGATCAGGTCGAGATAGAGTGTCTCGATCTCGTTGATCGGGGCGATATCCTTGTATTCGGCGCGGGTGCGGGCGATGCCGATCTCGATATCCTCGAAATCGGCCTCCAGCCCTTCGGGCCAGATCGAATGCGGCTGCGTTTCCAGCGGCGGAATGTAATTGCCGCCCGCGATCTGCCAGCGCTCGCGGCCCAATTCGTCCAATGCAGTGGCGACCTCGCCCTCCACCAGCATCGTCATGTCGTGCCATGGCATGTATTTGCGCCCGCCCGGCGCGCGGCGCAGGCGGTCGCCATGGCGATGCAGACGCGTGTCCCAGCGGTCTGCGGTCATGTCGATGCCGCCGCACACGGCAAAGCGGTCGTCGATGATCACGATTTTCTGGTGATGGCTGCAGCCGACCGGATGGGCGGAATCGAATTTGAAATCGATGCGGTGGTTTTTAAACCAGCGCCACATGTCAAACACCATGGATCCGCGCAGGAACATCTTGATCGCGGCGAAATTCCATTTCAGCACGCGGATCTTGAGGTCGGGATTGAGCTTCGTCAGCCAGACGATGAAAGCGCCGAGCCTGCGCGGCGGGTGGTGGCGTTTGAAGACGTTGAACCAGCTGCGCCCGCGCCCCAGCGCGATGCGCGTGTCGAAATCCCAGCCGATCAGCATGATGCGGCGCTGCGCCTTCATCATCGCCTGCTGCATCAGGCTGAAATAATCAGCGGCGTCGATCACGACGCGGGCACGCGCGGCATGTTCGTAACGCCAGATGCCCGGCTCCACGCTGCGCGGTTCATGCGCGGCGGGTTCGGCCAGGTTTTCCTCATGCGTGTCGGGCCGCGCCACCCCGCGCCATGGCGGGGTGGTCTGCGGCCCGGCATTGTTCTCGTTCCCGTCGCTCGTCAAACTCGCCTCACTTAATCAATAGGGCAAAGCGGGTCAGTGCCGAGCGCCTTGCGGGAGCCCGAGGTTACTCCTTCGCGTCCTCCATGGCGACGGGGGTCACTTCCGCCTCCTTGAATTCCTCGCGCTTGCGGCGCTCGAACACCTTCTTCATGTACGCAAGGTCGTCCTCGTCGAGATATTTTTCGTAATCGGGGAAGTTCTCTTCCTCTTCCTCGTCGATATGGTGGTTGTAGCGGTGCTCGAGGTGGTCGAACTTCGACTTCCACGCGCTCGACGACATATCGGTCGCGGCAAGGTCGTCGAGCATGTCCTCGATCTCCTTGTGCTCGGCAACCGAATGACGGGTCTCGTCATTGGTGTCGGGCTTACGGAGCATGGTCGAGTAAAGCGCCATTTCCTCGGCGGCGGCGTGGCTCTTCACTTCCTTGGTGAATTCCTCGAGCAGCGCCTTACGCTCCTCGCTCTCCCCGCTCGTCTGCGACATCTTCTTCAAAAGCTCGCGGTGCTTGTTGTGGTCTTCAATCAGTCGGTCGAAAATCTGATGGGCCATTTCTGTCTCCTTTGCAGGTTCAACAGCCCAGCCCGCGCCCGGTTCCTCTTGCACATGGATCGCAGCAACGGGCGTCAGATCCCGGCGTACCAGTCGTAACCGATGCGGTCCTCCCAATATCCGCCCTGCCCCTGCCCGATGGGTTTCAGCGAAGGCACGATCTCGATCCCCGTCACATATTTCGCATGCTTATAGCCAAGCTGCCGCTCCACGCGCAGCCGGATTGGCGCGCCATGGGCGACGGGCAGCATCTCTCCGTTCATGGCCCAGGCCAGGATTGTCTGCGGGTGGAACGCGTCGATCAGGTCGATCGATTCGTAATAGGGCGTGCCGCGATACAGATCGGCGCAGCGAAACACCGCATAGCGCGCGTCGCTCTTCAGCCCCGCCGCCTTCAAAAGGGTCGCCAATTGCGGCCCGTGCCATTTGCCGATGGCGCTCCACCCCTCCACGCAATCATGGCGGGTAATCTGGGTACGCGCGGGCATGGCGCGCAGTTCAGCGATGGAGAGGGACATGGGCCTGTCGACCCTGCCATCGATGGTGAGCCGCCAGTCGGCGAACCCGTTCGCCACATGGGCGGCATAATCGGGGGTGCCGGGATCGCGCGTGCCATTGGCGCGGAAGCGGGGCGACATCTGCGCTTCGCTATATTCCCGCGCCAGCGCATCGCGGTCCATCAGCGCGCGCTGCAGCCCCATATTGATCTTCTCGCCAGAGAACAGGATGGAGCGCCCCGTCTCGCTTTCCTGAAACGCGTCACAGCCGGTCAGCACCGTGCCCGCCATGCCGCCGATCAGGGCGCGGCGGGTGAGGCTGGCCTTATCGCCCGGGTTTTTCTTGTCGCTCATGCGCCCTCTCCCCGCTTTTCGGCTGGCACGCGCCATTTGCCGGTGATCATGGACCGGATCTCGTTGATCGGGCCTGCCAGCACCACCAGCAGCAGGTGCACGACGATGAATGCGACCACCAGCCAGCAGCAGATGAAATGAATGCTCCGCGCGCTCTGCCTGCCGCCAAACACGTCCAGCAGGAACGGGAACGCCGCGTTCATGCCCGGCGACATGGTGAGGCCGGTGAACACCAGCAGCGGCAGCACAATGAAGATCACGCCGACATAGGACAGCTTCTGCAGGATATTATAGGCTGCCGGATTGTCGGCATCGTGAAAACGCAGTTTCAGATGCGCCCTGACGTCGGCCCACAAATGACGGGGCGAAACCTCGCGCGCGCGGATGCGCAGGTCGCGGATGACGTGACCGTTCATCAGGCTGAGCAGCATGAACAGGGCGAGGTTGAACGCGAACAATAAGGCAAAGGTCAGGTGCCAGCGCCGCGCAAGGGCGAGATTGTAATCGGTCGGGATCGTCATCCAGCCGGGAAAGCGCGGCGGATCGAGCCACGAAGGATCGTAGTTCGCGCCATAGATACCCCAATACAGATGCGCATGCGCGTTGGAGATCATCAGCCCGCTGCCGATCATGATGACGATGGCGAGCACGTTGACCCAGTGCCAGATCCGCGTCGGCAGCCGGTGGCGGCGAATCATTTCGCCCGCTCGGGCGGAGGGGCGGGCACCCCCGTATGATTCGTCTTCGGCCAAGATGCTCTCCTTATGGGCGCGTGCCCCGTGCATGATACAGCCTAGAGGGCCGCGCGGGATACGTCACCCCAACGCAGTTCGCCCCGGCTGGAGCCAAGAAATCTGAAAACTTTCTTAGAAAGGGCATTTCAGGGGGTTGCCAGAATCGAAACCCACCCCTATTTGGCGCCCTCCAGAGCGCGCCCGTAGCTCAGCTGGATAGAGTACCTGACTACGAATCAGGTGGTCGGAGGTTCGAATCCTTCCGGGCGCGCCAACTACCCCGCTCCTCTTTGACTAGAGGGGCGGGGTAGTTGCTTTCTGGGCCCCCGATCGCCTCGATATCAGGCCGCTTCCCCCGAAAATCAGTCGCGCCCCGCCGCAAACCCCGCCTGTAATTGCGCCAGCAGTCCGCGGTCGAGCGGCGCGAGATCGAGCGAATCGGCCCTGTCGATTTCGACCCAGCCGATTCCCCCACCCTCCAGCGCGGCGGGAATCCCGTCCCAGATTCGGCAGGTGTAAAGCAGCAATACAATTGCGCGCGGTCCGTTTCCGGCTTCGCCGCCCCGCATTTCATGCACGAAACCGACCGGGCTCAGGGCTTGCACCGCGATCGTGACACCCAGCTCCTCGGCCAGCTCGCGCACCAGCGCCTGATCGGGCATTTCGCCCGGATCGACCTTACCGCCGGGAAATTCCCACTTGTCTGCCAGATGCTTACCCGGCGGACGGCGATGCATCAGCACGCGCCCTTCCCCGTCCAACAGCGCGCCCGCGACCACCAGCATCGGCATCTCGGCCCCCGCTTCAGCCATGGATCTGGATGAGGGTGTCGGTGCTTTTTTCAGTTCCGGTGACGCCATCAACTAAATTTTAATCCCTCGGGCACATTTTCAATATCGGACCACATGAGGAGGCCCGTTCGACAATGCGAAACACCATTGCAGATCTTTGCCAAGACGAGACCGGGGCGACTGCCATTGAATATGGCCTGATCGCTGCGCTTATCGCCATTTCGGCAATGTCGGCAATCAGCGCCTTCGCTGACTCGACGATCTTCATGTGGATGTCCGTTTCTAGCAAGACCCTGGATGCTTCGGGCAACGCGGCTTCGGCCTAGTTTACGAAAAATTCAGTGTTTTCGCATAGGAAGCAAGTGGCTTGATCCAGACTTTGGGGGCACCGGAATTATTTCCGCCAAACAAGGAAAAAGCTGGGTGAACGTAACGTAATTTTGACCAGGAGACCTACCATGAAGCTTTTCAACGAAATCCTGAACGACGAATCCGGCGCGACCGCAATCGAATACGGCCTGATCGCTGCTCTGATCGCCGTGGCTTGCATCACCGCACTGACCGCTGTTGGCAACTCGCTGTCGAACACCTTCGACGAAGTTGACACCAGCCTCGCCGGTGCGACCGCCTAAGTCGTTCTGACTTCAGGTTACTGAGCGGAGGGGCGGCAGGAAACTGCCGCCCCTTTGTGCTGGTTGGCCCTGCGATATGGGGGGCGGCAGTTGGGGGGCGGTCGGTCAGGGACCTGCCCCCTTTTCGCATATCAATAGGTGACGATCTTGACCTTCTGCCCGGCCTGCAGGGTCGAATTGGTCGTAAGCGAGTTCAGGACGAGGAAGCGCTCCAGCTTGTAATCGTCATAGGCCATGCGGTTGGCGATGCCCTGCAGCGTGTCGCCCGATCTTACGGTTATCACGTCGATCTTGCGCGCCTTCACCGCCGATGCTTCGCTGGCCGAAATCCGGCGCATCGATGAATACATCGAATTGAAGATACCCGCGTTCCCAGCCTGGGTGATGGTGACGAAATGCACCGCCTGGCTACTGGAAAGCTCATAGGCGAAAACCGTTACATCGACCTGACCATTCCCGGAATTGACCCGCGCGGTGCCATAGGCGGCGGGAAGACCGTTCACCGTGGTCTTGCTGACAGAACTTGGCTGGATCTGCTGCTGCGAATCGCCCGTGACATCGGCGAATGCGGCACTCACATAGCTGTCGAGATTGCCGGAATAGGCACGGCTGGTCAGCTGCCCCTTGCCCGACTGGCCGCTGATCGACACCGCCTGCGTGCCGTTCACGAGGAAATAGCCATTGGGCGCCTGAAACGCGAATCGCATCACCGGATGGATGAAGCTGCCGCCATCGACGATGCCTTGCTGCGGATCATCGCCATACATCATGCCATCGATGGCAGTCAGGAAAGCATCGCGATTGAGCGTCGTGCCGGGCATGCCCTGCGCATCCTGCCGCGCCGCCGAAACGCGGCTGGCGGGGTCGGGGTGGGTGCTGGCCCATTCGGGGACCTGATTCGATGAACCCATCATCTGCGCGTCGAGCGCATTCTGCTGGGCAAGGCTTTGCAGCACGGTCGACATCGCTATCGGGTCGTATCCCGCACCCGACAGATAGGCGATGCCCAGATCATCGGCCTGCGATTCCTGGCTACGCGAATATTTGAGAGTGAGAAGCTGCGAACCCTGCATGGCGAGCTTCTGGCCCGCCTGCCCCAATGCCGAATCGCCCAGCAGCACGCCCGACAGGATCGCACCCACCGCGCCCAGGATCGAATTCTGCTGCGCCGCCTGCTGGCGCTGCTGCGAATGGCGGGCAGCGACATGGCCGACTTCGTGGCCCAGCACGCCGGCAAGCTCAGCCTCGTTATCCATCAGCGCGACAAGCTGGCGCGTGGTGTAGATATAGCCGCCGGGGATGGCGAAGGCATTATTGACGTTGGAATTGAGCAGGGTCACCGTATAGGCGTCGCTCGCATTGGCGAGGCCCGACTGCATGGCGATGCGCTTGCCGACGCGTTCGACGTAATTGGCCTGCGGCCCGCTATAGGCCCCGCCGAATTCAGCCAGAAGCTGCGGATGGGCCTGTGCCCCCTGCTGGCGTTCGGCCGATGACATGGTCGGCGCCTGACCCGGCGTGACCGGCGCGGTTGTCGCGCCCACACAGCCTGTCAGCGCCATCGCCAGCGCACCCACGGAAGCCAGCGCCCCTCCCCTGCGGATACGGGTTCGGGCGTTCGAATGTCGCATTTCGTTCTGGCGGTTCATCGGGAGCGGCTCCTCTTGCTCTTGTGTTCAGGCAGGGGCCATGGCGCACATGCGCCCGCATGCGAATGCGGGCGGCGCCATTAGTCCCCAGTGACCCATAGAACAGGAATATGAGCGGCTTTGTTCCCGAACCGGCCGTGAACGGCAGGTCGAACGCGCGGCTTAGAAACTCTCGCCGATCTTGAGGAAACGCTCCGCCCGGCGGCTGCGCAGATCGGCCGCATCAAGGCCCGAAAGCCCCGCCAGCTCTTCCCGGATCGCAGCGCCCAGCCCCAGCGCGGTCGCCGCCGGATCGCGATGCGCGCCGCCCAGCGGTTCGTTCACGATGCGGTCGATCACGCCCAGCTTCTTCAGGTCCTGCGCCGTCACCTTCATGGCTTCGGCCGCTTCGGGCGCCCTTTCGGCAGTGCGCCACAGGATCGAGGCGCAGCCTTCCGGCGAGATCACGGAATAGACGGCGTTTTCCAGCATCAGCACGCGTTCGGCAGCCGCCAGCGCGACCGCGCCGCCCGATCCGCCTTCACCCACGATGGTCGCGACCATCGGGACCGGCAGGTCAAGGCAGGCCTGCGTCGCGCGGGCGATGGCCTCGGCCTGTCCGCGCTCCTCCGCCTCGATCCCCGGAAACGCGCCCGAGGTATCGACCAGCGTGACGACCGGCAGGCCGAAACGCCCTGCCATCTCCATCAGGCGTGCGGCCTTGCGATAGCCTTCGGGCTTGCCCATGCCGAAGTTGTGCTTGAGCCGCGACTGGACGTCATTCCCTTTTTCATGCCCGATCAGCATGACCTTGGGCCCGTCCTTCAGCGTGGCGAAGCCACCCAGGATCGCTTGGTCGTCGCCATAATTGCGGTCGCCGCCCAGCGCGACGAAATCGTCGCATAAATGCGCGACGTAATCGCGAAAATGCGGGCGCTGCGGGTGCCGGGCGACCTGCGTTTTCTGCCAGGGGGACAGGTTGCGATAGATCTGCGCCAACTGCGCGGACGCCTTTTCCTCAAGCCGTGCGACCTCGCCGTCGATATCGACATCGACATCGCCCTTTGCGGCGGTGTCGCGCAGCGACTTGATCTGCGCTTCCAGCTCGGCCAGCGGCTTTTCGAATTCAAGATAGGAAATCATCGCCTCGCGCTAGCCTCACTCGCCGCGCTGGGCAAGAGGCTGCGGCCATTACCCCCGTGCGAGCGGGTGGCGCTGGTTCACCAGCTGCACCAGCCGCGCGGCATCGACATGGGTGTATATCTGCGTTGTCGAGATATCGGCATGGCCCAGCAATGTCTGGAGTACGCGCAGATCCGCTCCGCCCTCCAGCAGATGGGTGGCAAAGGCATGGCGCAGCACATGCGGGCTGATCGCCGATGGCGGAATGCCGGCCCGTCCGGCCAGCGCCTTCAGCAGCTGGAACAGGCGAACCCGGCTGATATGTCCGGTGCGCGACGGGAACAGGTAACGCGCCCCCTTTTCACTATTCGCTGGCACGACGCGCACCGCCAGCCAGCGCGACAGCGCCTGCCGCGCGCGGGTAGATACCGGGACCATGCGCTGTTTCCCGCCCTTGCCCGTGATGGTGAGCAGCGGCGCATCGCGCGGAACGGCGGCCATGGGCATCGACACCAGCTCTGTCGCGCGCAGGCCCGATCCATAAAGCATTTCGAGAAGCGCGAGCATCCGCACCGCTTCGGGCTTTTCGCTTTGTGCTTCTTCTTCGGCCGTCGCGAACAGGGTCTCGACCTGCGCGTGAGTCAGCACCCGGGGCAATGGGCGGCGGGTTCGCGGGCGCGGCAGGGCGTCGGACGGGTCATCCTCGCGCAGCCCTTCATCGACGAGGAAACCGAAGAATTGCCGCAAGGCCGAACAGCGGCGGGCAAGGCTGCTGGGCGCAAGCTCCGCCCATTCGCCGCCAAGACCCGAGAGCGCATCGCCATCGGCATGAACGAGATCGGGAACCGCCTCCCTCGCCGCATCGAGATCGCGGCGATAGGCGGCCAGCGTATTCAGCGCCGCGCCGCGCTCTGCCGCGAGATGGGCGATGAATTCGTCGATCACGGCCCGCGTCGTGGGTGCCGCGTTCATGGGCTTATCCGCGCGCGACCGCCTCTGCGGCGATCATGCGGGCCTCAGCCTCAAGCCCTGCGGCATTGAGGGCGGAGACGATGTGATAGAGATGCAGCGGCGTCATTTTTTCCCAGCTCGACCCCTGCATGCCAAGCCCTGCGAGATAGCTGACCAACACGCGGTTGCGACGATCCCCTGCGCGCGAAATCGCGCGGGTCCACGCGCTCTGGCGGGCAAGGTCGAAACCCATCACGCCCGACAATTCACTCACCTTCGCATCGGTCATGCGGCCAAGCCCGGCAAGACCGGCAACAAGGAACTGCGATTTCCTCTGCCCGTCGGAGGGATCCTCGTCCATGAAGCTGCGCACCGCGCTTTCGGCGATCAGCCCATCGCTACCGGGCGAAGCGACAGCAAGCTGGGCCCAGCCCAGCGACCCTTCCTCCACCACGCCTGCCCAGCGCATCGCATTACGATCAAGGCCCGCTGCCAGCATGGCCGCGATCAGATCGCCCGCGTCATCGGCGTAATCGGCCGCCACCGGCATGCGCGCCGCGGCATAGGCGGTCAGCGCGATACGGCCATAGCGGCCAGCTTCGTCGCCATCGGCCCAGATGTCCTGCAGCGCGGCAATGCGTTCCGCCCCGGTGCCGACATAGGCTTCGCGCAATTGCACGGCGCGCGTGGCGGCATCGCCCGAAAGCTCTGCATCGTCATAGATCTGCGCATAGAGATCGACCATCGCCGCGCTCGACAGCAGGCCGCGCCCGCCCGCGACATCCGCAGCCGCAGCGCGCTGCACGATGCCGACCGACGGCGAAATCGCTGCCATCAGCAGGTAAGGCGAACCGCTCTTCGCCATCAGCCCCTCGGGGATTTCGGCCCCGGTGGCCGTCGCCAGCGAAAAGCGCCAGGGGGTGAGATTCTCGACCTCCTCCCACTCCAGCGTGACGGCGCGGCGCTGCTGCCCCGCGGCGCCTGCGAATTTCTGGGCGAGCAGCGCGTCGAACTGCCCCTCGCCGCCGCGGCGGACCATGCGCTCGATCCGGTCCATGCCGCCGCTTTCGCCCGAATAGGTCGAGCAGATGCCGCGCAGCAGGTTCCAGTTGTCAGTGTCCCGGTCTGCGCCGAACAGGCGAATCATCGGGCAGGTGCCGATGAAATCGCCGCTGCCGATATAAGCGCCATAGGCGGCATCGATCATCGGCGGCGTGTAATTCGCGGTGTCGACCTCCTGCACCATGGCGCGCGCGATCTGCGCCTCACCCATGCGGTTGAGGAGAGCAGCGCGCAGGGCGGCAAATTCCACCCCGTCCATGCCGGCCGGCGCTTCCATCCGGCTCGCCAATGCGCGGCGCAGCAGTATATGGCCCCAGCGCGAAACCAGCGGGCCTTTCGTGCCTGCCAGAACATTGCGCACGAATGCGGCGCGCGTGCCCGAGAGCGCGTCATTGCCCATGCCGCCTTCTTCTGCATCCAGCAGGCCGACGCGCGCGGTCGAACGGCGGGCGGCAGGCGGAATGTCAAAGCTGGGCTTGAGACCGAGAAGCTCGTCGAGCTCGTCGGTGTCCATCTCGTCCAGCTCCTCGATCGAGGGGAGCCGTTCGAGCAGGCGGCGCGCGGCCTCGGCCCGGCTCAGGGTCGGGCGCTCATCCGCGGGGCCTTCGGGCAGGGGCTGGACGACCGGCTGCGAGGAGCCGCCCGTATTGCCATCCGGGGCGGGTACCGGCGCGGGACCGGGCGTGGGTGTCGTGGTCGGTCGCGGCGCGGGGCGCGGCGCGGGCGTCGGGCGCGGCGCAGGGGCCGGAGCGGGGGCCGGAGCGGGCGCGGGATCGTCGAAACCGGGTGGCAGCAGCGATTCGGGCGCCTGCTGCGCCATCACCATCGCGACCGGGGTCACGGCGACCGCAGCGGCCAGCATCAGGCGCGTTCGCATCTTCATGCCCGGCCCTCCAGATTGTCGCTTGTCCCGGAAATGGGAATATCCTTTTCGATCAGGTGCTTTTCCTCATACCCGCCATCGGACCAGGCATAAGCCAGCAGCCCCGCCAGCAGCAATGCCAAGGCGAGCCAGACATATTTCTTTCGCGTGCTTCGGGGAGAAATCACCGTCACCATATCAATTGCTTTGCGCGTATCCCATCGCCTCGGGGCCCGTCCGGATCGAAGCGGCAGCAAGGGCGCGCTTGCATGACGGGTTAGCCCAACTATAGGCGTGGCTCAATGACGCAAGGACGCAATTCACCGCCTTCCGCGGCACAGGCCGGCGAGAACGCATCGGGCGATGCGCCCTTTGCCCCTGCGCCGCCGATGCCCGATGCCGCCGGGTTGGCGAAGCTGGGCGAGATGATCGACCGGCCCGTGGTGCTGGTGGGGCTGATGGGCGTGGGCAAATCCACGATCGGCAGGCGGCTGGCGCAATCGCTGGGCACGCCATTCGTCGATGCCGACGATGCGGTGGTGGAAGCGGCACAGATGTCGATCCCCGAAATCTTCGAACGTTTCGGAGAGGCCTATTTCCGCGACGGTGAACGCCGCGTGATCGCCCGCCTGATCGAAGACAGCCAGAACCGCCCCTATATCATCGCGACCGGCGGCGGCGCCTTTGCCGATGACGAAACGCGCGCGCTGATCCTCGACAAGGCATACGCCATCTGGCTCGACAGCGATCTCGACACCCTGGTCGAACGCGTCAGCCGCAAATCGAACCGCCCGCTGCTGAAAGGCAAGGATGCGCGCAGCGTCCTCGCCGATCTCATGGCAAAGCGCGGCCCCGCCTATGCCGAGGCGCCGATCCGCGTCGTCAGCGATGGCGGACCCCAGACAAACAGCGTCGCGCGCATCCTTGCCGCGCTTGAGGAGCACCTGACATGAACGCCGCCGTTTTTCCGGTTTCGCTTGCCGGTCGCAGTTACGAGGTGCGCGTGGGCACCGGCCTCTTGGCAGGACTGGGGCATCAGGCGGGCGCTCTCTTGCGCAAGCCAGTCGTGCCGGTGGTGACGGACGAAATCGTCGCCTCGCTCTGGCGCGATACGCTGGATGCGTCGCTGGCTGCCGTGGGCAAGAAGGCCAGCTGGCTCGTGCTGCCCAGTGGGGAGGCAACCAAGAGCTGGGCGAACCTTGAAAAGGTCTGCGATTTCCTGCTGGCCGAAGGGGTCGAGCGGGGCGACCACATCGTCGCGCTGGGCGGCGGAGTGATCGGCGACCTCACCGGCTTTGCCGCATCGGTGCTGAAACGCGGCTGCGGCTTCATCCAGGTGCCGACGACCTTGCTGGCGCAGGTCGATAGCTCGGTCGGGGGCAAGACCGCGATCAATACGGCGGCGGGCAAGAACCTGATCGGCGCATTTCATCAGCCGGGCCTCGTGCTGGCCGATATCGACGTGCTGGCCACACTGCCACCGCGCGAACTGCGCGCAGGCTATGCCGAGGTGGTGAAATACGGCCTTATCGACGATGCCGATTTCTTCGACTGGTGCGAGGTGCATGGGCCCGACATGCTGGCAGGCGACGAGGAACTTCGCACCGAAGCCGTACGCCGATCGGTGGAGGCCAAGGCCCGCGTGGTGGCGCAAGACGAGCGCGAGACGACGGGCGCTCGCGCCTTGCTCAACCTTGGCCATACCTTCGGCCACGCGCTGGAAGCGGAACTGGGCTATTCGGGCCGCCTGCTGCATGGCGAAGCGGTCGCTATCGGCATGGTGCTGGCCGCGCGCTATTCCGTCCGCCGGGGCGAAATGCACCGCCAAGACGCAGAGCGCATCGCCGCCCATTTCCGCAGCGTCGACATGATCGCCGATGTGGCCGCGCTGGGGCTGGATTGCGACGGGCGGCGACTGGCCGATCACATGCTGCATGACAAGAAGATGGACGCGGGCACACTGCCGTTCCTGCTGATGCGCGGGATCGGGAAAACCTATCTGGCGAAGGACGTGGCGCTCGATGATGTCGCGGAGTTTCTGGATGCGGAGCTTAAGCGCGAGGTTTGAGGGGATTGCTGCACCCTTCCCGCAGAGCCTGACCGTTAGACAGCGACTGCTCAGGTCGCCCGAAGGACAAACTTCAGCTGTCTGTCCTGCATTTTGCCGATTTCATAGGACCAGCTGTTGTCGTCCATGAAATTGCACCTGCTTGTAGGCGTACACCCTCCACCGAGCCGCTTATTCAGCGCGTCGAAAAAGCGAGCCTTGCAGTCACCGGGCAGCGTTAGCCGAACGCCATAGGTGAAGTCCGTCTCGTAATCATGCTCGCCGATCCTGACATTCTCGACCGTGGCGCGATCGCAAAGCGGAATGCCAGTCTTACTTTCGAAGAACGCTGGTGTCTCCAAGCGCGCTTCCCTTTGGCAGCCCGCGAGCAACACAGATACCAAGCCCAGCGATAAGGCTAGACCTGCCCGCTTCATCATTCCACCCCCCGCTCAATCCACCGGACAGTCGATTTCCTTCTCGGTGCAGGCAACGGTGCCCGCGCCGGCAGCGCCTGCCAATAGGGCGATGCAGCCCGATGTGCTGGAACAGGCGACGAGGGCGAGGCAAATGGCGATCTTGCGCACGGGGCGGTTTCCTTTCGTGTCAGGCACGCTGTCACATTGGCCGCGCCAGCGTTGCGTTTCGGTAAAGATAGCAGGGGCCCGCACTGATCGCTCAGAGCCGGGGCGATAAATCCACAGCCTCGAAATCGTCGAGCATGGCGGCGCGTAGAAGCGAGCGGTGGCATTTCGCAGCATTCCCGCAAAAGCACAGCAGCGCCGTGGGTCGCTCAGCGGCCAGATCGCGCAATTCGGCAGCTGCCGCCAGCGCTTCGGGCAATTCCAACTGTCCCGCATAGATCTGCCGAAGCGCGGCGAGGTCGCCTTTTCGCGCCGCCTCGCGTCCCTCCTTCGGCGTGCCCAATGGCTTGAAGTGGCGATAGGCGATGCCCGCCTCTGCCGCCGCGCCCGCCAGCGCGGTTTTCGAAAAGCCGGGGCGGCGCGACAGGGGCAGCGCCCGCACATCGGCCAGCACCTCCACCCCCGCCTCTTTCAGCGCATCAATGACCGCAGGGACGCTCGCCCCTTCGTAACCGATGGTCCAGACGCGCTGCACGGGAATTAGAGCAGGCGCGCCCCATCGGGCACCTTGTGATCGGGTGAGAACAACGTGATCCGCCCCTCCGCATCGGCGAAGCCCAGGGTCAGCACCTCGGACTTCATCGGGCCGATCTGGCGCGGCGGGAAATTGACCACGCCCGCCAGCTGCCGACCGATCAGATCTTCGGGCGTATAAAGCGTCGCGATCTGCGCGCTCGTCTTGCGCACGCCAACCGCGGGGCCGAAGTCGATATGGAGGATCAGGCTCGGCTTGCGGGCCTTGGGGAACGGCTCTGCCTTCACCACCGTGCCGATGCGAATGTCGACCTTGAGGAAATCGTCAAAGGCGATTTCATCGGCAGGCGGTGTCTGGGCGTTTTGATCTACGTGCATTCATTCCATTTCGAGGATGATCGCGTCGACTGCAAGACTGTCCCCAGCCTTTGCGTTGACAGATTTCACCGTTCCGGACTTCTCCGCCCGCAGGATGTTCTCCATCTTCATCGCCTCGACCACGGCCAGCGGCTGGCCCAGTTCGACGGAATCGCCCTCTTCCACGTTCAATGACACCAGCAGGCCGGGCATCGGGCAGACGAGGAACTTCGACATATCGGGCGGGATCTTCTCGATCATGTGCTTGCTGAACTGCGCCACATGGGCGGGCAGCACGCGCAGGGAATGGCGTGCGCCGCGGGTGGTCAGGGCAAAACCGGCAGGCACCGGCTCGACCTTGACGGTCAGAGGATCGCCGCCCTCGCCTTCCTCGTCGCTGTCGAAGACCGCGTTCACCAGCCGCTCGCCAGGGGTGTATTCCATCGAGATATCGACACTCGCGCCGTTTACGCTGACACTGTCCTTCGACAGGCTGACTTCATAGGTTTCGTCGCCCTGCGTGACCACCCATTCGGACGGCGGCGCGAGGCGGGGACCAAGCTGCCCGTCGATGCGGCGGGCGCGGTCGGCGTGGGCGGTGGCGATGAAACCGGCGATGGCGGCAAGCTTCACCTTCAGCTCGTCACCGGTGGCCGCGCCTTCGAAGCCTTCGGGATATTCCTCGGCGATGAAGCCCGTCGTCAGCTCACCGCTGCGGAAGCGCGGGTGCTGCATGATGGCCGAGAGGAAGTCGATATTATGGCCCAGCCCCTCGATGTCGAAAGCATCGAGCGCCGCGATCTGCAAGTCGGCGGCTTCGTCACGGGTGGGTGCCCAGGTGACGAGCTTGGCGATCATGGGGTCGTAGAACATCGAGACTTCGCCGCCTTCATAGACGCCGTCGTCCACGCGGATGCCATCGACGCCGCGGCGGCCATTTTCCGCTCCGTCATCCGCCCAGCCATCGACCGGCGGGTCATAGCGGACAAGGCGGCCCGTCGAGGGCAGGAAGCCGCGATAGGGATCTTCGGCATAGACGCGGTTCTCGATGGCCCAGCCGTCGATCTTCACATCGTCCTGAGTGAACGAAAGTTCTTCGCCAGCGGCGACGCGGATCATCTGCTCGACAAGGTCGACACCGGTGATCGCCTCGGTCACGGGGTGCTCCACCTGCAGGCGGGTGTTCATTTCGAGGAAGTAGAAGCTCTCCCCCGTCTTGTCCGCGCCGGAAACGATCAGCTCGACCGTGCCCGCGCTGAAATAGCCGACCGCCTTCGACAGGGCGACGCATTGCTCGCCCATCGCCTTGCGCATGGCAGGCGTGACGAAGGGCGACGGCGCTTCTTCCACGACCTTCTGGTGGCGGCGCTGGATCGAGCATTCGCGTTCGTTGAGATACAGCACATTGCCGTGCTGATCGCCGAGGATCTGGATCTCGATATGGCGCGGGTCCTCGATGAACTTCTCGATGAAGACGCGGTCGTCGCCAAAGGAATTCAGGCCTTCGCGCTTGGTCGCCTCGAAGCCTTCGCGAACGTCCTTTTCGCTATAGGCGAGGCGCATGCCCTTGCCGCCGCCGCCTGCCGAAGCCTTCATCATCACCGGATAGCCGATGTCATTGCTGATCTCGACCGCGTGTTCGGTATCGCGGATTTCGCCCACGAAGCCGGGCACCACGTTCACGCCCGCCTCGCGCGCGATCTTCTTGGATTCGATCTTGTCGCCCATGGCGGCGATCGCCTTGGCGGGCGGGCCGATGAAGGCGATGTTCTCTGCGGCCAGCGCCTCGACGAAGCTGGCGCGTTCGGACAGGAAGCCATAACCCGGATGCACGGCCTCGGCCCCGGTCTGCTTAGCGGCGGCGATGATCTTGTCGGCGACCAGATAGCTTTCGGACGCCGTCGCGGGGCCGATATGCACGGCCTCATCCGCCATTTTCACGAAAGGCGCGCGGGCGTCGGCGTCGGAATAGACGGCCACGGTCTCGATCCCCATGGCACGGGCAGTCTTGATCACGCGGCAGGCGATTTCGCCGCGATTGGCAATCAGGATCTTCTTGAACACGTGTCGCTTCCTCTCTGGGGTCAGTTCGTTTCGGCCATCTCGCGCAATTGCGCGGTCCGCGTTTGGGTCAGCCGCGTCATGCAGCGGTTATGGATGAGCGGCAGGATCGAGCCGCCCGCATAGGGCGCGGCCACCGCCTTGCAGTGCGCATCGCGAAAGGCGATCCACGCGCGCTGCGCGGTGAGCAGGCTGTCATAGGTGCCGGACGCTTTCGCCTGTGCGCGGGCGTCGGCCCACGCGGCGTTCAGCGCGCCATCGGCGGCCTCGTACTCTTCCATGGAGCACTGGTTCATGTCGGCCTGCGTCATGGCATTGTCGCAGGGGCTGGCCGCTTGCGCGGCGGCCAGCAGCAGGAGACTAAGCATCATAGCCCATCTCCTTCAGTCGCGGCGCGGTCAGTTCGATGTCGGGCGCATTGTCGTGCACCCATTTGCGGAAGCAATCCTTCGCCGCAGCAGACGCGCCATAGGTGACAAACACCCACTGCGTGTCGTCGACCTTATCGATCCGCATCTGCGACGCGCCGCAATCATGCGCGGCAACGCGCATCTTGCCCAGATCATCCGCGCTGCCAACGGCATAATGCGCGGCATCGCCCACCTGACCGCAACCGGCCATCAGCATAGGCAGGAGGGCGATAGCAATTTTCACTCGGCAGCCTCCGCAGGGATCTTCGCGCAATGTTCGGCCGGCATGGGTTCAAGACCCAGGCGGTCGAACAGGGCATCGTCGCTGTCATCGCCCGCATTGGGTGCGGTCAGCAGCTTTTCGCCGCTGAAGATCGAATTCGCACCTGACAGGAAGCACAGGGCCTGCGTCGATGCGCTCATGCTCTCACGCCCTGCTGACAGGCGGACCATGGATTCGGGCATGGTGATGCGCGCCACCGCAACGGTGCGGACGAATTCGATCTCGTCGATCTGAGCCAGCGGCGTATCGGCCAGCATGTCGCCAAGCGGCGTGCCCTTCACCGGCACCAGCGCGTTGACCGGCACGCTTTCGGGGTGATCCTCCATCGTCGCCAGCACATGGATGAAGCCGACGCGATCGTCGCGCGTCTCGCCCATGCCGACAATGCCGCCGCAGCACACGTTGATACCGGCTGCGCGAACATGCTCCAGCGTCAGCAGACGATCGCCAAGGCTGCGCGTGCTGGCCACGCGTTCGTAATATTCAGGGCCGGTGTCGATGTTGTGGTTGTAATAATCGAGGCCTGCGTCAGCCAGCTGCGCGGCCTGTTCGCCGGTCAGCATGCCCGCGGTCATGCAGGTCTCCATGCCCATCGCCTTCACCTGCCGGACCATATCGGTCAGCATCGGCATCTCGCGCGCCTTGGGGTTGCGGAAGGCGGCACCCATGCAGAAACGCGTCGAGCCCATGTCCTTCGCCTGCGCGGCGGCCTGCAACACCTGCTGCACTTCCATCAGCTTGGTCGCTTTTACGCCTGCGTCATTATGCGCGGACTGGCTGCAATAGCCGCAGTCTTCGGGGCAGCCGCCGGTCTTGATCGAGAGCAGGGTCGAACGCTGCACCTCGTTCGGACGGTGGTGGGCGCGGTGCGTTTCAGCGGCGCGGAACACCAGCTCGGTGAAGGGCAGGTCGAACAGGGCGGCGATTTCCTCGCGCGTCCAGTCATGGCGGGTTTCGGAACGGGGGATGGTCATGCTGCTTTCCTCTTGCGCGCATCGGCATAGGCCTGAAGCGCTGCGGCATAATGCGGCGCGGCGCGTCGGTCACCCTCTCCATGCCCGAATCCGTCCAAAGTTTCAGCCACCCTTTGCACCGCCGCATCGCCAAGCGATCCCAGCGCAGTCACATGCACGCCGATGGTGAAGACGATGGCCTGCGTTTTCGGCAGGCGGCGCAGCGTTTCGCGTTCGCACCGGACGAACAGGGTTGTGCCCGCGTTTTCGGGCGTGACGTGAGAGAACCGCGTCGCCGGATCGTCGGTCGGCAGATAACGATACATGCCATTCGCCATGACGAATGCGTTGGTGCGCCCGAACACATGCGGCGCACGAAGCCCGGCAAGAAAGCGGTCGACCCCGGCAGAAAGTTGCTCGGCATAGCCGTCGATGGGTTCGTGTACCTTGACGATGGCGCGGCCCATTTTCTCGGAAAGGTGCCAGTCGGTCGGGAAGGCGACGGCAGCTCCGGTCAACCGGTATTCGCTGCCGGGCGCATCCTGCGTGAGGATGCAAAAATCCTCCCAATGCGCGCGGGCGGCCTGTTCGATCCCGCCCGAGACACCCAGCATTTCGCACAGCTCGGTTTCGGCAGCGCGCGCTTCGGGGAGGACATGCACCGCCTCCGGGTGCGCGTCGAACGCGGCATTGCGGCAGGCGAGATTGGGGTCTGGCGCCAGCCACTCACTCTCGGCCAGACGCACCAGCCCCATGCGCAGCGGGCCGGAGACCCGTGCATCAGGCAGCAGCGTTTCGACCGAGAATCCGAGGGCGGGCTTAGGGATCATTGCGCCCTCGCCAGCTTGAAAATCCGCTTTGCGAACCAGTTAAGGAAGACCCAGCAGATCACGCCGTAAAGCACCGCCGGAAGCGTTCCAAACAGCCAGTGCTGCGCCATGGTCGGCTCAGCGCCATAAGCCATGGCACGGACGCCGAACACCATGTCCCGGAGCGTGAACACTGTCATCCAGAACAGCGTCGAACAGACAGCAAATCCGATAACTGAAAGGCGAACGATACGCTTCACTCAGCCGCCTCGTCCATATCCGCTGGCGGCATGTTGTGGCCCAACAGGCGCAGCACATCCGCCGCCGCCTCGACCACATTGGTGCCGGGGCCATAGATGCCCTGCACACCTGCATTGCGCAGGAATTCATAGTCGGTCGACGGGATAACGCCGCCAGCGGTCACCTTGATGTCGCTGCGGCCATTGTCCTTCAGCAGGCGGATCAGTTCGGGGATCAGCGTCTTGTGCCCCGCCGCAAGGCTCGATGCGCCGATCAGATCGACATCCCGGTCCAATGCCATCTCCAGCGTTTCCTGCGGGGTCTGGAACAGCGGGCCGGTGGTGACGTCGAAACCCATGTCGCCAAAGGCGCTGGCGATCACATTCGCGCCGCGGTCATGGCCGTCCTGCCCCATCTTCGCGATCATCACGCGGGGCTTGCGGCCCATGCGGCGTTCGACCGCCGCCACGCCATCGACCACCGCCTGATAGCGATTGTCATCGGCATAGGCCGCGCCATACACGCCCTTTACGGGCTTGGGCATGGTGTCGTAGCGGCCAAAGGCCGCCTCCATGGCATCCGAAATCTCGCCAAGGCTCGCGCGTTCGCGGGCCGCGTCCACCGCAAGGGCCAGCAGGTTGCCATCGCCCTTCGCCCCTTCGCGCAGCGCGGTCAGCGCAGCCTGGCACTTCGCCTCGTCGCGCGTGCTGCGCATCTTCTCCAGCCGCCTGATCTGCGCCTCGCGCACGGCGGTGTTGTCGATGTCGAGCGTTTCGATCGGCTCTTCCTGCGGAAGCCGGAACTTGTTGACGCCAACGATGACGTCCTCGCCCTTATCGACGCGTGCCTGGCGGCCTGCTGCCGCCTCTTCGATCATGCCCTTGGGCCAGCCGGCTGCCACGGCTTTCGCCATGCCGCCTTCGGCCTCGACCTTCTCGATGATGGCCCATGCCTCGTCGACAAGGCTCTTGGTCAGCGCCTCGACGTAATAGGAACCGCCCAGCGGATCGACCACATTGGTCATCCCCGTTTCTTCCTGCAGCACGATCTGCGTGTTGCGGGCGATGCGGGCGCTGAAATCGGTGGGCAGCGCGATGGCTTCATCCAGCGCATTGGTGTGGAGCGACTGCGTGCCGCCCAGCATCGCGGCCATTGCCTCGACCGTAGTGCGGATGACGTTGTTATATGGGTCCTGCTCTGTCAGAGACACGCCGCTGGTCTGGCAGTGGGTGCGCAGCATTTTGGAACGTTCGGATTGCGCGCCCAGTTGCGTCATCGCGCGGTGCCACAAAGTGCGGGCAGCGCGCAGTTTCGCCACTTCCATGAAGAAGTTCATGCCGATGGCGAAGAAGAACGAGAGGCGCCCTGCGAACTTGTCGATGTCGAGGCCGCTGGCCACGCCATATTTCACATATTCCATGCCATCGGCGATGGTGAAGGCCAACTCCTGCACCTGCGTCGCGCCGGCTTCCTGCATGTGATAGCCGGAGATCGAGATCGAGTTGAACTTCGGCATGTGGTCCGCCGTATAGGCGAAGATGTCCGAAATGATCCGCATGCTGGGTTCGGGCGGATAGATATAGGTGTTGCGGACCATGAACTCCTTCAGAATGTCGTTCTGAATGGTCCCGGTCAGCTGGTCGGGGCTAACCCCCTGCTCTTCCGCCGCGATGATATAGAACGCAAGGCACGGGATCACCGCGCCGTTCATCGTCATCGACACGCTCATCTGGTCGAGCGGGATCTGGTCGAAGAGGATCTTCATGTCCTCGACACTGTCGATGGCAACGCCCGCCTTGCCGACATCGCCGACGACGCGCGGATGGTCGGAGTCATAGCCGCGATGGGTCGCAAGGTCGAAAGCGACCGACAGACCCTTTTGCCCGGCGGCGAGATTGCGGCGATAGAAAGCGTTCGATTCCTCCGCGGTCGAGAAACCGGCATACTGGCGGATCGTCCACGGACGGCCTGCATACATCGATGCCTTCACCCCGCGCGTGAACGGGGCGAAACCGGGCAGGCCCGGGTCCCAGTCAGTGATATCCGCCTCGGTATAAAGCGGCTTCACGTCGATGCCTTCGGGCGTGTGCCAGGTCAGGTCGCGACCTTTGACTTCCTTGTCGGCGGTCGCCTGCCAATCGCTCAGCGTGGGTTTCTGGTCGCTCATGTCGGTCCTCTCGCGCGCTTTTCAGCGCCCCTTGAAATTCGGTCGGCGCTTCTGGCCGAATGCGGTCAACGCCTCGCGGAAATCTTCCGTGCGGCCAAGGATGCGCTGGTTGTCGCGCTCGCGGTCCAGCACCTCGTCGAAATCCATGTCGAGCGCTTCATTGACCTGCTTGCGGATCATGCCGATGGCGCGGGCCGGGCCCTTGGCCAAACGATGCGCGATGGCCTGCGCCTCTTCCAGCACCTTGTCATCTTCCGCCACGCGGGTGACGAGACCGATGCGCACGGCCTCCTCCGCGCTCATCTGTTCGCCCAGCAGCGCCAGTTCCATGGCGCGGGTGCGGCCCACGGCGCGGGCGGCCAGCCATGTCGCCCCGGCATCGGGCACCAGCCCGATATTGACGAAAGCAAGCAGCGCAAAACCCGATTTCGCCATGATCGAGACATCGCCCGCCAACGCGATCGAAAGCCCCGCGCCCACTGCCGGGCCATTGATGGCGGTGATCACCGGTATCGGCAGGTCCATCAGCTTGCGCGTGAAGGGATTGTAATGCGCGTCGATCAGCTCACCCAGATCCTGCGGCAGGCCGAAATAGCCTTCGCCATCGGACCGTATATCGGCGCCCGAGCAGAAGAAGCGCCCCTCGCCCGACAGCACCAGCGCGCGAACGCCGGCGGCCAGCCCTTCGTCGATGGCGGCGGTCAGCTGCTCGAACACGGCAGGGGTCAGCGCGTTCAGCCGGTCGGGCCGCGCGATGGATACGGTGAGGACTGCGCCGTCCCGTTCGGATGTGACGAATTTACTAGCCATCAATGCGCCCCTTTCGGGGTTTCCATGATCTCGGTCAGCATGCCCATCATGTCCTTGGGATGGACGAAGAAGATCGGCGTGCCATGCGCACCGATGCGTGTGGGGCCAAGGATGCGCTTGCCCACCCCTTCGAAATATTCGCGCGCCTCGGCAATGTCAGGCACTTCGAAACAGACATGGTGCTGCCCGCCCAGCGGGTTCTTCGCAAGGAAGCCGGTCACCGGGCTGGCTTCGGACAGGGGGGACAGCAGTTCGACCTGCGTCCCCTCGGTCCCGTTTTCGCCGGGGGTATGGACGAAGCACACTTTCACGCCCTGTTCGGGCATGTCGAAAGGCTCGGTGACGACGCTCGCGCCCATCACCTCCTTATAATGCGTGATCGCGGCATCGATGTCGGGCACCGCATAGCCGAGGTGGTTCATCCTACCCAGTTTCATGGCCTCAACTCTCCAATATCGGCTCAATCGTCATCGCGCTTTTCAGGCTGTTGGCGATGATGCAGCTCTTGTGCGCCTTGTGATGGATGGCTTCCAATTCCTCCATCGTCGGCCTTTTCTCACCCGTGAATACGGCATTGGGGCGCATGACCACGGTCGAAACCCACGGATCGCCCGCCTCGTTCTTCTCGACGTGGCCTTGCGGATTGTCCTCGTAGCTCTGGATCGAGAACCCTGCTTTCGCGGCATAGGCGAGGAAATATAGCATGTGGCAGCTCGCCGCCGAAGCGAGCAGCGCCTCTTCCGGGTCGACCGCGCTTTCGTCGATCAACGCGGCGGGCAGGTAACCGGGCGCGGCGCTGCCGGGAACGGAAAGACCGCCGTCAAAGCTCCACGTGTGGGCGCGGCTGTATTTGTTGGTCGGAAAGACCTCCCCTTCCGAAATGTCCCAGCGAACCTTGGCGGTGTAGTCACCCATGGCGATATTCCCTTGTTACATGTTTCAGATGGGAAAGTGGTGGGACCCGGCCACCACCTGCCTCAATGACATGCATCAATTCGCGCGCTTACAGCGGGATGTTGTCGTGCTTCTTCCAGGGGTTCTCCAGCTCCTTGTTCCTGAGTTTCCTCAGGCCCAGCGCGATGCGGCGGCGGGTGGAGTGGGGCATGATGACCTCGTCGATGAAGCCCTTGGACGCGGCGACGAAGGGATTGGCGAAGCGGTCTTCGTATTCCTTGGTCTTGGCCGCGATCTTTTCGGGATCGTCACGGTCCTGTCGGAAGATAATCTCCACCGCGCCCTTTGCGCCCATCACCGCGATTTCGGCGGTCGGCCATGCGTAGTTGAGATCGCCGCGCAGATGCTTGGACGCCATGACGTCATAGGCGCCGCCATAGGCCTTGCGGGTGATGACGGTGATCTTGGGCACGGTCGCCTCACCATAGGCGAAAAGCAGCTTTGCGCCGTGCTTGATGATGCCGTTGTGTTCCTGGTCGGTGCCGGGAAGGAAGCCCGGCACGTCGACGAAAGTGATGATCGGAATACCGAACGCATCGCAGAAGCGCACGAAACGCGCGGCCTTCTTTGATGAATTGATGTCGAGCACGCCTGCCAGCACCATCGGCTGGTTCGCGACGATGCCGACAGTGCGGCCTTCGACGCGGCCGAAACCGCAGATGATGTTCGCGGCATGCCTGGGCTGGACCTCGAAGAAATCGCCCTCGTCGACGGTCTTCCGGATGACCTCATGCATGTCATAGGGCTGGTTCGCCGATGCCGGGATGATGGTGTCGAGGCTGTCCTCCAGACGGTCCCACGGATCGCTGGTCGGACGTTCGGGCACCTCGTCGCGGTTGGAACCCGGCAGGAAGTCGATGAAGTCGCGCGCCTGCAGCAGGGCGGTGATGTCGTTTTCGCACGCAAGGTCGGCAACGCTGGTCTTGGTCGTATGCGTCGATGCGCCGCCCAGCTCTTCCTGCGTCACGACCTCGTTTGTCACGGTCTTCACCACTTCGGGGCCGGTGACGAACATGTAGGAGCTGTCTTCGACCATGAAGATAAAGTCGGTCATCGCAGGCGAATAAACCGCACCGCCCGCGCACGGCCCCATGATCAGCGACAGCTGCGGGATCACGCCCGAGGCGAGAATGTTCTTCTGGAACACATCGGCATAGCCGCCCAGCGACGCCACGCCTTCCTGAATGCGCGCGCCGCCCGAATCGTTGAGACCGATGATCGGCGCACCCATCTTCATGGCCGCGTCCATCACCTTGCAGATCTTCTGCGCATGGCGTTCGGAGAGCGAGCCGCCGAAGACGGTGAAATCCTGACTGAACACGTAAACGAGGCGACCGTTGATGGTCCCCGATCCGGTGACGACGCCATCGCCGGGGATGTGGCTCTCGTCCATGCCGAAATCGACGCAGTTATGTTCGACATACATGTCGATTTCTTCGAACGACCCCGCATCGAGCAACACGTCGAGCCGCTCACGTGCGGTGAGCTTGCCCTTCGAATGCTGGGCATCGATGCGCTTTTGACCGCCACCGAGGCGAGCGGCTTCGCGGCGACGTTCGAGTTCTGCGATATTGGCTGACATTATGGACGAGAGCCCCTCTCCAGCTGAAAAACCTTAAGGGCCACCTTTGTCGGGTAGCCTCTCGACCTCGCTATTGCGGCACCTCTGCGCCAAGTCCAATGCGAATTTGCAAAATATTGTTCGCCGGTTTTGCAAAACCGCTCAAACGCGCTAAGTCCTTGCCATGACACGCCCCCAACGGATCTTTGCCGGCAAGACCTTGCGCGCCCTGCGCGATGGGCAATCGCTGAAACAGGCTGAGATGGCCGAGACGTTGGGCATCTCGGTCTCCTATCTCTCACAGCTTGAGAGTGACGATCGCCCGCTGACCCCGCGCCTGATCGCCGCGCTGTCGCGCCGCTATGACCTCAAGCTGGACGAGGCTGGCGCTGAAGGGTCGTGGGACAGCATCGACCTGCGCGCCGAGGCGCTGCGCCGCGCCGCGTCCGATCCGCTGTTCCCCCATGCCATCGACGAGGCCACCGCCACTCGCGCCGTGCGCCAGCAGCCGCATCTGGCCGAACGCTTCGTGGCGCTGCACGGCGCCTATCGCCATGCGGGCGAACGGCTGCAAATGCTGGACGAGGCGCTGGAAGCAGGCGAAGGTGCCTCCCCCAACCGCCTGCCGTGGGAGGAGGTGCGCGACTGGTTCCACGAGCAGGGCAATTACATCGACATCCTCGACCGCAGGGCCGAAACCGTTGCCGCGGGCATCGCCCCCGACCTCGCCTCTCCGTCAGAAGCCGCGCTTTTGACCCTGGCCGCGACTTTGGGCGTGACGGTCGCCAATGGCGGCGCGGGCATGCGCGAATATGACGATGCGACCGCCACGCTGACCATCGACGCATCGCAGCCCGCCGAAACGCGCCGGTTCCAGCTGGCGTGGCAATTGGCGGGAATCGCATTGGCCGGAGAGATCGCGCAGGTCACCGCCAGTTCCGGCCTTGCCAGTCAGGCCGCGCGCGACCTGCTGCGCATCGGGCTTGGCAATTACGCGGCAGGCTCCCTGCTGATGCCTTATGAAGCGTTCCGCCTAGCCGCGCTTTCCGAACGGCATGACATCGACCGATTGTGCCAGCGCTTCTCCGTCAGTTTCGAGCAGGCCTGCCACCGTCTTTCGACGCTCCAGCGCGAAGGGGCGCGGGGCATTCCGTTTTTCTTCTGCCGGGTCGACATGGCGGGGAACATTACAAAACGCCATTCCGCGACCGCGCTGCAATTCGCCCGCTTTGGCGGCGCGTGCCCGCTGTGGATCGTGCACGAGGCGGTGGCGATCCCCGACCGCATACTGACCCAGCTTGCCGAAACGCCCGACGGCGTGCGCTATATCTCCATGGCCAAGGGGCTGGTGAAGCCATCGGGCAGCTACACCCGCCCCCCGCGCCGTTATGCCGTGGCGCTGGGGTGCGAGGCGCAATATGCGGGCGATTTCATCTATGCCGATGGCCTTGACGTAGGGGCAAAGGGCGCTGCCACCCCCATCGGCATATCCTGCCGCCTGTGCCCGCGCGAAAACTGCGACCAGCGCGCCTTTCCGCCCGGCGACCGGACTATCGTGGTCGACCCGGCGCAGCGCGGGGTGGTACCGTACAGGATTGGGTGATGGGGCCGGGTTTGGTGTGGATTGTGAAATGCAATTGCAGCACATTGCCATGATGGATCGGAAACTTGTTATTGTAACTTCAAGGCGCAAAAGCTTCGCAGCCATGCTCCTTACAGGACTTGGCGGCTTTTTGATCGGGATGCAGCTGCATATGCCAACAGCCGTGATAGGTTGGGCGGCCATGATTTTGCTTGCTCCAGTGGTCTTCGCCTTTTTCCTGACCTGCGCCATCTACTTCGCGATGACCATTCGCCCTATCAAGGTTCAGTCGGACATGAATGCTTTTGCAATAAGCGGGGGCATCAAACGCAGCCAAACGTTCATTTGGGAACTAACCGATGCCTTCAGGGTGAAGGACATTCTCGAAGTCCCGCGTCTGAAAACATTTAAGACGATAAGCTTCCCATATCAGCCGATTACATCTGATAATGGGTCAGTTGACGATATACGATATCGGTTTTCTGTATCGATTCCAACAATATGGGCTTTCGACGGCACCATGGACGAGTTAGCAGAAAAGCTTAATCGCGCTCGCCGTTGCGCTCTGGAAATAGGTCATGAACGCTCGTGAGGTATGGCAACACGAAGTCCGCATTCGATCGGTAGAGACATGCCGATCTGGCTGATCCAGCCATCGCGCTCTCATATTAGAAGGTGGGGGTTTCTGTTGCTAGCTACCCCCGGAGCCCCGGAATCCGCTTCTGTTGCCCGGTGGGTCCAACCGCGCTTTAGCTTTGTAAATTCGGGCCGTTAGGCCGTAAAATTACGCTGCGAGAGCGAGTGCTTCGTTGTCGTTGGCACTTGTGTGTTTTGAGCCTTATGCGGGTTACTCAGCCCGGGCGAAAACAGTGCCTTTCAACACACGTCGATCCTGGTTCGGCCCCATGATCCAACCCCCGACAACGGGCGTATATGGTGGAGCCGCCGGGTACTGCCCCCGGGTCCGCTGTGCCTATTGCACACCGCAATTTATCGCCATAGCCGACCGAAACCGGCACGCTCCATATAGCGATCCTGATCTTAATGTGAAGTGAGCAGGGCGACGAAATATCGCCCTGCCCTCAAAAGCCTATGCCGCAGGCGGTGCGCTCTTGGCCGCTTTCAGCTCGTCGCGGATCTCTTTCAGCACGTCCAGCGTGGGATCGGTGGGAACAGCGGGCTCCTCGCTCGTGGCGGGGGCTTCCTTCATCTGCTCTTCCACTTCCTCGATCACCTTGTTCGCGCTGCGCACAATCAGGAACAGGGCAAAGGCGATCAGCAGGAAATTGATGATCTGCGTGACAAGATCGCCATAGCCGATCATGGGCACGCCAGCCTCTTTCAGCGCGGCGTAATTGGTGATGTCGCCTTCATACCCTTCGGGAATCTCGCCCAGCAGGATGAAATGGTTCGACCAGTCCATGGTGCCGAAGATCCAGCCAAGCAGCGGCATGATGATGCTCTGCGTCAGCGAAGTCGTGATCTTGCCGAAAGCGGCGCCGATGATCACGCCGACGGCAAGGTCGAGCACATTGCCACGGGCGATGAATTTCTTGAATTCCTTGAACATGGGCTGCGCGGTTCCCTTGCGATTGATCCCTGCGACAAATCCTTACCGCCGCAGCGCGCAAAAACAATCGCGACACGGCCCGCGTCCCCAGCCCGGCCCGCATCCGCGATTGCTGACCGCAATTGTCATGGCTCTTGCCACCTCGCGCGGATTGCCGCCCTTGGCCCCGCGTGCGCTCCTGCCTATATTGCTTGGCAGGAGGGGGTGCCGGATCAGGCGCCCCGACGGATCAGACGGGGAAACACACCGAAATGTCGAAAATCAATCGCCTGCGCATTGCCGCCGTCGGCCTTGCCGCACTGCTGCTGTCGGCCTGCGGCATCAATTCCGTGCCCACGGCAGAGGAAAATGCGAAAGCCCGCTGGGCCGATGTGCAGAACGCCTATGACCGCCGCGCGCAGGCACTGCCCAATCTGGCCGAAGTCGCCAAGAGCGCGAGCGAGCGCGAGGGCCAGATCCTGACCGACGTGATCGAGGCGCGGGCGAAAGCCACCAGCATCCAGGTTTCCGACGCCGACCTGTCAGACCCTGCGAAGCTGCAGCAATATGCCGCCGCGCAGGGCCAGCTCTCGGCCGGGCTTGGCCGCCTGCTCGCCAGCGTGGAAGCCTATCCGCAGCTTCAGTCGGTGATCAATTTCCAGATGCTGCAAAGCCAGGTCGAAGGCAGCGAGAACCGCATCAATATCGCCATCAAGGACTACAACGAGGCGGTGCGCGAATATAACACCACCATCCGCACCTTCCCCGACATCATCGGCGCAAAGCTGATCCACGGGGCCGAGCCGATGGCGACCTTCACCGCCGTGACCCCCAATGCCGAGCAGGCGCCAGATCTGGGCAGCGTGCTCTGAACCTGGAACCCCGCCCGTGTGCCGTCATGAACGATGCCGGGCGGGGCGAAGCGGCTGAGCCTGACGACCGGCCGGACTTCATCCTCCGGCACAAGCGCATGTTCGCGGCCGCCTTCGTGCTGACCGCAGGCGCGATGATGCCGTGGAGCGGCGGCGCTTTCCGCTATGTCGGCGGGGCGCTGCCGCCCGCCAATGTCGAGAAAAGCACCCTCGCGCCGGCGGGGCTGATCGATCCGGCGGGGCTTTTCGATGCCGAAGAGGACCGTCGGCTGAGGCAAAGGCTTGAACACGCGGAAGCGGAAACGGGCGTGCGTTTCGCGGTCATCACCACAAGGGGCCTGCGCGGCGAGACGGTGAAGGACTTCACCAATCGCTATCACAATGGCTGGTGGAACAGCGGCGATGAAAGGGCTTCGGTGATCGTGCTGTTCTCCCCTGCCGATCGTTCGCTGGGCATTTCCAACTCCAAAAGCCTGGACGATGCGATCGCCCCCTTTCGCGCACGGCTGGTGAATGCAATGAAGCACCCCGCCAGCCGCGGCAATTTCGAAGCCGCGGCGATGATGGCGATAGAACAGATGGAAGCGAGGCTGGCCCGCCCGGCCCCGGAAGAGACATGACCAGAACCGTACAGATGCTTGCCGCCGCCATGCTGGCGATGCTGGCCATTTTGCTGCCAGCCGCTGCCCATGCGCAGGATTTTCCGGAGCTGACCGGCCGCGTCGTCGATGATGCGGGTCTTCTCTCCCCGACGCAGGAGCAGGCGTTGACGCAGAAGCTGGCGGCGCTGGAGACGCAGTCGAACCGGCAGCTGGTCGTTGCCACGGTCCCGAGCTTACAGGGCTATAATATCGAGGATTACGGCTATCAGCTGGGCCGCACATGGGGCATCGGCCAGTCGGAAGAGAACAATGGCGTGCTGCTGATCGTCGCGCCCAATGAACGGAAGGTCAGGATCGAGGTCGGCTATGGCCTCGAACCGATCATCACCGACGGGCTTTCCTTCCTGATCATCAACCAGCAGATCCTGCCCCGGTTCAAGCAGGGCGACATGGCGGGCGGCATTATCGCGGGCACGCAGTCGCTGATCGACCAGCTGCAATTGCCCCCCGAAGAAGCACAGAAGATCGCGGCTGCCGCCGATACGCAGGCACGCGAAGCGCGCAGCGGCGACGGGATTGGGGTGTTCGAGATCATCTTTCTCCTGTTCTTCCTCGTCTTCTTCGTTCTGCCGATCCTGCGCGGGCTTACCGGATCGCGGCGTTATCGCCGCGGCGGCGTGCCGGTCATCATCTGGGGCGGTGGCGGCTGGGGCGGCGGCCATGGCGGGGGCGGTTTCGGCGGCGGTGGCTTCGGCGGCGGCGGCGGCTTCTCGGGCGGCGGCGGCAGCTTCGGCGGTGGCGGCGCGAGCGGCAGCTGGTAGGAGGCACGGACCATGGCAAGACCCGTCTATATTTCCGAAGCCGACCACGTCCGCGTCAGCGACGCCGTGGCTCAGGCCGAACTGTCCACATCGGGTGAGATCGTCACGATCCTTACCGACAGATCGGACGGCTATGTCGATGTCGCCCTGTGCTGGGCGGCGGCGGCGGCGTTCCTGGGGCTGATCGCCTTTGCCTTGAATGCCGATTTCTATCTCGCCTTCTACGAATGGATCACTGGCGCATGGATGGCCGAGCATACCCCGGCCGAAGTCATCTGGCTTGCCGCCCTGTTCGGCGCGGTGCAGTTCGCTGGGCTGATGATCGTGCAGCAATGGACCCCGTTCCGCATGCTGCTGGTGCCCGGCATCGTAAAGACGAAACGCGTGCATGGCCGCGCGGTATCCTGCTTCAAGGTCGGGGCCGAACGGCGCACCCATGGGCGCACCGGCATCCTCATCTACCTATCCATGCAGGAACACCGCGCGGAGATCGTCGCCGACGAGGCGATCGCGGGCAAGGTATCGGACGAGGTCTGGGGCGATGCCATGGTCAACATGCTGGGCGAGCTTAAGGAAGGCCGCATCGCCGATGCCATGATCGCCGCGGTCGACAGCGTCGGCACCGTGCTGGCTGAACATTTCCCGCGGGCCGAGGATGACCAGAACGAGCTGCCCGACCGCCTGATCGAACTTTGAACTGACGGACCTGACCACCCCCCATGAATAAAATTACGACGCCCGATCACGACGCCCCCGAACAGATCGCCTGGCAGGGTGACTGGATCGTCGCCAAGACGCGGGGCCGCTGGGAATATGTGAGCCGCGCCCGTTCGATCCGCGCGGCGGTGATCCTGGCGGTGGATGACGGCCATGTGCTGCTGGTCGAGCAATATCGCGTGCCGCTGGGGCGCCGCTGCCTCGAACTGCCCGCAGGGCTGGTGGGCGACGATCACGGCTCTGCCGACGAAGGCCCGCTGGCCGCCGCCGGGCGTGAGCTGGAGGAAGAGACCGGCTTTCGCGCCGGCACGCTTGAGGATGCGGGGGAATTCTTCTCCTCCCCCGGCATGGTCAGCGAAAGTTTCACCATGGTCATCGCCAGCGACCTGACGAAAACCGGCGATGGCGGCGGGGTCGAGGGCGAGGACATCATCGTCCACCGCGTACCTGTTGAGGGGATCGAGCAATATATCGCCGACCGCCGCGCCGATGGGCTGGCAATGGATGTAAAGCTGCTGCTGCTGCTTGGCTCGGGCATGCTGTCGCGGGCGGCCTGAAAATCGAAACCGGTCCGGTATCGGCGGGTGAGATTCACTTCACAGGCTCACGCTGGAAGGCGCTGGCAGGCCTGGCGACCTGCTGCGCGGCCATTGCCATTGGAATGCTCATCATCTCCGATCCGTCGCCTCGTGGCCCGTTCGGCGGATGGATCGCGGTCATTGCCGGCATTCCGCTTGGCCTTGCCTTTCTCGCCATGCTGGTGCGGCCTGACCGCCTGTGGATCGGGTCCGATGGCTTCAGCTTTCGGCGACCATGGACCATGGATGCGCCGAAAACATGTCCGCTGGTCAGACATCGAAGACATCTGGGTCCACGATACACGCCATCTCGGTAATGTGGTCTGGAGTTTGAAACAGCCCGGCAATAGCCCGGACTGGATCATGGGCGGCTTTGACGGGTCGCTCCCTGACATGTTCGCTTTTCCAGCCGAGGTAATCGCGCATGAACTGAAGCGCGCCATGGATGAGGCTGAGACACCCGCCGCCCGACCTTGAGGCACACACGCTCGCAAGCCTTTTGCGCGAAACGCAACAGGGGATGAGGTCTTTTCACTGGCCCAAACCCCGCTGCGGCGCGAACGCATGCGCACAAGCAAAAAAGGGAGTCCTGAAATGCGTATCCGTCATGCCGGGCTGCGTTCGCGCGTCACCAGCGCCGAAGACGCCGCCGCCATCATCCGGAACGGCGACACCGTCGGGATGAGCGGCTTTACCGGCTCCGGCTACCCCAAGGCCGTACCGTTGGCGCTGGCCGACCGGATCGTGGCGGAGCACGGCGCCGGCAATCCCTTCAAGGTCCGTATGTGGACCGGAGCCTCGACCGGCCCCGAACTCGATGGCGCTTTGGCCAAGGCCGACGGCATCGACTTTCGCCTCCCCTACAACTCCGACCCTATCGCCCGCGACCGCATCAACCGGGGCGAGATGAAATATTTCGACATGCACCTGTCCCAGGTCGCGCCGATGGCGTGGCAGGGGTTTCTTGGCGATCTTGATGTCGCGGTGGTCGAAATCGTCGGCATCCGCGAGGACGGATCGCTCATCCCCTCCTCTTCCGTTGGCAACAACAAGACATGGCTCGACCGCGCGAAGAAGGTGATCCTCGAGGTCAATGGCTGGCAGAGCGAGGCGCTGGAGGGGATGCACGACATCTATTACGGCACCGCCCTGCCGCCCGAACGCGTGCCGATCCCGCTGGTCCGCCCCGACGACCGCATCGGGCAGGACACGCTGCGCTGCGACCCGGACAAGATCGTCGCCATCGTCGAGACCGACAAGCCCGATCGCAACGCCCCCTTCTCTCCGCCCGACGCGACGGCAAGCGCGATTGCGGGTCACATCCTCGAGTTCCTTGGCCATGAGGTCAGGATGGGCCGCCTGCCCGCCTCGCTGCTGCCGATCCAGTCGGGCGTGGGCAACATTGCCAATGCCGTACTGTCAGGGCTGGTCGACAGCCCGTTCGAGCGGCTGACCTCCTACACCGAGGTCATTCAGGACGGCATGCTCGACCTCCTCGATGAGGGGAAGCTGACCATGGCGAGCGCGACCGCCTTTTCGCTGAGCCCCGAAGCGGCCGAGCGGATCAATGCCGAGATGCACCGCTATCGCGGCAAGATGATCCTGCGCCCGCAGGAGATCAGCAACCATCCCGAGATCGTCCGACGGCTGGGCTGCATCGCGATGAACGGGCTGATCGAGGCCGATATCTATGGCGCGGTCAATTCGACCCATGTGATGGGATCGCGGATCCAGAACGGCATCGGCGGTTCGGGCGATTTCGCGCGCAATGCCTATATCTCGATCTTCATGACGCCATCGACGGCGAAGAACGGCGCGATCTCCGCCATCGTGCCGCAGGCTAGCCATGTCGACCATATCAGCCAGGACGTGCAGGTCATCGTCACCGAACAGGGGCTGGCCGATCTGCGCGGATTAAGCCCGCGAGAAAAGGCGCAGACGATTATCGCCAATTGCGCGCATCCGACCTACCGACCGATGCTGGAGGATTATTACGCCCGCGCCCAGACCGAATCCTTCGGCCTTCAGTCACCCTCTATTCTGAGCGAGGCGCTGTCATGGCACGACCGCTTTGTGAAGACCGGGACGATGATGCCCTGATCGCGTGCGCCGGTCGTGCAGGCAGCGTTAGCCCATGACCATCCGCACGCCCTTGAAGACGAGGATCACCGACAGGATCAGCAGCAACCCTTCTACGATCCGTCGGAAAAGGGCCTCGTCCAGCGCCTTCACCAGCTTGCGCCCCACCAGCGCGCCGGCCGCGCCCGCCACGATCAGGATCGCGGTCGTCGACCAGTGCAGATCGTCGAGTTGGCCCAGCACGTAATAGCCCGGCAGCTTGACCAGATTGCCGATGGCAAAGGCGATGGCCACGGTGCCCGAAAACTCCAGCCGCTTCATCTTTTGCGGCAGCAGAAACGCCTGCGACGGGGGCGCGCCGGAATGGGTGATAAAGCTGGCGATCCCGGTCAGCCAGCCCCAGAACAGGCCCGGCCCCACCTTGGGCTCACGCTTTTTCTTGCCGCCTTTCGTGAACCAGCTGCGCCAGCAATACCAAAGCCCGATCGCCCCGGTGAAGATCAGCAGCGCGCTTTCGGGCGTATAGGGGGTTATGATCGTCGCCGTGATCGTGCCCACGATCATGCCGGGGACCAGTATCTTGATATTGGTCAGCGAAAATTCGCGCCGATAGGTCCACACCGCGATCCAGTCGGTCGCGATGAAGACGGGCAGCAGGATCGCAGCCGCCTCCACCGGGTTCATCACCAGCGCCAGCATGGGGACGGCAATCGCCGCCATGGAGGCGAGGCCCCCTTTCGACAGGCCGACGACGATGGCTGCGATCAATAGCGGCCAGAAATGTTCGATGGACAAAAGCTGCTCAATTCAGATCGGGGGATGGTCCGGATACAGGCCAACTGGCCTTGCATGTCATGCAACGCTGCGGCGCAGCATGAGTGCCCGAAAACTGATGTATCGCAAGGTAACAATCGGGGCAGGCAGTTGCGCCGGGGAGCCTGTAAGCCGGGTTCTGTCATGCGAGCGGTATGCGTGCGGCACAAGGCCCCGAACACCAGCCCCGCAAGGGCAGCCATTCATCTGCGCCGCACATTGCTGCACGGCTCTAGCAACCAACCCGGGCGGTCACGGGGCGAAACACCCCTGCCCTGCGCCTTGCGGCCGGGCGCGCCGCCCCTATTCGGTCTTGCTCCGGGTGGGGTTTGCCAAGTCGGTCCGTGTTGCCACGTCCCCGGTGCGCTTTTACCGCACCCTTTCACCCTTGCCTGTGAGGGCGAACCCTCCATCGGCGGTTTGCTCTCTGTGGCACTTTCCCTCGGCTTCGGACGCGCCCGCAGATGCGAATCGTATCCTCGCCGGGCGGGCGTTACCCGCCACCCTTGTTTCGTGGAGCCCGGACTTTCCTCGCTTCGGGTTACCCCTCCACGCGGCTGCCCGGCTCCCCGGCGCTCGCGCTATCTAGCGCGAAACCGGGGCGGTGCAAGGAGGATCAGCGGGTAACGCCCCTATCGCGGTCAAGCAGCAGGGCGAAAAGCTGGGCGCGGATCTCACCATCGACTTCGCCGTCGATGCATTCGGGGCGGAAACGGCGCTGGAACGCCTTTACCGCCGCATGCCCATCGGAAATGTCATAACCGAACCGCTCCATGGCAAGGAAGAAGGCCCCGTCATTCTCGAACGGGTCGCCCAGCGCGACATTCGGGCGCGGCAGGGCAAGGCGGTGCTTGGCCAGACGCGCCCAGTTGAAGAGTTCGCCCGGATCGTCCTTCCTCTGCGGCGCGACATCGGAATGACCGACGACATTGGCGCGCGGGATATCGTGGCGGTTGACGATATCGGCCAGCAGGATGAGCAGCGTTTCCATCTGTGGCTCGGTAAAGGGCTCGTAACCCCAGGTATGGCCGGGATTATCCAGCTCGATCCCGATGCTGGCCGAATTCACATCGGTATGGCCGCGCCAGAACGAGCGCCCCGCGTGCCAGGCGCGCTTGTCCTCGTCCACCAGGCGCACCAGCTCGCCGGTGCGGGTGATGCAGTAATGGGCCGATACCTTGCTTTCGGGGTCGCACATCTTGGCGATGGCTTCCTCCACATCGGGCATATCGGTGTAGTGGAGCACGACCATGCTGATGGGCAGCGCGCGGTCGTTGAAATTGGGCGAAGGGCAATCGCGCACATGGGGAAGCTCGTCCCCGGGGCGCTTATTGCTGCCAGTGCCCTTGTCAGCCATTGGGAAGAACCGCGCCCAGTACCAGCGCGCCCTCCGTCTTGGCATGCTGGATACCGCCGCCGGTCTGCTGCGCGATCATGCGGCACAGCCCGGCGGGCACGGTATGCGCCGAAAGCTCTTCAGTCGGGATGGTGCCGTCCAATGCCTTGCCGACATCTTCGCCAAAGGCGATGCGCATCCCCTCGGCCCGGATGGCGATTTCATATTCGCCGCCGCGCTGTTCCACTGCGACCGACAGCGTGCCGCCGCGCGGCAGCGCCTCGATCCCCATCAGCGCAAAGTTCAGCAGGATCTTGGCCGCAGGCTTTGAGAACCCTTCCGCATTGGCGACCCACTCGACCTTGATGTCGCGGCCCTCTGCCGCCTGCGCCAGCACCAGCTCCTTGATCTCTGCCACCGGCAGCAGATCGTCAAACCCGCCTGCCGCGCCGAACGCCAGTCGGAAATAGCGCAGCCGCGTGGCGGTGCGCCGTGCACCCTGCGCAAGGAGGTCGATGCACTGTTCGCGCATGGCAGGATCGGTTTCGTCCTGCAGCAATTCGATGCCATTGGTCATGCCGCCGACGGGGGACAGCAGATCGTGGCACAGGCGCGATGCGATCAGGCTGGCGAGCTGTATGGATTGGTCTGTCATGACGGCTGCGGGCATAACCGCAGATGATTCCCCCGGTAAAGCGCCCATTGGCGCCATCCACCGGCAATTCGCGGATTTCAGCCGCTTGATGCGTCGATCCGGGGGCTGATTGCGGTGAAACCGTCACTGCCGCTGATGAACCAGCCGATATCGCCGCTTTCTCCCACGATGGCCCAGACCCGGCCATCGGGCGCGGCCATGGCGCTGTCCGTTGCCGATGGCAGGGCCGGGCCTTTCGGGTGCGAATGGAAATAGCCGATGATCTGAGGCCCGCCTGCCCGCGCATCCTTGTGCGCAGCGATCAGGGCGACGGGGTCGATCTCGAAATGCCGCTCCGGCTCATCGGCCACATTGACGGTCTCGCGCACCTCCGAAATGCAGGCGCCGCGGCCCAGCAGCAGGCCGCAAGCCTCTTGTGGCGCGGCTTTTTCCGCCGCTTTCGCGATGACGCCCGTGACGCCGCTTGTCAGGGTGAGTTCAAGCACCCATCTTGCCTAGCATGGGGGGTCCAGTTGACGATAGCGACGATGATCTGTCCGCCGACGATGGCGGGGAAACGATCACGGGCACCATTCCGGCTGGCGAACGGCTCGACAAGGCTTTGAGCGCGGCGAGCGGCCTTTCGCGTGAGCGGGTGAAGGCGTTGATCGGCGATGGCGCGGTGCTGGTCGGCGGCAAGCCGGTCAAATCCGGCTCCGCCAAATTGGCGACCCAAGCCGAATTCACCATCGAAGTCCCCTCCCCCGCCCCGGCAGAGGCGATCCCACAGGACATCCCGCTGAAGGTGGTGTTCGAGGACGAGCACCTGATCGTGATCGACAAGCCCGCAGGCATGGTCGTGCACCCCGCCGCGGGCAATCCCGATGGCACTCTGGTCAATGCGCTGCTGTGGCATTGTGCCCATAATAGCGGAGGTCAATTGTCGGGCATCGGCGGCGTGGCGCGGCCGGGCATCGTGCACCGGATCGACAAGGACACCTCGGGCCTGTTGGTCGCCGCCAAAAGCGATGCCGCGCATGAGGGGCTGGCAAGGCAATTCGCGGACCACTCGATCGAGCGCGCCTATCGCGCCGTGGTCAAGGGTCACCCGGACCCGGCATCCGGCACGATCCAGGGCCGCATCGGCAGGAGCAACAAGGACCGCAAGAAAATGGCGGTGCTGGGCGATGATGAAACGCGCGGCAAGCACGCCGTCACCCATTATCGCACGCTGCAGGATCTGAAAGGCGCGGCGTTGATCGAATGCACGCTGGAAACAGGCAGAACCCACCAGATCCGCGTTCACATGTCGTCAATCGGCCATGCGCTATTAGGGGATCCGATATATGGGCGATCCGATTCCCGATTCAGGCCGATCCTTGGCCGATTATCCTTTCAGCGTCAGGCGCTTCACGCCGCCGTGCTGGGCTTCATTCATCCCGTGACTGGCGACCGGGTGCATTTTTCCAGCGATATTCCGCATGACATGCTGGAACTGATCGAAACACTCTCTCGTTCTGATTGAGAGAATCAAAGGACAAAACGGGAAATATCCGCCTATAAGACCATTGTGGCCTTAAGCGGCAGATGCCCAGCAGGGGTCTGCTTACATGGGCCGACAGACAGAAAGGTTCAAGAGACGTGACCAACGCAAGACCCACAGTTCCGGCCCTCGGCGGTGAGCAGAGCCTCAATCGCTATTTGTCGGAAATCAAGAAATTCCCGGTGCTTACGGCTGAGCAGGAATATATGCTCGCCAAGCGCTATGCCGAGCATGACGATCCCGAGGCAGCCGCCCAGATGGTGACGAGCCACCTGCGACTCGTGGCGAAAATCGCCATGGGTTACCGCGGCTATGGCCTGCCGGTTTCCGATCTCATCTCCGAAGGCAATGTCGGCCTGATGCAGGGCGTGAAGAAGTTCGAGCCCGATCGCGGCTTCCGCCTCGCCACCTATGCGATGTGGTGGATCAAGGCTTCGATCCAGGAATTCATCCTGCGTTCGTGGAGCCTGGTAAAGATGGGCACGACCGCCGCGCAGAAGAAGCTGTTCTTCAACCTGCGCCGGATGAAGAAGCAGCTCGAGGCCTATGAAGACACCGACCTCAGCGTCGAGGACGTGACCAAGATCGCGACCGATCTGGGCGTGCCCGAGCAGGAAGTCATCAACATGAACCGCCGCATGATGATGGGCGGCGATGCTTCGCTGAACGTTTCCATGCGTTCGGACGAGGAAGGTTCGGGCCAGTGGCAGGATTGGCTGACCGATGATCGCCCGCTGCAGGACGAAACGGTGGCCGACGCCGAAGAAAAGCAGGTTCGCCACGACATGCTGGTCGAGGCGATGGACGTGCTGAACGACCGCGAAAAGCACATCCTGACCGAACGCCGCCTGACCGACGACCCGCAGACGCTGGAAGAGCTTTCGCAGGTTTACGACGTCAGCCGCGAACGCATCCGCCAGATCGAGGTGCGCGCGTTCGAGAAGATCCAGAAGGCGATGAACCGCATTGTCGAGGACCGGATGAGCCCGGCAATGGCGTAAGCGCCCGACAGGTCACGGAAAATGATAAGGGCGGCAGGCTTTAGGTCTGCCGCCCTTTTTCGTGAGCCGCTTGCCGAAGGGGTCGGTTCGTACCTAAATCACGGACATGGCCAAACGAAAGACCCGCGCAGGCGCGAAACGTCCCCTCCCCCGACGCCTCACCATCTGGGCGCTGAAGGCGCTGCTCATCTTCCTTGTCGTCTCAATCGGCTGGGTCGCGATCTACGCCGTGGTGCCGGTGCCGGTGACCATCACCATGCTGGCCGACGACAAGGGTATCACGAAGGATTGGGAGCCGCTGGACAATATCGACCGCAATCTGGTGCGTGCGGTGATCGCGTCCGAGGATTCAAAGTTCTGCGAACATGACGGTTTCGACCGCACCGCCATCGCCAAGGCAATGGTCCAGAACGCGCAAGGCGGGCGTATCCGCGGCGGGTCGACGATCAGCCAGCAGACCGCGAAGAATGTCTTCCTGTGGCAGAACGGCGGCTATTTCCGAAAGGGGATGGAGGCCTGGTTCACCGTGCTGATCGAACAGATCTGGGGCAAGCGGCGGATCATGGAGGTCTATCTCAATGTCGCGGAAACCGGGATCGGCACCTATGGCGCCGAGGCCGGGGCGCAGCGCTATTTCAAGCATTCCGCCGATAATCTTTCCCGCATCGAGGCTGCGCGCATGGCAGCTGCCCTTCCCTTGCCGAAGAAACGGTCCGTGGTGAACCCGTCGGGCTGGCTGCGCCGTCATGGCAATACGATCTCTGCCCGGATCGGGGTCGTGGGCCGCGACGGGCTGGATGCCTGCGTTTATGAGTAACGGTGGCAATCACGGAACGTAAAAAAGGCGGCGGCACCCTTTCGGATGCCGCCGCCCTTTTTGTCTGTCTGTAGGTCTGAAGCTATCAGAAGCCCCAGATCAGCGACGCCGTGAACGCGCGCGGAGCGCCGATGTTCACATAGCTCGACGGGGTGGTCAGACCGCCCGAAGCGGAACCGATGTAAACCTCGTCGAAGATGTTGGTGACGTTGAACTGCAGGTAGGCCTTGTCGAGATTTTCCTCGAAATAGCCCAGGTTCACGCGGATGTCTGCATCGACCGTGGTATAACCCGGCAGGGTCACGGTGTTGATGTCGTTCAGGTAACGCATACCGGTACGCTTTGCCTGCGCGCCCAGTTGCACCGGACCCAGATCGCCCTGGATACGGCCACCGATCATATACTTCGGAGCACCTGCTTCGCGCTTGCCAGCGGTCGCATAAGTCTCGGTCGAGGTGACAACGTCATCCTTGATTTCCGACTTCTGCCACGAACCGAAGGCATAGACAGTCAGCGCATCGATGGGCTTGTAGGCGATCGAGCCATCGATACCGTACTTGTCGACGGTGCCGAGGTTGTAGCTTACCGAGCAGTCACACTCTGCATAATAGACCGAGATCAGGCGGTTGTTGTACTTGGAGTACCAACCAGCGATCTGCGCCTGAATTTTGTTCGACTGGAAGCGAAGGCCGACATCGAATGCATCCGAGGTTTCCGGCGTCGGGTTCGCACGCGGATCGGTTTCGTCGTAATAGAGCGAACCGTAGAGCGTGTCAGTGCCCGGAACCGAGAGGTTCTTGGCATAGCTGACGAAGACGCTGGCTTCAGGCGTGAAGTTATAAGTCAGGCCAGCGCTCGGCAGGAACTTGTCGTACTTGCGGGTACGCTTTTCCGGAAGCGCGCTGTCGGGATATGCAGCTTCATAGATCGCCGCGTCAGCCGCAGCGATGCAATCGCCGTAGCCGTCGTCCGGGCCAAGGTTGTAGCAGCGCTGGTCGAGCTTGCGCTCGAAGAACGGCATGCGCGCACCGACAAGGACTGTCAGGTCACCGAACTCGCCGCGATATTCACCAGCTACCTGGTTCAGCATCGCAACCGACTTGCGGTCACGCTTGTTCAGGACCAGCCCGTTGGCCGCGACGATCGGATCGTTGACCGGGAACACGTCATAGGGAACACCGTTCCGCTGCAGCAGGCCAGCCTGGCCGGTCTGGCGGTGGTCGGCGTGGTCGAACGTGTACGACAGACGGAAACGATTGAAGTCGTTCAGCTCGTAAGCAAGGTTCGCGATGACCACGAAACGGTCGGTCTGCGTCTGGCTCGGGGTCAGGATGCGAACGCGATCAAGCGTGTCACCATCGCCATTGAGATCGACACCGGCGTAATAGCTGCCATCGATCTGGCCTAGCAGGCCAGTCGTCGGATCGGCATATTCATAACCGCCCGACGAGGTGCCGCCGCCATTGGCCTTCACGTACTGGTAGCTCGGGTCGACGGTCAGGACGAGCTTGTCGCTCAGCGTGAAACGTGCATTTGCACGGATGTTGCCGGTGTTCGACGGGTTGAAACGACGCTCGAACGGCGAACCGCAGCTGTTGGGGCTATCGGCGACGCCCGCTTCAGGCTCGTCGGTGCTGCAGGGAGTGCCATCGTACAGATCGTAGAAACGATCGGCCGGGTCCTGGATGCCGTAGGTGTCGGGATCGGAATAGCGCGCCGGCGAACCGTTGAAGTTGTTGCGGTTCTGGTTGTAGTGGCCTGCAACCGCGATGAAGTCGCCATTGTCGCCCAGCGGCTGGTAGATCTTACCGTTGTACTGCTGCTTCTTCACGCCGCCGTAGTTCGAGAAGGTCGAATCATTCTGCGTGGTCGAAGCCGTGAAATAGGCCTTAAGGCCACCCGGGGTGATTTCGCCGGTCTCGACCTTGATAAAGCCGCGATACATCATGCGGCTGACGTCATTGCCGCGTGCAATGATGTCGCCATAGGTCAGGACGGTGGTGACGCCGAAATCATTATCGGGCATCTTCGAACGGATGTTGATCGTGCCGCCGGCTGCCGAAGCGGTCGGGCTGTCGACGTCGGTAGAACCGAGGCTGACGGTCGCCGCCTCGATGATCTCGGGGTCGAGCATCTGGTTGGTATAGAGTGCATAGCCACCCGAGTCGTTCAGCGGAATGCCGTCGAGCGTCTGCGAAATACGGTCTGCGCCAAAGCCACGGACAGTGAAGCTGCCGCCCAACGAACCGAACGGGTCGTTGTTGGTGAAGCTGACGCCCGGAACCAGGTTCAGCGTGTCGTTGATGGTCTGGCCGGGAATCTGGCGCTGGATGATTTCCGAGCTGATCTCGACCTTGGCCTTCGGGCTGTCGGGAATTTCGACGCCAGCGACGTCGGATGCGACGGTCCCGGTGACAACGATTTCGCTGTCTTCAAAGTCAAGCGAGCCAGTCGACTGCGCGTGGGCAGTTGCCGGCAGCGCGATCGCGGCGATCGCAGAGCTGCACAGAAGGAATTTCTTCATGGGTGATTTGTCCCTGAAAATTGATTTCGACGATCCCCAAGGCCGCCCCTGTAAATCACGGCCTTGTTGCAATGCGCCATAAGACGTCATTTGTGACGAGCAAGTGACAATCGAAACCGGATTCACCTGCGACACACTGATACAAATGGCGCGACTCCGCAGTTTTCCTTACATTGCGTGAAAATTTGCGATCATTCGCGACCGTTCGCACATGCCGCAAAGATGCCCCTTTTTTCGCCATTGCGGCATTTTTGCAACGCACGTGCGCAGCCCCTTTCTTCATGCTGCAAAGCCGCTAGAGTCGCGCCCATGGGTCACGGACATTCACACGATCATGGGCACGGGCATAATCACGCTCCGGCCAGTTTCGACCGCGCCTTTGCCATCGGTGTCGTGCTCAATACCGGGTTCGTCGTGGTCGAGGCAGGCGCAGGCTTCGTGTTCGGCTCCATGGCGCTTGTCGCCGATGCCGGGCACAATCTGTCGGACGTGCTCTCCCTGCTCATTGCCTGGGGGGCGAGTGCGGCCGCGCGCAGGCCGCCTTCGGAAAAATTCACCTATGGGCTGAAATCCAGCTCGATCCTCGCCGCCATGGCCAATGCCGCGCTGCTGCTGGTGGCGCTGGGTGCGATCGCGATCGAGACTTTGCGCCGCCTGTTCGACCCCGCGCCCGTGGAGCCGGGCGCGGTGATGATCGTGGCCGGGATCGGCATCATCATCAATACCGCGACCGCGCTATTGTTCATGCGCGGCAAGGATGACGATCTCAACATCCGCGGGGCCTATCTGCACATGGCTGCCGATGCCGCGGTTTCGGCGGGCGTGGTGGTCGCCGGGCTGCTGATCGCGCTGACGGGACTGAACTGGATCGACCCCGTCGCCGGGCTGGTCATCGTCGCGATCATTGCGGTCGGCACATGGGGGCTTTTGAAGGATTCGGTGAAGATGGGCCTGCTGGCCGTGCCCGACGGGATCGACGTGGCAAAAGTGCGCGCGACGCTGGAAAGCGCCGAGGGCGTGGCGGCGGTTCATGACCTGCATATCTGGCCAATGAGCACGACCGAAACCGCGCTGACCGCGCATCTGGTGATGCCCGGCGGGCATCCGGGCGATGCATTCCTCCACGGCCTCGCCCACCGGCTCGACCATGATTTCAGCATTCACCACGCGACATTTCAGGTGGAGATGGCGGCGGAAAACGGTTGCGCGCTGGAAGATGCGGCGACGGTTTAGTCGCTAGCGCAGGAAAGGCCGCATCTTGCGCTCTAGCTGATCGACCAGTGCCGGTTCCATGAAGCGGTAGCGGTCGGGGATGTCGAGGCTGACGACGCGCCGTTCGGCAAGCAGCGCGCCGAATTGACGCTTCAACTTTCGCAGCTGGCTTCGTTCCATCACGAAAATGCGGTCAGCCCAGCTTACAAGATCGGCGTCGATCGGCACCTCTGCATCAGGTGACAGCCCCGCCGACATCGTCAGCAATCCGCCCCGTCCCGCGAAGATCGCCTCCGCCGTGGGGCTGCGCCAGCGGTTGCGCCCGCAGACGAAAAGAAAATGGCGGGGACGATCGCTCGTCCCCGCCATCATGTTTTCCTTGCCGTAAGCGCGGATCAGGCCGCGGCTTCCTTGCCCTTGTGGACCTGGATCGGTTCCTTGCGGCCCTCGACCACTTCCTTGTCCACCACGACCTCGGTCACGCCTTCCAGCGTCGGCAGGTCGAACATGGTGTCGAGCAGGATCGCCTCAACAATCGAACGCAGGCCGCGCGCGCCGGTCTTGCGCTTGATCGCCTTGCCAGCGACCGCTTCCAGCGCCTCGTCGGTGAAGGTCAGCTGCACGTCCTCGAGCTCGAACAGCTTCTGGTACTGCTTGACCAGCGCGTTCTTGGGCTCCTTGAGGATCTTGACCAGCGCCTCGACGTCGAGGTCTTCCAGCGTCGCGATGACGGGCAGACGGCCGACAAATTCGGGGATCAGGCCGAACTTCAACAGATCTTCCGGCTCTGCCTTGGACAGCAGCTCGCCGATTTGGCGCTTTTCCGGGTCGGCGACATGCGCGCCGAAACCGATCGAACGCTTTTGCAGGCGATCCGAAATCAGCTTTTCAAGACCCGCAAACGCACCGCCACAAATGAACAGGATGTTCGTCGTGTCGACCTGCAGGAATTCCTGCTGCGGATGCTTGCGCCCACCCTGCGGCGGGACGGAAGCGGTGGTGCCTTCCATCAGCTTTAGCAGCGCCTGCTGCACGCCCTCACCCGAAACGTCGCGGGTGATCGAGGGATTTTCGGCCTTGCGCGTGATCTTGTCGATCTCGTCGATGTAGACGATGCCATGCTGCGCCTTTTCGACATTATAGTCGGAGGCCTGCAGCAGCTTGAGGATGATGTTCTCCACGTCCTCGCCCACGTAGCCCGCTTCGGTCAGCGTGGTGGCGTCGGCCATGGTGAAGGGCACGTCGAAAGTGCGCGCCAGCGTCTGGGCCAGCAGCGTCTTGCCCGAACCGGTGGGCCCCACCAGCAGGATGTTCGACTTCGCCAGTTCCACATCGGTCGATTTGCCCGAGTGGCGCAGGCGCTTGTAATGGTTGTGGACGGCGACAGAAAGCACGCGCTTCGCCCGGTCCTGGCCGATCACGTAATCGTTGAGAGTCTCGAAGATCTCGATCGGCGGGGGAACCCCTGCGTCCTTCTTGCCTGCGATGCCGGCCTTCGTCTCTTCGCGGATGATGTCGTTGCACAGTTCGACACATTCGTCGCAAATGAAGACGGTGGGTCCGGCAATCAGCTTGCGCACCTCGTGCTGCGACTTCCCGCAGAAGCTGCAGTAAAGGGTGCTCTTGCTGTCCGATCCGCTCACTTTGGTCATATCTGTCTCATAAAGCGCCCGAAGATTCGGGCCATTCTTGAATTTACGCGTCGATTATCGAGAATCAACCGTATCGGGCACGGGTTTCGTTCATACAGTGCATAAATGACACGCCCTGTATGTTGGCTTAAAGCCTATGCTTCACGGATCATGACCGTGCGATCCGCATTGCGCCATAGCCCATGCGGATCATTCGGGCAGAGGGAACGGGCGATCCCGTCCCCTCCTTCTTCCCGATAATCAGCCCTCGGCCGCCGTATCGGCGCGCGTGGCGAAGACCTTGTCGACAAGGCCGAATTCCCTGGCTTCCTCGGCTTCGAGGAAGGTGTCGCGGTCCATCGCCTTCTCGATATCGTCGAGCGCCTTGCCGGTGTACTTCACGTACAGGTCGTTCATGCGGCGGCGGATGCGCAGGATCTCGCGGGCCTGGATCTCGATGTCCGAGGCCATGCCCTGTGCACCGCCCGAAGGCTGGTGGATCATGATGCGCGCATTGGGAAGCGCGATGCGCATGCCCGGTTCGCCCGCGGCCAGCAGGAAGCTGCCCATGGATGCGGCCTGACCGATGCACACGGTCGAAACGCGCGGCTTGATGTACTGCATGGTGTCATGGATCGCCATGCCCGCCGTGACGACACCGCCCGGCGAGTTGATGTACATCGAGATGTCCTTGGTGCTGTCTTCCGATTCAAGGAAAAGCAGCTGCGCCACGATGAGCGAGGCCATGTTGTCCTCGACCTGTCCGGTGACGAAGACGATACGCTCGCGCAGCAGGCGCGAGAAGATGTCGAAGCTGCGTTCGCCGCGGCTGGTCTGCTCGACGACGACGGGCACGAGTGCGCCGGTTTCGGGGTCGACCCGCATGTTCCCGATCTGGTTCATGAAATCCTCTGAATGACTGGAAAGGCCTATGTCGGGCCTACCCGGCGCATGTTCAACCCCGTTAATCACGCAAGCGTGGACACCGGGGATAAGCGGCGCGCAGCGGGACAAAAATCGCCAGCGCGCAGGCCTGCACGGCTGACGCCAAGCGCCCCGGCGGGGGACTGACCGCCGGGGCGCCGCCCTCATTCGGTAGATACCGGGGGGCAGGGAGCCCCTCTGACGGGGGCTTATGTGTTGGGCCGGCATCACGACCGTACGTGAGTGTGGCTTCGCTCCGCCCGCGATGCCGACCGTCTCGGTATTCTCAGGTCGCGATGCCGACGGTGGCCGTCGCGGTATAGCCGTCGGTGGTATTGCCATCGAACAGCACGGTCATCGCCTCGATCTGGGCGTCGCTATTGTCGCCAAAGACATTGTCGCTGGCCGTGGTGATCTTGGCGAAATTGCTCTTGCTGGTCGAATAGGTGCTGGTCGCATAGACATCGTCGCAGGCATCGGCTTCCATCGCGAACTGCGAAACGAGCAGCGCGTATGACCCGTTGGTGGCCTTGTCGATCGAGGAGTAGACCTCGAAATGCATGTGCGGATAGCGCCCGTCATAGCAGCCCGGGAAGATCGTGGTGAAAGTGACCTGCCCGTTCTCGTCGGTCACCTGCACGCCGCGCAAATAGCTCTCGCCTGGTTCGCTGTAGAGCGAGTAATTGCCGTCCGCGTCGCAGTGCCAAAGATAAATGGCATAGCCTTCCAGCGCGTTGCAGCTGTCATTCACGTCAGCCAGCGTGATGGTGAAGGTGACCGCGATCCCCGCTGCCGTCGTGGTCGAGCTGAGGAAGCTCGAACGAATGTCCGAACGCACGATGCCGCTTTCGGTCAGCACGTTGGATGTTTCGCCGCTCGACTGGTTGGTGCCGTCGCCGGGATAGGGGCCGCGCGTTTCGGTCGCATAGGCGGTGCAGGTGCTGCCCGATGACGAAGAGGACGAGCTGCTCGACCCGCTCGACGACGATGACGAGGAGGAGGAGCCCGTGCCTACCGTGACCGAGCTGCTGGAAGAAGACGAGGTCTCGCCCCCGCCGCAGCCTGCCAGCACCAGCGCGCCGCCGCCTGCGCCGATCAGGCCCAGCGCGCGCCTGCGGCCAAGGCGGATGCGCTCGATCCGTTCAAGGTCTTCGGCAAGGCCGCTACCGTGATGTGCGCTCATTGCGATTGTCCCTTTAAGCTTGGGTAGTGCCAGAATTTGCAACAATTGGAGCCGGCGGCCCGCTGCGTGAGACGGTGTTGAATCACCGCACCGCCCCTTGGCAATAAGCAGCCCCGCAGATGCGACACGATGCGACAAACTGCGATTGCAAGGTTACAGCCGGGCCCTTCACGTTACGCCGGTGACGCAGTTGCGACGATTTTTGCCGGTGCTGTTCGGTCGGGCCATGAGCGATTTTCACCGCCCTACATGCGAATCACCCGCAACTTGCAGCATGACGTCTTCGCGCTTGCACAGCGTCTGAACGCTCGCCAATCTGCGCCGCCATGGACATCAGAACGACCGCGCGCCGCCGCCCGCGCCACGCCGCCCTCACCCTCCCCCTAGCTGCGGCACTTTCCGCCTGCGCCACGGCCCAGCCGCCGATGACATCCACGCCGTTGGCATCCACACCGCCTGCACCAGAGGCACTGGCCAGCACCGATGGCTGCGCTGGAGGTCCGTCATGCGCTGCCGCCTATCTCGGCCGGATCGCAGCCTATGACGATGCCGGACCGACGCTGAACGCCGTAATCGCCACCAATCCCGATGCCGTGGCGCAGGCAAAGGCCGCCCGCGATGCAGGCCTGCCGCTCGCCGGACGCACCGTGCTGGTGAAGGATAATGTCGAGACCAGCGAACTGCCCACCACCGCCGGCAGCATCGCGCTGGCCGGTAACGCCACGGGCCGCGACGCGCCGCTGATCGCCAATCTGCGCGCGGCGGGCGGCGTGGTGCTGGGCAAGACCAACCTGTCCGAATGGGCCAATATCCGCAGCTTCTATTCGGTCAGCGGGTGGAGCGGCGTGGGCGGATTTACGAAAAACCCGCATTTGACGGGCCGCAATGCCTGCGGCTCTTCATCGGGAAGCGGCGCGGCCGTGGCCGCCAGCCTGTCCTGGGCCGCCATCGGGACCGAGACCGACGGATCGATCACCTGCCCCGCCAGCGTCAATGGCGTGGTCGGTTTCAAGCCCACGGTGGGCCTTGTCAGCCGCACCCATGTCGTGCCGATCAGCCATTCGCAGGATACCGCTGGCCCCATGGCGCGCAGCGTCGCCGATGCGGCGCTGCTGCTGAACGCCATCGCGGGCAGCGATCCGGCCGATCCCGCCACGGCAGAGGCCAATGCGCATATCACCGATTTCACCGCCGGGCTTCCGGACGCCAGCCTTCAGGGCGTGCGGATCGGTGTCATGAAAAACCAGATTGGCGACAACCGTGACGTGACCGCCCTGTTCGAACAGGCCGTCGCTGACATGAAAGCGGCAGGCGCCGAAATCGTTGAGATCGATTACGAGGAACCCGAAGCGCTGGGCGGGGCCGAGTTCATGGTGCTGCTACACGAATTGCGCGCTGACCTTGGCGCCTATCTCGCCGGATCGCCTGCCGATATTCCGATCCGCAGCCTTGCCGATGCGATCGCCTTCAACAAGGCGCATGCGGATGAGGAAATGGCCGTGTTCGACCAGTCGATCTTCGAGATGGCAGAGACCATGACCGACGATGCCATGCTAGCCCAGTCGCGCGAAACATCGCTGCGCCTCGCCTATGACAAGGGGCTGAAGAAGCTGCTGACCGACAATGACGTGCGCTTCCTGATCGCGCCGACGACGGGTCCTGCGTGGCTGACCGATCCGATCCTTGGCGATAATTTCAAAGGCTCGATCGGCACCGGCACTCTGGCCGCCGTTTCGGGCACGCCGCATCTGTCCGTCCCCATGGGCGGCGTAAAGGGCCTGCCGGTCGGGCTTTCGATCCTTGGCGACCGCTGGGACGATGCCGCCGTGCTGCGCGCCGGTGCCGCATTCGAAGCGGTCCGCACCGCCACGGTCCCCACGCCGAAACTGTAAACCAACGAAAAGGGCCGCGGGGAAGGATAGTCCCCCGCGGCCCTGAATTCGCTTGGAGCGAAGCCTTATTCGGCGTCGGCCTTCTTGGCCGGTGCCTTCTTGGCGGCAGGCTTCTTGGCAGGAGCCTTCTTCGCAGCAGGCTTCTTCTCGGCGGTCTCGCCTTCTGCCTTCTTGGCCGGGGCCTTCTTGGCAGCAGGCTTCTTCGCCGGAGCCTTCTTGGCCGCAGGCTTTTCTTCGCCTTCGGCTTCGTCAGCCTTGTCCGCAGCCTTCTTGGCCGGGGCCTTCTTCGCAGCGGGCTTCTTGGCCGGAGCCTTCTTCGCAGCCGGCTTCGCCTCTTCGCCTTCCTCGGCTTCGATGGCGGCCTGCAGCTCTTCCTTGGTCACTTCACGCTCGGTAACCTCGGCCTTGTCGAACAGGAAGTCGACGACCTTGTCCTCATAGAGCGGGGCGCGCAACTGGGCGGCGGCCATCGGCTCGGACTGGACATATTCGACGAAGCGCTGGCGGTCTTCGGGGCGATACTGCTGCGCTGCCTGCTGCAGGAGCATGTTCATTTCCTGGCTGCTGACTTCCACGCCATTGGCCTGGCCGATTTCCGAAAGCAGCAGGCCAAGACGCACGCGGCGCTCGGCGATCTTGCGGTAATCGTCCTTCTCGTCCTCGATTTCCTTCAGCGCCGCTTCGGGATCTTCCTCGCGAACGGCTTCCTGCTGGAGCTGCTGCCAGATCTGGCCGAACTCGGCCTCGACCATCTGGCCGGGGACAGCGAAATCGTGCCCTGCGGCAAGCTGGTCAAGAAGCTGACGCTTCATCTGCGTGCGGGTCAGGCCCTCGGTTTCCTGCTGGAGCTGGCCCTTCAGCAGTTCCTTGAGCTTGTCGAGACCTTCGAGGCCGAGCGACTTGGCGAACTCGTCGTCGATCTTGGTTTCGGCGGCGACCTTCACGGCCTTCACGGTCACATCGAAAGTGGCTTCCTTGCCGGCGAGATGCTCGGCCGGATAGTCTTCGGGGAAGGTCACGGTGATGGTCTTTTCATCGCCCGTCTTCACGCCGGTCAGCTGCTCCTCGAAACCGGGGATGAAACGGCCCGAGCCGATTTCCAGCGGCGCGTCCTCGGCCTTGCCGCCTTCGAACTCTTCCCCGTCAAGCTTGCCGACGAAGTCGATGATCAGCTGGTCGCCTTCGGCGGCCTTGTGCGTCTTCTTGGCGTCTTCAAAGCTCTTCTGCTGCGAAGCGAAATTCTCGACCGCCTCGTCGACGGCGCTGTCCTCGACCGGAACGACCAGCTTTTCGAGCTTCAGGCCATCGATGCTCGGCGTTTCGATCTCGGGCAGGATTTCCAGCTCGATCGAAACTTCGGCGTCCTTGCCTTCTTCATAATCCTCGCCCAGCGAGACGGCGGGCTGCATCGCGGGACGCAGCTTGTTTTCGGCCATCACCTTGTCGACGCTTTCGCGGACGGTCTTGTTCAGCACGTCGGCGTGGATCGCCTCGCCGTGCATCTTCTTGACGAGATTGGCCGGAACCTTGCCGGGGCGGAAGCCGGGCATGCGCACCTGCGGAGCGATCTTCTTGATCTCGGCGTCCACGGCGCCCGAAATCTCGGCCGCGGGGATGGTGACGGTGTAAGCGCGGGCAAGCCCGTCGTTCTTGGTCTCTGAAATCTGCATGATATCTCTTTCAGGCGTCGCTGACGTGTTATGGGTTGCGTCGCCAGGCTGCACGGGGCCGCGGGTGGCGCGTGGGCTGGGCCTGGTGCGGGCGAAGGGACTCGAACCCCCACATCTTGCGATACCAGAACCTAAATCTGGCGCGTCTACCAGTTCCGCCACGCCCGCGTCGCCCCGCGCCGACATGGCGGGCGGGATTCAAAGGCTCGCGGGCCTCTATCGAAGCATCGGTGAAAGAGCAAGCGCATTGGGGCGCAAAGCTTGAGGTTAGCGCCAAAACATGCGCGGATCGAATATGTTTGTGCTATGTTTCACCATTATGGCGACCAACCCGAACATCGACCCGAACATACCGGGGCCCGACATCATCGAACCCGGCTCTCCCCCGGAGACTCCGGCCACGCCAGAGCCTCTGGAAAGTCCGCCCGAACGACCGGGAGAGCCCGGCGGCCCCGGTGAGATCGAGGAACCGGCCCCCGATTTCGACCAGCCCGACCCCGGCATCCCGGAAGCGCCTTCTATCTGATCAGGCAGGGCACGCCGCGCTTAATCAAAGAGACGCGCGGCGACCGTCTGCCATAGCGATTCGCTCCCTTTCGGAGCGCGCGCGTTCATCGGCACCGGACATTCGAGGCAGCGAGCCTCGATCCGCGGGCGGCCCAGCAGGCGATCGAGATCGCTCGCCATGCGTCCCGCGGTCGCATCGCGCCGCGCCGCGATCAGGCCCAGCATGTCCGCCTCACCCGCGTCGGGCTCTGCATCCGAATGCGCCCAGCTGTTGAAGAATTCGGTCAGCGGATCGGGTTCGGGCTCCAGATATTCGGCATGCCAGTCGCCATCGGCCAGCCCCGCCTGCTTCGCGGCAAAGGCGATGGCGTCGTCGAGATTACCGAACCGGTCGACCAACCCCAGCTGACGCGCGGTGCCGCCATCCCAGACCCGGCCCTCGGCAATGGTCTCCATTTTCGACAGCGGGATGTCGCGGCTTTCGGAGACGAGCTTCGTGAAGCGTTCATATCCCGTATCAACCTGCGCCTGCAGCAGCGCGTCCATTTCGGGCGAAACCCCGCCCAATATGTCGGGCTGCCCCGATAGCGGCGTCGTCTGATATCCCGCGGCATTGACGCCGACCTTTTGCAGCGTGCCCTCGAAACTGGGAAGAACGAGGAAAATGCCGATCGATCCGGTGATCGTATCGGGTTCGGCAAAGATCGTGTCGCCCGTGGTCGAGATCCAGTAACCGCCACTGGCCGCCAGATCGCCCATCGACACGATGATCGGGATACCCCGCTCCTTATGCCGCAGGATCGCCTGCCGGATGCGGTCTGCGCCCGTCACCGTGCCGCCGGGCGAATCGACCCGCACGACCAGCGCGGCCAGATCATCGTTCAGCGCCTTGTCCAGCACGTTGGCGATCGTGTCGGCGCCTGCCGAACCGCTGCCCGATTCTCCATCGGTGATCGCGCCCGAAACGGTGATGACACCGACAGCATCGCCCTCGTGTTTCATTGGCTCTGCTTCAAGCCAGCTTTCATATTCGGTATTGGCATAGAACGGCAGGCCATCGTCGGTGTCCTCCTCACCCACGATTTCGGCCACGTGGTCGGCGAATTGTTCGCGCGTGCCGATATGGTCGACAAGGCCAGACGCCAGTGCCGCTTCGGCCATGCCGCCGTTGGCGCGCACCATGCCTGCGGCATCGCCGATCAGCGCATCGACTTTCGCCTTGGGCCGCGCCTTGGCCACCTCGTCGCGCCAATTTTCCCAAAGCGCGGAATAGAGCGCCTGCGTCGCCTCACGCGAGGCGGGCGACGGTTCGCTGAGCAGATAGGGTTCGACCGCGTTCTTGTAGGTGCCGACGCGATAAACATGCGCACTGACCGCCAGCCGGTCGATCAGCCCCTTGTAATAAAGCTGGCTGCCCCCCGGCCCCGCCGCGATCGCGCCGCCCATGGGGTCGACCCATATCTCGCTGGCGTGGCTGGCAAGCTGCACGCCGTCGTCGGCATAGAACAGCGCATGGGTCAGCACCGGTTTCTTTGCGGCGCGCACCTTGTCCATCGCCTCGCCAATGCGGGAGATCGTGGATTGGCCCGCGCCGAGGAAATAGCCCATGTCGATGACGACCGCGTCGATGCGGTCGTCTGTCGCCGCGCCCTCGATCGCGCGCACCACGTCGCGCAAGCGATGTTCGCGTATTGGCGCGCGGCTGGAAAAGAACAGGGCGAGCGGATCGACCGGCGCGGGCTCTTCGACCACAACGCCGTCCAGCTTTACCAGCAGCGCCCCTTCGTTCACTGTCGCCGGCAGGGGCCGATAGCTGAGCACGGCGTAAAGTGCGCCAAAGAAGATCAGCATGAACAGCAGAACCAGCCCGTCCTTTATCGCGACGAGCAGTTTCCAGACCTTGCGCGCGAACGCCATTCAAATTCCTTTCGTGGGCGCGTCCGATAGCACCCTTGCATTGCCAAGAGGTTAGGCCCGAGAGGCACGCGCTGCAAATGCGAAACTTCGTGCCTGTGGCCATTTCGGGGCCTTCGCGGTCTTGCCGTGGGCGCGCGGTGCAATTACAGGCCTGTCTTCAGCAATGACAGCAACGCCCACCTCTTCTTCCCGCAGCTATCCCGCTGGCGGCGAAGCGTTCCCGCACAAGGACCTTATCGGCATCGCGCCGCTGGCTCCGTGGCAGATCCTCTATCTTCTGGATGAGGCCGAGCAATGGGTGAAATTGAACCGCAGTCCGCTCAAGCACAATGACGCGCTGGCGGGCCTCACGATCATCAATGCCTTCTTCGAAAACTCGACCCGTACGCTGCTGTCGTTCGAAATCGCGGGCAAGCGGCTGGGCGCGGACGTCGTCAATATGCACGCCGCGACCAGCAGCGTGAAAAAGGGCGAGACGCTGATCGACACGGCAACGACGCTCAACGCCATGCGCGCCGATGCCATCGTGATCCGTCATGCATCGTCGGGCGCGACTCAGCTGATCGCGGACAAGGTCGCCTGCCCCGTGCTGAACGCGGGCGACGGGCAGCACGAACATCCGACACAGGCGCTGCTCGATGCGCTGACCCTGCGCGACTGGCTGCGCAGCGGCGCATGCCCGGTGGCGAAGGAAGAATTCGTCGGGCTGAAGATCGTGATCTGCGGCGATATTCGCCACAGCCGCGTGGCGCGTTCGAACATATTGCTGCTGACCGCGCTGGGGGCAGAGGTGCGCGTCTGCGCACCGCCCGCGCTGATGCCATATGACATCGAACGCATGCGCGTCACGCCCTTTACCGATTTCAATCAGGCGATCGACGGGGTCGACGTGGTCATGATGCTCCGCATCCAGATGGAGCGCATGAGCGGCCCCTTCATCCCCTCGGCCCGCGAATATCGCCATTTGTTCGGGTTGACCCCAGAGCGGCTGAAACTGGCCGCGCCCCATGCACTGGTCATGCATCCCGGGCCCATGAACCGGGGGGTTGAGATCGACAGCTCGGTCGCCGACATGCTGGAGCGATCCGCAATCACCCGCCAGGTAGAGATGGGCGTCGCCCTGCGCATGGCCTGCCTCGACGTGCTGACGCGCCGCGTGCGCGGGGTCGAAGGATGGGGGGCGCCGCTATGATGCCGCGCCAGCCACTCACCATCACCGGCGGCCAGATCCTGTCGGGCGACGGGCCGCCCGCCCCCGGCGCGATCCGCTGCGAACGCGACCGTATCGTCGCGGTCGGTGACCTCTCCGCGCAGGACGGCGACCGCACGCTGGACGCCAAGGGCAAGATCGTCATGCCCGGCATCATCGACCTTGGCGTGTTCGAGATCGACAAGCCCGCTTTTCATTTCGGCGGCATCACCCGTGCCGCGCTGATGCCCGACCAGCCGCCGCCGCTGGATTACCCGGCCCGCGTCCGGTTCGCCGCCAGCTATGGCAAGCCCGATTTCTGGGTCCACCCCATCGCCGCCGCCACGCGCGGGCTGAAGGGCGAGGAACTGCCCGAACTCGCCCTGATGCAGGAAGCAGGCGCGCGCGCCGTGTCTTCGGGCCGCCAGTGGATCGCGGATTCGGGCACCATGTTCCGCGTGCTGCAATATGCGGCCATGCTGGGCCTGCCCTTCATCTCCCACGCCGAAGATGCGGGTCTGGCCGGCGACGCTGTCGCCACGCAGGGCGAGATCGCGACCCGGCAGGGCCTGCCCAGCGCCCCGTCCGAAGCGGAAACGCTGGCCATCATGCGCGATCTTACCTTGGCCGAAATTGCCGGGGCGCATCTGCATATCCGGCAGGTCACAACCAAGGGCGGGCTGGATCTCGTCCGCAAGGCGAAGGCACGCGGGGTCAATGTGACCTGCGGCGTGACGCCGGCCCATTTCATGCTGTCCGACGTGGCGACCGCGGGCTTCCTCACCTTCACCCGCCTGTCGCCTCCGCTGCGCAGCGAGGACGACCGCAAGGCGGTGCGCGAGGCGCTGGCCGATGGCACCATCGACGTGGTCGCATCGGGTCACGATCCGCGCGGGCCGGAAGACAAGCGCCTGCCCTTCGCCGATGCCGCGCCCGGCATGGCGGGGGCCGAAACGCTGCTGCCGCTGACCCTGTCGCTCGTGCGCGATGGGGTGATCGACATGGCGCGCATGGCGCAATTGCTCTGCGTGAACCCGGCAAGGATCCTGGGCGTGGAAGCGGGACGACTGGTCGAGGGATACGAGGCGGACATCGCCGTCATCGACGCCGACCGCCCGTGGATCGTCGATTCCGACCGCATGGCGGCGCAGGCGGGCAACACCCCGTTCGACAAGCAGCCCGTGCAGGGCCGCGCCATCGCCCTGTTCAAGGGCGGGATGGAGATCGAGGACTAGCCTTCGGGCTGGGCGGTGAGATCGTCGCCCGGCACATCGGCCAGCGTCGCGGTGCCGTCAGGGCCGGGTATCGTCCAGATCGCGACATTGGCCGCGATCACGATGGCGAGCACCAGCATCAGCACCGCACGCTTTGCATCCCCGCGCCGAAACGCGAAAAACGCGCCGCCCAGCATGGCGGCGGCGCAAAGCACCATCAGCGATAAAGCAAGATCACCCATGCCCCGCGCATAGCGTGCGCGCTGGCCGAGGCAAAGCGCCTTATGACTTGCCGAAGAACTTCGACGCCATGCCCGCGATATCGTCGAGCGGATTGCCGTCCTTGTCGAAGTCGAGCATTTCAAGCAGGCCCGCAGCCTGCGGATTATCCTGCAACATTTGCGCGAAATGGGCGAGGCTGCCCTCTCCGCCGATCTGCTGCACGATGGTCGAGAGCATGTTGGTGTCGAGCCCGGTCTTGGCCGATGCGAGCTCCACCGTGTCGCCGGGCTGCTGATGCGCCTGCCCCAGAGCGGCAATCGCTTTTTCGGTCATGGCCGGGTCCAACCCGACCTTGCGCGCCAGATTGTCGACATCGGGCGAGTCGCTGGCCAACTGGCCGAGAAGAGAATCGAATAAAGCCAAGATGCGGTCCCCTGTGCGGTTGATCAGTGCGCGGCAGAGTGCACCGCCCCGCCCCATCATCGCAAATGACAATGACAGTTTGTAGACGGGATGAACCGGACAAAAGGCACCCCGAGCCGATCCGGCCCGGGGTGCCCATGTCATTTCAGCAAGTGACTAGGCCCGATCAGGCCGCAGTCGGAGCTGCCTGACGCACCCCTTCGTCGACATGGTTTTCGAACTGGCCGAAATTGTCGACGAACAGCTGCACGAGCTTGTGCGCGGTCGCGTCATATTCGTCCTTGTCCGCCCAAGTCGCGCGCGGGTCGAGGATCGTGCTTTCGACGCCCGGAACCGCGACCGGAACTTCAAAGCCGAAGTTCGGGTCCTTGCGGAATTCGACATCATTGAGCGAACCGTCGAGCGCGGCGTTGAGCAGCGCGCGGGTCACCTTGATCGGCATGCGGCTGCCAGTGCCGTACTTCCCGCCGGTCCAGCCGGTGTTGACCAGCCAGCACTGCGCGCCGCCCTGTGCGATGCGTTCCTTCAGAAGATTGCCATAAACGCTTGGGTGACGCGGCATGAAGGGCGCGCCAAAGCAGGTCGAGAAGGTGGCTTCCGGCTCGGTCACGCCGATTTCGGTGCCGGCAACCTTCGCGGTATAGCCCGACAGGAAGTAATACATCGCCTGATCGGGCGTGAGCCGCGCGATCGGGGGCAGCACGCCGAATGCGTCGGCGGTCAGCATGATGACGTTCGACGGGACCGGGCCGAGGTTCTTTTCCGACGTGTTGGGAATGAACTCGATCGGATAGGCGCCGCGCGTGTTCTCGGTCTTCGACGTGTCGGTGAAGTCGATCTGGCGCGTCTCTTCGTCCATGGCGACATTTTCGAGGATCGTGCCGAACATCTTGGTCGTGGCGTAGATTTCCGGCTCACCCTCTTCGGAGAGGTCGATCATCTTCGCATAGCAGCCGCCTTCGAAGTTGAAGACCGCGTCGTCCGACCAGCCATGTTCATCGTCGCCGATCAGCGTGCGGCTGGCATCGGCCGAAAGCGTCGTCTTGCCGGTGCCCGACAGGCCAAAGAAGATCGCGGTCTTGCCGTCTGCGCCGACATTGGCGGAGCAATGCATCGGCATAACGCCCTGTTCGGGAAGCAGGTAGTTCAAAAGGCCGAACACGCCCTTCTTCATCTCGCCCGAATATTCGGTGTTGGCGATCAGGATCAGCTTTTCGGTGAAGCTGACCGCGATCATCGTATCCGAAACGCTGCCGTGACGGGCCGGATCGGCCTTGAAGCTGGGCAGGTTGATGATAGTGTATTCGGGCACGAAATCCGCCAGCTCTTCCGCGGTCGGGCGGACCAGCAGGGTGCGTATGAACAGATTGTGCCAGGCCATCTGGTTGATGACGCGCACGTTGACGCGATATTCGGGCTGCGAACCGCCGAACAGGTCGGCGACGTAAAGCTCGTCCTGACCTTTAAGCGCTTCCATGAAGTCAGCCTTGAGATTGGCGAAATGCTCTTCGCTCATCGGCTGGTTGATCTTTCCCCAGTTGATCGTGTCAGCGGTCATCGCGTCCTTGACGACGAACTTGTCCTTGACGCTGCGACCGGTGAAGCGGCCCGTGTCGACGACCAGCGGGCCATCGGCTGCCAGCTTGCCTTCGCCATTCCTCAGCGCGTGTTCCACCAGCTGCGACCGGCCAAGATTGGAATAGATCCGGGCATTGGTTTCAATGCCCTGTGAATCAAGGGAAACATTCATCGACACGTCGGTCTCCTATCAGAGCCCCTCTCCAGACGGGGCAACCATGCGGCGCAAGCATGGCTTCTTAAAACGTAATAAAATTACGTCGCGACAGGGAGATGCAGCATTTCAGACCGTCCCCCCATCGAATTTCTTTTTTCAATTTCGCCATATGCCAGCGTGAAGAGTCGGTCAAATCTTCCGCGAGGGTCTGGCTCGAATAGCTGCATTGCACCAATATTGGGGAAGCTGCGCAATTTACTGCTCCCTATGAGTTATCGGCGACTTTAGGCTTGGTAGGGGTTTGGCTGCCGCGCAACAGTTCGCTAGACGATACTGCAGGCAAGGCGGATGAGGCATGATGTCGCATCATCGGGCCGGACCAGAACCGAGGCCGGAACCGGGAACACGCCAGCGCGTCATCTCGATAGATGATGCAGACAGGAAGGCTTGGAATTTCAATGGCGCATGTGATCGCCCTCGTCGACGATGACCGCAATATCCTGACAGGGCTGTCGATCGCCCTTCAGGCCGAAGGTTTCGATACCCGCGTCTATTCCGATGGCAGCGCCGCGCTGGAGGCGCTGATCGAGAACCCGCCAGACCTTGCCGTATGCGACATCAAGATGCCGCGCATGGACGGATTGGAATTGCTGCGCCGCCTGCGCGAAAAATCCTCGCTGCCCGTCATTTTCCTGACGTCGAAGACCGACGAGCAGGACGAGGCGCTGGGCCTTTCCATGGGAGCGGACGACTATATAGCGAAGCCGTTTTCTCAGCGCCTCCTCATCGCCCGCATCCGCGCATTGCTGCGGCGTGAGGACATGGTCAGGAGCCGCCTGTCGGGCGAAACGACGCAGCCACCGGCAGAGATCATCACGCGCGGGCGTCTGCAGATGGAACCCGAACGCCACCGCGTGACATGGGACGGGCTGCCGGTATCGCTGACCGTGACCGAATTCCTGATCCTGGAGGCACTGGCCCAGCGGCCCGGCGTGGTGAAGACCCGCAACCAGCTGATGGACGCGGCCTATCAGGACGATGTGTTTGTCGACGATCGCACCATCGACAGCCACATCAAGCGCCTGCGCCGCAAGTTCCGGCAGGTCGATGGCACGTTCTCGGGCATCTCCACGCTGTATGGCGCGGGCTACAGCTTTGCAGGCGACTGAGCCGGCAGGCACGCCCGACAGCGCGGAGGCGAAACCTTCGCGCGCAGAAGGTGCGCCCGATCCGCTGTTCTGGACCCGGCGATTTTCGCTCACCACCCGCATCCTTGCCGTCAACACGCTGATCGTGCTGCTGGTGCTGGGCGGTCTGTTCGTGCTCGACACCTATCGCAAGCAGCTGATCATCGAACGTTCGCGCCTTGCCCGCAGCGAGGTCGAGATCATTGCCAACGCCTTGGCGGAGGCCCCCGCCAGCGAGCACCCCGCCCTGCTCGCCCGCATCGGCGACCAGCAGCGACTGCGATTGCGCACATTCGATTCGCAAGGGGCGCTGCAGACTGACAGCTTCGTGGTGGGCGAACCGGCCTTTGTCTTTGCCGATCCTGAACAGCAGGACTGGGTGCAATCGGTCGCTCGCGCTACCGACCGGGCCGTCGATTTCCTTGTCGGCGCGCCGCCGGTGCCGCCATACGACCCCGCCGCCGATCCTGCCAATGGCAAGGACAAGACCGACAAGTCGCAATGGCCCGAGGTATTCGTGGCCGAGCAGGCCCGCGCGGGCACGGTGATGCTGCGCCATGCCCCCGACCGCACGCCGGTCATCACCGCCGCTGCCCCCTATGGCCCGCAGGGGGAGACATTGCTGACGATGCGCAATGCGGTCGATATCACCACATCCATCCGCACCGCGCGCCAGACGTTGCTGATTCTGCTCACGCTGGCGATGCTGTTTTCGATGCAGCTGTCGCTGTTCCTTGCCCGCACCATCGTCCAGCCCCTGCGCACATTGTCGCGCGCGGCGCAGCGCGTGTCCGCCGGGCGAGAGCGTGAGGTGGTGATCCCCCGCCTGCCCGAACGGCAGGACGAGATCGGCAATCTCGCCCGCTCGCTCTCCGACATGACGCAGGCGCTGCGCGACCGGATCGACGCGGGCGAAGCGTTTTCTGCCGATGTCAGCCATGAACTGAAGAACCCGCTCGCTTCCCTGCGCAGCGCGTTGGACACGCTGGAAAATGTCGACGACCCGGACCTGCGCCGCCAGCTGGCCGAGATCGCGCAGGCCGATGTGCGCCGCATCGACCGCCTGATTACCGAGATCGCGGAGGCGAGCCGATTGGACGCCGAACTCTCACGCACGCGGTTCGAGCCGGTCGATCTCCTGACCCTCGCCCAGAACGTGCTGGGCGGACGCACTGCCGCCACCCGCATCGGCGAGGAGCGCGAGCTGAGTTTCGAGATCAAGAGCGCCCCGACCCGGGCGACCACGGTGATGGGTGACGCCGCGCAATTGGAACGCGTGCTCGAAAACCTGATCGACAATGCCGCCAGTTTCTCGCCCCATGGCGGCTGCGTCGCGATCGATTTCGACGATCTGGGCGATCAGGTCGAACTGACCGTCACCGACGATGGCCCCGGCATCGCCGAGGAAGAGCGCGAAGCGATCTTCGAGCGGTTCCATTCGCATCGCCCCGAACCCGAAAGCTTTGGCAAGCATTCGGGCCTTGGCCTTGCCATCGCGCGCGGCATCATCGTCGGTCATGGCGGCACGCTGTTCGCGCGCGGACGCGATGACGGGGAAAGCGGCGCGGTCTTCGCCATCCGCTTGCCCGCGCATGACGCGGGCTCCGCCGGATGAGCGGCGCGCCATGCGAAGCGAAAGCCATGCAGGCCACGGTCGTCGCGGTGAACGGGCGCGGCGTGCTGATCACGGGTGAGCCGGGCGTTGGCAAGACCAGCCTGGCGCTGGCGCTGATCGACAGGGGCGCGCAGCTGGTCGGCGATGACGGGGTGATGGTCGCGGCCCGTGACGGAGCGCCCTTTGCCTGGCCCCACCCCAATACCGCGGGCATGATCGAGATCCGTAATGTCGGCATCGTCCATATCGACGCAGTCCCCGCCCCCATCGCCCTTTCCATCGAACTGACCCGCGATGCCCCGCGCCATGTGGAAGGCCCTGCCGTGCGCAAAATCGCCGATATTCCGGTGCCCACCCTTACCATGTGGCCAGACAGCCCGGTCCTCGCCCTGCGTGTGGAATGGGCGCTGCGGATGCATGGGGCGAGCGAAAGCCGGGGTGCATGAAACACCGTGCGGGCTTCCCCTGCCGCGCGCAATCGGGGATAGCTGCAATTGATGGATAGCGAATCCCCCGATTCCCTCCCCGTGGCGCCCGGCAGCGAAGCCGAGGACGGCCAAGCGAGCCACCGGCCCAGCAAGGTTCTGCTGGTCACCGGCATGCTGGGCGCGGGCAAGACCACGGCGCTGCGTGCGCTGGAGGATCTGGGGTGGGAGCCAGTCGACAATTTCCCGGTGCGCCTCTTGCCGCGCCTCGTCTCCACCGCGCCGGGGCCGGGCCATTCCAGCCAGTCCCTGCAAGGAAGCGACGGGTCGGAGCCGCTCGCCATCGGGTTCGATTCCCGCACGCGCGGCTTCGATCCCTATTCGGTAATTTCAGAAGTGCGCGCCCTCGCCGAGACCGGGGAGATCGATTTCACCACGCTCTTCCTCGATTGCGGCGCCGAAGAGCTGGAGCGCCGCTATAACGAGACCCGCCGCCGCCATCCGATGGCGGGCGACTGGCCCGCCGCCGCGGGTATCGCAGCCGAACGCGAACTGGTCGCGCCGCTGCGCCGCTGGGCCGATATCGTCGTCGAAACCACCCATTATTCGACGAACGACCTTGGCCGCACCATCCGCGAACTGTTCGCGCCCAGCGCACCGCAGGGGATGACCGTCACCGTGTCCAGCTTCGGCTTTTCGCGAGGCATGCCGCCGATGGCCGATCTCGTCTTCGACATGCGCTTTCTCGACAATCCGCACTGGGTCGATTCGCTGCGACCGCTAACGGGCCGTGACCAGCCGGTTGCCGACCACATCGCGAAAGACGCGGCATGGCAGGAAAATTTTGCCCGCATTCGCGATCTGGTGATGGGCCTGCTCCCTTTGTACGAAGCGCAAGGGAAGAGCTATCTGCATATCGCATTCGGCTGTACCGGCGGGAAACACCGTTCCGTCTTCAGCGCCGAAGCCCTTGCGACAGAGTTGCGCAAAGCGGGACACAATCCCGGATTGCTGCATCGCAACCTTGACAGCCATGCAAGCGATCTGGTCGAAGGCGGGGCTCGGGTGAATGCGCGGTGAGAAATGCGTTTTCACCCGCTGGCCGCAGAGGGCGGCAAGGGTTTCGATTTACAGCCGGAAAGGCTGGGTAAACATGGGTGAGGCCATAGATGTGGTTGGCTTGGCGCGCTACGGGCGCCGCGAAACGGTTTCAGTGCGGCACGTGCATCGGCACGGCTGGCAGGAAACCCAATCGGTTTTTAAGGGACTGACATGATTGGCCTCATCCTCGTGACCCACGGCGATCTCGCAGCTGAATTCGTCAGCGCGATGGAGCATGTGGTCGGCGAGCAGGAACGGGTCGTACCCGTCTGCATCGGCCCGAATGACGACATGGAAGCGCGTCGCACCGAAATCAGCGACGCGATTGCAAAGGTGAACGACGGCAGCGGCGTGATCGTGCTGACCGATCTGTTTGGCGGAACTCCATCGAACCTCGCCATCTCGCTGCTCAAGACAGGAGAGGTCGAGGTGATCGCCGGGATCAACCTGCCCATGCTGATCCGGCTGGCAGGCGCACGCGTCGACATGAGCGTGACCGATGCCGTCGCCGCCGCGCGCGAAGCGGGGCGCAACTATATCACCGTTGCTTCGGAATTCCTGGGGCAGGACGCTTGAGCGAGGCCGGGCAAAAAGTCCCCATCACCAATCGCCGCGGCCTGCACGCGCGCGCGAGCGCGAAATTCGTCGGCGCCGTCGCCGCCCTGCCCGAAGGCACCGTGGTGCGCGTGGCCAAGGACGGGAACGAGGCTGCGGGCGGCTCTATCCTCGGCCTGATGATGCTGGGCGCTGCCAAGGGCGACGAGATCGAGATCAGGACCAGCGGGCCGGAGGCGGAAGCCGCTCTCGCCACGCTCGTCAAGCTGGTCGAGGATCGTTTCGGCGAGGATTGATCGCCGGTTTTCATTGACAGCACACCCCCGTGCTGGCCATCGCGAAGCCCATGCGAACCGTAACCGGGCTATCCAACCCCACCGTCAAATATCTGCGCTCTCTGCGCGAGAAGAAGCACCGCCGCCGCGAGGGCGTATTTCTGGCCGAAGGCCTGCGCCTGTTGACCGATGCGCGCGAAAGCGGGCGCGTGCCGCAAATGCTGGCGATGGCGGAGGGGCGCGACCATCACCCGCTGCTCGATGCGCTGATCGCTGCGGTCGAGGCCGAGGGCGGTGACGTCATCGAGATGAGCGAGGCCGCGCTTTCCAAGATCTCGGGCAAGGACAATCCCCAGGCGGTATGCGGCGTGTTCGGCGAATTCGACACGTCGGTCGAACGGCTTGAACGCTCGGCCAGCCCGATTTTCCTCGTGGCGCAGGCGCTGCGCGATCCGGGGAATCTGGGCACGATGCTGCGCACGGCCGATGCCGTCGGCGCAGGTGGGCTGGTGCTGATCGACGATTGCGCCGATCCGTTTTCGGTCGAAGCCGTGCGCGCCAGCATGGGGGCGATCTTCACCGTGCCACTGGCGCAGGCGCGGTGGGACGAGTTTGCAAGCTGGCTGCACGGCGGAGAGGGCCAGCTGGTCGCGGCATCGCTGCGTGACGCGGTGGATTATCGCGGTGCGCCCTATGCCGCGCCCTGCTTCCTGATGGTCGGCAATGAATCGCGCGGCTTGCCAGAGGAATATGAGATGGCGTGCGACCTGCGCGTCACGATCCCGATGTTGGGCCGCGCCGACAGTCTGAATGCGGCAGTGGCAGGAGCAGTGCTCGCCTATGAGGCGCTGGCAGCCCTGCGCCCATGAAAAACGCGCCGGAGGCACTGGCCCCCGGCGCGTCCCTGAACTCTGTCCGGCCCGATCAATCGCCCGCGACGAAAGCGGTGATCTTCCAGCCATCGTCGCCGCGGTTGGCGAGGATGCGATAATCGATCGCGCTACGGAGCTGCGACAGCTTCATATAGCCGGTCGTCTTGCCGTCGAGCGTCGCAACTTCGGCCAATTCAGCGCCCTCTGCGGGCGCGTCACCGACCAGCTTGACGAGATCCCAGCTGATCGTCGCATCGCCGGGCGTCGTCCCTTCCGCGTCGGTATAGACCGGCGCGTCATTGGCGGTGACGAGATAGGCGCTGGTGCCATCGACATCCTTGGGCATGGTCGCGAAGAATGCGGGCATGGTTGCGCTGGTCTCGCTCTCGCTGGCGCAGCCCAGAGCCAGCACGTCGGCCATGTCATCCCACAGTTCGGGATCGGCCTCGACCTTGCTGGTCAGCGCCTCGACGCCGGAGGTTCCGCCGAAATCCAGCTTGATGGCAGGATCGGCAAGCGCGGCAAGACCCTTCGCATCGCGGAAGGTCACGGTGCGGCGCAGCTGGCCGCGGAAGCTGTCAAAGCCATAGAGACCCGTGCACTGGTCTTCGGGAGCATAGGGCCCCTCGGCACTGGTGGCGAGATCGGCGAGCGAAGGCTCTTCCTCGACAGGCGCGGGGGCGGCAGCGGTTTCGTCGGTCGGGTTGGTTTCCTCGGCGGAGCTACCGCAGGCGGCAAGGGCGAGCGTAAGGGCGCACAGCCCGACAGTCTGCAATTTCATGGTGAAGGCATTTCCCAGCAAGGTGGAACATCGGGGGGTTGGAAATGCTGCATTGCAGTAATGCCCGCGCGAGACAAGTTACAACGCCATACGGACATGAATGTCGGCTATTCAGTGGCTGGGTCGCGATGACCTGCGTCAGTTCGCCGCCGTCTCGCCTTCGTCCGGGAAGTTCACCAGCGCGCGCGGCGTATGGCTAAGCGGAGGCGACTCGGTCAGCTGTTTGGCGCTGGTGTCGACCGCGAGGGACTCGAACCGCTCACCCGTGCGGCGCAGATTGGTGTCGAACGATCCGACCATCGCATCGAAATGCTGATTCGTGGAGCTGAGCGCCCGGCGCAGGCTGGAAATATGGCCCGCGACCACCGCCAGACGGTCGTATAGTTCCTTGCCCAGCTTCGCGATTTCGGCAGCATCGGCCTGCGCGCCTGCCTGCCGCCAGATCGTCGCCACCGTCAGCGCGATCGACATGAAATTCAGCGGCGACGACAGCACGATCCGGCGCTGCAGCGCGTAATCCAAGAGGCCGCTATCCATGGTCATCGCGGCATAGAGCACGTGTTCGCCCGGCACGAACATCACGACGAAATCCGCCGACCCCTCGACATGATCCTGGTAACGCTTGGCCGACAGCTGGTCGATATGGGTGCGCAGTTCGCGCGCGTGGCTACGCAGCAATTCGCGGCGCTCTTCCTCGCTTCCGGCTTCATTCGCGGCGGCATAGGTGTTGAAGACGTTTTTTACGTCGACGACCAGCTTGCGCCCGCCGGGGATATTGATGACCGCATCGGGGCGCAGCGCCCCGCCTTCGACCGCGACCTCGCGCTTGAAATCGGCCTTGTCATACAGGCCGCAGCTTTCGAGCAGGTTTTCAAGCTGGAGTTCACCCCAGTTGCCGCGCGCCTTGGTCGCGCCGCGCAGCGTGGTGCTGATCCGGTTCGCCCCCTCGATCACGCGGTCCTGCCCGGCGCGCACGCTGTCGATGATGCCGTGGAGCTGGTTGAAATCCTTGACCCGCGTCTGCTCCAGTTCCTCGACCCGCTTGCGATAGCGCTCGAGCGTCTCGCCGATCGGGCCGACCTTCTTGTCGAGCTGGGCAAGGCTTTCCTTCGAGAGCCCTTCCAAACTGGTGTGCGCGGTTTCGAAGAAACGCTTTTGCGCCCCGGTCAGCAGCTTTTCGCCAATCTCGTTGAACTTGGCCTGCAGCTTTTCCTCGGCCTCGGCCAGCCGCTTCATCTCCCGCTCGTGATGCGCCTTCTGGTCATCAAAGCGGCGCTGGAGCGCGGCATCGCGTTCGTGTGCCGTGCTCTTCAAACCGGCCAGTTCGGTCAAGGCGGCACCGCGCGCTTCCTCCGCCGCGGTCAGGCGGGTGCGCATGGCCTCCATCTCCTCGCGCAGGGCGGTGGCGGTGTTCAGCCGCTCGGCAGCCTCGCTCTTGAGGCCCGCGATCTCCGCACCCAGCCGCGACACCTCTGCCCGTGCATCGCCAAGCTGCGTGTTGAGCGAGGGCACCTGCTCGGCCCGCTCGCTCATCGTCGCAAGTTCACCAATGGCGCGGCGAAACTTCTCGTCGATCTCTTTCGCCTCTGCATCGCGGGCGGCATGGCGCGCACGCCATTCGGCGGTGGGCCGCGATCCAAGGAACCAGCCGAGGCCGAGACCGACCACCAGCGCGACGATGACGAAAACGAGAGCGAGAATGTCCATGTTCGGAACATAGCCTGAACACAGCCGCGTTCAAGCCACACCCGATCCATTCCGGACCTTGTCCCCCAATTTCACGGAAAGCACCACCAAACGCGCCGCGCAGCAAGACGCGCAAGCGCGAACGCGCGCCCGAGCTTATTGCGAGGAAGCCAAGGGGCGCGGATGCGCCCCGCCCGGCGTTTGAGGGCCTAAAACAAACTACGCCGCGCGCAGTTTTTGCAGCTTTTTCAGTGCCATGTTGCGTTTGAGGCGGGAAAGATGGTCGATGAACACGATGCCGTTCAGGTGATCCATCTCGTGCTGGATGCACACCGCCATCAGCCCGTCCATGTCCTCTTCGTGGGTCTTGCCCTCAAGATCCTGCCAGCGCACGCGGCAGGTGGCGGGGCGGTCGACCTCGGCGAAAATGTCGGGGACGGAGAGGCAGCCTTCCTGATAGGCCTTCATCTCGTCCGACGGGTCGAGGATTTCCGGGTTGATGAACAGCCGCGGCTCCTTCTTCGTCGGCTGGTGATGGTGGTGATGGCCGTCGTGATCGCAGGGCACGGGCTCCGCGTCCTCGTCTTCGGGCTGGAGGTCGATCACCAGCACGCGCAGCGGCACGCCGACCTGGATCGCGGCAAGGCCGATGCCCGGCGCGTCATACATGGTCTCGAACATGTCATCGACGAGCGTTTTCAACTCATCGTCGAACTTCTCGACCGGATCGGACACGCGCTTGAGGAGCGGGTTCGGAACTTCAATGATTTCACGGATAGCCATGGGGGCTATTTAAGGGCGATGCGCGATTCCGGCAAGATGGGTGCTTATCCCACCGGACGGCGCGCCCGCAGCGCCTGCGCCAAGGTGCCCTCGTCCATGTAATCCAGCTCTCCGCCGACCGGCAGGCCATGCGCCAGCTGGGTGACGCGCACCGGGCGCTCCTCCAGCCTTTCGGCGATGTAATGGGCAGTGGTCTGCCCCTCCAGCGTCGCGTTCATGGCCAGCACGATTTCGTCGATGCCGCCCTTGTCGATGCGCGCCAGCAGCGAACCGATGGCGAGATCCTCCGGCCCCACGCCATCCAGCGCCGATAGCCTGCCGCCCAGCACGTGATAGCGGCCCGGAAACAGCTTCGAGCGGTCCAGCGCCCACAAATCCGACACTTCCTCCACCACGCAGAGCGAGCGTTCGTCACGGCGCGGATCCGCACAGATGTGGCAGGGGTTCATCGTGTCGACATTGCCGCAGGTCTCGCACTCCACCAGCCGCTCCTGCACGGTGGCCAATGCTTCCAGCAGGCGCGGCAGGTCGCTTTCGCGCCGCTTCACCAACCACAGCACCGCGCGCCGCGCCGAACGTGGGCCCAGCCCCGGCAGCCGCGCCAATGCGCCCGCCAGCGCGTCGATCTCTTTCCCCGAACCTTGCTGTCGATCTTGTGAAGCCATGGGGCAACAGATAGGGACTGCCGCCAGCCTAAGGAAGCCATCAAACACATGCGCATCATCTTCATGGGAACGCCCGATTTCGCCGTGCCGGTTATGGAGGCGATCATCGCCGCCGGGCACGAGGTCGTGTGCGCCTATTCCCAGCCGCCGCGCCGGGCGGGCCGGGGCAAGAAACTGCAGCCCTCCCCCGTTCACCTCGCCGCCGAGGCTGAGGGGATCGAGGTTCGCACGCCCGTCAGCCTGAAGCCGCAGGAGGAGAAGGACGCCTTTGCGGCGCTGAAAGCCGATGTCGCGGTGGTCGCGGCCTATGGCCTGCTGCTGCCGGTCGCCATTCTGGAAGCGCCGGAACATGGCTGCGTCAATGTCCACGCCTCCATCCTGCCGCGCTGGCGCGGGGCGGCGCCGATCCAGCGGGCGATATTGGCGGGCGATTTGACCACAGGCGTCACGATCATGCAGATGGAAAAGGGGCTGGACACCGGCCCGATGATCCTGACGCGCACCACGCCGATCCAGCGCAAGAACGCAGGCGAGCTGACCGATGAGCTGGCCGCGATGGGCGCGCAGCTGATGGTCGAGGTGCTGGAAGACCTCCCCCGCCGCACCGCCAGGCCGCAGCCCAATCTGGGCGTGACCCATGCCGCCAAGATCGACAAGGCCGAGGCGCGCCTCGATTTCACCCACGATGCCGCGCTGCTTGAAAGGCAGGTCCGCGCCTTTGCCCCGCGCCCTGGTGCTTTCTTCGAACTGGAGGGCGAGCGTATCCGGGTGCTGGAGGCCGAAGTGATCGCCCGCGAAGGCGTGGCAGGCACGGCATTGGACGACGATCTCACCATCGCCTGTGGTTACAGCGCCTTGCGACCGACACTAGTGCAGCGCGCCGGCAAGCCTGCCATGGCGACCGAGGCCATGCTGCGTGGCCGTCCTATTCCCGCAGGGACCGAGATCCGGTGACGCGCCCCCAATGACGAGATACGCCCTCACCCTCGAATATGACGGCAGCGCGTTTTTCGGGCTGCAGCGTCAGGCCGACGGTCCATCGGTGCAGCAGGCGGTGGAGGAAGCCGCCCACGCCATCACCGGCGAAGATATCCGCATGCATGCCGCCGGACGCACCGACACCGGCGTCCATGCCGTCGCCATGCGCGCCCATATCGAGGTGGCCAAGGACATAGCCCCTTTCCGCCTGATGGAGGGGATGAATGCCAAGCTGCGCCCCGATCCTGTCGCCGTCACTGCAATCGAGGAAGTGGACAAGGACTGGCATGCCCGCTTTTCCTGCACGGGGCGGCGCTACCTTTATCGCATCGTCAACCGCCGCGCACCGCTGACGCTGATGAAGGACCGCGCGTGGCAGGTGCCGCAAGATCTCGATCCGAAGGCCATGCACCGCGCGGCGCAGCATCTGGTGGGGCTGCATGATTTCACCACCTTCCGCTCCGCCCATTGCCAGGCGGCCAGCCCGGTGAAAACGCTGGACCGTTTGGACGTGGAGAGCGTTGAGGGACCATGGGGACCCGAAATCGCCATCCACGCCGCGGCGCGCAGCTTCCTGCATCATCAGGTGCGGTCCATGGTCGGCTGCCTCGCGCTGGTCGGCATGGGTCGCTGGAGCGAGCAGGACATGGCCGATGCGCTAGAAGCGAAAAGCCGCGCCGCGCTGGGCTTCAACGCGCCGCCGCAGGGCCTCTATTTCATGGAAGCCATCTACCCCGATTAAAGCAGAGCAGGAGAGTGACATGACGCATGACGGCCAGCAATTGACGACGAGGCTCGATGCGGATGGCACGCTCACCCTCTCTCTCGACGACAGGACATGGGACGCGCCGACCGGCAGTACCGTGCTGGTGCGCATGGAAGCGGCGCCGATCAATCCGTCCGACCTTGGCCTGCTGTTCGCCGCCGCCGATGTCGAGAATGCCGAATATTCGCAAGGCCGCATCGTGGCGCAAATGCCTGAAAAGGTGACCAATGCGATGGCTGCGCGTCACGGCAAGGCCATGCCCGCCGGTAACGAAGGGGCTGGCACCGTTGTCGCCGCCGGAGACGATCCGGCCGCACAGGCGCTGATGGGCAAGCGCGTCGCATGTGTTCCGGGTACCGCCTATGGCACCTATGCCACCTGCGATGCGGCCATGGCGATGCCATTGGACGATGACATCACGGCAGAGCAGGCAGCCTCCAGCTTCGTCAATCCGATGACGTCTCTGGGCTTCGTGGAAACGATGAAGGCGGAGGGCGCAAAGGGCATCATCCATGCCGCCGCCGCGTCGAACCTTGGCCAGATGCTGCTGCGCATCTGCCTGTCAGATGGCATTCCCATCATCAATATCGTGCGCAGCGATGAACAGGCCGAACTGCTGCGCGAGATCGGCGCGACCCATGTAATCGACATGACGGACGATGATTTCCGCGCAAAGCTGAAAGCAGCCATCGACGAAACCGGGATCATGCTGGGATTCGATCCCATCGGCGGGGGCAAGATGGCCGATACGATGCTGGCAGCGATGGAAGCCTCTGCCTCGGACGGGCAGCCCTATAACCGCTATGGGTCGAGCGAGATGAAGAAGGTCTTCATCTATGGCGCGCTGGATACCGGGCCGACCTATCTGTCGCGCGGTTATGGTTTTTCGTGGGACGTGTCGGGCTGGCTGCTGTTTCCCTTCCTGCAAAAGGCAGGGCAGGACGTGGTGGCCCGGATGCGCGGCCGCGTGATGGACGAGCTTACCTCGACCTTCGCCAGCCATTACAGCGACCGCATCACCCTGGACGACATGCTGAGCCGCGATGCGGTGCTGGCATATAACCGCCGAGCCACGGGCCGGAAATTCCTTGTATTGCCAAACGACTAGAGTCGTTCACGCGCCGGGCACGGCCCGCTGCATGAAAGACTTCCAGATCTGCGCCGGTGCCTTGCCGCCAGACAGGCCGGTGCGGTCGGTGTCGTCCGCTTCGGCATAGACCCACACCCCGCACACGATGCCGCCCGCCCAGCCGACGAATACCGCGTTGCGGTTCTGCTGGCTCGTCCCGGTCTTGCCGAAGTTGGGGATCGAAAGCCGCGCAGCCTGCCCCGTGCCCTCGTTCACCGTGGCGCGCAGCATCTGCTCCATCTCGGCGCGGATGGCGGGATCGATCCGGTACTTGCCCGAATGGTCGACCAGCGCGCCGCGCGTATCGCCCACCGCATAGGGCACCACCGGATATTCGCCCCGCGCCACGCCCGCATAGGCCGCCGTCAATTCCAGCAACGACACATCCGCCGTGCCCAGCGGGATAGAGGTATCGTTGGGGTCCATCTGGGCCGCGATGCCGAACTTGTTCGCCAGATCGACGACCTCGCTGCCGCCCACCTTTTCGTAAAGCCGCGTCGCGACGACATTGCTTGAATGGGCGAACGCTTCCTGCAGCGTGATCTCGCCGCGATATTTCTCACCCGCATTGCGCGGCCCCGCCTGCATCGGCGTGTCCGACACCAGCGTATCGGGTGTCATCCCGTTTTCGAGCGCGGCCAGCCATACGAAGATCTTGAAGGTGGAGCCCGGCTGGCGCCCGGCCAGCGCATGATTGAACTGGTTGGTGTTGTAATCCTTCGACCCCACCATCGCCAGCACCGCGCCATCGGGCCGCATGGCGACCAGCGCGACCTGCGCATTGCCGACATTCACGCTCTTCACCGCAGCCTCTGCCGCGCGCTGGATCGACACGTCGAGGGTGGTCGGGATGATGCGCGCATCCGCGTCGTAACCCTGCGCCCGCGCCTCTTTCCTGATCCAGTTGGTGAAATGGGCATAACGCGGCAATTCGCGTTCGCGCTGCAAATGGAAAGTCGCGGTGGGGATCGCGTCGGCCTGTGCCTGCGACAGATAGCCTGCATCGACCATTGCGCCCTTCACCACGCGCGCGCGCTTCAGCGCAGCCTCGGGGTGGAAGCTGGGCGCGTAATTGCTGGGCGCCTTGGGCAGGCCGGCCAGCACCATCGCCTCGGCAGGGGTCAGCGCCTCGGGCGCCTTGTCGAAATAACGCAGCGACGCTGCGCGCAGGCCGTATGAGCGGTCGCCGAAGTAGATCTTAGAAAGGTAGCGTTCGAGAATCTCGTCCTTGGTCAGCCAGGTTTCCAGCCAGAGCGCGGTCGGCACTTCCAGCAGCTTGCGACCCATCGTCTGGTCAAAGTCGAAATAGGTGACCTTCGCCAGCTGCATGGTGATGGTCGAACCGCCCTGCCGCGATCCGGTGAACAGGTTCGACACGAATGCGCGCGCGATGCCGATGGGGTCGATACCCCAGTGCGAATAGAACCGCCGGTCCTCGGTCGCGATGAAGGCATTCTTCACATGGTCGGGCAGCAGCTCCGCCTCGACCGGCGCGAGCACCACATCGCCGCCACGCGCAATCGCCTCGCCGTTCTGGCTGACGAGGACATAGGGATCGCCATGCGGCTCCAGCGTCTTTTCAATCGGCTTGGTCGCGGCGAGCCAGAGGATGGTGATCAGGAGCAGCACGCCCGTGCCAATCGCCAGCCACTTGAAGAAAGAATAGATGAGCCGGAATGGCAGCACGAGCAGCCAGAGGCATCCGCCCGCCACCCGCGAGGCAGGTGAAGGGCCGCGTTCTCCCGGCAGTTCGATCCCCGGCACGCCGGGATGCTCGCCATCGAGATAGCCGCCATCATCGCCGTCGAGGTCGAAATCGGCGGCGGTGCGGTACCATTCCTCGTCATACCCGCGCGCATCGGCAGGCTCCGCCCCGCGCCGTGCGCGCGAACGATTGAGGAGGTCTTTTGCTCTGGAAACGAAATCGCCGGTAGTCACGGCCGCCGCCTAGCACCCATCAGCTTGCACTTCGATGAGCGGACGGGGGTGGGGGATAAAAACATGGCGGAAAACCTGCCCTATTTCTCGGGACTTGCGGTAAAGGTCGTGCCGAAGAAATCGCCCGCGTTCCAAGCGGGCCTTTCCGCCATATCGGCAATCGCGCGGGCCATTGCGGCGTTGAGAGCGACGAATCGGTCGAGCTGGGCGTAATCCACCCCGTCCGCTTCGTCAGAAGCCTTGTGGTAATGCTCCTTGCGGAACAGGTTTTGCGCCTCCTCGCCTTCGCCGGCGAAGCCGGTTTTCAGATAGACCGCAGGCACGCCCTGCTTGACGAAGCTGTACTGATCCGACCGGGTGAACAGCCCCTGTTCGGGCTGCGGATCGGGGCTCAGGGTCAGCCCGGCATCCCCGACCGCCTTTTCGACCGCGCCCTGCAGGTTCGACCGCTCCGCCCCGAAAGCGATCACGTCGCTAAAGGGATAGGTGACGATCGGCATGTCGAGATTGAGATTTGCCGCGACCGGCACCGGCAGCTTGCCAAGGTGATGCGCGAGATAGCTCGACCCGACCAGCCCCTTCTCCTCGGCGGTGAGGGCGGTGAAGATGACGGGCCGCGCCGGGGGATTGGCGGCCAGAGTGCGCGCCACCTCCATCAGCGAGGCGACGCCGACGGCATTGTCCATCGCGCCATTATAGATCTCGTCATCGCCCTCTTCCTCCGTCGGCTGAATGCCGACATGGTCAAGATGGGCGGTCAGCAAAATGGCCTGATCGGCAAGTGCCGGATTGGTGCCGGGCAGCATGGCGACGACATTGGGACTTTTCGTGACCTTGGTGGTGGAGGAGAACCTGAGCGTCGCGCTCTGACCCATGGCGAATGCGGGAAGAGCGCCCTGCTCGCTCGCCTCTGCCGCGACGATCTGGTCCCAACCCAATTGCTGCCCATCCATCAGCGCCTTTGAATATTCGGGCGAAAGTACGGCGCCTGCGACGATATTGGACGCAGTGGTAAAGCCGGTGCCATCTTCGCGCTGCCAGCTGACATTGGTGCCGTCATGGGCGTGCTCGATATACTGCTCATAGGGCTGCAATTGCTCCAGCCCCGGCGTGAACAGGACGATCATGCCGACCGCCCCGGCATCCGACAGGCGCTGCCCGATGGTGGAGCGGTAATGCGCTCCCTCTTCGCTGCCGAGGAACCTGGGCGCGCCGAACAGGCGTACCGCGATCTTGCCTTTAAGGTCCACGCCGGCCAGATCGTCGCGCCCGTATTCGGGGGCCACCAGCCCATAGCCGACAAAGACCATCTCGCCCGAGATCTCGCCCGTGCCGAACCCGGCTTTGCTGCTCATGCCGTAATCGACCCACGCCTGCATGCCGCTGGGCGCATCCTTGCCGGTGATGGTCAGCGAATAGGCTTCTTTCGGCCCCTTTACCTGTTCGACCAGCGGGACGGACTGGAAATAGGTGCCCTCATCGCCCGCAGGGGTCAGGCCAATCGCGGCGAATTGCCCGGCAACATAGCCTGCGGCCATCGCGTAACCGGCCGTGCCTGCCTCTCGCCCTTCCATATTATCGTCGGCCAGCATCCGCACATCGCGTTCCAGCCGGGCGGTGCTGGCTTCATCGGCCTGTGCCGACGGTACGGCCATCGTGGTCGACACGACAAGGAATGCAGCGCCGCAGCGCAGGAAAGTCTTCAGCATGAACAGCCCCCAAATGCCTGAACGGACAAGGCTAAAGCCTATCCGCCCATGCACAAGGGCCGTTCAACGATTGCTGTCGACTGTTCGTCCGCCAGGCAGGCGTCAAGCGCGCGAAACGACGCTCTCGGGCAGGTCGACGCCAAAGACGCGCTGGTAATATTCCGCCACCAGCATGCGCTCGGTCTCGTCGCACTTATTCAGGAACGACAGGCGGAAGGCGAAGCCGATATCCTTGAAGATCTCGGTATTCTGCGCCCAGCTGATGACCGTGCGCGGGCTCATCACCGTGGAGATGTCGCCGTTGATGAAACCCTGACGCGACAGGTCCGCGGTGCGCACCATCTTGGCCAACGTTTCCTTGTCCATGTTCGGAACCTTGGTCGAAACGATGTTCACCTCGGTTTCCTCGGGCAGGTAGTTCAGCCCGACCACAATGTTCCAGCGGTCCATCTGGCCCTGGTTGATCGCCTGCGTGCCGTGATAAAGGCCGCTGGTATCGCCAAGGCCGACCGTGTTCGCGGTGGCGAACAGGCGGAACCACGGGTTCGGGCGGATCACGCGGTTCTGGTCGAGCAGCGTCAGCTTGCCCGCCGTTTCCAGCACGCGCTGGATCACGAACATCACGTCCGGCCGACCCGCGTCATATTCGTCGAACACCAGCGCGGTCGGCGTCTGCAGCGCCCATGGCAGCAGGCCTTCGCGAAATTCGGTGACCTGGAGGCCATCGCGCAGCACGATCGCGTCTCGCCCGACAAGATCGATACGGCTGATATGCGCATCGAGATTGATGCGCACGCAAGGCCAGTTGAGGCGCGATGCCACCTGTTCGATATGAGTCGACTTGCCCGTGCCGTGATAGCCCTGCACCATCACGCGGCGGTTGAAGGCAAAGCCTGCCAGAATCGCCAGCGTGGTGTCCGGATCGAAGACATAGGCGTCGTCCGCATCGGGCACGCGCTCGTCAGCCTTGCTGAAGGCAGGCACCTTCATGTCAATGTCGATCCCGAACGTCTCGCGCACGTCGAGTTCGATATCGGGGGCCTGCATCAGCGTTTCGTGGCTGTTGGTGTTTTTAATGAGTTCGTTCATCGCAAGGCCCCGGTTATACATGGGCGCGGCTTGCTGCAACCGCGATTAAAACTATCCTACAAATGATCAGGTCCCAATCTTGGGCGGCAGGCTGAACAGCGCGGCGAAACGAAGCGCCGCAGCGCGATCCCCGATGATTTCCAGCCCGGTCATGGCCGTGACCTCGTCCGCGTCGCGCTTGCCATAGAACAAAGGCAGCATCGCGCCGGCGGTGTCCGCGCGGAAAACGGCTTGCGCTTCAGCCAGATCTTCGGCGCGGGCAATGGTGAGATCGCCATCCGCCAGCCGCGCGACAAAGCGGTCTTCGCCGAATTCGAAACCGATGACCGCGTTGCGCCCGCCAGCCGATGCCGGATCGATCATGGTCCTTAGCGACAGCATCGCCGATACCGCAGTCAGCGGCAGCGTCGGATCATGCAATGGCGAGCGCACCGACCAGCGGCCCAGCGCCTGCATCACGTCCTCCGCCTCCAGCCCCCATGGCGTTAATTCATAAACCTGCGCGGCGGCGGGCGGCGGCAGCTTACGGCGGATCAGCACGCCCAGTTCTTCCAGCCGCGCCAGACGCTCGGTCAGCACCTTGGCGCTGATGCCGGGCAATGCGGCGCGAATGTCGGAAAAGCGGCGCGGCCCCAACATCAATTCGCGCATGACATGCATCGACCAGCGCTCGCCCATCAATTCAAGGGCGAAACTGGCCGCGCAGGCATCGGGATACCAGCGGCCATGGGCCTCGATTCGCGCCTTGCCGCCGTCGCCCGAAACTGGATTACTTTCTTTCTGAAACTTCATAGTTGCTTTTTGTAACCTCGAGGCGCACGAATCGCAAGCAGAACGCGGGCTATGATTCGCAAGAAAACCGGCGGGGGACGCAGCCCGACGACCGCCTCGGAGAGCGCCGATGACAGTGAGCATTTTCGTGAACCTGCCCGTTGCCGATCTGGACCGGGCCGTCGCCTTCTACGAAGCGCTGGGGTTCGAGAAGAACCCGATGTTCTCCGACGAAACCGCTGCTTCGGTGAAACTCAATGACGCGATCAGCGTGATGCTGCTCACACATGCAAAATGGCAGGGCTTCACCACCCGCCCGATCTGCCCGCCCGGATCGAGCGAGGTCAGCCTTGCCCTTACCTGCCCAAGCCGCGATGCGGTCGACGCCATGGTCGAGGCCGGCGCAGCGCATGGCGGCAGCGCCGATGTGAACCCGCCCGAGGATCACGGCTTCATGTACCAGCGCACCATCCTCGACCCCTATGGCCATGTGTGGGAGCCGTTCTGGATGGACATGTCCGCCATCCCCGACACCACCCCCCGCAGTGCTGATGAAGGCCCGCAGGGCTGACGCAGGAGCCCCCGATGCCGATCGATCCCGGTGCCGAACTGAAAATCACCGCCTATAACTGGGTGCCACCCTTTGCCGTGGGGCTGGTGCGCGATCTGCGCGTGCGCTGGGCGGCGGAAGAGATGGGCCTGCCCTATCGCGAAAACCTTATCAGCGTGATGGCCAAACCTGATGGCTATGGCGCGCAGCAGCCCTTTTTACAGGTCCCCGCGATCCGCGACGGAAAGATCGCCATGTTCGAAAGCGGCGCGATCCTGCTCCACCTTGCCGAAAGGACGGGCAAGCTGCTGCCCGCTGCGGGCCAGGCGCGGGCCGATGTGCTGACGTGGCTGTTCGCCGCGCTTAACAGCGTGGAGCCGGCGCAGGACCCGATCACCGTGATCGATGGCTTTTACGCGCAGGAAGACTGGGCGAAGGCGCGCCGCCCCGCCGTGCTGAAAAACCTGAACCGCCGTTATGGCGAACTCGCCGCCGCGATTGGCGGGCGCGAATGGGTGGCGGGAGAATTCTCGATTGCCGACATCGCCATGGTCACGGTCCTCAGGACTTGTGACGCGCTGGGCCTGCTGGCGGGACATCCGGTGCTGGCAGCCTATGTCGCGCGCGCCACCGCCCGGCCAGCCTACCAACAGGCCCTGGCGGACCAGCTGGCAGGGTTCGACGATACCAATGCACCGAAAAGGGAGAATGGATGATGATCGTACAGGGTTTCGTGATCCCCGTACCCGAGGGCAAATATGACGCCTTTCTCAAGACGGCGGAAAGCTTCGATGCAAAGCTGATGGAATGGGGCGCTCTGGAAGTGGTGGAGTGCTGGGAAGACGATGTGCCCGAGGGCAAGCAGACCGATTTCCGCCGCGCAGTCGCTGCCGAGGCGGGCGAGAAGATCGTGTTTTCGTGGGTCATCTGGCCAGACAATGCGACCAAGGACGCCGCGCATGAAAAGATGATGACCGACCCGATCATGAAGGAGCTGGGCGAGATGCCATTCGACGGCAAGCGCATGATCTTCGGCGACTTCAAACCCATCGTCACGCTAGGGCGATAAGAGCCGGAGGCAAGGGAGAGAGGACATGCACGAGCTGACAATCAGCCGCCACATCAATGCCCCGCCTGAAAAAGTGTGGGACGTGCTGGCGAACCGGCAGGAGGAATTCTGGTGCCCCGCCCCGTGGCGCATCACCATGGTCGCGCAGGAACGCCGCCCCGGCGGGCGCAGCGCCATGGTCATGCACGGCCCCGATGGAGAGAAGATGCCGCAGGAAGGCGTGTTTCTGGAATGGGTGGAGGGCGAGCGTTTCACCGTGACCGATGCGGTCCGGATCGATCCCGATACGGGCCGTCCGGTCCCGGCAGATCCATTCATGGTGGGCACATGGGAAGTGGCTGCCGATGGCGACGGCACGCTTTACACCGCCAGCGCCCGGCATTGGAGCGAGGAGGCGATGAACAGTCACCGGGAAATGGGGTTTGAACAGGGCTGGGGCGCTGTGGCAGACCATCTCGCGCAAATATGCGAGGGATGAGGCGGATAGATGGCTGACGAAACACTCGCCGAAGGGGGCTGCGCCTGCGGTCATGTCCGCTACCGGATCGCCGCCCCACCTTTCGCCGTGCACTGCTGCCACTGCGCCTGCTGCCAGCGCGAAACCGGGAGCGCGTTCGCCCTCAACGGCCTGATCGAGAGCGAACATCTGTCACTGACGCGGGGCGAGGTCGAATTGATCGAAACCCCGTCGAACAGCGGCAAGGGCCAGCGCATCGCCCGCTGCCCCAAATGCCATGTCGCAGTGTGGAGCATCTATGGCGGCATGGGCGATCTTTGCAGCTTCGTGCGCACCGGCACGCTGGACGATCCGGGCGCCTTTCCGCCCGACATTCAAATCTTCACCCGCTCGAAACTGCCATGGGTCGTGCTGCCCGACGGTGCCGAAACCCGCGAAGCCTATTATTCGAGCCGGGATTACGACGATCTGTTCGGGCCGGACCGCGCCGAACGTTACCGGGCCTTACGCGAACTCACGCGAAACGCTGCGCCTTCCTGAGGTGCTGATAGGCGCCGACGACGCGCTGCAGCCGGTTTTCGTGGCTGCGGTCCCCGCCATTGCGGTCGGGATGATAGCGGCGCACCAGTTCGGAATAGCGGCGGCGCAGCGCGGGCCGGTCGGCGTCATAGCCAAGGCCCAGCGTGTCCAGCGCCTCCTTGTCCGCCCCTGACAGGCCGATGTCGCGGGCCTTCGCCTCGCGCTCCCAGCCCTGCCTTGCGCGGCTCTTGATGTTCCGCGCCCGTGCGCTGATCGCATCCAGCGGATCGTCGAAATCGGCCCAGCGCGGCATGCCGTCGATCCCGGCCGTGGCGGTAAAGGCATTGCGGCTTTTCGATCCGGCCGCGCTCCAGCCATAGGCGGGGGATTGCGCGTCGAGGATCTCGTCCGCGCTCATTCCTTCAAAGAAATCATAGCCCGCATTGAAGGCGCGCACATGGTCTAGGCAGAACCAGCGCCAGTCGCCCGGTCCGTCGAACCCCGAACCGCGACTGCCCGGCGCACGGAACTCGCCTGCTTCGCCGCAACCCGGCGCTTCGCATTCGCGCCCCTCATTCTCGAATCGTCCGTGGAACCTGTCTCGTTTCATTGCCCTTGAGATGATGGCAAGAGGCCCCAAATGGAACCCCCCGCTCAAACAGACAGGCTCATCATGTCCTCTTCCGGCCCCATCGAAACCGAGATCCGCACGCTTCTGACGCAGGCCTTCGCGCCCACCGCGCTGGATGTCAGCAATGACAGCGCCATGCATTCGGGCCACATGGGCGACGACGGCAGCGGGGAATCGCATTTCACCGTGACCATCGAATCCGCCGAATTCACCGGCAAGAACCGTCTTGCCCGCCAGCGCGCCGTGATCGCGGCGCTGGGCGATATTCCGGGCCAGCGGGTCCATGCGCTGGCCATCAAGGCCCGCGCCCCCGGGGAGGCATAGGGACATGAGCGAACTGACGCCCGAGAGCAGCATCATCCAGGCGGTCGATCCCGTCAGCCACGATCTTGGCGCGTTTGACGTGCGGCGCGCGGTGCCGCAACCCGGTTGCCGCATGGTCGGCCCCTTCGTCTTCATCGACCAGTTCGGCCCGGCGCAATACGACGTCGGCACCGGCATGGATGTGCGTCCGCATCCGCACATCGGCCTGTCGACCGTGACCTATCTGATCGAGGGCGCGATCGATCACAAGGATTCGCTGGGCAGCGACCAGACCATTCGTCCGGGTGCTGTGAACCTGATGACAGCGGGCAGCGGCATCGTTCATTCCGAACGCTCTCCGGCGAGCGAACGCCAAGTAGGCGGCAGGATCTATGGCACGCAGACATGGCTCGCCCTGCCCGAGGACAAGGAAGAGATCGCACCTGCATTCGAAAGCATTGGGGCTGCCGACCTGCCGGTGATCGAGGACACATGCGTTTCGGCCCGCGTCATCATGGGCAGCCTGTGGGGCAAGAGCGCGCCCACCACCTGTCATGCGCAGACGGTGAACGCGGATATCGCATTGGGCCCCGGCGGCGCGATCCCGATCGAGGCGGACGCCGACGAACGGGCGCTGATGCTGGTCGGCGGCGAAGCCAGTGTCGATGGCGAGGCGCTGGATCTTTATCGGCTTGCCATATTGCGTCCGGGCAAGGCGATGACCCTGCGTTCCGAAACCGGGGGCCGCGTGATCCTGATGGGGGGCGAGGCGATGACCCGCCGCCATGTGTGGTGGAACTTCGTTTCCTCCTCGCGCGACCGGCTCAACCAGGCCAAGGAAGACTGGCGCGCCTTTGAGAAAGATCGGTCCGGCCCGTTCGGGCAGGTTCCGGGCGATGCAGTGGAGTTCATTCCCCTGCCCGATGTGCCGAAAACGGTTAGCTACCCCTGAGAATCCCGCGGATGATTGCGCGAATCCGCACCAGCGCGTAGAGGCGCGCACATCATGTCAGAGACCCGGAACCAACCGCTCACCTTCGCCGTGCCCAAGGGGCGCATCCTCGACGAGGCGCTGCCGCTGATGGCGCGTGCCGGAATCGTTCCGGAAGCAGGGTTCCATGACAAGAAGAACCGCTCGCTCTCCTTCGCGTGCGAGGACACCTCGATCCGCATCATTCGCGTGCGCGCTTTCGACGTCGCCACCTTCGTCGCCCATGGCGCGGCGCAGGCGGGGATCGTGGGTTCGGACGTGATCGAGGAATTCGACTACCCCGATCTTTACGCGCCCGTGGATCTTGGCATCGGCCATTGCCGCCTGTCGATCGCAGAGCCGAAGGATGGCGTCGCCGAAGAGCAGCGGGGCACCAGCCACATGCGGGTCGCGACCAAATATCCCAACATCACCCGCCGCTGGTTCGAAGCGCGCGGCGTGCAGGCCGAATGCGTCAAGCTGAACGGCGCGATGGAACTGGCGCCCTCGCTGGGTCTGGCGGGGCGGATCGTCGATCTCGTCTCCACCGGCACGACCTTGCGCGAAAACGGGCTGGTCGAAACGGCAAGGCTGGTCGATGTGTCGGCCCGCCTCATCGTCAATCGCGCCGCGTTCAAGACCGATGCGACCCGCCTTGGCCCGCTGGTCGAGAAGTTCCGGGCACTAAGCACCGCCACGGCAGAGGCCGCCTGATGAAGCGGCTGAAGACCTCCGACCCCGATTTCGCCAAGGCTTTCGCCCGCATCGTCGCCGACCGGCGCGACGCGGACGATGATGTCAGCCGCGACGTTGCCCGCATACTTGCCAAGGTGAAGGCCGACGGCGACGACGCGCTGGCCGATTTCACCACCCGTTTCGACAAGTGGACGCCCGCCAGCGAAGCCGACTGGCGCATCGCTCCCGAGGCATGCGAGGCTGCGTTCAAGGCGCTGGACCCGACATTGCGTCAGGCGCTGGAAACCGCGGCGGAGCGGATCACCGCCTATCACCGCGAACAGCTTCCCGCCCGCCGCGACTATCGCGACGATCAGGGCGTGCGGCTGGGCGCGATCTGGCGGCCGGTCGATGCGGCGGGGCTCTATGTGCCGGGCGGACGCGCGGCCTATCCGTCATCGCTGCTGATGAACGCCATTCCGGCCAAGGTCGCGGGCGTCGAACGGCTCGTCATCGTCACCCCCACGCCCGGCGGTCAGGTCAATGACCTCGTGCTCGCCGCCGCGCATCTGGCTGGCGTGGACGAGATCTGGCGCGTCGGCGGGGCGCAGGCGATTGCCGCGCTCGCCTATGGCACCGAACGGATCAGGCCGGTCGATGTCGTCACCGGCCCCGGCAACGCATGGGTCGCCGAAGCCAAGCGCCAGCTTTACGGCACCGTCGGCATCGACATGGTCGCGGGGCCGAGCGAGATCCTCGTCATCGCGGACAAGGATAATCGCGCCCGCCACATCGCGGCGGATCTGTTGAGCCAGGCCGAGCATGACCCCGACGCGCAGTCGATCCTGATCACCGACGACAATGATTTCGCCGACCGCGTTGCCGACCGCGTCGGTATCGAACTGGCCATGCTGAAAACGCGCAAGGTCGCCGAAGCCAGCTGGAAGGATCACGGCGTCATCATCGAGGTCGAAAGCCTCGACGAGGCACCGGCCCTCGCCAATGCGCTGGCGGCAGAGCATGTCGAGCTGGCCGTCGCCAATCCCGAACCGCTGCTGGAATCGATCCGCCATGCGGGCAGCGTCTTCATCGGCCGCCACGCGCCCGAGGCCATCGGCGATTATGTCGCAGGCCCCAACCACGTGCTGCCCACCGGCCGCCGCGCGCGGTTTGCCAGCGGGCTTTCGGTGCTGGACTTCATGAAACGTACCAGCTTCATCGAGCTGGACGAAGCCGCGCTGGCCGCCATCGGACCTGCCGCCGTCGCGCTGGCAGAGGCCGAAGGGTTGCCGGCCCATGCCCGCTCCATCGCGGTCAGGCTGGAAGAGGGAGAAACGAAATGAGCATTTCGCTGCATCACGCGCTCGTCCCCACCTGGATCCAGATGCTGGAGGCGCTGGACGGCCTGATCGACAAGGCCGCCGGCCATTGCGCCGAGATTGGCATGGATGACGAAGGGCTGTGCAGCCAGAAGCTCGCGCCCGACATGTTCGATTTCGCCTATCAGGTGCAGTCGGCCACCAGCCATTCCATCGGCGCGATCGAGGGCGTGCGCGAGGGCGTGTATTCGCCCGACCTGAACGCGCCCCCGCGCAGCTTCGCCGAGATGAAGCAGGTGATCGCAGACACGCTATCGCAGCTGGAAGAGCTGGACCCGTCCGAACTCGACGGCTTCATCGGCAAGAAGATGGAATTCCGCTTCAAGGAATTCGTCATCCCCTTTGTGGCCGAGGAATTCCTGCTTTCCTTTTCCCAGCCCAATTTCTTTTTCCACGTGACCACCGCCTATGCGCTGCTGCGCGCCATGGGGGTGGAGATCGGCAAGCGCGACTATATGGGCGCGCTGAGGACCATGCCAATATGAACGCCAAAGCCAATTCCCGTTCGAAATCGCGCTCTGCCGCCCGCCTTGCCGCGGTGCAGGCGCTGTATCAGATCGACATGGAAAAAACCCCGCTCGCGCGGCTGCTCGACGAGTTTCACCAGCATCGTCTGGGCGCGGAGATCGAAGACGAGCAATATGCCGATGCCGAGGTCGCGTTTTTCGATGACATCGTAAAGGGCGTCGACGCCCGCCGCCAAGAAATCGACACGCTGATCTCGGGCCGTCTTGCCGAAGGCTGGACGCTGACCCGCCTCGACAAGACGATGGTGCAGATCCTGCGTACAGGCACTTATGAGCTGATCGGCCGCGCCGATGTGCCAAAGGCCGCGGTCATCACCGAATATGTCGATGTCGCCCACGCCTTTTTCGAAGCGCGCGAAGCGAAATTCGTGAACGGTATCCTGGACGCCATCGGCAAGGACGCGCGGGCCTGAAGCGAAGCGGCAGATGGATAGCGAAGACGGTTTCCTGTCCGCCCTGCGCGCATTGGCGCTGGATCCCGCCGCGCGCGGGCTGACCGACGATGCCGCCGTAATCAACACCGCGCCCGGCGCGCTGGTGCTGACGCATGACACGATGATCGAAGGGGTGCACTGGCTGGTTGGCCAGAACCCGGCCGATGTCGCGTGGAAACTGGTGGCGGTGAACCTTTCCGACCTTGCGGCAAAGGGCTGCAAGCCGGTCGGCATCATGCTGTCATACATGCTGGGCACGGCGGAATGGAACGCCAGCTTCGTGACCGGGCTGGGCGAGGCGCTTACCGCATTCGACGTGCCGCTGCTGGGCGGCGACACCGTCGCGGCCAAGGGGATGGACGCACCGCTGGTGCTGGGCATCACCGCACTGGGCGAACCGCTGCGCCGCCCGGTCCCTGCGCGAAAGGATGCATGCGTGGGCGAGGCGGTCTGGGTCACCGGCACCATCGGCGCGGCCCTCGCCGGATTCGAGGCGCTGCAATCGGGCAGCAAGGATTGCGGCGAGAGCATCGCCTATCGCCGACCCACGCCCCGCCTTGCCGAAGGGCGGGCGCTGGCGAAATGGGTGGGCGCGATGATGGACGTGTCCGACGGGCTGATGCTGGACGCATCGCGCATGGCCGATGCGAGCGATGTGACCATCGCGATCGAAACAGGCGCAGTGCCGATCACCCCTGCCCTCGCCCGCCGCAGGCGTGAGGCGATGAGTTGGGGCGATGATTACGAATTGCTCTTCACCCTGCCCGAAGGCAGCACACCCCCGGTGGAGGCGACGCGCATCGGCAAGGTCCAGCCGCGCGGGGGCCATCCGCTGCTGCTTGACGGCTCGCCGCCGCTTTCAGGTAGTGCATTGGGCTTTCGGCATAATGCCCGCGTGCCGGGCAAATAATTCACAGCCTTGTAACTTATGCCCGCGTGGTCGCTTGCGCCGCGCCATTTAGCGTGTAGCTTTCCCCTTATGTGACGCCGCGCAAAAGCGGCGCGCAAGACATAGGAGGGGATGCGAAGTGAATCATGTCACGATCGCGATAATACTCGGCCTCTTGGCCGTAGTGTACGGATTCGTCACCAGCAGACAGGTGCTGGGAGCACCCGCCGGCACCGAGAAGATGCAGGAAATCGCCGCCGCCATCCAGGAAGGCGCGCAGGCTTACCTTAAGCGTCAATATACGACCATCGCTGTCGTCGGCGTAATCGTCGCAGTCATCGTCGGCCTGTTCCTTGGCGGCATCAGCGCGACCGGCTTCGTTGTCGGCGCGGTACTGTCGGGCGTGGCGGGCTTTATCGGGATGAATATCTCGGTCCGTTCAAACGTTCGAACAGCGGCTGCAGCGCAAAAGGGACTGCAGGAAGGGCTGACACTGGCGTTCCGCGCGGGCGCGATTACCGGCATGCTGGTTGCAGGCCTCGCCCTGCTCGCGATCTCGGTATTCTACTGGTATCTCACTTCCGTGATGGGCAAGACCGTGGGCGGCGAGGACCGCACCGTGGTCGATGCGCTGGTCGCGCTGGCCTTCGGCGCGTCGCTGATCTCGATCTTCGCGCGTCTGGGCGGCGGCATCTTCACGAAAGCGGCAGACGTCGGCGCCGATCTTGTCGGCAAGGTCGAGGCTGGCATCCCCGAGGACGATCCGCGCAACCCTGCCGTCATCGCCGATAATGTCGGTGATAATGTCGGCGACTGCGCTGGCATGGCTGCCGACCTTTTCGAGACCTATGTCGTGACCGTGGGCGCAACCATGGTGCTCACCGCGCTGCTGCTGAAGGGCGCGGGCGACATGCTCGGCAGCCTGATGGTGCTGCCGCTGCTGATCGGCGGTGCGTGTATCCTGACCAGTATCGTCGGCACCTATTTCGTGCGGCTGGGTGGCGGGACCAACATCATGGGCGCCATGTACAAAGGCTTCCTTGTCACCGCCGTGCTGTCGATCCCGGCGATCTGGTTCATGATGCAGCTGGCTTTGGGCGACATGAACGCGGTCATCGGCGGCATGGTCATGAACGTCGATCCCGGCGCTCCGCTGGCCGAGGAAGGCATGGCAAGCCAAGTGGGTGGTTTCACCGGCTGGGCCTTGTTCTGGTGCGCGATGCTGGGGCTGGTCATCACCGGGCTCATCATCTGGATCACCGAATATTACACCGGCACCAATTATCGTCCGGTCAAGTCCATCGCAAAGGCATCGGAAACCGGCCACGGCACGAACGTGATCCAGGGCCTTGCCATCAGCCTGGAATCGACCGCGCTCCCTACGCTGGTAATCGTGGCGGGCATCGTCATCGCCTATCAGCTGGCGGGCCTGATCGGGATCGCCTATGCGGCGACCGCGATGCTGGCGCTGGCGGGCATGGTCGTAGCACTCGACGCCTATGGCCCCGTCACCGACAACGCGGGGGGCATTGCCGAAATGGCTGGCCTCGACGATGCCGTGCGGGAAAAGACCGATGCGCTGGACGCGGTGGGCAACACGACCAAGGCGGTGACCAAGGGCTATGCCATCGGTTCGGCAGGCCTTGCCGCGCTCGTGCTGTTCGCGGCCTATACCACTGACCTTGCCGAGTTCTTCCCGAACCTCGACGTCGATTTCAGCCTTGAGAACCCTTATGTAATCGTCGGCCTGCTGCTGGGGGCATTGCTCCCCTATCTGTTCGGGGCGATGGGCATGACGGCGGTGGGCCGCGCGGCGGGCGACGTGGTCAAGGACGTGCGCGACCAGTTTGCCGCCGATCCCGGCATCATGGCGGGCACGTCGCGCCCGAATTACGCGCGCACGGTCGATCTTGTCACCAAGGCCGCGATCAAGGAGATGATCGCGCCTTCGCTGCTGCCGGTGCTGGCGCCGGTGGTGGTCTATTTCGTGATCACTCTGGTCGCAGGGCCGCAGAACGGCTTTGCCGCGCTGGGCGCTTTGCTCCTTGGCGTGATCGTGGGCGGTCTGTTCGTGGCGCTTTCGATGACCAGCGGCGGCGGCGCGTGGGATAATGCCAAGAAATATATCGAGGACGGCAATCATGGCGGCAAGGGCAGCGAAGCCCATAAGGCCGCGGTGACGGGCGATACCGTCGGCGATCCCTACAAGGATACCGCCGGCCCAGCCGTCAACCCGATGATCAAGATTACCAATATCGTGGCCCTGCTGCTGCTGGCAGCACTCGCCGCTTAAGACCGCTTCCACACGGAGGCCTGACGCCCCCGCCAGCCGCAATTCCCGAGCGCGGCTGGCGGGGGCAATTCTTATCGCAGGTGCAACATTGACGGGACCCGGCTCCCACGCCATCTCGGACGGCAATGGAAAACGATGAACAACCCTTCCCCGAAGGCATGAGCGAGACCGAAAAGGTCGCGGAGCTAGTCAGACTGCTCACGCTGGAGCAACAGACCGAGAACCATTTTCTCGGCCAACGGAAGCTGGGCGGGATCGGTCGCATTTTCGGCGGGCAGGTGGTGGCGCAGGCACTGGCAGCGGCGCAACTCACAGTCGCGGATGATCGCCGTCCGCATTCGCTGCACGCCTATTTCCTGCGCGGCGGGAACGAGGATTATCGGATCGAATTTTCGGTAGAGCGCGATTTCGACGGCGGCAGCTTTTCAAACCGCCGGGTGATCGCGGCGCAGAACGGCGTGCCGATTCTCAATCTCATTGCCTCTTTTCACCGTCACGAAGACGGCTATGAACACGCCGCGCCCATGCCCGATGTTCCCGGCCCCGAAGATCTGGAGCGGGAGGACGAAGTGATCCGCCGCCTGACCGGCGACAAGGACGGCTTCAGCAATCTTCGGCGCAATCGCGGCTATGAGGTCCGCATTCCGGGCGATCGCTTTTTGTCGGGGCAGCTTTCGAACGCACCTGCATTCGTCTGGTTCAAGGTCATGGCGCCGCTCCCCGACGATCCGGCAATCCATCGCCTCGTCCTTACCTATCTCAGCGATTACGGTCTGCTGTCCGCCTCGCTTTTCCCGCACGATATTTCCCTGACGACATCCGCAAAGGTGCGCCCGGCGAGCCTTGATCACGCGATCTGGTTCCACTGCGATGCGCGCGCCGACGACTGGCTGCTTTATGCGCTTGATTCCCCGTGGGCCGGAAACGCGCGCGGGTTCAATCGCGGATCATTCTATACCCGCGATGGCAGGCTGGTCGCGTCGACCGCGCAGGAAGGGCTGATCCGCCCGATCAAGCCCAAAGGCTGATCGACACCATAAAAACGGGGCCCACCGCATGCGGCAGGCCCCGTTCCCGTCCATCAGGGATGTCGAGTTGGCTCAGTCGGCCTTGGCAAGGCGCTGTTTGGGCGCTGCAGTGCCGTTCGAACCGTCGGTCTTCATGGCGATCGGGATGCAGCCATTGCCGCTCGCCTTCACCGCCGTGCACATCTGATAGGCCGACTTCGAATCGAAGCCGCCTGCCGCGACGCGCCAGTAGTCCTTGCCCTCGACGCTGGCCTTCGTGATCACCGGCTTTGCGCCGCGAAGGTTCGCATAGCGCGACTGAAACACCTTCCAGCCTGCCTGCGCCGCGTCTTCGCTGGCATAGGAGCCGAGCTGCGCGACATGGGTACCGCTGGCGGCGGGCGTTGGCAGGACCGGTTTGGCTGCAGGCTTTGCGGCCGGCTTGGGTGCGGGCTTCGCGGATGCGACGACCACGGGCTTGGGCGTGGGCTTCGCGGCCGGAGCGGGCTTTTCGGCAACCTTGGAGGCCTGCGGCTGGATCACGGCGAGCGAGACCATCTGCGGCTTTTCAGCGGCAGGCTTGGTCGCTGCGGGCTTGCTCGGCGCAGGCTTGACCGGCTCGGGCGGAAGCGCAGCGACGATGACCGGCTCGGGCTTCGGCGCAGGCTTTGCGACAGGCGCAGGAGCAGCGGCAGACTTTGGCGCGGGCTTGACCGGAGCGGCCTCGGCAATCTTCACCGGAGCGGACTTCGCCGCGGGCGCGGGCTTCGCCACCGGGGCAGGCTTTGCCACGGGCGGCAGCTCGGCCTCGGCCATCTTCGGTGCGGGCTTGGCAGCCGGCATCGCCGGAGCCGAATTCGAAAGCGCGAGATGGGTCGGCATGCCGCCATCATCCACCGCATCGGTGCCCATCAGCGCGGCAATGCGCTGGGCATACATGTCGACGCGGGCGGTGCTGGCCCATTCGGTGATGCGCGCGCCGATTTCACCAGCGGGCACATCCTGCGCGGCCATGGCGCGCGCTTCGCGCCAGCGGCCATCGAGGGCCAGCGCATAGGCGAGGTTCTGGCGGCTCTTCGGCGTATTATTGCCAGCGCGAATGTCCGAGGACAGCACTTCGACGCCGCGCGCGGTTTCACCCGCGAGGGCGAGAGCGAGTCCGCGATCGGCCGCCGGAATGGCACTGCCCTGCATGTTGATCGTGCCGATCGCGAGACGCTGTTCACCCGAGCCGACCTGCGCCAGCGACAGCATCAGCGCGGTGCGCGGGCTGATGTCGCCCAGCTCCACCGCCGAGGCAAGCGAGTCGCGGGCCGAAACCATGCGCCCAGCCTTGAGGTAAGCCTGGCCCAGCAGCACGCGCAGCTGCGGATCGCGCGGGTTTTCGACCACGGCACGCTCGGCATAAGACACTGCCTTGTCGGCATTTTCCCGGTCCAGCGCCCGCTCTGCCTTTTCGGCATTGTCGCGGGCATGGGCGGCACCGGGCAGCGCCAGTCCCAGCGCCAGCGGGGCGATCAGGGCGCATGCTGCGGCGCCGGTCTTGCGGAAGCTCGTGGTCATCTGACTTATGTCCCTGTTTCGAACTGGACGTTTTCGCGTCTTATCGTCGTGGGGGCGGCGCTTACGCGTTGCCCATCACGTTCGAGGTAAAGCCGCTCTTGGCCGGTTTGCAATATTTGGCAATCGCGCGTTCGGCGATCTCGGCTTCGCTGACGCCTTCGCGGGCGGCAGCGTCCAGGATCATCTCGCGCAGCTTGTGATCGGGGTGCACGACGAGGATCGGACCGCGACCGAAGATCATTGCGAAGAAATGCGCAACGCCCGCCTTGATATGACCGAACAGGCCAACCGGGCCAGCCGGTTCGTCGTAGACGGGAGCCGAATAGGCCGCGGCAGGTGCCGGGGCGGCATAAGCCGGCGTCGGGGCGGCGACATCGCGCAGGCGGTCCTGCATCGCGCCGACCGGATTGGCGGCAAGCGGTGCGGACGAGACGGGCGCGGCGGGCTGCCAGCCGGGTTCGGCGCGCTGATCCTCGTCATAACCTTCGGCTTCGTCCCAGTCTTCACCGTTCGAATGAAGATAGAGCGAATCGCCGGTATCCTTGACGGGCGTCAGGCCGATGACGCTGGCAGCAGGTGCCGCCTGGGGCGTATCGCCCATGTCGTTCCAGCCGCAGTCGTCTTCGGCGCCGGTCAGCCAGCCCGACATGCCTGCAAGGCTGCCGTTGCCGAAACCGGCCTGCTGAATCTGGTTCTGGCGACGCATCGCCGGCTTTGCCGCGCCTTTCTTGGCGAGCAGACCTGAAGGCATCGATTGCATGGTCACTCCGTTCATGGCTGCCCCCGCTTACGAACCGGCCGCGCGGCGGCCAAAGCCACCACCCGTGCGCGGTGCACCGGCTGCCGGGGCCGGGCCCTGCTGGCCGGCAAAGACATTGCGGCGGAAGTTCTTTTCCAGACGCTCGGACAGGAAAGCCCAGAGCTGTTCCATTTCCTGCGCGGAACGGCCGTGCGGATCGATCTCCATCACGGTGCGGCCGTCGATCATCGATGCCGCGAAATCGGTGCGGTGATGCAGCACCACCGGGGCGACGGTGCCGTATTGCGCCAGCGCAGCGGCGGCTTCAGACGTGATGCGCGCCTTTGAAAGGGCGGAGTTCACGACAAAGACCAGAGGCTTGTTCGCACGGGCGCAGATGTCAACGGTGGCACCCACGGCGCGAAGGTCGTGCGGGCTGGGACGAGTCGGCACGACGACAAGTTCGGCGACCGAGATCACCGACTGGATGGCCATGGTGATGGCGGGCGGCGTGTCGATCACGGCCAGCTTGAAACCCTGCTGCCGCAGCATCTGCAAATCCTGCGCGAGGCGCGCCACGGCGGTCTGGGCAAAGGCGGGGAATTCATCCTCACGCTCGTTCCACCAGTCGGCAAGCGAACCCTGAGGGTCAATATCGATAAGCACGACCGGGCCGGCGCCCGCGCGCTGGGCCTGGACGGCGAGATGGCCAGACAGCGTGGTCTTACCCGAACCGCCCTTCTGTGATGCCAATGCAAGAACGCGCACCAGTATTCCCCCTGTGCAATTTCGACTTGCCCCTAATCTTGCTGCTCAAACCTAATTTTGGGTTAACCGCACCGGGATTTCCCCAAATTCCGGACGACAAACACAAAATTCGCATAAGCCGGGGGCATCAGGCCGCATGCCGGACACGCTTGGCCGCACGCTTATTGCGAGCGGCTTGCATCATCCTTGCTTTTGCAATCAATTCTCATTAGAACTTGATTCGAGAGGCCACAAAGGCCGCATGAGAGGCTGGATTCCAAGATGATCGTATGCATCTGCAACGCTGTCCGCGAAGCTGACCTGAGGAGCGCCGCCCGCGGCTGCTGCGGAGGGGCCGAAGCGGTCTATCGCTGCATGGGGCTGGAGCCGCAGTGCCGCCAGTGCTTCGAGGAAGCAGACGAGATCCTCGACGAGGAGCGCGCCCGCGCTGCGTGAGTACGCTACCGAATCGACATTCACCGCGAAGCGCGGGCGACAGGCCTGCACAAGGAGCGATAATGCTTGCATCGGGTGCACCCGATTGGCCATGACGGGCGGCAGGGGCCAAAAGCTGCAAGGATATCCGCTGCCATGAAATCCGATCCCAAAGTCGTCGAGTACCTCAACAAGGCGCTCACCAACGAACTCACCGCGATCAACCAGTACTGGCTGCATTATCGCGTGCTGCACCATTGGGGCATCGAGAAGCTGGCCGACAAGGAGCGCGAGGAATCGATCGACGAGATGAAGCACGCCGATATTCTGGCGGAGCGCATTCTCTTCCTCGACGGGCTTCCCAATTTCCAGGCGATGCACAAGCTGAAGGTCGGCGAAACGGTCGAGGAGATCCTCAAGGCCGATCTCGCGCTGGAGATGGAGGCGATCCCGCTGCTGCGCGATGCGGTCGAATATTCCGAAAGCGTGCGCGACTATGTGAGCCGCGAGATTTTCGAGCGTATCCTTGAGAGCGAGGAGGAGCATGTCGACTTCCTCGAAACCCAGTTCGAGATGATCGAGCGGATGGGCCTGCCCAACTACGTCCAGATCCAGAGCAAGCCCGCCGAGGGCTGAGCGTGGAAGAACACACGCCCACGGACAGTTGGGAAGAAGGCCGCCCCGCCACGCCGACACCGATCGGCGCGGCGCTGAAGGCGGCGCGCGCCAGACGTTTCAAATGGGCGATGCTGACCGCGATCGTGCTGTTGGGCACGACCGTGCTGATCGGCCTGTGGCTTGCCCTGTCCGCACACGCGCCGACCACGATCGAAACCGATGCCGCCAGCGGCGACCTGCTGGTCAGGGGGCCGGAAAGCGAATTCGTGGGCAGCGTCGCTGGCCGGGTCGATGGCCATGGGGTGCGGATCGAGGGGCTGCCCCCCTATCGCGACATAGCCGGCCGCGGCGATGCGCTGCGCGCGGTCTGTGCGCTGCGGTCGGACCCGACGGCGCAATGGTCGGAAAACAGCGACACGCTGCGCGCCCATCTGAGCGCAGAGGAATTCGACCGGCTTTGCAGCGAGGCCAGCGCCAGCTGACGCCTCAGTCCTTCGCGTAGGGGTTTTTCGCGCTGCGCAGATTGAGGCGCACCGGCACCGCCCCGAATCCCAGGTCGCGGCGAATGCCGTTCACCAGATAGCGGCGATAGCTTTCAGGCAATTGGTCAAGCCGCGAACCGAAGATAACGAAGCGCGGCGGGCGCGCGCCGATCTGGGTGATATAACGCATCTTGATCCGCTTGCCGCCCGGTGCTGGCGGCGGATTGGCGGCCAGCGCATCGTCGAACCAGCGGTTGAGGCCAGAGGTCGGCACGCGGCGATTCCACTGTTCGCGAATGTCGTGCGCAGCCTGCAGCAGCTGGTCCGTGCCCTTCCCCGTCTTCGCCGACACGGCGACTAAGGGCACGCCGCGCACCTGCGCCAGACCTTCATCCAGCGCGGCGCGGATGCCGTTGAACAGGGCAGAGGGCTCCGCCGCAACGTCCCATTTGTTGATGGCGACGATCAGGGCGCGGCCTTCCTCCACCGCATGGGCCGCGATCTTCAGGTCCTGATGTTCAAGACCCAGCGTCGCATCCAGCAGCAGCACGACGACTTCGGCGAAATCGACTGCGTGGCGCGCGTCGGCGACGGCCATGCGCTCCAGCTTGTCGACCACGCGGGCGCGCTTGCGCATGCCGGCGGTGTCGATCAGCTTCACATCGCGCATCACGCCATCGCGCGGATCGGTCCAATGCCAGTCGATGGTGATCGAATCGCGGGTGATGCCCGCTTCCGGTCCGGTCAGCAGGCGGTCTTCCTGCAGCAGCCGGTTGATCAGCGTCGACTTGCCCGCATTCGGGCGGCCGACGATCGCCAGCTTCAACGGGCCAAGCGGCTTTTCCTCGCCGTCGTCCTCTTCGGGAAAAGCCTCTTCAGGCTGCAGCGGATCAAGGATTGGCAGAATAGCCTCGAACAGGTCGGCAACGCCTTCGCCATGTTCGGCAGAGAGTGCGACCGGATCGCCAAAACCCAGCGCGAAGCTTTCATATAGCCCCGCATCGCCTGCCTTGCCCTCGGCCTTGTTGGCAACGAGCACCACCGGCACGCTCTGTTCGCGCAGCCAGCGGGCGATCTCTTCGTCGAGCGGCGTGACGCCTGCACGCGAATCGATCACGAACAACGCCATCGCCGCGCCCACCAGTGCCGCCTCGGTCTGCTTGCGCATGCGGCCCGGAAGCGTTTCGGCCTCGTCGTCTTCCCAACCCGCCGTATCGACGATCTGGAATTTCAGGCCCAGCAGTTCGGCTTCGCCGAAACGGCGGTCGCGCGTGACCCCCGGCTGGTCATCTACCAGGGCGAGTTTCTTGCCGACGAGCCTGTTCCACAGGGTCGACTTGCCCACATTGGGGCGTCCGATGATGACGACTTCGGGTAGCATGGAGCCTCAGGTGGCGTTCAACGCGCCACCTTGCAAGCTAAATGCAAGAACGGCGCAAGAAAGCTTAGCCAGCCTTGTTGACCGGCGGGTTGTCGCCAAGGTCTTCGAACCAGGCCTCGACCGGGCCTGACAGCTTGATCGTCAGCGGGCGGCCCTTGCGGTCCATGGTCTTGCCGGCCTGCACGCGCACCCAGCCTTCGGGGATGTTGTATTCCTCGATATTGGTGCGCACCGCGCCCTTGAACCGGATACCGACGCCGCGGCGCAGCGTGTCTGCATCGAAATGCTCGCTGCGCGGATCGATCGCCAGGTGATCGGGCGGCACGTCGCTGCCACCGGTCGCCGGAGTTTCGGGGCTTTCAGGCGTGTTGTTGCTGTCTTCGGTCATAGGTTCGGGCCTCTAGCGCCAACGCAGTGCTTGTCAACGGCTTCGCGCTCTGGCAAAGGCGCGCCTCTGCCGGGGCGAGTGATTCATTTCACCCCTGACCAACCGGCGGGCGCGTAGCTCAGTGGTAGAGCACACCCTTCACACGGGTGGGGTCGCAAGTTCAATCCTTGCCGCGCCCACCATCTTTTCAATAACTTAGGGCGCGCTCTTGACCGCCCCATGAAACAAGCATGAAAGGTTGGCTTGTCTATACTACTAACAGATCACGATATTAGCCGACTCATACCAACCTGCATTGATCACGACCCACGCGCCCATTTGCGGCGTCCGATGGTCATGATGCGCCATGGTTGATCGACGAGCTTGTTCCACGCCTCGCAGCAGTGGTCGACGATGTTGTCGTGGGATGTGAAGACGCGGTTCGATAGCCAGTTATCGCGCATGAACTGCCAGATATTTTCGACCGGGTTCAGCTCGGGACATTTGGCTGGCAGCGCGATGATGCTGATGTTGTCGGGCACGAAGAGCTTGCCGGTCGTGTGCCAACCGGCCTGATCCATCAGCACGGCCGCATGAGCCCCGGGGGCGACCATGAGCGATATTTCGGTCAGATGCAGCGCCATGGTTTCGGTATTGCAAAAGGGCAGCACCAGCCCTGCGCCCTTGCCCTGTTGCGGGCAGATCGCGCCAAAGATATAGGCTGATTTCGTCCGCTGATCCTTTGGGGCCGATGGCCGCGTCCCGCGCCTGGCCCAGCGGCGCGTGATCTTGTTCTTCTGGCCAATACGGGCTTCGTCCTGGAACCATATCTCTATGGGCGTGCCTCTCGGGAGGGCTGTTCTGACCTTTGCCAGCTCGGCGGCAAAGCCCCCTTTTTGAAGGCTTCCATGGCAAGTTCGTTCTGGGCATGATGGCGCGGTCGCGCCGTCAGCTTGACGTAGCCCAGCTTCCTCAACGCGCGCCCCACGGTCGTTTCATCGAGCGACACTGCAAATTCCTCATGCAGCCACTGGACCAGATCGATCAGCCGCCAGCGGACAACGCCATGGATCGCCGGGATCGGACCGCGCTCGACCGCCTCGACGAGCGCCCGCTGCTGAGCATCGTTGAGCCGCGACGGTTTGCCCGGTGCCTTGCCGTCAAGTAGACCATCGGGGCCTTGGGCGTTAAACCGGACCCCCCAGTCACGCACGATCTGCAAACCCACCCCACCGATCCGCGCCGCTGAAGCCCGGCTACCGCCGTCGTAAATCTCGGCCAACGCCAAAAGCCGACGGGTCTGTTTCGCGCACTTCGACCCGCGCGCCAATCGCCTCAAGGCTGCTCCTTCAAAATCATCCCGCAAGCCGATCGCTGATCCCATGGTCACGCCCTCCATATCCAGGGCACCATAGATTCAGACTTTCACCAGTTTGGGAATCCCCCACGTGAGTCAGCCTCACCGCAGGTTGGTATAAGCGCTAGGAGCGCCGACGAGTTGCCGGAGTGTTCTGATCATTGGTCCCGTTGGATAGCATCACTGCGTGGTCCTCGCCAATATTAGTGCCGCCGTAAATCAGACAGCGGAGACCGGGTCCCTTAAGGACTCACCGCGCGCCATTGGCCTGCCCCATCAGGGTGGTCCACCGGATAAGTTAGAGTTCCGGCGAACGTGGTCGTCCTGGTGGACTGACCGGAGCGCAGCGTAGGTCAGGCCGGCAGGACGAGGCAAGATCGTTTCTGGGGCTGGCGGCTGGTAGCCGAGCGAACTGTGCGGACGCAGCGTGTTGTAATGCTGTCGCCCGTCGAGTTCGAGCGACAGCAGATTTTGAAAGCGGAAGGCGTCCAGAAATCTAGGGGCTACTCACAGACCATCGCATCGGCAACCGCATGGCTCTTCATCGCCTCAATACAGCTCTTCACCCGCCGCATCGCAAGACTATGAAATTAAACCGGATAATTTTGAATCAGACTCTTAGAGACTGGGATCAATGAGGAACTTCTCGCCTGTTGCGCGTCTTCCCGCCTCATTGAGTGTTGCTGGATCGCAAGCATCGGCGAGAGATATGGTTCTGCTGTAATTTACCGCGAAAGTCGTCTTGATCCCGGCTGCGATCTTGTCCTTCAGGCGGTCGACGCCTTCGGTGCCGATCCGGTCCATGAAATGATAGACGAGATAGCCACCTATCTCCCAGGCCAGCCCATAATTTTTCAGCAACATCAGCGGGCTGGGATCGAGAGTGCCGTAGATCATCACTTTCTTCCGCACGGCAGAACCGTAGTGGTGATACCCGCCTTGCGGTGCGTTTGCCCGCTCCATGAGCGCCAGTATGCGGCTTGCCAGATCGCCGCCGCCGGTTGCATCGAAAGCTAGGGTCGCGCCCGTTTGCTGCAACGCCCGCAGCAGGCCGTCCTCGAAACCGGGATCGCTTGTGTCGCAGACATGTTCTGCACCAATCGAACGCAGCAAGTCGACCTGCTCGGACCTGCGCACGATATTGACGAGCGGAATCTTGCTCTCATCGCACAAGCGGCACAGGATTTGCCCGACGGTCGAAGATGCCGCAGTATGAACCAGGCCGGAAAAGCCCTCAATCCGCATCGTTTCAATCATCCCGAGAGCGGTCAGCGGGTTGATATGGGCCGCGGCCGCTTCCGACGGCACGACACCATCGGGCATGACAAGAGCGTCGGCCGCGCGGACAATGCGGTAGCGCGCGTACATTCCGCCACCCATGATCGCGACGACCCGACCGATAAGCGCCTGTGCCGCATGATCGGAACCTGCAGCGACGACTTCACCGGCCCCTTCCATTCCCACGGCCATCGGCAAGTCCCGGCGAGCAGACTGCGCCTGAGCGGCTCCTTCGGAACATTGGAGCTTCGTTATTGACCTGTCGCCGCACACGACCGTCTTTGCCGTAGCCACGTCGGCGCGTGCAAACATCAGGCTCATGTCCGCAGGATGGAAAGGCGTAGCGAGCAGCTTTACGACAATCTCGTCCCGTGCCGGTTCGGCAAGTTCCTGTTCCACCAGACGAAGTTCAACCTCACCCGTTTTCCGGAGTGTGGATTGTAGCTCGATATTCATTCGGCTCTGGTTCAAGACTTGTCTCCATGATGTTGTAAGGGGCGCGAACACGCCGGAAATTTCGGTAGGCGGCAGTCGCCAATCTCCGCGAATTGGCAAAACTCACGCGCATAGTGAGCATGAGCGGATCTCGGATAGTCAGCTTGCCGGACCGATCGTCGGCGTTGTCAGACCTACTCCCCAATGCGGCGACCAGGCCTGCCGAACGACATCTTCGGATATCTTGCTGTAACCGTGCATGATCCGGTCCCGCGATTTTTCGAGGTTCCCGCGTACAGCCTTCCAGTCCACGCCCGTCAGGCGGCCATGACGCTTGCGGGCAACGCCATCGATCCAGACAGAATTGATGTCGGCCACATCGGCATAGAAGACGAGCGCCGCGACCGGGTCTGCCACCGGACTCATGTTCACGCTCTTCGTGTCGGGCAGGATGATGTCGGCTTTCTTGCCTGGCGTCAGGCTGCCAGTATAGCCGTCCAAGCCCATTGCACGCGCGCCACCCAGGGTCGCGAATTCCAGCATGTTTCGCGCAGCATACCGCGAAGCAACGGGCAGACCGGCATTGGCCGTTTCGTAGTGACGAAAACGCATGGTTTGCAGCATCAGCCGCATTTGCGCGGACATGTCGCCTGCAAAATTGGAAGCAATGTCAATGCCGAGAGACGGCATCATGCCGCACGCCGCCGCGCGTTCGAGCACCGGATAGCCCATGCCCATCTGTAACTCGGTTTCCGGCGTGGTAGACAGCGCACCGCCAAAATCACGGACAAGAGCGAGATCGCCGTCCGTCAGAAACGAGCCGTGAACAAGCAGTAGATCATCGTTCATGAGGCCTTGCTGATGCAGGGTCGGGACAACCCGGAAATTCTCATTCACACCGAACCCCACATGCATGCTGATCCAGGCGGGCTCCAATGTCCTCGACCAGCGGACCTCGTCGATCATGGATTGCGGGTCCGTGGCGACAGTAAATTCGCTACTGGCTATGCCGAACTGCAACCGGCCATCATTCGACGGGAAGAACTTTTCCCGGATGCGTTGCGCATTGCACTTCTGAAAATCTTCGAGTGGACCTGCGACGTCTCCGGCGATTATTTGTTCGGTAAGCGCATCCCCCGGTACATATTTCGGGTTGCGATAGACGCCGTAACAGAGGATTCCGCGAATGCCGGAATCTTCCATCCCCTGAACCAGCCCGTCCGAATGCGCTTCGCTGATCTGGAGATGACTGTGATCGGCAAGGCAGGTGATGCCCGCGTTGATCGCCTCCAGCGAACCTGCATAATTGCCAAGATACGCGTCTTCGGCATTGTAACAGACTGAATACATCGATCGCATCAGACAGACGTAATCGAACAGGCTCCAGTCGATGGCGACCCCTTTGAGTTGGGTCTGCCAGGTATGGCGGTGCGTATCGACAAAGCCAGAGCTGGCAATCATGCCGGAAGCATCGACTATTTCCGCGTCATCCGCAGAGATCGATGGGGCGATTTCGGCAATGCGATCATCGACGATCAGAATGTCACCGCAAGGCAAGTCGCCAATATCGGGATCGATGCTTAACATCGCGGCTCCGCGGATAAGCGTTCTGCATTGCCGAACCATATCCCTTCTCTTTCCCGTATCTGCGCCGACTGCAAAGGACGAAATTCCTCCGCGCGTGCGACTGACTTTGAATTGAAAAGCCAACGACAGGAAAAGGGCGCAGTGTGAATGTACCGATGTTGCTCCGCCCGGCGAGGTCCTGAGTGTTGGGCGCGTAAGAGTGCGTAATTTCGTATCAGGCATCACCGGCCTGCTCTACGCTTCGAAAAATGCCCGGGTGTTGGTTTTGACGTGATCGAGAGTGACGTTTGGCGCGAGTTCGATCAGTTGGAACGGAGATTGACGGTCTTCGCGGGCGAATACGCAAAGGTCCGTGACGATCATGTCGACGCAGTTGACGCCGGTCAGCGGCAGTGCGCATTCGCGTACGAACTTGGGCGTGCCGTCCTTCGAAACATGCTCCATGGTGACGATTACGCGGCGCACGCCGGCGACCAGATCCATCGCACCCCCCATGCCCTTGATGGACTTTCCGGGGATCATCCAGTTGGCGATATCCCCGCCTTCGGAAACCTCCATGGCACCCAGGATAGTTATATCCAGATGGCCTCCACGCACCATTGCAAAGCTGCTCGCCGACCCGAAGTATGCGCTGTTCGCCGTTTCGGTAATTGTCTGCTTGCCAGCATTGATGAGATCGGCATCGACCTCGTGCTCAAGCGGGAACGGCCCCATGCCGAGCAGTCCGTTTTCGCTGTGAAACGTAACGTCCTGATCCGGCCCGATGTGATCGACAACGAGTGTCGGTATACCGATGCCGAGGTTGACGTAATAGCCGTCACCGATTTCCTGCGCGGCACGGGCCGCGATCTGGTCCCTGCTCCAGCCCATCAGACAGCGTCCTCAGTACGGGTCGTTCGAAATTCGATGACCTTGTCGTAAGGCGCGCCGCAGACCAGCCGCTTTACGTAGATCCCTGGAATATGGATGGAGTCAGGCTCCAGGCAACCGGTAGGGACGATTTCTTCCACTTCGGCGACACAGACTTTGGCCGCAGTGGCCATCACTTCGTTGAAGTTACGGGCGGTCTTGCGGAAAATCAGGTTTCCGCTCTCGTCCGCCTTCCACGCCTTCACTATGGCGAGATCCGCAAAGATTCCCCGTTCCATGAGGTAGTCTTCGCCGCCAAAGTTGCGCACTTCCTTGCCTTCGGCGACCAGGGTTCCCACGCCGGTGCGGGTGTAGAATGCCGGGATGCCCGCGCCCCCGGCGCGGCAACGTTCGGCAAGGGTGCCTTGCGGACAGAATTCCAGTTCCAGTTCACCGCTTAGAAACTGCCGCTCGAACTCCGCATTACCGCCAATATAGGAACTCATCATTTTGCGGATCTGTTTGGTGAGCAGCAATTTGCCGAGCCCGACGCCGTCGATGCCGCAATTGTTCGAAGCAATCGTAATATCGCGCACGCCGCTTTCGACCAGGACATCGATCAACCGTTCGGGAATGCCGCAAACGCCGAAGCCCCCGGAACAGATCTGCATACCGTCGAACAGCAGCCCGTCGAGTGCGGCGGCGGCATCGGGGAATACCTTGCTCGCCACGCCGCTAACCCTTGACCTGTTCGAGGATCGATACGCAACTTGCCACTGCGCCACCGCCCATGTTGAAGCACAGACCGATGTCCGGGGTCTGCGGAAGGTTCATGTCGCCAGCCTCGTTCGTCAAAAGCCGGGCGGCAGTTACGTGCATCGAAATACCGGTTGCGCCGACGGGGTGCCCCTTCGACTTGAGGCCGCCCGACACATTGATCGGAAGACGTCCGTCACGCTCGGTCACGCCATCTGCCAACGCGGCAGACGCCTTACCGCGATCCGCGAGTCCCATGGCTTCCATCGTCAGCAATTCGGCGATCGTGAAACAATCGTGAACTTCGGCAAAGTCGATGTCATCGACCCTCAATCCGGCCTGCGCATAGGCCTGTGCGAACGCGCGGCCAGGACCTTCAAAATCAACGAGGCGCTTTGCGGAAAGCGGCAGCAGATCGTTGACTTGCGCAACCGCGCGGAAACCCACGGCTCGTCGAAACTGATCGAGCAGATCGCGGTGCACGACGACAAGGGCCGCCGCGCCATCGGAGACAAGCGAGCAATCGCTCAGCTTGAGCGGTGATGCGATCATCGGATTGCGATCCGAGACATTGAGGGCAAAGTCGAGATCGATCGGCTTGTGCATCTGCGCCAGCGGATTGCGCATCGCATTGCCATGGTTCTTGACCGCGATCCGGGCCATGCCCTCGGACGGGTCCTGATATTCCTGTGCGTATGCCCGTGCATAGTGTGCGAAGATTTCGGGGAAGGTAACTCCGCTCTCTTCACGCTGGTAGCTGCCGCCCGAAAGCGCCTTTGTCACACCAGCGGTGTCGAGCCCCGTCATCTTTTCGGCGCCCACTACCAATGCTGCACGGATCCGGCCGGAATCGATCGCGTCCAGCGCGGAATAGAGTGCCGCGGCGCCCGATGCACAGGCGTTCTCACAGCGGATCGCCGGCTTGAAACGCAGAGCCGGGTCTGCACCGTGGATCATGGACGAACAAAAGCCGTCAGGCACCAGCCCCGAATTGAACTGGCCGAGCCACACGGCGTCGATCTCAGCTGCGTCGATCCCGGAATCCTCGATCGCTTCGCGCGCGGCAGATACGATCAGATCTTCCAGCGACAAGGCATCAAACTTGCCGAATTTGGTATGACCCCAGCCTACGATAACAGCGTTACTCATCGGAAAACCCTAATTGATTGAACGTACAATTTATATACTTCTGCAACCCGACCGCGTCAAATCACTGCGCTTAGCGGCCGAACCCAGTGGGCGACGCGACGGACGTAATACGGCCGCCTCAATCCCACCCCACCATAAGCGGATGACCTAGCCCCCGGCCCAAGCGCGATTTGCGTCCCGGACCGGGGCCCCGGTGCCCGGGTTCACGCGGAGCCTTAGAACCTGTGCCCGACAGTCACGCCATAAGTCCTCGGCTCTTCCAGATATCCGTTGACGCCAAAACCCACACCGACCCAGCTGATGAGACTGTTGGCGATTACGGTCTTGTTCGTGATGTTCTTCATGAACAGTTGTCCGTTCCAGTCCCCGTCATTCGATTCCCAGTTCAGAAAAGCGTTGAACTTGGTGTTCGCGGGCTGGCTGACATAATCGACGTTGAACGGAGTGAAGTAGGTACGATCCCGCCATGCGACTTCGCCGCGCAACGTGAAATCGCCAAGGTTCGAGGGAATGCGGTACTGCGCACCGGCAGCAGCCGTAAAGTCTGGAGCCTGCGACAGGGCATTGCCGGAAAGATCGATCTCACCGAGATAGGCACTTGATGGATCCTCGCTGGTATACTCGTCGAAACGGGCATGCAGCCAGGCGCCGTTGGCATTGATCTCGAAGTTTTCCGTAACGGTCGCGCGAAGTTCCGCTTCAAGTCCGTAGATTTCGGCCGTTGCCGCATTCTCCAACGCCAGCTGGGCACCAACGACCTTGCCGATCTGGAGGTCCTTATAGTCGTAATAGAAACCAGCAAGATTGAGCCGCAGTCTGCGGTTGAAAAGCTGCGATTTGACACCGGCCTCGAAAGCACTTATCCGCTCTGGAACGACCGGATCCTGCAAGGCACCCAGATTGTAAGTGCCCGACTTGAATCCCTTCGACCATGATGCATAGAGCAATGCATCAGGCGTGACCTGATAATCGATGGCCACACGCGGAGTAAACGACTTCCAGCGCTTGCTACGATCGGCAACCCCCAGCGGATCGGGAAAGCCCTGCGGTCCGGTATAAGGCGTGAGGACGTCGAACGACAGCTCGTCGTGGTCAGTCTTCTTTTCCGAACTGTAACGCGCGCCGAGAGTCAGCGTGAGATCATCGGTGACTTCATAACTGCCCTGCCCGAAAACGGCCACAGCATCGGTCTTGATGTACCCCTTGGCCAGATAACCCTGCACGAAAGTGCCGGGCATAGGAAAGCCGACTGCCGGACTCGCGTTATTGAACGGCGTGAACTGATAACCCGCATCATTCTCATGGAAGTAATATACGCCCAGCAACCATGTCAGCCGGTTGGCCTGCCCTGAAAGCTGAAACTCCTGACTGAATTGCTTGCTCAATTCATATTGGAACTGCTTGGCGACCGCGATGCCAGTGGCATCCAGGTCAGTTTGCGCACTGTTGTTGGTCCAGCGATAAGCCGTCAGCGAGCTGAGTTCGATATCGCTCGAAAGCTCGTAGCTTATCTTGCCGCTTACTCCCCAGAATTCGACATTGTTGCGCGGATCTTCCTCGTTACTTATGTCACGCAAGTTCGTGGGGTATGAACCGCCCCATTGAATGCCCACAGGAACAATCGGCGTAATCGGACCGTCGGGCCCGCCAATCTGCTCGAATCCCGCAGCGCCCAGCGCGTGATAGCCGCCCGCCCGGTCCTTCTCATGAAAATAGTCGGCCTTTACATTCACCGACAGGCGGTCTGTCGGCGTGAAAAGCAGGGTTCCCCTGATGGCCCGTGTGCGAAGATCGTCGATTTCCGTGCCGGTCACGGTATTTTCGCCAAAACCGTCCCGATCCTGCGTCTGGAATGCGATCCGCGCCGCCAGTACATCCGGGACAATCTCGCCACTCACTGCCCCTTCGGTCGTGACGCGGCCATAATTGCCGGCAGTAAGACGGAAATAGCCGGATGAGTTCCACGTCGGCTCTCGCGTGTTTATATTGATCGAACCGCCAGTGGCATTACGCCCATAAAGGGTGCCCTGCGGCCCCCGCAGAACTTCGACCTGCTCGACATCATAGAAGCTTGCAAGAGCGGCGATCGACCGAGACAGGAACACACCATTCAGGTGAAACGCAATACTGCCTTCCGCACCCGCCGAGATATTCTCAAGGCCGATGCCACGAAGCGCGATTTTGGCCATACCCAACTGCTGACCCAGATTCAGGTTCGGGACTGTAGCGACGACCCCTTGCAAATCATTGATGCCGCTTCGGTCGAGCTCGGCGGAAGTTACAGCGGTGATCGCAAGCGGGACCTTCTGAAGTGATTCAGAGCGCTTTTGCGCTGTCACGACGATTTCGCCGATCACAGGGCCGTCATCCTGCTGGACTGCCTGCACTTCCGCGTCGGTCGGGGCGACACTTTGCGCGTGCGCGTTTGTTGCAACCGCGAGAGCAATCAAGCTTAGAGTTCCGCCCATGATTACTTTACACATCTCAGTATCCTCATGATTTTATAAAATATATATCTAAATATATGATCTCGAAGTCCGATCGATTTTCGATACGATCTCAATGCCGCCGGCAGTTTTCAGTGTCGGCACAGCCAACCAGCCTATCACGGCTTCCTCGATCACAGAGCGACCTTGTCACTACCCGGATCTAAACGCTTGCAATCCACCCCCGCATCGTCAAACCTAAAGTTTGATTGTACGTACAGCTATTTTCTACGTATAGCAAGCCTTGCCGAGTTTATCGTCGTTGTTTGTACGGTTGATTTGGAGCAATCTTCCATCCATTGAGGGCAAAAGGATGATTGATGCCGCGCAAAAGAGTTCCTCGCCCGAGTAGCGAGCTCACCCGCAAGAGAATCCTGAGTGAAGCGGAGCGGCTGTTTTCCGCCTCCGGTTACGACGGTGTTTCCATGCGCCAGATCGGCACTGCGGCGGAAGTGCCGTTCGCCTTGGTGACCTACCATTTCGACACCAAGCTGGGTGTCTATCAAGCGATCTTCGATCATCGTATGTCGCAGTTTCAGGCTCAGCGACACGATCTGCTGCAAAAGGTGGAAATCCAGCCTGACATCTATCAGACCTTCCTCTTGATCGCGGCGGCATTCGTCGGCCCGATGATGACGCTGAGCAACATGCCGAACGGCAAGCCGTTTGCGCAATTGCTTGCGCGCGAGATCTTTGATCCGAATGAAGCCGACCGCGGCGTGGTTGCAAAGCACCTTGATCCACTGGCTGAAAAGACGATGGCGCTCCTCCAGAAAGCCGCGCCGAAAGCATCGAAAGCGCAGATCGCACGAGCCTACCACTTCGCTACAGGCGCCTTGGTCGTAAATCACGCGGGGAGCGAGCGTTTGAAGCGAATTACCGGGTTGAAAAACAGCGAGCTAAAATCGGGAGACCCGACTGACCAACTGGTGCATTTCATTGCCTCCGGACTTGTAGCTGCACTGCGCCCGGAGATCTTGGCGGAAAAGACCGCCATCCCCGTCACCGTCGAATCTGGCCGCACATGATGCGGACAGCTTTTTCAAGCACACGTCCGCAATTGCCCTGGCCACTTTCCTTCCGCAGACCCATTGCTCCAACACGACGGTACGCACGGATTCGGTTATCCGTTTGCCTGACTGGAGGAAGGCGTTAGTTCCGCCGAGCCTTCAAACGGTGCCAACAGCGCATCAATATCAGACCGGCTGACATCCGCGATATTGGCCGGCTGCCAGCTGGGAGATTGGTCTTTGTCGATCAGGATCGCCCGTACGCCTTCGGCGAAATCGTGCCCCCCGACGATCCGCACCGCCATGCGGAAATCATCAGCCAGAACGCGCTCGATAGTTTGACCGCGTCCCTCCACTATGCGCCGCCATGTAGCCCGCAGACTGGTGGGTGATGCGCGTTCGACGACCGAACAAGCCTCGGCAATCCAACCTGCAGTCGAAGCTTCAGTGCGAAGCTGTGCAACAACCGCATCGAGATCGTCGTTTCCGAAGATTTCGTTGATCTGGTCTATCTGAGGGGCTAGGTTACCAGCCGGCAGCGTTGCCGAGTGCCTGTTCAACGTGGTTTCGACCACCGAGGCGTCGATCAACGGCTCCTTCGCCAAAGCGTCCATCAGTGCATCGAAATTAGCCTTGAGCACGTGATGCGTCGCCAGCCCCACGGCCAGTGCATCGGCGGCTCCGAGGTGCGGACCGATCAGCGCCAGATACCTGCCCACCGCGCCTTGGCAACGATTGAGAAACCAGGTGGCGCCGACATCCGGAAACAGGCCGAGGATGGCTTCGGGCATGGCCAGCCGCAGATCCTCGCTGACTACGCGGTGGGAGCCGTGCATCGAAAGGCCCAGCCCCCCGCCCATAGCAATGCCATTGATCAGCGAGATGAACGGCTTAGGATAGGAGTTGATGCGGTAGTTGACCCCATACTCCGTCCCGAAGAACGCGCGGCCAAGCGCCATTCGTTCCTTGGGATCGGCAGGCGCGCCGATCGTCCGCACGTCACCGCCGGCACAGAACGCGCGCTCGCTTACGCTGCGCAGCATGACAGCATCTACGTCGCTGTCATGCGCCCAATTCGTCAGAATGGTATCGAGCCGCTCCACCATTGCGCGATTCACGGCATTCAGCGCCTTAGGACGATTGAGCGTTAGAATGCCAAGCCGCCCACGGATTTCCGCCCCGACTTCATGTTCGGCTTGCTGATCGTTCATTCGCCGCCTCCTACTTCAACGTCGGCATGACGAATTCCGCGCCTTCGCGGATACCCTTCGGCCAGCGCAGGGTCGCGGCCTTCAGCCGGGTGTAGAAGCGCACGCCTTCGGGGCCATGCATATGGTGATCGCCGAACAACGATCGCTTCCAGCCGCCGAACGAATGGAAAGCCATCGGAACCGGGATCGGCACGTTGACACCGACCATGCCGACCCGGACCTGCCCCATGAATGCCTGCGCCGTGTCGCCATCTCGCGTAAAAATGGAAGTGCCGTTGCCGAATTCGTGGGCATTGACGAGATCCAGCGCTGCCTCGAAACTTTCCGTCCGTACGACCGAAAGGACCGGCCCGAAGATTTCTTCTTTGTAGATCCGCATGTCCGGCGTGACATTGTCGAACAGGGAACCGCCGACGAAGAATCCGTTTTCGTACCCCTGGATTTTCAGACCGCGTCCATCGACGACGAGGTCCGCACCTTCGGATACGCCGATATCGACGTATCCCAGAACCTTTTCAGCATGTTCCCGGGTGATAAGCGGCCCCATCTCCGCCTCGTCATCCGTACCCGCTCCAACCTTCAGCGTGCGCACCTTGGTTGCCAGCCTTGCAACCAGCGCATCCGCCGTCTCCTTGCCCACAGGCACGGCAACCGAAATGGCCATGCAGCGTTCGCCGGCCGATCCATAAGCGGCACCCATCAACGCGTCGACCGCCTTGTCGAGATCGGCATCGGGCATGATGACCATGTGGTTCTTTGCCCCGCCGAGTGCCTGCACGCGCTTGCCCGCCGAGGAGCCCCGGCGATACACATATTCGGCGATCGGCGTCGAACCGACGAAGGATACCGCCTCGATATCAGGGTGATCGAGGATCGCGTCGACGACCGGTTTGCCGCCGTGAACCACCTGGAAAACGCCGTCTGGCAATCCCGCCTTGGCAAGGAGATCTGCGATTTCGTTGGCCAGGCTCGGATCGCGTTCGGAAGGCTTCAGGATGAAGCAGTTGCCGCAGGCGAGCGCAACCGGGAACATCCACATCGGAACCATCGCCGGGAAGTTGAACGGGGTTATCCCCGCAACGACACCGAGGGGTTGGCGGAATGAGACCGCGTCGATGCCGTTGCCGACCTGCTGCGAATATTCACCCTTCATCATCTGCGGAATGCCGCACGCAAACTCGACGACTTCAAGCCCGCGGATCACCTCACCCTTCGCGTCAGAGTGCACCTTGCCATGTTCGGCGGTAATGATACCGGCGAGCCGGTCGAGATCGCGTTCGATCAGGTCGCGCAGCTGAAACAGCACGCGCGCCCGCACGTGCGGCGGTGTCGCCGCCCAAGCCGGGAATGCATCCTTTGCAGCCGCGACCGCAAGGTTCACCTCCTGCTCTCCACCAAGGACAAGCTGTGCGGAAACTTCGCCGGTTGCAGGGTTGAATACGTCCGAGCGGTTATCACTTGCGCCCGCATCGTACCCATAGATCACATGTTCGATCACATTGGCTTTGGTCATGAAGACTCCTGAATTCTGATTGTCCTGACGTTCAGACCCAGGCTTCGCGGTAAAGCGCCTGAATTTCGTCAAGATTGGGAATTCGAGGGTTGTTGGCCGGCGACCCGGAGGCCAGTGCCTGTTCCGCCATGATCGGCAGCAGTTCGTTCCAACGAGCCTCGTCGATGCCGTAACTTTTCGGCGTGGGCACGCCGAGGTCGCGATTAACCACGCCAAGCGCCTCAACCATGTGACCGACAGCATCCTGATCGCCCTCCGCCGGACCAGTCACCCCCATCGCCCTGGCGCAGTCGGCATAGCGGGACAGCGCGGCGGGCGCCGACCAAGCGGTTACGACGGGCAGCAGCATGGCATTGGAAAGGCCGTGCGCCACATGGAAATGCGCGCCGATCGGCCTGCTCATTCCGTGAACCAGCGCAACCGAAGCGTTCGAAAAGGCAATACCTGCCTGCAATGAGCCGATCATCATCGCTTCGCGAGCGTGGCGATCGCCCGGATTTTCACACACTCGGCGCAGATTCGGCCAGATCGCCCGCATCGCTGCCAGCGCCATGCTGTCGGAAAACGGGCTTGCAAGTTTGGAGACGTACGCCTCCATCGCGTGGGTCAACGCATCGATGCCCGTATCGGCGGTCAGCCGCGCTGGTTTCGAAAGTGTCAGTTCGTAGTCGACGATGGCCAGCGTCGGCAGGTAGGCAAGCCCTGCGCAGAGCATCTTTTCATCATTCGCTTCGTCGGTGATGATCGTAAAGCGGGTCGCCTCCGATCCGGTCCCCGCCGTAGTCGGGATGGCGATAATGGGTAAGCCCGGCTCATTTTCCTGGTGTGGAGCCTTGCGTTGCCGCATCGTGCCCCCGCGCGAACCAAGGATCGCAACGGCTTTTGCCGTGTCGATCGGGCTTCCGCCACCGAACCCGATAACGCAATCGTGATCACCTTCTTTCAGGAGATCGACCGCCGCATCGACCGCAGCGACCGTGGGATCGGGAACAACCTCGGTGAACGCCCGTGCGGCAATGTCCGCACGCTTCAGGATGTCCAGCAACCTGTCCAAAGCCCCGCTGCCTGCCAGGAATTCGTCGGTCAGAATAACCGGTGAACTCAGGCCCAGCTGGCCCAGTGCCTCCGGCAATTCGTTGATGGCACCACTGCCGATACGCATGGCGCGGGGGAGCATGATAGAAGCCAAGACCTTGTCTCCCTTTTCTTTCAGCCAGCAATTGACTGCATCTTGACCACAGCCCTATCATCGACAAATCAACACGAAAATAATCAATATGGCGCAAAATCTGTGCAGGATTGAACATCAAGATGTCTGCCTTCAACTGGAACGACTTGCGCTTCTTTCTCGCCGTCGCGCGCTCGCGCACCATCTCGCTTGCCGGGCGACGGACGGGGTCCGACCATGCAACGGTGAGCCGCAGGATCACCGCGCTCGAAGCGGCGCTGGGCCTCAAGTTGTTCGAGCGCAATCCGCGTGGCTACAACATGACGCAGCATGGCGAGGCGCTACTGGAGATGGCAAGTGCGATCGAAGCAGAGGCGGTGAAGATCGATGAGACCGCCTCCGGACAGCAGCACGGGCTGACAGGAGCGGTGCGGATCAGCGCGCCGGAAGGGTTCGGCAACTTCTTTCTGGCATCGCGTATCGGGGAGCTTGCGACTGCCCATCCGCAGTTGTCGCTGGAAATGATCACCATTCAACAGATCGTGGCACTGTCACGGCGCGAGGCGGACATCGCCATCACGATGGCATTGCCGCAGACCGGCAATATCGTGCAAGAACACCTGACCGATTACCGCCTGTTCGTATATGCCTCAGCCGATTACCTTGCTGGTGCCCGGCCGATACGCACGCGCGACGATCTGGGCGACCATCCCTTTATCGGCTACGTCGACGATCTCATCTTCACGCGCGCGCTGAACTACTTGCCGGAGATCAAGCCGCACCTTCGCGCGCGGCTGCAGAACAGCAGCCTGCAAGCGCAGCTTAGCGCGACGATTTCCGGTTTCGGTCTGTGCGTGCTGCCCGATTACGTGGCCCGAAATGCGCCCGAACTGGTGGCTGTACTCCCCGATGAGGTGTCGCTGATGCGGTCCTACTGGATGGTTGCCGACGCCGATGTCGCGGAAAGCGGCCCTGTCCGGTTGACCAGGCGCTTCGTTCGCAGCCTTTTAGCCGAAGCGGACGATTTCTTCACGCGCTGGCCGAACAGCACTTACCCGCCAAATACTCTTGCCGAAAGCTCGGGCTGCGCATCACGATAAGCGAAGGACATTCAAGTGCCCCCGGTCAAACCTTCAGACTCATCGACCGCTCGACTTACCGGTACGGGTCTAATTCCCGGTTTCGACCGCGTCAGGTTGCCCGGCGACGGCATTACCGTCGATGCGCTCGTGGGCGGAAACGGCCCACCTCTGCTGCTCCTGCATGGCTATCCGCAAACCCGAATGATCTGGCGAATGGTGGCACCGTCACTGGCTGAACATTTCACACTCGTCATGCCAGATCTGCGCGGATACGGTCGCTCGGACAAGCCCGCCGGCGATGGCACCCATCTTCAATATTCGAAACGCCAAATGGCACGGGATCAGATCGCTACGATGTCCGCCCTCGGCCACGACAAATTCTTTGTGGCAGGGCACGATCGGGGGGCACGCGTGGCTTACCGGCTTGCACTCGACAGCCCGCAAGCTGTCCGGAAATTGTGCGTCATGGATATCCTGCCTACGGTTGATGTATATAACGCCGGACCTCAGACGGGGTTCGACATGTATCACTGGTACTTTCTGGCCCAGCCCGCGCCCCTTCCCGAAACGTTGATCGCCGGAAGCGGCGATCACTACATTCACCGCAAGTTCCAGCAATGGAGCGGCGAGAACTTCAATTTTCCCGAACCAAGCATGGCCGACTACATCGCGGCGTTTCGGAACCAGGAAACGCTGCGCGCATCATGTGACGATTACCGGGCAGGCTGGCACGTGGATCGCATTCTAGACGCGCAAGATCGCACCGTCGGGCGGCAGATCAAGGCGCCGACGCTGGTCCTTTGGGGGCGTGAAGGGACAGTCGCAAAGGCAGAGCCTATGACGGTCTGGCGAAAGTGGTGCAAAGATATAACCGGCCAGTCGGTAACCGGCGCCCATTTCGTACCGGAGGAGGCCCCGCGAGAAACGAGCGACGCCCTGATGTCATTCTTTCGCGAATGACCACGTGGTCTTCGCAAAGGCTGACCCGCGGTCTTATCCATTCGACCGACAGCCGTGTTTTGATTCGGGTGCGCTCGCGATCGCGAGACGCGCTCCGCTCTATCAGCCCCGGTTGTCGGCAATGATCCGGTTGCGGAGTGCCCCGATTCCTTCGATTTCCAGTTCTACGAGGTCCCCGATCGCGAGCTTGCGATCCAGCTCGAACCCGCACCCGCTCAGCACAGTGCCCGATCCAATGATCTCGCCGGCCCTGATCGGATAATCGGCACTGAGGCCAATGAGTGCGTCTTCCCACTTGTGGAACATCGAGCCGGTGGTGCCGCGGGTCCACTCTTCACCATTGATCCGCGCAGTCATCGCGAGATCGTAGATGTCGTCAAACTCGTCCAGCGTGGCGATGCATGGACCAAGGCCGTTCGCAAAATCCTTGCCCCCGCCAGGCCCAAGGCCGCATTCCATGAAAGGCAGCTGAAGATCGCGGGCGGACCAATCGTTGAAGATCGTCAGACCGAAGATATGATCGCGCGCCGTATCGGGCGTGATGTGGGTTGCGGTCCGCCCCACCACACAGGCCCATTCCAGTTCGTAGTCGATCCAGTTCGAACGCGCCGGCCAGGGAAGCTCGGCTTCCGGGCCGTAGATGTCGAGGTGGTTCGCGTTATAGTAGATGATCTGACGCCGGAATTCCTCGTGCATCGTCTTCCCGATCTTGCCGAGCGCAATTTCCATGTGTTCGTGAAACAGGCTTGCATCGCGAAGGCGGATAGGGCGGGGCAGCGGGCTGAGCAGCTTCGGGCTCTCAACCACATCTTCTGCCGGGCAATCCGCGATCAACGCGCGCACGTTGTCCCACGCCCTGTCACCTGCTTCGATAAGCGCCTGCATAGAGTCAGGCACCGGGCGATTCGCGCGAGTGCCCGCCGATGCGAGATCCAGCACACCACCATCGACCAAAGCGCCGATTTTTTCGTCATTACCGAATTCGAATGTGACCAGGCGCATTTTTGGACTCCATTTCATACCTGCATCGGACAGGCCAGATCAGGGAGAGGGCAGGAAACCTTCCCTGCAGCCTCACCCCCTGTTTCCCCATCGTCAGGGAACAAGGTTGTCACGCCGCGCGATGGCTGCCGGCGCGACGAGTAAGTTCAATGCTTGCAGTCGGCACCGTGCTGGCACGAGGCGTCGTGAACATGCGAACCTTCCAGTTCGAGGTTTTCCTTGCGCTTGGCATAGCGGCTAAGCGCACCGAAAACGCCGACGAAGTCGTCAATCGTCTCTGTGCTTCCAAAGGTGCGGTAAAGGTAATTGACCGTACCAACCATGCGTTCGGGCGAAATCCATTCGTCAAATGGCGACGATAGTGCGAGATCGAATGCGGCTTCCTCTACAGACAAACCCGCATCAAAACGCTTGCGCGTTTCATCGCGGATTGTGACGAGGTATTCGCGAAACGTACGAACACCCTGCTTGTCCGTCACCGGGCCATGGCCGGAGACAATGGTATCGACATCAAGCGACAGCATCTTGTCACAGGCTGCTATCCAGCCTTCGATCGACCCGGCCCAGATGGCAGGATGAACGCCAAGGAAAAGCAGGTCGCCGGTAAAGACGACCCTGTCTTCGACGGAATGCACCAGCGTATCCCCGGCAGTGTGCGCGGGGCCGACGTTGTACAGCTTGACCGTCTTGTCCCCGACGGAGAGAGTTGCTTCGCTATCAAATGTTTCCGTCGGCGGGGTCAGAACGATCCCGCTGTAATCGAACAGGTGATTGCCCATCACCTTGGCGATGTACCGCCCACCTTCGCTGTCATCGTTGTCGATCAGGCTTTGCAGATATTCAGGCTTTACCTTGAAGAATTCGTCCGCTGTGGCCTGCGAGGCAACAATTCTGGCACCGTCGACCAGCTGGTTGCCGTATGTATGATCGATGTCGGCGTGCGAATTGACCAGAACGTCGATCTTCTTCGCCGCCGGAACCGCATCCGCCATGGTCGTCAGCATCTCGTCGGTCAGGCCCAGAGTCATGAGCGTGTCGACCAGCATCGAATTTTCGCCATCGGAGATCAGACCGGCGTTGCTCATCCCCCAGATACCGTCCGGTTGGACATAGGCATAGGTATTGGCACCGACCTGAAATAGGCCTTTTTCGTATTTGCCTGGAATCACGTCATTCTCCTCTTCGGCCCGGTGTCTGCTCACGAATCGACATACCGCACCTAATATTTTTTGTACGTACAATCAAATAACAGGCGTCCGAACTCTGGTCCTGTGCGAAAGATTGCGTTGAAGTGCTATGCCGGTGGGACGAGTCGTCCGGCCGCGTCGCGAAGAATTGCTTTCTGGACCTTGCCTGTCGACGTCTTTGGCAGCTCTTCGAACGAGAACACTTTGGGGACCTTGAATGCGGCCAGGCGTTCCCTGCAGAATTGCTGCAATTCCGACGGTTCGGCTTTTTCGCCCGCGCGCAGTTCGATGAATGCACAGGGCACCTCGCCCCACTTCTCATGAGGCATGGCAACAACCGCTGCGACGGAAACTGCGGGATGCTTGTGCAAAACATCCTCGACTTCCAGCGAAGAGATATTCTCCCCGCCGGAAATGATAACATCTTTCGACCGGTCGGTGATGCGTACATAACCGTCGGGGTCGACGACGGCGATATCCCCCGTATGAAACCAGCCCCCACCAAAAGCCGCGGCGGTGGCTTCGGGATTGTTCAGATATCCTAGCAGCGTGGCGTTTCCGCGAAACATGATTTCGCCTTGCGTTTCGCCGTCGGCCGGCACCGGCTCCATCTTTTCAGGATCGAGAACGCACATCGCTTCCTGAGAAACCATGGCCATGCCCTGCCGCGCGTTGAGGCGCGCACGATCCTCGACCGGCATATCCGCCCAGCCCGGCTGCTTCACGCAGACGGCAGCAGGTCCGTACACTTCGGTTAGGCCATAGACGTGGAGAAAGTCGAACCCCATCCGATCCCCCGCCTCTATCAACGCGCTTGGCGGTGCGGCGCCCGCGATCATGCAGTCGACCCGGCTGGACAAAACCCGTCCGCGTCGCTCAAGTTCATCGACCAACATCGAATAAACGATTGGCGCGCCGCACATATGCGAAACGCCATGCAATTCGATGAGATCCACGACGCGAGCCGGTTCCACGCGCCGGACGCAGATATTGGTGCCACCCTGAATCGCCACCGCCCAGGGGAAACACCATCCGTTGCAATGGAACATCGGCAGCGTCCAGAGATACACCGGATTTTGCGGCATCGACCAGGTGACGATCTGCGACAGAGCATTAAGATGCGCACCGCGGTGATGCGTCACCACGCCCTTGGGGTCGCCCGTGGTCCCCGACGTATAGTTGAGCGAAATTGGCTCGCACTCGTCTTCGGGCAAGTCGGCCTCGAAATCGTCCGAACCTTCCGCAAGCAGCCTCTCGTAATCCGTCGCCCCGATCGCCTGACCCGCGCCGTCATAAGTTTCGTCGAGAACGTCGATCACAAGCGGCGGATCTTCGAAATCGCGCAAAGCGCTAGCCACGAGTTCGCTGAATTCGCGATCGACCAGCAGGACGCGCGCACCGCCGTGGCGAAGCTGAAATGCGATTTCCGCCGCCTTCAGCCTCGTATTAAGTGTATTAAGGATCGCCCCTGCCATGGGGACGGCAAAATGCGCCTCGTACATCGCGGGAATGTTCGGCGCGATCACCGCGATAACATCGCCCTTACCGATCCCGCGTCCTCGAAACGCCGACGCCAGCTGCCGGCACCTCCGGTAGGTTTCACTCCAAGTCTGGCGCAGGTCGCCATGCACGATTGCGACGTGATCGGGGAAGGCCAAAGCGGTGCGCGGGAGGAACGATATCGGAGATAGCGGGGTAAAATGCGCCTTGCGTGCATCTCCTGCCGTCGGGGCATGGGCGATGTTCATCTACACCTTCTCCTCATGACGATGTCCATGTGACAAACCCGCCTTCACTCCGCTGCGGATACCGCCAGTTCGGCCTCGATGATACTCCTGAGATGTCGCCTGACTTTCAGCGAGCCTTCATCCGCCTTCGACGAGATTTCGCCTTTTGCACTCATCCTGTCGGCGATCTTCTCGATCTGCTCCAGCCAACCCACGTCTTCCCTTCGCACCCGGTCGGTCTGAGCGATCAGCCGCGCCGAAAGACTTTCATCGTCCGGATGATAATCCCGCGTCACCACGTTGAAGTAATGTGTCGAATTCTCGGTTTCCGGCGTGATGAGATGAACGAAATTCAGCTTTGCGATGGACTCGCCGGGCTGATCGCCGTCGACAAGCTCGTTCGCCCAGGGACCGGACGAATTGATGACCGCCGGACTGTAGAAATCCGTGAGCAGCGCGGCATACACGGGCTGCCCCACGATCATCGGCATCGTATCACCAATGACGGTATCCGGCTTTGCCACAAAGTTGGGAACATAACGCCCGACTCGGAACCGATCGCTCTTCCGGTCGAACATCGGCGGAATCATCGCCAGCCCGCCTGCACCTGGCAGCGAGTCGACATGAATGAAGGCGATGTGCGACAGGTCGAACAGGTTGTCGACCAGCAATGGCGCGCGCGCCTGCATATGCAGCCGCTCCGCAACCGCAGTCGTCCAGCCGTCAGATGCATCGGATAGCCCGATGTCTGTCAAATCGGGGATATCGACCTCACCTGCCCCTTCCACAGAGCCGGTCCAGATCCACACGAACGGCCCATCCTCCCGAACGGGATAATGTCGCAAGCGCGCATGGGGTGACGGTGCCCCGCCGGTAGGCACATGCACGCAGCGGCCGTCCTCGCCATATGCATAGCCGTGATACGGGCAGACCAGCCGGCCATCCACAATTTTCCCTTCATCGAGCGGCATGAAACGATGGACGCAAAGATTGGAAACAGCGGTAGCCTTGCCGCCCTCGCCGCGAAAGAAGATCACGCGCTCGCCGAAGATCGTCCTCGCCAAAGTCTGACCTTCGACCAATTCGGATTTGTAAGCGCCTACGTACCATTGTTCTTTCGGATAGAACCGGCTTGCCTGAAGCGGATAGATCTCATCAGATTTTGCCACGGCTCTGCCGAGGTTGACCGGAACAGACATCTCAACTCCCAATATATTCTTCACGCGGCCGCGACACGGATGCTCAGCGACTTTTCATAAACAGGATAAGGTCGGCAACATGGTTGTGCAACATTTTTTGTTCGTACGCGCAAGACAATAATCGATCTTAGTCCACACTCGCACTGCACGATAAATCGCCGATGCCAGAGGCACCGCCCTACCCCTCGCGAGTACCCGGAGCGTACGTGCAGTTCGCCTGCGCACTGGCGACGACAAGAGACACGATCCAGGTTGGACACTTTCCCACCCACATCCTCCCGAAGTTGCGGAAAGTGGCACCCCGCTTTTTCGCATCGGTCGGAATATTCGCTCCACACAGGATAATCGGACATGATAAAGTAGTTGTACGATCAAGCAAATAATTTGACGGATCGGGGGACTTGAGAGACAACCATCGAGTAGCCAAAAGCAAATTTCAGAGAATTCAATGACTAAACCAGCGATCGCCGTTATTGGCGCCACCGGACTGACAGGCCAGCAGCTGATCGGCGCCCTTGTCGGGCGCGGCGTGCACGTGCGTGGCATAACCCGACAGGCACGGCTGATGGGGCCGATTGCCGATCGGATCGAAGTCCGTCACGGCGATTGCCGGAACGTCGAATCCTTGGTTGCAGCGTTTGCAGGAGCCAACGCCATACACTATATTCCGCCTTCCCTCGATCCAGGCGATCCGGACTACGCGCGCAATATTATCGAGGCAGCGGGAAAGGCGGGTGTGCGGCGCATCGTCTATCACTCGGTTATGCACCCGGCGACGCCGGACATGCCGCATCATTTCCGCAAGTCAAAAACAGAACAGCTACTCCGCCACTCGACGCTGGATTGGACGATCATTCAGCCAGGGATGTATTCCCAGACCGCGCTGGCATTCTTCGACCATGAGACCGCCGAATTGATGCCCTCCTTCGACATCACCAAGCCCTTCACACCGATACACGAACGCGATCTGGCCGAGGCCGCCGCAATGATCCACACGAACGAAGGCCATTCCTTTGCCACGTACGAACTGGCCGGCACGGAATTACTGACCTTTGTGGAAATGGGGAGCATCCTGTCGGACATCCTCGGCAGGCAGGTGAAGACATACAAGGCCGATCCGGACAAGCTGGCGGCATTCGTTGCCAAGGCACGCGGTTATACGCCGGGGCAAGTTCGCGAACTCAAGCTGATGTTCGAGCATTATGATGGTCATGGCCTGGCCGGAAACGGCAATGTCCTGCGCATGGTTCTTGGCCGCGAACCCTCGGATTTTTCCACGGCCATGCACGAAAGCCTCCACACTCGATCAACCGACGCGGGGTGAAGTGCAATAGGCGCCCACCATCGCAAAGTGATAATGGACGCCTTCGCCTCAAGTGCGGCGCGAACCGATCGGCAAATTCCTGACCTTGCAACGCACTCTGTCAGCCAGCGCCGCCAGCTAAGGCCTTGCTGCCAGTTCGTGACGCTCCGACCAGCTCAGACAGCGGCAGGCCGGGGCAAAATCTTGATGGAGAGATTTCTTTTATGTCCAATGGTATGAAGCGGATCGCACTGGTCACTGGTGCGAACAAAGGGATCGGGCTGGAGATAGCCCGGCAGTTGGCGCAAGCTGGCGTTTTTGTGTTGATGGGAGCCAGAGACGCCGCGCGCGGCAAGGCCGCTGCCGACGAACTGTTGTACAGCGGGCTGAACGTCGCCTCCATCCAGATCGCCGTCGACGAACGGGAGAGCGTTGCCTCCGCAATTTCCGAAATAAAGGCCGACCACGGTCGTCTCGACATCCTCGTCAACAATGCCGGCATCGCTCCGAAGGGCGATGGACCGCCGAGCGTGACGTCGCTCGAAATCGGGCGGCAAATATTCGATACCAACTTCTTTGGCGCATTGGCTGTCACTCAGGCGGCGTTGCCCATGCTGCGCAAGTCGGCTGCCGGACGCATCGTCAACCTTTCGAGCAGCCTTGGCTCGCTTGCATTGAATGGGGATCCGACGAACCCGTTCTATGACGTTCGCCTCCTGGCCTATAATGCATCTAAGACCGCGCTCAACATGCTTACGGTTCAGTTGAACGCCGAACTGAGCGGCAGCAAAATAACCGCCGTCTCGGTCTGCCCGGGTTTAACCAACACGGATCTGAGCGGAAATCTAGGTTGGTCGACCGCGGAAGGCGCTGCTGCCCCAGCCAAGTTCGCCTTGATGACCGACGGCAGCCACGCAGGAGCGTTCGTCAACATGGATGGCGCGTTGCCATGGTGACGACATGAATTGACGGGCGGGAAGACTATCCGCCATGGATACCGCCCCGTCTCCTTATCTCGACTTTGACGCCCGCCATTCCACGGGCAAGCGCGAAGGGTTTATCAATCTCGACGCTGACTCTGTTCACATTACCTGCCTCCAGGCAAAGCGCGGCAAGCCGCCAGCCGAAATTCTCGATCAGGGGAATGTGACTCCGCGCCAGGCTTTCAATTGCAGAAACGATGTTGCGATAGTCGAGCGTATCGACAATTGAACCAATGTTCTTGGCGATGACCTCTGCTTCGACAGAAATGATCAAAGGCTGAGTACGGTTCGCCTCGTCCGGGTTGATGCCGACATCGGCAAGGACTTCGTACCCTTTCAGGCGCACCCAGATTGACTGGGTAGGAGGCAGAGAACTGTTCATGCGCCCCCAATCGCACGTTGCGCAGCCAGTACCGTATTCGCCAGAAGGCAGGCGATCGTCATCGGACCTACACCACCGGGCACAGGGGTTGCGGCTCTGGCGTGGGCAATCTCGTCGAACGCTACGTCACCGACCAAACGGTCTTTCCCATGTTCGTTCGGAACGCGGGTGATGCCCACGTCGATGACCGTTGCCCCCTCCTTGACCCAGAAACCGCGAACCAGGCGGGGGGAGCCGGCTGCTGCGATTATGACGTCGGCCTGTCGCGCGATATCGGGTAATCCTCTGGTCTCGATATGGGTGACGGTGACAGTCGCTTCACGCTCAAGAAGCAGCATCGCGATGGGTTTGCCGACTATATTGGATTTTCCGATGACAACGACATTCAGGCCCGTCAGGTCCTGATACACGGTGTCCAGCAATTTCATGACGCCCAAGGGCGTGCACGGGACGAGGCCACCAGCCCCGGTCGACAGTCGCCCGACGTTGACGGGGTGGAAGCCATCGACGTCTTTGGATGGATCGATCGCTCCCAATACAACGCCGGCGTCAATATGTGCAGGCAAGGGAACCTGAACCAGAATACCATGGATCGTCGGATCGATGTTGAGACGGGTTATCAGGGTCAACAACGCTTCCTGTGACGTGTCTGCCGGTAATCGATGCTCGAAGCTGTCGATACCGACGCGCTCGCAAGCTTGGACCTTGCGGGCGACATAGACCTCACTTGCCGGATCATGACCGACCAGGACCACCGCCAGCCCCGGCCGAATGCCATGTCCGCCCATCATCTGACGGACGTCGTTCGCCGTCTGCGCGTCGAGATGTCTGGCAAGTGTTTTGCCGTCGATAATCTCAGCCACAGACCCGGCGCCTGTTCAATCGAGGATGTGCCGGTCGACCCATGAGGCGCGCTGGGTTATTTGGATGGACGTGACCCAGGGTCACTTTCGGCGCGAGTTCGGCGAGATGGACTGGAGGTTTCCGGTACTCGCGTGCGACGACGCAAAGATCGGTGACCATCAGGTCGGCCCGTGCAGCACGGGCCGCGATCTGGTCCACGTTCAAGCCCATCAGACGACGTCCATTTTTCGGGCAAAGTCCGAGGATACAGTTTCCGCCACGTCAGAACGCGAAAACGAGAACCGGCGCGCCGCGATGACAAGGCAAACAAAGGCGATAGGCAGAGTGGTGATACTGACCATTGCGAGCGAGTCGTCCACGCGAAGTTCGTCACGAAAGACGCGATCGGTGAATAACGCGGTCAACGCGGGCCCGCCTGCTACGCCAAGCAGGCTGGACACCAGAAGATAAACCGCCGACAGCTGCCCCCGAAACTGCGGCGGCGTAATCATCTGCACAGAAGCGATTCCCGAACCAAGGGCGAGCGGTCCGAGAACGAAACACACGGCAAGCAAAGCCATCGCCCCTTGCCCGCTGGAGACGAAGGCCAGGCCAGCCAGGCAGGGAAGGAAAAGTGCCGCTTCGGCAGCACCGATGACGACCGGTCCCGCAACTACCCCGCGCCGCACCAGCCGGTCGGCAATCATGCCGCCACTTAAGGCACCGACCGGGCACAGCAAAAGAGCACAAAGGCCGAGGCCGTACCCCACTTCGGGCGGCGTCCACCCATAGACGCGCATCAGCAGCGCCGGAGACCAGGCCAGGAAGGCATAGACGTTCAGAAGAATGATGGCATAACCCAGAAACAGGGGCACGATCAGCTTTGCCCGCGCTTTGAGGAATGCCGCCGTCTCCGACAGCGGCTGCGCCTGATGGCCACGCTGCCGAACAGGTTCGCGAACAAGCACGATCGCCAGGCAGGCAGGAATGCCCAATGCTCCCAGCAAAATGAACAGCCATCGCCAACCCGACCAGTCCAGACCGGACATAGCCGATATCGTCTCGGCGATACCTGCGACCTGACCGCCCAGAAGGAAGGCCCCCCCTACGCCCAGCCAGCTACCCAACGAAAATATGGAAAGTGTGCTGGACAATCGTTCGGGGGGATAGGCATCTGCCAGCAGCGAATAGGCCGCAGGTTGCAGGCACGCCTCACCTACGCCCACGCCGATCCGGGACAGGAACAACTCGCCAAAATTCCGGGCAAGCCCGCACGAGGCAGTGGCCACGCTCCAGAAACCTACGCCGGCAAAAATGATCTTCTTCCTGTCTCGTCTGTCAACCAGCCAGCCAAACGGCAATCCCAGCAACATATAAAGAAACGCAAACGCCAGCCCGTGAAGCAGGCTGATCTGAAGATCGGAAAGCGAAAGTTCACTTTTGACCGGCGCGACGAGAAGCGAGAGAATCTGCCGGTCGACAAAACTGAGCGCAAGCGTAGCGGTCAGAACCGTCAATGCGTATCCGCGCGAAATCACTTGCACTCGTCAATCTCCCGAACAAACGTCGCGGCGACTTTGTCCGCCGTGATCGACGGCAGGCGATCATCAATCACACGAACGCCCGCCGCCGCACCTCTTTAAAAAACCTGCTGTGCCTCTACCGAAACTTTCCGGTCACACGAACGCCGAACGTGCGCGGCTGCCCGCCCCACTCAACGTAGGAGAATGCTCGCCCTTTGGCTTCGGCGTAAGCAACGTTAGCGAGATTGCGCCCCCAGATGCCTAGGCTCCAGTTGTCGGCCACGTATGTCAGGTTGGCGTTGAGCAACCCGTAGCCGTCCACTCGCAGCTCCGGCGAGTTCGCAAGATCGGAATCGAAACCCGAGCGGTAATCGTAGGACACGCGGCCTTCGATATCGTTCACGCCCGCAGGGATGGAGACATTGGCCGCGAACGTCACGGTGTATTTCGGTATTCTCGAAAACTCGAGGTCTTTTGGATCGTCGACACCCGGCACCGGCACATTGAACGATTTGAATTTGGCATCGGTATAGCCAAAATTCGCTTGCAGACGCAGCGGGCGAACCGGCTGCAAGATGATCTCGGTCTCTAACCCCTTGATCTCGGCGCTTGCCGCATTGACCAGCGTCTGAATCGGCGCGGAACCGGCGATGTTAAGCGTCGATACCTGCTGGACATCCTTGTAATCCTGAATAAATCCCGCAACGTTGACGCGCAGCCTCCTGTCGAGCAAGTCGGATTTGATACCTACCTCGTAGGCTTCGACATCTTCGGGATCGGCAGGCGTGAAATTGGCCGCGGAGAAGTCAGCGCTATTGTTGACACGGCTGTTGAAATTGCCGCTGCGATAACCTTGCGTATAGCTGGCGTAGACCATGACACCGTCCGTAGCCTGATAGTTGACTACCGCGCGTGGCGAGAAATCGGTCCAGCTCTTTTTTACGCGATAGAAGGTCTGTCCACAGTCGGTCAGCCCCGGCCCGCCGCACAGCGTGAGCGGCGCACCGTTGAAGTCTTTGGTATCCTTGCTGAACCGGCCACCAAGCGAAATCGTCAACCGATCGGTCGGTCGCCAGTCGACATTGACGAATGCAGCTAATGCCTTCACATCCTGATCGAACGCGCCTTGAATGTAGTTGAATGTTTCGGTCGGCACGGCAGCGGACAAGATGCGCCGGTTTTCCTGAAGATACATATCGTAATTGAGATAGAAAAGTCCGGCGGTCAGATCCAGCTCATCGTCGGTGAGAGGGACATTGAGCCGCGTCTCCACACTGCGCTGAGTGCTGCGTTCCGGATTATCGATAAGATAGAACAACGGCACCGGGCCGCCATAGAAGTTGACGCTGTTATCCAGCTTGACCCGGCGCCATGCGGCGACGGTCGTCAACTTCGCCCCGCCTTCGAACTCGTTGACGAGTTCGGCGATGATATGGCCTGCGCGGAGCCGGTAATATCCGCCATCGTCGATATTCGTATCGTATCCCTCGGCAGTGGGCGTGAAGCCGTAAACCGACTGAAGCGGGACTGCCGCGCCTTTGTCGGGGCTGAAGTTGCGCGGAAACGACGTGTCGTCATCATTGTTGCGCTGATACTGGCCGAACAGCGTCAATGTATGCTTGTCGCCGATTTCAAACAGCACGGTCGGCTTGATCGTGACCTGGTCCAGCTTGCCCAGCCGTCCGGTCTCGTGGGTAATCGGTTCGCCAGACGGGTTTCCGCTCGCCGGCTCCCAGATGCCGTCGTTGGTATTTTTGTACATGCCGTCGCTGCGGCGATAGAGCACCGCCAGTTTGCCCATGACCGCATCACTGCCCAACGCACCCTCGACGCTGGCATTGGCGGTCAGTGTGTTGAAATTGCCGTAGCTCACATCGGCAAGAACTTGGAAATCGCGCTGCGGCCGCCGCGTGCGCAGCGATATCGCGCCGCCGGTGGCGTTGCGCCCGAACAGCACTCCTTGCGGACCGCGCAGGACTTCGACCGATTCCAGATCGAAAGTACTCTGCAGCGATCCCGCAAGAAAGGCCACGACCATGCCGTCCTGAATGACGTTTACGGCAGGGTCGGCGCTGCGGATGGAGGAGTTGATGCCGATGCCGCGAATGGCGAAGTTCGGGAAACCGGGCGTCGTTCCGGCAGTCGGCGTCTGGACGTTGGGGGCCAGCGCGCCGAGATCGGTGACATCGACCGTGTTCGCAGAACGCAACAGCGCAGGATCCATCGCGGTGATCGCGATCGGAACCTTCTGCGCGGATTGGCCCAAGCTCCTGCGTTCGCCATAGACGACGATATCGCCGATGCCCGAATCGTCGAGCTGCCCGGAGCTGTCGTCCGGAAGATCCTGCGTTGTGGCGCTTTGCGCCATTGCCAGGGCCGGCAGCATTGCTGTGCACAATGCGGAGGCCGACATTAAGAAACGCATTCTCATATTATCGCTCCCATTCATTATCGTTTGATACTCGTGTCGTCGGTTGGTGCCGCCTGGGGCGTTACCCTCTCAATCCGGTGCTGCGATCGGCGGTCGTTGAAATCGGCGCGACGTGCGAGGTCGATGCTCGCTCTCGCTCCACCCGCTCCAGCCGATCGATTTCGCGCGACACACGAACGGCTGCCTCGTCGCAGCTCAGCATGGCAGGCGTGAACTCGTGGGCCCGCGCATAGGCCGAGCGCGCCTCGACCTGCTCTACCACGCGCTTATCCTCGCGCGTCAGCGCCTGAATCTGCCATTCGCGCAGCACCTGATCGATGGCAGGGTCGTCTATGGCGAAGTTGCGCGACGACCCGAAGAAATAGTGCGTCGCCCCCTCGCTTTCCGGGGTCAGAATGTGCGTCCCAGATGCTCCTCGGCTGCTCTCCTTCGCCGATCCGGCGGGGGCATAGGCGACATAATTCAACGTGGCGCTGACCGGAAACCAGCGCACATCACTCCATCCGTCGACCAGTTCCGGCGCGTCGGGCAGCATACGCCGCGTCAATGCATTCGGCGCGGCGGACGGATAGGTGATGAACGCATGAATATCGCGGCGCTCTCGGACCACATCACGACGGTGCCGCGCAAAGCCATCGGACTGCATTTTACTGCTGTGAACATATTGAACATGCCCGAGATCCATCAGGTTATCGAGCAACAGCCTGTCGTTGCAGCCAAGATGGAAATAGCCGCCGACATGGCCCAGGTCGGGATCGACGCGGCATCTGAAGTCGGGAATATCGGCGGGATCCGCATCGCCTGCGTCACCCGCCCATATCCAGATCAGATCGTCGCGTTCGACGACCGGGAAGGATCGCACGTCAAGCGTGGACGGGCGCGCGCCATTACCGTGCGGGTTGTGAACACACCGCCCCCCGCCATCGAATTGAAGCCCGTGATAGGGACATTGCAACCTGCCGCCTGCGACAGAACCGTCGCTCAACGCGGCAAATCGATGTGGGCAGAGGTCCAGTAGTACCGCCGCGGCACCGTCGGTCTGGCGAAACGACACCAACGGCATACCCAACACGGTCCGCGCCAGCGGCCGATCGATCACCTCATCGGGCAGCGCGATTACGTACCAGGCATTGTAAACGAAAGGCATTGGCCTCTTCCCGACATCCTCTATTGGCTTTTTTACAGGCGACTTTCGTGCCTTGCAGATGGGCTGCCGTTAATGCGGGCAGCAGCTTTTCGGAGCCTCCGGAGAAGAGCCGGCGCGCCGCTTGCGCGCACGCTCCGCATACGGCGCCATCATCGCGATCATGGAACCGAAATCGGTGACCGGTTCCTTGCCGCCGAACTCGCAATAGAGCCGATTGAGATTGACGACGATCCGCTCGGACCCGCCCCAATCTTCGAACTCGCCAAGTGCGATATCCTGGATCGCCTCCTCGATCGGCATTCCCGCATCGAAACGCTTGCGCGCTTCTGCCTGAATATAGACGAGGTATTCCTTGGTTTTCCGCACCCCGTTTTTATCAGTGACCGGACCGTGGCCCGGAACGACTGTTTCGATGTCGAGCGACAGAATGTGGTCAAGCGCGGCGATCCAGTTCGAGCAAGGCCCCGACCAGAGCACAGGCGTATTCGTAAAGAACACGACATCGCCTGTGAACACCGTCCGTTCGGACGGCACGACGGCAAGCATGTCACCCGGCGTATGCGCGGGGCCGACCTTGATCAGTTCGACTTTCTTGTCACCGACCGTGAGCGTCATGTCCTCTTTGACCAGATCGGTCGGAAGTTTGGGGTCGATGCCGGTGAAATCGAACGGCGGTCCGTAAAGTTCGAAAATGAAATCGCCTATGATGCCTTCGGGCCGGTTTTCTAGCAGGCCCTGAAAGGCACTGGGCGGGCGAGCGAGGATGCCGTCTTTGCATTCGGGCGTGGCGTAGATTCGGGCATGTTCCATCAGCCGGTTGCCGAAAGTATGATCGCCGTCGGCATGAGTGTTGACCAGCGTATTGATGTCCCGCGCCGCGAGGCCGGTCGCCGCGCGATATTCCTCCAGCATGTGATGCGTCAGCCGCTCGTCGCGCAAAGTGTCGATCAATACTGCCTGATCGCCATCCACGATAAGGCCCGAGTTGCTCCAACCCCAGCCACTGCCCTGATTGCAGTCCTGCAAATAGCACAGGCAACCATTACCGAAATCACGCACTCCGTCCACGATACGATGCTCCTTTCAAGCCCTCTGTCGGCGCTCACACCTGCCTGTCATGCGGACCGGCAAGCTCCGTCTTTGCTGCGAACCTGCTGCACTTACCTGCGTCCGCGACCGCCGCTTGAGCTGCAACAAGCTTGTACGATCAATCAACTATTTTTGGTATCGCTATCTGTGCACGATCGTCCACACCCTCCGATTGAAACGGTTTGTCCGCACCTACTTGTGCCCTTGCCCCGCACTGCCCTATGGCGAGAGGGACCTATCGCCCAATCCATCTGCAGGAGCGTGTCATTGACCAGCGCAGTCCGCGGCAGGACGACAAAGTCGGAAAGTTTCCAGCGTCTCAAAGAAAGCGCGCTGGCGCTGTTTTCCAGTCGAGGTTACGACGGGACGTCCCTGCGCGACATTGCCAACGGGGCGGACGTCCCGCTCAGCCTCATCAACCGCTATTTCGGCCGCAAGGAACAGCTCTTTCACGAAATCCAGTCGAAGATCTGGCGCTCTCTGAATAGAGAGCGTGACGATGCCTTGGCGAAAGCGCGCGGCACCATGCACCGCAATCCGGATCTTGATGAGATCATACGCATCTTCGCCCGCCCCGTCGTTGCGCTGGCCTTCGCATCAGCAGAAGGACGTGCTGCGATCCGGCTGATCCGCGAACGACGGGCATTTATCGTCCACCACGATCTGGACCTTCGCATCGAATGGAATACAGCTCGGCAACTTTGGATGGGCTTACTGGTCGCCGCATGTCCGGAGCTGTCCAGAACCCACGCGGTGTGGGCGTTCTCGTTCGTGATCGATACCGTCTATTCCAGTCACCTGCTCGACGACTGGCTGGACGATATCATGCCCAAATCGCCTTGCCTGTCGGTGGATGAGGTGACGGAACTGATCGTCACGTTCTGCACGGCAGGGATCAGGGCTTTGGCCCTGAAATGCATGAACCACTGATCTCGTTACCAGCTGCCTCGCTCTCGAAGCCAGGCAGAAGCTGATTTCAGCCCGCCGAACGCGAAGACATGAATTTGACGGATGGGGCAATCGGGATCGTCGCGCCAGTGACGCTCGACCGGAGCGACCACCGTGTCCGGCACAAATCCGGATACCAGAGATGTCAGCTTTCCAGCCTGCTTTGTCAGGAATTCAAGTGAATTGCCTACCCCGCACGCGGCGGCATACCGGATGAGTGTCGGCAGCTTCGCCGGTCCGGCCACCCCCAGGTGTACGGGAATGTCGATTTCGCACGCCTTTAGCCCCTCGGCCCATCGAATGAACAGTTGCGCATCGAAACCGAACTGGGTGACGATGCGCATGTCGGCACCGGTCCGCTCACCGAAAGCCTGCTTGAACTTCAGGAGTTCCAAGGCCTCAGCGTCCGAAAAATCCGGACTGCTTTCCGGATGCCCGGCAACCGCGATATCCTTTATCCCGTAGCGATCGAAAAGTCCGGTTTCGAGCAAATCCAAGGTGGCATGGTAAATGCCCTCCGGCTTTCGGGGGCCACCCCCGATGACCAGCGCATCGGAAACACCCGCTTCCGCACTCAGTGCGGCAAGGCGATTGGCAAGCGTTTCCCTGTCAGCGATCCTTCGCGCTGCGAAATGCGGCACAGGCTCGTAGCCAAGTTCCCGCACTCGGCACGCCGCGTCGACGAGATCGCCGCAATCCACCGGAGCGATGTCGGTGATATACACTCTGGTGCCGGCCGGAAACAGCGAGGGCAGGTCCGACGACTGGATCGCCTGTTTCGGTGACACCTCTATCGATGCGGGAATGCGCGCCACGACGGCCCGGCCGTTCGCGCTTATCGAACGGTGCGGTTCGTGCTGAACAGCCATCTCAGGCAAACACCACCGTCTTGGGTCCGTCCAACATGACGCGCCCCTCGATGTGCATCTTCACCGCGTTTGCGAGAACGCGCCGTTCCACATCACGCCCCTTTCGCACCATATCCTGCGGGGTATCGGCGTGGGTAACCTGCGCCACGTCCTGCGCGATAATCGGCCCTTCATCGAGATCGCTGGTCACATAATGCGCCGTTGCTCCGATCATCTTGACGCCGCGTTCATAGGCCTGATGGTAGGGTTTTGCCCCTTTGAATCCGGGCAGGAAGCTGTGATGAATATTGATGCAGCGGCCCGATAGAAATTCGGAAAGATCGTTCGACAGAATCTGCATATAACGGGCCAGGACGACCAGATCGGCGCCTGTATCCATCACGATCTGCTTGATCTGTGCTTCCTGCTGCGGCTTGGTAACCTTGGTGATCGGGAGATGAGTAAATGTGACCGTGTCTGGCAGCTTGAACGAAAGCGCGTCCTGCGGATGGTTCGAGACAATACCGACGCATTCCAGATTGAGCTCGCCGATCTGCATCCGGTACAAAAGGTCGTGCAGGCAATGATCGAACTTCGACACGAGGATAAGTACTTTTGACGGACGCTGCGCCGGGCGAAGATTCCAGTCGAGCCCATATTGTTCGACGGTTTCGGCAAAGCTCGCGGCGAAATCCCCCTCTGCGCCGGGCAATGTAAAGACCACCCGCATGAAAAACAGCCGGGTGAGCGGATCGTCGAACTGGGCCGCTTCGACGACATTGCCGCCGTGGGCGAGAAGCTTTGCCGCAACGGCAGACACGACCCCGCGCCGGCCCTCGCACTTAAGGGTTAAAACGAATTCTTGCATGATGTGCTCCTCCTTTCCGGCGCGGCCGCGACTGTGGTCGGCACCGGTGCAGGTCGCGCCGTTGGCAATTGCGCCGGACTTCGCGAAAAAAGGCGACGATCAGGCGTTGATCAGGCCCGCGTTCTTGTGCTGCTGAGCGGATCGGGCGTAGGGATTGGGCGCGACGGTCGCGCGGATCGTGGATTGCCGGTGCCGTTCGACCACAGGCTTTCGCGAACCGCCGTCTGGCTCGCCCCAAGTCACCAAAACTTCGGTCCCCGGTGCGGCGCACCGCGCATCGACGACCGCAACGGAAAGGAATTTCGCCTCGTTGACGGTATAGCCCACGAAGTTCGAGAAGCCGACGCGCTCACCACTGGTGTCGCGGACCTCGTCATATTGCTGAAACGCGTAGGACGATTTCGGCATTTCGAAGTATTTGCAGGGAATGCCGGGTTCCAGCAACGAACCCTGCACCTTCAGGATATCTTCCGGGTTCCAGACCAGCGTCACCTTGCGCCGGTGATCGGTGCGTGTCGCCATGCGCTCCAGAGCCTCACGGCCGATGAAATCGTGATCGAACTTCAATAGCTTGTCGAGATTGAGGTCCCAGGGCGTGACATAGTAGTCCGCAATATCCGGCGTAACGAGGCTTCCTCCCAGCTGCGACTGGGCTTCCCAGCAATCGCCGGGCAGCCACTTGCGAAAATCGGCAAGTGCCGGATCGGTATAGACGGCGGGAATTGGATAGCCGAGCCAGCCCGATTCACCGAGCGCGCTGTATTGGGTCTTCACGCCGGAATGACGGATGCCGTACTTCTCGCCGATCGCCATGAGGTGCGCTCGAACTTTCTCGCCCTCGGCGAATGGACCGGATATCTCCACACCAAGATGCCCGGCCATTCCGTGCCGCAAGATATATACATCGCATCCCGCGATGCGCGCCGTCGCCATGCGGAAGAAGGGTATGTCCGGCATCTCCCCCTCGATCGCCTCCGCGAACAAATCCCGCGCGAGTGGACCTTCGAGCTGAAAGTGGTACATCTTGCGCCCGCCCGAACCATGGCCCGTCGGAGGATCGCGCTCCAAAGTGACGTCGTACCTGCCTGTTTCCGCGTGAAACTGCAGCCAATTCTGGACATACATGCCGCTCATAAGTTCGTACGTGCCGTCCGGAAGCAACTGCAACACGCATTCACCGATTACGAAACCGTCATGGTTGCAACACACGTATTGTTTGGCACGCAGAGGGGCAAACTTGGCGAAACTGTTGATGCCCAGATGAGACAACAGCTTTTCGGCGTCCGGCCCCCCCAGGAACGTTTCCGGCATATGGTGCGACTGATCGAACAGCAGCACGGATTCGCGCCAGGCCCGCTGTTCATCACGCCAGTTGGTGATTTCGAGAGGGACTGGAACTGTGCCCGGCCGGCCTATCGAATGCGGTGACAACGTATCATTATGGAAATAGCCGACCAGATCGGGCGTGGCGTCCAGCAGATGTTGCAGCGATGGATAATTGTTGGCAGCCATCGATAGTCCTCTCTCTTTCATCGTCCCCGGCACATATCGGCACGGCAGAAATCTCTTTGCCCGACCAAGTCATTTGAAGCGGGCGTTGAAAGAGGAGTTTCGCTTCGTGGAATGAATTTGACTATTCGTGCAAACACGCTATTCGAGAGGAACACGCCGATGGGAAACTTGGCTCAATTCGCGTTCGAGAATGCGCCGGTCGGCCTCGTGATTACGAGTGCACGCGTGATCGAGATGTGCTCACCCAGCTTTGCGAGCATGTTCGGCTATAGGCCTCACGAACTCGCGGGCCAGTCGTTGGCCATATTGCATGCCTCGCCTGAAGAATTCGAAACGCTCGGTCGGCTCTGGCTCAACGGGATGCAGCGTTCACCGAACTATGCTGACGAACGCATTATGACGCGGCGCGACGGCACTCAGTTTTGGTGCCAGGTACACGGTCGTTCGCTTACACCCCATGAACCTTTTGCGAAATGTGTAACTGCTGCAATCGATCTGTCCGGCCACAGACCCGTTGCATCGCTCACCCGAAGAGAACGCGAAATCGCAATGTTTGTGGTAGGAGGGCTCACCAACAAGGAGATTGCGCGCCGATTGCTGATCTCTCCTCGCACCGTCGAAGCCCACCGATCCCGGCTCATGAACAAACTCGGAGCAAGGAACTCGGCGGAAATGCTTGCAAAATTGTCAGGCCTTCCGGCGTAAAGGCATTTAATTCCTAGGCTCAGGACTTCTGTGGTTGCCGCCCGGGATGCAAGAAGTTTCTGAATCTGTGGGTTGGTGTTCGAGTGCGGTTTTCTGTAAGGCCTTTGATTGCGGCATATTCAGAAGCCGCTGGCCGGTATGGTGATCTGCGGATCAGATCCAAATCTCATTGACGAGCTATATCGCTCAGAGTCCTGAACTGGTTTTTCTGACCCAGATCTGTTCGATCATTTTGCCCATTCGGGTCGTCGCCTTCTCACACCTCCCTTATTCGGCGGCCGGCAGGTTGTTCATGCCGCCACTGCCTGCGCCGGATCTCGGTAATCTTCATTCTTCGTCATCATAGCCCAGATGGTTCGTGCCGTCTTGTTGGCTAAAGCGATCGCCACGAGCATCCTCGGCTTTCGCGCTACCATGCGCGCTAGCCACGAATCGTCGGGTATTGATTTACAGCCCATCCAGTTCAGACGCGACATCGCGGCGATGATCAGCAGTCTGCGGATGTCGGCCTGCCCTGCCTTTGAGGTGCGGCCAAGGCGCTCTTTACCTCCTGAGGAGAACTGGCGTGGAACAAGGCCAAGCCAGGCCGCAAAGTCGCGACCACAGCTAAAGCTTTCCATAGGTGGGGCAAAAGCTTCGACTGCCAACGCGGTCAATGGGCCAACCCCGGGAATGGTTTGCAAGCGCCGCGCTGTGTCAGCCTCAGCCGCGAGAACCTTGATCTTCGCGGTTCGGGCGTTGATGCGAAGCGTCTGCTCGGCGATCTGCTCCAGCAGGTCGCGGCATTCCTCACGCATTAAATCGGGCAGATCGTTATTCGGCGCATTCAGGATTTCGGCAATCCGCGTGATCTGGTGGATCCCCTGCGGAACAAGGTGGCCGTATTCATAAAGGCAGGCTCTGAGCGCGTTGACCAGTTCGGTGCGCTGGTGGACGAGCCTTTCTCTAGCACGAAACAAAATCGCCCGGCTCTGTTGCTCAGCGGACTTTGGATCAACGAAGCGCATTTCGGGCCGCTGGGCCGCGACTACAATCGCCTCGGCGTCCGCCGCGTCGTTTTTCTGGCGCTTCACGAACGGTTTGACGTACCGCGGTGCAATCAGCTTCACCTCATGGCCAAGCTTGGTCATCTCGCGTGCCCAGTAATGCGCGCTGCCACAGACCTCCATCACGACCATTGCAGGAGGCTGTTCCGCCATGAACTTGGGAAAACTCCGCCGCGATAGCTTCCTGCGGAACTTCGGTTCTCCCGTCATCGACGCAGTGTGCAGCTGAAAAACAGCCTTTGCCAGATCCACGCCAATCATTGTATCTTTCGTCATGGTTGCCGTCTTTTCCGCTCAGTGGCACTCAACACCACATTTTTGGCACATTGCGATGCCGTCAGGGAGGGCGGCAACCACCCCATCTCGTTGATCACAGCCAGAAGAGCACTGTTGCGGCCAGAGTGAGTGCGGAGAAGAAGACGCTTGGGCAGCGGTCGTATCGCGTTGCCACACGGCGCCAATCCTTGAGGCGGCCGAACATGATCTCGATGCGGTTGCGGCGTTTGTATCGGCGCTTGTCGTATTTGACGGGCATCGAGCGGGATTTACGGCCGGGAATGCAGGGCTTGATGCCCTTCTGCTCGAGCGCGTCGCGGAACCACTCGGCGTCATAGCCCCGGTCGGCCAGCATCCACTCTGCTTTTGGCAGGTCGTCGAGCAGAGCCGCCGCTCCGGTGTAGTCGCTGACCTGGCCAGCTGTGATGAAGAAGCTCAGAGGACGTCCGTTGGCATCGGTGATGGCGTGCAGCTTGGTGTTCATGCCGCCCCTGGTCCGTCCGATCAGGCGCCCGAGATCCCCTTTTTTGCCCAAAGGCTGGAAGCCGTGCGGTGGGCCTTGAGATAGGTCGCATTGAGTAGCCCCTAGATTTCTGGACGCCTTCGATCCTAATTTTGAGGACAGGAGGCGACGATGGGGAAGCCCAATTTCAGCGATGAGTTCAAGCGTGATGCGGTGGCCCAGATCATCGAGCGGGGTTATCCGGTAGTGGAGGTTTCTGAGCGGCTCGGCGTCAGCCAGCACTCGCTCTATGTCTGGAAGCGGCAATTCGCCCAGCGGCCGGAAGACGACGCGAAGGATGGCGAGATCCGGCGATTGAAGCGCGAGCTGGCGTGGGTGACCGAGGAGCGCGACATTCTGAATGACTGACCGGCTGACGCCGGTAGGTTCATGGCGCGGGGCTGAAGCCGTCCTTGTGGGTATGGCGGTCGAGATAGCGCATAATGATGTCATCGGTGATGTTGCCGGACGTGGTTGAGAAGTAGCCGCGCTGCCAGAACCTCTGGCCCCAGTAGCGTTTGCGGATATGCTCGAACTCTTGCTGTATCTTGCGTGATGATCGCCCCTTGGCCCGACGCACGAAGTCGCTGACCGAGACATGCGGCGGGATTTCGACGAACATATGGACGTGATCGCGAGACAGCGCGCCATTGATGATCGTCACGCCCATTTCGGCGCAGACCTGCCGGATGATGTCTCGCACCCTGATCCGCACTTCGCCATGCAGCACCTTGAACCGATACTTCGGTGCCCAAACGAGATGGTAGCGATGATGAAAGGTCGTGTGGCAACCGGTCGAATAGCCCATAGCAGGTATCCTCGGGAAAGTGAGACTTCACGCCCTCCCGGCGGTCTCACTTTCCCGAGGATACCTGCTATCGAGCGAGTCCATGGCTGAAGCCAATATCCGACTGAAGTCGGAGGGGTTGCTCCCCATGCGTGACGCTAAAAAAAGCCACCGCGTATTTCGCTCGAGATGCAAAGTGAGATACGCGTTCATCGCCGAGCATCGCGATCGTTTCCGTGTGCGGGCAATGTGCCGGTGCCTCGCGGTGCAGCCCAGTGGCTATTACGCTTGGCAGAAGAGCCCATTGAGCCAGCGGGCTCGGGAAGATGCTCGGCAGACAGAATTGATCCGGCAGGCCTGGAACGACAGCGGTAAGGTCTATGGCTATCGCAAGCTGCACGATGATCTGCTCGATCAGGGCGAGACAGCCTGTCCGAACCGCATCGCGCGCCTGACCAGACTGGCGGGCATCAAGGCGCAAATCGGCTACAAGAGTCGGCCGGGCAGCTATGGTGGCAAGCCGTCCCTGGCGGTCGACAACACGCTGGATCGCCAGTTCGACGTTGCTGCGCAAGTCCGGGTCTGGGTTACCGACATCACCTGCGGTGCGCCTCGTCCCGGATGATCCGGGAGGCGTATGTTGGAATGCAAAGGAGAAAGGAGGAATTGAACGAATGCCTTGCCCTCTGCTGTGAGGGGGCATGAGCCCAAGCGGCGGTGACCTGCTGTCAACTGGCAGGGTGACGTAGCCCGCAGGTAAAGGGGATTGAGGCGAAGCCGTTACGCCGAGATGGTCCCCGAGGCTGTAGCGCTGGAAGGTTGAGGAACACGAACCGGTTAATCCGCATCCGAGGGCTGAAATGTCGCCTTCGCCTCCACGGCTTAACAGGCGGTGGCCTGCCCCATCAGGGTGGTCCACCGGATAAGTTAGAGTTCCGGCGAACGTGGTCGTCCTGGTGGACTGACCGGAGCGCAGCGTAGGTCAGGCCGGCAGGACGAGGCAAGATCGTTTCTGGGGCTGGCGGCTGGTAGCCGAGCGAACTGTGCGGACGCAGCGTGTTGTAATGCTGTCGCCAGCGTTCGATGAGGATGGTTGCCTCCCTCAGGGTATAGAAGATTTCCCCGTTCAACAGCTCGTCTCTGAGCTTGCCGTTGAGGGACTCGTTATAGCCGTTCTCCCATGGCGATCCGGGCTCGATGTAGAGTGTCTTCACGCCGATCCTGCCCAGCCAGTCGCGGACGGCATGGGCGGTAAACTCCGCGCCATAGCACATTGGGAAGCAGCCCAACGAAGGGCTGCATTGCCTTGATGAAGACAAGGGCGCGTAGCGCCCGCCGGCTTTATCAAGGCGGCCATGACCGGCCAGCAGGTCTCTAAAGTGAAGTTGTCGACTCAACACTTTGGAGACTGACCGACCATGACCAAGCTTAGTTCTACTCCCGCCGATGCCGTGCTGGTAGCCATCGATATGTCCAAGCACCGTCAGGAGGTGCTAATTGAACGCCCGGAGGGTGGCCGGCGGCGGCGTATGACGGTGATGGCCACCAAGGCGGATTACGACCGTCTGGCGGCCGACCTGGCGGACATCGGCAGACCTGTCATCGTCGGCTTCGAAGCCACCGGCAACTACCACCGCACATTGGCACACCGGCTGCTATCTGCGGGATTCGAGCTTCGCTTGATTTCATCGGTCGCGTTGGCCCGGACGCGCGAGGCTCTGCACAATGGCTGGGACAAGAACGATTCCAAGGACGCCCAGGTAATCCTGCACATGCTGCAGATCGGCGCGACCCAGCGCTACGTCGATCCGCTGGCCGCCGGTATCAACGATCTGCAGGAGATGTCGAAGACGCACGAAGCCATTTCGAAGGCCAAGACCCAGACTTGGCATCGGATACTCACGCACTATCTGCCGCTGTATTTCCCGGAGATCGAGCGCTTCGCCGGCAATAGCCGCTCCGACTGGTTCCTGGCGCTGCTCGAACGGTTTCCCACACCAGGAAGCATGACGGGTCTCGGCCAGGAAGACTTCACACGCGAAGCCTGGACGCTGGTCGGCCGGAAGGTCTCCAAGGCTCGGTTGATCAACGATATTTACGAGACGGCTTGCGCATCCGTGGCTCTGCCTGTCGATGAGGATTCGGTATCGATCACCATGTTTCGCATGGTCATTGATCAAGCCCGCAGCCTGATCCGGCAGCGCGATGAGATCGAGCGAACTGCCCATGCCATGCTCAGCGATAACCGCGATTACCAGCTGCTGCGCATGATCCCGGGGATCGGACCGATCAATGCCCTGACGATCCTGGCCGAGGCCGGCGACCTTCGACGATTTGCTCACCACCGCCAGTTCCTGAAGTTCTGCGGGCTCGATCTTGCCACATGTCAGTCCGGCACATTCCGCGGGCGGACCAAGCTTTCAAAGTACGGCAATGCTCGGCTCCGCCGTACATTCTGGATGGCAACCCAAGTTGCCATCCGACAGCGCGACAACAGCTTTCGCGACAAGCTTGGGCGATACGTCGCCGGGCATGCCAACGACCCTGATCGCCGCCGCAAGGCGATGACTGCACTCACCGCCAAGATGGCGCGCGTCGCACACGCCGTCATCAAGACGGGAACCGAGTACCGTCCGTTCCTGGAACGGGCGGACACCAGATGGAAGGACCCCTCTCTGTGGAGCCGTGAGGGCGCAGCTGCGACCCTGTAGATAATGTTCGGGCCTTCCATCTGGCATCTGCATCTCATCTTAAGGACGGTGAGGACCACGACCCCCAAGATCGATGGATCCTGTGTTTGCTATGGCCGAGAGCACATTCCTTGACGATGGAAGCCATCTGGATCAAAAAGACATCAGCGCCGATCCTGATCGGCGCAATGAGACCTGCTGGCCTGTTGCCGCTGCTGCTTCCCAACATAGGACGTTGTCCGATCTGATATGATCGGGTGGACCGTGACGCTGGAACAGGTCCGTTAGGACGGCCAGCACGTCGTCGCTCCTGAGCTTGCGCTGGACATGGATCGCCAGGCATTCCCGGCTGTGTTCATCGATCACCGTGAGCATGCGGAAGGCTTTTCCGTCATGGGTGCGGTCAGCCACGAAGTCGTAACTCCAGACATGGCCACGATATTGCGGACGTAGCCGTACGCACGATCCATCATTGAGCCAAAGCCGCCTACGCTTCGGTTGCTTTTGCGGAACCTTGAGCCCTTCGCGACGCCAGATGCGTTCGACCCGTTTGGCATTCACGACCCAGCCGTCATTGCGCAGCAGGGCCGTAATCCGCCGGTAGCCGTAGCGACCGTATTGCGAGGCCAGTTGGATGATCGCTGCCGTCAACGGCTTCTCATCGACACGTGGCTTGGCCGGCTTCCTCTGGGTCGAACGATGCTGGCCAACAACCCGGCAGGCGCGGCGCTGGGACACGCCGATGACTTCCTGCACATGGTCGATGGCCAGCCTGCGTCGCGAAGGGCTCAGTACTTTCCCTCGACAACCTCCTTCAGGATCAAGGCGTCGAGCGTCAGATCCGACACCGCCTTGCGCAGCCGCTGGTTCTCCTTCTCCAGATCCTTCAGACGCTTCGCCTGGCTGACCTTCAACCCGCCATACTCACGCCGCCAGCGGTAATAGCTCTGTTCTGATATCCCCAGCGATCGGGCGATCGCACCGATCTTCTCCCCTTGCGAAAGCCGAACCTCGGCCTCGCGCAGCATCCCGATGATCTGCTCCGGCGTGTATCTCTTCCGTGCCATTCAAAGCTCCTTCCAAGCTCAAAATAGCCGAAATCCTAACTCTCAAAATGGACCACTTTTCCGGGGGAAGGCCACCTTCGCGTACCGAAATGAAAGTGTCTTTCAAGGACACGTCGAGGCCGATAAACTGTTCCATGGTTGTCTTCCGTTTGATGCTGGGCCCGGTCACAATCGTGAGCCCGTTTTTCATCCTACCGGGAGGCAGCCACCCTTCCAAAGCATCACAATCGCGCTGGCTACCATCCCCGCGATTACCCTATGTCATCTGTCCGGCCTACCGTTGCGGTGGTTTGATCGCCGCTGGCCCTGATGGTGTCCGCTGGGCCAGGTCCCACTCAGTCGATCGAGTCATAGCACTCGACAGCCCCTCGGGCCGTCCCGGCCCATGCGGCCGTGTTCAGATCGCCAACATCACTTCAATGCAGCACTGTTAGCTTCGAATACCCAGATGTGAGGTGATAGAGCGGGGGTCAGGTCCGAATACGCCATTCAATAGGGCAATCACGTCGATTTTCAATCGATTGATACAACGTTCGACACCCACTCCTCCACCTCGCTCTCCACCCAGACCGCGCATTTCAGCCCGAGAGACCTAGATTTCGGAAACCGCCCCTCACTCATGCGTTGGTAGATCGCCGACCGCTTGAGCCCGACCCGGTGCATGACCTCGGGCAGGCGCAGCAACCGCTGCGGCCGAGCGACACCAACCTGCACATCATCATCCTCAATTTTCGCAACATCATTCGTCATCACAGTTCACCTCGTTCGAAGGCGGCCCCCTCCAAAACAGGCTCATCCCCATTCACCGCGCCAACTGCGCGGTCACATCTCGCGCGGCAAAATCGTCGATGTGATTGGCGAGCATTCGCGCCACGAGCTGCGAAGTCCCTTTCGCCCAGCGCGGCCGCAATTCATCGCAGCGATCTCCCAGCGTGGTCTCAAGCGCGCCCGGCAGCGTCACGAGGAACTCTTCCAGAAATGCCCCGACATCATGCCGCATCCACTGGCAGGCGCGTTCCTCCTCGCCGTTCAGCGCCATGATCAGCGTCGCGCGAACGGGGACACCGCAGACCGACAGAATCCGCGCGGCATCCTCGAGCTTGATCGGCCGCTCGCCGCGAATAAGCCGGGTCAGGGTTTCGCGGTGCATGCCGGCCTCGGCGGCAAGATCGGCGCGCGAACGCCCCGCGCTATCGACGGCATGGGCCAGAACGCGCGCGATCCGGTCGTTGTCCGAACCTTGTCCTTGCACCTGCCTGGTCATCGTTCTGCCTCGCTGTCGTTATCGCGACTCGCAGCCATAACGCCCCAACCGTCTGTAGGAAACAATAAAGAACATTAATGGAACATCTGGTTTTTAGTCGATTGATGACGAGAGCAAGGCGTTGTCGTGATTCGTCGACAGAAGACGCGTGATTCTGCGGCAATACAGTCGATCTCAGCTTACCTAGTCGTCACCGACGTCCATCACCAACTCCAATGATAGTCCATATTCGTCCGTAGCATTGTCCGGATTACGCTTTCCTCTTTCCTACACCGATTTCCTAGCCGCATGAAGGATCACACAGCGGGTCGACCGCTGGCTCACAGACGCTCAACGAACCGGAGTTTCCTTCATGCATACCCCTTCCCTTCCCGCTGCAGCACTGAAGTCTGCACGCAGCAAGCCCGTCCTCGCCAAGGCGGCAAACCTTGCACTGCCGATTGCACTGGCCGCGCTGGTGGGCGGCACCGCCTATGCCGGCGCCGACACCACCTTCAATCCGGCGCTCACCATGTTTACCGACTTCCTCGAAGGCTCGGGTGGCAAGATCATCACCGTGCTCAGCCTTGCTGGCGGCCTGATTGCACTAGCATCGGGCCGCTTTGCCCTCGGCCAGGTCGCGGTGCCGGTCGGTGTCGGGATTGGCGTCGGCACGGGCGTTCCCATCGTCACCTCTGTCGTGACCGCGGTGATCTGACGCCGCTTGCGGTCACGACGGGAGGGCGGCCACGATGGCAGACCGGTACATGATCCCACGGCGTCTCGACGATCCGGAGCTCATTGGCTTCTGGACCATCGACGAGTTTGCCGGGATGATCATCCCCTTCGCCTGGGGGATCCTTGCCCAGCACATACTGATCGGCATTGCGCTTGCCATGGGAGCCTGGTTCGCTCTGCGAAAGGCAAAGGCAGGACGCACAAGCTCCTGGCTTCTCCATGCCGCCTATTGGTATCTGCCGGCAGGCTTTACCGGCCTTGTCGCAACGCCGCCCTCCCACTGCCGCCGCCTGGCGGGCTGAGGAGGACAAGCCATGCTCCATGATTTTGCCCACGAGCGCCAGCAGGTGCTGCTGCGCCAGCGCAACATGTTCGCGCTCACCACCGCCGGGCTTGCCGTCGCGCTTGTCGTCGCGACCGGCCTAGCCATGACCCGTGCCCGCGAGGTCGTGCTGCTGCCGACGCTCGAGCGTCCGCTCACGGTCTCCAGTGCGGGGGTCGAAGCCGACTACCTCGAGCTCGTCACCCGCGATGTCGCGCTGATGCTCCTCAATCGCAGCCCCGAAGGCCTCGACTACTGGATGGAAACGATCCTCGATGTCGCCGATCCCGCGCATCGCGGAAAACTGAAGGCCGACCTCGTCAAGATCGTTGCCGAGCAGCGCGGCTCCGACGTCAGCCAGGCTTTCGTCATCACGCAGATGACGGTCGATCCCAAGGGGTTGTCGTCCGAAGTGTCGGGGAAGCTCAAGACGTTCGTCGGCTCGCAAGTGATCGCAAGCGACGAACGCCGGTTCCGCCTCACCTGGACCTATCGGGGCCTTCGGCTCGCGCTTGCCGGGTTCGCGCAAATTTCTACGGACAAAGACCAGAAGGAGGCTGGCTGATGCCCTCGCTCAATCCTATCCCGCGCCTGTCGTTGACAGGCTTCGCTATCGCCACTGCTCTTGCGGGTACTACGCCGGCGCTTGCCGACCAGTTCAAGCAGGCCGCCGACGGCGCAGCGATTGACTGCACGGTGTCGCAGCGCGAACTGACCCGTTTCGCGCTGGTCGAGGACCAGTTCGCCAGCGTCTCGAAGATCTCGAGCGGCTATCCCTATAGCGATTTCGCGGTGAGCAATGAACCGCTGCGCGGCGATATCTATGTCTCGATCCCCGAGACGTTCGCCGCCCGTTCGATCAGCTTCTTTGCGACCACGAAGAAGGGCCAGGTCTACAAGTTTGCCTGCCGCATCGAGGCGGTCGGCGCGCAGCAGGTTTTCATCACCAATCCGGCGCTTGGGCAGAACGCTGCCGTACGCTTCGAAAAGGCAAGCGCGCCCGAAGACACCGCCGTGCGGCTGATCCGCGCGATGGCGAGCGATGAACTGATCGAAGGCTACGAGATCCGCAGCCTTGGCGGCTTGCCGGCCCGTGTCGGCGACTTCGAGATCCAGCTGGTCAGCGATTATCGCGGCGCAGCCTTCACCGGCAAGGTGCTGCGCATCGCCAACCGTACCGATGGACCTGTCACGCTCGATGCCGATGCGCTGGCGCCGGCAGGCACCCTCGCCCTCGCCTTCGGCAAGGACGAGCTTGCACCCGGCGAAGCGACCAGCGCCTACCTCGTCACCGATGCTGGAGCATTCTCCCATGACTGATGCGACCAAGCCGCAGGCGAGCGCTCCCAAGGCCGATAGCACCAAGGTGCCCAGCGCATCCGCATCGGGCAAAATCCAGGCCGCCGGCAATATCAACGAGCGCACCCAGCGCCGGCAGAAGATGCTGTTCGCCTCGCTTGGCGCCGTCGCGCTACTGGGCGGCAGCTGGATCATCTTCGGCGGCGAGGATGGCAATTCCGGCGATCCCGACGGCGCGCGCACGATCGAGACCGCGGGCCTCGTCAATCGCGACATTGCCAACCGCGAGTTCGTCTCGGTCTTCGACAACCGCGTTGGCAATGTCGAACAGCAGCAGAAGAAGCTTGCCGAGAACCAGTTGCCGCGCAGTGAACTCGAAGCCCAGCTCCAGGCGATCCGCGCCGAGAACGAAATGATGCGCGCCGATGGCGAAGCCGCGATCGATGCCATCTCGGCGGAGAATGCCGAATTGAAAACCCGGCTCGCAACGGCCGAGACGGCAGCAACGGCCACACCGCCGCCCCCGGCCTATGGCCCACAGGCGGGCGGCTACGACGCGCGCGGCCTGGGTTCTCCCGTCGGTTCGGCGCAATCGGGCCCTGCTTCGGGTCTCGATGGCAGAACGCCTGCCGGTGTCCGGCTGCTCAATTTCGCGTCGGACAAGAATGTTGCCGGCGCCTCGGTGCGCCGCGCCGAAGCGCAGCCGCTGGTCATCGAGGATTCGCCTGAATACCTGCCGCCCAATTCCTACGCGCCGGCACGCGTCATCGTCGGGGTCGATGCCTCGGCGGGCGTTGCCTCGCAGACCGATCCGCTGCCCGTCGTGCTGCGCATCACCGGCCCGGCCCGCTCGGTGTTGCAGGACGGGCGCGTCCTCACCACCCGGATCGAGGGCTGCGTGGTCAATGGCGCGGCGCGCGGCGACCTCTCTTCGGAAAAGGTCTACGTCAAGCTGGCGCGCATGACCTGCGACCAGCCCGGCGGCCGCGTCGCGGTTTCCGAGGTCAAGGGCTTCATCGCCTTCTCCGGAAAGTCGGGGGTGCGCGGCCGGGTTGTCAGCCGCGAGGGCTCGCTGATCAGCCAGGCGCTGCTGGCCGGCATCGTCGGCGGGTTCGGGCGCGGCTTTTCGGCCAACGCCAATTCGGTGTTCTCCGGGATCACCGCCAATTCCGACGGCACGCGCTCGAAGCTCTCGGGCACCGACATCCTCGCCGGCGGTCTCGGCCAGGGCGCGGGCGATGCCGCCGATACGGTGAGCAAGTACCTCATCGAACGCGCCGAACAATACCAACCCGTCGTCGAGATGCCGACCGGCATTGAAGTCGAAATCGTGTTTCTCGACGGCGCCTTCGTGAGGAATGCCCAATGACCCCGAAGCCCCACTTTGCCGAACGCCTGCGCACTCGCGCCCGAACGCTTGGCCGCTCCAGCTGGATCAAACCCGCCGCGGCGACGCTGGCTGTCCTCGCGCTCTCGGGCGCGACCGGATGGGGCGTGGCAAGTTTCGCGCAAGAGACGAGTGCAGCGACAACAGAGGCCGTCAAGGAAGCGCTGAAACTCCGGCTGCCCAAGACCGCGATCGACGCGATCGTCTGCAAGGGTCTGGGAGGCCTGTGCGAAGTCGCCTCGAAGCAAACCTTGTTCTATGTCGACAGATCCGCACGCTATCTGGTGATTGGCCGGGTCTACGACATGGAGACCCGGCAGGACCTCACCGCCGCGCGGCTGCTCGAGCTTAATCCCGACCTGCTGGCCGCGGGCGCCGCACGGCGCAGCGAAGCGGACAGCGACAATCCGTCAGCACCGACCCGCGACGCGACGCCTACCACGGTCGACCTGTCGAAACTGTCCGACAAGGGCGCGATTCACTGGGGCTCGGAGGACGGGCCGCGCGTCACGGTTTTTTCCGATTTCCATTGCGGCTACTGCAAGAAGCTCGAGGCCGAGTTGAAAGCGATCGGCGCGCGGGTTGAGGAACGCCCGATCTCGATCTTCGGCGCCGAGAGCCGCAAGCTGGCCGAACAGGTGCTCTGCGCCAAGCGGCCCGAAGTCTCGCTGCATATGGCCTATGCCGGGGTTGCGCTGGCCACATCCCAACCCTGCGATGCCTCCGGACTCGACGAGAACGAAGCTTTTGCCAGGGCGCATGGATTTGGCGGTACGCCGGTGATCGTCCGGCCTTCCGACGGCGCGGTGCTCGAGGGCTATCGCCCCGCCGAAGCCTTGCGCGCCTTTCTTACCGCCACCCCGCAGCCCCGCTGAGGAGCCCTACCCATGACCCATTTCCTCCGCCCCCTCGCGCTCCTGCCCATGCTTTTCACCGCCAGCGGATGCGTCGGGCTTGGCACCAATATCGAAGGCGATTTTTCCTGCCGGGCGCTGAAAGGCACCTGCGCGCCGACCGCGGTCACCGACAAGGACGCGGTAACCGGGATCGCCGGCTCAGAACCGGCCCCGGAAGCACGCACATTCGCTTCCGGTCCGATCACGCCGGGCGATAGCTCGCGCACCGCCGAACGGCGCCTGAAGGTGATCTTTCCGACACATGTCGATGCTTCGGGCACACTCCACGAAGAAGCCGTCGCCTGGATTGTCGTCGAGACCCCGCGCTGGGCCGCCGAGCTGCAGGGCAATTCCGCCAGGGGCCGTCCGGCAACGCTGCTGCGGGCGATCAAGCGCCAGATCCGCGACGCCGAAGGCGCTGTCGATAAACGGGCCGATGCGCGCGCCGATGTCACTGCGCCGCCGTCGGACGATCCGTTCGTCGCGCAAGCTTTTACCACTACCTCGCCGCTTCCTCCCCCGGTCCCCTCCGAGGCGCGCGAGGCAGATGCCGGCCCACCCCTGCCGGCAGCCGGGGGATCTCGAGAAGGCACCGTCCCGCCCGATCGGGTCTCCCGGCATTTTGACCCCGTGCGTGTTTCTGCACCTCCGCCCACCCCGCGTCCCGGGTTTCCCAACCTCGACGCCGTGATCGCAGCGCAAAGCGCAAGAGAACAAAAGGAGTCCAAATAAATGACGCTCTCGATCGGAACATTGGCCGACCGCGTGCTCACCGGCCTCCTTGGCGATGCCGAACATGGCGAGGCCGCGCGCCCCGCGCTCATGCTCGACATGCTTTCGGACTGGCTGCCCTACCGGGTCTTCGACCCCGCATCGCGCCTCTATGTGAACGCGCGTTCGAAAGGTTTTGTCCTTGCCGTCACGCCGCTGATCGGCGCCGACGAGCGCACCGGCGAGATATTGGGCGCGTGGTTTTCCGAAGGCCTCCCCGAAGGGGCCTGCGTCCAGATCCTCCACTATGCGAGCCCGCGCATCAGCCGGATCGTCGCGCCCTGGTTTGCCCCGCGCTACCTCCAGGGCGGGGTCTACGAAGCGATCGCGCGTCACCGCGCGCGCCGGCTCTACGGCCTTGTCTGGAAATCGGGCTCGAGCGATGCCCCCTTCCACGCCCGCCATCACCAGGTCGTGATCTCGGTCGGCGTGCCGTCGAAAAGCCAAGTGCCGAGCGACGAACTCGCGCAGGCCCGCGACGGGCTGGTCTCGATGCTGAAATCGCTCAATCTCGGCGTCAGCGAAGTGCAGCCCGAAGCGCTGATCGCGCTGGTCGACGATCTCACCTCGCCGACAACCGCGCCGCAGGACGATGCGCTGGCCTATAACCCGCACGATTCGATCGCGTCGCAAATCCTGCGCCGCGATATCGAATTGACGGTCGAGGACGACCGGCTCGTGCTTGCGACCGAGCGCTTCCGCGCGACCGGCGAGGAGCACGACGGCGTGCCCGAAATCGGCACGGTCTATCCCGATGCCTTCGACGTGCGCCATTACGCGGTGCGCAACATGCCGGCGCGCTGGGCGCCTTGGGAATGCGCGCGGCTTATCGGCGATCTCTTTACCGACAAGCTGCGCTTTCCTTGTCCTGCTGCGACGATGCTCTGCCTCGTCTATCCTGACCGCCAGGCCGCCGAAGCCAAGGCCGGCTACAAATTCATGCGCACGACCACGCTCGCGGGCTCCAAAAGCGCGCGCTTCCTCCCCCGCCTCGCCGAACAGTCCGCCGAATGGCAGCATGTCCAGGCGGAGCTCCAGGAAGGCCGGCGGCTCGTCAAAGTCTTCTATGGGCTCACCAGCTTTTCGCCATTGGGCGAAGGCGACCGGCACGAGCGCGCGATCAAGTCGATCTACAAGGCGGCCGGATGGGATCTTGCCGACGAGCGCTTCCTGCAGATCCAGGGGCTTGTCGCCGCGCTGCCGCTGACCCTCGCCGATGGCCTTGCCTCCGACATGGCGCGCCTCAAACGCATGCGCACGCTCTTGTCGACGACGGCGGCGCATATCGCTCCGATGCAGGGCGAATATTTGGGCGGACCGCTGCCGCATCTTCTGCTCGTCGGACGACGTGGGCAGCCCTTCTACTGGTCGCCCTTCGAGAACGAGGCGGGCAACCACAATGTCGCGATCTGCGGCAAGTCGGGATCGGGCAAGTCCGTCCTGCTCCAGGAAATGTGCGCGGCGCTGCGCGGGGCGGGCGCCGAAGTCGTCGTTATCGACGACGGGAGGAGCTTCGAGCACTCGGTCAAATTGCAGGGCGGCCGCTTCGTCGAGTTCACCCTTGCCTCGGGGTTCTGCCTCAATCCCTTCTCGATGATCGATGCCACTCGCGCCGAAGACGACGAGGATTACCGGCTCGACTGCTTCGCGATGGTCAAGGCCATTATCGGCCAGATGGCGCGCTACAGCGCGCCGCTCAATGACACCGAACGCGGGCTCATAGACAAGGCGGTGAACGAAGTCTGGTCCGCGCACGGCCCTGCCGCCAGCGTCACCGCGGTCGGCGAAGCGCTGGCCGCGTCCGACAAGCCCGCCGCGCACGATCTTGCGACCGCGCTCGCGCCCTTCATGCAAGGCGGCACCTATGGCGCCTTTTTCGAGGGCCAGGCGAGCCTCGAGGCGAACGCACCCTTCATCGTCTACGAGATGAGCGATCTCGCCGCACGCGAGGAGCTGCGCGCGGTCGTGCTCTCGGCGATCATGTTCATGACCAGCCAGGCGATGACCCGCAGCGACCGGTCGGTGAAGAAACTGCTCTTGATCGACGAAGCCTGGAGCCTGCTGAAAGGCGGGTCGATGGGCGAGTTCGTCGAGACTTATGCCCGCACCTGCCGCAAGTATGGCGGCGCGCTTGCGACGGCGACCCAGTCCCTCAACGACTACTACAAGTCCGACGGCGCGACCGCGGCGCTCGAAAACAGCGACTGGATGCTGATCCTACAGCAGAAGAGCGAGACGATCGCCGACTTCAAGGCCTCCAAACGCCTCGACATGGACGACCGCTCCGAGACGCTGATCCGCAGCCTGAAGCGCTCGGGCACCGACTATTCCGAAGTCTTCATCAAGGGCCCCGAGACCGAGGCGATCGGTCGGCTCGTCCTCGATCCCTTTTCGGCGACGCTGTTTTCGAGCTCGCCCGGAACCTTCGCCGCGATCGAACACGAGATCGCGCGCGGCCACCAGCTCGCCGATGCCATCGAGCGCATCGCCTTTCCCGAAACGCACACTCCCGATTGAAGGACCGATTTTTGCCATGAACATGCACATCACCACCCCCGCCGACCGCGCGCTGGCCGCGTCGCCAACGCGGATTAAAAACCCGAACGCAACCCTGCCGCAGCGTCTCGCGCGCTGGCGCCGGCATGGCGCCGATATTGCCTACCTCAGCCTCAAGGCTTGCGGCTTTCTCGGCACCTGCTGGCTGATGGCCTTCGGCCTGCCGATCCTCTTTTTCCTCGCAATCTCGGGCGGCAATCTCGATGTGCTGTTCTGGCAGGTCGACAATCTGGCTTCGCGCTGGATCGCCGCCGACGCGTCGCGCAAGCTCGCACTTTCGCAGACGATTCAAGTCGTGCTGATCTCGAGCACCACGCTGATCGCGATGTGGCGGCTTCCGGCGTTCCTCGCCGACGTCACCGGCAATTCCGCCCACCGGGACGATGCACGATGACGACGGGTCTCATCCCATCGGGTGCGCGCCGGCAGGTCTTCGGCGTCCCGCTCGCCTCGCTCGCACTTGGCGTGCTGCTGCTTGCCGCGCTGCTCTGGAGCGCCTGGACAACGCGCACGCTGTTGGCGCTGCAAAGCCGCGAGGTCGTGACCGTCGAACTGTCGGGGCTGATCGGCGCTTTCGTCGAGGCCGAAGCGCGGAGCGGCACCGACCCCGAAGCAAGCCAGCGGCGCGTCGCCGCTTACCTCGAAGCGATCGACGCCTCGGTCGATGCGCTGGGGCGGAATGGCCGCACCGTGCTCGTCGGCGAAGCCGTGCTCGCGGGCCAGGCGCGCGACATGACGCCGCTCGTGCGCGCCGATGTCGCGCGGCGGATGGAGAACCTCGCCCATGCCGCACGCTGATCGTCACCTCCCCCGTCTCCGGCCCCGGCCCCGCGCGCGCCGGATCTGGCCGCGTCTTGCTCTCCTCGCGGGTCTGGGCGCCGCCACATTGGCGCTCACCTCGCTCCATGGCTTTGCACAGAGCCACGCGCTGATGATCAATGCCAGCCCCTCGCTGCCGCATTGGGCGATCTGGCTGGAGAAGGACGCGGCGCCGACGCGCGGCAGGATCGTGCTGTTTGCGCCGCCGCCCTCCGACCTACTGACCGCGCATTTCGGGGAAAGGCCGCAGCCTTTCGGCAAGCGCGTGCTGGGCATGCCCGGCGATTTGGTAACGCGGCAAGGCCGGACCTTCGCTGTGAACGGTGAAATCGTCGCCACGGCCAAGCCGAGAAGCCGCAAGGGCGAAGTCCTCGCCTTGGGGCCGACGGGCACGATCCCCGATGGTTGCTACTATGTCGGCACCGACCATCCCGATTCCTTCGACAGCCGTTACGCCGCGATTGGCTGGATTTGTAAGAACCGCATTCTCGGGGTCGGGAGGCCGATCCTGTGATCCGGTCGTGCCGCCTCGCCCTCGTTCTGCCGTTTGCGCTCGTCGGCCTTGCCGCCACCAGTCCCGCCTCCGCGCGCGACTATGGCCAGCAGGGCACGGTCTGGGCCATCGCCGAACCCGACCTGCTTGCGCAGATCCACGCGCGCCTCGCCGCGCTCGAGGCCAGCGGGGAAACCCGCAAACTCAATGAACGGCTGAAGCAGCGCACGATCGCCCGCGTCAATCGGCCGAACCCGGTCGCCGGTCTCGCGCGTGCCGAAACGCCACGCAGCTGGCTGTTCGATCCGACGATTTCTGTCAGCGAGGCCATCACCGACGACAAGGGCCGCGTCGTCATTGCCGCCGGCACCCGCGTCAATCCGCTCGACAGCGTGTCGCTGCGCCAACCGCTCGTCTTTCTCGATGGCGACGATCCCGAGCAGCTCGCCTGGGCGACAAGGACCTACAGCAACAAGGCGAAATTCATCCTCGTGGCGGGCGCACCGCTCGAGCTGATGAAATCCCGCCAGCGCAGGTTCTGGTTCGACCAGGACGGCAAGCTGGTGCACCGCTTCGGCATTCGCGCGGTTCCCGCCGTCGTCGAACAGCAGGGCCGCCAGCTCCAGATCCGTGAACACTCTCTGCCGCGGAAACGGGATGGCCAGCCATGACGTATCGCCCCTGCCCTCTGATCGCTCGGCTGATGATCGTCATTCTGGCCTGCCTTGCGCTTGCCGCCACGCCGGCGCGCGCCGATGCCGGTCCGGGACGCTGCACCGGCAGTTTCGTGAACCCGATCACCGATATCTGCTGGTCCTGCCTCTTCCCGATCTCGGTCGGTTCGCTAAAAATCTGGCCATCGAACCGGCCCGATCCCGACAATCCCGATCTGCCCGTATGCCTCTGCGGTTTGCGCCCCGGCATCGCCATGGGGTTCTGGGAGCCGGTCCGGCTTGCCGATGTGTCGATGAAGCCCTGGTGCTTCGTCAATCTGGGCGGAATGAAGCTCGATCCCGGTTTCGACATCGGCTTCAAGACCATGGCCGGGCCGTCGGCGGTGGGCGGCGCGACGCAGTACCATTCGCAGTGGCACGTCCACTGGTACGCCTATCCGCTGATCTACTGGATGGAGCTCGTCGCCGATTTCCTGTGCCTCGAATCCGGCTCGGTCGACATTCTCTATATCTCCGAGCTCGATCCGCTCTGGCAGGATTCCGAACTCACCGCGATCATCAATCCGGAGGCAGTGCTCTTCGCCAATCCGCTGGCGCTGGCGGCTTGTGCTGCCGATTGCGTCGAGGCGACCCGCAAGCTGCCGAGCGACAAGCTGTTCTGGTGCGCGGGATGTCAGGGCTCGATGTATCCGCTGAATGGCAATGTCTCGGCAACGATCGGGCATGTCCAGGCTTCGCGCCTCGTGCTCTCGCGCTTTGCCTACAAGCTCCACCGCGAACTCGCCGCCTGGGGCACGATGGGCTCGACGGGCCTCTGCGGCAAATATCTGATGCCGGTGATGCGCAAGCAGCAATACCGCTTCCAGGCCACCAATCCCAATCCCCAGACGAGCGGGCGCTACGCCTGCGCGCCCATCGGCGCCTCGACCACCTTCATGTCGGCAGGTCAGGTCTATCCCGCCATCGGCGAGGACATGGGCTACCTCGTCTGGCGCAAGCGGAACTGCTGCGCGCTATGACTAACAAGCTCTCCCTCGCCATGCTCACCAGCCTCGCGATCACCGCCGGTTTTGCCGCCGCCTCGGCGCAAGTCCACGAACCCGATCTCGATCTCGCCGCGATTCGCGCCAAGGCCAAGGCGCAGGCGAGCGATGCCGAAGCGCTCGCCGCCGAAGCGCGCCGCCGCGCCGAAGCAGTGACCGAGCAAGCGAAAGCGACCGCGCAAGACGGTGCCGACAACGGCGCGCGTTTTACTGCTGCTGCCAAAGTCCTTGCCGGCAAGCCCGATGACGGCCAGGCCTTCGATTTCGACCGGCTGATCGCCGATGCGGGCGAGATGGCCGAGGCCGAGCTTGCGGGCCAGCCCCGGCTAATTGCCTTTGCCAGCACGTCGATGCCCAAAGCCGCGCTTGCCGCGATGATCGCCGATGTCGGTCAGGCCGGCGGGGTGGTCGTGCTGCGCGGATTTCCGCAAGGCAGCGCCAAACGCCTGACCGCCGCGCTCGCGCCCATCGCGCAAGACAGTGCGCGACTCGAGCATGTCGGCATCGACCCACGCCTATTCCGCGCTTTCGGCGTCGAGGCGGTCCCGACTTACGTCGTTGCCGCGAGCGACTTTGCGCTTTGCGACGGGTTCGATTGCACGAGCAATGTCCCGCCGCACGATCGGATGAGCGGCAATGTCACGCTCGCCCATGTCCTTGAGACTTTCGCGCAAGGCAATGGCCCCGGCGCGCGGATCGCCGCGCATCACCTCGCCCGGCTGAGAGGAGACCGACCATGATCCGTGCTGGAACCGCTGCCACGCTCGCGCTGGTGCTCATCATCGCCTCGGGTCTTGGTGCCATCGATGCCGGCATGGCCCAGACCACGACCGACCAGGCGAAAGCCGACGGCAAGGCCTTCGCCGGATCGATTGCTTCCCGAGCGCAGGAAGCGGCCACGACGACACCCGATCCCTCGCGCATCCCCAATTACGATGCCGATCCTATCGAAAGCGCCTATGGCGACGATCCCGACAGCCTGACATCCCGCGCCGCCAGCGCCGCGCCGGCCCACACCGGCTACCGTGTGATACGCGTGTCCATGGAAAGCCGCTCCACATTCGATTCCGCCGACATCGAGGCCGTGCTCGCGCGCAGCACGACCATCAGTGGGGATCCCTTGTCCTACACGAGCGGCATGTCGGTGACCGGCAGCCAGGGGTCCTGCGTTCCGCTCCCCGGCGGGACCGCGTCACCGGGGCGCTATTACGCCACCTGCAATGCCGGTTACACCGCGAGTGAGGACCTGCTCACCTGCCCGATTGCCCTGGAAGCGCGGATCGAGCAGCAGACGCGCTACCAGTATTATTGCGTCGAAGGATCGGGCATAGATCCCACCAGTCCCTATTATTGCGGCAATTTTCCGGCTGACACCTGCACGGTCACCCAGTCGATCCCGATCTGCGGCTATTGGTCGGGCTACTACTGGGGCTGCTACTGTACCTTGCGCGTCGACGTGCTCTCGTGCAGCGAAACCGTCCCGCCGCTCGAGCCCTATGCGACGAGCTTCGAAGACGTGCTCGTCACCACGCGCAACGAGAGCGCCTGCACCGGACTCGACGCCGACGATACCTGCGCCCCCGAGGTCGAGACCTGCACCGATTCCGATCCGGTGACACGGATCATCGATGGCCAATCGGTCACCAAACCCTGCTGGGCCTGGGAGCGCAGCTACACCTGCAACAGCTATTCGGCCGCCGAGGATTGCGGCACGCTCGAGACCACGCCCGGCTGCACGCTGGTGCGCGAGGATTGCCTCGCGGGCGAACCCTGCCGGACCTGGGAGCGCGTCTACGACTGCCCGCTGCCCGACGAAGAAACCGCCACCACCCAGTATATCTGCGACGGGGATGTCTATTGCATCGACGGTTCGTGCGAAACGATCGAGCGCACCCCCAATGACGAGTTCAAGGACGCGGTCGTGGCCTTGAACGCCATGGACCAGGCCCGACGCGAATTCGATCCGGATACGCTGCGGCTCTTCGAAGGCACCCGCAACACCTGCTCGTCCAAGGTGTTCGGGGTCCTCAACTGCTGCAAGGGCAAGGGATTTCCGCTGCTGCCGGGATCGCAGCTCCTCGTCTCGCTGGGCTGCAGCCGCGCGGAAGTGCTGCTCCACGAGCGCGATTCGCAAGGCCTGTGCGCCTATGTCGGAACCTATTGCTCGGACAGTTTCCTCGGCGTCTGTCTCACCAAGAAGAAGGTCTATTGCTGCTTTGAATCCAAGCTCAGCCGGATCCTTCAGGAACAGGGCCGGGTGCAGCTGAACAAGCCCTGGGACAAGCCCAAGGACGAGCAATGTAGAGGCTTCACCATCGATGAGTTCGCGCGGCTTGATTTGAGCCGGATGGATTTCTCCGAAGTCTACGCCGAGTTCACCGCCGCCGCGCGCCTCCCCGACGAGCTCGAGGCGGCGAGCGATATCCAGCAGAAAATCGAGGACTACTATGCCCGTTCCGGCTCCTGACATCTGGCGCCGTCTTGCCGCCGCCCTGACGCTGCTCGCCGCGATCGTGGTCGCGGCACCCAAGGTTGCCTTGGCCAGTGAAAAGTCGGTCGACGCACCGTTCGTCGCGACCGGCGACGGCAGTGACGCCTTCTATTGCGAGGAGCGCCGCCTCGGCTACTGGTTCTACTGCGCCCCACCCGAAGAGACGGAAGATGACACCAACGCTGCCGGTCCGCCCGCATCAAGCGCCGTCCAAAAACTCGATGCGATCACGGCGGAACTGCGCGAGCTAAAAGCGCGCGCGATCATCGAGCCCACGCCCGCCAATGTCACCGCCTATATCCGTTTCCAGCGCCGCCAGCTCGACCAGGCCGCGCTCTTCTCCGATGTCTGGCAACGCGCGATCTGGCAGGATCCCGACCTCGACTACACGTTGCAGCGCCCGGTCTCGACGCTCGGCAAGCGGCAATGGCAGGATGCACGCAAGGCCGAGCGCGATGCCGCCATGCGCTCGCTCTCGGCGCGCTATGGCCTGTTCTATTTCTTCGCGCAGAGCTGCGGCGCCTGCGAGGTGATGAGCCCGATCGTGCGTTCGGTGACATCGACCTGGAATATCACCGTGCGCGCGATCTCGACCGATGGCGGGCCCTCGAAGCAATTTCCCGACTACACCGTCGAGACCAACCAGCGCGCCCGCATGGGCCTCGAACCCAAGGTCACGCCCGCGGTCGTCCTCTGGGACGCGCAAAACCAGCGCGCCATTCCGATCGGCTACGGCGTGATGAGCGCCGACGAACTCCAGGACCGCATCTACCTCCTCACCAGCAAGGACGCCGGATATGATTTTTAGGCGTAAGCCATGGACGGGCGCGCTTGCCCCGCTCGCGCTCGTCGGTTCCACAATTGCCGCTCCCGCCTCGGCCGATGTCGGCTCGTCGATGGATGCGTTTCTGGGCGATCTGGGCGGTGCGTCCAATGTCACCGGGCCAACGGCGTTCGAGGGCCAGTCGGCGGGCTATTACAGTTTGGGCAACGTGTGGACGCGCTTTCCGCAGAAGACGACCAACATCGCCAACCTGCAATTGCCGCGTGCGCGGGCAGGCTGCGGCGGCATCGACATCTTCGCCGGCTCCTTCTCCTTCATCAACGCGAGCGAGATCGTCGCGCTTTTAAAAGCCGTCGCCAACAATTCGATCGGTTTTGCCTTCTCCCTCGCGATCGACACCGTCTGCCCCGAGTGCTCGAAGATCATGCAGGAATTTTCGCAAAAGGCGCAGTTGATGAACAACCTCAACATCAATTCCTGCGAAATGGCCCAGGGCCTCGTCGGCGGCGTCTGGCCCAAGGGAGACCTTGCCGACAAGGCAATCTGCGAAGCGATCGGCAACAGCGAGGGCGTTTTCACCGACTATGCCGCCGCCAAACACGGCTGCGGCACCAAAGGCGAGCGCGCCACCACCACCGCGCAAGGCGCGGGCAAGTACGACGACGTCAATCCCGGCGTACCCCGCAATTACACCTGGACGATCCTCAAAAAATCCGCGTTCTTCAATCCTGGCGGCACCTTCGATCGCGAACTGGCCGAATACGCGATGACGCTGATCGGCACCGTCATCTATATCCCGCCCAAGGATGACGAGCCCGGCAAGTTCGTGCCGTTCGCCGGCGATGCCTCCTCGACGCTCGTCACCGCGCTGCTCGATGGCACCGCCGCAGGCGACGTGCGCGTGTTCGATTGCGACGAGGTCGACCAGTGCCTCAATCCGACCTTCAAGACGCTGAACCTGCCTGCCTCGAAAGCGCTGCGTCCGCGCGTCGCGGCGCTCATTACCGGCATGGTCGATGCGATCCGCGACGACACTGCGATCACCGATGCGCAGAAGGAACTGCTCCAGGTCTCCTCGGTCCCGCTCTACAAGATCCTCACCGTCCAGGCCGCTTATGGCCGCGGCATGCCGACCGACGACCGCGAAACCCTCGCAGAGATCGCCAGCGTCGACCTACTCTTCGCGATCCTCGAGCGCATTACCGGGGAAGCCGGACGCTCGATGACCAGCTTCATCGGCGCCGACGAAGCCAAGCTTGCCATGTGGCAGCGCCAGGTGAGCGACGTGCGCACCGCGCTCGCCGACAGGCAGGCCAATACGCATTTGCGCGTCAGTGCGATTCTACAGATCATCGAGAAGACCGCCTTTATCGAGAATGTGCTTGCCGCATCGATGTCGCCCGGCATGGCGGCCTCGCTCGACTGGTCGCGTGGGCTTCGCACCCGCGCGCTCACCCACTGATCGGATTTCGAAATGGTCGAGATCTTCACGATCGGCGGCGGCGACTATCTCGTCAGCACCTTCCAGGCCGTCGCGGCCTGGACCGGAAACGGCGGCTACAAGAGCCTGATCCAGGTTGTCATGGTCATGGGGCTGGGCCTCTCCGCGCTCACCCTCGCCTTCAACCAGGACTGGCGTGCCTGGATCAACTGGTTCCTCGGCGCCACCCTCATCTATTCCTGCCTGATGGTGCCGCGCCTCGACGTCCATGTCACCGACCGGCTGAACCCTGGCCTCGCGCCGGCCGAAGTCGCCAATGTGCCGCTGGGACTTGCGCTTATGGCGAGTTTCACCAGCCAGGTCGGCGACTATCTCACTGGCTCCGCCGAAGTCGTTTTCGGCCTTCCCGGCGATCTCGACTATTCGAAGAACGGGATGATCTACGGCGCGCGGCTCTATGACGCGACGCGGTCCTTGCGCATTTCCGATCCGGAATTTGCCGCCAATCTCGACGAGCATTTCAAACAATGCGTGTTCTACGACGTGCTGCTCGGCCGCATGTCGATGAAGGACCTCGCTGAAAGCAGCGATATCTGGGCGACGATCGCGCCGGGCAGCCAGGCCCGCGCGCAGCGCTTTCTCGTGCGCGACACCGGTACAGGCATGGTCACTTCGGACATCGTCACCTGCCGCGAGGCCTATAACGCGCTGTCCACGCAATGGGCCGGGCTGGTCGATGACATGGGCACCGTCTTCGGGCGCCAGCTCTATCCCAACCAGAATGCGGCGCTCGCCAAGGCCAAGCTCTTTGCCGATCTCCCCATCGCCTACCAGTATCTTTCCGGCGTCTCGGCCAATGCGACCGAGATTTTCCAGCAGACGCTGACCATAAATGCGATGGAAAGCGCGATGCATTCGATGTCGGGGGCGAGCGGCGCCGGCAGCGTCGATGTCTATGCCCAGACCCGCGCCGATATCCAGACCGAGCGCACGTATTCCTCGATCGCCAGCAATGCCATGAAATGGGTGCCGCTCCTGAACGTGGTCCTGACGGTCCTGTTCTATGCGCTTTTCCCCGTGCTCTTTCCGCTGTTCCTGATGCCGCGCTCGGGCCCGGTTGCCTTGAAAGGCTACGTCACCGGCTTCTTCTACCTTGCCGCTTGGGGCCCGCTTTTCGTCATCCTCCACATGATGCTGATGGCCAAGGGCGCCGCCGACATGAGCGCGGTCGCGGGCAGCAACGGTCTGACGCTTGCCAGCTTTACCGGCATGGCCGACGTCAACAGCGATATCGGCATCCTGGCAGGCTATCTCATCGCCTCGGTGCCGTTCCTTGCCGGCGGGGTCGCGCGCGGCGCCATGGCGATCTCGCACCATGCGACAAGCTATCTGAACCCCAGCCAGAACGCCGCCGAGGAAGCGGCGCGCGAAGCCAGCACCGGCAATGTCGCCTTGGGCAATACGAGCTTCGAGAACTCGAATGTGCTTTCCCGCCAGTTCGCGCAAGGAACCGTCGCGCCCTCGTTCGCCTATGGCGCGGCGCAGACCCGCACCGTCAGCGCCTCGGGATCGGTCGAGACCAGCTATTCCGAAGCCAGCTACGACCAGCTCCCGAATTCGAGCTATCCCTTCACGCCCACGGTCGGCCAGGAAGTCTCGAGCCGACTTGCCACCATGGCGAGCGAAGCCCGCGCGAATTCGGAAAGCCTCGCCAATATCGCCGCCCAATCTACCAGCAGTGCCGTCTCGCGCTTCCGCGAACTGCGTGACCAGTACAGCCAGGGCCGGGCTTTCGAGACTGCCACCGGGCAGTCGAGCTCCGACAGCATCCAGACCGCCTTCTCCGAAGTCGACCAGGCTTCGCTCGCGCTGCAGCGCCAGTACGGGCTATCGCGGCGGGCGGCCGACGATATCACAACGGCATGGTTTGTCGGTGGGGAAGCCGGAGCCAATGCCGGCGTTTCGAACGGGGTTTTGTCTGCGAAGGCGGGCGCCAAAGGCGGCGGAACGAAGACCTGGTCCGACAGCGATATCGGGATCGCCTCGGAAGACCGGTCGCGGATACTGGGCAGCCTGCGCCAGCTATCCGATAGCCGGAACTGGTCCAGCACGCGCGACGGCTTTGTTCGCACCGTCGGGACAGAGTCTAGTTCGGCCGTTTCCACGTCCGCAAGCGGAATGAATGCTTCGCTGACCGAAGCCCAGAGCTACACGAGGGAAGCACGGCGATCGGAAGAGATCGCTAACCGCCTCGAACAGCAGGCCTCGCTTTTTGACAGCAACAGCGCCTCGGGCACGCTCAACCTGTCGCAGGCCTATCGCGAATGGGGGATGGCGGAGATCGACCGCAACCGCGACTTCTACGGCAATGCGCGCTTCGACGATGTTGCGTTTCAGCTCGGCGCCGAAGGCCGGGCACTGCAGGCCCGTTTTATTGAAAGCTACGCCGATGTCCTGCGCGACAATATCGAGGATCAACTCGTGCTGAACTCCGGCCCAACCGTTGCGCGACCCAACGTGTCTGGTTCGGCTGATGTCCGGAGCCAATCAGGAGTTGGCGGAAAGATCGGCGGCTCTGTGCCCCGCGCCCCGGATATTGGTCCAATTCAGAACGAAGTCAGCCGCGTGCAATCTGACGGGGACGAACGTGTCGGCAAGGTTCGCGATGCGCTACAGCAATCCACGAAAGACGCTCGCGGGGCCAGCGCTGATGCCGCGGATGAAGTGAAGAAGTGGTAGGGGATCCGGCTTAAAATATCCGCAGGGACGACCCAATCAGGTACGCAAACACTGCGACAATCACCAGCCCGCCAGCTATCGTAAGCTTGCGGCCCCAGGGATCGGCCCAGGACTTGCGGAACCGAAATTCCACGAGGCGGTTTTCGCGGATGGCCTCGTCGACCTCGGCAAAGCCCTGCCATTCCTCGCCGTGAGGCTTGTTTCTGGGATCAAGATCGAAGTTGGGCATCAGGGCGTTCATCCGGCAACTCCTTGGAACATAGCGGAAACAGAATGATATTGGGAGGGGAAATTTCACCCCCTTGAAGGTTCGCCGATATTTTGCACTCTCTACTCTCTGACCTAATTGGCAACTTATCTCGGGCGCTTCGATGAACCTCCATCACACCCGGTTTTGGAGATTTCCGTCAACTTCCGAAGGAGCAACAGGCGACGTGGAACTAGTTTTATCGACCGCCATGTCGGACGAACCGGAACGACAGGTTTTAGAGCGCAATATCAGGATAGTAGACGTCCATCGGTTGTGCTGATGCGTCAGCTACGTGCCAGGATCCGGTCGCACGATCTTGGACATTTCGAACACACTCAGCGGGACCCGAAAGCCGCCATTCATTCGATATGAAACGATTCACTGCTATGTGCCCTCGCTCCTGGTGCCCTATTTCGCTATCTCGGCTCACGTTTCGACGAAATCAGTAACTCTCAAGTCCAGCATCTTCATGCGACGCTGTCGAAGATCGTTACGCATACGATCAATTAGCGTATGTCTCTTTTGGCTTCGGGCAATCTTCAGAACCTTCTCGAGTATTCCTGCATTTGACGCCGCCAAAGCGAGAAACGCGGGACTCCAAGTGCTGTCATGGAACCATTCAATGATCTGTCCGGCTGCCTCCTTCCTGCGGTCGGGCACCTCAAAGAACCCGAAAGGGTCCAGAAGCCAGTTAGATTTCCGACCCTTGGGCAGACTAGCATAGTAGGGCGCGAAGGTCGCTGCGACGATGGGGCCCATAGGTGCCTTCCGCTCTCGTTCCGCCAACACGAGCGATGCGATCGCGAGAGACTTCCATCGCGCAGGTGATCGCTCCTTGGTGATGCCCAGAATATCGAGCCATAATGCCACAATCTCGTCGTCGAAGCTCTTTGCAGTCCGTCCTGCGAGTTGCAGGAGCAAATCAGGGGCGATCTCAAAGGTTCGTGGCGGAAGCCCTTGAAGCAGAATTTTTGTGGAGGACCACAGCTTGCGGGGCTTTCCATCCGCCGCGATACTCAACATGCGGTCGATCATGGCGTCCACCAGCCGCCGATCTACCGCCCCGTCTCGTGCAAGTTCGGCGACAGCCTCCGAGAATTTGGCATCCACCATCCCCTTTTCAAAGCGACTGCGCAGCACAAATTCGAACCGGCGACGCGCCAACGTCTTGCGGGTCTCGACGAGACGCGGCGTGATCACCTTGACGGCTCCGACCTTGCGAGCGCTTACGCGCCGGGCCAGACCGGAAAGTATCTCGTCGTCTGACGCCGGGTCGGCAACGAGAAGGTCAAACATCCGGTCTGCTTCGGACTGGGTAGGCACAAGTTTGGAGCTTTGCAGGAAACCTCGAAGGAAATCGACGGCCAGCTCGGCGTCGCCAATGTCCCTCGTCCGGTCTAGGATCTTCAACACCTCTTCGAAACCGCTGGCACTCATCTCGGCCAAAGCCAGTTCCTCATGATGCCTCAGGCCCTCCCGGACATAATGAGCCGCCGCCTTCTTCCGGGCCCGCTTCACACAGTCCGCCAATAGTTTCCGTATGGGGATGCTGTAGCTTGTAGGATTGCGTGCCACGGTCTCGAGAAGAGTGTGGACGTCGGTCTCTTCCAAATCCGTAAGGACGGTCTTGGCGAGATCGTCGTGGAGAAGTATCCATCGCGATCCCAGCAGGTGGATCTTCGCCCGTCGCGCACGGCCAGCCATTCCATCGTTGAGCCAGCTGCTGACCCTATCTGCGAAAGCGCGCCCCTGACTGGTGGCGTCGGCCGCATCGAGGATAATCTTGGGGAGTGTTGGCTGATGTGCGATCATCCGGCGCGCAGTCCGTCGATCGATAACTGCCAAAGCTGGCAAGGTTTCGCTCGTGATCCGCAAGTCTTTTACTAGGGATTTTGCGACCAACGCAACGAACGGAGCGGGCGCGTTCCTTCTTTCCGCGAGTAGAGCGACGCCATCGCTCGTCTCTTCCGCCGATATCGAAACCGATCCAACCCAGTTGGGGCGCGTCTCGGCATATGCCTGCCTCATGGACGGTCTCATCGCTCGTTGGAGAACCGACATGAGGAAATTCATTCTATCGTCAGGCTCAAGTTCCTTTAGACGCGACCATGCTTCAAGGAGCGCGCTACGCTTAGCCTTGATCGCGACGTCGGCCGTGGGCGCTATCGCGTTCCACAGATCCAGTTCGGCAAGGATACCGGAAGACGCGTTCTTCGACATCTCGCGCATCTCGCTGATCCGAACGAGCTTTACTATCGTGTCTCGCGACGCCGGAAGCGTACCTCCTGCTTCTCTGATTAACTGTGTCAGGTCGGGCGAACCATTCAGCAAGGCCTCGGCGAGGCCATAGCTCCCACCGAACTGTGCGGCGTTCTCCACCGATGCGCCCACGGTCGCCGTGTTGTCGACGATGTTGGAGGGCGAGACCTCGCTAAAGCGGCCCATGGCCTTGCGCGGAACAAGCATCAGGTCAAAGACGCGCTCCGCAGTGGCTTTCGACTGGAGGGCGTAGGAGCAACCTGCAAAGCGGGACCTCAGGGGTCCGTGCCCCAGGTCCGCGACGCGCAATAGTAGGTCGTCAGTCCACGCCGCATCTATGAAGGGCCATACGATTGGAATTTTTTGCTTCTCGTAATACTTGACGATAAAGTCGTGGAGTGGCCCCTCGGGCGGGCCACCGGATTTCGAGGCGTAGCTGTTGGCGGCGTTTGGACCAAGTTCAATGGGTGGCGTTGCCGCTTCGAAACTCGCGAGATTCGCGTTGGACGGCCGACGATGCAACGCCGCCACGGCGAAAGCCGAAAGGCCGTCGGCCCAATCGTCCATGGGGACTAGGATCGAATGCGTGAACACGCAGCCCCTCCGCGGCGCATCGACGTCCTGCCATGTCCTGGCAATGCAGTAGTGTGATCGCGAGGGTAGCGGATAGAGGGTGAGGTAGTCGTCGAACTTTGGTTCGATCATTGAGCCCGAGAGGTCGCTGAGACGGAGGAGTTCAGTCAGATCGGCCTTCGGCAATCCTTTGCCGCCAGCGAGCAGTTCGTGGCCACGGCGATATCCGTGGACTGTCTGTTCAAGTTCCAGTATCATCAGTCCAACGCGTCGAGAGCCCATTTGATGGGCAGCAGGACATCGTCGCTTCGCTCGACCGCGCCCTGCAAATTATGGAATGTGTAGCCCATCCGCGAAGGCTCACCTGCGAGGACTTCGGCTCGGAACTCTTCGTCGTTTAGGTCCCCTCCGAATAGCGACACACCAAATACCGACATGTCGAGGACGTCCGCGTTAGTGGAAACGAAGTCGTGGAGCAGCTTGTGCTCCTGACGTAGGTGGTCGAGTGGTCCGATCCACTGGTCCTCGTCGTGCAACATGTCCCAAGCCGTCACGACTATGCCCAGCTTCATTGGCCTCCCGTTCAGCTGTCTACGCCTCTCGACGCACATCATAATCACGTCGGTAATAAGGGTCTGCATTGGCGGTCCCGAAAGGGACATGTCCTTCCCCTGCGCCATGGTGGCGTTCGAGCCTCCGAACTGGTCGGTCTGCATCCTGTCAATCGGGTCGTCGGGTATCTGTGATGGGAGGAAAAAGAGTATTCCGCTGGCCGAAGTGATCAGTTCGTCCCAGTGCCCAGGGAAGCGACGATCGAAATAGAGGTTGGACCAATCCTCTCCTGGCCGGTCCGGGACGGTGAGCTCCAATTTGCGCTCGTCGACCATGAGCGGGATCACGATCATCTCGCTGACATCGAGCTGGGTCTTCTGGGCAAACTCGCCGGACAGTTGCCGATTGGATCCTTCCCAGATGTAGTCGAGTTCATCCGGAGTTCCGTTCGTTCGCAGTCGGCCCTCGCGACTCTTCGCTATCGAGAGCCACGCCCTGAAGAGGTAGTTGGATTTTCCGGCCGCCGAAGGGCCTGCGAAGAGGATGGTTTCGGTCGTCACGCCTCTATGCTTTCCGCTGCCGCCCGCATCGCGGCTGACCAGCCGAAGATGCGGGCAGGCTTACTGGTGACCCGCCCAGTGGTGGCCAGACTAGATGTTTTCAGGATGTGTTGGAGTACGTCGGCCACCCCGTGCCCCATGTGCATACTCGTGACCGAGTAGGTGCATATCCGCCGGGTGCCGACAGAAAAGCCCAGATGGCGTGCTTCCTCCGCGATCTGCTCCAGACCTGGCAGATCGGTGTCATGCATCTCATCCTCGTAGGTCGCCATTATCAGCATCGGGACGTTCGATGCCTCGATCGCCTTCGCCAGCCGGTCGAGCAGCAGCCGGTTGCGTTCCACTTCGCGATTGCGTGCAGCACCGTGGAGTTTGTGTCCATCGATGAGGAGGAGGATGTGATCCGATCGACGGACGAACGCCAGCGGTTCGGAAGCAGACGTCGAGCCGATCAGCTTGTCTGTCCATTCGCCAGGGATGTCCGACATCAGCAGTCTATGCCTTAGCCCCGTGTCGACTTCCTTGAGGTCGAGATGCATAAACCCGGCTTCACGGCTCTGGTTGGTCGTCCTCACCGACAGGCTCGACGGTTTGTCTTCCGGCCAGATGCGGCTGGCGTTGGCCCTGGTCTCAAAGCCGGGCAACGTTCTGCTATTGACGAAGAGGTAGCCAGCCTCTTCCATGTCTCCACTCATGATCATGAGGTAGAGGCATACGAGGAAGCCCGTCTTGCCTGACTTCTCCTCGCCGAGGATCGCAATGAGCCTTGAGGGCCGCTCCGACATCAGCTCTCTCAGTTCCGACGTGCCGAGCTCTTCGCCGCTGTATATACCTTGGAAAACCCCGGGCTCTTCGCGCCGCTCGTTACCGGCTTTGTCCAGGTCGATGTCGCCGGGTTCGGATGCAGCAGAGGACCTCACGTCCTCGTGGTCGCCCAACTGCGATCCATCCATCTGGCTGGCAGCTTCGGGAACGATCTTGGTCGCGTGTTCGCATGGCACCCCCCCACCAGTGGCGCTGCAAACGCCGGTTTCCGCGAAGGTACAGCCCTCGAAGGAGCAGGTATATTCCATTTAGCTCACGTAACTCTTTTGAGCAGTGCCGATTCAGCGAAGGACTGTCTGGCGACATCTCTCAAACCGAAGTTCTTGCGCAATCCCGACGGCATGTTGTCCGCGTCGGAGCCTTCGCGCCTCTCAGCCGCCGTCGAATGGAGCGGCAAGAGGGGACGCAGGGTTTCTCCGTCAAACTCCGGGAGGCTCGCCCAATCGTCTCTAGTGAAGGTTGCGAGCAGATCCATACCAGTAGGGTCGTCATCCCCTTCGTGGACCATGGCCGCGGCTAGTTCCGAGAAGGCCGGTGTGGCCGGCCAATCGACAAGGCTCGCGAGATCGCGACCCGACATCAACGCCGCCGTAGCGCGCTCCATTTCGGAATATCGCGACGACTTGCTCATTGAGAACCGGCTGGTCGTCCACCATAGAACCTGCAGTTCCTCGCGATCGAGGAGCGAGTCCTCCCAAATATGCTGGACAGCCTTTGCGGCCTGCGTCGCGAGAGAGGGCACGTCGGTCGCACCCCTTAGCTTCGATACGTCCGGCGGCGATGCTATGCGCCTTTCGCGGCGCTTGGCGTCGGTTGCGGCGAGTAGGCTTTGCGCGCTTTCCAAAAGAGCAAGGATCTTCCCCGCACTTCCCGAACCTAAGCTCGTCTCACGCAAGCCCGTTCCTGCTAGTAGAGCCGCCGCAAGTAGGATGGCAGGCTCTTTCCTCTGCAGTCGAATGTCTCGGCCCGATCTCGCCACGATTGCGGCCTCTATCGCTACGAGCGCGCAAATCCTCGCATCACCCATGGCGGCGTCGGAACTTGGGTTGAAGGATGGTTGTGCCTCAACCATCGTCTGGCGAACCTTTTCAGCCACGCTAGGTAGGACTTGAACCGGAAGGACGTGACCGAGACCGAAGGCGCAGAGTTCCAGTTGTTCAATTGTCGTCCAGCTAGACACTTGATCCGCCAGACTGGACGCTGCTTCGCGGCGCTGCGCGAGGCGCTCGTCGCTCATATTTTCCGGGCCGGTTCTATACCAGCCGGCGATGTCTTCGATCATTCGTTCTCTCCGAAGGGATTGTCGAGCCGGTCGGACGGACTGGCGCGTCTCATCACGGTGTTCCACAGGCGGTGGAGGCACCCGATCTCGATCGCCTCCTCGAATGCCTGCCGCTCGACCGCGCTGGGAAGCCTTAGTCTGGCGCGTTCCGAAAGTAGTCCGACTTCGATGAGAATCTCGGCACGTTCCGATTTCTGCATCTTGCGCCAGAAAAAGAACCGTAGATCGTCCAGCGCCTTGCCGCTGACGGCTTGCACCAAATTGTTGAATGGAGCCGTGGCCCCTTCGCGCGTAGAGCCATCAGAACCGGGACTCTCGCTCGATTCAGAGTGCGCCCCTTTCACGTCCGCCTCCTTTGGCTGGTCGGCTCGCGCTGCGGGGTTGCGCTTTGCAATGGCGCATCGGATGCGGTGTTCCACGAACTGATCTTCGCCGACCAGTTTGTCATCCGGCTTGAAGCACGTCGACTGCTCGCACCACGTTCGAGGATACACTCGCACGACCAAGACTCCACCATCGTCGTCATTGACCCAGTCGAATTCTAGCCAGCTGTAGCTGTAGCGGAAGATGTCGTCGGCATACGGCGGATTGGCTGCGCCGGCAGCCAGCCGCAGCTGCTGATATCCCGCATGATGCTCGCACGGTTCGATGATTGGTTGATGCTCGTGCCCCGTTATGAGGATGCGCGCCCTGGAGTTCAGATAGTTTTCGATTCTATCGGCGTCACGCAGCCAAGTGAGTGGATGGTGCATGAAAACGACATCTATAACTTCTGGATCACGAGGAATGCGATATTGCGAAGCGCTCAGAAACATCGAGTTTTTGGCGTCGTCTCGGTCGGACGCCATGGCGGTACATAAACCCTTGAAGCGAATACTCTGACCATTCACCTCAAAGGTCTTGGTTGTCACCGGATAAGACCAGTTTTGAAAATCGGTATCGTGGGCGAACGCGAAGCTACGATAGTCGGCCAGTTTGCGTGGAATGGGGTGACGATCTTCCCCCAGAATCTGCGTCATTGCCTGCTCAACCTTATCTAGAGGCGCTGTCCTCATCCAGGTTTGAAGGGCTCGATGCTCCTCTTTCAATCCGCGCAAGTCGACATCGTGATTGCCAGGAACGGCCATTATCTTGCGGGCAGGAGAACCCGTGGCCTCGGCCGCATCGGCCAGCCAGTCGCTTGCGGTCTTATACTCTTCTTCGCGTCCTGATTGCGCGATGTCACCGGTCAGCAACAGCGACGTCGCTGGTGCGGCCAACACATCCTCCCTTACCCGCCGCATATCCAACAGGATTTCGCGGCGGACATCGTCATGCGGTTCCCAGCCGCCTTCCTTCTCCTGACCAAAGTGGATGTCTGAAGCGTCCCGGGTTTTCCGGAGGCTCCTATTTGTGAGAAGGAGCCAGAATGAGCGCTACAAGGAACAAGTTTTCGCCAGAGTTTCGTGACCGCGCGGTGCGAATGGTGGATGAGCACCGGGGGGATTACCCGTCGGAATGGGCAGCGTTGTCTTCGATTGCCGGGAAGGTTGGCTGCACGACCGAGACGCTGCGCCGCTGGTGCCGTGAGGAGGCGAGCCGACGAGCGGGACCAGCGGCGCAGGCCGCCAGCGACCGGGACCGGGTCAAGGCGCTGGAACGCGAAGTGAAGGAGTTGCGCCGGGCCAACGAGATACTCCGCAAGGCATCCGCATATTTTGCTCAGGCGGAGCTCGACCGCCACGGCAAATGGTGATGTCGTTTATCGACACGCACCGTGAGGAACTGGGTATCGAGCCGATCTGCCGTGAACTGGCGATCGCCCCGTCCTCCTACCACGAGCATGCTGCCCGGCTTGCAGATCCTACCAGGCGTCCGGCCCGTGCCCGGCGCGATGATGAGATCAAGGAAGAGATCAGGCGTGTCCATGACAACAACTTTGGCCTCTACGGTTCCCGCAAGGTCTGGCACCAGTTACGCCGCGAGGGCATCGCTGTGGCCAAGTGCACCGTGGAACGGTTGATGCGCACCATGTCGCTGGCAGGCGTGCGACGAGGCAAGACGACGGTCACGACCGTCAGCAACCCCAAGGCGCCGTGCCCGCTCGACAAGGTCAACCGCGAGTTCCGCGTCAGCCGGCCGAACGCTTTGTGGGTGGTCGACTTTACCTATGTCCACACCTGGGCCGGGTTCGTCTACGTGGCATTTGTGATCGATGCCTATGCCCGCCGGATCGTGGGCTGGAAGGTCAGCACGTCGGCGACCGCCGGCTTCGTGCTCGATGCTCTGGAACAGGCGATCCATGCGCGCAGGCCTGGCCCTGATGACGGCCTGATCCATCACAGCGACAGGGGCGTCCAATATCTGGCCATGAACTACACCCAGCGCTTGGCAGAGGCCAACCTCGTCCCGTCCGTTGGCAGCGTTGGCGACAGTTACGACAACGCTTTGGCCGAGACGATCAACGGCCTCTACAAGGCGGAAGTGATCTGGCGGCAGCGATCATGGCCAAGCGTGTCGGCCGTGGAAATGGCAACGCTACGCTGGGTCGATTGGTTCAACAACCAGCGTCTGTTCGGCCCCATCGGGCACATCCCACCCGCTGAGGCCGAAGCCAATTACTATGCAGCTAGAGGGAACCTCGATATGGTCGCATGACTCAATTGAAACTGCCTCCGGAAAATCCGGGACGCTTCA
>NZ_LYWZ01000020.1 GCF_001661965.1 Croceicoccus mobilis
TGAAAAACATGTGTTGACCGACTCAAAGGGTGTCCATATATGCCGCCTCACCGACGGGGACGACGCTTCAACGGCTCGCTTCTGACGGTCGCCAACATAGACGGACAGCAGCTCCTCCGAACGTTAAGATCGGGGCGGCTTAGTTGTCCGCCTTTAATTGTCTGGCGGTTCTTTGACATTGTAGGTTTTAGATGAAGGGACATGTGGGCGACGGCGCCCCGTCCGGGGAGCTTCAGGCTCCGTGTACGGGTTGATTAAGTCGATGCCACGTTCTGCCGGCCACCACGGCTGGTATGAATGATACATGTCCTTCGTATCCATTACGTTTGACAAGTGCAGGTATCGGCTCCTGAAGTTCGGTGCATTGGGCGGGTCAGCTTCGGCTGATGCTCATTGTGTCGTGACACAAACTTGAGAGTTTGATCCTGGCTCAGAACGAACGCTGGCGGCATGCCTAACACATGCAAGTCGAACGAAGGCTTCGGCCTTAGTGGCGCACGGGTGCGTAACGCGTGGGAATCTACCCTTAGGTTCGGAATAACTCAGAGAAATTTGAGCTAATACCGGATAATGTCTTCGGACCAAAGATTTATCGCCTTTGGATGAGCCCGCGTTAGATTAGGTAGTTGGTGAGGTAAGAGCTCACCAAGCCGACGATCTATAGCTGGTCTGAGAGGATGATCAGCCACACTGGGACTGAGACACGGCCCAGACTCCTACGGGAGGCAGCAGTGGGGAATATTGGACAATGGGCGCAAGCCTGATCCAGCAATGCCGCGTGAGTGATGAAGGCCTTCGGGTCGTAAAGCTCTTTTACCAGGGATGATAATGACAGTACCTGGAGAATAAGCTCCGGCTAACTCCGTGCCAGCAGCCGCGGTAATACGGAGGGAGCTAGCGTTGTTCGGAATTACTGGGCGTAAAGCGCGCGTAGGCGGCTTGCCAAGTCAGGGGTGAAATCCCGGGGCTCAACCCCGGAACTGCCCTTGAAACTAGCAGGCTAGAATCTTGGAGAGGTCAGTGGAATTCCGAGTGTAGAGGTGAAATTCGTAGATATTCGGAAGAACACCAGTGGCGAAGGCGACTGACTGGACAAGTATTGACGCTGAGGTGCGAAAGCGTGGGGAGCAAACAGGATTAGATACCCTGGTAGTCCACGCCGTAAACGATGATAACTAGCTGTTCGGGTTCACAGAACTTGGGTGGCGCAGCTAACGCATTAAGTTATCCGCCTGGGGAGTACGGTCGCAAGATTAAAACTCAAAGGAATTGACGGGGGCCTGCACAAGCGGTGGAGCATGTGGTTTAATTCGAAGCAACGCGCAGAACCTTACCAGCCTTTGACATCCTGGTCGCGGATTAGAGAGATCTTTTCCTTCAGTTCGGCTGGACCAGTGACAGGTGCTGCATGGCTGTCGTCAGCTCGTGTCGTGAGATGTTGGGTTAAGTCCCGCAACGAGCGCAACCCTCATCCTTAGTTGCCATCATTTAGTTGGGCACTTTAAGGAAACTGCCGGTGATAAGCCGGAGGAAGGTGGGGATGACGTCAAGTCCTCATGGCCCTTACAGGCTGGGCTACACACGTGCTACAATGGCGGTGACAGTGGGCAGCGAACTCGCAAGGGTGAGCTAATCTCCAAAAACCGTCTCAGTTCGGATTGTTCTCTGCAACTCGAGAGCATGAAGGCGGAATCGCTAGTAATCGCGGATCAGCATGCCGCGGTGAATACGTTCCCAGGCCTTGTACACACCGCCCGTCACACCATGGGAGTTGGGTTCACCCGAAGGCGTTGCGCTAACTCGCAAGAGAGGCAGGCGACCACGGTGGGCTTAGCGACTGGGGTGAAGTCGTAACAAGGTAGCCGTAGGGGAACCTGCGGCTGGATCACCTCCTTTCTAAGGATTGATGCGAAAGCGTCCGACGTCAGTTGGAAAGAGCTTCGCAGCTTCCAAAGAACATGCCGTCGTCCTCATGTCCCTTCATCACTGGAGATCAGCACCGCTGCTGCAAAGCGCGTGTGCTGTGTCGCCTGAGCTGGCCATTCTGGCTTCCACTGGCGCCCGCTGCGGCTGCCTTCTGCAAGGAAGGATTGAGCCGGCGGGCAAGTGGGCCTGTAGCTCAGTTGGTTAGAGCGCACCCCTGATAAGGGTGAGGTCGGAGGTTCGAATCCCCCCAGGCCCACCAATCGTTTTGCGTTTCTAAAGGGGCCTTAGCTCAGCTGGGAGAGCACCTGCTTTGCAAGCAGGGGGTCATCGGTTCGATCCCGATAGGCTCCACCAGAACGCAGATGGTGACGAACTACTCCAGGGATGAAGAGAAAGCTGATCCGGCTTATGCCGGTTAGGCGATCATATGGATCGCCGATCTTTGACATTGTGAATGGGTTTTTAAATCGATGCCGTGGCGGTATCGTGTGACGAGCAGGGAGACCTGCGCGTGCATGGTATCATCACAAGATCAATCAAAATTGATTATCTGGCTGAGATATCGTCCGCACCTAGTTAACAGCGCAGGCATTATGCAGGCCTGTCGTTGATGGTGTGGATTCTCAAGCGTGAGGTAAGAGCATTTGGTGGATGCCTTGGCATGTACAGGCGATGAAGGACGTGGCACGCTGCGATAAGCGTCGGGGAGTTGTGAGCAAACTTTGATCCGGCGATTTCCGAATGGGGAAACCCACCTTCACCATTTCTCTCGTTGTTCGAGCAATCGGGCAGTGAGTGAGGTGGATAAGGTATCCCGAGGTGAATAAAATAGCCTTGGTGAAGCGAACCCGGGGAACTGAAACATCTCAGTACCTGGAGGAAAAGACATCAACCGAGATTCCGTTAGTAGTGGCGAGCGAACGCGGACCAGGCCAGTGCCTGTATCTAAACTAGCAGAACACTTTGGAAAGAGTGGCCATAGCGGGTGACAGCCCCGTATGCGAAAATGAGGATACAGGACTTGAGTAGGGCGGGACACGTGAAATCCTGTCTGAACATGGGGGGACCACCCTCCAAGCCTAAATACTCGTACATGACCGATAGCGAACTAGTACCGTGAGGGAAAGGTGAAAAGCACCCCGATTAGGGGAGTGAAACAGTACCTGAAACCGAATGCTTACAAGCAGTTGGAGCCTCTTTAGGGGGTGACAGCGTACCTCTTGCATAATGGGTCAGTGACTTAATTTATCATGCGAGCTTAAGCCGTTAGGTGTAGGCGCAGCGAAAGCGAGTCTGAATAGGGCGACTGAGTATGATGAATTAGACCCGAAACCCGGCGATCTATGCATGACCAGGTTGAAGGTGCGGTAACACGCACTGGAGGACCGAACCGGTGAATGTTGAAAAATTCTCGGATGAGTTGTGTTTAGGGGTGAAAGGCCAATCAAGCCGGGAAATAGCTGGTTCTCCGCGAAATCTATTGAGGTAGAGCGTCAGATGTTTGCCGATGGGGGTAGAGCACTGGATGGGCTAGGGCGGCGCGAGCTGTACCAAACCTAACCAAACTCCGAATACCATCGAGTCTAGTCTGGCAGACAGACGGCGGGTGCTAAGGTCCGTCGTCAAAAGGGAAACAGCCCTAACCTACAGCTAAGGTCCCCAAGTCATCACTAAGTGGGAAAGCATGTGGGAATCCCAAAACAACCAGGAGGTTGGCTTAGAAGCAGCCATCCTTTAAAGAAAGCGTAACAGCTCACTGGTCTAAATAAGGGTTCCTGCGGCGAAGATGTAACGGGGCTAAAGTGATGCACCGAAGCTTAGGGTTCATAGTTTACTATGAGCGGTAGCGGAGCGTTCCGTAAGCGAGTGAAGCGATCTGGTAATGGGTCGTGGACGTATCGGAAGTGCGAATGCTGACATGAGTAGCGACAAACAGGGTGAGATGCCCTGTCGCCGAAAGACCAAGGGTTCCTACGCAATGCTAATCAGCGTAGGGTGAGCCGGCCCCTAAGACGAGCCCGAAGGGGGTAGTCGATGGGAACCACGTTAATATTCGTGGGCCTGGAGATGTGTGACGGATTGCGGAAGTTGTTCTCTCTTATCGGATTGAGAGGGCAGCCATGTTGTCCCAGGAAATAGCCTCTCCATATAGACCGTACCCGAAACCGACACAGGTGGTCAGGTAGAGTATACCAAGGCGCTTGAGAGAAGTATCCTGAAGGAACTCGGCAAATTGCCTCCGTACCTTCGGAAGAAGGAGGCCCTCTTTCTACGCAAGTAGTTGGAGGGGGCACAGGCCAGGGGGTAGCGACTGTTTAGCAAAAACACAGGACTCTGCTAAGTCGGCTTCAAGACGACGTATAGGGTCTGACGCCTGCCCGGTGCTGGAAGGTTAAGAGGAGGAGTGCAAGCTCCGAATTGAAGCCCCAGTAAACGGCGGCCGTAACTATAACGGTCCTAAGGTAGCGAAATTCCTTGTCGGGTAAGTTCCGACCTGCACGAATGGCGTAACGACTTCCCCACTGTCTCCAGGATATGCTCAGCGAAATTGAATTCTCCGTGAAGATGCGGAGTACCCGCGGTTAGACGGAAAGACCCCGTGCACCTTTACTGCAGCTTCAGAGTGGTATTAGGAAAGAGTTGTGTAGCATAGGTGGGAGGCTTTGAAACGTTGGCGCCAGCTGACGTGGAGCCATAGGTGAAATACCACCCTGCTGTTTTCTGATATCTAACCTCGCGCCGTTAGCCGGCGTAGGGACCCTCTGTGGCGGGTAGTTTGACTGGGGCGGTCGCCTCCTAAAGAGTAACGGAGGCGCGCGATGGTAGGCTCAGGCCGGTTGGAAACCGGCTGCAAGAGTGCAATGGCATAAGCCTGCCTGACTGCGAGACTGACGAGTCGAGCAGAGACGAAAGTCGGTCATAGTGATCCGGTGGTCCCTCGTGGAAGGGCCATCGCTCAACGGATAAAAGGTACGCCGGGGATAACAGGCTGATGATTCCCAAGAGCTCATATCGACGGAATCGTTTGGCACCTCGATGTCGGCTCATCACATCCTGGGGCTGGAGCAGGTCCCAAGGGTTTGGCTGTTCGCCAATTAAAGTGGTACGTGAGCTGGGTTCAGAACGTCGCGAGACAGTTTGGTCCCTATCTGCCGTGGGCGTCGATACTTGAAAGGAGTTGCCCCTAGTACGAGAGGACCGGGGTGAACATACCTCTGGTGTACCTGTCATCCTGCCAAGGGTGCCGCAGGGTAGCTATGTATGGACGGGATAACCGCTGAAAGCATCTAAGCGGGAAGCCTCCCTTAAGATTAGGTATCTTCGAACCGTCGTAGACCACGACGTTGATAGGCCGGGTGTGGAAGTGCGGTAACGCATGGAGCTAACCGGTCCTAATAGTTCTGTTCGCGCTTGAGAATTCCACATCATCAATGACAGTCCTGTCTTTGATGTGGACGATCCTCGACCAGATATTCACCCTCAAGGGTGCATCGATTTAAAAACGCTGCCACGCCTGCTTCATTGCTTGGTGACCATGGCGTCTGTGACCCACCCGATCCCATCTCGAACTCGGCCGTGAAACCAGACTGCGCCGATGGTACTAATGCTCAAGCATTGGAAGAGTAGGTCGTCGCCAGGCATTGAAGCCGGCGTGTCAGCGAAAAACCCATTCACATGACTTCCAAAAAGCCGCTGCCGGATATTACCGAGCGGCGGCTTTTTAGTCTCTACGCTGCCCAGCAGCACGGTGACGCGGGGTGGAGCAGTCCGGTAGCTCGTCAGGCTCATAACCTGAAGGTCGTTGGTTCAAATCCAACCCCCGCAACCACCGATATAGAACTCCTCATTGCACCTAGATCATGCGCCGGCGCCTTCGTGGCCGCCAGACCCACCACGTGTGCCGGGTCGAGTTCGACTTCCGCCTCGACATCATTGCTCTGCCACCTGAAACTTGGACCATTCAGCGTGTTGGTCTGAGCCCGAAGTTTCTACCAGTTACGAGTAGAGCCTTGGGCCGTTTTGATGCCCATCGCTGGGCGTGATGGCAACAACCGTATTGGGGGCATGCCCCCAATACGGTTTGCCGTTTGATCCGGCACCGATCTCGGCCGGAGTTCTGTTTCCGAGGCTCGAGTGGGGCCGGAAGTGGTTGTAGTCGTGTCGCCATGCCTCCAACTCCTGGCGGGCATGGGCGAGGCTGGTGAAGATCGTCTCGTTCAAGAACAGCCGCGCGTTGAAGCTCTCGATGAACCCATTCTGGTATGGCTTGCCCGGCGCAATGTAGTGCCATTCCACATTGCGCTCCTTGGACCAGCGCAGGATCGCCATGCTGGTGAGTTCTGTCCCATTGTCGCTGACAATCGTGTGGGGCCGCGCCATCCGATCAAAGACCGCTGCATCGAGCTCCCGCCCGACCCTGGCGCCGGAGATCGATGTGTCGGCGATCAGTCGGACGCACTCTCGGCTATAATCATCAACCACGGCGAAGATCCGGAACCTGCGCCCGCAGGCAAAGGCATCCGACACGAAGTCGAGGCTCCAGCGCTGATTGGGGTCGTGCGGGACCATCATCGGTGCCCGCGTGCCCAAGGCCCGCTTGCGACCACCGCGACGGCGCACCTGCAACCGTTCCTCGCGATAGAGCCGTCGGAACTTCTTGTGGTTCATCGCCCATCCTTCCCGGCACAACAGCCAGTGCAGTCGCCGATAGCCGAACCGACGGCGCTCGCAGGCCAGTTCCCTGATGCGGTCACGCGCCTTTGCATCGTCGGGGCGACGACTGACATAGCGCACCATTGTTCGGTCCACGCCCAGCACCGCGCAGGCACGACGCTGGCTCACCTCGAAGACCTCCTGGAGATGAGCCACCGCCCGCCGCCTGGCACCGGGCGCTAGAATTTTTTTGCGCTGATCTCCTTCAGCATGGCGTTATCAAGCATAGAGTCCGCCAGCAGCTTCTTCAGCCGCTCATTCTCCTGCTCCAATTGACGCAGCCGACGGGCATCGGACACTTCCAGCCCGCCATACTTCGACTTCCATTTGTAGAAGGTCGCTGAGCTGATCCCGTGACGACGGCATACGTCCGCCGTCGCCATCCCCGCTTCCTGCTCCTTCAACACAGCGATGATCTGCTCCTCGCTGAACCTGCTCCGCTTCATTCGTCCGTCTCCTTGTCAGGGCCGGACTCTACTTATCTTTGGAGGAAATCTAAGGGCTCAGACCAGTGTCATCGGCATTTCGGCCATCGACGAGCACATGCGGCAGCGCGGCGATCGGGATGGCGCAGACCGGATTTGTCGACGGGTACATGAAATGGTGCGGCCAGTGAGACCGACCGATCGGCGGGCCAGTGCCGCATTGACCCTGAGCGCATTATTGATATTCTACCTCTCATAGCGACAAGATTTCCATTGGGAGAGTTCACCAGCGCGCGCCGCACCCGGCGTGACGCAAGGAGACTCAGATGGATCGTATGCGCGTTTCAACCAGAAATTGTCTCGGGGCGTCAGCCTGTCAGGCGCAGCGGGTTTTTCGCTCCGCTTTTGCTGTCCTGGCGATATCGGCCGGTCTGGTTGCTTCTCCTGCCTTGGCAGCGGACAAGCATAAGACACGGCTCGTCGATTGCGGCATCGACAGCTGTCTGCAGGTGACTGGCTATCGTTCGGCCCCGGACACACGTGTCGTGATCAATGGGCGCAGGGTCGACGTCGAGGGTGAGACGAGCTGGAAATTGCGTCTGCCGCTGGACACGCTGCGAGCATGGGCGAAACCCAACGATCGTTCGATAGAGATAGTGCTCGAGGATCCCGTGACCAATCGCAGCAAGAGCGCGGAAGTCGCGCTTCCGATTGGATTGCTGGGCGACCAGACCATGCTGGATTCCATCGTCGTCACGGCACGATAAGAGGCAAATTGTGCTGGATTGCAGCACGCGCAGCATTACGCAACGATGCGACGGATGCGCGGCGAAGTAATAATCATTAACTGACAAGCATTTCCCGCAGTGCCGAAGGCGTAAAAATCGCCATTTTGTTGTCAGCCTGAAATCGCGACCCTATGTGTATGACCTACCGCCGAAGAGCGGTCTGGATAATACGCAGGAGAAGACGATGAAGAAGGGCCTGATGGTCACTGCCGCTTGCACCATGGCAAGCTCGGCATTTGCAGCTACACCCGAAACGACCGCAACCGATCCCTTTGTGCAGCAGAATGTCGTGCTGCACCTCGATGGGCTCGACCTCGCTACCGTCGATGGGCAAAAACGTCTTGCGATCCGCATGGACAATGCCGCTCGTGCCGTGTGTGGGGAAGGTCTCGACAAGGTGCATCTGGCCGCCGCCAGACAGGCGCGTGAGTGCGAAGTGGCGGTAAAGGCCGACATTCGCGACCAGATCGAACAGCGCATGGCCGCGAATGGCGGCTCGGCACGGCTAGCCTCGGCGCGATAGAACCGGCCGCACGGGCGGTGTGCACGATCGGCGGGGCAGATGTTCGGTTTGCCTCGCCGGACAGGTTTTCATATGCTGGCACCATGACTGATGTGCTGTGCCTACCGCTTGTTTCACCCTCGTTTACGTATCGCTTTGAGAGCCTGTACGGCGTGGGGCGCTGCTCTTGACGTCGTTCGGGGGGCAGGCCCGATCCGCGCTTGCGCGAGGGGATGTGCATGGCGCTACCGCTGCTGCGCGGACGCTCATCGATACAGAACCGAACAATCCCGAAGGTTATTTCCTGCTGGGCATAGCGGCTGCCGAGGCGGGGCAAGTCGCAAAGGCGCTGCCGCTTTTACAAGCAGCGATCGCGCGAGGCGAGACATCCGAACAATTCGCCCATCTGGCAAAATTGCTGATCATGATGCACCGCGACGGCGAAGCGGGCGATGCCGCGCGCAAGGCGTTGGCGTTGGGGCCGCCGGATGCGTTGACCAATGATACGATCGGCTGCGTGCTGGTGCGGCTGGGCGATCATCAGGGCGCGCAGCAGCCGTTCGAGGCTGCTGTGGCGGAGCGGCCCGACCGGCTCGATTATCGTTACAATCTGGCGGCGGCTTATGGCTTTACCGGCCGCGTCGACGATGCGCGCAGCCATTATGAGGCGATCCTTGCGGCCGACCCCGGCGATGCGCGGGTGCATTACGCGTTGGCGCTGCTGTCGCGGCAGACGCCGCAGGAAAACCATGTCGCCCGTCTCGAAACCGCATTGGGCGCGGCCCAGCGGCCCGGCGATGCGCTGCGCATCCGCTATGCGCTGGCCAAGGAACTGGAAGACCTGAGCGACCCGCGCGCCTTCGATCACCTGTCGCGGGCGAACGAAACGCACAAGCAGTCGCTGCGCTATGAATTCGCGCAGGATGAGGCGATCTTCGATGCGATCGAGGGGCTGTTTTCACATGGGCCCGCGCTGCAGGGAGAGGGCGTCAGCGGTAGTGCGCCGATATTCGTGGTGGGCATGCCGCGGACAGGCACGACATTGGTCGATCGCATCCTGTCGTCGCATCCCGATGTGATGTCGGCAGGCGAATTGCAGGCGATGCCGCTTGCCGTGAAGCGCCTTGCCGCAACGCGTTCGCGCACGATCATCGACCCCGAAACCATCGCGGCATCGCGTGACATCGACCCGGCGGCGCTGGGCGAAGCCTATCTGGCGCAGGCAAGCCATCACCGTCCAGCGGATGCGAAGCGCGTGATCGACAAGCTGCCGGCCAATTTCCTGTATGCAGGCCATATCGCGCGCGCCTTTCCCGATGCCGCCATCGTGTGCCTGAGGCGCGGGGCGATGGACACGATCTGGAGCAACTACAAGAACCTGTTTGCCAGCCAGTCGGCCTACTACGCCTATTCCTATGATCTGATGGACACGGCCCGCTATTACGCGCGGTTCGATCGCCTGATGCATTTCTGGGAGGAGCAGATTCCCGGCCGGGTGCTGCAGCTTTCCTATGAAGGTCTGGTCGCCGACCAGGAGGGGCAGACGCGCCGCCTGCTCGATCATTGCGGGCTGGAGTGGGATGAGGCCTGCTTGTCGTTCCACGAAAACAGCGCCGCCGTCGCAACGCCCAGCGCGGCGCAGGTGCGCAGGCCGATCAACGCCGATGGCGTGGGCAAATGGCGCACGCATGAAGCGAAGCTGGCGCCGGTGCGCGACTGGCTGGCGGGGCAGGGTTTCGACGTCACATAAGAAACGGGGCGCCTGCCGCATTGGCAGGCGCCCCGCTCATGTTCGGATCGGGTCCGATCAGTATTTGACGCGGGCTTCGATGCCGACAGTGCGCGGCGTCAGCACCACCTGACGATAGTAACGCAGCAGCGTGCCATCGTTCAGACCCGTACGCGAACGGTCGTTGGCGACCGAGACAACCGCGTATTTGTCGAAGATGTTGTCCGCAAACAGACCGACGCTGAACTTGTCGGTGTCATAGGACAGCGATGCGCGGTGCGTGACGAAGCTCGGCAGCTTGTCGCCATAGGCGCGATCATAGCCCAGACGCGTGACGACATTGCCGCGATAGACCGCAGTCCAGTTCGCAGTGATGTCCGCATCGGGGAGCTGATAGATATAGGTCGCACCCAGCGTGCCCGAATTCTTGGGCGAACCGGGCAGGCGGTCGCCCTTGAGCGCGTCCAGCTTGATCGGCGAGCTGGGATAGCTGCCGGCCGGATCGTTGACCGCGATGATGCCCGAAACGTCCTCGGTCAGCTTCGCGTCGGTGTACGAGTAGGTACCCTGGATCGAGAACTGCGGCACGGGGCGCAGCTGGAACGAACCTTCAAAGCCCTTCGATTCCGCAGCGCCTGCGTTAACGGTGATGCCGGTCACGCCATAGGTTGTGGCCGACGCGACCTGCAGGCCCTTCCAGTCGACCTTGAACACGTTGAAGTTCAGGGTCAGCTTGCGGTCGAACAGCTGGCTGCGAACGCCGATCTCGATGTTCTTGGTGGTGTCGGGGCCGTACTGGATCTCGCTCGGCAGCGCGCAGATGACCTGCGGGCCGTCGTACTGGGTCGGATCCTCGGGGATGTCGGCATCACACGGGGCAACGCGGTTTGGTCCGCCGATACGATAGCCCTTGGAGTAGGTGCCATAGACCATCAGATCATCGGTGAGGTCGATCGAGCTGTTGAACTTCCAGACCCAGCCGTCCTGGCCGCCCTTGCCGCCGCTGGCGGTGCGGTCATAGGGGCTGAGCGGCTGACCCAGAAGCGGCAGCGTCGCGGCACCGGCGATTTCCGAGGTGTAGTCGAAATAGCGGGCACCTGCGGTGACCTGCCAGAAATCGACAGGCTGCAGTGTTGCTTCGCCGAAGACGGCCTTTTCGATCACCTTGGAGGTGACGAAGCTGACATATTCCAGCGCTTCGGGGTTGCTCTCGGTATCGACCCAGGGGTGGTTGGGCGTGTGTTCGGCGTAATCGCTCTGGTACTTGTTGCGGTTGTAGAAACCGCCGAGCACCCAGCTGAACGGGCCGCCATGGGTCGAAACGAAGCGGACCTCGGCATTGACCTGCTTGCGCGAGGTTTCGGACTCGTTCCACGCGGCGAAGGCGGGATAGAGTTCGTAGCCATAGTCGAGGTCGAGCAGCAGGTCGGTGACGTCGCCTTCGGCCTCGGTCTTCACCTTGGTATAGGCGCCGGTGGCGACGATGTCGAAGATGCCGCCGACGCTGGCGTTCACTTCGGCGCTGGCAAGATGGGCCTGACGCGTGGCGGGTTCGACAAAGCGGCTGGCGTTTTCATACTTGCCGGTTTCCAGAACGCCCGCACTGTTCGACTGTGCGCCGCCAGTCTTGGTCCGCTGATAGGCGTAGGTCAGGATCAGCTGCAGGTCTTCGGTGGTCTGGAAGAGCAGCTGGTTGCGGCTGGTGAAGGTCTTCTCGTAGTTGAGATCCTTCGCGAAGGTGAGGTTGTCGGCGTAATCTTCCGCAGTGACGGTTTCGGTGCCGCTCGGCTGGGTCAGCGAGATGCCCGGTTCCTGCACCAGCAGCGGGTAATCCATGAAACCGGCTTCGGAATAATAGCCGGTCGCCGAGCGGAACGCGATGTGATCGCGCACGATCGGCAGGTTGATCATGCCATCGACCTGATAGCCGAAGTCATCCGAATGCGACATCGCATAGCCGCGCGCGTGGCCGGCCATCTCGATCGTGTCGGTGTTGGGACGGTTCGGGATATAGCGGATGGCGCCCGCCAGCGTGCCCAGACCATAGAGCGTGCCCTGGGGGCCGAGCAGCGTTTCGACGCGGTCGATGTCGATCAGCTTGAAGTCGTAATAGAGCGGCACTTCGCCCAGATACACGCCAAGCGAGTTATTGTAGTTCGAGCCGAAATCGCCCGTGTCGCTGGCGCTGAGGCCGCGCAGGATGATGTTGCCGGTCGAACCCGGGCCGGTGTCGAGCACGGTCATGCCCGGCGTGAAGTCGGCGATGTCGCGCACGTCCTCGATGCGCTGACTTGCCAGCTCTTCCGCGCCGATGGCCGAGATGTTGATCGGCGTGTCCTGGATCGTCGTGCTGCGGCGGGTGCCGGTCACGACGATGGTGCCGTCCAGCGACTGGGCCTCGGTGTCGGTGGTCGCGGCGTCCTGCGCCTGGGCCTGCGTTGCCAGCGTGCATCCTGCCAGCATCGTGGCCGAAAGCAGCCCCATCCTAAGTGTCGAGCATTTCGTCATTTACTACCCCCTATCTGGGTTCAAAACTTCCCCGTGCCGCGGCGCGCCATGCGCCGAAGCCCTTCGGTCCGATAATCTCTGGATCTTGCGCTGCACCTGCTGCCGGTTTCCGGCTTGTCGCATGTGCCCGCCTGCACTTGACGCTGTCCAAGACGCCGATCGTGCGATCCCGTGCTACTCCTGCGTTCCGCCCGTTCCCGATCCGGACAGGGTGGCAGCGCCTGTGCGCCGCGCCTTGATCGCATCGATTGCGGGTTGAAACGGAAACATGAATTGTTCGTAGATCGACAGCCGCTTGCGTTCGTCCTGTCCGACGACAGAGGATTCCCCTTCGCGATAGGTGCCGAAGATGCGGTCGATGAAGATCATCGAATTGGCATAATTACAGCGCGTATCTTCATAGCTGAGGGCCGTGTGATGCAGGCTGTGATGCCGGATGGTGGTGAAGAAGAACGAATAGAATTTCGGCGGATCCGACCGGACATTTGCATGCGCGAAGCCCGAAATCACGTTCAGCATGTTGAGCCCGCAGAAGATCGCCGGGACCGAGAAATCGAAAAGCGCGACGACGCTGAGGCTGATCAGGAACAGCTCGATCGGATTTCCGACCGCGCCCTTCAGCGCATTCAGCTGCGTCAGGTGATGATGCGGCGCGTGGGTCAGCCACAGCGGGTAGAAGTTATGCATCAGGCGATGCATCCAGTACTGCCCGAATTCGATGATGAAGAGGACCAGCACGGCCTGCACGATAAACGGCAGGTCCAGCATCCACGGCGTCGAGATACCGAGCATGCCCTTCAGCGAAAGCAGCGGTTCGTCTGCCAGCGTCACGACCGCCCAGGCGATCGCGGTGTAAAGCAGCACGACATAGAATACGTCGGTCGCCAGTTCGCGCAGGTTGATGCGCCAGGTCGCATGGCGCTCGAACAGAAGCTCCAGTCCCTGGATCCAGACCATGATCGCGATGCTGAAGATCAGCAGCGTTGTCGGATTTTCCGTGATGCTGGTCGGACCAAGGCCCCAGAACAGGCAGGTCGCCGCAAGCGTGACGGGTGCAAGCAGGTTTACAAGGGTGGCGGAGATCGCGCCGCGCCTGTCGTCGTGGACAGCGGCAGCAGTCGGGTTCGCCGGCATGTCCGCCGACATTGAGATATTCTCGCCCTGCGATTGCTCCATCGAAAACCTCCCTTTTGGGCCGTTCCCGACCCAATCGTGAAATTCCTTCTCAGCAATCCCCTCAAGCGCCGCTCTATGGCGACTGATCAATACGGTACAGATATTACCAAAAGCGTCAAGCGTATTAAACGCGCTTGCAGCGAATATCGTTAATTGCAGTCAACATACTGAAATATAATGATATTGTCTGGATTTTTCGGCAACCCAAAGAACCGCGAATTCGCCCTTGCGGCATCTTGAGCGTAGCAATCATGCAACAATTGTCGGCCAAGTGCGGCGTTTGCCCGATTCCATAATAGCGCCCGGCCGGAGGGTGGATTCGCCGACCGGGACGCGGTGCCCCGGCCGGCGCGCGCGCTTGGCGCTTATCCGTGGAGGCGCTTATTCCTCGGCCGCCGTCTCACGCGACCAGAAGGACAGGGTGTGATTGTCGTGCGCCGACGTCCAGATACCCGCAGGCGTATAGCGGATTGCGCCGCTGCCAGCCGCTTCGCCAAGCCGTTCGGACACTTCCATCGTTTCGGGATCGATGATCGCGAAGACCTGATCGTCGGTCGTGCGCAGCCAGACAGAGCCGCCGCCGGTGTCGATGTCGCCATATATCAGGTTTTCGCCAACCGGCACGCGGCCTGATACTTCCATCGTTTCGGGATCGACGCGCGCGACGGTCCCGTCGCCCTGTTCCTGCACCCAGACCGCGCCTTCGCCTGCTGTCAGGAAGCCCGGCTGCTTGCCAAGCGCTACCTTGCCGACGACGGCATTGCTCGCAGGGTCGATTTTTTGCAGCGACTGTTCGTCGCTGCTGACGGCCCAGAGCGCGCCAAGCCCATAGGACAGGTAGAAGGTGCCGGGATCGACCTCGACCGTGGTGATGACCTTGTCGGTGGCGGGATCGATGCGCGAAATCACGCCCTTGGCGTCGCTGGGCACCCAGATGGAGCCTGCGCCCGCGACCACATTGGTCTCGCCCTTGGGGTTGGCGATGCCGGTTTCGATGATCGTCTGGACCTTCGCGTCCTTGGTGCTGATGCGATACAGGTTCGCATCGGGGCAATTGGCGACCCACAGCGAATCCGCTGCCAGCGCCATGGTGCCGCACGGACGCGGCATCTCGGTCGCGGCGATCTTGCCGTCGACGCCCCATTGCTCGACCCGTCCATCATTGGTCGCCCACACCGTATCGCCATCCACCGTCAGGAAGTCGGCGAAACCGGGAACGTCCAGCACCTTTTCGACTAGCGGGGCAGGGGCCTGCTCGGGCTCTTCGGCAGGCTGGCTGCTGCATGCGGCCAGCGCCGCCGTGACCGCTGCCGATGCCAAAGCGATTGCCATTGTCTTCTTCATGCGACTTGCTCCTCTCAAAAGAACGTCAGCGATCAGCTGTAGCGGTAGGGATATTTGTCGATCGTGGTGGTGCTGCGCGTTTCGTTGCACAGGAACACGGTGCCGGTGAAATAGATGCCCGGCTCGGTCACGGTCTTGGCGAATTCAAACGTGTCGCGCAGCTGCTGGACTGTCATTTCCACCGGAGCCTCGTCCGGCTGGTAGGTAAGGCCATAGGGGTAATCGACATCGTCATTGCTGATCTCGACATGGCAGCCCATCACGTGGGTGACGGGGTGTGTGTCGACGAAATCGATCAGCCGCTTCATGCTGTCGAACCAGATGTCCCAGAAGCTGATGTAGCAGCGCCCGCGATAGAACATGTCGCCGGTGTAGAGGATCTGGGTGTAGCTGTCGTAATAGGCGAATTCCGAAACGACGTGTCCGGGTGATCCCCAGATCAGCACCTCGCGCCCGCCAAGATCGAGTGTGACGCGTTCTTCCGGGAAATTGGTCATGCCCCAGAAACCCACCATCTCTTCGTGGGTCAGCCCCATGTAGCGCGTGTTGGGCCGGTCGGCGAACTGGTTGACCGCGGCATAATGGTCGGCATGCAGATGGCTGAACGCGACCAGCAGCTCCATCGCAGCCGGGTTCTTGCCGTTGCGGGCGCACCACTCCTCGATCGTGGCGTCGACGATGCCGCGCAGGTCGCAATCATTGCGAAGCTGGACGAAGCCTTCGTCGAGGAGGAGGATGCGGTCATTGCCGAAATACAGCGGCGCGAACGGCGCCTCGTAGCTATACGCCTTGTTCTGGCGCAGGATCGCGGTGTGTTCGTTATACCAGTGGACCTGCCAGGGCGGGTCGGTGTTGTCCATGAGCGAGGAGGACCCGCAGATCCACTTGTCGGGAAAGCTGCCCTTGGCGGGCAAATTGCTCTTGAAATCGATGGTGGGTCCATTGCCCGCAGGGCCCGCTCCCAGCGTTTCGGCATAGGCGACGCCTGCGCCCGAAAGCGGAACGGCGGCAGCGGCGTTGTAGGCGAGGAAAGTACGACGATCCATGACTCTATCCTCTCAAGGTCAGAAGGGGCGGGGCGGGGCGATGTTGGGCACGCCCTCGGGCCACTCGCGCGTGCGCTGGTCGGGGCTGACCCCGTTCAGCAGCACGAAATCGGGGCGGATCAGGATCATGTCCTTGCCCTGCACCTCGCGCGCATAGGTGATGGCCTCGTCGATCAGGTAAGGCTCCATCTCCAGCAGCCGTTCGTATGGCTTGTAGGTGGCGAAGCGCGGGTAATATTTGCCCGGCACGAACATCATCTCGATATGGCCGCCCATGATCCACTTGACCGGATTGGCCGCGGCGAAAGCCTTCAGCCGTTCGAGTGATGTCACGAAGTCCCGGTCGTTCCCGATATTGATCTTGCCCGGGAACAGGATGTCGCCGGTGAACAGGAAATCGCAATAGGGATCGTAGAAGCTGACCCCGTCCTTATGCGCGCCGGGGGTGGGGATCACCGTGATCGCGCGGTCGCCCAGCTCGATCGTGGCCGTGCCATTGGGCCAGCTGCCCAGCAGGCCATAGAAATCCTTCATCGCGGCGAGCGGCGTGGGCACGATGGTCGTGTTGGGCCGCCCGGCGAACTGGGCAAGGCCCTGGTTCTGGGCAATGTCCTCGCCCGAAGTCATCGCCAGCGTCAGCGGCACACTCGTGCGGCCGCGCGCCTTGGCCCAGCGGGCAATGATCGCGTCGACCGTTTCGCGCAGCGGGTAATGCGCCGGATTGGCGGTGGCGCCATTGTCGATCAGCAGTGCGCCCTTGTTGCCGAACAATAGATAGGTGAACGGCGCTTCCCAATGGACGCACACGTTCTGGCGCAGAATGAAGGTGTCTTCGTTATACTGCATGACCTGCACGCGCGGATCATTGTTCTTGGCCGCCACGTTGGAGCCATAGGTCCAGCGGAAAGCTATGCGCCCCGGCGCCGGGCCGTCGCACGCATAATCATGCACCACGCGGGAGCGCGGCTGGGGCGGGACGGCGCTGTCGGTGTTCTTCACGCCCGGCGGGTTGAAGCCCGCGTCGGGATTGCCATTGGGGTAGGTGCGGCCGGCGGCCATCTGCGAATGGCCCACGACTTCGGTATTCGTGCTCTGGCTCTGAGGCATCGGTTTCCCTCGAGTGCGCCGCATAAGCGGCATGGAACGATCACCTGAAAAGCAAGCCTTCCCCCTCTTGGCGCCTTGCCGGCTGGCTTTGGTCCGGCGCGCCTGAGGGGGATCATATGGATATTACCAAACATATCAACAGTAATAATTTTGCATGGACAATGCGGCCGGAACCGGCGATGCTGCATCCGCGAAAGGAGTCGAATCATGCTCAACGGGTTCCGCACCGCCAAAAGAATTGCACTGATCGCTTGCGCCATGCTGGTCGCGTCCTGCTCATCCCCGAAGGAAGAAGCAGCGCAGCCGCGCAGCGAATTCGACATCGGCTGGTCGATCTACGCCGGCTGGATGCCATGGCCCTATGCCCAGCAGGCCGGCATCGTCGACAAATGGGCGAAGAAATACGACCTCAAGATCAATTTCGTTCAGGTCAACGACTATGTCGAATCCGTGAACCAGTACACCGCGGGCAAGCTGGATGGCGTGACCGTGGCGAACATGGACGCGCTCACCATCCCGGCCGCAGGCGGCAAGGATACCAGCGCGATCATCGTCGGCGATTATTCGAACGGCAATGACGGCATCCTCTTGAAAGGCACCGACCAGCTGTCGGCCATCAAGGGGCGGGACGTCTATCTGGTCGAGCTTTCGGTTTCCCATTACCTGCTCGCCCGCGGGCTGGAATCGGTGAACATGCCGCTTAGCGACGTGAACACCATCAACACCTCTGACGCTGATATCGCGGGCACTTTCTCCTCGCCCGACATCAGCGCCGTCGTGGCATGGAACCCCCAGCTTTCCACCATGGCGGAACAGCCCGATGCGAATCTGGTGTTCAGCTCGGCCGATATTCCCGGTGAGATCCTCGACCTGCTGGTCGTCGATACCGCAACGCTCGAAGCCAATCCGAACCTCGGCAAGGCGCTTGCGGGCATCTGGTACGAAACGATGGGCATCATCATGGAGGACAGCGAGCAGGGTCAGGAAGCGCGCGCTGCCATGGCCAAGCTTGCCGGCACCACGCCTGAACTGTTCGAGCAGCAGCTGAGCACGACCTATCTTTACGGCAAGCCTGCCGATGCGGTCGCGGCCACCACTTCGCCGGACCTGATCACGACCATGACCCGCGTGCGCGATTTCAGCTTTGCGCAGGGATTGTTCGGGCAGGGCGCGCGTTCGGCTGATGCCGTCGGCATGTCGTTCCCGGGCGGCAAGACGCTGGGTGATGAGCAGAACATCACGCTCCGCTTTGACGATACCTATATGCAGATGGCAGCCGATGGCGCCCTTTAAGGGCCCATCGGACCGAGGGGGAAAATTCCCATGCGCTGGGTAAATCGCAAGGTCGGGCGCACCAACGCTTTCATCATGGGCGCGATCCCCATCGTGCTCCTGATGATCGTCTATCTGGTGCTCGCGGGGGATCGCCATGCGATCAACCCGAACGACAAGATCCTGCCGCTTCCCTCCGGCATGGTCGCGGCGATGTCCGACCTTGTGACCCAGCCCGACCGCCTGTCGGGTGACTATCTCTTCTGGTCGGACACGCTGTCCAGCCTGACCCGACTATTCATCGGACTTGGCATCTCGACCCTCTCGGCATTGCTGGTGGGTCTGGTGCTGGGCGTTCTTCCCCCCGTCAGGGCCACCTTCGGACCGTTAGTCACAGGAATCGCGGTAATCCCCCCGATTGCACTGCTGCCGATCCTGTTCATCGCCTTCGGACTGGGCGAGACCGCGAAGGTGGCCCTGATTGTCATCGGCATTGCGCCATTCATGATGCGCGACATTGCCGCCCATATCGCGGCTTTGCCGCGCGAACAGATCATCAAGGCGCAGACATTGGGCGCGAGCAGCTGGCAGGTGATGATCCGCGTCGCCCTGCCGCAGGCGATGCCCCGGTTGATTCAGGCGCTGCGCCTGTCGCTCGGCCCGGCCTGGGTGTTCCTGATTTCGGCAGAGGCGATCGCGGCGGATAGCGGGCTTGGCTATCGCATCTTCCTCGTGCGGCGCTATCTGTCGATGGACATCATCATTCCCTATGTGGCGTGGATCGCACTGCTTGCCGTGGCGATCGACCTGCTGCTCACCTTCAGCAGCCGCCGCATGTTCCCCTGGGCGCATGGAGGCGATCGATGAGCGCGCTCCTTTCCCTTCGCAACATCTGGGTCGAGTATGGCGAGAAGGTCGTTCTCGAAAATGTCTCGCTCGATATCGAGGATCGGTCTTTCGTTTCGATCATCGGACCTTCGGGCGCGGGCAAGAGCAGCCTGCTGCGCGTCGTGTTGGGGCAGGAAGTCCCGACGCGCGGCAAGATCCTGCTCGACGACACGCCGCTGCCGCCCGAATGCGGGCCGGATCGCGGCGTGGTGTTCCAGCGCTATTCGGTGTTCTCGCATCTCTCGGTTCGAAAGAACGTGATGTTCGGTCTCGAATGCGCGCAGGCACCCTTTACCGCACGGCTTTTCGGCGCCCGCCGCAGGGCCGCGCAGGAAGAGGCCGAAGAGATGCTCCACGCCGTCGGGCTGGGCGATGCGATGGATTTGTATCCCTCGGAAATGTCGGGGGGCATGCAGCAGCGTCTCGCCATCGCGCAGGCATTGATAAAGCGCCCGCGCATCCTACTGCTCGACGAACCCTTCGGCGCGCTCGATCCCGGTATCCGGGCCGACATGCATGCCCTGATCACCCGGCTCTGGCATGACTATGCGCTGACTGTGATCATGGTCACGCACGACATCAACGAAGCGTTCTCTCTGGGCACGCGCGTCCTCACGCTCGACAAGCGGCGGCACGATCCGCACGCGCCGCACCGCTATGGCGCGACCGCGGTCTATGACCTGCCGCTCGACCGTAAGGAAAAGCCGGCGGACCTTGCCGCAGATGCGGCGCAAAGCCCCGGCGGAAATGTCGATGCTGCGACTGCGTCATCGCCATCCAGTATTACGATTGACAAAGATCATAATAATTGAGAAAGTCGTGACATGAGTTCCGAAGCCAACAGTCTTGCGCGTTTGAGCATGAGTTTGCCGGCCGAACTTTTCCGCCAGCTCGACGTCATGGTCGAGGAGCGGGGCCTGCCTTCGCGCTCGCAATTGATCGCGGAACTGATCCGCCATGCTCTTGCAGAGCACGAGGCGCATTTCCGCCCCGAGGACATGCTCGCGGGCACGATAACGCTGGTCTATCGCGGCAGCCGCGGGCGCGTGCGCCAGCAGCTTGCCGAGATGCAGGCGGATTATCTGAAGGAAGTCATCTCCTCGCAGCATGTCTTCCTCGAAGACGACCAGTCGCTCGAAGTCCTGTTGGTGCAGGGCCCTGCCATGCGGCTTGAGGAATTGTGCGATGCGCTTCGCGGCATTCGCGGCGTGCATCAACTTCAGCTTGTTACCACCACCGCCCTGCTTCCCCCGCTCCACGACGTGGAGGGCGAGCGCAATGCCGCCGCACGGGCGACGACGAAGAAGGAACCTGCCCAATGACGACGGCAAATCTCGCCGATCCGATGGCCGCGCGCGATCATGCGCGTTCGATGGCCGGGACCAAGGCCGACGCGATGCCGGTCTTGCCGCCCGTCGCCGACGACCTGCCCGATGGCGTGCCGGCTGACGATCTTGTCTGGGAAGAAACAATCGCACCGGGCGGCTATGCCACGCACCGGCTGGCACGCGGCACGCGCCTGCGCCTGATCGACCTTGAAGGCGACGCCTGCGCTTCGCTGCTGATCTATAACGCCGAAATGCCGACCGAGCGGCTCAACGTCGCTGACACGGTAAAGGTGCAGTGGAACGGCTATCTGGGCAAAGGCAAGCTGCTCCTGTCCGACATGGGCCGCGTGATGATGAGCATCGTCGAGGATGATGCGGGCACGCATGACGCGTTCTGCGGCACGTCGAATGCCGCCACCAATGCCGCGAAATATGGTGAAGGCCGCAACAGCGGCGCCTGCCCCAACGGGCGTGACCGCCTGCTGCTCGGTTCGGCCAAGCACGGATTGCAGCGCCGTGACGTGCACCCCTGCATCAACCTGTTCAAGGGCGCCAAGGTCGCAGCCGATGGCGCGATCACGGCCGAAGTCGGCCCGTACGAGGCTGGCCGCTCGCTGGTGCTGCGCGCCGAGATGGACGTGATCGTGGTGATCGCGAATTGCCCCCATGTTCTTGACCCGCGCGACGAATATGCCGTCACGCGTCTGCGCGCCACTGCATGGCGCGGCCCTGTCACGCCCGCCGATGATGCCGTGCGCAACGGCAGCCCCGAAGGGCTGCGCGCGTATGAGAACGTCGAAGATTATTACCGCCGGTAAGAAGGACGCAGTGCAGCTCATGAGCACCGACAAAGATCTCGCTGGCCTTTCCGGCCCGGTCATCCATGACGAGGTGGTGGCAGCGCGTGCGCCGTGGATCCACCATATCAAGGCGGGCCAGACCCTGCGCATCGTCGACATGGAAGGCAATCAGGCCGTCGACTTCCTGCTCTATAGCGAAGCCGACGATGTCGAACGCTATAGCGCGCAGGATACCGTGTCGGCGCAGGGCAATCTGTTCCTGCGCGAAGGGACCGTCCTGCGCTCGAACGAGGGCAATCCGATGATGACCATCGCGTCCACCTCGGTCGAGTATCACGACACCATCGGCGGCGCGTGTTCGTGCGAATCCAATACGCTGCGCTATGGGCACCACACGAAATCGCAGCACGCCTGCGTCGAGAATTTCCTTGAGGCGAACCTCACCGAAAAGCGCGGCAAGCGCGATATCGTGCCCAACATCAATTTCTTCATGAATGTGCCTGTTCTCGAAGATGGATCGCTGGGCATCGTCGATGGCATCTCCGCCCCCGGCCTTACCGTCGACCTGCATGCGGAGATGGACGTGATCGTGGTCGTGTCGAACTGCCCGCAGATCAATAATCCGTGCAACGCGTTCAACCCGACGCCCGTTCGCATGATTGTCGCCGCATGAGCTTCGACACCGTCCTGGTCGCGAACCGGGGAGCGATCGCGACCCGGATCATCCGCACCCTGCGCCGCATGGGTCTGCGCTCTGTCGCTGTCTATTCGGAAGCGGATGCGGGGTCGCTGCACGTGTCGCAGGCCGATGTCGCCATCTGCATCGGCGCCGCCCCTGCAGCGAAAAGCTATCTCAATATCGAGGCGATCCTTGCCGCAGCCAAGGAAACCGGCGCGGGCGCGATCCACCCCGGTTACGGCTTCCTTGCCGAGAATACCGAATTTGCCGAGGCCTGCGCGGCAGCCGGTATCGAATTCATCGGCCCCACCCCCGATAATATTCGCACTTTCGGTCTGAAGCACAGCGCCCGCGACCTTGCCGAAAGCCATGGCGTGCCGCTGGCACCGGGCACGGGCCTCCTCACCGACGCGGAAGAGGCGGCGAAGGCCGCCAACGAGATCGGCTTCCCGATCATCCTCAAGGCGACCGCCGGCGGCGGCGGCATCGGCATGCGCATTTGCGAAGACGAAGGCGCCGTGCGCGAAGGTTTTGCCGCGGTGAAGAGGCTGGGCGAGGGGAATTTCGGCGATGCCGGTGTCTTCCTCGAACGCTATATCGGCCGCGCCCGCCATATCGAGGTCCAGATCTTCGGCGATGGCAAGGGCCGTGTCATGCCCCTGGGCGAACGCGATTGTTCGCTCCAGCGCCGCAATCAGAAGGTCGTCGAGGAAGCTCCCGCCCCGCAGTTGAGCGACGCCAAGCGCGCCGAACTGATCGCGGCTGCCGTCCGTCTGGGCGAGGCGGCGAATTACCTGTCGGCCGGTACCGTCGAATTTCTGTTCGATGCCGACCGCGAGGAATTCTTTTTCCTTGAGATGAACACCCGGCTGCAGGTCGAGCACGGCGTTACCGAAGAGGTGATGGGTGTCGATCTCGTCGAATGGATGATCCGCGGCGCGGCGGGCGATTTCGCCTTCCTCGACATGGATGTGCCCAAGGCGAAGGGCCACTCGATCCAGGTACGCCTCTATGCCGAGGACCCTGCGCTCGATTACCGCCCGACCACCGGAACGCTGACCGCGGTCGATTTCCCCGAAGATATCCGTGCCGAGACATGGGTGATGGCGGGCAGCGAAGTCAGCGCCTTTTACGATCCCATGCTGGCCAAGCTGATCGTCCATGCCGATGACCGCGACGCTGCCATCGCGGCGATGCAGTCCGCGCTGGATGACAGCCGCATCGACGGGATCGAGACGAACCTGCGCTGGCTGCGCGACGTGGTGCGCGATGCGCGCTTCGGCGAAGGCAAGGTTTCGACCAAGCTGCTGGAGACGGTCGCCTACAACCCGCGCTGCATTCGCGTGGTCAGCGGCGGCACTGCGACTTCGGTGCAGGATTGGCCGGGCAGGCAGGGCCTGTGGGCGATCGGCGTTCCGCCTTCGGGTCCGATGGATGACCGTTCGTTCCGCATCGGCAATCTGATGCTGGGCAACCCGGAAGGCACTGCCGGTCTTGAAATGACCGCCAGCGGTCCGACCCTCAATTTCACCGCTGAGACGCAGATCTGCCTGACGGGCGCCGATTTCGGCGCGAAGCTGGATGGCGAACCCGTGGCGCGCAACATGGTGCTTTCGGTCAAGCCGGGGCAGACCCTGTCGACGGGCCGCGTCAGCGGCGGCGGCGTGCGCGGCTATATCCTGTTTGCGGGCGGGCTGGATATCGCGGCCTATCTGGGCAGCCGCTCCACCTTTGAACTGGGGCAGTTCGGCGGCCACGCCGCGCGCCGCCTGCTGGCGGGTGACACGCTGCATCTGTGCGCGCCGTCCGAAGCAGCAACCGCGTCGGCGGAGCAGGCCGTCCCCGAATTCGGCAAGAGCTGGACTTTGCGCGTGATGTACGGCCCGCATGGCGCGCCCGATTTCTTCACGCCCGGCGACATCGACCAGATTCTCGATGCCGATTGGCAGGTCCATTACAACTCCAACCGCACCGGCGTGCGGCTGGTCGGGCCCAAGCCCGAGTGGGCAAGAAAAGACGGCGGCGAAGCGGGGCTTCACCCCTCGAACATCCACGATAATCCCTATGCCGTGGGCGCTGTCGATTTCACCGGCGACATGCCGATCATCCTTGGCCCCGACGGCCCCTCGCTGGGCGGGTTCGTGTGCCCGTTCACGGTGATCGCCGCCGACCGGTGGAAGATCGGCCAGCTTGCGCCCGACGACAGGCTGAAGTTCATCCCCGTCAGCGCCGATGACGCAGCGGCGGCGCAAGGCTCCATGCTGGAACCGGCGCAGGCCGATCCGGTGGCGCGCGCAATCACCGATCTCTCGCCCGTGCTGGCCGAGACGCCCGCGCAGGGCAACCGCCCGCAGACGTTCTATCGCCAGCAGGGCGACCGCAACATCCTCGTCGAATACGGGCCCATCGTGCTCGACATCGAACTGCGCATCCGGGTCCATGCCCTGATGACGGAGCTTGAGCGGCTGGCGCTGCCCGGCGTGATCGACATCGTGCCCGGCATCCGCTCACTCCAACTGCATTTCGATGGCAGGACGCTGGACCAGCAGGGCGCGCTCGCTGCGCTGATGCAGGCGGAAGACGCGCTGGGCGATCTGGAGGACTTCACCGTCCCCTCGCGCATCGTGCACATGCCGCTTAGCTGGCGCGATCCGGCCACGATCGAAACGACCGAGAAATACATGGCCGCCGTTCGCGACGATGCGCCATGGTGCCCCGACAACATCGAATTCATCCGCCGCATCAACGGCCTGCCCGATGCCGACGCGGTGGAGCGGGTGATTTTCGACGCCAGCTATCTGGTGATGGGTCTGGGCGATGTTTACCTCGGCGCGCCGGTGGCCACCCCGGTTGATCCGCGGCACCGCCTGGTGACGACCAAATATAACCCGGCCCGCACCTGGACTCCGCCAAACGTGGTGGGCATCGGCGGCGCCTATATGTGCATCTATGGCATGGAAGGTCCGGGCGGTTACCAGCTGTTCGGGCGCACCATCCAGGTGTGGAACACGCACCGCCAGACCGACGCCTTCATCGAAGGCAAGCCATGGCTGCTGCGCTTCTTCGACCAGATCCGCTTTTTCGAAGTCAGCGCGGAAGAGCTGGCCGAATGGCGGCGCGATTTCCCCAATGGCCGCCGCTCGATCAAGGTCGAGGAATCCGAATTCCGCCTTGCCGATTACCGCGCCTTCCTGGCCGAACATGCGGAATCGATCTCAGCCTTTGAAGAAACGCGGCAGGCCGCCTTCGACGAAGAGCGGGCCGAGTGGGAGCGTTCCGGCGAATTCGACCGCGTCACCAATCTGATCGAGGAAGATCTTGGCCCGACCGAGGTCGCCACGGTCGAGGCGCCCGAGGGCACCGAGCTGATCGAGGCCCCCTTTGGCGGCAGCGTCTGGAAGCTGATGGTGAAGCCCGGCGATTTCATCAAGGCGGGTGACATCATCGCCGTGATCGAGGCCATGAAGATGGAAAGCCCCTTCGAAAGCCCCGCCAGCGGAACGGTCGAGGAACTCTATCTGCAGGAACGCCAGTCACTGCAACCGGGCACCCCCATGCTCGCGCTGAGGCCGGAGGCATGAGCGATATGAACATCCGCAGCGTCGCGGCCATCGCCGCCGCCGTCAATGCAGGCGACACCACTGCCGGACAGGTGATGGAAGCCACGCTTGCGCGCATTGCCGATTATGACGCGGTGCAGCCGCAGATCTGGATCAGCCGCGGCGATACCGCTGCCTTGATGACGGCTGCCGCCAAGGTGGATGCAAGGATCGCAGCGGGTGAGGCCCTTCCGCTCGCCGGTGTGCCCTTTGCGGTGAAGGACAATATCGACGTCGCCGGTTACGAGACGACCGCCGGCTGCCCGGCCTTCGCCTATGATCCCGATGGATCGTCGGGCGTGGTCGAACGGCTGGAAGCCGCCGGCGCGATCTGCGTTGGCAAGACCAATCTCGACCAGTTCGCCACGGGCCTTGTCGGCACGCGTTCGCCCTATGGCATTCCGCGCAACGCCTATAATCTCGATTATGTCAGCGGTGGGTCCAGCTCGGGATCTGCAGTCGCCGTGGCTGCCGGGCTGGTTCCTTTTTCGCTGGGCACCGATACTGCCGGATCGGGCCGCGTGCCCGCCGCGTTCAACCACCTCATCGGCTTCAAGCCGACGAAGGGCCGGTGGAGCACGCGCGGTCTGGTCCCTGCCTGCCGCAGCATCGATTGCATCACGACCTTTGCGCATGATGTTTCCGATGCGCGGCTGGTCGACAAGGTCGTCGCTGGCTTCGACGCGGGCGACCCGTGGTCGAAGCCGCTGGCGCAGCGCGCCATCACACCGCGCCGTATCGGCGTGCCGCGCCGCGATCAGCGCCAGTTCTTTGGCGATGCGCAATCCGAATATTTCTATGACCGCGCCTTGGACGTGCTGGCCCGCGATGCCGAGATCGTGGAGATCGACATCGCCCCGCTGCTCGAAGCCGCGCTGCTGCTGTATGGCGGTCCGTGGGTCGCCGAACGCACCGCTGCGATCGAAAACCTGCTGGACACCAACCCCGACGCGATCGACCCGACCGTGCGCGCAGTGGTCGAGCCGGGCAAGGACATCAGCGCGGTCACCCTGTGGAACGGCGTCTATCGTCTCGCTGAACTGAAGCGCCATGCCGATGGCATGTGGGACGATATCGACATGCTGGCGTTTCCCACCACGCCCACGACCTATCGCGTGGCGGAGCTTGCCGCAGCGCCGGTCGCGCTGAACAGCAACCTTGGCGTCTATACCAATTTCGTGAACCTGCTCGACATGGCTGCCGTCGCCGTGCCGGCGGGTGTGCGCGGCAATGGCACCGGTTTCGGCATCACGCTGATCGGCCCCGCCGATACCGACGGCGCGCTGCTGGATGCCTGCGAAACCTATCTGGCAGCTGCGGATCTGCCGCCTTTGCCGCAACTCGACATGGAGGGAAAAATGGAACGCGTGAAACTGGCCGTGGTCGGCGCTCATCTGAAAGACATGCCGCTGCACTGGCAGCTGACTTCGCGCGATGCGACGTTCGTCGGCGCATTCAACACCGCGCCCACCTATCGCCTCTACGCCATGGCCAACAGCACCCCGCCCAAGCCCGCGCTGACCTATAGCGAGGACGGCACCGGCATCCCGGTCGAGGTGTATGAGCTGGACGTCGCCGCGTTCGGCAGCTTCACCGCCGAGGTTCCCGCCCCGCTCGCCATCGGCACGGTTACGCTGGAAGACGGCAGCAGCGTCAAGGGCTTCGTCGCCGAGCCGCGAGCGCTGGATGGTGCGCGTGACATCACCGAGCTTGGCGGCTGGCGCAATTTCATCGCGCAGGGCTGATTGATGCAGGCCCCTGCCACCGAACCGGCGCAGGCCGTGTTCTCTCTGGTGACGGGGGCCGCTGTTCGTTCTGTCCGAAAGGATGGCGCGTGATGGCGGGGGCAGACGACCGCGCTGCGCTGCTGGAACGCATCGCCGCACTGGAAGGCGAGCGGGCCGGGCTGATCCGCGAACGCGACGCGGCGCAGGCCGCGAACGAGGCGAAAAGCCGCTTCCTCGCCAGTGTCAGCCACGAGATCCGCTCACCGCTCAATTCCATCTATGGCTATGCCCAGCTGCTGGAGCGCGGCGAGGGGCGCAATGCCCTGCGCGCCGCGCAGGTGATCCGCCGCAGCAGCGAACATCTCGCCAATCTGGTGGAGGGGCTGCTCGACCTCTCGCAGGTTGAAAGCGGGATGATGCGGCTGAGCCGCGATACGATCCGCTTGCCCGCCCTGCTGCAACAGATCGCCGACATGTTTGAGCCCGAGGCCCGCGCCAAGGGGCTTGAATTCCGGCTTGATCGGCCCGAACGCTTGCCCGAATTCGTGCGCGGCGACCTCAAACGCCTGCGGCAGGTGCTGATCAATCTGGTCGCCAATGCGGTGAAGTTCACCGATACGGGGCATGTCACGCTGAAACTGCGCTATCGCAGCGAGATGGCGATCTTCGAAATCGCGGACAGCGGTATCGGTATCGCGCCCGACCAGCTGGAGCATATCTTCGATCCTTTTGCGCGAACCGTCGAAGGCAAGGGGGGCGACCGCATAGGGGTGGGCCTCGGCCTTTCGATCACGCAGGCGCTGGTGCGCATCATGGGCGGTGAGATCGAGGTGTCGAGCGAGCCGGGCGAGGGGACTGTTTTCACGGTCCGCATGATGCTGTCACAGCCGATGACCCCGCCCGCCGATGCCACGCCTGCCGAAGTGGTGACAGGCTATACAGGGCCGCGGCGCACGATCCTTGTCGTCGATGACGATGCGGACCAGACGGCCATGGTCCGCAGCCTGCTCGAACCACTCGGCTTTGACGTGGCGACTGCCGCCAGCGGTGACGAAGCCATTGACGTGGCGGATGCAAACCGGCCCGATCTCGTTTTCCTCGACATTACCATGCCGGGCCGGTCGGGCTGGGAAACGGCGGTACTGCTGCGCGAACGGCACGGGGCGGATCTGCGCATCGTGATGCTTTCGGCAGATGCGCATGATTACACGAAGGGCGGCGACGGCGATGCCGCCAATGACATGTTCGTGATGAAGCCGTTCGAATTCACCAACCTGCTCGATGTGATTTCCACGCAGCTTCATCTCGAATGGATCGGCGCCTCACCGGCAGCCGCGACCAAGGCTGGCATGACCACGGATGCGGGTGCGACTGTCCACCCGCGCCTTGAAGAGATCGAGCCGCTGGCCCGGACCGGCAATGTGCGCGCGCTCGCGGCGCTGGTCGACGTGCTGGAGAGCGACGGTGTCGCCCCGCCGCTGATCGATGCCATGCGCGAGAAGCTGGATGCTTTCGATCTCAAGGGACTGGCCGCGCTGGCCCGGGGGGAGCGGTCCGGTGACTGATTCAGGCCTCGATGAAGCCGCCCAGCGGGACCGGATCCTTGTCGTCGACGACAAGCCGGATTCCCTGCGCTTCATCGTTGACACGCTGGAAGCGGAAGGAATGACCGCGCTGGTCGCGACCAGCGGCGAAGCCGCGCTCGAGCTGCTTGAGCACGCGACCCCGGACCTGATCCTGATGGACGCGGTGATGCCGGGCCTCGATGGGTTCGCGACGACGCGGCGGATCAAGGAGGACCCCGCTCTGGCGCATGTGCCGGTCATCTTCATGACCGGCCTGATCGGGCCGGAACACGCGGTCGAGGCGCTGAGGAGCGGGGGCGTCGATTACATCCGCAAGCCGATCATCATCGACGAACTTCTCGCACGTATCGGCGTCCACCTGACCAATGCGCGCCAGTCCTATCGATCACGCCTTGCACTGGACGTGGCCGGCGGCACCCTCGTCGCGTTGGACCGGGCGGGCCGCCTGCTGTGGTGCACGCCGCAGGCGGATACGATCCTCTCGCGCATAGATGCAGGCTGGAGCAAGGATTCCCGCCACCTACCGGCAGCTTTGCAAGACGCGGCGAAGAGCCTGCTGGCCGAAGATACCCGGCCGGGCCACAGCGTGCGCGAGACGCTGGACGATACCGAGATCGAACTCTCCGCCCTGCGCAGCGAGCGGCCCGGCGAAATGCTGATCCGCATCGCCGAAATCCGCGAAGGCGCCGACGTCGCCCTTTTGCAGAAGCACACCGGCCTGACCCAGCGCGAAGCAGAAGTGCTGCTGTGGGTAAGCTATGGCAAATCGAACCGCACGATCAGCGAAATCCTGGGCATCAGCCCGCGCACGGTGAACAAGCACCTGCAGCAGATCTTCACGAAACTGGGCGTCGAGACCCGTGCTGCGGCTACCGCGCTGGCTGTCAGAGTGATCGCGCAATGAGACAGGCTCGCAACATTGGCCTGACAGGGGCATATTTTGGGGGTATAAACCCGCCAAACTACGTCATTTGGACACTTACCGGAGGGCCGGTCGGCAGCCTAGTTTGTCAATCAGCCGTATTGGTCGCCAGGGATTGTGCGACCGATCGATTTTCACACATCACGTGAGTTGGGTGGGCAGTATGACCGGAACACTTGTTGGAAAGCGGATCATCGGTGCGGATGCACCAGTGACGATCGGCTGGGAAAACCTTCCGAAGGTGGAAGGCGGGCCGTTCAAGCGGGCCTTCTTCCGCTGGTTCCAGCCCGTCATGCTCGTCGCGCTGATCGCCTTCTGGTATTACGCGCCCAATGACTGGGCCGTCGCCTCGACCGCGATCACGCTGGGCATCGGGTTCAAGATCTTCCTGCTGGGCCTTGAATGGGTCAACCCGCGCTTCAAGAGCTGGCAGCTGACGTGGAAGGAGTTCGCCGTCGACCTGTTCTATGTCGGCATGGGCTACACGATCGTCCGCACCCTATCGAGCTATGTCGGCGACGACGTGATCATCGGGGCGGTGCAGAGCGCGTTCGCTTGGGAAAAATTCGCCTGGTTCATGACCATGCCGCTGCTGCTGCAGGCGTTCCTGATCTCGTTCATGTTCGATTTCGGGCAGTACTGGATGCACCGGGGCATGCATAACTGGTATCCCCTGTGGCTGACCCACGCGCCGCACCACTACATCACGCAGCTGAACATCAACAAGGGCGCGGTCGGCAATCCGATCGAGCTGTTCCTGATCGGCCTTGGCGTTGGCGGGTTCTTCGACTTCCTGCCGCGCGCCTTCCTGCTGGCCGGTTCGCTGGGTCTTGCGGTGTCGATCTATCAGCACATCAACGTGCGGTTCGATCCGCCGAACTGGTGGCGCACGATCTTCAACACGACTGAACATCATTCCGTGCACCACTCGCAGGACTATGAGGCCAGCCGCAGCAATTATTCCGCGACCTGGATCTTCATCGACCGCATGTTCGGCACGGCCGTCGACGGCGAAGCGGAAGCGCTGGGCATGGAAGGCGGTCGTTCGATGTCGATCAAGGAAACCATGCACTTCCCCTTCACCGAAGGGTGGAAGTCGATCAAGGAACGCTTCCAGCGCCGCAACCTGCCTGCCGTCCCGGCAGAATGATGCAGCGCCGCGTCGCGGAATGGCTCAAACTGAATTGATGGTGATCGTGTGAACACGCGTTTTTTCGACTGGATCTGGCATGTGCGCGACAGCATCGATCTGCCCGCGGGGCAATCGCATGACGAGGCGATGGCCCGGCTGGAGCCCCTGTTCCACGAACGCGGCACGACCTATGAACGTTTCGGCAATTCGCTGAGCTTCGGCAAGAAGGGGCAGCCCGCGCAGGACAAGATGTCGGTTTATGACCGCGGCGAACTGCTCGTGGAAACCCATGCCGGTGGATCGCGGCTTCGCTATCACCTAGTCAGCCGGGCGTTCCTCTATTGCTTCCTTGCGCCACTGCTGTTCCTGGCGCTGGCTCAGGTGAACAATGCGATCAGCCATTACGAACGCGCCAAGGCCGAGGCCGCCGGAGAGACCGAGACGGACAAGGACAAGGACGAAGCGATCGAGCTTCCGCAGAGTTCGATCGACAAGTTCCTGGGCGCGCCGACCCCGGAAATCCCGGGTGAGGACAAGGACGAGGACAAGCAGATCGGCCCTTCACCGACACCGGCCTATGTCTTTGCGGGCATTTTCGTCGTGCTGTTCATCGCCGGCCGCATTCTTGAGCCTTACCTGGTCAAGCGCCTGTTTCGCCGCCGCCTCTTCGGGCTGGATGAAGACGCGACGCCGGCATCCGCCACTCCGACCGCTGCCTGAGAGCGAGGCGGTCGGTCAGCCCGGCCGCACAGCCCTGCGATCCTGTAAGCGCATCGGCTTATCGCCGGTCAATCATCCTCGCCGATCCAGATCATGTGCGAATCGATCCTGAGCCGGGTCAGCGCGCGCATGGCTTCGGCGCGTGCTTCCGCTTCGCTGCGGATGGCATCATGGGCCTGTCTTTCGCCCAAAAGCTGATCCGACAGGTCGATCTCACCGGCGCGATAGCCGATCCGCAATTTCTCCAGCGCCGCGATTTGCGCATTGAGGCCGGTGCGCGCCGCCTGCCATGCGGCATAGGCATAGCGCGCGCGTTCGACATCCGTACTGGCCATTTCGGCGATGTCCCAGCGCACGGCGGCAAGCTCGGCGCTGGCGGCACTCGCTTCGGCGGCGGATTGTTCGGCCAGTGCCTTCCTGTGCCCGCCGCCAAGTGGGATCGAGAAAAGTACGCCAGCGCCGCGCTCATCGCCATCGCGTTCGGAAAACACCCTGAGCCCCACTGAAGGGTCGGCCATCCGGTCCTTGCGCGTGCGGGCCGCGAGCGCCCCCGCGCGCGAGGCATCGGCATCGGCTGCGGCAATCTCGTGACTGCGGCTGACGACCAGCCGGCCCAGTTGCTCAAGCCCTTCATCGGGGAGCACGGGCTCTGGTATGTCGGGCGCGCCCCCTGCTGGCAGCACGGCGGGGAAGCGGGTGCTGAGCCGACCGCGCGCCACGGCAGCTTCACCGGCAGAGCGTTCGGCCGCCAGCCTTGCCAGCGCCAGCGATGCCTCGGCCTGATCGACTTCCAGCCGCGATGCCTCGCGCAGCTCCTCCATGCGCCTGACGGCGGAACGGAGCTTTTCGTAATTCGCCACCGCATCCCGGTCGATTTGCGCCTGCCGCGCTGCCGAGAGCCAGTCCCACCAGCTTTCGGACAGGGCTATGGCCGACTGGTGGCGCATGTCTTCGGCCATGTTTTCGGCAGCGGTGATGCCATAGCTGCCGATTTCCCGGTCGAGCCGCGCCTTTCCGGGTAGGCGGATGGCGCGCGTCAGCTGCACGTCATATTCATTGAAAGTCTTTTCGCGCACCACATCGCGGCGGATATAGGTGCCGCTGGCCGTGATCTCATGCGGGCCGCGGGCAAGGGCGCGGGCTTGCGCCTCGGCCGCGTTCACCCGCGCCTGCGCCGCCAGCACCGTCGGCTGCGCGTCGAGGGCGAGGCCGACCTGCGCCGGATCGGGCATGCCGGGATCTTCCGGCCCGGTTTGCGCCTGTGCCGCGAAGGGGATGATGGCGCAGGCGGCGGCCATCGTCAGCATGAGATCACGCATGGGCTGCCTCCCCGTCCTCTACCACTGGATGCCCCTCGTCACCCGCCTCACGCTCGGCCCGGTTTTCGCCAAACCGTTCATACAGGATCGGCAGCAGCACCAGCGTAAGCAGGGTGGAGGAGAACAGCCCGCCGATGACCACGATGGCGAGCGGCTTCTGGATTTCCGATCCCGGCCCGCTGGCGAACAGCAGCGGGACAAGGCCGAAAGCGGCGATGGTCGCGGTCATCAGCACAGGGCGCAGGCGGCGTTCGGCGCCCATGCGCACGGCCTGCGACAGGGATACGCCTTCCTCTCGCAATTGCCGGAAATAGCTGACCATCACGAGGCCATTGAGGACCGCGATGCCAAGGAGGGCGATAAAGCCGACCGATGCCGGGACCGAGAGATATTCGCCCGAAAGGGCAAGCGAGATCATCCCGCCCACGACCGCAAAGGGGATCATGGCAAGGATCAAAAGGCTGGCCCGCATGGACCCCAGCGTCGCGAACAGCACCACGAATATCAGCGCAAGCGAGATCGGCAAAACCACCATCAGCCGCGCCGATGCGCGTTGCTGGTTTTCGAATTGCCCGCCCCAGACGATGCGATAGCCCTGCGGCAGGGTGACATTGGCGCCGATATCGGCCTTCGCTTCCCCGACATAGCCAACAAGGTCGCGGCCTGACACGAAGGCCTGCACCATGGCAAAGCGCGATCCGTTTTCATGCTCCAGCTTCACCGGCCCCTCGGTGCGCGAGACGCTGGCAACATCGCTGGCGCGGACCAGCTGTCCCGTTGGCGTGCGATAAAGCTGGTCGGCAAAGCCCTGCGGGGTAAGGTCGCTGCCCTGTCCGCGGATGACGATGGGCACGCGGCGGATGCCTTCGGCCACCACGCCTGCGTGCACGCCCTCGACGCTGGCGCGCATCGCGTCTTGCAGGTCCGCTACCGGCATGCCTGCGCGCCCCGCCGCCACCCGGTCGATGTCGAGCTGGAGGTAGTCGACATTGTCATTGGCGACAGTCATCGCCTCGCTGGTGCCGGGGATGGCTTCCAGCCTTGTCTGGATCTGCCCTGCGATGCTGGACAGCTGATCAAGGTCGGGGCCGAAGATCTTGATGGCGAGATCGCCGCGCGCGCCGGTCAGCATTTCGGAAATGCGCATCTCGATCGGCTGGGTGAAACTCGGCTCGATACCGGGTAGGGCAGAGAGCGCATCGCGCATCTTGTCGATCAACGCCTCCTTGGTCGGGACGCTCCATTCCTCGCGCGGTTTGAGACGCAGGAAACTGTCGGTCTCGTTCAGGCTCATGGGGTCGAGGCCAAGCTCGTCCGAGCCGACGCGGGCGATCACATCCTCCACTTCGGGCACCTTTCCGATCAGCGCCTTCTGCACTTTCATGTCGCCCTCGACGCTATGTTCGAGGGAGATCGAGGGCAGTTTCGTCAGCTGCACGATGACCGAGCCTTCATCCATGGTCGGAAGAAAGGTCTTGCCCGTCAGCGAATAGGCGATGGCCGCCAAAATCAGCGACAAGCCCGCCACGCCATAGACGAGCCCGCGCCGAGCGAACGCGCCGTTGAGCAGCGCGTGGTAGCGCGGGGCGATCTGGCGCATCAGCCACGGTTCGTGGTTGTGGCCTTCCTCGTCCGCCTGCACTTTCAGCACATAAAAGGCCAGCACCGGGATTAGCGTCAGCGACAGCACCAGCGCGGACAGCAGCGCCAGAACGATGGTCAGCGCGACCGGAGAGAACAGCTTGCCTTCCAGCCCCTCCAGCGTGAGCAGCGGCAGGAAGACGAGCGCGATGATCGCCATGCCCGATGCGACGGGTTTTGCCACTTCGGCGGCGGCGACAAAGACGGAATTGAGCTTCGACGATCTCGCGTGCTTCGGATCGGACAGGCGTTCCACCACGTTTTCGACCACCACGACCGCGCCATCGACCAATATGCCGACCGCGATGGCTATGCCGCCAAGGCTCATCAGATTTGCCGTCAGCCCGATTGATCGCATGAAGATGAAGGTGAGCAGCACCGCCATCGGCAGCGCCAGCGCGACGATCAGCGATGCACGCACATCGCCCAGGAACAACAGCAGCAGGATGACGACAAGGAATGTCGCTTCCAGCAGCGCCTTCTCAACCGTGCCGACGGCGCGAGTGATAAGGTCGGATCGGTCGTAGAAGACCGAGACTTCCATGCCTTCGGGCAGGCTCGGCTTCAGCTCCTCCAGCCGATCCTTCACCCCGGAAACGACCTGCGCGGCATCCGCGCCGCGCAGGCCGATGACAAGGCCTTCGACGGCCTCGCCCTCTCCATTCTTTGACACCGCGCCATAGCGGGTGAGGCTGCCGGTGCGCACCTGCGCCACGTCGGACACGCGCAGCACGCGCCCGTTTCCGGACCTGATGACGACCGCGCCCAGATCATCGAGCGTGCGGATCGCCCCGGTGGCGCGCACGATCAGCGCCTCCTCGCCCGTGGTCAGTCGGCCCGCGCCATCATTGCGGTTCGATGCCTCTATGGCGGCAGAAAGATCGCTGACCGCCAGCCCGGCGGCGGAAAGCGCCGCATTGTCGGGCACCACCTCGAACGTCTCGACATAGCCGCCCAGCGCGTTGACATCGGCCACGCCCGGCACGGTGCGCAGGGCCGGGCGAATGGTCCAGTCGAGGACCCGGCGTTTCTCCGCCAGCGATTGCGGCCCCTCCATCGTGAACATGTACATGTCGGAAAGCGGGGTGGAGATCGGCGCCATGCCGCCCGACACGCTGGCGGGCAGGTCGCCCATCACGCCGTTCAGCCGTTCGGCCACCTGCGTGCGCGCCCAATAGATGTCGGTCCCGTCGGCGAAATCGATCGTGATATCGGCGATGGCATATTTGGCGACCGAGCGCAGGACGCTCTGGTCAGGGATGCCCAGCATCTCCTGCTCGATGGGCGTGATGACGCGGCTTTCCACTTCTTCGGGCGTCATGCCGGGGGCTTTCAGGATGATCTTTACCTGCGTCGAGCTGATGTCGGGAAAGGCATCGATCGGCAGCTTGACGAAGGCATAGGCGCCAAGCCCGGCCAACGCGATGGCCAGCCCCAGCACGGCAAGGCGCATCGACAGCGCCCGTTCGACCAGTTTCCTGAGCATCGCCTATTCCCCGCCCAGCAGCGATTTAAGCTCGGCGACGCCGCTGATGGCGACAGGCTCTCCCGCCTTGAGCCCGCCGGAGATGATCGCGCGGCCCCCGGCATCGGCGGCGACGATGACCTTGCGCCGGGCGAAGGCGACGCCATCGCCCGATGCGCCGCGCACGAAGACATAATCCTGCCCGCCGATGCGGGTGACGGCGGCGCTCGGCACCGAAACGCCGGTCTGGTCGGATCCTGCGGGATCGGCGATCACCGCCATCACGCTTTGCCCCGGCACCAGTCCGGGCACGGCGGGAATGCTGGCGCGTGCCGGCACGGACCGGGTCTGCGGATCAAGCGATGCGCCGACCGAGAGGATGCGGCCCGCCACCTCGCTACTCCCCGGCAGGGTGAGCGTTACCGGCATGCCGGTCTTTACCTTGCCCGCCAGCCGTTCGGGGACCTGCAGGTCGAGCCGCAGGGCGGCGGTGTTCTCAATCACGAACGGCGCCATGTCGCCGCCGACCGCTTCGCCGGTTTCGATATTCACCTGCGCCACGCGCCCGCTGATCGGCGCGCGCAGGGTGGCGGTGCCGTCGCGCCCCGCGCCTGCCATGGCGAGCAGGCGGTTGTTTTCCGCAATGGTGGCGCGGGTGCGGCTGGCAGCGGCCTGCGCTTCGTCGGCGCGGACGCCAGCGACCACCCCTTCATCGGCCAGTTTTGCCAGCCGGTCGGCGCGGGCCTGTTCATAGGACAGGTCCGCCTGCGCGCGGGCAAGATCGCCGCTGAACTGCACCGGATCGGCAGAACGGACCTGCGCCAGCGCCTGACCGCGGCGCACGGCTTCACCCTCTATCGCAAGCACGCGCACCGCCACGCCAGGGAAGGGAGTGGTGACGGCGACGCGGGCCTGCGGGGGGAGGGATACAAGCGCGGGGACGGACCCCAGCGGCACCGCATCGGCGGCGACGGAATTCTCGACCGTAATGCCAAGCTGCGCGATCTGCTCGGCGCTCAGCGTCCCGTCGCCTTGCGGTTCGGCCTGCGCCACCTCTTCGGGGCCGGACGGGGTGAGCCACGCATAGCCGGCGGCGATGACGATCAGGGCGGCGGCTCCGCCAGCAAGGATTTTCCTGTCCATGCGGGCAAGGATTAACCGTGAAACTGACAGCAGCTTGTCAGTTTCGCCCCATATTGTCAGTTTCATGGGAACCGGACATCGGCCCATTGCCGCGCCATGGGGTGCTGGCGACAAAGGGATGGGGTTTAGCCAATTGCGACTTCTGCTTGTCGAAGACGACGAACAGCTGGCAACGCGCCTGTCCGACAGGTTGCGCACGGCGGGATTTGCCGTCGATGTCGCGCGCAGCCGCGAAGAAGGCGAGGCATGGCCCGACATGGACAAGATCGCTGCCGTCGTCCTCGATCTTGGCCTGCCCGATGGCAGCGGCATGGATCTGCTGGCCCATTGGCGCGACCGGCGCATCGCCAGCCCGATCCTGATCCTGACCGCGCGCGACAGCTGGCAGGACAAGGTGACGGGGCTCAACGCGGGCGCCGATGATTTCGTGGTGAAACCCGTCCGCTTCGAGGAACTGCTGGCCCGCCTCCACGCCCTGCTGCGCCGACCTGCCGACAATCGCGACCCGCGGCTGGTCGAAGGAGGCATCGCACTCGACCCGCTAACCCGCGAGGCGACGGTCGACGGGGAGCCGATCGCTCTGTCGAAACAGGAATTTCGCCTGCTGCACCTATTCATGCGCAAGCCCGGGCAGGTGCTCTCACAAGGCGATATCGTCGAGCATCTCTACGACCTTGAGAGCCAGCGGGACTTCAACGCGGTCGAAGTTCTGGTCTCGCGTCTGCGGCGCAAGGTCGGGAAGGGCAGGATCCGCACCTTGCGCGGGCAAGGTTACAGGTTCGAGCGATGACCCGCACCATCACGCCGCGCGGCGCTTTTCTGGGCTGGAACTCGCTGCGCCTGCGCATGCTGCTGGCCGCGCTGGCATGGACGGCGGTCGGTATCGCGGGGATCTGGTTCTCGGCCACCAGCCTATTCGCCAAGCATGTCGAGATGCAATATCACGAGGAGCTCGAAGTCCATATCGTCGAGCTTGCCGCGCTGGTCGAGATCGGGCCCGGCGGCGCGCTCACCATGGACAGGCCGCTGTCCGATCCGCGCTATCTCGTGCCGTTGTCGGGTTTCTATTGGGAGGTTGCGGTCCACGGCAGGCCGGGGCTGAAATCGCCGTCGATGACGCGCGGGTCGCTGGATCCCTCGACCGCGCATGACACCTCTATCCACCACCATGTCGAGGCGGGGCCGACCGGCCCGACCATCACCTATGGCACGATGCGGCAGGCCGGCGACGGAACCAATGTGCATTTCATGATCGCCACCGACGAGCGGCTCTTGAACGAGGCGATCGCGGAATTCACGCAGGAATTGACGCTCTGGCTTGCTGCGCTGGCCATGGCGCTCGCGCTGACGGGCATGGCGGTGGTCTCGTTCGGACTGCGCCCTCTCGATCGGCTGGCGCATGCCACGGCCCGGCTGCGTAGCGGCCACGCGACCAGCCTGGAAGGGAAGTACCCCAACGAGATCGCGCCGCTGGTCGATGATGTAAATGCCTATGTCGATCACAACAGCCGCATCGTCGAGCGCGCGCGGGTGGAGGCGGGCAATCTGGCCCATGCCCTGCGCACCCCGCTTGCCGTAATAACCGACGAGGCCGAGCGGCTGGCATCGCGTGAGGGCGCGAGCGATGCGGCCGAGGTGTTTCTGGGGCAGGGACAGGTGATGGTCCGGCAGATCGAATATCAGCTGGCGCGTGCCCGCTCGACCGTGGGCTTTCGGGGGCCGGGCATTACCAGCCGCGCTGCCGAGGTGCTGCCGCCGATCATCTCGGCCATGCGCCGCCTTCACCGCGAACGCGGTTTCGATGTCGATATCGAAGAAGATGCCGATACGCCCCTGCGCATCGACCCGGTCGATTTGTCGGAAGTCCTCTCGATCCTGATCGACAATGCGGCCAAATGGGCCAGCCGCGAGGTCGAGGTCATGGCCCGGCGCACAGGCGACAGGGTCGAATTCAGCATTGGCGACGATGGCCCGGGCCTTAGCGAAGAGCAGCTTCGTCATGCTTTTGAGGTCGGCACCCGGTTCGACCCCGAAAGTGCCGGTTCCGGTCTGGGGTTGGCGATCGCCCGCGACATCGCGGATGCCTATGATCTGGAGATAGACCTCAGGGCCAAGACGGGCGGGGCGGGGCTCTGCGCGACGGTGACGGTCCCGGTGGCGGGCTAGGGGGCTAAGGCTCGGGCGACCAGCCGGCTGGCCATTCGCCATATGCGGTGCGATGGGCAAGCGCCAATGCGCCGGTAAGGCCCGTCGACGCGCCCGCGGTGGGCGGGGCGAGATAGTCGCCCATGCTGAGAGCGGCGAGGCTGGCGTCATAGCCGCCAAGCTTTCGCAAGAGGCTCTCGCGCACGCGGCCCAGCATGGAGGGTGCCTCCATCACGCCCCCGCCCAGCACGATGCGTTCGGGCCGCACGACATAGCTTAGCGTGGCGCATAGCGCGGCGAGGTAATCGGCCTCGATCTCCCACGCGGGGTGATCATCGGGCAGGCTCTCGGCAGGCTGGCCCCAGCGTGCGCGCATGGCGGGGCCGGATGCCATCCCTTCGGCGCAGTCGCCGTGAAAAGGGCAGATGCCCGCAAAACCCTCGTCCCCTTGCGCGCGGGGGAGGGGGATGTGTCCGGCTTCGGGATGATTGGCCCCGCCATGGGGAGCGCCTGCGATAAAGACGCCGACCCCGATCCCGGTGCCCACGGTGACATAGCAAAAGCTGTCGAGGCCCCGTCCGCTGCCGAACAGATGTTCACCGATGGCGGCGCAGTTCACATCGGTGTCGAACGCGATCGGGGCATTGGTGACCTCCCGGAAATGGCCGATGAGATCCGCGTTCTGCCAGCCGGGCTTGGGCGTGGTGGTGATATGGCCATAATCGTCTGCCGCAGGGTTCAGCGACAAAGGCCCGAAACTACCGATACCCAGCGCCGCCAGGGAGCCGTGCGCGGCGATGGATTCGGCAAAGAACCGCCCTGCCGCGCCCAGCGTCTGTTCGGGCGTTTCGGTCGGTATGCGCAATTCGTCGATAATCCGGCCATCCGCCCCGGCGATCGCACACAGGAATTTCGTTCCGCCCGCTTCTATCGCGCCAAGGACTCCGGGGGTGTCGCTCATCGTCGCTCTCCTCTTCGCCGATCCATCACAGCATTGCGGGCAAAAGAAAAGGGCGGGAAAGCCAATGCCTTCCCGCCCTTTATCATTTTCGCTGTGCCGCGTATCAGCGTGCGCGAACGGCACCCTTGTGCGCGCCCACGCCATTCGCGCCCTTGGGGCGGAAACGGCGGCGCTTGTTGCCCATGTCGTCGCGCGGCTCGCCATCACCGCGATTTTCGGCGCGCTTGCGCTGCTGGCGCTGCTCGAAATTCTTCGAGCCGCCCTGACCGCCATCGCGTCCACCCTTGGGGCCGCCACGACCGCGGCCACGGCCACCACCACGGCCTCCCTTGGCATTGGGATCGCGTTCCGCGCCTGCGGGGGCACGGGTCGGCTTGGGCAGCTTTTCGGCATTGGCGACGAAATTGTCCGGGATCGGCAGGATCGCGGGCTTGTTCTTCGTCAGCCGCTCGATGTCGCGCATATAGGGCTTTTCGTCCGGCGCGACGAAGCTGATCGCCATGCCGTCAGCGCCCGCACGCGCGGTGCGACCGATGCGGTGGACATATTGTTCGGGCACGTTCGGGATTTCGAAGTTGAAGACGTGGGACACGCCCGAAACGTCGATGCCGCGCGCGGCGATGTCGGTCGCGACCAGTACCGGCACCTTGCCATCGCGGAAACCGTCGAGGGCACGAATGCGCTGGGCTTGCGTCTTGTTTCCATGGATCGCGGCGGCATTGATGCCGGCGGCGACCAGGTGGCGCACGACGCGGTCCGCGCCATGCTTGGTGCGGGTGAAGACCAGCGTACGGTCGATCTCGCCGCTCTCGATGCCCTTCAGCAGCGAAAGCGTCAGGAGCGACTGCTTTTCCTTCTGGTCGATGAAAATCGCAAACTGCTCGACGCGTTCCGCCGTGGTCGACTGCGGGGCGACCTCGACCTTCACCGGGTTGTTGATGAAGCGCTTGCCCAGCTTTGCGATCGCATCGGGCATGGTCGCGGAAAAGAACAGCGACTGGCGCCCTTCGGGCAGCAGTGCGGCGACACGGGTCAGCGGCTTGATGAAGCCGAGGTCCATCATCTGGTCGGCTTCGTCCAATACGAAGATCTCGACATGGCGCAGCGTCAGCGCGCGCTGGTCGATCAGGTCAAGCAGGCGGCCCGGCGTCGCGACAAGGATGTCGGTGCCCGCGACCAGCTTCTTTGCCTGCTTGCCAGCGGGAACGCCGCCAAAGATGCACTGGATGCCAAGACGCGTGTTCTTGGCATAGAACTTCATGTTGTCGGCGATCTGCGCGGCCAGTTCGCGTGTGGGCGAAAGCACCAGCATGCGGCAAGATGCCGGCTGCGGGCGCTTGTCTTCGCGGATAAGGCGGTCGATCGAGGGGAGCGAGAAGGCAGCGGTCTTGCCGGTGCCGGTCTGCGCGATGCCGAGGATATCGCGGCCTTCCATCAGCGCGGGAATTGCCTGGCGCTGAATCGGGGTCGGCTCTTCATAGCCTTTTGAGGCGAGAGCGCGGGTAATGGGCTCGGCCAGGCCAAGCTCGGAGAAATAGGACAAATCAAATACTCACATGGGTACGAACGCATCTGTGGCGCGCGTACGGGGTCGTACGGCGACCCTTAGCGTGATCGGGAAGCAGCGGCGTGGCGGCCCCGTTGGTCGGGGTTCGGATGCGCGGCCAGATCGCCATTTCTGTCGGCGGGGCTCACGCAGGCATCCGGGTGTCGCGCCGATCCGGCGCGCTGCCACAGGCGGTCACATAGGGATAGTTCGGCACCTGCGCAATCAAATTCGCAAGCGCAGCAAGGATCAGAGGTCCTGCACCGGCTGCGGATGATGCGGCACCAGCACCAGTGTTCCGTCCTCCACCCGCCAGCTTTCGAGGCGGGAGAGGAAATTCATGCCCAGCACGTTGATCCCGTTCATCGACGGCGCGACCACCACATCAAGATCGCGCGCGACGATATTGCCGGCGCGCAATTCGCCCATGGTCGCGACCTTGCCGGGCGCGGAACCGTTTGCGGTCTGCAGCGCGATGGTGCCGCGAAATGCGCTGGGCTCGATTCTACCGCGCGCGGCGGCATCTTCGCCCATCGCGGTCAGCGAAGCGCCGGTGTCGATCAGGAAACGTTCGGGATGGTCGTTGACGGTCGCCTCCAGCCAGTAATGGCCGTCGCGGGACAGGGGCACGCGGGTTTCATCGCCCTCCACCACCTGTTCGGGCATGCCCAGTTCGGCAACAGACAGGCTGCGCGCGAAATCGCTGCCGCCCGACAGTCGGGCAACGTCGATCACGGTCAGCACCAGCGCGATGGCGAGGCCGAAACTCCCAAGGCCCCGCAACAGCCCGCCCAGACGCGGCATGGAGCGGATCATCGCGCCGCCGATGATCGAAACACCCAGCGCGATCAGCGCAAACAGTAAAAGCGGGTTTTCGGCGAAAAGCTCGCCATAGGGGAGGGAGGAGAGACGGGAGAGATCCATTTGCCGCTCTTGTACCACTCCTTAGCTTTCTGTCCGCTGACCGGGCTATCCGGTTGCGCGGGCCACTTCTTCAACCATCATGGCGCGCACACGATCCTCGCCCGGGAAACCTTCTTCGATCCAGCGGGATTCCACGGCGCGCAGGGTCCTTGCGATCAGCGGGCCCTTGTCGATGCCTGCGGCGAGGATGTCGCCGCCCGAAATCGGAAGCCGCGGCACGTCCCAGCCGGTGACCGGCGCAATGCTTTCGCCCAGCAGCAGCAGGCGGTCGCATGCGCTTTCGGGCGATAGGCGATAGGCAAGGGCGCGCGGGTCCTCAGCATCACTCGCCTCGCGCGAGGCGGCGATACCGATGCGCTTGCGCTGCGCGTTGGAGAGGCGGAGGCGCGAGGCGACCTGCTCGGCAGTCACCTTGTCGGGCGGCAGCAGCGCGGCAAGGCGGCGGATCGGGTCGGCCTCGACCCCTTGGGCCTTTTCCTGCGCCACCAGATCGGCAAGCGCGGCAATGCCTTCGTCCTCCACTTCAGGCAGGATGACGGGGAGCACGCCCAGCTGCGCCATCAGTTCGCACACGGGCGCGGGATCGGGCAGTTTCAGGATGGAGAGCAATTCGCCCGCCACCCGCTCGCGCGACAGGCCCTTCAGCGTTGAGGCGAGATCGCGGCAGGCGGCGATTGCCTCGTCATCCGGCTCTGCACCGAAACGGGCCTGGAACCGGAAATAGCGCAAGATGCGCAAGTGATCCTCGCGAATGCGCTCGCGAGCGTCTCCGATAAAGCGCACGCGGCGCGCATCCAGATCGGAAAGACCGCCGAAATAATCGTCGATCTCCAATGTGTCGGGATGGGCGTACAGCGCATTGATCGTGAAATCGCGGCGTGCAGCATCGTCTTCCCACGCATTGGCAAAGGCGATGGTCGCGCGGCGGCCATCGGTTTCGACATCGCGGCGCAGGGTCGTGATCTCGACCGGGCCTTCGGGCAGGATCGCGGTCACGGTGCCATGGTCGATGCCGGTGGGGACAGAGCGTATGCCCGCCTCCTCCAGCCTGGCACACACGTCCTGCGGCAGATGGCGCGTGGCGATGTCGACATCATAGGCGGGCACGCCCAAGAGCCCATCGCGCACGCAGCCGCCGACATAGCGGCAATCCTGCGCACCCAATGCGGCGATTAGTGCGGGCAGGTCGGCGCGTGCGGCCCAGTCCGCCTTTGGCAGGGTGATGGTCATGATCGGCCTATAGCGGGGCGCCGCGCAGCAGGCGGCGGCGCAGATTGTCGAGAATGGCGGCGGTCACGCCCCAGATGCGATAGTCGCCGAACTGCATTTCCAGCACATGGCGCTGCCGTCCCATCAGCTTGGCCGTTGTCTTGTTCACGTTTTCCGGGGCGAGCAGGAAGGACAGCGGTGCCTCGAACCAGCTGTCGACCTCTGCCGGGCTGGCGACCAGAGGCAGGTCGGGCGGGACGGTTGCGATGACCGGCGTGATGTCGAAGCCGCTGCCGGTGCGATAACGATCGCTCTCTCCGATGACGCAGACGCGCGACGGGGGCAGCGCGATCTCCTCCTCCGCTTCGCGCAGAGCGGCCTGGACCGGGGTTTCGCCCGCATCGATCCCACCGCCGGGAAAGGCGACCTGCCCCGGATGACGGCGCATCTTGGTCGGGCGCTGGATGAACAATATGCCGGGACCGGGGGATGATGGATCCTCGGATGTCAGCGGGCGGTCGGTGATCGCGACCAGCACGGCGGCGCGGCGCGGCTGGCCTTCGGGCATCCAGTCGACATCGTCGCGCAGCCCGGTAACCTTTCGCCGGTGCCCTGCGCGATACAGCGCGACGAGGCGGTCATGCAGCGTGGTCATGCCGGGATCAGCGCAAACACCGCGCCCTTGCTGGCGACCGAAAGCGGATCGTCGCCGCGTGCGATGGCGATCTCGGCCAGCTGCGCATAGGTGGAGCGGTCCAGCCGCGCCTCCAGAGCGCCGCGCACGCGGACGTAGAGCGCGGGCGTATCGGCATCGCCGCGCGCGATAACCGGGTGATCGGCATCGGCTGTCACGAATTCATCGGTGTTGAGGCGGAAGGAAAGGACCGGCTGGCCGGCTTCCTCGTCCTCTTTCACATCCACGGCGATGAAGGGGGCGTCCTCAACCTCGATCGATTGCTTCTGATAGGGAAGAACCAGCCAGAACCCGTCATCGTCGCGCCGTAACAGCGAGGAAAAGGCGCGCACCATACCCGCGCGGGTGATCTTCGATCCGTCGTGATACCAGCTGCCGTCGGCGGCGATGGTCATGCCGCTGTCGGCGCTGGCCTCGGGGTGCCAATCGTCGACCGGCGGCAGGCCGCGCTTCGCCATGCTCTCGGCGATTTCGGCAAGGCTTAGGCCGGCAAGGTCGGGTGGAATCTCGTAAGGCATCGCGGGAAAAGGCGATGCCAGATAGCATCACCCGCGCCAAGGCCCCAGCATACCCAATTGCGGCAATATGCCGCTATTCTCCGCCCGGACCAGCAGGCGCGCGGGATCATAGGGGCCGGGCAGGGTCCAGCCCTGTGTCGGTTCGGCCACGAAACCGAAGAAGCGTCCATAGTAATCCGCATCGCCGATCAGCACCTGCGGCAGCCCCACGCCGCCGCCTGCCTGCACCGCCGCGATCATCGCCAGCATCAGCGCCTTGCCGTAACCGTCATTCTGCATTTCGGGCAGCACGGCGACGGGGCCGACCATGATCAGCGGATGCGGACGCCCTTCCGGATCGGTCAACGCCACCGGCCAGCACTGGATCGTGCCCGCCAGCATGTCGTTGTCGTCAAGCGCGGCAAAGGACAGCCCCGCGAGCGGCTCCACCCCGTCACGCACCTTATAGGCGGTTCGCTCATGCCGTCCCGGACCGAACGCACGGTCCAGCAGCGCTTCGACAAGCGCGGGATCGACCTGATCGAGAGGGATGATATTGGGCATGTTCAGCGGGTCTTTTCGGCGGCTTTCTGCCGTTTCTGGCAGGAAAGCGCGCCGATAGGGGCTGGCGTGCGCCCTGTCGAATCAATTTGGGGCCAATCGATTTCGGTCAGTCGGCGTTTGCGGGCACATCCACCGGCGTCAGTCGCCACAAATGCGCCTCCGGCCCGTCTTCCGCGGCCCAGATCGCTCCGTCGGGGGCCTGCGCGAGCGCGCGCATGCGTGCACCCATCGGATAGCGAGCCTGCTCCTTCGCGGCGGTGCCATTGATCCGCACCAGCACCAGCGCTTCGCTGGCTAGCCCGGCGATGACCGCATCGCCCTGCCAGTCGGGGAACAGCGCGCCCGAATAGAACATCATGTCGCCCGGAGCGATCACCGGGTCCCACCATTCGGCGGGCGGCAGGTAATCGTCGTCCGGCGAATGGTCGGGGATCGCGCCGCCGCCATAGTTCACGCCGTTCGACACGTTGGGCCAGCCGTAATTGCCGCCCTCGGTGACAAGGTTCAGCTCATCGCCGCCCTGCGGTCCGTGCTCAAGGTCCCAGAGCTGCCCATCCTTGTCGAAGCCGAGGCCGAGGATGTTGCGGTGGCCATAGGACCAGATCTGCCTTGAAACGCCGCCGCGTTCGGCAAACGGATTGCCGGAAGCGGGGGTGCCGTCGGGCAGCAGGCGCACGATGGTGCCCAGGTTGTTCGACAGGTCCTGCGCCGGGTCTTTCTTTTGCCGGTCGCCGCTGGCGATGAACAGATATTCGCCATCGGGCGAAAAGGCGATCCGGTGCGAATAATGGCCGCGCCCGGTCACCTTGGAGCTCTGACGCCAGATGACGCGCAGGTCGCGAAGCTCGCAGCTGGTCTGCGTTCCGCACAGCATCGTGGCGCGCGCGACCGCCGCGCCGCGGGTGTCGCCATCGCCTGCTTCGGCCCAGCTCAGATAGACGGCATGGCTGGATTCGTAGTCGGGGGCGAAGCGAAAATCGCCAAGCCCGCCCTGGCCTCCGTAATCCACCTCTGGCACGCCCGAAACCGTGCCCCGCGTACCGTCAGGGCGCAGGAAGGTGATCTCCCCCTTCTTCAGCGTGACGAAGAGATTATTGGTGCCCGGTTCGAATGCCATGGCCCAGGGTTCATCGAAAGTGCCCTTGTCCTCCCGGTCGAAGGGGGGAGAGCTGGAGGGAGCGGATTTATCCGCAACATCTCCACTATTAGCCTGGGACGGAAGGTCGCTGCAGCTTGCAACGACGACCGTGCCGAGCGAAACAAGCGCCATGCCGGCAAGACTGACGGATCTGGTGTTCATGCGCCTCTCAACGGACGATAGCGCCCGGCGGTTCCCCAACTGCGACGAGTGGAGCGGACGAAAGTGATCGTCGGCGTGGACGAGGCGGGGCGTGGCCCGCTGGCAGGCCCGGTCGTGGCCGCGGCCGTGCTGCTTTGCAAGCCGCGCCCTGCAGGCCTTGGCGATTCCAAGGTGCTGAGCGGAACGAAACGCACTGCGCTTGAAGAGGTGATCAAGCGCCGCTGCGCGTGGGGCGTGGGCGTGGTGGAGGTCGAGGATATCGACCGGCTCAACATCTTCGGCGCGACCATGCTGGCGATGACCCTAGCGGTGGAGGCGGTGTGCCAAAAGATCGGCTGTGATCCTCTGGAGGTGCTTGTCGATGGCAATCTCACCCCCGCAGGTCGCCGCCCCGAATGGCGCTGGCCCGCGCGCGCCATCGTCAAGGGCGATGCCAAGGAGCCTTGCATTTCGGCCGCGTCCATCATCGCCAAGGAGCACCGCGACCGTATCATGCGCGCAGCCGCGCTGGCGCATCCGCATTACGGCTGGGAACGCAATGCCGGATATGGAACGGCCGAGCACTTGGAGGCGTTGAGGCAGCACGGGCCCACCCCGCTGCACCGCCGCAGCTTTGCCCCTGTCGCCCAGCTGGAGATGAAGCTTTGAGTGATTTTACCGCGGCCCACATGGGCGACCAGTCCGGCAAGTGCTTCATTGTCACCGGTGCCAATGCCGGCATCGGGTTCGAGATTTCCCGCTTGCTTGCAGCAAGGCGCGCGCGCGTGGTCATGGCCTGCCGCGCCGAGGGCAGGGCGCTTTCGGCCATGCAGGAGATCCGCGCCAAGGTGCCTGATGCCGATCTCGCCTTCCTTCCCCTGGATCAGGCCGATCTGGCAAGCGTGCGCCGGGCGGCTGAACTGGCCGCGAAGGAATCGCGCATCGATGCGCTGGTCAACAATGCGGGCGTGATGGTGCCGCCCCTGACTTTCACGAAGGACGGGTTCGAGATGCAGTTCGGGGTCAACCATCTCGGCTGTTTCGCGTTCACCTCGCTGTTGCTGCCCGCCCTGCGCAAAAGCGCGCAGGCGCATGGCGAGGCGCGCGTAGTCGTCACCGCCAGCATCGCACATAAGGGCGGCGCTATCGAATTCGGCAATCTCGACGGATCGCAGGGCTATGACCGCATGCGCTTCTATCGCCAGTCGAAGCTTGCCAACCTGCTTTTCGCAACCGAACTCGACCGGCGCCTGAAGGCAGAAGGCAGCAAGGTGAAGGCGATCGCCTGCCACCCCGGCGTCGCGCAGAGCGAATTGACGCGCCACATCCCGCTACGCCGCCTGTTCACGCCATTGCTGGGCGTGGTGCTCAACACGGCGGAGAAGGGCGCTTGGCCTGCGCTTCAGGCCGCGACCGACCCGGCGCTGGAGGGCGGCGAATATCTGGGGTCGCGCGGCATTTTCGAAGCGCGCGGACCATCTGGTCCGGCATGGAAGAGCCCGACTGCCCGCGATCCGGAACTGGCGAAGCGCCTGTGGGATGTGTCAGAGCAGATGACGGGCGTTGTGCCGGGGCTCTCAGGCGCCTAGCCGCCGAACGCCTTTTCGCGCAGCGCATCAATATAGCCGCGTCCCCATTCCTCCATCACCACCGGATCGGCCGGCAGCCCGCCGGTCTCGTCCGATGCTTCGCCAAGCTCGTCGCGGCTGTTGACGCGGGGGAAGGGGCAATCGGGCACCGGCACGCCCAGGAATTCGCACAATGGCTCCCACCCCTGTTTCGGATGGAAGACCAGCAGGCGTTCGGGCGGCAGGGCGGCGATCACCTCGGCGTTTCGCTTCTCGTACCAGTCGGTCATGAATGCGCGGTCCTGCATCGAACCGGCGGCAAAGGCATCGTAGATCGCGCCTTTCATCATGCGCTCGACCGGGGTTCCGACAAGCGTCGCCTGCATGCGCGGGGCGAAGATCGTTTCCGACACTGAATCGAACCAGCTGTCCGCATCGCGCGTTGTCAGCACCAGTTTCGCCTGCGGGTAATGTTCGGCCAGTTCGCGCCAATAGCTGCAGGCGGGATAGTCCGTTGTCGAGCGGAAATCTGCGAAGATCCCGTCCCAGTCGGGCTTGCCATCCACGACATCCAGCCACAGCGGCAATTGCGCGCGGACATTGGCGAATAGCTCGCTCATGTGGAAGCAGGGATCGAAGCCCAACCTCTCCAGCGCGAATTTCAGCGAAAAGGTCGCGTTGCGGCCAAGCCCTGCACCGATCACTTCGAGCGCCATCATCATCCCCCCGGTTCGCGACCCGGCCCGCATGGATGCGCCCGCCCGCAAATCCCCGCAATGAATATTTCTTTCCCGCGAGTCCGGAAGGCCACAGTCGCAAGATCGTGAGTCCGGCAAAGACTCGCGGACTCAATATCTTGTGATCGGCTGTTGCGGAGAGGACTCACATGGCCCTGCAAACGATCAGCTGCTCGCCGCAACGCGCTTGACGGGGAGTCCCGGTGGATTCATCAAGGTGGTTATCCACAGGGGAAAGCAATGGCTACGATACTCAAGACCCGCGCTCCGGCGCGCCAGAAAAGGGCTGCGCCCGCCACGGAAACGGCGGCTGAGCTGCGGGCAAAACTGCCGCTGGGGCAGATATTGGACGGCGACTGCATCGAGGCGATGCGGTCCATCCCGTCGGCGTCGATCGACATGGTGTTCGCCGATCCGCCGTATAATCTCCAGCTGGGCGGCGACCTCGACCGCCCCGATGGCAGCCGCGTCGATGCGGTGGACGACGACTGGGACAAGTTTTCCAGCTTTGCCGTCTATGACCAGTTCACGCGGGAGTGGTTGGCGCAGGCGCGCCGGATCCTGAAGCCTACCGGTTCGCTCTGGGTGATCGGCAGCTATCACAATATCTTCCGCGTCGGCACGGCGATGCAGGATGCGGGCTTCTGGATTCTGAACGATGTCGTCTGGCGCAAATCGAACCCCATGCCCAATTTCAAGGGCACGCGTTTCACCAATGCGCATGAAACGCTGATCTGGGCGTCGATGGGCGAAAAATCGAAATATACCTTCAACTATCGCGCGATGAAGACGCTGAATGACGAGCTGCAGATGCGCTCGGACTGGGTGCTGCCGATCTGCGGCGGGCAGGAGCGTTTGAAGAAGGGCGGCACGAAAGTGCACCCGACGCAAAAGCCCGAGGCGCTGCTCTATCGCGTCATGCTGGCGACGACCAATCCGGGCGATGTCGTGCTGGACCCGTTCTTTGGCACAGGCACCACCGGCGCTGTCGCAAAACGCCTTGGCCGTGAGTGGATCGGCTGCGAGCGCGAGGGCAATTACCGCGAAGCCGCGGTCGAGCGTATCGAAAGCGCGCTGCCGCTGGATGAAAGCGCGCTGAAGGTCATGCAGTCCAAGCGCTCTGCCCCGCGCGTCGCATTCGGCGCCCTGGTCGAGGCTGGCTATGTCCCCGCAGGGGCCACGCTTACGGACAAGAAACGCCGCTATACCGCCACCGTGCGCGCCGATGGGTCGCTGGTCGCGGGCAAGGAATCCGGCTCGATCCATGGCCTTGGCGCTTCGCTGCAGGGCGCGCCTTCGTGCAATGGCTGGACCTTCTGGCACATGGAGAGCGAGAAGGGGCTGGAGCCGATCGACAGCGCGCGCCAGCTTTACCTGTTGGCCACCGAAGATTGACCCGCTACCCAGCGGCGCATGAGCAAGCTCTATCTCCAGCCGCTGGGTTTCGCGCCCTCTCCGCAAAGCTTTGATGACGGCGGTGACCCGCCTGACGTGATCCGGCTGGCGGGCACTATGTGCTATGTCAGCCATATCGCGCTGATCATCCGGTCGGGCGCACGCGTGACGAAGCGAGAGATTATCCGCCCGTCGCAAATCGCCAGCGTGTTGGCATCGCTGCCCGACGATCTCGCCGCCGATGGCGAGGAGCAATATTCCAATCTCCGCAAGGCGCATATTCCGCTGGATCTCGGGCAGAGGACGATCCGCCTCGACCAGCCGCAGGTGATGGGCATTCTGAATGTCACGCCCGACAGCTTTTCGGACGGCGGCAGTAATACGGATGTCGAAACCGCGGTCGGCCACGGCGTCGACATGCTGGAAGCTGGCGCGGCGATCATCGACGTGGGCGGCGAAAGCACGCGCCCCGGCGCGAAGCCCGTATGGGAAGGCGACGAAATCGCACGTGTCGTGCCCGTGGTCGAACGCCTCGCGCGCGGCGGTGCGGCGGTGTCGGTCGATACGCGCAATGGCACGACCATGTCCGAAGTGCTGGCGGCGGGCGCGACCATCATCAACGACGTGTCCGCCCTGCGGCACGATCCGCGCAGCGCCGAAATCGTCGCGAATGCGGGCGCGGCGGTGATTTTGATGCATGCGCCGGGGAAGGGCGAGGATCTCCACGCCGATGCGAGTTATGACAATGTGGTGTTCGACGTGTTCGACCATCTGCGCGAGCGTCGCGATGCGGCGCTGGCGGCAGGGATCGCGCGCGAAAAGATCATCCTCGATCCCGGCATTGGTTTCGGCAAGACCGTGGCCGAAAACCTCGCGCTGATCGAGAACCTGCCGCTGCTGCATGCGCTGGGTCAGCCAATATTGTTCGCCGCCAGCCGCAAGCGGTTCATCGGGGCGCTATCGAACGAGGCTCCGGCGGACAAGCGCATGGGCGGTTCGCTGGCGGTCGCGGTGAAGGCGATGGACGCGGGCGCGCAGATGATCCGCGCGCATGATGCTGCCGAAACGGTGCAGGCCATGCATGTGTGGCGCGGAATGCGCGATGCCGCGCTCACGGATTTCTCCCAGCTGGCGTCATGAACGCGGCGCTCGCCATAGAGCGCATTGCCAGGTGGGCCACCGCTGCCAAGCTGGATTTCCGGCATGACAGGGCCGGCGGCCATGGCGCGGTTTTCAGTCGCTGCGGGCGCTATCGCTATCTGCTGTGGCGCGACGCAGGGCCGGGGTGCGAATTGCTGGGCATCGCCATGCTCAATCCGTCAAAAGCGGATCACCTGCACAACGATCCCACCATCGCGCGCTGCCATTCGCGGGCGTTGGAAGAGGGTGCCTCGCTGCTGGTCTGGAACCTGTTTGCCCTGCGTGAGACGGATCCGCTGAAGCTGAAGAAACGTCGCGGCCCTGTCGGCGGACGCAATGACGAGGCGACCCGGCTGGCGCTGGAAATCGCCCCGCGCACGATTGCCGCATGGGGCGTGCATGGGGCGCATCGCGGGCGGGCCGATCAGGTGGCGCGGCTTGCACAAGAGAGCGGGTATGCGCTCATGTGCCTTGGTGTGACGAAGGAGGGGCATCCGCGCCATCCGCTCTATCTGAAAAAGGGCACGCCCATGCAGGGCTGGCCGCTTCAGCCGATCAGCGAGCCGCCGTCAGACACCAGCACCGTGCCGGTGGCATTGGCCGCCATGTCCGAAAGCAGGTAGAGGACCGATCCCGCGATCTCCTCCGCACTCGCTACTCGGTTCAGCGGAGTGCCCGCCGCAACGCCTGCCATCATCTCGGCGCGGGCGGCGTCATCGCCCCACATGGCGGTATCGACCGGGCCGGGGGCGATGGCATTGACGCGAATGCCCGCCTCCGCACCCTCTGCCGCCGCGATCTTCATCAACTGGATCAATGCCGCCTTGCTCGCGCCATAGGCTGCCGTGCCGGGATAGGGGCGCAATGCCGAGAGAGAGCTGGTGATGACCGCTACGCCGCCGCCTGTCATCGAACGCATGGCGAAGGACAGGGACAGGAACGCGCCATCGAGGTTCACGCCCATGATGCGCCGCCATTCGGCGAAATCGCCTGTCGCAATCGGGCTGGGGCCACCGGCCACGCCCGCATTGATCACGGCAAGGTCAATCGTGGCTGAGAGGTCGGACCAAAGTTCGGGGTCGGACACATCGCCCGATACAAGTGTCGTATCGCAAGCGAGGTCCATTGCCTCCAGCGCCGCCGCATCGCGGTCGACCAATAGCAGATGCGCCGCCCCGCGCGCCGCCAGCGCCCGCGCGCAGGCAGCACCGATGCCCGATGCCGCGCCGGTGACAAGCGCGCTTTTTCCGGTAAAGTCGAAATCCCCCATGACCGGGGTGTGCCCCGATCAGGCGGCGTTGTCGATGCCCAGATCCGCAAGCTTGCGGTAAAGCGTGGAACGTCCGATGCCCAGACGCCGCGCGACCTCGCTCATCCGTCCGCGATAATGGCCAATGGCAAGGCGGATGACGTCCGCCTCGATCTCCTCAAGCGAACGCAGATGTCCGTCGGGGCCATAAAGCGTCACGCCGCCCGCCACATCCGCCGCGCGCGGGCCGATTTCGCCCACGATATTGGCGAGCTGCGGAAAATCCTGTTCGGTCAGCGCGTCGCGGTCGCAGAAGACGACGGCGCGGAACAGCACCGCCTGAAGTTGGCGCAGATTGCCCGGCCAGGCATAGCCTTCCAGCAAGGCAAGCGCATCGTCGGTTACGCCCAGATGGCGAAGGCCCGGCTGTTCGCCGATCAGTTTCAGGAAATGGCGCGTCAGCGGGGCGATGTCGATCTGCCGCTCGCGCAGCGGCGGCAGGGTGATCGAATTGCCGTTGAACGCCTCTGCCAGGATCGGTTCGAGAATGCCCTGTTTCGACAGGGTCATGGCATCGGTTCCAGCCGTGGCAAGGATGCGCACGTCGACGCGGAAGCTGTGCGATGCGCCCAGCGGCTTTACGATGCCGGTCATGATCGTATCGGCCAGCCGGTGCTGAAGCGCAGGGGGCAGGCGTTCGAGATCGTCGATCAGCAGCGTGCCGCCATCGGCCTCCTGCAAGACGCCGGTGCGTTTTTCGAAAGCGCCGGGAAAGGCGCCGCGTTCATGGCCATAAAGCGCCGATTCGATCGCGGCGGGGGCCATGCCGGTGGTGTGAAAGATGATCAGCGGCCCACGCGAACGCGGGCTGGCCGAATGGATCGCGCGGGCGAGCAATTCCTTGCCCGTGCCCGGTTCGCCCGCCACCAGCAGCGGCGAATGGCCGCGCGCGCCCTTGGCCGCGCGGGCAAGGGCGGTGCGGAAGGTGGGCGCGGACCCGATCATCATGTCGAAATCGAGCTGCGTCTCGATCTTCTCGGTCAGCGGGGCCAGTTCGTCGGAAGCGAGCGCGTGTTCGACGCTGCTTTCCAAGGCATAGATCAGCCGTTCGGATGCGATCGGTTTGATCAGGTAATCGGTCGCGCCGGCGCGCATCGCCTCTACCGCCAGGAGCGGGGAGGCGCTGCCGGTGATGAACAGGATTGGCATTTCGGGCGCAGCGGCGCGCACACGCCCGATCAGGCGGCACGAATCATCGCCAGCCACCCAGCTGTCGAGCATGAGCGCCTGCGGCTTTTCCGCAGCGGTGTCGGCCAGCATCGCAAGCGCCGATTCGCCATCGGCGACAATGCGGGTGCGCCAGCCAGAACGGCCGGCCAAGGCGTTGATCTGCCTGATCTGGGTAGCGTCTTCTGCGACCAGCAGCATCAGGCGAGGTTCGTCTTCAACCATCGTTTGCCCCGTTTAGGGTGCGGCAGAACGCCGTCCCCCCTGAAGAGACACACATAACCCGATATCGTGAACAATGCATTTATCCTGTTTGCAATTGCGGCGAGAAAGGCCGGATTGAAGGGTAAATACGGAGTTTCACCTATTTATTTTTTTGCCGTGGCCGCGCTTTCACAGGCATCGACGATGGCATCCATGCCCGACCGATTGCGGCAAGCCGCTTGTCTGGGGCGATGGGTCGCACTAGAGAGCGGGTGACCAAAAGGACGCGAATGCCCGGGGGGCACGCATCAGGCTACAGGGACAAGGGCTGAGAGATGGAAAAGCCGGACACGATCAACAAAGCGCGCGAAACCTATTCGAGCTTCGTCAGCTGGTTCAAATGGGGCACGATCGGCGTGGCCATCCTGACCGCTATCGTGGTGTTGATCATCGCTTGATCGGCGCTGAAGAGAGCGCGGCAAGCTCTGCTGCGCCGCGGCGAGCTGCCGCGCCGTTCTCTTCATATTAACCCATTACGGGGAAAACTCGCAGGCGAGGGGCCATTCGGTCCGCTCGCCTCGTTGCGTTTCGCATCTGCAATGCGTTAGGCATCGGATGTTACGGACCGGGCCATCAGGGCTGTTGTGAGGGATTTCCTGGCATTGCGAAAACTCGGCCTTATCGGAGGCATGAGCTGGGTCTCGACCCGGGTCTACTACGAAGACATCAACACCATCGTGCAGCGGCGGGTGAACCCCACCGCCAGCGCGCCGCTGGTGATGGAGAGCATCGACTTTTCGACGCTGTACCGCACCATCGGCAAGCCGGAATGGGATCACGCCGCCGAAATCCTGATCGATTCGGCCAGGCGGCTGGAAGCGGCAGGCGCGGGCGCGCTGGTGATCGCGGCCAATTCGATGCACGCGGTCTATGACAAGGTGACGGCAGAGGTTTCGATCCCTGTCATCCACATCGCCGACTGCGTCGCGCGGCGCATGACCGCAAAGGGCGTGAAGCGCGCCGCGATCCTGGGCACGCGCAATGTCATGATGGAAGATTTCTATCGTGAGCGGCTGGTGACGCAGGATATCGAACTGCTGCCGCCGAACATGGAAGTGGTCGAGCAGCTCGACACCATCATCTATGACGAGCTGATGCACGGGAAGGTCCGCCGCGATAGCGAGCGGGCGTTGAAGACCATGATCACCAATCTGGAAAAGCAGGGTGCGGAGGCCGTGGTCATGGCCTGCACCGAGCTGGACCTGCTCATCGACACCGATGCCAACATCCTGCCTATCTTCGATTCAGGGCATATCCACGCCGCCGCGGCTGCCGAATGGATCATCGGCGACGACACGCCCGCGACCCCGATCACGCAGGATTGAGGCCGAGGCAACACCGCCCAAAGCCATATCGAACGCATTTCCCTGAGGATTGGCCGCAAGTTCGCGCTTTGATCCGGTTTTTCTCACGCGCGCGATCTGCCATCGGTGGCTGTAATGGAAGAAATTCTCGCAACGCCGTCAAATCCGCCGACGCAGGGCCGTGAAGGCCATGCATCCTATGCAGCCGATCCCGCCGTCACCCGTGGCCGCGAATTCGGTGAGGTCGAAGGAGGCGTGCGCGGTCCGCGCAGCGCCTATCAGCGTGATCGTGACCGGATCATCCACTCGATTGCCTTCCGCCGTTTGAAGCATAAGGCGCAGGTCTTTGTCGCACCATACGGCGATCATTACCGCACGCGCCTGACCCACAGCCTTGAGGTTGCGCAGGTCGGCCGGGTCATCGCCCGCGCATTGGGGCTGGACGAGGATCTGACCGAGGCTTTGTGCCTTGCCCATGACATCGGCCACGCACCCTTTGGCCATGCGGGCGAACGTGCCTTGAAGCGGGCGCTCAAGGATCATGGCGGTTTCGACCACAACGCCCATACGCTGCGCGTGCTGATGCGGCTGGAAAGCCCCTATTGCACGCATGAGGGGATGAACCTGTCGTGGGAAACGCTGGAGGGGCTGGCCAAGCATAATGGCCCGATTCCCGCAGGCAGGAAACTGCCATGGGCGCTGGAAGAGCTGGACAATGCCTTCCCGCTGGATCTGCAGGCGCATTCCAGCCTTGAAGCGCAGGTGGCCGGGCTGGCCGACGACATCGCCTATGACAATCACGATATCGAAGACGGGCTGCGCGCCGGTTTTCTCGAACTCGACCAGCTGCTTTCGATCGATTTCATCGACCGCCAGTGGCGCGCGATCGAGGCGAAGTTCCCCGGTGTCGCGCGGGAAAGGCTGCAGCGCGAACTGATCCGTTCGCAGATCGGCTGGATGGTCACCGACGTGATTGCTGAAACGAAAGGCCGCATCGCCGGTGCGGGGGTTGAGACCGCCGCCCATGTCCGCGAGGCCGGGCATCAGCTGGCCGGTTTTTCCATCGGCGTTGCCGAGGCGGAGCGGCGGCTGAAGAGCTTCATGTATGAAAAGCTCTATTACCATCCCGCGCAAAAGCGCACGGCGGAACTGGCCGATGTGCTGGTGGGCGGGCTGTACGAAGCCTATGCGGGTGACCCGACGCTGCTGCCCGGCGACTGGCAAAAGGCGCTGCCCGAAAGCCAGCCTGCGCGTGCGCGCCATATCGCCGATTTCATCGCCGGCATGACCGACCAATACGCCATCCGCGCCCATGCGAAGATCTATGGCGAGGCGCCCGAGGAATTGAGCCATGTCTGAGGTAAGGGTGCGCCGATGACGCAGACGGGAAACTATGGCGCAAGGCGCGGCAGCCTGCACATGGTGCTGGTCGGCGCTACCGGCCTGATCGGGACCGAGGTGATGAAACGCACCGCGGATCATCCCGAAATCCGCCTGACCGCCATTTCCCGTCGCGAAGTGCCGCTGCCCGATGGCGCGCGCATGGAGATGATCCTCGCCGATCCGGCCAGCTGGGGTGAGGTGATCGGCCAGCTTTCGCCCGATGTGCTGGTAAGCGCGCTCGGCACGACCTGGCGCAAGGCAGGCCAGAGCCAGGAGGCGTTTCACGCGGTCGATCACGATCTTGTCGTCGCCTGCGCGACGGCCGCCAGCGAAGCGCGCGTGCCGCAGTTCATTGGCGTGTCCTCCGCCGCGGCGGATCGGTTTTCGAAAAACTTCTATCTGCGGACCAAGGGCGAGATGGAGCAATCGGTGAAAAAACTCGCCTTTGCCCGCGTCGACATGCTTCGCCCCGGCCTGCTGCGCGGCAAGCGCGGGAATGACCGCCGGACAAAGGAAAGGCTGGCGATCATGGCCTCTCCGCTTACCGATCTGTTCATGGGCGGTTCCTTGAAGCAATATCGTTCCATACCCGCAGGCCTTGTCGCAGATGCCATCTACGCGCTGACCGAAGCGCGGGCCGATGGGCGCTATGTCCATGATAACGAAGCCATTCGCGGCGTGCTGCTGCGCGCCAATGCCAAGCGGCACCTGGCCAGCGGCAGGTTGGACGCGGGGGATTAATTTCACCAACCGGCATCAATTGTGCATTGCGGCAATTGACTTTGGGCGGGCCGTCGAACAGGCTTTTCGGCATATCGCTGACCCGTGCGGGAGAGCGTTGGTGATTCGCCACCCAGCGAATGAGCCAGCCGCCGAAGGAGCAACCGCCCCGGAAACTCTCAGGCACCAGGGACCGTGCCGGGTCGATAGCGATGCTCTGGAAAGAGCCGTGGCGGGTTTGTCCCGCAGGCCACCGAAGGGGTATCCTCGCACCGCGCCCTCACGCGGTTCTCGGGGGAAGCTCTCAGGTTTCCGCGACAGAGGGGGCTTGCGCGTGCCATCGGGCCCGCGCTGGCCTTTACTGTGACGGAGCCTGATTTTGAGTGAACCTGTAATCGAAGAAGAAGCCATCGACGAAGGCCCCCACAAGCTGCCGCTCGACGCCTGGCATCGCGCCGCAGGTGCCCGCATGGTGCCTTTTGCGGGCTATGAAATGCCGATCCAGTACGAAGGCATCATTGTCGAACACGAATGGACGCGCACCAATGCGGGCCTGTTCGACGTGTCGCACATGGGCCAGCTGATCGTTTCGGGCGAAGGCACAGCCGAGGCGCTGGAGGCCTTGCTGCCGGGCGACATCTCGGCGCTGAAGCCGGGGCGCATCCGCTATTCGCTGCTGCTGAACGACGATGGCGGCATCCTCGACGATCTGATGGTGACCAATGTCACGGTCGAAGGCGAGGAGCCGACCTATTACATCGTCGTCAATGGCGCGGTGAAGTGGGACGATATCGGTCATCTGCGCGAATTTCTACCCGATGCGATCACCCTGACCCATCTCGACGACCGCGCCCTGCTGGCGCTGCAGGGGCCGAAAGCTGCCGAGGCGCTGGAACAGGTGCTGCCGGGCGTGGCCGAGCAGCTGTCTTTCATGCAGGCGACCAGCACTAGCTGGAACGGCGTGGAGATCGGCATCGGCCGCTCAGGCTATACCGGCGAAGACGGTTTCGAACTCTCGGTACCGGAAGAAAGCGTCGAGGCGCTGGCCGAGGCGCTGTGCGCGCTCGATCAGGTAAAACCGATCGGGCTGGGCGCGCGCGATTCGCTCCGGCTGGAGGCGGGCTTGCCGCTTTATGGCCATGACCTCGATGAAAAGACCGATCCGGTCACCGCCGATCTCGGCTTCGCCATTTCCAAGCGTCGGCGCGAGGAAGGCGGATTTCCGGGGGCGGAAAAGATCCTCGCCCTGCGCGAACATGGTCCCAGCGCCAAGCGTGTGGGAATGTTGATCACGGGCCGCATGGCCGTGCGCGAAGGCGCGCCGATCTTTGCCGGGAACGCACAGGTCGGCACCGTGACCAGCGGCGGTTTCGCACCCAGCGTCGGCCAGCCCATTGCCATGGGCTATGTCGAGGCGGGGCATGCCCTTTCGGGCACGAAGCTTATCGTCGAAATGCGCGGTAAACAGATCGAGGCGACCGTCACCGACATGCCCTTCGTCCCGCACCGCTATTACCGCAAACCCAAAGCCTGAATTTTCTCACGGAGTTATTGCCGCAATGACCATTTATTACACCGAGGAGCACGAGTGGATTTCCGTTGAAGGAACGACCGGCACCGTTGGCATTACCGATCACGCGCAGGAACAGCTGGGCGACATCACCTTTGTCGAATTGCCCGATGCGGGCAGCACCGTGAAGAAAGGCGACAGCGTCTCGGTCGTCGATTCGGTCAAGGCCGCTTCCGACGTCTACACCCCCGTTTCGGGCGAAGTGACCGAAGTGAACCCCAAGCTGGAAGACGAACCGGAACTGGTGAACTCCAGCGCCGAAACCGATGGCTGGCTCTTCAAGATCGCCCTGTCGGACGCATCCGAACTGGAAAGCTTCATGGACGAGGCTGCCTACAAGGAATTCGTCGAGAGCCTTTGATCCGTGACCGAAGCTGCCACTCAGATCTGGGATGCGGAAAGCTATGGCCGCCACGCGGGCTTCGTGCCCGCGCTGGGCGAGCCGGTGCTTGAACTGCTGGGCCCGCAGGCGGGAGAGCGCGTGCTCGACCTTGGCTGCGGCGATGGCGTGCTGACTGAAAAACTGGTGGCAGCTGGCGCGAATGTAATGGGGCTGGACCCCGATGCGGGGCTGCTGGAACAGGCGAGCGCGCGCGGCCTGCACGTGGTGCGGGGCGATGCGCAGGCGCTGAACTTCGACAGCGAATTCGACGCGGTGTTTTCGAATGCCGCGCTGCACTGGATGGCGGATCATCCTGCGGTCTATGCAGGCGTTTACCGGGCCTTGAAACCCGGCGGGCGCTTTGCGCTGGAATGCGGCGGTTTCGGCAATATCGCCGCCATGCGCACCGCGATCCGCGCCGTGGCCCAGCGCCGCGGTCTGGATGCGCCCGACCGGCAGAACTATCCCACGGTGGCGCGCGCCAGCGCCGAGCTTGAGGCTGCCGGGTTCCGCATCGATTCCATCGCGCTGATCCCGCGCCCCACGCCCTTGCCCGATGGCATGGGTGCATGGCTGAAAACCTTCCGCCACGGCTTCTTCACCGGCCCCGACGCCGACACCATGATCGAGGAAGCGACCGAGCTTCTTCGTCCGCAACTCTGTGATCCGGCGGGAAACTGGACCGCCGATTACGTACGCCTGCGCTTCCTTGCCCATAAGGACATTTGAACACGATGCGCTATCTACCCCTTACCGAAACCGATCGCAGCGCCATGCTGGAAAAGATCGGCGCCAGCGACATCGATGCGCTGTTCGCCGATGTCCCGGCAGAGGCCTTGCAAAAGACCCCGATCGCCGGCCTGCCGCTGCACGCCAGCGAGATGGCGGTCGAACGCCACATGAAACGGCTGGCCGCGCAGAACCTGTCTGCCGCCGATGCGCCGTTCTTTCTGGGCGCGGGCGCCTATCGCCACCATGTCCCGGCGACGGTCGATCACATCATCCAGCGCGGCGAGTTCCTGACCGCCTATACGCCCTATCAGCCGGAAATCGCGCAGGGCACACTGCAGGTCTTGTTCGAGTTCCAGACGCAGGTTGCCCGCATGTTCGGGACCGACATCGCCAATGCCTCCATGTATGACGGTTCGACCGCGTGCTGGGAAGCGATCGCGATGGCGGGCCGCATCACCAAAAAGAGCCGTGCCGTCATTGGCGCGATCCATCCGCATTATCTCGCCACCTCGCAGACCATGGCGCGCTTTACCGGCGATACGCTGGTGCCGGTCACGCCGGTGCTGTCCGCCGATGCAGGTGAGGACGCGGTCATCGCCGAGATCGACGAGACGACCTCTGCCGTGGTGGTGCAATATCCCGATATTCTGGGCCGCATTCCCGACCTGCAGAAAATCGCCGACGCTGCGCATGAGAAGGGCGCGCTGCTGATCACCGTCGTGACCGAGCCGGTTGCGCTGGGTCTTCTTGAAAGCCCCGGATCGCTGGGCAGCGATGTCGTCGTGGGTGAGGGGCAGTCGCTGGGTGTCGGCCTGAATTTCGGCGGGCCTTATCTGGGCCTGTTCGGCGCGCGAGAGAAATATACCCGCCAGATGCCGGGCCGCCTGTGCGGTGAGACGGTCGATGCCGATGGCAAGCGCGGCTTCGTCCTGACGCTTTCCACCCGCGAACAGCATATCCGCCGCGAAAAGGCCACCAGCAACATCTGCACCAACTCGGGGCTTTGTGCGCTGGCGTTCTCGATCCACATGACGCTGCTGGGCGGTGAAGGGCTGGGCAAGCTTGCCGCGATCAACCACGCCCGCGCGGCCCATGCGGCCAAGCGGCTGGGCGCGATCAAGGGTGTCGAGCTGGTCAACACAGGCGGCTTCTTCAATGAGTTCACCCTGCGCCTGCCCGGCCATGATGCGCGAGAGATCGCTTTCCGCCTGACCAAACGCGGCATCCTGGGCGGCGTTTCGATGGGCCGCCTGTTCCCCGACCATGACGAAATGGGCGAAGGCCTGCTGGTCTGCGTGACCGAAACCGTAAGTGACGAGGATATCGGCCTCTTCGCCGATGCGCTTGAGGAGGAACTGGCATGAACGCCCCGAACAAGAGCGGCTGGAAGCCCGAAATGGGACCGGCATCGGATGGCGAAGCGCCTGCCACCGCAAGCGGCGATTACGCGCTGGCGCTGGAAGAGCCCCTGATCTTCGAACTTCGCGGCAAAGGAAAGTGCGGTGTCGATTTCGATTACGATCCCGGCGAACCTTCGCCCGAGATCGCGAAATTCGTCCGCAAGAAAGACGTGGAGCTGCCCGCGCTGGCGGAGCCGGAGACGGTGCGTCACTATACCCGCCTGTCGCGCCAGAACTATGCCATCGATCTCGGGCCCTTCCCGCTGGGTTCGTGCACGATGAAGCACAACCCGCGCCTCAACGAAGCGGTTGCGCGGCTGCCCGGTTTTGCCGACATCCATCCGCTGCAGCCGATGGACACGGTGCAGGGCGCCTTCGCGGTGATCGAGCAGCTTGCCGACTGGCTGATGAAGCTCACCAATATGAGCGCTGTCGCGATGAGCCCCAAGGCGGGCGCGCATGGCGAATTGTGCGGTATCCTTGCGATGCGCGCTGCGCTGGAAGCGCGCGGCGATGCGCGGGAAGTCGTCCTCGTCCCCGAAAGCGCGCATGGCACCAACCCTGCGACTGCCGCCTTTGCCGGTTACAAGGTGGAGAATATCCCCGCGACCAAGGACGGGCGCGTCGATCTTGCGAAGCTGAAAGAACGGCTCGGCCCCGATGTCGCGGGTGTGATGATCACCAATCCGAACACCTGCGGATTGTTCGAACGCGACATGAAGGCAATCTCCGACGCGGTGCATGCCGCGGGCGGGCTCGTCTATTGCGACGGCGCGAACTTCAACGCCATCGTGGGCAAGGTGCGTCCCGGCGACCTTGGCATCGATGCGATGCATATCAACCTGCACAAGACCTTCTCCACCCCGCATGGCGGCGGCGGTCCGGGTAGCGGGCCGGTGGTGCTGTCGGCGGCGCTTGCCCCGTTCGCCCCGATCCCCTTCCTGCGCCGCGACGACAAGGGCCGCCTGCGCATGGTCGAGGAGCGTTCGGCCAAGACCCATGCGCCCGAAAGCTTTGGCCGCATGGCCGCATTCCACGGGCAGATGGGCATGTTCACCCGCGCGCTTGCCTATATTCTCTCGCACGGTGCCGACGGCCTGCGGCAGGTGGCGGAAGATGCGGTGCTGAACGCGAACTATGTGCTGCGCAGCCTTGAGGACGTGCTGGACGCGCCCTACGCCGACGCTGGCCCGTGCATGCACGAAGCTTTGTTCAGCGACGACAACCTGCCCGATGGCATGACCACGCTGGACATCGCCAAGGGCCTGATCGACGAGGGTTTCCACCCGATGACGGTCTATTTCCCGCTGGTCGTCCATGGCGCGATGCTGATCGAACCGACCGAGACCGAGAGCAAGATCGGCCTCGACCGTTTCATCGGTTCGATGCGTTCGCTGGCCGAGCGGGCCAAGGCCGGAGACGAGACGCTGAAATCCGCCCCCCGCTATGCGCCGCGTCGCCGCATGGACGAGGCGCGCGCCGCGCGTAAGCCCGTGCTGACGTGGAAGGCAGCTCCGGGACAGCCGGGCGAACCTTCATTGAGCGAGATTGGCGGAAGCTGATCCCATGGCGGGGGAAGGCGACACCACGACTTCGGGCGTCCGCTTTCCCCCGCCGCTGATTTTTGCCGGAATGATGCTGATCGGGCGGGCGGTGGATGGCTGGTTTGGTCTCAACCCCGCCATGCCCGGCTTTGTTCAGGCCGTGGGCTGGGGCATTGCGGCGCTCGGCGTGGTGCTGATCGGCTGGGCGATTTTTCTGTTCCTGCGAGCAGGTACCAATCCTGAACCGTGGGCACCCGATGCGGCATTCGTCGCCACCGGCATCTATCGCCTAACTCGCAACCCGATGTATCTGGGCATGGCGCTGGCGCATCTGGGATTTGCGCTGGGCGCCGACAGCCTTGGCATGCTGCTGACCATGCCGGTCGCGGCGGGGCTGGTTGACCGGCTCGTCATCGCGCGCGAAGAGCGGCATCTCATCTGCCGCTTCGGTTCGAGTTACGAGGAATATCTGCGAAATGTCAGACGCTGGTTGTGATGGCGGCGATGCAGGCCATGATCCCGCCGACCGCTGGGAGGGGTTGAAACGCCACGCGCCGGCTACCCAGCGCAATCGCGAGCCGATTGCCGAATGTCTTGCGAAGCTCATGCCCGAAACCGGCACCGTTCTGGAAATCGCCAGCGGATCGGGTGAGCATGCCCTGTTTCTGGCCCGCCGCTTTCCCGCCCTGCGCTGGCAGCCGAGTGATCCCGATGCCGATGCGCTAAAGTCGATTGCGGCATGGAAAGCGAGCGAGGGTGCGGATCTGGCAAATCTTGCCAACCCGGTCGCACTGGATGCCGCTGCGGAAGAATGGCCGGTAGACAGGGCCGATGCGATCCTGTGCGTGAACATGGTGCATATCAGCCCATGGGCGGCGACCGAGGGGCTGTTCGCCGGTGCCGCGCGGCTGTTGCCTGCTGGCGGGATGCTGGCGATTTATGGGCCGTTTCTGGCCAATGACATCGCTATCGCACCATCGAATGCGGAATTCGACCGCTCGCTCAGGCAGCGGAACCCTGCGTGGGGCATTCGCGATCTGGCGGATATCGATACTCTGGCACGGTCGCATGGACTGGACCGGGTGGAGCGTATCCTGCTTCCGGCCAACAATATGCTGCTGGCGTATCGGCGGGGGTAGGGCACGCGGCCCACAACGCAAAACGCCCGCCGGGTAAGGGCGGGCGTTTCGTAATTCGGTATGAGCGATCTCAATTGATCGCGTCATCTCCGGCCTGACCGACGGACTCGATGTCTTCGCCGGCACCCTTGACGGTGTTGCAGGCGGCAGCGGAAAGGGCCAGCGAACCAAGCGCGGTGGCCATGAGAATACGACGGATCATTGATAGGCTCCTGAAAGTTGCTCTTGGGGCAAATAACGCCGGTCGGCCAAACCGGTTCCGGAGCGAAGTTTCAGGCAGGTGACATGGCGAGCCGGTTTACGGTTCCATATTGCGGATGCGGCGGCGGTGCAGGACCTGTTCGCGTACCACGATGATGACGCCTGCCACGATGATCAGCGGAGCGCCCAGCCACAGGCTGGCGGGCGGCACATTGCCGAACAGCCATACGCCATAGGCCGTCGCCGCGATGAGCGAGGCGTAATCCATCACGATCACTGTCGCGACCTGGCCAAAGCGCAGCGCTGCGGTCAGCAAGACCTGCGCCAGCGTACCGGCCACACCGATGGCGAGCAGAACGACATAATCCATGGGATCGCTACTCCAGCCATAGAAGCACGACCAGATGAACAGCCCCGGCACGGTGAACAGCGAGAAATACAGCACGATCACGATGCTGTTTTCCGTGCGCGCAAGGTCGCGGATCTGGATCGAGACGACCGCGACCATGAAGGCAGCGCCAATCGCGATGGCAGCGCCCAAAATTGGGATCGACTGCCCGCCGGTATCTGCCACGATCACCACCCCGCCAAAGCCCAGCAGCACCGCCATCCAGCGCCAGCGGCCCACTTTTTCATGCAGGAACAGTGCCGAGAGGATCACGGCAAACACGGGCGCGGTAAAGCTAAGGGTCGTCGACACGGCCAGCGGCAGCAATATCGGGGCGAGGAAATTCAGCACCATGCCGATGATGCCATAGGTTGAGCGCATGACATGCGCGCCCCAGCGATTTGTCCGCATCACGCCAAGCCCCGTGGTCATGGCAAGCCATGCCAGCAAGATCGGGATCGAGGCTGCCTGCCGCACGAGCATCAGATGCGAAAGCGGAATGTCGCGGTTGTAGCCCAGCTTCACCAGCGCGAACATGGTGGCAAGCGACATCGCCGCGCCCAGCCTGAGCGCGAGCGCCAGCATCGGGCGCTGCTGCGGTCCGCTGCTGGCCTGTGCCGGTTCGGCGTCTTCCGGGGTTGGGGCTTGGGGCATCAGTCCCTATGTGCGCGGCTGTGCCTGCTTATCAAGCAAGATATTTTTGCAGTGCAGCATTATCTGGTTCGCCTTCGACTGGCGAATATCACGCGAAGGGTCTGGCAGGCTTGAACTGGTTTCTCGTTTCCGATGCAGGGCACTGGACGCTTCTGGCGCTTGCCGCCCTGTGCGTCGTGGTAGTGGCGTTGGCAGGGGACTGGCGGCGCGCAAGGCGCAAGAGCCCCGACGCAGTGGGCTGCATGCCATGGACCAGCGTGTTCATGGCCGCCCTGCTGGTGGCGGTGGTCGCCGGCGCGCTGGCGGTCATGACCTGGCTCAAGCCTTGACCGCAAAGCAAAAGGGGCCGCGCACGGGCGGCCCCTCAAAGCTGTTGCCGACAGGGATTTCTTACAGGCAGGCCTGCAGGAAGGCCTGATCGAAACCGTATTGCCGCGCCTTTTCCAAGGTGTAAGGGCGCAGGCCCGAGGAGCGGTGCTCGCCGATGATCTTGCCGTCCTCGCCCTCGTCCAGATATTCGAACTTGAACAGATCCTGCGTGACGATGACGTCGCCTTCCATGCCGATCACTTCGGTGATCTGCGTCGTGCGGCGCGAACCGTCGCGAAGGCGCTTCACCTGCACGATAAGGTCGACCGAATCGGCGATCTGCTTCGAAATGGCGGCCTTGGGGATCTTGATGTCGCCCATCAGGATCATGTTCTCCATACGGCCAAGGCATTCGCGCGGGCTGTTGGAGTGGAGCGTACACATCGAACCGTCGTGGCCGGTGTTCATGGCGGCCAGAAGGTCGAAACATTCCGCGCCACGAATTTCGCCCAGGATGATACGGTCAGGACGCATACGCAGGGCGTTCTTCACAAGGTCGCCGATGGTGATGGCGCCTTCGCCTTCAAGGTTCGGCGGACGCGTTTCCAGTGGCAGCCAGTGGGGCTGCTGCAGGCGAAGCTCGGCCGCGTCCTCGATCGTCAGCACGCGTTCGCCCGGGTCGATCATTTTGGACAGGGCGTTGAGCATGGTCGTCTTGCCCGAACCCGTACCGCCGGAGATGACGATGTTCATCCGGCTCGCACCCGCGATTTTCAGCGCGGTCGCCATCTGTTCGGACATGGAACCCCAGCCGGCCAGATTGTCGATCGTGATCGGCTTTTCGGAAAACTTACGAATCGAGATCGCCGTGCCTTTAAGGCTGAGCGGCGGGACGATGACGTTCACACGTGAACCGTCCTTGAGACGGGCGTCGGCAAGCGGCGTGGTCTGGTCGACGCGGCGACCGACCTGGTTCACGATGCGCTGCGCGATCTGGAACAGGTGCTGTTCGTCGCGGAACTGGATCTTGGCGAGCTGCAGCTTGCCCTTTTTCTCGATGTAGGTCTGCATCGGGCCATTGACCATGATATCGGACACGTCCGGATCATTGAGCAGCTCTTCCAGCGGGCCGAAGCCGAGAAGTTCATCGACCAGCACCTTTTCCAGCGCGAACTGCTCGCGGCGGTTAAGGGTGATCTTGAGCTCCTGCAGCACCTCCGTGATGATGGGGCGGAACTCTTCGGAAAGCTCGTCCTTGGTCAGCGTGGCCGCAGCCTCTGGGTCGACGCGCTCAAGCAGGCGCGGCAGCACCTGTTCCTTGATCTTGTGGACGCTGGCCTCGAAACCCTCGAGCGGCTTGTCCTCGTGGATCGCATTGGTGCGCTCGGCAAGCCGGGCCATCGCCTCGTCGGCGGCATCGGGCTTGTGTTCGGGAAGAGGGGGGAACTGCTCGTCCATGCTGGGCGGTGGCGGCGGCTGCGTACTCAGTGGTTCCGCGCCACCTTTCATCGGCCTGGCGACCCCGAATGCGGGGCGCGATTGGGCACCCATTCCGCCCATTCCGTTTTTCCGACCGAAAGCGTTCATCAAGCCATTCCCTGTCCGCGAGCATGTGATCTGCGACTGGCGAAACTGGGCATTAACCCGTTCACCAATCGCTGACAGGGTTTGGTGAATAAAGTCGAAACCTTGATTTTGTTTTAAGGGATGGCCGCTAGGTGTCGCAATTGCAGCGGGGTATGGAAACCTAGGCATGTTGCCTCCTGCAAGTCGTCAGCCTACGGACAAGGCTTGGAGGGTGGGAATTGCTTTATCTGAGTACGTTTCGTGACCTGTGGCGTTTGCTGGACCGCCGCGGCAGGGCCATTGCAGTCCTGCTGGTGGCGATGTTGTCGATTTCCAGTGCGTTTGAAATTGTCTCGATGTTTTTCCTGTTCGGCTATCTCAACGCGCTGAGCGGCGATGCAGGCGATGGCAGGCTGTCGCTGTTCAGCGAAATCTATTTCCGCTCCGCCGGTTCGTTTGAAGGCGCCGCGTTCGCACTGGTCGCCGGTGTGCTGCTGATCGCCATTTTCTGCTTGAAGAATTTTCTCGGCCTGATCTCATCCTTTGCGATGCTCCGCTTCGCGATGAAGCGGTACGAGCGCGTCGCGCGCGAGCTATTCGACGGCTACCAGTCCATGCCGATCGATGCTTTGCGATCGCGCGGTACGCATGAGCCGATACAGATCCTCAATTCAGTGCTGGTGGTCTTTCGGGGAGCTTTTTTGCCGTTGCTGCAGGCCTGCGCGGAACTGAACGTGATCATCGCAATGCTTCTAACTCTCATGCTGATGGTCGATCCGCTCATCGTTATAGGCGGCGGTGTTCTTTTGGGTTTTGCTGCGGCTTTGTTCCTACGCTCGACCCAACGACTTTCTCTTGCCCTGGGCAAGCGGATGCGGGTCGCCCAGATGAACCTGATGTCGGTCATGAACGAGGCTTTGCGTGGGATCATCGACGTGCGGCTTTCGGGGAACCAGCGCATGATGAGCGACCGATTTGGCGGTGTGGCGGCGGATTTCGGACTTGCCGATCGGCGCGTCAGGGGGCTTGAAATGATACCGCGCGCCATGAACGAACTGGTGCTTGCAGGTGGAATCGGGGCTGCCGCAGTCTGGTTTTCCATGCGGGGGACCGGACTTGCCAGCAGCTTGCCCACGCTTGCCGTGCTTGGCTTTGCAGGCCTTAGGATCACGGCTGCCATGTCTCGGCTGACGCAAGAAGCGCAGAAGATGAGACAGAGCGTGGATGCGCGCGAACATCTGATGCATGCTATAGAGGAAGTCGCTCCCTCGTTGCTTGACCCGAGCAGGCGCAGCCCAACGGCGGGATACGATGACCGCGCTCCGTTGGAGAGGGATGGATCGTTCGACTTCCACGAGAAGATCACCCTTTCAGACGTGACTTTCCGCTATCCAGGCACGCCGAAGCCGGCGATCGAACGCATTTCCCTCACGATTCCGAATGGATCCTTTGTCGCCTTTTGCGGACCGTCGGGCGGCGGAAAGTCGACGCTGGCACTTCTTGTCATGGGAATGCTGCGCCCCGAATCGGGCCAAGTCCGCTGCGATGGCTGGGATGTTAATTCGCATGACCGCAAATGGCATTCGCAGATCGGTTACGTCGACCAGATGCCCTTTATCCCGCCGCGTAGCCTGCGGGAAAACGTTACTCTCGGCCTCGCGGCCGACAAAATCCATGACGATGAGGTCTGGCAGGCGCTGGACCTGGCTGCGATCGCGGATATCGCTAGGCGCCATCCCGACGGCCTTGACATGAAGATCGGCGAGGACGGCTTTACCTTGTCCGGCGGGCAGCGTCAGCGGATCGCTATTGCCAGGGCCCTTTATCGCAAGCCTTCGGTGCTGGTCTTCGACGAGGCCACCGCAGCCCTCGATGTTTCGACAGAGCGTGAAATCACACGGGCCATGGCGAACCTTCGCGGTGACAGGACTGTTATTGCCATCGCCCACCGGCTTAGCACGATCGAGGACGCCGACATGATCTTTATGATCGATGAAGGTCAGGTCGCTGCAAGTGGAACTTATGGCGAGCTGATGGCACAGGAGGAAGGTTTTCGCACGCTTGCGGGCGTAAAATGATGTGAAGGCTTTGGGCCACCAACTGTTCAGGCCGATCGGGGCAAGGCATAAGCAAGGCGATCACGTTGGGGTGGCGCCTTCGTTTTGCACCATCAACGGCCCTTCTCTCGGGCTAGGCCCCGCAATTTTGACGGTTGATTGAGATGCAACGGAACTTCCTGATAGCCGAAACCTGGAAGAAGGCGCTGAAGACACAGCCTCTTATTGCGCCTTGGGCCCGGGCGGGACTGGAAACCAGCCGCAGCATTCGTTCACTTGCCAAACTTTATGCCTCTGGCACTCAGTTTGACCGCAGGATCACCGGGGCCAACCTCGTATCGGTCTGTCACCCCAATTGGCAGGGCGTTCGCTCCGCTTCGGAAGGGCAGGGCGGGGACATGCTCTATCTGCCCGACATGACCGCCAGGGGGGTCGCCAAGGCTGCGGATCTGATCCTCGAGGCAGGTTACACACATGTCGCTTTCAACGGGTTCTGGATTGGCTACGACTGGCTGGCCCGCAGGCTGAAATCGCAGCGGCCATCCATCAGGCTCTTTGGTATCTGGCACGGCTCGTTCGCGCAGGTCACCGAAACCTTTGAGGGGGCGGATGACCTGAAGCGTGTTACCGATCTCGCGCGTGAAGGTGTGCTCGACAGGATCGGTTTCGTGAAGAACGGGATGGAGAAGGTCTTCCGCTATTTCGGAACGCCAGCCGACCTCGTGCTAAACCGGGTTCCGCTCCAGGAACACGCCGTCAAGGAATGGGACGAGAACGCGATCGCGCTAATTCCGTCCGGCCCCAATATCCGCAAGAATTGCCATACCCAGATCATCGCGGCGCTGATGTCGGAATGCTTTGCGGAAATTCATGTAATTGAAGATGAACTAGAGTACCTCTATCTTGACGAACGACAAAGGCAACGCCTGCATTATTGCAAGGGACTGTCGCGGGCCGAGATCTTCGAGCTGATGGCGCGTTCCACGCTGGCCTTTAACGTGACCCTATCCGAGTGCGCGCCTATGGTGGTGCTTGAAGGAATTGCCTTCGGAACGCCATGCCTTTCGGGTAATAACCACGGCATCTACGATAGCAACGAAACTCTGCGTTCAATGCTGCTGGTAAACCGCGAGGACGACGTCTGCGCCATTGTCGACGGGATCCTCGCGATCCGGGAGAACTATCCCGAACTTCTCGCCCAGTTGCATCGGTTCGCAATCGAATATGACCGGATGGCCTCGGACGGTTTCGAGGAATTCCTGAACACTTGATCGTGTTCGAAATCTGAATTGGAGATCGCAGGCCAGTGGCGGGAATTTTCATAGTCGGATGTCAGCGTTCGGGAACGTCGGCGCTATACGATGCGCTCAGTTCGCATCCAAACCTCATCCAGCAGTCCAGCCAGGACAAACGACCGAAGGGTACGCAGAAGGAACTCTGGTTCTTTCAGGAATTCTTTCGTGGCCGTGATGCTAGCCCCCATCGTCCGCATTTTCCGAGCGAAATCGACAGCGAATTCCAGCAGCGCTTTGCCCGCATGGTCGATGGCTTCTGCCAAGATCGTTATGCCGTGGGTAAAAACCGTTGGATCAGCGGGCATCCTCGCGACGCGCTCTACATCGATCAGATACTGCCCCTGTTTGCCGAGGGAGATATCCATGTCCTGTACCTGGTCAGGCATCCTCAGGAGGTTGCGTGGAGTTCGATCAATGCGCCTTGGGCGGGCAACCTCTCGTGGCTTGCCCGTCTGAAGGAGGCTCGCCGTGCCGCGCGGCATTGGGGGCAGTTCGGGGCGAACGCGATCGCTGCTCGCGATGGTCGGCTTGGCCCCAACGTCAAGCTCGTCTGGCACCGTGATCTGCTGATCAATCCCGAGGCGGCGATGAGAGGCATCCTCGAACACGTAGGCGAGGATTACGACGAACGCGTCGTGTCGGCCATCACGAAAACGACGAACAGCTCGTTCAAGGAAAAGACTGATAGCCAAGCAAAACTCTTACAAAGAGCCGACGAGATCGCCCGGCACAAGCTCTTCTGCGCCGCGGTTACAAGCGAAGTTGCAGACTATATGACGGAATTCGGCTTCGAGGATTACGGGAGCCGCAGCAAGATGGGCGGTCTGTATAATGCGTTGAGCCCAGTCTGGTCGAAGAAAAATGCCAGCTGACCAGGTCACGCTGATTGCTCCTTCCGCAAGTGTGACGAAGCGGTCTTACGTCTGCCTCGTCACGAATGAGCTTTACCCGATCACCCACGGGGGATGCGGCACTTTCCTGGCCAATTCGATCGTCGAACTGCTGGGGCGCGGCCAGCCGGTGCTGGTGCTTGCCGATCTGTCGGCTGCGGATCTTGCGAAGTTCAGGCGTGCGCTGGCCTTGCCTGCCGAACAGGACAGGCTGCTTGAACTGGTCTGCGTCGAGGAATGCCTCGTCCGGGGATGCGGGGATCAGTCATTTCCCGTGGCTGACACGCCCCTGCGACTGAGTTGGCGGTACTGGCAGGCGCTCCGCCTCGTACGCAGCAGTTTCGCAATCTCCCTCGTCGAATTTCCTGACTACAAGGGGTGGGCCTATTTTTCGATCCTAGATGCATTGGGTCCAAGTAGGGCGCAATCATCGCCTGTCGTCGTGCGCTATCACCTGCCCATCGAGGAGATCGAATCGATCACGCCGACAGGAGTGATGGACCAGTCGCGCTTCGCTATGTTCCAGCAGGAACGGCAATGCCTGTCGCTCGCCGATGCAGTCCTGTTCTCGTCCGAGGCGATAAGGCGGGAGGCACTCGAATTCTACCGAGGGACCCTCTCGCAGGAGACCACGGTCATCTCGCGCCCTAGCTTCGCCGCATGGGGGCTTGCCCAACGCAGGCCCAAGGCTGACGGTCAACGGCAAAAGGTTCTGTTCTTCAGCCGACTGGCGCCGCAAAAGGGAGCGGATCTATTCGTCGAGGCTGCCATCCGCCTGCTTTCGTCGGGAAAGGGCGAAGGCATCGAATTCGTCGTTGCGGGACCGGACATGATGCAAGCACCGACAGGCGGTTCGATGATCGATTACCTTTCATCGATCATCCCAGCCCGGTTCCGCAAGCAGTTCACTTTTACTGGAAATCTTGACCGCGAAGCCCTGCAGGATCTGCTCCCGGCCGCGCTATTTGCCGTCGTTCCCAGCCGCAGCGAGACCTATTGCTATGCTGTAAGGGAATTGATGATGGCAGGCGTGCCGACAATCATTTCTTCGATCCCGGCATTCGAGGATCTCAAGGCGGCTGATGCCGCGCTAAGCGTCGACCTCAATGCCGAAGCGATCGCAGAGGGCATGCAGGCGTTGCTTGAAGACACAACGCTTCGCAAAAAGTACGAGATTTCGTGGCAGCCACCTGAACCGCTGGGACACATTTACGCGGAGGGAAGGCCTGCAGGCCCCGCACCTGTCGATCATTGCCTAGGGCTTGACGTCCTGATTCTTGCCTCGTCAAGGGATGCTGTGCAGCCCGATTGCCCGTCCGTACTGGCCGCGCGGGCTGCTTCTGCACGTGTCATCGCTGCCTTTCCATCGCGGACCGGGCGGTTCATGCTGTTCGGTCGGCTTTGCGAGCTTATGGACTTGGACACAAGGGCCTATCTGCATGACTTTGAAACAGCAGAAGTCCTTTGCGTTTTGATGGCAGGCGATGAAGTGCCTGCGGACTACCTGTCCAGTGCGATGGAAATGCTCCAGAGCAATGCCAGGCTGGCAGCGGTGGGTGCCGATCCGGTTCCTGTCGGAGAGGGGGGGGACATATGGGATCGACTACCGTGGGACGCCGTGCCCGAATTCATGCCCTTTCTGAAATCCGCGATGCTTTTTCGCTGCGTGACGAAGGGGGATCGAATTCCGCTTACCAAACGCCTGCCGGCACAACTTTTCGATCTTCAGGAGATACACGCGATCTGGAGCGCGCGCGCAAGGGGCGGCGCGCTTGCGCGAATGCCGGGTGTGGCGATCAACATTTCCCTCTCGGAAGAAGAGCAATGGAGCGGGGGCATTGATCCCACTCTAAGGATGATCGGTTTAAGGACTCTGATTGATCGCTTCATAGAGATGCCGGGCCGACTGCGTGTCGCCAAGGGGGTGCAGGCACTTGCCAGCTATGAGCTGCAAGGGGCGCAAGGCGGTGCATTCAACCGAGACGTGCTCAGTGCTGTGAGCCAAGGATACATCCCCGAGGTGCTCGGCTTGCGTTTAAACATGCAGAACCTCGCGTTGATCATGCGCGCCCGGCTGGCCTATCTTCGATCGATCCGGCCAAGAACGGTCCCGGGCTATGTGCACACGTTGAAGGCCATCTTCCAACGGATTAAATTTGGCTAGCCCCTTGCCCATGCATATCTGGATGCCGCTGGTCGTAACGGGCACCGGCTCTGAGGTCTATACGCGCTCTCTTGCCGAGCTGTTGCGTCGGCGCGGGCACACTGTCACGCTCGACATCGTGGCGCATCGTTATCAGTACATGCCCTGGCTGACACCGATTTCCCCGCCTGAATCGACCGATGTCATATTGGCGAACAGTTGGAATGCGGCTGCATTCCAGCGCCGATCCCTGCCGCTTGTATCGGTGTGCCACCTTGTCGTGCATGATCCGCGACTGGTACGGTTCAAGGGCAAGCTGCAAAAGATCTTCCATCGGTATTTCGTGTTGCCGATGGAAAAGGCATCGATCAAGGCAGCGCATGTCAACGTGGCGGTCAGCGCGCTGGTGGCTCGGCAGATGTGCATGATCCTTGGCGCGAAAGATCCCATCGTCATCCTCAATGGGGTCGACACGGACTTCTTCTCTCCCTTGTTCGAACACGCAGGGCCGAGGGAAGAGGTGGCGAAGGGGGACGGTCCCTTGCGCGTGCTCTTTGTCGGCAAGCCCAGCATGAGGAAGGGGATCGACGTCGTTGCCGAAATTGCGCGTCGGTTGGGGAAGAGGATTGACTTGACCTTTGTCGGCAGGCCGCCTGGCGCAACCCTGTTGCATCCGCCGGGAACCTATCTTGGGCCGCTTGACCGCGAAGGGGTCCGCGATGCCTATCGGAACAGCGACTTGTTACTTATCCCTTCCCGCATGGAGGGGCTGCCGCTCGTAGCGCTGGAGGCGATGTCATGCGGTGTCCCGATTGCGACATTTGCAAATAATGGCGCATCGGAAATCGTGACCGATGAAACGGGCATCGTCTGCGGCCAAGAGGACATCGATTGCCTTGTCGCGAGTATCGATGCCTACCGTCGCAATCCGCAAATGCGAATGCACGTTGCACGGTCAGCGCGACGCTATATCCTTGAGCACGCGCGACAGGAATTATGGGTAGACCAGACCGAGGCCGCCTTGCGCCAAGCTATTGCTCTTGCCCGAAAGAACTGAGGCTCGATCGCCTTAGCATTGCCGATTAGCCTTTTCGGTTGTCCGAGCAATCAGTGGATAGGCATTGATAGTGTCTCCAGCTACTCGGTCCCAGCTGTAGATCGCCTTTGCCTGCGCTTGGGAGCGGGCCAGCTGCGCGCATCGCTCGGTTTCGGGCAATGTATCGAGAGCGCGAATGGCATTTGCCCATGCCATGGGATCGGCGGGTGCCAAAAGCGTGCCGGTCACGCCGTTCTGCACGGCATCGCGCAGGCCATCGCAGTCGGAGGCCAGCACCAATCCCCCCGCCGCTGCGGCTTCTGCACCGACAAGGCCAAATCCTTCATATTCGCCATTCGCCATAGGGATATTCGGCACGACCACCGCGAGTGCGGTGTGATAGGCAGCGGTCAGTGCCTCCTTGTCGAGAGGGCCGAGGAAATGAACCCGCCTATCGTTGAGCGCGGCGATTTCCTGATCGCTCCAACCTGTGCCAGCGATATCGAGTTCGATTTCGTCGGGGACGAGTGGGAGCACTTCACGAATGAACCAGCCGCAACCCTTGCGCTCGATGAGGCGGCCCGCAAACAATAGTCTGCGATTATGCGTGCCATTGGCCGGGGGCGCCTCGATATCGGTTGCAAGGGGGACGACCACGCTATGCCAGCCGGTTTCACGCAAAACGTCCGCTGTTGCGTGGGAATTGGCGATCACGGCGGCATTGCGAAGCAGCGATGCACCAAGCCGCAGATAGGCTCCGTAGAGCCTGCCCCTGATCCCGCCGCGCCGATGATAAGCGACATCGGTACCATGAGCGGATATTGCGATGGTGGGCCGTCCGCAGAGCACGGCCAATGCGGCCAGCGGCCAGATTGCCAAATCTGCCAGATGCAGGACCTGCGGTCGATAGCGTGCCGCGACGACGTCCAGTGCTGCGGAGAAGGGGAATGCCAGAAGGCGCCAAGGCGAAGGAGGCATGCCGTCAGAACATCCCGGAAGAGCGATCACAGCAGTGGGGTAAGCCTTTGCCAGGGCCTCGCTCAGCCGCATCGAATAGGTTTCCATGCCACCCATGGCAGGTGCCCATTTGCGCGTGATGAAGAGGATCCGGCAATCCGTCATGACCAGACGATCAATAACCGATCCATAGCCGGCCATCGGGGGCAATGCCGTCCGGCTCGTCAGCGATTTCATTCCAAATCAGCCGTGCTGTAGCCGAGCCTTGATTGGCCAGCTCGTGAGCTCCGCGACTGATTTGAACGATTTCACCTACCTTCAGGGTTTTGTCGTCCAGAGTGAGAGCAGCACCCTCGACCCGATATTCACCCGGGACAAGAAATTCGTGCGCGCCCACTGTCTTTGGCGCGATGGTCTTGCCTGCAAGCAGTACCGGACCCCAGAACCGGACGTAATTGTCCCTGAGCGCAGCCGCATCGCGGGAAAGCAGGATCTTTTCCTCTGGGTTTTCAAGGACGGCGTGAATCATGTAGTCGTTGTCGATCAGCAAGGGGACCGGCCCTGCATTCATGGCCCTGCGATAGGTCTCGACCCCTTCGGCGCGATAACGCTCCAGCCCCCATGGGGTCATGAAGCCGTTAGCCTTGGGAAACGTGCTGATCATGCCGCTATGGTCGAAATAGGAGACTGGGCTGGGAAACATGCGTTCTACACCGGTCACGACTGCGCGCTGGTTGCCCAGAACCTCGCGATCGTCTTTCAGCCATACCGGGAAAGCGGTTACCAGCAGCACCAGGATGATCAGCCATGAACCGAAACGTCGGCTGAGCCATGCGATGGCGGGAACGCAGGCCACACAAACAGGGGCCAGCATGAAGGCATAATAATACCCAGCGGTGTTGCGATAAAAGGCCAAGGTCAGGACAGGTAGCCAAAGTCCGACGAGTGCCAGCCTTGCCGCAGAGGCCAGCCTAGAACGCGCGATCACGAACGGGGCGATGATGATCAATCCGGTCAGGAGCGGTGCGAGGCTGGCTGCCTTCACGATCATCGCCAAGTAGGGCGGCACACCGAGAAAGAACATGTCATGCGTGGAGCGAGTCATGATCTTGCGCGCTTCATGCGATGTGTCTGCAGGATTGCCTGCGGCCGATCTGGCCACCGCGGTGTTATTCGTGGCCGATTCATCCACGTGGAAGCTTCCGGTCGTGAGCGAATGATTGTGCCAAAGGTAGAGTAGTGCGAACACGGCCACCGCACCCAGCCCGGCGAGGATCATCTGAACGGTCATGGTCCGGTCGCGGCCATCGTCGTTCCAGCGCATCCAGCCCACGCCCAGAAAGGCGGGGGTGAATAGGACCGCCTTGATCGTGATCATTCCGGCAAGGCCGATCAGTGCGGCAAGGGCTGCGATGACCCACCAGCTCCAACGCGCGCGGGCGAGGATTACAAGCGCAGCCATGAGGCACGAGGTTACTAGAGGATCGACGCGAAATGACATTCCATGCTGAAGCACGAAGCCCATTGAGAGGTAGCAGAGCGCGCAGATGAGCGCGTTCGTCAGGTGCGTGAAGCGCCGTGCCAGCATTGTGATGCACGCGATGGTGACGATTTCACATGCGAACATCGGGATCCGGGCGACGATGATGCGATCGATGTAATTACCGGGGATCGATGTTAGCCATGCGAAAGCATGGACATGAATAGTCTGCAAGGGGCTATGGAGCTGGCCAAGTGAAAACTGGATCACCTGCCCGTAGAAGTGGAATTCGTCCCAGTTGATAGCACGGGTAAAGATCAGGCTGAACTGCATGCCCAGTAATAATACCATCGCGATCTTGCAGGCCCAGAGGTTGCCGGTCTCCTTGTCGAGAGACGGGGTGAGTTTGGTCGCTGTGGGCTTCCAATTCGTGGTCGAGGTCATGATCTTGGCCAGATAAGAAGGGGGAGGCTGCCGGCTTCGGGGAGATCGGGATTTCGGCCCCAGACAAGCCGGGCGTCTTTATTTCCGATTGCCGAGAAGACGTGTTTGCCTCTCGAGATTTCAAAGACCTCACCCGGCGCTCTTTGAATGCCATCGAACAGAACGGGGGCACCGAGGACTGTATAAGGACCGGGAACCAGAAATTCGCTTGTTAACGGTGGATTGCCGGCCTTGGCATTTCGTCCTGCAACCCAAATTGCGCCCGCAATCTTGATATAGTTTTCTCGCAAGGCATCCGCATCCTCCTTGAGGAAAGTGCTGTCATCCGGATCGTCGAGAAAGGAAAACAGCCACCAGTTCAAAAGAAGCAGCGGAACGGCTTTGCTTTCCATGGCTCGTCGATAGATTGGGACTTTATCGGCGCGGTATTTCTTCATGCCCCAAGGGGTCATGAAATTGTTCATCTTGTCGAAGCCTCCAATCATCCCGGCATGATCAAAATAAGCGACCCTCTCAGGAAAAAGGCGGTGTGCTGTATCAACCAGTTGGTGCTGGTTTCGAATGATCGCGGGGTTCTGCGTGGCGATCGAAGGAATCAAAAGCGCAACAAGTCCGATAGTGACAAACGCTAGGGGCACTCTTCGAGAAATGTCATCGAGAGAAATGGCGCAAGCGCAGCAGACAGGCGCCAGCATGAAAACAAAAAAATATGGAGCGGTGTTTTCATAGAAAATCAGTGTCGTTACCGGGAGCCAGAGCCCCAGTAGAGCTAGTCTTTCGCCATTCTGGAAGGTTCTCCGTGTAGCCAGCGCCCATCCGGTCATCGGCACAAGGGCTATCAATGCCGGCGATGTCAGAAATCCAGTGATAATGAGTGCGAGATTATGAGGCTTGCCTATGAAAAACATGCGCGACGCGGCATCGCGAAGCGTTGAAAATGAAGTGCGGTTAGCGTGGCTTATGCCGGCACTCGAGGCAGCGATTTCGGAAGACGATCTGGCTTCCGGAAGCTGGGGCACTCCTTGGGCATGCCAAATATAGAGTAAAATGAAGCAGGCAATCGCAAAAAAACCTGAGGCGAACATTATCTGGAGATCGCGGACTGGCCTTTCGGCAGTTCGCCAACGCCAGTAAGCAATACCTGCAAAAGCCGTCGCATATAGGACGGACTTGATCGTGATGATCGCGGCAAAACCTGTCAGCCCGCCAGCAATCGCCGCCATCACCCATAGGCGGATCTTCAGGCATTCAGGGCGTGACAGGAGGTAAAGCGCCGACATCAATGCCGCCGTTGCGATTGGGTCTGTTCTGAAACTGAAGCCGTTTAAAAAGACATAACTGGCAGAGATATAGAGCAATACTGCTAGGAGCGCCGCTCCTCTTGATGCAAAGCGCCTTGCTATTCCATGGATTGCAAGGAGCGTTACAAATTCGCAAACGAGCATGAAAATACGACCGACGACTATCGCATCGACGTTGTTCTCGAAAAGTGTCGGCAACCAAGCGAATAGCCTGACATGGAAGGTCTGGAGAGCCCGGTGTAAATGGCCGCGCGCAAACCTGTCTACTTCGAGGTAATAGAAAAACTCGTCCCAATGCAGCGGTTTGTTGAAAACTAGCCAGCCTTGTACGAGTAGGAGCAAGCTCAATCCGGCCCAGCCCCAATTCGCGTCGTTGACGCCCCAAAGCTGGCGCAATTGCCTGAGTTTCAGAGGCCTGAAGCTATTCGCCAATGTCATTTGCTCTAGCGGACGGCCTTGCGCTCTACCGGTGTAAGCGGGACTGTTCCAGGTTCGGCACTTACCGAAGGCAAGTCGAGGGCGACACTGTCTTTTTCATGTCGGGCCAATTGCTCCTCAAGCTTGCGCACCTTGTGCAGGGTCGTTTCCATCAGCTTGCGATTGGTGGTGATGAGGTCCGCGAGCATGCCCATAACGGCGACAAGCGCACCAAGGATCATCAGCACTCCGCCGACGATCAGGGACTGGATATGGCCCTGACCATCACCGTTCATGAAGAACCAGAGGAAACGCAGGATGGGAGCTAAACCCGCGAATGCTAAGAAAAGGCCGGTCCCCACGAAGACCCGTAGCGCGTTGTATGTCGTATAGGCACGCGCGATGGTGACGCCTGTCTGCATGATAAAACGGGGAATGGAACGGAACAGGCGCGATGGCCGCAGGGTGGGATGGGTGCGAACCGGAACGCTGGTGATGGCCATTCGCTTACGTCCGGCCTGGATCAGCATGTCGGTGGTATAGCTGAATTCGGTCGTGATGGTAATGCGTTGGGCAGCTTCGCGGCTGATGGCGCGAAAGCCCGATACGGCATCGGTGATATCGGTGCCCGAAAGCTTGCGCACGACCGCGCTACCCAGTGTCTGCAAACGGCGCTTGATCGGCCCGAAATGTGCGTTCTTGCCGACCCCGCGGTCGCCAATGACAATATCGGCTTCGTTTCTCAGGATTGGTTGAACGAGGTCCGCAATGTCAGCGCCCTCATATTGTCCGTCCGCATCGGTGTTGACGATGATGTCCGCCCCGGCCGAAAGGCATGCGTCAAGGCCCGACTGAAAGGCATGGGCAAGACCGCGATTGCGGCGGTGACGGACGATGTGGTGCACACCCCACCTGGCGGCGACTTCGGATGTATTGTCATCGGACCCGTCGTCGATGATCAGTACTTCGATTTCGTCAATGCCGGGTATTTCGCGCGGCAATGCCGCAAGTGCGGCCGGAAGGTCGTCCGCCTCGTTCAGGCACGGTATCTGGATAATGAGCCGCGTCACGAAAATTCCCCCTGCCGCGCATGCTAGTCGATCAGGAGGCTATCGGCAATTTCGCTTGAGAAAACGTTAACCATGGGCAGCCGCTTGCGAGCTAGGCGAACAAATGCCTATCCCGACCGGGATGGACGACGAACCGATTATGATTTGCTGGCTCTGCGAAAGGCCGATGGGGCAGCGGGTGGAAAAACATCACCCGGTCCCGAAAAGCCGTGGTGGCAGGGTCACGCAGCCGGTTCACCCTATCTGCCACCGCACGCTGCATGCGCGCTTTACGAATGCGGAACTGGCGCGGATCGGTGATGATGTCGCATTGCTGCGAGGTGATGCGGATATTGCAAAATTCCTGAAGTGGATCGCGAAGAAGCCCCCCGACTTCCATGCTCCCACGCGCGGAGGCGCTAAGAGCCAGCGATAGCGGCGGCGCAAGGCACCGCCGACCGGGCCATCAGGCGCGGCGCAGCAGGCGGTCGAAGAAGCTCGGGCCTTCCATCGGCTGGATGCGGCCATAACGCTGGCGGCGCGTGCTTGCGTCGGCGAAAGGCCGCGGACTGCTCCAGTTATCGGTGCCGGACTGGCGAATGGTATATCTCGACATGGCAGGTGCCCCCTTGTTCATGGTCGATGGTCTGAATGAAACGCATCAGCGAACATCTGTTTCCGGGCAACTAGGGTGGGGGAGCCCCATTTTCCGCCTTGCGTTTTGGCTTATCCACAAGGGTGCGACGGTTTGCCAGCGTCAAAACGTGGCAGGCCAAGGACGAAACGAGGGCCGGGCAGGGCTAAACCCACGGAATTCCATGGCGCAAAGGGGGAGTGTGTCGATCCTGCAACGCTTCGGGCCGCACTTCGCAAAATCGAAGCGCGGCCCGATGGCTTTGTCAGATTTTCGGCGCTTCGCGCGATGCGGGCGCTGTCGGCAGTGCTTATTCGCCGACGTGCTCGGCCAGCACGGTCAGGCCCGCGTCGCCAACCTCGGCAAAGCCGCCCGAGACGGTGATGACTTCGGGCGCAGCGCCGGCCGTCTTGTAGATGCGCATCTCGCCATCGGCGATGGTCGACATGAAGGGCGCGTGGCCTTCAAGAACGCCGAAAGCGCCCTCGGTGCCGGGAACCTCGACCATGTGGACGTCTTCCGAGCGGACCAGCTTGGCCGGGGTGACGAGTTCGAAATGCAGCGACATGGGCGTTCAGCTTTCAAAATTATCGTGAAGGGAAGCGCGGGGGCATGGGCCCCCGCCGACCCATCAATCAGATCAGGCGTCTTCGGCCAGCTTCTTGGCCTTTTCGACCGCCTCGTCGATGCCGCCGACCATGTAGAAGGCTGCTTCGGGAAGATGGTCGTATTCACCTTCGACGACGGCCTTGAACGACTTCACCGTGTCTTCGAGCTGCACGAACTTGCCGGGGATGCCGGTGAAGACCTCTGCAACGTGGAACGGCTGCGAGAGGAACTTCTGGATCTTGCGGGCGCGCTGGACGGTGAGCTTATCTTCTTCCGAAAGCTCGTCCATGCCGAGAATGGCGATGATGTCCTGCAGCGACTTGTACTTCTGCAGCGTCTCCTGAACGGCACGAGCGGTCTCGTAGTGCTCGGTGCCGACTACGCGCGGTTCGAGAACGCGCGAGGTGGAATCGAGCGGGTCGACCGCCGGGTAGATGCCGAGTTCCGAAATCGCGCGGTTCAGCGTGGTCGTCGCGTCAAGGTGAGCGAAGGACGTTGCCGGGGCAGGGTCGGTAAGGTCGTCGGCGGGGACGTAAATGGCCTGCACCGAGGTGATCGAACCCTTGGTGGTCGAGGTGATGCGTTCCTGCAGCGCGCCCATGTCGGTCGACAGGGTCGGCTGATAGCCCACGGCCGAAGGAATACGGCCAAGCAGGGCCGACACTTCCGAACCCGCCTGCGTGAAGCGGAAGATGTTGTCGACGAAGAACAGGACGTCCTGGCCTTCCTGGTCGCGGAAATATTCGGCCATGGTCAGGCCCGACAGGGCGACGCGGGCACGCGCGCCCGGGGGCTCGTTCATCTGGCCGAAGACGAGGGCCACCTTCGAACCTTCGGAGGTCGCGTTGCCGTTCTCGTCCTTGGCGATGACGCCTGCGTCGAGGAATTCGTGATAGAGGTCGTTGCCCTCGCGGGTACGCTCACCAACGCCGGCGAACACGGACACGCCGCCGTGGCCCTTTGCAATATTGTTGATCAGCTCCTGGATGAGCACGGTCTTGCCCACGCCTGCGCCGCCGAACAGGCCGATCTTGCCGCCCTTTGCGTAGGGAGCGAGAAGGTCGATGACCTTGATGCCGGTGACCAGGATGGCCGCTTCGGTCGACTGGTCGACGAACTCGGGAGCCTTGGCGTGGATCGGGGCGTACATGTCGCTGCCGACGGGGCCCATCTCATCGATGGATTCGCCGACGACGTTCATGATGCGGCCCAGCGTCTTGGGGCCGACCGGAACCGAGATCTGCGCGCCGGTGTTGGCGACGGGCTGGCCGCGGGTCAGACCGTCGGTCGCATCCATCGCGATGGTGCGCACGGTGTTCTCGCCAAGGTGCTGCGCCACTTCCAGCACCAGCTTCTGACCGTTGTTCTCGGTCTCCAGAGCGGTGAGGATGGCGGGCAGTTCGCCTTCGAAGACGACGTCGACGACGGCGCCGATGATCTGGCTGATCTTGCCCTGGGCGGGGACATTGCTGGTGCCCGAGAAGTCGAGCGTGGGTGCACTGGCCATGGGTGTTTCCTTGCCTATAGCTTAGAGCGCTTCCGCGCCCGCGATGATTTCGATGAGTTCGGTGGTGATCGCAGCCTGACGGGTGCGGTTGTACTGAATGGTGAGCTTGCCGATCAGGTCGCCGGCATTGCGCGTCGCATTGTCCATGGCGGTCATCGACGCGCCCTGTTCCGATGCGTTGTTCTCAAGCAATGCCTTGAAGATCTGGGTCTTCAGGTAACGCGGCAGCAGCGCCTCGAGGATTTCCTCCTCGCCCGGTTCGTATTCCACGACGGCGTCGCTTTCGACTGCGCCTTCGGGAGCCTTGACCGGGATGATCTGCTGTTCGGTCGGGATCTGCGCGAGCGCCGACTTGAACTGCGAGAAGAACAGATGCGCCACGTCGAAGCGGCCGTCTTCATACATGCCAACGAGCTCGTCTGCGATCTGCTCGGCTTCGTTGAAGCCGGGTTCGCGCACGCTGGTGGTGTCGAAGTTGACGCCGATCTTGTCGGGGTAGGTGCGGCGGATCACCGGACGGCCCTTGCGACCGATCAGATAGAATTCCACCTCCTTGCCCTCGGCAAGCAGTGCCTTCGCCTTGACCAGCGCGGCCTTGACGATGTTCGAGTTGAATGCGCCGGCCAGACCCTTGTCGGAGTTGGCGACCACCAGCAGGTGGCGCTGGTCCGACCCGGTGCCCGAAAGCAGCTTGGGCGCATTGTCGTCCTTGCCCACCTTGCTGGCAAGGCTCGCCATCACGCCCGACAGGCGCTCGGCATAGGGGCGCGCAGCTTCCGCCGCCGCCTGCGCCTTGCGGAGCTTTGCGGCGGCGACCATCTGCTTGGCCTTGGTGATCTTCTGGGTCGACTTGACCGAGTTGATCCGGCCCTTGAGTTCCTTCAGCGAGGCCATGACGGCTCCCTAGCTAGAATGGCTCAGGCGAACGTAACGATTACGCTGCGAACTGCTTGGCGAATGCGTCGAGCGCGGCGACCGTCTTGTCCTTCGACTGGTCGAAGGCCTTGGTCTCGCGGATCTCGGCGAGCACGTCGGCGTGCTGCGAACGCATGAACGAAAGCATCTCGGATTCATATTCGGTCACGGCCGAAACCGGGATCGAGTCGAGATAGCCGTTGGTGCCGGCGAAGATCGACACGGTCTGCTCTTCGAACGGAAGCGGCGAGAACTGCGGCTGCTTCAAGAGCTCCGTCAGGCGCGCACCGCGGTTGAGGAGCTTCTGCGTCGAAGCGTCGAGGTCCGAACCGAACTGCGCGAAGGCCGCCATTTCGCGGTACTGCGCCAGCTCCAGCTTGATCGAGCCCGAGACCTTCTTCATCGCCTTCGTCTGGGCGGCACCGCCGACGCGCGACACCGAGAGGCCGACGTTGATGGCGGGGCGGATGCCCTGGAAGAACAGGCCGGTCTCAAGGAAGATCTGGCCGTCGGTGATCGAGATCACGTTGGTCGGGATGTAGGCCGACACGTCGCCCGCCTGCGTTTCGATGATCGGCAGCGCGGTGAGCGAGCCCGAACCCATCGAATCGTTCATCTTCGCGGCGCGCTCAAGCAGGCGGCTGTGCAGATAGAACACGTCGCCCGGATATGCTTCGCGGCCCGGAGGACGACGCAGCAGCAGCGACATCTGGCGATAGGCGACGGCCTGCTTCGAAAGGTCGTCATACACGATCACGGCGTGCATGCCGTTGTCGCGGAAGAATTCGCCCATCGCGCAGCCGGTATAGGGCGCGAGGAACTGCAGCGGAGCAGGCTCCGACGCGGTGGCGGCGACGACGATCGAATATTCCATCGCGCCGTTCTCTTCGAGCTGACGCACGATCTGGGCGACGGTCGAACGCTTCTGGCCGACGGCGACATAGATGCAGTAGAGCTTCTTGCTCTCGTCGTCGCCTGCGTTGACGCCCTTCTGGTTGATGAAGGTGTCGATGGCGACGGCGGTCTTGCCGGTCTGGCGGTCGCCGATGATCAGCTCACGCTGGCCGCGGCCGACGGGGACGAGGGCGTCGACGGCCTTGAGGCCGGTCTGGACGGGTTCGTGCACCGACTTGCGCGGGATGATGCCAGGTGCCTTCACCTCGACGCGCGAACGCTTCTCGGCGACGATCGGGCCCTTGCCGTCGATCGGGTTGCCCAGCGCGTCGACGACGCGGCCAAGGAGGCCCTTGCCGACGGGGACGTCCACGATGGTGCCGGTCCGCTTGACCTGGTCGCCTTCCTTGATGGTGCTGTCCGAACCGAAGATCACGACACCGACATTGTCGGCCTCGAGGTTCAGGGCCATGCCCTGGATGCCCCCGGCGAATTCGACCATCTCGCCAGCCTGGACCTTGTCGAGGCCGTGGATGCGGGCGATGCCGTCACCGACCGACAGCACGGTGCCGACTTCGGAGACCTGGGCCTCGGTGCCGAATCCGGCGATCTGGTCCTTGATGACCTTCGAAATTTCTGCGGCGCGGATTTCCATGTTCTAAGTGCCTTTTTCTAAGGACCTGAAAAGGTCAGCCCTTCATGGCCTGGGCGAGAGAGTTGAGACGGGTGCGGATCGAGCTGTCGATCTGGCGGCTGCCGATCTTCACGATCAGACCGCCAAGGATCGAGGGATCGACCTCGGTACGAACTTTGACGTCGCGACCTTCGCGCGCGGTCAGCTTCTGGGTGAGAAGCGACAGCTGCGTGTCGTCGAGAGGATGCGCGCTGGTGACGTCTGCCGTCACCTCGCCGCGCTGGGCGGCGGCGATCGCGTTGAAGGCGCGGATCATGTCGGGAAGGCTGGACAGGCGGCGATTGGTCGCCAGCACGCCCAGGAAATTCTTCGTCAGCGGCGCAAGGTTCAGATGGGTCGCGACCGCGCCGATGGCCGAAGCCGCCTGCTTGCGCGAAAGCTCCGGGTCCTTGATCAGCGCACGCATGTCTTCGCTCTCGGAAAGCGCGACGCGCAATTTCTCGAGATCGCCCTCGACCGCGGTGACCTGATTCTCGTCAACCGCCAGCTCGAACAGAGCCGAGGCGTAGCGCCCCGCAAGACTGGCTGTGATGCCGCCCGTATTTTCCACCCTTGAACTGTCCTCTTGCCTGCCGTGATACGGCGAATTCGCGAACGCTGCCCCCCTGGCCGGATCCTCGCGGTAGCGCAGCGGGCGTATTTTAAAAGACACGCATGCAACGCGACCGGTCCGCGAGAGTGCGTCCGTTACGGCGGCGCGCCTAGCAATGAAACCGGCTTATGACAACCGGCACAAGGCCGCTTTTGCGCGACCCTCATACCAAAGGATGCCGCTTGTGGGTTTTGTAGCACCGATAGGGGAGGATTCAGCCCTTTTCGTCGTCCTCCGACATCGGCTGTGCGGTTTTCACGGGGGCAGGTTCGCAGGTGTAGACCAGCCGCTCGTTCGGGGTTTGAGGCAAAATCTCGCGAATCGCCTGTTGCTGGTCGCCCAGCTCGCGCGCGGCCTCTTCGCCCGCGCCGCAGGCAGGGGCCTGATATTCGCCCCGCAACTGGCGCGCATCGTTCATCTGCTGGAGATCGAGGAAGAACCGGTCGGTCGAAAGCACGCGCGTCTTGGGATCATAGTGCGATACCGAGACGGTCTGCTCGCCTTCGGGTACCATAACGCGGTCCCAGCCATCGGATGACAGCCCGTATTGGGTGCGCCCGTTGACGCAGCCATCCTCGTTCCACTGCAACTCAACATCGGAGCTGTCGGAAACGGTGATGCGACTGCGCGCCGGGATCAGGCGGCAGATGAAGCGTCCGCGATTCGTTTCGGGCGATGGATCCTTCGCATTGGCGACAGGTGCGGCCAGCGCCTCGCGCTGCGCTTCGTCGCCGCGGCGTTCGATGTCGCTGACAGAGGGGCGCGATACCCAAGACACCAGCGCCGCCAGCAGGGCAAAGGCGGCAACGCTGCCCGCGCCCAGCGCCGGTTCGCGGCGTTCGTGATCAAGGAAATAGACCGTGGTCAGCCCTGCGATCAGCGCGATCACGACCATCAGCCCGGCAAGACCCATCAGCGTCTCGCGCTCGTCGATGGCCTCGAGTTCGGCCCGGCGCGCGGCCTTTTCGGCCGCGATGCGCCGTTCGGCCGTGGCAGCGGCGAGGCGGGCGCGATTCTCTGCATCCTCACGCAGGGAGCGGGCCATTTCCTCGGCATCGTAATCGGCGATGGAGCGGCACTCGGACGCGCTGGTGCGCGGGGTAACGCCGGCAGAGCGCAGGAAGGGGGCAAGCTCGCTCATCGAAACGGCGAAGTAGAATTCCGAATCGCTGCCATTGTCGCTGATCGTGCCAAAGGCGTTGACCCCCACGACGCGCCCGCACGGATCGAGCAGCGGACCGCCCGAATTGCCGACGCCAATGGCTGCGGTGTGAAGGATAGTGTCATATTCAGAAGAACGCCGCCCGCCCGAAACCTGCCCGCGCGATTTTACCGGCGGCTGCGGGGAAACAAGGCCGTTGAGCCCCAGACCCTGCGCCTGGTCGACATTGGCGGGATAGCCCACGGCATAGACATCCTGCCCGTCCTCCACCCGGCCCGTATAAAGCGTGGCGACGGGCAGGGTGGCATCCTCGGTCAGTTCGACGAGGGCGAGGTCGACATCGCCTGCCACCCGCACGATGCGCGCGAAATAGCCGGTGCGCCCCTGCGCGGGCACGATGCCAAGGCGGAGGCGATCATCCTCCAGCAGCGGGGCGAGCACATGGGCATTGGTGACGATCAGCTTTGGCGAAACGGCGAAACCGGTGCCGTGCCCGATCACGTCATAGCCAGACGAATCTTTTAGCACGATGACCACGCGCACCACCGACCGGGCGGCGGCATTGATGTCTGCCGTGTCGGCACGCGCGGCCTGCGGCGATGCGCCCAGCATCGCGCAAGCGAGAAGGAACACCGCGACAATGGCGCGAATGGTCACTTTGGCCGAAGAAATCAGACCCATGGTTTTCCGAATATCGATCCGCATTTGGCGGGGCATTAGCGACTTTCACCTCTGATTGTCAGCCGGTTTCACCATAAGATGCACCAATTTCGTTTTGATCGCGGCTTTCAGGATGCAGCGCGCAACCGCACAGGCTAGACAGATCGGCATGACGCAGGACATTGCCATATCCATTGACCGTGAAGAGGCCATGGACGCCTTTGCCCGGCGTGACCGGCGCTATGACGGGCGTTTTGTCGTGGGTGTGACAACGACCGGCATCTATTGCCGCCCCAGCTGTCCGGCGCGCCGGCCCAAGCCCGAAAACATGGTGCTGCTGCCCGATATCGCCGCCGCCCGCGAACTGGGGCTGCGCGCGTGCAAGCGCTGCCTGCCTGACGATACAATGCGCGATGGCAACGCGGTGCGCTCCGCGATCGCGGCGATCCGCGCTGCGCAGGCCCCGGTGCCGATGGCCGATCTGGCGGCGCTGACCGGTTATTCGCCCGATCATCTGCAACGTATCTTCCGGCGCTCCACGGGGATGAGCCCCGCCGAATTCGGCCGGGCCCTGCGGCTGGAGCATGCCCGCGCAGCCATGGACGCGCAGGACAGCGTGACCGAGGCCATATTCAAGGCAGGCTATGAAGCGCCATCGCGCTTCTATGCCGAAGCGAATGGGAGACTGGGCATGAGCCCTTCCGCATGGGTCAGGGGCGGGGCGGGGGTGACGATCCGCTGGGCCGTGGTCGACACCTATCTTGGCCCGATGCTGGTCGCCGCGACCGACAAGGGTGTGTGCCGCCTGTCGTTTGCCGAGGGGCGGGAGGATCTGCAAGCGCGCTTCCCCCATGCCGAGCTGTTGGAAGGCGGCTTCGAGTTCACGCAGCTGCTCGCCCGCGTGGTCGCAGAGGTGGAGGCGCCCGGCAGCGATCCCGATATCCCGCTCGACGTAAAGGGCACTGCGTTCCAGGAACGCATCTGGGCCGAACTGCGCCGCATCCCCGTGGGAGAGACGCGAAGCTATGCCGATCTGGCGGCAGCGGTGGGCAGGCCAGCCGCCGTGCGCGCGGCGGGCGGCGCCAATGGCGCGAATAATGTCGCCGTGCTGATCCCGTGCCACCGCGTCATCCGCGCGGACGGTTCGATCGGCGGTTATGCTTATGGCCTCGACATAAAGCGCGCGCTGCTGGAAAAGGAGCGCGATGGAAGAGACGACACCGACCGCCCCTGATGCGCCCGCGCCCGAGCTGACGACCCGCAAGCCGGGCATCATCCGCCGCATCATCGATTTCCCGCTGGTGCTGATCGTGATCGCCTCGGTGATCATCATCACCATCGTCACCGGCCTTTCGGTCGTCTTTACGCAGGTGCTGGGCTGGGTGACGGGGCCGGGCAGCCTGCTGGGCGGTTTCCTCATCGCAGTTGCCATGGTGCTGTTCTGGAAAGGCTATAAACGCTGGCTTGAGCGTGAGCCGGACCGCGAAATGGCTTTTGCCGGAGCGGCGAAGGAATTGGGCGCGGGTCTTGCCTGCGGCTTCCTGCTGTTCTCTGTCATGACCGGCATCGTCGCGCTGCTCGGCGGGTTTGAGGTGCTGGGCGTGCGCAATCCCGTAGATACCGCGATCTGGTACGTGGGCGGGCTGGCCTTCATCTCCGGCACCTTCGAGGAGGTGTTGTTCCGCGGCGTGCTATTCCGCCAGATCGAGCGGCTGGGCGGCAGCTGGACCGCGCTTCTCGTCACCTCGGTCATCTTTGGGGCGGCGCATATCCAGAACCCGGATGCGAGCTGGTTTGCCGCCATCGCGATCATGGTGGAGGCAGGCATATTGCTGGGCGCGGCCTATATGCTGACGCGGCGGCTGTGGCTGGCGATCGGCATCCATGCGGCTTGGAATTTCACGCAAGGCTGGCTTTATTCGATCCCTGTGTCAGGTGGCGACGCCCCCATCGGCCTGCTGATTACGCGGCGTGTCGGGCCCGACTGGCTGACCGGCGGCGATTTCGGGCTTGAGGCTTCGGTCGTCGCCATGGTTTGCGCGACCTGCGCGGGGTTGACGCTGCTGACGCTGGCGATCCGGCGGGAGGAACTGCGCGGCGCGTGGTATTGGCGTAAGGGCCAATAGGCGGGGCGGTTTGGGAAGGCGCGCCCCGATATGTTAGGCAGGTGCCGGGTCGCACACTGCCGGAGACTTCGCCGATGAAGCACCGTCTGATTGCGCTTGCCCTTACCGCTTCCCTCGCCGCCTGTGGCGGATCCTCGCCGCAAAGCGATGGCCCTGCGGTCAATGTCCTCGAACTCGGCATCGACGGCATGTCATTCGTCGGCCCGAACGAGATCAAGTCCGGCTGGACTACGGTGAGGGTAACAAACGATTCCGGGCTTACCCATTTCGGCCTTGTCTATCGCCTGCCCGATGGCGTGACGGCGCAGATGCTGTCGGACGAGGTGGTCAAGCCGATCCAGCACAGCCTTACCGCCAATATAGAGGGGCGGACGGAGGATGCGGCCAGGATCGCCGCGACCATCCCGGTGTGGATCGGCGACATCACCTATATGGGCGGCCCCGGCATGATGTCCGACGGCGTGACCGGAGAGGCGACCATGTTCCTCACGCCCGGAAACTATATCGTCGAATGCTATGTAAAGACGAACGGGGTCCAGCATAATTATCACCCCGAGCCCGGCATGCACGGCATGGTGTTGCCGCTGACCGTGCTGGAGGAAGAGGGCGGCATGGCCGAACCGGAGGCCAATGTGACGCTCGACATTTCGAATGGCGGCTACAGGATTGCCGATGGCGCTTTCCAGCCCGGCGAAAACTCGGTGCGGGTCAATTTCGTGGAGCAGCGGCTCTATAATAATTTTGTCGGGCACGACGCGCATCTCTTTCGCATCGACGGGGATACGGATGTGGACCGCGCGGCCACATGGGTCGATTTCTTCCCCAATGACGGCCAGCAGACCCCCGCGCCTGCCCATTATGTGGGGGGCATTCACGACATGCCGGAAGGTTCGACCGGCTATTTCAAGGTCGATCTGGCGCCGGGCGAATATGGCATCGTGGCCGAAGTGCCCGATGCGCAGGAAACCGGATTGTTCACAACGATCGAGGTTCCGGGCGGCGAAACCGATAGCTAGTCCCGCGCCCATCCTTTCCGAGCAGGCTCCAATCCATCGAGCACCCCCTTGGCGCTTTCGAGATATTCGCGCTGCCGGTCATCATCCATCCGGTCCCATGTCGCATAGACGCGCGCGACGCGGTTGTTGCTTTCAAGCAGCTTGCGATTGCGCACCATGAAATCCCAATATAGCGGGTTGAACGGGCAGGCCCCTTCGCCCGTCTTCTTCGATACGGAGTAGCTGCACTTGCCGCAGTAATCCGACATCTTGTTGATGTAATTCCCGCTCGCCGCATAGGGTTTCGTCGCCAGCCGCCCCTTGTCGGCCCAAAGCGCCATGGCCGCGACATTGGGCAGTTCGACCCATTCATAGGCATCGGCGTAAACGACGAGGAACCAGTCCTCTACATCTTGTGGTCTGACCCCTGCGATCAACGCGAAATTGCCCAGCACCATCAGCCGCTGGATGTGATGGGCATGCGCATTGTCGCGCGTGGACCTGACAGCCTCGGCCATGCACAGCATGTCGGTTTCGCCGGTCCAGTAGAATTCGGGCAGCGGGCGGCTGGCATCCAGCGCATTGGCCTCGGCCAGTTCGGGCATCTCCAGCCAGTACATGCCGCGGATATATTCGCGCCAGCCGATGATCTGCCGGATGAAACCCTCGACCGCGTTGATCGGGGCCTTGCCGTCCTTCCACGCCTTTTCCGCGCGGCGGCAGCATTCAAGCGGATCGAGCAGGCCAAGGTTGATCGAGGTGGACAGCAGCGAGTGATAGAGATCGTCCTCCCCGGTCACCATCGCGTCCTGATAGGTGCCGAAATCAGGCAGGCGTTCGGTGATGAAGGCGTCCAGCGCCTTTTCGGCCTGCTTTGCCGTTACCGGCCAGCCGAAACGGTCAAGGCTGCCGAAGTGGCTGTCGAACCGGCGTGCGACCATGTCGATCACGTCTCGGGTCGTGTCGTCGGGCGCGAATTTCGGCGCAGGCGGCGGGTCGATGCCGTCATCGGGGGAGGCGCGATTGTCGTGGTCGAAGTTCCACTTTCCTTCGACCGGTTCGTCGCCGTCCATCAACAGGCCGGTCTTGGCGCGCATCTCGCGGTAGAAATTCTCCATGCGCAGCGTGCGCCGTCCCTGCGCCCAGCCGATGAATTCGGGGATCGAGCACAGGAACCGATCGTCGGGCAGGATTTCCAGCGGTACATCCAGTGGCCCTTTCAATCCCTGCAGCGCCTTCTGCACGCGCCATTCGCCCGGCTCGACGATACGGACTTTGCTGGCATCGTGGCGGTCCACGGCGCGGGCGATCTCGCCGGTGAAGCTGCCGGTGTTGCCTTCATCCTCCAGCGCGATGTATTCGACGGTCCAGCCCTTGTCGCGCAGTTCGCCCGCAAAGTGCCGCATGGCCGACAGGATCAGCGCGATCTTCGCCTTGTGGTGTTTGACATAGGTCGTCTCGTCCCAGACCTCCATCATCAGCACGACCGCATTATCCTTGTCCGCGCCTTCAAGGCTGGCAAGCGAGTGTGTCAGCTGGTCGCCGAGGACGGGGATGAGGACAGGCCGGGTCATGATGAGCCAACGCCTCGCCGCCTGTTCGGTTCACACGAAGCTATAGGGATCAATGTCCACGCCCACGCGCACGCCGGGAGGATGGTCGATGGGGCCAAGCCATTCGCGGATCGTCTGCTGTAGCGCCGCGCTGCGGCGGGCATTGATTAGCAGGCGATATCGATAGCGCCCGCGCAATAGCGATAGCGGAGCCGGGGCGGGGCCGAAAACGGCGATGTCATCCAGCCGCGGGGCGCTGCCGCCGATCTTGCGGGCGGCCTCGGCGGCTTCGGCTTCGTCCTCGCTCGATACGATGATAGCGGCCCAGCGGCCGAATGGCGGGGCACCCGCGTGGCGGCGGGCATCGCTTTCGGCTTCGTAGAACGCGTCGCGGTCATAGGCGGCAAGCGCGGCGATGACGGGCGCTTCGGGGTGGCGGGTCTGGATCAGCACTTCGCCCGATTTCGCGGCGCGGCCTGCGCGCCCTGCGACCTGCGCGATCTGCTGATAGCTGCGTTCGGCGGCGCGCAAATCGCCGCCCTCCAGCCCAAGGTCCGCGTCGATCACGCCGACCAATGTGAGCTCGGGAAAGTGATAGCCCTTGGTCACCAGCTGCGTGCCGACGATCACGTCGATCTCTCCCGCCTGCGCCGCATCGACGAATTCGCCGATCTTGTCGGGGCTGGACAGCGTATCGCTGGTCACGACCGCCGTGCGCGCATCGGGGAAGATCTCGCCCACCTCGTCCGCGATGCGTTCGACGCCCGGGCCGCAGGCGGCAAGGCAGTCTTTTTCGCCGCATTCGGGGCAGGCCTCGGGGCTGGATACTTCATGGCCGCAATGGTGGCAGGCAAGGCGGCGCGTCAAACGATGTTCGACCAGCCATGCCGAGCAATTGGGGCACTGGAAGCGATAACCGCATTGGCGGCATAAGGTGAGCGGCGCGTAACCCCTGCGGTTCAGGAACAGGAGCGATTGCTCGCCCTTTTCCAGCCGCTCCTGCATCGCCTTCACCAGTGATGGCGCGATCCAGCGACCGCGCGGGGGGATTTCCTCACGCAGATCGACGATCTTGATGTCGGGCAGCACGGCCCCGCCGAAACGGGCTGGGAGGTCGATCTTATCGTAAACCCCGGCTTCCGCCATTTGCAGGCTTTCCAAGGCGGGCGTCGCGCTTGCAAGGATGGCGGGAATCTTTTCGAACCGGGCGCGCATCACTGCGACATCGCGGGCGTTATAGCGAACGCCATCGTCCTGCTTGAAGCTGATCTCATGCGCTTCGTCGACGACGATGAGGCCGAGATCGGCAAAGGGCAGGAACAGCGCCGAGCGCGCGCCGACGACCACCGACGCGCCGCCTTCCGACACTTGCCGCCATGCGCGGCGGCGGCCGGATTGTTTCTGCGCGCTGTGCCATACGGTGGGGGTGACGCCAAAGCGCGCCTCGAACCGTTTCAGGAAATTCTGCGTCAGCGCGATTTCGGGGAGCAGCACCAGCACCTGCCGCCCCAGCCGCAGGGCTTCGGCTACCCCTTCGAAATAGGTTTCGGTCTTGCCCGATCCGGTGACGCCATCCAGCAGCATGGGCGCGAATTTCCGGGCGCGCACGGCCTCGATAAAGCGGTCGGCGGCGGCCTGCTGCCCGTCGGACAGATCAGGCGGCGCATGGTCGGGGCGGGGCAAGGCGAAGGGGCGGTCGACCGCGACCTCGATCGGCTCCAGCGAACCGCCGTTGACCAGTCCGCGCAGCACCGCTTCCGATACGCCCGCCAGATCGGCGAGTTCGCGGATCGTGCCCTGTTCGCCCTCGAGCGCCGACAATGCCGCATCGCGCTGCGGCGTGAGGCGCGACGGCACCACGCCGGTCAGGCGATATTCCGTGATCGTGCCGCCGCCGCGCAATGCCGCGCTCGACGATAAGGCCATGCGCGCGACGCTTGCCATGGCGGCGATGTAATAGTCTGCCGTCCACTCGATCAGCCGCCGCAGCGGGGCGCGCAGCGGTTCCACCGGCAATACATCCAGAATGGGGCGCAGGCGCGCATCCGGAACCTCGGTGCCGGGAAGCCGTTCGCTTTCCCACACGATGCCGATCACCTGCCGCGGGCCCAATGGGGCGACGACCACGCTTCCCGGCCCCACGTGCATGCCGTCGGGCACGCGGTAATCCAGCGGCCCTAATGCGGCATTCATCATGAGGAGACGGACGCGGTTCATGTTCGCCCCCATATGGCGAGCGAGCGGGCCCATGGACAGGGCCGAAAGAGGATTTGACGATGGAAAACACGATTTTGTCGCGCGCGCCCAGCCGCGATTTCACCGCCAGCCCCCCTTCCAGCCGCCGGGGTTTCCTTGGCCTGTCGCTGGGCGGCGTGGCCACTTTGGCGCTGGCAGGCTGCGCGTCATACCAGGGCTATTCCTTTACCGAGGCGATCCGCCGTCTGCTCACCATCGCATCGCAGGACGCGTTCGAGCAGCTGCTGGCGCCCGGCGGATTTTATGATGACCAGCTGGCGCGGCTTTCTGTCGATGAAGTGCTGGGCAATCGCGGCGGCGTCCTCGCGCGCATCCTTGGCTCCACCATCGTGCGCGAACGCATGATGCGCGAATTTAACCGCATCGCGGCAGAGGGTGCCTATCGCGCCGCGCCGGTGGTGGCTGATACGATCCGCATCGTCGGCTTCGAAAACGCGGTGGCGCTGGTCAGCGGCGAACCGACAGCGGCGACCGGCTATCTGCGCACCAACATGGGCAGCCGCCTGATCGACGTGATGCTGCCCGAGGTTTCCGATGCCCTGCGCGTGATCGACGATCCGGTGCTGGGTCCGGCTTTGTCCGAACTGTCGGGCGTAAACCTGTCGGGCGTTGCCGATTCGCTCACCCGCCGGACCGAGGATGCGATCTGGTCGGCCATCGGGCGTGAGGAAGCTGCGATCCGCGCCGATCCCTATGCGACCAATGATCCGGTGCTGATCGGCGTGTTCGGCGCAAGGAACGCGGTCCGCTGATGCGCAAGGGATTGATCGCGGCCAGTGCGCTGATCGCGCTGGCCGCATGCAATGACAGCGCGCCCGAACCGGACGAAACCGGCGAAGAGCAGGCCGCGCCTGCCGCGCCGGTGGAGCCTGCCCCAATCGAAACCGATGCGCTGGCCTCCGTGCCCAATGACGGCGCTTTCGCCGAAGCGCCCGATTGCGCCGAGCTTCCAGCGGAGGCAGCGGCGATTTGCCTGCGCCCCGTGCTATCCGCGAAGCCGCAGGAGCAGCTGGAGGTCGATTTGACCAGGCTCGACATTGACGGCGACGGCGCTCTCGACATGGTGCTTCGCCGCCGGAGCGCGGTCGATTGCGGGACGCAAGGCTGCGCTACCTTCGTGTTCTTCGCCCGCGACGGCGATTATGTGCTGGCCGATCCGCCGATTACCGCCAGCGGACCGGTAGAGGCCTGCCGCAACGATGGCGAGCCGGGGGTGCGTTTCCCGCAATCGGGCGATCGCCCGGTCTGCATCGATGTCACCCCGCAGGCCTGAACTGTCAGAACCGGCGCGAAATCGTGATTTGCGGGATGTGGGATATCCTGTCGGGCTCTCCATGGCGCGGCCGGTACATCACCATATAGCCGGCCGCACCCTCGAACCCGTTCCACAGGGGTTTGCTCACGCTGGTCGACACGCGCCAATATGCAGGATCGCTGTCATCGCCGCGCTGATGCGACTGGATGCGATAGGTCCATTCGGCGGACGAAACGACATAGAGCCGGGCGACCCGGGTGCCATATTGGATGCGGGGGCGGATGCGCAATTCGGCGCGGTCGGCGCCCTCGATCAGCCGCTCCTCCATCTGCGTGCGCAACACCACGCCATGCCAGCGCACGGCGAATTGCTGCCATGGCCGCGCTTCATAGCTGCCGCTGGTCCGGTTGTAAGACAGCAGCAGGCCGGTCGAAACATTGCGGGTAAGCACGCGCTGCGTGCTGGCCCGCAGCAGGGTCTGATCCTTCCCGCTCGACGCCTCGCGAAAGCGGGTGGTCAGCGCGACCGAAACCGGGGTCTGCGGATCAAGCAGGAAGCCGCCCGCCATGCTGGTCCAGAACTGGGTCTCCGCTTCTTCGGCCCGCGCGCTCGCCGGTTGCAAAACGCAGGCTGTGGCGGCAAGGCGGAGCGCAAGTATGGCGAATGTGCGATTCACCGCATGATTCTAGCCAGGCCCACAGAAATCACGAGCCAGCAAAACGGACCGAGCGCAGCATGAAATTCTTTGCAGACACCGCAGACACCGCAGAAATCGCCGATCTCGCATCGACGGGCCTGCTGGATGGCGTGACCACCAATCCCAGCCTGATCGCCAAATCGGGCCGCGATTTCATGGAAGTCACCAAGGAAATTTGCGGTCTGACCGATGGACCCGTCAGCGCCGAGGTCGTCGCTCTCGACCATGAGACGATGATGAAGGAAGCCGAAGTCCTGCGCAAAATCGCGGACAATGTCTGCATCAAGGTTCCGCTGACCATCGACGGGCTCAAGACCTGCAAGGCGCTGACCAAGGACGGCACCATGGTCAATGTCACGCTCTGCTTCTCCGCCAATCAGGCGCTGCTCGCGGCCAAGGCTGGCGCGACCTTTGTTTCGCCCTTCATCGGTCGGCATGACGATAATGGCGTCAATGGCCTCGAACTGATCGAGGACATTCGGATCATCTATGACAATTACGCGTTCGAGACGCAGATCCTTGCCGCATCCGTGCGCCATGCCACCCATGTGCTGGAATGCGCGAAGATCGGTGCCGACGTGGCGACCATGCCGCCCAAGGTAATCAAGGCGCTCGCCAATCATGTCCTCACCGACAAGGGGATCGAGGGCTTCATGAAGGACTGGGCCGCGACCGGCCAGTCGATCCTGTAAGGAGCCGTTTTGGCCGAGGAATCGCGTCTCGACAGGTTTCGTCATGCATTGACCGGCACGGCCCGCGCCGTGGCCGAGGATGCCGAGATCGAGATCAACTGGACCTCCGACGTGCCCGCGCAGGTCGGCAACACGGTGCGCGTCCCCATGCCGGGCCGCAAGCTGGAGGAAGGCCCCGTCGCCATCGCGCGCGGCGTCGCCGACAGCTTTGCGCTGAAACAGCGCCATCACGATGTGCGGCTGCATGGGCGCAATCGTCCGTCCGACCCGCTGGCGCGGCAGGCCTATGACATGGTGGAGCAGGTCCGATGGGAAGCCATTGGCGCCAATGCGATGCTGGGGACCAAGGCGAATTTGTCGGCGGCGCTGGACAAGCGGCTGGCCACCGATCCGATCACGCGCGCCGAACGGGCCGAGGACGTGCCCATTGCCACCGCGCTTTCGCTGATGCTGCGCGAACAGCTGACCGGCCAGCCGATCCCGCCAGCCGCCGAGCCGGGGGTGGCCCTGCGCCGCGAGGCAATCCGCGCGGCCATCGGTGACGATCTCGAAAGCCTTGCCGAAAAGCTGGCCGACCAGACCGCGTTCCAGAAGATGACGCTGGATATGCTGCGCCATCTGGAGCTGGTGGAGACCGAAATCGACCCCCAGATGCCTGAGGAAGAGGGCGACGAGGACGAGGAAAGCACCGGCGAGGACGATGAGGAATCGCCCGAGGAGCAGCCTTCGGAAAACAAGCAGCAGCCGATGGATGCCGCGACCCAGCCCGAGGAAGGCGAGGGCGACGACAGCGACGATTCGGGCGAATTCGACGCCGATGGCGATTTCGATCCGGGCGAGGGCGACGAAGAGGGCATGATGCCCGTGCGCCCCAATCGCCCGTGGACCGAACTACCCGACGATTTCGACTACAAGGCTTTCACTGACGATTTTGACGAGATCATCGCCGCGCACGACCTGTGCGACGAGGAAGAGCTGACGCGGTTGCGCACCTATCTCGACGCGCAATTGAAAGGCCTGCAGGGCGTGGTGACAAAGCTGGCCAATCGCCTGCAGCGCCGGTTGATGGCGCAGCAGAACCGCAGCTGGGATTTCGATCAGGAAGAAGGGCTGCTGGATGCGGCGCGTCTGGCCCGCGTGGTCATCTCGCCCGGCTCTTCGCTCAGCTACAAGATCGAGCGGGACCAGGAGTTCAAGGACACCGTAGTCACCCTGCTGATCGACAATTCCGGCTCTATGCGCGGTCGCCCGATCTCTATCGCCGCAATCAGCGCCGACGTGCTGGCGCGCACGCTGGAACGCTGCGGCGTGAAGACCGAGATCCTTGGGTTCACCACCCGCGCTTGGAAGGGCGGGCAGAGCCGGGAGCAATGGCTGTCGAAAGGCAAGCCTGAAAACCCCGGTCGCCTCAACGATCTGCGGCACATCGTCTATAAACAGGCGGACGAGCCTTGGCGCCGCGCGCGCCGCAATCTCGGCCTGATGATGCGCGAAGGGCTGCTGAAGGAAAATATCGACGGCGAGGCGCTGATGTGGGCGCATTCGCGCCTGCTCGCGCGGCCGGAGGATCGCCGTATCCTGATGGTGATTTCCGATGGCGCGCCGGTCGACGATTCCACCCTGTCGGTGAATTCCGCCGGCTATCTGGAAGCGCATTTGCGCAAGGTGATCGAGTGGATCGAGAAGAAGTCGCCGGTGGAGCTATGCGCCATCGGCATCGGCCATGACGTCACCCGCTATTACAAGCGCGCCGTGACCATCATGGATGCCGAGCAGTTGGGCGGCACGATGATCGAACAGCTTGCCGGGCTTTTCGAAAACGACTGACCCCATAAAAATGACGCCCCGGAAATGTCCGGGGCGCCGAGGGATTACTTCAGCAAAGGCCCGCCCCGGTCTGATGACGGGGGGTGTTTGAACGGGGCGGGTCCTTGCCTTTCCGCGCGCCGGTCAGCCGGCAGGCGAAGCCATGTTGAGTGCGATCACCGCATGCTCTGCCGGATCGCCCGATGCCATGCGCGCCCTTTCGGACAAGGCAAGCTCTTCAGAAAGCCGGTCAAAGCTCTGCACATCGCGCGCGACGATAATATTGGCAAGGACAGGCTGGCGCTCGTCCGACCCGGTGATCTTTGGCAGGTCCTTCAGCCTTTTCACGGAAAGCCGCGCAAGGCTGTCGAGATAAGGCCTGTCGCTTGAGCGAACCATGCGAATATTGGTCGCGTCGCCTCCCACGACATCGAAACGGATCTGGATGATGCCGTCGGACATCTCAGCGCTGGACAGGCTGCCCATGACGCGCAGATTCCGGTCGAGCCGCGTGGTCACGCCTTTGGACCATTGTTCCGCCGTGATCGAGCGTTCGACCACGATGGGCTGTGCCTGATCGTCCTTTGCCAGCAATTGGCCGGGTACCACAAGAAGCGATGCCGCTATTGTTACAGATAGAAGCTTTTTCATTGGACTATCCCTCTCTCCACGAAGATAGTCGGCCAAGAAAAGCCATCGCCGCTTTTGCAGTCCAATCAAATTGACGGTAGCAGTTGATGGTCGGCTTTATTTAAAGGGGATATGACTCATTCCTTACCCCCGTAAGCTTGATAGTGAAGGTAAATTTAATAATGTCAAATGTTACGTTTGATACTTTGGGATTCTACTTCGTTTAGAAAATGACATTCCCGCGTTCGGTAAGTTTCGTACCGGGGGGGACGGTCGCCGTCACTTCGCTCTCGCAGAAAATTGCCGAGCGGTTTCGCCCGTCACGTGACGACTCGCTCCAGCTGCATGCATGGCAGGGGGAGGCAGCATCCGGCTTGACCCAGCCGCGTCGGGGCGTAAGGCAGCGCGCCATGACCGATGCGCCGCTGACCCTTTTCAATTCGCTCACCCGCCAGCCGGAAGCGTTCGTGCCCGTTCATTCAGGAGAGGCGCGTGTCTATAGCTGCGGGCCGACGGTCTATAACTACCCGCATATCGGCAACATGCGCGCCTATGTCTTTGCAGACCTCTTGGGCCGGGTGCTGACGTGGAAGGGGTACAAGCTCACCCATGTCATCAACATCACCGATGTCGGCCACCTGACCGACGATGCCGATCAGGGCGAAGACAAGATGGAGAAGATGGCGGCTGCCCGCTCGCAATCCATCTGGGACATCGCCGAGCATTACACGCAGGCCTATTGGGCGGACATCAAGGCGCTCAATATTCGCCAGCCGGCCGAATGGACGATCGCGACCGACTATGTCGAGAAGATGATCGCCTTTGCCGAACGCATTGCGCCGAAGCATTGCTATGAACTCGACAGCGGCCTGTATTTCGACGTGTCGACCGTGGCTGATTACGGGCGACTGGCGCGCGCGGTGACGGAGGATGGTGAGGGCCGCATCGAGGCGGTCGACGGCAAGCGCAACCCGCAGGACTTTGCGATCTGGCGCAAGACGCCTGAGGGCGAGACGCGGCAGATGGAATGGGATTCCCCCTGGGGCAAGGGCGCGCCGGGCTGGCATCTCGAATGCTCCGTCATGAGCGGCGAGGTGCTGGGCTTTCCCTTCGACATCCACACCGGAGGCATCGACCACCGCGAAATCCACCATCCAAATGAGATCGCGCAGAACCAGGCCTTTTGCGAATGCGGAGGGTCCGGCTCGATGAGTTTGGCCGAAGCGGCCAATTCTGGCGCGCGCATCTGGATGCACAATAATTTCCTGGTCGAACGCAGCGGCAAGATGTCGAAATCTTCAGGCGAATTCCTCCGCCTGCAGCTGCTGATCGACAAGGGCTATCACCCGCTCGCTTACCGCTTGCTGTGCCTGCAGGCGCATTACAGGAGCGAGCTGGAGTTCAGCTGGGACGGTCTTGGCGCTGCGCTGGTGCGGTTGAAGCGCCTGCTGACAGCGGCGCGCAATGTCGTCGATGCCGCGCCCGACGGTGCCGTGCTGGCCGACACGCAGACCATCGTGACCCATCAGAAGCTGGCGCCGCTGCTTGAGAAATTCGATGCCGCTGTGTCAGACGATCTCAACACCGCGGTCGCGCTGACCGTGCTGGAAGAGGCGGTCGCGGTGAAGAAGGTGGATCAGGCGCAGAAGGGCGCTCTGGTTGCGGCGATGATGTCGGCGCTGGGCCTGCCGCTGATCGCGCGAGAGGACCTGCGTATCCGTCCGAAGGATGCAACCGTGACCGAGGGCGAGATCGCCGAGGCCATGGAGCAGCGCAAGGCGGCCCGTGCCGAGAAGGACTTCGCCGCTTCCGACCGCCTGCGTGACGAACTTGCCGCCAAGGGCGTGGAGGTCATGGATGGCGACCCGCTTGGCTGGGAATGGAAATTGCCCGCTGCCTGACCCGCTTTTGTGGGGGAGTAGGGCCCTGCAGCGGGCAGGTGCTGGAGAGGGGGATCAGTCCTCCAGCAGCAGCAGTTCCAGCTCGACCCGCAGCTTGGCATCGGGGATCAGCTCGTGGCCGACGCGGACCACCTGTGCGTCGGCGACCAGCTGGCCGGGGATCCGGAACTCGTGCTCTTCGACTTCGGCCAGCATGAACTCGCCGGCCTCGACCTCGCTTTCACCCGTGTAGCAAAGCGTGACGCGGTGCCGCGTGCCGGAAAAGGTCACGCTGGCCCAGGGCATTTCGCGGTGGATCGTGACCTTGCCCAAGCCGCCCGACAGGGTGATCAGCGCTTCTTCGAGCCTCTCACCTGTCGACCGGCGGGATCGCGGGCGGGCAGGGCTGCGCGGGGCGGTGGCGGAAGGGCTGCGCATGGTGCCCGTGGCATCGAAATCAGCGTGCATCGAGCATCTCCATCTCGTATTTGTTCATGAAATGTTCCACCCGTAGAACCATGCGGCGGCGCGGTTCACGCCCATTGCGCAGGTCCATGACAAGGCGCGGGTCACGTACGGCCAGGCGGCCGAACTGGCTGGCGGGCATATTGGTCCGCCTCAGAAATTTCTCGATTCTGCGGATGAGCACGTCGCTTCCCTCTTTCGCTTTCTGGCGCTTCCGATTCGCCTAGGAACAATCCTGTGGTCGCAGGGGAAATCCAACTTGTCTAGGAAAAATCTTTCATGTAGGAAGTCGGGCATGGTTAATGATCTCAAGCATGATCCGACGCGCATCCGCCTCCTCGAACTGGCGGAGGGGAGGGGGGTGTCCCTCTCGGCGCTTTCTCGCCTATTGGGAAAGAATGTCAGCTATTTGCAGCAGTTTATTCGTAAGGGTAGCCCGCGCAAGCTGGAGGAGACGGATCGTGCGACGCTCGCCCGGTTCTTCGGTGTGGAGGAGGCGGAGCTGGGTGCTCCTGATTCGCAGGACAATTCCTATGATCCGCCAAAGCGTGAAGGAAATATCCCTAATATCCCCTTGCGCGTTGCAAATTGGGTCGATGTGCCGCGGCTCGCGCTGGGCGCATCTGCAGGGCCGGGCGCGCTGGCAGAGGATGATGCGCCGGCAGGGCATCTGCGCTTCGCGGCGGGCTGGCTACGTGAATTGGGGCTGACCCCCGGTGCCTTGTCGGCGCTGACGGTGGCGGGCGATTCGATGGAGCCGACCCTGCGCGATGGTGACGAGATCCTGGTCGCGCGTGCCGATTCCGATCCGGGCGGTCGGCTGCGCGACGGTATCCACGTCATCCGCCGCGACGGCGTGCTTCAGGTCAAGCGACTGCAATTCGGCCCCGGTCAGGCTTCAGTGATCTCTGACAATCGTGCCTATCCTTCGGACATGGGCGTGCCGCTGGAGGAGGTGGAGGTGCTGGGCCGCGTCGTCTGGAAGGGCGGGCGGATCTAGCTCGCCCTGATGGGGCTGGCCCCCGATCAGCGCGCTCAGGCGTCGGCGCGCGCAGCCTCTCGCCGGGCCAGCATGGCGGGGCGCATGCCGCCATCGAACAGCAGGGCCAGCAGGCGGCTCCTTTCGATCACGATCCATGCGCCATAGGAAATTGCCAGCGTCAGCCCCATCACCGCGATTGCCTTCACCAACGGGGGCAGGGCCACATATTGCCCTGCGAACACCAGCCCGCAGATCAGCGGCAGGTGGAAGAGGTAGATCACAAAGCTGGCCGAGGTGAAGCGCTGCACCACCGGGATGGGACGGTCGAACAGATGCGCCGCCGCGCTGATCAGCAATTGTGTGATCAGCACCGCCGAGAACGTATCGATGAATCGCGCCATGGCCGGATGCACCTGCTCGCGCAGCGTCACTGACAGCATCACCGCGATCACGGCCAGCACCAGCACCGTGTGCGAATAGCGGGTCAGCCGATGGGTGGCGTCATGGCTCCGTTGCAGGAAAGCGCCCATCGCGAACCATGGCGCATAGATGATCAGCTGATCGACGCGCAGGATTTCCTGGATCAGATTGGTGTTGAGGCCCCAGATGTAGAAATATTCGACCGCGCCCGCTTCCCACGCGCCCACGACAGTCGCGATCAGCAGCAGCGCCGGCACCATGTGCCGGGCGATCAGCCGATCGGCCCATGCGGGCATGCGGCTTTGCCCGAAATCTGCGTGGCGATGCGCGATCCACGCGATGAAACAGCAGAAATACAATAGCACCACGATAAACCAGAGATGCCGCATCCAATACCCGCCCGATTTCGAGCTGTTGTCGATCCAGCTCGCCACCGCCTGATTATAGGGCAGGTTCGAAATCTCGCAGAACCAGTTGAGGATCGGCACCAGCACGATGATCGAAGTAACGAATGGAATGGCAAGCCGCTTGAACCGCCCCTTCAGCCATGTGCCCGGCGCGCGCCGCGCCAGCAGCATGGCCGCGAAATAGCCTGCGATCAGGTAGAACGCCGGCATGCGGAACAGGCTGATGGTGCGGGCAAGCTCGATAAAGCCGGGGACGCCTTCACCCGATTTCACGATCCATTGCCGGTCGACCATGTAAGACAGCGCCACGTGATAGGGGATGCCCAGCAGCATCAGCACCGCGCGCAGCGTGTCCCAGAAATGTTCGCGCGCGGGGCTTTGCATGGCTGGCGCGCTGGCCGCTGCGGGTGATGTCGATGTCCTCTCCATCGGATCTAGATGGCGGATTTCGGGCCGGGCGCAATGTTAAAGGTTAATGCGCCGCTCGCCTCGGCGCGTCACAGCTTCAGCTTGTAGCCTCTGTGCGTGGGATGAAAGCCCAGCCTTTCGTAAAAGCGATGCGCATCGGGCCGATTGGTGGCGCTGGTCAATTGCACCGTATGGCAGCCTTTGGCGCGGCAGGCGTCGATCGCCCACAGCATCATCAGCCGCCCGATGCCGCGCCCCTGCATCGTGGGCGTCACGCGCACCGATTCGATCATGCCGCGCCATGTCCCGCGCCGTGCGATGCCGGGGATGAAGCTTAGCTGGAAGGATCCGATCACCGTGCCTGCGATCTCGGCCACAAGCAGTCTTTCGCCCGGATCCGCCTCGATCAGCGCAAATGCCGCCTCGTGCTCGCTGACAGGCACGGCCACCGGGTCGCGCGCCACGGCGACGGGGTCATCCTCACCCAGTGCGATGATCGCGGGCAGGTCGGCCAGGGTCGCATCGCGGATCAGGAGTCTTGTCATGCGATGATGGCTAGCACCGGCTCCGCGATCGGCCAATGCGGCTTGCAATCGGGGCGGTGCGCGGTCACATCCATGGCATGACCGAAACGAACACACAGGCCCCCCAATCGCAGCCACCTATGCGCGCCGCGATCCTGCCGGTGACGCCGCTTCAGCAGAACTGTTCGCTGATCTGGTGCACAAAGACGAACAAGGCCGCGCTGGTCGATCCGGGCGGCGATCTCGACAAGCTGAAGGCCGGGATCGAGAAGGCGGGTGTGGAGCTTGAGAAGATCCTCATCACCCATGGACATCTCGACCATTGCGGCATGGCGGGCGAACTGGCGAAGGAGATGGACGTGCCCATCGAGGGGCCGCAGGAGGCCGACCGCTTCTGGATCGCGCGGCTGGACGATGATGCGGGCCGCTGGGGCGTGCCTGCGCATAGTTTCGAGCCTACCCGCTGGCTGCATGATGGCGACAAGGTCACCGTGGGCGAGCTTGAACTGGATGTCGGGCATTGCCCGGGGCACACGCCCGGCCACGTCGTATTCGTCCACCAGCCGAGCCGTTTCGCATTCGTCGGCGATGTCTTGTTCAAGGGCTCGATCGGCCGCACCGATTTTCCCATGAGCGATCACCAGAGCTTGATCGACGCGATCACGCAAAAGCTTTGGCCGCTGGGCGATGACATCACCTTTGTGCCGGGGCACGGGCCGGTGTCGACCTTTGGGGATGAGCGTCGGACCAATCCTTTTGTCGCCGACATGGCGTTGAAGCAGTAGTGGACGAGGTGACCCACGGGTCATCCCGCCCTTGCTTTTCGTCACAGAATCGCTAAAGGGCGCGCCTTCGCCGCAAACTTGCGTCTTGCATGCCGGTGGGCCTTGTCGTCCGCCGCCGCTTGGCCTAGGGCGACCCCGAACATTTTGATCGATCATTTAAGCAGGTGCCGAAATGGCTGTTCCGAAAAGAAAAGTATCCCCGCATCGCCGTGGCAACCGCCGTTCGCATGATGCACTGAAGCCCGCAGCGTTCCACGAATGCTCGAACTGCGGCGAATTGAAGCGCCCGCACAATCTGTGCGACGCATGCGGCCACTATAATGGCCGTGAGATTGTTGCGGTCGGTCTCTAAGCAACCGACCGATCGGAGGGAAGGATGAGCCTGCCGCGTATCGCCATTGATGCGATGGGCGGGGACGAAGGCGTGCGCGTGATGATCGAAGGCGCGGCGCTTGCCCGTCGCCGTCACGACCGCTTCAAGTTCCTGCTGGTGGGCGATGAGGAGCGGATCAAGTCCGCCCTCGATTCTCATCCCAACATGCGTGGTGCGTCGGAGATTCTCCACGCACCCGAAACCGTCTCCGGTGACGAAAAGCCCACTCAGGCGCTGCGCCGTGCCCGTCGTACGTCGATGGGCATGGCGATCGATGCCGTGAAGAAGGGTGAGGCGGGGGCCGCGGTGTCGTCGGGCAATACCGGTGCGCTGATGGCGATGGCCAAGCTCAGTCTGCGCACCATGCCCGGCATTGACCGGCCCGCGCTGGCGGCGCTGCTGCCGACGATGGGCGACACCGATCTCGTCATGCTCGACCTTGGCGCCAATACCGAATGCGATGCCCGCAACCTGGTGCAGTTCGCGATCATGGGCGCGGCCTATTCGCGCATCGCGACCAGCCTGCCCGAACCGACGGTGCGGCTGCTCAATATCGGCACCGAAGAGATCAAGGGCACCGAATCGATCCGCGACGCGGCCGAACAGTTGCGCGCCGCGCAGGAACAGCTGGCCTTCAGCTTCGGCGGCTTCATCGAGGCCGACAAATTGTCGCGCGGCAGTGCCGACGTCGTCGTAACCGACGGTTTTTCGGGTAATATCGCGCTGAAAGCGGTCGAGGGTGCGGCGCGTTTCGTGACCGACCTTTTGAAAGACGCGTTCCAGTCGTCGCTCCGCTCGAAGATCGGCTTCCTCGTCTCGCGCCCCGCGACCGAATTGCTGAAGCATCATCTCGACCCCAACAACCATAATGGCGCGGTATTCCTTGGCCTTAACGGCGTGGTGGTGAAAAGCCACGGCAGCGCCAATGCCAAGGGCGTTGCCAATGCGGTTGCCGTTACGGCGCGCATGCTGGAAGAAGACCTGATCGAACGAATCAAGGCGGACCTCGCGGAAAGCGGCTATGGTGGACCTGTGAAGAATTCGACGAATACGACTGCGGGCAAAACACCCGCATCTGCCGAAGGTGCCGGAGCAGAGGGCGCGTGACAGGGGCCGCGACCATCCGCCGCAGCTGCCTGATCGGCACCGGATCCGCCCTTCCGGCTCGCCGCGTTTCCAACGCGGAACTGGCCGAGACCATCGACACCAGCGACGAATGGATCCAGGAACGCACCGGCATAGGCGCGCGCCATCTCGCGGGTGAGGGGGAGACCACCGCAACCCTTGCCGCCGACGCCGCGAAAAAGGCGATCGAGGCGGCTGGCATCACCGCTGCCGATATCTCGGTCATCGTGCTCGCCACTGCGACGCCGGACCAGACTTTCCCTTCCAGCGCCAGCAAGGTGCAGGACCTGATCGGTGCGAAAAACGCCTTTGCGTTCGACGTGGCCGCGGTCTGCTCGGGCTTTCTTTACGCGATGGCCACTGCCGATGCGTTATTGAAGACGCCTGCTGGCGCGCCGGCCAATGGCCGTCAGTGCGCGCTCGTCATCGGGTCCGAAACCTTCAGCCGCATTCTCGACTGGGAGGATCGCGGAACCTGTGTCTTGTTCGGCGATGGCGCGGGTGCCGTTATTCTGGAAGCGCGCGATTTCCCGGCAGGCGAGATGGCTGCGGCCCCCGGCGTGATCGCCAGCCGCCTGCACACCGATGGCGCGCATAACGAACTGCTCTATGTCGATGGCGGTCCATCCACCACCGGCACCGTCGGCAAGCTCAGGATGAAGGGACGCGAGGTATTCCGCCACGCCGTGACCAACCTTGCCGATGTGCTGAGGGAAGTGATGGAAGAGGCTGGCATCGCCGCCGATCAGCTCGACTGGGTCGTGCCGCATCAGGCCAATGCCCGCATCCTCGACGCCACAGCGAAAAAGCTGGGCCTGCCGGCAGAGAAGGTGGTGAAGACCGTGGGCGAGCATGCCAACACGTCAGCTGCCAGCGTACCGCTTGCATTGGATGTAGCGGTCAGGGACGGGCGAATCCAGCCGGGCCAGCTCGTGATGCTGGAAGCGATGGGCGGCGGCTTTACCTGGGGTGCATGCCTTCTGAGGCTGTGAATGCCGTAATATCAACGCGGTGTTTATTGAATTGTTACGGCGTTTAGCTTGATTCCAAATGTGAATCGCCGGACCGGATTCGGGAAAGCGGTTTTAGCTGAAACTGAATTGCCGTTCATTTCTTTTGATAGGTTCTGCAGTACGGCATTTTCCTGCCGAAATACCCCGAAAAACCCCTGTTAAGTGGCTCACCAGTCCCGTTTTCGGTTGGATCGCTGCGGTCGCTGTGTGATACTTCGTCCCACGCAACTCGGGTCGCCTTAGTCTGCCGAGGGGGAATAGGGGAATGTTGGACATGCGATCAGTGGGTACGCTGACGAGGGCAGATCTTGCCGAAACGATCCATCGCAAGGTGGGGCTGAGCCGTGCTGAATCGCTCAATATCGTGGAAAGCATTCTCGGTCACATGTGCGAAGCGATGACCGATGGCGAGAATGTGAAGATTTCAGGCTTTGGCACTTTCCTGCTGCGCGACAAGGGCGAGCGCGTGGGCCGCAATCCCAAGACCGGGGTCGAGGTTCCGATCACGCCGCGCCGCGTGATGACCTTCCGCGCCAGCAAGATGCTCAAGGACAAGGTCAGCGGTATCTGACCTGCGCTGCGCTGCGTCATTGCGGGCTGGTCAGCCACCCTTAAGACCTTGTACGCCATGCTTCGCTTGAATAGCGGAAATGGACTCGCATGGGAGAGCTTGAGGTGACGGCCACGACAGGTCTTTTCAACGACGGCAAGGACGAGAACGCCTTTCGCACCATTGGCGAGGTGGCTGGTGCGCTTGCCATAAAGCCGCACGTGCTGCGCTATTGGGAAGAGCAGTTCCCGATGCTGAAGCCGGTCAAGCGCAGCGGACAGCGCCGCTATTACCGCCCCGAAGACATTTCGCTGCTCCAGACGATCGACCGCCTGCTCAACCGCGAAGGCTATACGATCAAGGGTGCCGTGCGCGCCATCAGGACCGGGCAGGCCGACGAGGAGCAAGCCGTTGCCGCGCCCAGCCATGCGCCCGCGCCTGCGATTACGCGTGGCCCAGAGGGCGATCTGGTCGAACAGTTGAAGGCTCTGCGCGAAACGCTGGCCGAGGTCTTGGTCTGAGGCGAGGCCTGTGCCCGATCCTGCCAAGCGGCTGGTGCGAGACCTGACACGGCCTGTCCGCGAACCCGAATATCCCGATGGGATCAGGGTCGTTCCTTTCGATAAGAGCCACGCCCGCGCCGCCCATGCCGTGCTGGTCGACGCCTATTGCCATGGCGGCGGCGAGGTGGCCGATTTCGCCCGATGGTGGAGCGGGCTGACCGGCGACAGCGAATATGATCCGACCGCCATGCTCGTCGCGATTGATGATAAAGGCACGGTCGTGGCCATCGCGCATTGCTGGTCGAGCGGTTTTCTGAAGGACATCGCCGTCGCCAGAGCCTGGCGTAGCAAAGGCATCGGTCGCGCCATGGTGCTACGCGCCATGCGGCTATTCCGGCTGAGAGGCATGAAGGAATTCTCGCTCAAGGTCCGGCATGACAATATGCGTGCCGAAAGCCTCTATCGCGAACTGGGCATGATCGACTGCGTCGACAGTTGATTGTACCGGCAGATCCGCAAAGCTGCATGAACCGCCGCCCATGGCCTGCCATGTCAGATCAGAGCCGCATGCCCAGCCAGATCACCGTCTCGGTCGACAGCGACACGATACGCAGCATAAGGCGGTCAAGCCGCCTCGCGGTTCCCAGCGCCTGTTCCGAACGGTGCAGATGCTCCTGCTCTTCCGCGATGATGTCGCGGATGGCGGCGGTTGCCTCTCTGTCGGTCGAACCGATAGCGGTCAGCTGCGCCTCCAGATGCGCGGTGACCACGCTTTCGATGGCGACGGTCGTGGCAGCGATGGCTCTTGCGCCCATCAGCCCGGTCATAAGGCCCAGCATCGTTCCGCCAAGTCCGCACAGGTGGTAGCTGCGGCAGCGAGCTTTGCCGCGTATCGCCAGCTGGCGCGCGAAAAGCGCGCGGTGGCGTGTTTCATGGGCGCTAAATTCCTCGATCTCGTCCAGCATGGCCGGAGCCCGCCAGCGTGCCACCAGTCGCTGCGCGCGATAGATTGAAACGGCCTCATGCTCGCCGGCATGGTCGATTTTCATGATCCTGTCGCCAGGGGTTTCGCCGGACTTAAGCCGTGCGACGATCCGCACATCGTCCGCCGTGCTCAGCGCACCATCTCCGGCCCCAGAGCGGGATCGAGATCGCGAGGCAGAGTTAGCGTGACGAGTCGGCCCTTGGCGTTCGAAAGCTGCGACCAGTCGTCGATATCGAGTTCGATCAGGGCGAAAGCCCCGGTCGGAAGCTTTTCATCGACGATGGCGCGCAGGCGATCTTCGGGATCAAACGGCACGAGGTCGAGGATCAACTCCTCAAGCCCCGGATTATGCGCGACTAGCAGCAATGTCTGTGCGTCCCCGCCATATTTTTCCGCCGCCTCAATCAGCGTTTCGGGATCGGCGAGATAGAGGTTCTTGTCATCGACCCGGTCCACAGGCGCGCTGCGGCCCATGGTATCAAGCACGATGTCGAGCGTTTCCTGCGCGCGGGCGGCGGCAGAGGCGACGACCTTGTCGAAACCGGGCTGCACGCGTGTCATCGTCCGCCCGACGGCGGCAGCTGCGCGGCGGCCCTTGGCATTCAGCCCGCGATCGAAATCACGGCCCGAAGGCTGGTGCTCTTCCGACTTGGCGTGGCGCAGCAGGCCAAGGCGCTTTACGCCTTTATGCTGCGACCGGGCCGACTGGCCGGTATCGCTCAACCTTTCTGCTCCTCTGTATTCTGGCCCGTACTCTCGCAAAAAACACGGGAGCCCAGCCTTTGTAAAGCTTCATCAAGCGTAAGGCGATGAATGGGGGTTCCGGCAGGAAAGGCCGACAGCAGCCGCGAGGGGAACGCAGCGGAGAGGACAACGAAATGCCCACGGTCGCCGCGGCTACGGATCAGGCGGCCAAACGCCTGCGCCAGGCGTGCGCGCACGATGGCATCGTCGAATTGCTGCCTGGGCGCTTCGAATTGCGCGGCATGGGCGGCGCGGCGGGCGCGGTGAAGGATGGATGGTTTGGGCCATGGCACCTGTTCCATGACGACAAGGCGCAGGGATTCGCCCGGCACGTCGACCCCGTCGCGCAGCGCATCCGTGCCAAGCAATGACGCGCGTGGATCGTCGCGAAAGATGTCCACCAACGTGCCGGTGTCGATCGGATCGACATGCTGCGCGTAGAGGGGCAGGCCGCCACGGGCCAATCGGTCGGCAATGCGCGCATGCACGGCGCGCAGCCGCCGGATCGCGGTAAAAAGGCCCAGCACGCCGCCGCCCGATTGTTCGATCAACCGGCCATAGGCTGCGGCCAGCGCGCCGATATTGCCGCGCGGAATATCGGTGACGATCAGCACTTCGGCCTGTGCCGCGTAATCGAAAGGGCTTGCCGCTTCGGCCAGTTTGGGATGCAGGTCGAGATGTCCCGCGCCCGAACGCGCCACCGCGCGCGCCCAGTCCGGTTCGCGTCCCTCGTCGCCAATCGCGTCTTTCGGCACCGGCGAACGGTCGCATAATGTCGCGCTGGTCTGCATGACCCCATGCGCCGGTTCCAGCACGGTGACGGCAAAGGGCTTCATCGGGTCGAGCCAGCGGCGGTGAATGGCGATGTCGAATTCGCGCGCCTCGGCCCGTTCCACCGCCAGCCAGTCGACGAAATCGGGATCGGCGGGGCCGCCCATGCGAGCAAGCAGTGCTTCCCAGCCGGTCAGCGTGTCGGTGCGCCATGACAGCGCGTGACGCGCGCCCTCGATCCGCTGGCGGGTCTGCCCGTCCAGCCAGTCGGGCGCGTCCTCCTTGTCCGAAGCGATCAGCGCATCCAGCCGCGCCCCCAGGCGCATCAGCGGCTGGCGCAGGCGGGCAAGCGCGTCCCGGCCCGTCGCGGCCGCTTCCAGGAACGGTCCGTCGAGTTCCACCGCCTCGGTCTCGATGCCATAGCCCGCCTCGTTCGAGGCGCTTTCGTCGCGCGAATGGGTGACGCGGCGGACATGGGCGAGGAGATCCTCCAGCGGGCCCAGCGGCTGCCCTTCGTTGATGCGGCCCAGCCAGCCATCGGCAGGCAGCAGCGCGGCCGCGTCGCGCGCGTCCGCGATGGCCTTGCTCGCCGCCTCGTCATAGCTGGCCACATCGGCGAGGCGGGCGGAGAGACCCCGGCGGCGACCGCTTTTCGCCTTGCCCGATCCGGTCTCGGGGCCCAGCACCCAGCGCCGCATTTCGATCGCCTCGCTGCCGGACAATTGCGCGGCGAAGGTTGAATCGGCGGCATCGAACAAATGATGCCCCTCGTCAAAGACGATGCGGGCGGGGCGGGTGGCGGCGCCTTCTTCGCGGTGCCCATTTCCGCTTTGGGCGCGGGCGGCGTGGACCATGACCAGCGCGTGATTGGCAATGACCAGATCGGCATGGGCGGAATGGCGGGCGGCGCGCTCGATGAAGCATTTCCTGAAATGCGGGCACCCGGCATAGACGCATTCGCCGCGCCGGTCGGTCAATGCGGCAAGACCCCGGCGGCGAAACAGGGTGGGCAGCCAGCCAGGCAGATCCCCGCCGACCATGTCGCCATCCTCGCTGAATGCGGCCCAGCGCGCGACCAGCTGCGCGAACACGGCCGGACGGCCTGAAAACCCGCCTTGCAGCGCGTCCTCCAGGTTCAGCAGGCACAGATAATTGTCGCGTCCCTTGCGAACGACGACGGCGGGGGTTTCGCGTGTCGGGTCTTCATGCCACGCCCTGCGGCTTTCGCGCCTCAATTGGCGTTGCAGCGCCTTGGTGAAGGTGGAGACCCAAACCGTGCCGCCCGCCTGCTGCGACCATAGCGATGCGGGGGCGAGATAACCCAGCGTCTTGCCAACGCCCGTGCCTGCCTCGGCCAGCAGCATGTTGGGCTGGCCCCGTTCCCGGCGCGGGCCGAAGACATGGGCGGCGGCGCGGGCATAATCGCGCTGCCCTTCGCGCCGTTCCGCGCCTTCGCCGGTCAGTTCCTCCAGCCGGTCGGCCACCGCATCGGGATCGAGCACCATTTGCGCGGGCTGGGGGCGCGGGGCGCGTTCTTCCCATTCGGGCAATTTCGCAAAGACCCAGCGTTCGGCTTTTTCGGGGCGCTTCACATGCGGCGCGAGCAGGCCCGCCCATGGCCAGCCATGGCGTGCCAGCGATTGCAGCACGCTCCACGCGCCCTCGCGCTCGGCCCAGTCATCCGCTTCGCAATGGGCGAACAGGGCAGCCGCGGCGCGTGACAGCAAGAGCGGCACATCGGCTTCGCCATCGGGTTCGGGCAGGTTCAGCGCGTGGGCCAGCCCCTTGGGCGTCGGCACCATGAAACGTGCGGGATGGATAAAGGCGAAAAGTTCGAGGAGGTCGAGCCCCGAGAGTTCGGGATAGCCGAGGCGGCTGGCCACCAGCGGCGCATTCAGCATCAGCAGCGGGGTTTCGGCAGACGCCATGATCGCCTCTCCGCGCGACAGGCCGCGGGTGCTGCCATCTGGTGCGGCAAGCCAGCAGCCGGAATGGCTGGCATGCAGCGCAGGCAGGCGCAGGGAGGGGATTTCGGGCATGACGTCGGCCATCACCCGCAAGATAGGAAAGCGCGAACGGAAAGGAAACGCCGCAGCGCGTGGTTTACCCGCAAATCATCTGCGGATCGCCCGTCGGTTCACGCTGCGCGGGATGCTTCGCCCAAAGTGACGCTGGCATCTTCCCTGCAGCAATCGCAGCCGTCTTCGTTCAGGGTGAGGAGCGCGGTGATGTCGGCCTGGATGTGATCGCCATGCTCGACCTCCAGCGTGCGGCGCACGAGGCGGGCGACGACGCTGGGCGCGTCCTTGCCTTCACCGTCCCTGCGATGGACGAAGCCCGAGACATGCATCCACTGGTGCATGATATGCGCGGCATAGTTCACCAGATCACCGCGATCCATGCAGCGCTGCAGGAACCAGCGCGCACTGCGGATGGGCAGCGTGCCAAGGCGGGTTGATCCGATCAGCGCGTTGCCACTGTCGGGACCGGGCAGGTCGGCCACCTCGATCGCGAGATCGAGCGTATGGTCGGCGCACTGGCCGCACTCGCGCCCCTGCGCGATGCGTTCCCAGATCGCGTCGCCATCCAGCTCGCGCAGGCCGCCGTGCTTGCCCTGCCAGCTGGCGCTGGAATATTCGGCCTGCCTGACCGAACTGCCAAAGCCGGGCGTCTGCACTGCTGTGCGCAGCATGCCGACGGCCTTGCGGATGAATTCCTGCTCGGCGTCCGATGCGCCGGTGATCTCGTGAAGGATGACAGATACGCTCATGCCGACTCCAACGCGCCCTCTGGCGCTTTGTTTCCCGCTCGAAAGTATGAGGCGGTAGAATCGATGAATATCACCGGCCCAGCCAACGCCGGGTTAATGGCGAATTAGGGGCAGGTTCATAATTACGGCAGGAAGGGCTGGCGGGCTTTACTTCAGCACCAGTCGCCCTTGTAGCCCTTCCATTCCTCGGCAAGCCCCTCTGTCACCAGCACTTGCCCAAGGCTTTGGCCCCCGCGCGTCACGCGGCGCAGCAGGCGGCCATAGCGGTCGGTGTCGCGGCCATCGGTTTCAAGACTGAAGGGCCCTTTGTTCAGCAATTGGGTCAGGCGCTGTGTCGCCTGCATGCCCAGCCGGTATTCGCGGTCGCATTGGGGCGAGGAGATTTCCGGCGTGTTGATGTCGAGGATGCGGATCTTGTCGCCGGCGAACCAGAACGTATCGCCATCCACCACGCAATTGACCCGCTGCGGCCCGTCGCAATTGCCAAAGCTGGCAGACAGCGTGTCACTGGCTGAAGCGCCGATCGTGGCGGTGGGTGCCGCGCTGGCGTTTCCTTCACCTAGGATCGCTCCGCCATAACGCAGGGTGACGCCAAATCCGACGAGGACGACCGACAGCAGGAGAACGAGAAAACCGGAAATGCGCATGGCGCGCGCCTTAGACCAGCGGTTCCTGACGAGCCATTAACGCGCGGTTCCGCGATGCCCGCTCACGCAAGTCCGCCATGGTCCAGCGGCGCTTTGCGGCCTGCGCCTCGCACTCGGCGCCCGGCTTCGACAAGGTTGCGATGCCCGACTGGATCAGCCAGCCCAGCTTTTCGAGCTTCGTCGTATGGGCGCGGTGGTCCCATGCGTGATCGGCCGCAGCCTCCACCTTGCGCGCGATGCCGCCATAGATTCCGGTCGCGGCCAGCACGGCCCAGCGGTGGCGTGGGCGCAGGCGCGCAGCGCCGATGCGGGCCGATGCCTCATGCGCGCGGGCGATCGTGCAGGCATCGCCCACCAGCTTGACCAGCCCTTCGCGGTAGATCGGCTTCATGTGCTGGCCCGGCGCGATGTCTTCCTCCACCAGCCATTCGATGGGGAGATAGCAGCGGCCCGCTGCGTCATCTTCCCACAGGTCGCGCACGATATTGGCAAGCTGGAAGGCAAGGCCAAGGTCGCAGGCTCGCTCCAGCGTATCCTCGTCCGTGGGCGCAACGCCCATGACCAGCGCCATCATCACGCCCACAGCGCCCGCGACATGATAGCAATATTCCATCATGTCGCCCTCGCTGCGGGGCCGCCAGTCGGCAGCGTCGAGGACGAAGCCAGCGATCACATCGTCGCAGTGATCCTGCGTGATCCTGCATTCGCGCGCCACCACGCCAAGCCCGTCGAAAGCGGGATCGCCAGTGGGTTCGCCCGCCAGCGCCTGCGCGGTTTTCTCGCGGATGATGGCGACGCGTTCGGGCGCGCCTGCCTGAGAGCCGAGTTCGCCGACCCCCAAAGGCCCACCAAAGTCCTGAGCATCGGCCAGATCGTCGCAGGCGCGGCACCATGCATAAAGCAGCCACACGCGCTCCCGCGTTTCGCGGTCGAACAGGCGGCTGGCGGCGGAAAAGCTCTTCGAGCCGCGTCCGATCGCCTGCTGCGCATGGGTGACAAGTTCCGCCCGGGACGGAATTTCGGCGGTCATCGGGTCAGCGCCTCGCGAGGTCGGAGATCATCAGCTTCGCCGTGGCGCGCGCGCTGCCGACGACGCCGGGGATGCCTGCGCCCGGATGGGTGCCCGCACCGGTGAAATAGAGATTGTTGATCTCGTCATCGCGGTTGTGAACCCGGAAATAGGCGCTTTGCGTCAGGATCGGTTCAAGGCTGAAGGCGCTGCCCAGATGCGCGTTCAGATCGTGGGTGAAATCGAAGGGCGTGTAATGGAACTTGGTCACGATCCGATCGTGCAGATCGGGCATCAACCGCTTTGCCACCTCGTCCAGAATGCGCTTCTCCAGCGCCGGCCCTGCCGTGTTCCAATCCACCGGCAGCTTACCGCGATGGGCGACCGGGACGAGAGCGTAGAAGGTCGAATGCCCCTCTGGCGCCATGGACGCATCGCTGGCGCTGGGGTGGTGGAGATAGACCGAGAAATCGCGCGGCAGCACGCCATGGTTGTAGATGTCGTCGAGCAGCCCCTTATAGCGCGGGCCGAACAGGATCATGTGGTGCGGGATGTCGGGGAAGGTGCCCTTCACCCCGAAATGCACGACGAAAAGGCTGGGCGAATAGCGCTTCTTCGCCAGCTTCGCCGCCACTGCCGGACCGCGGCGATTGCCGGTAAGGAGGTCGCGGTAGGAATGCATGACATCGGCATTGCTGGCGATTGCGTCGAAACTGTCATGCCAGCCCGATGCGCAGGTGATGCCCGTTGCCCGGTTGCCCGCCGTTTCGATCTTCACGACAGGATCGCCAATGCGCGTGATGCCGCCGAGCCTTTCGAACAGCTTGACCATGCCTGCGATCAGCCGGTTGGTCCCGCCCTTGGCCCACCACACGCCGCCATCCTTTTCCAGCTTGTGGATCAGCGCATAGATCGAGCTGGTCGTCATCGGATTGCCGCCGACGAGCAGTGTGTGGAAGCTCAATGCCTCGCGCAGCTTCTCGTCTTCGACGAAGCTTGAGACGATGGAATAGACCGAACGCCACGCCTGGTATTTCATCAGCGCGGGCGCAGCCTTGATCATCGTCTTGAAGTCGAGGAAGGGGACATGCCCCAGCTTTACATAGCCTTCGCGCCACACGCCTTCGGAATATTTCTGGAACTCTTCATACCCCGCCAGATCGTCGGGATTGAGCTTTGCGATTTCGCGGGCGAGGGCGGTGACATCGTTCGAATAATCGAAATTGGTGCCGTCTTCCCAGTTCAGCCGATAGAAGGGCATGACAGGGACGATGTCGACGTCCTGCTCCATCTCCTGATCGGTGAGGCGCCACAGCGCGCGCAGGCAATCGGGATCGGTGATGACGGTGGGACCGGCGTCGAAGGTAAAGCCGTCCTGTTCCCAGTAATAGGCGCGGCCGCCCGGCTTGTCCCGCGCTTCGATCAGCGTGGTCTGGATGCCTGCCGACTGCAGCCGGATCGCCAGCGCCAGACCGCCGAAGCCCGCGCCGATGACGGCGGCGCTGCGCTTTTTCGGCGGGCTGCCGTCTGTGGGGCGGAGGTTAGTCTGGCTGCTCATCATCTATCCCTGTTCTCGCGCGCCCAGATGCCCGGGCGCGCCGATGCCGGCCAGCACCTTTATCGCCCGCGATAGGGGAACCGGCGGCTTTCCCGCAAGCACCCGCGCCATGTCAAAAGGCGTACTCTTCCCGGCGTAGAAACGTTCCACCAGACCTTCGTCCAGCCGGTAAAACCGCTGCAGCACCTTGTAACGCTCATCGGGTCGCGCCGCGCCAAACAGCATGGCGGCGAGCATGCGATAGAACCGTCCCGCCTTCCAATGCGCCTGCGCATGCGCCTTGGCCGCAGCCGCAATCGCAGGGCCGGACAGGTCGGGCAGGTCCGCGATCATGCTGGCAAAGCGCACCGCGTCGGGCAGCGAATAGCTGGTCAGCGGCTGGAATAGCCCGGCCCGCGTTCCGGCCAGCGCCACGCCATCTGGCACATCGCGCCACAAGGCCGCGAAATCGCCGCCGGTCACCACTGGCAAAACCCCCGTTTCGGTGCGCGAGAGGGCGGCGATCTGCCATCCGCGCGCAGCGGCGTAATCGGCGACGCGGCTCTTCAAGAGGTCCGGGTCAAGCGCTGGGCCATCGGAATAATAAGTGTCTTCGACGAAGACCGAGGTTTCGGAAAAAGGCAGGCAATAGACGAAGCGATAGCCATCGTGCTGGGTCACGCTGGCATCCATCACGACCGGGCGGGCGAGGCCGTGCGGGCCGCTCGTCTCCACCATCTGGCCGGTGAATTTCTGCCAGCCACCACGAAGGTGCGAAAGATGTTCGCGCGCCAGACCGCGCGCGTCGATTACAGCACCAGCCTCGATGCGCGTGCCATCGGCAAGTGTCAGCCCGCCCGCGTCGAGAGCGGTGACAGGGCATCGCGTGAATACCGCGTCTTCCGGCAAGGCAGCGCTGACCGCCATGGCCAGCCGTTCTGATGTGATCGAGCGATAGGAGGTGCCAAGCGTCCGCGAATAGGTGGGAAAGGCGATGTCATAGCCATCGTCCCAGCGCGCCGCGACCAGCGGATCGACCCGCGCCCTGTCACCAGCCGCCACGTCGGTGCCGAAAAAAGACCATACGTGATTGCCGCCGATCGTCCCTGCATCGACCAGCGCGACGCGAATTTCGGGCCGGCGTGCCGCCAGTGCCAGCGTAATCAGCGAGCCTGAAAGCCCGCCGCCCGCTATCGCGATATCAAAGCTTTGCGCGCCCATCATGGCCTGCTTAGCGAGGGGCGCCCGATCCAGCCAGAGGCAAAGCGAAAACAGTGCATTCCAGATTGCGATGTCCACAGGGCAGGGCCCCTTCATCAGGCGTACGGGCAATACGGGTTCTGGACCTTGGGGCCATGATCCCCTAAACCGTCCCACATAACCCCGGGGAGCCAGCTATGGCTGAGAGGGGCGGGTAGCGCCGTCCGACCCGTTGAACCTGAACCCGTTAGCACGGGCGGAGGGAGGGACCGGCGCACCATAAAAGAGGCGCCCGATCTCTCTTTCCGGTCCAATGCGGGCGATGGGAAAGGAGAGCCGCCATGCCAAATATCGATGCCACGGGCTGGACCGCGATGTTGCTGGGCCTGTTCGCCGCTTTCGCCGCGGTCGGCGCCTTGCGCCAGCCGGGTGCGTGGCAAAGGCTGGTGGCAGAGGTCGACAAGTCGCCTGCGCTGCAGATGATTTCCGGCGTTGCCGAGATCGCGGCGGGCGCGGCGATCTATCTCGTCAATCCGTGGCTGCCCGAAGATATTCTGGCCTGCATCATGAAAGCGATCGGCGGGCTGATGATCATTGAGGCTCTCGTCGTCGTCGGCTTTTCCGACATTTATTTCCATTTCTGGCTCAAGAACCTGGCCTTCATGCATCGCGGCTGGGCCGCGACCAGCCTTGTCGTCGGCGCGTTGCTGACTGTGGCGGGCGGGCTGCACATGGCCAGCCAGATCTGATCTCATCCCAAGTTCTCTCGAATACCCTCCCCAGAAAGGTTTTTTGCTTTATGGCAGATATCAATTCCAAGCTTGAGATCGGCGTGACCACCGGACCCATTCGCGGGTCGAAAAAGGTGCATGTCGCGGCGAAATCGGGCAGCGGCATCCGTGTCGCCATGCGCGAAATCGCGCTGGAAGGCGATGAGGCCCCGGTCCGCGTCTATGACACCTCCGGCCCCTATACCGATACCAATGCCACGATCGACATCCAGGCGGGCCTTCCGCAGCTGCGCCGCGACTGGATCATGGGCCGCGGCGATGTCGAGGAATATGACGCGCGCAGCGTAAAGCCCGAAGACAACGGCCAGCTTGGCCCGGATCGCAGCGGCGGCGTGCCTGCGTTTCCCAATGTCGTAAAGCGTCCTCTGCGTGCAAAGCCCGGCATGAATGTCAGCCAGATGCATTACGCCAAGAAGGGCATCATCACCCCCGAAATGGAATATGTGGCCGAGCGCGAGAACCTTGGCCGCGAATATATCCGCCGCGAGATCGAGGGCAATTCGTGGGGCGCAGCGATCCCCGAATATGTGACGCCGGAATTCGTGCGTGACGAAGTTGCCCGCGGCCGCGCCATCATCCCGTCGAACATCAACCACCCCGAAACCGAGCCGATGGCGATCGGGCGCAATTTCCTGGTGAAGATCAACGCCAATATCGGCAATAGCGCCGTGGCGTCGGACGTGGCATCCGAAGTCGACAAGATGGTCTGGTCGATCCGCTGGGGCGCGGACACGGTGATGGACCTGTCGACGGGCCGCAACATCCACGACACGCGTGAATGGATCATCCGCAACTCGCCCGTGCCGATCGGTACCGTGCCGATCTATCAGGCGCTTGAGAAGGTGGGCGGCATTGCCGAGGAGCTGACGTGGGAAGTCTTCCGCGACACGCTGATTGAGCAGGCCGAGCAGGGCGTCGACTATTTCACCATCCACGCGGGCGTGCGCCTGCCCTATGTGCCGCTCGCCGCCAAGCGCGTCACCGGCATCGTGTCGCGCGGCGGTTCGATCATGGCGAAATGGTGCCTCGCGCACCACAAGGAGAGCTTCCTCTACGAGAATTTCGACGAGATCACCGAAATCTGCAAAGCCTATGACATTGCCTATTCGCTGGGCGACGGCCTGCGCCCCGGCTCCATCGCCGACGCCAATGACGAAGCGCAGTTCGCCGAACTCTACACGCTGGGCGAGCTGACCAAGCGCGCGTGGGAGCAGGACGTTCAGGTCATGATCGAGGGCCCCGGCCATGTGCCGATGCACAAGATCAAGGAGAACATGGACAAGCAGCTCGAAGCCTGCGGCGAGGCGCCGTTCTACACGCTCGGGCCCCTCGTCACCGATATCGCGCCGGGCTATGACCACATCACCAGCGGCATCGGCGCGGCGCAGATCGGCTGGTACGGCACGGCGATGCTTTGCTATGTCACGCCCAAGGAACACCTTGGCCTGCCTGACCGCGACGACGTGAAGGTCGGCGTGGTCACCTACAAGCTGGCCGCCCACGCGGCGGATCTGGCCAAGGGCCACCCGGCGGCACAGGTGCGCGACGATGCATTGTCAAAGGCGCGCTTCGAATTCCGCTGGCGCGACCAGTTCAACCTCTCGCTCGATCCCGATACGGCGGAGCAGTATCATGACCAGACGCTGCCTGCCGAAGGCGCGAAATCGGCGCATTTCTGCTCGATGTGCGGGCCGAAGTTCTGCTCGATGAAGATCAGCCAGGAGGTGCGTGAATTCGCCCGCCTGCAGAATCAGGACAGCGATGAGTTCATCGCCGCCGATGAGGTCGAGGCCGGCATGGCCGAGATGAGCAAGGTCTATGACGAAACCGGCCGCGAGCTTTACATGGGGCAGGGCGACCGCGAGCACGACTAAATCGTAATGGGCGATCCGTCCGGCCATAAGCGGCTGGACGGATCGACCGCCTCGTTGCAGTCTTGCCTGATCACAGGGGGAGACTGACAATGATGCGATTGATTTCGGGCGCAGCGGCCATTGGCCTGCTTGCCGCCAGTCCTGCCAGCGCGCAGGATGCACCTTTCGAAACGGTGATGCCGACCGATCCCGAAGCGCTCGCCTTTCAGGAAGCGGTTGGTTATTCCGACGCGGTCATCGTTGGGGACATGGTCTATCTATCAGGCGTGGTGGCCGGACCTGCAGAAGGCGAGACCGACATGGCCCCCGGCTTCGCCCGCGCTTTCGATCATATCGGCACCATTCTCACCCGCGCAGGCGTCAGCTGGGACGATGTCATCGCGATCGAGACATTCCACACCGACCTTCCCGGCCAGATCGAGACATTCGCCGAGGTCAAGAACCGTTATATCAAGGCGCCATTTCCGACATGGACAGCGTTGGGGATCAGCGCGCTTTACGAACCGACCGCTCTGGTGGAAATCAAGATTACGGCCCATCGCAGCGATGCCGAATAATGCCGACGCAAACCGTGCCGCGATCACGCACGCTTTCGAAGGGCTGAGGACCGGCGATCCCGATCGCTTCATCGCCTTGTTCCATGAAAACATGGCGTGGGATGTTCGCGGCTCGTCCGGCTGGTCACGTAGCGCCGTAGGTCGCGAGGCGGTGATGGAGCAGATCGCAGGCCCGCTGTTTTCGCGGCTGGACGGTCCCTATCTCAACATCCCCGAATGGATCATCGCCGATGGCGACAAGGTCGTCGTGACCGCAAGGGGCGATGCCACGACGGTCGAAGGCCGCAGCTACGTAAATGACTATTGCTTCATTTTCACCATGGCCGAAGGAAAGATCGTCGCCGTGCGCGAATATATGGATGGGACGATCGCGGATGATGTCCTGGGGCGCCATCCACTCGGCTAGCTGGTTCTATCGGCTCAGTTTCACCATCTCGCGGTCCAGTGCCTGCAGGAAGCGTGACCTGTCCGCCTTGCTGAACGGGGGCGGGCCGCCGCCGGGGCCATCCATGCCCGACCGCAGATCCGCCATGATTGCGCGCACGGCAATGGCGCTGCCGATGCTGGCCTTGTCAAACGGCTTGCCGTTGTGGGCAAGGACTCGTGCACCGGACTTGAGGCAGCGGTCGGCCAGCAGGATATCGGCGGTGATGACCACGGTTTTCGGACCGGCGTTTTCGGCGATCCAGTCGTCGGCGGCATCGAAGCCGTCATCGACCACTATGCGCTGCACGCGCGGATCGTCGGGGATGCGGAACGGGGAATTGCTGACGATGCGCACCTGCGCCCGATAGCGGGCGGCAACGCGGTAGATCTCGTCCTTTACAGGGCAAGCATCGGCATCGACGAGTATGGTGACGGGGGTCGCGGTAGTCATGATGTCATCGCCTACACCCCTGCGCCGGTGCAGGCCATCCCGGCCCCATTGAAAGGGCCGGGACAGATGCACGGTTCAGCCTTCGAACTCGGTCTCCAGCGTGATCTCGCAATCGAGCAGCTTCGAAATCGGGCAGCCTTCCTTGGCGCCGGCGGCCAGTTCCTCGAACTTCGCCTTGTCGAGGCCGGGGACCTTGCCCTTCAGCGTCAGTGCGCTTTTCGACACCTTGAAGCCGTCGCCGTCCTTTTCCAGCGTGACATCGCAGCTCGTTTCCAGCGTGCCGTCCTCGTGCCCGGCCTTGGCCAGCGCAAAGCTGGTGGCCATGGTGAAGCAGCTGGCGTGAGCGGCAGCGATCATTTCCTCGGGGTTGGTGCCGGGCGCGTCTTCGAAACGCGTCATGAAGCCATAGGGTGCGTCCAATGCGCCCGACTTGGTGGCGACATGCCCTTTGCCTTCCTTGCCAAGGCCTTCGTAGCGGGCGGTTGCGGTGTTAACGGTCATGGTCTGGTCCTTCGTGGCCAATTGTTGTTCTCGATCAACCAGCGCACGAAGGGCAGGGGAAGTTCCGCGCGTCTCAGCGTTTCTTGACGAATTCCGCGCGCAGGACGAGGCCCTTGATGCCCGGATACTTGCAGTCGATTTCCTGAGCGTCGCCGGTCAGGCGGATACTCTTGATCAAGGTGCCCTGCTTGAGGGTCTGGCCCGCGCCTTTGACCGTCAAATCCTTGATCAGCGTGACCTGATCGCCATCGGCCAGCAGATTGCCCACCGCGTCGCGCACCTCGACGCTACCTTCGGCGGCCTGTTTTGCTGCCAGTTCGGAAGCAGGCATCCATTCGCCTCTTTCCTCGTCATACACGTAATGTTCGTCGTCATTCGCCATGGCCCGCACCTCCAGCCGTTTAATCAGTGATGCGGGCCATGGCCGGGATGGCGGCGATGATCAATCGACAGGATCAATTATTCGCTTCGGGAAACCAGCGCGGCTGGCTCGCTTCGCTTTTCACGCCTGCGGGCAGGGTGATCAGTTCGAGCCATGTGCCCCAGGGAAAGCGGCCGAACCAGACCTGGTTGCCTTCGCCTTCTTCCGGGCCGAAGCCGTCGACCGGGCCATGGGTCATCACGCCGCCCGCTGCGGTGAACGCATCCTTCGCCGCCTCTATATCGTCGACATACATGCTGAAGTGATGCAGGCCGCGATCATTGACCCCGGCGGCTTCCTTGCGGCCTTCGCCATTATCGGTGATTTCGAACAATTCGACATTGGGGCCATTGGCAAGCCGCATCATGCGCATCGATATGACCTGGGTGCCGGGCAGGAGCCCGTTGACCTGCATAAGGTTGGACGCGCGCTGCGGCGTGTCGTTCTTCGTCACCAGCGAATAAAGCGTTTCTGCGCCGAACGCCTCGACGAAGAAACGCTCCGCCTGTTCGATGTCGGGAACGGTCAGGCCGATATGCTCGATGCCGCGAAAAATGCTCATGGGTTTCCTTCTGGACATGTTTGTGACCGCTTTCGTGACCCAGCGGCCATGCCGGAAGCGATCTGGGGGAGAGTGCTGCAAAAGCGAATGGGAGACGGTCCGGTTCCACGATGAGAGGGGGATGAGGTCCAAGTGCGACATCTGCTTTATCCTTGCCTTGCCACCATTTGCCGCAGCGCAGCCACGAATTGCTGCGCTGTGCATAGTATTGCCTTGAACTAGTGCCTATATTTCCAGTCCGATCGGTATTTTGCCGATCGCGTCACGCCTGCGCACACGAATGCGGGGCGGACATGCAGGAGAGTAAAATGCCAAACCCCCTCTCGGCCCGCATGGTGGGTCGCCTTGCGCTAACCGGCGCATTCATGTTCGCGGTCGGTGCTACCAGCGCGGTCGCTGGCGAAGTCGTCGTGTCGCAGGGCGCGCGCGACGTCCGCACGATCGAGGTCAAGGTCGCGGACCTCGACCTGACCCGTGCCTATGACCGCGATACGCTGGAAATCCGCGTCAACAAGGCCGCGCGCCGCGTGTGCGATGTCCATGGCGGGTCAAAGCTCGACCGGATGGCGGATGCGCGCAGCTGCGTTGCTGAAGCGAAAAACGGTGCGATGGCGCAGCTTGCCGCTGGCGCGCATTCGGGCAAGATCGCGGTTTCCGCCCGCACATAAGGCTGAACCGGCCAGCATGTCGAACCGGAACGGGCAGGGCGGCGGTTTCGTCGTTCTGCCCATCCGCTCGGCTCATGGCCCGTTAAATGGCTCGTTACACGGCTGCGTGATGGGAATGCGGCAATAGTGCGGCAAGGCGCAGTTCCCCGCGCCATGCGCGTTCGTGGAAGAAGAACACCACCGCATTCACGCATGGTTCGACCAGCGCGATCCCGCCTGCGAGCGCCAGACTGCCCGTAAATAAATATGCGACCGAAAACCCCACCATCAGGTGCAGGGCAAGGAAGCTGGCGGTCTTGGCAAGGTCATGGGGCATGGTACGGGTCCTGTATTCTCAGGAACCCCAGTTATTGCGAACCTGTCGCAATTGCCAATGGGCAATGTCGCTTTCAGTAATCGGGAAGCATGATGAAACCCTGCGCGCCTAGCGCAGCAATTCGTCCGCGATGATTCCCAGCGCCTGCTGCATCTCGTGCAGGGCCATTTCCCCTGCGCTGTGCTTCGCCAGCGGTGTGCCGACCAGCGCGGGAAGATGCAGGAACAGCGCACGGGTCGGAAGGCTGCGCGTCTCGACCATCTCAAGCGCGTTGTAATAGAGATGGTTGCAGACATAGGCCCCCGCATCGTCGGATAGTTCGGCGCGCAGCCCTGCACGCATAAGCCGCTTCTCCAGCGCTTGCGCGTCGCAGGGGGCAGGGCGGTGATGCAGCGCATCGTCTGGCGAGGTAGGCAAGTCGCCCGCGGCATCGACCAGCGCCGCGCACCGGTTGCTGGCCCGTGTCTCGATCACGGGGCCGGTCGCCTGACGGCTGTAACCTGTCATGATCAAGACGCGCGGTGCAGGTTCCAGCGCCTGCGCCAGCCTTGCCGGCGCATGTCCATAGCGTGTAGGCAGAACCAGCGTCCGCGCGCCGCGAAGCGTGGCATCCCCGGCCTCGGCAAGCGAGTGGACCAGCCGCATCGTCGGGTTGTCGGGAACGCCGGGGAAGGGCTCAAACCCGGTGATGAGAAGTTCGGACGCTGTCATACGTCCAATATGTGGCGCATCGCCCGGAATGCCAGATTTCCGAAGAAATGCGGCGGAAAAGTGAACGCCGGATTAAACCCTGTTTCACGTTTCTATTATTTCAGTAGTTTTCGGAAAGCGGCTCGAACCTGCGGGTTTCGGCTTGCCGCTCGCTCTGCTCCGATCGCCGAATTTGGCGCACCATGTTGGAACGAGGTTCAGAATGTGGCCGTTTTATGGCAACTATGAACCCGAAGCTGAAACAGTCCGCCCCGGCCACTGCCGCGATTGCCGCTGCACTGGCCCTGTCCTCCTCGCCAGTGTCCTCCTCGACAGTGCTCGCGCAGAGCGTGCCGACCGGCACCGTGCAGGATCAGCCTGCGGATTCGCCATCACTGGCCGATATCCAGCAGACCGATCCCGCAGGTGCATCCCCGCCTGAGGCGAACGCCAGTATGGACGCGATCTCTCAGCCCGCGCCGCAGATCGTGGTGCCCGAAGCGGTGCCGCAGCAGGGAACCACACCGGATGCAGCCGCGGCCGAGCCAATTGTGGTTCCGCAGATCGCGCAGACTGCCGATGCTGAACAGCCGGGCGCGAGCGAAGCTACCGGCGAGCCTGTGTCCCAGCCGGCGGTTTCTGCGCCCGCTCCAGCACCTGCAGCCGCGCCTGCATCGGCACCCGTACCGGCTTCGACGGGCGGTAGCGCGACGAGATCGGCTTCAACTGCGTCCGCGGGCGAAGCGGTTGCTGCCGACACGGCTCTATCCGTCAACGATAATGCCGTGTCCGTTGCGGATCCGCTGCTCGCGGGCACTGCCCCGATGGCGGAACCCGTCGCACCCGCGCTTCAGAATGCGGAGGATCGCGATGGCGGTGTTGATCCGATGGTCGTGGCCGGGGCTGGCGCGGCGGGCATTGCCTTGATCGCATTGCTGCTGCTGCTTGCCTCGCGCCGCCGCAAGACCGTATCGCCGCGCGTGTCCGAGACACGCGAAATGCCGCTGCGCCGTACCCGGCCCGAACCCGATCCGAGCGCGCCAGCCCGCAACCCCGAACCCGCCCCGCCTGCCGTGGCTGCCGCGATCAGCTCGGCCAGCGATGCCGTCGCCCGCCGCGGCAAGCCGGACGGACTTGTCAGCGTGCGCGATCCGCGCAGCCCGCGCGGCCCGGTCGTCAAGCGTTCGGTCAGCTTCGGCGACATGCGCCAAAGCGATTCCGCCGCCAAGGCGATGAACCGGCCCGCCACGGGGACGGTGGCGAAGCCGGAACCTGAACCCGAGTTGGAGCCAGCGGTTCACGCGCAAGACGCCGCGTCGGCTCCGGTCGAAGCGACCCCCGCGCCGGTATCGGACAATGCCATCGCGCAGGCCAAAACGCCCGAGGGGCGCAGCAATCTCATTGATCGCCTGACCTCGGCGCGGCCCGATGCGGCCAATCCGTTTCACTCGTTAAAGGCCCGCAGGCGCCGTGCGCGACTGATTCTCCAGACGCTGATGCAGCGCATGAAGGAGAATCCGAACCTGGATTTCGCCCGTTTCTATCGCGGTTTCGCGATCAATCACGGCGGCGCGAGCCCGGCAATGGCCTGATTTTCGGGCATTTGGCGCAAAACCCCTCGCTCAACTGGGGATAGCGGGCGGCGGCCCCCTTCCATGGGGCTGCCGCTTCGTGCTTCGCCTAGTGTCTGGAACCTCACGCGGTTGCCCTCTGTTCAAGGAGGGAGAGATAGCCGCGCGAAAGGAATGAGATGCTTGAACACGTACCCGAATGGCTGGGCGAAGCGCTGCACAATGTGCGCGCGGGCCACAGCAAGCTGGCTGCCGTAAAGCTCGGCACCGAGGGTGTCGTGGCAGCCGGCGGCATGGAGCTTACCTCTGCCGCGTTTGAAAACGGCGAGGAACTGGACCCGAGTTTCACCGCCGACGAGGAGGATGCGGTCGCGCCTCCGGTCGAGTGGAACCATATCCCGGCAGAGGCTGCGGAACTGGTCCTGATCGTCGAAGACCCGGATGCCCCGTCACCCGAACCGTTCTGCCACTGGCTGGTCTGGGGCCTTGCCCCGCAGCGCGGCAAGCTGATGGAGGGCGAAGTGCCGCCCAAGGTCGGCAAGAACTCCTATCAGAATTCCGAATGGCTGTTGCCCGATCCGCCCACGGGCCATGGGCCGCATGATTATGTCTTCCAGCTTTTCGCCGTCGATACGCCGATCGACCTTGCGCCCGGCGCAGGGCGCGGTGCGTTGTTGAAGGCGATGGAGGGGCATGTCGTATCGCTTGCCATCCTCACCGCCACCTATGAACGCGGCGGCAGCGATGACGAATGGGACGATCTGGCCGGTGACGATATCGCCGACGATGACGACGATGATGATCTCGATTGAGTTTTGAAGGTTTCGACGCCCAATCGGAAAAAGGGGCGTCGGTGTTTTCCGATGAAAGGAATGTAAAATGGCTGCCAAGAACAATGCGATCAACAAGCCCGTGCCCGTTTCGGCCGATCTGGAAGAGATCGTCGGCAAGGGCCCGATGCCCCGCGGCGAAGTGACCGCGAAGGTCTGGGAATACATCAAGAAGCACGACCTGCAGGCCGCTGACGACAAGCGCATGATCGAGCCCGACGCCAAGCTGGGCAAGGTCATCGGCACCGAGAAAATCTCGATGTTCAAGATGACCGCTGCGGTGTCGAAGCACCTCGGCTGATCGACTGATCATTCGGAAACGGCGGGGCGGTGCGATCAGCATCGTCCCGCCGTTTTCGCTGGTTCAGCCGCGCTTTCGCATGGGCAGGGCGCCGCTGCTCCACAGCGCGAGCCAGATCAGCAAGGGCTGCAACGCCATTCGCGGGAGGTGATAGGCAAGGCCCCAGCCATGATCGGGGCGCGCCATGTCCATGGCGAAATGATGGATGTTCGCCGGAAATACGCAAAGCGCGTAAAGCGCGAGTGCCGCGCCCGCCAGCCGGCGCAGACCTTGCGACCATGGCTGCGCCAGCGCCAGTGCGCCTGCCAGTTCGGCCATACCGGTCGCAAGGATCACCTGCTGCGGCCATGGCACCCAGCCGGGCGTGATTTTCACGAAAATATCCGGGCTGACGAGGTGCATGACCCCGGCGATCACATAGAGCAGCGCCAGGGCCGCACGGGCGACGCGCTTTGCGCCGCTGTCGGAGCGCGATGCCAGGATCAGGTTTCGTCCACGCTGCGGCTGCGACGGCGGCCAAAACGGACGCGCTTATAGTCGATATGGCCCAGTATGCGCACGAAATAAGCCGTCGACCAGCCAAGCATGATCACGCCCGAGATGCTCTCCAGCGCGCCGACATTGCGCCACATCGGATCGATCAGCGCATCGTTATAGCCGACGGTGGAATAGCTGATGATCGAGAAATATAGTGCTGACGACAGATCAGGCAGGGCGTCGACGAAGAGGTAGAACAGGGCGAACAGCCAGATTTCCACCCCGTGGATGACAAAGAGCGTCAGCACCAGCATGATGGTGATCAATATGCCATGAATGCTCACGGGCGGCAGGTGGGTAACGCGGTTGGGATCATCCGACGGACGGATCAGCTTGGTGATGAAGGCGAGGCCGAGGCCATGAATGACGATGCACACCGTGGCCAGTAACGTGGCGGCCAGCAACTCCTTGCCCAATTGGTAGTAGGCCGCATCGGCCAGTTGATCCACCATCGCTCGGCTCCCCCCCCTTGCTGATGCCGATGGCGCACGCCGAAAACGCGCGCAGCCTTATCGTCAGGCTTTGCGCGAAAGGGCGCGCATCGGCAAGCTTTCGCGCCTATTTGTGCTCGGGCAGGTCCTCGCGGCTGGTGGAGGCGTAGTCCTCAAGCTCGTCCTCGCTCATGCTGTCGTACATTTCTTTCGATGCACCCTGCAGGTCCGAAACCTTCGTATCGCCGCGCTTGGCCGAGAGCGCAGCACCGGCGGCACGCTGCTGCGCTTTCGATTGGGCGGGCATCAGCTGGCCGCCTCGATCTCGGAGCCAAGCTTCAGCACCTCGTCGCCGTCCTCCTGCTCGATCAGATAGGCAGGATTGTCCTCGCTACCCTTCTTCTTGATCTTCGAGCCTTGAAGCGTGCGCTCGACTTCTTCCTCGAAACGCTCTTTCACCTGCCCCTTGGCGGTGCCATTGCCCCAGCTCCACTGAACATGCTGGCGCGTCTGGAAGCTCTTGTCCTTGGCGGCCATGGACTTACTCCGCGCCAGTGGTGCGCACGGGTTCCTCGGTCAGACCTTCCAGGCCGGGCGTGTCGGGGGCGGTTTCGGCGTCATAGGTGAACTCGCCCGAAACATCCGAGCCGCCCGCCTGCTGCTCGCCCACGGCAGAGCCGTCGACAGCGGGAACGGACTGGTTGGATACAACGGTATCTTCGCTCGGCTCGTCGGAGCTCAGCGCCCCGGTGACCCATGCGATGGTCATGGCCAGAGCGGCCAGAAACAGGCTGATGAACAGGATATAGCGGACGATATGCGGGGTCGATCCGCCGCGTGCCTCATCGGTGGTGAGGTCTACTTCTTCTCCGTGGCGTTGCATGGCAGTTCCTTTACGAATTCGCGTATTTCACGACCCCAGGTTCCGCCCGTTCGCAACAATCGCGAACAGGCGGGTGATTCCTTGGGAAAACGCGGAATGACGCGAATTCGTTCCAGTTGCTGCCAGGCAGCTACCGCCCGTGGGCCCAATTCAGGGGCGCAGCAGTTCGTTGATGCCGGTCTTCGAACGCGTCTGCGCGTCGACGGTCTTGACGATCACCGCGCAATAGAGCGAGGGGCCGGGCGTGCCGTCGGGCAGTGGCTTGCCGGGCATGGAACCGGGCACGACGACGGCATAGGGCGGCACGCGGCCCATGTGGACTTCGCCGGTGTTGCGGTCGATGATCTTGGTCGATGCGCCGAGATAGACACCCATCGACAGCACCGCGCCTTCGCCCACGAACACGCCTTCGGCAACTTCCGAACGGGCACCGATGAAGGCACCGTCCTCAATGATGACGGGGCCTGCCTGCAGCGGTTCGAGAACGCCGCCAATCCCTGCGCCGCCCGAAATATGGACGTTCTTGCCGATCTGCGCGCACGAACCGACGGTGGCCCAGGTGTCGACCATCGTGCCTTCATCGACGAATGCGCCGATGTTGACGAAGCTGGGCATCAGCACCACGCCCTTGCCGATGAAGCTGCCGCGGCGCGCGACAGCGCCCGGCACCACGCGAAAGCCGTTTTCCATGAAGCGACCATCGCTCCACCCTGCAAACTTCGAGGGGACCTTGTCATAGGCGCTTTCACCAGCCGAGCCGTAAGGCACGATTTCGTTATCATTCAGGCGGAAAGAGAGCAGCACGGCCTTCTTGAGCCACTGGTTCACGACCCATTCGCCGTCCTTCTTCTCGGCGACGCGTTCCTCACCCGAATCAAGCAGGGCGAGCGCGGCCTCGACATCGGTGCGCACGTCGCTGCTTTCCGGGGTGACATTGGCGCGGTCTTCGAACGCGGCGTCGATGCGGGCGATAAGATCGGTACGGGTGGTCATGACAGGCCTTCCTGGGGCTGGTGAAGTGCAGGCAAGGCGGCAGAATCCGCCAAGTCCCGCCAAAGGATCGCGCCCGCCTATCGCCTTGCCGCCCCTACGGCAAGTTTGCTGCGCGCGGTGCAAGACTGTGCCATTTCGGGCACGGGCCGCGGCATTAATGCTAACGCCATGGATTTTCCCGAAATGATCGGGAACTTAGCGCGTGTAGGCGGCTTGAAATTGCTGCGCCCACGGCTTTGAAACCGGATACGCGCTTTGGAAACGGATGCGCGCTGCCGGGCAGGGACCCGCCGGAAAATGGCGGAACCGCAGGGGAGGGGGCGCGAAATGGGGACTGACATGAATTCCACCCTTGGCGGCAGTGTTGGCGACTGGGCGCATCGGCGGCCCGGCCACGCTCAGCGCCGGTTGCTGCGCCACGCTTTTTTTGCGCGCTGCGCGATTGCGGCGATCGGCGCATCGGCGCTGGCGGCATGCGGTGGCGGCGGGTCGGGCGGCACGGTGGTATCGACGCCTGCGCCCGCGCCCGCTCCTTCACCCAGCCCGACGCCGACTCCGGCCCCGACGCCGACGATCATCCCGGCAGCCGAATTCGACACGGCGGAATATCGCGATTCCGACGGGCCGGACCTGCATAATGCGATCGCCGCATGGCAGGAAGGCGCGACCGGGGAAGGCGTTGCCATCGCCATAATCGATACCGGGATCGACAGCGACAATCCGGAATTCGCTGGCCGCATCTCGACGGCGTCTGCCGATGTCGCGGGATCGCGCAGCATAGAATCCATCGATGGCCATGGTACGCAGGTGGCGCTGGTCGCAGCCGCCGCGCGCAATGGCGAAGGCGTGATGGGCATCGCCTATGACGCGACTATCATCGCCTATCGCACCGATACGCCCGGCACCTGCGACGGATATGATCCTGCCAATCCCGATACGGGCTGCTCTTTCGACGATCATGACATTGCGACAGGGGTGAACCTTGCCGTCGCCAATGGCGCGCGGGTGATCAATATCTCACTGGGCGGATCGCTCCCGACGCAGGAGCTTAGCAATGCGCTGGCCGCCGCGGCGCAGGCAGGCGCGGTCATCGTGGTGTCCGCGGGCAATGATGGAGAGAGCACGGACCTGACGCTCGACCCATCGAACCCTGATCCCTTTGCGATCGGCGCTTTTCAGGCTGCTGCCGGCAATCTGATCATCGCCGGATCCGTGGACGAAAATGCCGTGATATCGGGTTTCAGCAACAAGGCGGGCGATTATGGCAGCGCCTTCCTTGCCGCGCAGGGAGAGGACGTGTGCTGCGTCTATGAAGACGGCGAGATTTATACCGAGACGATCGGCGGCACGGATTACGTCTATGTCGTCAACGGCACCAGCTTTGCAGCGCCCCAGATTTCCGGCGCGGCTGCCCTGCTGGCACAGGCGTTTCCCAATCTGACCGGGACCGAGATCGTGGAATTGCTGCTGACCACCGCCGTCGACAAGGGGGCGAGCGGGACGGACGAGGTCTACGGTTCGGGCGTGCTCGATATCGCGGCGGCATTCGCGCCGCAGGGGACGACTTCGCTGGCAGGCAGCACAACGGTGCTTTCGCTGGCGTCCGCCACGGGTTCGGTAAGTCCGGCCATGGGCGATGCCGGGGCGCAAGGGGCGCTGGGGGCCATCGTGCTCGACGGCTATGACAGGGCTTATACGCTCAACCTTGCGACCAGCCTGCGCGCCGCGGCCCGGCGCCGCGATTTCGCGCATGGGCTGATGGCGTCAAGCCACGCCCGCCATGTCGAGACGGGTCCGATTGCCATGTCCTTCTCTGTCGCCGACACGGATGCAGGGATGGGCGCAGGGACGGGCTCGCCCATGAATTTGAGTGAGGCCGATGCCGACAGCGCCCGCGTGCTGGCGGCACGCATCACGGCAAGGCTATCGCCCGAAACCGCCATCGCTTTCGGCTTCCGGCAAGGCAGCGCTGGGCTTGAGGCCGGATTGCAGGGCCGCGAAGGGGCCGCCTTCATGGTGGCGAGCGAGGCAGGCAGCGACATGGGCTTTGCCGCCATGCGTGACGGATCGATGGCACTGCGGCAGGACATGGGCGGCTGGGGCCTGACCGTCTCGGGCGAAAGCGGACGGGTTTGGACACCGCTATTCGATCAGGACTTGCTCGGCGTATCCCCGCGTGAAGATTACCTGTCCCGCTTCGGCGTCACGGCCGATATGAAGCGCGGCAGTTTCTCCGGCCGACTGGGCATTTCGTGGCTGAGTGAGGACGGCACCATGCTGGGCGCGCGTTTCGCCGAGGCATTGGCTGGTGACGGGGGAGCGGACAGCCTCTTTCTTGACGCCTCTGCCGCATGGCGACCGGCGGCGGGCTGGCGCATCGGCGCTTCATGGCGGCAGGGTTTCACCCGCGCTGCCCGCGGCGGGTTGGTCGCATCCGAATCGATGATGGCCAGCAATGCGTGGAGTGTGGATGCGGTGCGCGGCAATGTGTTGACGCCGGGCGACCGGCTGGCGTTCCGCGTCTCGCAGCCCCTGCGGGTGAGCGGGGGCGGTCTTACCATGAACCTGCCAGTCAGCTATGATTACGCGAGCGAGAGCGCGGGCTTTGCGCGCCGAACCCTCTCACTCTCCCCCAGCGGGAGAGAGATCGCGAGCGAGGTTTCATGGCAGGGCCCGTTGTGGGGTGGGAGCATGGCGGCCAGCCTGTTCCACCGCCGCGAACCGGGCCATGTTGCCAGCCTGCCCGACGATTACGGGGCAGGGCTGCGCTGGGGCATGAACTTCTAGACAGCGTCCGGCGCGGTCATCTTGCGCACGAAATTGACAAGGCCGGTCTGACGTTCGCGGCGCAGGCGTTCGGCTTCCAGAATGCGGCGCACCTGTTCGTAGCAGCGATCGACATCGTCGTTGACGACGACATAGTCATAGTCGGACCAGTGGCTGATCTCGGCACGGGCGCGTTCCATGCGCGCTTCGATCACATTCTTGTCATCGGTGCCGCGCGCGATCAGGCGGCGGCGCAGCTCGTCAATGCTGGGCGGCAGGATGAATACCGGCACGACGTCTTCACGCGCGCGCTGCGAAAGCTGCTGCGTGCCTTGCCAGTCGATATCGAACAGGAAATCGGTGCCCGCCTTCAGCCCGGCCCAGATCTGCGCCTTGGGCGTGCCATAGCTGTTGCCGAACACATGCGCCCATTCGAGGAATGCGTGATCTTCCACCATGGCATCGAATTCGCCGCGTTCGACGAAATGATAGTCCTTGCCGTCGGTTTCGCCGGGGCGGATCGGGCGGGTGGTGGCGGAAACCGAAAGCGCGATCCCCGCATCTGATTGCAGCAGACGGCGCGCAATGGTCGTCTTCCCCGCGCCCGAAGGCGAGGAGAGGATGAACATCAGCCCGCGGCGAGCCAGCGGGGTCGGGTTTTCGGTGGTCACGGGATCGGCCATGCGGGCTGATGGCCGCTGATGCGGATTCGGGTCAAGCGCGCTGTACCGCGACTCATGTGGGAAACTGCGCCGGTGTGGCGATTATTCCTCGGCGTTGGCCATGCGCTTGCGCACTTCCTCACGCCCTTCGACACGGGCGCGGCGGCCCTGACGGCGGTCATAAAGCGCTTTTGCCAGCATGCCGCCGCCAACGACGACCATGCCGGGCACCGACCGTGTCGCGACGCGGGCGACCGCGGTAGCCATCAGGGTCGAGGCGAGCGAGCGGCCATCGACGACCTTCTTTGCCTCTTCCTTGGTGTATCGGGTGCTGAGCAGCTTTTGCTCGGTCAGGCGGCGCGCGACCCGGCTGACGCCGCGAAGCGCGATGTCGGCAAGGATGATATTGGTCATCGGGTTCGGGCTGATGCCCGCCATATTGTCGCCCGACTTCTTTTTGACACTGCGCCGCTTGGCCATTGGAGGTCCTCTTTTTAGTCCGCTTCAGCGGGAAGGACCCGCCGGGGTTATTTCTTCTTGCCGAAATCAACGGTCACGACGTTTGAGCCGTCATCGCCATCTTCCGAACCAACGCCGTTTCCTGCGCCCTGTTCCGAATCGTTCTCCGGCTCGGCATGGGGCTCGGCCTCCTCGACCTCGCTCACCGCCTGGAACTGCAGGCCGAATTCCACTGCCGGATCGACGAAGGCCGTGATCGCGGAGAAGGGAATGACCAGCTTTGCCGGGATCTGGTTGAACGACAGCCCAACCGAGAAATGGTCGTCGGCCACCGACAGGTCCCAGAACTTGTTCTGCAGCACGATCGTCATCTCGTCCGGAAAACGAGCGCGCAGTTCGGCAGGGATGTCGACGCCCGCGGCGCCGGTCTTGAAGGTAATGTAGAAATGGTGGCTGCCCGGCGGCATGCCGCCTGCCGCTTCCACTTCGCCAAGTACACGGCCAACGACGGCGCGCAGGGCTTCCTGCACGATCTCGTCATAGGGGATCAGGCTGTCTGGTGCCCCGTCGCTCATGATATGCTTCCGGTCATGTGGAGTGGCTTGTCAGCAGCTTACCCCCCGGTCAAGGCCGAATGGACCTGCACTGGTGTCAGCAAGGCGGCAATCCGTGGATAGGCCCATGCTTTTTTGCACAGCTTAGGAGGCAGGGTCGGGCGCCGTCGCCCGAAATTGGCGCTTTTGACCCTCTTGCACGCTGTGCGGACGGGTTTATAGCGCCCGGCATGGCCAAAGCAGGATTTTCGCGCACCGGCACGGTGCAGCGCAAGACGCACGAGACCGAGATCGACGTCAGTGTCGACCTCGACGGCAGTGGCGCGTATGAGATTTCGACCGGGATCGGCTTCCTCGATCACATGGTCGAACAGTTCTCGCGCCATTCGCTGATCGACGTGAAGCTCAAGGTCGTGGGCGACCTGCATGTCGATCAGCACCACACGGTCGAAGACAGCGCCATCGCTTTGGGCGAGGCGATTTCGAAGGCATTGGGCGAAAAGCGCGGCATCGCCCGCTATGGTCTGGCGTTTTCGCCGATGGACGAGACCTTGGCCCGCGTGGCTCTCGATATTTCAGGCAGGCCCTATCTGGTCTGGAAAGCCGGTTTCTCGCAGCCGCGTCTGGGCGAGATGGATACCGAATTGTTCGAGCACTGGTTCCATTCGATCGCGCAGGCCGCCGGCATCACGCTTCATATCGAGCTGCTGTACGGCCAGAACAACCACCACATCATCGAGGCGATCTACAAGGGGTTTGCCCGTTCGATGCGTCAGGCGACCGAGATCGACCCGAGGAAGGGCGATGCGATCCCCTCTACCAAGGGCATGCTGGGCAGCGGCACGGTCGAGGTCTGAAGAAGCAGGCGGACATGCTGATCATTTCCCTAACCTATGTCGCGCCGGTGGAAGGTGTCGATGCCCTGCTGGACGAGCATGTCCGCTGGTTGAAGCGCGGGCATGAGGCAGGGCATTTCATCGCATGGGGCCGCAAGGTGCCGCGAACAGGCGGCGTGATCTTCGCGCACGGCGACCGCGCGGCGGTCGAGGCGCTTGCCAGCACCGATCCCTTTGTCGCCAATGGGGTGGCTGAGGTCGAGGTGATCGAATTCGTGCCGACCTTTGCCGCAGAAGGTCTTGAGCGCCTGACACAATGATGACGGTGTCGCAATGATGGTGACAGCTGGTATGCCGGGCTTTGGAGAAGGCTTTCAATGAAAGACGGATTGGCCCTCATCGATTTCGGAGCGGGTAACCTCCATTCGGTCGAGAACGCGCTGAAAAAGGCGGGTGCGGAACGGATCATGGTGACATCCGATCCCGAGGTCGTGCGGCAGGCGGAACGCGTGGTGCTGCCGGGCGTGGGCGCCTTCGGCTCCTGCGCGAAGGCCCTGCGCGGCATTCCCGGCATGATCGATGCGATGGAGGAGGCGGTGCTGGAAGGCGGGGTACCGTTCCTTGGCATCTGCGTCGGCATGCAGCTTCTGGCGACGCGCGGCATCGAATTCGGCGTGCACAAGGGGCTCGACTGGATCCCCGGCGAGGTTCGCGAAATCGAGATCACCGATCCCGCGATCAAGGTGCCGCACATGGGCTGGAACGATGTGTGCCACCTGCCGCATCACGATGGCGCCAGCCTGATCGACGAGGGGGAGGCCTATTTCCTCCACTCCTTCCATTATGTTGCCGACAACGGGCGCGACATCGCCGCGATCACCGACCATGGCGGGGCCATCACCGCCGCGGTCGCGCGCGACAATCTGCTTGGCGTGCAGTTCCACCCGGAAAAGAGCCAGGCCTACGGCATCGATCTTTTGTCACGTTTTCTGGACTGGAAGCCATGATCGTATTTCCTGCCATCGACCTCAAGGGCGGTCAGGTCGTCCGCCTTGCCGAAGGGGACATGGACCGCGCCACCGTTTACGGTGACGATCCCGCCGCGCAGGCCGCCATATTTGCCGAGGCGGGCGCGATGCACCTGCATGTCGTCGATCTGGACGGCAGCTTTGCGGGCAAGGCGGAAAACCGCGACGCGGTCGAGGGCATCCTCAAAAGCTTTCCCGGCCATGTTCAGCTCGGCGGCGGTATCCGCACGCGCGAAGCAGTGGAGGGCTGGTTCGATCTGGGCGTTTCCCGCATCGTCATGGGCACCGCCGCGTTGAAGGACCCGCAGTTCGTCAAGGACATGGCCAAGGAATTTCCGGGCGGCATCGTCGTCGCGGTCGACGCGCGCGACGGCATGGTCGCGACCGAGGGCTGGGCGGAACTGTCCGATGTGCCCGTCGTCGACCTCGCCCGCCGGTTCGAGGATGCGGGCGTCGCCAGCCTGCTCTTCACCGATATCGGGCGCGACGGCATGCTCAAGGGCTGCAATATTGACGCCACGGTCGATCTGGCGCGCGCCACCGACATGCCGGTGATTGCCAGCGGCGGGGTTAAGGGGCTCGATGACATCCACATCCTCTCGCTCCACGCGCCCGACGGGATCGAGGGCGTGATCACGGGCCGCGCGATCTATGACGGGCGGCTGGATCTGGCCGCCGCGCTGGCCATGGCGGCGCGGGCGTGATCGAGGTCCTGCTCTTTACCGCGCTTGCGGCCGTGTTCGGGTCGCTGCTGCTGTCGGATTTGCGGCGGCAGCATGTCGCGCTGGCGCATGTCAGCCTTGGCCGGATGGAAACGCCGCTGCGTTATTGGTCCCTTCTTGCGTTCGAAGGCGCGGCGATGCTCGCTTTGGCGATGTTCGCCGTGGCGCTGACCGCGCATGCACCTGCCCAGACGCGTGAGAGGGAATTCCAGATCATTATCGAGGCGCCCCAGCCATGACCGTCCGCATCCGCGTCATCCCCTGTCTCGACGTGGCCGAGGGCCGCGTGGTCAAGGGCGTGAATTTCGTCGATCTGATCGATGCGGGCGACCCGGTAGAACAGGCCCGCGCCTATGATGCGGCAGGCGCGGACGAGCTTTGCTTCCTCGACATTTCCGCCACCCATGAAGGGCGCGGCACGCTGGTCGATATCGTGCGGCGAACGGCTCAGGTCTGCTTCATGCCGCTGACCGTGGGCGGGGGCGTGCGTTCCGTCGATGATGCGCGCGCATTGCTGCTGGCAGGCGCGGACAAGGTGGCGGTCAATTCCGCCGCCGTCGCCCGGCCCGAACTGGTGGGCGAGATCGCGGACCGTTTCGGCGCGCAATGCGTGGTCGCCTCGGTCGATGCGCGGCGGGTAGCGGGCGAGGACCGCTGGGAAATCTTCACCCACGGCGGGCGCAAGCCGACCGGGATCGACGCGCTGGAACATGCAAAGAAACTCGCCGATCTGGGCGCGGGCGAACTGCTCGTGACCTCTATGGATGGCGACGGGACGAAGGCGGGCTATGACCTTGCCCTGACCCGCACCATTGCCGATGCAGTATCGGTGCCGGTGATCGCCAGCGGCGGGGTCGGCAATCTCGACCATCTGGTCGAAGGCGTGACCAAGGGCCATGCCAGCGCCGTGCTTGCCGCATCGATCTTTCACTTTGGCACGCATTCCATTGCCGAGGCGCATGCCGCCTTACGGGATGCAGGCCTTCCCGCCCGCGCATAGGATCAAAGATATTGGAAGAAACAGGCGGTAGCGCCGGGATGCTGGTCGAGGGCTTCGTGCTCCTTGGCTTTGCATTGGGTTTCGTTCTCCTGTTCCGCAGGCTGGGGCTGGGGGCGACGCTGGGCTATCTGCTGGCGGGCGTGGTCGTCGGGCCGCAGGTTCTGGGTCTGGCGGGCGATGCCGAGGACAAGCTCCATTTTGCAGAGCTTGGCATTACTTTCCTGCTGTTCGTCGTCGGGCTGGAACTGGCGCCGCAGCGTTTGTGGCGCATGCGCAAGGAAATCTTCGGATTGGGCTTTGCGCAGGTGGGGCTGTGCGCCGTAGCGATCGTGGCGATCGCCGCACTGACGACGCGCTTCACCTTTGCCGCCGTGCTGGCGCTGGGTCTGCCGCTGGCGCTGTCTTCCACCGCGCAGGTGCTGCCGATGCTGCAATCGGCGGGCCGCATGAAAACGCCGTTCGGTGAACGCGCCTTCGCGATCCTGCTGTTTCAGGATCTCTCGATCATTCCGCTCATCACCATCGTCGCCGCGCTAAGCCGCAATCCGGCGGAGCAAGCGGGACCTCCGGGTTGGCAGCTGGGCCTGATGACGGTGGCTGCTGTCGCCGGGCTGGTGCTGGCAGGCGCGTTCCTGCTGCGCCCCCTGCTCAAGCTGATCGGCAATCTGGGGGAGCGCGAGATGTTCGTGGTCGCCGGATTGTTCGCGGTGATCGGATCGGCGGCGCTGATGGCATGGCTGGGCCTGTCGACCGCATTGGGCGCATTCGTGGCGGGCGTGATGCTGGCCAGCTCGCCATTCCGGCACGAGCTGGAAGCCGATGTGGAGCCCTTCCGCTCCATCCTGCTTGGTCTGTTCTTCCTGGCCGTGGGCATGGTGCTCGACCTGCAGGCCATTGCGGAGCGCCCTTTCTTCGTGCTGATCGGCGCAGTGCTGCTGATTACGGCCAAGACCGGCGTGATCTTCCTCATCGGCCTGATCGCGAAGATGCAGTGGAGGAGCGCGCTGGCGCTGGGCCTGCTGCTGAGCCAGGGCGGCGAATTCGGCTTCGTCCTGTTCTCCGCCGCTGAACAGGGCCTGTTGATCAGTTCCGAAGCGTCGAGCCTGTTCACCGCCATTGTCACCCTGTCGATGGCGACCACGCCGTTCCTGATGAAATTCACCGCCAACATCCGCAAGGCGCCCGCAAAAGACGGCGAAGAGCGCGAAGGCCCGGTGAACGAAGGGGCCAGCGCGCTGGTCGTCGGCTATGGCCGCTTTGGCCAGACCGTCGCGCAGACGCTTGCCGCCGCCAAGATCGGCCTGACCGTCATCGACAGCGATATCGAACAGATCGACGTCGCCGCCGAATTCGGGGCGAAGGTCTATTTCGGCAATGGCACGCGCATGGACCTGCTGCGGCAGGCAGGCGCGGGGGAGGCCGAGGCGATCCTGTTCTGCATTGATGGCGACCAGATCGATCACGCATTGTTGACCGAAGTGCACGGCGCATTCCCCAAGGCCGAAATATTCGTGCGCGCCTATGACCGGCGCAGCGTCATCAAGATGAAGCCCGGCGAAAATGACACCGTCGTGCGCGAGGTTTACGAATCCGCGCTGAAAATGGCGCGGCTGGCGCTGCGCGAACTGGGCGGCAGTGAAAGCAATGTGGAGGAAGCCGAGGCCGCCTATCGCAAGGCCGACATGGAACGGCTGAAGATGCAGATCGAATCAGGCGATGTCCGGTCGGGCATGGATCATATGTATGTCCCCGGTTCACACAGTTGAGATGTGGAACGCTGATGCTGTCCGTTGCTATTTCCCCGTCAACTGTCCAGATCCGGTAAGGTGATGACGAAGACCAGCGAAATCCTGGCGAGCCTTGCCGCCACCATCGAAAGCCGCAAGGGCGGCGACCCGGAAACGAGCTATGTGGCGAAGCTCTTCGACCGCGGCCCCGACTATATCGCCCGCAAGCTGGGCGAAGAGGCGGTGGAGACCGTCGTCGCCGCTCTCGCCGGAAGTGACGAGGAACTGGTGGGCGAAGCCGCCGATGTGATCTTCCACTTGTGCGTGCTGCTGTCTGCGCGGGACCTGACGATCGCCGATGCGCTGAACGAACTCGCCCGCCGCGAAGGCATGTCGGGTATCGAGGAAAAGCTGTCGAGGGAGCCGAAATGAGCCTGACCCCTGTCGATCCGACCAAGCCTTACGATCCCGAAAACATCTTCGCCAAGATCCTGCGCGGCGAGATCCCCTCGACCAAGGTGTACGAGGACGAGTGGGCTTATGCCTTCAATGACATCGCGCCGGTCGCGCCGATCCACGTGCTGGTGATCCCGAAGAACGGCTATGTCAGCTGGGACGATTTTTCCGAAAAGGCCCCGGCAGAGGAAATCGCCGGCTTCATCCGCGCCGTCGGCAAGGTCGCGCGTCAGCTGGGACTGGTGGAGGAAGGCTATCGCCTCATAAATAATATCGGCCCCAATGGTGGGCAGATCGTGCCGCATATCCATGTCCATCTGATGGGCGGAAGGGTGATGGGGCCGATGTTGACGCCGGAATAACCGGCTAAACTTTTGCGTCCCTTTTCGGGAACCGCGTTCCAGGCTGGGGACAATATCGCTTATTCACCGTCAATCCGTGCTGCGGGCGCGATATTCGGTGGTTTTCCGCGGGAACCCGGCTTGTGCGACGAATCGCGGCTCGTCTATGACGCCCGCACCCATGAGCCCGGACGAACCCTCGCCTCTCGCCCCGACAGACGACTTGCCCCGGCCTGCCGGAGGATCAATCCTGCGCGGCGTGCATTATTACGCGGTGCGAGCCTATTTCGAAGATACCGACCTGTCGGGCGTCGTCTATCACGCCAATTACCTGCGCTGGTTCGAACGCGCGCGGTCGGATCTGCTGCGCCTGCTCGATATCGATCAGCGCGCCGCGCATGAGGCGGGCGAGGGCGCCTATGCCGTCACCGACCTCAATATCCGCTATGCCGCCCCGGCGAAGCTGGATGACGAGGTGCTGATCGAAACCCGCAGCGTGCAGATAGGTAAGGCATCCTGCCGCCTCAACCAGCGGGCGTTTCGCGATGGCGGTCTGCTGGCCGAAATGGATGTGCGCGTCGGTTTCGTATCGCCCGATGGCCGCCCGCGCCGCCAGCCCGCCGCATGGGTGGATGCATTCAACACACTTTCATCTGCCGCAGGGCATGACGCCCCGGCAACCGCAATTGGAAAAGCCTGAGACACGATGACCGCCACCGCCACAATCTCGCTTCTCGCGGCCGCCATACCGCCTTCGACCGCCACGGCAGCGCCGACGCATCTCGATCCGCTGCAGCTGTTCCTCGATGCCGATATCGTCGTGCAGATCGTGATGCTGGGCCTGATCCTCGCCTCGGTCTGGGTGTGGGCGATCATCGTCTCGTTCTCGATGAAGGTGGGCAAGCTGGATTCGAAGAACCGCCATTTCGAAAAGAATTTCTGGCGCAGCGACAATCCCGATGCGCTGATCGCCAGCATCGACGGTGAACTTCCCTCACGCAACGTGGCAGAGGCGGGGCTGGCCGAATGGCGCGCATCGACTGAAAAGGGCGTGGCCGATCGCGACGGCGCGCGCAGCCGCATCAGCCAGGCGATGGACGCCGCGGTCACGCTGGAAAGCGACCGTCTGGCAGCGCGGCTCAACTTTCTTGCCACGGTCGGTTCGGTCGCACCCTTCGTCGGCCTGTTCGGCACGGTGTGGGGGATCATGAACAGCTTTTTCCAGATCGGCGCGCAGTCGAACACTTCGCTCGCCGTGGTGGCACCGGGCATTTCGGAGGCCTTGTTCGCCACCGCCATCGGCCTGTTCGCCGCGATCCCGGCGGTCATCGCGTACAACCGTTTTTCCTTCCGCGTGAACAGTTTCGAGACGAAGCTCTATCGCTTCGCCGACAAGCTCAACGCATCGCTCAGCCGCGAACTGGAGCGGATGTAAGGGATGGGCGCGAAGCTTTCCTCTGCAGGCGGCGGGCGTGGGCGGCGGGGCCGTGGCGGCCGTTCGCCCATGGCCGAAATCAATGTCACGCCGATGGTCGACGTGATGCTGGTACTGCTGATCATCTTCATGGTCGCCGCACCGCTGATGGTCGCTGGCGTTCCCGTAGACCTGCCTGACAGCCAGGCCGATTCGCTTGAGAACGAGGACCGCCAGATCAGCGTCTCGCTCGACGAACAGGGCCTGATCTATATTGGTGAGGAACGCGTGCCCGCAGGGGCCTTCATCGAGCGGCTGGGCGCGATTTCGCCCCCCGGTTCGGTCAATGCCCCGCCGGTCGTGCTGCGCGCGGACAGGGCGCTGGATTATGGCCGCGTCGTCGCTGTTATGGGCGCGCTTAATGCTGCGGGCTTCCGCCAGATTTCGCTGGTCACCCACGGTTCATCGGAAAGCCCATAGCCCATGGCATCCATGCGCGCAGTCGCCACGCCTTATCCCGACACCGCCGACACGTCCGCTTTCGGGCGTGAAGAGCGCTGGGGGCTGGGCGTTGCGATCGCGGCCCATGTCGTGCTGGTGGCGGGGCTGCTGATCTTTGACGGGCAGTCGACCCCGATCAAGCCGCCCGAGCGGATCGCGGTCACGGTCTCCGACAATATCGCGCTTGAATCGGTGTCGCCCAACCCGATGGCCGACCCTGCGCCGTCCGTGGGCGCGGAGATCGGGGAAGTCACGCCGCCTGCCGAACAGGTGACCGCGCCGCAAGCGACGCCAAGCCCGCTGGCGCAGCCTGCGCCCGCACCCACGCCCCGCCCGTCGCCGACCCCTGCGCCCAAGGCCGCGCCGAAACCGACCCCGCCCAAGCCGACGCCCGCGAAGCCTGCCGACCGCGAGCCGGCGAAATCGCAGGGCAGCCGTCTTGGTTCGGACTTCCTTGCGGGCACTGGCGGGACGGGGTCCGATAACGATCAGCCTGCCGAAAAGGCGGGGCCGGAGGTCGCATCGAGCCTGGTGAGCGCGATCAGCCGCCAGCTTCGCCCGCATTGGACCGCGCCGCAAGGCGTCGATACGGACAAGCTGGTCACGATCGTCGAATGGCAGATGAACCGCGACGGTTCGCTTCGGGGCAGGCCGGTCATCGTGTCCCAGTCCGGTGTGACCGACGCGAACGCAGCCCAGAAGGGGCGGCATGCCGAATTGGCCATCCGGGCGATTCAGCTCGCCGCGCCGTTCGATTTGCCAGATCAATATTATGACAGCTGGAAGCGCGCACGTTTCAGCTTTGACCGGAGACTTTGAGGATGTTGAAAACGCTATCCAAAGCCACGATGACTATCGTGCTCGTCGCCTTGGCGAGCCCCGCTTTGGCACAGGACGATGGCGTGCTGGTCGGTACTGTCACCGACGAAAGCGAGTGGCAGGACCTAGGCATCGCGATCCCCGCGTTCCCGACCGATGTCGAACAGCCGACCCCCGCATCGCCGCAGACGACGACGAAGCTTGGCGTCGAACTCGCCCGCGTGATCACCGCCGATCTCAAGAACAACGGCTTGTTCCGCCCCGTCGGCCCGGATGCCCTGCCCAAGATCACTTTCCCCGAAGCGACCAACCCGCAATTCGCGCGCTGGAGCCCGCTTGGCACCGACATGCTGGTGCACGGTTTCGTGAAGGCGGCAGCCAACAACCAGCTGACGGTGGGCTGCTATCTCTATGACGTACAGCTGGGCAGCGAACTGGTGCGCGAAGGCTATGTTGTCTCGCCTGCCGACTGGCGCCGCGCCGCGCATAAATGCGCCGACATGATCTATTCGCGCCTGTCGGGCGAAGACCCGTTCTTCGACAGCCGCATCGCCTATATCGCCGAGACGGGGCCCAAGGGTAACCGCCGCAAGCGTCTGGCCATCATGGATTCGGATGGCGCGAACCATCGCTTCATCACCAGCGGCTCGTCCTCGGCGCTGACGCCGCGCTATTCGCCCGATTATTCGAAGATCGCCTATCTGTCCTACAGCGACGGCAATCCGCGCATCTATGTCTATGACATCGCATCGGGCCGCCAGCATCTCGTGACCGAAAGCAAGAGTCCGACCTTTGCCCCGCGCTGGTCGCCTGATGGCCGCTACATCCTCTATTCCATGGCGGTTTCGGGCAATACGGATATCTATCGCGTGTCTTCGGCAGGTGGCGGCACGCCGGTCAAGCTGACCAGCAGTCCGGGCATCGACATCGGCGGATCGTACTCGCCCGATGGCAGGCGGATCACGTTTGAATCCGACCGTTCGGGCAGTCAGCAGATCTATGTGATGAACGCCGACGGTTCCGACCAGCACCGCATCAGCTTTTTCGGCGGCCGCGCGGCGACGCCCGAATGGAGCCCGCGCGGCGACCAGATCGCCTTTACCCATATTGCCGGCGACCTGCGTGTCGCGGTGATGAGCCCGAATGGCCGCAATATGCGCCATTTGACCAATAGCTGGCAGGACGAGGCTCCGACCTGGAGCCCGAATGGCCGCATCGTCCAGTTCTTCCGCACGGAACGGAATACTGGCAAAACCAGCCTGTGGCAGGTCGACCTGACCGGAAGCCATTTGCGCAAGCTGGAAACCCCCGAGGACGCATCCGACCCCGCTTGGGGACCGGTTCTGCCCTAACTGCGTTGTCCTGTTAATGCCGCGTGCCAATCGGGTCGCACACGCGGTGAAATCGTAACCCGAAACCGGCGGGCGTCCTGCCCGTCGGCGTCTTTGAAGGAGCCGTTGTAATGCCCCTTATGAACCGCCAGTCCGTTGTCCTCCTCATGGCCGCCAGCACGCTCGCGCTGGGTGCCTGTAAGTCGACCCCCGACGAACTTCCCCCCGAACCGACCAGCACGCCGACCCCGGCGCCGACGCCCGCGCCCTCCGGCCCGGTTCCCGGCAGCCAGGAAGACTTCATCGCTTCGGTTTCGTCGGACCGCGTCTATTTCGACACCGATGAATACAGCATCGACAGCGCCGACATGGCGATCCTGCAGAGCCAGGCGCAGTGGCTGATGCAGTATCCGAACAAGCAGGTTACCATCGAGGGTCATGCCGACGAACGCGGCACCCGCGAATATAACCTCGCGCTGGGCGAACGCCGCGCCAATGCCGCCAAGAACTACCTGGTCGGGCTTGGCATTCCGGCTGGCCGCATCTCGGTCGTGAGCTATGGCAAGGAACGCCCGGTCGCGCTTGGCTCGAACGAAGCTGCATGGGCGCAGAACCGCCGTGCGGTGACCGTGACGATCCAGTAATCGAACTGTCCACGTGTGAAAGGGGCGGCCCGTCGCGGTCGCCCCGATCACCCCTCGACCCTGTCGTCATATACCTGTATCGCCCGTTAGCTGATGGCCCGTTCCAAGAGATCCGTTGACTGGGGTTTTCCCCGCTGGCGCGGCTATGAAGCCGGACGCGAAGCGCAGACCGTGCGCCTGTGCGATCGTCACGGGTGCGAGGAGCCGGGCGATTGCCCCGCACCGAAATCGCCCAACAGCCCGGAACGCTGGTATTTCTGCCAGGCCCATGCCGCCGAATATAACAAGGGCTGGGACTATTTCGCAGGTCTGGACAAGGAAGAGGCGGCGGCCCGCGCGGCATCCGAAAATTCGACCAATGCCGGGTATCAGCAGTCCGCCCATTACGGCTGGACGGGATCGGGCGATGGTTCGCGGTCGAAGGACGAGATCAACGCTCTGGACGTGCTCGATCTTGAATATGACGTCGATTTCGCGACCATCAAGAAAGCATGGCGCAACAAGGCCAAGGTCGTGCACCCCGATGTGAAACCGGGCGACGAAGAGGCAGCCAAGGAGTTCCACAAGCTCCAGCTCGCCTATGAAGTGCTGCGCGCGGCGGAGGAACGCCGCACATGGCAAGGTTACCCTGAAGGCTGAGCTTCAGGCCAGTCTTCAGGCCGGTCTTCAGGCCTCTGGGGCAGGTCCCAGATTATCCTCATCCCACATTCCCGCGATCACCAGCAGCCGGTCATGGACCGGGCTGGGCGGGCGCGGCGCGGCGCCAAGGCAGGGCAGGCCGGGCGCGTTATCATCGGCCACCGACAATTCGAGAGCTTCCCGTGCGCATGCGGCAGCGCGGTCGCGTTCGCCCTGCTGCCAGCAGATAAAAGCACGCGCGGCACTGGCGGCAAAGCCCACGAAGGGATGGCCTAGCTGCGCCATCGCGCGTTCGTCCAGATGGTCGAGCCATGCAAGGGCGCGCGCATACCGGCTTTCATCGCGCAGCAGCCCCACGGCTGAACAGTAATCGGTGATCGCGGCAATGGCGGTGAATTCGCCCCCCACCTCGATTGCGCGTTCGAAGCAGGCGAACATCGCCGGGAAATCGCCCGCGCGGAAATGAATCATCGCCTGCGCGTGCAGGGCAGGGACGATCTCGTCCTCATAGGCGGCCGCGGCGATCTGCTCGTCATAAAGCTTTATCGCGTCTTCCGGGAAATGTTCGGCAATGGCCCCGGCTTTCTGGCCAAGGTAAAAGGCGCGATCGTCGCGGGCGCGCGAAAGCCGCAGCCGGAAATCGGCCTGCGCGCGTGCGTCCCACTCGCGATTATTGAACCAGTCACAATGCATCGCGCCCGGTTTATAGGGCGCGATGCTTTACATTCCGTGACCATGACGCTCAGCCAAGCGTCAGAATGGGAAGTTATTTGGGGGCCAGCACCATCAGCATCTGGCGGCCTTCCATACGGGGATAGGCCTCGACCTTGGCGATTTCCTCGACGTCTTCCTGGACGCGCTTGAGGAGATTCATGCCAAGTTCCTGATGCGAAAGCTCACGACCGCGGAAACGCAGGGTCAGCTTCACCTTGTCGCCATTCTCGATGAACTTGTTCACGTTACGCATCTTAACGTCGTAGTCGTGGTCATCGATGTTGGGACGCATCTTGATCTCTTTGAGTTCCTGCGTCTTTTGCGTCTTGCGCGCGGCATTGGCCTTTTTCTGGGCCTCATACCGGTACTTGCCGACGTCGAGGAACTTGCAGACTGGCGGATCGGCGCTGGGCGAGACTTCTACAAGGTCAAGTCCGACTTCCGCTGCGCGATCGATGGCCTCACGCGTGTACATCACCCCGAGGTTTTCGCCCTCATCATCGATGACGCGAACCTTATCGACCTGGATCATATTATTGTATCGCGGCCCGCTCTTGACCGGCGGTTGCAAACTGCGACGGGGGGGACGTGCTATGGGGCCTTCTCCTAAAATAGCCTGAAAGAATAAACGTGTTGCCGGGACGAATATCGTACCGATCTGAAAGATGTGGGAATGGTGTCCCCTCTCAAGGACTCCGCACCCGGTGCGCGCTCTTATCGCCAATCGCGGCGGATATAAAGGGGCAACGCACGGGTAATGGGGCGCGTTCCGCGCTGCCTCACTGCCAAGATGGCTCTTAATCTCGCGAAATCAAGCCGCTGCGCTCCACAGCGGAAAACGCAGCAAACGTCCGGCGGCCGGGACCACCGCCTCGATCTCCCGCGCGGGCTGCATGGCCGACACGATTGCCGGGTCGCCGGCGTTCATGCCCGCGGTCAGTGCGCCGCAGGCGGGAAGCACCATGCGGCCACCTGTATTGCCGCCGCCCGCGATCACCGCGCAGGGCCGCACGATTCGCCGCCCGCGCATCGACAATTGCAGGCGCGGGTGGAAATGGCCGGACAGTTCGGGCCGCACTTCGCCGGGGCGGGCCATGTGGCGCAGGATCATGCCGCCCACTTCCAGTTCGGCGAGCTGCGTGCCGCCCGGTGCGTCCGCCTCGCCATCCTTTTCATCGTGATTGCCGGTGACCCAGACCCAGTCCAGCGAGCGCGTCAGCGCATCGAGCATGCCGCGCGCATGCGGCTCCAGCCTTGCTGGTCCATCCGCATCATGGAAATTGTCACCCAGCGTGAACACGCGCCGCGCCCCGGTCGCCCTGACGGCGGCGGCAACCCGTTCCAGCGTTTCGCGGCTGTCATAGGGGGGCAGCATCTGACCGGCCTTGGCGTAAAAGCTCGCCTTTTCCAGATGGAGATCGGCCACCACCAGCGCGTTCTCCCGCTCCCAGTAAAGGGCGCGGCCTGCGCCGCCGTCGGCGATCATGCGCCATTCCTGTCCGGCGAATTCCAGTGGGGTGAACGAAACGGGAACCATGCGAATGCTATTGCCGCCGCGCCCACGGTTTGGCAAGCGCTGCTGCCATGAACGAGTGGACAAAAGAGACGAGCGAAGCGCGCAACTGGTTTGAAACCCTGCGCGACCGCATCTGCGCCGAATTCGAGGCGATCGAACGCGAGGCCGGCAGCGATGCGAGCTTTGAATATACGCCCTGGAGCCGCGAGGAGGAAGGAAACGACAACCCCGGCGGCGGCACCCGCGGCCTGATGAAGGGCAAGGTCTTCGAAAAGGTCGGCGTCAATGTCTCGACGGTGCATGGCCGGTTCGCTCCGCAATTCGCTGCCAGCATCAACGGCGCAAGCGAAGAGCATCCCGAGTTCACAGCCACCGGCATCAGCCTTGTTGCCCACATGGCGAACCCGCATGTGCCTGCCGTCCATATGAACACGCGCTTCCTCACCACGCAGAAGAGCTGGTTCGGCGGCGGCGCCGATCTCAATCCGCCGATTCCCTATGACGAGGACACGGCCGAATTCCATGCCGCGATGAAGGCGGCCTGCGATCCGCACGGCGCCGATTACTATGAGCGCTACAAGGAATGGGCGGATGATTATTTCTTCATCCCGCACCGGAGCGTGCATCGCGGCGTGGGGGGCATTTTCTACGACCATCTCGAATGCGGCGACCGTGCGGGCTTCGATGCCAATTTCGCCTTCACCCGCGCCGTGGGTGAGGCGTTCCTGTCGTCCTTCCCGCGCATCGTGCGTCGCCGCATGAACAGCGAATGGAGCGCCGAGGACCGCCAGCGCATGCTGGAATGGCGCGGGCGCTATGCCGAATTCAACCTCGTTTATGATCGCGGCACGCTTTTCGGCCTGAAGACCGGCGGCAATATCGATGCGATCCTGATGAGCCTTCCGCCCGAAGCCGCGTGGAGCTGATCCATAAAGCGCCCCTTCCTGTTCAGATCAATTTAATCCCCGATTGGCAGATAGTTGCCCGGCGCAAGCTTGGGACTTGCGGCCGGTTCTGCTAATCCTTCGGCGGGACGGAATTTGGGGACGCAGATTACATGACATTGTTTGGCAATGCGCGGCTGGCCGCGAACCTGACCGGCGCGATCGCGATGACGCTGGTGGCAAGCGGCTGCGGCGGTGGCGGCGGATCGGGGGGCAGCGGCAGTCCGGTCACGGTGACGCCCAGCCCGTCGCCCACGCCCAGCCCGACGCCGACTGCCAGCTGCTCGCTATCGGCACGGCAGGCCTGGGTGCGCGATCAGCTGGAGGAGTGGTATCTGTTTCCGGACCTTCTCGACACATCGGTAAACGCTGCCAATTACAACACGGTGCAGGGCTATATCGATGCGCTGACCAAACCGGCGCAGCAGCAGGGCAAGGATCGCTGGACCTATCTCACCTCGATCGAGGATGAAGAGGCCTATTACGAAAGCGGCCTGACCGCCGGTTTCGGCATCCTCGTCACGCTGACTGCGACCAATCGCCTTTATTTGCGCGAAGCCTATGAGACCGCGCCCGGATACAAGGCCGGGATGGACCGCGGCACAGAGATCCTCGCCATCGGCGATAGCGCCTCTTCGCTGGTCAATGTCGCGGACATGAGCATTGACGAGCTGGTCGACATCCTCGGTCCCTCCAATGCTGGCTATTCAAAGGTTTTCCAGTTCCGCACGCGGGAAGGGACGGTACGGACCGAGACCGTGACCAAGGCGGAATATGCGATAGAGCCGCTTTCGCCGCGCTATGGCGCGGTGACGCTGGACACCGCATCGGGCAAGATCGGTTATATCAACCTGCGCACCTTTATCGAACCGGCAGAGCCTGCGCTGCGCGACGCCTTTGCCCAGTTCAAGAGCGATGGCGTTGCCGATGTGATCGTCGATGTTCGCTATAATGGCGGCGGATTGATCCAGACTGCGGGCGTGCTCAGCTCCCTGCTCAACAAGGATCACGTGGGCGAGGAATTCACCACGCTCGAACTGCGTGAAAGCAAGTCCTCCCTCAACGACACCTATCTGTTCATGCAGCAATCCTCGGCGATCAGCGCCAGCCGCATCGCTTTTATCGGTACGAGTGCCAGCGCATCGGCGTCGGAGCTGATCATGAACGCCCAGATCCCCTATTCGGGAACCGACACGGCGCTGGTCGGGCGCAACACCTATGGCAAGCCGGTGGGGCAATTCGCGTTCGACCTGACCGAATGCGACGATCGCCTGCGCGCGGTAACCTTCCGCACGGTGAACGCCGATGGCAGCGCGGATTATTATGACGGGATGGCAAGCGTCATGCCTGCCACCTGCCGCGCCGACGATGATTTCTATGACCCTCTCGGTTCGACCGAAGAGGGCATGATTGCTGCCGCATCCGGCTGGATCGCGGGCGCATCGTGCACGGCCATCGCCACGGGCGGGCAGGGCGCATTGTCGGTGGGCGCACGACCCCTGCGCGCTGCCAATCCCAATATCGCGCAGATCGAGATTCCCGGCCTGTTCTAGGCTTTGGCCGGTCTGCGGACGGCGGGCAGCACGAAATCGCTGCCCGCCGCCACGAAATGCGCTGAAAACGGCGCGATAGGCGGTTGCGGCCAGCGCAATTAGCGCCCAAATTCATGCGTGAAATGCTGCGCCAATACGAACTTGTCGAAAGAGTGAAAGCCTACGATCCGGATGCGGACGAGGCGATGCTGAACCGTGCCTATGTGTACACCGTGCAAAAGCACGGCACGCAAAAGCGCGCGAGCGGCGATCCGTATTTCAGCCATCCGGTCGAGGTGGCGGGCCTGATGACCGACCTGAAGCTCGATCAGGAAACGATCGTCACCGCGCTGCTCCACGACACGGTCGAGGATACGCTGGCCACGATCGACGATATCCAGCGCAATTTCGGCCCCGATGTCGCGCGGCTGGTCGATGGCGTGACCAAGCTATCGAAGATCGAGCAGATGCCCGAGAACGAGCGGGCGGCGGAGAACCTTCGCAAGTTCCTGCTGGCCATGAGCGAGGATCTGCGCGTCCTGCTCGTGAAACTAGCCGACAGGCTCCACAACATGCGCACGCTGCATTTCATTTCAAAGCCCGAAAAGCGCCAGCGCATCGCGCGGGAGACGATGGATATCTACGCCCCGCTGGCAGAGCGGGTGGGCATGTATGAATATATGCGCGAGATGCAGCTCCTCGCCTTCGAACAGCTGGAGCCGCTCGCCTATGCCACCATTACCGGGCGGCTGGCGCAGATCCGGTCGGAAGAGGGTGGGCAGGTCGACGAGATCGCCTATCGCATGAAGCAGGTTCTGGCCGACGCCGGGTTGCAGGTGGAGGTGTCGGGACGCGAAAAGCACCCCTATTCGATCTGGCGCAAGATGGCCGAGCGCCACGTCAATTTCGAGCAGATCACCGACATCATGGCCTTCCGCATCCTGACCGATAGCGAGGAGGACTGCTATCGCGCGCTTGGCGTCCTCCATCGCAACTGGCCGATGATCCCGGGGCGATTCAAGGATTATATCTCGACGCCGAAATCGAACGGCTATCGCTCGCTTCACACTGCGCTGGTTTATCGCAATTCCATGCGGGCAGAGGTGCAGATCCGCACGCATGAGATGCACCGCACCAACGAATTCGGCCTTGCCGCGCATTGGGCGTACAAGCAGGGCGGCACCACGCCCGACGGGCAGGTCGGCTGGCTGCGCGACCTGATCGAGGTGCTGGATCAGGCGCAGGACGCCGAAGAGCTGCTGGAGAACGCGAAGCTCGCCATTTACCAGGACCGCATCTTCGCCTTCACGCCCAAGGGCGCGCTGTATCAGCTGCCCAAGGGGGCGACGCCTGTGGATTTCGCCTTTGCCGTCCACACCGATCTGGGCGCGCAGGCAGTGGGGGCGAAGATCAACGGGCGGCACATGCCCCTGCGTACGCCGCTGGCTAATGGCGACGTGGTCGAGATCATCAAGGGCAACGATTCAGAGCCGCAATTGTCATGGCTGTCCTTCGTCGCCACGGCCAAGGCGCGCGCCTCGATCCGTCGCTTCGTGCGCCTGCGCGAACGCGAGGAAGCGATCGAAACGGGCGAGGACCTTTACGAATCGATCATCGCCCGCATGCCCGGAAAGGTCGGGAAAAAGGCGCTGAACGCGGCGCTGAAGCGCCTCGACATGGCCGATGCCGACACGCTGATGCATGCCATCGGCGAAGCGCGCATTTCCGAGCGCGAGGTGATGGAAGCGCTCGTCCCCGGCAGCGCGGCGGAATTGCCCGATGACAGTTTCTGGCAGGCCCCCGAACGCCGCGTGCGCATTCGCGGCCTGACCCGCGGCAGCGAATTCGAACTGGCCGAATGCTGCCACCCGGTGCCGGGCGACCGCATCGTCGGGATCAGGGACGGCAAGATCGTAAATGTCCACACGATCGATTGTCTGACGCTGGCAAAGGAAAGCGGTGAGGACTGGATCGACCTGTCATGGGACCCGCGTACCGATGGCGCGACCGGCAGGCTGAAGGTCATCCTCTATAACCGCCCCGGCACGCTGGCGGAGATGACCGGAATCTTCGCGGCCAATCACGTCAACATCTCGCATCTCGCCCTGCAGTCGCGGGACGAGCGGTTCGGCCATTACATCGTCGACATAGAGGTGCGCGACCTTGCGCATCTCACCCGCAACATCAGCGCGCTGCGCGCCAGCGATGCGGTGGCACAGGCCGAACGGATCTAGGGCAGGCCGGCGGGCTTAGTCCTCGATCTCGCGCAACGGCACGCGGACATTGCAGACATCCGCGCCGCCAGCGGGCACGCGGTAGAACGGATCGTAGCGATTGGCCGTGCGATCCGCATAGGCGGCAAAGCTCTCGCTCTCGGTATCGAGAAAGCGGAAGCGCGGGCGCTCGGTGTCAGGCAGCTCGCTGGCGAGGCGGACGGAGATGATAGGCGTGTGCTCGGCCTCGGTCTCATAAACGCCGAAGGCAGCGGTGCCGCGCGGCAGGATCGACATATGCTCGATCCCGTCGATGACCTTGCCGACGACCGCGATGTTCCGATCGAGCGCGCGCGGCGCGTGGCCGATCACGGCGTAGAGTTCCGCCCCGGTGCCCGCATCGGGCGACAGATCACGCGCCACGCCGACCGATGCATAGCAATGGACGGGCCAGACCTTCGCGGGCCGGTTGGACATGCCAGTGCCATCCGTGACGACATGGTTCTGAAGCTCGGCCGCAATGGGTAGGCCCCGCAGATAGCCGAACGCTTCTGCATAAGGGTCCGAGAAATCGGGTCCTTTTGCCGCCATCTTGTCCTGACGCGGGTTCACGGCGGCCTCTGCCGCCCGGCGGCCATCCGCGCCCCACAGCGTGCCGGTCAGCCCCGGTTGCCACGCAATCGTGTAATCCTCCTCGGCTGTCGGCACGATGCCATCGGGAAGGGGGCGGGCAGGGCGGGTACGATCTCCCTCGTCCTCTTCGCCATCGCCCCATTGCACGACCCAGTTGTCGACCGAGCGATAGATCGAAAGCCCGTCCCACCAATGCGCGCGCGCCATGGTGCGGATATTGGCGACCCATTTTTCGGAAATCGGGGCGTCGATCAGCTGGATCACGACCCGGCGTGGATTGCCTGAGGAATCGGGGGCCAGCGTCATGACCAGCAGGTCTTCGGCCGGGATTTCCTGCCACGCGGAATCGGGCGCGGCCTTTACGATAGCTGCCGAAGTGGGCGGAAATTCGCTTTCTTCCTGCGCCAATGCCAAAGGGGCCGGAGCAAGAGCGAGAGCGGCGATGCAGGCGGCGCGGGAGAGGAGCTTTGCGGTCGTGTTCATGGCCGCGATGATGGCAAGCGCACAAGCGATCGAAAAGGGGCTTGGCAGCGAATCACCAACTATGTTGATTCGGGGCAATCCTACCCGAATTTGCCAAATTCACTTACCCGAACGGCTGATACAAAATTTTTTTGCCGCCCTCTCCGAAGCTCATTTTCGCGGTTGCGAAAAGGATAAGGCGCAGAAGCTGCGGCCTGAGATCGGAGTCTGCAAAAAGGAAGGGCCATGGTGGGCGGTGAGGGGCTCGAACCCCCGACCCTCTCGGTGTAAACGAGATGCTCTACCAACTGAGCTAACCGCCCGGCGCCAAATCGCGCTGGCCATGGCGGCCATTTAGACGCTTTTGCCGGTTCGTCAATCCTTGGCATTTTTCGCAAGTGCAACAGGCACCTGCGGGTTCGCCACCCGAATTCCTTTACTTGTCGTTAAACCTTTTGGGTGATTATGACGCTCGAACAGATTTTCGACACCCCCTGCTGGAGGAATGCAATGGACGAAGCGTCCCGTCTTGCACGCAAATGTGCCTACACGTTCATGATGATGCGTGTTCTGCCGGTTATGGTGATTGCTGGTTCGGTCAGCATGCTTCTGGTACGTTAACGCCATAAATCAGGGGCGGCCCCGATCGGGTTCTCTCTGGCTTCGAAAAAACGGCCTTCGCGGGTTTTTCGCGAGGGCCGTTTTTCTTTGCCTGCGCGATAGGTCAGCTCTCGGTCAGGATCTCGTCGACGCTGTCGCCTGCCCAGTCATATTCGCCGATCATGCGCCAGATTTCCTTGCCGTCGGCGCCGTAATAGACCGTCATCGGCAGCACGCCGCCTTGATAGGCGAACATCAGGTCGTTGTTCTTGTCCATCCACGGTTCGAGATGGGCGAAACCCTGTTCCTTGAAGAAAGGTGCGACCGCTTCCGCACCATTGAGATCCTGTGACACGGTCAGCACCTTCAGGCTGTCGGTCCGCTCACCTGCAAGCTGGTCCAGCGCGGGCATCTCGACCTTGCACGGTCCGCACCATGTCGCCCACAGGTTCACCAGCAGCGGCTTTCCGGCAAAGCTGTCCAGCGGCTTTTCCGTCCCGTCGGGCAGGGAAATCGTGAGGTCGGGCATGGCTTCACCGGCGTGGCTGCGGTCGATCGTGCCCGCGCTCGGGGCAGATTCGCCCGTTTCTGCCGTTTCGACCGCTTGCTCCTCGCCGGTGCTTTGCCTATCGCACGCGCCAAGCGAGAGCGCGGCGATGATGGCGAGCGTGCTCGGCAGCAAGGAAGGTGTGCGAATAATCATGGGCAATACCGGCTCCGGTTCGGGTGATGGCGTCGATGCGATGGATGGGGCAAAAGCTGCCAACCAGATGTGGGGAGGGCGCTTTGCAGAAGGCCCGTCCGCGATCATGCGCGAGATAAACGCCTCCATCCCCTTCGACAAGGCGCTGTGGCGACAGGACATCCGCGCATCCAAGGCGCATGTCGCCATGCTGGGCGCGCAGGGCATCGTTTCTGCGGCTGATGTCGAGACCATCACCGATGGGCTGGACAAGGTCGCTGCCGAATATGAAGTCAGCGGGGTTCCTGAAAACTGGGATCTCGAAGACATCCACATGGTGACCGAGGACCGGCTGACCCAGTTGATCGGCGCCGCCGCAGGCCGCCTCCATACCGCGCGCAGCCGCAATGACCAGGTCGCGACCGATTTCAAGCTCTGGGTCCGCGATGCGCTGGACCAGACGGATGCTGGCCTTGCCCTGCTGCAAAAGGCGCTGGTGACGCGCGCGGGTGAGCATGCCGACAGCATCATGCCCGGCTTCACCCATCTCCAGACCGCGCAGCCTGTGACATTGGGCCATCACCTCATGGCCTATTACGAGATGTTCCGCCGGGACCGTTCGCGCCTGATGGACGCGCGCGCCCGCATGAACGAATGCCCGCTGGGCAGCGCGGCGCTGGCAGGCACGGGTTTCCCGATCGACCGTAACGCCACCTGCGATGCGCTCGATTTCGCCAAGCCGACCGACAACAGCCTCGACGCCGTGTCGGATCGCGACTTTGCGCTCGACTATCTGCAGGCCGCCAGCCAGTGCGCGCTGCACCTGTCGCGGCTGGCGGAGGAGCTGGTGCTCTGGGCCAGCCAGCCCTTCGGCTTCGTGCGCCTGCCCGATACGCTCTCGACCGGCAGCTCGATCATGCCGCAAAAGAAGAACCCCGATGCCGCCGAACTGGTGCGCGGGCATGCGGGGCGTGTGACCGGCTGCCTGATGAGCCTGATGATGACCATGAAGGGCCTGCCGCTCGCCTATTCGAAGGACATGCAGGACGACAAGCCGCCGGTGTTCGAGGCACATGGCCTGCTGGCCCTGTCGATCGCCGCGACCGAGGGCATGATCGCGGGCGCAACCTTCCGCACCGACCGCATGCGCAGCGCCGCCGAGCAGGGCTATGCCACCGCGACCGATCTGGCCGACTGGCTGGTGCGCGAAGGCGATATTCCTTTCCGCGAGGCGCATCACATCACCGGCGCCGCCGTGAAGCTGGCCGAAAGCCGGGGTATCGCTCTCGACGCTCTCACCATCGAGGATCTGAAAGCCATCGACGCGCGTATAGACGAGCGTGTGTACAAGGCGCTGTCGGTCGATTCTTCGGTCGCCGCGCGCGCCAGCCACGGCGGCACCGCGCCTGCGCAGGTTCGTATGCGCGTCGCCGATGCGCGCCGCGTGCTGGGTATGGAGGAAGCGTGATGATCCGCACATTCGCCGCCGTTTCGCTTGTCGCGCTGGCGCTGGCCGGATGTGCGCGCACGACCCCGCTCAAACCCAAGGCCGGTGACGAACTGCCACCCGCCGCCTATGGCGAGAAACAGCAACCCACCGCGGCCGAGCTGCTGGAACGCCCGGTTCAGGCCGCCCCCGAACGCAATGTGGAGCTGCGCACCCGCAGCGAGGAACGCGTGGAAGATCCCTTCGATCTTCCCCCTGAAGGCTGAATTCCCTTGGACCATTTCGATTACAGAAACGGCGAGCTTTACGCCGAGGAACTGCCCATCGCCCGCATCGCGGAAGAGGTCGGCACCCCCGTCTATATCTACTCGCGCGCCACGCTGGAGCGTCACGCCCGCGTCTTTCGCGACGGGCTGAAGGACCTGCCCAGCGTCCATTGCGCCTTCGCGGTGAAGTCGAACCCGAATGTCGCCGTGCTGAAAGTGCTGAAGGAACAGGGCTTTGGCGCCGATGTCGTGTCCGAAGGCGAGATGCGCCGCGCCCTTGCCGCCGGTATCCCGGCGGAGGACATCGTGTTTTCGGGCGTGGGCAAGACGCGGCACGAACTGACCCACGCACTGGAAGCGGGCGTGGGGCAGTTCAATCTGGAGTCCGAAGAAGAGGGCGTCGAACTGGCCGGGATCGCAGCGCGCAAGGGGCTGACCGCCAATTGCGCCCTGCGCGTAAACCCCGATGTCGAGGCCGGGACGCATGAGAAGATCTCCACCGGCAAGGCGGAGAACAAGTTCGGCGTGCCCTATGACCGCGCGGCCGAGATTTTCGACCGGCTGGCGCGCCTGCCGGGCATGAACCTGCGCGGGCTGGCGGTGCATATCGGCAGCCAGCTGCAAAGCCTCGATCCGCTGGAGGCCGCCTTTGGCCGCATGGGCGCGCTGATGGAGGCGATCCGCGCCGAGGGTCACCACATCACCCACATGGATCTGGGCGGCGGCGTCGGCGTGCCCTACAAGCAGGGCGAAGTCTTCCCCTCACTGGAGGATTACGGCGCGATGGTCGCGCGGGTCTGCAAGGATTGGGGCGTGACGCTGATGTTCGAACCGGGCCGTGTGATCACCGGCAATTCGGGCGTGCTCGTCACCGAAGTCATCCGCGTGAAGCAGGGCGTGCATTCGCCCTTTGTCGTGGTCGATGCGGCGATGAACGATCTGGCGCGCCCGGCCATGTATGACGCATGGCACGATTTTCAGGCGGTGCATCCGCGCGGCGATCATTTCATCGCCAGCGTCGTCGGCCCGATCTGCGAATCGAGCGATACTTTCGCGAAAAACCGCGAGATCGACCGGGTGGAAGCAGGCGATCTTGCCGTGTTTCGCACGGCAGGCGCCTATGGCGCGACCATGGCGAACACCTATAATTCGCGCCCGCTGGTGCCCGAGGTGCTGGTCAGCGGCGAGAAGTTCGCGGTGGTGGCCGACCGGATAGAGCCGGAGACCATCCTCGCCGCCGAGCGCGTGCCGGACTGGCTGTGAACTCGCTACCCCTCTTTCACCGCATCGACGGCAAGAGGGTCGTCGTTCTGGGCGTAGGTGAGGCTGCGGAGGCCAAGCGCCGCATCATCCGCCGTGCAGGCGGCATCTGCGTCAGCGAGCACGAGGCGCATCACGCGTCGCTGGGTTTCGTAGTGATCGACGATGACCGGGAGGCCGAGGCCGCGGCGATGCGGCTGCGGATGAAGGGGTTGATCGTCAATGTGACGGACAAGCCTGCACTGTGCGATTTCACAGTGCCTTCGCTGATCGACCGCGATCCGGTGCTGATCGCGGTGGGCACGGGCGGTGCGTCCGCCGGCCTTGCCAAAATGCTGCGATTGCGGCTGGAGCGCATGCTGCCGCAGGGCCTGGGCAGGCTTGCCAGTGCATTGGGCGCGGCGCGGGCCGCGATCCGCAGCCGCTATCCCACCGCCGCCGACCGCCGCCGCGCACTGGACAATGCGCTGGGTGAGGGCGGAGCGCTCGATCCGCTGGTCGAGCATGGCGAAGGCGCGGTCGATCGCTGGCTGGCGGGCAAAGTGGAGCGTCCCGACAGCGGTGTGCACGAATTCACCCTGCAATCCGGCGATCCCGATGACCTGACCCTGCGGCAGGCACGCCTGCTGGGCAGTGCCGATTATGTCGTGCATGATCCTGCCGTGCCCGAAGCAGTGCTGGTCCGCGCCCGCGCCGATGCGCAGCGCATCGGCGGAAACGAGATGCCGGAAATCGGCGAAGAGGAAATCGCCATAGTCCTGCGCCTGCCGAAATAATCAGGCCCCTATATCAGATGACATTGCGCCGCCGCGCAGTTGCGGCAAGGGGCGCAGGGATGAACCGACAGTTCGAACGCGCCGATATGCTGCATGCCGCCAATAATTGCCGGCAGATCCTCGACGTGTTCGCACGCCGGCTGGAACGGGCGCGCAAGCGGTTGGACGATGGCGATGCGCAGGGCTGCGCGCAGCTTTTGGACCAGCTTCAGGACATGCTGCCCGAAGCCGCGCGCACCATCAGTTTCGACGATTAATCAAGGAAGTTCGCGGACAGCCCGTCGATCGCCGCCTGCAATATGACGGCGGCGGCATGGCTGTCGATGCGCTGGGCCCGCTTGGCGCGGCTCATGTCCTGCTCGATCATGGCGCGTTCGGCCCCGGCGGTCGAAAGCCGCTCGTCCCATAGCAGGATCGGCAGGCCGAACGCGGTATCGAGATTGCGCGCCAGCGCCCGCGCCGCCTGCGCGCGCGGGCCTTCGCTGCCGTCCATGTTCTTGGCAAGACCGATGACGATGCCCGCCGCCTTGCGCTCCGTCACGATCCTGGACAGCGCCTCTTTCAATGGTCCGAACTTGCCGCGCGGCAGGGTCTTGCCCGCCGTGGCGAAGCGCCAGCCTGCGTCGCACAGCGCGACGCCCACGGTCTTCGTGCCGGGGTCGAGGCCAATCAGCACCCCGCCATCGGGCAGGGCTTCGGAAAAATCGCGGGCAGCTTCGGCGATCATGAAGCAGTCGTCTCCGGCTCGACCTTGGCCGCAGGCGCGGCGCGGTCATGTGCGGCCAGCCATGCGGCTTCGCGCCGGGCGTAATCTTCGCGCAGGTTCATCCAGAACAGCGGAATGTCATAGACGTGGTAATTGTTGCCGGGCAGCACGGCATTGCCCATCTCTGGTGGATCGCCGATCAGCAGGATACCGCGCGGATCGCATTTGGCGGGCACGGCGTCGGCAACCAGTTCACCGCCCGACATGTCGCCGTTGGGCACCAATGTACCGTCATTCGCGCTCGCGGGTGCCTCTCCGCCGATGCCGCCGGTCAGCGGGTTCGAACACAGCACGTTTTCCGGCAGCTTCACCACGCCGTCGAGATCGGGGCCCTTGGCATAGGCGGCCAGCAGCGATTCGGGGTCGGCCGGTTCGGCAAAGCTCTGCCAGCTCATCACGCAGCCCGGCTGATCCGCCGTGGCGCAGGCAGGCAGGCCCATGGCGGGCAAATCGTTTTTGGTCGATACCGGCCAGCCTACGGGATAGGCTGCGACGATCCGGTCGGCGATCGGCGTTCCCGCGATCTTCTCCTTCATCAGCCGGATGAGGTGCAGCGACCCTTGGCTGTGGCCAGCCAGCACGATCGGCGCATCGGCAGGAATAGTCGCGACAAAGAAATCGAATGCCTGCGCCACATCGGCATAAGCGGCGTCGACGGCGCGCTTGGCCTCTGGCTTGTCGGTCAGGAACGCGCCGACGGTTGCCTGCCTGTAACGCGGGGCCCAGATCTGGATCGATCGGTTGAAGGGGCTGGCCATGCCCTGCACGAAAAGCTTCGCGCCGCCATTCGCCTTGGCATCGTCAATCGGCGCGTTCCAGCGCCCACGTTCGACATAGCTGGTGGGGTGCACGAAAAAGACCGCGCTGGGGGCGGCGATATCTTCCTCGGCAAATCCGGCGGGGCGCCAGCGGGCAGGATCGCCATCCCCCATGCCGGGCCGCGCGATCCACATGGCCGGGTCCTCATAGGCGTTGTCTTCCAGCGCGGCCTGTTCCTCGAATTCGGCGCTGGGCACAAAGGCGAGGCGGGTAAGATCCTCGGCCCAGATGGTCATGGCGATCCCGCCGCCGATCACCAGCACCACGAGAAACGCGATGAGATAGAGAAACTTGCGAGCCATTCCTGTCGTCCCCCCGAAGAGCGGTCAGCCGCCCTGTGGCGCGGTATTGGCCGCGCCCGATTTTCCATTCCGCTCCGCGCGGTGTTCCAGCATGACCTTGATCATCGCGATCAGCGGATCGGCCAGCGCCAGCCCGATGATGCCGAACAATATGCCCAGTATCAGCTGCCCCGCCAGTACCAGCGCCGGGGCGAGATCCACGGTCTTTTTCGCGATCATCGGCACGACGACATAGCCGTCGAAGGTCTGCACCACGACATAGACGCCCGCGCAATAGATCGCCATGTCCGTGCCGCCAGAAAAACCGACCAGCACCATCAGCAGCCCGGAAATGACAGCGCCCACATTGGGAATGAAGGCTAGCAGGCCGGTGATGAGCCCCAGCAAGGTCGCCAGCGGCACGCCATAGACGGCAAGCGCGATGCCGGTGAGTATCCCTTCGACCGTCATGCCGACAAGCCGGCCGAACATCAGGCGGCGCATCGAAAACGCCATCTTGTCGACCATGTCGAGAAAGCTCTCGCGCTCTCCTTCGGGCAGCATCCAGGCGACGCCGCGTTCATACAGATTGGGTTCGAGCGCGATATAGATGCCAAGGATCAGGATCAGGAAGCCGGTGGTGAACCCGCCGATGATGCCGCCGACCGCGCGGGTCAGCTGGCCGACGCCGCCCATCGCCTGCTGCGCCATTTTCTCGACCGAATCGGCGTTGATGTTGATCCCCATGCTCTCGATCCAGTCGAGCGCGCGATTGCCCTGCTGTTCGATCAGCGCGGGAAACTGCGCCGCTTCGGTCGCGAGCGAGGTTCCGGCGTAGAAGATCACCCAGCCGATGAAGAGGAAGCCCGCGACCAGCACGATCGCCACGCGCCAGCTGCGCCCGATGGGCAATACCTTGCCCAGGAGGCGCGCGCCGCCATCGATGATCGCGGCGAATACCAGTCCGCCGAACACCACCAGCAGCGCCTGCGACATGTAGACGGCAACGCCGATGAGCACGACGACACCCACCCAGACAAACGCCCTGCGCGCTTCGAAGCGCAATTTCGGATCGGTGATTGTCGTCGGGCTGGAGGTGTGGGGATTCGGGTCGCGGTCGTCCATTATATCTTAATGCCCCTCGGTGTCAGGCGCGACTGCATTTTCCGGCAGTGGCCGGATCGCCGGACGCAGGCTGCGCCAAGCGCGGTTCGAACGCAGTCCGCTCCACCAAGAAAGCGGGTTCCACGATTCGGTTCCGTCGAGCGAGAAGGTAATGAACTCTGCCCGGCCGCCGACATCGGACAAAGGCACCGGCCCGCCAAGCCCGCGCCCCGGCGCCATTTCGCGGCTGTCGGCCGAATGATCGCGGTTGTCGCCCATCAGGAAGACATGGCCCGCTGGCACCCTGAGTTCCGGCATTTCGTCCAGCGGCTGGTTCACGTGATCGATGGTCAGATAGGTCGCGCCATTGGGCAGCGTCTCGCGCCATGTCGGCGGTTCATAGACCGCACTGCCATCGGGCAGGCGCACGCGATATTGCGAGAATACGTCGAGGCAGTTGATGCCATCGCACATCTGCGCATCGCTGGCGTCCAGCTGAACCGGCGGTTCGACTTCTCGGCGGATGGGCTGGCCATTTAATATGATATGCCCGCGATGCACCGCGATCGTGTCGCCGGGCAGGGCGACGACCCGCTTGATCCAGTCTTCCTTTGCATAGGGTGGGGAAACGATGACGATGTCGCCATATTCGGGCGTGCGCGGCAGGGCGCGCGCGCCCGACCGCGGCAGTATGTGGAAAGAGGCTGAAACCCAGCTCCACCCATAAGGATATTTCGACACGATCAGCCGGTCGCCGACCAAGAGGTTCGGCATCATCGAACCCGACGGAATATAGAACGGCTTTGCCACCAGCGAATGAAACGCCAGCACGGCGAGCAGCATGCCAAGCAGGCCCAAGGCCTCTCGCACCCAGTTGACCCGGCCGCTGTCCCTTCCATCCATCGGTTCGATAGGGGCAGGGCTGGCAGGCACCGAGCCTGCGCGCGAACGCGGACGGATCATGCGAAATCGCCCGCCATCACAGGCCGCGCCTCGATCACCACAAAGGCCTGCGCCCACGGGTGATCGTCGGTAAGCGTGAGATGCACGACCGCCTCATGTCCGACAGGGGTCAGTTCAGCCAGCCGCGCCGCCGCGCCGCCTTCCAGCGCCAGCGTGGGCGCGCCGCTGGGTGCATTGACGACGCCGATGTCCTTCATGAACACGCCGCGCTTGAATCCGGTGCCGACGGCTTTGGAAAACGCCTCCTTGGCGGCGAAGCGCTTGGCGTAGGTGCCCGCGCGGGTGAACGGGCGGCGCTCCGCCTTCATGCGTTCGACTTCGGTGAATACGCGCAGCTCGAACCGCTCGCCAAAGCGGGCGAGCGATGCCTCGATCCGCTCGATATTGCAGAGGTCGGAGCCCATGCCGATGATCAACGCGCTTCATCCATCAATTCGCGCATCCGGCGCACGGCGTTTTCCAGTCCCACGAAAACCGCTTCTCCGATCAGGTAGTGCCCGATGTTCAGCTCGGCCAGTTGCGGGATGGCGGCAATGGGCTGCACGTTGTCATAGGTCAGGCCGTGGCCTGCATGCGGTTCGATCCCGTTTTTCGCAGCAAGCGCGGCCATATCGGCAATACGCTTGAGCTCGCGAGCGCGTTCCTCGCCGGTGGCATTGGCGTATTCACCGGTGTGGAATTCAACGACCGGCGCGCCCAGCTTCATCGCCGCCTCGATCTGGCGCTCCTCCGCCTCGATAAAGAGCGAGACGCGGATGCCGGCGTCGGTCAGCCGCGTGACGATGGGGGCGAGGCGATTGTGCATGCCCGCTGCGTCCAGCCCGCCCTCGGTCGTCCGCTCCTCGCGTTTTTCCGGAACGATGCAGGCAGCGTGCGGGGCATGGGCAAGGGCGATTTCCAGCATCTCGTCCGTGGCGGCCATTTCCAGATTGAGCGGAAGGCCCGTCGCCGTCTGGATACGCGACAGGTCACCGTCACGGATATGGCGGCGGTCTTCACGCAAATGCGCGGTGATGCCGTCGCCGCCCACGCTTGCCACGATCTCGGCCGCGCGGACCGGATCGGGATGGTCGCCGCCGCGCGCATTGCGGATGGTGGCGACGTGATCAATGTTAACGCCGAGGCGCAGCCGTTCGGGCCACAGACGCGATGCGTTCACCGTGCTTGCTCCTTTAAGCGGGACGGATTCAGGCGGGTTTCCGGCTGCCGGGCTTGATCGCCGGGGTCTTGGCCAGTTCTTCGGGCACTTCGTCCGGCGCATAGGTCGGGAAGGAAAGCGAGACGAGCGCGTGATAGGGGATCTCGAACTCGACCTCTCCGCCCGAACGGTCGACGAGCGAGCAGATGCCGATGACCTTGCCGCCTGCGTCTTCCACGGCCTTGATCGCTTCGCGGCTGGAAAGGCCGGTGGTGACGACATCCTCGACCATCAGCACTTTTTCGCCCGGCTCGATGTCGAATCCGCGGCGCAATTCGAACGTGCCGGTGGGGCGTTCGACGAAGATCGCATCGACCTGCAGCGCGCGGCCCATCTCATGGCCGATGATGATCCCGCCCATTGCGGGGGAAACGACCTTGTCGATCTTCGAACGCAGGTCGCGCGGCAACTGCGCGGCCAGCGCGACGGCAAGGCGGCCAGCGCGGTCCGGGTTCATCAGGACGCGCGCGCATTGCAGGTAATGGGCGCTGTGGCGGCCCGAGGAGAGCAGGAAATGCCCTTCCAAGAGTGCGCCCGCGGCGCGGAATTCCGAAAGGACCTCGTCTTCGTTCATTATCGTCTTTCTTTCCAACTGTCGGACGCGGCGGGCGTCCCGTCGCTGCCGCTTGGCTACCCGGTCTTGCAGGCTGGGCAAAACGGACCAGATGGCCCGGCAAATCGCGGCCGCCTGCCCCGTGGATATGGGGCGGGACGACCTGACCTGTGAAAAATATCCCCTAGAGACGCTTGAGGCAGCCCGCAAGCGCGCGTATAGGCCCCGAAGTCGTGCCCCCGATGGCACGGCCAAAAGGTGCGTTCGCGCGCCTTGTGCATGGCCAATTCGCAGCCATGCGCGAGTGTAAGGGTAGATGCCGAGAATGGCGCTTTTTCGCGCCGGACGAAGCAGACGGGGATCAGGGAAAGCGATCTTGAAACTGATGGGAATCCGCCGCGCAGCCGAATACATGACCGGAGCCGCCATTGCGCTCTCGGTTACCGCCGGGACCGCGCTTGCCGCGGCCGCAACCGAGGCCGCGCCCGCGGTCGAGGCAGCGACTGGCGGCTATGTTCCGATGAAGCCCACCCCCGGAATCGGCATGCCGACCGAGGGTGCGATCGGGTTCCAGCAACAGTTTTCCGAGGTCGGCCATGACGGCCAGTTCATGCACAACTGGGTGCTGATGCCGATCATCACGCTCATCACCGTGCTCGTGCTGGGCCTGCTGCTGTTCGTGATGATCCGCTATCGCGCAGGCGCCAATCCGAACCCCTCGCGCACCAGCCACAACACGCTGATCGAGGTTATCTGGACGCTCGTCCCGGTCCTCGTGCTGGTCGTGATCGCGGTTCCCTCGATGAAGCTGCTCGCCAAGCAGTACGAGACCGCCCCGAAAGAGGCGCTGACCGTCAAGGTGACCGGCTACCAGTGGTATTGGGGTTACACCTATCCCGACAATGGCGGTTTCGAGGTCATTTCGAACATGCTCCCCGATGACGAGGCGATCGCCAATGGCGAGCCGGCGCAGCTGGCCGTCGACAAGCGCATGGTCGTTCCCGCCGGTGAAAAGATTCGCATCCAGACCATCGGTGCCGACGTGATCCACTCCTTCGCGATCCCCTCGCTGTGGTACAAGCTCGACGCCGTGCCGGGCCGCATCAACGAAAAGGTTCTCGAGATCGAGAAGCCGGGCGTCTATTACGGCCAGTGCATGGAGCTTTGCGGCGTGCGCCACGGCTACATGCCCATCGCGATCGAGGCTCTGCCGCGCGACAAGTTCGAGCAGTGGGTGCTGGAACAGCCGGGCGGTTCGATCGGTGACCCCGAAGAAAACGCCGACGAAACCGCTGCTGCCGATGCCGAGGCAGAAGACGCAGCAGAAGCCACGGACGCAGCCGAGCCCGCCGAAACCGGCGAAGCCGCTGCGACCGCCGCATAAGAATTACGGATAGGGACGAGACCATGGCCACTACCGCCCCCGAATCATTTCCGGTCCACGAGGACGCGCATCACGACGCGCACGCGGATCATAAGCCCGCCTTTTTCCAGCGCTGGTTCATGTCGACGAACCACAAGGACATCGGCACGCTCTACCTGATCTTCTCGATCTTCGCTGCCATCATCGGCGGCGGCATCTCGGGCATCATGCGGTTTGAGCTGCAGGAGCCGGGTATTCAGTACCTGACCTGGTGGGCCGAATTCCTCGGCAATCCGGCGGGCGACTTCGATTCGGCGCTCCACCTGTGGAACGTGCTGATCACCGCGCACGGCCTGATCATGGTCTTCTTCGTGGTCATGCCCGCCATGATCGGCGGCTTTGCCAACTGGTTCGTTCCCATCATGATCGGCGCGCCCGACATGGCGTTCCCGCGCATGAACAACATCAGCTTCTGGCTGACCTTCATGGGCTTCTGCTCCCTGATGATGAGCGCGTTCATGCCCGGTGGCACCGGCATGGGTGCCGGCACCGGCTGGACGGTCTATGCGCCGCTTTCCACCACCGGTTCGCCCGGACCTGCGGTCGATTTCGGCATTTTCGCGCTGCACCTTGCGGGCGCTGGCTCGATCATGGGCGCGATCAACTTCATCACCACCATCTTCAACATGCGCGCACCGGGCATGACCCTGCACAAGATGCCGCTGTTCGTGTGGTCGGTGCTGGTCACCGCATTCCTGCTGCTGCTGGCGCTGCCGGTCCTGGCCGCCGCCATCACCATGCTGCTGACCGACCGTAACTTCCAGACCACCTTCTTCACCCCCGAAGGCGGTGGCGACCCGGTCCTTTACCAGCACCTGTTCTGGTTCTTTGGTCACCCGGAAGTGTACATCATGATCCTGCCGGGCTTCGGCATCATCTCGCAGATCATCTCGACCTTCAGCCGCAAGCCGGTGTTCGGCTATCTTGGCATGGCCTACGCCATGGTCGCGATTGGCGTCGTCGGCTTCATCGTGTGGGCGCATCACATGTACACCGTCGGCCTTTCGGTGAACGAAAAGATGTATTTCACCGCCGCCACCATGGTCATCGCGGTGCCGACGGGTGTGAAGATCTTCAGCTGGATCGCAACGATGTGGGGCGGCTCGCTTCGCTTCACCTCGCCGATGATCTGGGCGCTGGGCTTCATCTTCCTGTTCACCGTGGGCGGCGTCACCGGCGTGGTGCTGGCCAACGGTTCGATCGACGACAACCTGCACGACAGCTATTACGTGGTGGCGCACTTCCACTACGTGCTTTCGCTGGGTGCTGTGACCGCGATGTTCGCCGGCTGGTATTACTGGTTCCCGAAGATGTTCGGCGTCTGGCACTCCGAATTCCTCTCGAAGCTGCAGTTCGCGATCTTCTTCGTCGGCGTGAACCTCGTGTTCTTCCCGATGCACTTCCTGGGCATGAACGGCATGTCGCGCCGCTATCCCGACTACAACCCGGCTTTCGAGCTGTGGAACTGGGTCGCGACGCGTGGCTATGAGATCATGGCTATTTCGATCGCGGTGTTCTTCGCGAACATCATCTACGCGATCGTCGTCCGCAAGAAGGCGGAAGGCAACTACTGGGGCGAAGGCGCTACAACGCTTGAGTGGACGCTTAGCTCGCCCCCGCCGTTCCACCAGTTCGAGACCCTGCCGGTCATCGACGACAAGGCGGGCGCACACTGATCGTAACGGCCCGCCCCGGCCTTTCGGGGTGAGGCGGGCTGACGGGGGAGCGCACGGTGCCTTTCAGGCACTGTCGCTCCCCTGATCGTTTAAGGAGAGAGCCGGGCCGTGAAAGCGGTGCGGACATAGAGACCAATGAGCACGGGTGCACCGACCCTTGATGAAAGCATGACGCAGCCGCAGGCCCTTCCGGCCGACTGGCGCGATTTCGTGGCGCTGACAAAGCCCCGGGTGATGACGCTGGTCGTCTTTACCGGGCTGTGCGGGCTGCTGGCCGCACCGGGCACGATCCATCCCATCATCGGTTTCACCGCCATCCTTTGCATCGCGCTGGGCGCAGGTGGCGCGGCAGCCATCAACCAGTGGTACGAGGCGGGCATTGATGCGCAGATGAAGCGCACCGCCAACCGCCCCATCCCCGCGGGCCGCATGGATCGTGAGAATGCGCGCGATTTCGCCATTGCGCTGTCGGGCGGTTCGGTCGTGGTGATGGGGCTGGGCGTGGGCTGGCTTGCCGCCGTGCTGCTGGCGGTTTCGATTTTCTATTACGCCGTGGTTTATACCATGTGGCTCAAACCCCGCACGCCGCAGAACATCGTGGTGGGCGGCGGCGCGGGCGCGTTTCCGCCGCTGATCGGCTGGGTCGCAGTGACCGGCGATGTGACGCTGATGCCGGTCGTGCTTTTCGCGATCATCTTCATGTGGACCCCGCCGCATTTCTGGGCGCTCGCGCTGTTCGTGAAGACCGATTACGCGCGCGTCGGCATCCCGATGATGCCTGTGGTGAAGGGTGAGGCATCGACCCGCCGCCAGATCCTGATCTATGCGCTTCTGCTCGCACCGGTCGCTTTGGCGCCATGGTTCGTGGGCGGGGCAGGCGCCGTCTATGCTGTCGCGGCCGCCGCGCTTTCGGCTGCGTTCATCGCGCTTGCCGTTCCCGTCGGCCTGCGCCGCGCGGGTGAGGGCGATGCGATGCGCCCTGAAAAGCGCCTGTTCGGTTTCTCGGTATTATATCTCTTCGCGCTGTTCGGCGCGCTGGTGGCCGATCGGCTGCTCGCCAATGCAGGCGTGATCTGATGGCCCGCCGCGATGACAGCGATCTCGACCCGGTGACAAAGCAGATCCGCGCCCGTCAGAAAGCGCGCAATATCGCGCTCGGCCTGTTTCTTGGCGGGCTAGTCGTGCTGTTCTTCCTTCTCACCATCGTCCGTTTCCCCACGCACTGAGCCGAAAGCCACGAGCCCATGGAACAGAGCATCGCCCCTGACCGCCGGATCGATAATATCGACGAGGCCCGCCGCAGGAACAACCGCACCGGGTTCATTTTCCTGATCGTGGCGATCGGGATGCTGGGCATGGGCTATGCGGCGGTGCCGCTTTATCGCATTTTCTGCCAGGTAACCGGTATCGACGGCACGACGCAGCGCGCCAGCGAAGAGCAGGCGGCGGCGGTTGTCGCCGCGACCGGCCAGCACATTTCGGTGCGTTTCGATGGCAATGTATCGGGTGGCCTGCCGTGGAAGTTCAAGCCGAACCAGGTGAAGCAGGACGTGGTGATCGGTGAAAAATCGCTCGCCAGCTATCACGCCGTCAACAATTCCGCGCGGCCGATCACGGGCACGGCGGTGTTCAATGTCAGCCCGACGCAGGCCGGCAAGTATTTCAACAAGATCGAGTGTTTCTGCTTTACCGAACAGACGCTGAAGCCGGGGCAGGAAGTCGAAATGCCGGTGATCTATTACGTGGATCCCGCGATTCTCGACGACCCTGATGCCCGCGATGTGGAGCAGATAACGCTGAGTTACAGCTTCTATGAAAGCCCGAAGGGCTGATACGGGGCTGAGAGTATAGCCATATTGCCCGCAAAGGCTCTGGACCAGATGGCCGGGGCTGGTTAAAGCGCGGCAGGGATTTTTGTCTGCAGGGGGTGGCGTTCGTGGCCCTCCCGGCACGAAAAGAGGGAAGACACGCAAAGATGGCCGGCACCAAGAACCACGATTACCACATCCTGCCGACCGACCCGTGGCCGTTCATCACGTCGTTTTCGGCGCTGGTGTCCACGACCGGTCTCGCGCTGTCGTTCCACGACTATCCGTTCGGCACCTATCTCGCGATCGCGGGCTTTATCGGCCTGATCATCTCGATGTTCAGCTGGTTCGGCAACATCATCAAGGAAGCGCGCGCGGGCGATCACACCCCGGTGGTGCAGTTGCACCAGCGTTACGGCATGATCCTGTTCATCGCTTCCGAAGTGATGTTCTTCGTCGGCTGGTTCTGGGCGTTCTTCGATTTCGCCCTGTTCCCCAGCGAACTGACCGAAGTCGTCGGCGGTGTATGGCCTCCGGAAGACATCCATGCCGTCATGGACCCGTTCGACCTGCCGCTGCTCAACACGCTGATCCTGCTGTGTTCGGGCACCACGGTCACCTGGGCGCACCACTCGCTGATCCATGGCGACCGTCAGGGGCTCAAGCAGGGCCTGTGGCTCACCGTCATTCTTGGCGTGCTGTTCAGCTTCATCCAGGCGTATGAATACATGCATGCGCCGTTCCCCTTTGGCCAGAACACCTATGGCTCGGTCTTCTACATGGCGACCGGCTTCCACGGCTTCCACGTCATCGTCGGCACCATCATGCTGATCGTGTGCCTCGTGCGCGCCTACAAGGGTGACTTCACCCCGCGTCAGCACTTCGGCTTCGAAGCGGCTGCATGGTACTGGCACTTCGTCGACGTCGTGTGGCTGTTTCTCTTTGTCGCCGTCTATGTCTGGGGCGGTTGGGGCGCGACGATCCATTGATCGACACCCCGCCCAAAGGGCCCGCCAAGCCGGACCCGACAGGTGGCAGTGATTTCGTCGGCGCCGCACGCGGGCAATGTCCACGCTGCGGCGCCGCTTCCATGTTCGACGGCTTTGTCCGCTTTGCGCCGCGATGCGACGATTGCGGGCTGGACTACTCGGCCTTCAACGTGGGCGACGGGCCTGCCGCTTTCCTGACCCTCATCATTGGCACCATCATCGTCGTGCTGGCCGTTTGGCTGGAGCTGGCGGCTGAACCGCCGTTCTGGCTGCATATTGTGCTGTGGGTGCCGCTGACTACGCTGCTGGTGTTTGGTGGCCTGCGCATCGCGAAAGGCTGGCTGCTGATCGCGGAATATAAACGCGGCGCGCGTGAGCATGGCGGCCGCGATCCCGGCGCAAGGCCGAGTGACAGTGACAGGGTGGACGGCTCCAAGTGATTCGCCGCATTCCTGTTTTCGCGACGCTGCTGGTGCTGGCGGCGGTCGGCGTGATGATCGGGCTGGGCATCTGGCAGCTTGGCCGCGCGCAATGGAAGCACACGCTGATCGCGCAATACGAAGCGGCGCTCAGCGATGACGCGATCATCCCTTGGCCGACCGACCCCGCTGATTTTGAAGATGCCTATTTTCGTCGCTCCTCCGTCACCTGTGCCTCGGTCATGGGGCGGACGGCGATTTCGGGCCGCAACGCGGATGACCGGGCGGGCATGGTGCAGATCGTCGATTGCCTGACGCCACAGGGCAATGCCGCCTCCATCCAGCTGGGGTGGAGCCGCGATCCGGCATCGGTGGACTTTGATGGAGGCAGCGCGACGGGCCGTATTACGCGCTATGGCGATGGCCTCAGGCTGATTGCCGATCCGCCGCTGGCGGGCCTTGAACCCAGCGCGAAGCCCGATCCGCATAACCTGCCCGACAACCATACCGCCTATGCCTTCCAATGGTTTTTCTTCGCGATAACGGCGCTGGTGATCTATGTGCTGGCGGTGCGGAAGCGGCTTTCCCAAAAGGACGGCGAACAGGGCTGATAGCGGCTCTATCTTGCGCGATGCGCCCTGTGGGGCTAACCGCGCGGCCCATGGACTATGTAAGCACCCGGGGTAGCGCGCAGCGCCAAGATTTCCGTTCGGTCACGCTGGCAGGCCTTGCCAGCGATGGCGGGCTGTATGTGCCGCGCGAATGGCCGCAGTTCTCGGCGGACGAAATCGCCGCCATGGCGGGCCTTCCCTATGCGGAGCTGGCGGCCAAGGTCATGCAGCCTTTCGTCGGCGATTGCCTGACGCCCGAACGCCTGCTTGAGCTGACGACCAAGGCCTATGGCCGCTTTGCGCACAAGGCGGTGACCCCGCTGACGCAGTTCGATGAAAAGCAGTGGCTGCTGGAACTCTTCCACGGGCCCACGCTGGCGTTCAAGGACGTGGCGCTGCAACTCCTCGGCCTGTTGTTCGAGGAATTCCTGACCGGCAGCGACCAGCACCTCACCATCGTCGGCGCGACCAGCGGCGATACCGGCAGCGCCGCGATCGACGCTGTGGCAGGGCGTGAGAAGATCGACATCTTCATGCTGCATCCCAAGGGCCGCGTGTCCGAAGTGCAGCGCCGCCAGATGACCAGCGTGATCGCGCCCAACGTGCATAATATCGCGCTGACCGATGCCAGCTTCGACGATGCGCAGGCCATGGTGAAGCGCATGTTCGCCGATACCGACATGACCGGGCGTTTCCGCATCACCGCGGTGAACTCGATCAACTGGGCGCGGCTGATGGCGCAGGTGGTCTATTACTTCGCCGCCGCGATCCAGCTGGGCGCGCCGAATCGCAAGGTCGCTTTCAGCGTGCCGACCGGCAATTTCGGCGATGTCTTCGCCGGCTATGTCGCGGCCAAGATGGGCCTGCCGGTCGAGAAGCTGATCGTTGCCACCAACGTCAACGACATCCTCCACCGCGCTCTGTCCACCGGCGATTACTCCGCCCATGGCGTGACCCCGACCGAAGCGCCTTCGATGGACATCCAGGTCAGCTCGAACTTCGAACGCCTGTTGTTCGATGCCGGTGGCCGCGATGGTGCCGCTCTGGCCGAGCAGATGAAGGGCTTCGAGGCCAGCAAGGCGATGCAGCTGACCAATGCGCAGCGCGAAGGCGCGGCAGCGCTCTTCACCAGCATGCGCGCCGATGCGGACGAGATGCATGCCGCGATGCGCTGGGCCTATGAAAACTGCGGCAAGGTCATCGATCCGCATACCGCCATCGGCCTGCATGCCGCATTGAGCGCCGATCTGCCTGCCGATGTGCCGGTGGTGACACTGGCCACTGCGGATGCCGCGAAATTCGCGCCTGCGGTCGAATCCGCAATTGGCGTGTCGCCCACGCTGCCCCCGCGCATCGCAGATCTGATGGACCGGGAGGAAGCCTGCACCGATCTTCCCGGCACCTATGAAGCTGTCGCCAGCTTCGTGGCCGACAACGCGACCGAAAGCCCGGCTGCGGCGTAATAAGATGGCGACGCTTACCGAACTGCCGCAGATGCTGATCGGCGAGGGCTGGGCGGATTACGCGCTCCTCGACAGCGGGCATGGGCGCAAGTTCGAGAGCTATGGCCCCTTCCGCTTCATCCGTCCCGAGCCGCAGGCGATGTGGTCGCCGCGGCTTGCAAACTGGGATGCGCATGGCGAATTCGTCCCCGGTTCGGACGAGGATGGCGGCGGGCGCTGGCAATTCGTAAAGCCCGTTCCGGAAGATGGCTGGCCGCTTGGCTGGCGCGAGGTGAAATTCACCGCCCAGTGCACGCCCTTCCGCCATCTCGGCTTCTTTCCCGATATGGCCCCGGTGTGGGACTGGATGGATGGCATGCTGGAGGGGAAAGACGAACCCCAGACGCTGAACCTGTTCGGCTATACCGGCGTGGGTTCGCTGTCGCTGGCAAGGCGCGGCGCAGTTGCGCACGTCGATGCCAGCAAGAAATCCGTGGCGCAGGCGCGAGAGAATGCGGCAGCGAGCGGCATGGACGATGCGCCGATCCGCTGGCTGATCGACGACGCCGCCAAATTCGCCGCGCGAGAGGTGAGGCGGCAGCGCCGCTATGACGGCATCATCCTCGATCCCCCGAAATTCGGGCGCGGACCGAAAAACGAAACCTGGCGGATCGAGGAGAGCCTTGCGCCGCTGATCGCCGATTGCCGCCAGCTGCTGGATGCGGATTCGCGCTTCCTGTTCCTGACCGCCTATGCCGTCAGGATGAGCTCGCTGGCACTGGGCGGCCTGCTGACCGAAACATTTGCCGCGCTGCCCGGACGGATCGAGCATGGCGAATTGTCGGTGCGTGAGGCGCCGGCCCCGGGCACCGATGTCCGCCGCCTTCTGCCCACCGCCATTTTCGCCCGCTGGGCCAACGATTGAGGACAAGCCCCATGCGCGACACCCTGACCCTTGAGGTCGACGATCTCGTTGTCGATGTCCTCACCGGCATCTATTCGGAAGAAACCGGCAAGCCCCAACCGCTGCGCATTTCCATGGCGGTGGAGATGGAGACGCCGGGCCGCTTCGATCCCGACACGGCGCTGACGGCCAGCAAGAATTACATGGACATCAAGTTCGCGGCGACCGACGCGCTGCCGCCGGGTGTGCATTTCAAGCTGATCGAGGCGGTGGCCGAACACATCTGCGACACGCTCTTCGCGCAGGATGAGCGCGTGATCAGCGTGAAGGTGAAGATCGTCAAGCTGGCCATCGCCGAGAAGGATGAGAAGATCGGCATGACACTGGTGCGGCATCGCCCGTGAACGGCACCGGATTTCTTGAGGTTGCGTCAGGGCCAACCGACCCACTGGATGCGGCTGCGGCTTTTCATGAAGACACCTTGCCGCAGGTTCGCGCCATGTTGGCAAACGGGCTCGATTCGCTCGTGCTGCAATTTCCTCATGCCGAGGACAAGCCCCACCGCTGGCGGCGTGAGGCCGTGGCCGCGTTGGCCCGCGAGGCCGCGCCGACGCGCGTAAATGCAGTTGCGCCCGCATCGGGCGAAGCCGACGAGGGCTCAATGGCCGCAACGGTTGCCTTCCTCCACACCAATGGCGGGGTGACGGGACAATTGCTTTTGGCGGGAACGCTTGGCGGGGGCTGATCGCTCTGTCACTATGGACTCCATGGACGCTCGCACCACGCCCGAACCGACGAATTCACCGGCGAACCCGCTGGTGGATGGCTTTGGCCGTCACATCACCTATCTGCGCTTGTCGCTGACGGACCGATGTGACCTCAGATGCACCTATTGCATGCCCGAACGCATGCAGTTCCTGCCCCGCGCCGAAGTGCTTTCATTGGAAGAGGCGCACCAGATCGCGCTCGCCTTTATCGAGCGGGGCGTGAGGAAGATCCGTCTGACCGGCGGCGAACCGCTGGTCAGGCGCGACATGATCGATCTTGTCCGCGCCTTGGGCCGTAAGATCGGCGACGGGCTGGACGAGCTGACGCTGACGACCAATGGCACCCGCCTTGCCGAATTCGCGGGCGATCTGGCCGACGCGGGGGTAAGGCGCGTCAATGTCTCGCTCGACACGCTGGACCTGGACCAGTTCCAGCAACTTTCTCGCCGCGACCGGCTGGACGATGTGCTCAGCGGTATTGCGGCGGCGCGCACGGCTGGGCTGAAGGTGAAGCTCAACACCGTGGCGCTGAAGGGCATCAACGAGCAGCAGATCCCCGAAATGATCGACTGGGCCCACGCGCTGGGCATGGACATGACCCTGATCGAGGTCATGCCGCTGGGTGAAGTCGACGGCGAACGTATCGACCATTACCTGCCGCTCGACGCTGTAAGGCAGGATCTGGAAAGCCGCTGGACCCTTACGCCCAGCGGTTATCGCACCGGCGGGCCTTCGCGCTATGTCACGGTAGAAGAGACAGGCGGCAGACTCGGTTTCATCACCCCGCTGACCGGCAATTTCTGCGAAGGGTGCAATCGCGTGCGCCTGACCGCGACGGGCCAGCTTTATGCCTGCCTTGGCGGGCGCGAACAGGTGGATTTGCGCGCCGCGGTGCGTTCGGATGATCCTGATGCTCAGATCGCGCAGGCGCTCGACACCGCGATGGCGATCAAGCCCGAGCGCCATCATTTCGCGATTTCGCAGGCGGGCGAGGCTCCGGCGCTGGAACGCCACATGTCCGTCACCGGCGGCTGACGCGCAATGTCGTTGAAGCTCGTGTTTCTTGGCCGGTTGGAAGACGTCGCCGGCCATGGCGAGATCGCTCTCGACATTGCCGGGCCGCTGACCCTGTCGGAAATTGCCGAGCGGCTGGAGCCGCAACTGGCCGTCGCCATTTCTGCGGCGAATGTGCGCATAGCCCTCAATGGCTCGCTGGTATCGCCCGGTGGCTGGACAGCGGGCAATGGCGATGAACTTGCCTTCCTTCCCCCCGTCAGCGGCGGATAGCGCGATGATCCGTGACGTTCGCCTCGCGCATGCCGATTTCGATCCCGCGCATGAGATGGCGCATTTCACGGCGCGGCAGGATGCCGGCGGCGTGACCAGCTTTCTGGGCAAGGTGCGCAGCGAGGCGAGCGACAATCCGGTTCTGGCGCTGGAACTGCGGCATTACGCGCCGCTCACCCTGCCGGGCATGGAAGAGCTGGCCATGCGGGCCGAGCGTAACTGGAAGCTGACGGGTCTGCTCATCATCCACCGCGAAGGGGTGATGGAGCCGGGCGATCCCATCGTCCTCGTCGCGTGCGGCGCGCGCCATCGCCGCGATGCGTTCGAGGCCAGCGACTTCCTGATGGATCATCTGAAAAGCGAAAGCTGGTTCTGGAAGCGCGAGAAGACTGCCAATGGCTGGCGCTGGATCGAACCGCGCGCGCAAGATGCGGACGACCTTGCCCGCTGGGCGCATATTCGCTGAGCGCATTATTCCATAAGGAATATTACCTATTCACGTAATATTTTGATACGCGTCAAGGCGTGCTATCCCGGCCAGGTCTATTCGAACCATCGAAAGACAGGAGGCCTTCCCATGAGTTCGCATGCAGCCGACGATCCCGACCCATTGGTAACGGGGCATGGCGTGCAGGCGCAGATCTGGCCGGTCGTGGCGGTGATGTGGGGGCTTGCGGCCATCGCGATGATCGCTGCTGCCTGACCGGATCGTAAAGAGCTCTCTCCCCTGGCGCGGGTTTCCGGTTGCGGGACCCGCGCTTTTTTTGCGGCGAGAAGGCTCCGGGGTGCTTTAGGGGGCGATCGGAGCGGCGAGTTCATCCAGCACGGCGTCTTCCTGCGCGACAAGTTCGGCAACCTCGGCGCGGGTGGCGACGATGCTCAGCAGTCCCTGTTCCTCACCGCTGTCAGCCTGCGTGACCGCGCCGTTTGCCAACATCGAATCCAGTTCGGCCAAGGCGAACATCGTATCGCTGCGCGCCGATTCGACATCGGAAAAGGCGACGATCGCCTCGGCCCAGCGGTCGCTGGCCTTTGGCGCGCCGGCTGCCGCGCTGGTGGCGCTGCGCGCGCGGGCTGCGCGCGACAGGAACGTGGCATGCGATTCGCGCGCCTGTTCCCCCAAAGCTGCCAGCCTGTCGGTCAGGCCGGTGGGCAGGACCGGATCGGTTTCGGCAGGCTCCTGCGGCTCGACCGGCTGGGCCGTGCCGCTGACTCGCTCCGCATCGCGAATGGCGAGCGAGGGGAAGCGCGATCCGTCTTGTGCGCAGCCGCCCAGCAGCGCGAGGGCAGGGGCGATGAGGGCTAGATTCCGCATGGATCGTTTCGCAGGCTTCATGCACCGCCTGATAGCAGCTTGTTTCATGGCTGCCAGTCCCCAGATAGGCGCCAGCCAGGCAATGGCCACCGGGATGTGCGGCAAAAGGGCGGTTTTGTCCCGTTTCGCGTTGACAGCATGGCGCTTGTCGACTAACGGGCACCGCTCAAACCGGCATCATTCGCGTGTCTTACTGCATTTGCAGGGCACCGGAACGGGGTCCGGTACAATCGTCCGCAGATCGGCACGGATACAACATCGGCGCTTTGACGTCGGGTCGTGGCATCGCGGCAGAACAGACAGGTAGAACAATGTTCGCAATCGTGCGCACGGGCGGCAAGCAGTATCGCGTCGCCGAAGGAGACAAGATCGCGGTCGAGAAGCTGGCAGGCGAAGCCGGCGACAAGATCGAACTGGGCGACATCCTGCTCGCAGGTGACGGCTCGGACCTCAAGGACGCCTCGAAGGTCAAGGTTTCGGCCGAGATCATCGCGCAGGCAAAGTCGGAAAAGGTGATCGTCTTCAAGAAGCGTCGCCGTCACAACTATCGCCGCAAGAACGGTCACCGCCAGCAGATGACCCTGCTGCGCATCACCTCGGTCGGTTAAGTCCAAGCAAGGAGCAATTCACCATGGCACATAAAAAAGCAGGCGGCTCCTCGCGCAACGGTCGCGATTCGGTCGGCCGTCGCCTTGGCGTCAAGAAGTTCGGCGGCCAGGAAGTCGTCGGTGGCAACATCATCGTGCGCCAGCGCGGTACGAAGGTATATCCGGGCGTGAACGTCGGCATGGGCCGCGACCACACCCTGTTTGCCCTTACCGAAGGCAAGGTACGCTTCCATGATGGCAAGCTCGGCCGCAAGTTCGTGTCGGTCGACCAGCTGGCGGAAGCCGCCGAATAAGCGACGGTCTCATGCGAGATAGGCCGTCCCTTATCGGACGGCCCAGCCGGCACTGACCGGCCCGAAGGGAGAAGGGCACAGTCCATCTCCCTTTTTCGCGTCTGGCCGGAACACATCGGCGTGCCGCTGGTTAATCGGGGCAAGCTTAGGAAAGCAAACAATAAAAACACTATCACGAGTTTGAAACGCACCGCGATTATTGTCGCACCCGTGCGTTACCGGGAAGCAGACATGTTCTTCAGAAGCGAAAATACCTTCCTTCGGCCCGCATGGCCGGAAGACCGTCCGGCACTGGACCGGGCGGGCGTCCCTGCCGCCAGCGATCCGCTGCGCCAGGCGGAGCTGACGCATGCGCTGATGGTGACTTTGCCGACCATCGCTCCGGGCCGTGTTGCCGGAACCGCCGGTCTTGTCGCGCGCAATGGGCGCTGGCTGCCGCGCATCTGGCTCGCGTCGGCCTTCCGCCACCTTGGTCTCTTTGAAGAGATCGAGGACGCGCTGATGGCGATCTCGGACCAGTTGCCCGACCCGTCGGGTTCGTCCGTGCGCAATCCCGTGCCGCAGCTCGCCGCCGCCTGAGATCAGGCCGCGGCGTCGGCCTCGCCATTTTCGATCAGATAGCGATCGTCCAGCTTCCACGGATGAAATCCGGGTCGGAAATAGCCGATCCAATGCGGCAGGATCCGCCGCGCGATTCCCGGACGCACCAGCAATTCGCGCAGCAGTCCCGCATGGGCGCGCCAACCCGTGATCCCGTCCTGCGCCAGCAGCAGCAGCGCCCCGCGATAGCGGAAATGGACGAAGCGCTGGGTCGCGACCAGCATCATGATCGCGCGCAATTTCCAGCGCTTCCACGCGCCGAAATCGCGTGTGGCGTGAAGGAAGGTGTCATAGGCGACCGCCTTGTGCTCGATCTCCTCCACCGCATGCCAGCGCCATAGGGCCGCCTGTTCGGGATCGGCGCCTTTCAGGAAGGCCGGGTCCTTCAAAAGCTGGTGGGCGAACATGGCGGTAAAATGTTCAAGCGCGATGGTCGCCGCCAGATTGACGATGGGCGGACGCCCGCGCGTCACCGCCAGCGCATCCTCGACATCCTTGTCGAGCGGCGCGACATCGTAGCCAGCATCCCCGACCATGCGGTTGAACGCCACGTGCTCACGCGAATGGTTGACCTCCTGCGCGATAAAGGCGCGGATATCTCCGGAAAGTCCATCGGGCGCGCCCTCGCGAAAACTTCGTACCGAATCAATGAAGAACGCCTCGCCGCGGGGGAAGCTGATCGAAAGCGAGTTGAAAATCGCCGTGGCCCAGGGGTTGCCATCCATCCACCACCGCGCCATGGGGCGATCACGCCCGAACCGACGATCGCGCACGATAATTGCGTCTTGGCTCATATTATGAGCGGTAGTGGCGTGTTCGTTTGGCGACATGCGAAAACTTGTGTATCCGCTTTTGAATAATGGGAATTTAGGTTAGCTTACAGCGGTGTCAACAAGGAAGCGCCTCTCTCAATCCGACAGCCAGCGCGTTGCGCTGGAGGCTGCGCGTGCAATCCTGATCGAATCGGGGCCGCAGGCCGTGACCTTGAAGGCCGTGGCGGCGCGCATCGGGCGGACCCATTCCAATCTCTTGCACCATTTCGGCAGCGCGGCGGGTTTGCAACGCGCATTGGCCGGCCATCTGGGGCAGGCGGTGTGCGAAGTGATCGCCAGCGCGGTGGCGGCGCGTCGCGCGGGGCAGGGCAGCGCCCGTGAGGTCGTGGACCTGATATTCGATGCGTTCGATCGCGAAGGTGCAGGCGCGCTTGCCAGCTGGATGACATCGACCGGTCACCGCGACGCGCTCGACCCAATCTTCGATGCGATACACGCGCTGGTCGAGGAGATCACGACCGGTGGGGAAGACTGGCGCACGGTGCGTGAGGTGACGATGACATTGGTCTTGCAGGCGCTGGGCGATGCGATGATCGGCCCATCGCTGGCGCAATCGCTCGACCTGCCGCGTGAAGCTTCGCGCGAACTGGCGACGAAGCAGCTGATCGCGGCATTGCCGCGCGGCGAATCGCCGTAACGCCTTAACTCGCTGGATTGGGTTCCAGCGCGAGCCAGCCTGGCCACAAGGCGTGATCGGTATCGGCGATCCGCGCATGATCGACGGCAAGGCCAAGCTCTTCATCCGCCATGCGGCGGCGTTTCTCGTCCGATTTCTCGATCGGCAGGACCAGCAGGCGGCGATTGATCTTTTGCCGCCAGTTCATGCGGGCGGTGTTTTCCTGCCCGATATAGCAGCCCTTGCCGAAGCTGACGCCATGGAGCTCGGCGGCATTGCATTCGAGCCAGAGCGTCTGGTCGAAGCCTAGCTCCTCGCGCCCCTCCGTTACGCCAAGGGCGAGACGATGGGCGCGGTAGGCGTCGTCGGCGCATTTCTCGACCGGATCGCCCGCGGTGGGGCGCAGCCAGCGTTGCCCGACGGCTGACAGGCGCGGGTCGGCCGCGCCGCCATCGCCGCGATGCGCATTCCAATGCACCTCGACCGAAGGGTCGGTCGCAATGGTGATGGGCCGTCGCAGGCGATACATCGAAAGCTTCTTTACCAACTCGTCGGCATGCGCGGCCTCTACATCCAGCAACAGGTCGTCGCCGCCCGGCCAGACGAAGAAGTCGAACAGCACCTTGCCCTGCGGTGAGAGCAGCGCAGTCCAGATCGGCAGGTTCGCGGTCACGTCATTGGTCACGAGACCTTGGAGAAAGGATACTACCTCGTCCGGCTGCTCGCTCGATACCCGGATGATCGCGCGTTCGCACAGTCGGGTCGCGTCATGGCAGCCGGGGTTCGCCGTGTCAGTCATCGTGTCGCTTTCGCTCCGCAAATCGAGCCGGGCGTGGGCCGCATGGCCGGTCCGGCGTGTCAGTCCGGCCTTGCCTGATCGACAGGGCCGTAAAGGCTCATACGCATCAGCACCGCCAAAGGTCCTGATTGCCTTTCAACCGATGTGGGGACGGCAGGCGGCATGATAAGCCCCATATGCCTTTTCAGGCCGGGACCGGCCGTTTTTTCACGCGATTGCGGTGGAGGAGATCGGCACAGAATATCGCGATCGCCACCCAGATGAAGATAAAACTGACCAGCCGCAGCATGTCGAGCGGTTCATCCAGCACCGTCAGCCCCAGTATGAAGACGATGGTTGGCGCAAGGAACTGCACGAAACCCAACCTCGAATAGCTCATCCGCCTGGCGGCGGTGGCGAAAAGCAGTAGCGGGATCGCCGTCCAGATACCCGCCCCGAACAGCAGCGCCTGGATGTGCCAGTCCCCGCTGAGGCCCGATTCGCCCGTGGTGGTGAGGCCGATGGTGATGGCCGCGGGCACGGCCAGAACCAGCGCCTCGATGGTGAGGCCGGGAAGGGCACCGACAGGAACGCGCTTACGCACGAGGCCGTAAAAAGCGAAACTGAAGGCGAGGATCAGGCTGATATACAGCGTGTCGCCAGCCTCGAACGCAAGGATGGCGATGCCGATCGCCGCCACGCCGACGGCGAGCCATTGAAAGCGGCTAAGCCGTTCGTGCAGAAAAACGGTGCCCAAGAGCACATTGACCAGCGGGTTTATATAATAGCCAAGGCTGGCGGCGTAGAATGCGCCCCGCTGTACCGCGATGATATAGGTGACCCAGTTCACCGTGATCAACACGCCCGAGATGACGAGCCAGCCCAGAGTACGACGGTGAAGCAGCGCCGCCTTCACATCCGGCCATTGCCCGCGCAGCACGATGATCAGCGCGCAGATCGGAATGGTCCACAATATGCGCCAGCCGACCAGAGCAAAGGGCGGGACCGCGTTCAGCAACACGAGATACAGCGGGATGAACCCCCACAGCGTATAGGCCCCGATGGCAAAGGGAAGTCCGCCGCCCTGTTGCGGCTGGGGGGAGTTTGTCGCGCTCATAAAATCGCCGGTAGGCTTTTCATTCGGCGATGCAAGTGCGGAAAATTGGCGGTCTTCGCCATGAGCCGTTCGCGATCTGCGATAGTCAGAAAAACCTGTCCGAAAATAAACAACTCATTCCTCAGGCGTTCAGGTTCGCATCTCTAAACATGAATTCAAGCCGGCGGGGTGAGAGAGGCTCCCCGTCGGACCCTAATTCGGAAGGAGTTTATATTATGGTCCAGTTCCCCAAGTTCCGCACGCTGGCTCTTGCTGCCACGATCCCCGCGATGGCGATGACCGCGCCGATGGCACAGGCTGCAGAAATGCCGACCGTTGCCGCCCATCAGGCGAGCATCATCACGCAGGCCGATGCCGAAGCGAACCTTGACCGCCGCCGCGATCGCGACCGTTATTCGCGCTATGGCTATGGCCGTGACAATTATCGCGATTATCGCGACAGCCGTTACGAGCGCGTGAACCGCAATACCCGCGTGTGGCGCGGCGATAACGGCCGCTATTACTGCCAGAAGGAAAACGGCACGACCGGCCTTCTGATCGGTGGCGCCGTGGGCGGTCTGGCCGGTCATGAGATCGCCAAGGACAAGACGCTGGGTGCGATCCTTGGTGCGGCGGGCGGCGCCCTGCTGGGCCGCGCGATCGACAAGAGCGACGCAGCCTGCCGTTAAGCAGCTGATCTCCAGTTGAGAGAGGGCCCCGCCACGGAGAAATCCGGGGCGGGGCTTTTTCGTGTCTGATGGCTTATTGCTGGATGCCCACGCCGATCATGGCGCGCGGCTGGTCCATCTCTGCCGACGCAACAGGGTAGGAGCAGTAATCCGCCGCGTAATAGGCGCCAGGGCGGTGATTGCCCGAAAGCCCCACGCCGCCAAAGGGCGCGTTCGACGATGCGCCATTGGTCGGCCGGTTCCAGTTGACGATGCCGGCGCGAATCTCGCGCCAGAACCGGCCATAAAGTTCGGGCGTGCCGCCCACCAGCGAGGCCGAGAGGCCATAGGCGGTATTGTTCGCCTCGGTCAGCGCGGCCTTGAAGTTGGAAACGCGAATTACCTGCAGCAGCGGGCCGAACAGTTCTTCGTCGCGGCGTTCCATGTCGGTGGTGTCGACGATGCCGGGGCTAAGGAAGGGCAGGCCTTCCTTCATTCGCTCCAGCGGGCGGATCACCTTGCCGCCGCGGTTCACGATGCCTTCGTATCCGCGCAGCATGGTTTCCGCCGCTTGATTGTCAATGACAGGGCCCATGAAGGGGGCGGGCTGGTCGAACGGGCCGCCCACGATCATCTTGTCGACCAGCTTCGTCAGCGCGGCCATCACGTCGTCATACATGGTGTCGCGCACGATCAGCCGGCGCGCCGCGGTGCAGCGTTGACCCGCGGTGGTATAGGCCGACTGCACGATGGTCGCCGCCGTGTCCTGGATCAGCGGCGTGTCCCACACGATCAGCGGGTTGTTGCCGCCCATCTCGAGCGCGGTGATGACGCCGGGGCGTTCGACCAGCTGTTTCCTGATGGCGATGCCGGTGTTCGACGATCCGGTGAACAGCACGCCGTCGATGCGCGGATCGGTCGTCAGCGCGCGGCCTTCGTCGGGGCCGCCCAGCAGCAGCTGAATGACATTCTTAGGGAAACCCGCCGCCTCGAAATAGGAGACGAGGCGTTCGCCCACCGCCGGGGTCTTTTCCGACGGCTTGAACACGACCGTATTGCCCGCCAGCAGGGCAGGGACGATGTGGCCGTTGGGCAGATGCGCCGGGAAATTATAGGGGCCCAATACCGCCATCACGCCATGCGGCTTATGGCGCAGTCCGTTCCTTGCGCCCATCGCGCCTTCGGTCACGCGATTGCCCGCGCGCTCGGCATGGGCGGCAAGCGAGATGTCGACCTTGCCGATCACCGCCTGCACTTCGGTTTCGGCTTCCCAATGCGGCTTGCCGGTTTCGCGCGCGATCAGTTTCGCAAGCCCGCCCGCATCGGCACGGACCTGATTGGCGAAACGCTTGAGGAGTTCGGCCCGGCGCGCCAGCGGCTCTGCCGACCATGAAGAGAACGCGGTGCGCGAGGCGTCGAGGATTTCGTGCCGGTCGCCGGGTGTGCCGCGCCAGAAGATCTCTCCGGTCGCGGGCTCTGCTGAAGTCAGTTCGGTAGTCAAGTTGGCTCCGTCTTGGGCGTGCCTGGTAGGAATATGTGCGCAGGACTAGCCGATCCCGCACGCGCTTACCAGTGGGGCGGAAGGGTGATTGCCTTCGCCGTTTCGCTCGCTAGAACGGGCGCGATGTCGCAGACCAGTTTGATCGCCCGCATGGCGCTTGCCGCCACCCCTGTTCTTGCCCTTGCCGCAACGCCTGCCAGCGCCCAGCAGGCCCAGCCGGCGGCAGGCACGAATGTCCCACCTGTCGCTGCAGCTCCCGTGCCGGGCGAAATGGAACTGGCGCAGCTGATCTGGTCGACGATGGTGGCGATCGAGCATGCCAATGCCAGCGGTAATTACACCGTGCTGCGCGATACCGCGGCGACCGGATTCCAGATCAACAATGACCCTGCCAAGCTGGCTCAGATCTTTGCGGGCCTGCGGTCCACCCGGATCGACCTATCGACGACGCTGGTCACTGCGCCGCGCTATACCGCGCCCCCGCGCCAGCTGCGCCCCGACGTGTTTCAGGTGCAGGGTTATTTCCCGCTGCGCCCGCGCACGGTGGTCTTCGATCTTGCCTTCCAATGGCAGAACGGACGCTGGCGCCTGTTCGGCGTCAGCGTTGAACCGCGCGTGATGCTGGACCAGGCAGAGGGCGCGAAACCCGCTGCCAAATGATCAATGGCCCGCAGGTGCCGGGGCGGGGCCATGCGCCGCGCCCATGGCGCGCAGGGCGGTGACCTTGTCGGTCAGCATCTGCCAGTCGTCGCGTTGATCGATGGCGGACCAGATTGCCTCGACCTCTTCGATCACCATGGATTGCGCGGCGCCGCCTGACCAATAGGGGTCTGTGTCGGCAACGCGCTCGGCCTCGTCGTAAAGCTTGCGGAACGCTGCGAAGGCTTCGCTGTCCGGCAAGGTGCCGCTGCGCGCGCCAAAGAAGAACGCGTCGGGCTGCACCCCGCTTTCGCGCATGGCGCGTTCGGCGGCTTCGATGATATTGCCGGTTTCGCCGGGATGCGCCCCGGCCCAATCGGGCGCGATGCCCAGCCGCCAGCCGAAACGCCGCCGGATCGCTTCGATATAAAGCTCGGGAAAACGTTCGAGCGCTGCGATCAGCGGCGGTGCTTCCACCAGCTGGCGCAAGGCGATGGCAAGCTGCGCGCAGTTCCAGTGGATCGCCTCGGCCTGCCTGCCAAAGGCATAGAGCCCTGAATGATCGAAATAGGCCGCAGTAAACGCCGGGTCCCAGCGCGGCAGCCAGCGCCATGGGCCATAATCGAAGCTTTCGCCTGAAATATTCATGTTATCGGTGTTGAGCACGCCATGCACGAAGCCCGCCGCCGCATAGCTTGCCGCCATGTCGGCAAGCCTTTCAACGACGAGATGCAGCAGCCGCACCGCCGGTTCGTCGCGGCCCGGTGCATCGGCGGGTGGAGGCGGGCCGGGAAAATGCGTCAGCGCATAATCGACCAGCACCGACAGATGTTCCGTCTCCTCCAGCGCGGCGAGGCGCTGGAAGCTGCCGATGCGGATATGCCCATGACTGAGCCGAACCAGAACGGCGGAGCGGGTGGGCGAGGGTTCATCGCTGCGCTGCAGCGCCTCGCCCGTCTCGATCACGGAGAAGGTCTTGCTGGTGTTCGCGCCCAATGCCTCCAGCATTTCCGTGGCGAGGATCTCGCGCACCGCGCCCTTCAACGTCAGGCGTCCGTCGCCGAACCGGCTGTATGGGGTCTGGCCCGAACCTTTCGTGCCGAGGTCCATCAACCTGCCTGCCCCATCGCGCATCTGCGCGAACAGGAAGCCGCGACCGTCGCCGATGTCGGGATTGTAATTGCGGAACTGGTGCCCGTGATAGCGCAGCGCCAAAGGCTGCGGCAGATTATCCTCCAGCGCCTCGAACCGGCCGAAATGCCGGACCCATGCCTCGTCGCTCAGCGTGTTCAGCCCGACGGTCGCGGCCTGGCGATCATTGCGAAAGCGCAGGATCGCCTTCGGGAAATCGGCAGGCGGCACCGGGTCGGCCAGCCATGTTGCGATTTCCTCGATTGCGGGATCGGGTTGGTAGGGCGCTGCGGAATATTGCGGTTCGCCGGTCATCTGGCGATAGTGGGCAGTGGCGCACCATCTTACAAGGGCGGCCATCCTTGGGTGGCATCCTGGGCCTGCATGGCCTAGGGCACCCGATAAACGCTGATGCAAAGGGCATGATGACTACGCAAGAGCAAGCTGGCGCGCAGCCGGGCGACCCGTGGGTTGATGGCTGGTGGGAAAGCGCCGATGGCCTGAAGCTGCATTTCCGCGACTATCGCGCCGGGCCCGATGCCGCCCCGGATGCACTGCCCGCGATCTGCATTCCCGGGTTAACGCGAAACGCCCGCGATTTCGAAAAACTGGCCGAGGCGATGCAGCCCATGCGCCGCGTTATCTGCATCGAGCTGAGAGGCCGCGGCGAAAGCGAATATGCGCGTGAAGCCGCCAGCTACAACCCGCTGCAATATGTCGAGGATCTCGACCGCTTTTTCGATGAGACCGGCATCCCGCGCGCCGTCTTCATCGGCACGTCGCTGGGCGGGATCGTCACCATGCTCTCGGCGCTTTCGCATCCCGAGCGCATTGCGGGCGCATTGCTGAATGACGTGGGGCCGGTGCTCGATAAAAAGGGCCTGTCGCGCATTACCGAATATGTCGGGCAGGGTCGCAATTTCCCCACGTGGATGCATGCCGCCCGCGCGCTTCAGGAAGTGCATGGCGATGTTTACCCCGACTGGGGCATTCAAGAATGGATCGGTTTTGCCAAACAGCTGATGGAACTGGGCGGCAATGGCCGTATCGCGTTCGATTACGACATGCACATCGCCGATGCCTTCGTCCCTGCCAGCGGCGGCGGCGAAGTCGGCGTGCCGGGCGGCGATGCCATGTGGCCGGCTTTCGATGCGCTTTCGGGTAAGCCCGTGCTGGTCGTGCATGGTGAGACTTCGGACCTTTTGACCGGAACGGTCGCGCGCGAAATGGTGGGGCGCATTCCCGGTGTCGAGTTGGTGACGGTGCCGCGCACCGGCCATACGCCCACATTGAACGAGCCGGCGGTGCGCGAGGCGATCGACCGCCTGATCGAGCGGAGCCGCTGAGCCCATGGCCAAGAAGGTTGCCGTCTTCCGCAAGACGCGAATCCTGCATCTGGGCTTTGATCCGGTGGCAAAGCCGTGGAGCGGCGCGCTGGTGCGCATGATGTCGGGTCACCACAAGTTTGGCCATGTCGAACATCACGCCCCCGATCCGGGTGATGAGATCGCCGCGCGCTACCAATTCTATCGCCCTGAATTCCCCGATCTGGATGGCAGCACGGGGCCGGGCAAGCTGAACCGCATGGCCCGCGCCATGCGCAAATACGAGCTGGTGATCGTGCACGGAGAGGCAGGTTTCCCCGCGACCATGGCGCATTCCCTGTTCGGAGAAGCGCTGAAGCTTCCGCCGCTGGTGCATTACCATGACAGCCTGTCGGGCTTTGCTGGCGGGCCGATGAAGCGGTTTCGCCACAAGCTGGGTTTTGCCCGCACTTCCGCCGTGATCGCGCCTGCGCCCGCAGCCGCGAATGAAATGGCGAGCCGCTGGGCACTGGGCGGCGGGCGACTGCGCATCGCGGTGCCGCCGTTCCCGGCAAAGCCGCCCGCGCAAAAGCCCGATGCGATCCCCCAGATGATGAAGCGCAAGGGAGAAAGCTGGATCGGCGTGCGCGCCGCGCTCCTCTTGCGCGATCCGCAGCCCCTGTTGCGCGCGATGCTCAGGGTCGATGAACATTGGCGGCTGGTCGTATTCGGCACGAAGGAGGAATGCCTTGCCGTGTCCTCTGCCGCCGATGTTGAACAGGTGGCGGACCGGGTCATGACCAGCACGCGCCTTTCAGGCCCGGAAGACCGCGCCGGATTGTTCGACATCATCGCGATTGCCGGCCCAGCGCCGGGCGCGCTGATCCCGCCTGCATTATTCCATGCCGCCGCCGCAGGCGTCCCGCTGCTGGTTGAGGGCCGCGAGCTGAACCCGCTTTTGCCTGCAAAGGCATCGGATCTGGCCGTGGCAAGCGGTGGTCGCAAGGATCTGGCCGATGCGATGGTCGACCTTGCCACCAGCGAAGTGAAGCGCAAGGGCGTGGCCAGGGCGATGGAGGAATTTGCCGCCACCCATGCAAAGGGGGCAGAACACCTTGCCCTGTTCAGCGAATTGACCGGCGATGAAAGGATCGTTTGCTGATCAATATGTGGACGATTTAAGCCCGCGTTCAGGCGCAGGGGGCTTTGCCGTTGAAAAGCCTCCGTCCGGTCCTTAAGACCCCCGCATTTGCGGCAGGCCGCGTTCCTGCCGATCCATGGATTTTTTGAAAGGCGTTTCCCTTGGCGCTTGGCCCCAGCAATAACCAGAGCGTTGCCGTACAATCGGCCAATCGCGAACGCGCGCAGCAGGACGTGTTCCGCCGCGAGGTCGACGAGGCTGTCCGGCAGGACACCATCTCGACCTTCTTCCGTCGTTTCGGCAAGCTGCTGATCGCAGGCTTCGTGATTGTCGCGGCAGCGTTGGGCGCATGGGCGTGGTGGCACCACGAGGTGACTACCTCTGCCGAAGAGGACGCGGTCGAGCTGACCATGGCGATCGACCAGCTGCAGGCGGGCAATACCGCCGCAGCGTCCGAAAGGGCCGCGCCGCTGCTGTCCGATGCGCCTGCCGGTTACAGCGTGCCTGCCGCCTTCATCGCCGCAGCCGCCGCGCTGGAAGAAGGTGACAGCGCCAAGGCCGCCAAGCTGTTCGACGAGATCGCCGCCGACGCGGGCAATCCGCAGCCGATGCGCGACCTTGCCACGATCCGTTCGGTGAGCGCGCAATATGACACGATGGAGCCGCAGGCGGTCATCGACCGGCTGAAGCCGCTGGCGGTTCCGGGCAATGCCTTTTTCCCCAGCGCGGGCGAGATGGTCGCCATGGCTTATGTCGAGCAGGGCAAGAAGGATCTTGCCGGCCCGATGTTCGCCGAGATCGCTCGCGATGAAGACGCACCCCAGTCGCTGCGCGCGCGTGCGCGTCAGCTGGCGGGCATGATGGGTACCGACGCCGTCGACGATGCCGAGGAGGTGGCCGATCTGGTCGCATCCGGCGGCGCGGCTGGCCAGTGATTTGAGATTTTACGGAAGAGGAATGGAAATGATCCGTTCGAAGGGTTCTGATTGGCAGCGCGGCATTGCACGCCTTGCCGTGGTTGGTGTTCTGGCGGCATCGCTGGGCGCATGTGGCGCTATTGGTGGTGGCGACGGGCCGGAAACCACCCCGACCGTCGGGCAGCGCACGCCCATCCTCTCGCAGATCGAGACGACGACCGAGGTCGATCCCTCGCTGGCCAGCGTGCCGGTCGTGCTGCCAACGCCGGTCGCCAATGCCGACTGGGCGCAGGCGGGCGGCAGCGCGGCCAAGGTCTATGGCAATCTTGCGCTCTCGACCACGCCGTCGCTGGCATGGACGCGCCGGATCGCCGGGGCCGACAAGGCAGAGCGTCTGGCCGCGGCCCCGGTCGTGGGCGATGGCAAGCTGTTCGCTTATGGCACCGATGGCACGGTTTCGGCATTTGATGCCAACACCGGCGCGCCGCTATGGACGAAATCGATGGGCGTGAAGGGCGATGGCTCCAGCTCTGTTTTCGGTGGCGGCGTCAGCTATGAAAGTGGCCGGGTCTATGTGACCACGGGCGTGGGCGAAGTCGCGGCCCTCAATGCCGCGGACGGCAGCCAGATCTGGACGATCCAGCCCGCAGGCCCGCTGCGCGGCGCGCCGACGCTGGCGTTCGGCAATGTGTTCGTGATGACGCAGGACAATCAGATCTTCGCACTGGACGCAGGCGATGGCTCGATCGTGTGGAACCGCGCCGGTTCCAGCGGCCTTTCGGGCGTGTTCGGCGTGGCTGCCCCGGCAGCGGGTGCGGGCACGGTGATCGCGGGCTATTCCAGCGGCGAGCTGATCGCCTATCGCTATGAAAACGGCACCGAATTGTGGGGCGATGCGCTGGCACGCACCAACCTGTCGACCAGCGTGGGTTCGCTGACCGATGTCGATGCCGATCCGATCATTGATGGCGGGCGCGTCTATGCGCTGGGTCAGGGTGGCCGCATGGCCGCCTATGAGCTGCTTTCGGGCCGCCGCATCTGGGACCTGTCGCTGGCCGGTATCTCGACCCCTGCGGTGGCGGGCGACTGGATCTTCGTGCTGACCGACGATGCGCGCCTGCTGGCCATTGCCCGCAGCACGGGCAAGGTGCGCTGGATCAGCCAGATGCGCCGCTATCGTGACCAGAAGGACGAGAAGGGCGAGATCTTCTGGTCGGGCCCCGTGCTCGCCAGCGGCAAGCTCTATCTCGCCAGCACGCGCGGCCAGCTGATGCAGGTGGATGCGCAGGACGGGTCGCAGACCCCTGTGGCAGAGCTGAAGGATGGCGTGTCGCTTGGCCCCATCGTGGCGGGGGGTACGCTCTACGTCCTCGACAACAGCGGCACGATCAGCGCCTTTCGCTGATTGGCGCGAAGCCAATAGAAAAAGGGCGGCGGGTCTTCGCGACCCGCCGCCCTTTTTCGTTACAGGCTGTATTTGTAGATTGGGTCCGTCGATCCGCCCCATTCGCCGTGATAACGGTCCAGCAGGTCCTGCGCGGGCACCTTGCGGCGCTGCGCGATCTCCATAAGCGGGGACAGGAAGCCGGTTTCGTTATCGCCAGAGCCATTGAGCTGCCCGCGCGCGGCAAGGCCGTTGTGGGCGATCTTCAACACTTCCGGCGCGATATCGCCCAAGGTGCCGCCGCCCGGAATCGGCGCATCCAGTGCCAGCTTCGGCACGGCATTGCGCAGCGCCTCACGCTCTTCCATCGACCAGTCCTTGACGAGGTCCCATGCCGCATCCAGCGCGGTCTGATCGTAAAGCAGGCCGACCCAGAATGCGGGCAGGGCGCAGATCCGGCTCCACGGGCCGCCATCGGCGCCGCGCATTTCGAGGAAGCTTTTCAAACGCACTTCGGGGAAGGCGGTCGACATGTGGTCGGTCCAGTCCGACATGGTCGGCTTTTCGCCCGGCAGCACGGACAGCTCGCCCTTCATGAAGTCGCGGAAGCTGTGCCCGGCGGCGTTGATGTATTTCCCGTCGCGGAAGACGAAATACATCGGCACGTCGAGCATGTAGTCGGCCCAGCGTTCATAGCCGAAGCCATCCTCGAACACGAAGGGCAGCATGCCGGTGCGCGCCGGATCGGTGTCCGACCAGATATGGCTGCGATAGGAAAGGAAGCCATTGGGCTTGCCTTCGGTAAAGGGCGAATTGGCGAAAAGCGCGGTGGCGAGCGGCTGGAGCGCGAGGCCCACGCGGAACTTCTTCACCATGTCGGCTTCGGACGAATAGTCGAGGTTCACCTGGATCGTGCAGGTGCGAAGCATCATGTCGAGGCCGAGATCGCCGACCTTGGGCATATGCTCGGTCATGATCTTGTAGCGGCCCTTGGGCATGATCGGCAGGTCGCTACGCGCCTTGTCGGGCCACATGCCAAGGCCGAGGAAACCGATGCCAAGCTTCTCGCCAATCGCCTTCACCTGCGTGAGGTGGCGGCCGGTTTCCGCGCAGGTCTGGTGCAGGCTGACCAGCGGCGCGCCCGATAGTTCCAGCTGACCCGCCGGTTCGAGGCTGACGGTGCCGTCCTCGCCCGCCATGGCGATGATATTGTCGCCCTCGAACACCGGCTCCCAGCCATATTCCTTCAGCGCGAGAAGGATGTCGCGGATGCCGCCCGGCTCGTCATAGCTGGGAGCGCGATGGTCTTCGCGGCGGAAGACGAATTTCTCGTGCTCGGTCCCGATGCGCCATTCAAGGCGCGGCTTTTCGCCGCGCTGCATGGGTTCCAGCAGCTGGTCGCGGCTTTCGATGACGGGTTCGTCGGCGGTGTTTTCGGTGCGGGTGCTCATTTCGCGGGTGCGTTAATCCCATGGCGTGCGATGCGAAAGGGCAAAATGATCCGGCAAATCAGTATTTCCAATCGCCCGCGATCCCCATCCAGAGCGAAATCGCCGCGATCGCCGCCGTCTCGCCGCGCAGGATACGGGGGCCCAGAGAGACAGGCCGCGCAGCCTCGGCCCCGCGAATGGCGGCGCGCTCGGCATCGTCGAAACCGCCTTCGGGGCCGATCAGGATCGCGGCGGGCGCGGCCTCGGCGGCAAAGGCGGAGGTGGCGGGCGGCGCGTCGCGGGTTTCGTCGGCGAAGAACAGCGGCTGCCCATGCCAAATACTCGCCCATTCGCGCAGCATCGCATCCAGCGTCACCGGCTCAGCAATGTGGGGAAGGGCAGTGCGGGCGCATTGTTCCGCCGCTTCGGTCACGATGGTGCGCGCCCTGTCCATGTTCAGCGCATCGGCCACGCAGCGGCGCGTGATGACTGGCTGGATCCGCGCCACGCCCAGCTCGGTCGCCTTTTCCAGCACGAGGTCGAAACGCGGTTTTTTAAGGAGCGCCGCGCACAGGGTCAGCTGCGGCACGCTCTCACGCTCACGCAGCAGTTCGGCCATCTCTACCGTCACGCTGCGTTTGCCCGCATCGGTGACGCGGGCCGCCCATTCGCCGGTTTCATCGTCGCACAGGATCACCGCATCGCCTGCCTTCACCCGCATCACGCGGGACAAATAATGCGCCTGCGGCCCATCGATCACCCGCGTTTCGCCCGCGGAAAGGGCGGGGCTGGTGAACAGGCGCGGGGCGCTTTTGGGCGGCCATGCGGGGGTAGCGGTCATCTCGGTCTCAATTCGGCGCGGGTGGCGATGTAGCAATCGATCAGCTGGCCGATAGCATCGCGCTCCTCGAAGTCATCCTCGAACATGTCGGTCAGCATGAAACCGGCGGCAAGCTGTCCGCCGATCTGGTCCTGCAACGTATGGGCGAAGACGACCACCGGGTCTTCGGCAAGGATCGCATTGCGCTCCTCTTCGGGCAGGTCGAAATCGCTGTATGGGATCTTGTGGCGGGCCAGCGGCTGGCCCGCCTCCACGCTGGCTTCGTCGAACAGATAGCGCAGCGGATTGGTAAAGCCTGACAGCAGCACGCCGCCCGGTCGCAGCACGCGTGCGCATTCGCGCCATACCGGCAGGATCTCGGGCGCAAAGCAGTTCGAACACGGGTGGAAGATGATATCGAAACTATCATCCGCGAACACGGAAAGATCATGCATCAGCCCGCGCACGGTGCGGATGGTCAGGCCCTCGCGTGTCGCAACTTCGGTATCGCGGGCAAGCTGGCCGTCGCTGGCATCGAAGCTGGTCACATTCGCCCCGGCGGCGGCAAAGATAGGGCATTGCTGCCCGCCGCCCGATGCGAGGCCCAGCAAGTCCTTGCCCGCGATGTCGCCGAACCATTCGCGCGGCACCGGGCGCGATGGGGTCAGTACCACTTCCCACTCGCCGCGCCGGGCGGCGGCGATCGTTTCGGCGTTGACGGGAATCGACCAGCGGTCGCCGCCCTCGGCCTTGGCGTTCCAGCCCTGACGGTTGAATTCGGCGATGTCTTCGATGTCGGCCATCTGTGTACCCCTTTCCCTCGCTGTCCTGCCTCTCTAAAGCATGGCGCGATGAATGAAACCGCATCCCTTACGCCCGACAGCCAGCACAAGGGGCTGGTGGCGCTGCTTCCCGCTTCGGCACGGCCCTATGCTCTGCTGGGGCGTTTCGACCGGCCCATCGGCTGGTGGCTGCTGTTCTGGCCCTGCGTGGCGGGGCTGTGGGCCGGCGGCGCGCTGGAACGCTGGGGCATGGCGCTATTGCTGTTGGTCGGCGCCATCGCGATGCGGGCGGCGGGCTGTGTCTATAACGACATCCTCGACCGTGACCTTGATCGAAAGGTTGCGCGCACGGCGTCGCGGCCACTGGCCAGCGGTCAGGTGTCGCTGAAGAAAGCGTGGATCTGGCTGCTTTCGCTATGTCTCGTCGGGCTGGTGGTGCTGCTGCAATTGCGATGGGAAGCGCAGCTGGTGGCGCTGGGCTCGATCCTGCCGGTCGCGCTTTATCCGCTGATGAAGCGCATCACATGGTGGCCGCAGGCGTGGCTGGGGCTGGTGTTCAGCTGGGGCGCGCTGGTCGGCTGGGTCGAGGCGACGGGCGAATTCTCGCCCGTGCTGGCGGCGATGTATGGCGGCTGCATCTTCTGGGTCATCGGTTATGACACGATCTATGCGGTGCAGGACATGGAGGACGACGCGCTGGTCGGCGTGCGTTCCAGTGCGCTGGCCATGGGTAGTCATGTAAAGGCGGGTGTGGCGCTATGTTATGCGCTGGCGTTGACTGGCTGGGGGCTGGGCATCTGGTGGCTGCGGCCCGACTGGATCGCGCTTCTGACGCTGGTGCCGGTGGGGTTGCATCTTGCCTGGCAGGTCGCGACGCTCGACCGGGCCGATGGCGCGGGCGCATTGGCGCGTTTTCGCTCGAACCGGCTTGCCGGGCTGCTGATGGCGCTCGCATGGCTGGTCGTCGGCAATGCTGGCTGATGGGCCAGTCGGCTAGCGGGCGCTTCTACCCCTTTCGAATAGGATTTGCGCCCGTGATGCAGGGTGTAATGGCAATGGTGAACGGCGATGTGGAAATCTGCATAAACCCTTTGCCGTGCCGATTCGATTTGTGTCACAATCGAGCCTGACAAACTGATTTGCACGAAGCGGCGTTTTTTCGAGTCCGTTTCGGGGCGGTCGCCCGGGTAAGGGGCCCTGACGAACCCGTCCGACAGCGTTTTTGCGGAGACCTTAATGAGCATCAATATCGGTCCGCCGGCGGTCGAGGAACTGCGTCCGCGCATTACCGTGATCGGGGTGGGCGGCGCAGGCGGCAACGCCATCGCCAACATGATCCAGGCAGAGATCGAGGGTGTCGACTTCGTCGTCGCCAATACCGACGCGCAGGCGCTGAACAGCGCATTGTGCGAGGATCGCGTCCAGCTTGGCCCCGAAATCACGCAGGGCCTTGGCGCCGGTTCGCGCCCGGAAGTCGGCCGTGCCGCGGCAGAGGAAACCCTGCACGAGCTCGACCGCATGCTTGATGGCGTGCACATGTGCTTCATCGCGGCCGGCATGGGCGGCGGCACCGGCACCGGCGCAGCTCCCGTCATCGCGAAGGCTGCGCGCGAGAAGGGCGTGCTGACCGTGGGCGTGGTGACAAAGCCCTTCATGTTCGAAGGTTCGCGCCGCATGCGCAGCGCCGAATCCGGCATCGAAGAGCTGCAGAAGCACGTCGACACGCTGATCGTCATTCCGAACCAGAACCTGTTCCTGGTCGCCAAGCCCGACACCACTTTCAAGGAAGCTTTCGGGCTGGCCGATGAAGTGCTGCAGCAGGGCGTGCGCTCGATCACCGACCTGATGGTCATGCCCGGCCTCATCAATCTCGACTTTGCCGACGTGCGTTCGGTCATGGGCGAGATGGGCAAGGCGATGATGGGCACCGGCGAAGCGGACGGCGAAAACCGTGCGCTGGAAGCAGCGGAAAAGGCGATCGCCAACCCGCTGCTCGACGGTGTGTCGATGGCTGGCGCCAAGGGCGTCATCATCTCGATCATCGGCGGCGAAGACATGAAGCTGATGGAAGTGGACGAGGCGGCGAACCATATCCGCGACCTCGTCGACCCGGATGCGAACATCATCTGGGGTTCGGCTTTCAATCCCGACCTCGACGGCAAGATCCGCGTTTCGGTCGTCGCGACCGGCATCGACCAGTCGGCAGAGCAGCCCGCCGCGCAGGCGCGTCCGTTCTCGCTGGGTTCGGGCCGCGCGCCGATGCGCCCGGCGGCCGCTGCTCCGGCTGCACCGGCGGTCGCTCCGGAACCGGCGCCCGCGCCGGAGCCGAAGATGGCCGACCCGGCAGATGATGCCGATCATCTCAATGTCGGTGAAGAGCGCGGCTATGCCTCGCCCGCGCCGACGGAAGAGCCGCTCGACCTCGGTCTCGAAATGGCGGAGCCCGAAGCCGAGGAGGAAGAGCTTTTGCTTGGCGACGGTTTCGAAGAACCCGCCAAGGAAGAGCCGCGGGCCGAAACCCCGCGTGGGTCGGGCCCGGTCGATGCCTCGGCCCGCACCGAAAGCCCGCGTGGCTGGCGTCCGGCTTCGGGTCAGGCTGCGGTGAATGTCGGTGGCAGCACGCTGTTCGAACGCATGGCCAGCCTGTCGCGCAACCGCGATGAGGCTCCCGAAGATGACCGTGAGGACGACGATGCGTCGGATCTCAACATCCCGCGCTTCCTTGGCCGCAACAACAACCGCCGCTGATCACGCGCGAGCGGTGGTGAAAGACATGGGGGCGGCGAGGGTTCTCGCCGCCCCTGTTTTTGCGTGTGCGCTGCTGGTCGCTTTTGCTGGCGGCGTGGCATCCGCGCCGGTCGCCCATGCGCAGGGGCGCAGCATCCAGGTCTACAACCCTGACGCGCAGCGCCGTCAGCTCGACGACGCGACCGCGCGCGTCCTCAAAAACCCGTCGGACATGGATGCCCTGCGCGACGGGGCCGAGGCGGCGGCACGTCTGGGCGAATTCGAGCAGGCGCTGGGTTTCCTGAACCGGGCCGAGGTGCTGGCACCCAGCGATCCGCAGATCCGGGCGGCGCGCGCCTCCATCCTCGTCAATCTCGGCAAGCCGCGCCTTGCGCTGCCGCTGTTTGAAGAAGCGGAGCGCATGGGCGGCGATCCGGAGGATTTCGCGATCGACCGGGGGCTGGCGCACGATCTTCTTGGCGATCAGCCCAGCGCGCAATATTTCTATGCCATCGCCAATCGCATCGACCCGTCTGACGAGGTCACGCGCCGCTATGCCTTCAGCCTTGCCGTCGCAGGCGAAAGGGAAGCGGCGGAGGCGATGCTGAAGCCGCTGCTGCTCGAAGACGATCCTGCGGCATGGCGGATGAAGGCGTTCATGCTGGCGGTTGCAGGGCGGCCTTCGGAAGCGGTGGCGATGCTATATGCCGTTCTGCCGCGCGGGCTGGCGGGCAATCTGGCGCCCTATATCCGCATGGTGCCGCGCCTCACGCCCGGGCAGCAAATCGCGGCGGCGCATCTTGGCATATTCCCGGCAGAGGGCGGCGACGACCCGTCGAGCGGGCTGGTGCCGGGCGGCGCGCCGTTCGGAACGGCATCTGCGGGGCAATAGGGCTGGGCAATCGGGCAGGACGGGTAGGTGGGCCGGGCCCGCCCGTGTTGCAGTCATGCCGCACCTTTGGGGGTGCAACATTTCCTTATCCACATGGTCTGAACAACCCATATCGCGTTATCCGCCACGGCGATAGATTAACCCATTGTAAAGCCGCTGGCGAAAGTTGCACCAAGGCCATGGACAAGCCGCGGTGCCTGATCATGGGGGTCTGCCGCGGTCGGTAAAGGACGGATATGACGAGCGAAACCCACGCCGAATCCCGCCACGACGACGCGGCACCGGTCGATATGCTGATCGCGCTCTTCGAAGCGCGTGGCTGGCCTTATGAAGTCATCGGCGAAGACGAGATCGGCGGCGAAGTGCAGGGTGCCTGGGCAAAGTACCAGCTGCGCGCGATCTGGCGGCGCGAGGATAACGTGCTCCAGCTCCTCTGCCTGCCCGAAGTCAAGGTGGCCGACGACAAGCGCGTCGCCATGTTCGAATTGATGAGCCTTGTGAACGAGCAGCTGTGGCTTGGCCATTTCGACCTGTGGTCGGCGGGTTCGGTCCTGCTCTATCGCCATGGGTTGATGCTGGGCGATGACGGGCTGCTGTCGATCAGCCAGGCGCAGATGGCGGTGGAACATGCGGTCGAGGAATGCGACCGGTTTTATCCCGCCTTCCAGTTCGTGCTGTGGGGCGGAAGAACGCCTGCCGAAGCACTGGCGGGCGCGCTCGTCGATGCGGCGGGTGAGGCCTGAAACGGCTCCTGTTTTGCCGGCAGGCATCCAATAGTTTCACGATTGGTACATCAGCGCGGTGTTAAGGGTCTGAATTATCGGGCCGGACGGTCTTTGTAACAAACCGTTGCTCATACCGGTTTTGCTTGAAATCGGGCCTTCAGGCTCCGATATTGTACCCAACGCCCCCGATTGGAGGGGCGCCTAGAGGAGTTTTACAAAGCTATGGCAAACTGGAACGATCCCCAGCCAACGCGGCGGGACCCGCGCGCCGGCTTCGGTGCGTCCATGGGCCAGGGCGCAAGCGTGCCGCGCACCGGCTATGACGCCGGGCTGCGCAAATACATGCTTTCGATCTATAACTACATGGCATCGGCCGTGCTGCTGTCGGGCGTTGTCGCGCTGGTCATGGCCAGCACCGGCATGACGGTCGCGATGATGGGCTCGCCGCTGGTGTGGCTGGTCATGCTCTCGCCGATCGTTGTCGTTATCGCGATGAGCTTCGGTGCGAACCGTTTCTCCACCGGCACTCTCCAGATGCTGTTCTGGGGCTTTGCGGTGCTGATGGGGATGAGCCTGTCGACGATCTTCCTTGTCTACACCGGCGGGTCGATCGCGGCGACCTTCTTCGCCACCGCAGGCGCTTTCGCCGGCCTGTCGCTTTTCGGCTACACGACCAAGAAGGACCTGTCGGGTTTCGGCAGCTTCCTGATCATGGGCGTCATCGGCCTGCTCATCGCGTCGGTCATCAACATCTTCGTGCAGTCGACGGCCCTGATGTGGGCGGTCAGCTTCCTGGGCGTGCTGATCTTCGCCGGTCTCACTGCCTATGACACGCAGCGCCTGAAGATGCAGTACTACCAGCTGGCCGGAACCGAGTTCATGGGCAAGGCCGTGGTGCTGGGCGCGCTGTCGCTCTATCTCGACTTCATCAACATGTTCCAGTTCCTGCTCATGTTCATGGGCCAGAGGGACTGAGGTCAGGATTGATCTGAAGTCTGAAAACGTTCCGCGGCAAACACTGCGGTCGTCGTAAAAACGGAACGCCCGGTCGAAGCACTGCTTCGGCCGGGCTTTTCCTTGTGGACCATTCACATGCCCCGGATGCGAAGGGCGGGACGAGGCGGCATGATGCTCTTCAGCAAGGGGTAAGGCCGATATGCTATAAGGCACATATCGGCCCATGGCCCAACGATACGAAAGAACAGGACAAGCCCCCGTGTCACAGATCATCGCGTCTCGACGTAAGACCATCACCACCGCGCTGACCGTGGCGACTGCCGCGACGCTCGCATCCTGCGCGCCGCCGCCGCCGCCCGCGCCTCCTCCGCCGCCGCCGCCGGTTGAGCAGGAAGCGTTCCGCGCGCGGCCGATCGCGCCGGGCTATGCGCAGGATACGCTGGTCGTGCCGGGCAAGAACGAGCTGGGCATCCGCCAGACGGTCAACGCTGATCTGACCCCCTCGCAGATGGTGTGGAACCTGCGCTCTGCCTATAATGTCGCGGCGCTGAACTGCCATGGCCCTGAAAACGCGGTGCTGGCCGAACGTTACGGCGATTTCCTCAAGACCCATGCCAAGGAGCTGGCGACCGCCAATCGCAAGGTCGACAGCGAATTCCGCGAGGAATACGGACGCGGCGAGTACAAGAGCGTGCGCGATGCCTATGTGACGCAGGTCTACAACTACTTCGCCCTGCCGCCCGCGCTGTCGCGGTTCTGCCCCGCTGCGCGAGAGGTCAGCCTTGAACTTGCCGCCGTGCCCAAGGGTGAGCTTGGCACGGCCGCGATGACTGAATTGCCCAAGCTGGAGAACGTGTTCCTCGGCTATTTCGACGATTACGAAGCCTATCGGCAGGAAGCGGCGATCTGGGATGCGGATTACCTTGCCACCTATGGCAAGCCCTATCAGCATCGTTACATGATCCCGAAACCGATCGACCCCAATGCGCCGCTGGCCCCTGCTGCCGATGCATCGGGCGTGACGGCAGAGGCGGACGCTTCCGGCCCCGGCGTTTCGCAGGCGGTGGTGCAGCCGCTGAACAGCACGCAATAAGCGCCCTTAGCGGCGGATTACGGGCAATCGCGGCGAATGGCGCGCGCAAATAGGCTTTGACCATGCGCGCGCCATTCGCTAATCGCCCGCTCGCACCGGCGTCGGGCATCGTGCCGATCCGGTCGGAATGGAACGGGGCCGTAGCTCAGTTGGGAGAGCGCGTCGTTCGCAATGACGAGGTCAGGGGTTCGATTCCCCTCGGCTCCACCATCCATTCGTTTTCCGCCAGATCCAACGGCACAGCGGGCAGCGGCGCATTCGGCGCCTTGCTTGAGCGTTTCGCCATTATCGGATAGCGCGGGCCCATTGTTGTGGCGCCATCGGCTGCCACCCAGCCAAGCGAGCGCTTTTCGATGCATTTTCTGGACCAGGCCAAGATCTATATCCGCTCCGGCGCGGGCGGGCCGGGCGCTGTCAGCTTCCGGCGTGAGAAATATATTCAGTATGGCGGCCCCGACGGCGGCAATGGCGGCGCTGGCGGCGATGTCATTTTCGAGGCGGTGGAGGGGCTCAATACCCTGATCGACTTCCGCTACACGCAGCACTTCAAGGCGCCGCGTGGCGGCCATGGCATGGGCAAGGATCGCACCGGCGCATCCGCCTCGCCGCTGGTGATCGAGGTGCCTGTCGGCACGCAGATCCTGTCGGAAGACAAGGAAGAGGTGATCGCCGATTTCACCGAGGTCGGCCAGCGCATCACACTTTTGGAAGGCGGGATGGGCGGTCGCGGCAACGCCAGCTACAAGACCAGCACCAATCGCGCCCCGCGTCAGCACCAGGCGGGCGAACCTGCGCAGGAGATGTGGGTCTGGCTGCGGTTGAAGCTGCTGGCCGATGTCGGTCTGGTGGGGCTTCCCAATGCGGGCAAGTCGACCTTCATCAACCAGGTATCCAATACGCGCGCCAAGGTCGGCGAATATGCATTTACCACGCTGGTCCCGAAACTGGGCGTCGTGCGTCACAAGGGCCGCGAATTCGTGCTGGCCGATATTCCCGGCCTGATCGAGGGCGCGGCAGAAGGCGCCGGCATCGGCGATCGCTTCCTCGGCCATATCGAACGTTGCCGCGTGCTGATCCATCTGATCGACATTTCGGGCACGGGTCCGGGGCAGGACCCGGCAGAGGCGCTGCGGATCGTCGAGGAAGAGCTTGTCGCCTATGGCGCAGAGCTTGAGGACAAACCCCGCCTTGTCGTGCTGAACAAGCTCGACCTTGCCGATGAGGAACTGGCCGAAGGCTTTGCCGAAGAGCTGCGCGCAGCAGGTGCGGAAAAAGTGTTCAAGGTGTCGGGCGCGACCGGGCAGGGGGTCGAGGAACTGCTCGATGCCGTCCTTGCCTATCTGCCCGCCGCGACCAGCACCGAAACCAAGGGCGTGGAGCGCGAGGACGAAGACACGCAGGAAGGCGAGGAAAGTCGCTGGTCGCCGATCTGATTTATGCCCGACTGGGGGCTCGTATCCCAAAATCCCCCCTTTCAAAGCGCGCGATCACTTCCTAACTCCTTGGCCATGAACACGCCGGACCACATGATCGCCCATCTGACCGACCTGCAATCGCCCGAGGCCTGCAAGCGCCTCGTGATCAAGGTCGGCTCCGCCCTGCTTGTCGGGAAGGACGGACAGCCCAACCGCAAATGGCTGACGGGCCTTGCCAATGAAATCGCGCAGGCCAAGGCGCGCGGGCAGGACGTGATCATCGTGTCATCGGGCGCGATCGCGCTGGGCGCGGCGATCCTGGGCTTTGAAAAGGGCGGGCGCGGCAGCCTTGCCGACGCGCAGGCCAGCGCCGCCGTCGGGCAGATCGCATTGTCGAGCCTGTGGGCCGAACTTCTCGGCAATCACGAGCTGACTGCCGCGCAGGTGCTGATTACGCTGGAGGATCTGGAAGGTCGCCGCCGCTATCTCAACGCATCGGCCACCCTGAACCGCCTGCTGGAAGCGGGCGCGATCCCGGTGGTGAATGAAAACGATACCGTCGCCACCCACGAAATCCGTTTCGGCGACAATGACCGGCTGGCCTCGCGCGTGGCGCAGGCGTCAAAGGCGCAGGCCGTCATCCTGCTGTCCGATATCGACGGTCTTTATGACAAGCATCCGTCGGAGCCGGGCGCATCGCGCATTCCCATGGTCTGGGGCGTGGATGACGAGGTGCGCGCCATGGCCACCGGCGACAGCGATTCCGGTATCGGTTCGGGCGGCATGCGTACCAAGGTGAACGCAGTCGAGATCGCCGAACGCGCAGGCATCGCCCTGGTGATCGCCAACGGCAAATATGATGCCCCCATCGCGCGGGCCATCGGCCTCCATGGTGATGACGGCATCGGCACGCTTTTCCTGCCGCGCCGCCACGATACGGGCCGCAAGGCATGGATCGGCGGACGCCTGCGGATGAAGGGCACCATCGTCATCGACGAGGGCGCAGTCGCCGCGCTGCGCGATGGCAATAGCCTGCTGGCCAAGGGCGTCACCCGCGTCGAGGGCCGCTTTACCCGCGGCGATCCGGTGCGGATCGAGGGGCCTGATGGCGAATGGCTGGCCAAGGGGCTGATCGAATATGACGCGCCCGAATGCGTGGCGCTGGTAGGCCTGCACACCGATGAGCAGGAAGAAGTGCTGGGCTATGCCCCGCGCAGCGCGGTCGTGCACCGTGACAGCCTGGTCATGCTGCGGTGAGGTTCGCCCCATGAGGTTGGCCCTGACCGGGGCAACCGGCTTCGTCGGCTCGACGCTGATGGATCTGGCGCTTGCCGAGGGGCATGAGTTGAAGGCCCTGACCCGGCGCGATCAGCCGTCACGCGCTAATGTCGAATGGGTACGCGGCGATCTGTCCGCGCATGACGCGCTGGCTGAATTGGCCAGTGGCTGCGATGCCGTCGTCCATGTCGCGGGCGTGGTCAACGCGCCCGACCGCGCCGGGTTCGAGGCGGGCAATATCGCGGGCACGCAGGCGATGGTCGCTGCCGCCCGAAAGACGAATGTGCCGCGTTTCGTCCATGTCTCCTCGCTTGCCGCGCGTGAACCGCAACTGTCCGATTACGGCTGGTCCAAGGCTGGCGCCGAAGAGGCCGCCAGAGAGGCCGAGGGCTGGGTAGCTGTGCGACCGCCAGCGATCTATGGCCCCCGCGATACCGAGATGTTCGAGATTTTCCGCGCCGCAAAGGCCGGCATCGTGCCGCTGCCGCCAAGGGGGCGGGCATCGCTTATCCACGCGCAGGATCTGGCGCGCCTGCTGCTGACCTTGGCGGTCGCCGCCGATGCGCCGCGGGGCGTGGTCTATGAGGCGGACGACAATCGCCTCAACGGCTGGAGCCATGCCGAAATGGCGCGGCTGATCGGCGATGCGGTGGGGCGGAAAGTCTATCCGCTGCATATGCCCAAATCGGTTCTGGAGCTGGCTGCGAAGGGCGACCGGCTCATTCGTGGGGGCAAGGCCAAGCTGACGCCAGACCGCGTTAGTTACATGACGCATCCTGACTGGGTGTCACGCGCCGAAATGCGCCCGCCCGCCAGCCTGTGGCAGCCGCAGATCCCATCGCCCGAAGGCATGAAACAGACCGCCGACTGGTATCGCGCCGAAGGCTGGCTCTAGGCCTTAGAATACCGGTTCGTAATCCGGCGGCAGATCGCCATCGTCGCCAAGCCCCGGCACATTGTGAATGCCGCATTCGGTCTTGTCCCAACCGCGCCAGCGGCCCGAACGCGGGTCTTCGCCCTTTGCCACCTTGCTGGTGCAGGGCATGCAGCCGATCGAGGGATAGCCTTCGGCAACCAGCGGGTGGCGCGGCAGGTCATGCGCGTCCAGATGGTCCTGAAGCTCCTGCGCGCTCCAGCCGATCAACGGGTTCACTTTCAGCCGTCCGGCCGCATCGCTGTCGTCGATCTCGAAGATCGGCAGATCGGCGCGGGTCGAGGACTGGAACGCCTTGCGCCCGGTGATCGAGGCATCGAAATCGACCATGGCCTTTGCCAGCGGCGCGACCTTGCGGATTTCGCAGCAGCCGTCCGGGTCATAAGACCAGCGCAGGCCGCTCTCATCCTTGGCCGCCAATAAGTCGGCGTCGGGGCGGAGATTGACCAGGTTGGTCAGCCCCATCCGTTCGACCAGCGTATCGCGATAGGCCAGTGTTTCGGGAAAATGCTTGCCCGTTTCAAGAAAGAGCACCGGCACATCCGCATCAACCCCAGAGGCGAGGTGCAGCAGAACAGCGCTTTCCGCGCCAAAGCTGGAAACAAGCGCGATCCGGCTGTCCGAACCCAGCACGCCATCAACCAGAACGGCGCGCAGGATCTCTTCCGCGCTTGCATCCGCAAAGCGCGCATTAAGGGCTGCGGCATCCTCGTGCGTGAAACGCACGGAGGTGTCGATACGGTCGATGGCGCGCTTCGGTTCAGCCATCCGCTTCACCATGACGCAGGGCCCAGATCGGCACGCGGCCATCGCTGGTCTTCTGATAGACATTTTCCCAGCGCGTGAAGGCGGCCTCCACATCGGCCTCGTTCATTGGCACTTCGGGTTGGAAAGCGTCGAAACCGCAGCGGCGCATATAGCCGAGCTGGTCCACTGCCACATCGCCCACTGCTCGGACTTCGCCGGTATAGCCAGCCTCGCGCAGGATCTGCGCTGCGGAATAGCCGCGCCCGTCGGTAAAGCTGGGGAAGTTCACCTCCACCCGCGTCACATGATCCAGATGGGGCAGCAGCAGGCGCGCATCGTCGCCCGGCTCGATCCTGACCGCGCCCGCATTGGACTGGTCGGCAAAGCTGTCGACGGTCACGGCAGGGGCGTCCGAAGCCTCGTCATCACGCAGGCGAACGAGTTCGGTGAAACTTGCGTCAGTCATAAAGAGCCTCCTTGAACGGGGCCATGCCGATACGGCGATAGGTGTCGAGGAAGCGTTCCCCGTCGGTGCGCTGGGCGAGATAGACATCGGTCACGGTCTCGACCGCGCCGACGATGCCATCCTCGTCGAAACCGGGGCCGGTGATCTTGGCGAGCGAGGTGTCCTCCGCCTCCGATCCGCCGAGCAGCAGCTGATAGTTTTCGGTGCCCTTGCGGTCGACGCCCAGGATGCCGATGTGGCCCGCGTGGTGATGACCGCAGGCGTTAATGCAGCCGGAGATTTTCAGCTTCAGCTGGCCCAGTTCCGCACCCTTGCCATTGGCGGCAAAGCGCTCCGAAATCTTCTGCGCGACCGGGATCGAACGGGCGTTTGCAAGGCTGCAATAATCGAGGCCGGGGCACGCGATGATATCGTCGATCTGGTCGAGGTTCGGGGTCGACAGGCCAGCCGCATCGAGCTTTGCGAACAGCGCCGGCAGATCGGCGATCTTCACATGCGGCAGCACGATATTCTGCGTGTGCATCACGCGCAGTTCGTCAAAGCTGTATTCGGTGGCGAGATCGGCCATCAAATGGATCTGCTCGTCACTGGCATCGCCGGGGATACCGCCAACGGGCTTCAGCGAGATGACCGCGCTGACATAGCCGTCCGCCTTGTGCGGGTGCGTGTTGCGATCGACCCAGAGAGCGAAATCGGGATCGCTGCGATCCACTTCGGTCGAAAGCCCCGTCTCGAACGCGGGGTCGGCGAAATAGGTCTTGATCCGCTCAAGCTCGGCGAAGGGCGGCTCGACGCCCTGTTCCAGCATGTGGGCGTATTCGTCCTCGACCTGGCGCGTGTATTCGTCCTTGCCCAGCTCGTGGACGAGGATCTTGATGCGCGCCTTGTACTTGTTGTCGCGGCGGCCATAGCGGTTGTAAACGCGCAGGCACGCCTCGGCATAGGTGATCAGGCGGTCGAGGGGCACGAATTCATTGATGCAGGGCGCGATCATCGGGGTGCGGCCCATGCCGCCGCCGACATAGAAGGCAGCGCCGATTTCGCCTTCCGCATTCTTCACGATCTGGATGCCGATATCGTGCAGGCGCATGGCGGCACGGTCAGTGTCGCTGGCGATCACGGCGATCTTGAATTTGCGCGGCAGATAGCTGAATTCCGGGTGGAAGCTCGACCACTGGCGCATCAGCTCGGCATAGGGGCGCGGGTCGATCAGCTCGTCACGGGCGGCACCGGCGAAATGGTCCGAACTGATGTTGCGGATGCAATTGCCGCTGGTCTGGATGGCATGCATTTCGACCTTCGCCAGATCGGCGAGGAGGTCGGGTGCATCCTCCAGCTTGATCCAGTTGTACTGGATGTTCTGGCGCGTGGTGAAATGGCCATAGCCGCGGTCATATTTCGTCGCGATATCGGCCAGCGCATGCATCTGCGCACCGTTCAGCGTGCCATAGGGCACGGCGACGCGCAGCATATAAGCGTGCAGCTGCAAATAGAGGCCGTTCATCAGCCGCAGCGGACGGAACTTCTCCTCCGGCAGCTCGCCCGAAAGGCGGCGGCGGGTCTGGTCGCGGAATTCCTCGACGCGGGTGTCGACCATCTGCTGGTCCCAGGAATCATACTTGTACATATCAGATCACCCAGTTGCCGGCGGCGGGGTCGGCGGGTTTCAAAGTCAGGTCGGGTCGCACCGTGGGGCCAAGCGCGCGGACGCGCTCCTTGATATGGGCGGGGCGCACGCCGTTCTCGTCCTGCGTGGCGTCGATGGCATAGGGCACGTTGACGTTGCGCAGTGCTTCCTCGCGCTTCGCGATTTCGTCGGCCTTGTCGCCCACGTCGATGGCGTCATTGACGTGGAGCGACCAGTATTCGCCGGTCCACCACACGACCTGTCCGGTCTTGAGGTCGTTGCCTGTCAGGATCTTCATGAGTTTGCTTCCATGGCAATGCGGGCGAGCGCTGCATCTGGCTCGCGGGTGACTTCGCCGATCACGATCAGCGCCGGAGAGCGCACTGCGTTTTCGGCCACGATATCGGGAAGACCGGCGAGTACGCCGCGCAATACGCGCATGCCGGGGAGCGAGGCGCGCTCGATCACCGCGACGGCGGCGTCGGGGGCAAGCCCGTCTTCCATGAGTTTTTCCGAGATCTGCGCGGCGGTGGCGACGCCCATGTAGATGACCAGCGTCCGGCCCACGCCTGCAAGGCCGGACCAGTCCTGTTCGGACAGTCCCTTGCACTGGCCCGCGACGAAGCTGACGATGCTGGCATGGTCGCGGTGAGTCAGCGGGATCTGGCTGAGCGAGGCGGCGGCCTGCGCCGCGGAAATGCCGGGCACGAATTCGACCGGTACGCCAGCGGCATGGCAGGCATCGGCCTCTTCGCCGCCGCGCCCGAAGATCAGCGGATCGCCGCCCTTCAGCCGCACGACATCGTTTCCGGCCAGCGCTTCGGCCACCAGCAGGGCGCAGATGTCCTCCTGCCGCATGGTGTGGCGCGAACGGCTTTTCGCCACGCTGATCAGCCGCGCATCGGGACGGGCCATCGCCATGATTTCCGGGCCGACCAGACCGTCATGCACGATCACGCCAGCGCCTTCGATCAGGCGGGCTGCGCGCAGGGTAAGAAGGTCCGGATCGCCCGGACCTGCGCCGACGAGGAACACTCGTCCGATAGGGGATTCGCCTTTGGCCATGGGTGGCAGATGCGCGCATGGACCGGGCGATGCCAGCCAGAATGGTTTACAGGGGGGCTAGATCAGCTTTCAACGCCATGATGGGCTGTTGTTATCATCTTGATTTGAAAAGATTACTCGTTACCCATGCCACTGGCGGGCGCAGGCCCTATTCGCCTGACTTGTTTTCCACCCGCTGGGCAATCGCTGCGACAAGCTGGTCGAATTTTTCATTCCCGCGCAGGTTGATGTCGCGCTGCGGGAAGGGGATTTCGATCCCGCGTTCCTGAAACAGGTCCCAAAGTTTCTTCAACACTTCAGATTTCACATTGCCGACACCGTTTTCCGGATCGCGGATCCAGCAATGGATCGTGAAATTGACCGAGCTGTCGCCATATTCATTGAGCCATACGGTCGGCGGCGGCAGTTCCAGCACGCGCTTGCAGCTCTTGGCAGCTTCCAGCATCAACTCCTCGGCCAGCTTGATGTCGCAGTTGTATGACACGCCGACCGTCACCTGCATGCGCACGTTGCGGCTGGAGTATGACCAGTTCTCGACCTGATTGGTCATCAGGTTCTCGTTCGGGATCAGATATTCCTTTTCATCGCGGGTCACGATGGACACCGCGCGAATGCCGATCCGGCGGATCTGGCCGAATGTCTGGTTGCCAGCGGCATCGGCAACCGCGATCACGTCGCCCGGCTTGATCGAGCGATCCATCAGCAGGATGATGCCGGAAATCAGATTGCCGAAGGTCTTTTGCAGGCCGAAACCGATGGCAAGGCCGAACGCGCCCGAAAACACGGCCAGCGCGGTCAGGTCGATCCCCAATATGTCGATCCCGACAAGGATCGCGATGGCCCAAACCGACAGCGTCAGCAGCTTTTCGGCCAGCAGGCTCTGCGTCGGTGACAGGCGGGTGAAACGTTTCAGCAGCGCATGGGCCAGCCGCACGCCAAGCCGACCAAACACATAGATGCCCACCAGCACCATCACGACCAGCAGCGCGGTCCACAGGGAGAACCGCGTATCGCCGACATTCAGGCCGATGGAATCGAGCTGGCTGATGATCTCGGCCAGCGTCAGGCTCTTTTGCCCGATTGCCTCGCTGATCTTCTCCACCCCTTCCAGCGGGGCGGCGTCGGTTGCGGCGGAGGCGACCGGGTCTGCGGCCTGCGTCACGCTTTCGGCAGCCTGCGAGACGCTATCGGCGGCTTGCGAGGCGCTATCGGCGGCGGCGGCTGTCTGCTGCGAGGCCGTTTCCTGCACCTCTGTCGTTGCTGCTGCCAATGCCGACCAGAAACCCATCGTCAAATTGCCCCCATCGCGGCCAAACCCTGCTTGAGATCGGCAATCAGATCGCCTGCATCCTCAAGCCCGATCGACAGACGTATCGCAAAACGATCGCTTTCGTCCAATCCGTCCCACGCGCCGCCTTCGCCATGGCTGGGCGGCCAGCTGCGGACAGAGCGGCAGGTGCCGGGATCGACAGGCAGCGCAAGGCTTTCGAAACCGCCCCAGCTATAGCCGATGCCGAACAATTGCAGCGCATCGATCAGCCGCGCGCGCGCATCGGCATCGCGGCCCTTCAGCACAAAGGAAAACAGACCGCACCCGCCGGTGAAATCGCGATTCCACATATCATGTCCCGGCGCGCCTTCCAGCATCGGGCAAAGCACGGCGGCGACTTCTTCGCGCGTGGACAGGAACTGCGCGATGGCAAGCGCGCTTTCGCTTTCCTGTTTCAGCCTGACGCGAAGGGTGCGCAGTCCGCGCAGCGCCAGCGCTGCATCGTCTGGCGATACGACTTGGCCCAATTGCTGCGCGGTGCGGCGAAGACGGCGATAGAGGCGTTCATTCGCGGTGACCGCGCCCATCATCAGGTCCGAATGTCCGCCGACATGTTTGGTCAGCGCGTTGATCGAACCGTCGCAGCCATGGGCCAAAGGCTGGAATCCGGTCGGCCCCGCCCATGTATTGTCGCACAGCACAAAGGCCCCGGCCTCCCTGGCGATGGCGGCAAGGGCGGGAACGTCGCAAACCTCGAATGTCAGGCTGCCCGGCGCTTCCAGCAGGACGGCTCCGATCTTGCCTTCCTGCGCGCACAGGGCGCGAAACCCATCGATATCCATGGGATCGAAGAATTCCGGCACCACGCCGAAATTCTTCATCAGCCCCGTGCCGATATTGCGCGAAGGGTCATAGGCATTGTCGGTGATCAGCAGCCTTTGCCCCGGTCGCATCACCGCCAGATAGGACCCGGTGATCGCCGCCACGCCAGAGGGGTAGAGCATGGCGCCGAAGGCCCCGTCCTCAAGGCTGGTCAGCGCCTCTGCCAGCGCCCATTGCGTCGGCGCGCCGCGGCGGCCGTAATAGAACCGGCCCTCGGCGTTATTGCCGACCTCCGCCTTCAGATCGGCGCAATTGTCATAGAGATGGGTGCTGGCCCGCCATACCGGCGGATTGACCGTGCCGCCGGGCAGGCCGGGCGCGCTGGTCCATTGCCGGCGGCGCCCTGCCGTGGCGAGGCGGGTGGCGATCTGCTTGTCGCTGGTATCCTCAGCCAAGGGATGCCGCTCCCGCAGGGCCGCTTTGCTTGGGCGTGTCGGGATCGCTGCCCCAATCCGACCAGCTGCCGTCGTAAAGCGACACATCGCGCTTCCCCAGCATCGCAAGGCCGAGCGAGAGCACGGCAGCAGTCACGCCCGATCCGCAGGAGGTGATGACCGGGCGGTGCAGGTCGACACCTGCGCCAATGAATTCGGCCTCGATCCCGGCGGCGTCCTTCATGGTGCCATCCGCTTCATATAGCAGCCCGATCGGCAGATTGCGCGCGCCGGGGATATGGCCCGATGCCATGCCGGGGCGCGGTTCCGGATCGGTGCCGCTGAACCGGCCCGCGCCGCGCGCATCGACCACCTGTTCATCGCTGCCGAGCGAGGCAAGCACCGCGCTCTTGTCGCGCAGCAGGCCGGGGTTCGGCGCCGCGATGAAATCGCCCGTCGTGGGCAAGGGGACGTCGCCGGTTTCGGGCCTGCTTTCCGCTTTCCATTTGGCAAGCCCGCCATCGAGGATGCGCACGTCCGTTGCGCCGAACAGGGTGAAGAGGAACCAGCCGCGCGCCGCGCTGTGCAGCGGGGAATCGTCATAAAGAACGACGCGGCTGTCATTGGAAACGCCCAAGGCGCGAACCCTTGCCTCGAATTGCTGCGCCGTCGGCACCGTATTGTCGAGCGCGCTGGCATCGTCGCAAAGCGTACCGAGATCGAGGAATGCGGCGCCGGGAATATGCCCTGCCTCATATTCCGCCCTTGCATCCCGGCCCGTGCCCGAGAGGTGATAGCTCGCGTCGAGGAGTATGACGTTGCCTGCTTCAAGGGAATCGGCAAGCTCTGCGGTCGAAATCAGCAATTTGTCCATGGTGTGAGTGCTAGCGCAGGCGCGGCCCCCGCGTCGAGAGGCGCAAGACATCTTGAGCGGATCGCGGCGTCGTGCCAATGGCGGGCCATGGCCGACGATCTCAATCCATTGCACCTCGGGCAATCCAGCGCCCTGCCTGCCTCGCCCGAAGAGGCCGTGCTCGACTATGTACCGAACCCGCGCGAGGGGTCGCTTTATCTCGTGCGCTTTGCAGCGCCCGAATTCACCTCGCTTTGTCCGGTGACCGGGCAGCCCGATTTCGCGCATATCGTCATCGATTACGCGCCGGGCGCATCCATCGTGGAATCGAAATCGCTGAAGCTGTTCCTCGGCGCGTTCCGCAATCACTGCGGTTTTCACGAGGATGTGACCGTGGGCATCGGCCAGCGGCTGATGGACGAGATGAAGCCGGTGTGGCTGCGCATCGGCGGGTACTGGTATCCGCGCGGCGGCATTCCCATCGATGTGTTCTGGCAATCGGGCGAAGCGCCCAAGGGGCTGTGGGTGCCCGATCAGGGCGTCGCTTCCTATCGCGGGCGCGGCTGACTCCCATCCATCGCCGATGTGTCTGAAATGGCACGTTTCCATGCTTTGCCACGGTTAATGCGGCGTGGAACCTGCGCTCAGTATTGACTTTAACCCCGTTTTCATCTGCCAAACGCCAAGTTGCGCCTGAATTCGGGGGCGATACGCGCAACAGGCCCATGGGATCGGGCCAGACCTTTCGGAAACAAGGTCACGCCTCCGCACAAGGGGTCGGACATGCGAAATCGGATGGTGAATTGCGCGCGGCTTGCGGCTGGTGGCGGCATGCTGGCGCTGGCCATGGGGCTGATGGCTCCGCAAAGCGCATGGGCCGACGAATGCCTGATCGACACCAATAATGACGGCAGCGCCACCGCCAATAGCGACGACACGGCAGGGGCGTGGTCGGCCAATCAGCCCGACCGGCTTGCCTGCGGCCTGTATGCGCAATCGGGCGGCAGCGGCGCGGTGGCGATCGGTATCTCGGTCAATGCTGCATCACCTTTTTCGGTGGCGCTGGGCTATCTGGCCAGCGCCTATCAGCAGGACGGCATCGCTATCGGCAATAGCGCGGATTCGACCGCGAAGCAGGGCATTGCGATCGGCGCATCGTCGCAGGTCGACAATAGCGGCGCGCTTGCGACCGGAACCGGCGGCGTTGCCATCGGCACGGGCGCCTATGCCGATAACGCAGGCGTCGCGATGGGCCGCAATGCGAGCGGCAATGGGGGTGTCGCAGTCGGCAATGCCAGTTCGGTAACCTCCACGACGGGCCTTGCACTGGGCGCGTCATCCTCGGCGACAAGCAATTCCACGGCGGCGGGCTATGGTGCGGTCGCGACCAGCCGGGCCGTCGCGGTCGGCACCGATGCACGGGCCAGCGCATCGGGTTCGGTCGCCATGGGCAGCTATGCCGCCAATGGCGCGACACAAGTCGCAGAGGCGAGCGCCACCAATGCCACCGCGATTGGCGCCAGCGCGCTTGCCACGGGCAATGGCTCGGTCGCACTGGGCGCCAATTCCGAAGCTGACGAGGCCGATATCGTCTCGGTCGGCAGCGACAGCCAGCAGCGGCGCATCGTGCAGGTCGCCGATGGCACGGGCGATCATGACGCGGTGAACCTTGGCCAGATGAACAGTGCGATCAGCACGGCGGTCGCGGGTATCGATACCGGCGCGCAGCCGTTCCTCGTGGTGAATTCGGCGCTTTCCGATTCGGTTGCCACAGGCAGTGAGGCAATCGCCATCGGCGGCAATGCCGAGGCCGCGGGCGATGGTTCCGTCGCGATCGGTTCCGCCGGGACCGAAGGGGTGGATGCGATCGCCATGGGCACCGATGCTTTTGCCGGTAACGCGAATGCCGTCGCCATCGGCGGCGATGCCAATGCCGAGGCGGATGGCGCGTTGGCGCTGGGCGCCGGGGCTGGCGTGAGCGCGACGAATGCCGTTGCGCTGGGGGCGGGGTCCAGCGCGACACGCGCCGATAGCGTATCGGTCGGCACGGCAGAGGCGATGCGCCAGATCGTCAATGTCGCGGCCGGGACCGAAGCGGGTGACGCAGTGAACCTTGGCCAGATGAACAGCGCGATCAGCACGGCGGTCGCGGGTATCGATACCCGCGCGCAGCCGTTCCTTTCCATCAGTTCGGGCGGCAGCGACGCCAGCGTCACCGGCAGCGAGGCCATCGCGCTCGGCGGGAACGCTTCGGCCTCTGCCGACAGGGCGGTCGCGCTGGGCAGCGGATCTGCGGCAACGCGGGCCGATACGGTCTCGATCGGGACGGCAGAGGCGATGCGCCAGCTCGTCAACCTTGCCGCGGGGAGCGAGGACAGCGATGCGGTGAACCTCGGCCAGATGAACGCGGCGATCGCGACGGCAGTGGCTGGGCTCGACACCGGCGGCGGGGCGGGCAGCTATCTTGCGGTCAACAGTGTCGGGACATTGCCCGACGCAGCCGGAGTGGAAGCCATCGCCGCCGGGGCGCAAAGCGCGGCGAGCGGTGAAGCTGCCATCGCGCTCGGGCTGCAGGCCGATGCACAGGGAAATCGCTCAATCGCCATCGGCGAACAGGCCGCAGTCGCGGCATCTTCGGATGGGGCGCTGGCGTTCGGCAATCTTTCGTCCAGTGCGGGGACTGGCTCTTCCGCCATCGGTTACAGCGCACAGGCGACAGGGCCGCGCAGCACCGCGATCGGGCTGCTTGCCCGCGCCAACGGATATGAGGGTGCCGCCGTCGGCGGGCTGGCAAAGGCAGCCGGTCGCAGTTCTGCCGCTGTGGGCATCCGCGCCAGTTCCAGTGGAACCTATGCCACCGCCGTCGGCGCCAGCTCGGTGGCAAGCGGGGGACGCTCCACCGCCGTGGGCGTGGCGGCTCAGTCGGCGGGCGAGGCATCGGCGGCGCTCGGCGCCTATGCCGATGCGAGTTATGCAAGCTCGACCGCCGTCGGCTATCGCGCCGCGACCAGCCGGGCAAACGAGGTCGCGCTGGGCGGTAGCGGTTCGTCGGTGCGCATCGGCGACATCGATGCATCCACGCAGGCGCAAAGCGGTCAGCTTTACGCCGTGACCGTGGATGACAGCGGCACGCTGGGCCGCGGAAGCGCGCTTGCCACCAGCCAGCAGGTCGCATCGCTGGGCGCATCGATGCAGGCGATCGCAGCGGTAGGGGATGAGCAGTTCGCCATGCTGGAGGGGCAGGTGGACGAGCTGTTCGATCTTGCCGCCATCGACCGGCGCGACATGCGACAGGCGATCGCTGCCAGCACCGCCATGGCCGATCCGCATTTCCCCAGCACGCCGGGGCGCACCAGCTATGCCAGTAATGTCGCTTATTTCCGGGGGCAGGTCGGCGTGTCGGCAGGCTTCATGCACCGCATCGCCAGCGACACGCCCTTCGCCATCACGGCGGGCGCAACCTATGGCGGCGGCAAGAACACGGCAGTCAAGGCGGGCGTCGCCGGCGAATTCTAGGGCGTTTCCACTAGCGTTTTCGATTGCACCGGGGGATGCGGACCTTCCGCCACTGGCAGCAGGCGGCGGGCGGCCCAGTGACCCGGCATCGTCCCGCAGGCCCCGATGCCGCCGTGATCGCGAAGATGGCGGCGAGCGGGCTCGACAGTCCGGAATGTTCGTCGGCAGGCCGCCTTTTCGACGCCGTGGCAGCGGCTATCCATGCGCGATCATCGGTGCGAATGCCCCGCGGCTCGCCTTCGCGCCGCTGCGGCTGGCGATGGGGCGGGACATGGCGGCGGGCGTCGATGCCGGGATCGTCGCGGCTCGCCTTCGCGCCGGGTTCGGCGATGCGCTGATGACTCTGCTCGATGCCTGCGATGCGCTGGCCGCGCACCGTCTCATACTATCGGGCGGGGTGATGCAGAACCGTATCCTGCGCCATGGACTACGCGAACGGCTTTGGGCGAAGTGTATCGAGCCGGCGCGGCTGATCTGACGGCGCAGCATGAGGGGACGGACCATGTTGAAGGAACACGAGCTGCGACAGACCATCGTGGCTGAAATGCATCTCAGGCGCTGGCCGGTGCTGGAGGGCGAATGCGCGATCTTCCAGATCCTGCGCCAGCTGGCAGATGATGAGCGCGATGCTGAACAGGCGGCGCTTCGCGACCTGCCTGCTGGCGGCGCGATCGAAGAGAGCCCCAATCCGCGCCATCTGCAGGGCACTTTGGCCGAAGGCGTCACTTTCAACTGGGAACGGCATAGCGAGGCCAGCGTCACCACCATCTATGTCTGGGGCAGGGCGCAGCCGGCGCTCGACCCGACGGTGGCGCCGCAGGTAAGGGCGGCGCTCGACTGGGCACTGGGACTGCCGGGCAGCGTGGTGCGCGCCACCCGCATCGCCATCGTGCCTGACGAGGAGCGAGCGCTGGCGCTGGTGCCGCATTATCACTTCGAACCGCTCGACCTCGTGTCCTGCCATATCGGACCGGAAGCGACGGATAATAATGGCCGCCAGCGCGGCCCTGCGCGAATCTGGTCGGATTTCCTCCTGCGCGAGGATGGCTTTGGCGCGCTGCTGATCGCGGCGAACTGGATGCATGGCGCCGATCTGTCACGCACGATCCAGCGGCTGCAGGAACTGGGCAATTACCGGAACATGGCGCTGCTGGGCTTTCCGGTGGCGCAGGCGGGATGGAAGGTGCTCGACCGTATCGAGACCGAACTTTCCCAGCTTGGCGAACGGGTTTCTCATCCCGAGCTGACCGATGACCGCCTGCTGGAGGAGGTGACCAGCCTGTCGATGCAGCTGATGACCGAGACGGCGGCGTCCGACTATCGCATGAGCGCAACCGAGGCCTATGCCACGCTGGTCGAAGAAAGGCTGGAGGATCTGTGTATCCGCCCGTGCGCCGGTTTCCAGTCGCTGGAGGATTTCACCCAGCGCCGGTTCCAGCCCGCGATCCGCACCTGCGCCGCGCATCGCCGTCGCTCGGCCCTGCTTGCTGACAGGACATCGCAGTTCATCTCGCTCTTTCGGTCGCGCGTCGAAACCCGGATCGAGAACCAGAACGGGCGGTTGTTGCATTCAATGGAACGCTCGATCGCGACCCAGCTGCGCATGCAGGAGCTGGTCGAAGGATTGTCGGTCGTGGCGTTGAGCTATTACGCGATCGGGCTTCTTGGCTATGTGCTGAAAGGCATTGAGAAATATGTCGAGGGCGTGCCCCACGCCCTCGTGCTGGCTGCGCTGGTGCCGGTGTGCGTCATCGCAATCTGGTATGCGATTCACGCGATGAAGCGGCGGGTGCTGGGGCATTAGCCTGCCCGGAGAGAGGTGATTAGGGGGATGCTAACAGCCACTTGCTAATAATCGCGGCGATGGACGGGGAAACGCATCTGCAAACGCCGGTTATGGGCACGGGCACGGGCACGGGCACGGGCAGGACGGCGGCGGCATGAAAAAGGCGCTTGGCTGCGGCTGTGCCGCGCTGGTGCTGGTCGTGCTGGGGGCGGCCGCTTTGATCTTTGCCTTGGCGCAGTCGGACGCGGGCCAATGGATGATGGGGCTGATCCTCGTCTATGGCGGCGCGATGCTGGCGGGTGCGTTGGCGCATGACGTGGTCACGGGAGAGGTTACCGATATCTATCGGTCCGACGTGCCAGGCTCTATCAATGCAGGCGCGATCGAATTCGCCTATGAAGACACGGACGGCATCCGGCACGTGGAAAAGCGGCGGGTGATGTATGACGCTTCCAAATTCCAGACGCTGAGGCCCGGCGACCCGATCGAAGTCTGGGTCTGCAAGAATGAGCGAGGTAAGGTCAAGCTGGTCGGCTATGGCACTTACGAGCCGGAGACTTGCGGTGCGCTGCCCGGCGGCCGAGGACAGAGCCAGGGTGCAGCGGATCAGGCGATGGACAATCCGCCGTAAATCATGGCGGAGCCGGAAGCCGTCAGCGACAAGCCCATCAGCACGCAGGTGAGGACGGCCAGCGGATTATGCGTATTGCCGCGTCCAGGCATTGCGGAAAAGAGGAAAGCGCCGCCCATGACCATCAGGAACACGCCGCCGCCCGCAAATGCCATGCCAGAGGTGATGCACTGCCCCGGCCTTACAAAGATATTCGCACAGCGATCGAATGCGAGCGCCTGATCCCACGCCATATAGGCGATAAACGGCAAGGCGCTGCCGAACACTGCCAGAAAGGCGAGCAGTGAGGCATTTCCGCTTTTCCCTTCGTCCATCGCCGCGCCTCCCTGCCTTTACGATCGCGTCGTGCCGCCGCGCCACCATTGCCATATCAAAGCAAGGTTAAGGCGCGGTTCTTCAGGCCTGTTCGAGGGAATGGTTCGCGAAAGGTTCCGCATTCGACCAAAGGTACAATAGCGGCGCCAACGCGCGCGGAGCATCCTCCCCTTCGAGTCAAAACATCCCGGCGAGAGGAGATCCTTAGGATGCTGGAACAGGCCATGAGCAAGTTCAGCGGGCAGTCGATGATCCGCGAAAAGTTCGACAACTTCATTGGGGGCAAGTGGGTCGCGCCTGTGCGCGGCGAATATTTCGATAATATCTCGCCCGTCACCGGCCAGCCGGTGTGCAAGGTCGCGCGCGGCACTGCGGAGGATATCGAACTGGCGCTTGATGCAGCCCATGCGGCGAAGGATGCGTGGGGGAAGACCAGCTCGACCGAACGGGCGAACATCCTCAACAAGATCGCCGACCGCATGGAAGCGAACCTCGACATGCTGGCGATGGTGGAGACCATCGACAACGGCAAGCCGATCCGCGAAACCACCGCGGCCGATCTGCCGCTGGGCGTCGATCACTTCCGCTATTTCGCTGGCTGCCTGCGCGCGCAGGAGGGCGGCATTTCCGAAATCGACCACGATACCGTGGCCTATCACTTCCACGAGCCGCTGGGCGTGGTGGGGCAGATCATTCCGTGGAACTTCCCGCTGCTGATGGCGGTGTGGAAGCTCGCTCCCGCTCTGGCGGCTGGCAACTGCGTCGTGCTGAAACCTGCCGAGCAGACCCCGATGTCGATCATGGTGCTGATGGAAGTCATCGGCGACCTGCTGCCCGAAGGCGTGCTGAACGTCGTCAACGGCTTTGGCGTCGAGGCTGGCAAGCCGCTCGCATCAAACCCGCGCATCGCCAAGATCGCCTTCACCGGGGAGACGACGACCGGCCGCCTCATCATGCAGTATGCTTCGGAAAACCTCATTCCCTGCACGCTGGAACTGGGCGGAAAGAGCCCGAACATCTTCTTTGCCGACGTGATGCGCGAAGAAGATGATTTCTTCGACAAGGCGCTCGAAGGCTTCGCCATGTTCGCGCTCAATCAGGGTGAGGTCTGCACCTGCCCGAGCCGCGCGCTGGTGCACGAATCGATCTATGACGCTTTCATGGAAAAGGCGATCAAGCGCGTCGAGGCGATCAAGCTGGGCAGCCCGCTCGATCCTGAAACCATGATCGGTGCGCAGGCTTCGAACGACCAGCTCGAAAAGATCCTGTCCTATATCGACATCGGCAAGAACGAAGGCGCCAAGGTGCTGACCGGCGGTTCGCGCCACATGCAGGACGGCGAGCTTTCGGAAGGCTATTACGTCAAGCCGACCGTTCTGGAAGGCCACAACAAGATGCGCGTGTTCCAGGAAGAAATCTTCGGCCCGGTCCTGTCGGTCACGAAGTTCTCCTCGGACGAGGAAGCGCTCTCGATCGCCAATGACACGCTTTATGGCCTTGGTGCCGGCGTGTGGAGCCGCGATGCCAACACCTGCTACCGCTTTGGCCGTGCCATCCAGGCGGGCCGCGTGTGGACCAACTGCTATCACGCCTATCCGGCCCATGCCGCGTTCGGCGGTTACAAGCAGTCGGGCATCGGCCGCGAAAACCATAAGATGATGCTGGAGCATTACCAGCAGACCAAGAACATGCTGGTCAGCTACAGCCCGAAAAAGCTGGGCTTCTTCTGATGCCACGGGGGGATCCGGCTGATCCCCGCCGTCCGTTCGATACTTTCCCCCACTCCGCTTGAGTATCGTGCGGACCTCTCCAGGCGGTGGACGATCCCAAGGATCGTCCACCGCTTCGGCGTTGAGGGAGAAGGAGCGGAAATACCCGCCCGCGAAATCCGTAATGGCGGGAACGACATTGGAGGGCTGATGCCATGACGACCGAAACAGCTGAAATGGCGGGTACGAATCTGCCGCCGCGCATTCTTGCCACTCCGGCCGCCGAAGAATGGATCGAAAAGCTGATCGAGAGGCACGGGCCGTTGATGTTCCACCAGTCCGGCGGCTGCTGCGATGGCAGCGCGCCCATGTGCTTTCCGCGCGGCGAATTCCGCGTCAGCGCACAGGATATCCTGCTGGGTCGGCTGATCGGCGACACGCCGGTATGGATCGGCAAGGCGCAATTCGAATATTGGCGGCACACGCAGGTTACCATCGACGTGGTGCCGGGCCGCGGGTCGGGAATGAGCCTTGAAGCGCCCGAAGGCATCCGCTTCATCGTCCGCAGCCGCGTGTTTACCGACGAGGAGAATGACGCGCTGGAAGCGGCGGGCGAACCGCCGCGCGGCGATACCGTCCAGGAATGAGGCGGGACAGGCAAATGTGCATGGCACTTTGGTCTCACAGGCGCTAGGATCGCAAGCCACGGATGAAGAGCGCCGCAAGAGCGCCGGTAACGTCCGGACAAATGGGAGAGAGACGCTGGGCCAGAACGTCACGATGGAAGATCTGCGCAGCACGGCCGGGGCCGGTGCAGGGCTTGTCGCCGTATCCACGCATGTCGGTGATCCCGCCGAAGCGGTGGCCGAAGTGCTCGATGCATGCGATGGGCGCGAGCTCGCGGGCGGTGTGCTGTTCTGTTCGGGTAAATATGATCGCAACGCGCTGGCCGACGCCTTCAGGCAGACCTTTGGCGACATGCCGCTGATCGGATGCACCAGCGCAGGTGAATTGACCAGCCGCGGCTACGACAGCGACAGCCTCGTCTTCATCGGTTTCCCGGCAGGGGATTTCGAGATGGCGACGCTGCGCTTTACCGATCTCGACAATTTCAATGCCCGCGATGCGCAGCAGACGATCCGCCAGCTGGTGGCGGAAACGCGCCGCGGGCATGAAAGCGAAGACATGCATCAGGTCGCGCTGTTCTTCGTCGACGGGCTTTCTCATCGTGAGGAACTGCTGACCATGACCGCGCAAGAGGCGCTGGGCGATGTGAAGCTGATCGGCGGGTCGAGCGGCGATGAAATGGCCTTCCACCAGACCGGCGTGCTGCATGAAGGCGCCTTTTACGAGGATGCCGCCGTGATCGCGGTATTGACCAGCAAGCGGCCCATGCATGTTTTCTGCGCCAGCCATTACCGGCCCGGAGAGGCGCGTATGGTCGTCACCGAGGCGGACCCCGAAACCCGTACCGTGTTCGAGATCAATGCCGCCCCGGCGGCCGAGGAATATTTGCGCCTGACGGGCATTCCCGCGACCACGATGGACGAGCATTTCTTTGCCGCTCATCCGCCGATGGTGCGCATCGGCGGCAATTACCACGTCCGCTCGATCCAGTCGGTGAACCCCGATGGCAGTCTTACCTTTTATTGCGCGATCGACACCGGGATCGTGCTGGCCATCGGCGACCCGGTGGACCGCATCGCCGGGATCAAGGAATTGTTGAACAAGGTGCGCGCCGAGGTGGGCGAGATCGATCACATCATCGGTTTCGACTGCGTGCTGAACCGGCTGGATGCCGAGGATCGCCAGCTCGCCCGCGAGGTGTCGCGCCTTTATGCCGATAATAAGGTGCTGGGCTTCAACACCTATGGCGAGCAGTTTCTTGCTGGCCACATGAACCAGACGTTTTCGGGGCTGGTGATCGGGCGCTGATGGCAAATAGGGCTGAATTGGGCGGGTTGGAGCTGGGCAGGCTCGAAGTCGAGGGCGAGGGAAAGGACCGCGACGAGGAACTGGCCGCGCTGCGCGAAAAAGTGCGCCGCCTCGAAAAGATCAATGCCGCGCTGATCGACCGGGTTGAAAGGTCGAGCGATATACAGGGCGGCGCCTATTCGATGTTCGAGACCGCGATATCACTCGAAGCCATGGTGCGCGACCGGACGCAGGCACTGGAAGAGGCGCTCTCACGTCTCAATGTCGTCAATTCTGAACTGCAGGCCGCGCACGCGGATGCCAATGCCGCCCGTTCGCGCCTGCGCGATGCGATCGAGTCCCTGTCTGACGGTTTCGCCCTGTTCGACGGTTCGGATCGCATGATCATGTGTAACAAGGCCTTCCTCGAAATCTGGCCCGATTTCGAACCCATGGCGCACAATGGCCCCGAATTCAGCGAGCTGGTATCCGCAGCCGCCGACAAGGGCCGCACTATGGGATCGCTGCTGGAGCGGGAACGCTGGGTGAGCGAGCGGGTCGACCGCCACCGCCGCGCCGATGGCGCGCATGTGCAGGCGTTGTCAGACGGACGCTGGATCCAGATCAACGAGATGCGCACGAGTGAGGGCGGGATCGTGGGCATCTATACCGACATTACCTCGGTCAAGGCCGAGGACGCGCGCGAACGGGCCCGCGAACTGGCCGAACGCAATCTTTCGCTTCAGGCGACGCTGGATACGCTTTCCGAAGGGGTGTGCCTGTTTGATGCGGGGCACCGGCTGCAGGCATGGAATGGCGTTCTGTTGCGCATGCTGGGGATCGGCCAGCAAGACGTGTCGCGCATCGCCACTCATGCCGCCCTTCGCGCATGGTGCGTCGAAAGCCGCAAGCTGGAGTGCGAGGCCGGGCTGACATGGCGCGACAGGGAAGGCAGCCGTGCCAGCAGCGAATGCATGATGGGCGGACGCCATTTCGTGATCCGCTCTGTCCCGCTGTCGAGTGGGGGCATGGTTTTCACCTTCGACGATGTGACGGACCGCGTGCGTTTCCAAAGGTCGCTGACGGAAACTGCCGAAACGCTGGAGCGCCGCGTTGCCGAACGCACGGCGGAACTGGTCCGCGTCAACCGCGAACTGATCGACGCCAAGAACGAGGCGGAGCAGGCGAACCGGTCGAAGACCAGCTTCATCGCAGCGGCCAGCCACGATCTGCTTCAGCCGCTGAATGCCGCGCGCCTATTCGTGTCCGCGCTGGAAGGGCGGCCCATGGCGTCGCGTTCGCGCAGTCTTGTCGACCAGACCTCTACCGCGCTGGATTCGGTGGAGGATCTGCTGGAGGCATTGTTCGAGATTTCCCGCCTCGACGCAGGCGCGATCCAGCCTGAAATATCGCGCTTTCCGCTCGACCATATATTGTCCGCGCTGCGCACCGAATTCACCCCGCTCGCCACACGGGCGCATTTGCGTTTCAGCGTGCCGGAAACGGGGCTTTGGGTGCAGTCCGATCCGCGCCTCTTGCGCCGGGTGCTGCAGAACTTCGTTTCCAATGCCATCCGCTATACCCAGCAAGGCTGCGTCACGGTCGAGCTGGAGCAGAAAGACAGCGAAGTCGTGGTCACCGTGCGCGATACCGGCCCGGGTATCGCCCCTGAAAACCGCGAACGCATATTCGAGGAGTTCCGCCGCCTTGGCAGCACTCAGGGCATTCCGGGCAAGGGGCTTGGGCTTGCCATCGTGCGCCGCGTGACGACGATGCTGGGGCACGAAATCTCGGTCGATACCGAAGTGGGCAAGGGGTCCGCATTTTCGATCACTCTGCCTTTCGTGGAGCCCGAGGCTGTGACCGAAGAGGAAGCGCAGAGCGTGCCCGAGGCGAAGGAGAAGGCTGGCGGGCTGGTGCTGGTCGTCGACAATGACGCCTCGATCCTGGCAGGGATGGAGGCGTTGCTGGAGAACTGGGGGCTGGAAGTCATCGCGGTCAGCGACCCTGCCGGCAAGGCGGCCACGCGCGCGCTTGAGCAGGGACCGGCCCTATTGATGGTGAACTATCACCTCGACAACGATCTGACCGGCGTGGAGGCGATTGCAGGGCTGCGCCAGCGTGCCGGCACTGCGATTCCGGCGCTGGTCATCACGGCCGATCGGGGCGAGGAGACCAAGGCGCTGCTGGCGGCAGAGGGTTTGCCCCTGCTCAACAAGCCGGTGAAGCCCGCGCAATTGCGCGCGCTGCTGCGTCAACTCGATATCTTGTAAAGGGGAAGGGCGCTTAGCCCTCTTCGCCGAAACCCACCTTGTTGGCGAGGATCACGGCCTGCGTGCGGCTGAATACATTCAGCTTTTGCAGGATGGCAGAGACATGCGCCTTCACCGTCGTCATCGAGACGTCGAGTTCATGCGCAATCTGCTTGTTAAGCTTGCCGTCGACGAGATGGCCAAGGACGACCTTCTGCTGCGGGGTCAGGCTCTCGATCTTCGCGCGGATTGCCTCCTCTTCCTGAACAGCGCTGTCTTCGCCTTCAAGTTCGGGCACATAGATCTCGCCCGCCATGACATGTTCCAATGCCTCGACAATGGCGGAACGCTTCAGCGATTTGGGCACGAAACCGGCGGCGCCGGCGGCCAGCGCGTCATGGACGATGCGGCGGTCGAGAACGCCCGACACCATCACCACGGGGCTTGATGGAAACCGTTCGAGCAATTGCTGGAGACCCGAAAGGCGCGTGACATTTGGCATGTTGAGGTCGAGCAGGACCAGATCGACATCGGATGTATGGGAAAGCGTTTCGAGCGCGCTTTCCATGCTGTCGGCTTCAAGGATCTGGCAGTTGGGATAGGTGTCGACGAATATCGAGCGCAGCCCATCGCGGATCAGCGAGTGATCGTCGACGATCAGCACCCGGTCAGGCGGTGACACTTCCCCCATCGTATTTTCCATCTGGGCCAGTTCCATATCGGCTTCTTCCTGCGACAATAGCCGTGAGTGCAGGGCGCGTCACCTTCGTCCTTTATCGGACGCGCCCTGCACCGGGAGAGATCAGTTGTTCAGCTTGAACACCCAGAGCATGCCGCCCTGGCTGATTTCCTTGAACGTCTTGGCAACTTCACCGCCCCAGAGCGGAACCGCGCCGCCCCAGCCGGACATGACGGCCACATATTGCTCGCCATCCTGTTCCCAGGTGACGGGCGAGCCGACCACGCCCGAACCGGTCTGGAACTTCCACAGCTCCTGCCCGGTCTTGGCGTCGAAGGCCTTCAGATAGCCTTCGGGCGTGCCGGTGAAGACGAGATTGCCGCGGGTGGCGAGGACACCGCCCCACAGCGGGGCAGGGTTCTTGTATTCCCACACGATCTTGCCGGTCTTGGGATCCATGGCGCGCAGGGCGCCGATGTGGTCTTCTGCGATCGGCTTGATGGTGAAGCCCGCACCCAGATAGGCCGCGCCCTTCTTGTAGGCGATGGGCTCGTTCCAGATGTCCATGCCCCAGTCGTTCGACGGGATATAGAACAGCTCGGTGTCCTGACTATATGCCATGGGCATCCAATTCTTGCCGCCAAGGAAGGACGGCGAGGAGAACACCACTTCACCCTTTTCCGCACCGCTCGGGGCACCGGGGCGACCGCCTTCGGTGAAGTTCGGGCGGCCGGTCTTCAGGTCTATGCTGTCGGCCCAGGTCGTCTGCATGACGAACTTGTGCGCGCCCATCAGCTTACCGTTGGTGCGGTCCAGCACATAGAAGAAGCCGTTACGGTCCGCCTTGGCGCCCAGCTTCATGTTCTTGCCGCCCATCTTCGCGTCGAACGGGATGAATTCGTTCACGCCGTCGAAGTCCCAGCCGTCATGCGGGGTGGTCTGGTAGTGCCACTTGATCTTGCCGGTGTCGGCATCGATGGCCAGCGTCGAGGAGGTGTAGAGGTTGTCGCCCGGGCGCAAATGGCTGTTCCACGGAGCGGGGTTGCCGGTGCCGAAATAGACGAGATTCGTGCCAGGGTCATAGGTGCCGCCCAGCCAGGTCGCGCCGCCGCCGGTCTTCCAGAGGTCACCTTCCCAGGTGGCATTGGTCTTGCCGGTGATGCCGTTGTCCTGACCGTTCAGGGTGCCCATGTGGCCCTCGATCGTGGGACGGTGCCAGACCAGTTCGCCGGTATCGACATTGCGTGCCTCGACAGCGCCGACGATGCCGAATTCACCGCCCGAATTGCCGGTGATGACCATGTCCTTGACGATGATCGGGGCGGCCGTGGCCGAATAGCCGGCCTGGTAGTCGCCGATCTTCTTGTTCCAGATGACCTTGCCGTTTTCACGGTTGAGCGCGATCAGGCGCGCGTCGAGCGTGGCGAAGATGATCTTGTCGCCATGGATGGCGGCGCCGCGGTTGACCACGTCGCAGCAGGGCATGATGCCATCGGGGAGGCGGGCGTTATATTCCCACTTCTTCTCGCCGGTCTTCGCATCGAATGCGAACACGCGCGAATAGGAGCCGGTGACGTATATCGTGCCATCATAGACGATCGGCTGCGATTCCTGCCCACGCTGCTTTTCACCGCCGAGCGAGGCGGCGAAGGCAGGGACGAGTTTCGAGACATTGGTGCTGTTCAGCTTGTCGAGCGTCGAAAAGCGCTGCTGCCAGGGCCCCATGCCATAGCTGATGACATCGCCGGGCGTGTTGGCGTCGTTCATGATGTCTGCCGTGGTCGGCCCTTCGGCCATGGCCGGTACGGCCAGCGCGCTGCCGGCTGCTGCCAGCGCGGCCATGATATGAGTGAAACGCCGCTTCATCGGTATCCCTCCTGAGTGGTTCTTCGCGCCGAGGTGCAGGATTGAAGCGTCCATCGCCCATCTGCCCCCGGTCGTCGCGGGTCAGCCTAGACCTTGGGTGAGGGCGGACAATTGCACCTTGGACCAAGAAGGGCAGGTAACACCGGCAGATTTGCAGCACGAAAAAGCCGCGGCACCATCAGGCGCGCGGCTCTTCGCGGTATCATATGGAAACTAACGGGGGCGCCGGTCGCAGCTTGGCGCCCCCGGCGCGTCACTAGGTGTTCGGTTGCAACGCAAGTGCGTTACGCCACTCCACCCCGTGACGTGCAAAGATGTCCTTGAGCTGGCCGCTTTCGGCCATGCCGTGGATCAGGTCTTCCAGCCGGAAGCCCAGCGATCTGCTATCTTCGCGCACGGCGATGCCGATGTCCCATCCCGGAGAGAGCATGGCGGGCAGGGGGCCCTGTCGCGGCACGATATCCGCGCCGCCGTTGGCCTTGTTCCCGGCCATCGCCGATTCCACCTGCGCTCGGGTGGCAACGGCGATGTCCGCCTTGCCCTCGCCCAATGCGCTCACCGCTTCATAGCCGGTGGTGTAATGGCCGACATCGGGACGCAATATGCCGCCGAAACTGCCGACGAGATAGAAATCGGGGATAGAGTCGATTTCGGCCGCCAGCCTTTTGCCGCGAAATTGCGTCGGCACGCCCTCGCAATCCGTTGCCGCGTCATTGGCGCAGGCCGCGGTAAAGCTTTCCCGGTAATAAGGGGCAAGTATGACGACTTCCGTCTCTTGCGCGGCGAACTGCCGGTCGAAGGGGACATGCATCATGACGTCGCAGCGGCGAAAGCCCAAGAGGCCACCGCGCCACACGACATTGCGCAGATCGTCGGATACTTCTTCGTCAGCGGGGAACAGGGCGAGATCGGTTTTCACGCCCAGCGCGTCAGCGCAGGCGCGGGCGATGTCGGCATCGATCCCCATCACCTGCCCGTCCTCTTCCCATGACCATGGGCGGTTCTTCTGATAGAGCCCGACGCGCAGCACGCCGAGCTCTTTCACTCTCGCCAATGGGGCGGCATTGCCGAGCGCTGGCAAGGCCAGCGCACCGGCAGCCGCCGAAATTCCGCCAAGGAATGCGCGACGCGACGGGCGCATCGCGACTACTCGTCCGTGTACTTGGTTTCGAGCCAGCTGCGGATCGTCCAGCCTGCCTTCTGGCCCAGCGATTCCTCGAACGGGGGCATGTAGACCTTGCCGTCGTGGCTGGAGCCGTTCTTGAAGCGCTCGATGAACCATTCATCGCCCGAGGGGCCGAGTTCAAGGTAGCGCAGGTCCGGTGCGATGCCGCCCGAGATGCCTTCGAGGCCATGGCAGCGCGCACAGTTCTGGTTATAGGCCGAGGCGCCGATCTCGATCGCTTTCTCGTTCCCCGAATAGGGGTTTTCCATGACCCAGTTGTCGTTGCCGCCTTCGATGTCGGGCAGGGCCGAGGTGTCGACAGCCTGCGGCGTCACGTCGCCATGCGCATTCAGCTGGCTGGCGGCGGCGAAAGTGAGAGAGGCAGCGGCGCCCATGAGGCACGCGCGACGGAACGTGATTTTCATAATAGTCATCCTCTGCGACCACGGGCCCACTCTTGCTGGCGGCGAACCCGAGCTGTCTTTGGAATAGGGGATCGGGCGGGGCGGCAACCATAGGACTATGGTACGAGACCAAGGTCCTATTTAACGGTGCGGGTCCGGCAGGTTAGACCTTTGTCCCATGGAGAAGAGATGCCTGAAAACCCGCGCGCTGGTCGCATGCGCCGCGCTGTCGTTCGCCCTTGCCGGACTGCCCGGAGCAGCATCCGCGCAGGACCTGTCGGGTCCGGGCATCGCTTATGTCTCGGATGAGCGATCCTCGACCATCACCGTGATCGACTATCTCTCGGGTGAGCAGCTTGCATCGTGGGAGGTGGGTAATCGCCCGCGCGGCATAACGCTGACCCCTGACGGCAAATATCTGCTCATCTGCGCCAGCCTCGACAACACAGTCGAAATGCGCGACCGGCTGACGGGCGAGCTGGTGGCGACCCTGCCGTCGGGCAATGATCCCGAACAATTCTTCATGGGCCGCGACGGGCGCCTGCTGTTCGTCGCGAACGAGGATAATGCCGCCGTCACCGCCGTCGACTGGCGGGAACGCCGCGTCGCGTGGCAGGTCGCCGTGGGTGAGGAGCCGGAAGGCGTCACCGAAAGCCCCGATGGCAAATGGCTGCTGGTCACCAGCGAGGAAGACCATACCGTCGCGTGGATCGACACCGCCAGCCGGGAGGTCGTGAAGGAAGTCGAGACCGACGCCCGCCCGCGCCATGTCGAATTCGTGCCCTCGGGCAAGGAGGTCTGGGTGGCGGCCGAGATGGGCGGCACCGTGCAGGTGATGGATACCGCGACGCAGGAGATCACCGACACGATCAGCTTTGCGCCATCGGGCGTGGCATCCTATCGTGTGCTGCCTTGCGGCATTCGCTTTACCCCTGATGGCAAGACGGCGGTGATCGCCCTGGGCCGCGCCGACATGATCGCCATCGTCGATGTCGCGAGCCGCGAAGTGCTGGATTATGTCGCGACGGGTGGGCGGCCATGGCACCTTGCCATCACGCCCGATGGCAAGACCGCGCTGGTCGCCAATGGCACCAGCGACGATGTCGCCGTGGTCGATCTGGCCAGCCGTAAGGTCATGCGAACTATTGCGGCCGGAAATGGGCCGTGGGGCGTAGTCCTCGCGCCCTGATTTTGGTCGGTTTGGGGCATTGGCCTAAGGTCTAAGGACCCAAAGTCCAATATCGCCACCAACAGGCCCGCTGCATCTTTCCCTTCGCCGCACAAGACGGCGTCAAATACATAAGGAGGGGAAGGATGAAGGTCTCCAGGATGATTCTGTCCGGTTCGGCCGCATTGGGTGCACTCGCACTCGCCATCGCGCCGGCACACGCAAGCCCGGGCGAAAACCTGCTCAAAAGACTGCACGAAAAAGGCATTCTGACCGACGAGGAATATACAGAGCTGCTGGCGGATTATCGCGCCGACGAGGCGGCCGATGCCGAGGCTATGGCCAGCATGCAGGCAGCGACCCCGACGCCGATGCAAAGCGCCGAGAACGCGCTCGATTCCAGCCGCATGGTCAAGATGACCGATAGCGGAATCGGGCTGGAGGTTGGCCCCGCAACGATCAAGTTCGCAGGCTCCGTCAACGGTTTCTACGTGCATGACAATGCCGACACGCCCAGTGCCACCACCAGCGTGGTAGGCGGCGTCGCCAATGTCGGCGACAATAATTCCAGCGCCATCCGCAACGGCCTTCTGCCCGGTTTCCTGACGGTGTCGGTGACGACCCAGCAGGAGGGATGGGACGTGGGCGCCTTCTTCGGTATGTATCCGGGCATCAACTCGACCGCATGGGGTGCGCTGGGCGCGAACAATGGCGGGCAGCCGACCGCGCTTGCCACCTCGGGCATCGATTTCCGCCAGACCTACATGACCTTCGGCAAGCCATCGCTCGGCACGATCAAGATCGGGCGCGACATCGGCCTGTTTGGCTCTGACGCGATCCTTAACGACATCACCCTTCTTTCCAGCGGCACACCGGGCGGCAATGTCGCACCGGGCAATACGACGCTGGGCCGGATCGGCGTGGGCTATATCTACACCGATTTCCAGCCGCAGATCACCTATACCACTCCGAATTTCAGCGGTTTCCAGGCATCGGTCGGCGTGTTCCAGCCGCTGTCCTCGCTGACGGGCCCGGCGCAGGCCAATTCCAGCCCCGGTTTCCAGGGCAAGCTGACCTATGACGGCGATTTCGGCGGCGTTGCCACCCATCTGTGGGCAGGCGGCATCACGCAGAAGCACGATACGCTGACCGGCATGGACTACACCGGCAAGGGCCTCGACCTTGGCGCCAAGGTCACTGCAGGGCCCGTGGCCGTCACCGGCTACTGGTACACGGCCAAGGGTCTGGGCACCACGGTGCTGGGCCTGTTCGACACCGACGCCGATGGCAAGCCGCGTGAGAGCGATGGCTTCTACGTCCAGGCGCTGGCCACCTTCGGCAAGCTGTCGGTGGGCGGCAGCTATGGCGAAAGCTCGCTCGACCATACCGATGCGGATGATGCCGCGGCATTGCCCAACCTGGTCGAGACGAACTCCAGCTATGTCGGCCAGCTTCGCTATGGCCTGACCCCGTGGGTCACGCTGATCGGCGAATATGTCCACTCCAAGGCCGAGGCGCATAACGGCAATGAAGCCGAAAGCGACGCGATCGCCCTTGGCGGTATCCTGTTCTTCTGATCGAGGAACAGCCCATGATCCGGGCCGGCCAATGATCTGGCGATGCCGGCCCGGTCACAGGAGCGTTATCCGCGCTCTCCTTCCCGGAAGCTTGCCGGTTCGACAAAAACACCATACCGGCAGGCTTTGGCCGGCGGCGATCCAAATCGGCGCCGCCGGCCTTTCCGTCTCGCGGTTCCGGATCCCCCACAGGCGCGCCAGGCCGAACGAATAACAGGAGGACATCTTGAGGAAGCACGCGCAAGCGCGCATCCCGACGGTCGCAGCCGTCGCCCTTATCGCAGCACTGACACCAGCAGCGGCATTCGGGCAGACGAGCGATGCGGAGGCGAGCGCAGGCAAGGACGAGGATGAAGGAGGCGAGACGCCCATCATCGTCACCGGCAAGGGACTTGAGGCCAGCATCGCCGCGCCCGCCTATGCCACGATGGAGATCGATCGTGAGCAGATCATCTCCTCTTCCTCCGGCCGGATCGAGGATGTTCTCTCCAATGTGGCCGGGTTTCAGCAATACAGGCGTTCGGACAGCCGTTCATCCAACCCCAGCGCGCAGGGCGTGACTTTGCGTTCGCTGGGCGGCAATGCGACCAGCCGCGCGCTGGTGCTGCTGGATGGCGTGCCGATGAGCGATCCGTTCTTCGGCTATGTGCCCCTGTCGGCGCTCGCGCCCGAACGGCTGGGCAATGTCACCGTCACCCGTGGCGGCGGTTCGGGCCCGTTTGGCGCGGGCGCGCTTACCGGCACGATCGAACTGGAAAGCGCCGATGCCGAGACATTGGGCCTGGTGTCGGCCCGCGCGCTGGTGAATGAGCGTGGAGAGACCGAGACGGCGGCGACCATCGCACCGAAGCTTGGTTCCGGCTTTGTCGAGGTTTCGGGCCGCTGGGACCGGGGCAAGGGTTTCTACACCACGCCCAAGGACCAGCGCGTCGATGCAAGCGCGCGCGCAGCCTATGACAGCTGGTCGGCGGGGGTTCGCGGGGTCGCCCCGATCTCGAGCGACATGGAGCTGCAGGCCAAGGTGCTGGTCTGGCGCGACGACCGTACGCTCCGCTTCGACGGGGCCGACAGCACGACCGAGGGGCAGGATGCCTCGCTCCGCCTTGTGAAGCGCGGCGACTGGTCGTTCGATGCCATCGCCTATGTGCAGGCGCGCAATTTCTCGAACGTGGTGATTTCCTCCAGCCGGTTCACCCCGGTGCTCGACCAGTACAACACCCCCAGCACGGGCGTCGGCGGCAAGTTCGAATTGCGTCCGCCCGAAATGGCAGGGCACCAGCTACGGCTTGGCGTCGATTATCGCAGCGCGTCGGGCACGATGAACGAAAATGCGATCAGCGCCTTTTCCGGCCTCATCACCGCGCGGCGCAAGGCTGGCGGCAGGAACGAGGACCTAGGCTTCTTCGCGGAGGATGATTACACGCTGGGCGCGCTGGTGCTGACAGGCGGCGTGCGCGCAGATCGCACCGCGATCACCGGCGGCTATTACACCGCGCGCAATCCCGACGGGACGATCGACACCAGTACGCAATATGATGACCGCAGCGACTGGACCGTCACATGGCGCGGCGGTGCGGTCTTTAACGTCAGCGAGGCGCTGGCCGTGCGCGGCGCGGTCTATCGCGGCATTCGCCTCCCCACGCTGAACGAGCTTTATCGACCCTTCGTCGTCTTCCCGGTCGTCACGCAGGCCAATGCCGGGCTGAAGAACGAAGAGATCTTCGGTTACGAGGCAGGCGTCGACCTGACCCCGCTGCCGGGCGTGAAGCTGTCACTGACCGCGTTCGACAACCGGATCGAGGATGCCATCGCCAATGTCACCATCGGCGAGAACCTGCGCCAGCGGCAGAATCTGCCCGCGATCGACGCGCAGGGGGTCGAGTTCGACGCGAATATCGGTGCAGGGCCGATCAGCCTTCTGGCCTCGGTCGCCTATACCGATGCGAAGGTCGACGGGAAGGGCGATGCCGCCGTTCTGGATGGCCTGCGCCCCGCCCAGACGCCCAAGCTGACGGCAAGCGCGACGCTGGCCTACCAGCCTGCCGCCGGAACCCGGCTTGCCGCGACATTGCGCCATGTCGGCAAGCAATACGAGGACGATCTCGAAACCTATGTGCTGCCATCGGCAACGACCGTGGACGCGTTCGCCAGTGTGCGTCTATACCGTCAGCTGTCGGTGATCGTTCGCGGCGAGAACCTGTTCGACGAGACCATCGTCACCAGGAACTCGGCGGGCTCCATCGACCTTGGCGTGCCGCGCACGATCTGGGCGGGCGTCAAATGGGGCTTTTGACGGGAAGGTAGTTGATGGCATCGATTGCGAATGGTCACGTTGTGGACGTGGTGAAATACAATTCCGTTGCCCGCATGCTTCACTGGATCATCGCGATCCTTATCATTGGCAATATCGCGGGTGGATTGCTGCACGATCCGCTTGAGGACATCGTGAGCCTGATGCCGACGCACAAGGCGATCGGCATCACGGTTCTCGTCCTCTCCATCGTGCGGGTGATCTGGCGCTTTTCCACCAGCCACCCGCCATTGCCTGCCAGCGTCACCGCGTTTCAGCGCGTCGCGTCGAAGATCGTGCAATTCGTGCTGTATCTGCTGATGTTCATCATGCCGCTTTCGGGCTGGGTCATGACATCGGCGGGGACCTATCCGCTTACCTGGTTCGGGCTGTTCTCCATCCCGAAATTCGACGTGACGAAAAGTGATCCCATCTATGGGATCAGCCATGAAGCGCATGAATTGCTGGGCTGGGTGATGCTGGCGTTGGTGATCGGCCATGTCGCGGCGGCGCTTTATCATCATTTCGTGATGAAGGACGCGGTGCTGAAGCAGATGGCCTGAGCCAGCTTACAGGCGGGGCAGCAGCTCCGCCTCCAGCGCCGGGTAGAAGTGCGAGACGCTGCGCTGCAGCTCATAGCGGGCGAGCTTTACGCCTGCGAAGCGGCCGGGGATGGCGATATTGCCCGCCTCGGCCATGTCGAGCCCTTGTGCCACCGCATCATGCAGCGCCCCATCCAGCCAGCCGAGCCAATCCGCCGTCTGCGCGATGGCATCCTGCCCGCCAGTATCCAGCCCGCCAGTATCCAGCCCGCCAGTATTTAGCCCGCCAGTATCCAGCGGGCCGTGGCCGGGCAGCAGGATGTTATGCGGCACCGCAGCCAGTTCGGTCAGCGATTTCTGCCATGCGGCGATATCGGCGTGGGGCGTTGCGGGGGCGCGGTTGTTAAAGACGAGATCGCCCGCGATCAGCGTGCCTGTCGCGTGATCGAGCAATGCCAGATCGCCGCCGCTGTGACCCTGCAGCGCCAGCAGGCGCAGCTTGCGCCCGCCATAGGTGACGTCTCCCGGCTTTACATCGCCATTGGGCAGGACGAGCGCCGTGCCCTTCATCCAGTCGGCAAGGATCCGGTACATGCCATCGGCAAAGCCTTCGCCTTCATCCACCAGTTCCCGGCGTGTTTCGGGCAGGGCGTGGAGGAGTTCGGGCGCAAAACCGGCCGCGCCCAATGCGTGATCGGGATGCAGATGGCTGACATAGACACGCGTGACCGGCTTGCCGGTCACCTCTTCCGCCAATGCCGTGAGTGCCAGCGCATATTCGCGTGAGGGACCGGGATCGAACAGGATCGTCCCTTCATCGGTTGCGATAAAGGCGCTGTTGGCGATCGCGCCGCCATTGGTCATGGCGATCGCTTCATCGGCGCCGCGCACCATCCAGATACCGTCCGCGATGCTTTCGGCGCGCGGGTGATAGCCAGTCGCGAATTGCTGGGCCAGCGCCGTGGCGGCAAGCCCGTGACCGGCAACCGCCACAGGCAAGCTGGCCGCAGCCGCCAACAGGGCGCGCCGGGAAATCGTCACCGCCGCGTCACCGTGCCTGCGCCAACAGGTCGACGCCTGCGCGCCGCGAAACCGATCCGTCGAACTCCAGCCCGGCCGTGTCGCGCGCGCTGACTGCGATCGGGGCCTCGCCCGCGTCCTTGACGATCATGGTGAAGACAGGGTCCTCTGCCACTGCGCCGAACACTGACATCTCGGCCAGCTTCGTGCCGTCGGCCGCGGTGACCGAAAGGGTGTCGATGTTATAGGCCGAGATGTTCTCGACGAGGCCCGTGTCCATCGGATGGCGAAAGCTGACGCGGATGCGGGTGTCGTCATGGTCGGGCCATGCCGCACCGCGCATTTCGCCCAGATGCTGCGCCCAGTCACCCTTTACACGGCTGACCGGCGGTGCCGAGCAGCCGCCGCCTGCCGCATCGACCCAGACGCCCGATACATGCCAGCGGCCATCACCGGTCTGCACCGCCGCGCGCACCGGCGTGCGCTGGTCGAGCTTTATGCGCGTGGCGACAAAGGCGCGCGCATTTATCGGGCGATAGTCGATGGCGACCGGAATGGGATTGAGATCGGCAAAGATCACGATCCGTTTCACATCGGGAAGTGCGCTGGCGTCGACCGTTACGGGAAAGACGTGCTGGTTTTCTGCCAGTTGCGGCACGATCACCTGCACCGCGTCGTCGAACACGACCTCGGCGTCGCCCAGTATCTCGTTTGCGCGATAATCCCACATCGGTGAATCGAGCGGGTCTGCCGGATATTCTCCGGCCCATGCCGCGCCGGACCAGACCAGCACGGATGCAAGGCAGCAGATCATCGATTTCTTCATACCAAAGAAGAATGTAAGTCAGCGATGCACGCGGTCATATTGGACCATAGGCCCAGATCTGGGGTGGGCAAAAGGGGAGAAGCCAGGTGGCAGCAAGGCGCGTCGGCCAATCCATGCTTGCCCCTTGCATTGCTCTGGTGCTGGCAGGTCCCGCAATGGTCGGCTGCACCATGGAACGCGCCATGCCATCCCCTACGAAAACGGCTGATGCCGGTCAGGCTATCTCTGCCGATTTCAACGCTGAGGGCTATCGCACCCGCCGCTTTCGCGCGCCGATCGACCGCAGCCCGGACCCTGCGCGGCAGATGCCGCTATCGGCGGCGCTGATGGTGCAGCCGGGGCGTGACGCGCTTTTCATCGATGTCCTGCCGGTGGAAAGCGGGGTGCGCGATCCTGAAACGGGCATCTGGCGCGTGGCATCGCCGCACAGCACCATCCCCGGATCGCTATGGCATCCCGAAACCGGCCGCGCTCCGCCCGATCCGCTGCTGTGGCGCGGGCTGAGGGATGAGATCGCGAAGGCGCGGATGGAACGCCCCGATCTGCCGGTCGTGCTGTTTTGCCGCACCGATTGCTGGATGGGATGGAACGCGGCGCGCCGGCTCGCCCGCGAAGGGGTGGAGGATGTGCACTGGCTGGCCGAAGGGGTGGAGGGCTGGCACGCTGCCGGTCGCGCCCTCGAACCCGCGACGCCCCGGACAATCGCGCCGGATTTGACGAAACGATAATCAGAACAAGGAGAAACAGGATGCCTGCATTGATCGTGGCCTATCCGCGCAAGGCCGATACGCAGTTCGACGAGAGTTATTATGCCGGCGCGCATACCGATCTCGTCAAGCAGACTTGGGGGCCGCACGGGCTGACGGGGGCCGAGATCCATTTCCCGGCCGATAGCGCTCAACCCTATGCCGCGATGGTCGTGCTGGACTTTTCCGGGGCAGAGGGGATCGATGCCGCTCTTGGCGATCCCGCCACGCCTGCCGTGCTGGCCGATATTCCCAATTTCACCAATGCCGAACCGCTGATCTATCGGGCGCGTTGAGGGGATGCAGAAACGCAAAAGGGGCGCGGCCCGATGGCACGCGCCCCTTTTTTGATCGGATAACGTCCGGCACCCCGCACTGCGGGATGCCGGCGCCTCCCGTCACTTGTTGTTCTTGAGGAACTCGATGATTTCCTGCCGCTGTTCGGGGTTCTTCAGGCCGGGGAAGCTCATGCGGTTGCCCGGCACCATCTTGCGCGGGTTCTCAAGCCAGCTGTCGAGGGTGGCCTCGTCCCAGGTGATGCCCGATTCCTTGAGCGCGCTGGAGAAGTTGAAATCGGCCGGATGCTCGCCCGCCTTGGTGCCATAGACGCCATGGAGATTGGGGCCGAGCTTGTTCGCGCCGCCCTTTTCCCAGGTGTGGCATACCGCGCAGCGGCTCTTGTAGATCTGCGGCGGCGAGGACGCGACGGCGGCGGCCACCTTTACCGGTTCGGGCTTGGGCTCGGGTGCCGGTTCGGCCTTTGCCACCGGCTTGGGCGCGGGTTCCGGTTCGGGTGCCGGCTCGGGTTCTTCCGCGGCTTCCTCGACGATGGCCTCTTCAGTCGCTTCAGTCGCTTCAGCCTCTGCGGCCGCATCGGCGACTTCCACGGTTTCCGTGCCGGTGTCGGCAGCCGCTTCTGCGGTGTCGGTGGCATCGGCTTCCTCAGGCGAGCCGGAGCAGGCGGCAAGGGAGATCGTGCAGGTCAGCGCGAGCAGGCTGGAGGTCAGGGCGGGGCGCATAAAAGTCCTCTCGAAACAGCGTCGTGTGATTTGCGGCGACATTGACATGGCACCGCACGACAAGGCTATTGCACTTTGGTCCGCCGCGATGAAGGTGCTTTTATGTTTTGAGCGGTGACCTGCCGATCCGGGCAGAACGATCCGCCTTCTGGAGGCGCAGGGCCAAAGCGCTGCAAGCTGCATGTCGGGATAAATGGTGCCGACTATAGGATTCGACCCCGTGGCCCCCTGATTACAAAATGGTCTTTGGCTCTAAGCATCTTTACCCAAACCGACGGTATTCGTCGCATGGATCGCCGCATGCCAAGCTTTGAGCCTTTGCTAGTCGTTGCGGCCTGTTGCAGTCGATAGCACGCAATTGTCTGCTGCTGGAACCCCGTTGGGACCCCACTCGGTTTGCGCACTTATGCTATCTCTGATTATTTGAAAGCTATCGTAAGGAAACTGTTCGCCGCAAAGTGCCTTGCTTTCCGGCTTTAGCGACCTTGCTGTTCTTGAAGCACTTTAAGTGCCAACCCTGATGCAGGTATGGGGCAGCTGTCCATTGAGTGCCAACAGCTGCGATTGGTGCGCACAGTGCTGGTTGGCAGTGATGCACGTGGTTTCGGTTATGCGCGGATGATTGCCAAATCGGCAAAAAGGCGACATTGGCGCGCACTAGCTAGCAGCTTCAGGCAGTTATATCCGCTCTTGAGCTTGCAAACCGTCGATGGTCCCTAGCCCTTACAGGTCAGATAGTCGTCTAACAGGTCTACCTCGAAAAAATCGTTGCGATGTCCATCGACGCCCCACAACTCTACACCATCGAAACTTACAGTATACGCATGCTGGACGCGCCCGCGCTCTGACAACGGTCGTGCGTCGGGTAGGTGATGGGGGCCAAGGTCGTCTGTGATGGTTCCGGTTTTCCCTCTAACATAGCCGGGACAGCGCGTATGTCCGACCGGGTTCATCGCGATGACGGTGACCACATCGCCCACTTTGTGTCGAGCAGGTGCCGCTTCCTCCGGCCGAGGCCAGCGGGTCTTAACGGACCGGATCGCTTCTTCTGCTGTCACAGCTGCTGGAACAGCCCGTGACTGAGCGGCTATCCGCTCCGGTTTGACGTATAAGGCTGCTTCGATCTCTCGTGGGGTCAGTATGCCCGCGGCATACATGGTCTCAAGGATGACGATTAGGTGCTTGGCCCAATAACCCTCGGAAAACGCAATGGCAGGCGTCATCTCCTCCAGCTTCTTGCGGATGTCGATCGGTGTGATGAAATCCTTTTTGCTCTTAGATGAATAGCCCCATATGAGCGGCTCCATGCAATGCATGTGCAGTTCCCAGGGTTCGATTTCCCGATCGTCGGGCACATTGGGCAGCGTCGAGCCGATCCGAAGGCCTGCCACGTCCTGAACATTCATGCCTGGACCTCCGGCGCTGTCCCCGATTGCGGGGCAAGGATCTCCGTTCCGATCATCGCGTTTCGCGTCACGATCGTTTCGAGTTGCTCTATGCTCCAGCCTTCGGTTCCTGCGGGACGTTCGGGCAGGACCATGTAGCGCTGGTCGGCGATGCTGTCCCAGACGTGCACTTTCACGTCGTCTGACAGTTCGATACCGAATTCCTTGAGTACACCGCGCGGGTCGACGGCGACGCGCGACCTATACTCAGGCGATTTGTACCAGCTCGGCGGCAGGCCGAGGACCGGCCACGGATAGCAGGAGCACAACGTACACACTACCAGATGGTGGTCCGTTGGCGAATTGGCTACGATCTTGATCATTGAAGTCAGCACGCCGCCAATCCCCATCGACCAGAGAGCGTCCGTTCCGTTTTCAAGCAATTCGGCGCAGAATTCTGGATCGGTCCAAGCGCGCGCCACGACTTTCGCGCCAATATGGGGGCCCACATCACGGCCATAATGCTCGACCAATGCGGCCAGCGCCGCAGGATCGATGATGCCCTTGCCAATCAGTACACTTTCCAGCGCCATCGCGGTTAGAGCCGCGTCCGAGGGAACGTGAGAGTGGTCATGCGCATGATTGTGATCGTCGTGACTATGCCTGCTCGTCTGCGCCTTGACCGGTGAGGTGGCGAGGGCACCTGCCCCAGCGCCGGCACCTGCCGCTACGAAGCCTCTGCGATCGATACTGAGGCCGGCGGGCCGGGACTTGTCATCTGGATGGGGCATCGGAAATAGAGCTCCGCTTGTGGTGATGGGACAGAGGCCCGGCCTAGGGGGCGGCCTGTCCATCGGTGATGTGGATGGTTCTGCCCTCTCGGTTCACCTGGAGGTCCAGAATGCTGGCCACTGAATTGGTGAATGCTTCAGGGTCATCGAGCGCGAAATAGCCCGCAATCTTGCGGTCGCCGATTTCAGCGCCGTCAAGAATAATGGGGGTGTTGGTATAGCGGGAGAATTCCGCCACGGCCTCGCGGAGCGGCGTGCCGGTAAATGCGATCTTGCCTTCACGCCAAGCCAGATCATTGTTGATCAGGCTCGGATTAAAATGGCTGACCTGTAGGAGGCGACCGCCCTCTTCTGCTTCGACCCGCATGTTTTCACGCAGCTGAAATGGCGCGAACGTGCTTTGATCGTTCGCAAGCTCGACCACACCTTCCTCGACCACGACATGAAACTTGTCCGCCCCCGTATTGCGGACGGCAAACGCAGTGCCGACCGCCCGCACGTTTGCAAACGGGGTGGAAACGATGAACGGTCGCTCCTTGTTCTTGGCGACTTTGAAGAAAGCCTCGCCCGATGTCAGTCGGATCGACCGCTCCGAATCGCTATACGCCACCTCGAGGCGGCTTTGCGTGTTGAGATCGACGGCAGAGCCATCTTCGAGGATGATCCTGCGCATTTCGCCCTTGCCGGTTGTGTAGACGGTCGGCGCAGGCACAAAGAAATTGCCGAAGCTGAAGGCCCAGATAAGCACCGAAGCGACCAATGCCATGCCGACCGCGCGTTTCCAGTACCGAGAGGCAATGGGTGCGGATTCGTAAAATTGCTCATCAGGTAAATGCGCATCGTCATTGTCCGCAACGGGATCGCTGCTCAAACGGGTTGCCTCGACGATTGCGCAGGCCCTGAGCAGCGCGCCTTCATGGCGGGGGCTTTGGCTTAACCAGCTTTCGAATTCCTGTTCGACGTCAGGATCGAGCGGGCCGCAATCGAGCCGGACCGCCCAACGGGCAGCTTCGGCATCAATTTCTTGAGATGTATCTTTCATCTTGCTCTTCGGCTTTTCTCGTCCTGCTCCCGGTAGATGTCTTGAGGGCGCTTTTTCCTCCACGCCCGAATATTTGCATCAATTCCCGGATACCCTTGATCACATGTTTTTCGACCGTGCTTTCGGCGATCTGGAGGCGTGCGGCGATCTCCTTTTGAGAAAAGCCATGGACCTTGCGCAGCACGAAAACCTCGCGGCATTTGGGGGAAAGCTGTTCGATCGCATCCATGACGAGATCGAGCTCCTGACGATCCTGAACCCTCTTGTCGGGCAAAGGGTCAGTGCTTGCGATCTCGAGTTCGTCAATGACGGTCAGATGATCGATCGGAACCGCCTTGGCCCTGCGCAACTGCTGCAGCATGACCGAATTCGCGACTGAATAGAAATAGCTGCGTGCAGAGCGGATTTCATCCACATTCTCTAGTCGGCCCAGTACGACATAGGCCTCGTGGATGATGTCATCCACGTCGAGATTAGGCGGCACCCGCCGTTCAAGCCAACGGCGCACCGACGCTTCATGGGGTAAAATGTTTCGCGCCAGCCAGGCGGCGCGAATTCTCCTGTCGTCCATGCTTTAAGCAAAAACGAAATCTCGCACATGCACAAGAGGCTTTCGTATACAATTTTTCTCGAAGCCGAAAAATTTTTGCTGCAATTGTATGGAGGAAGGGAGGGTCTGCTGCATCTACCCAGTAAGATGACCGTTTTCTGTATGCATAGCGTGCGTTCGCTTTGAATTTTTTCCTACTGAATTCAAGATCTACTCTTGATCAGGTTTGTAGAACATTTTTTTCTAAAGAAAAAAATTCATTCGGTCATTTTTTATTGAAAAATTCTAGAGTAAATTAAGGGGCTAGAATAGTGGCGGGACAATTCATCAAGCAGGCTTCGTTAATTGGATGTTGCGCCGCAGCAATTGCTGTATCTTCAAGTGCGGCTAATGCGCAGACGCGGGTTTTCGATTTGCCGCCTGCCAATGCTGTCGAGACAATTCCTGCATTCGCCCAGCAAAGCGGTCTCCAGATCCTGGCTCCTGCGGATCGCATCGTCGGTGTTAGAACACCGGCGATAAAGGGGGCCTATGATGCCCGCGCGGCCTTGCGAAAGCTCATTGCGAATACAGGTCTGGTGATCAGTTCAGACACTGGCTCCACCATCATCCTCAAATGGCAGGAGCCGAAGCGTGTGTCTGCCACGACAGCAGCGCCTTTGTCTGCAGCGAAGAGTGTCACGAGCACGGCTGCGGTCCAGCCTGTCGCCGAGGCTGCTGCGCTTGAGCCACCATTGGAAGACATCGTCGTTCTGGGCAGCCGTATCCGCGGCGCGGCACCGGTGGGCTCGACCGTGCTTGATCTCGATCGCGCTGACATCGAGGAACTTCCTGCTGTCACGACAGGTGACATTATTCAGACGATGCCTTCGGTCATCAATCTCGGGAACAGCGAATCCTCTCGCGCTGCAGGTGGTGGTGGTAACTTCACCTTCGCGCAGGGCATCAACATCCATGGCGTAGGCAATGGCGCCACTCTAATGTTGATCGACGGCCGACGAGTCGTGCCGCAGGGCACCATTGGCTCGATCAACGATTCCTCTCTCATTCCTGCAAACGCGCTAGAGCGTGTGGAGATCGTGCCTGATGGCGCGTCTGCCCTGTACGGATCGGATGCCATGGCCGGTGTGGCCAATCTGGTAATTAGACGTGACTATGATGGCCTTGAACTCACTGGGCGGCAGGGTTTTGCCGACGATTATTCCGAAACGCAGCTCGGCGCTTCGTTCGGAGCGGATTGGAGCAGCGGCAAGTTCGGACTCGTTTACAACTACTCCTATCATACTGATCTCAACGCGTCGGACCGCGGTTATGCGACGGCAGATCTGTCGGGGCGGGGTGGTGATGATTACCGCGGGAGCCAGTGTTCCCCCCCGACCCTTGTTGCGGGCGGCGTCACCTATGCACTGCCCAGTGGTGGCCTTAACGAGGCCAATGCCGGTGATCTTGTTGCCGGTTCGATCAACAGCTGTGACATTTATGCCAATGCCGACTTGATCCCGGAAGTGGAGCGGCACAATGTCGTGGCGACCTTCGACCAGGACATCACCGATACGCTTTCCGTCGCGGCGACAGGGTTCTACGCAAAGCGTAGCGTATACATGACTGCGGGTCTGACGACTGCGACGTTCACGGTGCCTGATACGAATGCATATTACGTGTCCTCGATCTCTGGACCACAGACAATCCAGTATGCCTTTGCCGATATGGCGACGAATGACACTGATGCCTCTAACGAATTCTATCAGGGGACCGTTGAAGCTGACTGGGTTCTGCCGTTTGACTGGCGCATCAACGGCGCCTTCACTTATGGCTACAGCGAAGATGCGCGGGCCATTACGCGCGGCCTCTACAATTCGGCGTTCACCGCAGCTTTGGCGAGTTCCGATCCGGCAACCGCATTCAATCCCTATGGCGGTGCCAACGATCCGGCCTTGCTCGACTCTCTAGCGCAAAGCGTTGGCGGCTATTTCACCGGCGACAGCAAGCAGTGGGTGGTCGACCTCGGCGCTGATGGTCCGCTATTCGATCTACCCGGCGGCACCGTCAGACTGGCCGCTGGCTACCAGCACCTGAATGTCCGCTCGCGGATTTTCGTGCGGATCGGAACCAACGATTCCTATTTTATTAGCACCGCTGCCGATCATACCCGCAAGGTGGATTCAGGCTACGCCGAACTTCTGGTGCCGATTTTCGGTCCAGGCAATGCGATTCCGGGTTTCCAGCGCCTTGATCTCAATATCGCGGGTCGCTTCGACAGCTACAACGACTCCGGCTCCACTACGAATCCGAAAATCGGCGTGACCTGGGAGCCGGTAAGCGGACTGTCGCTGCATGGTAGCTATGGCAAATCATTCAGAGCGCCGAATATCGCTTCGGCCTCGCGTCAGGCGGCCTGCAGGTGGGGCAGTTCGTCGATCCGCTAGCAGGCGGTGCAATCGTCGACGGGATTCTTAACAATGGGGGCCGTCCTGGTCTGGAACCCGAAACAGCGACCACCTTCTCGTTTGGAGCGGATTTCCGGACCGGTGAAACCGTGCGTTTCAGTGGCTCAGTCAATTACTTCAACATCAAGTACAAGGACATTGTCACCGGAATTGGTACGAATTATCAGGTGCTGAACCAGGCTGATCTTTACGATGGTCTCGGCTTAATCGTCCGCGACCCTTCTGATGAGTATCTCGACCAGTTGTTCGCCTCGTTCCCGTTCCTGGGAAGCGTCCTGCCAGAGGATATAGCGGTCTATGTCGACGGGCGGTCCATCAACATGTCGACCAAGGATATCGACGGCATTGATTTTTCAGCGGATGTCATGATCCCGTTGGATGGATCCGATCTGCAAATCGGAGTTAATGGCCTCTTTCTCCTGACCTACGACACCATGGTAACACCCAATGCTCCAGTCGCGGACCAGTTGAATACCATTCTTTATCCTGTGGCCTTTACTGCGCGGCAGTTCACGCGCTGGTCCAATGATACATTCAATGTCGGCGCCTATCTGAACTACACCGGCTCCTACACCAACAATCTGGTGTCGCCGTCGGAAAAGGTAGGCGACTTCATGACTGTCGACGCCCATTTTGGTGTCGAGCTTGAGGATCTGATCCCGGGCCCAATCGGACGTGATTTCAGCCTGTCGTTCGACGTCAAGAACCTGTTCGACGCAGACCCGCCGTTCGTCAACGTGGCACCTTCGTCGCTGGCTGGTGGCGGCTACGATGCCAGCATGGCCAGCCCGCTGGGTCGGATCGTGATGATCGGATTCAAGAAAACCTTCTGACGGAGAGTTTCCCTCGCGGGCGGGGCTGCAATGCCTCGCCCGCATATGGGTTACCTATTGTCTGCAACCAAATGCGAGGGGTTTAGTCTTGTCCATTGCCAAAGCGCCATCCGCCGATTTTTCGGCAAGTCGCCGTCGGGTTCTCAAGCTGACCGCAGCCGCTGCGGTTGGAATTGCATCAGCACCGACGATGGCTGCTCCCATCACCAGTCCCATTCGCAAGCTTGATCCGAATTCTCCTGATCCTGTCGACTGGACTATGCGCAAGGCAGCCGCGATGCTCGGCGATGGACAGATTTCCAGCATCGAGCTGACTGAGGCCATTCTAGCCCGGATCCAGCGAATTAATCCGGACTATAATGCGTTTCTGACGGTGACCGGTGACGTGGCTCTTGTTTCGGCGCGGCAGGCTGATGCGAATTTTGCCAAGGGCATCAGGCTGAGCGCGATGCAAGGCATTCCGTTTGGCCTCAAGGACAATATCGACACTGGTGGTATTCGCACCACTGTCGGCATGAAACAGTTCTTTGATCGTGTTCCCGACACGGATGCGACGGTCGCGGCACGGTTGAAGTCGGGCGGCGCGGTGCTGGTGGGCAAGAACCACCTCGCAGAAGCGGCGACCACCGTGCACCATCCGATCTATGGCAGGGCACCCAAGAGCCCATGGCGTGATGGCATGTGGACGGGTACCTCGTCGTCGGGTTCGGGTGTAGCCGTTGCAACTGGAATGTGTTTCGGCAGCCTCGGAACCGATACGGGCGGTTCGATCCGTCTTCCGGCAATGTCGAATGGTATTACCGGGCTCAAGCCGACGTGGGAGCGAGTGAGCGCCGCCGGCATTTTTCCACTTGTGCGTATGAGCGATGCCGTAGGCCCCCTGACCCGAGATGCCTGGGGTGCAGCCGCGATGATGTCGGTAATCGCGGGTGAAGACGATCGTGACATGATCACCTCGATCCGTCCGGTTCCCGATTACCTTGCCAGTCTCGAGGCGCCGCTGGATGCGGGCAATATTCGCATCGGCATCGACAGGGAGTTCAATACCGCAAATGTCACGCCCGATGTGCTTGCCTCGATGAGCCACGTGGAAGAGGTCCTGCGCGAACTCGGATTTACAATCGTCGAGTTCAAGATGCCCGATGTTTCGCGCTTCGAATTTGGCAAGTCCAAACCGACGGCGCATGTCGCTTATAGTCACCGGGACATCTATCCTGAACAGGCGGCGGATTACACCGAAGGCTTTGCCAAGGGGCTAGAAGCAGGCCGGAACGCCGATCCCCTGGACATGGCCGCCGCCGAACTTCGCCGAGCGGGCTTCAAGGGCGAGATGGCGCGCACCATGCGCGAACTCGACCTGATCCTTTCGCCCGTCGCGCCGAGGCCTACGCCCAACTGGAACGATGTCATGTCGATGATGGGCAGTGGCACTTACGGCAAGTTCCTACCCTATCTTGGCTATGTGAACGTAGCAGGTCTTCCCTCGATTGCCTTCCCTGCAGGGTTCAGTTCGGAAGGAACACCCTTGTCGGCACAGTTGATCGGCCGGCCATTCGGCGAGGACCTGTTGCTCAATTCCGTAGACGCCTTTCAACAGGTGACCGACTGGCATTTACATACCGCGGTGATTTGAGATGACATCGATGCAAAACGGTAAAGTACAGATGGAATACTCTACCGCTACGCCGTTCCGGTTGGGCGAGGCTAGGAATGATCTGCCGAATTTTGACGAGCCTTGGCAGGCCTATGTCTTTTCGCTGACGGTGGCGTTGGTGGAATCGGGAAAGTTTGACTGGCCGGAATGGATATCCAGCTTTGGCTGCTTGCGCAGTCCCGAGGTGCTCGGTTCAGACGAAGAGGAGCCAGGGGCGTATTACGAGCACTGGATACAGAGCTTGTGCGGCATCCTTCAGGAAAAAGGCGTGGCTTCTATCGCCGAGGTGACAAGCTGTGCGGAACGCTGGCGTCGTGCCTATCTGGCTACTCCGCATGGACATCCGGTCAAGCTGGAAGCCGGTAAACCAATTTTCTGAGCCTGGCACTTCTGAAGGGAAAAGCAAATGCATATCGAACCGGGCGTGGTCGTAGGGGCAAAGGCGATACTTGGATTGGTCACCGCGGCGGCGGCTGTCTTCAAGACTGGACGGGCATTCCGTAATGACCGGCACCGCGATGCTCTCGCAACTATCGCGATGCGCAGTCTGGTAGCAACCATGATCGTGATCGCGATTTTCCAGTTCCTTCCGCATCCGCCCGTCGGCGTTTCCGAAGTGCATTTGATCCTGGGATCCACCCTGTTGCTGACTTTGGGTGTGGCACCGGCGGCCATCGGCCTTGGGGTGGGCCTGCTGTTGCAAGGGATACTCTTCGCGCCCGCGGATCTGCCGCAATTCGGCATGAATCTGACCACGTTGCTCCTTCCGCTCTTCGCAGTCGATGCACTCGCGCAGAGAATTGTTCCCATCGAGACCGCTTATGTGGATTTGACCTACAGCCAGGTCTTGCGCCTCTCAGCCACATATCAGGCCGGGATCGTAGGCTGGGTCGCTTTCTGGGTCCTTTACGGAGAAGGCGTATCCGTTGGCAGCCTCCAGTCCCTTGCTTCCTTTGCAGCAGTGTATGCGAGTATCATCGTGATTGAGCCGATCATCGATCTCGCAGTTCTCGCGGCGGCACGCAGCGGTAAGGGGAGTCTGATTGAGACGGTCTTCGACGCCAAGGTATTTGCGCCCAGTTGAAGCTACTGTCAGCGGATCCTGCGGATCCTGCGGACACTCGAGGCCGAGAACGCGAAGCTCAAGCGGCTTCTGGCCGATGCGATGCTGGACCAGGCTGCCTTGAAGGATCTTCTGGCAAAAAAGTTGTGACGCCCGCCGCCAAGCGGGAAGCTGTCGCTCATCTCCAGCTATGTCGCGGGATGAGCGAACGGCGGGCGTGCCGTGTCATCGATGCCAATCGCAAGAGCATGCGTTACCGTTCGACCCGGGACGATGATGCCGGTCTGCGCGAGAAGCTGCGCCAACTGGCCAACCAGCGTCGCCGGTTCGGCTATCGGCGTTTGCATATCCTGCTGCGCCGCGAGGGGATCATGATCAACCGGAAGAAGACCCAGCGGCTTTATCGCGAGGAAGGCTTGGCGGTCAGGCGACGACGGGGCCGCAGGCGTGCTGTTGGCACAAGAGCACCTGCTACGGTTCTGGCTCTGCCGAACCAGCGCTGGAGCCTCGACTTCGTCCATGATCAGATAGCCTCGGGCAGACGGTTCCGGATCCTCAACGTGGTCGATGGCGTGACGAGGGAGTGCTTGGCCGCACTGCCGGACACCTCGATCTCGGGGCACCGTGTCGTACGCGAGTTGACCCGGCTGATTGCCCAGCGGGGCAAGCCCGGCATGATCGTCAGCGATAATGAGACTGAGCTCACCAGCAACGCCGTGCTGGCCTGGTGCGGCGAGATCGGCATTGAGTGGCATTACATCGCTCCGGGAAGGCCGATGCAGAATGGCTATGTCGAGAGCTTCAACGGCCGCATGCGCGACGAGCTTCTCAACGAGACCCTGTTCCTCAGCATGGCACATGCACGAGTCGAGATCGCCGCTTGGGTCGAAGACTATAACCGGGAGAGGCCGCACTCCTCCCTCGACTACGCAACCCCGGCGGCATTCGCCGCCAAACTGGATAAGCGCTCATGCGCAAAACAACCGCCCGGCTCTAATCCCAGCTGGAGGAAAGCTGGGGTCACGTCACACGCCCTAAAAAACATGTCCGAGAAGGTGGCTGTTTCCCACTTCGCTAAAATCCACAGCGTGATTTCTTCTTTGGGCTAACGTCGGCTCTTTGAGGTTAGGAAACTAGGTCCGAAAGTCCGGCATTAGGGCGCAATCCCAACGTTCCTATCAGTCGGATACGCCGGATCTGTTTCCCCATTGGGACCCAAATTCAATGCCGTCGACATTATTGGCATCTAAGCTTTTGAAAAATTGGTGCCGGCTACAGGATTCGAACCCGTGGCCCCCTGATTACAAATCAGGTGCTCTACCAACTGAGCTAAGCCGGCACATGTCAGGCGGGAAATCGCCTTGCGATTGGCGCTCTTTGCTTCAAGGCGCGCCGAAGGTCCAGCCCTCCGTTTGCGCGACATGTTCGATTTTTTCGGGCTTCCACAGGGTTTCGTCACCTGCGGCGATCCGCATCCATGCGGCAGAGAGCAGGGCATCGGCGCTGTGGTCGTCGATGCTGCCACTGCCCGTGGGGGCGGCGGAACCCAGCGCGGACAGCGCCTGCGCCAGTTCCTCATGACTGCGGATCTTCGACGTGCCCGCGCGGCGACCTGCGGCAACGGCGGGGATGGTCGTGTAGATTTCTACTATGGCGCTGCCGGTGGCAGGCAGCCGGTCGATCGGCCAGACGGGGATGCGCCCATCCAGCCGGTGCAGAACGCGCATCCCGGTCAGGCTCGATTTTCCCACCTGCGCCGCCCCGACAAGGTTGAAATTGGAATAGGGCTTGCAGCCGAGCAATTGCTGCCGTTCTTCGGTCACGCGGAAACGACCACGGCGGTGAGCGGCGCCGGGCGCGTGAAACAGCGCGCCTTCGCGACCGTTGTGGCGGCGGAAATAGGCGGATAGCTCGGGGTGGTCGACGAAGCTCGTGGCCGAGAGATGCGGATCGCCCGCGCAGATATCGTCGATCAGCGCCCACAGGCTTTGGGCATCGGGCGGGCTGTCGGCCCAGCCGGGAAAGAACGCGCCGCAATCGGCGAAGGGTAGCGATATGCCAAGGTCGAGCCCGACCAGCGTATCGTCAGGCAAATCCTCGCGCAGCAAGGCCAATACATCCTCGCGGGACCATCCCCGTCCGGCATCGACCAGCACCGGCGCGCCGCCACCGGCATGGGCCAGCGCCATGGCGATACCGCCGGGGCGCTCGGTCGCCGCGCCCGACCAGTCAACGGCGAGGAAATGGCGGAAGCGGGGCATCAGCCCTGTCTTTCGGCGCGCTTTTTCGCCCACCATTCCATGCGTTCGATCACCTGCCGTTCGAAACCGCGCGGGACGGGCTGATAGTAATCCTGCGCCGCCATCCCTTCGGGCCAGTAGTTCGCGCCCGAAAACCCGCCTTCGGCATCATGGTCATAGGCGTAATCCTTGCCATAGCCGATGTCCTTCATCAGCTTCGTGGGTGCGTTGAGGATGTTGGAAGGCGGCATCAGGCTGCCGGTTTCCCGCGCGCTTTTGAACGATGCCTTGAACGCTTTATACGCCGCGTTCGATTTGGGCGCGGTGGCGAGATAGAGGCAGGCCTGCACGATGGCGAGTTCGCCTTCCGGGCTGCCAAGGAATTCATAGCTGTCCTTCGCGGCAAGGCACTGCACCAGCGCCTGCGGATCGGCGAGGCCAATGTCTTCCGATGCAAAGCGCACGAGGCGGCGAAGGACATAGAGCGGGTCTTCGCCTGCCGTCAGCATGCGGGCAAGGTAATAGAGCGCGGCCTGCGGATCGGAGCCGCGCAGCGACTTATGCAGCGCGCTGATGAGGTTGTAATGTCCGTCGCGGTCCTTGTCGTAAACGGCGACGCGGCGCTGCAGGAATTGCCCCAGCGCGGCGGGATCCAATGGCGCGTCGATCTTCGCGGCATACAGCGTCTCCGCCTGATTGAGGAGGAAGCGCCCGTCGCCATCGGCGCTGGCCACCAGCGCGGCGCGTGCGTCTTCGGTCAGGGGCAGGGGCCTGCCGGTCAGCTCTTCGGCACGGTCCAGCAGCTTTGCAAGCGCCTCGGCATCGAGGCGGTGCAGGATCAGCACCTGTGCGCGGGACAGCAGCGCGGCGTTGAGGGCGAAGCTGGGATTTTCGGTCGTGGCGCCGACCAATGTGACGGTCCCGCGTTCGACAAAGGGCAGGAAGCCATCCTGCTGCGCGCGGTTGAAGCGGTGAATCTCGTCCACGAAGAGCAGGGTGCGTTTGCCTGCTTTCTGCATGGTATCGGCCTCGGCGAAAGCCTTTTTCAAATCGGCGACGCCGGAAAATACCGCGCTGACGGCGGCGAATCGCATGCCCACGCTATCGGCGAGAAGGCGCGCGATGCTGGTCTTGCCGGTGCCGGGAGGGCCCCACAGAATCATGGATGTCAGCCGGCCCGCCGCCACCATGCGCCCGATCGCGCCCTCGGGGCCGGTCAGATGCTCCTGCCCGATGACATCCGCCAGCGATGCGGGGCGCAGGCGATCTGCCAGCGGGCTATCGTCGGGCATGGCTTCGGTAGCGGTCCCGGCAGGGCTGTCGCTGGCAAACAGGTCGTCCATGCCGGGCTAGATAGGCGGTGCGGCGAAAATTTCCCACCGCGTCTTGCGGAAACTCAAATACGATATATCTTAGTTCTATCGAAAACAGGAGTTACGATAAAAGTGCTATTCGATGAGAACATGAGAGGCGGGCGGGGGCGTAAGGGTTTCCGCATGGGCCGCACCGAAGGCGAAGGCCGTGGCCGGAAACGCCATCGTCGCGGCGGCTGCGAACGTGAAGGGCGGATGGAGCGCATGTTGCGCAATGGTCCCGCTGATGCCGGTGCCCGGATGGGGCCGTGGGGAGAAGGCCCATTTGGCGGCCCGATCGGTCGCGGCCCATGGGGTGATGAATTAGGCGCCGGTCCCCGTGGCCGTGGCGACCGGGGCCGGGGCGGCCGAGGCAGGGGCGGCGAAGGACGGGGCCATGGCCGCGGACGCGGCGAAGGTCGCGGCCCGCGCGGGCGCCGGATGTTCCGCCAGGGCGAATTGCGGCTCGTGCTGCTTGCGCTGATCGAAGAGCGGGGTCGTCACGGCTATGAGCTGATCAAGGCGATCGAGGAACTGACGGGCGGCCAATATGCACCCAGTCCGGGCGCGGTCTATCCGCAGCTCAGCCTGCTGACGGACGAGGGGCTGATCGCCGAAGCCCCGAGCGTCGACAGCCGCAAGCCCTTTACCCTGACCGACGCCGGCAAGGCCGAACTGGAACGGGGCCGGACGATCGCCGAATCGGTGATCGCGCGGCTGAAGCAGATGGGCGCGGATGAACCTCGCGAAAGCCCGCCGATCCGCCGCGCGGTGGGCAATCTCCTGACTGCCGTTCGCAACCGGGCCATGCAGGAGGGGTTTGCCGACGATACCGCGAAAGAGATCGCGGCGATCCTTGACGAGGCCGCTGGCAGGATCGAGCGACTCTAGGGCGCGACGAGCCGCCTTTCCTGTTGCCGACCGTGCCTTTGCAATGCCGTCCATGCGGTGTAGCAATGGCACGGGAAAAACTGACGGGGAGACAGACCTTATGGCGAGCAAGGCAGCAAAAGTGCCGGCAAGCTTTTGGATTATCGCGGGCTTGAGCTTGGTGTGGAATTCGCTCGGGGCGTTCCAATACGCGATGACCCAAGCGGAAAATGCCGCCTACCTTTCCAATTTTTCGCCTGAAGAGCGGATGTATTTCACCAGGCTGCCAATGTGGCAGATTGCTTTCTGGGCATTGGGTGTCTGGGGTTCCGTAGCAGGTTCGCTGCTGCTTCTCTTGCGTTCGCGCTGGGCGCTTGCCGCTTTTATCGTGTCGCTGCTCGGGTTGGTGATCACCACGCTCGTGTCCTTGTTCCAGCCTGCGCCGGAAAGCCTGACAGGGCTAGTGAATTGGGTGATGACCGGGGTCGTCTGGGCGATCCTGATCGCATTGATCTGGTATTCGCGCCGGGCCATGGCCCGCGGCTGGATCGCCTGATCTAGCCCTGCGGGGCGAGAAGCTGGCAATAGGCCGACAACACCGCGGAATTTACCTCGTCCCAGCCATATTCGCTGGCGCGTGCCTCTCCGGCGGCGCCATGCGTGCTGGCAAGGGCGGGGTCGGTGCAATAGGCGGATAGTGCATCGGCGAACCCGTCGATGTCGCCAGGTTCCACCAGCTTTCCGGACACGCCATCGGCGACAAGGCTCTGGCTGCCGGTCGCGACGGCGGCGACCACGGGCAGCGCACATGCCATCGCCTCCAGCGTGACGTTGCCGAAGGTTTCGGTGACCGACGGGTTGAACAGCATGTCCATCGACGCGACCGCGCGGCCCAGATCCTTGCCCATCTGGTGGCCGACAAAGACCGCGTTCGACAAGCGCTCGGTAAACCAGCCGCGCGCAGGCCCTTCGCCGATGACCAGAACGCGGTGCTTTACCCCGCGCTTGTCCAGTTCGGCGCAGGCGGCGGAAAAAACGTCGAGGCCCTTTTCCATAACCAGCCGGCCCAGAAAGCCGATGACTTGTTCATCGTCGGCAATACCCAGTGATCGGCGCCACGCCATGTCACGCGCTACGGGTGAGAAAATCTCCCGGTCGACGCCGCGCGTCCACAGCGAGACATTTTCATTCATGCCCTGCTCTTTCAGCAGGGTGACCATCGAATCGGATGGCGCGACCAGCGCGTCGCAGCGATTGTAGAACCGCTTCAGCCCGGCCAGTAGCGGCGCCTCCAGAAAGCCCATGCCGTAATATTGCGGATAGGTTTCGAAACGCGTGTGCACCGAAGCCAGCACCGGAATATTGCGCGATCGCGCCCAGCTGACCGCGCGATGCGCGACCACATCGGGGCTGGAAACATGGACGACATGCGGCGCAAACCGGCCCAGATCGCGGCGCACGCGCGGCGACAGGGCCATCGGCACGCGATATTCGCTGCGGCCCGGAATAGGCAGCGCCGGTACGCCGACCAGCTCTCCGGTTGCCTCAAACGCGGGGTTTTCCACCTTGGGCGCATAGACCCGCACGTCGCAGCCCTGGCTCAGCAGATAGCCGACAAGCCGGTTGAGCGCCTGATTGGCGCCATCGCGCACGTAGTTGTAATTGCCGCTGAAAAGGGCAATCCGCAGGGGCGTTCTTTCAGATGTTGGAACAATGTCTGCCATGGCCATGGCGCGCGCTTTAGCCGTGTGATTCCCGTTTGGCGAGCCGCAAGCTTGCATGATCCACGCCGCCTGTCGCAATCTGCGCCGTGTTTGACATGAATTTGTCAAAAAGCTGCGACATTGGCAGCTGTTCAAACAGCAGAAGGGCTGCTCCCCGTAAAGGATCGAGTCGCGGGAGCGCGCAGATGCGTGGTGGGCATTGGCGCGCTGGCGCTTGTGTCGCGGCGGGCTGGCCCATAGTGCTAGGCAGTCACAATTGACGGGTGGGAAGAAAAATCTTGCGATTCGTTCGCACTAGATCTGGGGGCCTGCCTTTGCGGGCGCCGACATTGCACGATGTGATCTGGTGGTTGCTGGCCGCCGGGATCGTCATCGCGGGTGTGGCGCTGTTCTGGATGGTCGTCACCCCGGTGTCGCCGCTGGGGCAGTGGCGGCCGGCCAGCGTCAATGTCATGTCACCTGCTGCGCGCAGTGCGCTGATGGGCAGCTTTGACCCCTTCAACCGCATGCAGCCCCGGCCCGAACTGGCCGCAGGGCCCGAACGCGTGACCGATCTGCCCCTTACGCTGTACGGCCTGCGCTATAACGCGGCGACGGGCAGCGGCACCGCGATCATTGCCGACAATGACGGAGAGCAGAAGATCTTCCGCATCGGCGATGAGGTCACGCCGGACGCCACCTTGGCGGGGATCGCGTTCGATCACGTGGTGATCAGCCGTTCGGGTGCGCGCGAACTTCTTTATCTCGACCAGTCGAAGCCCGCGCCGGTGGCGCAGGCGGCAACCGGGCCAAGCCGCATGCCGCAGCCCCCTTCCAGCGATGTCATCGACCCCAATGCCGTGTCCGCCTCCGCCCTGCGCGGCGGCGTGTCGGTGCAGCCCGAGATGAAGGGCGCGAGCTTTGCGGGGCTGTCGGTCTATCCCAACGGCAATGGCTCGGCCTTCGATGCCGCGGGGCTGCAGGCCGGCGACATCGTGACCGCGATCGGCGGCAAACCCATTACTTCGGCGGGTGAGGCAGGCAGCCTCGTTCGCGCTCTTGTTCCCGGCAGGCAAGTCTCACTGACGGTGAGGCGCGATGGCCGGGATGTTCCAGTCCAGTTCCAGGTGGCGCCATGATGCGTTTTGATTCCCGTTCGGCCAGTGCCGCCCTTGTTTCCGCCGTCGCGATCTGCGCCAGCTCGGTCCCGGCCCACGCGCAATATGTGCTCAACATGCGCGATGCCGATGTGCGCACCTTTGTCGCCGATGCGGCGCAGGTGACCGGTCGGACCTTCATCGTCGATGGCCGGGTGAACCAGAAGATCAGCGTCGTCACCGATCGCCCGCTGACCCGCAGCGAATATTTCGAGGTGTTTCTTTCGACCCTGCGCGCCAACGGCCTTGTCGCGGTGCCGACCTCTGACGGGGCATTTCGTATCCAGCCCGCCAGCAATGCCGCTTCGCAGCCGACGCGGGTGGGCAGCCAGGGCGTGCCGGGAAACCAGATGGTGACCGATGTCGTGCGTCTGGGCGCCGTCGCGGCGGAGGATGCGGTCAATACGCTGAAGCCGCTGGTCAGCCCGGAAGGTTCGATCACCGCCAATCGCGCGGGCAATTCGCTGGTGATCGTCGATTATGCCGATAATCTGCGCCGCATCCGCGCTTTGCTGACCCAGATCGACACCGACAATAGCTCGACCCAGATGATCGCGCTGGACCACGCCGGCGCGCGCGAAATCGCGACCGCGCTGACCGAGCTGATCCCGCAGGGGCAGAACGGCAATGGCACGCTGGCCAGCGTGGTGGCGGTCGACAGTTCCAATTCACTGCTGCTGCGCGGGGAAAAGGCGACGCTGGAACGGCTGGCCGCGATGGCCCGCGAACTGGACAGCCGCGCCGCGCAGGGAAGCGAGATCAAGGTGATCTGGCTCGATTACGCCGATGCCAGCGCCATGGTCGCGACGCTGGAAAAGATCATGGGCGGAACGGGCAATTACACGCCCACCACCACCGGCTCCACCCGCACCAGCGGATTGTCGAGCATGAGCGGCAGTTCGGGCAGCACCGGCGCGCAGGGCGGATCGACGATGGGCGGGCAGGTCGCGGCATCGTCGGGGACCAGCGCGGCGCAGCAGAACACCAATCTTGGCGGCGGCACTATCGAATTGTCGGGCGGGCGCGGCACGGCTGTCATAACCCGCTATCCCGGCGCTAACGCGGTCATCATCTCCGCCCCTGTAAACGTGCAGCGCCAGCTGGGCGAACTGGTGCGCCAGCTGGACGTTCGGCAGGATCAGGTGCTGGTCGAGGCGATCATCGTCGAGATTTCGGATTCGGTCGCACGCGAACTGGGTCTGCAGGTCCTGCTGGCGGGTGAGGACGTGCCCTTCGCGGTCACCAATTTCTCAAACGTTGCGCCCAATATCATCGACCTGGCAGGCGGCATCCTTGCCGATGAATTCGATCAGACCACCACGGTCATCAGCGGTGACACCATCACCACCAGCACCAATAGCACCGTATCCGACATGCTGCGTGAAAACGCGGCGACGGCGGCGTTGGGCGCGCGTGGCGGGTATACCGGCTATGGCACGAAGTTCGGCGGCAACAACTATCTGGGCGTGCTGCTGAACGCGGTGCAGGAAGATACGGATTCCAATATCCTGTCCACCCCGCACATCACGACCAACGACAATGTCGAGGCCTCGATCCTGTTCGGGCAGGAGATCCCTGTTTCGACGGGTGAGGCGCTGTCCGATAATTTCGACAATGCCTTCCGCACGATCCAGCGCCAGAACGTGGGTATCGAGCTGGACGTAACCCCGCAGATCAATGCGGGCGACGAGGTGAAGCTGAACCTGCGGCAGGAGGTCTCCTCCATCGCCGGGCCGGTTTCGAGCGATTCATCCGAACTGATCGTCAACAAGCGCGAAATCAGCACCACTGTCACTGTCGGCAATGGCGAGATCCTGGTGCTGGGCGGTCTGCTTGACGATAATGAGCGGCGGACGATCCAGAAAGTGCCGCTGCTTGGCGATATTCCGCTGCTGGGCGAATTGTTCAAATCGCGCGGCAGGAGCCATGTGAAGACGAACCTGATGGTCTTCATCCGCCCGACCATCCTGCGCACTGCCGCCGACCGGCAGGAAGTCACCGCACGCCGCTATGGCGTGATTCGTGACGCGCAGCGCGAATTCGATCCGAAGCGCGAACCGGGCATCGATGCGCTGATCGTCGATTATCTGGGCGCGGTGCCGCCCGCGATGCCGCGCAGTGAAGGCGACGTCGTGATCCGCCCGCGCGCGGTGGATTCGCAGCCCGTCGTGCAGGAAATTCCGCCGTCGAGCGCGGCGCAGTAAAGGGGCGCAGACGGTGGCTTCGCGCGATCACGAAGATGTGCCGCTGGGCGAGGACGTGACCCTTGCCGGGGCCGTGCCTGCCGAGATGCCGCGTGTATCGCCCGCGCTTTCCTATGCCGAGGCGCGCGATCATGGCGTGATCGTCGCCGATGATCCCGATGGCCTGCGCCTGACGATGCGCAGCAGCGCCGATCCGCTGGTCCTGCTTGACCTGCGTCGTCGGTTTGGCCGGCCCTTTACGGTCGAAAAGGTGGAGCCGCAGCGGTTCGAGGCTTTGCTGGCCGACACCTATGGCGATGCCGGATCGCTGGCGGCTGACAGCATGGGCTTCGAAGCCAGCGCCGATACCGACATGATGGGCCTGCCCACCGCCGAGGATTTGCTCGACAGCGCCGATGATGCGCCTGCGATCCGGCTGATCAACGGGCTGATCGCGCAAGGGCTGCGCGAAGGCGCGTCCGACATTCATATCGAGCCTTACGAACAGGCCCTCGTCGTGCGCTTCCGCGAGGATGGCGTGCTGATCGAGAAATTGCGCATGCCCCCGCATGTCGCTCCGGTGCTGGTCAGCCGCATCAAGGTCATGGCTCGCCTTGATATCGCCGAACGCCGCGTGCCGCAGGACGGGCGCATCGGCCTCTCGCTAGGCGGGAAGCTGGTCGACGTGCGTGTCTCCACCCTGCCGAACCGCGCGGGCGAACGCGTGGTGCTGCGCCTGCTCGACAAGGAGAACGCGGGGCTGACCCTGAAGGACCTTGGTCTCGACGATCGGGCGGGTGAGGTGCTTGATCGCGCTTTGAAAGAGCCCAATGGCATCGTGCTGGTCACCGGGCCGACCGGTTCGGGCAAGACGACCACGCTTTATGCGGGGCTGCGCAGCCTGAACGATGGACAGCGCAATATCCTGACTGTGGAAGACCCTGTGGAATACGCTGTGGACGGGGTGGGGCAAACGCAGGTGAATGCGAAGGTCGGTCTCGATTTCGCGGCCGGTCTGCGGGCCATTCTGCGGCAGGATCCCGACGTGGTGATGGTCGGCGAAATTCGCGACAAGGAAACCGCCGATATCGCGGTGCAGGCATCGCTGACGGGCCACCTCGTGCTTTCGACCGTGCACACCAATGACAGCATTGGCGCGATCACCCGCATGCGCGACATGGGGGTCGAACCTTTCCTGCTGGCCAGCACTTTGCGCGGCGTGGTCGCGCAGCGGCTCGTCCGCCGGCTGTGCCCGCATTGCAAGCGCGAGGGCGGGATCGACCCGGCGCTTGGCGCGATTCTTGGCATCAAGCCGGGCAGGGCGGTATACGAACCGGTCGGCTGCGAGCAATGCGGCGAAACTGGCTATTCAGGGCGCATCGGCGTGTATGAGGCGGTTCGCATCGACGAGACGATCCGCCGCATGATCCACGAAAGCGCGGATGAAGAGCGGATTGCGGACTATGCGTTCGGCAAGACCGCCGAAGGCAAGCGCCGCGGCACGCGGCTTGCCCGCGCGGCGAAACGGCTGGTGCTGGAAGGCGTGACCTCTGCCGCCGAAGCGGCACGTGTCGCCCGGCGCGAGGACGAGGGCGCCTGATGGCGCGCTATGCCTATCTCGCGGTCGATCCGCAGGGGCGCGAAAGGCGCGGTGCGGTGGATGCCGCCAGCGTCCCCGCCGCGCGCGAGCAATTGGCGAAACGGCGCTGGCATGTGCTGAGCGTCGATGAAAAGCTGGGCGCGGCCTTGCCTGCGGCCAAGGGCGGCATCCATCTCCCCAGTTTCAAACGCAAGCTGCGCCCCAAGCAATTGGCGCTTTTTACACGGCAGCTGTCCTCGCTGATGATGGTAAGTCCGCTGGAAGAAGCGTTGCGCACGATCAGCCGCCAGACCGAAAAGGAAAAGGCGCGCGCGATCCTGACCAATGTCCACGCCGGCATCGTCGAAGGCCTGCCTCTCGCCGATGCGCTGCGGCGCGAGGAAGCGAGCTTTCCCCCCGTCTATCGCGCGATGATCGCGGCGGGCGAGAATTCGGGCAGCCTGCCCAGCATCGCCGAACGGCTTGCCGACAGTCTTGAGAAAAGCGCCGAGGTCCGCGGCAAGATCATCGCCGCGCTCGCCTATCCGATCATCCTGTCGCTGGTGGCGGTTGCGGTGGTGACGGGGCTGATGGTCTCTGTCGTGCCGCGCGTGGTCGAACAGTTCGACAATGCCTCGCGGCAATTGCCGCTGCTGACGCGGATCGTGATCGTGCTTTCGGATTTTCTTTCGGCGTGGTGGTGGGCGCTGGGGCTGGTGATCGCGCTGGCCATCCTGGCTTTCCTGCGCGCGCTGAAGAACCCCGGTTTCAAATATCGCTTTGACGCGCTGATGCTGAAAACGCCTTTCGTCGGTAAGCTCATTCGCGACATGCATGCCGCCGCGCTTGCCCGCACGCTTTCCTCGATGATCGCGGCGCGCCTGCCGCTGGTCGACGGGCTGCGCCTTGCCAGCCGCACCGTGCATAATTCGGTGCAGCGCCAGGCGCTGGAGCAGATCACGGAAAAGGTGCGCGCGGGCACCTCGCTTTCCACCGCCATGCGCGAGGCCGGGACATTCCCGCCGCTCCTCGTCTATCTTGCCTCCAGCGGTGAGGCGGCGGGACAGCTTGGTCCCATGCTGGAGCGCGCGGGCGAATATCTGGAACGCGAATTCGCCAGCTTCACCGCTGCGGCCATGGCCCTGCTGGAGCCTGCCATCATCATCCTCATGGGCGCGGTGGTCGCGACGATCATCCTCGCCATTCTGCTTCCCATCCTGCAATTGCAGGAACTGACCGGACTTTGAGATCATGACCGACCACCAGAAACAGACCGACCCCGAAACCCGCAAACGTCGACGCAAGAACGGCTTCAGCCTTGTCGAGCTGATGGTGGTGCTGTTCATCATCGGCCTGCTTGCCAGCATCGTCATCATCAACGTGCTGCCCAGCCAGGACAAGGCGATGCGCGTGAAGGCGGAGGCCGATATCGCGACGCTGGGGCAGGCGATGGAGATGTACCGGCTCGACACGGCGACTTACCCAAGCGCGTCGGATGGCCTCAATGCGCTGGTCACGCCGCCTGCCAACCTGATGATGCCGCAGAACTATCGTTCGGGCGGCTATATCAAGGAACTGCCCAATGACCCGTGGGGCCGCGCCTATCAGTACCGGGTGCCGGGCGAAGGCGGCAAACCGTTCGAGATCTATTCGCTTGGGGCCGATGGCCAGCCGGGCGGAGAGGGCGAGAACGCGGACATCACTGACTGAGCTAGCTGACCGATGGCCCGTTTCACCCAGCCCCTGCCTGAGCGCGATGCATCCGCCCCCGATGTGGGTGGCGTGATCGTGCTGCTTGGCGAACATCCGCGCGATGACTGGCGCTGGTGGCGCGTTGGTGCAGATGGCCTGCATTCGGAACATGGCTTTACCCCCGGCGATGATGCGGCATGGGGCGATGCGGGCCGCGTGGTCGCTATGGTCCCTTCGGTGCTTGCGCCTGTTCGCTTTTCGCCGCGTGGCGACATGTCCGGGCCGCAGGCGATCGCGGCGGCGCGACTGGCGCCAAAGGGGGCGGGCGCCACGGAAGAAACCCATGTCGCCGCCGCCTTGCTGGCCGATGGCGACACCATCGCAAGCTGCACCGTGGCGAAGTCGGACATGGATGTGTGGTTGGCCGAACTGGCCGCTGCGGGGCTTGATCCGCAGGCTGTCATTCCTGCTGCCATGGCGCTGCCGGAACCACCAGATGGCGAATTGTTGTCAGGCACGCTGGGTTCGCAGGTTCTGGCGCGCAGTGCGCAAGCGGCTTTCGCCGGAGAGCCTGACATGATCGCGGCGCTGTCTGGCGACGCACGGCGGCGAGAGGCGGGTGCCGATGCGCTGGCCGATGCCTTGTTCACGGCCTGGGCCGACCCGCCGCTCGACCTGCGGCAAGGTGTTTATGCCCCGCCGCGCGTTTCGTTTTTCCGCCTGCCCGATTGGGCACAGCTGGCTCGCATGGCGGCGGTGCTGGCGCTGCTGGGTTTCCTGATCCTTGCCGTGGAAACGGTGAAGCTGGAATGGGATGCCAATGCGCAGGAAGAAGCGGCCCTTGCCGCTGCGCGCGAACGGTTTCCCGCCGTTACCGATCTGGCCAGCGCCGAAAGCCAGATCAATGCCGAACTGCTGCGGCGCGGAGCGGGGGGCGCGAGTTTCGATGCGGTGACGCCAGCGGTGTTCGCCGCAATGCAGCCGCATCCATCGGTGCAGCTCAGGTCGCTGAGCTGGCAGCGTGACGGCACATTGGCCATTCGCGCCGCCGCACCACGGACGGAGGATCTGAACGCCATGCTGATCGCGCTGCAGGCCGATGGCTGGGTCATCACCGTGCCGCCATCCATCGCGCCCGACGCGACCGGCGCAACGGTGGCCGATATCACGGTGCGCGCGCCATGAGCGGGCTGCTGGAACCCGTGCGCGACTGGTTCGCCGGATTGACCGGGCGCGAACGCTGGCTGGTCGGGATCGCAGGCGTGCTCGCCGCGATCGTGATCGGGATTTATGGCATCGTGCTGCCACTGGGTGCTTTGCACGACGATGCGCATGTTCACCACCGTGAAGCGGTTGAGGCTTCGGGCCGCGTCATGGCGCGGCTTGAAGCGCTGGCGGATGCGCCGGACGCACCTGTTGCTGGCAGTGGACCCGTGGCGCAAATGGTCGCCGCCGCTGCCGATGCGCAGGGGTTGGTGCTGCAGGCGAATGAAGCGCGCGGTAATGACGCAACCCAGATCAGCGTGCCGACTTCCGCGCCCGGCGCGGCGCTGGCGCTGCTGGACGCACTTGGGAAACAGGGCATCAATGCCGAGCAGGTGACGATCACCCCATCGGCGGATGGATCGGTTTCCCTGAATGCGACTTTGACGCGGGCGACGCCATGATAGGGCGCTGGATATTCATTCGCGACGGGCGGCTCAACCGCCGGACATGGGCTGCGATCGCACTTGCCACGCTTGCGGCGCTTTTGGCGATGCTGCCGCTTCGGCTGGTGCTGGGATTGGCGGGCAATGGCCGGACTTTAAGCGCGCAGGCGGTGGAGGGCGTTGCATGGGACGGGCTTGTCGGTGAGATGCAGATCGGGCCGCTATCGATGGGGCTGATGGAAGTGGATCTGATGCCGCTGCCGTTGCTCGTCGGACAAGCGAAATTCGCGATTGAGCGGCCCGATTCCATGAACCGCGCACCGTTCAGGGCACGTGTCAGCAGCACCCTTGGCACAACAGGCATCGAGAATGCGACGGGTGAGCTTGCGCTTGCGGGCATGTTCGCCCCGCTTCCGGTCAGGGCGCTGACGATGCAGGATTTTTCTGCCAGCATCGCAGATGGGCAATGCGTGGCGGCTTCTGGCACGCTGGGGCTGGCCGTTCCGGCAATGGGCGCGTTCATGCCCGCCGAAACCGTGCTGGCAGGCGAAGCGCGCTGTGAAAACGGCGCGCTAGTCGTGCCGATGACAGGGCCGAGCGGGAACGAGCGGGTCGATCTTTCCATCAAGCCCGACGGGAGCTGGCGCGCGGTGATGTCGGTAGCGGGATTGCCGCCCGAAATGGCCGAACCATTGGAAGGCATGGGTTTTGTCGCGCGGCCCAATGGCGCGGGCCAGACGACAATGGGGCTGACGGCGAGCGGTACGCTCTGACGCCAGCCCCATTGTTTCAGGTCGTTTCAGCGATCAGCCGAGGATCGAGCTGAGGAACCAGGTGCGTTCCTCTGCCTGGTCGGTCCAGTCGTCGATCAACCCGTCGGTCGCATTGTCGCCTGCCTTCTCGGCCAGGTCTTTTACTTCCTTCAGCGTCTTGACCATGGTCGCGTTGTCGTCACGCAGCTGGCTGACCATGTCCATGGCTTCCAGATCGGTCGAATTCTGGTCGGCGACCTTGGTCTTTTCCATGATCGAACCGATCGAGGTCAGCGTCTTGCCTTCGATCTTGCGCACGCGTTCCGCGATCAGGTCGACATTGCCGAAGATCTCTCCGGCCTGTTCGTCGAACAGCAGGTGCAGGTCGCGGAAGTCGCGGCCCTTGACGTGCCAGTGGAAATTCTTGGTCTTCATGTACAGCGCGAGGTGGTCGGCCAGAAGGCCATTCAGTCCATCGATCAGCGCTTTCTTTGCATTGTCGCCCATTGCGGTTCCTCCGGGTGTTAATTTCGTGTCTGATATGGGTATGAAACGCACCGAAACAAATCGGGTTTCCCGTTTTTGGATGATTGATGTAATCGATTTTGTCGATCAGTGACCGTGCACCCGCTTCGTCGATAGCGATTGACCGGACAGCCACCCACCGGTAACGCCCGAAACCATTAATGATGCAGCTGCGAAATTATCCTTCATGACCAGTGACCAAGCGCAAATCGTGGCGCTGGGCGATGCCATCGTCGATGTGCTGGCCCAGCGGGACGAGGATTTCCTCGTCGATTGCGGCGTGCTCAAGGGCACGATGCGCCTGCTTGCCGATCAGGAGGCCGAGGATCTGGCCGCGGCCATGCATGGCAGCGGCACGGTTGAGGAAGTGCCCGGCGGTTCGGCGGCGAACAGCCTCGCGGGCGCTGCCGCACTGGGCGCGCGTTGCCGCTTTATCGGGCTGACCGGCAATGACCGTCTGGGCGAGCTTTTCAAGAAGCACATGGCCGATCTCGACATCGTGTTCGACACGCCGCCGCACGGGGACGCGCCGACGGGGCGTTGCTTCATCCTGGTCACGCCCGATGGCGAACGCACGATGCAGACTTCGCCTGCCGCCAGCCATTGCCTGACGGCGGACGCGCTGGATGAAGAGGCGATCCGCGGCTGCGACACGCTTTTCCTCGAAGGGTATCTCTGGGGCCCCGATACGCCGCGCGCCGCCATGCGCCGCGCGATCGAGCTGGCACGGGGCGAGGGGCGGCGGATCGCCTTTACGCTTTCGGATTCGATTGCCCTTCCGGGGCGGCGCGATTCCATCATGAAGCTCGTTTCCGATGGCGGCGTCGATGTGCTCTTCGCCAATGAATACGAAGCCAAGTTGATGACCGGCATCGACGACTTCCACATGGCGGTCCGGGCGCTGGGCGAAAAGGTGCCGTTGCCGGTCGTGACCTGCGGTGCAGGCGGCGCGGTTGCCGTGCAGGATGGGGAACTGATCGCCCGACCGGCGGTAAAGCCAGAGAAAATCGTCGACACCACGGGCGCGGGCGACCAGTTCGCCGCCGGCTTCCTTGCCGCGCTGATCGCGGGCCGCGATGTCACCCAATGTCTTGATACCGGCGCGCGCAATGCCGCCGCGGTGCTGGCCCATATGGGCGCGCGTCCGCTGAAACGAATGGAACTGTGACCACATGGCCGAACTGAAATCCCTCGCCGTCTATTGCGGATCGGGCATGGGGCAGAACCCCGTCTATGCCGCCGCCACGGTAGAGCTGGGCAAGGCCATGGCGAAACGCGGCATCGACCTCGTCTATGGTGGTGGCAAGCTGGGGCTGATGGGCATCATCGCCGACACGGTGCTGGAAGCGGGCGGGAAGGCCTATGGCGTCATCCCCGATGCCCTGTCGGCCCATGAAGTCGCGCATCTCGGCCTCACCGAACTTCATCAGGTCGCGGGCATGCATGAGCGCAAGGCGAAGATGACGCAGCTGGCCGATGCGTTCGTCTGCCTGCCGGGCGGCATCGGCACGCTGGACGAATTGATGGAGGCGTGGACCTGGAATGCGCTGGGCTATCACGCCAAGCCGTTCTGCCTGCTCGACATCCATGGCTATTGGCAGGGCTTTGCGCAATTCTGCGACACGGTGCAGGCCGAGGGTTTCATGAGCGTTGATCGCCGCCGCCAGTTGCTGGTCGCGCCCGATGTCGAAAGCTCTCTCGACATGCTGGCAGAGGCAGTTTCGGGCGCGGTGAACCAGCCGGTCTGGTAAGCTCTATTCGGATTGCGCATCAGGCAGGCGGCGGATGATCCAGCGATTGCCTGCATCCTCGACGTTCACCGATTGCCAAGTGCCGTCGGGCGCGATGCTTTCTTCATCGCAGCTCTTGTTGCCGTTCGATTCGGTACAGAACAACCCGCGTGACGGGGCGGTCCATGTGCCTGTTTCGGTGACCTGACCGTCCAGGCTGCTGCTATAGGTCCCGTCCTTGCGCACCTCCTGCACGATCACGACATCGCGGGTCGGAGAGCTGATCTCGAACCGGCCGGCCTGCGGCCCGCCATCTGCAGCGGGAAATTCAGGTGCCTCCCGCTCCGCCGCGGACTCCTCGGCAGGCTTCTCGTCCACCGAGCAGGCGGTGAGGGCCAGCGCGAGAAGCGCCGCGGCAGTGGATATGCGCAGGGTCGTCAGGTCATGTCGCTGGGGCAGCTTCGGCTTCTTCATCCGCCATGCGTACCACGGTCCAGCTATCGGTTTCATCCGCGATATTGGTGGCTGTCCACACGCCATCGGTAACCGTGTCGGCATAGCATGTTGTTTCGGTTTCACCCGCCATGGTCAGGCAGAAATTGCCATCACCATCGGTTGTCCATGTCCCTTCGGTCGGTTCGGTACCTTCGATCGTGTTCGTGACGGTGCCGTCTTCGCGAATGTCCTGCATGATGACAGTCGCGCCGTCGGCGGAAGTGACCTCGAACATTCCATATGCAGGCCCGCCGTCGGGTGCCGTGGCGACGGTTTCCGCTTCGGCGACCTCGGTCTCCATGGGTTCCGGGGCAGGCTCCTCGTTCTGTGAGCAGCCGGTCAGGGTGAACGCGGCAATGGCGGTGATGCAGACGATCTTCTTCATGGCAGTCTCTCCCTTTTTTCTGGGGGGAGACTAGGCCTCGACCGGCTCTCGGCAAGCGAAACCGGGGGCACGGGGGCAAGCCCCGCGAATATCTCGACTAATTGCCCGATATAACGACCGCCAATGCGGCGCGGTCGATCAGGCTACCGAAAGCGACTCGAACACGCCTTCAAACAAGGCGCGGCCATCGGCGCTGCCCTGCGCATCTTCGATAGCGCGTTCGGGGTGCGGCATCATGCCCAGCACGTTGCCTTTCGCGTTCAGGACACCCGCGATCTGCCGCGCAGAGCCATTCACGTTCTCACCATAGCGGAACGCGACGCGGCCTTCGCCTTCCAGCTCGTCCAGCGTTTCATCGTCGGCGTAGTAATTGCCGTCGTGATGCGCGACCGGGATCTGGATCGTGCTGCCGGTTTCATAGCGGCTGGTGAACAGGGAAGATCCGTTCTCGACCACCAGCGGCACGGTGCGGCATACGAAATGGATGCCGGCATTGCGCATCAGCGCGCCGGGGAGCAGCCGCGCTTCGGTCAGCACCTGAAAACCGTTGCACACGCCCAGCACGGGCACGCCGCGATCCGCTGCCGCGATGACGGAACGCATGATCGGGCTGTTCGCCGCCATCGCGCCCGAACGCAGGTAGTCGCCATAGGAGAACCCGCCCGGCACCGCGATGAAATCGATATTGCCGGGAAGATCCGCATCGCCGTGCCACAGGCGCAGCGGTTCGCGGCCCGAGATGTCACGGATGGCCACGGCCATGTCGCGGTCGCAGTTCGAACCGGGGAAGGTGATGACGCCAGCGGTGAATGCCATGATCGCGTGCTCCCTTAAGGAAAGCTCAGAGCTTCTCGATGCGGTAGTTTTCGATCACCGTATTGGCGAGCAGGCGGCGGCACATGTCCTCCAGCGCCTCGTCACTGGTGTCGTCGGCGACTTCCAGCGCGATTTCGCGGCCAACGCGGACATCGGAAACGCCGCCAAAGCCAAGACCTTCCAGCGAGTGATGGATCGCACGGCCCTGCGGATCGAGAACGCCGGGCTTCAGCGAGACATGGACCAGCACCTTCATCGCACGAACCTTCCTGTTAGCTGCGCTGGCGAGTGACAAAAGGGCCAGCGGGAATCCGTGCGCCAGCCCCTATGGCGAAGCGGTCGCTGGCGCAAGCGGTGGATCGATGGAAATCGGGGAAGGCACGCCTTCGGGCAGTACGAAAAAGGTCAAAGCCCCTCCTTCGGGCAGCCAGCGGCGGGCATCGGCCTGCAATGCCTCCACCGTCACGGCCTCTGCGCGCTCGCGGATCGCGGCGGTGCGGGCAAGGCGGTCCGCTTCGCTTTGCGCGCGATCGGCCAGTGCCAGCCAGCCCTGGTTCGATTTCAGCATATTGTCGAAACTGGCCATATAAGGCTCCCGCGCTCGGTCGAGCAGATCCTGTGAAATCGGCCCATCACGCAGTTTCGCGATGGTCGCGGTCAGGGCCTGATCCGCCGCCGCAATCGCGTCGGCATCAACCTGCGCGCGAATGGTGAAGCTGCCATATCCCGGATAGATCGAGCTCATCGCATTGGAGGCGGATGGCGAATAAGCCTGCCCCAGTCGCTCGCGCAGCTCGTCGGTCAAGGCAATGCGCACCATGCGCTCGAGGATCTCCATCCGCGTGTTGAGCATGGCGTCGCTGTCATCGCGCGTCGGCCAGATCTTCTGCACCAGCGCCTGCGTCGCTTCGCCTTGATGACGCAGTACCACGGTTCCGCGCCGCTCGGTGAAGCTGCGCGCCAGCGCGGCGGCATCGGGGGTGAAGCTGGCCTCTCGCCTGGGCAGCGCGCCCAGCGTTTTCGCGACCAGATCGATGGCACGGTCCTCGTCGATGTCGCCGACGATGGCGATTTCGATCGGGGCATTGTCGAACACGGGCTGCATGATCTGGCGCAGCTGCGCGAAGTCGAGCGCGCGATAGGCGTCGATCGGTTGCTGGCTGAAGCGTGGATCATCATCGCTCATGATCGCGCCCGCCTCGCTCGCAAAGGTGGAGGAGGGCGTTGCTTTCAGCCGTGCGAAATAATCGGGAAGCATGCCGCGAAACCGCGCCACAGGCTCTGCGCGCCAGCCCGGATCGGTGATCAGCGCAGCCATCAGCTGAAGCTGCATGGCAAGGTCGTCGGGCCGGGTCGAACCCGTGGAGGTGAAGGCGTCGGTACCGGCACTGAAGTTAAAGGAGACGCGCTTGCCCGCAAGAATCGTTTCGAGCTGGTCGGCATCATGCGCGCCCAGCCCGCCAGCCGGAATGCGCGACGCCAGTTCCACCGCGAGCGGATCTTCGCGGCTTTCCAGCAGCCTGCCGCCGCTCAGAGTCATCCGCACGAAAATGACATCCTTGTTGATGTCGGTATGCTTGAGGTTGAGCCTGACATTATTGGCAAAGCGGATCGTGCGAATGCCGAAAATGGGCTCTATCTCGTCCGCCACCACATCACCGGGCATCCCGAAATCAGTATAGGCGAAGTCCTGCGCCTCTTCCCGTGCCTGTTCCGGTAGCGGGGCGGCCAGCGCCTCTTCCCATGCGGCGCGCAGGGCAGGGCCGCCGTCCTCGGGTTCGCTCCGTCCGCGAAAGCGGATCAGCGCATTCTCGTCCAGCGGCACGGCTTCCTCTTGCAGCGCCTCCATGATGGCATCGGGCGTGATTTCGTCGCGCATCGCGAAGTACCGTTCGGCCGCTTCGGGGCCGGTCGTGGGTACGCGCCCTTCGGAAATCCAGCGTGAGATGCGGTTGACGAAAAATTCGTTAGACCGCGTCGCCTCACCCGCTGCGGCCTGTTCATAGCGTTCGTCCAGTTCGGCGAGCTGTTCCGCGATCTCGGCGCGGGTGAAACCCTGCTCCATCGCGCGGCGATATTCGCTGGTGGCAGCGATCAGGCCCCGTTCCCACTGGCCATCGACGCTGTCGACCACCAGCCGCGTCACGCGCGCCATGCGGAAGACGTTGCCGGTGCCAAATCCTGCCGACCGGAACGGTGCGTCAGCCTCACGCGCAAGGCTTTTCAGCCGGCGGTTGATCGCGTCATAGCCGATCTGGCGCAGGACGGCTTCGCGCCGCTCTGCGCTGTCGTCAGCTTCGTTCTGGGCAGGGGCGACGCGAAACACGGTGAGCCGTTCGGACAGCGCGGGGTGGATGTGGATGTCCTCTGCCGCGCCGCGATCGAATTCGACCGAACCGTAATCGCGTGGGGCAGGGGGCGGGCTGCCATCGGACCAATCGGCAAAACGCGCCTTGATCGCCGTTTCCACCGCGTCCGGATCGATATCGCCGACGACGATCAGGGCGGTGTTCTCGGGTCTGTAATGCCCGGCCCAAAAATCCTTCAGCCCGGCGCCGTCGGCAGCTTCCAGCGTTGCAACCGTGCCGCCGGCCCAGCGCTCGACATAGCGCGCGCCGGGTGTCTCGAAGCCATAGCGGTCCAGCGCCTCTTCGAGCTGGTAGTTATCCCGGTCGCGGCGTTCGGCCAGCAATACGCCGCGTTCCCGATCGACCGCGCCCTGATCGAATTGCAGCTCTCCCGCCACTTCGCGCATCAGCATAAGCGCTGTATCGAGCAGTGCCGGGTCGCTCTGCGGCAGGCTCAGCCGATAGCTGGTATTTTCAAAACTGGTGGAGGCGTTGGTGTCCGCGCCAAAGGCCAGCCCCTCGCGCTCCAGCAGGGGCACCATCTCGCCTTCGGGCACATTGGTCGAACCGTTGAAGGCCATGTGCTCGACATAATGCGCCCAGCCGCGCTGCCGATCGGTTTCGTCCAGAGAGCCCGCATCGAAGACGAGGCGAACCTCTGCCGTGGAAGCAGGGGTGCCATTCTGGCGGATGGCGTAAAACATGCCGTTTGCCAGCCGCCCATGACGGATATCGCTGTCGGGCGTCAGATCGCTCTGCGCGAGTACCGTTTCGGGCAGCGGAACGCCCGCGCGGTTTGTTTGCGGCGCTTCTGCCTGAACGCTGGGAGCGGGAAGGGCGGAGCAGCCCGCGAGTGCGGCCAGTGCCAGCAGGCCCGGGGCGAGAGCGGAAAGAGGAAGGCGGAAACGGGCGCGACCCACGCGAAAATCAGCCAAGCATGACCCCCGGGTCACACCGCTTTTGCGTTTGCCTGTTTCCGATTGTCTTTCCTCTCACCGTTCTTCTTTTTGCAGGCTGCGGCCTATTTCTTGCCCCTCAGCTTGCGGTGATGGCTGAGGTCGAAAACCTCGCTCGGCCCGTCATCCTGCAACACGCCAAGGCGGCGGGCAACCTCGGTGTAGGCGTCTTCCTCACCGCCAAGGTCGCGGCGGAAGCGGTCCTTGTCCAGCTTTTCGCCGGTTGCCATGTCCCACAGGCGGCAGCCGTCGGGGCTGATTTCATCGGCCAGGATCACGCGGCTGTAATCGCCGTCCCACAGGCGGCCGAACTCCAGCTTGAAATCGACAAGGCGGATGCCGACCGCTGCGAACATGCCGCACAGGAAATCGTTGATGCGGATCGCCATCGACGACATGTCCTGCATCTCCTCGTTCGAGGCCCAGCCGAAGCATGCGATATGCTCTTCCGCGATGAGCGGATCGCCCAGCGCATCGTCCTTGTAGTAATATTCAAGGAGCGTGTGCGGCAGCGGTTCGCCTTCCTCGATGCCGAGGCGTTTGGAGATCGAACCGGCCGCGACATTGCGCACGACAACTTCCAGCGGGATGATGTCGACCTGGCGAACGAGCTGTTCGCGCATGTTCAGGCGGCGGATGAAATGCGTCGGGATGCCGATATGCGACAGGCGGGTGAACACGAACTCGCTGATGCGGTTGTTGATCACGCCCTTGCCGTTGATCGTGCCCTTTTTCTGAGCGTTGAAGGCGGTGGCATCATCCTTGAAATACTGGATCAGCGTGCCCGGTTCCGGGCCTTCGTAAAGGATCTTGGCCTTGCCTTCGTAGATCTGGCGGCGACGGTTCATGTGAAGAGCTTTCCAACGCTTTGCCGCCGGTCATTGGCATCGCTGCGCGAAGGGGCGGGCGACATGGCCGTGGGCATGAAATACCGAGCCCCGGCCTGACCGGCCCACGATGATTCGGGCAGGGCGGGCCGGGGCGTTTCCGCCCCGCCTATAAGCCAGCTTATGCGCAAAAGCAAAAGCTCTGCGCGGGTGCCGCCAAGTACCTAGAACCGCTTGCGGAAATCGATCTCCAGCAGGCGTCCGGCAGGGTCGGCGAAGGCGGGGAGGTAGTTTGTCGGCACCTCTCCACTCTCATCGGTGACGCGCTGCTGTGCATCGAAGATATTATCGATGGAGAAGGAGAGCCGCGCCCCCTTGAAGAAGGGCACCTTGTCGGCCAGCCCGCCCGCGCGTTCGAGATCGGCGAAGAAGCGCACGTCGAAGGTCGCGATCGGATCGAAGTCGAGCGAGGAGCCGGTGCCGCTCGTATCCTCGATGCTCGCGCCGCCAAGGTAATCGCCGGAAAGCCGCATGCCGAACCCGTTGTAGAAGGCGCGGGCCTGAAGCTCGACCTCATGCCGGGCGACGGGTGTGGAGGTGATCGATTCGCCGTCCAGCAGGTCGAGCACCTGCGTGCCTTCGGCGATCTGCACGCTCTGTTCGAAACGCACGGTGTGATAGATGCCGAAACCCCAGCGCCCGCCACTGCGGTTGCGGCGGCTTCCGGGCATGCCGGGCGCTCCGCCGCCCTGCCGGCCCTGCTGGCCTTCGCCGCGCTGGCCCGATTGCTCTTCGCTCTCCTTGCCCTTGATCCGGCCCGACAGGTCGATGCCATAGCGCAGGCGCCGCCCGTCCTGCCTTGCATAGGTGACAGGACGCTGGTCGATGCTGACCAGATTGCCGCTGGAATCGCGTGTCACCCGGTCCGGGAAAGCAGCTTCGATCGCGGGGGTGAGGGCGGGGAAGCCGCTCGACACGTCGGTCGAGTGTTCGTCGTAATATTCGGCGATGAAGCGTGAGCGGTCCAGAAACGGCAGATCGTAGTTGAAGGCGAATTTCCAGTCGTTCTGCTTTTCCTCGACCAGATTCGGATTGCCGCCGGTGATGAGGTCGACAAGCACGCTTTGCCCCGTGGTAATGTCATAAATCGTCGCGCCGCTGGTGATCAGCGAGGGCGCGCCCAGCTGGCTGAGCGTCGGGGCCTTTTCGGCGTAGATCCGGCTTGCCTGGAAATTGATGCGCTCAAGCGGCGACCAGTTCAGGCCTGCGCTCCAGTTATAAAGCGCGCCGAAATCGGAGAGATGGTTGACGCCGCCCGACAGGTCGATGGTGATATCGCCCACCGCGTCGAGGATGCCTTCTCGCCTGCTGGTGACGGGAATGCCGACGGTCAGGCCCGCATTGGCATCGCCGCGGGTCAGATCGGTTTCGCTGCCCAGGGTCTGGGTCTGGCGCGACACGATATTGCTCCAGTCGAACCCGGCTTTCACCGTCAGCGCAAGTTCGCCGCCCGGCAGCAGCACCGGCCGCCCCGTAAGCGTGGCAAGCGAGCTGGCGTCTTCGGAATTGGAATAGCTGCGGTTGGTGGAACGCGAGCCGAGATAGGCAGCCAGATCATCGACAGGCGCGGTGATCGCGATATCGCCTGCCAGCGCTGCGGCCTCCAGCGAATCGGTGTCGAGCCCGATACCCGATGCGGTCACTGTGTCGTCATGCGTCCAGCGGCCGGTCACGGTAAGGTCCCAGTCGCCTAGCGGCTTGTTGAAGGTCGTGCCCAGTTCGAACCCGGAACTGCGGCTCTGGCGTACACGATTGCCAAGGCCAAGTGCGCTGGAAAGCAGCACGCGCTGCGCTGTCGCTCCGCCTGCATCCTCCAGCGTCACCGTGTCGGGGCCCTGCAGCGACAGCGAATCGCTGCGTGTGACGGTGCCGTTGACCGTCACCGATCCGCCAAGCCCGCCTTCGCCAATGCCGCGCGTCCACACGGTGTTCAGCGTAAGGTCGCGCGTATCGGGCGACAATGAGCGATAGGCCGAAGGATCGGCATCGCCTGCCATCGGCGTAAAGCCATAGGACGACACGCCGCGTTCGCTTTCACGCAGGAGCGACGAATTTTCCGCCTCGATCGCGATGTTCAGCCGGTTGGGGCCGTTGATCGTCAGCATGGATGCCTCGATCTCGCTCGTGTGATAGCCGCCCTTGTCGGGCCAGCCATATTCGGCGGAGATTTCCTGCGAGGAATAGTTTTCCTTGAGGATGAAATTGATCACGCGCTGATTGGGCGAAAAGCCGAAGCGGATGGCAGTTTCCTCGGGCAGGATCTCGACCCGGGCCAGCGCCTCGGGCGGATAGTTGCGCATCTCGCGAAAGCCCGAAATGCGCTGCCCGTTGACGAGGATCGCGGGCGGGCCGCCAGATCCGCGACCGCTGGCGGAATTCGATTGCGGTGCCAGTTCCTCAAGCAGTTCGGCCAGCGACGATGCGCCCACGCTCTCGATCTCGGCCTCGTCCAGCACGGCGATCGGGGCCTGCGGGACATCGACCTGTCCGCGCAGGCGCGGCGCGGTGACGATGATCTCGTTGATCATGCCATCGTCATCCTCGCGCGGTTCGATATCCTGAACGCTAGTGCCCTGCTGGACCGCCTCGTTCGCGGCGGCCGCGACTGGCATTGCACAAATGCACGCTGCTAGCGCAATGGCGCAGACTTTCGGCTCGACGCTGCTGATCGCGCGCGCCGGTACGCCTTGCGGCAATGGGAATTCGGGGTCGCGCGGGGCGCGGCCATTGGAAGCGGTAAGGGGCAAGGCGGTCAGTCTACTCTTTTTGCGCATTGCGTCCCACGATAGGATGTGGGCACCGGAAAGGCATGTAATATTCTGTCGCAATGCAGCATGAACGAAATTGATCCGCGCCAGTCATCAAATTTGACGGCGATCAGCGCGGTTCACGCCGCTAAATGGCAGTCGGTCAGTCGCGCCACCGTCTGGGCGCCAGACGTTGAAAAGCAACTCCGCTCTTTCCATATTGGCCGTGCGGCGCTATGGGCGCGCAGGTTTTTCCCTAACACTTTAGCGAAAGGATGGGTGCACGGCGCCCAAGGCATGGCGAAAGAAGAACTCCTCGAAATGCGCGGCACTGTTGTGGAGCTGCTTCCCAACGCGATGTTCCGCGTCCGCCTGGAAAACGATCACGAGATCCTGGGTCACACCGCAGGCAAGATGCGTAAGAACCGCATCCGCGTGCTGGTGGGCGACGAGGTGCTGGTGGAACTGACGCCTTACGACCTGACCAAGGGTCGGATCACCTATCGCTTCATGCCCGGCCGCGGCGGCCCCGGGCCGAGCTAATCCGCGCCGGCATGGCTGGCCCCACATCAACCGCACTGGTATTGGCATCGGCCAGCCCCCGGCGGCGCGAACTGATCGCGCGGCTGGGCGTGGAACCGGTGCGCATCGATCCTGCCGACATCGACGAAACGCCGCATGACGGGGAATTGCCGCGCGCCTATGTGGCGCGCATGGCGCGGGAAAAGGCTGCTGCCGTCGACGGCAGGGGCGCTTATGTTCTGGCAGGCGACACCGTCGTTTCCGCCGGGCGACGCATCCTGCCCAAGGCCGAGGACGAGGCGACCGCGCGTGAGTGTCTGACGCTTCTGTCGGGCCGGCGCCACCGCGTCATGTCGGGCATCGCGCTGGCCGCGCCCGATGGCACCATCCGCGAAAAGATCAGCGAGACGGTGGTGCGCTTCAAACAGCTCTCCCAGGAAGAAATCGACGCCTATATCGCCAGCAGCGAATGGGACGGGAAGGCGGGCGGCTATGCTATCCAGGGCCATGCCGAGGCGCTGATTGCATGGATCCAGGGTAGCCATTCGGGCGTCGTGGGACTTCCCCTTTATGAAACGCGGGCGCTGCTGAAGGCGGCGGGTTTTGCCATTGCCTGATTGGCTGGTCGAACGCGGCATCGGCGAAACGCGCGCGGTGCAGCTTTCGGGCGGCAGGATCGTGGCGGCGAAGATCGCATGGCCGGGCGAACTGGCCGCAGGCGCTGTGGTTGAGGGCGTACTCGTATCCCGCGCCGCCGGATCGAAACGCGGCACCGTGCGGCTGGAGGGCGGCGAGGAAGTGCTGGTCGATCGCTTGCCGAAAGATGCGAGCGAAGGGGCGCCGATCCGCATCGAGATCCACCGCGCCCGCATTGACGAGGGCGCAAGGTCGAAACGCGCGCAGGGCCGGCCCAGCAATGCCGCATTGTCCCCTGCGCCCGATCTGGCAGACAGGTTGAAAGCCGCAGGCCAAGCGGTGCGCATCGTGCCGCGCTTTCCGGCATGCGATTGGAACGAGCTGGTCGCAGAGGCGATAGACCGCGTGATCGCATTCGATGGCGGTGCGCTGCATTTGTCGCCCACGCCTGCCATGACCTTGATCGACATTGACGGCACGCTGCCGCCGCGTGCGCTGGCGCTGGCGGCTGTGCCTGCCGTTGCCGATTGTCTGCGCCGACTGGATATCGGCGGATCGATCGGTATCGATTTCCCGACATTACAGGAAAAAGCCGACCGGCGCGCGGTGGACGAGGCGCTGGCGCTGGCGCTGGACGGTTTTCCGCATGAACGCACCGCGATGAACGGGTTCGGCTTTGTCCAGATCGTCGCGCGGCTGGAAGGGCCGTCGATCCTGCAGCGGCTTGCGCGCCATCGCCTCTCGGCGGCCGCGCGACTGCTGTTGCGGCGGGCCGAGGCGGTGACGGAACCCGGCGCGATCCTGCTGAGGGTGCATCCCGCGCTGGAGCCGCGATTGACCGATGACCTGCTGGCCGAGCTTGGCCGACGGACAGGACGCGAAATCCGCATCGAAACCGATCCGGCCCTTGCGCCAGAGGCCGGGATGGCGCAGGCGGTGCCCCTATGAGCCAGACACCGATGAAACGCGCGGTGAAGTCCTGCCCGATGTGCGGCAAGCCGCGTTCCGAAACCCACGCCCCGTTCTGTTCCTCTGCCTGCAAGGACCGCGATCTCGTCCAGTGGCTGCAGGGCGGTTATGCGATTCCCGGCGAACCGGCGCATGTGCCGACGGGCGAAGAGGATGAAGATTACTAGCCAAAACCGCCTGCCTGTGGATTTTCATCGCAACGGCGCATTTTCATGTTTGACAGCGCGCAAAGCTTTGGCCATAGGCGGCGCTCCCGACGCGAGGCACTTGTTTCGCCATCGGGAATTCGCCCTTCTGTTGGCGATGCCTGGGTAGCTCAGTGGTAGAGCAGACGACTGAAAATCGTCGTGTCGGTGGTTCGACTCCGCCCCCGGGCACCACTCCCTTTCCATAGCGATAACAATTGCCAACGGGGCTGGTGGCGCTTTGCGTCCGCGCTCCCTATCTTGCACCGCGATGAGCCGCACCGAAGCCGGAACCCCACCCAACCCCAAGGGCAGCGAACGCTTTCTGGAAGAGAAGGCGAGCGCCACGGTGCGCGGCAGCCAGCCCGACATCAAGGCCGGGATCGAGGCAATCCGCGAAGTGCAGCGCACCCTGCCACCGCGCCCCGGCGTCTATCGCATGCAGGATGCGCGCGGCGACGTGCTCTATGTCGGCAAGGCGCGGGCGCTGAAGAACCGCGTGGCGAATTATCTGCAGGTCGAACGCCTGCCGCAGCGGCTGAAGCGCATGGTCGCGCAGACCCGGTCGATGACCATCGTCACGACGAACTCAGAGGCCGAGGCGCTGCTGCTGGAAGCGCAGCTGATCAAGCGGTTTCGCCCGCCCTACAACGTGCTTTTGCGCGACGACAAAAGCTTCCCCTTCATCCTGCTGCGCGGCGACAATGATTTTCCGCGCATCATGAAGCATCGCGGTGCGCGACGGGCAAAGGGCAATTATTACGGCCCCTTCGCCAGCGCCGGTTCGGTCAATACCACGATCAACGCGCTGCAGAAACTGTTCCTGCTGCGCAGCTGCACCGACAGTTTTTTCAGCCGCCGCGACCGGCCATGCCTACTTTACCAGATCAAGCGTTGCAGCGCGCCATGCGTCGGGCGGATCGACAAGGACGGCTATGACGAGCTGGTTCGGCAGGCGAAGGATTTCCTGGCCGGCAAGTCCAGCGCCGTGCAGCAGGAGATCGAGAGCCAGATGGCCAAGGCGGCGGAGAATCTCGATTTCGAGACGGCCGCCATGCTGCGCGACCGCCTCCGTGCCGCGACCTTTATTCAGGGTTCGCAGGCGATCAATGCGCAAGGGGTGGGCGACGCCGATGTCTTCGCCATGGCGGAGAAGGGCGGCCAGATTGGCGTGCAGGCCTTTTTCATCCGTGGCGGGCAGAACTGGGGTCACCGCGCCTTCTTCCCGCGCCACACCGATGGGCTCACGCAGGAAGAGGTTTTCAGCGCCTTCCTCGCCCAGTTCTATGAGGAAGTGCCGCCAGCGCGCACCATACTCGTCGACCGCGAATTGCCAGATTTCGAGCTTTTGACCGAGGCCTTCACCGCCGCTGCCGAACGCAAGGTGGAGATCAGCGTGCCCCAGCGCGGCGACCGCCGCCGATTGATCGAACAGGCCAGCCGCAACGCGATTGAGGCGCTGGAACGCCGTCTTGCCGAAAGCGGGACGCAGGCGAAGATCTGGCGCGAAATGGCCGAATTTCTCGACCTGCCCGAAATACCTCAGCGGGTGGAGGTCTATGACAACTCCCACATTCAGGGCGCGAATGCGGTAGGCGCGATGGTGGTCGCGGGGCCGGAAGGCTTCATCAAGAACCAGTACCGCAAGTTCAACATCAAACAGGCGCAGACCAACGACGATTTCGCCATGATGCGCGAAGTCATGAACCGCCGCTTTGCCCGCGCAATGAAAGACGATCCCGAACGCGAGACGAGCGGGAAGGACGATGCGGTCTGGCCCGATCTCGTGCTGATCGATGGCGGGAAGGGCCAGCTGTCGTCGGTGATGGACACGCTGGAGGAGCTGGGCATCGAGGATGTCGCCGTGGTCGGCATCGCCAAGGGGCCGCATCACGGACGCGAAGGGCGCGAGGTGTTCCACTTTCCGGACGGGCGTGAAAAGATGCTGCCGACCAATTCGCCGGTGCTGTTCCACCTGCAGCGCCTGCGCGACGAGGTGCACCGCTATGTCATCGGCGCCCACCGCGCCAAGCGCAGCCGTTCCATTCAGGCGAGCCCGCTGGACGACATTCCCGGCATCGGCCCCGCACGTAAACGGGCACTGCTTCTCCATTTCGGCACGGCAGGCAAGGTGCGCGCCGCCGCGCTTGATGACCTGCGCCGCGTCCCCGGTGTGTCGGACAGCGTCGCGAGACAGATTTATGATTTCTACCACCCCGCACGTTAGTGCATGGTGACGCACGGGGTGGGAGCACCTATCTGGACGCCATGCAGAACAGAAAGACCCGCGCATGAGCAGCCTTGTCGGCCCCGATGAAGACAACCCACTGGGCAAGCCCCCGGTCCCCGAAGACGTGCAGGAGGCGATCCGCACGCTGATCCGATGGTCGGGCGACGATCCGGAACGCGAAGGGCTGCTCGACACGCCCAAGCGCGTGGCGCGTGCGTGGAAGGAATATTGCATGGGATACGAGGAAGATCCCTCGGTCCACCTGTCACGCGTGTTCGAGGAAGTGGGCGGCTATGACGAGGTCGTTCTTCTGAAGGACATTCCCTTTCAGTCGCATTGCGAACATCACATGGCCCCGATCATCGGCAAGGCGGCCATCGCCTATCTGCCCCGCGATCATGTAGTGGGCATTTCCAAGCTGGCGCGGGTGCTGCACGGTTTCGCCCGGCGCCTGCAGATCCAGGAAAGGCTGACGGCAGAAGTCGCCCAGTGTATCTGGGATCATCTGCAGCCGCATGGCGTGGCCGTCGTTATCGAGGCGAGCCATGCATGCATGACAGCCCGCGGCGTGCGTACGCCGGGTGTAGGCATGGTGACCAGCCGCATGATGGGCACTTTCCTGGAGGATCAGCGCTCGCGCAAGGAAGTGCTCTCGCTGATGGGGTACTGACAGCAGGGCGGTTCGGACCAAATTAAACACCGCTCAATTTCATTATTGAACAGTGTTTATTTGACTGCTAATCCACTCCCCGTGATAGTGGGTGAGTGCGGCCGGCTGGCCGTGCGCGCCTGTCAGACGGGGGTGTTGCGTGGAATTCTTCCTCTTACTCGTTGGTGCGGGCCTGCTCGCAGCACTTTGGAAGCGGGTCGACGGGCTGGAAAAGGAGCTGCGGGAAACCCGTGGCGATCTTGCCGCGATCGAGGCTCGGGAGATGGCGCATGGGCGTGCGCCAGCCGCTCGCGATGCCGAGGCGGCGGAGGCGGCCTCGCGCCGACCCGCGACCGTGGCGCGCAGCGCTTCTGTGCCGACCATCCGGCCGAAGTCTGCACCGGCGAAATTTGACGAAACTCCCGCTCCCACAACCTCGACACCCTTGGTCGAGCCTTCCGCACCTGCTGCTTCTGCACCTTCGCGCTCTTTCGGGGAGCGTGTCGCCGGGCTCGATTTCAGTCTTGATTTCGAGGAACTGTTCGGCCGGCAGCTGTCCATGTGGGCGGGCGGCATCACCCTTGCTGTCGCGGGCTTCTTCCTTGCGCGCTATGCGATAGATGCGGGTATTCTCGGCCCCGAAGTGCGTGTGGTTCTGGGGCTGCTGTTCGGTTTTGCACTGCTGGGCGGGGCGGAGCTGGCATATCGCTTCAAGGAACGCGTCGCCGATCCCCGCGTGCCGCAGGCGCTTGCGGGGGCTGGCCTCGCCACGCTTTATGCCAGCATCTATCTAGCAGGATCGCTCTACGGCCTGATCGGGACCGGCACCGCCTTTGTCGGCCTCGCGCTGGTAACCGCGGCGGCATTGGGGCTGTCCTTCCGCTTTGGCCTGCCATGCGCGGTCCTGGCGCTGGTGGGCGGTTTTGCCGCCCCGGCATTGGTCGGCAGCGAAGAGGGCAATATCACCCTGCTGGCCATCTATCTTTCACTGGTTGCAGGCGGGCTTGGCCATGCGGCGCGCAGGCAGGGCCGTTTCGACGAAGGCGGCGGCTGGGCGCGTGGCGGCTGGCTTGGCCTTGCAGGCATCGTGGGCGGTCTTGGCTGGGGGCTGTTCATGCTGCTGGTCGATCCGACCAGTCGGGGTGATCTGGTCAGCGTCGGCCTTTATCTCGTCATCGTGGGCGCACTGCTGCCTGCGTTGGTGTTGCCTGAGTTGAAGGAAAGCCGCTTCCTTCGCATTGCATTGGGTGGATTTGCTGCTTTGCAGATGGCGGTGCTGCTCGAGAATTCGGGTTACGAGCCGCTGAGCTGGGGTCTTTACGCCCTTTTGGGCGGCGCGTTGGCAGGTCTGGGGTGGAAGAACCCCGGCCTGCGTGAAGCTGCAGCGATAGCAGGCGGCGTCTCGGCATGGATGATGGGTTTCTGGTTCGATCCCGATCCATGGACCTTCGGGCTGGTCGGCGCGGCCATGGCGGCAATCTTTGCCGGTGTGCCGCTTGCGCATGTCTTTCTCGGCCGGGGCAAGGGAGCCGATGTGGCCGCTCTTGCCGTCATGCCGCCTGCGCTGATTCTTGCCGCCTATTGGCATTTCGTGCCGGGTATCGACGAATTCGTGCTGCCGATCGCTCTGGCCGGGCTGGCGCTGGCCGTGCTGCCGGCGCTGGGCGCATGGCGGATCGGGGCTTCGGGTTGGCGCGCAGGCATCCTCGAAGCGTCCTGTGTTGCCACCGCCTATGCCGGGGTGACGCAGGTACTGCCTTTGGACTGGATGGCATGGGCGACGGCCATCACCGCGCTTGGACTGGTGTTCGGTCTGCCGCAGCGGAACTGGGCTGCACGCACGAGCCTTGCGATCGTGCTGGTCTGGGCGGCCTATCCCTTCGCATGGTGGCTGGGCGCATCGGGCTTCACTCTTTCCGGCTCGCCGGGGCTTGTCAGCGATTTCCCCGGGTTCAAGGACATGCTGCAATTCGTGGCCCCGGCAGCGGTCGTGGCGGCGGCGCTGGGCTGGGCGCACGGGCACATGGCCATCGTGCCAAGATGGATGATGCGCGCTGGAGCGGGAATTCTTGGCCTGTCGGTCTTCCATGTCGGGTTCAAGCTGGTCTTCGCGATACGCGAACGGTCCGACAGCATCCCTGAATGGCGCGATTTCGTTACCTACGGCCTTGCCGAACGCACGGTGTGGGAAGCTCTGCTGCTGGGCGTCGCCGTGCTGGCATGGCAAATGCGCGACCGGCTGCCTGCGCTTCGCCGGGTGGCCGCGGTATTCGCCGGCCTCAGCCTCGGGCATTTCGTAATTTATACCGGGTTGATCTTCAACCCACTCTGGGCCGATCAGGCGGTCGGGGCCACGCCGGTCGCGAACCTGCTCATCATCGCCTATGGCATTGCGATCGCGGCGCTGCTGATGGGCCGCGTGATGCTGCCAGCGGATGAAGAACAATCCCGCTGGGTCAGGGTGGCAAGCGACGGGGCGCTGATGGCGCTGATCGGATTCCTGGCGCTGTCGGAACTGCGCCAGGCATTTGCAGGCAGTGTCCTGACCAGCCCGCCGGTCGGTCAGACAGAGGATCTGCTCCGTTCGCTTCTTGGCATCGTTCTTGCCATCGGCTTCTTGCTTTGGGGCGCGAAATCGGGAACGCGCAGCTGGCGCATCGGCAGTCTCGTGCTGATGCTGGCGGCGGTGTGCAAGGTGTTTATCTATGACACGCAGGGGCTGGACCAGCTTGCCCGCATCGCGAGCTTTACAGGTCTCGGCTTTTCACTGATCGGGATCGGCTGGTTCTATTCCAAGATATTGCGGTCTGCTTCTGCCGAAGAAGTCACGCCTCCGGCAGAGCCTCCGCTTCCGCCCGTTCCCGGCGGTTCCAGCGAACCGAGCTGAGGAAGGCAAGCCCGATCAGCACCGCGCCGATCAGGCCGGTGACGACTTCGGGAATGTGGAAGCGCACGTTGAGGAACATGATCGCGGCCAGCACGATGATCGCATAGAACGCGCCGTGTTCGAGATAGCGATACTCGCTCATGGTGCCCTTATGGACGAGGTAGATCGTCATCGAACGCACGAACATCGCACCGATGCCAAGGCCGATGGCGATCACGAACAGGTTGGTCGAAAGCGCGAATGCACCGATCACCCCGTCGAAGGAGAAGCTGGCGTCCAGCACTTCGAGATAGAGGAACGAGGCAAGGCCCGAGCGGGCGGCGGCCTCGGTCGTGCCTTCGGGCGCGCCCAGCACATCGCCGATCATTTCCACGCCGATGAAGGTGACAAGGCCGAAGAGGCCCGCGGTGAGGAAGGTCAGCTGTTCTTCGCCATCCAGCAGGGTCGAGGTGCCCCGCAGGGCCAGGATCATAACGCCGATTTCGAACGCCTGCAGGCGCCCGAATTTCACCAGCGGGCGTTCAAGGATGCGGATCCAGTGCACTTCCTTGTCCGCGTCGAAGAAATATTTGAGGCCGACCATGCCGAGGAAAGCGCCGCCAAAGCCCATCAGCCCGTTATGCGCATCCTCCATGATCGAGGCGTAACGCTCCGGCTCCTCGATCGCGAGCATCAGCGCGCCCCATGGGCCAAGCGACGCGGCGATCGCGACGATGACGATCGGGAATACGATTCGCATGCCGAATACGGCGATCGCGATGCCCCATGTCAGGAAGCGGTGCTGCCATTTCGGGTCCATGTCCTTCAGCACCGTGGCGTTCACCGCGGCATTGTCGAACGAGAGCGAGGTTTCCAGAACCGCCAGCACGACGCAGATCCAAAGCGTTGAGATCATGCCCGAAAACGTGCCGGAATATTCCCAGCCCACGAATGCGCCCAGCGCAAGCGCGATGACGGTGAAGATGATCGAACCGGTGAAATGTTTGAGCAAGACAGGCCTCTGGCGGGAGGGGTAAGGGACGGGCGTCAGGGCTTCGGGCGAAGCGGATTGCCGCCTCAAATGCACGAGAGCACCTGCACGAGATCAACTGGCTGGGCAAGCAGTGGGTTCCCGCCTGCCTCTCGTTCCTTTGGCCGCGGTCAGTTTGGCGCAGGTGCTTCGGCTTCCTGCACGGGAGCGTCCGGCGTTCCGCCCAGCGCCTTGTACAGGGCGACTGCGGCCTGCGCCGCCTCGGCCTTTGCCGCAACGGCTGCGCGGGTGCGAGAGAGCAGTTCCAGCCGCGCCTGGTCGAGGGACAGGCGATTGTCCTCCCCCGCGTCGAAACGCTGCATGGAAAGGGCAAAGGCGCGTTCCTGATCGGCTGCTGCCTTTGTCGCCGCGTCGGCGCGCCCTTTCGCCTGCATAAAGCGATTGATGGCCGCTTCGCTGTCGTTCAGCGCCTCGACCACGGCCTGTTCATAGGCTGCGGCTGCGGCATCGCTGGCGGCATCGGCGGCGCGGATCTTCGCCCGGATAGAGCCGCCCGCAAAGATCGGCCATGAAAAAGCAGGCCCGATGGAAAATCGGGTTGAGGCGGGGTCGAACAGATCGCCCGCATCGCGCGCCTGCGTGCCCAAACCGCCCATCAGCGAAAAGCGGGGGAAGAGATCGGCGGTCGCGACACCCACCTGCGCGGTCGCTGCGGCAAGATGGCGTTCGGCAGCGCGCACATCGGGGCGGCGGCGCAAAAGGTCGGAGCGCAGGCCCACGAGGATGCTTTCGGGCGCGTCTGGCAACGGGGCGGACTGGCGCAGGGCAGGCGGGATATCCTCGGGCTTTCGCCCGGTCAGCGCGGCCAGCCTGTAGCTTGCCGCAGCCTCGGCAGTCGCGGCCTGCGCCGCGGCATCGCGCGCGGAGCCTGCCTCGGCGCTGGCGGTATCGGCCTGCTGGCGATTGGCCTCGCCCGCATCGTAAAGCTGCGTCGTCAGCGCAGAAAGTTCATCCGCCGTATCCGCCGCCTCCCGCGCGAGGGCGGAAGACTGCTGCGCTGCGCGCAGGTCCATGTAGCTGCGCGCGATCTCTGCCGTCAGCTGGACCAGAGCGCCCTGATATTGCGCCTCGGCTGCTCCCGCCTGCGCATTGGCGGCTTGCGCCTCGCGAGTGCGGCGGCCCCACAGGTCGATTTCCCAGCTGGCATCAAAGCCGAGGTCGAACAGGCTGTATTCCGGCGAGAATCCGGGGATTGAGGAAACCGGGAGCTGCCCGTTTTCGCTCAACCGGTTTTCTGTCGCGGCGCCGCTGGCAGACAATTGCGGCAGCCGCTGGCCCAGCACGGCATCGCGATTGGCGCGCGCCTCGGTCAATCGTGCCCGCGCTTCGGCAAGCGTCGGGCTGCCTGCCAGCGCTTGCTCGATCAGGGCGGTCAGTTCGGGATCGCCGAAATTCTGCCACCATGCCGGATCGATAGTGCCGGTCTCCGCCTGTTCGACCCAGGCGTCCTGCACCTGCGTATCGGGCGCGGCATAATCGGGGCCGACCGTGCAGCCGGACAGGATCAGGGCGAGCGTGCTGCAGGCGAGAGAAGTGCGGAAAGGGCGGGTGGACATCGGATTACTCCATGCGCGCGCGGAACAGCCAGCCCGCGGCGGATATGGTGATGGTGGCGATCAGCAGGAGCGGCCAGAGCAGGCCGAAGACATCGGCGGCAGGCATGTCCTTGAGGAACTGGCCAAGCGAGAGTTCGAGGAAATAGCGCGCCGGATTTCCATAGGTGATGAATTGCAGCCAGCCGGGCATGTTCTCGACCGGACTGGAAAAGCCAGAGAGCAGGATGACCGGGACAGTCGCGACAAAACTGCCCAGAAATGCCTGCTGCTGCGTCATCGACAGCGAGGAGACGAACAGCCCCACGCCGATCAGCGAGAGGAGATAGGCCGACAGGCCGAGGTAGAACAGCGCCAGCGAGCCGGTGAAGGGCACGCCGAACACCAGTGGTGCGACGATCAGATAGACCGTGCCGTTGAACAGCCCCACGCAGAACGGCGGGATCATCTTGCCGATCAGGATCTGCGGCACGGTCAGCGGGCTGACCATCAGCTGGTCGAATGTGCCCATCTCGCGTTCGCGCGCGACCGATTGCGCGGTCACCGAAAGCCCGGCGACCGAGACGATGATGACCAGCAGGCTGGGCATGTTGAACCAGATATATTCAAGGTTTGGATTGAACCAGTTTATCGGGGCGCTTGCCTCGCGTGAGGCAAGCGGACTGCCCGACACCACCGCCCCCGTGCTGGCCGCGATCCGCGTGAGATAGCCGCCTACGATCTGCGCCGCGTTCGATTTGCGCCCATCGAGAATGACGCCGACACTCGCCGGTTGTCCGCGCACGATGTCGCGGTCGAAATCCTGCTCGATCACAAGCGCGGCGATCACGTCCTGTGTCTCGACGGCGCGGCGCACCTCCTCCATCGAATGGAGCAGCTTTACCTCGTCGAAACTGGGGCTGGCCTCGATCTGCTGGATCAGTTCGATGCTGGCCGACCCGCCCGACCGGTCGAGCACGGCGACATCGACGTTGTTGACGTCGAGCGTGACCGCGAAGCTGAAGATCACCAGCTGGATCATCGGCGGCAGCACCAGCGTGATGCGCCCCTTGGGGTCGCGCAGCAGGGCCCAGAACTCCTTGATGATCGTGGCTTTCAGCGCGCCCCCCATCAGTCGAGGCTCCTTTTCGTGACACGGATGCACAGGGCGAAAAAGCCCGCGCCGAACAGAAGGAGGATCCCGATATTGGGAATAATCAGCGCCCAGATGTCACCCGCCAGAAACACGCTTTGCAAAGATGGCACGAAATAGCGGGCTGGGACCATATAGGTGATCGCCTGGATCCATGTCGGCATGGACGATATCTCGAACAGGAATCCCGAGAGCAGGAACGTCGGCAGAAAGCCTGTCAGCAGCGCGACCTGGCTTGCCACGAACTGGTTTTTCGTCGCGGCCGAGATGAACAGGCCTTGCCCCAGCGCAGGCATCAGATAGGCCGCCGAAATGGCGAGCAATCCCCAGATCGATCCGCGCAAAGGCACGCCGAAAACGAACACGGCAAGCAGCGTGCACAATACCATCGAGACCAGCGCCAGCAGGAAATAGGGCACGATCTTGCTGGCGAGGAATTCGGCCATGTGCATGGGGGTGGCCATCATCGCCTCCATCGTGCCGCGTTCCCATTCGCGCGCGATGATAAGAGACGTCAGCAGCGTTCCAATCATCGTCATGACGATGGCGATGGCGCCGGGCACGAGGAACATGCGGCTCTGCAGCGATGGATTATACCAGAAGCGCAGCGATAGCGAGATCGGCGGTTCGAGTGAGGTGCCCCTGTCGGCAGCCTCGTTCGCTAGCCATGTCTGAAGCACCCCTTCTGCATAGGAGCGGGTGAAGTTCGCGGTATTGGGCATGGTGCCATCGGTAATGATCTGCACGCGCGGCGGATTGCCGCGCGCATAGCCCTTGCCGAAATCCTGCGGGATCACGACGATGCCGCGGATCTCGTCGGAGATCATCATATCCCTTAGCGGCTGGACCGTCCGCGCCATGTGCACGTCGAAATAGCGGCTGTTCTGGTAAGCGCCTGCCAGGGACTGCGCGGCGGCGCTTTCATCCTCCAGCGCGATGCCGATGCTGGTGTGCGTGGAATCGAGATTGAGCGCATAGCCGAACAGGAACAAAAGCAGGATCGGCAGGAAAAACGCGATCAGCCCCGTCGCCGGATCGCGCAGGATCTGCCGCGTCTCCTTGGCGATCATGGCGAAAAGGCGCCTCTTGTCGATGGCCGCGCTCATGCCGCTTCGCTCTCTTGGCGGGATGCGTCGCTCGCCTCGATCATGGCGATGAACGTGTCTTCCATCGTCGGATCGTCGAGATCGGCCATTTGCGCGGCTTCGGCTTTCAACTCGTCAGGCGTGCCGCCCGCGATCTGTTCGGAGCGATAGATCAGCGTGATTTCGTCGCAATATTCCGCCTCTTCCATGAAATGCGTGGTGACGAGGACGGCGACACCTTTTTCGACAAGGCCGTTGATGTGCATCCAGAATTCACGCCGCGTGACCGGGTCGACGCCGCTGGTCGGCTCATCGAGGAACAGGACGGGCGGTTCGTGAAGCACGGCCGCTGCCAGCGCGAGGCGCTGTTTAAAGCCAAGGGGGAGGGTGCCGGCATCGGTCCTGAGCCGGTCGCCCAGCTCGAAAATATCGGTCACGCGTTCGACTGCAGCCCGCGCATCGGAGCCCTTCAGCCCGTAGGCGCCGGCGAAAAAGTTCAGGTTCTGCTGGACGGAGAGTTCGCCATAGAGCGAGAATTTCTGCGCCATGTAACCCAGCGCCGCGCGCGCCTCTCCGCCCGATGTGCGCAAATCATGGCCTGCCACCGCGCCCGAACCATCGGTCGGGGTGAGGAGGCCGCAGAGCATCTTGAACGTGGTCGACTTACCCGCGCCATTGGGACCAAGAAGTCCGAAGATGGACCCGTAAGGCACTGAAAAACTGACATCATGTGCAGCGGTGAAGTCGCCGAAACGCTTGGTTAGCCCTTGCGCTTCGATAGCCGGGCCCGACCCTGGCTCAATCCTGCGATAGCGTTCGGCAAGTGCGCTCGTCCCCTTGGGTCCGCCGCCCAGCCGTTCGATGAAGCCATCTTCGAAGCGCGGGGTAGCGGGGGTGACATCGAAACCGGACTCGCCCTTCAGCGCGTCCTTGTCCTGCAGCAAAAGCCGGACCGAGCGGCCCTGGATCGTGCCATCGAGGACGTCGCTGCGATCCAGCATCCGTGTCAGCACCTGCCGGCGGCGCGGCTCAAAACCGGTAAGGCGGACGACGCGGTCGTCGACGGAGCCTGTGAGCCGGGCGGGATCGCCCTCGAACAGGAGTTCGCCCTCGCTCAGCAGATAGACCGTGTCGCATTTCTCGGCTTCGTCGAGATAGGCGGTGGACCACAGCACACCCATCTGCCCGGTTTCCGATCCATCGCCCAGCAGGTCCTGCACCATGGCCCAAAGCTCGCGCCGCGAGATCGGATCGACGCCGACACCCGGTTCGTCGAGCAGCAGCAGGCGCGGCGTCTTCACCAATGCGCAGGCAAGGCCGAGCTTTTGCTTCATGCCCCCTGAAAGATTGCCCGCCAGCCGCTCGCGAAAACGGTCGAGATCGGTGAATTTCAGAAGCCGCGCAAAGGTCTCGTCATGATCCTCCCGCGGCAGGGCACGCATCTCGGCATAGAGTTGCAGGTTCTGTTCGACCGAGAGGTCTTCATACAGCCCGAAGCGCTGCGGCATGTACCCGATGTCGGCGAGATCCCTGCCCGGTTTGCCGCCAAGCACCTCGACTTCGCCGCCATCGGCTTTCATCAGCCCGGCGAGGATGCGGATAAGCGTGGTCTTGCCCGCACCATCGGGGCCGACAAGTCCGGTCACGCGGCCCGTCAGGATTTCCAGCGAAACATCCGACAGGGCAGGCTTTTCCGCGCCATCGAAATTCTTCGACAGCCCGGATACGCGGGCAACCGCGTCCCTGTGGTGGGCATCGCCCGTCACGCTCAATCCTCTGCGGGCGCGCGAGCGGCGAGGACATTGACCGTGACCGGCTGCCCCTGCCTCAGCCCATCGTCCGGGTCGGACACGATGATGCGCAGGCGATAGACCAGATCGGTGCGCAAATCCTCGGTCTCGACCTGCTTCGGCGTGAATTCCGCGCGCGGTGAGATAAAGCCGATAGTGCCCTGATATTCCTTGGGATTACCGTCTGCAGTCACCGTGACTTTCATACCGGGGGAAATACGGGACAGATCGGTCTGCGCGACATAGGCGCGGACCCGCATCGGCCTGTCGATCGCGATGGTAAATGCGGTCGCGCCCGGTGCGACCAGGCTGCCCGGTTCAACGGCGCGGGTCATGATGACGCCATCGACCGGCGCCTCCAGCCGCGTAAATGACAGGTCGGTATCAACCGAGCCACGCGCGGCCTCTGCCGCCTGTAGCTGAGCGCGGGCGGCGGCAATGTCTTCGCGCCTTGCGCCCTGCCGCGTCAGCGATGCCGCCTCTGCCGCTTCGCGATACTGTGCCTGCGCGGTTTCCAGCGCGGTCTCGGTCGCCTTCCAGTTCGCGCGGCTGATCGCGCCGGTTTCCAGCAGCGGTTGGCGGCGATCATAATCCTGCTGCGCCTTGTCCAGCGCGGCGCGGGCGGCGGAAAGCCGCGCATTGGCGCTGGCGATTTCCTGCGGGCGATTGCCTGCCTGCAGCTTGGCAAGACTGGCGCGTGCCTGCGCCAGCTCCGCATCGGCCTGCCGCAAACGGTCCTGCGCCTGCGACGCATCGATGCTGGCAAGCAGATCGCCTTTCTCGACGCGTTCGCCTTCCTCGACCGGGATTTCCTCGACCCGGCCCGACGCCTGAAAGGCCATCTCGACCTCTCTCACATCGACATTGCCATACAGGGTGAGCGGGCCGGCGGGCCGCGCGATCAGGCCAAAGCCGCTGGTGGCTATGGCGATGACGACAAGCGCGGCAATCGCGATACCGACGATGATGCGGCGTTTCATTCAGAGCTCTCCATATCGGCGGTCAGCACGAGTTCGGTGTTGGCGTGGAACTGGTCGATCAGGATGCGGGCGGTCGCGGTGTCGAGCGTTTCGACGCCCATGACCCGGCACACCGATGCACGTGTTATGCGCAAGGTCATGGCCTGCCCCCAAAGCGCGACGGCGCAGGCGCGCGCCTGCGGTTCGCTCAGGTCGCTTCGCGCGCAGCGGATCAGGCTGACGACCGTTTCGATCACGCGGTTCATCATGCCGCTGTAAAGTTCGTCGAATGCCTTGGTCGGGGCCTGCTGTTCACGCACGATGAAGCCCGACCAGCGTTCCGATTGCGGATCGAGCATGATGCGGGCGAAACCTTCGAGAAGGGCGTGGAGGGCTTTGACGGCCTGATCGCGGCTTTGCCGGGCAGGATCGCCGATGGAATCGAGAATCGGATCGAAGCGGGCCGAGATATGCTCCGCGATATGGCGGGCGCAGGCGATGTAGAGCCCTTCCTTGCCGCCGAAATGGTAAGTGATTGACGACATGGCCGTATTGGCATCCGCCGCGATGGCGCGCGTCGCCGCACCCTCAAACCCAAGGCGCGAGAAATGGCAGGTCGCCGTTTCGAGAAGCTTTTCCTTCATTGGGAGCTGGGTAATTCGTTCGACCGAACAAAGTCAAGATCGAACGGAAGCGCGCGTCGATTCGGCGCGTCGCGATCACGGGTTAAAACGCCCGCTGTTTCGAAAATTCAGGATTGTTGGGGAAGGGTGGGTTTCCGCCGCGGACAATGCCGGTTGGCGAAAGTTGGTCGGGACGAGAGGATTCGAACCTCCGACCCCCACACCCCCAGTGTGATGCGCTACCAGGCTGCGCTACGTCCCGACCGGACAGCGGCCCTATAGGCGGGCATTTTCGATGGCGCAAGCCGTTGTGACATGGAAATTGTCACGGCCGGTTCATGCGGCATGTCTTCAGGTGCCGACGCGCCGGGTTTGCCTCGCTTGTTTAATACTGCTAGGCGCGCGGCCATCCATGGCGGACGGGTGGCGAAATGCAGCCCCGATGCCCATCCCATCTCTTTCTTGAAAGCATCGGTTCGTCTGACATGACCAGCACTTTCATGTTCCTCGCCGCCGCGACCTCTTCGTCCGCGCCGCCTGCGTGGATGCAGTTCCTTCCCCTGATCGCGATGGGCGCGATCTTCTGGTTCCTGATCCTTGGCCCCCAGCGCCGCCGGATGAAGGAGCACCAGGCCAAGCTTGCCGAGCTGAAGAAGGGCGACAAGGTCGTCACCGCCGGTGGGCTGATCGGCAAGGTGATCAAGCTTTCCGACGATTACGTCGAGCTTGAACTGGCGCAGGGCGTGAAGGTGCAGGCCGTGCGCAGCACGCTTGGCGATGTGATCCCCCCGGGCGGTGCAAAGCCCGCCAACGATTGAAGGCATAGCTTTCCATGCTTGATTTTCCCACGTGGAAGCGGGTCTGGCTGTGGGGCATAACCGCCCTCGGCATCCTGCTGGCCGCGCCGTCGATCGCCATGCTGGCGGGCGCGCAATGGCCGTCTTCCCTGCCCGATCCAGAGATTAATCTGGGTCTCGACCTTGCCGGCGGTAGCCACATCCTGCTTGAGGCCGATACTGCGCAGGTGCGCGGCCTTCGCCTCGCCGCGATGGAAGAGACCGTGCGCGATTCCATGCGCGAGAAGGGGATCGCCATCGGCGATATCTCCACCGCCGACGGCAATCTGTCCTTCATGCTGGAAGATGGCAGCGACGTCGACGCCGCACGCGAAGCTCTGCTTCCGCAGCTGGAAGGCGTGGGGCTTACCGGTCAGCGCAACTGGAACCTCGAGGTGATGGACGGGCAGCGCATCGTGCTGTCGCCCACCGACGTGGGGCTGGAGCAGGCCGTCGAAAACGCGATGGACACCGCGACCGATGTCGTGCGCCGCCGTATCGATGAACTGGGCACGCGTGAGCCGACCATCATCCGGCAGGGCGACAACCGCATCGTCGTGCAGGTTCCCGGCCTTCAGGATCCAGCCGCGCTGAAGGCGCTTCTGGGCCAGACCGCCAAGCTGGAATTCAAGCTGGTCGACACGACCGCGCTGCCCGACCAGCTGGCGCAGGGCATCGCCCCTCCGGGCGACCAGATCCTGCCTTTCGCGCCCGATGCCAGCCAGCAGGGCGTGATCGCGGTCAAGCGTCTGGGCGGTATTCAGGGCGACCAGCTGACCAATGCGCAGCAGGGCTATGACCAGAACGGCGCGCCGGTGGTGAACATCACCTTCAATTCCGAAGGCGGGCGCAAATTCGCGGCGCTCACGACCGAGAACGTGAACCGTCCTTTCGCCATCATTCTTGACGGTGAAGTGCTGTCGGCCCCCAATATCAACGAGCCGATCCTTGGCGGTCAGGCGCAGATTTCGGGCGGATTCAGCGTGGATACGGCGAATAATCTCGCCATCTCGCTGCGTTCGGGCGCGCTGCCGATCGACCTCGCCGTGGTGGAGGAGCGCACTGTCGGTCCCGACCTCGGTGCCGATTCGATTGAAAAGGGCGTGCTCGCGCTTTTGATCGGCGGCGTGATCGTGCTGGTGTTCATGGTCGTCACCTATGGCCGCTTCGGCCTTTACGCCGATCTCGCGCTGCTGCTGAACGTGCTGCTCATCCTTGGCATCATGGCTCTGCTTGGCTCCACGCTCACGCTGCCCGGTATTGCCGGTTTCGTGCTGACCGTGGGTGCGGCGGTCGACGCCAACGTGCTGATCAACGAACGCATCCGCGAGGAACGCCGCCGCGGCCGCCGCGTGGTGCAGGCGGTGGAAGTCGGCTATCGCGAAGCGCGCCGCGCCATTCTCGACGCCAATATCACGAACGTCATCGCGGGCGTGCTGTTGTTCCTGTTCGGCTCCGGCCCGATCCGCGGTTTCGCCATCGTTCTCATCATCGGCATCATCACCTCGGTCTTTACCGCGGTCGTGCTGACCCGCATGTGGGTCGCCGGTTACCTGCGGGCCAAGCGCCCCAGCGAACTCAACATCTAAGGGAGGGCTGAACTATGCGACTTCTCAAGCTCGTTCCCGACGACACCAATGTCCGCTTCCTGCGCTGGCGCGTGCCGTTCTATATCATCTCGCTGCTGCTGATGGCGGCAAGCTGGGCGATGGTGGCCACCAATGGGCTCAATCTCGGCGTCGATTTCGTCGGCGGCCAGATGATCCGCGCCACCTTCACGCAGGACGCCGAAGCGCCCGTGGGTGAACTCCGCGACGAGATTGGCGGCCTTGGCTATGGTGCGCCGATCATCCAGCGCTTCGGCGAGCCGAACGAGGTGTCGATCCGCATGCGTCTGCCCGAAAGCAGCGAAGGTGCGGCTGCGGCCAAGGATCTCGCCGACCAGATGGCGCGGCAGATCACCTCCAGCATGCAGGAAAATCACCCCGGGGTGCGTATCGACGGCGTCGATTCGGTATCGGGCAAGGTGTCGAGCGAATTGTTCGAGACCGGCATGCTCGCACTGCTGGCGGCCATGGTGATGATCGCGATCTATATCTGGATCCGTTTCGAATGGCAGTTCGGCGTGGGCGCCTTGTTCGCGCTAGTGCACGACGTGTCGCTCACGCTTGGCCTGTTCGCGGTCACGGGGATGGAGTTCGACCTCAACATCGTTGCCGCGATTCTGGCCATCATCGGCTACTCGCTGAACGACACGATCGTCGTCTATGACCGCATCCGCGAGAACCTGAAGAAATATCGCAAGATGCCGATGGCTGAACTCCTCGACCTCTCGGTCAATGAAACGCTCTCGCGCACGGTCGTCACCTCGCTCACCACGCTGGTCGTGCTGGTCGCGCTGATGATCATCGGTCCGGCCATGACCTTCGGCTTCGCCACCGCGATCGCCTTCGGCATTTTCGTCGGTACCTACAGCTCGATCTACATGGCAGCGCCCATCCTGATCTGGCTCAAGGTCAAGTCCGACAGCTTCGTGCCCAAGGAAAGCGAAACGGACCGGCAGGAACGCCTCGCGCGCGGAGAGGGCTGACCCTTCTTCGACACTTCCGGCGAAATCAGCGCCGGGGCAGGGCCAGCCGCCTTGCCCCGGCGTTTTCGCGTTTAGCGCCCGCATTAAACCGATTGTGGCGGTTTTGGGGCATTTCGTCGCGCCCGTCCTTGCTCGCCTTGGCGCGTTAACCATTGTAACGCGCAGTAACAGCGCAGTTCGATCGCTCGCAGCGATTCGTGGTCGACTGCCGACTTCAAGTAATGCCGATCCCTTCACGCTGACCCCGGCGGCGCGTTTTGCCGCTTTCCCGGTCCGCGACGACGCGAATTTCGCATGAAGGGAGGGCGTTTGTTTCTCGCCGTTTGTATCAACTATGTGAGCTGATATTTTGCCGATACCCGCACGCGCCGATTTCGATCCGTGGATGCTGTTCCTGGGCCTGCTGACATTTTGTGTCGCGGTATGGTCCGCCTATCGCCGCGACACCATCGCGGGCGATCAGCAGCTGGGCGGGTGGATCAACCTGAAGGGCGATATGCGCATCGGCGGTTACCTGCCGCGCAATATCATCGAGCTTTCGATCATCACCGCGCTCGCCTTTGGCGTGACGGCGGCGGTGTTTGGCGAGGTGCGTACCTTGCTGGTGCCGCTGGGCGCGTTCCTGCTCGCCCTGTCGCTGCGTCAGACCATGGGCTGGCGCCTGACCCTGCCGGGCATGGCATGGCTTTCGGTCGAGGCGCTTGCCGTTGCCGTCAGCTGGTGGTGGCTGTGCCTTCTCATCAACGAAATCGACCTGCCTTTCTGGAACGAGGCGGCGCTGTATCTGGCCGCGACCATCGCCATGGGCATCGGCTATCTTGGCTGGATCGAGCGTATCGCCCGCGAAGCATCGCTTACGCATCAGCACTGGCGCCTGCCCAATCGCGCCCCGCAGCCGGGCGAACAGCCGCTGCGCAGCCATCGCCGCGTTGCCGCGCACGAAGAACCGTTCGAGCCGCGCGTATCGGTGCACCTGCCGTGCTATGCCGAGCCGCCGCAGGTGGTGAAGCAGACGATGGATTGCCTTGCCGCGCAGGATTACCAGAATTTCGAAGTCATCGTCATCGACAACAATACCAAGGACGAGGCGCTGTGGCGTCCGCTGGAAGCGCATGCCGAGCTGCTCAATCGCCGGCTTGGGCGCGAGGTGTTCCGCTTTTTCCACGTCGCCCCGCTGCCCGGAGCCAAGGCCGGTGCTCTGAACTGGGTGCTCGACGGCCGCATGGACCCCACGGCGGAAATCGTGTCGGTGATTGATGCCGACTACCTCGCCACGCCCGATTTCCTGTCGCGTCTCGTGCCGTTCTTCCGTGACAAGCGCGTGGGATATCTCCAGACCCCGCATGATTACCGCGAATACGAAGGCAATGCCTATCTGACCGGCTGTCACTGGGAATACATGCCCAACAACAAGGTCGATATGTGCGGCGTGTCCGAATATGGCGGCGCCTTCACCATCGGCACCATGTGCCTGCTGCGCGCCGAGGGGCTGCGCCGGGTCGGCGGCTGGGCCGAATGGTGCCTGACCGAGGATTCGGAAGTATCCGTGCGCCTGCGCGCCGCGGGCTATCGCGGCATGTATCTGGGCGAAACCTTTGGCCGCGGCCTGATCCCCGACGGGTTCGATGATTACAAGAAGCAGCGTTTCCGCTGGACCGCAGGGCCGGTGCAGCAGCTGCGCCGCCACTGGAAGCTGTTCCTGCCCGAGCCTTATGCGCGGCCCATGCCGGGCTGGACGAAGCTCTTGGAAGTGCTGCGCTGCTCCGCGCCACTGCATACCCTGTCGGGGTTGGTGCTGGGCCTGATCGGCGTCACCGCCATCGCGGTTGCCGTGCTGCTGGGCGCGATGGATCCGATCCAGCTTGCCCCCATCACCTGGCCGATGATCGGGCTGGGCCTCGCCACGGGCCTTGTCCGCAACTGGCACCGCTATCGCCTGACGGGATGCCACCGCATCCCCGACATGATCCGTGGTGAGATCGCGCGCGCATCGCTTACCTATATCGTGCTGATTTCAGGCGTGGCAGGCCTGTCGAACAAGCCGCATGCGTGGCGCCGCACCCCCAAGTTCGGCGAAAGCGGCGGGTTCGTCTCGGCGCTGTCGTGCACGATCCCGGAAATGGTGCTGGGTGCGATCACCTTCGCCATTGCCGCTTTCATGCTCTGGTCCACGCCGGTGCTGGGCACGGGCTTTGCCCTGCTGGTCGGCAGCGTCTACGGCTTCCTGTCGCTGCGCTTTTTCGCCGCGCCCTATATGGCGCTGCTCGCACTGGCCAAGCCGGTGCCGCAGGGTGAAGCGCCAGCGGAAGAGGGCAAGCTGATCGAGGGCTGACCGGCCTAGAGCGCCCTGATCAGCAGCACCGCCTGCGCCAGCCAGGCCGGCTCCTTCACCACGATCTGGCGGTGACCAGCCCCTGGCGGCAGCAGCGCCACCATGTCATCGCTGAAATCAATCAACCGGCCAAAGGCAAAGCGCCCGCCGGGGCGCGGCACCAGCACGTCGCGATTAATGGCGCGGGCGCGATCGTGCGGCGCGATGTGCCGCATCCACAGCCGGTCGCCCACCCGGTACTCGCCCGCCATCGCGTCGATTTCCATCACCGAGAGCGGTCCGTTGCCCAGCATGGCGATGGGTTCGGGCGCCTCTCGCGGGGCGGTCAGCGGTTCCGCGCCAGCTTCGGTCAGTTTTGCCACGACCATCACCGCTTCGTCGCGTTCGCTTTCCAGCAGCGCCTCTGGCGCGACCTGCAGCGCATCGGCGATGCGGTTCAGCCAGTCGATGGAAAGCGTGCGCATGCCCGTTTCCAGCCTGCCGATGGTCTGCGGCGTGGTGGGCGGCGTGCAGGCGGTGGCAAGCCCGGCCAGCGTCAGGCCCTTTTCCTTGCGGATGGTGCGGATGCGATTGATCATGCGGTTATCCCGACGCGTTAAAATTAACCGGTCAGGTTTTATTTTCCTACACACCGCTCTCCCGCGCAAGCCCACCGTGGCAATTATCAAGAGGGAGCGCCGCGATGAGCAAGAATGCCGCAAGTCTGCACGAAGGGGCTGGCGAATATGTCACCCGCGAACTGACCAGCGAGGGGCCGCGCCGCATTTCGAAAAGCTACAAGGGCGGCGCGTCAAGGCGTGGGCGTAGCGTCACCGTCAATCTCAAGGAATCGCCGCTGGGCTGGCTTTATGCGCATGGCCACCTGACCGAACGGCAATACGAGGCGGGCGAGCGCCTGCGCGCCGATTGGGAGCGGGCGCAGATGGCCCCGTCGATCACCATGCGCTGGGACCCGGTGCGCATTAGCGGCAGCAACTCCGACCGCGGGCTGGAGCCGGGCGAGCGACAGATCGCCGCCAAGGCGCGGTTCGACAAGGCAACCGCAATGGCGGGACCGGGGCTGTCCGACATTCTCTGGCGCGTCGTCTGCTCTGGCGAAGCGGTGGGCGCAGCGGAAAAGACGATGGGCTGGCCAGCGCGCAGCGGCAAGCTTGTGCTGGGCCTCGCGCTCGACCGGGTGGCGCAGTTCTATCGTATCGGCTGAGTCTTGATCGGGCGATGGCGGCGTGGCAATTCCCGTTTCCACGGAAACCAGATTCTTCAGGGTCGCTATCATGCATCGCAGACAATTCCTTGCCGGCACCGGCACGGCCGCCATCGCCTTTTCCTTTGCCGGAACGGCTCTTGCCGAAACCACTGCTTCGACGCGGCTTGCTTCTGCCATGGATGCGATTTTCATGCGCGACATGCAGATGAGCCCGATGGCGATGACCGATCTCGGCATCGATACGGGGCAGGGGGCATGGGCACGCCATCGGCTCGATGGGTTCGGTCGCGCCGCGGTCGATGCCCATATCTCCCATGCCGAGACCATGCTGGCCGATGTGCGCGCGATCCCTGCCGATGGACTTTCCGTACAGGAGCATATCCGGCAACAGGTGGTGGAACACATGCTCGAGCAGCGGCTTAATGGCCGCGAATTCGGCATGCAGGGGGCGGGCTCTCCGTATGTGATGAGCCACATGGGCGCGATCTACAGCTATGTCCCCAGCTTCCTCGACACCAAGCATCCGGTGCAGACGGTCGAGGACGCGGAAGCCTATCTCGACCGCCTGACCGCGCTGGGCGAGGCAGTGGATCAGGAAAGCGCGCTACAGCGCGAACAGGCGGCAAAGGGCTATGCGGCGCCGGCATGGTCACTTGAAATCGCGAAGCGCGGTATCGATGCGATCGCCGGTGCCGATGCAGCGCAGACGCGGCTGGTCGGTTCGCTTGTCCAGCGGGCCGAAGCAAACGGGCTTTCCGGTGACTGGACGGCGCGCGCCACCACGATCGTACAGAACATCGTGCAACCTGCCTTTGCCCGCCAGTCGGCCATGCTTGCCGACATCATCCCCGCCGCCGCCGCGGGCGATGGCATCTGGCGCGTGCCCCAAGGCGATGAGATCTATCGCCGCGGCCTTGCCCATTACACCACCACCAGCATGACGGCGGATGAAATACACAAGGTCGGCCTCGATCAGGTCGCGGAATTGACCGCCGAACTCGATATGCTGTTGGCGAAAGAGGGGCTTACGTCCGGTTCGGTGGGAGAGCGGCTGACCGCGCTGAACGAAAGACCCGACCAGATCTATCCCGATACGCCCGAAGGTCACGCGGCGCTGATCGGTTCGCTGAACGAAGGCACGAAGGCGATGTGGGCCAAACTGCCGCAGGCTTTTGCCCGGGTGCCGACCCAGCCGATGGAGATTTACGCCGTCCCCGCAGAAATCGAGGACAGCGCCGCGATGGGCTATTACGAAAGCGCGTCGCTCGATGGCTCTCGCCCCGCGCGCTATTACATCAACCTCAAGAACCCGGCGGACTGGCCGAAATACACGCTGCCAGCACTGACCTATCATGAAGGCGTGCCCGGTCATCACTTGCAGGGCAGCCTGGTGCAGGAGGCGGGCAATACGCCGCTGCTGCTCAAGAACTACTGGATGTCATCCTATGGTGAAGGCTGGGCGCTCTATGCCGAGCAGGTCGCCGACGAACTGGGCGGATATGAGGGTGTCGAAAAGCTCGGCGCGCTGCAGAGCTGGCTGTTCCGGGCGGCGCGGCTCGTGGTCGATACCGGCCTCCATTCCAAGCAGTGGAGCGTGGACAAGGCGACGCAATATTTCATCGATGCCGTGGGATATACTCCGGGCGCTTCACGCGCAGAGATCCAGCGTTACTGCATCTGGCCGGGGCAGGCCTGCAGCTACAAGATCGGGCAGAACAAGTGGCGCGAATTGCGCAGCCGCGCCGAAACGAAGCTGGGCAGTGCCTTCGACCTGCGCCAGTTCCACACCATCCTCGACGAAGGTACGATGCCGCTAAGCCTATTGGAACAGCGCATCGACGTGTGGATCGAAAGCCAGATGGCCTGACCTGCGAAGGAGGGGCGGCTCAGCTATCGAGCCGCTCCACTTCCTCGGCCAGTTCCAGCCAGCGTTCCTCGGCCGCGTCCTTTTCGCCGCGCAGTTTTTCGAGTTTCGCGGTCAGCTTCGCGAACTTGTCGGGATTGGCGGTGTAGAGGTCGGGATCGGCCAAGGCTTCCTCGTTCGCCGCGATCTCGCCTTCCAGCTCTTCGATCCTGCCCGGAAGCAGGTCGTAATCGCGCTGGTCCTTGTAGCTGAGCTTGGTCTTCTTTTGTGGCGGGGGCGGCGGTGTGGGCGCGCTCTTCTTCGCAGCCGACCGGTTCTGGCCGACCTCCTTCCTCTTGCGCTCCCAGTCGGCGTAGCCGCCAGCAATGATGTCGACCGTGCCGCTGCCATCGAGGCCCAGGGTCACGGTGACGGTTCGGTCGAGGAAGTCGCGATCATGGCTGACGATCAGCACGGTGCCGTCATAATCCGCGATGACTTCCTGCAACAGGTCCAGCGTTTCGAGATCGAGATCGTTGGTCGGCTCGTCCAGCACCAGCAGGTTGGAGGTGCGCGAAAATTCCCGTGCCAGCAGCAGGCGCGAACGTTCGCCGCCGGACAAAGTGCCGACCTTGGCCTCGACAAGGCTTGGATCGAAGAGGAACTCTTTCAGATAGCCCTGAATGTGCTTTCTGACCCCGCGCACATCGATCCAGTCGCCGCCCTCGGCCAGCACGTCGCGCACGGTCTTTTCATCCGAGAGCAGGCTGCGCTGCTGGTCGATCATCACGCCCGACAGCGTATTGGCGAGCTTGACCTCGCCAGTGTCGGGCTCAAGCTCGCCCGTCAGCATTTTCAGGAGCGTGGTCTTGCCGGCGCCATTGCCGCCGACGATGCCGATGCGGTCGCCGCGCTGGATACGGAGGGAGAAATCCTTGATGACCGTGCGGTCACCGAATGACTTGGAAATATGCTCGGCGGTGATGACGCTCTTGGTCTTGTTGTCATCGCTGGCGAGCTTCATCTTCGCCGCGCCCTGCGGGTTGATCATCGCCGCCCGCGTCGCGCGCATTTCCCAGAGCTTTTCGAGCCGCCCCTGATTGCGCTTGCGCCGCGCGGTCACGCCGCGCTGCAGCCAATGCGCTTCCAGCTTCAGCTTCGCATCCAGCTTTTCGGCCGCCCGCGCTTCCTCGGCATAGATCTGGTCTTCCCATGCCTCATAGCCGCCAAAGCCCACTTCCTTGCGCCGCAGCGATCCGCGGTCGAGCCACAGGGTCGCGCGGGTCAGGCGGGTGAGGAAGGTTCGGTCATGGCTGATGGTGACGAACGCGCCGGTGTAGCGGTTGAGCCAATCCTCCAGCCAGTCGATGGCGGTGAGGTCGAGATGGTTGGTCGGCTCGTCAAGCAGCAGCACGTCGGGTTCGCTCGCCAATGCGCGGGCGATGGCGGCGCGGCGCTTTTCGCCGCCGCTGGCCGCTGCCGGATCGCGGGTCATGTCGATGCCGATCTGGCTGGCGATCGCCTCCACCTCGAACTGCTGGGGCGCATCTTCACCGCCCAGCGCATATTCCATCAGCGTCTTGCAGCCCGAAAAATCGGGCTCCTGCTCCAGCGTGACGACGCGGGTGCCGGGCACGATGACGCGCTTGCCCTTGTCCATCTCGATCTCGCCCGAGATCAGCTTCATCAGCGTGGTCTTGCCCGCGCCATTGCGGCCGATCAGCGCCAGCCGGTCGCGCGGGGCGATATGCAGGTCGAGATCGCGGAAAAGCCAGCCATTGTTCGCCTGCAGGCCGCCCTGCTGCAAACCGATGTTTTCGAGAGAGAGTACGGGAGGTTGAGCCATATAGACGCGCGCCTAGCCCGCCCGTTGGCGGCCCGCAAGCGGGAAGGGGCGAGACGCGTGCGCAAGCACCGGTTCATGGAACGCTTTGCATGGATAAGCCATTGATCGGGGAAAGAGAGAGGAAATCCGACCATGCAATCCATCGCCCGCACAATCGCTTTCGCCACCGTGGCTAGCGTTACCGCCGCCGCCCCCGCCATGGCAGCCGAAGTCGAGATCACCGCGGCCGGCCCCGTCGTGGAACTGCAGGTGTCGGAACAGGTCATGGGCGATCCCGACAAGGCGATGGTGAGCGCAGGCGTCACCACCCGCGCCGCAACCGCCACGGCAGCGATGCAGCAGGCGGCGGCGCAAATGGACCGCGTGTTAAAGCGGCTGGACGCGCTGGGTGTGCCAAGGGAGCGGGTGCAGACCAGCGGCATAACCTTGAACCCGCAGTATAATTATCAGAACAACCAGCCGCCGAAATTCATCGGTTACGATGCCAGCAACACCGTGTCGATCGAACTGCGCGATACCGCCAATGTCGGTGAAGTGCTCGATGCGCTCGTCGCGGCTGGTGCGACCAATATCAACGGCCCGAACTGGGGGCTGGTCGATGACAGCGAACCGCGGGCAAAGGCGCGCGAAGCCGCCTTTGCCAAGGCGTTCGTGCAGGCCCGCGAATATGCGCGCATGGCCGGATATTCGGATGTGAAACTGCTTTCAGTCGCCGAATCGATGGGGTTTTCCGCGCCGGTCGTTCGCACTGTCGCCGCCCAGGCTGCCGCTCCGCCGCCGCCGCCTTCACCGACGCGTCCGGGGCAGGTTTCGACGCAGGTCACGCTATCGACGAGCTTCGAACTTGTGAAATGAAACCCGTATGTTGCCCGCTATGTTGCACCTCGGTAACGCCCGTTGCTTTCCGATTGCCAAATGCAACATTCACGCCTTGTTCAATGCGATTGGCTTAGGCACGGTCTCATCATGAGCCTTTTTCTCTCCTTGCGAAAAGCCGTTGCCGCGATTGCGCTGGCAGGTCTTGCCGTGCCTGCGGTTACCGTTCCTGCCCATGCCGATCAGGCCAAGGGCGGTCAGGGCGAGGCGCGGCGCGAATTGCGCGCGGGCAATGTGTTGCCCTTGCGCCAGATCGAGAAGAGCGTGATCCCCCGCATGCGCGGTGCCCGCTACCTCGGCCCGGAATTCGACAGCGGGGCGATGATCTATCGGCTGAAATTCATGGAGGACGGCGGCCGCGTCGTATTTGTCGAGGTCGACGCCCGTTCGGGCCGGGTCATTCGCACGCGCCGATAATTGGGGGGACACTTGACCGGCCACGCCTTGACCCGAGGTAGCGCCAACCCCATCTTTTGCGCCGTAACATGGGGCCGCATTCCATTCCGCGGCCCGCCATATTCGGAGAGTGCATGCGGATCCTGATCGTCGAGGATGAGCCAACGCTGGGTGGCCAGCTCAAGTCCACGCTGGAGGCGAACGGCTATGCCGTCGACCTGTCCACCGATGGCGAGGATGGCCATTTCCTCGGTTCGACCGAGGATTACGATGCCGTCGTGCTCGACCTTGGCCTGCCTGAGATTGACGGTCTCACCGTTCTGGGCATGTGGCGCAAGGAGGGGCGCAATTTCCCCGTCCTCGTGCTGACGGCGCGTGATAGCTGGTCGGACAAGGTTGCCGGCCTTGACGCAGGCGCCGACGATTACCTCGCAAAACCGTTCCAGACCGAAGAGCTGATCGCCCGCCTGCGCGCGCTGATCCGCCGTTCGACCGGCAATGCGTCGAGCGAGCTGACCGCTGGCCCGGTGCGGCTGGACACACGCTCTGGCCGCGTCACGCTGCAGGGTGAGCCGGTGAAGCTGACGGCGCAGGAATACAAGCTCCTGTCGTATCTGATGCATCACAAGGGCAAGGTCGTCAGCCGGACCGAGTTGATCGAGCATATCTACGATCAGGATTTCGACCGCGATTCCAACACGATCGAGGTGTTCGTCACCCGCATCCGCAAGAAGCTGGGTGCCGATGTCATCACCACTATTCGCGGCCTTGGCTACAGCCTCGACGATCCGACGGACGCGCCGCGCAGCTAAGGTATGGCGGAAGGGTCCTCGCACCTCGAGCCGGGTGAGAGTGAACCCGCCAAGGCTGGCCAGTCCGAGCAAACGGTCGGGGGCGTGCAGCCGGGCGAATCTGCGCCAAAGGGGCCGATCCGGCCGAAGATAAACCTTGGCGCGGGCCATACAGGTTCGCTCGCCCGGCGCATGATGCTGATCGCTGTGGGGTGGATCGCGGTGCTGCTGCTGGGCGGGGGCATTGCGCTCAACCAGACGCTCACCGGTCTCGTCACCCGCAATTTCGACGAACAGCTCGACTACATGCTCACCGCCATGGTCGCCTCGGTCGAGGTGGGGCAGGATGGCGACGTGTATTTCTCAAGGCCATTGGGCGACCAGCGTTTCCTTGAACCCAATAGCGGTCTTTATTGGCAGATCACCGGCAAGGGGCATGAGGATTTTCCCTCGCGCTCTTTGTGGGATCGCACGCTGACCGTGCGCGAATCCGATCACATGGAGCCGCAGGTCTATGACAGCGGGCAGTTTTCGGGAGAGCCGCTGCGCGTTATCCAGCGCCCCATCTTCCTGCCGGGCAGCGATACGCAATGGTGGTTCGTCGTCGCCGCCAGCCGCGAAGAGCTGGATGTGCAGCTGTCGCGCATCCGGCGCATCCTCTTGTTCTCCTTTCTGGCTCTGGGCGTCGGGCTGATCGCCATGGCGCTGGCGCAGACATGGCTGGGCCTGTCGCCACTTCGCGGCATTCGCCGCGCGATCCAGCGTATCCGCATGACCGGCGAAACCCGTGTGACGGAACCGCTGCCGCTGGAGGTCCAGCCGATGGTGGAGGAGCTCAACATGCTGCTCGCGCACTCCGAAAAACAGGCCGAGGAAGCGCGCGCGCACGCAGGCAATCTGGCACATGCATTGAAAACGCCGCTCACCGTCCTCAACAATGCCGCGCATGACAAGGCGCCGGGCCTGCCCGAAATGGTGGAGCGCGAGGTCGCGGCGATGCGGCGGCAGGTCGATCACCACCTTGCCCGCGCGCGCGCCCTGGGTCGCCGCGCGGCGGGCCTGTCGCGCGCCGACATGCGCGAAAGCGCCGATGCGGTGGAACGGGCGGTTTCGCGCCTTTACGCCCATGTCCGTTTCGACCTGTCCGGCCCTTCGGCTGGATCGCCGCGCGCGATTGTCGCCATCGAGCGTCAGGATCTCGACGAGATCCTTGGCAATCTGATCGAGAACGCGGCGAAATATGGCGGCGGGAGTGTTTTCGTGACGCTGGACGCGATGCCGGGTTCGCAGCTGTGCGAAATCTGGGTGGAGGATGACGGCGCAGGCATCCCGGCCAAGGATCGCGAACAGCTTTTCGCTCGCGGCGCGCGGCTCGATACCAACAAGCCGGGCACGGGCCTTGGCCTCGCCATCGTGCGCGACGTGGTGGAGATCTATGGCGGCAAGGTCGAACTGGACGAAAGCGAAGACCTTGGCGGCCTGCTCGTCAAGCTTTCCCTACCGCGGGCGGCAGCCTAGCCCTCAGCTGCGATGCGGCCTGCGGTTTCGCGGATCAGCGCGATCATGTTGGGCACCCCCTGCGTCCGGTTGGACGACAGCTGGTTCCTGAGGTCGAAGGGTTCGAGCAGCGCCGCAATGTCGGTCTCTGCCACCTGTGCGGCTGGCTTGTCCTGCACCGCGGCAATGACCAGCGCGACGATCCCCTTGGTGATGGCGGCATTGCTGTCGGCAAGGAAATGCAGCTTGTCGGTTTCTTCCACCCGCGTCGGATAGACCCAGACGGCGGCGGAGCATCCCTTTACCTGCGTCGCCTCGGTCTTCAATGCGGCGGGCATGGGTTCCAGCTCTCGGCCCAGCTCTATCAGCAGGCGATAGCGTTCGTCCCCTTCAAGGAACTCATATTCTTCGGCGATGTCGTCAAGGCTGCGCATGGTGCAGCGCGCTAGCGGGGCATGGGGCCGCTAGCAAGGGGGGATCAGAGATCGACCCCGCTGGCGATGGCCTCAAGGCGGCGGATGCGTTCTTTCAGATCCGCGATCTCGATGCGGGCAGCGGCGGGTGCCACGCCCTTGTCTTCGGGTTCGAGGGCGGGGCGGGCAGTGCCCTGTTCCAGCTCACGCGTTTTCAGCGCCAGCCAGCCCTGCCAGCCGTAAAGCAGGGCCCCTGTCACGACCAAAAGCGCAATAAACGAAAACAGGGGCAGGGCAGCGATTTCGAAGCTCATCTCTCAGCTCCTCACTTGTCGCGCAGCAGCTCGATCTCGTCGGCGAGACCCAGCTTCTGCCGTTCGTCATAGGCGATGCGTTCCAGCACCTTCACCCGGTCCTTCAGCTCGGCAACCTCGGCGCGCAGGCGTTCTTCCTCGGCGGTGTCGCGGCGGGCAACGGGTCTGCCTTCGTCATCGGTGGCGAAACCCACGCTGGCATTATGGCGCGAGCGCATGAACTGCGTGACCGAAACGATCAGCACGATCAGGACTATGGCGCTCCACAAACTCATTTCGATCTACTCCTCAAACCTCGTGACGCGGGCTGGTGACGGGCGGGTTCAGCCGTTTGTCGCTGTCCTCGTCGCGCAGCGCCTCGATCTGGCGGGCAAGGTCATAGCCCTCTGCCGTCACAATGCGCTCCAGCACGCGAACGCGCTCTTCCAGCTGCGACGTGTGCTGCGCATATTGCGCGGCCTTTTCAGCGGTGGCGCCCACCTGCATTTCGGCAAGTTTCGACTGGTGCTTGGTCCAGACGATGAAGCTGACCATTACAAACGGTGCGGCAACCGCAACCAGTCCGATGAGATCACCCATGATATACAGTCCTCCTAAACTATTGTCTCAGCGCAGCTTTTCGATTTCGGCCGAAAGCTGGCGATTGGACGAGACGTAATATTCCTCGACATGGGCCAGGCGGCGATCGATGTCGCGGAACTTGGCCTTCACCTCGCGCGCCGAACGGGCCGGCGACTGGCGCACGCCCTGCCAGAACTTCTGCTGTTCCTGCGTGTCGGCATAAAGATGGGCGGGCTTCTTCGACGCCATCATGCCAAGCGCGAAATAGATGATCAGCGGCCAGCCCATCATCAACGTGGTGATGACAAAGCCGAGGCGGATCCAGATCGCGTCGATCCCGGTGTAGTCGGACAGTCCGGCGCTGACGCCCAGGAACTTCCCGTTGACCTTGTCGCGGTAAAAGCGGGTGCGTTCGGTAACCATCAGCGGGTCCTTTCCTTCATCATGCGGTCAAGCTCGGCGAGCTTGGCGTTGTCGGCTTCCTGGTCCGCGATCAGGCGGGGCTTCTGAAAGTCGGTGTTCTCGGAGGCGACGAGCCTCTCGACTGTGTCCATGCGGTCATCAAGGCGCTTGGCGAGGTTGTAGAGTTCCTCGAGCATGGCCTCGTCTCCCTGCGTCAGCGAAGGCGTGGTCTTCCACTTGGTGACATAGTGAAAGAGCATCCACGGCAGGCCAATGAAAATGCAAACGATGACGATGATGTCTTCCACGGCCTCAATCCTCCTTGCCCGTGCTGCCCTGCGCATCGCCCTTCAGGGCGCGCTTCATGGCTTCCAGTTCCTCGTCCACCTTGTCGGGGGCGGACAACCCTTCGATCTGCTGGGCCAGGCTGGGCTCGCCCTTCATCGCCATGCCAAGCGCATCGGCGTGGCCCTCGGCGTAATCCACCCGGCGTTCGAGCATTTCGAAACGGGCCAGCGCCTCGTCGACGCGTTCGGTGGTCATCAGCTTCCTGAGGCGCACGCGGTTTTCCGCGCTTTCGAGGCGGGCCGCGATCATCGACTGGCGGCTCCTTGCCTCGCGCAGGCGCTGCTGCAGCTTGGCGATGTCTTCCTCGTTCGCGCGCAGGCTTTGCTCAAGGACATCCATTTCCTCAGCCAGTTGCGCGGCCAGATCGGTCGCCTTGCGCTTTTCCATCAGCGCGGCGCGGGCCAGATCCTCGCGGTCCTTCGACAGGGCGAGCTGCGCCTTGTCGGCCCAGTCGGCCTGCAGCCGTTCCAGCTTGACCGCGTGGCGCTGCATTTCCTTTTGATCGGCGATGGTACGGGCAGCGCCTGCGCGCACTTCCACCAGCGTCTCTTCCATCTCGACGATGATCATGCGGATCATCTTTTCCGGATCGTCCGCCTTTTCGATCATGTCCGAAAAATTCGCGGCGATGATGTCACGGGTTCGATTGAATATTCCCATCAATTGGGCTCCGTTCTGCCTGAGGCTGTTGCCGCCGCGAAAGCGGATCGGGTCTTCCTCCCGTCCCTGATCGCTGCGTGAATTATTGTCCCGCGATTGACGCAGCCGCGCAACCTCCCGGTCAAAGCGCGAGCCGCGGGTCCGGCCCGCGTCCTTTTCGCTTTCTGCCCAGGGCGTGTCGCGCAGGGCGCGAATGTCGTCGGCCCTGTTTTGGGTCGGGGTCGGCGTCTCGGGGGAAAGATCGTTCTTGTCATCCATGTCGCATCCTCTCGCGGGTTATCTCGACCTTCAGGCCAACACGTATGCGGTGATCGGTGCCGCGATCCGCGGGCTGCACACCGGCGAAAACCCCGAGATCTCGCCGGAGATGGCGTAGACGCTCAACGTCAGCATGGTCACGGTGGCAATCACGCTGACCATGGCTGGGCTCGCGGCCTTGGCGATCAGTCTGGTTGCTGGTTCGAAGTTCATGATGTCCCCACATCTTGGCGATACATGAACATATTAGCAGGAAGCGTGCCAGTTTAAGATAAGCGCGTATTATCAATGACTTGGCAGTTTTTGGCCGGAATTGCGTGCGAAATAATTGCCAAGAGTTGGGATTTTACGCTAATTATCGGCGCATGGCCAAGTCGCATGGATAGAGGCAAGCAATTCGTCGGGCAATCGCCCGCCATTCTCGACGCGGTCGAGAGGGCGTCGCGCGCGGCCGCCCTGTCGCGTCCCGTTCTTGTTATCGGCGAGCGCGGCACCGGCAAAGAGCTGATCGCCGAACGACTTCACCACCTGTCCGACCGCTGGGGTGAGCCGCTCGTCGTCATGAACTGCGCCGCATTGCCCGAGACCTTGATCGAGGCGGAACTGTTCGGTCACGAGGCGGGCGCGTTCACCGGCGCGTCAAAGGCGCGGGCAGGGCGGTTCGAAGAGGCCGATGGCGGCACGCTCTTCCTCGACGAACTCGGCACGCTGTCGATGGCGGCGCAGGAACGCCTGCTGCGCGCGGTCGAATATGGCGAAGTCACGCGCATCGGCGCATCCCGTCCGGTGCAGGTCGATGTCCGCATCGTGGCCGCCACCAATGAAGATCTGCCCGCCATGGCCGAGCACGGCGAATTTCGCGCCGACCTCCTCGACCGGCTGAGCTTCGAGGTCATCACCCTTCCGCCCCTGCGCGCGCGTGAGGGGGACATCATGGTGCTGGCCGATTTCTTCGCCCGCCGCATGGCGGTGGAACTGATGTGGGAGGAATGGCCCGGTTTCGCCGAAAGCGTGATGGACCAGCTGGAGGCCTATCCATGGCCCGGCAATGTTCGCGAACTGCGGAATGTGATCGAGCGCGCCGTCTATCGCTGGGACGACTGGAGCCGCCCGGTGGGCGAAGTCGTGTTCGATCCCTTTGCCTCACCCTGGGCGCCCAAAAGCAGTCATCGGGCGAAACCGGCAGAAGCTGCGGCTGGCACGCCGGCGCCTGTCGAAATTCGACCGATGTTCGATTTCGCTGCCGTTACCGACCTGCGCGCCGCGGTTGACGGGCATGAACGCGCCATCGTCGAAAGCGCCTTGGATCGCCACCGCTGGAACCAGCGCAAGGCGGCGGAGGCGCTGGGCCTCAGCTATGACCAGATCCGCCATTGCATCAAGAAGCACGCCCTGAACGAAGGAGCGGAAGAACGCGGCGGTGGAAAGGCGGCCTGAGCAAGCGCCCAAGCGACTTGCTTTTTCGCGTACTTGCGCCTATCTGCCGATTCATCCCGACATTGTCGTGCACAAGGCCGGGCCGGCGCCGCGAGGCACCGGCGCGATTTTCTGCATTTGTGGCACATGTCGGGGCCCAAGGATTTGCCAAGGAACCGAATGACCGATCTTGCCCGCCTCACCGATCTGATCGAACAGGAAGTCACCGCTTGCGGTTACGATCTCGTGCGCGTGAAGCTGTTCGGTGCCGATGAGGAGCGCACGCTCCAGATCATGGCCGAGGATGGGAATACCGGTCAGCTGGTGATCGACCAGTGCATGGCGATCTCGCGCCGCGTTTCCGATGCGATCGACAAGCGCGAAGAGATGGGCGACGAGCTGATCGAGGGCGCCTACCGGCTTGAGGTTTCCTCGCCGGGCATCGACCGCCCGCTGACCCGCCAGAAGGATTTCGCCAACTGGGCCGGGCACGAGGCGCGCATCACCCTGTCGAAAAGCGCCGAGGCGCCGGTCGGCAACAAGCGCACTTTCCACGGCGATCTGATCGGGATCGAGGGCGAGACCGTTTCCATCGAGGACGCCAAGATGGGCCGGGTCGAAGTGCCTTTCGCAGATATTCACGCGGCAAAGCTGGTTCTGACCAACAAGCTCATCGCCGCAACCACCCCGCTGGACACCACCGGGGCCGACGAAATTGAGGAATCAACATCCGAAGACGGGGCAGACAGCCTCGCCAATCAGGAAGACTGACATGGCTAATGCGATTTCGGCGAACCGCGCGGAACTTTTGGCGATCGCCAACGCGGTTGCATCGGAAAAGATGATCGACAAGTCCATCGTGATCGAAGCGATGGAAGAAGCGATCCAGAAGTCTGCCCGCAACCGCTACGGCGCGGAAAACGATATTCGCGCCAAGCTCGATCCGCAGACCGGCGACCTGCGCCTGTGGCGCGTGGTCGAGGTGGTCGAAGAGGTCGAGGACTATTTCAAGCAGGTTTCCGTCGAGCAGGCGCAGAAGCTGCAGGATGGCGCGCAGGTTGGCGACTTCATCGTCGATCCGCTGCCGCCGGTCGACCTTGGCCGCATCGACGCGCAGTCGGCAAAGCAGGTGATCTTCCAGAAGGTCCGCGATGCCGAGCGTGATCGCCAGTACGAGGAATTCAAGGACCGTGCCGGCGAAGTCATCACCGGCGTGATCAAGTCGGTCGAATTCGGTCACGTGATCGTGAACCTCGGCCGCGCCGAAGGCATCATCCGCCGCGACCAACAGATCCCGCGCGAAGTCGCCCGTGTCGGCGAACGCATCCGCGCACTGATCCTCAAGGTCGAGCGTTCGAACCGCGGCCCGCAGATTTTCCTGAGCCGTGCGCACCCCGAGTTCATGAAGAAGCTCTTCGCGCAGGAAGTGCCCGAGATCTACGACGGCATCATCCAGATCAAGGCCGCCGCCCGCGATCCGGGCAGCCGCGCCAAGATCGGCGTGATCAGCCATGACAGCAGCATCGACCCGGTCGGCGCCTGCGTCGGCATGAAGGGCAGCCGCGTTCAGGCCGTCGTGCAGGAATTGCAGGGCGAGAAGATCGACATCATTCCCTGGAGTGAGGACACCGCGACTTTCGTGGTGAACGCGCTACAGCCCGCGACTGTCAGCCGCGTCGTCATCGACGAGGAAGAAAGCCGCATCGAAGTCGTCGTACCCGACGATCAGCTGTCGCTTGCGATCGGTCGCCGCGGTCAGAACGTGCGTCTGGCTTCGCAGCTGACCGAAAGCCAGATCGACATCATGACCGAGGCGGAATCGAGCGAGAAGCGCTCGAAGGAATTCGCCGAGCGTTCGAAGATGTTCGAAGAAGAGCTGGACGTCGACGAAACGCTTTCGCAGCTTCTGGTGGCCGAAGGCTTCACCGAGCTGGAGGAAGTGGCCTATGTCGAGCGTGACGAGCTGGCCGGTATCGAAGGTTTCGACGAAGAGCTGGCCGAAGAGCTGCAGTCGCGTGCGATCGAGGCGCTGGAGCGCCGCGAGGAAAGCTTCCGCGCCGCTCGCCGCGAGATGGGCGTCGAGGACGCGCTGGCCGAAATCCCGCATCTGACCGAGGAAATGCTGGTCGTGCTGGGCGGTGCAGGCATTCTGACGCTGGACGATCTGGCCGACCTTGCCACCGACGAGCTGATCGCCAAGCGCCGCGAAGGTCCGCGTCGCCGCGGCCCCGACAAGGGACCGCCGATGAAGCGCGACAAGCGCCCCGAGGACAAGGGCGGCGTGCTGGGCGCATACGGCCTGAGCGAGGAGCAGGGCAACGAGATCATCATGGCCGCTCGCGCGCACTGGTTCGAGGACGAGGAAGACGTCACCGAAGGGCAGCCTTCGGACGATACCATGTCTTCGGATGCCGAAGCCGTGAGCGACGAAGCCATCGCCGAGGCAACTGCCGCCGACGAGAACATGCAGGAGGCCGCCGATGCGGACTCCAAGCAATGAGACCGTAAGCTCCGACATCGACGAGCAGGTGCCCGAATTTGATGAGGGCACCGTCACCCGCCGCTCTGGCGCGCGGGGCGATGGCCCCATGCGCAAATGCGTGCTCACGGGGCGCATCGCGCCGCGTGACACGCTGCTGCGCCTTGCCGTGGGGCCGGGAGCGGATGGCAAGCCCGTGGTGCTGCCCGATGCGCTGGCGAAAGCGCCGGGGCGCGGCGCGTGGATCGGTGTTTCGCGTGGCGAACTTGAAGAAGCCATCGACAAGGGCCATCTGAGGAATGCACTGGCGCGTGGGTTCAAGAGCGCGCCGCCTGCCATTCCCGCCGATCTTCCCGATCTGTGCGAAGACGCGCTGACCCGCGCATTCACGGCCCGGCTGGGCATCGAATATCGCGGCGGCAACGTCCTCGCCGGGTCTGACCGGATCGCCGAGGCGGCCCGCATGGGCAAGGTGCGCTGGCTGGCGCATGCATCCGATGCGGGTGCCGATGGCTCCAGAAAGCTGGACCAGGCATGGCGCGTGGGAGAGGATAAGGAAGGGACCGGCGCGGCTGGAGACAGCTTGCCACTGGACCGGGACGCACTGTCTGTGGCATTGGGCCGCGACAATGTCGTCCATCTGGCGTTGACCGACCGCGCTGCGGCGGGACGTGTCACGGCATTGCTGGCCCGTTTGAACCGTTACCTGGGGCATGACCCCGGCGCTGAAGGGCCCGCTGATCAGCGGGCGAGCGAGCCGTAGAAGCGGGCGCATTCGGCGCACCTGCGCAGGCAGGCCGCAGCAGATGACGACGCGCCCATCTGGGGACGCGTGACGACGACGAAGTATTTTGAAGGGCTTTCTGACCAACATGAGCGACAACGACAACAGCACCCGGACCCGCAAGCCGCTTGGACTCAAGCGTGCGGTGGACGCGGGCGAGGTCAAGCAAACCTTCAGCCATGGCCGCACCAACAAGGTCGCGGTCGAGGTGAAGCGCAAGCGCAAGATCCTGAAGCCGAACGAGGGTGGCAGCGCCCCGGCTCCCGCTCCTGCGCCCGAGGAACAGAAGGCGGCTCCGGCCCCTGCACCCGCGCCGGCCCCCAAGGCCGCGCCGAAACCCGCGCCCAAGCCGAAGCGCCCCGCGCCCAGCGACGAAACGCCGCAGGAGCGCGTTGCCCGCCTGCAGCGCGAGGCCGAGGAAGATCGCCTGAAGCTGGCCGAAGAGGCCCGCCGCCGCGAGGAAGAGGCCAAGGCCAAGGCGCTGGAAGAAGAAAAGCAGCGCGCCGAGGACAATCGCAAGGCCGAAGCCGAGGCTGAAGCCGCCGCGCAAAAGGCTGCCGAGGAAAAGGCTGCCAAGCCTGCTTCCGAGGAAAAGCCGGCCGAGCCCGAAGCCAAGGAAGAGGCCAAGGAAGAGGCTAAGGAAGCTGGGCCTGAAGAGAGCGGCGATGGCGAGGAAGCCACGCCCGCTCCGCGCCGGTTCACGCCGGTCAAGCGCCCCGAGCCCAAGCGCACCGAGAAGAAGCCCGCCGCCGACAAGAAGGCGGGCGGTAAGCGCGCTGCGGCATCGACCGAAAGCGATGGCGGTGGCCGTGGCGATCGTCGCCGTGGCGGCAAGCTGACCGTAAACAAGGCGCTGAACGAGGATGAGGGCGCCCGCGCCCGCAGCCTCGCCGCGCTGAAGCGTGCCCGTGAAAAAGAACGCCGCGCGCATTACCGCGGCCAGTCGCAGCCGCGCGAAAAGCAGGTGCGCGACGTGGTCGTGCCCGAGGCAATCACCGTTCAGGAACTTGCCAACCGCATGGCCGAAAAGGGCGCGGACCTGGTCAAGGAGCTGTTCAATCTGGGCATGATGGTCACCGTGAACCAGACCATCGATCAGGATACGGCAGAGCTGCTGGTCGATCAGTTCGGCCACAACGTCCAGCGCGTTTCGGAAAGCGATGTCGACATCGACACCACCGAGGATGTCGATCCCGAAGAGTCGATGAAGCCGCGTCCTCCGGTCGTGACCATCATGGGCCATGTCGACCACGGCAAGACCAGCCTGCTCGACGCGCTGCGCGGCACCGATGTGACCCGCGGCGAAGCTGGCGGCATCACGCAGCATATCGGCGCGTACCAGATCAAGACCAAGGGCGGTGACGTGATCACCTTCCTCGACACGCCGGGTCACGAAGCCTTTACCGAAATGCGCGCACGCGGTGCCAATGTCACCGATATCGTCATTCTGGTGGTGGCGGCCGATGACGGGCTGATGCCGCAGACGATCGAGGCCATCAACCACACCAAGGCGGCCGGCGTGCCGATGATCGTGGCGATCAACAAGATCGACAAGGACGAGGCGAACCCGCAGAAGATCCGCGAGCGCCTGCTTGAGCATGAGATCATCGTCGAGGCCATGAGCGGCGACGTCATGGACGTCGAGGTTTCGGCCAAGAACAAGATCGGTCTCGACAAGCTGCTCGATGCGATCAACCTGCAGGCCGAACTGCTGGAGCTAAAGGCGAACCCCGACCGCGAGGCCGATGCCACCGTGATCGAGGCGAAGCTCGACAAGGGCAAGGGTCCGCTGGCGACTGTGCTGGTCACGCGCGGCACGCTGAAGCGCGGCGATGTCTTCGTCGTCGGCACCGAAAGCGGCCGCGTGCGTGCGCTGCATGACGACAAGGGCCGCCAGATCAAGGAAGCCGGTCCGGCCATGCCGGTCGAGGTGCTGGGCCTTGGCGGTGTGCCGCGTGCAGGCGATGTGCTGACCGTGGTCGAGAACGAGCAGCGTGCCCGCGAAGTGGCAGGTTATCGTACCGAAAAGGCCAATGAGAAGCGCACCGCGATGCCGGTCTCGAACTTCGAGAACATGTTCTCGGCGCTGAAGAGCGAAATGGTCGAGTTCCCGGTCGTCATCAAGGCGGATGTGCAGGGCTCGGTCGAGGCGATCGCGAACGCGCTGGCCAAGATCTCGAACGACCTCATCAAGGTTCGCGTCCTGCATTCGGGCGTTGGCGCCATCACCGAGAGCGATGTGACGCTCGCGGCGGCATCGGGCGCTCCGATCATCGGCTTTAACGTGCGTCCCAATTCCAAGGCGCGCCAGCAGATGGAAAAGGACAAGGTGGAGATGATGTATTACGACGTCATCTATCACCTGACCGAGGAAATCGCGAAGCGCATGGCGGGCGAGCTTGGTCCCGAGCGGATCGAGAACGTCGTGGGCCGTGCTGCCGTCAAGCAGGTATTCCCGGCCGGCAAGAAGGACAAGGCAGCCGGTCTGCTGGTGGAAGAGGGCGTCATCCGCAAGGGTCTGTTCGCGCGTCTTACCCGCAACGATGTCATCGTTTCGGCCACCTCGATCGCCTCGCTGCGCCGGTTCAAGGACGATGTGGACGAAGTCCGCGCAGGCCTCGAATGCGGCGTGGTGCTGTCCGACACCAATGACATCAAGGCTGGCGACCAGCTGGAAGTCTTCGAGGTCGAGGAGCGCGAGCGCGTTCTTTAAGGTCGGCAATCGCTGAAACAAACCGGGCCGGTCGGGTGCAAACCTGGCCGGTCTCGGTGTATTCAGGCCCCGCGACTTTTATCAGGAGAGCTGGAATGCCCCGCTACGCCGCCTTTTTCGCCAGCATGAATGTCGGGGGTAACCGCCTCAAGATGACCGAGCTGCGCGACGCGCTGGAGCGGGAGGAGCTGGAGGATGTCGAGACCGTCGTCGCCAGCGGCAATGTCCTCTTCACCTTTGACGAGCGGCCCAGCGACGGGCTTTCCGAAATGCTGGCCTTCATCGTGAACGATCGCTTCGGCTTCCCCACCTTTGCCGCCGTGCGCAGCAAGGAGGAGGTGCGCGCCGCGATTATGGACAATCCCTTCCACGGCGAGGGTGACGACAAGTTCGTCCACACGCTCTTCCTGGACCGAGAGGCCGATCCCGACCAGTTCAAGGTCATGATGGCCGCCTATGAAGGGCGCGGGCCTGAGCGCGTCGCGCTGGGCGACCGGTGCCTTTACGCCGATTACGGCGAGGGCGTCGCCGACAGCAAGCTCACCAAGGCTTTCATCGAGCGCAAGCTCGACCGCCAGTGCACGGGGCGCAACATGTCGTCCCTCAAGCGCATCCTCGACAAGATGGGCTGACGCAAAATCGAAAGGGCGGCCCCGAACCGGAACCGCCCTTGTTGGCTTGCACGCCTCCCGGGGGAGGGGACTGTGAGGAGGCGCGCAGCCCGATCAGTTCAGCGCGTTCGACACCACGGCTGAAACGATGCCGCTGGTAATGCCGACCAAAAGCGCGTCATTGCCGTTCTGGACCCAACGATAGCCGCTCGGCGGGGCGGACAGGCGGCGATTGTCGCGATAATTGATGACGCGGTAGTTGGTGGCCCGCTTGGAATCGAACTTCTCGCCCTTCTTGAAACTATGGGCGGCCTTGCTCACCTGTTGGCCATGATTGGACTGGGCGTGATCGGACCGGTCATTGTGCTGCGGCGCGGCCATGGCGGCGGTGCCGGGCAGGATCAGCGCGGCGGCGGCGAGCGATGCGAAAAGCTTCTTCATGATATACTCCTGTGTCATTTCCCTTACGGGTATGAACAGGAAACGGGTGAAGCGGGCCGATTGCTCCGTCACAAAATGTTGCAAATTGTCGCAGGATAGGCAGGGAAGCCCAAATGGCACGAAACAATTCCACTCCCGAGCAGCAGTCGGTCCGCGTCCTCAAGGTGGGCGAGCGGGTACGGCATATCCTGTCCGAACTGCTGGCCCGCGGCGAGGTGCATGACGTCACGATATCCGCCCACGCCGTCAGCGTGACCGAGGTGCGCATGTCGCCCGACCTCAGGCAGGCGAAAGTCTATGTGAAACCGCTGCTGGGTGCAGAGGAAGCCAAGGTGGTGAAGGCGCTGCAGGTCAACACGGCTTTCTTCCAAAAGGAAGTGGCCAAGCGCCTCGGCCTGAAATTCGCGCCCAAGCTGCAGTTTCGCGCCGACGAGACCTTTGACGAGGCCAGCCGCATCGACCAGCTGCTCGACGATCCGCGTGTCAGGCGCGACCTCGACGACGAGTGAGCAATGCGCCGCACCCGTCCCGTGATTGGCGATTGCGTCCGTTCCGGGCGGGCGACATGGGGCTTATCGCGTCACGGCAAGCGGCGCTCTATGACGAAGGTTATGACTGGGGATCGAAGCTGGAGGCGCTGATCCTCGAGATTACAGCCAATTTCCTGCGCGACTTCAGGCCGGACCGCGAACAATGCTGGGTGGCAGAGCGCGATGGCCTTATGCTTGGTTCGGTTTTTCTGGTGCGTGAGAGCGAGGACACCGCCCGTCTGCGCCTCCTTTATGTCGAGCCGCAGGCGCGCGGCATGGGCGTCGGTGCGGCGCTGGTGCGCGAATGCACCGATTTTGCCCGCGGGGCTGGCTATCGCCGGATCGCGCTGTGGACCCACTCGGTGCTGGAAAGTGCGCGCAGGCTCTATGCGGCAGAGGGCTATCGCATCGTCGCCACCGAGATGCAGGACAAGTTCGGCAAGCCCGAACAGAGCGAGCACTGGCTGCTGGAATTGTGAGCAAATGGGCGGCCGAGCGCCCTACCGGATTGGCAGGGCGCGAAACTGGCATTAGCGCTTGTGTCCATGGCCAAGCTCTATTTCTACTACGCCAGCATGAACGCGGGGAAATCGACCACGCTGCTGCAGGCCGATTTCAACTATCGCGAACGCGGCATGAAGACGATGCTGTGGACCGCGGCGCTGGATGATCGCAATGCAGAAGATGGCGGCAAGCCGATCCATTCGCGTATCGGACTGCAGGCGGATGCGCATCTCTATCGCCCTGATACCGATCTGTGGGAGACGGTCGCGCCAAGACATGCCGTAGATCCTGTCGCCTGCCTGCTGGTGGACGAAGCGCAGTTCCTGACCAGGGAGCAGGTATGGCAATTGGCGCGGCTGGCGGACGAGGCGGGGATCCCGGTGCTCTGCTATGGCCTGCGCACCGATTTTCTGGGGGAGCTGTTTCCCGGTTCCGCCGCGCTGCTGGGCATTGCCGATGCTCTGATTGAATTGAAAGCCGTGTGCCATTGCGGGCGCAAGGCCACGATGAACCTGCGCGTTGATGATAACGGCCACGCCATCATCGAAGGCGCGCAGACCGAGATCGGCGGCAATGACCGCTATGTGGCGCTTTGCCGCCGTCATTTCAGCGAGGCACGCGATGGCTGACCTGCACCCCCGTATCGCCGCGCTGGCGCATGTGCCCGAAGCCCATCCCGTGCGCTGGGTCCCGCTGGCCGAGGAGCATCTCCCGGCCCTGCGCGCCATTTGCGAGGAGGATACCGAGACCTGGGCCATCTATCCGGTCAACATGGCGGGTGAGGGGTTCGATGAGGAAATGGGCAATTTCCATGAGAACACCGCCTGGGTGAACCTTGTCGCCATCGACATGCGCACGGGCGAGATCGCGGCCTTTTCGAACTATATCAATCCAAACGTCGATTTCCCCGAAACTGCCGAATATCCCGGCGGCATGGGCACGGTCGAGATCGGCGGCACCGTGCTGTCATGCAAATTGCGCGGCAGCGGCTTCAACCGCGCCATGAAGCACGCGATGATCTCTCACGCCTTTGCCTGCGGCTTTCACCGCGTGGTGCTGAACGTGGATGAGCGCAACGAGCGATCCAAGGCCGCCGTGCGCAAGCTGGGCGCGGTTTATGAAGGGACGCGCCGCAAGGACAAGGTTACATGGACCGGCCATGTCCGCGACACTGCCGTTTTCTCCATCCTGAGGGACGAGTGGCAGGGTTGAGGCTTGGCAGAGGGGCCCTGCGCCCCCTAAGGCGGCGCCCAGGCATCCCGATAAAGGAAAGCGCGTGACAGCCCCCATCGTCCATATCGGCTATCACAAGACGGCGACGACCTGGTTTCAGGAAACCGTGTTCCCCGCTGCGCGCAGTCATGAGTTCATCCCGCGCAAACAGGTGCAGGACGCATTGCTCGCCCCGCCGGGACTGCATTTCGATGCCGCCACCGCGCGCGAAAAGCTGGCGCTGGATGGCCGCACCCGTCCCGTGGTGCTGAGCGAGGAAAACCTGTCCGGCTATCTCCATAATGGCGGGCTCCATGGGCTGATCGGGCCGGAGATGGCGCGTCGCATCCATGCGGTGCTGCCCGATGCGCGGATCGTTATCTTCATCCGCAGCCAGCCCGAGATCCTGCGCGCCACCTATGCGCAATATGTTTCGGGCGGGGGCACATGGTCGCAAAAGCGCTATTTCGGCGGCATGCAGCACCGGCGCGGCGCGCTGACCCGGCCATGGAAAGCGCCGGCATTTGAATACGAACATTTCGATTTCGAACCGCTGGTCGCGTTTTACGAAGGGCTGTTCGGGCGCGAAAAGGTTTTTCTCTATCCCTATGAATGGATCCGGGACGAGGCCGCGTTGCTGTCACGCATGACGGACGATCTTGGCATAGAGTTCGGCCATGAAAGCGCCGCGGCCAAGGCGCGCAATGTTTCGCTTGGCACGGCGTCGCTGGCGGTGGTGCGGGGCGCGAACCTGTTTACGCGGCAATCGGTGGTGAACAAGGATTGCATCGTCGATCTGCCCGGTGGGCAGGTGCTGCGCCATGGGGTGAAGCGCGCGCTGGGCGCGATCAGGCCGCTCAACGCGCATCGCCTGCAATTGCGCGCCGATGTGCTGGCCAAGGCTGAGGACCTTTATGCCCCCGGAAATCGCCGTCTGATGGCATCGCGGGGGCTCCCACTGGACGAGCTGGGTTACCCGCTCTAGCCGAACCGCACCCGAATCCCTATCTGGCGCGCATGTCCGATACCATTCTTCTGGCCGCGATCCTGATCCCGTGCCTGGTCATTGCCATCGTCTTCCATGAGGTTTCGCACGGCTGGGCCGCGCTGGCGCTGGGCGATCCCACGGCGAAGGAGCGGCGGCGGCTTTCCCTGAACCCCATTCGCCATGTCGATCCCGTCGGCACGGTGCTGCTACCCGGCGCGATGGCGCTGATCGGCGGGCCGATCTTTGGCTGGGCGAAACCGGTGCCGGTAAACAAATGGCGGCTTAATAACCCGCGTTTCGGCATGATGGCGGTCGCGGCGGCAGGGCCTGCGAGCAATTTCGTGATGGCGACGCTGGCGGCGGTGGTGCTGGGGCTGGTGGTGCGCGGCTTCGTGCCCGGTGTCGATCCGACCTTCTGGCAGGGCACGGCGGTAAGCGCGCTCGACTATTTCATCGTCATCAACGTATTCCTTGCCTTCTTCAACCTGCTGCCGATCCCACCTTTCGACGGATCGCATATCGTCGAAGGGCTGCTGCCAAGGAGCATGGCGGCCAGCTATGAAAAGCTGCGCGGCGTCGGCATGGCGTTCCTGTTCGTCATCATTGGCATCAGCTGGTTCTTCCCCAGCCTGTCGATCATCGAGAATGTCGTATGGCCGCCGGTCGAATATCTGCGGGGCATCTTCATCTCTCTGGCAGAGGTGATCGCATCGTGAGCACGCAGAGCGAAAAGCCAGCACCGCCCAGCGGCTGGATCATTCTCGACAAGCCGCTGGAGCTGGGTTCGACGCAGGCGGTTGCTGCGGTCAAACGCAATCTGCGGCAGGCGGGATACGCCAAGGCAAAGGTCGGGCATGGCGGCACGCTGGACCCGCTGGCGACCGGCGTTCTGCCGATTGCCATCGGCGAAGCGACCAAGCTGTGCGGGCGCATGCTGGATGCGACCAAGACGTATGAGTTCACGATCCAGTTCGGCACCATGACCGATACGCTGGATGCCGAAGGGAAGGTGATCGAGACGAGCGACCGCCGCCCTCCTGCTGCCGCGTTGCATGCCGTGTGTGAGGCCTTCACCGGTGAGATCGAGCAGGTGCCGCCCAAATATTCGGCGCTCAAGATAGACGGCAAGCGCGCCTACGACCTCGCCCGTGCGGGTGAGGAGGTCGAGATGAAGACCCGCCGCGTAACGATCCATGCGTTGTCGCCCGTTGGGCATCAGGGGGAGGGCGTCGAGATCGGTTCGGTATTCGCCACCACCAGCGGCCGGCCCGATCCTTACGATCCGGGCGCGCCATTGGAGATGCTCGACAGCGTCACGCTGGAAGCGACCGTGTCGAAAGGCACCTATATCCGCTCCTTGGCACGGGATATCGCGCATGCCCTTGGAAGCTGCGGGCACGTTACCTATCTAAGGCGTAAGCGCGCAGGCCCGTTTGGCCTCGAATCCGCGATTTCGCTGGACAAGCTCAACGAAATCGGTCAGGGCGCGCCACTTGCTGAGATACTTCTGCCGCTGGAGGCAGGGCTGGACGACATCCCGGCCCTCGATCTCCACCCGGATGAGGCAGAAGCGGTCCGACAGGGCCGGCAATTGTCCGGGCTGGCCATTTCTGACGGCACTGTCTGGGCGAAATGCGGCGAAACGCCGGTTGCGCTTCTGGACATTACCGATGGGACGGCCAGGGTCATCAGGGGATTCAACCTCTGACGACGACAAATCGTTCCATGATGTCGCGGAGTGAAACTTATGTCGGTTACTGCCGAAAAGAAGCAGGAAATCATCAAGGACAACGCCCGTCAGGACACTGACACGGGCAGCCCGGAAGTGCAGGTCGCGATCCTTACCGAGCGTATTCGCAACCTGACCGAGCACTTCAAGGATCACCACAAGGACAATCACTCGCGGCGCGGTCTGCTGGTGATGGTCAACAAGCGTCGTTCGCTGCTGTCCTATCTGAAGAAGAAGGACGTCTCGCGTTACAACGCTCTGATCCAGAAGCTCGGCCTGCGTAAGTAAGAGTTTCCGAGGGCGGCCCATGCGGGCCGCCTTCGTCGCATATGGGGCCAGCGATATTGGCCCTTTCTAAAGGCGTTTCCCGCAATTCGGCGGGGCCGCCCATGGGCCGCGAAAAAGGCCCGCACCGGACCGGGACGGTATCCCCGGCAGTAGGCCCCGCGCTGCAATACGGCACCTGCGGGTTCATAAGGAAAATACATGTTCGACACCAAAACCGTATCGATTGAGTGGGGCGGAAAGACCCTCACCCTCGAAACCGGCCGCATCGCCCGTCAGGCTGACGGCGCCGTTCTGGCCACCTATGGCGAAACCGTGGTGCTGTGCGCCGTGACCGCCGCCAAGAAAGTGAAGGAAGGGCAGGACTTCTTCCCCCTTACCGTTCACTACCAGGAAAAATTCTCCTCGGCTGGCCGCATTCCCGGCGGCTTCTTCAAGCGCGAACGCGGCGCGACCGAGAAAGAAACCCTGACCAGCCGCCTGATCGACCGTCCGATCCGTCCGCTGTTCCCCGAAGGTTTCTACAACGAAATCAACGTCATCTGCCAGGTCATGAGCTATGACGGCGAGACCGAGGCCGACATCGTCGCGATGATCGCAGCTTCCGCCGCTCTCACGATCTCGGGCGTGCCCTTTATGGGCCCGATCGGCGCCGCGCGCGTCGGTTTTGTCGATGGCGAATATGTCCTCAACCCCAAGCAGGAAGCCGCGCTGACCGACGGCCGCCTTGACCTTGTCGTCGCTGCCACGCAGGAAGCGGTGATGATGGTGGAATCGGAAGCCAAGGAGCTTTCCGAGGACGAGATGCTGGGCGCAGTCATGTTCGCGCATGACGCATCGCGTCAGGTCATCGGTGCGATCATCGACCTCGCCGAAAAGGCCGCGAAGGAGCCTTGGGAACTCGACCTGTCGGACAACACCGCCGACATGAAGGCTAAGCTCAAGGACCTGGTCGGTGAAGACATCGCCGCCGCCTACAAGCTGACCGACAAGTCGGCCCGTTCGGAAGCGCTGAACAACGCCCGCGCCAAGGCGAAGGAAGCCTTTGCCGACGCAGACGGCCAGACGCAGATGACCGCCGGCAAGCTGGTCAAGAAGCTGGAAGCGGAAATCGTGCGCAGCGCCATCCTCAAGGACGGCTCGCGCATCGACGGCCGTAAGCTCGATCAGGTCCGCCCGATCGAGGCGACTGCCGGCTTCCTGCCGCGCACTCACGGTTCGGCGCTGTTCACGCGCGGTGAAACGCAGGCGATCTGCACCACCACGCTGGGCACCAAGGAATCCGAGCAGATGATCGACGGCCTCGAAGGCCTGAGCTACTCGAACTTCATGCTGCACTATAACTTCCCGCCGTACTCGGTTGGCGAAGTTGGCCGTTTCGGCGCGCCGGGCCGCCGCGAAATCGGCCACGGCAAGCTGGCATGGCGCGCGCTGCACCCGGTGCTGCCTGCCCATGACGACTTCCCGTATACGATCCGCATCCTGTCGGACATCACCGAATCGAACGGCTCGTCCTCGATGGCGACCGTTTGCGGTGGCTGTCTCTCGATGATGGACGCGGGCGTTCCGATCGCACGTCCGGTTTCGGGCATCGCGATGGGCCTGATCCTTGAAGGCGACGACTTCGCCGTCCTCTCGGACATTCTGGGCGACGAGGATCACCTCGGCGACATGGACTTCAAGGTGGCAGGTTCGGAAGCGGGCATCACCACCATGCAGATGGACATCAAGGTTGCCGGCATCACGCAGGAAATCTTCGCCGCTGCACTGAACCAGGCCAAGGCTGGCCGCGCCCACATCCTGGGTGAAATGACCAAGGCGCTGGGCTCGGCCCGCACCGAAGTCAGCCAGCATGCCCCGCGTATCGAGACGATCCAGATCGACAAGTCGAAGATCCGTGACGTCATCGGCACGGGCGGCAAGGTCATCCGCGAGATCGTCGCCGAAACCGGCGCGAAGGTCGACATCGACGACGAGGGCGTGATCAAGATCTCGTCCAGCGATCTGTCGCAGATCGAGGCGGCCAAGAAGTGGATCGAAGGCATCGTCGAAGAGGCGGAAGTCGGCAAGATCTACACCGGCAAAGTCGTCAACATCGTCGACTTCGGCGCATTCGTGAACTTCATGGGCGGCAAGGACGGTCTCGTCCACGTCTCCGAAATGAAGAACGAGCGCGTGGAAAAGCCGACCGACGTCGTGTCGGAAGGCCAGGAAGTTAAGGTCAAGGTCCTCGAGATCGACAACCGCGGCAAGGTCCGCCTGTCGATGCGCGTCGTCGACCAGGAAACCGGCGAAGAGCTGGAGGACACCCGTCCTCCGCGCGAACCCCGCGAACCGCGTGGTGACCGTGGCGGCGATCGTCGTGGCCCGCGCGGCGGTGGCCGTGGCGGCGACCGTGGTGGTCGTGACCGTGGTCCGCGTCGTGATCGCGACGGCGGCGCCAATGATGGTGGGGGCAAGTCGGGCGGTAACCCCGACCACATGCCGGCGTTCCTCAAGGACGACTAAGTCCTGCCGGAATCGACAAGAATTTGGGCCGTCGGAGCGATCCGGCGGCCCTTTTCATGTAAGGCGCTGAAATGGATACCGACCGATGCTGACACGCGAACTTCTGGGAACGGCGCAGGTGCCGGGTGGTGAGGAACTGCGGCTTTACAGCCATGGCCGCGACTTCATGATCGTGCTCGACCGTAACGAGCTGATGAGCACGCGGCAGAAGGGTTCGGAAGAGGCGCTGGCGGTGATGAGCCTTGAGCGGCTGCAGGGCGTGAAATCGCCCAGCATGCTGATCGGCGGCTATGGCATGGGGTTCACCCTGCGCGCCGCGCTGGCAAAGGCCCCGCCTGCCGCGAAGATTACCGTGGCCGAACTGGTCCCCGAAATCATTGCATGGGCGCGCGGCCCCATGGCGGAAGTGGCTGACGGTTGCCTCGACGATCCGCGCGTGACCGTGCGCATGGGCGATGTGGCCGATGCCATTGCCGAACGTCCGGGGCGCTATGATGCGATCCTGCTTGATGTCGATAACGGCCCCGACGGGCTGGTCCGTGAAGAGAACGACCGCATCTATTCCAATGCTGGCCTTGCCGCCGCCTATCGCGCCCTCACGCCTGATGGCGTGCTGGCGATCTGGTCAGCCGCGCCAGATCCGCGCTTTACCCGTCAGCTGCAAAAGGCCCGCTTTGATGTGGATGAGGTTACCGTCCACGCCCGCTATGACGCCAATGGCAAGGGGAAGGGCGCAAAGCATACGATCTGGTTCTGCTCGCGCCGAGAGGGCTGATCCCTATTCGCCGATTTCGATAACGGCTCGCCTGGCGCGCCAGCATTTGCCGGCCAGCCAGAACAGGGCGACCGCGATTCCCATGCCGATCCAGCGAATATCATGTTCGTCAGTCGGCAGCGACGTATAGCCCGCGACAAAACCCACAGCGCCCAGCACGCCTGCGACAAGGCGGTTGAGCGCCCGTTCAAGCCTGCGGCCGACCTTGCGGCGATACCATCCCTCTTCGCGTTCTTCGTCCATGGCGGCAGCATAGCGCACAGCCGTTAAGGCCCAAAGAAAAAGCCCGCCGTGCCATGGGGCATCGGCGGGCTTTCGCTTATCCGTGTAACGCGATCAGCGCACCCGAGGGCCGCCGAACGGCAGCGGCGGAGGTGGTCTGCGCGCGCCACGGGGCAGCTGTGCCTGATAGGCCCGGCCGCAATGTTCGACGCAATAAGGGAATCCGGGGTTCACCTTGTCGCCGCAGAAGTGGAAATCGGGTTCGCCCGGGTGACCCATCGGCCAGCGGCAAATGCGATCGTTAAGGTCGAGCAGGCTCGTCTTGTCCGCAATCTCCGGGCTCGGCTTTGCAGGCACGAGGCGGCGCGGCGGCGCGGGCGGGATCGGCGATTGCTGGTCACCGGGGCCCTGACGCAGGAAACCGCCGGGACCGACCGAGACGATACGCGGCGAGTTGCTGCTGGGCGCAGGCGACGCAGTATCGGCGGCGCGCTGCTGCGGCGCTGCGGCCGGGGTGGGGCGGGCTGCCGGGGCAGGCGCGGGCGCGGGTGCTGCGCGTGCGGGTGCTTCTGGCTTTGGCGCTGCCTCCGCCTTTTTCGGCGCGGGCTTCGGCTTGGGCTTTGCGGCCTTCTCCTTCACCGGAGAGGGGCGCGCCTTGAGGCCAAGGCGGTGCGCCTTACCGATCACGGCATTGCGGCTCACGCCGCCCAGCTCCTCTGCGATCTGGCTCGCGGTCGATCCGCCTTCCCACATCTTGGTCAGCTTTTCGATCCGTTCTTCGGTCCAGCTCATGCTGTCTCCAATAATATCTCTGCGCCCCGGGGCGTGTCCCTCAGGGCCTTGTGGCCATATCCATGCATGGCCATGCTTGCCATATCGATTGCCCGTCACTACTTCGCAAACGCAATGAACGAGCCAGCACCAGACACCCTGCCCGAACCGATCTTCCGCCCCTTTGGAGAGCCGGTCATCGGCCGGATCAACCGGCTGGGACTGTGGACCCTCTATATTAAGGAAGTCCGGCGTTTCTTCAAGGTTCAGACGCAGACGATCTGGGCTCCGGCGATCACGACGCTATTGTTTCTGGTGATATTCTCTGTCGCGCTGGGCCGCGGCGACCGCGAAATCCTTGGCGTGAACTTCGCGACCTTCGTCGCGCCGGGCCTGATCGTCATGGGCATGATGCAGAACAGCTTTGCCAATTCCAGCTTTTCGCTGCTTGGCGGCAAGGTGCAGGGCACTATCATCGATTATCTGATGCCGCCTCTCAGCACGTTCGAACTGCTGCTGGGGCTTGTCGGGGCGGCGATGACTCGCGGTATTCTGGTCGGTTTCGCGGTGGGCATCGCGATGAGCCTGTATCCCGGCGTCGATCTCACGCTGGCGCACCCCATTGCCATTGCATGGTTCGGCCTGATGGGCGTGATGCTTCTGTCGCTGATGGGTGTGCTCACCTCCATCTGGGCGGAAAAATTCGACCATAACGCGGCGGTGACCAATTTCATCGTCGCGCCGCTGTCGCTGCTGTCAGGAACGTTCTACACGATCGACAGGCTGGCACCGCTGTTCCAGACGATCAGCCGCTTCAACCCGTTTTTCTATGTCATCTCGGGCTTCCGCTATGGCTTTCTGGTGGAAAGCGATATTGGCAGGACCGGGCATGCGGTGCTGTGGGCCGGGATCGGCCTTGGCGTGCTGAATGCCGTCATGTTCCTGATCACCTATATGGTGCTGAAGTCGGGGTGGAAGCTGAGGAGCTGATCCGCCAAAGGCGTCACCCACACGAAAAAGCGCGGCCGGGTCATCCCGCGCCGCGCTTTTTCGTATCTGTGCAGCCGATCAGTGCTGAAGGCTGAAATGCAGCGGATAGCGCCCGTCGTCGAGGTCGAAATGGTCGAACACCAGATCGATCGAGGGGTGGTCCACCGGGCCTGCAAAGCCATCCTCCACCAGGTTCTGCTGGCTGACATAGGCGATGTAGCTCGATTCATCGTTCTCGGCGAAGAGGTGATAGAAAGGCTGTTCGCGGCGCGGGCGCATGGCACTGGGAATCGATTCGTACCATTCCTCGCTATTGGCGAAGACCGGGTCGATATCGAATATCACGCCGCGAAACGAATGGGTCCGGTGCCGCACCACATCCCCGATGGCAAAGCGCGCTTTCGCGACTTTAGGTGCGGAAACGGTGCCGCCTGCCTGCGGGGAGAAATAGGTCGAGCGCTTCGATCCCTTGCGGGTGGACTCGGTCGGAGGGGTGCGAAAACTTCCTGCCATGATGGTGAATATAGGTTTTGTGCGTGCGCGAAACAAGCAAACCTGAAATTTGCTGCACATTTCGGTAAATAGGTGCTTGGCAAGCGCGGTTTGATCGGCTAACCGCCCGCTTCCTGACGACCCGACGCGCCGATGCGCGGATCGCACCCCTTTTAGCGGAGAGGTGGCAGAGAGGTCGAATGCGCTGCACTCGAAATGCAGTGTACGGGCAACCGTACCGTGGGTTCGAATCCCACCCTCTCCGCCATTTGCTTCATGTCCCAGACCGGCTTTGCTCGCCGACAGGCGATGCGCTTGTTGGCACGGTGGCGATCGTCCGGCTGTGCGGGCGGGAAATATGAGCGGGGCACTGAAATCAGAATTCCCGCATGAGCGCCGCCCCTGCGGAGCCGTGACAAGGCTTTGCATGTTGCTCTCGGGAAGGCCGGGGAACGGCAGTTCGCTTCTGCAGAACCAGCTCTATGTGTTGATGGGACTCAGCTTTCTTTAAAGTTCGTTCGGCACCACCGACCAGCCTGCGGCGATCGGCGGGATTAGGGCTTTGGGCATTCGCGGATGTGCCACATCGATGCCGTTCAAGGAGGAAGTGATCTCGCTGCTCGACCATATCCACGCGTCGGCAAAGATGATCGAGGGCGTCCATGCCAGTGTCATTGACGATGGGGCTGACCGGCCACAACGCCGATTTCATCGCGGTGCGCAACCTGTCAAAGGCAAATGATTTCGATCTTTCGACCCGGCTCATCCTGCGCGTCAGCGGCGGCATGGCCAAGGCGGTAGAGGCGGCTTTGCACCACCTGGGCTTCGACAATGGCATCATCGTTGCCCGCAATGCCGGGACCGGATCCGTGCTTGCCCGGCAATACGACCGGTGCGCCGATCTGCCTGACCTGGGCACGGCCCTTCTGATCAACGTGACACTGCTGCGAATGGAAGGCGGCAATCAGAACGCCGTGGCCTTTCCCGTAGACCATGCCGCAAAAGCCCGGATCGCAATCGACGTGATAGCGCAGCTTGCGGGAAGCCCCTTCATTCGACTGGCCCGCGAAGCGAGGAAGTTGGCAATTTCGGGTGCCAACGTAATCGTATTGCAGGCGATCGAACAATTCGTGCTGTATACTGGGGTGCGTCCTGACGCCGACATGGTAGAAGAGGCTGCGGCCTCTGCCCATGGCGCAGCCGCGGCCGCTGAAATCCGCGCCACGCCTGGCTGATGCCGGGTGTGGCCAAGCCTTTGTAATGACAGCCTGTCAGAGAGCATTGCCTATGTCCAAACCCACTCTCAGCCGTTTTCTCATCGATCAGCAGCGCATGCCGGATTCGACCTGTCCGGCCGAACTGCGCCTCTTGATCGAAACCATTGCCCGCGCCTGCAAGGTGATCAATCACGCCATTTCAAAGGGCGCTTTGGGGGATGTGCTGGGCAGCCTCGACAGCGAAAACGTGCAGGGCGAGGTGCAGAAGAAGCTGGACGTGATCGCCAATGACCTGCTGCTCGACGCGAATGAGTGGGGCGGCCATCTTGCCGGCATGGCGTCTGAAGAGATGGAGGCGATCCACCCGATCCCGAACCGCTATCCCAAGGGCGAATATCTGTTGCTGTTCGATCCCATCGACGGGTCGAGCAATGTCGATGTCGATCTTTCCGTCGGCACTATTTTCTCGATCCTGCGCGCGCCGGAGCACACGTCTGGCCGCGATGTGGAGGAAGGTGATTTCCTCCAGCCCGGTCACTGCCAGGTGGCGGCGGGCTATGCGATCTATGGCCCGCAGACGCTGATGGTGCTGACCGTGGGCACGGGCGTCTATGAATTCACGCTGGATGCCGAAATCGGTTCGTGGCGTATGACCGACGGGCCATTGAAGATCCCGACCGGCCGCCGCGAATTTGCGATCAACATGGCGCGCCGTCGCCAGTGGTCGCCTGCGATCAGCCAATATGTGGAAGAGCGCATCCTTGGCGCAGAGGGGCCTTTGGGCGTCGATTACAACATGCGCTGGACCGCATCCATGGTGGCCGACGTGCATCGCATCCTTAAGCGTGGCGGCGTGTTCCTTTACCCCGAAGATCACCGCAACGGTAAGGCGAAGCTGCGCCTGCTATATGAAGCGAACCCGATGAGCATGCTGATCGAACAGGCTGGCGGCGCGGCGACCGATGGGGCCAACCGCATCCTCGATGCAGAGCCTGTCGGCCTGCA
>NZ_LYWZ01000021.1 GCF_001661965.1 Croceicoccus mobilis
CCGAGAGTGCGTCCGACTGATCGCCGACACATCGATCTCCGGCGCCAGGGTCGGGCGGGAGCTCGATGCAGCGGTCTTTGATCGGATGGCGCGGCCCCACACGATTGTCAGCGACAATGGGACAGAACTCACCAGCATGGCGATCCTGCGCTGGTCCAAGGAGCGCAATGTGGAATGGCACTACATTGCGCCGGGCAAGCCATACCAGAATGGGTTCATCGAGAGCTTCAACGCGCGGCTGTTCTTGAACGAGACGATCTTCACCAGCCTCGCCCATGCCCGCCAGGAGTTGGAGGCATGGCGACACGACTACAACCACTTCCGGCCCCACTCGAGCCTCGGAAACAGAACTCCGGCCGAGATCGGTGCCGGATCAAACGGCAAACCGTATTGGGGGCATGCCCCCAATACGGTTGTTGCCATCACGCCCAGCGATGGGCATCAAAACGGCCCAAGGCTCTACTCGTAACTGGTAGAAACTTCGGGCTCAGACCAACACGCTGAATGGTCCAAGTTTCAGGTGGCAGAGCAATGATGTCGAGGCGGAAGTCGAACTCGACCCGGCACACGTGGTGGGTCTGGCGGCCACGAAGGCGCCGGCGCATGATCTAGGTGCAATGAGGAGTTCTATATCGGTGGTTGCGGGGGTTGGATTTGAACCAACGACCTTCAGGTTATGAGCCTGACGAGCTACCGGACTGCTCCACCCCGCGTCACCGTGCTGCTGGGCAGCGTAGAGACTAAAAAGCCGCCGCTCGGTAATATCCGGCAGCGGCTTTTTGGAAGTCATGTGAATGGGTTTTTCGCTGACACGCCGGCTTCAATGCCTGGCGACGACCTACTCTTCCAATGCTTGAGCATTAGTACCATCGGCGCAGTCTGGTTTCACGGCCGAGTTCGAGATGGGATCGGGTGGGTCACAGACGCCATGGTCACCAAGCAATGAAGCAGGCGTGGCAGCGTTTTTAAATCGATGCACCCTTGAGGGTGAATATCTGGTCGAGGATCGTCCACATCAAAGACAGGACTGTCATTGATGATGTGGAATTCTCAAGCGCGAACAGAACTATTAGGACCGGTTAGCTCCATGCGTTACCGCACTTCCACACCCGGCCTATCAACGTCGTGGTCTACGACGGTTCGAAGATACCTAATCTTAAGGGAGGCTTCCCGCTTAGATGCTTTCAGCGGTTATCCCGTCCATACATAGCTACCCTGCGGCACCCTTGGCAGGATGACAGGTACACCAGAGGTATGTTCACCCCGGTCCTCTCGTACTAGGGGCAACTCCTTTCAAGTATCGACGCCCACGGCAGATAGGGACCAAACTGTCTCGCGACGTTCTGAACCCAGCTCACGTACCACTTTAATTGGCGAACAGCCAAACCCTTGGGACCTGCTCCAGCCCCAGGATGTGATGAGCCGACATCGAGGTGCCAAACGATTCCGTCGATATGAGCTCTTGGGAATCATCAGCCTGTTATCCCCGGCGTACCTTTTATCCGTTGAGCGATGGCCCTTCCACGAGGGACCACCGGATCACTATGACCGACTTTCGTCTCTGCTCGACTCGTCAGTCTCGCAGTCAGGCAGGCTTATGCCATTGCACTCTTGCAGCCGGTTTCCAACCGGCCTGAGCCTACCATCGCGCGCCTCCGTTACTCTTTAGGAGGCGACCGCCCCAGTCAAACTACCCGCCACAGAGGGTCCCTACGCCGGCTAACGGCGCGAGGTTAGATATCAGAAAACAGCAGGGTGGTATTTCACCTATGGCTCCACGTCAGCTGGCGCCAACGTTTCAAAGCCTCCCACCTATGCTACACAACTCTTTCCTAATACCACTCTGAAGCTGCAGTAAAGGTGCACGGGGTCTTTCCGTCTAACCGCGGGTACTCCGCATCTTCACGGAGAATTCAATTTCGCTGAGCATATCCTGGAGACAGTGGGGAAGTCGTTACGCCATTCGTGCAGGTCGGAACTTACCCGACAAGGAATTTCGCTACCTTAGGACCGTTATAGTTACGGCCGCCGTTTACTGGGGCTTCAATTCGGAGCTTGCACTCCTCCTCTTAACCTTCCAGCACCGGGCAGGCGTCAGACCCTATACGTCGTCTTGAAGCCGACTTAGCAGAGTCCTGTGTTTTTGCTAAACAGTCGCTACCCCCTGGCCTGTGCCCCCTCCAACTACTTGCGTAGAAAGAGGGCCTCCTTCTTCCGAAGGTACGGAGGCAATTTGCCGAGTTCCTTCAGGATACTTCTCTCAAGCGCCTTGGTATACTCTACCTGACCACCTGTGTCGGTTTCGGGTACGGTCTATATGGAGAGGCTATTTCCTGGGACAACATGGCTGCCCTCTCAATCCGATAAGAGAGAACAACTTCCGCAATCCGTCACACATCTCCAGGCCCACGAATATTAACGTGGTTCCCATCGACTACCCCCTTCGGGCTCGTCTTAGGGGCCGGCTCACCCTACGCTGATTAGCATTGCGTAGGAACCCTTGGTCTTTCGGCGACAGGGCATCTCACCCTGTTTGTCGCTACTCATGTCAGCATTCGCACTTCCGATACGTCCACGACCCATTACCAGATCGCTTCACTCGCTTACGGAACGCTCCGCTACCGCTCATAGTAAACTATGAACCCTAAGCTTCGGTGCATCACTTTAGCCCCGTTACATCTTCGCCGCAGGAACCCTTATTTAGACCAGTGAGCTGTTACGCTTTCTTTAAAGGATGGCTGCTTCTAAGCCAACCTCCTGGTTGTTTTGGGATTCCCACATGCTTTCCCACTTAGTGATGACTTGGGGACCTTAGCTGTAGGTTAGGGCTGTTTCCCTTTTGACGACGGACCTTAGCACCCGCCGTCTGTCTGCCAGACTAGACTCGATGGTATTCGGAGTTTGGTTAGGTTTGGTACAGCTCGCGCCGCCCTAGCCCATCCAGTGCTCTACCCCCATCGGCAAACATCTGACGCTCTACCTCAATAGATTTCGCGGAGAACCAGCTATTTCCCGGCTTGATTGGCCTTTCACCCCTAAACACAACTCATCCGAGAATTTTTCAACATTCACCGGTTCGGTCCTCCAGTGCGTGTTACCGCACCTTCAACCTGGTCATGCATAGATCGCCGGGTTTCGGGTCTAATTCATCATACTCAGTCGCCCTATTCAGACTCGCTTTCGCTGCGCCTACACCTAACGGCTTAAGCTCGCATGATAAATTAAGTCACTGACCCATTATGCAAGAGGTACGCTGTCACCCCCTAAAGAGGCTCCAACTGCTTGTAAGCATTCGGTTTCAGGTACTGTTTCACTCCCCTAATCGGGGTGCTTTTCACCTTTCCCTCACGGTACTAGTTCGCTATCGGTCATGTACGAGTATTTAGGCTTGGAGGGTGGTCCCCCCATGTTCAGACAGGATTTCACGTGTCCCGCCCTACTCAAGTCCTGTATCCTCATTTTCGCATACGGGGCTGTCACCCGCTATGGCCACTCTTTCCAAAGTGTTCTGCTAGTTTAGATACAGGCACTGGCCTGGTCCGCGTTCGCTCGCCACTACTAACGGAATCTCGGTTGATGTCTTTTCCTCCAGGTACTGAGATGTTTCAGTTCCCCGGGTTCGCTTCACCAAGGCTATTTTATTCACCTCGGGATACCTTATCCACCTCACTCACTGCCCGATTGCTCGAACAACGAGAGAAATGGTGAAGGTGGGTTTCCCCATTCGGAAATCGCCGGATCAAAGTTTGCTCACAACTCCCCGACGCTTATCGCAGCGTGCCACGTCCTTCATCGCCTGTACATGCCAAGGCATCCACCAAATGCTCTTACCTCACGCTTGAGAATCCACACCATCAACGACAGGCCTGCATAATGCCTGCGCTGTTAACTAGGTGCGGACGATATCTCAGCCAGATAATCAATTTTGATTGATCTTGTGATGATACCATGCACGCGCAGGTCTCCCTGCTCGTCACACGATACCGCCACGGCATCGATTTAAAAACCCATTCACAATGTCAAAGATCGGCGATCCATATGATCGCCTAACCGGCATAAGCCGGATCAGCTTTCTCTTCATCCCTGGAGTAGTTCGTCACCATCTGCGTTCTGGTGGAGCCTATCGGGATCGAACCGATGACCCCCTGCTTGCAAAGCAGGTGCTCTCCCAGCTGAGCTAAGGCCCCTTTAGAAACGCAAAACGATTGGTGGGCCTGGGGGGATTCGAACCTCCGACCTCACCCTTATCAGGGGTGCGCTCTAACCAACTGAGCTACAGGCCCACTTGCCCGCCGGCTCAATCCTTCCTTGCAGAAGGCAGCCGCAGCGGGCGCCAGTGGAAGCCAGAATGGCCAGCTCAGGCGACACAGCACACGCGCTTTGCAGCAGCGGTGCTGATCTCCAGTGATGAAGGGACATGAGGACGACGGCATGTTCTTTGGAAGCTGCGAAGCTCTTTCCAACTGACGTCGGACGCTTTCGCATCAATCCTTAGAAAGGAGGTGATCCAGCCGCAGGTTCCCCTACGGCTACCTTGTTACGACTTCACCCCAGTCGCTAAGCCCACCGTGGTCGCCTGCCTCTCTTGCGAGTTAGCGCAACGCCTTCGGGTGAACCCAACTCCCATGGTGTGACGGGCGGTGTGTACAAGGCCTGGGAACGTATTCACCGCGGCATGCTGATCCGCGATTACTAGCGATTCCGCCTTCATGCTCTCGAGTTGCAGAGAACAATCCGAACTGAGACGGTTTTTGGAGATTAGCTCACCCTTGCGAGTTCGCTGCCCACTGTCACCGCCATTGTAGCACGTGTGTAGCCCAGCCTGTAAGGGCCATGAGGACTTGACGTCATCCCCACCTTCCTCCGGCTTATCACCGGCAGTTTCCTTAAAGTGCCCAACTAAATGATGGCAACTAAGGATGAGGGTTGCGCTCGTTGCGGGACTTAACCCAACATCTCACGACACGAGCTGACGACAGCCATGCAGCACCTGTCACTGGTCCAGCCGAACTGAAGGAAAAGATCTCTCTAATCCGCGACCAGGATGTCAAAGGCTGGTAAGGTTCTGCGCGTTGCTTCGAATTAAACCACATGCTCCACCGCTTGTGCAGGCCCCCGTCAATTCCTTTGAGTTTTAATCTTGCGACCGTACTCCCCAGGCGGATAACTTAATGCGTTAGCTGCGCCACCCAAGTTCTGTGAACCCGAACAGCTAGTTATCATCGTTTACGGCGTGGACTACCAGGGTATCTAATCCTGTTTGCTCCCCACGCTTTCGCACCTCAGCGTCAATACTTGTCCAGTCAGTCGCCTTCGCCACTGGTGTTCTTCCGAATATCTACGAATTTCACCTCTACACTCGGAATTCCACTGACCTCTCCAAGATTCTAGCCTGCTAGTTTCAAGGGCAGTTCCGGGGTTGAGCCCCGGGATTTCACCCCTGACTTGGCAAGCCGCCTACGCGCGCTTTACGCCCAGTAATTCCGAACAACGCTAGCTCCCTCCGTATTACCGCGGCTGCTGGCACGGAGTTAGCCGGAGCTTATTCTCCAGGTACTGTCATTATCATCCCTGGTAAAAGAGCTTTACGACCCGAAGGCCTTCATCACTCACGCGGCATTGCTGGATCAGGCTTGCGCCCATTGTCCAATATTCCCCACTGCTGCCTCCCGTAGGAGTCTGGGCCGTGTCTCAGTCCCAGTGTGGCTGATCATCCTCTCAGACCAGCTATAGATCGTCGGCTTGGTGAGCTCTTACCTCACCAACTACCTAATCTAACGCGGGCTCATCCAAAGGCGATAAATCTTTGGTCCGAAGACATTATCCGGTATTAGCTCAAATTTCTCTGAGTTATTCCGAACCTAAGGGTAGATTCCCACGCGTTACGCACCCGTGCGCCACTAAGGCCGAAGCCTTCGTTCGACTTGCATGTGTTAGGCATGCCGCCAGCGTTCGTTCTGAGCCAGGATCAAACTCTCAAGTTTGTGTCACGACACAATGAGCATCAGCCGAAGCTGACCCGCCCAATGCACCGAACTTCAGGAGCCGATACCTGCACTTGTCAAACGTAATGGATACGAAGGACATGTATCATTCATACCAGCCGTGGTGGCCGGCAGAACGTGGCATCGACTTAATCAACCCGTACACGGAGCCTGAAGCTCCCCGGACGGGGCGCCGTCGCCCACATGTCCCTTCATCTAAAACCTACAATGTCAAAGAACCGCCAGACAATTAAAGGCGGACAACTAAGCCGCCCCGATCTTAACGTTCGGAGGAGCTGCTGTCCGTCTATGTTGGCGACCGTCAGAAGCGAGCCGTTGAAGCGTCGTCCCCGTCGGTGAGGCGGCATATATGGACACCCTTTGAGTCGGTCAACACATGTTTTTCATTTTTCTTTCAAAAAAGTGATAAAATGCTGCATTTCAGTAACTTATGCTGTTTTACAGTAGGCTCCCCCCTCCTCGCGCCGCAGATTTCCTGATTGCCGGATAGCCGCAAACGGCGGATTCCGGGGCCTCTGCTTGGGATTTTGCCGGACAAGGAGTAGGATGCCAGCGGGAGAAGAGAGATGGACTCGTTGGAGAGGTTCGCGTTTGCGACCGCATTGGTCGTCCCTGCCATCGTCATGAGCGGAGCAGCATCCGCCCAGCCCCCTCCCCTTGATCGTGCAGCTCAGGACGATTCCCTCCATGGCCCTGGCGAGATGCGCGATGGATCGGCTTCCGGGGAGCACGGGACGATTGCCGGAACGAATTCCTTCGAGCGAATAACGGTGCCCGTTCACTTCGATGGCGTCGGCCCCTTTCCCTTTCTTATCGATACAGGGTCAGAGACGACGGTGTTCAGCACCCAGCTAGCCGCCGATCTCGGACTGGTGGCCTTAGGCAGCCTCAGCCTCGCCGGAGGGATCGGCCGGGCCGATGCCCAGAGAATCGGGGCGACACGGTTTAATATCGGCAAACACGCCATCAGTTCGGCCCGTGCCGTCCTGCTGGAAGCAGAACATCTCGGCGCAGCCGGCGTGCTGGGGATCGACAGCCTTCGCGATTACCGGGTGGTCTTCGATTTCGAGAGTGACAACATCACCATCACCCGTTCGCGAAGCCGCCCCAAGTCCGCATTGTCGGCGCGATCGGACGGTCGCAGCTTCGAAATCACGGTCCGCGCCAGGCGAGTCGATGACCGGATGGTGCTGACTTCGGCCGATCTCGACGGTGTGCCGGTACAGGTCATCATCGATACCGGCAGCAATGTCTCGATCGCCAATCCCGCGCTTCGCCGGCGGCTGTCGCGCGCGCGCGCGATTGGGAAGGCGAGCATACTGGACGTGACCGGCGCGGAAGGTCTGCGTGAAGTCGTGCTGGCCGACAGCTTTCGGATGGGTCCGCTGGTCATGGGCGAGAGCGCCTTCATCATCAGCGATTCCCCCGCCTTCGAATCGCTCGGCCTGTCGGATCAGCCCGCGGTATTGCTTGGCATGAACCATCTGCGCGCCTTCCGCCGGATCTCGGTCGACTTCGCGCGGCGGGAGGTTTCGTTCGACCTGAAGGGCTGACCACTGGCTTATCCCGGTGCCGTCACTAGATAGGGGGCCATGCCGCCCGATCATATTTCCACCGGCCAGCTGAAAAGCCAGGCTGACTGGCGCACCTTGCGCCGGTTCCTTCCCTATCTGTGGCCAGCGAACAATCGCGCCCTGCGCGTGCGGATCGTGCTGGCCATGTCGCTGGTGCTGGCGGCCAAGGCGACGACGCTCGCCTTGCCCTTTGCCTATAAGCGCGCGATCGATTCCATGACCACGCCCGCGAACGAGGCGGCAATGGTCGCCCTCGCCTTCGTGCTGGCCTATGCGGCGGGGCGTTTCGCCTCGGTCGCTTTCAATAATTTCCGGAACATCGCTTTCGAGCGCGTGGGACAGGACGCGACCCGCACGCTGGCGCAGGACGTGTTCGCGCAGCTTCATCGCCTCTCGCTGCGGTTCCACCTGTCGCGGCGCACCGGCGAGGTGACCAAGACGATCGAGCGCGGGACCAAGAGCATCGACACCATGCTCTATTTCCTGCTGTTCAACATCGCCCCCACGGTGATCGAGCTGATCGCGGTGGGCGTCATCTTCTATATCAATTTCGGCTGGACGCTGGTTGCCGCCACCGGCTTTGCGGTCGTGGCCTATATATTGGCGACGCGCTGGATCACCGAGTGGCGCACCAAGCTGCGGGCGCAGATGAACGCATTGGACGGACAGGCGTTGAGCCGCGCCGTCGACTCGCTGCTCAATTACGAGACGGTCAAATATTTCGGCGCCGAGCACCGCGAGGAAGAACGCTATGGCCGGTCGGCCCGCGCCTATGCCGATGCGGCGGTAAAGAGCGAGAACTCGCTGGGTCTCCTTAATATCGTGCAGGCCCTGATCACCAATGGGCTGATGGCCTTTGCCATGGGGTACACGGTCTGGTTCTGGTATCGCGGCGACCTGACGACGGGTGATCTGGTGCTGGTGCAGACCTATCTGACGCAGCTGTTCCGCCCGCTGGACATGCTGGGCATGGTCTATCGCACCGTCCGGCAGGGACTGATCGACATGGCCGAGATGTTCGCGCTGGTCGACACGCCAATGGAAGTGTCCGACGCGCCGGGCGCGCCCGCGCTGGTCATCACCCGCCCTACCCTGCGGTTCGACCGTGTGCGTTTCGGCTATGATCCGGATCGCGAGATCCTGAAATCTCTGACCTTCAAGGTGGAGGCTGGCGAGCGGGTCGCCATTGTCGGGCCATCGGGCGCGGGCAAGTCGACCATCGCGCGACTGCTGTTCCGTTTTTACGACCCGACCGCAGGCCGCATCCTGATCGGCGGCAAGGATATAAAAACCGTCACCCAGCAGAGCTTGCGCGCCCATATCGGCATCGTCCCGCAGGACAGCGTGCTCTTCAACGACACCATCGGCTATAATATCGCCTATGGCCGAGAGGGCGCGACCCGCAGCGAGATCGAGGCGGCAGCGCGCGGCGCGGCCATTGCCGATTTCATCGAAAGCCTGCCCGACGGGTACGAAACCGAAGTGGGCGAACGCGGGCTGAAGCTGTCGGGCGGCGAAAAGCAGCGTGTCGCCATTGCGCGCACGCTTTTGAAGAACCCGCCGATCATCCTGTTCGACGAGGCGACCAGCGCCCTCGACACAAGGACCGAGCAGGACATCATGCGCACCATACGCGCTGTTGCCGCCGATCGCACCACGCTCACCATCGCGCACCGCCTGTCGACCGTGGTCGACGCGGACCGCATCATCGTGCTGGAGGGCGGACAACTGGTGGAACAGGGCAGCCATGCTCAGCTGCTAGCCGAAGATGGCCTTTATGCCGAAATGTGGGCCCGGCAGGCGAGCGAAGCGCCAGCTGCCAGCGAGGCCGCCGAATAGCGGCAGGACGCCCCTCACCACAGTCCGGGGGTTGCCTTGCGCGCATGTTTTCTGCACATGCGAAGGCATATCGCGGCCCGCATGCCGCTCAACAGCCCACAGGACCTGACCTATGTTCGATCCGGCCACGCTTCGCCGCGACTGGCTTTCCAACCCGCGTGCCGACATTCTTGCCGGCATCGTCGTTGCGCTCGCCCTGATCCCCGAAGCCATCGGCTTTTCGATCATCGCGGGCGTCGATCCGCGCGTTGGTCTTTATGCCTCGGTCGCGATCGCAATGGTGATCGCGCTGATCGGCGGGCGGCCCGGCATGATCTCTGCCGCGACGGCGGCGGTTTCGGTGGTGGTGGTGCCGCTGGTGCGCGATCATGGCGTCGAATATCTGTTCGCCGCAACGATCCTGATGGGCATCTTTCAGGGGATCGCGGCGATCATGCGCCTCGACCTCCTGATGCAGTTCGTCTCGCGCTCGGTCATCACCGGCTTCGTCAATGCGCTCGCCATCCTGATCTTCATGGCGCAGCTGCCGGAACTGACGAATGTGACGTGGATCACCTATGCGATGGTCGCGGCGGGGCTGGCCATGATCTATCTCATCCCCAAGGTGACGACCGCGATCCCCTCGCCGCTGATTTCGATCATCGTGCTCTCGGTCGTGTCGATCGCGATGGAATTGCCGGTCAACACCGTCGCCGACATGGGCGAACTGCCCGAAGGCCTCCCCTATTTCCACCTGCCGCAGATACCGCTGACGTGGGAAACGCTGGCGATCATCGCGCCCTATTCGCTGACGATGGCGGCTGTCGGCCTGCTCGAATCGATGCTGACCGCGCAGATCGTCGACGACATGACGCACACCGATTCGAACAAGCGCCGCGAATGCGCAGGCCAGGGCGGAGCGAATATCGTCGCGGCCCTGCTGGGCGGCATGGGCGGCTGCGCCATGATCGGGCAGTCGGTCATCAATGTCACTTCGGGCGGGCGCGGCAGGCTGTCGACCTTTACCGCCGGTTTCGTGCTGCTGATCCTGCTCGCCGTACTCGGGCCCTGGGTCGGGCAAGTGCCGATGCCTTCGCTGGTGGCGATCATGATCATGGTGTCGATCGGCACCTTCAGCTGGAACTCGATTCCGAACCTCAAACGCCACCCCTGGCAGTCAAGCGTGGTCATGCTGGCGACCGTGGTGGTCGTGGTCGCGACCCACAATCTCGCGCTGGGCGTGCTGGTTGGCGTGGTGCTGTCGGGCATCTTCTTCGCGCAAAAGGTGATGGGCATGTTCTCCGTCACCCGCATGCGCGATGGCGAAGTGGCGAAATACACCGTCACCGGCCAGATCTTCTTTGCCAGCGTCGACCGGTTCCAGGCCGCGCTCGGCCCCGAAAGCGGGCAGCCCGATCCTGCCGATCACGTGGTGATCGACGTGACCTCGGCGCATTTCTGGGACATCTCCGCCGTGGGTGCGCTGGACAAGGTGGTCGAACGCATGCGCCGCAATGGCCGCAGCGTGCAGGTCGTGGGCCTCAACCGCGCCAGCGCCGACCTGGTCGACAAGTTTGCGCTGACCGACAAGACCGGCGTGGAGACAGGGCTCGCCCCGCATCCTTGAGTATCAGTGCGTATGAATTGATTGCAGGCGGAACGATAGGGCGGCACCCACATTCCTTTTGAGGCAGGCGGCGCGACGGGCGCTGCCGCAAAGAAGGACACCGCATGGTCGCCAAGCTTTTTCGTTCCGCCTCTTTTCTATCGCTGACTTTGGCCGCGCCGGTCATCGCGGCAACCGCCCTGCCCGCCAGCGCCGCCGCGCAAAGCGAAACGCGGGCGATCTCCGATCTGGGCGACGGGCTTTATCGCTGGACGGCGGGCAATTATCACTCCTTCTTCCTTGTCCATGACGAAGGCATCGTAACCGGCGACCCGCTCAGCAAAGAAGCGGCGCGCTGGCTGCGCGGCGAATTGCGCACGCGCTTTCCGGGCAAGCCCATTACCCATGTTCTCTACAGCCACAATCACCCCGACCACGCCTATGGCGGGGAAGAGCTGGACGATGGCGCGACACAATTCGTCGCCCATGAACTGGCGGCGCAAGCCTGGGTCTTGACCAAGGCGCAGGTGCGCATGCCCGACATTACCTTCGCCGATAGTTTCACGCTGGCCCTGCCGGGCGGCGATCATGTCGAGCTGCAATATTGGGGCACCAATAACGGGCGCGGATCGGTCAGCATGCTGATGCCCGAACACGGCACGCTGCATGTCGTCGACTGGATCACGCTGGGCCGCCTCCCTTATCTCGATCTCAAGGGTTATGACGTCGTCGGAGCGATCGCATCGATCCGCGCGGTTCTCGACGATGTCGAATTCTCACGATTTATCGGGGGCCATGCCGACATGGGCGGGCCCGAAGACGTGCGCCGCTCGCTCGCCTATCTCGAAACGCTGCATGAAGGCGTGCTGGACGGCATCATCGCAGGTCAGTCGCTGGAGGAGATACAGGGATCTCTCGACCTCTCCGAATTTTCGGACCTCAAGATGTTCGACGAGTGGCACGATGACAATATCGCGGGCGTCTATCGCCAGCTGGTCGACAATGAATATCTCCAGATGCGTCCCGAAGTTTCTACGCCCGAATGAGCATGAGAAAAGCCCCCGCGTCTGATCGACACGGGGGCTTTCTTTTATTCAGGGCGAGGGATCAGTCCGACCAGCCGGGCCAGATCACGGCCTGCGCCACGATCACCTGCCTGCCGTCGTGCGTCAGCGATGGCGATCCGTGCAGCTTCCATCCTTCTTCCAGCGCCTTTGACACACGCTCGCAAAAGGCGTGGTCGTCGGGGCCGGTGAGGCAGCGGTAAGGCAGGCGGCCTTCGGGTGGGTTGGCTTTGTCCATGGGTTTCGACCTTACAGGATATATTTCGACAGATCGGCATCGCCCGCCAGCTCGCCAAGGCGATCCTGCACATAGGCGCGGTCGATAGTGACGGTGGAACCGGTGCGTTCTTCCGCGTCGAAGCTCACCTCCTCCAGCAGCTTTTCCATGACCGTCTGCAGGCGGCGTGCGCCGATATTCTCGACCGTCTCGTTCACCTGCGCGGCGGTGGAGGCGATTTCCTGAATTGCATCCTCATGGAAATCCAGAGTGACCTCCTCGGTCGCGATCAGGGCGCAGTATTGTTCGACGAGGTTGGCGCGCGTTTCCGACAGGATGCGGACGAAGTCCTCTTCGGTGAGCGCTTGCAGCTCGACCCGGATCGGCAGGCGGCCCTGCAATTCGGGCAGCATGTCGCTTGGCTTTGACACATGAAACGCGCCGCTGGCGATGAAGAGAATGTGATCGGTCTTCATCGGACCGTATTTGGTAGAGACGGTCGTGCCCTCGATCAGCGGCAGCAGGTCGCGCTGCACGCCTTCGCGGCTGACGGTGCCGCCGCGCTGGTCGGACACGGCGATCTTGTCGATCTCGTCCAGAAAGACGATCCCGTTGTGCTCTGCATTCTGCAGCGCGACGCGGGCGACATCGTCCTGGTCCATGCGCTTTTCGGCTTCCTCGTCGATCAGCTTGTCCCAGGCTTGCGCCACGGTCAGCTTGCGGCGCTTCATGTTCTTTTGCCCGAATGCCTTGCCCATCATGTCCGACAGGTTGATCATGCCGACATTGCCGCCCATGCCGGGCAGCTCCATGTTCATGTTGGGCTGGTCCTCGACCTCGATCTCGACTTCCTTGTCATTCATCGAATCGTCGATGATGCGCAGGCGGAAACTCTCGCGCGTCGCCTCGCTCGCATTTTCGCCCACCAGCGCGTCGAGCAGGCGCTTCATCGCCGCCTCGCTCGCCGCGCCGCGCACGGCTTCGCGGCGGCGGTCCTTTTCAAGACGGATCGCCTCTTCGGCCAGATCGCGGGCGATCTGCTCGACATCGCGGCCGACATAGCCGACCTCGGTGAACTTGGTCGCCTCGATCTTGACGAAAGGTGCATCGGCCAGCTTTGCCAGACGGCGGCTGATCTCGGTCTTGCCGCAGCCCGTGGGGCCGATCATCAGTATGTTCTTGGGCGTGACCTCGTCACGCAGTTCGGCGGGCAGTTTCTGGCGGCGCCAACGATTGCGCAGGGCGACCGCCACGGCGCGCTTCGCGTCCTTCTGCCCGACGATATGTTCGTCGAGCGCGGCCACGATCGCCTTGGGTGTAAGCGATTTCGGGGTGAGGTTCAGATTGTCCATGGAAAGATCGTTCATGCCTTTGCGCTCTCATCCTCAATGGATTCCAGCGTTACATTGTCATTGGTAAAGACGCAGATGTCGGCGGCGACCTTCATCGCCTTGCGCGCGATCGTTTCTGCATCCTGCTCGTAATCCGAAAGCGCCCTTGCAGCGGACAAGGCATAATTGCCGCCCGATCCGATCGCAGTGATGCCGCCATCGGGTTCTAGCACGTCGCCATTGCCGGTGATGACCAGTAGCACGTCCTTGTCCGCGACGATCATCAGCGCCTCAAGATTGCGCAGATATTTGTCGGTGCGCCAATCCTTGGCGAGCTCGACCGCAGCGCGCATCAGTTGGCCGCGATGCTGCTCCAGCTTGCGTTCAAGCCGTTCGAAAAGGGTGAAGGCATCGGCGGTCGCACCTGCGAAACCGGCAATCACGGAGCCATTGCCGATCCGGCGCACCTTGCGCGCAGTCGGCTTCATCACCGTATTGCCCATCGATACCTGTCCGTCGCCCGCAACGACGGTCCTGCCGCCGCGCTTTACGCCGATGATCGTGGTGCCATGCCATGGCGTCAGCCCGTGGGCCGAGTTCGAATTATGCGAATATCCGTCCATGCGCCGGATATGGGGCTGGCGCGCGCGGGTTCAATATCACCCGCGACAGCTTACCCCGCCCGACCGATCAGCTGCCGTTGGGGCCGCCGCCTGCACTGCCGCCCGCGCCGCCGGGCATGCTGCCAACGGTGCCGATATTGCCGAACAGATCCTGGATAAAGCTGCGGTCGCGGCCCATCGTCTCGGTCTTGTCGCCATTGGGGTTGATGTCGCGCACATCGTCCATGCCGCCCCGTGTCACGCTGGCGACGTTGCCCGACGCGTCGAATGCGACCTTCAACACTTCATGCTTTTCGGTATTGGGAACGCCCAACACACGTTGCGAAGTGGTGGAAGATACATAATACCAGACCGGCTGACCGTACTGGCTCGCGATGCTGGGCTGGCCCAGCGTGCCTTCGACCGATTGCTTGTTGTCGATGCCCGGCTGAATCGCATTGGCTAGCGCGGGGTCAAAGATATAGCCGCGGTGATCGCGGATCGATGTGCAGCCACCCGTGGCGAGAGCGGCGCCTGCAAGCGTCGCGAAAATGGCCATACGAGAAACGTCGAAGGGGCGCTTGGAAAACATGATCCGCCTTAACTCTTGCCCCATCAGGGGCCTGCCATGGTCCGCCAAGGCTTTCGCCCGCCGCGCGACCTTACTATATCGTCTGCGCCAAGCCTTTAGAGCCTGACCCGCAAGCGCACAAGCGTACCGGACGATTATCGACCGGGCGGATCGCTCCACAGCCTGGCTGCGCCTGCCTGCAGGCGTGAAGAGTACCGATTTAATCGCCGATGAACGGGCCGGTGCATAATGCACATGCGCCCTCTCGGCAGGAGTGCCTGTTACCAAGATGTCGCTGTTTTCCCGCCTTTTCCGACCCAAGCCGATGGAGCCGACCGGCATTTCCGCCCTTTGGCACCGTACCATCGCGATCGCGCGCGAACCCGAATGGTATGCCAATGCAGGCGTTGCCGACACGATAGAGGGCCGTTTCGACATGGTGAGCGCGGTGACTGCGCTGGTGCTGATCCGGCTTGAGTCGACCGACCCGAAAAACGGCGTCGCCCTGACCGAGATGTTCATCACCGACATGGACGGCCAGCTGCGCGAGGAAGGCGTGGGCGATCTGATGGTGGGCAAGCATATCGGCAAGCTCGTTTCCGCCCTGGGCGGCCGGATCGCGGCCTATCGCGAAGGGCTGGAGAGCGCCGATGACGCGTTGCTGGAACAGGCGGTGGACCGCAATGTCACGCTGCTCGATGGCGCGGCCCCTGCCCCGGTGGCGCAGCGCCTGCGGGCGCTGTCGGCGGATCTGGCCGCGATGGACGATGGCGATATCCTCGAAGGGAGGGTCATGCGATGAGCGCACCTGCCAAGTCCGAACTCGAACGCTGGATCGCGGTGCGCCAGTGCGAGGGCCGCGAGGTCGAGATCATCGCCGATGAAGCAGAGCGCGCCGCATTGGCCGAACGGTTCGCTCTCGTCTCGGTCGACAGACTGTCCGCGAAACTGGTCCTCCACCGCAAGGGCGAGGATGTCAGCGCCAACGGGCAATTGCAGGCTGCCATCGTGCAGAGCTGCGCCGTATCGGGCGACCCGCTTCCTGCAAAGATCGACGAGCCGCTCTCCTTTCTCTTCGTGCCCGAGCGCGAAGATTACGAGGAGGATGAAGAGATCGAACTGGACGAAGCCCAGCTGGACGAGATCGAATATACAGGCGACCGTTTCGACCTTGGCGAAGCAGTGGCGCAGAGCCTTGCGCTGGCCATTGATCCGTTCGCCACCGGCCCCGATGCCGAACGCGTGCGACAAGAGGCGGGGCTTGCGGAGCCGCAAAAGAAAAGCCCCTTCGATGCGCTGAAGGGGCTTAATCTCAAGGAGTGACAGGCGGCATCTAGCTGGGCGAGATCCAGCCGATGCCCCGGCGCAGCAGGTCGTAAAACACCGGCAGCTCCCACGCGCAGCGGTCCACTGTCGGCCACCATTCGGCCATGGGCTGAAGGTCGTAATGACCCCGGCAATGGCCCAAGGTGTTGTACAGTACCGCGCCCTTCCCGCGTTCACGGATATACATCACCGGATGCACCCCCGGCGCATCGGCGGCCTCGGCAAAACCGGTGCCTTCCTCGGTGCATTCGGTTTCGAGGAGGACATGCAATGGCCCGTGCGTCTCGAGGTGATAGAGCTCGTCATTCGTCTCGAAAGGCTCGACCCCTGCGACCAGTTCGTGATCGGGATCGGCCACGGTCACGCGATAGGGCGCGATCGGCGGGTGCGAGATGAACTGGCTGCCGAGGATGTCCATGAAGAGCGGCGCTTCACGCGGGGCGTGGAACAGGCCGTCGTCCATCAGCTTGAGGATCGAGTTCGTGCCATGCAGCGCATACCAGCGCCCACCGCCTTCGACCCAGTCGCGCAGCGCTTCCTGCGCCTTGTCGCTGGGCACGACATTGCAGGTATAGCTGATCAGCATGTCGGCCGAAGCGATCGCCTCGACGTTCTCGAAATCCTCGAACACGCGGGTGCGGATACGCGGATTTTCGGCCAGCAGCTTCAACAGCTCCAGCCGCGCGAAATCGATGTCGTGCCACACGCCGCCCGCGATCAACACGCAATCGATGCGGGCGGGATGGCTGTCTTCGGTGGCGCCGGACAACGGGTCCGGGCCATGGTCGATGCGATCCATCAGTCCGCCTTCGCTCCCAGCTCGCCATTGATGTATTTCATCATCGTGTCCTGGAACTGGCGAATGCGGATTTCCTGGTAATTGCCCAGCTCGACCTTGCCATTGGCAGAGCAGTGCAGCCCTTCCTGCACATAGGGCAGATTGTCCATGTCCTGCTCGAAAACATCGCCAAGCCCGCCGAGTTCGGGCGCCTCGGTCCATTTCTGGTCAAGCGTGAGGAACTTGCGCGGCGCGGCGGCGGGCTTGGGCTCGCCCTTCTTCACGCGGGCGAGGATGCGCACGTCCATGACGCAGGTATCGGGGGTCTCGCCCGGGAACCAGCTATAAACGATATTGGGCATGAAGCCGCCCCACGGCCCGAAATTCGGAAAGACATTATAGACCAGCGCGTCCAGCACTTCGGCATCGGTCGCGTCGGAATGGTCGTATCCAGTCTGCTCGGTATAGACCTGCCGCATCTTCGCGCCCAGCGCCTGCCTTGCGGTCTGGTCTTCGGGCACCGCGATCGCCATCGGATCGCCATCGGGGTCGTAATTGTCGGAGCTGCGGCCGTTATACTTGATGAACTCGTCAACGATCCACTGTTCGCCCTGCCCTTCCTGGATATGCGGGCTCATCACGCCGAAGGGGACGAGATTGACGTTCACATTGTCGCCCCATGTCCGATAGGCGGAATTGGAATCGCCGGTGAAGGGCAGCAACTGCGGGTGGGTGACGATGGTGTGCCATGCCTCAAGGAACGCCTCCATCGTGACTTTCCAGTTGGCGGGCACTTCCTTCGCCACATGCATTACCGTGACGCATTCGTCATGGCGCCAGCGCTTGAAGTGTTCGGGCAGCGGCGCGAGATATTCCTCAAGGCTCGGCCCGCCCGGCTTTTCGCGCAGGAAGACATAGCCCTGCCAGGTGTCGACCTCGGCGTCGGGCAGGTTCATGTTCTTCTTGCGCAGATGGGGGAAATCCCATTGGCACGGCGCATGGTCGAAACTGCCATCCTTGTTCCACGCGAAAGCGTGGAAGGGGCACACGAACTTCTCGGCATTGCCGTCCTCGGTGCGCAGCTTGCGCCCGCGGTGGAGGCAGACATTGTGCATGGCGCGGATCGAACCGTCGTCCTGCCGCACGATCAGATAGCTGCGACCGGCGTTTTCATAGACGACGAAATCGCCCGGCTCGTTCAGCTGCTCTTCGCGGGCAGCGAACTGCCAGACATAGGGCCACATGCGCTCGCGCTCGAGCTTGGCGAATTCGGGGCTGGTGTAACGCTCTGCCGGGATCGGCTCCGATCCGCGATAATCATAGGCATCCTCGGTCAGGAAATCGGGCGCCTTGCGCGAATCCTTCTCCATCAGCTCGTTCCAGCTGATGCCTTCGGAACGGTCTTCGCCGGGTTTGATGTCGGGTTCGATGTCTGCCATCGCCATTGTCCTCTCGATTATGTCATGCGCGAGGCGCTTACGCGCCAATCTTTACGTCAATGTGCCCAGAAGTGAACAGCGCGTCACCTTGTCGAAGTCATAGGTTGCCTGAAGCCGCGCTCTGGCCAATCCTGCAATCAAAGAACTGGGAGAATTACAGATGTCAGACAGGCTTGCAGGCAAGGTTGCGCTTATCACGGGCGGCACCGCCGGCATTGGCGAGGCGACTGTCCGCCGCCTGAGCGCGGAAGGCGCCAAGGTCATTTTCACAGGTTCGCGCAAGGAAGCAGCCGATCCCATCTGTGCCGATACAGGCGCGACTTTCGTTGCCCACAAGGTGCAGGACGCGGCCGCATGGGACGAGCTGTCGGCCCGCATCCGTAAGGATTTCGGTCGGCTCGACATCGCCTTTGCCAATGCGGGCACCGAAAAGGGCGATTCCAGCATCGAGGCCATCACGCTGGAAAACTGGAATAATATCCTCGGGGTCAACCTGACGGGCGTGATGCTGACGGTGCAGAACGCGGTGCGGATCATGAAGGACAACCCTGAAGGTCCTGTCGGCTCCGTCATCATCAACAGCTCGATGAACGCATTGCGCGCCATGGGCAATTACATGGCCTATTCGGTCACGAAATCGGCCGTGGTCGCGCTGGGCAAGTCCGCCGCGAATTATTGCGGCCAGGCCGGATACAAGATCCGCGTCAATTCCATCCTGCCCGGCGTGGTCGAAACCGAAATGATCACGAGCATCGTCGATTCCCAACCCGATCCTGCTGCCGCACGCGCGATGTACGAAGGCATGTCGCCATTGAAGCGTATGGCACAGGTCGGTGAGGTGGCCGGCCTCGTCGCATTTCTCTCCAGCGACGAGGCCGCCTTTATCTCCGGCGGCGAATACACGATCGACGGTGCCACCACCGCCGGAATGTCGGGGGTATGACCGCCACCATGGACGGGCGCGTCGCGCTGGTCACAGGTGGGCTTCGCGGAATCGGCTTTGCCGCGGCCAGGGCGCTGGTCGCCAGGGGCGCGAAGGTCTGGCTCGCCGACCTCAAGGACAGCGACGACCCGGCGGTTGCCGATGCGCTCTCTTCGCTATCGGGCAGCGCCTATGTGCAGCTTGATGTCACGCAGGAAGCGGCATGGCAGGATGCGATCGCGCAAATCGACAAGGCCGATGGCAGGCTGGACGTGCTGGTCAATAACGCCGGGATCGACGGCACGGGCCGCGTGCAGGATCTCTCGCTCGACAAGTGGCGCAGGGTGCAGGCGGTAAACAGCGACGCGGCCTTCCTTGGCACGAAGCATGCCTATGCCCTGCTCGAAGCGTCGGGCAAGGACCGCAAGGGCGGGTCATCGATCGTGAATGTCAGCTCGATCATGGGTCTCGTCACCTTCCCCGACAGCTCGGCCTATTGCGCGTCGAAGGGCGCGATCCGCCAGTTCAGCAAGGCCTGCGCGGTAGAATTCGCCGCCCATGGCGTGCCGATCCGGGCGAATTCGATCCATCCCGGTTTCGTGCAGACGCCGCTGCTGGATGAAGGCTTCGATGCCATGGTCGCGCGCGGACAGGCGCAAAAGGCCGAGGATCTGAAAAACCTTGTCAGCAGCTCCACACCGGTAGGCAGGCTCGCCACGGCGCAGGAAATCGGCGATGCCATCGCCTTTCTGGCCAGCGAGGAATCGAGCTACATGACAGGGTCTGAAATGGTAGTCGACGGCGGCTATGTCGCGCGTTGAGAGGAGTGCCGGGATGTTTGAACTCAATGACTGTATGGCGCTGGTAACAGGCGCGAACGGCGGGATCGGGCGCGAGATCGTCGCCGCCATGAAAAAGGCCGGCGCAACCGTCATCGCCACGGACCTTGGCCCGGACGATGCATCAGGCGCCGATCATTATTTCACCCATGACGTGACGAGCGCGGACGACTGGAAGCGGATCGCCGATTTCATCGCATCGGAATACGGGCGTCTGGATGCGCTGGTGAACAATGCCGGCATTTCGATCGTGACGCGGTTCGAGGATACGCCGCTTGCCGATTTCCACCGCGTCAACAGCGTCAATGTCGATGCCGTCGTCATCGGCACGCAAGCCTTGCTGTCGCTGCTCAAGGAAGGCGGAAAGGCGCGTGAGAGCGGCGCCTCGATCGTCAATTTCTCCAGCGTCGGCGGCCTTCGCGGCGCGCCCTTCAACGCCGCCTATTGCACCAGCAAGTCGGCAGTGAAGATGCTCTCGACCTGCATGGGGGCCGAATTCGGTGCGCTGGGCTATAATATCCGCGTCAACTCCGTGCACCCCGGCGGCATCGACACCGGCATGCTGGGTTCGATCATGGACCGCTATGTCGAACTGGGCGCGGCCCCATCGGCGCAGGTCGCTGAGGCCGCCACCATCGCGCGACACCCGATCGGCCGTCTGGGCAAGCCAGCGGAAATGGCGGGCGGGGTCGTGTTCCTGTGCTCGCCCGCGGCCAGCTTCATGACCTGCGACGAACTGGTGATGGACGGCGGTTTCAGCCGCATCTGATCCGAGGCGCAAACGAAAATGGCCCGGGACCTTTGCAGTCCCGGGCCATTTCTATTTGGTTCAATCCGGTAGGCTTCAGCGCCGCCCTTCCAGATAATCGTTCAGCACTTCGTGGAAACGCGCCACGCGGGCTTCCTGGCCCGACAGATAGGCACCCTTGAAGCCCATCGAGTGCAGGCCGCGCTGCTGCGTCACGGCAAGCGAGAGATCCTGCGTTAGGAAGTCGCCCTGCGCGATATTCGCTTCGTAATCGGCGTAATCGTCGGTCTCCAGCTCGGCTTCCTCATACGGACGCATGCCGTACAGGGTCGCGACCTCGGTCTGTCCCTCCACCTTGGGCACGAGATACCAATAGTCGAAGGTCGACCAGTTCGGATCGTCGGCATCGGGTTCGGTGCGGAAGACGTGCAGCCCTTCGGGCGTGCCGGTCAGCGTCAGGTTCGGGAACAAAGTGTGATGCAGCTGGTCGGTCAGCTCGTCATCGGTGAAGTTCTCGAAATATTTATAGCCGCGCGACGGCCCCAGACGGCGACGCGCCTCCTGCAGCGCCTTGCGGCCTTCCTGTGCGCGCCCGTCATAGTCGTTGGGATCAATGTCCCACTCGGACAGGACCTGCGCCCACAGCGGCTTCATCTGCTGCGCATCCTCGTAACGCGAGGACGGCTGCAGCTTTTCGATCATGCGGTTGTGGCCCGACGGATACATCTCGAACACTGTGGTCGAGTAGTGATCGTCGATCATCGGCATGAACTGCGGGTGCACCGCGGGGATATGATAGGCCTCGTTAAAATTGTCGGAGGCAAACTTCCAGTTGGTGTTCACGCGCAGCTTGCGCCGCACCACGCGGACCCAATTGTCGAGATCGCGATTGGCCAGCAGCGTCGGCGCCGGGTCGAGATAATCGAGCAGCGGTTTCGGATCGGGGTTGAAGCTGAAGAAGATGAACCCGCCCCATGTGTCACAGGCCAGTTCATGCAGCTTCAGCTTGCCGCAGGGGTCGCCCTTGGGGAAATCTTCCGGGTCCTGCACTTCCTCGAGCATGCCGTCGAGGCCCCATTTCCAATTGTGATAGGGGCAGGTGAACTGCCCGTTCACCCCGCCCTCGTCCGTGTTGACGAGGAGATTGCCGCGATGCTGGCAGACGTTGAGGAACGCCTTGATCGAACCATCGTGCTGGCGGACCATCAGCACCGATTCATGGCGGAAGTCATGGGTGATGAAATCGCCCGCTTCTTCCAGCTGCGCGGTGCGGCCGCCGACATGCCAGACCTTGGTCCACATGTGTTCCCATTCGCGGTCGGCGAATTCCCTGGACCAATAGCGGTCGCCGGTGATCACATCGCCGCGCGCGGCGGGTTTCTGCGCATCGGGGTGAGTGGGATAGCCGGGCTTTGCCGGCGGAAGATCGAGCGTGTCTGCCATGCGATATGCTCCTTCTTGAGTTTCAGCGTTCGCCGTGAATTTCACTAAGCGAACAGGGCATCGGCATCATCGGACTGATGGTGTAGTGGCGGCACTTCCATGCGCCGTCCTGCTGCAGACATTCCATCCGGTATTTCACCTGCACTTCGACCGTGTTGCCGTCCTTGGATGCGCCCATGCCGATGACATAGGCGGTCATCGCGCCCACGCCGGTGTCCGCGTCCCAGCTTTCAGGGCGGAAATTGCTGATGAAGTGGAAGTGATGCGTCATGTCGGCGAAGACCGCCTCGAAAAAGGCGCGGATGTCGCCCTTGTCGTTCATCATCGGCAGCCCGATCGCGGTCAGGTCGGCGACCGCATCATCGGTGAAGAGATCGAGCAGCGGCTCGACATCCTTGAGCCCGTCGACGGCATAGCAATATTCGATCAGATGACGCTCCAGCGCGGTGCGGACATCTTCGGGCATCTGCGACATGGTACTTCCTCTCCTTTGCGGGACCGCGTCCCGTTTCGCCGGGCCGCCCGGTCAGGCGGCCATCGGCATCATCGCCTCGAGCGTGAAGCGCCGGCAGCGCCAGGCCCCTTCATACTCGACACATTCCATCCAGTATTTGACCTGCACCGAAATTGCGGTGCCATCCTTCGCCAGCCCCATGCCCATGACATAGGAGGTCAGCGTGCCCACGGTGCCGTCCCAGCTTTCAGCCCGGGGATTGGCAGCCATGTGGAATTCATAGGCCATGTTCTCGACGAGGCCGGTATAGAAGGCGCGGATCTCGTCCTCTCCGTTCATCACCGGGAAGCCCACGGCCGAAAAATCGAGCGCGGCATCGGGGGTGAAGCACGCGACGACCTTTTCAGGGTCGCCGCGCGTGTCCACGCCATGCGCATATTCGGTCATCAGCCGCGAAAGCGCCTTGAACACCGCTTCGGGCATCGTCCTGTGCTTTTCGGCAAGGCTCGCCATTATTCGCCGGCCTCCGCCTTCTGTTCGGTCGGGTGACCGAGCACGACATCGTTCAGCAGTTCGTGGAACCGCTGGATGCGCTTTTCCTGATAGGTCAGCAGGCAGCCCTTGAAACCGCGGGAATTGAGGCCCTGCTGCTGCGTCGTGCCGATCGACAGGTCCTGATCCGCCACGAAGCCCAGCGACACGCCATCGCCATAGACGGAATGATGCGCGATCGCGTCATGGCGCAGCGGCGCCTTGCCCACCGGGGTCTCGACTTCCTTCATCCCCTCGACCGGGGGATAGAGGCACCAGTGCTGGAAAACGCATTTGGCCGGATCCGTCGGGTGCGGTTCGGTGCGCAGGATCTGGCACTGCTCCGGGCTCATGGTGATGGTGAGATTGGGGAACAGGGTGCAGTGGAAATAGTCCACCAGCTGCTGATCGCTCATCGCGTGATAATTGGTGTAGCCGCGTTCGGGACCGTGCTTGCGCTTCGCCTCGATGATGGCCTGACGGATATCGTCGGTGCGGCCGCGATATTCCTTGGGGTCGATGCCCCATGCCTCGGCCGCTTCGTACAGGCCCGGGGGCACGTCGCCGCTCACGTAATCCTTACGGCTGGTCGCCTGGTGGCCGATCATCCACATCGAGTTGTGGCCGTTCTCATACATCTCGAACAATGTGGTCGGCAGGCCATCGTTGATGAAGGTCGCCAGTTCGGGATGGATCGTCGGGAGGTGATAGCTCTCGTTGAAATTGTCGCGGATGATCTTCCAGTTGAATTCGCAATCGGCCGAAACATTCAGCACGCGGACCCAGTTTTCGAGACCATAGCCTGCCAGCCGCTCAGGGAACGGGGCGAGCCATTCTTCAAGCGGGGCGATATCCTGATCCATCGCCCAGAACACGAAGGGCCCCCATGTCTCGCAGCGCAGTTCGGTCAAATGGACCTTGCCGCACGGATTGCCGCCGGGGAAATCGTCGGGGTCCTGCACATTGACCAGCGTGCCCGACGGATCGAACTGCCAGCCATGATAGGCGCAGGTAATGCGCGGGGTGGAGGCGACATCGCCCAGCACCAGCCGGTTACCGCGGTGCGGGCAGGTGTTGTAGAACGCGCGCACGCCGCCATCGGCCTGCTTGACCATGATGACGGATTCGCGGCCGAAGTTGTGGCGAATGACATCGCCCTCTTCCTCAAGATCGGCCAATACGCCGCCAAGGTGCCAGACCGACGGCCAGAGCTTTTCGTACTCACCCTCCATCCACTCACGCGAAGTGTAGCGGTCGGCGGTGATGGTATCGCCGCGAACGGGCTGGTCGTGTTCGGCCGAATAGCGAGCTGCGCCGGTCTGGATATTCATGAAAACTGGTCCTCTTCCTGCTGTGACAGGACCGACCAGTCTCGCGTTTCGCTGAAATCCTCTCCTCGCCTACCCCCGCGCGGTGCGGCGGGGTTTTCGGCGAAGAAGACCCGGCTTCCGGGCTGGTCGGTCACCCAGTCCGTTATGAGCCTGCGACGCATGATGCGCCACTGGCCATTCTCGCAGGAATATTCATCGACATAGCGGCCCGCGACGATCACGTCGCGAATCTGCCCCGTTTCGTCGCGCACATCGTGGAACGCTTGGAAATAGCATTCGCCCGATGCGCTGGTTGCGGATTTCATCTCGATCCGGACCTGCCCGAGGAAGTGATGCGTCCCCTCCATGTCCGAAAGCAGGTCGATGGCGAAATCGGCGAAATCCTCGCGGTTTCCCGCCATGAGCCCGCAATCGACGAAAGCATCGGGATGAAAGGCGCTGAGCAGCGTGTCACGATCGAGGCGGTCCAGCCCACGCATGTAGCGCTGGACCGCATCACTGATGTCGCGGCGGGCGGCAAGATCGCGGATCTCCCGCCCCAGATCTGTTTCCGGATCTGCCATCGCCGTCACTCCATCGTTTCGCCATTGTCGATGGTGATCGTGGTGCCGTTGATATGGCGCCCCTCGTCGCTGGCGAGGTAGAGGATCATGTTCGCGATGTCGCTGGGCTGTCCCATGCCATACGCGGCCTGATGCTCCAGCCCGGCGCTGCCTTCAGGCAGTTCGGCCAGCGCCTGCGCCGTCATGGGCGTGACGATGCTGCCCGGCGCGACCGCGTTGACGCGAATGCGATATTTCTGTTCCTTGCAGTGCACCGCGACCGAACGGGTCAGGCCGATGACCCCCGCCTTTGCCGCGCTATAGGCTGGAATCGCGCTCATCCCAACCAGCCCGCCGATGGACGAGATATTGATGATCGAACCCGACCCGTCCTTAGACATGTGCGGGATCGCGGCCTGGCAGCCGAGATAGGTGCCGGTCAGCATGACATCGACGAGGAAGCGGAAATCCGCAGGCGACTGCTCCTCGACCGTGCCGAACTTCACCAGGCCTGCATTGTTGACGAGCGTATCGAGCCTGCCGAACCGGTCGATCGTGGCCTTCACCACCTCGGCCCAGCGCGCCTCGTCGCGCACGTCGTGATGGAGATAGATGGCTTCGCCAAGCTCTTCGGCGAGCTGCTGGCCAGCTTCCTCGTTGATGTCGGTGATGACGACCTTCGCACCCTCGCGGGAGAGGACGCGCGCGTCCTCTGCCCCAAGGCCGGATGCACCGCCGGTGATCAGCGCAACGCGCCCTTCGACCCGGCCGCCCATCAGAAGTTCACCTGCGCGGAGATGCCGTACTGGCGAGGCGGCGCATAGCCCGTGATCGCCATGTATCCGGGCGAATCATAAGCGGTGGAAATATAGCGCGTGTCGAGCAGGTTCTTGCCCCACAGTCCGATCTGCCAGGCATCGCCGGGCGCGTGATAGGTCAAGAGGCCATCGACGTTATAGGTCTCCTGCACCAGCGAGCGCGGGGTATCGAGGATGGCGGTGTAGTATTTCTCGTCCGTGTACTGCCAGCTGATGTCGCCCACGACGCGGCCGCCGCTACCCAGCTCGTATTCGTAGTTCACGCCGACCGTGCCCGCCCATTCGGGCGCGTTCTGCAAGCGGTAGCCCTTGAGGTCGAAGAACTCGCCCGAGACCGGATCGCCATAGATGAATTCGTCGTACTTGGCGTCGAGATAGGCGATCGAACCGCGGAAGGTCAGGCCGTAGACCGGCACCGCCTGCGCTTCGAATTCAAAGCCCTTGATGGTCGATGCGCCGGCATTGAGGATGCGGTTGCCCTGTGTGTTGGTGGCCGGATCGAAATAGATCTGGGCCAGCTGCATGTCGCGGTAATCGGTGTAGAACACGGCCAGATTGGTGCGCAGGCGATTATCAAGGAAATCGGCTTTCAGGCCGACTTCATAGGTATCGACCTCTTCCGGGCCGAACGGCGTGTCGCCATCGGCGGCAACGCCGATACGGCCGGTGAAGCCGCCCGACTTGAAGCCGCGCGCCCAGCTGGCATAGACCAGCGCGTCCATGGTCAACTCGTAATCGAGACCGACCTTCCAGCCGACATTGTCCCAGCTCTTCTTGCCGCCGACATTGATCTGGTGGACAGCCGAGGGATCGTTCAATCCCCCATCCCATTCCGGATCGGTCAGGGCCGGCAGACCGAACACCGTATCGAGCGTTGAGCGCGCGTCGATCTTGTCATGGGTAAAGCGGATACCCGCCGACAGCTTCAGGCGGTCGGTGATCTGCGTATAGGTCTGGGCAAAGGCCGAGAGGCTTTTCGTGTCCTGATCCTGGCTGTTGAACTGGGCCAGACCCTCAAGAGCGAAATCCAGCTTGTACATCTGGTAGTGGTCGTAATGCGTCTGGAGGTAGAAGACGCCCGCCACGCCGGAGAAGATGCCGCTTTCGAACGCAGTGCGCAGTTCCTGGCTGAACTGCCAGCCATTGGTCTTGCGCCGCGTGGCGTTGTTGGTCTTCGCCGTGCCGTCCTGGTCGGTATATTCGAACAGGGTGAATTCCTTGTACCCCGTGATCGAGGTCAGGTCGCCCAGCGGCGTGTTCGCCCATTCAAGCGTGGCGACACCGAAATAGGTGTCCATGTCCGACGTGTCGGGCACCTGGTTGTTGCCCGAAAAATATTTCTCGGGCGCCACACAGGGTTCGCCCGGCACACTGCACGGGCTCTGGTACTGCGGCAGCTCCGCACCGTTCCAGAAAGTGCCTTCGGGCACATAATTCGCTTCGCCCGGCAGGCCGCCGTTGATCACGACCGGTGAGCCGTTGCGACCGGCGACATATTCGCCCTGCAGCGTAATGCTGAAGTCGGAGGTCGGCGTAACCAGCAGCTGGCCGCGCACGGCGTCCACGTTGCGGCTGCCCATGTCCTTACCGTTGAAAACGTTCGTCACCCAGCCATCGCGCTGCGTATGCAGGCCCGAGACCTTGACCGAGGCGAGATCCTCGACCAGCGGCATCTCGATCGCGCCGGACAGGTCGAAGCGGTTCCAGTTGCCATAGGCCGCCTTGACCCAGCCGCCGAATTCGCCGGTCGGCTGCGCGCTGACGACATTGACAACGCCGCCGGTGGTGTTCGCACCGAACAGCGTGCCCTGCGGCCCGCGCAGAATCTCGACACGCGAGATATCATAGGTATCGATGAGCGCGCCCATCGAGAAGAACTGCGGCACACCGTCGACCACGATCGAAACGGTGTTGCCGGCATAGGGATCGGGCTCGATCACGCCGATGGCGCGGATCGTGAATACGGCGCTGGCAGGGGTGTTGGCGAAATTGTCGATCTGGACATTGGGAACGCTGCCCTGCAGCGACTGCAGGGTGGTGACCTGCATGTCGGCCAGCTGCTGCCCGCCGACCGCGGTGATCGAAATCGGAACGTCCTGGATCGATTCGCTCTGCTTCTGCGCGGTCACCACGATCTCTTCGAGACCGCCAGTCGGCGCCGGCGCTTCAGCCGTAACCGAATCGCCCTGGTCCGCAGCATCCTGCGCAAGCGCGGTCGCCGGCATCAGCAACACCGATGCAAGTGCGGTTCCGGAATAAAATACGTGTTTTCCCATGCTTCCTCTCCCGATGCCCCGGCGCGATCTATGTCGCGATCGAGGGCTTGGCCCTGGCCTTTCCCGGCCATAATTCGCCTGCCGCCGGAAATAACCGGCAGCCATGTCGGTTTTATTGGCGTAAAGTGCTACGGCAGGATACTGAATGAAGTGATAGGTTCAGCGCCTTCAGGCATGGAAAGTGAGCAATGACAGTTACCCGCAGATCCCGGGCCCTCAGACGGATCAGGCCCGGAGGCGGCCCCGAGGACCATGAACGCTGGCAGCAGCGCAAGAGCCTGCAAACACGCGAGGACATGCTGGAAGCCGCGATCGATGGCCTTGTCGAATTCGGATATGCGGGACTGTCCATCAACGACGTGGTGCGCCGCACCGGCGTATCGCGCGGGGCAGTGCACCATCACTTCCCCTCACGCGGGGCGCTGGTCGCCGGGCTGATAGAGCATGTGTTCTATCACCGCATGCGCCAGTTTCTCGACGATTTCCTCGCCCGCTTGAAAGTGCCCGAGGCAGGGGATGTGCCGCAGACCCCTCACCGCCTGGCGATGGAAATGCACTGGCAATCGGTGGAAAGCCGCGAATATGCCGCATTCCTGCGCCTGTCGGTCGCTGCCCGCAGCGACGAGGCATTGGCCGAGATATTCCTGCCCGCAGCCCGCCTTTATGACGAGGTCTGGCTGGGCGAAATGCGCCACGCCTTTCCGCAATGGCGCGGCGCCGAGGATGAGATGCAGCTTGCCAGCGACATCGTCCTGACAGTGCACACGGGGCTGCTGATCCAGCAATCGACCATCGGCGCGGCGAGATCGCACAATGTGCAGGAAAAGATCATCGCCCTGGTCGAAGGCATCGCGCGCGAGGCCGGTGCCTGACCGGCGGAAAACATCGCCGGCTGCCAAACCACTTATGAGAAAGGATAGTTGAAGCGGGCCATGCGCCCGCCCAACTTGCACGGCATATCCACCCGCCGAAAGGCGGCAACACGGCAGGCCGCCGCGCATCGATATTCCCATCGGACGCTGGCGAGGACCTGACCCACGACAAGAGAGGAGCCCTCGCATGGCAAATGTCTTCATCACTGGCGCCGGCCGGGGAATCGGTTTCGAACTGGCGCGCAAGCATGCAGCCGCGGGCGACCGCGTTTTTGCACTGGTGCGCGACACCACCAAATCGGGCGATCTGACCGCGCTCGCCGATGGATCGGGCGGGAAAGTCACGATCCACCGGATGGACGCAGGCGACCTCAAGGCCATTCCCGCCGCTGCCGCCGCCACCGGCGACGACAAGGTCGACATCCTCTATAATGTGGCGGGCAATACCGGCCCGCTCAACAACGAGTTGGAAACCGACATTGACTGGGACGGCTGGGACGAGAGTTTCGACCTGATGGTCAAGGGCCCGCTCGCCGTGCTCAAGGCGTTTCTGCCGCGCATGCACGAAGGCAGCAAGGTGATCAATTTCTCCAGCCAGCTGGCCGCCAGCACATGGCCCTATGGCGGATTGTATGCCTATGGCGCGGCCAAGGCGGCGCTCAACCGCGTCATGCGTTCGGTCGCCATCGACCTCAAGGACAAGGGCATCATCGTCGTCACGCTGCACCCTGGCTATGTCCAGACCGACATGGGCGGCCCCAACGCAGAGATCACGCCTGATGAAAGCGCCTCGGGCATTCACGCCCTCTCCCAGTCGCTGACGATCGAAGACAGCGGCGATTTCTTCAAATGGAACGGTGATCGTCACCCCTGGTAATCGGCCATAAGCCGCGCCCCCAAACCGCAAACACAGGAGAGTGACATGCCCTTCACCGGCCCGCTCGAAGACCGGATCGCCATTCGCGAGACCATGGAAACCTATGCCTTTGGCGTCATGTCCATCGATGCCGATCTATGGGCATCGACCTGGGCGGAGGACGCCTATTGGGCGCTGCCCGAATATCCCGACCTTGGCGGGTTCGAGGGGAAGAAGGCCATCGTCGACGCATGGGTCGGGTCGATGAAGGTCTATGGCCTCGATAACATGACCCGCCCGATGGTCTATCTTGCCCACCCGGGCCGGATCGAGGTCGATGGCGACAAGGCGAAAGCCACCACCATGACGATCGAGATCTACCAGCACCCCGAAACCGGCGAGACCGTCCACGGCAATGGCCATTACGAGGACGAGCTGGCGAAAATCGACGGCAAATGGGTCTTTACCCGCCGCGAATACCGCATCTTCCACGAACGCCGGAACAAGGGCGAATAAGCTGGCGAGAGCGCCCTGCTACACCGGTGGCAGGGCGCTTTCCCTCTCATCCAGCAGATAGCTGCGCATCGAAGGGCGGTCGAACAGACGTTCTTCATCCTCTGCGATCATCGCCGCGACTGCGGGGTCTGCGACAGAGACGAAGAATGCATCCATCGCCTCCCTGTCCGGGAAATCTATTTCCAGAATAACATCGGGCGCGCCCGCTTCATCATCATGCCCGAACGGCATGAGGAAGCGCCGGACATAGCGCGTGGCATGTCCGGCAAGCACTTTTTCCCCGATCCGCGCATGCGCGGCCTCATAGTAATCGACGAATTCCGCCTGGCTCATGCCCGCACGGCGGCGCATGATCGTCATCAGGGTGATCGTCATGGCGCGATAATCACATTACAGGTTCGGGCGCATCCGGATCACCGGCCATGTACCAGTTCAGCCATTCATGGAAATACTGGTTTCCGCGCTCGTTCTTGCCGAAAATCAGCTCTTCATGCGCACCCGATTCCAGGCCCTTCTGGATTTCGAGGCCGATGACGTAATCCTCTTCATAGGTCACGTCGCGGAAGAAATTGACCATCTGCTCCAGCTTCTCGGCCTCGGCCTCGTCCTTGGGCGCGTTGCGGCACAGATAGTTGAGCACGGTGCGGTTCTCACCCGGCGTCGGCCCGGGGAACAGCTGCGCGACCTGCGTGATTTCGGGCGCGACAAAAACCGAGACATTGGGGAACAGGATCCGCACGAAGTCATAGCCGAAATTCTCGCGCTTGCCCCAATCGTCGCGCGGCACGTCCTTCAGCAGGTCGGCGATCTCATGCTGCGGAAAGCTGATCCGCATCGACGGGCCATAGCCTTCGTAATGCATGGTGTTCGACGGGGTGCGCGGAAAGATCGTTTCGGGGTGCAGCGACTGGAAATGATACCCTTCCAGATAGCCGTCGAACGCGATCTTCCAGTTGGCGCCATGGATCGTGCGGCTGCTGATGAAATGCCAGTCGGCGAAATCCAGATCGCCGAAATCGTCGAGATAGCCGCGGAAATAGCCATCGAGATCGATCGACCCATTGGGATCGAGCGTCACGAAGATCAGCCCGTTACGTTCCTCACATGGCAGCTGGCGCAGGCCGCGCTGCGACTTGTCGACATCGCCAAAGCTCTTCTGGTCGGAAATGCCGATCAGCTTGCCGTCGCGGCCAAAGGTCCATGCGTGATATTTGCAGGTGAAGCGCGGGCAATTGCCGTGTCCTTCCTCTGCCACCGGCGCGCCGCGATGCGAACATACGTTGAGAAAGGCGCGGACCGTGCCATCCTTGTCGCGGGTGATGAGGACCGGCATGCCGACCGCTTCCATCGCCTTGTAATCGCCGGGGTTGGGCATTTCGGCGGTGAAGGCGAGCATCAGCGGCAGCTTCTTGAAGACCGTCTCGATCTCCTTGTCGTACACGTCCTTGTCGCAATAGGACGCGGACGGCACCGTCATGGTGTAGTCGCCCTGATAGGTCGTCTTGTTCTCGACATAGCCGATCATCGTTTCGGCCAGTTCACCCAGATGACCGATGCGTGCTGCGCGGTCCATCGCCATTCTCCCACGTGTATTTTCGACCGGGCCCGTCCGGGCCCTGTTCTGCTTGGCCGCAAAGCTGCCGCGCAGGTGGGACGATTACAACTGTTCGGAATCATAGGGGCAAAAGAAAAACCGGCAGCATTGCCGGTTACATGGCATGCGGTGGGCAAACACGGCCTCACCCCCTATTATTTCCGCCAATGGCCCCGCAGGCGCTTATGGGCAAGAACGGGAGGTGGGAAAGGAGCTATCGATCAATGAACCGAGTGGACCCGCCATGGGCGTGGATGACCCTGCCACCTGCACATCTCGCCCCTTTTGCGGGCGAATGGCGCGGCAAGACGCTTGCTGACCTCGCGCATGAGAAGGCTGATGCCGATCCCGGCTTCATTGCCCTGATCGATGAAAAACGCTCCCTCACCCGCCGCGAATGGCTGAATGATGCGCAGGCGCTGGCCAATGCGCTTTATGCCCGCGGCTTGCGGCAGGGCGATACCATCGCCTTCCAGACGCCCAACTGGCATGAGGCGGGCATCCTCAACCTTGCCTGCGCGATATTGGGGCTGGTCGTGAATCCGATCGTCCCGATCTACCGCGATGCGGAAGTCGAGATGATGCTGCGCGATTGCCGCGCCCGCGCGATCTTTACCTGCACCGAATTCCGCCGCTTCGACTTCGCCGCCATGGCAGAGCGGCTCGCGCCCGGGCTTGAACATCTCGACCATGTCTTCACCGTGCGCGGAACGGGCAGGGACGATCTGGCCGCCATGGTGGCGGAAGGCCGCGATCTGCCCTCCCCCGATGTCCCGGTGGATGCAGGTTCGGTCAAGATGGTGCTCTTCACCTCCGGCACGACCGGGCGGCCCAAGGGCGTGCTCCATAGCCATGACACGCTCGAGAATATCGTGCGCAAAAGCTATGCCCACTGGCGTATCGGCGATGGCGAAACGCTGCTCATGCCCTCCCCCGTCACCCATGTGTCGGGCTATGCCAATGGGCTTGAAACCCCCTTCATCGTCGGCACCCGCGTGGTGTTGATGGAAAGCTGGAACGCGGCAGAAGCGGTCCGCCTGATCGAAGAGCACGACGTCGTGGGCACGGTCGCGGCCACGCCCTTCCTTGTCGAACTGGCCGATACGGCGCGCGAGGCAGGCACGCGCCTGCCGACGATGCGCATGTTCGCCTGCGGCGGCGCGGCGGTGCCGCCAGAGCTGATCCCGGCTGCCAATGCGGCGTTCGAAAACATGCGCGCCTTTCGCGTTTTCGGCGCGAGCGAGGTGCCGCTGGTCAGCTTCGGCTGGCCCGACAACGAGCATCTGGCCGCCACAACCGATGGCGAGGTCGTCGATTACGAAGTCAAGCTGGTCGATGACGAGGGCTTGCCGGTCGCCGCCGGGCAGGAAGGCGAAATCCTTGCCCGCGGGCCATCGATGATGCTGGGCTATGCGGATGAAGCGCAAAGCGCGGCTGCTTTCGACGACGAGGGCTATTTCAAGACCGGCGATCTGGGCGTGCTGTCGCCCGAGGGCGCGATCACCATCACGGGGCGCAAGAAGGACCTGATCATTCGCGGCGGCGAAAACATCAGCGCGGTCGAGATCGAGGACGTCTTGCGCACTCACCCGCTGGTCAAGGACGCGAGCGTCGTTGCCATGCCGCACGAACGGCTGGGCGAAGGCGTGTGCGCCTATGTCATTGCCGCGGGCGAAACGCCTGAAATAGAAGTGCTATGCGCCCATGTCGCGGCAAGCGGGCTGGCCAAGCAAAAGACACCCGAACGCTTCATATTCGTCGATGACTATCCGCGCACTGCGTCGGGCAAGATCCGCAAGGACCAGTTACGCGCCGACGTAAAGGCCAGGATCGAGGAAGAGCGCGCGGAGGCCCGCGCCTAGAGCAACCTCGCGGCAGCGATACTCGCAGCGGCTCAGGGCCAGGTCGATCGCGGCCTTTAAGAGTGGGCGACAACGAAATTGCGCATCGCGGCGATACAGCGCCTGTCCGACGAGAGTTCGGACGGCGCGCTGTCTTCGACATTATCGCAGAACCGAATTGCAGGACCGAGGCGATCCAACGCTTCGGCGGCCGAAGGCTCAGCCCTGCCAGTTCGCGCCGGCTGCGTGGCGACCGGCGCGGCGGCCGAAATAGCTGCCGGGCCCGAGGCTCATACCGCTGGCATAGGCCTTGCCGGTACGCGGGATATGCGCCGCACTGGCCCCCACGACATAAAGGCCGGGGATCGGCTCGCTACGCTGATCGAGGCACTCACCATTGGGGCCGGATTTCAGCCCGCCAAGCGTGATGAACAGATAGGTCGACCGGTCGAACGAGATGTCGAATGCCGCCCACGGCCCCTGGTCCAGCGGCTTCAGCCAAGACGGATCCTTGTGCAGCAGCGGGTCGCGGCCTTCGGCTGCGTTCTCGTTATAGAACGCCATCGTCCTGACCAGCGAACCTGTCGGCAGGTCGAGGCCCGCCTCCATCTCCTCGATCGTTTCGTAACCGTCGATCAGGGTGTGGTTCGCGGTCGGGATCTCGGGATAGGCGAATATCTCGCTGTCGACGATCAGATAGGCTTTCTGGTCGGGCTGCTCCATCACGAAGTTCGCGGTGCGGCCATGATAGCTGTCTTCGGCCACGAAACGTTCGCCGCGCTTGTTGATGACGATGCCCTTGATGAGCTGCCCCGGAGGATAGATCGACGCGGTCGGGATAACCCCGTCCATCGCGCTCGTCCCCGCACCAGCCGAAAGTCCCAGCAAAACGCCTGCGCCATCATTGCTCGGGATGCCGAGCGGCTCGCTCGTCTCGCCCAGCAGGGGGATGTTCTCGGCGATCATCTCACGATTGAGGTTGAAGCTTCCCGCCGCGATGATCACGGCGCGGCGCGCCTTTGCGTAGATCGTGCCGTCGGTCTGCTTGATCTGCACGCCGACGATCCGGCCCGAACCATCGGCGACCAGCGCCGTGACGCCGCTGTCATAGATCGCGGCGATGCCTTCCTCTTCGCACTTCTGCAGCAGCGGAGCCATGCCGGTGTGTCCGGCGTTCTCGCCCGTGCCCGCCACCTTGTGTCCGCGCGGGGCGGGCTTTGCGATCATGTTATAGGGCCACAGCTTCTCATTCCCGGTGCCCATCAGGCAGGTCGTGTCGTTGAGGAACACGGCCTTGCCCTTGAACTCGGTCCGCTCGAAGGGAAGGCCCTGCTCCTCGAGCCAGTCGAAATGCGCCGGACCATCATCGCAAAAGCTGCGCACCGCAACCGGGTCGAGCGGATCGCAGCTCGCCATCATATAGGCGGCCATCTCGTCCGGCGTGTCTTCGTAACCCATGGCCTTCTGCACCGCCGTGCCGCCGCCAAGGTAATAGATGCCCGAAGACATCGCACTGGCCCCGCCGCCGCCCGAGGCGCGTTCGACGATCAGCACGTCTGCGCCTGCGCGGTGCGCTTCCAGCGCTGCGCAGGTTCCGGCAACGCCCTGTCCGATGACCACGACATCGCATTCGCGGTCCCAGCCCGGGATCGCATCGTCGGCAAGCAGTTCAGGCACTTCCTTCATGTTCACTTCCCCTCGGTCGCAGCGGCGATGCTGGCCTCCATCTCGGCAGGCGTGGGATTGCCGCGCAGGCAAAGCCCGCCGTTCACCTGCAGGTTCTCGCCCGTCATGAAACATTCGTCGCTGGCCAAGAAAACGGCGGCGGCGGCAATGTCGTCGCTCGTCCCGTAACGGCCCAGCGGATAGCCGGGGATGAAGCTTTCAAGGAGGCCCGGCACCTCGCCCGCCTCCTCGGTCATCGGCGTTTCCGTAAGGCCCGGCGAAATCGAATTGGCGCGGATGCCGTCCTGCCCGAATTCATTGGCGACGCAGCGGATGATGTGATCGGTCGCGGCTTTCGTCCCCATATAGGCGGCATGGTTCCACAGCATGATCTTTGCCGTGGCGCTGGAAATCTGGATGATCGAACCGCCATTGCCGCCCATCGACCGCGCCATCACGCGAACGAGCGCCTGATAAAACTGAAACGGGCCGACCAGTTGCAGCGCGCTCATCCGTTCAAGCTGTTCGCGCGTATTGTCGAGAAACGGGGTCAGAAGCCCCCAGCCCGTCGCATTCACGGCAATATCGATTCCGCCCATCGCACCGGCAGCGTCCGCCACCAGTGCATTGACGCTGTCTTCGCTGGTGATGTCGCAGGTCACGGCATGGGCGCCGGTTTCCTCGGCAAAGCGGTCGAGAACCTCGCGCTTGCGCCCGGCGACGGTCAGCTGCGCGCCTTCTGCAAAGAAACGGCGCGCCATCACCTGCCCCATGTTGCCCGCGCTGCTTGCGCCAAGGATCAATGCGCGTTTGCCTGCCAGCCTCGCCATGATCGGCTCTCCCATTCATGCCTTGTGTTCTGGTAGCCGCGTTACCACTGGCGCATGGCGAACAGCACTGCGAAAAAGTGCAGTCGATGTGCGCGCCGGCAAGGCCTAGGATCGCGCCCAAGAGCCCCGGCAATTCGCCGGCACTCAAGACTGAATTACAAGGGAAAGGAACTCCACATGGATCTCGGCCTCAAGGGCATGAAAGCCATACTCGTCGGCGCGAATGGCGGCATCGGGCGCAAGGTCGCCCAGACGCTGGCAGCCGAAGGATGCAATGTCGCGATCTGCGGCCGCACGCAGGACAAGGTCGACAAGGTGGAAGGCGAGCTGAAGCCGACCGGCGTGACCGTCTATGCCGAAGCGCTCGACGTGACCGATCCCGCGACCGTTCCCGCCTTTGTGACGAAGGCCGCGGATGCGCTGGGCGGCTGCGACATCTTCATCAGCTTCACCTCGGTCAATCCGGGCGAAGATACCGATGAAGCATGGCAAACCGTCCTCAATGTCGACATCCTGCCGCTGCGCCGCGGCGTCGAGGCGGCAATGCCTTTTCTGGAGGCATCAGACGCAGGCTCGATCATTTGTCTGAGCTCGACCGGAGCGGTTGAGGATTTCATGGGCGTGCAGCCTTATAACGCGCTGAAGGCGGCTGTCTCGAATTATGCCTCCGCCCTTTCGCAGGCGCTTGCTGCCAAGGGCATTCGTGCCAACTGCATCACGCCCGGCCCCGTCATGTGCGAGGATGGCCCCTGGGTCCATATCAAGGAAAACATGACGGAGTTTTACGATTCGATCCTCGCCCAGATCCCGACGGGCCGCCTGACCGATGGCGAGGAACTCGCTAAAACCATCGCCTTTGTCGCATCGCCTGCGTGCAAGGCGATGACGGGCGCGAATATCGTGGTCGACGGCGGATTTACCAAGCGCGTCCAGTTCTGATCGCCGCTTGATAGCCGACAGAAAAAGGGCAGGTCTCGCGGATGCGGGACCTGCCCTTTTCACATGCGTTGCAGTTCAGGCGATCTTGAGGATGAGCTTTCCCGTATTGCGCCCGCTGAACAGGCGCATGAACGCATCGTAGCTGTTATCGATACCCTCCTGCACATCCTCGTCCACGCGCAGCTTCCCCTCGGCCATCCACTGCGCCATCTGTGCCCCGCCCTCGGCAAAGCGGGGGGCGTAATCCATGACGAGATAGCCGTGCAGCGTCGCCTGGTGGACAAGCACCTGCCACAGGTTCTTGAGGCCGTGGCGTTCAACCGAATTATACTCGCTGATCAGGCCGCACAGCACGATGCGGGCTTCCTTCGCGAGGTGGAATACCTCGGCCTCCAATATTTCGCCGCCTACGTTTTCGAACACGATGTCGATGCCATCGGGCGCAGCCTTGGCCAATTCGGCGCGCAGGGCCTCATGATCCTTGCCGCGATAGTCGATGGCGACGTCGAAGCCGTAATCTTCGGTCAGGCGGCGGCATTTTTCCGGCCCGCCCGCGATCCCGATGGTGCGGCAGCCCAATATCTTGCCGATCTGCCCGACGGCGGAACCGACCCCGCCAGCAGCAGCGCTTACGCACAGGGTTTCGCCGGGCTTCGGCTTGCCGACTTCGGTCAGGCCGAAAAACGCGGTCAGCCCCACAGCGCCCAAGGCTGACAGGAAGCGCGAAGGGCTGTCGACGATCGAGACATCGACGACCGCGGTGAAATGGCCGGGTGTGACCGCGCTATATTCCTCGATCGAGTTCAGTTCGACGACCCAGCTTCCCACGGGGAAATCCGCATTATCGCTGGCCTCCACCGTGCCGATGCAGGTCGCGCGCACAGGATCGCCCAGCGGGATCGGCGGCATGTAGCTTTCTTCATCCGCCATCCAGCCGCGCTGCGCGGGATCGAGCGAGCAATAATGGTTGCGCATGACGAAGCCGCCTGCGGGCACGGCGGGAATATCTTCGTCGACGAGTTCGAAATCATTCGGCACCGGATCGCCCACCGGGCGGCGACGCAGGATGAATCGGCGATTGCCGGGCATGCCCCCTCTCCCCTTTAGGACTTCAGCTCGACCAGCACCTTGCCGGTATTCTTGCCGGTCATCATCCTTGAATAGGCCTCCAGCGTGTTTTCAAGGCCGGTCGTGATATCGAAGGGCACGTCGATGCGCCCTTCCTTGTACCAGTTCAGTAGCGTTTCGTAATATTCGGGGCCTCGTTCGGGCACGTCGGGCAGCAGGAACCCCTCGATTTTCAGACGGCGCATCAGCACCTGATCGTAATTGCGCGGGCCCAGCGCGCCATGTTCATCCGCGTAATTGGCGATCATGCCGCACACCGCGATACGGCCATGCAGCGCCATGTTTTGCAGCACGGCATCGAGGATCGCACCGCCCACGTTTTCGAAATAGGCGTTGATGCCGCCCTCGATCCGCGAAAGCGCCTCGGCGACATTCTCGTTCTTGTAGTCGATGCACGAATCCGCGCCGAGATTTTCAACGACGTGGCGGCATTTTTCGGGGCCGCCGGCGATACCGATGACCTTCGCGCCAAGGTTGCGCCCGATCTGGCAGGCAAGGCTGCCCGTCGCGCCCGCAGCAGCCGAAACGACAAGCGTCTCGCCCTCCTTGATGCCAAGGATGTCCTTCACCCCATAAAGCGCGGTCCAGCCGTTGAGCCCGAGCACGCCGAAATGCTGGCGCGGATCATCTATCGAATCGTCGACCAGCACCGCCCATGCATCGTCGGGACGCACGGTCGAATAATCGGCCCACTGGCCGAACACGCGGATCAGCGATCCTTCGGGAAAGCGATCATCACGGCTTTCGCTTATGCGGCCCAGTGCCTGACCGGCCATTTTCGAACCGAGCGGCAGCGGCGGCTGATAGCCGTCCTCGCGCGAGTTCATCCACATGCGGGTGCCCGCATCCATCGAAAGATACTCGCCTTTCACCCTGATCTCGCCATCGGCGAGCGGCGCCAGATCTTCGCTGACAAGCGAGAGCGCGGAGGCGAAATCATCGCCTTCCGGACGAGAATCGAGCCGCCAGAAACGGTTGGTGGTCATATTATGCATCCTTTCCCAATTGCGGGATTGGTGCACGCCCAGCCGCCACGTGGCCACCTGTCATTCTCGTTAGGCGCGCAGGCGAGCAACTCCTGCTATCGATTCGTTCACACCATAAAAAGGGTGAAGGGAGTAGAGATGTCTAACTGCAAGCACGGCCTGTTGGCCGCGTCGAGCCTTGCCAGCCTCGTTTTGCTGGCTAACCCCGCAATCGCTCAGGACCAGACCGGCAACGCCGTCGATCCGGTCGAAAACCAGGACCCCAATGCTGCCCCCGCAACGCGCGGCGGCCTAAGCGAAATCGTCGTCACCGCCCGTAAGCGCGCTGAAAGCGTGCAGGACGTTCCGGTCGCCGTGACCGCTATTTCCGAAGAGGCGATCGCGACGCGCGACATCACCAGCGTCGAGAAGATCGCCGCCATCGCTCCCCAGTTCAACGTGGGCCGCGCATCCAACGGTTCGGGCGCGCAGCTTACGCTTCGCGGCATTGGCTCGTCCTCGACCTCGATCGGTATCGAACAGTCGGTCGCGGTCGTCGTCGACGGTGCCTATTACGGGCAGGGCCGCATCATTCAGGAAGGCTTCTTCGATCTTGAACGGGTCGAAGTGCTTAAGGGCCCGCAGGCGCTGTTCTTCGGCAAGAACGCCACCGCCGGCGTGATCGCCATCACGTCCAAGAGCCCCGAATTCGTACCCGAATTCAACGCCAAGGCCGGTTATGAATTCGCCGCTGACCAGTGGCGGCTGGAGGCTGGCGGCTCGGTTCCGCTCAGCGATCAGATCGCGGTGCGCATCGCGGCACGCTATTCCAAGATGAACGGCGGCCTCTACGACAATATCTCGGTCAATCGCGACTATGCGACGCTTGATATCGCCACCGGCGACGTCACCAGCCACATCGCCTATCCCGCCGCGTCGAAAGCTCCGGGCGAGGAAGAATTCCTGACCCGCGGTACGCTGCTGTTCGAACCGAACAATGACCTGACCATCACCCTGAAGGCCGGTTACGATCACAACACGGTCAACAATAGCTCATGGAACTATGTCGCTTATGCCTGCGGGCTCGACAGCGGCAATTCGCAGCTGACCGGCTATGCCTGCACCAACGATTTCGTCACCCACCAGAACAACATCCCGGCCGACATCGCGCCGGTGTTCCCGCTTTCCAAGGAAGACGGCAGCCTGTTCAACCGGTACGAATCGGCCAATGTCACCGGCAATGTCGCGTGGCAGCTGGGCGACATGCAGCTGACTTCGGTCACGAACTACCAGTGGAACAACAACCAATGGGCCTGCGCCTGCGACTTCCAGTCGAGCGACGCCGGCACCTGGGCGACCGAGGATTCAAGCTGGAAGGCTTTCTCGCAGGAACTGCGCCTGCTGACACAGTTCGACGGTCCGCTTAACTTCATGATCGGCGGCCTGTATCAGGACACGCGCCGCGACTTCGATCAGTACATCATGTTCGCCAATCTGTCGGACAGCACGGCTTCGCCCGAAAACGAGTTCCTGGCGACGACCAAGACCAGCTTCACCAAGGGCGAGACTTTCGCGATCTTCGGTCAGATGACTTACAAGATCATGCCCGATCTCGAGCTGGCCGCCGGTGCGCGCTATACCGACGAAAGCAAGGACAGCTATTTCGCGCAGCCCTACAACAATGCCGCGCTGACAGGCATTTTCCGTTCGCCCGACGCGGCTGACGGTCTGGGCGAGGTGAACGCCAAGCAGAGCTTCAAGGACCTGTCGCCGGAAGTCACGCTGACCTGGAACGCGACGCCCGACGTGCTCGTCTATGGCGCGTACAAGACGGCGTACAAGTCGGGCGGTTTCTCGAACGGCGGCATCAACTCGCAATTGTCGAGCGATCCGCTGGGCGACCTGACCTTCGACAAGGAAACCGCAGAGGGTTTCGAGCTGGGCATCAAGTCGACGATCCTCGACAACCAGCTGCGCCTGAACCTGACCGCGTTCAACTATGACTACAGCGACCTGCAGATCGACTTCTTCAGCTCGGCCGTCTTCGCCTTCCAGACGCTGACCGCCGATGCCCGCACCCGCGGCGTGGAAGTCGAGTTCGAATATGCGCCCTATGCGCTCGACGGGCTCAACCTGCACGGTTCGATCAACTACACCGATGCGCAGTACACGAAGTTCCCCGAAGGCCCCTGCTATGCGGGCCAGACGGCTGCAGAAGGCTGCTCGATCGTCTCTGCCGGTGGCGGCCTGCGCCAGAACCAGACGGGGGCGACGCTTTCGGTCGCGCCGGAATGGACTGGCAACCTCGGCGTGGCCTATGACATGCCGGTCGGCACCGACTACATGCTGGGCTTCAGTGCGGATGCCCGCTATTCCGACAGCTACTTGCCTTCGGCGTTCAACAACCCGCTGTCGCGGCAGGACAGCTATGTCACGCTCGATGCCGGTATCCGCTTCGGGGCAGAGGACAAGGGCTGGGAACTGGCTGTCATCGGCAAGAACCTCACCAACGAGTTCTATGTCACGGGCGTCGTCGACGGGCCTTCGACCCCGGTCGCAAGCTCCCCTGCCGGCACCAAGGCCGACCAGCTCGGCTTCGGCACACTCCCGCGCACGGTCATGGTCCAGGCCAGCGTGCGCTTCTGACGCGGATGACCCTCAAGCCCCGCGCATGGTGAAAGGGGGAGGAAGCACAAACGCTTCCTCCCCCTCTTTTTTGGCCCGCTGCTCATGACCGGGCGAAGCGGATCGCCCGGTCATGGCGAGGTATCAGATGCCCTTGGGCCCCTGCTGGCGGTGGATGTTCTTGAAGGCGCGGCGCGAAAAGTACCAGCGACCGTCGATCTTGACGCATTCATCGTCATATTCGCCGCGGTCGCGCATGGTCTGCCCGTCCTTGTCATAGACCTCGGCGGTGTAGCTGCGCACGGTGGCGTGATCGCCATCAACCACGATGGAGCCGGGCCATGCCTGAAACATGATGCCGGGATATTGCTTCATCGCCTCTACCCACAGGCCGACGATATTGTCGCGCCCTTCCTGCGGCGGGAACTCGGGGTAGTCGGGCATTTCCCAGCGCGCTTCCGGCGCCCAGGTCGCGCCCCAGCTTTCGGCATCGCATTGCGTCACCGCGTCGGCATAGGCGTCCAGCAGGTCGCGGATCGCAAGGCGATCTTCATGAGGTCCGGTAAATGGCATTTTCTCATCTCTCCCAAGGGTTTTGATAGCCCGAGGGTAGAGATCGGAAGGGGCAGCGCGAAACTGGCGGTTTCGGCAGGGTGCGCCGCTTTGCCGGTCAGCTCTCGACCGGCACTTCCTCCATGCCCGGCGGTTCGTCGGGGACGCAGACCTCGATCTGGCCGTCCTCGACGCGCAGGTCGAATGTGCGCAAATCCTTGTAAGCCCCGCCGATGCAGCGGCCCGTCGCCATTTCGAAACGTGCGCCGTGCAGCGGACACATCACCGCGCCGCGGCGGATACGGCCACCCGAAAGCAGCGCCGCCTGGTGGGTGCATCGGTCATTGACGGCGTGGAACCCGTCGTCGGTCTTGGCCACCAGAACGTACCAGCCCGCCACTATTGCGGCGAGCTTGCCGGTTTCGGGGAATTCGTCCTGTGCAATCAACTTGTGCCAGCTTTCGCTCACGATCAGGTCAGTCCTCTTTGTCTCTTCTTAGCCTTGCTTTCCTGACTAGCGGCCCCGCGAGTCAGTTTCACGCTATTATATCCGATAGCTATCGCAAGCGCGCCGGATTGGCGAGAAACTGGTCCAAAGCGATAGAAAATGGGAGAGCGGAAATGACACCGGAACAGGCCGACGCATTCATCGACGAACTCTATGCCGCAACCGGAACCGGCGACTGGGACAAGGTCGCGGCGATGGTGACCGACGATCTCCTCATCACCGAAGCGGACGGGCTGCCGATGGCCGGCACCTATCGCGGCACCAATGCGCTGAAGGAGCTGTTCCTCGACGTGTTCGCCAAGCTGCAGGTGGAATCGCTGGAGACGATCTCGCGCACCTTTGGCGGCGAATATGCCTGCGTCATCCTCAAGATGCATTACGGCAAGGGCCTCGAACCGGCGGAGCTCGTCGAGATGTTCCGGTTCCGTGACGGCAAGGTCTGCGAAATCAAACCCTATTACTACGACCCGGCCCCCGTTCTGGCGGCCGCGGCTGCGCACACTGGAAACTGATATCATGAGCGAGACGGCACAGCCCAACATCTTTGGCGTAAGCGACAAGGCGAAGGCGATCGGCGACAAGGTCGAGGCCTTTGTGCGCGAAACCATTGCCCCCTATGAGCGCGACCCGCGCCGCGACCACCATGGCGCCGCCACTGACGAACTGGTGGCGGAGATGCGCGAAAAGGCGCGCGCAGCCGGTGTTATGACCCCGCATATCATGGACGACGGCTCGCATCTTTCGCAGGTCGACACCGCCTATGTGCTGATCCGCTCGGGCCTCTCTCCGCTGGGCCCGCTTGCCTGCAACACCATGGCGCCGGACGAAGGCAACATGTATCTCCTCGGCCATGTCGGCAATGACGAGTTGAAGCGCCGCTTCCTCGACCAGCTGGTATCGGGCGAATCGCGCAGCGCCTTCTTCATGACCGAGCCTGCCGATTGGGGCGGCGCAGGTTCCGACCCTTCGATGATGAAGACGATCTGCAAGCGCGACGGCAACCATTGGGTGGTGAACGGACGCAAGACCTTCATCACCGGGGCGCAGGGCGCCAAGGTTGGCATCGTCATGGCCAAGTCGGAGGAAGAGGGTGCGGAAGGTGCCTGCATGTTCCTTGTCGACCTGCCCGACCCCGCCATCCGCATCGACGAGGTTCCCAACACCATCGACACCTCGATGCCTGGCGGCCATGCGACCATTACCATCGAAAACCTGCGCATTCCCGCCGACCAGATGCTGGGCGAAGCGGGCGAAGGGTTCAAATATGCGCAGGTGCGCCTGTCGCCTGCACGGCTCTCGCACTGCATGCGCTGGCTGGGCTGCTGCATCCGCGCGCAGGAAATCGCGGTCGATTACGCATGCCGCCGCGAAGCGTTCAAAAAGCCGCTGATCGATCATGAAGGCGTGGGCTTCATGCTGGCCCAGAACAAGATCGACCTCAAACAAGCCGAGCTGATGATCTACTGGTGCGCCTCGGTGCTCGACACCGGCAATCTGGGCACGACCGAAAGCTCGATGGCGAAGGTGGCCGTCGCCGACCTGTTGATGACCATTGCCGACAATTGCGTGCAGGTCATGGGCGGCACCGGCGTCACCGACCGCACCATCGTTGAGCAGGTGTTCCGCGAAATCCGCGCCTTCCGCATCTATGACGGCCCGACCGAAGTGCACAAATGGTCGCTGGCCAAGAAGCTGAAGAAGGGCTGGAAGGTAGCGAACGCATGACCGACGCGATTGCCGAGGCCAATACCGGCACCACCGCGGTGCGCGAAGGCTATGAGATCGACCTTGCCGCGCTGACCGGCTGGATGGAGGCTAATGTCGAAGGCTTCGAAGGCCCGATCGACATCGCCCAGTTCAAGGGCGGTCAGTCGAACCCGACCTATCGGCTGACCACGCCGGGTGCGAGCTATGTCCTGCGCCGCAAGCCGCCGGGCGAGCTGCTCAAGGGCGCGCACGCGGTGGAGCGCGAAGCGAAGGTCATGACGGGTCTGGGCAAGGCCGGGTTTCCCGTGCCGCGGGTGCACGGCATCTGCACCGACGAAAACGTCATCGGGACGTGGTTCTTCGTGATGGACATGGTGGAAGGGCGCATCTTTTGGGACGCCACTTTCCCCGACGTGCCCAATGCGGATCGGCCCGCCTATTTCGACGCGATGAACGCGACCATGGCGCAGTTGCACCAGGTCGATTACGAGGCCGTCGGTCTTGGCGATTATGGCCGCCCCGGCAATTATTTCGCGCGCCAGATCGGCCGCTGGTCAAAGCAGTATCTGGCCGACGAAGAAGCTGGGCGCGACCCCAATATGGACCGGCTGGTCGAATGGCTGCCCGCAAATATTCCCGATGGCGATGAGACATCGATCGTCCACGGCGATTTCCGCTGCGACAACATGATCTTCCACCCGACAGAGCCGCGCGTGCTGGCGGTTCTGGACTGGGAGCTTTCGACGCTGGGGCATCCGCTGGCCGACTTTGCCTATCACGCGATGATGTATCACATGCCGCCCGACATCGTGGCGGGGCTGGAGGGCGCGGATCTTGCCGCGCTGAACATTCCTTCGGAACAGGACTATGTCGCCGCCTATTGCGCGCGCATGGGGCGTGAGAGCATTCCCAACTGGGATTTCTACATCGCGTTCCAGTTCTTCCGGCTGGCCGCGATCTTCCACGGCATCAAGGGCCGCGTGATCCGCGGCACCGCGGCCAATTCGCAGGCGCGCGAGAGGGCCGAGGCCTTTCCGAGGCTGGCGCAGCTTGCCGCAGACGCGATGGAACGCTGCGGCTGACAGGGCCGGGCGTCTAGCCCAGCTTGCGCAGAGGGTCGCTGCCGTCCCAGTCGACGGCGGCGTCCTTCATCATTGCGAATAGCTCCGCTCCGCCCTCGCCCAGCTGGACGAATTCGGTGATGCCGCCCGCGCCAAACCCGGGGTCGGCGTAAATGACGCGCCCGTCCTCGCCGATCTTGCCTTCGACCACGATGGTCGCGCCCGCAGCTTCCAGCACGCGGCGCGCCTCGGCGATATCATCGACAACCTGGCAGATGTGGTGCAACCGGTCATGCACGGCATATCGCCCGGTGTAATGCGCCGGGGCATCGTTTTCCGGCCGCACCAGCTCGATCTGCATGTCGCCCCAATAGGCGATGGCAACGCTGAACATCGCGTCGGTCGGTTCGCCCATGCAGGTCATGTCGCCCAGCTGGATATTCTCCAGCAGGAAGAAGGGCCCCACGCCCATGTCCTTCGTCCAGTATTCCAGCGCGGCATCGAAATCCGCCGGCAAATATGCCTGCTGCATCACCGGGCCAAGCGCGGCGATGGTGCCTGAACGGGGCATGGGGTCTCTCCTGTCTGTCTTTTCTATGCGAACAGCTGTTCGGGGTCTTCCATCAGGGCTTTCAGCGTCTGGAGGAACTGTGCGCCCGCCGCCCCGTCGATCGCGCGGTGATCGACCGAAAGCGTCATCGAGATCATCGTGGCGAATTCAATATCACCCGCCTCGTTTTCGACGGCACGGCGTTCAGCCGCGCCGACAGCCAGGATCGCACCCTGCGGCGGGTTGATGATGGCATCGAAATTCTCGATCCCGAACATGCCGAGGTTGGAGACGGTGAACGTGCCGCCATCCATCTCCTCATAGCCGAGGCGGCCTTCCTTGGCCTTTTCGATCAGCCCTTTGGTCGCGCCGGCAATCTGGTCGATCCGCATGCGGTCGGCCTGCCTGACGATGGGAGTAACAAGGCCCTTGGGGCTGGCCACCGCGACCGCGACATCGGCGTGGGGGAAGCTGTGGATCTCCTCCCCATGCAGCTGCACGTTGACATCGCGGTGCTTCGCCAGCGCCTTGGCCGAGGCCATGACGATATAGTCGTTCACCGACGCCTTGGCACCCAAGACCATGTTCGCGGTCTTGCGCACGGCGAGCAGCGCATCAGCCCTGACAGATACCCGCAGGTAGAAATGCGGGATCGTCTGCTTGGCCGCGGTCAGACGCTTGGCGACTACCTTGCGGATCTTGTCGAAGGGCTGGATATCGGGTTCGTTCGCCACCGGCACGAAAGGCGCACCCAGCGCCGGGGCGCCGGTATCCTGCGGCACCTTCGCCAGCACGTCCTTCTTCGAGATGCGCCCACGCGCACCCGTGCCCTTCACTTCGCCAAGGCTGATCCCGTGGATCGCGGCGATGCGCCGTGCCAAAGGGGAAGCATAGTACTCGCCCTCGTCAGGCAGGACCGTCGTGCCCTTGTAGCTGCGGCTGGACGGGCCGCGCAGCGCCTGCTGCACGTCCTGAAACGTGATGCGACCGCCGCGCCCCGAACCCTCGATATCGGTAATGTCGACACCTTCGGTTTCAGCCAGTTTCAGCGCCTCGGGGCTGATCGGGCGGTTGGTGTCGATGGTTATGGCCCTGGGCTTGTCGCCCTCGCCCGCTATCGCCGCTTCCTTGGGCTTGGCTTCCTTCTTCTTCTGCTTTCCAGCGGCCACGCCGCCCTCGGCGGGTTTGAAGTCCGCGATGAAGCTCTCGATCTCCTCATCGCTGGCCGAGCCGTCGTCGAACACGGCCAGCAATGCGCCAACAGGCTCGGCATCGCCGCCGCCCTCGACCACGATGCGGCGGATGGTCGCATCATATTCGGCCTCGACCTCATTGGTGATCTTGGCAGTCTCGATCAGGCAGATCAGGTCGCCGCGGGCGAAGCTGTCGCCTTCGGCGAATTTCCATTCCGCAACGGTTCCCTCGGTCATCTCGATGCCCCATTTCGGCATCGTAAAGGCACGGATCTTTCCCATGGTCTCGCGCCTCCTCAGCTATAGGCCAAGGCCTTGCGCACGGCAGCCTCGACCTTGTCAGGGTTGGGTAGGTACGCGCTTTCCAATTCGCGCGCGAAGGGGATCGGCGTATGCGGCGCGGTCACCATCTGGACCGGAGCCTTGAGGCTCGCGAACGCCTTTTCGGCGGCCAGCGCCGAGATGTCGGTGGCAAGACTGCAACGCGGCGGCGCCTCGTCCACGATGACCAGACGGCCCGTGACCTCGACCGAATCGAGGATCGCTTCTTCGTCGAGCGGGCTGGTGGTGCGAAGGTCGATGACATCCGCCCCGATGCCATCCTCGGCCAGCGCGTCGGCGGCCTGTTCGGCCATGCCGACCATCATGCCGGTGGCCACGATGGTCACATCTTCGCCCGCGCGGGTCAGCCGGGCGTGGCCAAAGGGGATGGTGAAATCCGGATCGTCAGGCACTTCGCCCTCAATCCCGTAGAGAGCCTTGTGCTCCATGAAGATCACCGGATCGTCGGTACGGATCGCTTCGCGCAGCAGCCCGGCGACATCGGCGGGCGTGGTCGGCATCACGACCTTCAGCCCCGGCATGCCGGTCAGGATCGCGTGCGGGCTCTGGCTGTGCTGGGCCGCGGCGTTATAGCCTGCGCCATAGACCATGCGGATGATGGCCGGGCAGCGCGTCTTGCCGCCGAACATATAGCGGAATTTCGCGATCTGGTTCCAGATCTGGTCCAGCGAAACGCCGATGAAATCCGCGAACATCAGTTCGGCGATCGGGCGCTTGCCGCACAGGGCAAGGCCGCCCGCCGCGCCGACGATGGCGCTTTCGGAGATCGGCGTGTCGATCACGCGGTCCGCGCCGAATTCGCCGAACAGGCCGGTGCTGGTCGACCAGATCCCGCCAATGGCTTCGGGACCGCCATCGGTGCCCATGCCCCCGACGACATCCTCGCCAAGCACGACGACGCTGTCATCGCGCTTCATTTCCTGGAAGATCGTGTTGCGAACGGCGTCGCGATACATCATTTTTGCCACGGTAATCGTCTCCGCCGGATCAATAGTCGATATAGACGTCGGCAAGGACGTCCTCGGGCGTGGGCCGGTCGGCCGCACGGGCAGCGGCAACCGCCTCCTCGATGGTCTTGGCGACCTCTGCGTCCACGGTGTCGAGGTCGCTGCCTTCCAGCAGCTTGGCCTCGGTCACGGTTTCGCGGAATTTCTTGATGCAGTCCCGCTCGGCGCGCAGGCGGTCAAGCTCGCCCTTACCGCGATAACGCTGCGGATCGCCCTCGAAATGTCCATAAAAACGCTCGGTATCGAACTCGACCGCGGCGGGGCCATTGCCTGCGCGGACATATTCGAGGACTTCGCTCATCGTGTCGTGCACGGCGGAGAAATCGGTGCCGTCGGCGCGCCATACCTTCATGCCGAAAGCCTCGGCGCGGCTGGCGATGTCCTGCTGCGTGCCGACCGCGTATTCGAAACCGGTGTGCTCGGAATAATGGTTGTTCTCGAACACGAAGATCGCGGGCACCTTGGTCACCACGGCCATGTTCATGGCTTCGAAAGTGGTGCCTTGGTTACAGGCCCCGTCGCCCGAAAAGGCGATGGAGACCTTGAGCCGTCCGCTCTCGTCCTTGCCGTCGAGCTTGGCCGCCATGGCCGCGCCCACCGCGATCGGTGCGCCCGCGCCCACGATGCCGTTCGCGCCCAGCATGCCCTTGTCGGTGTCGGCGATATGCATCGAACCGCCCTTGCCCTTGCACAGGCCTTCGCGGCTGCCCCAGATCTCCTTCATCATTCCGGTCACGTCGCAGCCCTTGGCCAGACAGTGGCCATGGCCGCGATGGGTGGAGACGATCTTGTCATCATCGCTCAGATGTTCGCACACGCCCACGGCCACGGCTTCCTGTCCGGCGTAGAGGTGAGTGAAGCCGGCGATCTCGCCGGTCTGGATCTCGTCGTGCAGCAGTTCCTCGAAATCGCGGATCGTCTTCATCCGGCGATAGGCCTGAAGCAGGTCTTCACGGCTGAGTTGCATGGGTTAGTCTCTCCCGGATTATGGACGTCAAAGACCCAGCACGGTCTTGGCGATGATGGTTTTCTGGACTTCATCGGTGCCGCCGAAGATCGTCCATGCACGGCTGTTGAGATAGCGCGGCGCAGCAACCTGCGCACGCGGGCAACCCAGCGCCTGCGGGGCATTGTCGCCATAGAGCGGGCGCGCCATCGGCAATTGCATGCCAGCAGGACCGAACAGATCGACCGCCAGCAGGTCGATATCCTGCCGCAGGTTCGATGCAATCAGCTTGGTCAGCGAAGTCAGCGGCCCCGGCTTTTCACCGCGCGCAATGCGCGACAGGATCTTGAGTTCGATCATCTCAAGCGACTGCACGCCAAGGCGAAGCCGCGCGACCTGCCGCCGCCAGTCGATGTCGTCCTTGAGCGTGCCGCCCTTGGCCGCCATGTTTTCCGACATGGCGAAGATCTGTTCGAGATCATAGGAAAGCTTGGGCGCGTGGCACGAACCGCCGCGCTCGTTCTCCAGCAGGAACTTGGCGATGGTCCAGCCCTGCCCTTCCGCGCCGACAAGATCGTCTGCCGGAACCTCGACGTCTTCCATGAAGACCTGGTTCACCTCATGGTCGCCCGCCAGCGTCAGGATCGGACGAACAGAGATGCCCGGCTGGTCCATGTCGACAAGAAAGAAGCTGATGCCTGCCTGTTTCTTCACATTGGGATCGGTCCGGGCCAGCACGAACATCTTGTTCGCCCAATGGGCATGGGTCGTCCAGATCTTCGAACCGTTCAGGATATACTTGTCGCCCTTGCGCACGGCGCGGGTCTGGAGCGAGGCCAGGTCGGAGCCGGCATTGGGTTCGGAGAAACCCTGGCACCAGTAATCCTCACCCGACAGGATGCGCGGCAGATATTTTTCCTTCTGCTCCTCGGTCCCGAAATTGAAAATGACGGGCGCGACGAGCTTCAGCCCCAGCACGGTCAGGTTCGGCGCGCCAGCAAGGGCGCATTCCTTTTCGAAGATATAGCGCTGCGTCGGCGTCCAGCCAGTGCCGCCCCATTCCTTTGGCCACTGATAGGCGAGCCAGCCCTTCTTGTTCAGCACCGCGTTCCATTCCTGCCCGATTTCGGGTTCGACGAAAACGGTGGGGGAGCTGATCGCGCCATCGCGGATCGTGTCCGTCAGGTTTTCAGCCAGAAAGGCGCGGACCTCCTGACGGAACGCCTCCTCCTGCTCGCTCAGTTCGATATCCATCTCAACGCTCCAGTATCGTGACCGCGGACACGCCGGGGGCACCATAGACGTGGCTGTAGGCGGTGTTGGGTGAGCCGGGCACCTGCCGTTCCCCACCTTCACCGCGCAGCTGCACGACATTTTCATAAACCTGCCGCAGGCCCGAGGCGCCGATCGGCTCACCACAGGCAAGGCAGCCACCATCGGTATTGACCGGCAGCTTTCCGTTCAGCTCGGTCCAGCCTTCGGCCAGCCATTTTTCCTGCTCGCCGTCGGCGCAGAAACCGTTCTCGGCCATGTGCATCAGCTCCGCGCCCGCCTCGGTATCCTGAAGCTGGGCAACACGGACATCGGCAGGGCCGATTCCGGCAATCTCAAACGCGTCGCGGCTGGCGATATTGGTGGCGGTGCCGCCGCGCTCGACATCGACGCTGGGGGCGAACACTTCGAAGCTGCCCGGCGGGCGGGTGCGCATGGTCGCGGCCTTCAGCCGGATCGGCGTGATGCCCAGCTCGCGGGCCTTCTTCTCGCTGGCAAGGATCAGCGCCACGCCGCCCTCTGCAGGCGAGCAGAACATGAATTTGGAATAGGGATCGGACACCATCGGCGCGTCGAGGATAACGTCGATCGGCACCGGCTCGCGCCGCCATGCATGCGGCGCTTTCGCGCCATTGCGGAACGCCTTTTCCGAAACCCGGCCCAGCGTGTCACGCGAAATGCCGTTCAGCGACATGTAGCGCATGATCTTGTTCGCAAAGAACTGCGTGGTGACCATGTAGCCTGCCTCACCATACCATTCAGGCAGGTTGTATTCCGAAGGCTTGGCATCGAAGGCGCCGCGCGGATGCTTGTCGAAACCGACGGCGAGGCCGATGTCGCATTCGCCCGACTTGATTGCCATTTGTGCCGAAAACAGCGCCGATCCGCCCGCCGCGCAGCCATTCCTCACATTGATGAACTGCACGCCGGTCAGGCCCAGGCGGTCGACCATGGTGTCGGGATTGCCCGCCGCTTCCGACGCGCCATAGGCGAACTGGATGTCCTTCCACTCCAGCCCCGCGTCGCGCAGTGCTTCGCGCACGGCGAACACGCCCTGGTCCACGCCGCTCATTCCCTCGGTCCGGCCAAAAGGATGGATGCCGATGCCGATGATGCAGACGTCGCCCATTACGCCGCCTCCGCCATGGCTGCGGGGCGGAACGCTGGTACCAGCACGGTTTCGCCCGTCGATTTCTCAAACGGCATGGGCGCGAATTCCAGCTTCATGCCGATGGCGATGTCCTCGAATGCCACATCGGTCAGCCGCGCCTCGACGATGACCTGTCCGGGCAATTCGACATAGGCGACAGAGAAAGGTTCGAAAGCTTCCGGCCCCTGATAGGGCGGGCTCTTCGGGCGAAAACGCTGGATGGTGTAGCTCCACAGCGTGCCTTCACGCGACAGGGCCACGGGCTCGAATTCATCACCTTCGGGACAGGGAAATACGATGCGTCCGCTGGCCTTGCTCTGCCCGCCGATCAGGCGCGGCGGCTGTTCATCTGTGAACAGGTTCTCTGCAATCGCTTGCATCAATTTCCCTCTCCTGCCCGTATGCGGGCATGAATCGTCTTTGCTTGTCCTAGTTAAAGCGCAAAGCCGAGGCAGATGCATGCTGCTCAAAACGATAGGCTATCCTCTCGCACAGTCAGGAAAGCCGGGCGGCACAAGGCATCGCCCGGCACTTGAGGCCGGGGATCACCGCTGATGAAGGGAGGGCTTACGCCCGCTCAGTTCACCGAAAGATAGCCGAGCTGCGCCGCCTTGAAGACGGTCTGGCTGCGGTTCACCGCATCCAGCTTCGTCGAGGCGTTGTGGATGTGGAAACGCACGGTCGCGCGGCTGCGCGACATGATCATGCTGATCTCCATGTCGGTCTTGCCGATGGCGGCCCAGCGCAGGCACTCCACCTCGCGCTTCGAAAGACGCGAGCCGGGCGGGAGCGACTGCATCTCGCCCATGATCCGCGTATAGCTGGCGATGAAGGCGCGGGCATAGATGCCCAGCTCGTCGCCATGCTTTTCGAAAGTTTCCGACAGGTCGGTGCATTCGGCGTCGATGGGGTTGTAGCTCACCGCCCCGATCTTCCCGAACGCCATGTGCACGGGGACCACGATCGCAGCGCGCGTCCTGGCCCTGCTTTCGAAGTTATTGAGGTCGATCGCGTCGAGGAAGGGGTTCGGCACACGCTGGTGAAACCCCTCGCCATTGATCCAGAACGGCTCCGTCTCATAGCGGCAGGCCGAGGTGATCGGCGATTCGAGCGCGATGCGCGGAATGCGCCACCAGACTTTCTCGCTATCGGGCCAGCCGAAAATCTCGCTTGCAAGGATGTTTCCGTCGGCATCGACCGGCGTTCGCTTGTCCGCGATATCATGCGCGGGCGCAACACGCATGCCATATGCCTCCGCAATCTCTGCGAGGGCGCGAGCAGCTGGTCGGATATCTTCGGCCTTGACGATGGTCACGTCATCCAGCCGATCAATTACAATCTTCGGCATTATTCTTACCTCTCCGGAAGCAAGGACTATCCAGCACGGGACCAAAGAACAAGTCCGTTGCGCGGAATAGCCGAAATTCATCTCTTTCCAACATGCGACAATGGTGGCCCCTCCGGCGTGGCCACCGTGAGGTCGTTATGGGGTCATAGCCGCCACGCCCCTAACACTTTGCAGAGCCTTCGCATGGATCGAATGCTGCTATCCAGAAAGGCGGAAGAGGAGCAGAAAGTGAATTTCGAACTCAACGAAGACGAAGAGATGCTGAAGGCCGTGGTCGAGCGTTTCGTCGCCGACCGCTATGACGTCGAACGTCGCCGCAGCTATCTGAACGAAGAAGCCGGCTATAGCGCCGACAACTGGTCCGTGCTGGCCGAACTGGGCGTTCTGGCGGTGCCCTTTTCCGATGAGGATGGAGGCCTCGGCCTCGACGCCACGGCGCTCTCTGTTATTTTTCAGGCGCTTGGCGCGGGTATCGTGGTCGAACCCGTCCTCGAAAGTGCGATCCTGCCCGGACTTTATATCGCCGCGGGCCTTGCCGGCGACCTGCGCGATGACTGGGTCGCTGGGTTGATCTCCGGCGAAAGACGCGTTGCCATGGCCCGGCAAGAAATGACTCTGCGCGATCCGGCGCTACCGCGCGAAACCACCGTGCGCAGCAACGGAGACGATGTCACGATCGAGGGCGAAAAAGCCTATGCGATCGCCGGCGGCATGGCTGACGGCTTTATCGTCAGCGCCATCGGCGAAGACGGGGTCGAAGCACTTTTCCTGATCCCCGCCGACGCTGAGGGGCTGGATACGCGCGAATGGCGGCTTGCCGATGGCAGCTTTACCGCTTCGCTGACGCTGGAAGGCGTGACGATCCCTGCATCCAACCGGCTTGCCATCGACGATGCGGATCAGCAGCGGATCGAGACGCTCGCCAGCCTTGCCCGCTCGTCCGAGGCGTTGGGCATCATGGGTGCCATGTTCAACGAAACGCTCGAATATCTGCGCACGCGCGAACAGTTCGGCATGCCGCTCGGCAAGTTCCAGGCAGTGCAGCATCGCATGGCGGGCCAGTATGCGCTGCTCGAGCAGAGCCGTGCGCTGATCGAGCTCGCAGTGGTGAGCGAGAACAGCCCCGAGTTCGCCGCGAACACCGATGGCGCGCGGGCCTTCATCGCGGAAAATGCGCTGGAGCTTGGGCATGAGATGATCCAGCTGCATGGCGGCATGGGTGTTACCGACGAACTCGCGATCGGGCAGGGCCATAAACGCCTGCTGGTGCTTTCGCGCTGGCCTGAAGCGCCGCTCGTGACGCTGGACCGCTATGCCGGAGCGCTTTGAGCGCCCGGACATCGTTTCATGAAGGCGGCGTTTTATTTCGAGAATGGCGGACCGGAGGTCATCCGGTTCGGCGACCTGCCCGATCCGGACGTCGGCGCCGACACCGTCCTCATTCGCAGCGGATGGATCAGCATCGAGGGGGGTGACCTCCTCAACCGGATCCACACCCCGCCCGCCACCACCCCCTTCGTGCCGGGTTACCAGGCAGCCGGCATCGTCGAGGCTGTGGGCGACGAGGTCGAAGGGTTAGCCCCCGGTGACCGCGTCGTCGGCTTTGGCTGGAATGGCAGCCATGCCGAGCTATTCCCCGTTTCGCAGCGCCATGCCTATCGCGTGCCAGACGGCATGGATCTCAAGAGCGCCGCCATTATCCCCATCGCCTTTGGCACCGCGCATGATGCCTTGTTCGAATATGGCGGGCTGAAGCCCGGGGAGACCGTGCTGGTACAGGGCGCCGCCGGCGGTGTCGGGCTGGCCGCGGTGCAACTGGCCGCGCAGCATGGCGCAACCGTGATCGGCACCGCGTCGGGGGCGGAGCGGCTGGCGCGGATCGAGCCGTTCGGCCTTCACCACGGGATCGACTACAAGACGCAGGATATCGCAGATGCCTGCCGCGAGATTACCGGCGGCAAGGGCGTCGACATCGTGCTCGATCTCGCGGGTGGCCGGGGCAAGGATCAGCTGGTTTCGGCGCTGCGCGCGCATGGCCGCTATGCGGTCATCGGCGCGGCGGAGGGTACGCTGCCCAGTTTCGGATTTTTCGAACTGATCAGGAAGGCGATGCAGGTCACCGGCATATCCTTTGGCCGCGATATGCATACGCCGCGCGTGCATGCGCTGCTGACTTCGCTCTTCGAGCGATTTGCAGACGGCGGACTGACGATGCCGGTCGACCGGGAATTTGCCCTGTCTGATGCGCAGGCCGCGCATGAGCACGTGGCGGGCGCGCACCCCTTTGGCCGGGTCGTGATGCGGCCCTGACCCGCGTCAACAGGACGCACCCGTGCAAAGCCGCCCTCTTGTCGTTATGGACCGGCACATGGACAGCACCGGCGCGAGCGGCAATCTGCAAAAGGGAGCAAAGACCCGCGCCAGTATTCTGGACGCGGCCGAGCGGCTGTTTTCCCATCGCGGCTATGATGGCACGTCCCTGCGCGACCTTGCGGGGGAAGCGGATGTCCGCCTCGGCGCGCTCCACTACCACTTCGGGGCGAAGGACCAGGTGCTGGCCGCCGCTATCGACCGGCGACTGGGCACGCTGCATGACGAGATCGAGGCAAGCTTTGCCGCCGCCCGTGCGGGCAACCGGCTGTCGGACGTGCAGGACTGCGTGCGCGCCTTTATCATGCCCTTCCTCGTCATCAACGCCGATCGCAGCCATCCCCTCCATCATTTTGTGGTGATGACCTCGCATCTGATGAGCAGTTACCGCGTGCCGGAAGTCGAACCGGCGATCCGCCGCCTGTCCGCGATCACGCAGATATTCATCACCGCCCTTTGCGACATCCGCGCCGATGTCGATACCGACCGGCTGCTGACAGGGACCTATCTGATCGAGGCGGCGCTGATCTTCATGATGCAGGACCCCGGCTTCCTCGACGATCTGTCGGAGCATCACCACAGCGCCGAGCATCTCGACAGGATCGCCGATGCCAGCCTTGCCTTCTTCTCCGCCGGACTTTCGGCTCTGATCGACCGCTGATCGCACCCTCTCCGAAGCGATAGTTTGGACAATCGTCCAATTTTTATATGATCGGTCGGGTAAAAAAGCACGCGGCCCCGTTCCGGTGAGCCGCAGCAATGGGAGAGCGGCGATGAACAGCCAGACAGCAGTACCACCACCCATGGACGGGCGTGACCCGTCGAACCTGCGCGGCGACAAGATTACCGGCGACCGTTATTACTCGCCCGAATTCGCGCAAAAGGAATGGGATCACCTCTGGACCAAGATCTGGCACATTGCCGGGCGCACGGCTGACATTCCCGAACCCGGCGATTTCCTCGTCCATAATTTCATGCAGGAATCGGTGATCGCCGTCCGGCAGGACGATGGATCCGTCCGCGCTTTCTACAACAGCTGCGGCCATCGCGGCATGCGCATGGTCAGCGAATCCAGCTCCGTCGACACGTTCCATTGCCCCTATCACGGCTGGAAGTGGGGCAAGGACGGCACGCTGGTCGATGCGCAGGACGCCGATGTCGATTTCAAGCGCGGCAATCCGTGCGGCAAGCTGAAGCTGGGCGAATTGCGCTGCGACATATGGGGCGGCTTCGTCTGGTACACGATGGATGACGATGGCCAGAGCCTTGAGGAATATCTGGAACCGATGGTCGCGCTCTATCGCGGCTATCCGATGGATACCGCCGTGCGCGTCGCGTGGTACCGGATCGAGCTGAACGCCAACTGGAAATTCGTGACCGACAATTTCTCGGAAAGCTATCACACCCGCACCGCCCATCCGCAGGTTCCGCCATGGATCGATCAGGACGTCGACTCCGCCCGGCACGAAATGTGGCCCAAGGGGCATGGCCGCACGGTGCAGCCGATGCGCCCGTCGCTATCCGATCGCCCGGCAGGCGGCGGCAATGCGATGTTCGAGGCAGAGCTGCGCAAGTGGGACATCGATCCCGGCAAATACGAAACCTATGAGGAATTCGCGCTGCAGGGCTGGAAGGACCTGAAGGCTGCCAAGCAGAAGCTGTGGGCCGAAAAGGGCTATCGCCATTATGAGAAGATGAATGACGAGGAGATTACCGACAGCCCGCACACGGTGATCTTCCCGAATGTAACGATCAGCTTCCTGCCGGACAACCTTGTCTTCTTCCGGTCCGAACCGCATGCGTCCGATCCGGAAAAATGCTATTTCGACCTATGGTGCATGGCCTTCCCGGTAGAAGGTCAGACCGAGGTGGAATCGATCATGGCGGGGCCCAAGCCGCTACGCGAAGTGATGGAGTGCGAGCACCGCGAATTCGACGGCGGACGGGGCATTCCCGAGCTTGCCGGGCAGATCGTGTATCAGGACATGGAGCTGGCCGAGAACATGCAGGCCGGCATGCATTCGCGCGGTTATAAAGACGCCTATTTGTCGGATCAGGAAACGCGCATCCGCTTTTTCCATGAAGTGCTGAACGACTGGCTGAACGACAGTCAGCCCTGAAGCGGCGCCGAATGCCGAGATGAAAAAACCGGCAGTGGCTTTGCGCCGCTGCCGGTTTTTCTGTTCCGATCAGAACGGAATGTCGTCGTCGAGGTCGTCGTAACCGCCGCCCGAGCCACCGCCCGAAGAACCGCCCGACGATCCGCCGCCGCCCTGGTTCCAGCCGCCACCGCCACCAGAGCCACCGCCCTGGTTCCAGTTGCCGCCGCCACCGCCGCCGGAGCCGCCGCCCCATTCGCCGCCGCCGCCACCGCCGCCACGGTTGCCGCCACCGCCCGACGCACCGTCGAGCATGGTCAGCGTGCCGTTCATGCCGCGCAGCACGACTTCGGTCGAATAGCGGTCATTGCCCTGCTGGTCCTGCCATTTGCGGGTTTGCAGCTGGCCTTCGATATAGACCTTCGAGCCTTTGCGCAGGAAACGTTCGACCACGCCAACCAGACCTTCGGAGAAGATCGCGACGGTGTGCCACTCGGTGCGTTCCTGACGTTCGCCGGTGTTGCGGTCCTTCCATGTTTCACTGGTGGCAATGCGCAGGTTTGCGACCTTGCCGCCGTTCTGGAAGCTGCGGATTTCCGGGTCGGCGCCCAGATTGCCGATCAGCATGACCTTGTTGAGTGAGCCCGCCATGTCAGTGTCCCTAGCGTAGAATCGAATAAGAATTGCTTGCCCACTGACCTAGGGAGCCGCGCCGAGTATCGCCAGAGTTTGGAAGGGCGATTTCCCCATATTCGGGTCAGCCCATCGCATCGGCGCCGCTAAAGCCCCGCGCTGAGAGCGATCCAATAGGTCGCGCCCGCCGAGAGATAGGCCAGCGCAAACAGATAGGCGAGCATGAAGGCCGGCCATTTCCAGCCATTCGTCTCCCGCTTGGCGACAGCGATGGTCGAAAGGCACTGCGGCGCGAACACGAACCATGCCAGGAAGGACAGCGCCATCGGCAGCGTCCAGTCACCCGCCAGCCTGTCCTCCAGCGCCTGCGCGGTTTTTTCCTCGTCATCGCTGGCGACCGCATAGGTGGTGGCAAGCGAGGACACGGCGACTTCGCGCGCGGCCATCGCGGGGATCAGCGCCAGCGCCATGTCGCGGTTGAAGCCGATCGGTTCGACCACCACGGCAAGCCCGTTGGCGATATGGCCGGCAATGGATGCGTCGACCTGATCCTCGCCCGGACCCGCCTGCGGAAAGGAAAGGAGCAGCCACAGCACCACAGTGACGGAAAAGATGATCGTGCCCGCACGGCGCAGGAAGATCCACGCACGCTGCCAAAGGCCGATGGCCAGATCGCGCAGCCGCGGCATCTGATAGCGGGGCAGTTCCATGATGAAACCCGAACTGTCGCCCTTCACGGCCGAGCGGCGCAGGATCAGCGCAACCAGCATCGCGCCGACGATCCCAGCGATATAGAGCGCAAACAGGACCAGCCCCTGAAGCCCGATCCCCGGCCCCACCGAGCGCGCCGGGATAAAGGCGGCGATGATCACCGCATAGACAGGGAGGCGCGCCGAACAGGTCATCATCGGCGCGATCAGGATCGTGGTCAGCCGGTCTTTCGGATCGGCGATCGAACGCGTCGCCATGATGCCGGGAATGGCGCAGGCAAAGCTGGACAAAAGCGGGATGAAGCTGCGGCCCGACAGGCCGACGAATGCCATCATCCGGTCCATCAGGAAGGCGGCGCGGGCCATGTAGCCCGATGCCTCCATCAACAGGATGAAGAAGAACAGGATCACGATCTGCGGCAGGAATACCACCACCGATCCCACGCCTGCCAGCAACCCCTCGGTTATGGCGTCGCGCAGGATGTTTGACGGGAAAGTCGCCACCACCCAGTCGGAAATCGCCATGACCGCGCCGTCCAGCGCATCGGCAAAGGGCGTGGCCCAGGCAAACACGGCCTGGAAAATCACGAAGAGCAGCGCGACCAGAATGACCGGCCCGGCCCATGGGTTGAGCAGCACCTTGTCCAGCCCGCGATGCAGGCGACGCTGGCGCGTTTCGGAAAGGATCGCGGCCTTGGCCATGGCGCGCGCGGAAATGCGGCGTTCGGCCATGTCGAGATCGTCGGAAATGGCGGGTTCGATCTCGTGCCCGTCGGCGGCCTTGGCCAGCGCGGTCGACAATTCGGTCAGCCCCTTGCGACGCACAGCCACGGTTTCGACGACCGGAATGCCCAGCGCGTTTTCCAGCGCCTTGGCATCGAGAATCAGCCCGTCGCGTTTCGCCAGGTCGACCATGTTGAGCGCCGCCACCACCGGCAGGCCCAGCGCGATGATCTCTTGCGCGAAGACGAGATGCTGTTCGAGATTATTGGCATCGAGCACGAGGATCAGCGCATCGGGGCGGCGCTGGCCCTGCTGTTCGCCAAGGATGACCCGGCGCGTCACCTCTTCATCGGGGCTTGCCGCGTCGAGCGAATAGCTGCCGGGAAGATCGATCAGTTCAGCCAGTTCGCCGCTGGGCAGCGTCATGCGGCCCGATTTGCGCTCCACCGTGACGCCGGGGTAATTGGCGATCTTCTGGCGCGCGCCGGTCAGCGCGTTGAAAAGAGCGCTCTTGCCGGCATTGGGATTGCCTACCAGCGCAACGGTCTGAATCGGTCTGGTCACGCGGCGCTTTCCGGATTCGAATTTGATGCGGGCCGTTGCCCGGCCGGGTGCAGCCCTTCATCGGGCGCAGCTTCGACCATGATCGCACTTGCATGATGACGGCGCAGGGCAACGGTCATACGGCCCACCTCGATCGCGATGGGATCGCGCCCGCCGAAAACACCGCGATGAGCAAGCCTCAACACCGCACCGACATCAAAGCCCAATGCGCGCAAGCGCCGTGCCTCGGCATTGCCGAGATGGTCCCAGTCCACCGCAAGTATGCGGACCGAGGTGCCGAGTTCACAGTCAGCCAGCCTCTCACCGGCCATTGAGTCGCCTGCATTCGTCATGATGGGCGTGGCGCTCGCATATCGGAACCGGAATTGCAACTGGTTCGCAATATTGATCGAGCGCAATCACGCCCTAGCGCGCCGGATAGCGTAGCCGCCCCAACAGACGCATCATCGAGAAATGCTCGACATCGTCGCGCTTGAAGCGCGCGGTGAATTTCCCGAACTTCGCCACATCCTGCAGCCGCCGGTCGAGGAAGGCATGGGTCTCGGCAAAATCCTCGCTCTGGTCATCGACGAAGACAGCGAGGGTGGAGCCATAGACAGAGGCAAGAATGGCGCGCTTCGAATAATGGTTGAAGTCAGTGGCCGTATCGCCCGCCAGCCGCCACATGCGATCCGCACTGCGCCAGCCGAGCTTGGCGGCACGCTTCAGGTTCTGCGGCATCGCCATGATGGCCAGCGCGCGGCGCAATGCCTCACGGTCGGGCGTCATCCGCTCCAGCCGGAACAGCAGCATGGCGCGGATCCTTTGCCCCACGCCCATGGAGGCCAGCACCTCGTCGGAAAAGGCTTCGGCCATGGCGACATCGATCGAATCGATCCATGCGGCGATCATGTCCATCGCTCCGCCCTTGAAGGCGAGACCGGCGATATCGGGGTCCACCCCTTCCATCTCGGCTGCGCCTGCAACGGCAAGCGGCGTCCAGCCGTCGAACACCGCTGCCTGCGCCACGGCAGGGGCCAGCGCGAGCGCCAGCTCCTCAAGCGTCAGATCGTCTGCTGCAATACTCATCAATTGATCATCGGCCCGTAATTATGCGCGCCGCCTTCCTCGTCATTGGACTGGATCACGGCCAGCACCGGATTGCGCTCGTCCTGCATCGCATAATCGCGCGCGCTGCGGCCCGAGCTGTCGGCCCGGTCGGGATCAGCACCGTTCTCGATCAGCAGCTTCGCGATTTCTTCGGCCTGCATGTGGGTGGCGACGATCAGCGGCGTTTCGCCGGTCGAATTGGTCGCGTTGGGATTGGCCCCGTTCTGAAGCAGTGACTTGACCCCATCGGCGAAGCCCAGCGTTACCGCCGTTTCAAGCGGGGTTACGCCCTTTTTATCGGCGATATTGGGGTTTGCGCCCCTCTGCAGCAGGAATTGCGTCCAGGTCGCGTCGCGGCGGGCAACGGTGATGTGCAGCGCCGTCTCACCCGTCGTGATGTTGCGGGTATTGACGATGGTCGACGACGGGTCGGACAATGCCTCCACCACGGCAGAGCCATCGGATTTCTTCACCGCTTCCAGGAATTTATACCCGGCGGAAAACTGCGCGGCGGCAGGAGCGGAAAGCCCCCCGATACCCAATGCCAGCACCAGTGCTGCGACCATGGCCCGGACGGGCATTGCTGTCATCGAAGCGATCATCGAAAATGTCTTACTTGCTACGTCAGTGCGAAACACGGGCGATCCGTTTCCATATTCTCATTGCCATGCCCTTATCTCCCCAGCCGGGCGTGGCTTCGTCCTTGCATGCGGGGCTTTAGCACGACATGAACCGCCCTGCCATGCCAAGCATCATCAAGTTTCACGCCGGCGCAACGCGCCTGCTTCTCGCCACCGGCCTCGCGCTGGCCGTCGCCGCCTGCGGTAGCGGCGATTCCGCGCAGGAACAGGCGCAAAGGCCAGAGCCTCCGCTGGCGGGCGCGACCATCGGCGGGGATTTCACGCTGACGAACAGCGAAGGCGAACCCGTCAGCTGGACCGATTTCAACGGACAGTGGCGCATCGTCTATTTCGGCTACACCTATTGCCCCGACATCTGCCCGGTCGATGCCGCCGGCATCGGCGGCGGGCTGACCCGATTCGCCGAGGAGGACCCGGAGCTTGCCGCGAAGGTCACGCCGATCTTCATCACCGTCGATCCCGATCGCGACACGCCCGAAGTGGTGGGCCAGTTCGCGAAAGCGTTCCACCCGCGTTTCGTCGGGCTGACCGGCACGCAAGAGCAGATCACGGCAGCGGCGAAGGAATTCAAGGTCTTCTACTCGCTCGGCCAGCCACGCGAGGACGGGAGCTATCTCGTCGAACACAGCGGCGCGACCATATTGTTCGACCCCAAGGGCGAACCCGTCGCCATCCTCTCCCCCCGCGAAGGCGCGCCGGTCGTGGCGCAGGAACTGGCGAAATGGGTGCATTGAAGGACACCGGCCCTGACGGCGAAGCTTTCTGGGAAAAGCCGCTTGCCGAACTGACCGACGAGCAGTGGGAAGCGCTGTGCGATGGCTGCGGCCAGTGCTGCACGCATAAGCTGGAGGATGCGGACACCGGGGAGATCTATCCCACCAATGTCTCCTGCAAACTGCTCGATGTCACCACCGCACGCTGCACCAATTACGCGCATCGTAAGGCTTTCGTCCCCGATTGCCTGCAACTCACCCGCGAAACCGCGGGCGATCTGCCATGGCTTCCGGACACTTGCGCCTATCGCCTGCGCGCCCATGGCAAGCCGCTGCCCGAATGGCATTACCTTATCAGCGGCGACCGCGGTGCAGTGCACCGCGCGGGCGTATCGGTCGCGGGCAAGGTGATTTCGGAAGACGAGGCCGGACCGATCGAGGCGCATGTCCAGATCGACGGCTATGTCCTGATGGATGCGCCAGGCGACGATGATGATGGGGATTTCTTCCTATGACGGGCCGCGCTCGCCGGGGCCTTGAAAATTTCCTGTCGCGCCGTGCGGCCCCTGCGCGCGAACTGCGTGACCGCATCGACCTGCCAGAAGGCCCGCTGCCTTTATTGGTGCGCACCCATTCCACCGCCCGCCGCATGACCCTGCGGCTGTCACCCGACGGCGGTGAGGCGCGCGTCACCGTGCCGCTGGGCGTCCCCCTGTCCGAAGGCGCCGCCTTTGCGCGCTCGCGCGTCACATGGCTTTCCGGCCAGCGCCGCGCCGTGCCTGCAGCGCGGACGGTAAAAAGCGGTGAAATCGTCGCCTTTCGCGGGCAGGACATCACAATCGCATGGGATGCCGCGCATCCGCGCACGCCGCGCATTGCCGGTGAAGAACTGCGTCTTGGCGGCCCTGCCGAAAGCCTTGCCAGCCGGATTCAGCGCTGGATGGAGGCGCAGGCGCTGGAGCTGTGCCGCGACGATCTTGCCCATTATTGCGCCCGCGCCGGTGTGACGCCCCCCGGCATTCGCCTGTCGCGCGCGCAGCGCCGCTGGGGCAGCTGTTCCAGCGAGGGGACCGTGCGCATCAACTGGCGGCTGATCATGGCACCCGATGCAGTGCGCCGTTCCGTGGTCGCACATGAAGTCGCGCATCTCGTCCATTTCGATCATTCGCCCGCGTTTTACACGCTGCTGGAAGGCATATTCGACGACGACCTGCGCGCCGCCGACCGCTGGCTGAAACGCCATGGGCGCGGGCTATACGCCGCGTTCGGTTGAGCGGCCCGCGCGCAGCGAAATCCCGTCAAGGCTGGCGCAAGGTCGCTTCGCCTATTATCTGTCGCATCATGTCAGTCATCACCCGTTACCTGCGCCTGTTCAATCCGCTGCTTGCCTTTCGCGATTTCCGCGACGTGTGGGAGCAGGATACGCCCCATCGCGGTCGCAACCTGCTGATGGCGGGCGCGGCGACCTGCGCGATATTTTCGGCCATGGCGATCATGGGCCGCAGCCAGATGGCCGCGCCCCCGGTGCCCGAAATCACCTGGATAACCCAGTATGACGCCGAACGCAGCGACAAGGAAATCATCGCCGAAAACATCGAGAACCAGCGCGAGAAGGAAGAGCTTTTCGCATTGCGCGACGCCCAGCGCGCCGAAATGCGCCGCACTTACGAGGTGATCGGCAATGCCACCGGGGTCGACACCAGCGACGCCAAGGCCGAAGGCGAAGCCGAACGCGCCGAATATGAGCGCAAGCTGGCCAAGGCGCGAGCAGAAGCGGTCGCCAGATACGGAACTATCGACCCCGAAACCGGCGCGATCATCATGCCCACCGCACCCGAAGGTGCCGGTGACGGAAACTAGGGTACACCCGATGGCCAGCCCGCAGGACCGCCGCTGGCTTGCGGCAGCCGCCCGGCTGGCCGGACGCGCCCGCCCGCTTTCCCGCCCCAATCCCGCCGTCGGCGCGCTGGTGGTCAAGGACGATATCGTATTGGGGCGCGGCTGGACCGCCGCCGGTGGCCGCCCCCATGCCGAGGCCGCCGCGCTGGCGCAGGCAGGCGATGCCGCAAGGGGCGCGGATATCTATGCCACGCTGGAGCCCTGCGCCCATGACAGCGCCCGCGGCCCCTCCTGCTCCGACCTGCTGGCGAAGGCGCGCCCTGCCCGCGTCATCATCGGCTGCGGCGATCCCGACCCGCGCACCAATGGCAAGGGCATCGCCCGTTTGCAGGATGCAGGGGTCGAGGTCATGGTGGTCGATTGCCCTTCCTCACACCGATCGCTCGAAGGGTTCCTGATGCGTGAGACACGCGGTCGCCCATTCGTGACTTTGAAGCTGGCGCTGTCGCTGGATGGCTGCATCGCGATGGCCAATGGCGAAAGCCAGTGGATCACCGGCCCCGAAGCGCGCGCCCATGCCCATGTTCTGCGCAGCCGTCAGGACGCGATCCTTGTCGGTGGCGGGACATTGCGCGACGACAATCCCACGCTGAACGTGCGCCTGCCGGGGCTGGAGGATCGCAGCCCCGAACGCTGGGTACTGACAGGCGGTGACGTGCCCGATGGCTGGCGCAAGCTGGCCGATCCCGCAGACCTTTCCCCTCTCGTCCCGGCGCAATATCTGATGATCGAGGGCGGTGCGTCCGCCGCCGCCGCCTTCCTGCGGGCCGATCATGTCGACCGGCTGGTCATCTATCGCGCGCCCATCGTGATCGGCGGCGGCAGGCCGGGGATTACCGACATCGGACTTGGCTCCCTTCCCGACGCGCATGGCCGCTGGGCAAGAAGCGACAGCCGCATGCTTGGCAAGGACGCGCTGGAGATATACGAGCGCATTCCATGTTCACTGGCATCGTAACCGCAATCGGCACCGTCCAGACCGTCTCCGACCGTGGAGACACGCATCTGAGGATCGCCTGCCCCTTCGACACTTCGGATATCGCCATTGGCGCGTCCATCGCCTGTTCGGGCGTGTGCCTGACCGTGGTGGAGCGCGGAAGCGACTGGTTCGCGGTCGACGTCAGCGGCGAGACCCGCAGCCGCACCGCACCCGGCCAGTGGCACGAAGGGCGGCGCATCAATCTGGAACCCGCGATGAAGCTGGGCGACGAGCTGGGCGGCCATATCGTCACCGGCCATGTCGATGCGGTCGGCTTTGTGGCAGTGCGCGAAACACGCGGCGGGTCGATCCACATGGAGGTCGATGCGCCCAAGGACATCGCCGCCTTCATCGCCGAAAAGGGTTCGATCACCGTCGATGGCGTATCGCTGACAGTGAACGCGGTGGAAGACCTGCCCGATGGCGTGGCGCGCTTTTCGCTGAACATCATCCCGCACACCGCCGAGGTCACGACCATTGGCGGTCTGGCGGAAGGCGACGCCGTCAATCTGGAGATCGACGTGCTGGCGCGTTACCTGAAGCGCATGCAGGCACTGCAGGGCTGATCCCAGCAACCGCAGACCACAACGAAAAAGGGCGGAGCCGCAAGGCCCCGCCCTTTTGTTTGACGTTATCGGTCGGATCAGGCGCTGACTTCAGCGACCGCCGCGATGAACTTGTCGATATTGCCCATGGTGAGGCCCGCGATATTGATGCGGCCCGACCCTGCCATATAGATGGCGTGATCCTCGCGCAGCTTCTGGATCTGCTCCTTTGACAGCGGCAGGATCGCGAACAGGCCGCGCTGCGTGGCGAGCGGCTTGAGGTCGACCGACCCTGCAACGCCTGCCTCGGCGAGCTTGGCGCGGACCTGGTTGATGCGAGTGCGCATCGATTCCAGCTCTTCCTTCCACTCGGTGGTCAGCGCCGCATCCGACAGGATCGTGCGCACCGCAGCCGCGCCGTGATCGGGCGGCATCGACCAGTTGGCACGCGCCAGCGACGCGCCGTTCGATGCGATGCAGGGCAGGCAATCCGCGCCCTCACCCATCATGTAGATCGCGCCGACACGGTCCCGGTAAAGGCCGAAATTCTTGTCGCAGCTATAGGCGATCAGTGCTTCCGGCACGGCTTCGAGCACCATGCGAACGCCGGCTGCATCTTCCTCCAGCCCATCGCCCAGACCCTGATAGGCAAGGTCGAGGATCGGAAGGATGCCCTTGTCCTTCAGAAGAGCGGTGATCTCTTCCCATTCGGCCAGCGAATAATCGATGCCGGTGGGGTTGTGGCAGCAGCCGTGCAGCAGGATCGCATCGGTGGGCGCTGCGCCCGCAATCGCTTCGCGCAGCGCGGCCATGTCTGCCGTGCCATCGGCGGTGGCGTGATTGAAGCTGCCCGCTGCGACGCCGACATCCTTCAGGATCTGCGCATGGTTGGGCCAGCTCGGCGTGCCCATCCAGACCTTGGTGACGCCCGCAGCCTTGGCGAGCGCAACCGCAAGGCGCACACCGCCGGTGCCGCCCGGGGTCTGCATACCGTCAATGGAGTCGATCTTGGCGAAATCCTTGCCGAAGATGATCGGCTTCAGCGCCTCGACAAAGCCCATGTCGCCTTCGGGGCCGAGATAGGCCTTTGAATCCTGCTTATCGACCAGCGCCTGCTCGGCCTTCTTGATCGAGGTGAAGACAGGGGTCGCGCCATCGTCGGTGCGGTACACGCCGACACCGAGGTCGATCTTGTCGCCGCGCTCGTCCGCCGAATAGAGCTTGATGAGCGCAAGAAGCGCGTCAGGGGGCTGCTGGGTAAGCTGGGCGAGAATGGTCATGGCAAATTCCGGTTCGGCAGTTTCGAGTCGCACGCCCCGGACCCGGCTTGGGCCGGAGCGGGCGCCTCATGCCGCTGCTTGCCGCCAGTAGCAAGCCTTAGCGTAACTGTATTGCCGGATTAGCGGCTGCCAGTGTTGGAAAAAGGCCGGATCAGAACGGCATCCATTTCTGCTTGTGCGAGAACTTCATGTAACCCGCATTGACGCCCAGCCGCGCGCCCGCGCCCAGACGGATCGGGATCAGCACAACGTCGCCTTTACGCAGATAGCTGGCATTGAGACCGCCCACGACATAGGCAGCGCCCTCGCCCGCCGGATAGCGTTCGTAAAGCTGCTCGGTATCCCAGAGGTTATAGACCAGCACGAAGGTCGATGCCGCATTGGCGCCGAAGTCGAAGCCGACCGAAGGACCGGTCCAGTAGATCGGCTGCTCGCCCTCGATCTTGTGGTGCAGCGTGCCCGAGCCATAGCGGAGACCAGCAATAAACGCGCCGCCGGCTTCACGCCCGACGATATAGCCGTTGGGCTCGCCCTGGTCCTTGAGGATCTTTTCGATCAGTCCCGCGAGACCTTCCGCGCCCTTGCCGAATACGCCCTCGGCCGCGCCTATCAGATCGTCTTCCTGATAGGTATCGCCCGCAGCCGGGGTCGTGGCCGCCTGCGTCGCGGCCTGCTCTGCCGGATAGGGGGTGGCCACCTGTCCCGTGGCCGCGGGATAGGCCGGGTCAACCGGAGCAGGCTGCTGCGTGGGAGTGGGAGCCGGTGTCTGCGTCGGCGCCGGGGTGGGCGTGGCGGCCGGGGCCGCATAGGGGTCGGTCGCGGTATAGGGATCGTTCGCCACCGGCGGCAGCTCACCATTGAGATCGCCGTCGATCGCGCCGCCCGTGCCCTGATAGGCGGTATCGGGATCGACAGTCTGCATCTGCGCATAGGCAGGCTGCACCGCGGCCAGCGCGATGATCCCGCCAAGGGTGGTTGCCAGTTTGCTGTGTGCGACAATTCGCATGATCATCAGGTGATCCCCGTCAAAGATTCGAATTTCCGGCGTGAATTCGCGCCGGCAAGGCCCCTTCATAAGGGGGCATGGCTTGGTTCCTATGGAGCCAGCCGGGCAATGAATGATCGGTGAATCGAATCTAAACCGCGCCATGTCGAGTGGATGCGCCCCCTTTTCCTCCGCTTTTCGGCGGATGACGGGCGCGAAGGGCCGGTCTGAAAATTCTTTGCAAAAACTTAGGCGAAGCACACTTGATGGCACCGGAACTGCCCGCTATAGGCCCACTCCTTCCGGAGACGTGGGTGAGTGGCTGAAACCAGTTCCCTGCTAAGGAACCAGACGGGGTAACCTGTCTCGAGGGTTCGAATCCCTCCGTCTCCGCCACCTCGTGATCCGAGGGCATCCCTTAAAGCGCTAATTTCCTTGCTTTTCCGCCAATCTTCGGTCATCATTGTTCTCTATTTGTTTCCGGTCTTCCGCCTGCATCCACCCCGATTCGGGGGCACATATGGGGGCAGCGCAACGCGACTTTGGGGGCACTGATGCTGACCGACATGGCCGTAAGGCAGGCTAAGCCCAGGCAAAAGGACTACAAGCTCGCCGATTCCGAAGGGCTGTACCTGTTCGTCTCGAAGGCAGGCCTGCGCAGCTGGCGCCTCAAATATCGCTTTGCCGGCAAGGAACGGCGGCTCGTTCTGGGCCGCTATCCCGAAATGGGGTTGAAGGAAGCGCGAGACCGCAAGGGCGATGCCCGTCGTCTCCTGTCCGATGGCCGCGATCCGGGGATCGAAGCGGCCAAGGCTAAGGTCGAACGCGCGGTCGCATCAGCCAACACCTTCGAGGTCTTGGCGCGGGGCTGGTACGATCTGCAGAAGGATCGCTGGACGCCGATCCATTCCCGCGATGTGATCACGAGCCTGGAGAAGGAAGTCTTCCCCTGGGTCGGTGTCCTGCCGATATCAGAGATCGACGAACCGATGGTGCTGTCGGTTCTCCGCAAGATTGAGAAGCGCGGGGCGATCGAGACGGCGCACAGGGTGCGCCAGCGCATGTCGGCGGTGTTTGTCCATGCCATTGCCGAAGGGGCAGGCTCGCGCGATCCGGCAGCGATCGTCACCAAGGCGCTGAAGCCCGTGCCGCGCGCGAAGAAGCGGCCAGCCTTCCTCTCGCTCGACGCGTTGCAGGACATGGTGCGCAAGACCGAAGCCGAACCGGCATCCCCGCTGACCAAGCTCGCCTCACGGTTCCTGGCGTTGACCGCGCAGCGCCCCGGCATGATCCGTGCGCTGCCGTGGGACGAGATCGAGGGCGTGGATTGGCAAAGCAATGATTCGTGCCTTGATGCGCGATGGCGGGTGCCTGCTCACCGCATGAAGCTCGACAAGGAACTGAAGTCCGACGAAGGCTTCGAACACCTGGTGCCGCTGTCACCGCAGGCAGTCGATGTCCTGCGCGCGGCATGGGTGCTGACCGGGCGCGGACCGTTGATCTTTCCGTCGAACCGCAATGCCCACAGGTCGATGAGCGAGAACACGCTCTCGTACTTCTACAACCGATGCGGCTATCAGGGGCGGCATGTCCCGCATGGCTGGCGGGCCTCTTTCTCCACGATCATGAACGAATGGGCCGAACGAACCGGTTCGCCGGGCGACCGGCATGTGATCGACCTGATCCTTGCCCATGTCCCCGAAGGGGTGTCGGGGTCGGAAGGTGCCTATAATCGCGCTGCCTACATGGAACGCCGGCGCGAACTGCTCGATGTATGGGGCGCCACGCTGCTCGATGCTTTCCCCGCGCCGCACAAGATGCTGGGCTGGCCAAGCCGCTAATCAGATGCCGATCTCGAACGGTTTGACCCGCTCGCGCTGCAATTCGAGTTCGGGCGCCTCGGGCTCCTTCTCGCCCACGGTTTCCAGCGCGGAAGTCTTTTCGCCCGATTGCAGTTCCAGCTTCCGCTGTGTCTGGTCGGCCTTATCGACATAGACGGTAAGATCGTCGCGCACGCGGGTGACCGAGACGAGGAAGTTCTGCCGTGTCAGCAGTTTCGTGTCGCGTGCTTCCATGACGACGATGGCCTTGTCGGTGGTCATGCCCTGGGCCATGTGCGCGTTGTAAGCATAGGCCAGATCGATTCGGGAGAGCATTGGGTCGGCTTTCGATAGTGACATCTTCATACCGGTCGAAGTCTCGATGTCGACGTGGGACTTGCCGATTGCCGTCACCGTGGCGCGATCGGCATTGAGCAGCCCGCGCTGGTGGTCGTTCGTCGTCCAGCGGATGCGATCGCCCGCTTGGATGGTCCGCTCCCGCTGTTCGTGAAGCGCGATGCGATTGTCCTGTCCGGGCCGGATACGGTCGGGATCGAAGCGATGCGGCTTGCCATGGGCATCGACCAGTTCCACGCGACCATTTTCATTTACGCCGGTTACCGCGTAAAGTCCTGACGGCAGCCGCTGTGCCTTGACGGGTTTGGCCAGCTCGACAATCCTGCCTGGTTTGTAGTGGTGCGCATAGCGCAGTTCCTCGTTGGTGAGGTTGACCCGGTCGAGCGCCCGGACGGTCAGGCTGCCGCCGCCAAGCTCGCCCTTGTCGCGGAGTCCCGCTTGCACGGTCTGGTTGACAGCATCGCGTAGCCGCCGGCCCGATGCAAAGATCATGGTTCGATCGCGCTCGTCCCTTGGCAGATCGAGCCATTGCCGCGCGGCCCGTTCGAGCACGCCGCCGTCGGCTTCGACCACCTTGCCGCCGAGCAGGGCCATGGCCTTGTTGACGTCGCCTGCCTGCGCGGCTTTCGCGATCTCGCGGATCGTATTGTCGCGGGCGCGGACATTCTGGTCCATGTGCGCGGTCGCGATCCCGGCGCCCTGTGCCAGCGCAAAGGGTTTTCCGGCATCGACCGCGCCCAGCTGCTTTGCATCGCCGATCAGAACGAGGCGCGCGACCTGGAGCCGGTTGGCGATCTCGACCAGCTTCAGCTGATCGGCATTGGCGAGCATCGAGGCTTCGTCGACCACGAGCACGCTGCCTGCAAGTTCCGCCCTGTCGGTTTTTCCTACCTCCCCGCCATAGGCCTTGAGGAACCGCGATACGGTCATCGACGCGATGCCGGTATCGCGCTCCAGTTGCCGAACGAGGGTGTTCTGTACGGCAAGTCCCATGACCTTGCGCCCCTGTGCTTCGAACAGGCGCGCGGCGGGTGCAAGCAGGCTCGATTTGCCCGCCCCGGCAATCCCCTGGATGGCAACGATGCGGTCGGAGGACGCAAACATCATGCGCCCTGCCGCTTCCTGCCCGGGATTGAGGGCGAAGCCGTTCGCATCTTGCGCAAAGTGCTGGAGGCTCGTCCCGGCAATATCAGACGACAGGAGAGGTGGAACTTGTCCGCGCCCCTTGTCGATCTCCTCCAGCATGCACCGCTCGGTCGCCAGAGCCTGCATGATCGTGACCAGTCCGGCACGCTCGTCAGCCCCGCGTTGCAGGTTGCCTGTACGCAGTTGGCGATCGATCGCCTTCTCGACCTCGTCGAAGGTTGTCGGCAGGCCGAAGTCCAGCGCCGCCTTGGCAATATCGGTCACGGCAAAGCCTGCCTCGCGTTGTTCCAGGTGCCGGATGGCGGACGCCACCGCATGGGCAGCGGCAATGTCGCCCAGTGTCTGCCTGGGGAACCGCTGCGGCAGATAGGGATCGGTGGCTTGCATCCCCATGGCACTGGCAAAACGATCGGCGATATCCCGCGCCTTGCCTGCAATCGTGTTCCACACTTCGCCCATGCGCCGGGTCATGCCCGGTTCGGATTGGAACCTTTGATCGGCCTCGGCGCGGATGGCGGCCAGGTCGAGCCGGATTTCGCGGGCTGTCTCCTTCCATCCCGCATAGAGCGCGCCGCGATCTTCGACAGGCGCCTTGTTTTCGCGTGTCATCAGCGTGGCCGCCTGCAAAGCTTGCGGCGAGCGCGAGGTCATCTCGCTGACCTTGGCTAAAATCTGCTGGCGGCGGGTGCTGAACGCCATCACCATGTTGCGCGCGATGCCCGCCGCTTCGAAGTTGCCGTGCTTCGAGCGGTCGCCGATCCTGTAACCCATCGCTTCGACGCTGCGACGGAAGTGCGCCATCGTCATCGAGTTGAGCAGTGTGTTGTAGGTCCAGAGCTTGTCGTTGCGCAGCGCGCGCCATTCGCCACCCGGCAACCGGGTCATGTTGGCGATCACGGCATGGAAGTGGCTTTGCGGCTCCTGCGCGCGGCTCGTGTCGTGCTCGAACAGACCAATCACAAGGTTGCTGGTCGGTACCAGCTTCTGCCCTTTCCCGTCATCGACACGGGCCTGTGCCGCGTTCTTTTCCGCCCAGGTCAGCGTTGCCTTCACTGCCTCGCCATAGGCTTCGATGATCCGCCGGTCCCCGCCCACCAGTGCAATCAGCGACCAGCTCTTGGGCATCGAAAATGTGAGGTCGATGCCGGCACGGTGAATGCCTTCGCGGCCCACGCGCGAACCATCGGGTAGTTCGCCGCGCAGTACGGCTTCGAACTGTCTGGCATCGATCCCGCCGGATAGGCCCAATGCTTCGGCGCCCTTGCCGAACCATTCGCCCTGACCCTGTTCGTGGGTGTAGTAGTTGTCGGCAGCGAAGTACGAAGCTGCCCCGCCTGCCGAGCGAACCGATGCGACCGAGAGCACCTACTTGTCCTCGCGCTGCGGCTTGCGGCGGGCTTGCCCGGGAACGAATCTGGGTTTCTCGGGTGTCACAGGCGGCGGCAAGGCGGGTGGCAGTTTGGACGCCGGATCGGGTGGGCGCGTTGGTGCTTGTTCGGTCCGCCGAACAATGCGCGTTTGCATCGGATCGATCGCGTCGCTCGAAGCCTTGGGCCGACTCCCGTCAGGTTCGGCAAAGGGAAACGAAAGCTGCTCGCCTAGTGCCGCTTTCGATTTCGTACGCCGTCGTGGTTTGGTCTCCACCGGGAGCTCAGCTGGTGATTCTTCCGGCAGCGTATTCCGCTCACACCGCCTCGCCCATTGCACCCTGATCCGGGTCAAAGCCTCTTCCAGAATGGGCAATGAATGCCAGAGTGCTGGCGGGGCGAATAGCAGGCCTGTCGCGATCCATGTGCCGCGCACGATCCGGTCCAGCATATGCGCCCACGCCGCCACGAATGGGTTCGTCGTTGCAATCACGTCCTGACGCACAACGAAGCTTTCGCCGCCACCTGAGAAGTACCATTGTGCGTCCCCGCTCGCGCCGAGAAACAGGAACAGGTTCGCCTTGGCATGGGCCAGGCCAAACACGTTGGTGGTGACGTCGGAATGGACCTCCAGCTGGTACCGGATCGACAGGTATAATACCGCCAGAACGATTGCGACGGCCAGCTTCGGTCCCACCCAGCGGGTGAGGTAGAACGGCTCGTCAAAGGTGGAGCGCGCGTCATCCCACATCGTCGCGATCCTCGCCCGCAAGGTCACTGCGCCAGGTGGCTATCACTTGCGCATAGAGCCTGGGATCATGGCGTTCGAGGAGCGCGCTCACCGCCCTTGCGGTGAACAGCACGTTGCGCTCCAGATCGCCCGGAGCGAGCAGCGAGGCGGCATCGAGTTCGTCGACGACCAGTTTGCGCAGCAGGCCCGTCACCGTCATGTGGCGGCTTGTTGCCAATGCACCGAACTGGTCGAAGATATCCTGCGTTACATAGCAGGCAAGGTGATGGCGTCGCGGCATTCGGGCATTCTCCACGCCCCTTCACGATCCGCCTCCTTGAGTGAGAACATAAATAGAACATGCTGCAAATTCAAGCGCGGATATCCGTTTGCTGTCAGACGGTTGTGGCAGCTGGTCACCAGTGGTCAGCGCGGTCACCAATGGTCAGTTTAGCAGGATTTCGCGGCGCGCGACCAAAGTCGCTTTATATCAAAGGCCTGCGCTCACGATTCATTCCCGGTGAGGGGTATGGTGTGCTCTCTTCTCCCCACTGCGGAAGGCTTGATCCAGTATATCATGCGTCAATTGACTGAAGGTACTTTCGATCGTTCTTGTGGGTGCGCCTGCGGCTCAATGATCCGCCTCCATATTACGGATATTTCCACGGACGACGCGATCGATTCTGCTAGGAATCGCCCGATGGAGTGTGACCGCAATTACAGCTTCACGCACTGCCGCAGCGCCGCACGCAGCGTCGATGGCGCATTGGCGAGGGAGGCCTGACCCTGAAGCCTGCCGTCGATCCGAAGGTATGCCATAGACGGGCGCGCCTTCGACAGACAGTATCTCGACCCGGTCCAGCAACAGGCTTGGAATCGTGTTGAGATCCACCTGCGATCCGGGAGCCGCAAGCCCGAAAACTGTCGCGGTATTGCCGCTGACAAAGCGTTTGCCGTCAACCAGTACTAGCGTGCGCTGCGAGCCAAGGCCGAATAGGTCGATATAACGTTGGTCCGCCCCGAAACTGCCGCTTTGCTCGCCTACCGGACTGCTCGCAGGCGGACCAAAGACCGGTACTTCGTCGAGAATATCGGCAACATTGCCAATCGCGCGCTTTTCCATGGCCGCAGCCGGAATGACTTCGAGCGAAACTTCGACTTCATCGGATTCGGCGGTGATACGTGTGCCGGTTACGATAATGCCATTCTTGTCGATGTCATCTGCACCAGCGGCGAACGCAGCACGGGGCGAAAGGCAGGATGACAGTGCGATGCCAAGCGCCAGCTTTCGCGCAACGCCCCAAGTCAAATAATTCAAGAATCGTCCCTTTCCCCCAAAAGGTTCCGGCGAGATAAGCAACCGGACCAGCTGGGACCGCCGATAACCAATGCCTGGCGGTGGCCAAGGAGAAACAAAACAACGCCGGAGGGAGCCGACCTGCTCAATTTCGCGGCAAGTAGAAACCGCCATCTGCGAGACTTTCAGGTTGTGCGACCGGATATGCTGCAATCAACACCCCTGCACCACCTTGCGAAAATCGCACAGCCGCCGAGAACATCTGTTCATCGCGTCTGTCACGAGGCTCGGGACCAGCCAAAAGGCGTTCAGGCCGTTCATCGCCAAGATAGATGTCGATCGGCACGATCCACTCGCCAAGCAGGAAGGTTTCTCCGGGCAGTTTCACATCATCGGGAATCTGGCGCGCATCTGGGAGAGGTCCTCGCCATTGACGACGGTATTCATCAGCTTGACGACCTTGCCGTTCTCAACCCGCAGGAAATAGAGGTCGACGCCCGCCTCTGCTGTTTCCCTATCCGCCGAAATATACAGTGAACGCACCATTTCCTTCAGCAGGGCTTCGCCTTCAGCATTCACCACCGCATCCTGATTGGCAAGCAGGGCAAGCGCTGTCGGCTCGCTGCGTTCAGGCAACAAGGGAATGGGTGTGGGACGCTTGGCCTCGGCAGACATCACGGGAAAACCGGCGATCATTACAGCCGCCAGCAGCGCGATTGTCGTACGCTTCATCTTGTGGTGTCCTTTCTGTTGGATCGCCAGATCAGTTGAGGCGCAGCAGCATGACGCGCCGGGGCCTTCGCTGGTGGCATTGCTGGCAATCGGTTGCTGGCTGCCCACACCATAGGCGACGAGCCGGTCTGTTGCGACGCCGCGAGCAATCAGCGCACTGCGCACAGCGTTCGCACGATCTTGAGAGAGCAGCTGGTTTGTCGTCGCGTTGCCCACGCTATCGGTATGGCCGACAATCTGGAGCTTGAGCTCAGGGCGCTGGCTCATCAGCGCGACGACATCCTCGATTGCTGGACCGGAATTGGGCTTCAACACGGATTTTCCGGTGTCGAAATAGACCCCTTGCAGGTTGATCTGCCCGCTGCGGTCCAGTTCGGCTGCCATAGCTGACTGATCGACCGAGACCATGCCAGTGTCCATTTGCGACGTTTCCAGCACCTGTATCGTGGTGCGCCCGAACCCGCCGCCCTCGCGGTAAACTAGGATCGAGACATAGGCGGTGCCTTCACCATAATGCAGCTTGCCGCTGAATTATCGCACATCCTGCCCGTACTGGATCATACCGTTGATTCTCCGGGCATTATCAACCCAGGTTTCGCCGCCCGACATTTGATAATCGATCCGGAAGCCGCGCGCGGCCAGCGCCTGCTGGTAATTCCTGATGATTTCCAGCGTCGAACGTTCTTTCGGATTGTTATAAACGATGCTGGTCAACTTGCCTTCCAGCATTTCGGTGATGACATGGCGTTGCTTGTGTACGCCGATGATCCGGCGATAATCGGTATAGGCTTCGAACTTGCGATCATTCCGGACGGAGCCGGCGTAGGGCGTGACAAGCGGATGATCGCCACCCGGATCGACCGAGGAACCACCCTGGCTGCCGTTTGAGCTGGCCGTGCTGGATGTCTCTGCCTGGCAACGGCTATCGCCCATCGCGCAGCGGGTTGCCTGAGTGATGGTCTCATCGGTCTTGCGCGTGGTTTCACGCTTTACGGCCTGTTCTGCCGCGCGCTTGATATCGCCAAAAATGCCTTGCGCGGCTGCAGGCGTCGCAGTGACTGCGAGCAGTGCGGCACAGGCAAACATCGTCGATAGGCGCGATATAGTGCTGAATGCCGGCATTGTCCTTGATCTCCTTCGCCTGATCAAAGCGTCATGTCTTGCCTCCTGAAACGGGAATCGTCGGCGAAACCCGCCAACCGCATTCGGCGGAAACCTCGGTGATTTCGCGTTGAACGGACGAAGGGGCATGTGCCCGCTGATGCAATCGAACTGCGAAGGAGCAAACCGATGATCTCGATCCGTCAAGTCGCTGCTGCGGGAATGCTAATCGCATTTCTCGCAGGCTGCGGCAGCGAGCAAGGCACGGAAACCAGCGAGGTGATCCAGAGCAATGGGGGTAAAGATCAGGTCGACACCAGCATTCTCGACGCGAAAGATCTGGGATCAGTCGATTTGCCGCGCCCGGCCTGGTTGCCGGCGGACTTCCCGCTGCCCGCAGACGCCCATATCTTCACCACGGTCAACAACGACAAGCAAACGCCTCCGATCTACATGATCCAGGCTCGGACCCGCGCGAGTGGAGATGAAGTAGCCGACGCGGCAGTGAAGTGGGGCCTTGAAACAAGCGTTAAAAATCTAAGGCCGAAGCAGCCGCCAGTCTGCAGGTTCAGGAAAAGCCAAATGGCATAAATGCCATCATTCTGGCGGTTAACGGCCTGCCATGGTGAGGCTACCAGCCAGGGCATCTGCAGCGTTCCGGCACGGCCCGACATAGCGCGCGGGAACACTGCCAGCGGCACTCTCCAGCGCCTTGATCGCGGGCCCGATATAACTGGCTGCCTGCGCGTTTCGGCCTTTACCCAGCAAGGCGATGCCGACGCGGCAGCGTGCAGGTTCAGTAGCGTAGTGTCCGGCGGGCAGTGCTTTTTCCAGTTGCGCCAGCGCGACCTTCGCGTCGCTTTCGGCCTCGTCCCAGCGGTGCTGGGCGATGCGCATTTCCGACCGGGTCAGCGCGGGAAACACGCGGCGTGGGTGGTCTGTCGGCAGGTTGGCCTTGAATGACTCCTCCGCGATGGCCTGAGAACGGCGGTGCAAAATTAGACCACGGTAGCGGCGGCGAAGTGCTGCTGCGGGCGGCGTAAAAGTAGTCCACTTTTTCCCTTTCGCAATGACGGCGAGGGGGATGAGGGATTTACACCGTGGAACTTTACCTGAGGGTTCGGCTACACGATCATCAAGGATTACATCCGGGAGCGGGATCAGCGCGGGCGGGAGATGTTCGTGCCGCTTGCGCACGCTCCCGGCCATGCCCAGGCCGATTTCGGCGAGGCGCTGGTCGAGATCGGCGGCGTGGAGCAGAAGGCGCACTTCTTCGTGCTCGATCTGCCGCACAGCGATGCCGGCTATGTGCGCGCCTATCCTGCTGCCGTGGCCGAGGCGTGGATGGACGGCCACGTTCATGCCTTCGCGTTCTTCGGTGCTGTGCCGCTCTCGATCGTCTACGACAATGACCGCTGCCTGGTCTCGAAGATCCTGCCCGACGGCACGAGGCTGCGCGCGAGGTTGTTCAGCGCCTTCCTGTCGCACTTCCTGATCCGCGACCGGTATGGTCGCCCCGGCAAGGGGAACGACAAGGGCAGCGTGGAAGGTCTGGTCGGCTATGCCCGCCGCAACTTCATGGTCCCGATCCCGCGGTTCGCGACATGGGACGCGTTCAACCTGTGGCTGGAGGAGCAATGCCGCAATCGGCAGAACGACCGGCTGCGCGGCGAGAGCGAGACGATCGGCGAGAGGCTACAACGCGATCTGGCGGCGATGCAGGAGCTGCCGGCGTCGCCGTTCGAGGCCTGTGACCAGACCAGCGGCCAGGTCTCGTCGCAGGCGCTGGTGCGCTACCGGACCAACGATTACTCGGTGCCGGTACGCTTCGGCCATCAGGAGGTGTGGATCCGGGGCTATGTCGGCGAGGTGGTGATCGGCTGCCGGGGCGAGGTCATTGCCCGCCATTCCCGCAGCTACGAGCGCGAGGATGTGATCTTCGATCCTGTCCATTACCTTTCCCTGATCGAACAGAAGATCAATGCCCTCGATCAGGCCGCGCCCTTGCAGGGCTGGAACCTGCCCGAGGTGTTCGTGACGCTGCGCCGGCTGATGGAAGCGCGGATGGGCAAGCATGGACGGCGCGAGTATGTGCAGGTGCTGCGCCTGCTGGAAAGCTTCCCGCTTGCCGATCTGCATGGCGCGGTGAAGCAGGCCCTCGACATGGGGGCAATCGGCTTCGATGCGGTGAAGCACCTTGTATTGTGCCGGATTGAACGCCGCCCACCCAGACTGGACATGGCGATCTATCCCTACCTGCCCAGGGCGAGGGTGGAGACGACATCGGCGCGCTCGTACATGCGGCTGTTGTCGGGCGATGCGAAGGATGCGGCATGAGCAGCCCGGCTCCCGAACTGTTGCTGGCCAATCACCTCAAGACGCTCAAGCTGCCGACGTTCCTGCGTGAGCATGACAAGCTGGCCCGGCAATGCGCGGCAGAGGGCGTGGATCATGTCCGCTATCTTGTCCGGCTTGTCGAACTGGAACTGATCGACCGGGAACGGCCGATGGTCGAGCGCCGGATCAAGGCCGCGCGGTTCCCGGCGGCCAAGAGCCTCGACAGCTTCGATTTTACCGCCATCCCGAAGCTCAACAAGATGCAGGTGCTCGAACTGGCGCGCTGCGAATGGATCATCCGGCGCGAGAACGTCATCGCCCTTGGTCCCTCTGGAACCGGCAAGACCCATGTCGCGATCGGTCTGGGCCTCGCGGCCTGCCAGAAGGGGCTGACGGTCGGTTTTACCACGGCGTCCGCGCTGGTTAGCGCAATGATGGAAGCACGCGACGAACGTCGCCTGCTACGCCTGCAAAAGCAGATGGCCGGATACAAACTCCTCATCATCGACGAGCTGGGGTTCGTGCCCCTGTCAAAGACCGGCGCGGAACTGCTGTTCGAACTGATCTCGCAGCGTTACGAGCGTGGCTCGACGCTCATCACCAGCAACCTGCCGTTCGACGAATGGACCGAGACCTTCGGTTCCGAGCGCCTGACAGGCGCACTGCTCGACCGGCTCACCCACCACGTCAGCATCCTGGAAATGAATGGCGAGAGCTATCGTCTGGCACAGAGCCAGGCTCGCCAAGCACGCCCCAACCCCTGACAGAAATGACAATCCGGGTGTTGGCGACCCCCGGATCAAGTGGCCTGGTTTTACTCCGCCTAATGGCCGACTTTTACTCCGCCGTTGACATACGCCCTCCGCCAATCCCGCAACGCAGGATTCTCATCTTGTTCGTCGCGCTTTCTCACCCTGATTGTCGCGCGACAGACTGCGCCTTACTCGATTGCATATCGGGCGATGGCATGCAATTGCGGTACCTATGTCCTAAGGAGAATGACCGGGATGACTTCCGCCACTGAAAAGGCTTATCACGAGATCAAGGAGGCGATTCTGGATGGTCGCCTAGCCCCAGGCTCTCAGATAAAGGAAAAGGAAGTCGTTGCGATGTGCGGCGTATCCCGCACCCCGGTTCGCGATGCACTCCGGCTGCTCACCGCAGAGACCTTTGTCGTGCGGACTGAAAGCCAGCGGTCGTTCGTAACCGAATGGTCTGACAATGATCTCGCTGAAATGTATACGATGCGGGCCATGTGGGAAGGGTATGCCGCAGAGCAAGCCGCTCGCAACATCACCCCTGAAATCATTCAGGCCTTGCGGGAGACTAATCAGGCAATCGAACGCGCGGTCAACTTGCCGAAACCGGATATCGCTGCGTTTCTCGAAGGCAATGCCACTTTCCATAACCTTGTCATCGAGACAGCCGCTTCTGAACGACTGACGGGTATGTTGAGCAGGCTGATGCTTGCACCGCTGATGCACCGCACTGCCGCAAAATACACGCAGTCCGGACTGCAACGCAGCGTCGCCGAGCACGAGGACCTGATCGTAGCGTTCGAGAACGGCGATCCAGACTGGGCAAAGGCGATCATGGTCGCCCATGTCCGCCGCGCCTATCACGTGCAGAATAACAACCGTAAGGGCTAGGCTGCGGCAGACGATCCGTCCGCTGCCACACCGGTCTTGCGCATGACGTTGCTTTTTCTTCGCAACGGCAGCCGGTCGTCTCGAAACAGCACCACAAAGAGAAGCAGGGCCAGCGCGGACAAGGCGGCCGGAATACCAAAGATGAAGGTCCAGTTCTTGTTCTTCAGCTCGGCCTCGCGCGCATCCTTGCGCTCTGCCTGCAGCACAGCAATCTGCGTATCCAGCGCATCGCGGCGGTCGGCGGATGCATTATTCCTTTCGGCCTCAAGCTGGACAATCTGGCGTCCCTTGTCCTGTACCATCTGGGCATATTCGGTCGACTGCGGCGGGGTAAATCGCGTTTCCACATAACCGGCCAGCTGCGCACCGATGGCCATTCCAAGCCCTAGGGTCAGGATCACCAGCATGCCTTGCGCCTGCGCGCGGATCGCCTTTGGCGCAAGCTGGTCGGTGTATATCTGGCCGGTGACGACAAAGAAGTCCTGGCACACGCCGTGCAGCATGATGCCGATCAGGATCATCCATGAAATTTCCATCGGCGCACCAAGCGCAAACAGTACATATCGCAGCAACCATGCCGCCATGCCCGCCGCCAGCATCCATTTCACGCCAAGGCGAATGAAGAAGAATGGCATGACGACCATGAAAACGATCTCAGAGATCTGGCCATAGGCCATGGTCTGCCCGATCGGCATGTCCGCCATTTCGACCACGCGGCTGACGATCTGTTGATAGAAGGCCAGCGGAATGCAGATCAGCCACGAGCAGACCATGAAAATCAGGAAGGAGCGGTTCTTCAGCAATACCCACGCCTGTGCACCGACCATCTGCCGCCAGTCCATCCTGCCCTCGGCCATCGGCCGCGTGTTGGGCAGAAAGAAGCAATAGACGCCCATCATCAGGCCACTGATCACCGCGAGATAGAACATGTCGATCGACTTTTCCCATCCCGTCCAGGTCAGAACAAAGCCGGCTACGATCCATCCGATCGTGCCCCATACTCGGATGCCGGGGAAATGCTTTTGCGGATCCTCGATGTGCCGCATCGTCAAGGTCGCCAGCAGCGCAAAGGTCGGATAGAACGCAAGCATATAGAGAAAGAAGACAAAATTGATCAGGGTCGGTGACGGGGCGGAATCCTGCATCAGCACGGTCGCCAGCAGCATGGCCGCCGCGCCGAAGAAATTGATCCCTCCCAGCACTTTCTCGGCCGAAACATATCGGTCCGCAAGAATGCCGACAAAGATCGGCGATATGACCCCGGCGATCGGCCCGACCGAATACGTCCACCCGAAATCCGCTGGCGTAAAACCGATTGTGCCGAGATAATTCGGCGCCGTGACGTACCACGCCCCCCAGACGAAGGACTGCGCAAACATCATCAAGGAGAGCTGGAAACGCAGGATCAGATTCACTGGGCAGCCCTCATCTCAAACGCGCCGATAACTGCCATAGTCGAATTCACCCTGCTATTACGCTATTCCGGTCCGGTTGCTCCTGCCAAGATATGTATGCATATTCTCATAATTGCCAGCAAAAACTATCATCGACAGCCCTTACCGAAATTGACGCGACCCACAGCGCAATACCTGCGCCGGCCAAGCGATCCAAAGAAAGATATACAGGGATGGACTTGCGGATGGTAACGCGGGCAGCCTGCCGGAAGCGAAGTTGCCCGACCGAAAGGCCGTCTGCGAACGGCCTTTACAGAAGCACCCCATATGCATACATTAAGGCTGTAACGCTCGCTCACGGCATTCGCCCGGCGGGAAATTTGCCCAGACATTGAACCGGATACGTAGCATGGACGCACAATCATTTTACTCCGAGCTTGTCGACGTCTCTCTGGACGAGCTCAACCGGCAGACCTTCACGGCCGATCTGCGCAGTTTCCTGTTGAACGACATCGCGCCGGGCATGCGCACGATCTATGATCAGAAGGTTCGGCAACATACCGATCCCGATCGCAATTACAGCCGCGAATCCGCGCTAGATATTCACGACATGATGTTCAAGGAACGCTATGTCCGGTTCTATTCTTCTATGGTCCGTTCGACGCAGGAAATGATCTGGGATTCGGTCATCCCCAGTATTGAGAGGAATCTGCCCGACATCATCGAGAAGACAAAGCCGAAGCCCGATGCGCTGGGTTCGCTGACGCTCGATCCTTCGGTCGAGGTTCCCTTTTATGTGGCAGAGGCAGACATCCACTGCATGCCCGGAAACTACCACAGCGAACGCATGCCCGACGATGTGTCGCCCGGCGTGCTGTTCGACCGCGGACTATATATCTACGCGGATGGCGCGGGCGGAAAGGATAGCGACGGCAATGGCCGGACCCAGGCGGAAATGATCAAGCGCCGCTATCCCGATTTCAAGCCGCTGCGCATCCTCGACCTTGGCTGCACCATCGGCAACAACACATTGCCCTATGCCGATGTTTTTCCCGATGCCGAACTGCATGCAATCGATGTGGCGGCGCCGTGCCTGCGCTTTGCCCATGCCCGGGCCGAAGCATTGGGCAAGAAAGTCCACTTCCACCAGATGAACGCGGAAAACACCAGCTTCGAGGACGGCAGTTTCGATCTTGTCGTCTCGTGCATTCTTTTCCACGAAACATCGACCGAGGCGTTTCACAATATTGTTCGGGAGTGCCAGCGCCTGCTGCGTCCCGGCGGCCTGATGATGCACATGGAAACATGGTCGCAGGAAGCGATCGACGGCTATGACGCATTCTACACCGCTTGGGACGGGTGGTATAACAACGAGCCTTTCATCGACGGCTGGCGCCAGGTCGACAAGCGCAAGGCATGGATCGAATCCGGCTTCCCGGAAAATGATCACGTCATGATCGCGATGCCCGATTTCTATGGCACCCCCGAAAAGGTTTTTCAGGCTGCGGCCGAAGGCAAGTCCAATATCGTCCCAAGCCGCTCCGGCCATTGGGGCGAGGATTTCGTCTGGGAAATGTATGGCGCGTGGAAGCCGGAGACTGCTTCCCAGAACTGACGGCCTGGCGATTTGCCAGACCGCGCTTGCGGCGACGATATGCGCGCCGAGCTACTCCCCCAAGAATTCAGGAATTCCCAAATGGTCGAGATCAAGTCCTCCAACATGGCAGCCCGGCCGCATTTTTTCGAGCATCCGGAATCGGACGAGCTGGTCGCCATCGTTCTTGCACTTGCCACCGAACTGGCCGTCGCCCAGGATCGCGCCGATACGCTGGAAAGAGTTCTTGAGGGCAAGGGATTGCTTGAGCGCGAGGATCTGGAAGGCTTCCGGCCCGATGAAAAGCTGACGGAGGAGCGCAGGACGAGGCACAAGGAATATCTGCGCCGGATCTTCCGCGTGCTGCGCATGCAGACGGAGCCCGGATCGGATTTCGTCCCGTTCGACAAGATGACCGAATTTCAGGACATCCAGGCAAGGGCAAGCAAGGGCGGCTGATCCTGAACGTTCCATTCCCGCGTCTCACCTGAATTCTGGGCAGGATCGATCCATGCAAGCCTCTCCCACGCCGCCCGGCGGCATCGCTCGGCACTTCGTGCAGATCGACGGACGGAACATCCATTATCTGCGTGCCGGCAAGGGGCCGCCGCTGCTGCTGATCCATCCTTCGCCCTATAACGCCCATTTCTGGGCCGGTTCGATCGCACGCTGGGCCGATCGCTATACCTGCATCGCACCGGACACCCCCGGCTTCGGGCTATCCGATCCACTAGCGCCGCAGGATATGACCGTCGACGGTCTAACCCATGCGATGGCAAGGCTGGTCGAAACGCTGGGGCTGACACAGTGCCGGCTGATCGGAAGCCATACGGGCGCTGCGATCGCGCTTGAACTGGCCGTTGCCCATCCGGATATCTTTACCGGCGTCGTCCTTGAAGCGGTCCCGCTCTTCACAGAAGAAGAACAGGAGCACTGGTTCACCGATGCCTATTTCTCGCCGCTGAAGGTGAGCGAGCATGGCGAACATCTGACCTGGGCATGGACGCGAGTGCGCGATGCGGATGTCTATTTCCCGTGGCTGCGCCGCCAGCCGGAGCATTTCTATAACGGCGGTCGCGGGTCGGCAGCAAAGCTCCACAAGGATCTGCTGGATTATTTCGAGTGCGCGCGCCACTTCCGGCCCGCCTACCGCTCTGCCGTGGCTTATGAGAAGCAGGCCATGCGGTCTCTCGCCCGGCTGGACATCCCCGCCCTGCTCTACGCAAGCAGCGCCGATGTCATGGCATCGCACATCGACAGGCTCCCTCCCTTGAAGCCGGGTCAGGAGAAGCGGTCGCTCGGCACGGACGAAGCGGAAATCAATGCCGTCGTCGATAGCGCGCTGGCCTCTTTCAAAGGCGACGTCCCTCCGGGGGAACTGCCGGCGTCGCCTCCCCGCGCAGCGCAGCTCATTCGGCAATTCGTGTCGATCGATGGCGGGCAGGCTATGGTCAGGCAGACCGGCGGTTCAGGCGATCCGGCAATCCTGCTGCTCCATGACGCTCCCGGCTCTGCCGCAGCGCTAGAGCCTTTGATGCGGGAAATGGCCGGGGGTGCGCGGGTCGTGGCGCCGGACCTTCCCGGATCGGGCGAGAGCAGCCCCCTGCCCGAACAGTCTGCCCTGTCCGACTATGCCGCTTGGCTGGAAAGCCTTTGCGATGCGCTGGGCCTTGAATCCATTTCGATCTACGGCGTAGGTCTGGGATCGTCACTGGCGCTTTCGCTGCAGGCCAGATGCCCGGCCCGGGTGCGCAAGGTCGCGGTCAACGGCCTGCTCTTGCCCGACGATGCCAAGCGGCTGGAAATGGCGAAAGCATACGCCCCGCGTATAGAGATCAAGGACAACGGCTCGCATTGGTACGATGTGTGGTCAATGCTGCGGGATTCGCTGACCGTGTGGCCATGGTATGCACGGACCGCTGCCGATGTTCGCCGGATGGCCGAACCGTGTTCAGCCGACGAATTGCACGACTGGACGGTGGAGGTGATGAAGCAGTTCGGGTGTTATCATCACTTCATAAACGCCGCGCTTGCTTACGACCTTGCCCCCATGCTGGCGACGGCGCAGGGATCGCTGATCCGTTGCACCGATCCTGCGCATCGCTTTTCCGTTTTCGAAGGCGAGGTCGTCCAAATGCTTCCTGAATGCGATAGGGTGGAGATCAGCAGGCAGCCGGGCAAGGATGGACCGGCCCTGCGCAACGCGCTTCTGCCATGATCCGTTCGGTTCACGATACACGATCGCGAACCGGACATCCGCGCCTTAGCGATCCCGCAGATCGCCCATCCCCGCAGCCTGGTACACCTGATCGAGGACGGATTGCTGATCCATGATCGCCTGGCCCTCGGCGGGCATGGATGCGCCCGATCGCAACGCCGCGACCAGCGTATTCATCTGATGGAGATAGGTTGTCGTCCGGTCGATAGCGGGCCGGACAATCCCATCGGCAGTTTCCAATTCAAGCGCATAGCCAAGATGCGGAACGCACGGGTTGTCAAACCGGATCAGGCCAGCGCTGCCGGTGATTTCAAGCTTGGATGAAGTCTCGACATCCATTGCCATCGATGCCGATAGTTGCGCCTCGACACCATTGGCGAAAGTCAGCGTGGCCGACATCGCCTCGTCAACGCCGCGCGCGGTTCGCGTGCCTTGCGCCCGAACATCCACGGGCCGCTCACCCATCAGGCACAGCGCATAGCTTAGCGGATAGCAACCCAGATCCATGAATGCGCCGCCGCCGGTTTCCGGCAGGTGCCGGATTTCCAGCCCGCCATTGTCCGGTATCGCCACGTGTAGATGGGCCTCGACCCCCTCGATCCGCCCGATCCGGCCCGTGCGCGCCCACTCCAGAGCAAGCAGGAAAGACGGGTGATAGCGATAGTGCATGGCCTCGATGACGCGCCGGCCATTCGCGCGCGCGGCGTCGAGCACTGCCTGTGCCTCTTTTGCATTCATCGCAAAGGGCTTTTCGCACAGGACATCCTTGCCCGCCTCCAGCGCCGCGATCGACCAGTGGGCATGGTGGCTTATCGGAAGGGGATTATAGACCAGCGTCACGTCCGGGTCGGCTATGACGGCGCCATAATCGGGCAAGGCGCGCAAGAAGCCGTGGCATTCGGCAAACTCGCGCGCACGCTCCTGGTCGCGACCCGCGATCGCGACCAGATCCACATCGCCCCGGACCTTGGCCGGATTCACAATCACTTCCGGAGCGATCCTGGCGGCCCCAAGGCATCCGATACCAAGGCGCCATTCCACGCGCTTCATCCCAACTCCTCAAGCAAAGCCATGGCGCCGCCTTGCACCCTTGATCAAAAATTCATGCGGAAACGCACACCATAGGTACGCGGGTCGGCGAACTGGTAGATATAGGCCTGCACCAGCGATTGCTCCTGTGCAGCCGTCAGAATGACCTTGTCCTCAATATTGCGGACGAAGCCCTCTACCAGCCATTTCTCGTCCGCCGGCTGATAGCCGAGCGTAAAGTCCGACCGGCTGTAACCGGCCTGGCGGTCGCTGTTGTAATTGTAAAACTGCAGATGGGTCGCAGTCTGCAAATGGGTCTGGCCCCTTGCCGTGATACTCGCTCCATCGCCCAAAACGAACTGGTGCTCGATAGCGATATTGCCCGACCAGTCGGGCGCCTGCGGGGGCGTATTTCCGGCCAGATCCAGATTGCCGTTGGCGCCCGCAATTGCGAACTCCTTATACCGGGCATGCAGATAGGCAACATCAGCCTCGATCTTGGTCTTGTCTGACACCAGCCACTGGATTTCGGCCTCGGCACCGTAATATTCCGATTTGCCCGCATTCTGGATGATGGTCTGGCTGCCTACGAACTGCAGGACCTGCTGATCGGTGTAATCGTAATAGAACGCGGCCAGGTTGAGCTGCAGACTGTCGTAGAAGAAACGGTTCTTCGACCCAATTTCATAGGCCGTGATGTTTTCCGGCCCATAGGGAGCGACATCGGTGTAGCCGCCGGGCTTGTAGCCGGTATCATATTTTGCATAGATCAGATTGTCCGGCGTCGCCTGGTAATTCAGGCCGCCATGCCAAGTCGTCTTGTTCCACTCTGCGCTTTGAGAGATCGGAATGAACAGGTCGAATGCGGCGTAATCGGCATAGCCATCACGCCATTTCTTGTCATTGGTGTAACGAATACCGCCTTCGACGGAAAACTGATCGGTTACGTGAAAGGTTGCCTGCCCGAACACGGCTTTGGATTCCGTGCCAAGATCGGGATAGGAAAAGATGAATGCGACGTCGGGATCGTTCGAGTTGTTGAAATAGGACAGCTCGGTGTAGACGTCATTCTTTTCCTTGAAATACATCGCGCCGACTTGCCAGTCGATCGAAGTATTCGGCTCTCCGGAGATCCGCAGTTCATGACTCGTCGTGGTCGGCTCTTCGCTCTGCGGCGCGAAATAGGTATTCGTGCCATATAGGCCGGCGTGATCTTCCATGCCGTCAAGATCAATCAACGATTCGAATTTCAGCTTGCGGTAACCGCCCAGGTAGCTGACTTCGAACGGGCCGAAGTCATATTTGAGGTTCCATCGGAAAGCAGTTGTTTCGGTGTCGGTATAGCCGGACGGATAGCCAAGCGCCCAGGTCTTGCCGCCCTTGGGCAAAGGCGGCTTTTCGTGAACGACCGCGCCTGTATCGTCGAAAATCAACGGATAGCCGTAATTGGCCGCGCCCACGCCATTGGACCGGACGATTTCCGCCGTGACCAGCCCTTCCAGCCTTTCGGTTGGCTGAAACGCAACGTGTATGCGTGCGGCCTTGGTATCCTGATCGTCTCCGTCCCTGGCCGGCGCGTTGTTGCGATAGCCCTCGTGCGACCGGGTCTGGAACGCCGCGCGGACCTGCACGGTATCGGACAGCGGCACATTCAGCATGCCCTCGGTTATGATCGCTCCGTAATTGCCGATGGTCCCGCCCACATAGGCATCAAAAAACTTCTCCGGCTTGGCAGAGATGAAATTGATCGCGCCGCCGGTTGCACTGCGCCCATACAGCGTACCTTGCGGGCCCTTGAGCGCCTCGATGCGTTCGAGATCGAACATCGCATCGTTGATGCCAAGTGAGCGCTGGAAATAAACGCCATCGAGACTGATCGCGATCGCGGGATCGCCGGTTTCATCGGTATCGCGGCTGGAAACACCGCGGATCGTGATGATGGAATTGGCGAAATTGCGACCGAACTGAACGCTGGGAAGCACCTTGACCGCGTCGGAGAGCGTGCCGATGCCATTTCGCGCGACACTTTCCGCGCCGATCACCGCAACCGAAATAGGCGTGCGCTGTGCAGTTGATTCCCGCTTTTCGGCGGTGACAACGATCTCTCCAAGACCGGCACCCTCATGCGGGTCGGCGGCGTCCTGTGCATCCTGGGCAATCGCGGCAGGCGAACAAACGACCATTGCCGTCTGCATCACACCGGCCATGGCCAAGGCACGATAGGTCCTGCGACCGTGAAAACGCGAATTCATAGCTTACCCCTTTGCCCGTCGGAAACCCGTGTCGACATGGCTGCAACATCTTCGCCAGCAAACGCGCTGTCAAGAATTAGGTATGCATTTTTTTGATGTAGTCTGAATTTGTCACGCTTAAGTCACTATTTCCTATTACTATGTATACACATTTCTGGGTTCAGGGCCATGGACGCAGGCAGGGGTTCGATTGCCGGAAATGCAGAGATCGGGGTCAGCCCGACTTGCCGTCGCGGCCGGGCAATTCAGGATATCGGCCAAGCGATCCGATCAGGGTCGCGCCGATCAGGAACATTGCGATGGCAGCCACCATCGCCTGGTCGTAGCTGCCGGTCCGGTCGAAGGAGAGGCCGGCAAGACTGGGCCCGATGCCCGCTCCCAGTGCAAAGATCGACAAGTTCACGCCATAGATCACGCCATAGTGGCGCATGCCGAAATAGCGGCTGACCAGATAGGCCATCAGGTCCACTTCCGCACCGGCCGCAAGGCCTATCAAGAGAATGGCCAACACCGTCTCGTAATGGCCGGTACCCATCAGCATGATCGCCATCGATATTGCCGGTAGCGGCACGAAACACACTGCAACACGCGGCGCATGGAAACGATCGATCAGCGCGCCCACCAGCAGGCGTCCGGTGATAACGGCAAATCCCATCAATCCAGCCATCGACGCGGCCTCGCCTGCGTCCAAGCCGCGATCGGATAGCATCGGCACCAGATGCACCATCGATCCGGCCTGCGCGAGGATCACGCAGAAGATGCCTGTGGCGATCAATGCAAAATGCCGGGTCCTGACGGCTTGGCGAAGGGTTACGCCCGCCAATTCGGCACGATTGCCGCTGCCCGGCCCCTTGTCTGCTTTCCGGCTGCAGTATGCCACTGCTGGCAGGATCAGGAACACCGCGGCCAGCGCAATAAGCTGATAGGCCGCTCTCCAGCCAAACTCCTCGATAAGATAGGCGCAAAAGCGAGGGCCAAAGATACTGGCGAACCCTGTTCCCGCAAGCGCCATGCCGAGTGCAAGTCCGCGCGCACGCTGGAAATTCTGCCCGATCATACGCGTCCAGGTCAGCGGCGTCGTGCCGCAGCCAAGCATTGCGACTGCGATCCACGCGGCATAATAGCTAAGCAGCGAAGGGCCCGACGCCGCAAGCAGCGCGAGCCCGATTCCGAGACCGACAAGCGAGGTGAGCGCGATGCCGCGCGGACCATGCCGGTCGACGATGCCGCCAAGGAACGGGCTGAGCAGGAATGTCCCGGAATGCAGGAAAAATGCGCCGAGGCCTATCTGTGATCGTGACCAGCCGAACTCAGCCTCGAGCGGCTTTATGAACACGCCAAGCGTGTAGTACGGAATCCCGGTGGTGCCGATTGCCACACCGAGCGCGGCGGCCAGAATGATCGGCCAGCGCATGCGCAGTTCCATGCCGCCGGTCAGCGGTCGATCGTCATTGCGGGTCATGAACTGCGGATTCCCTTCATGCTGGCCGGAAATCGCTAAAGGATGTTCGGCATCGTTGAAGCCTCGTCAGCGGCGGCCAGGAGCGCCTTGGCGGGATCGATGTGGGGGTCCCAGTCTTTGGCGATCAGGCGGCGGCCGGTGAAGCCGTCGGAAAAACGGGACGAAAGCCAGAGCGCGGGCGGCACCAGAATATCTGCAGGCAGCAGTCCGGAAATTCGCCCCAAATCGCCGCGTGGTCCGTGGCCGGGCCGGAAATCTGCCGCCGCGCGCGTCCCTACATCACCGCCCGGGATCAGGGCGGTGTCGCTTGCCGCGCCGGGCAGCAGCGCATTGACGGTCACTCCGGTTCCATCGAGATCGTCGGCCCACACTCGGGTGCTGGCCTCAAGTGCCGCCTTGGTCGCTCCATACGGTCCGGCCCCGCGACGTATCATCGTGGGGCGCGAGGTCGAGATATTGATGATCCTCCCAAAGCCCCGCTCCACCATTCCCGGCGCGAAAGCGCGCGCCAGCAGGAACGGGCCCACGACATTGGTCTGAACCACTTCTGCGTAGCGTTGTGCATCCGCGCTCCAGAAGGGAAGCGGCTTGCCGATATCGTAGGATGGCATGGCGTCGATCGGCCCGCGTGCCGCATTGTTCACCAGAATATCGACCGCGCCGAACCTCGTGCCGATGGTATCGACAAGGGCATCGCAATCCTTCTGCGATGCCGCATCGGCAATAACGCCCAGCGTGCGGCCACGCGCAAGCGTTTCGGCCATGGCAACCGTGGCGTCCAGTTCATCGCGGCTACGGTGGGCAGTAACGGCGACATTGGCTCCGGCGCGGACGAAGGCAAGCGCCAGTTCGCGGCCAAAGCCGCGCCCTCCGCCGGTTACAAGAACGGTCCGCCCAGCAAGGCGGTAGCGATCGCAGATGTCAGAAGTCTGTGAAGAGACGGCCATAACCCTCCAGTCGATCTTTGATGCCATTGACGCGCAAGGCATGCCAGTAGGTCGCCGCATTGATGGCAATCACCGGTTTGCCCAGCCACGACTCCGCTTCGGCCGCGAGCCGCATCATCGACATGTTCGTGCCTACCTGGCAGATGGCATCGACGTCGTCGCTGTAGAGATCGCGCAAGGTCCGGCGCAGGAGGTCTTCCGGTGTCTGCGCGATATCGGTCCAGCTGGAACGGCGCAGCGGAATGTCGCGCACCGTCTCAAACCCATAATCGCTCAGAAAACCCCGGACATCGGCATTCGCCGCGGGATAATATGGCGAAACGAATGCCACCTTGCGTATGCCACCATAGGCCTGCAGGGCAGCGACCAGGGCCCGTGACCCCACGCTGATGCGCAGGCCCGTCATGGCCTCGATCTCCCCTACCATCCGGTCGCATCCCGCTTTACCGCCAGCAAAGGAAATCGCGGAAATGCCAAGCACGAGATAGTCTGGATTGCAGGTCATCGCCGTGCGAAGCGCATCGGAAAGGCCGTCGCCGATCTTCGCAGTTCCCGCCATGAAGCTCGCATCGGACAAGGCCTGGGCGTTCTCGACATAGATATCGCGATAGGCATTGGTTACGCCTGCCGGGCGCAATGCCTCCATATCAGGCTGAACGATCGTGTTGGTCGACGGACCAAGCACGGCGAATATCTTTCGCCACCCAAGCACGTCGGTCATGTCCGGCTGGCTCCCGTTCTGATTTTCATGCGATCGCCCCTTCGTCATCAAGGCTCTTGAACATGGCCTGTTTGTACAGGGCATCCCGGCGCTTGGCGGGGTCGGCCACGATCTCGGCCATGCTGGCCCGCTGCGAATCGCGCTTGGTGCCCCAGCCTTCCTTCATGGCCTTGGTGTTGTCCATCGTCTGTGCCTGAACGAAGCTGTGCGCGACACCGCGTCGCTGGCGATCGTACTGGCCGAGAAGTTCGGGCGAGCCGCCATCCAGCAATATGGCAAGCAGCTTTCGGCAAAGGTTGAAGGCATCGTGGATGCCGCCGTTCATGCCATAGCCGCCGATCGGGCTGTTTACATGGGCGGCATCGCCGGCAAGGCAGATGCGTCCATCGACAAATCGCTCTGCCACGCGCTGGTGAATCCGATAGATGGTGCGATGCACGGTTTCAACGGGCAGATCTTTCGACAGCAGGCGCGCGAACACTCCATCCTTGAACGCATCGCCCAGATAGGCGTCAGAATCGCCCTCCGAATCCACCGGAAGCAGCACGCGCCAGGCGCTTGGCGCGCGCAGCAGGACAAGCCATTCCTCAGGATCGGACACATAATTGACCAGCGAGAGCCCGGAAATGTGGTCCTCGAGCGGCAAGAGCGTCGAATAGCACAGATAGGCTTCGGGATAGGTGAACCCGTCAAATCCGATATCCAGCGCGCGGCGCACCACGCTGCTCGCTCCATCGGCGGCAATCATGTAGCGCGCCTCGATCGTCTTTTCGCCATCTGCGCATTCGACGGTCGCGCGGACGCGATCGGCACCCTGCTCTACCGCGCGCAGGGTGCAGCCGAATTGCAGGCTAACATTGGATAGCGACCGCAATTGCGAGATCGCCAGATTGACGAGCTTGTATTGCTCGCATTGAAGACGGAACGGAAAGCACGTGCGATCGGCAATCTCGCCAAGATCGAGGCGGAAAGTCTCGTTGCTCGCGCGGTCGCGGAACGTGTAGACCGGTGCCTTCAACCCTTGCGCGATAAGCGGTTCGGCAAGGCCGATGCTGTCCAGCATTTCAAGCGTGGGCGGGTGCACGGTCGAGGCGCGCAGGTCCATCGGCGTCTCTTCGACGCGGTCGGTGACGGTCACCTCCACGCCTGCCTGCGCAAGAATGAGCGCACATACCGAGCCGACCGGACCGCACCCGACAATCAATACCTCAGTCAATTCAGTCCCCTTGGTTTGCTGGAAGAATTGTGCGGTAATCGCGGTGTTGCGTCGCGGCACTTTCACGCTATGCTCGCAGTGCGAGCGGCATAATCCGGCATGCTCGAACTGCGAGTGTCATGAAACGTAGCCCTTCAATCCGGTCGCTTGCCCGCGGCCTCATGGTCCTCGAGTGTTTTCGGGGCGGCGATCCGTTGACCCAGGCCGAAATCGCCGTGGCGACTGGATTGCCCTATCCGACTGTGTGGCGGATACTCATGACCCTGCTCGAACTGGGGTATCTGGAGACAACGCCGGTCAGCGAACGCTATGTGCTGTCCGCGCGCGCACTGGTGCTCAGCGCCGGTTTCCAGGATCGCGATAACCTTGTCGGGCGATATCGTTCGGCGATGGATATCCTGTGCCAAGAGGTCATGTGGCCGATTTCACTGGTCGTCCCGGTGGGCAGTTCGATGGTGGTCAGGTACAGCACGCACAACGCCACCACGATGACCTACAGCGTTTACAAACCCGGCTTCGCGACGCCGTTGTGCCAAAGCGCGAGCGGCATTGCCTATCTCTCGGCTTTGCCGACGACGCTGCGCGACCGGCTTATCGCGCCGCTTGAGTTTGACGATGTCGAAGGTCCATTGCTGCTCGAACAGATCGAACGGGCACGCAGAGACGGCGTCGCCGCCTATGAGCGTTCCCCATACAATCCGACACCCGGCAAATTATCGACCATCGCGGTGCCCGTGATCGTCGGCGGCAAGGCGTCGGCTGCACTCGCCCTCAGCTTCTTTGCCAGCGCGATGTCGGTGCAAAAGGCGATCGAGATGTATCTCCCTCGCCTGAAGGCGATCGCCGACAGCGAGGGAATGGCCGGCTAGGTGCCAGACGTCATGCGGTTCGACCGCGCGTTTGCGCGGCCATATCCATCAATCATCCCGCTCGATATAGAGATCGCTGCCCACCGCCTTGAGATGGTCCTGATAGGCGTTCCTGCCGAACAGCAAGTCTTTCGGGCTGACCAGTGCGATCCTGTTCTCGCGGATCCAGTCCTTGAGCTCGTTTGAAGTCAGCCCTTCCAGGTCCAGCAAGCGGATCAGCGAAAAACGCCTGCTCATCGTGCGGTCGCCGCGCTCCATCCTGCGATAGGTCCACAGATCCAGATATCCGGGATGGAACGCGCGGATCGGAGTCCAGCCTTCGTCCATAAGCTTGAGCATACCGCCCCGGTCCTCGGTATAATAGTTCACGGGGCTGTAGTTCTCTTCCCAATCCGCAACCGAATCGGTCTGGTAGAAGTCCTTCACGCTGGGAAGCATGTTGGTGTACCACGCCTTCTTGTCGGCCCATTTCGGCTCGGCCTCGACCTTGCCCATGTTGTTGTACCAGCCATCGATCAAGTGATATTCGTCGATCACCTGCTGTTTGGCGCGCAGGAAGGGGGTCGGCTCCACCGGCCCCTGCATCGGCATGCCGAGTCCCGGCGATCCGAAGGTCGGCGGATGGCCGAGATACTGGATGCTCAGCTCCATCTGAGCGCGCAGCTCTGCCAGAGCCTCTTCGAACTTCACGTCCGGCGCGGTCTGGATATCCTCGCGAAAGCGGCCCGCATATTCCTCGCCCTCTGGCACGACCAGCGATGGAACCTCGGCAGCCGGAAGAACCGGCGATCCCCACATATGGGCGTGCCACCCTACCGAAATCCATGGCCGTTCTTTAAGCTTGATCAGGGCATCGATCGTCCCCGGGCTGTCGAGCATGATATCGACCCACGTGACGACGCCATTATCGACCGCCTCGAACACGCCTTCATTGTATATTTTCGACGCGCCGACATCATCGGCCCTGACAATCATCTGCCGACCGTGATCCGGCGCCTCTTCCGCGACGGCGACCGGCGCACCGCCAAGAGACGTCGGAGCGCCGGGTATTCCTGTCAAAGCCGCCAGAACGGCAGCGGACAATATCGAACCCTTGAATGCTCCGGCCAGTCTCATAGCTGCTCCTTCCTCGAATGATGTATGCATGGTTTCAGGTCGCGGGAAGTCGATAATGCGCTTGCCCGCAGACCGGCCAGAAGCGCAAGGAGCGTCCCGTCGCGCCCTGTCACGCTGCATTACCGGCGCGGCGGCACGCCGCGCGGCGAACGCCGTCTTAAGCAGCGCGGTCAGGCGCAAAACTGGCGCACCGGTCAACTCACCGCCTGTACAGACTGCCGTTCGAATGCCGCGATCCGGTCTTCCAGCTTCATGGTCAGGTCGATCTCGTCCAGCCCTTCCATCAGACAATGACGCCGGAACGGGTCGAGCTCAAATTCGAAACGATCGCCATTTTCGGTCAGGACGAATTGTCCGCGAATATCGACCGTCAGATCTTCATCTTGCGCGACGTTCATCAGTGTATCGACGGCCGCTTGCGGCAGCACGATCGTGGCAATGCCGTTCTTGAATGCATTACTGGCGAATATGTCGGAAAAACCCGGCGCAACGATCGCGCGAATGCCCATGTCGGCAATCGCCCATGCCGCATGTTCACGGCTTGATCCGCAGCCGAAATTATCGCCCGCGATCAGGATCGGCGCGCCCGCGAAACGGGGATCGTCGAACACATTGTCGGGGTCTTCGCGCAGGACCGCGAATGCGCCCTGCCCAAGACCGGCACGGCTCACGGTCTTGAGCCATTCGGCCGCGATAATGATATCGGTGTCGATGTTCTTCAGGCCGAGCGGGATTGCGCGCCCGACGATGAATTCAAGCGGTTTGCGGATCATTGGTCCAGTCCTTCTAGCATTCGCGCATCGCACAGGTGTCCGGCAACCGCAGTGGCGGCGGCCACGGCCGGAGAAACGAGATGCGTGCGCGCACCCGGCCCCTGCCGCCCCATGAAATTGCGATTGCTGGTAGAAGCGCACCGCTCACCGGCAGGAACCTTGTCGGGGTTCATGCCAAGGCACGCAGAGCAGCCCGGTTCGCGCCATTCGAAGCCAGCATCGATAAACACCCGGTCCAGTCCTTCGGCCTCTGCCTGCCGCTTGACCAGCCCCGATCCGGGGACGACCAGCGCCTGCAGGATGCTATTGGCGATATGGCGGCCCTTCAGAATGCCGGCCGCGGCGCGCAGATCCTCGATCCGGCTGTTGGTGCAACTGCCGATAAAGACGTTCTGGACTTCGATCTCGGCCATCTTCTGGCCGGGCTTCAGGTCCATATAATCGAGTGCCTGCCGCGCCGAGGTCCGTTTCGAAGCATCGGTAAAGCTGTCGGGCGAAGGTACAGTTCCATCGATGGCAACTACATCTTCGGGGCTCGTGCCCCAGGTAACCGCCGGCGCGATCCGGGCCGCATCGATCGTGACGCTGCGATCATAGGTCGCTCCCTCGTCGCTCGCCAGTGCCAACCAGCGCCGCGCCGCTTCGTCGAACGCCTTGCCCTTTGGGGCCATGGAACGGCCAGCCAGATAGGCCAGCGTCTTTTCGTCGGGCGCAAACAGTCCCGAACGCGCCCCGGCCTCGATCGCCATGTTGGCCACCGTCAACCGCCCTTCGATGGACATCGCATCGAACGTCGATCCGCGATATTCGATAACGTGACCAGTCGCCCCGCCCGTGCCGATCAGCGCCACGATCGCCAGCGCGACATCTTTGGGCGAAACGCCGGGCGGCAGTTCGCCCTCCACCCGCACTTCCATCGTTTTCGAACGCTTCAGCATCAGTGTCTGGGTCGCCAGCACATGCTCGACCTCGCTGGTGCCGATGCCGAAGGCCAATGCGCCAAGCGCCCCGTGCGAGCTTGTGTGGCTGTCGCCGCACACAAGGGTCGTGCCCGGCAGCGTAAATCCCTGTTCCGGGCCGACGACGTGCACGATGCCCTGTTCGGCATCGGCATCGCCAATATAGCGGATGCCGAACGAAGGCGCGTTGGATTCCAGCAGTTCGAGCTGCTGCGCGCTTTGCGGATCCGAAATCGGGATCCGGTTGCCCGCGGCGTCGCGGCGCGGCGTGGTGGGAAGGTTGTGATCGGGCACCGCCAGCGTCAGGTCAGGCCGCCTTACGCGGCGGCCGGCGGCGCGCAGCCCTTCGAACGCCTGCGGACTGGTCACTTCGTGGACAAGGTGCCGATCGATATAGATCAGACAGGTCCCGTCCTCACGGCGGTCGACCACATGCGCGTCCCAGATTTTTTCGTACATTGTACGCGGTGTCATGTTCTTGCCTTCTTCAATCACGGAAATTCAGCGGGCTTTGCAAGCGACGTCGTTCAAAGCTGAGATACTGAACGGCTAGGCTCCCAACTGACGGATAAGCGCAAGCGCCTTGCCCTCGTCGATGACTTCGGCATATTTGGCCTGAAGATCGAACAGATTGGCCTCATGCGGCTCTGGACGCCGGTCGGCGCAGGCATCGCTGACGACAAAGGGTATGAAACCGTGCTGCAGCGCGTCGAGCGCCGACGCACGCACGCAGCCCGAGGTGGAAAATCCGGTGACGAAAACGGTGTCGATCCCCATGCCGTTAAGCGTGGCCGCCAGCGATGTTCCGAAGAACGCCGAGGCATATTGCTTGGTCACGACAAGGTCGCTCTCGCCCGGACGAAGCGTCGCGGGGAATGCCCCCAGCGGCGAGCCTTTGAGAAAAGCGCGCAGCGCAGGCACCTTGCGGTAGAACTGCCCACCATCCGTTCCGCCGTTCTGGTATTCGACATTCGTGAAGATGACCGGAACGCCCGCATCATGCGCCGCCGCCAGCAGCCTTTCATTGACGGAAAGGGCGGAACCGGCGGCTTCGCAATAGAGGTCCGAGGCAGGATCGAGGTAGGCGGCTACGACATCGACGATCACCAGCGCGGCCTTTTTGCCGGGCCGCAAATGCCCGTCGAACGCCCCGGCATAGCTCGTCTGCAAATCGCTCATATCGCCGATATTTCCTTCAAGCGGTCCATTTCGTCTTCGCTCATGCCCAGCAGTTCGCCATAGACGGCAGCGTTGTCCTGACCGATTTCGGAAGGCGCCAACGTGCGAATGCCACTTGGCGTATCCGATAGCCTGGGAAAGGCGTTCTGCATCTTGAACTTGCCCCATTTGGGCGAATCGACCTCGCACAATGCTTCGCGAGCTTCAAAATGCGGATCTTCGAGCATTTCCTGCGCCCGGAAGATCTTCCCGGCCGGCACGCTATGCTCGATCATGAGCTTTTCGATCTCCTCGACAGTGACGGTGCGGCTCCATTCCGCAATGATCTCGTCGAGTTCAGCCTGGTTGTTGCCCCGCGCGACATGGGTGGAATAGCGCTCGTCAGCGGCCAGTTCCGGCCTGCCCATGGCATTGCAGAGCCGTGTGAAGACCGCATCCTGGTTAGCGCCGATCAGATATTCGCCATCGCTGCACGGATACACATTAGAAGGCGCCACACCTTCGAGAACCGAACCCGTCCGGCGACGGACATGGCCCGAAACCATATATTCTGGCACAAGGCTTTCCATAACCTGCAGCACGGCTTCATACAGCGCGCTGTCGACGACCTGCCCCTTCCCCGTTCGTTCACGCGCGTGAAGCGCGGCCAGCGCGCCCATACAGCCATAGGTTGCGGCAAGGCTGTCGCCGATAGAGACTCCCATCCGGCTTGGCGCGCGGTCGGGGTCGCCGACGATATAACGCCAACCGCCCATGGCTTCACCGATGCCGCCGAACCCGGCGCGGCTGGAATAGGGACCGTCCTGGCCGTAGCCCGATACTCGCACGATGATCAGGCGCGGATTGATGGCGTGGAGCGCGTCTGGCCCCAGGCCCCATTTTTCCATGGTGCCGGGCTTGAAGTTCTCGATCAGTATATCGGCCGTGGCGGCCAGCCTGCGAACGATGTCCTGGCCTTCGGCAATCCGCAGATTCGCGGAAACCGATTTCTTGTTGCGGGCCACGACTTCCCACCAAAGCTTCGCATCGCCGTGGCCCCAGTTGCGCATCGGGTCGCCGCCACTCGACTTGCCATCGGCATCGACGACCTTTGGCGGTTCGACCTTGATGACCTCTGCGCCCATGTCGCCAAGCAATTGCCCGCAAAACGGTCCCGCAATCAGCTGGCCAAGTTCCACGACCCGGATGCCGGACAACGCACCCTTGTTCTCAACACCCATTTTCGATCCTTATCTTCAAGCGGTTTTGACGTGCTGCCATTCCGGCTGAACGGGAGCGGACAGACCGGTCTCCGCTTCGCAACCGGCGCGCAGCGCCTCGATGTCCGGGCCATAGTCGAACAAGGGCACCGCCCCGCGCGACTGGCGCATTTCTTCGCGCAGGTTTGCCGTGGCGAGATCGTCGACCTCGCCCGCATCGGAGATGACCACGCCATAGGCGCGCGCGCCATCGGCGGTGACCAGCCCCTGCTTGATCTCTTTGGCGACCAGCGCGGGGTCGCGTTCAAGCGGATCGCCCCAGCCGCCGCCGCCCCAAGTGATGAAATGCAGAATGTCGTTCGCCTCGACTGCAACGTCCTCGACCTTGTTGCCGACCACGCTCTTCGTGCCGTCGGCCTTTTCGAGGATCTTGCGAGCACGGGCGCCGGGCCGCCCCCCGTTCACACCCCAGGGCGGGACGAACCAGCGATCATCGTGGATCGCGATCACGCCGGGTTCAAGGAACCGGTACGACATGACGATACCATTGCCGCCGCGGTGCAGCCCCGCACCGCCCGAATCGGCAACGGTTTCATAACGTTCGATGACCAGCGGGAAATAGCGCTCGAGGAACTCGTTCGGAACATTGGTAAAGCCCGGCCAGAGCGAATGGCCGTCGGGACCATCGCCCATCGGACGCCCGGGAATTCCGCCAAAGCCGATCTGGAAGAGCTGGAACCAGTCGCCCTTGCTGTCGGTGCCGGCGTAAAACAGGTGCGGGCTTGACGAAAAGCCTGCGGCATTGAGGAATTCGGGGGTTTTCTGACCCAGCAATCCGCCAAGAATATCGAATATCCGCCCCAGCGCGTGCGTCCGCCCCGACAATGCGGCGGGGAATTTCGGCTTGAGCAGCGATCCTTCGGGGATGCGAACTTCGATCAGATCGTAGAATCCGTCGTTGAACAGGATCATCGGATCGAAGACCATGATCATATAGATGCCGAAGAACATCTTGAACATGTTTTCGTTGAGGTAGAAATTAATCGAGGCGATGCTCTGCGGATCGGTCCCTTCGAAATCGAGGATCACCTTCTCGCCTTCGCGCCACATCGTGCATTTCAGACGATAGGGGCCAAAGCCCATGCCGTCATCGCAGATATAGTCCTGAAAGCTGACCTTTTCTTCGCTGACCGCCTGCCCCAGCAGCGTCTTCATCGCGCGGTGATTGCGCGCCAGCAGTTCTTCGGTCGCCGATACATAGGTGTCGATGCCGAAGCGCTCCGCCATTTCCGTGACCCGGCGCGCGGCCACCCTGCACGATGCGATCAGCGCATTCAGGTCGGCCTTGCACCAGTCGGGCATGCGCGACTGGTGCAGCGCCAGCTTGACGACGTCTTCGTTATACTCGCCCTTGCGATAGATCTTTACGGGCGGGATCCGCACGCCTTCCTGGAAGATGTTGGTCGCATCGATCGGCATCGATCCCGGCACCTTGCCGCCAATGTCGGACATATGCCCGAACATGGCGGTATAGGCGAGCAGGCGGCCATCCTCGAAAACGGGCAGCAGGACCAGCCAGTCATTGCTGTGGCTGACCGCGCCCTGCACCGAATAGGGATCCGACAGGAGGAACATGTCTCCATCCTCGATCGTGCCGGAATAGCCGTCGAGGAAGCCGCCGATGAAAGATCCGAACTGGCCGACGATCATGCGGCCTTCCGGATCGGCGATCAGCGGGAAGGCATCGCCCTGCTCGCGGATTCCGGGCGACATGGCCGTGCGGACCAGCGTGGCGTCCATTTCGATGCGCGCATTGCGCAACGCATTTTCGATCACCTCGAGCGTGACGGGATCGATTGCGACTTTCTGAAAGGGCGTGTCGTTGCTGCGGATGATCTGTGCAGGCATGGAAGGGCGCTCCGTTCAGGCCAGAGTGATGAGCATATTGCCGACAGCGTCGACGGTGCCGATGCAATCGGCTTCAATCAGGGTGGTCGAATCCATCTCGGTGACGATCGCCGGCCCCTTGATGACATCGCCTTGCATCAGCTTTGCGCGGTCGTAGATCACCGCTGGCTGGTGACGCCCATCCATCCAGACCTCGTGGTCGCGGATCTTGGCGTGCGAAGGATCGCCATTGCCCACCGGCAGCTGTGCCGCAGGGAGGTCCAGCGAACGGCCCAGAGCGACCGCGCGCAGGTTCACGATCTCGTGATCGCTGTCCATGTTGAAGGTGAAGAGACGGTGGTGCTCGTCATCAAACCGCCGGGTCAGACCTGCGATCCCTTCGGCTTCCAGATCGGCCAGCGTGACCGCCATCGGCACTTCGAAAGCCTGGCCCGAATAGCGCAGGTCAATCTCGAAGCTGATTTCGATTTCGGCCCCGTCCGTGCCATCGGCCTTCAGTTCGTCGCTGATCTGCTCCGCCATTTCCTGGAGTATCCCGGAAAGATCGGAAAGCGTCGTCTGCGATGCCAGCGTGGAGAAGCTGCGCGCCGTTTCGGTTCGCATCCGCGTCGTTGCATCGCCAAGCGCACACAGCACACCGGGGCTGACCGGCGAAACCGCGGGCCAGCTGCCCATCAGGCGGGCGACGGCATTGACATGGATCGGTCCGGCGCCGCCAAAACCCATCAGCGCAAAATGGCGCGGGTCATATCCCTGCTGGACCGAGATCATGCGCAGCGCGCCGAACATGTTCTCGTTCACGATGTCGATGATGCCGCGCGCCGCCTCGTAAAGGTCGATGCCCAGCGTATCGGCAATGGTCTGCACCGCCTTGATGGACCCTTCCCGGTCAAGCTTGAAGCTCCCGCCCAGCAAGGCTTCGGGCAGATAGCCCAGCACGACATTCGCATCCGTCACGGTGGGCAGAGTGCCGCCCTTGCCATAGGCGACCGGCCCCGGCACCGCGCCCGCCGACTGCGGTCCGACGCGCAGGGCCCCGGTCAGTTCCGGCACATAGGCGATCGATCCGCCGCCCGCACCCACGGTCTTTACATCCAGAGCGGATGCACGGACCGAAAGATGTCCGACTTCGGTGGTGCGCACGCGGCGCGCCTCCAGGTTTTCGATCAACGCGACATCGGTGGATGTTCCGCCCACGTCGAGCGTCAGTATGTTTTCGATCCCTGCATTGCGGCCGACCCAGATCGCGCCGGTCACGCCCCCCGCGGGACCTGACATCAGCAGGGAAACAGGGTGCTCCTCGGATTTCTCCGAGGTCATCAGGCCGCCGTCGGAGCGCAGCAGCGACAGGCTGCCCGCCATTCCCGCATCGCGCAGTCTTGCGCGCAGGTTGCGGACATAGCGCCCCACCACGGGCCGCACCGCCGCATTGGCCACGGTGGTCAGGGTTCGTTCGTATTCCTGCATTTCCGGCAAGACGATGTGGCTGAGCGAAACGGGAACATCGGGCACGATCTCTGCCGCGAGCTCGGCCACGCGCAATTCGTGCGCGCCGTTGAGATAGGCATTCATCAGGCTGACGGTGATCGCCTCGACGCCCTGTGCCTTCAGTCTGTGCAGCTGGGCGCGGATATCGTCATCGTCGATCGGACGAAGCTCCTCGCCCCTGGCATTCATGCGGCCCTCGATCTCGAACGTGTCTTCAAGCGCGGCCAGCGGCTCGGGCTTGGGCCAGACGATCCAGCCGGCAAGCCCGCCGGGAACGAAGCTGCGGGCGATCTGCATGATCTGCCGGTAACCTTCGGTCACGATCAGGCCGACGCGCGCGCCCTTTCCTTCGAGCACCGCATTGGTTGCCACGGTGGTGCCGTGCAGGAATATCTCCACATCGGAAGGCTGGATTCCCGCCTTGGCGCAGATTTCGGTGACGCCGTTCAGAATACCTTCCGAACTGTCATGCGGCGTCGACGGGGTCTTGTGACGCCAGAAACCGCTCGTTTCCTGATCGAACAAAAGCAGGTCGGTAAAGGTACCCCCTACGTCAACCCCAAGACGATAACTCATCGCTGTTCCTTTGCTGTGTTCTGATCTGCCGGAGGAAAGGTCCCGGCGCGACTGACCATGGCCGGCAATTCCCGGCCCATCTGGGCCTTGAGCCAACCCGCCATCGAGATCGTCCTGTCGAGGTCGAAGTCCACCGGCACATGCGACCGGCCAAGCATGTAAAGCAGGTCTTCGGTGGCGATGTTGCCGGTTGCGGCCGGGGCGAAGGGGCATCCGCCGATGCCGCCCACCGCACTGTCCAGCGTCGCGGCGCCGGCCTGCACTGCCGCCCATGCATTCGCGATGCCGGTGTTGCGGGTGTTGTGCAGGTGGACGCGTATCGGAATGCCGTCGGTCACCGCAGCCACGGCGGTGACCAGATCGTAAACCTGCTGCGGAACGGCCACTCCGATTGTATCGGCCAAGGCGATTTCGCGGGGCGCCGCCTCGGCCAGGATGCGGGCCATTCGCACGACATGCTCCGGATCGACCTCACCCTCGAACGGGCAGCCGAAGGCCGCCCCGATCGTAACCTGCGCGCTGCGTGCGGCAGCCTTGGCGCCGCGCACAACATCTGCGGCAACATCGACCGATTCCATCGATTGCTGCCGCTGGTTGCGCTGGGCGAATTCGTCCGAGGCGACGCAAACTGCACCAATTTCATCGATTCGGGTGGCCAGCGCGCGGTCAAGCCCCTTGAGATTGAGGACAAGGCCTATTGTCGTCACGCCATCGGGCAAAGACAGGCCCTCGATGACTTCCTCGGCATTCGCCATCTGAGGAACGCGATCGCCGCGAACGAAACTCGCGACCTCGATCCGGCGCGCGCCAGCGTCCACCATACCCTCGATCAGAGCGATCTTTTGAGCCGTGGTGAAAAGCTGCTTTTCGTTTTGCAGCCCATCGCGCGGCGCCACCTCGACGATTTCAATTCCCGACAACTCGCGTCACCTCCTCGTATCGCATTTATGTATGCATAAACTCCACATGTAAACCCGAAATCGCACCCATTATCTCGGAAATACTAATTTTAAGCATACATATATTGCGACATCATGCTTCTGCACCTGCCACGGCCGCACGGACCGCAAGCACTGATCAAATTATGCACGGCCTCACGCCCTCACATTCAGTCCGATTGTGCGCTCACCCTTCGCTTCACTGGCTGCGCGCTATTTTGCCGGCCCGCGGTGAATCGAGTAATCAAAGAACTGACCGGTCGAAACGGGTGCCACGCAAACGCTAGACAGGGCCTAAAATTGCATACCTGAATCGATTGAACTGTGTTTCGCGGAAGGCGTTCACACGAAACCCATGTCACAGCTATGCGTGCTCAAAAAATCCATAATTGGGCGCATTATTGAAACGATAAACTGACGAGCGCTCGGTGTGCGAGTTATGCGATCTAAGCCTCTTGTCAAAGGTCTGGACGTCCCGTTTTGTATACTTTCCATGAATTCAGATCCCGCGGCTAAAGACATTTGCGCGGGCAGAGAAACCAGCTAACAAACAATGTGAGGGACATATGACAGGGATCGACAGTCGCCTTTTTATCAAGGCTTTGCTGGGTGCGGGGTGCTCACTGGCCAGCTTTGCGGCATCCATCAACGTTCATGCGCAAGAAGTAGCGGACGAGAGCGAATCTGCGTCGAATGGCGAGATCATCGTTACGGCCCGCCGGCGGGAGGAGAGCATCCTCGACGTTCCGATTGCCGTCAGCGCGTTCAACTCAGAGGCTATTGAGGATCGCGGCGTCAAATCGATCAACGAAATCGCGTCATTCACCCCCGGCCTGTTCGCACAGACCGACGCATCGGTATCGTCTGGCCGCAACGATCGCAGTTCGACCCGCCTCACCTTCCGCGGGCTTTCGGTTGCCAGCGGCGGTATCTTCATCAACGGCGCGCCCTATGCGGGCAGCGGACAGCCCGACCTCACGGACGTGTCCCGTCTGGAAGTTCTCAAGGGTCCGCAGGCAGTCTATTTCGGCCGCTCGACCTATTCGGGCGCGGTCAATTACGTAACCCGGGATCCTTCTTCGACGTTCGGCGGAAGTGTCAGTGCCGATATCGGCACCTACGGGCTTCTCGACGTTCGCGCTTCGCTTGAAGGGCCGCTGATCGGCGACACGCTCACTGCTCGCGCAAGCATTCGCAAATACAAGCAGGACGGCCAGTACAAGAATTTCTACGCGGGCGGAGAGCTCGGCAAGGAAGAAACGCTGAACGCGAACTTCGCGCTCACTTTCGATCCCGATCCCGATTTCAAGCTGCGGCTGTTCTATGCATACACGCGTGACGAGGACGGCGCACCGCCCACGGCTACGATCAAGAACGCGGGTTCGGGCACAGTGCTCGACTGCAACCTTGGCGGCACCGGAGGAAATTACTGGTGTGGCGCATTACCGGATGTATCGGCCCTTCCGGCTTCCTATATCTCGCTCGACACCAGGATGGACGAACGGCGCATTGCCGAGTTCGTCAACAATGCTGGCGAGCGGCCCGACACGCTGTTCAACCCGGACTACCTCGATCACTTCGGGTTCAAGCAGGACATTCATCACGTGTCACTGCGCGCTGATTATGAGGTGTCCGGTTTCGAGCTTTCAGCCATTGGCGCATACAGCCATACAAAGCAGCAGCGCCTGAACACCTTCACGGGACGCGATGTCAGCGACATCGCCAATCCCTATTTCACCGGCACGAATGAAGCCCAGTCGAGCTACTACAGCTTCGATGCGATGCAGCAGTCCGAATATAGCGAGACCTTCTTCGAGGGCCGTGTCACCTCGCCGCAGGACCAATCGATCCGCGCGACGATCGGCGCCAGCTATTACGGGCTGAACCGTCCCGGCGAATTCGTCTTCAACATCAGTCCGTTCGGGCGCGGGGGCAGCGCCAACGCCAAATCGACGATCGACACGCCGGCCATCTTCGGCGGTGTCTATGTCGATCCGCTCGACGGGCTGACCCTGACCTTCGAAGGACGATATCAATGGGACAAGATCGGGTCCGAACAAAATTACCCGGCTCCGGCAGATCCATCGCTCACCAATTTCAAACGGACCTGGAAGAGCTTTTCCCCGCGCGTTTCCGCCGATTACAAGATCAGTCCCGATACGATGGTCTATGCCACTTTCTCTCGCGGGTATCGGCAGGGCGGGTATAACGCCACCTTTGCCGGCCTTTCGGAAAGCGACAAGAGCCTGATCGTGGCCGCTGCGCCCGACGCTTCGGAATTCTTTGACCAGGAACGCCTGGACAACTACGAAATCGGGCTGAAGAGCGCGTTCTTCGACCGCCGACTGCGCACGACGCTGGCGATTTACAACATGAACTGGAACAACGGCCAGGTCACCAGCAGCACCTTTGCCGTCAGGCCCGACGATACGACCGTGGGAGCCGTGCTGACGGTCAACCGCGGCAAGGTGCGGATGCGCGGCGTGGAGCTTGAGGCAAGCTTTGCCGCCACGCCCAATTTCTCAATCGACGGCAGCCTGCAATATGCCGACAATAAAATCCGGGATTATGTCTACCCCGATGGGCTGAGGATCAACGGCAGCAGCGATGTCACTGGCAACCAGCTCGACCAGTCGCCGAAATGGGCCTGGACCCTGTCGCCCAGCTATACGCGTGCGATCAGCACAAGCTGGGACTTCCTCGTCCGCGTCGACTATATCCATCGCGGCAAGATCTATGTCGATCCCACCAACAGCGCATGGCTGGACAAGCGGGACACCTTCAATCTGCACGCAGGGTTCGAAAACGATAGGCGGGGCTTCAAGATCCAAGCATATGCCAACAATCTGTTCGATGATGACACCATCACAGCAGCAATTCGCGGTAATGATGTCGTCTATCGGCCCAGCGCGGGTGGGGTCGTTCCGGGCGTTGCCCTGACCCTCAACGAATTGCGCCTTGGCCTGCCGGACAAGCGCGAGATTGGCGTTCGCTTTAGTCAGGAGTTCTGATCGTCAAGGGTCTGGCTCGACCAGCCGGATGAGACGACTGCGTGTCGGTACCGGGCGTTGGCATGCCCGATGTCCGGACCGGCACGCAGTGGTCGCGTTGCGACTGGGAATCCTCCGCGCAAAATGCATCCAATAATACCGGCCGACAGGCTGTCGGGACACCCGATAGCCTGTCGGTACATTGTAGCACCGGATTGGCGCATCCCTTGAGACGAAGGCCATATGCGGGACTTCCGGACCATGGCGATTGCTATAGCCGCCCTATCATCAGCCGATCAAGCAATGTGAGTCTGGGCACCAGCCGTACATGACAGCAACGCGCGCGGCGCGGCGTTATTCGTCCATTTACGCGCCGCCGTAGCCTGAGGCAAAGCGCGGCTTCCTTTTCGACAGGAAGGCGTCCAGGCCCTCTGCGAAATCCTGCCCCAGCATCGCATCGACGAACCAGCCGACAGTCTCCTCCGTCTCTTCCGGTGCTTCGCAATCGGCGCATGAACGGATCATCCGCTTGCTTTGCATCAAGGTGTAGGCAGAGCCGGAAAGCAGCCCATCCACCAGTGCGGCCAGATCTTCCTCGAACCGGTCCGGGGCCGCGACCTGGCTGATCAATCCCCATGCCTCTGCCTGTGCCGCGTCGATGGAGCGCGCGGTGAAGATCATCTGGCGTGCACGCGCAGGGCCGATCAGCGACACAAGCCGATGGTGATCGCTTTGCAGGTAAACGGCCCCCAGTTTCGCCGGGGTGATGGCAAAGCGCGCCGTATCGGAGGCGATCCGCAGGTCTGCTGCAATGGCGAGGGCCACCGATGCACCGTAGCAATTGCCCTCGATGGCCGCGATGACCGGCTTGGCCGCCATTTCGATGGCCCGCATGGATCCCGCCATGGCCAGACCATAGCTGCGACAGGCATCCGCATCGCCGCAGATCTGGCCGAGTTCGGAGATGTCGTTCCCTGCGCCGAAAGTCCCGCCTGCACCACGAATGACGATTACGCCGACCTCTGGATTGGCACATGCTTTCGCCATCATGTCCGGCAGGGCGGACCACACTCGATACTGCATGGCATTGCGCGCCTGCGGCCGATCGAGCAGGATCGTTGCTACCGCGCCGGAGATCAAAAGTTTTGCGCCGTCAATGTCGTATGGCAGTTCGGTCATTAAAATTCTCTGCGATGTTCGGAACGGGCCAACCCGATACAGTCCATCGGTCGAACAGAAAAGAGGAATAGGCCTTTACAAAGGCTCAGTGTCCAAAATCACAGACCATGCGGTCGCACCACGGCCCACGCACGGCCGAATTCCAATCGGGCGGGCAAACCCTGTGCTAATGTAGTCGTCAGAGAAATCGAGCGGCGTATTCGGCGCTATCTATCGGTAAAAGGCAAAATCCGCATCGTGCTGGAGGCCCTGCGCGGTGATGGCAGCAACCCAGAGTTGGGCCGCAAGGCAGGCCCGGTACCTCTTGGCCCCGAACCTCTGCTACACTTGGGCAGCGGGGCGCATCGGACGGACTGCTCTGCCACCTGAATTTTGGACCATTCGCAGATGGAGTTTTCGGCCCTAGATTTCCTTGGCTAGGCAAGGATCTGTAATTGCAGGATGTTGATTTTCACTGAGAGTTGACCCGGGGTTTTCATCGAGAAGTGACCCGGGTTGCGGGGTGCCTATGTTCCCCTGGCTTCGGGTTTGGTCAAGGGTCGGCTTATTTCCTTTTTGGTTGTGCTGTTGGCGGCGGAAGCCTTGAAGCGGAAGCTGTCGTTTCCGGTTTCGAGGATGTGGCAGTGATGGGTCAGCCGATCGAGCAGGGCGGTGGTCATCTTGGCATCGCCGAACACGCTGGCCCATTCGGAGAAGCTGAGGTTGGTGGTGATGATGACGCTGGTAGGCTCGTAGAGCTTGCTTGTGAATCGGCGTGCAATTGGTGCCCACCTGACTCGGTGATCGGCGCCTAATCGGGGACCACCCCCGGGTCATCTATGTTCGTTGGCTATTTGGGCTGACGACGAGGCGGAGGATGACGACGGTGGAGACGATTGGCCGGATCAGGCGCGCATATTTTGTGCAGCGGCAATCGGTGCGCGAGATCGCGCGGCGGCTGCATGTATCGAGGAAAACTGTCAGGAAGGCGATTGAGGCCGAGGACGGCAAGTTCATCTACGATCGCACGGTTCAGCCGAAGCCGAAGCTCGGCGCCTACGTTGAAGAACTCGAACGATTACTGGCGGAGAACGAACGCAAGCCGCGGCGCGAACGGCTGACGCTGATCCGGTTGTTCGAAGCGTTGCGAGCCCCGGGATATGAAGGCGGTTACGATACGGTCCGCCGTCATGCGCGCTGCTGGCAACGCGAGGAAGTGGGGCGCACGGCAACTGCGTTTGTGCCGCTGAGTTTTGAGCCCGGCGAGGCTTACCAGTTCGACTCACATGGGGGCCTTGGGGGACTGTCAGGAATTCCGTGTGTGGGCGGGCGGTTCGGGAAAGACCCATCTCAGCATCACCATCGCGCGCAACTGTATCCGTAGTGGCTTCAGGGCCCGATTTTATAACACCACCGATCTGGTCAACATGCTCGAATTGGAAGTCCATCAGGACCGTACCGGCAAGCTCGCCGAACACCTGGAGCGGGTCGATCTGCTGATCCTCGACGAACTGGGTTATCTTCCGTTCGCCCGAACCGGCGGCCAATTGCTGTTCCACCTCATCAGCCGCCTGTATGAACGCACGGTTATCGTCACTACCAACCTCGCCTTCGGCGAATGGCCCACCGTGTTCGGCGATGCGAAGATGACCACGGCTCTACTCGATCGGCTCACCCACCATTGCGACATCATCGAGACCGGCAACGATAGCTGGCGCTTCAAGAACCGCAGCTGAGCCCGCAGCAAAGCCGAAAGAAAACCATTTACGTCGTTGCGAAACGTCTCCGGGCTACGCCCTACGCCGTCCCGCAACGACGTAAGTGCGTATCAAAAACCTGGCCCCCTATTGAGCGCCGATCCCGGTCCCCGTTTGCGCGCCGATTGACGGGTAGGTGCCGCATCGAGTGTTGGCCGAATGTTCGGCAAGGTCATCAACCGTCTTTCGGGGCACGCCCGGGGGCGTTTTTTAGCGCCCACTTCCAGGATAATCTTATATTATAGATAATTGAATTGTTAAATCGAATCCCTCCGTCTCCGCCATTCCCCTGCCCACCGCGAACATCACCGCCAGGACACCATTGGTGCTTCGAAGGCCACTCGCGATTGCGCCGCCGTAGCCGCCTGACTTGCCAGCGGGATCAACGCACCGCCACATCTCCAGCCTCAGTCCGTCGACTGACGGAACTGCGCAACCGGGCGTTCGTTGCGATTACTCACCATATGAAAGGTTAGTAATTGAGCACCGAGAAATACCAACTTCCCCACGACATCGGCATGGGCGGCGTGCCGATCGGCAATGAATTTCGCGTCACCACCGACGAACAGGCCGCCGAAACCCTGCATGCCGCATGGCAGGCAGGCATCCGCTATTTCGATGTCGCGCCGCATTACGGGCTTGGCCTTGCGGAACGACGCTATGGCCAGTTCCTGCACCGCCAGCCGCGCGACAGCTTCATCCTCAGCTCCAAGGTCGGGCGCCTGCTGAAGGCCGGGCGCGAGCATCGCGACCAGCAGCTCATGCCCTATTCGCCCTCACCCAATATCGAGGTGTATGATTACAGCCGCGATGCGACCATGCGTTCGATCGAGGACACGCTCCAGCGCACCGGGCTCGACAGCATCGACATTATCTATGTCCACGACCTGTCGCCCGACAACGAAGACGCGCTGCCGAAACCGTGGCTGGAACTATGGCCCGAGGCGGTCGAAGGCTGTTTCGCAACCTTGTGCGAACTGCGCGACCAAGGCGTGATCAAGGCGTGGGGCATGGGCGTGAACAGCCCCGAACCGATCATGAAGTGCATGGAGGATTCCGATCCCGACCTGCACCTGATGGCCAGCCAGTATTCGCTGATCGAGCACGATTATCCGGTCGAGACCGTATTCCCCAAGGCGCGCGAAAAAGGAAACAGCTTCGTCATCGGCTCGTCGCTGAACGCCGGGTTCCTGGCAGGCGTGCACCGCTATCATTACGGCGCGAGCAGCGGTGTGATTTCGAAGGATCACATGGAAAAGCGCAAGAAACTGGCCGAAGTGGGATTCGACCATGGGGTCAGCCTGCTCGATGCCGCACTGCAATTCGCCAAGGCGCCCGACGTGGCGCAGGCGGTCGTCGTCGGCATGGGCCGCCCGGATGAAGCGATCAATGACGCGACGGCGATGGACACGCCGATCCCGGCCGCGTTCTGGGACGATCTGCGCCGCGAAATGCTGATCCACCCGGATGCCGCGACGCCCGACTGACGGCCCCGGCGTTTCGCCCGATGATGGCACAGGCCCAGGAGGAGCCTTGCCACCATCGGCGAACGGGCGCACCTTCCCCCGTGGGAAAACGGGTGGAGGGAAGATACGATGCGGCAGATTTCCATTCTCGCAGCTGGCGCGGCTCTCGCGATTGCCGGCGGCGCGGGCACGGCAAAAGCGCAGGATGCTGCGGAAAGCGCCATCATCCTGTCCGGCAATGCCGGTACCGGCGGCGCTCAGCGTTCGCTTGGCAGGTCAATTTCGGGCAGCATCGGCAATGCCGCCAATGCGGTCCGCGTCGGCAATGGCGGCAATGGCGGCGGCACCTATCGCGCGCCACGCCGGGGCGGCGGCTCTGCTTCTACCGGGGGCCGCATTCCTGCCGGAGTCGATCCGCTGAAGGGGACCGACGCCTCCAGCTATCGCCTGTCGAACGGGGCGGGGATCAAGGTCAGCGGACACATGACCCCGAACGCGGGTACGCGATGCGTCAGCCATTGTCCGGAACCTGCGTCCGGTGGCGAATAATCCGCCCGCTTACGACCTTTCGCTGATGGACCGCCCCTGCGCACAGGCATAGTTTCGCTCGCATCATGACCAGCGACTCAGAACTGGGCGAGATCCATGCCTTTCTTGCCGCCCATCCGCCTTTTTCACGACTATCGGCGCAGGCCCTGGGATCGCTCGTCCGCCATACAGAGGTTTCCTATTATCGCCGCGGCAGCACCGTCACCACGGCGGGCGATGATAATCGTTTCCTGTCGGTGGTCCGCTCGGGCGCGGTGGAACTGAAGCTGGGAGGCACCGATCTCAATGCGCGGTTGGGTGAAGGGGAAAGCTTCGGCTACCCCTCGCTGATCCGCGGCGGCCCTGCGCAGAACGAGGTAATCGCGCTGGAGGATACCCTCCTTTACCGCGTCGAGAAGCAGGCCTTCCTCGACCAGCGCCGTGCCGACAGCGACTTTCGCGCTTTCTTCGATACTGACGAGGCAGGCCGCCTGCGCCGTGCCCTGGAAGGGTCGCGCCGGATGGCTGCGGGCGATGCGTCAGAGGCGCTGGGCGCACATGGCCCCATCGGCTCGCTCAACCGCAGGCGCGAGGTAGTGACCGCCCCGCCCGCCATGCCGATTGCCGAGGCGGCAAAGCTGATGGCCGAGCATGACGTGTCCACCCTGCCGATCGCCGATGGCGACATGCTGGTCGGGATCGTGACCGACAAGGACCTGCGCCGCCGCGTGCTGGCGCCGGGCATCGACACTGCCCTGCCCCTTTCCGAGATCATGACCGAACATCCGATTACCGCCGTTGAGGATACGCCGGTACTTACCGCGCTGGTCATGATGGCCGAACGTCACATCCATCATCTTCCGGTCACCGATACGAGCGGGGCGCTGGTATCGGTGATCTCGTCCAACGACATTCTCGCCCGCCTCGGCTCCAACTCGCTGTTGATCGCAAAGGAGATCAGCTCGGCGAGCAGCGACATAGAGGTCGCGCGCGCCTGTTCGCTGCTGCCGGGCGCCGTAACGGGGCTGGTATCGGCGGGCGTCGATGCAGACCATGTCTCGCGCTATGTCTCCACCATCGGGGAAAGCGCGCATCGCCGGATCTTGCGGCTGGCGGAGGAAGAGCTTGGGCCCCCGCCCGTGCCTTATGCGCTGGTCTGTTTCGGCTCGCTCGCGAGGGCGGAACAGGCGCTGGGGTCGGATCAGGACAATGGCTTCATCTTTCCCGAAGGGCACCAGAAAGCAGGCCGCCTACCCTATTTCGAACAGATGGCGAAGCGGCTGACCGATGGTCTCGACGGGGCAGGCTATCGCTATTGCCCCGGCGAGATCATGGCCACCAACCGGCTCTATCGGCAAAGCGTGCCGCAGTGGGAGATGCGCTTCTTCCAGTGGATCGGCCAGCCCGATCCCGATGCCATCCTGCAAAGCACCATCTTCTTCGACATGCGCTGCCTTGCCGGGGACCACTCGCTGGTGGATGAATTGCGCCGCGATGTCTTCGCTGCCGCCAGCGTCAACAAGATCTTCCTCTCCTTCGTCGCGCGGGCAGCGGCGACGACGCGGGTGCCGCTCGGCTTTTTCCGCAATTTCCTGCTGCAGGACGATGCCAAGGAAGGGCAGGTCCTCGACCTCAAGACGCAGGCCATCGCGCCGATCGTCGACATTGCGCGCCTGCATGCGCTCGCCAATGCGACACCTGCGACCAATACGCTGGAACGGCTGCGCGCCGCAGGCGATGCCGGCAGCCTTGACGCTGATGCCGCGCGCGATCTGGCCGCGGCATTCGAATTCGTGCGCGATGTGCGCCTTCGCCACCAGGCCCAGCAGGTGGAAGCAGGCGAAGCGCCCACCAACAAGCTGCCGCCTGCCAGCCTGTCACGCTTTGACCGCGAACATCTGCGCGATGCCTTCAAGATGATCCGCGATCAGCTGGACAAGGCGCGCAGCAAATATGCGGGCGGGGTAACATGATCGAATGGCTCCTGCCGGGCCGCGAACGGCGGCTCAAACGCAAATTCGAGCAAGCAGCAGCTCTCGCTCCAGAGGGGCCGCTGCGCGATTACTATGCCGCTGGCCTCCCCGCTTTCTCGCTCCCGGTCAGCGGGCTGGAGATGATGGCGATCGACCTCGAAACAGACGGCCTCGATTTCGAACAGAGCGCCATATTGGAAGCAGGCGTGGTGCTGACGCGGATCAATGCGATCCCCGCTCATGGCGCGCATCGCATCCGCATCCGCCCCTCCGATGCCTTGTCGCCATCGAGCGTCATCGTCCACCGCATCACCGACGATGCGCTGGTCGATGCCATGAACGAGGAAGAGGCCTTGGCTCTGCTGCTGCCGCTGCTGGCCGGAAAGCCGCTGGTCGCCCATTTCGCGGATATAGAGGCGGGCTTCCTCGATGCCGCGTGCAGGCGGGTCTATGGCACGCCTTTCGTCGCGCCGTTCATCTGCACCATGAGCCTTGAAAACCGCTGGTTTCCGCGCACCCGCGCCGCTGACGGGCTACGCCTTGCGAAATTGCGCGCCGGATACCGCCTGCCTGCCTATACCGCCCATGATGGCCTCACCGATGCGCTGGCCTGCGCCGAATTGCTGATGGCGCAGATCGCGCATCACGGCTGCACTGCGCTCACATTGGGTGATCTCGTTCGCCGCTGATCGGGCCACAGAAATCCGCCATTTACGGCATTAGACGAAAGTCGCTCTGTGAAAGCGGCCCTCCTTCCTTAACCCTGAACATGGGCTGCACCCGGCTTGGACGGTGGCAGTTAGTGCAACAAGAGACATTGGGGGAGGACTGACAATGTCCGACGAAAATCTCGGCTCGCCGCCATCCGAAAACGGACACGGCGAGGCCTACTGGAAAGAGAATATCCGCTTGCTGGTATCGCTCATGGCGATCTGGTTCATCGTATCGTTCGGCTGCGGGATCCTCTTCCGCGACTTCCTCGACCAGTTCATGATCGGCGGCTTCCCGCTGGGTTTCTGGTTCGCGCAGCAAGGCTCGATCTACGTCTTTATCCTGCTGGTGTTCTATTACGCCTGGAAGATGAAGCGGATCGAACGCCACTACGACCTTGACGATTGAGGGGGCGGACATGTCGACACAGACCCTGATCTATATCTTCGTCGCCGTCAGCTTCGCGCTCTATATCGGGATCGCGATCTGGACGCGCGCTGGTTCCACCAAGGAATTCTATGTTGCAGGCGGCGGCGTTCACCCCGTCGTCAACGGCATGGCCACCGCCGCCGACTGGATGAGCGCGGCGTCGTTCATTTCCATGGCCGGTCTCATCGCCTTCATGGGCTATGACGGTTCGGTCTATCTGATGGGCTGGACGGGCGGCTATGTCGTCCTCGCGCTCTTGCTTGCGCCTTACCTCAGGAAGTTCGGCCAGTTCACCGTCCCCGATTTCATCGGCACGCGTTACTATTCGAAAGTCGCGCGCACCGTGGCGGTGATCTGCCTGATCTTCATCTCGTTCACCTATATCGCCGGGCAGATGCGCGGCGTGGGCATCGTGTTCTCGCGCTTCCTCGACGTGTCGGTGGAACTGGGCGTGATCATCGGCATGTGCATCGTGTTCTTCTATGCGGTGCTGGGCGGCATGAAGGGCATCACCTATACGCAGGTGGCGCAGTACTGCGTGCTCATCTTCGCATACATGGTCCCGGCGTTCTTCATCTCGATGCTGATCACCGGCAACCCGATCCCGCAGCTGGGCCTTGGGTCGACCGTGAATGACGGGTCGGGCATGTATGTGCTCGAAAAGCTCGACAGCTCGCTTCAGGAGATGGGTTTCGGCCCCTATACCGACGGCAGCAAGTCGATGATCGACGTGTTCTGCATCACCGCCGCGCTGATGATCGGCACGGCTGGCCTGCCCCACGTTATCGTGCGCTTCTTCACCGTGCCCAAGGCGTCCGACGCGCGTAAGTCGGCCGGCTGGGCGCTGATCTTCATCGCGCTTCTTTACACCACGGCCCCGGCGGTCGCGGCGTTCTCGCGCATCAACTTCAACGCGACGGTCGATGGCACCGCCTATGCCGAAGCACCCGGCTGGTTCACCAATTGGGAAAAGAACAACCTGATCGCCTGGGTCGACAAGAACGACGACGGCGTGATGGAAATCGCCAAGGGCGATGCCTTCAAGGGCGCGCCCGACTATGCCGAAGGCACCGGTGCCGAAGGGCAGCGCCTGCTTAACAATGAAGTCCTGACCGACAACGCCAACGAGGTCTATGTCGACAAGGACATCATGGTGCTGGCCAATCCCGAAATCGCCAACCTGCCGGGTTGGGTCATCGCCCTTGTGGCAGCCGGCGGTCTTGCCGCGGCGCTGTCGACGGCGGCGGGCCTGCTGCTCGTGATCTCCACCGCGGTCAGCCATGACCTGTTGAAGAGCACGTTCAAGCCCGACATCAGCGAAAAGGGCGAGTTGCTGGCAGCGCGCGTGGCGGCAACCTGCGCCATCGTCGTTGCCGGTTTCCTGGGCATCTATCCTCCGGGCTGGGTGGCGCAGGTCGTGGCCTTCGCCTTTGGCCTGGCGGCAGCGTCGCTGTTCCCGGCCATCTTCATGGGCATCTTTACCAAGGCCATGAACAAGGAAGGCGCGATCGCGGGCATGGTCACGGGCCTTGTCTTCACCTTCAGCTATATCGCTTACTTCAAGCTGATGAACCCGGATGCCAACGTCGCTGAAAACTGGCTCTTCGGCATCTCGCCCGAAGGGATCGGTGTGATCGGCATGCTGCTGAACTTTGCCGTGGCCATCGTTGTCATGAAGATGACTTCGAAGCCGCCGGTGGAAGTGGCCCGCCTTGTCGATTCCATCCGCGTCCCGCGCGGTGCGGCAGGCGCCCATGCCCACTAAGGGCTGACAATCTTGCCGCCGCCATCGGAAGCGGCGGCGGCAAACCTGAGAAAGAGGGGCGGCAGGCAACTGTCGCCCCTCGATCTTTTCGGCTATCGCTGATCGCGATCACGTTGGAGGGGCTGAGTTTCTGGCCATGTCGATCTGGGCCGTACCGCTGGTGGCGATATTATATGCCGCGCTGCTTTTCTGGGTAGCGGACGCGGGCGACCGCCCCGTGCTCGCCCGTTTTGCCGAACGGCATAAACGCGTCATCCTCGGCCTTGCCCTGTGCGTCTATTGCACCAGCTGGACCTTTTACGGCGCGGTCGGCACTGCCAGCGCATCGGGCTGGCAATTCCTGCCGATCTATCTCGGTCCGATCCTGCTGTTCACCCTGTTCGGCCGGTTCGTCGACCGGCTGCTGCATACGGCCAAGGCGCAGCATTCGACATCGATCGCCGACTTTCTTTCCGCGCGATATGGGAAAAGCGCATGGGTGGCCGCGCTCGTCACGCTGATCTGCCTGTTCGGGGCGCTGCCCTATATGGCGCTGCAGCTGAAATCGGTGAGCCAGACATTGGGCGCGTTGTCGCCCGAACTCGCCGCGATCCTCGGGCCCGATCAGGTGGTCTTTGCCGTCGCGGCGACGCTTGCCGTATTCGCCATGCTGTTTGGAACCGGCAGGCCAGAGCTGACCGGGCACAATCGCGGTCTCGTCCTTGCCATCGCGCTTGAGGCGGTGGTGAAGTTCATCGCGCTTGCCGCCGTCGCCATTTTCGCCGTTGTGCTGCTGTCCGATGCGCCCGACGATCTCATCGCGGCCTATTCGGTGTCCGCCTTTCAGCCGTGGCAGTTCGACCTGCATTTCGTGGTCATGCTGTTCGTGTCGGCCATCGCCGTGCTTTGCCTCCCGCGCCAGTTCCACATGCTTGTGGTGGAGGCACGCGAAGATCGCCTGCGCGGTGCGGCCCGCTGGCTGTTTCCGATCTATCTCGCACTGATCTGCGCGGCCATCGTGCCGGTCATGCTGGCTGGTGGCGTGCTTGGGCCGCAGGGTACATCCCCCGACATGCTGATGATCGCCCTGCCGCTGCATTTCGATGCCGGCTGGCTGGCGATCCTTGCCTTTATCGGCGGGCTTTCGGCATCGACCGGCATGGTAATCGTGACCGGCATCGCCCTGTCGAACATGATCGCCAACGACCTTCTCGTGCCCTTGATCTTCCGCGAACAGATGCGCCAGCGCGGCGCGGCGCGATCGGTGGGGCGCGCGCTGGTCATGCTGCGCCGGGGCACCATCGCGGCGCTGTTCCTGCTGACCTTGTTCTACCTCTCCGCCATCGACCGCACGGCGACGCTGGCAGGCCTTGGCGAAATCGCCTTTGCCGGGGTCGCGCAATTCGCGCCGGGGCTGATCCTCGGCTTTACATGGCGCAAGGCCAATCGCGCCGGCATGATCGCCGGTCTGCTGATCGGCCTTGCGCTGTGGCTATTGTTCCTTGCCCTTCCGGTGTCTGGCGTGCAGTTCGCGCCGCCACTGCCGGGCAATGATCCGTTGGTCTCGGGCATCCTCCTCAGCCTTTCGGCGAACCTGTTTTTCTTCATCCTGTTTTCGCTGGCGGGCGAACCGGCGCTGATTGACAGGGTGCAGGCTGTCGCCTTCGTCGATCGCGGGCAGGCGGATCTTGGCTATGTGCGCCTTGCCACCCGCACCCGCGTCGCCGATTTCCGCGTGCTTATCGAACAATTCGTCGGCCCCGACCGCGCGCGCGAGGCGATAAACCGTCTGCGCCTCGTCACGGGCAAGAGCTATGGCGATGCCGAAACCCCGGACGAGGCGCTGATCGATGCGAGCGAACGCATGATCAGCACGATCATCGGCGCCTCGTCCGCCCGCACGCTGATCCAGTCAACACTGGAAGGCGACCCCGTCCCGGTCGAGCAGGTCGTGGCCATGTTCGACGAAACCTCGCAGCGATTGCAGTTCGGTGCCGAACTCCTTCAGATCGCGATCGAGAACATCGACCAGGGCGTGTCGGTGGTCGATGCAGAGCAGCGCCTCGTTGCCTGGAACAACCGCTATGTCAGCATGTTCGGCTACCCCGCCGAACTGGTCGAAGTCGGCCGTCCGATCGAGGACCTGCTCGCCTTCAACATGCGCAAGCTGGGTGTGCCCGAAGATGCGATCGCCAGCGAGATCGCCAAGCGCCGTGATCATCTGCGCGAAGGGCACCGCCACAACACCGAACGCGAATTGCCCGATGGCCGGGTGTTGAGGATCGTCGGCAATCCCGTGCCGGGCGGCGGCTATGTGACCAGCTATACCGACATCACCGTCGACCGCATGGCCGAACAGAAGCTGGAAGCGAAGATCCAGGAACGCACCGAACAGCTGACCGAGGCGAACGCCGCGCTGGAGGCCGCGACCGCGTCGAAGACCCGCTTCCTTGCCGCGGCAAGCCACGATCTCGTCCAGCCGATGAATGCCGCGCGCCTGTTTGCCAGCGCGCTGGCGGACGACATTGCCCCCGACCGCCGCCGCGAACGTGCACTGCTGGGCCAGATCGACAGGTCCATCGAAACCGCCGACCGCCTGCTGCGCGCTCTTCTCGACATCTCGCGCCTCGATGGCGGCAAGGCACGCGTGGAACCCGAACTGTTCCAATTGGATCTCGCGTTGGCCGAGATCGCAAACGAATTCGAGATCCAGGCCGAGAACAAGGGGCTGGTGCTGACCGTGCTACCCTGTGGCCTGTGGCTGGAAACCGACCGGGGGCTCTTTATCTCGATCCTCCAGAACCTCGTTACCAATGCCGTTCGCTATTCGCGCGCGGGGCGCATTCTGGTGGGCGCGAAGCGGCGCGGCGCGGATGTCGAGATCATGGTGATCGACCAGGGTCCCGGCATCCCGGAAAAGGAGCGCGAGGCGATCTTTGCCGAATTCCACCGCCTGCCGGGCAGCGACAATGAAACGGGCGGCGATGGCGGATCGGGGGGCGGCGTGGGTCTCGGGTTGGGACTTGCTATCGTGCGGCGCATTGCGGCCATGTTGGGGACGGAAGTCACGGTCAGTTCCCAATTGGCAAGGGGCAGCTGCTTCTCCTTTCGCCTGCCGATGGCAAAGCCGGGCAAGGCCACCGCCGCTGCCACCCCGATGCGCGAAGCTGCAAGGACGGAGAGCGGCGGCCATGTGCTGTGCATCGACAATGACCCCGACACGCTGGCCGCGCTGGAAAGCCTGCTGATGCGCTGGGGCTATGCGGTTACGGCGGAAAGCGATCCGTCGAAGGTGCGCCTGACCCGTGCGCCCGATCTCTTGCTGATGGACTACAACCTCGACAACGGGCTGACCGGCGAACGTGCCGCGCAGCAATTGTTCGAACGCTGGGGCAAGTGTGTGCCGCGATCCTGCTGACGGCGGAAGATACCGCCGCGACCAAGGCGGCAGCGGAAAAGATCGCGGCGCAGCGCATGATAAAGCCGCCCTCGCCCCCGGCGCTGCGGGCATTGGTGAACGCGCTGGCCGGGGCCTAGCTGGCGGAAGCGGCTCGCACGTCGTCTTCCAGTGGCGGCAGCCCCGGATCGTCGAGCTTGCCCGCAAGAAGCACCGCCTGCGTGCGGTTGATCACGTTCAACCGGCGGAAGATGCCGGTAAGATGCGCCTTCACCGTGGCTTCGGAAATCTGCATCTCATGCGCGATCTGCTTGTTGAGCTTGCCTTCTGCGACCAGCGCGAGGATCTTGCGCTGCGCAGGCGTCAGCTTGGCCAGCCGCGCCAGTGCTTCGGCGTCCTCATCGCTGGGCTGGTCGGTACTGTCATCCGGAAACCAGAGATCACCTTCAGCCACGGCCGCCAGCGCCTCGCGCATCTGGTCCAATGGCGCGCTTTTCGGGATGAAGGCCGAAGCGCCCAGCGATTTCGTGCCTTGCCGGATGCGGCTTTCCTCGCTCGCCGAAACGACGACGACGGGCATGGACGGAAAATCCTTCCGCAGCTCCATCAGCGTGAGCAATCCGGCGCTGTCCGCCATGTGCAGGTCCAACGTCATCAGCGCGACACCGCCGACCTCGGCCTCCTGCCTCGCGGCGGCGGCATCGGCGACTTCGACGATCCGCGATCCGGGCCAGACCTTCTCAACCGATGCGCGAATGGCGGTGCGCATCAGCGGGTGGTCGTCGGCAATGACGATACGTCCCGTTTGGCTATCTGCCGTACTCGGGTAACTGGCCATGGACTGGCCCCCTTTCGCTTGAACCCTCTCCCCGCCGGACGGTCGTTCCCATCCGGCGGGGCCGAGCTTAGCGATTAAGGCGGCCTTCGATCAAGCCATCAACGAGCGATGGGTCTGCAAGGGTCGAGGTATCGCCCAGCGAGCCATAATCGTTCTCGGCGATCTTGCGCAGGATACGGCGCATGATCTTGCCCGAACGGGTCTTGGGCAGGCCCGGCGTGAAATGCAGGTGATCAGGCGTTGCGATCGGACCGATTTCGGTACGGACCCACGCGCGAAGCTCCTTGGTCAGTGCATCATCCGCATCCACGCCCGCATTCAGCGTGACATAGCAATAGATGCCCTGCCCCTTGATATCATGCGGATATCCGACGACCGCGGCCTCTGCGACCTTTTCATGCAGGACCAGCGCGCTTTCGACCTCGGCCGTACCCATGCGGTGGCCCGACACGTTGATGACATCGTCGACGCGGCCCGTGATCCAGTAATAGCCGTCCTCGTCGCGGCGGCAGCCGTCACCGGTGAAATATTTGCCGCGATAGGTGCTGAAATAGGTCTGGATGAAACGCTCATGATCGCCATAGACCGTGCGCGCCTGCCCCGGCCAGCTGCGGATGATGCAAAGGTTCCCCTCTGCCGCGCCGCCGGTCGATTCGTCGGCGAGCACCGTGCCGTCATTGTCGACCAGCTGCGGCGCAATGCCAAAGAACGGCCGGCCCGCGCTGCCCGGCTTCATCGGATGCGCGCCCGGCAGGGTGGTGATCATGTGGCCGCCGGTTTCCGTCTGCCACCAGGTGTCGACGATGGGCGCTTCGCCATGGCCGACCAATTCGTGATACCAGCGCCATGCCTCCGGGTTGATCGGCTCACCCACCGTGCCCAGCACGCGCAGGGAGGAAAGATCATGCTTGGTCACATGGTCGTTCCCTTCGCGCATCAGCGCACGGATCGCGGTGGGCGCGGTGTAGAAGATGTTGACCTTGTGCTTGTCGACGACCTGCCAGAACCGGTCATGCGCCGGATAGTTGGGCACGCCTTCGAACATCAGCGCGGTGCCGCCAGCCTGCAGCGGTCCATAGACGATATAGGAGTGTCCCGTGACCCAGCCGATATCGGCGGTGCACCAGTAAACCTCACCCTCACGGTAATCGAAGGTGTAGCGGAAGGTCGTCTCGGTCCAGACCGAATAGCCGCCGGTGGTGTGCACGACGCCCTTGGGCTTACCGGTGGAGCCGGAAGTGTAGAGGATGAATAGCGGGTCTTCCGCGTTCATCACCTCGCACGGGCATTCGGTGGACACGCCCTCGGAATATTCGTGGAACCAGTGGTCGCGCCCTTCGGTCATGGCGACATCGCCGCCAGTGTGGCGGATGACCAGCACCGCCTTGACCGAGATCTTTTCCAGGGCCGCATCGACATTGGCCTTCAATGGCACGCGCTTCGATCCGCGCAGGCCTTCATCGGCGCAGATGACATAGTCGGACTGGCAATCCTCGATCCGGTTGGCAATGGCATCGGGCGAAAAGCCGCCGAACACCACCGAATGCACCGCCCCGATGCGGGCGCAGGCCAGCATGGCAAAGGCGCCTTCGGGCACCATCGGCATATAGACGGTGACGCGGTCGCCGCGCTGCACGCCCATCTTCTTGAGCGTGTTCGCCATGCGGATCACGTTTTCCAGGATCTCGGCATAGGTGAACTTGCGCACCGGATCTTCGGGGCTGTCGGGTTCGAAGATCAGCGCGGTCTGGTCGCCGCGACCGTTTGCCACATGGCGATCGAGCGCGTTGTGGCAGATGTTGAGCTCGCCATCTTCGAACCACTTGATTTCGACGGGATCGAAGCTCCAGCCCGAGATCTTGGTCGGCTTTTTGAACCAGTCGAGCCGCTCGGCCTGTTCGAGCCAGAAAGCGTCGGGGTCGTCCATCGACCGCGCGTACATGGCGTCATATTGCCCGCCGGTGCAGCTGGTGCCTTCGATCGCGGCGGCCGGAACCGGAACGATTTCGCCTGCGTGCTCGAGTGTGTCCTGCATGTCGTCTCCCATCGTGATCTTGTCGCGCCGAGACGGGGCCCACTCCCCGCTCTCCTGCGTGGTCTCTCCTCCACGCAGCGCGTTCGCTTGCGCGGAAAACTAGCCCGATTCGCAGTGGCCGGTCTGTGCGACGAAAGTCTTATAGACCATCCGCTAGCTGGGAAGTGACCTCTCGCGCTGCAAGTTTTGCCCCATCGGACCCGCCGTGACGGGCCGTAAAAACACGATAAAATGGGGAGTGGGAATGATGTCACGATCAGGAACCGGGAGGAAGACCGGCGCGCTGGTGGCCGCGCTGTTGGCGGCGAGCGCGCTTGTGCCCGCGTCGGCGTCCGCGCAGGACAATGCCAGCATCGAGGACCGCCTCGACAGGCTGGAGGCCATGATGGAGCGGCTCGAGGCCCGCCTCGATGCGGCGCAGTCAACCAGCGCCGAAGACGCCGCGATGGCGCAGGAAATGCGCGCCGCCGTGGCCGAGACGCGCGCGGTGGCCGAGCAGCAAGGCCAGATCGAAACCCGCGTTGCCGCGATGGAGGAAAAGGACACGCAAGGCTTCCGCATCGGCGGCACGCAGTTCAGCCTTGGCGGATACGTCAAGATGGACGCCATCAGCCAGCGCACCAGCGGCGGGCAGGTGCCGGGCGACAGCATCAATCGCGACTTCCTGATCCCCAGCCTGATCCCCGTTGGCGGATCGGCATCGGGATGGGACACCCATTTCCACGCCCGCCAGACGCGCATGATCCTGAAAACCGCGACGCCGGTCGGCGACAAGACGCTGGGCAGCCATATCGAGATGGACTTTCTCGTCACATCGGGCGGCGACCAGCGCGTGTCGAACAGCTATGTCCCGCGCATGCGGCAAGCCTTCCTGACCTATGGCGGCTGGACGTTCGGCCAGGCGTGGTCGACATTCCAGAATGTGGGCGCGCTGCCTGAGAGCGTCGATTTCGTGGGCGTGATGCCGGGCACCGTGTTCAACCGCCAGGCCATGATCCGCTACAAGACGAAGAGCGGCATCTCGATCGCGGTGGAGCAGCCCGAAACGACCATCACCAATTCGGTCGGCGGACGCATCCTGCCTTCCGACGACCAGATGCCCGACGTCATCGTGCGCTATGATGGCCCGGTCACGGTCGCTGCCATCGCGCGCCAGCTCAATGCCTCTGATAATGTGCTCGCCAGCGGGTCCGACAGCGCATGGGGCTATGGCGTTTCCGTTTCGGGCAAGATCCCGATCGGCGAAAAGGACGACTTCCGCTTCATGGGGACGGTCGGCGACGGGCTTGGCCGCTATATCGGCGCCAATATCGTCAATGACGCGGCGATCGACGCCAATGGCAATCTCGACCCGATCTTCACCTATTCGGGCTATGCCGCGTTCCGCCATGTCTGGACCGACAAGATGCGCTCCACCATCGCGGGCAGCTATTTCAAGGCTGACAACCCGGTCAGCCTGACGAGCGGCAGCCCCACCGACAATGTGTGGAATGCCATGGCCAACATCATCTACTCACCCGTTCCGAAACTTGATCTCGGCATCGAATACATGTATGCCGAACGCGAAAACGAAGCGGGCGCGAGCGGCAATCTGCAAAAGGTGCAGGCCACCGCGAAATACGCTTTTTGACGATGACGAGGACCGGGCGGGCTGGCGCGGCCCCGCCCGGTCTTCCCAATGGGGAGACCGAAGTGATGAGTTACGCCAAGGCGCTGGAGCAGGCGACGGCCAATCCCGAACAGTTCTGGATGGATGCGGCACGCGCGCTCGACTGGGCGCGCTTTCCTGCAATTGCGCATGACGAAGATGACGACCACTGGTTTCCCGATGGTGAGCTGAATGTTTGCGAAAATGCGGTCGACCGCCATGTCGCGGCGGGCCGCGGCGATCAGCCCGCGCTAATCTATGAAAGCCCGATCACCGGGCGCGACGCGACCTATAGCTTCACCGAATTGCAGGAGCGCGTGGCGCGCACCGCCGGCATGCTGGTGAATGCGGGCGTCAAGAAGGGCGACCGCGTCGTCATCTACATGCCGATGATCCCCGAAGCCGTGTTCGGCATGCTGGCCTGCGCGCGGATCGGCGCCGTGCATTCGGTGGTGTTCGGCGGCTTCGCTGCGCCCGAACTCGCCAAGCGGATCGACGATTGCCAGCCGGTCGCCGTGCTGTCAGCCAGCTGCGGCCTCGAACCCAATCGCACCATCGCCTACAAGCCGCTTCTGGATGCCGCGATCGAACGCTGCACCAACAAGCCCGAAACGACCATCATTCTCCAGCGCGAGGAACTGCGCGCCGATCTGATCCCCAATCGCGACATCGACTGGAACGCGGCCTATGACGCCGCAAAGCCGGTCGATCCGGTGCCGGTCAAATCGACCGACCCGCTTTACATCCTCTACACCTCCGGCACGACCGGCACGCCAAAAGGCGTGGTGCGCGACAATGGCGGCTATGCCACTGCGCTCGCCTGGTCGATGGAGCATATCTATGGCGTCGAGGCGGGCGATGTTTACTGGGCCGCGTCCGACATCGGCTGGGTCGTGGGGCACAGCTATATCGTTTATGGCCCGCTATTGGCAGGCTGCGCGACGATCCTGTTCGAAGGCAAGCCCATCGGCACGCCCGATGCAGGCATATTCTGGAACCTCGTCGACAAGCATAAGGTGAAGGTCCTCTTCACCGCGCCCACCGCGATCCGCGCCATTCGCCGCGCCGATCCCGATGGCGAATTCATCCGGAAAGCGAGCCTGAAATCGCTGAAGGCCCTGTTCCTTGCCGGCGAACGCGCCGATCCCGACACGCTGCTGTGGATCGCCGACATGCTGGGCAAGCCGGTGATCGACCACTGGTGGCAGACCGAGATCGGCTGGCCCGCCATCGCCACCTGCTTTGGCCGGGGAGAGACCGAGATCCGCGTCGGCAGCGCGGGCCGCGCGGTGCCCGGCTTCCGTTTCAAGGTTCAGGATGACGCGCATCAGGAAGTAGAGCCCGGCAAGGTCGGCAATCTGCTGATCGAACAGCCGCTGCCGCCCGGCGCATTTCGCGCGCTGTGGAACAATCCCGAACGGTTCAAGGCAGGCTTTGCCGATTTCCCCGGTCACTACACCAGCGGCGATGCGGGCATGATCGACGAAGACGGCTTCATCCACATCATGGGCCGCACCGACGACATCATCAATGTCGCGGGCCATCGCCTGTCGACCGGGCAGATGGAGGAGGTCGTCTCCAACCACCCCGCCGTCGTCGAATGCGCCGTCGTGGGCGCAGCCGATGCGCTGAAGGGCGAGACGCCGGTCGGCTTTGTCGTGGCGCGAGCAGGCACCGGCGACCATGACCAGATCCGAAAGGACCTCATCACCTCGATCCGCGGGGACATAGGGCCCATCGCCTGTCTCAGCACGGTCCATTTCGTCGACGGCCTGCCCAAGACGCGGTCCGGCAAGATCCTGAGGAACCTGCTGCGCGCGATTGAGAATGGGGACGAGATCATCGTGCCGCAGACGATCGAGGATGCGAGCGTGATCGACACGCTGATCGCCCATGTGGCGGAGGAAAAGGCGAAGGCATGAACAGCGGATAAGGCCGGGATGGCGGCGCGGTCAGTACCCCTCGCCCCATCCGCCAACGCATTCATGCCAGCGATCTTACCGCCTTGACGGCAGTGCCCCGCTCAAGACCCGCGCAATTTCGCTTCCTGCAGCATCAGCGTCTCGGCCTGCGTCGCTTTCGATGTGTTGATGACGTGGTCGATGCCATCGACGGTGACCGCGATGGTCCCCTGCTCGGTCACTTCGATGAAGCCCTTCGATTTCAGGTACCAGATGTGGAAATCGAAGATGTCCTGCGAACAGCCCAACATTTCCTGAATGAACCAGCCGATCATGCCGGGATCCGAACCGTTCTCCCGCCGCCGCTTGTAAAGCGTGAGCAGAATCTTCGCATGCACCTCGCCATCGCTGATGGCGGTTTCCTCATCGACGATGCCAGAGGTGTCGGGCGCGGCGGCAACGCGCGGTTCACCGGCCTGATAGCGGCGGTCGTATTCCGATCGCCTCTGCGGGTCGCGCAACACGCGATAGGCCTCGATTACCTCGCTGAACTTGCGGGGGTCGGATGTCTCCCGATTGTCGGGATGATACATCTTGGCGAAGTGGTGATAGGCAAGTTCGAGGACGCGGGCATCGCACCTCGGATTTACTTTCAACACCTCGTAATAATCGGTTATTTTCTGCTCATATCCCATCATATGGACTCGCTTCGGAGTTTCAAAAACTCAGCCATGGATCGGGTTTATATTTAATATTGCAAAAGTTTATTAATTCAGAGCTAACGCTTAATTAAAACACTTCGCCCTGCGCTTAGCAATGCGCAGGTCCGAGTTATCACGGCATCGGGCAATGCGGCCCGAAAGCCTCACTCATCGGCAAAGGCGAAGGGCACGCCCGACTGGCGATAATGGTCGAACCGCAATTCGCGGCCCATCGGCGGGGCGGAGCGGGCGATGCATTGCGGGCGATGGCAGAAGCGGCAGGCGATGCCGATCGGCGTAACCTCGTCTTCCTTGAGCGCGTCGCCATAGACCAGCTCGCCCTTGCGGGCATCGGCGCAGCACAGTGCGACTGCGCGGGTAATGCGCTGGGCGTGAAAGCTGCCCCCCCCTGATATGACCGTGCGCGCAACCGACATATAGCGTTCGCCATCGGGCAGTTCGATCCGCTGGACGAGCACTTCGCCTTCGCGGTCGAAAGCCTTGTGCACGTTCCATAGCGGACAGGCCCCGCCATGCCGTGCAAAGGGAAAGCCCGCACCGTCGAGACGCTTTGACACGTTCCCCGCGCGGTCGACGCGGATGAAGAAGAACGGCACGCCTTCCGCCCCCGGCCTCTGCAGCGTGGTCAGGCGGTGCGCGACCTGTTCATAGCTGACCTGAAACTCATAGGTCAGCGCGTCCATGTCGTATCGCAGCCTTTTTGCCGCATCGAGGAAAGGGCGATAAGGCATCAGCAGCGCCGCGGCCCAATAGCTTTCCAGCGCGCGGCGCGCGAGCACCTTGCCATTGTCGCTTTCGAACCGGCCCTCCCCGATCGCCGCCTCGATCTCCTCGCCCCGTTCCAGCACGGCCAGTTGCAGGGCGAGCTGGAAACGCCGCGCCTTATGGTCGAGCTGGCGGGAGAACATCACGCGGCGACGGTGGTAATCGTACCAGCGCATCGCCCCGCGCAGCACCTCTGGCGGAGCGAAAGTCACCTCCAGACGATGCTTCTCCTTTATTCGGGCGATCATCGAGGAGATCGTCGGCAGGTCTTGCGCCGCCAGCGACGCGCTATCGTCCAGCGTGGGAAAACAATTCCGGCGCGCGGCGAGGAAGTTTCGCGCCTCGGCCACCGGGTCGATCACGCTCGCCGCCGCCGCGCCGCCGCCGCCGCGCTCTGTTTCGCGCCGTGCCGCCAATGCCAGCTGCTCCTCGCCGTAAGCCGTGTGCAGGCGCATCAAGGCTTCGGCAAAGCCGGGATAGCTGGTGGCGATATCGGCCACGTCCAGCGAAGGCAGGTCGATGTCGGCAAAGATCGGATCGCGCAGCACCGCCTGCAGCCGGGTCGTCACCTCTTCGCTGTCGCCAGCCGCCAGATCGGAAATGTCTATGCGATAGGTGGTCGCGATCTTCAGCAGCAAATCGGCGGTCACGGGGCGCTGGTTGCGCTCCATCAGCGCGATATAGCTGGGCGACACGTCGAGATCCTCGGCCATGTTGGCCTGCGTCAGCCCCAGCTCGCGCCGCATGCGCTTGAGCCTTGGCCCCAGGTAGATCGCCTTGCGCGCCATGCCTTCACAATCCCGCTGTAAACGTCCTTACAACTATACAAGCATGTTTTGTAAAGTTTGACAACAATACACCGCGCGCAATTCCGCGACTCGGATTTTGGTGCGAAACGATTGGTGTGCCCAGCCAGACGGGCGAATCGTTTCAAACACACCGAAGGTTACCAGCCATGACTTACGCCGCAGAAATCCAGCGCCAGAAAGGCAACATCGCCGAGCTTGGCCAGAAGTGGGCTGCCATCGATCCCGAGATGGCTGCACGCATGACTGTCCAGAACCGCTTCCAGACCGGTCTCGACATCGCCCGTTACACCGCCAGCATCATGCGCGCCGACATGGAAGCGTATGACGCCGATCCCGCCAATTACACCCAGTCGCTGGGTTGCTGGCACGGGTTCATCGGTCAGCAGAAGATGATCTCGATCAAGAAGCACTTCGGCACGACCAAGCGCAAGTACCTCTACCTTTCCGGGTGGATGGTCGCCGCGCTGCGCAGCGAATTCGGGCCCCTGCCCGACCAGTCGATGCACGAGAAGACCTCCGTGCCCGCGCTGATCGAGGAGCTCTACACCTTCCTGCGCCAGGCCGATGCGCGTGAGCTGGGCATGATGTTCCGCGAACTCGATACCGCCAAGGAAACGGGCGATGCGGTCAATACCCACCGCCTGCTGCGTGAGATCGATGAATACCAGACGCATGTCGTTCCGATCATCGCCGACATCGATGCAGGCTTCGGCAATGCCGAGGCGACCTATCTGCTCGCCAAGAAGATGATCGAGGCCGGCGCCTGCGCGCTGCAGATCGAGAACCAGGTGTCCGACGAAAAGCAGTGCGGCCACCAGGACGGCAAGGTCACGGTTCCGCACGAGGACTTCCTCCAGAAGATCCGCGCGATCCGTTACGCCTTCCTCGAACTGGGCGTGCCCGAAGGCATCATCGTTGCCCGCACCGACTCGCTTGGTGCTGGCCTGACGAAGCAGATCGCTTTCTCGAAGGAGCCGGGCGACCTTGGTGACCAGTACAACGCGTTCCTCGATTGCGACGAAGTCGCGCCGGAGAACATCACCAACGGTCAGGTCTTCATCAGCCGCGACGGCAAGCTGCTTGCGCCCAAGCGTCTTCCGTCGAACCTCTACCAGTTCCGTTCGGGGACGGGTGAGGACCGCTGCGTGCTCGACTGCATCACTGCGCTTGAAAACGGTGCGGACCTGCTGTGGATCGAGACCGAGAAGCCCCATATCGCCCAGATCGGAGGGATGGTGAGCCGTATTCGCGAGGTTATTCCGAATGCGAAGCTGGTCTATAACAATTCGCCCAGCTTCAACTGGACGCTGAATTTCCGCCAGCAGGTGTTCGACGCCTGGGAAGCGGAAGGCAAGGATGTCTCGGCCTTTGATCGGGCCAAGCTGATGAGTGTCGATTACGATGGCACGGAGCTGGCTGCCGAAGCCGACGAGCGTATCCGCACTTTCCAGCGGGACGCGGCGGCACAGGCAGGCATCTTCCACCACCTGATCACCCTGCCGACCTATCACACGGCAGCGCTCAGCACCGACAATCTCGCCAAGGAATATTTCGGCGAGGCAGGGATGCTTGGCTACGTCGCCGGGGTCCAGCGCAAGGAAATCCGCCAGGGTATCGCTTGCGTGAAGCACCAGAACATGGCCGGCTCCGACATCGGGGACGACCACAAGGAAGCCTTTGCCGGCGAAGCAGCCCTGAAGGCTGGCGGCAAGGACAATACGATGAACCAGTTCGCGGCGTAAAAACCGCGCGAAGAGAAAAGGAAGGAGACTACCAATGCCCGAACCCGCACTTGCTCGTCCGGTCTTCTCGACCGAAGATTCGCGCCTGATCCGCCGCGCCGTGGTGGAGTTCATCAAGAACAACCAGGACGATATCGACACGCCCAAGTTCGTGAACCTGCACCACCGCCTCGGCCGTCTGCGCTAAGGCAACAGCCACACGATCATTACCGACAATACCGCCCCGGAGCCCGATAGGCTCCGGGGCATTACCCCCGCGAAGGGGGCATCAAATTCAAGAAGGACACCCCATGCTGACCGATCTGCAAGCCCAGGGCGCATCCCCCGACGGTGGAGATGAAACCGTAGAACGCGCCGGCCTGCGGGTCGACCGGACTCTGGCTGGCTTCGTGGAAGCCGAGGCCCTTTCGGGGACCGGGATCGAGCCTGCCGCTTTCTGGAGCGGCCTTGCCGATCTCATCGCACGCTTTGGCCCGCGCAATCAGCAGCTGCTGGACACGCGCGACGAGCTTCAGGCGAAGATCGATGCATGGCACCGCGCCAACTCCAGCGCCGGCACCGGCGCACCGGAAGCGTTCCTGCGCGAGATCGGCTATCTCGTGCCCGAGCCTTCGCCGTTCAAAATCACGACCGCCAATACCGACAGCGAGATTGCCGAGGTTGCTGGCGCGCAGCTGGTCGTTCCGGTCCTGAATGCGCGCTTCCTGCTCAATGCCGCGAATGCGCGCTGGGGCAGCCTGTATGACGCGCTTTACGGCACCGATGCGCTGGATGGCACTTTGCCGCAGGGCAAGGGCTATGACGAAGAACGCGGCGCCAAGGTCATCGCCTGGGCCAAGGCCTTCCTCGACGAGACGGTTCCGCTGAAGAGCGGATCATGGACCGACTTCACCGGCGGCAACCCCGAGCTGGCGGACCCGGCGCAGTTCATTGGCCAGCGCGGCGATAATCTGCTGCTGCGCCACAATGGCCTCCACATCGAGATCGTCATCGACCGTTCGAGCCCGATCGGCGGCAAGGACGCAGGCGGCATCGCCGATGTCGAGCTGGAAGCGGCGCTCACCACCATCGTCGATCTGGAAGATTCGGTCGCGGCGGTCGATGCCGCCGACAAGGCGGACGCCTATCGCAACTGGCTGGGCATCGTGCGTTCGGACCTGACGGCGGAATTTTCCAAGGGCGGCGAGCGCATGGTGCGTTCGGCCAATCCCGATCGGCGTTATGTCACCGATGGCGGCGAACTGGTCCTGCCGGGCCGCTCGCTGCTGCTCGTCCGCAATGTCGGCCATCTGATGCGCAACCCCGCGATCCGCACCGCCGATGGCGCTGAGGTGTTCGAGGGCATCATGGATGCCGCCATCACCGCGCTGATCGCGATGCACGATCTCAAAGGCCTTGGCCGCAACAAGAACAGCCGCACCGGCTCGATCTATGTCGTGAAGCCCAAGATGCATGGCCCCGCCGAATGCGCCTTCACCAATGATCTGTTCGACGCGGTAGAGGACATGCTTGGCCTGACGCGCAATACCATCAAGGTCGGCGTCATGGATGAGGAACGCCGCACCAGCGCCAATCTGGCTGCCTGCATCGAGGCGGTGAAAACCCGCGTGTTCTTCATCAACACCGGCTTCCTCGACCGCACGGGTGATGAGATCCACACCTCCATGCTGGCCGGCCCGATGCTTCGCAAGGCGGAGATCAAGCAGGCCCAGTGGATCAAGGCGTACGAGGACCGCAACGTCCAGATCGGTCTAGCCTGCGGCTTTGCCGGCCGCGCGCAGATCGGCAAGGGCATGTGGGCCGCGCCGGACCGGATGCAGGCGATGCTGGCTGAAAAGATTGGCCACCCGCAAAGCGGCGCGACGACCGCATGGGTCCCCTCGCCCACGGCGGCGGTGCTGCATGCGACGCATTACCACCGCTGCGACGTCAAGGCGCGGCAAGCTTTGCGCGCAGGCGAAGGCATCGCCCCGCTCTCGGCCCTGCTGACCGTGCCGCTGGCGGACGGAAAGAACTGGTCGGACGAGGAAATCCGTGAGGAAGTCGACAATAATGTCCAGGGTATCCTTGGCTATGTCGTGCGCTGGATCGACCAGGGCGTCGGCTGCTCGAAGGTGCCTGACATTCACGACATCGGCCTGATGGAAGACCGTGCCACGCTCAGGATCAGCAGCCAGCATCTTGCCAACTGGCTGGAGCATGGCGTGATCTGCCGCGATGACATCGAGGCGGCACTGCGCCGCATGGCCGAAGTCGTCGACCGCCAGAATGCGGGCGATGCCGCCTATCGCCCGATGGCGGCGCGCGGTCCCGACTGCCTGCCGATCAAGGCGGCGCGCATGCTGATACTGGAAGGGCGCGCCCAGCCCAGCGGCTATACCGAGCCCGTGCTTCACCGCATCCGGCTTGAGGCGAAGGGGGAATAATACCCCCTAGCACTGGAACAGGTCGGCTTCGGGGAGGAAGCCGGCCATACGCCCCGCCCGCGCCATCTGGCCGGGCGGGGTTTCTTTTTTGGGCTTGCGCCGCATGTGGCTGGGCAAAAGCCTGATTCTCGCCCTTTGGCACAGGCAGCCCAGCCGCTACCCCCGATATGTGGATTCGCATATTGTCATAGGTCAGGACGCACGCGGGGAAGACGTACGCGTCGATATGGAGGAGCTTCTCGCCACCCGCCTGCTGGTGCAGGGCAATTCGGGTTCGGGCAAGTCGCATCTCTTGCGCCGCCTGCTGGAGGAAAGCTCTGGCATGGTGCAGCAGATCATCATCGATCCGGAAGGCGATTTCACGTCCTTGTCCGAACATTTCGGCCATGTCGTGATCGACGCCGAAAGCCATTCGCAGGCCGAGATCGAGGCGTTGGCCGCGCGCACCCGCGAACATCGCGCATCGGTGGTGCTGGGGCTGGAGGGGCTGGACGTCGAACTGCAGATCCGCTGCGCCGCGCAATTCATTACCGCCCTGTTCGATGCACCACGCGAACACTGGTTTCCGGCCCTTGTCGTGGTGGACGAGGCGCAAATGTTCGCGCCTTCGGCCAGCGGCGAGATGGCGGAGGACACGCGCCGCCTGTCACTGGGCGCGATGACGAACCTGATGTGCCGCGGGCGCAAACGCGGGCTTGCCGGGATCGTTGCGACGCAGCGTCTGGCAAAGCTTGCCAAGAACGTGGCGGCTGAGGCGTCAAACTTCCTGATGGGCCGCACCTTCCTCGACATCGACATGGCTCGCGCTGCCGATCTCCTCGGCATGGAGCGGCGGCAGGCGGAGCAGATCCGCGATCTTGAGCGCGGGCGGTTCCTCGGGCTTGGCCCGGCGATCACGCGGCGGCCCGTCGCGATCAGGATCGGTGCGGTGAAATCGGGGTCGCGCGCCAATGCCAGCGCTTTGGTGCCGCTGCCCACCGCGCCCAGGGAAGAGATGCAGGCGCTGTTGCACAAGGAACTGGACAAGGTCGTGCCCCCGCCGCCGCCGCCCCCGCCGCCGCGCCGCGCCGTGGAGGAGTTGGAGCAGTCCATGCGCCCCGCCCCGATGAATGCCCCGCCCACGCGCGACCGGCAGCCTTTCGGCGCGCCTGCCATGGCAAGCGGCGACCACGAGGAAATGCTGGAAGAGATCCTGGCCGAGCTGGCAAGCGATCCGCATATAACCTTTCAGCCCAGCGCCTCGCAGTTCCAGAGCTTCATGATGGCCTGCCGCCGCAAGGGGGCCACCGCGGCGCTGCTCGACATGACCGCGTTTCGCCGCCGTTTCGCGATCGCGGTCGCGGGGCTGCATCAGCTGGACGATGAAACGCAGGGCCGCGTGCTGGCGCTGGGCGATCTGGTGGATGATGACCTGCTCGCCCCGTTCCTGCTGATCGCCCGCGATGCGGCGCAGGGCGGCACCGGCCCCGACGAAGACGAACTGGGGCGCGCCTATGGCACCAGCTCACCGGGACGCATCCGGCGGCTGCTCGATCACCTTGAACGAAAGGGGCTGGTCGTCACGCGAGAGGATTACGGCGGCGGGCGCTCTATCAGCGTCCCCGGTATCGAGACCGTTTAAGCCGCTTCCTCGACCCAGCCGCTGCGCAGGTGCTTGCCCGCGAACAGCATCAGCACGCCAGCCACCAGATAGAGCGCGAGCGCGAAGAACATCGACCAGCGCAGGGCTTCATCGCCATAAACCGGCTGAAGCAGCGTGGAGAGCTGGCCCAGCGCGTAGATGCCTCCGCCAAGACCCAGCAGATTGTTGATGAGGAGAAAGAGCGCCGAAGCGGTCGCACGGCCAGCCGGCGCGACCAGGTGCTGCACGGCGGAAAGTACCGGACCCAGCCAGACATAGACCAGCGCCTGCGGCACGATGAAAAGCGCGAATGCCAGCGTGACGCTGCCGCTCATGATGCCAGCGGCAAACAGCGGCGCGCCGACAATGAAGGAAATCGCCGGGACCCAGGCGAACCATGCCCGGTCCCTGCCGCCGAGGCGATCCGCGACCCAGCCGCCCAGCAGCATTCCCGCCACGCCGCCTATCAGCAATACCGCGCCAAAAAACCAGGCTGCCTCTATCAGCGTGAGACCGAAGCTGCGCTGAAGGAGGCTGGGTAGCCAGAAGGCGAGGCCATAGCCGCACATCGATGACGAGGCCGCGCCAAAGGACAGAAACCAGAATGCCGGTTTCTTCGCCAGCACGCCCGCCGTCACGGCAAGGCGCGGCTGTTCGGGCGCATCTTCACCCGGGGCTGCCACGGGGCGATTGTCACGCACGAGCAGGCGGAACACCGGCGCGATCAGCACGCCGCACAGGCCAACAACCAGAAACGCCGCGCGCCAGTCGACCGCGGCCGCGATATAGCCGCCCGCCATCACCCCGACCGCAGACCCCAGCGGAATGCCGAGCGAATAGATCGACAGCGCAAAGGCGCGGCGTTTCGACGGGAAGTAATCCCCGATCAGCGCGTAAGAAGGTGCGACGCCGCCAGCTTCGCCCACCCCGACGCCCAACCGCGCGAGGAAGATCTGCCAGAACCCGGACGCAAGCCCGCAAGCGGCCGTAAAGCCGCTCCACAACACCAGCGATATGGTGATTACCCAGCTGCGGCTGGTGCGGTCGGCCAGTGTCGCCAGCGGCACCGCCAGCACAGAATAGAAGATCGCAAAGGCCAGCCCGCCCAAAAGCCCCATCTGCGCATCCGACAGGTCGAGATCCGCCTGGATCGGCCCTGCCAGGATCGACACGATCTGCCGGTCGACGAAATTGAAGATATAGACGACGAGCAACATCGCCAGCACCACATTGGGCTTCGACGGCTTGGCGGCGCTGGCGATTGTCGTGCTCATGCGGGATAATGCTCTTTCAGAAATGTCTCGATCGCAGCCCTTGCCGCCGGTTCGTCCAGCAGCGGCGTATGACCGCGCTGCGGAACATCGACATGGGCGAACGGCCCTTCGTGGCACCGCCCCATCTCGGCCACGGTTTCGGCGGAAAGGAGATCGCTCATCTCCCCCCTCACCACCAGCACAGGGCGCGTGCCCATCGCCTGCCAGATCGGCCAGAGGTCGACCTTCTCGCTCTCCCCCGCAAAGGGAACGGCGATGGCCGGGTCATAGGCATAGGCAACACCATCGCCTGTCTCCTGACAGGTGCGGCGTGCGAAATCCATCCAGTCCTTGTCGGTGAAATCGGGGAAGACAGGACCATTGATGCGCCGAACGGTCGCGGCGGCCTCGTCCCAACCGGCGAAACCCTTGCTCTTACCGACATAGCTGCCGATCCGTTCCAGCGCGTCGGGTTCGATATGCGCGCCAACGTCATTGAGCACGACCGGGCCGATGCGCTGCCCGAATTCGCCGCCCTCGGCGATGGCGGTCATGGCCATGGCGATAAGCCCGCCCATGGAGGTGCCGATCAATCCGGCGCTTTTGATTCCCAAATCGTCCATCAGCGCGAACATGTCGGCGGCATAGACATCGGGGCGATAATTCATCGGCTCCGGGTCCCGGCCCGACAGGCCGCGCCCGCGCACATCGGGCACGACCAGCCTGTAGGTCCCCGCCAGCCAGTCGATCATGGGCTCGAAATCCGCGCTGTTGCGGGTGAGCGCATGCATCAGCAAGAGGGTCGGCGAGGAGCCGTTCGCACCGGGATAATCCCGGGCGAACAGCTCCAGCCCCCCATCCGCGCTGCGGAAGCGGTGTTCGCGGTAGTCGGTCATCTGCGAATGATCCTGCGTTCCGATCCCGGCGGGATCAGAAGCGGACCTCGGCAGTGACGAACACGCGGCGCGGATCACCGTAGAAGCCGGTCACGTTGTTCTCGAGACCCAGCTGCGTGTTGTAGACGAAGTCATAACCCGCCACGACGTAACGCTTGTCAAAGATGTTCTTCGCATGCAGCCCGACCTGGAAGGCATCCGAATCCGCCGTATAGACAAGGCTCGCATTGGCGAGGAAGAAACCGTCCTGATCAAGGAACGGTGTCGCGAATTCGAACTGCTGGCTGTCCGAACGCAGCGAGATCGAACCGATCAGGTCGACCATGCCCGATGCCGCCGGGATACCCATGTCGAAGCCCCAGTTCGCCGTGAATTCGGGCGTGTTCTGGATCGCGGCAATGCCAGAGATATCGGTGTCGCCATCGAAATATTCGTCATATTTCGCATCGACATAGCCCAGCGCCATATTAACGTTGAAGCGGCTGCCCATCCCGGCGAAATCCCGGCCGACCAGGGCATTGGCTTCGAACTCGATACCGTTGATCGTGGCCGCGGCGGCATTGGTGGTCACGCCGATAAAGGTCTCGGTGATGCCGTCGCCGTCGACGTCATAGCCCTTTGAACCCGGGATCTGGATGTTCTTGTAATCGCTCATGAAACCGGCAAGGCTGACGTTGAGGCGGTTCTGCAGCAGCGATGCCTTCCACCCCAGTTCAAAGCTGTCCACCGTCTCCGGCTTGAAGCGCATGAAGTTGAAGATCTCGTCCTCGCTCACCGTGCCATCGCCATCGGCATCAGGCGCATTGGTGGTGTAGCCGCGCGGGTCGAAGCCGCCACCCTTGAAGCCCTTCGAATAGGTGAAGTAGATATTGTGGTCGCGGTTCGGCTTGAAGCTGATCGAGGCACGCGGGGTGAATTCCTTGAACGTGTCGCTGCCGTCGAAATCGGAGGTAACCGCGATGGGCACGCCGCCATCGGCGAACAGGTCCGAATAGTTCAGGATATAAGTCGTACGCAGCACGCGCGAGGAGCGCTTGTCATTGGTATAGCGGCCACCCAGCGACAGGCTGAACTGGTCGGTCAGCTCATAGGTGAAATCGCCGAATATCGACCAGGTCTTCGTGTTGACATCGCCCAGCGTCTGCGCGGTAAGGCCCGGCAGGCCGATCAGGTCGCCCGTCTGCCAGATCGCCACATCGAAGGCGGTAAAGGCATTCGCATCGAGGTAATAGGCACCCAGAACGCCCGACAGGCGATCGCCTTCATACAGGAACTGCAGTTCTTCGGAGAGCTGGTCGTTCTTGTAGATCGCAGGCACGTCAAGATCGACCACAGGCAGTGAATCGAAGTCGATCGGCGAGGTGGACTCGTCCTTGCGATAGCCGGTGATCGACTTCAGCGTGATCGTGTCCGAAATCTCATAGGCGATGTTGAGCGAGCCGCCATAGGCCTCGACCTCCTGCTTGGTCACGTTGAGGCCGGCGCGGGTGTTGTAAACATTGTTCAGCACCGGCGCATCGCTGAGGGCGGGATTGCCAGGCAGGAAACGATGGCCCTGACGCGGATCGGAATTGTCCTTCACATAATCGCCTGCAAGGCGGATGAAGAGCGGGCCGTTTTCATATTCGACCGTTCCGCGCGCGGCCCAGACGTCCTTGTTGTAGTTCTCGACCCCGTCGAGGTTGAGGTTCTTCCCATAGCCGCCGCGCGACAGCCGCGCGCCCGCAACGCCCACGCGCAGCGCATCGCTGACCGGGGTGGCGGCGGAGACGATCAGGTCGGCCTGGTCATAGGAGCCATAGGTGCCGCGCACCTTGACCTGCGTTTCGTCGGGCAGGCGGGCGGTCACATATTTGATCGCGCCGCCGATGGTGTTGCGGCCATAAAGCGTGCCCTGCGGCCCACGCAGAACTTCGATGCGTTCGACATCATAGACGTCGAGCACGGCGGCCTGCGGACGGTTCAGATAGACATCGTCGACATAAAGGCCAACGCCCGCTTCGAAGCCGGCGACCGGGTCCTGCTGACCCACGCCGCGGATGAAGGCGGTGAGCGTGGTGTTGGTCCCGCGCGACACTTCGAGCGTGAGGTTCGGGACCTGCTCGCCCACCTGTTCGAGGCTCTGCGTGCCCTGCTTCGACAGCGCTTCGCCGCCGATCGCGGTCAGCGAGATCGGAACGTCGATCAGGCGCTCTTCGCGGCGACGCGCGGTGACGACGATTTCTTCCACGCCATCGCCTGCGTCAGCCACGTTGGGCTGCGCGACGGCATCGGCATCGATGTCGGAATCCTGCGCCATCGCCTGCGGGGCGAAAGCGGTGGCAGCGAAAACAGTGCCGGTGGACAGAATGAGCTTGCACGCGGTGGAAAGGCGCAGCTGTGCCTTGAGCATCCGAAATTCTCCCATGTGAACCTTGTTATTGACGCGACCAATATTGAAACCCGAACCGGCTTTCAACTTTTATTTTTTGCCAATGGCGATTTCCGGGTCTAGCCATGGGGCATGAGCCAACCAGCCGACACCGCCTTTCCGCCCTTTCCGGGTGGCAAGCAGCCCCGCACCGAAAGGGGGCGCCGGTCCCTGCGCAAGCTGCTGGATGCCGCGGCGCTGGAGTTTGGCGAGAAGGGTTTCCACGAAGCGTCGATCAGCGGCATCACCAGCCGCGCAGGCATGGCGCTGGGCAGTTTCTACACTTATTTCGACAGCAAGGATTCGCTGTTCCGAGCGTTGGTAAGTGACCTGTCGGCCCGCGTCGGGACTGAGGCGCGCGAGAGGCTGGACCCGGCGCAGGATGCATTGGGCGCAGAGCGCGCCGCCTTCTCCGCCTTCCTCGATTTCGCGCGGGAGCATCAGGAAATCTACCGCATCATCGACGAGGCCGAATTCGTCGATCCCGCCTCGTTTCGCCAGCATTACGAATCGGCCGCCCAGCGCATCAACGAACGATTGAAAACCGGCATGAAAAAGGGCGAATTCCGCCCCGATCTCGACGAAGCGCATGGCTGGGCGATCATGGGAATGAACGTGTTTCTCGGCCTGAAATACGCGATCTGGTCGGAAGGGCGCACGACCGACGATATCGCCTCGGTCGCACAGTCGATCCTGAAGGGCGGCATCGTCAAACCATGACATTTGCCGTCTGATTTCAGGCGCCTCGCCCATAATCGGTCATCATTTCTTGTTATTCAGGCGCGATTTAGGAACGCTTCGTCACGTTTGATGCGTGAAAGCGTCTTGGGTCGCCGCGTGTCTTCGCCCGGCCCAAACCGGGGGAGAGATATGAAGCGTTTCGCCAGCCAGTTCGCCATCGCCTGCGCGGCCAGCGCCACCATCGCCGCTGCCGCCTATGCCCAAAGCGCACCCGCGCCGGGCGCGGCATCCGACCCCACCGGCAAGAGCCAGCAGGGCGATGTCTCCGTCACGATCTACAATGGCGATACCGCGCTGGTGCAGGACGTGCGCCAGCTGCCCTTCCCGCGCGGCCGCACCCGTATCGAATTCCCCGATGTCTCCAGCCGCATCCGCCCCGAAACGCTGAGCTTTGCCGCAGACGGCACCGGTATCGTCGAGCAGAATTTCGATTTTGACCTCCTCACCCCCGCAAAGCTGATGGAAAAGGCGGTGGGCGAGACGATCACGCTGGTCCGCACCAATCCCGCCACCGGCAAGGAAACGCGCGAGCGCGCCAAGGTGCTTTCGGTCGCGGGCGGCGTAGTCGTGCAGATCGGCGACAGGATCGAGGTGCTGCGCGATGACGGCCTGCCCGTGCGCGCCGTTTTCGACCGCGTGCCCAATGGGCTGCGGGCCCGCCCCACCCTGTCCGTCACCGTCGATTCCTCCCGCGCCGGAACACGCCCGGCCTCAATCCGCTATCTCACGCGGGGGCTGGGCTGGCAGGCGGATTACGTCTCTCTTTACGACGAAGTGGCGGGCACGATCGACATGCAGGGCTGGGTCACGCTGACCAACAATACGGGCACGACGTTCGAAGACGCGAACACGGTGCTGGTGGCGGGATCGCCCGCTGGCGCGAGCAATGGCGGTTATCGCCCCGCGCCGACACGCGGACAGGTGCGCAGCATCGGGACGGAAAGCGCGGGCCGCGAGCAGCTCGCCGATTATTACCTCTACCCGCTGGCGGCGCGCACCACGATCGCCAATGCGCAGACCAAGCAGGTCAGCTTCATGGATGTACAGGGCGTGCCCGCGCAGAAAATCTATGCCCGCACGGTGAACTGGCTGCAAAGCGACAGCCAGCCGGTAAAGGCGGAGAGCCGTCTCGCCTTTTCATCGTCCCGCGATGGCGGTCTGGGCGATGCCCTGCCTGCCGGAACCGTGCGGTTCTATCAACGCGATGCCGGCGGCACCCCGCAATTCATCGGCGAAGACCAGATCGGCCACACACCGATGGGCAGCACCATGAGCCTGAAGCTGGGCGATGCCTTCGACGTTGCGGTGGAGGCTGCCGTGACGGCGCGCACGAGAATCGATTCCGAGGATTATGTCCGCTCCGCCCGGTACCGCGTGATCGAGGGCGACAACGTCCGCCAGATCGATGTGCAGCGCGCCCAGACCTTCTGGCGCACGACCATGCGCTACAAGGTCACCAACGCCAAGGACACGCCGGTCGAGGTCGAGGTAACGCAGGCGGGTTTGGACCGCGGGTGGATCAGCCGCGATTTCCGCGTGGTCAATGAAACCATCAAGGGCGAGCAGCAAAACCTCGACCAGCGTGTGTGGAGCGTGCCCGTCCCCGCCAATGGCGAAACGGTGCTGAGCGTCACTTACGAGACGCGGTACTGATCCGGGGCGGCGCGGTGCTGCAAAGGATCTTCAGGCCGGGGCTGCATCTGGCGGCGCTTCTTGGCGTGGGCGCATGGATTGCGGGTGTCGTGCCCCGGCCCGGTCCCGCCGATGCGCAGGAGATGGCGCGCGCCGCCGTCGATGCCTCCGCACCCACCGACATTGCAGTCACGATCTATCGCGACGAGGACCGGATGGGCGGGCCCATCGATCCCGACTGGGCGGGCGGCTTCGCGATGATTTCGGAAACGCGCACGGTAACGCTGCCTGCCGGGCCGTCGCGCGTCCGGTTCGAAGGCGTGGCCGAAAGCATGGTCGCGGTATCGGCCATCGTCACCGGCCTTCCCGGCGGCACGATCGAAAAGAACCGCAATGCCGCCGTGCTCTCGCCCGCTTCGCTGGTGGATGGGACATTGGGCAACCGTGTCACGATTACTCGCACCAATCCCGGCACGGGCGAAGCGGTCAGCGAAAGCGCGGTCGTGAAGACACGCGCCGATGGCGGGCTCGTGCTTAAAACCCGAGATGGGTATGAGGCGGTGCGATGCGCAGGCCTGCCTGAAAAGCTGACCTTCGACCGCGTTCCTGCCGGTCTGTCGCCGCAGCCAGTCTATAGCGTCGATACGGTTTCGCCGCGCGGCGGCACCTACACGGTGACGCTCACCTATCTCGCCACCGATTTCGACTGGCAGGCGAATTACGTCGCCACTTTCGACCGGGCGAGCCGCGAGAAAGAGCGCACGCTAAAGCTGATGGCATGGCTGACGGTCGCCAATAGCAATGGGCAGAGCTTTCCGGGCGCCGAGCTGATGACCGTGGCGGGCCGGGTCAATGTGACCAGCGATTACGAACAGCTTGCCGATGCGCCCGATGCAAAGCCGCTGCGCCTCACATGCTATCCGCTGGGCAGCACGGCGACCGGCACGCAGCCGACGGTCTATGATGATGGCGGCGGCCTCCGCGTGCCGCCACCTGCTCCAGCCGCGATGATGGCCGAATCCATCGTCGTCACCGCGCAGCGCAAATCGGCGAATGGGTTCGCGATGGACGAAGTCGCCGACATGGAGGCGAGCGAGGAGGCACTGGGCGATCTCAAGCTTTATCGCGTGCCCGTGCCGGTCGATGTCTCGGCGCAGGGGCAAAAGCAGGTAAAATTCCTGGATCTGGGCGCGGTGAAGGGCCGCATGGTGCATTTCGCCACCTGCGACCGGGAGGCGGAAACGCCCGCCATGCTCCGGCTGGAGGCGAAGAACCTTGAGGCGAACGGCCTTGGCCGGGCCTTGCCTGAAGGACAGGTGGCCGTATTCGAGCCCAGCCGCTTTGGCCCGCTTCTGGTAGCGGAAGACCAGATGCGCGATTTTGCCACGGGAGAGGACGTGGAGATCATGCTGGCGCTTCAGACCCCGGTGCTGGTCGATTGCCGCCCCGTTGGCGATGACCGGGAAGAAGCGATGGAGCGTTTCGACGAACTTCTGGCTGCCGGCAAATGGGCATCGCAGGAGGCAGTGATCACCAACCCCACCGCTTCGGCCATCAGCTTCCAGCTTGTCCTGTCACCTGCCAGCGTGGTGGAGATCCGCAGGGCCAGCAGAAAAATCGAAACCTATCGCGGCAATCAGGCGATGCGGATCGACGTTCCCGCCGGATCCAGCCGCACGATCCGGTGGCAGATGCGTGATCCCTCTGCCCAGCGCTAAAAGCGTTTCATCCAATATTGCATCGGCTTGGCAGTCTCCTGCGCCTCGCCCCGGTCCTTCCACGAAAGCTCAGTCGTAAGCCCCTCTACCGGGGCATAGCCACGATTGGTCCAGAACCGGTCATGCGGGCGATAATCGGCAGGCCGCGCCGGATGGTCGGCTGGCCTGATGACCGATGCGAAACAGGTGCTGTCCGCCCCCGCTGCCCTCGCGTGCCCTTCGCGGGCGTCGAAAAAGGAATGACCCACGCCCTGTCCGCGATATTCGGGCAGCAGCACGCTTTCGCCGAAATAAAACAGATTGGCGGTTGCGATCCCGCGCTCTTCAAAAGGTCTGCGAAATTCTTCCTTTTGCGAGGACATCGGCGATGCGGTAGCCACGCCGACGATGTCGTCGCCGTCCAGAGCGGCGACCAGCACGCTGCCCGGTTCGGCGATGAATTCGCGGACGTAGCGCGCCTCGTAAGCGGGATCGCCATCATAGAGATAGGGGTATTCCGCAAAGACCGCGATGCGCAGCGCCGCCAGCGCTTCGACGGCCTGCAGCAATTCCCCCCCGGTCAAGGCGCGGATGGCTATGGCCATGATTCAAATCCTCTTATCCCAATGGCTTCGCCAACGCGTGGAACCGGCATGCGGTTTCAAGCGCTTTTCACCAGTTGAAAGGGGAAATGCAATGGCGGCACGCGCCTATTGGCAAGGTCAGATCAGGCTCGCGCTGGTGTCGATACCGGTGGAGATATATCCGGCGACGAAATCGGGGGCATCGATCAGCTTTCGCCAGATCCACGAACCGTCGGGCAAGCCGATCAATTATGAAAAAGTGGTGCAAGGTATCGGCCCGGTCGACCGCGACGAGATCGTGAAGGGATACGAGCTGTCGAAAGGCAATTACGTCCTGCTCGACGATGAAGAGATCGAGGCCGCCAAGGTAGAAAGCCGCAAGACGCTGGAGCTGGTGCAATTCGTCGACGCGCATGAAATCGACGTGTTCTATTTCGAAAAGCCCTATTTCGTGGTCCCCGCCGACGATCTGGCGGATGAGGCTTTCATCGTGCTGCGCGACGCTTTGCGCAAGGCGAAGAAAGTGGGCCTTGGTCAGCTGTCTGTGCGCGGGAGCGAGAAGCTGGTGTCGATCAAGCCATGCGGCAAGGGGCTGGTGCTGGAGACTTTGCGCTATGCCGATGAGGTGCGCAAAGCACAAAGCTATTTCACCGAGATCCCGGATGACAAGCCGGACAAGGAACTGCTCGATCTGGCGACCCAGCTGATCGAGAAGAAATCCGCCCCCTTTGACGCGAGCGAATTTCATGACCGCTATGTCGATGCGATCAAGGAGATCATCGACAAGAAGGCCAAGTCGAAAGGCAAGAAGGTAATCGAGGATGTCGACGAGCCTGCGCCGAGCGGCAAATCGAACGTGATCGACCTGATGGCGGCGCTGAAGGAATCGGTCGATGGCAAGGGCGGGAAAAAGAAGGCGCCCGCCAAGAAATCCACCAGCCGAAAGAAGAGCGCCTGATCCGTGGCCGACCTTCTCGCCGAGTATAATTCCAAGCGCGATTTCGCGAAGACGCCAGAACCCAGAGGCGCACCCAAGGGCGCGCCGAAAGGCAAGGCGAGCAAAAAGGGCAGCAATCGCTTCATCGTGCAAAAGCATGATGCGACCCGCCTGCATTGGGATTTGCGGCTGGAGATGGACGGCGTGCTGAAAAGCTGGGCCGTGACCAAAGGCCCCTCACCCGATCCAGACATCAAGCGGCTGGCGGTGCGCACGGAAGATCATCCGCTCTCCTATGCCGATTTCGAGGGCACCATCCCCGCAAAGGAATATGGCGGCGGCACGGTGATGCTGTGGGACAGCGGAACATGGGCCCCGATCGAAGGCAAGAGCGCCGACGACATCAAGGAAGGCCATCTCCACTTTACGCTGAGCGGCGAGCGGATGAAGGGCGAATGGCTGCTGATCCGCCTGAAACCGCGCGGCAAGGAGAAGCGCGAGAACTGGCTGCTGCGCAAGATCTCGGACGAATACGCCGAAGCCGGTGACTCGCTGGTGGAGCAGGCGCTGACCAGCGTGCAAACGGGCCGCTCCATGGCGGAGATCGCGGCGGACGAAGGCGGCGATTTCGCGGCAAAGATGAAAGAGGCCGCCGGGCCTGAGAGCAAGACGGCCAAGCCAAAGCGCAAGGCCACGGCGAAACAACCGAAATTCCGCAAGCCGCAACTGGCCATGCTGGTCGACAGCGTGCCCGCCGGAAACGGCTGGATGCACGAGATCAAGTTCGACGGCTATCGCGCCATGATCGCCTGCGCTGGTGACAAGGTCACGGTCTGGACTCGCAGCGGCAAGGACTGGACCGAGAAATTCGGCCCCCTTGCCAAGGCCTTGCAGGGCCTGGACTTGCCGCCCTGCCTGATCGACGGGGAAATCGTCGCCTATGACGCAAACGGCAATCCCGATTTCTCGTCCTTGCAGCAGGTGCTGAAGCGCGGCCATGGATCGCAGGGAGAGAAAGACGCATTGGGTTTCCACGCCTTCGACCTCCTCGAACTTGATGGCGAGGACCTGACGAAGCACACGAATATCGAGCGCAAGGAAAGGCTGGAGGCACTGCTGCGCGATGCCAACACGCCGATCCATGTCGCCGATCACGTTATCGGCGCGGGTGAAAAGCTGTATGAGCAGATGTGCAAGGCTGGGCAGGAAGGCATCATCTCGAAGAAGATTGACGCGCCCTACCGCTCCACCCGGTCAAAGGCGTGGGTAAAGGTCAAGTGCACGCGGCGGCAGGAATTCGTGATCGTCGGCTTTGCCAGATCCAGCGCCAAGGGGCGGCCCTTCGCCTCGATCCTGCTGGCGCAAGAGGAAGATGGCGAACTGGCCTATAAGGGCAAGGTCGGCACCGGGTTCGATGCCGACACGCTGGATGACCTCGCCGCGAAGTTCGGCAGGATCAAACGCAAGACCCCGCCCGTGGACGTCGAGCGCGCCGATGCGCGTGGCGCGGTCTGGCTGACGCCAAAGCTGGTCGCCGAAGTCGCCTTTGCAGAATTCACGGCGGACGGCCGCGTGCGCCATGGCAGTTTCCTTGGCCTGCGTGGCGATAAGGATGCGGGCGAGGTGAAACCCGAAAAGGCAAGCAAGCCCCCGGCGGACAGCATCGTTGAGATTTCCAGCCGCGAACGCGTCGTCTTCCCAGACAGCGGCCAGACCAAGGGCGAGCTGGCCGATTACTACACGGCCATCGCCCCGTTGATGCTGCCCTTTGCCGCAGAGCGCCCCGTGAGCCTTGTCCGCTGCCCGCAGGGGCGCGCGAAGAAGTGTTTTTTCCAGAAGCACGACAGCGGCGGTCTGGGCGATGCGGTGCACCACGTGCCGATCAAGGAGAAAGACGGTGGGACCGAGGATTATCTCTTCGTTCGCGATACCACCGGCATCCTGCAATGCGTCCAGATGGGCACCATCGAATTCCACGGGTGGGCATCGCGGTCGGGCGATGTGGAGAAGCCTGACCGGATGATATTCGACCTCGACCCCGATGAGGGGCTCGATTTCGATAGCGTGAAGCAGGCCGCCAGCGACATACGGGATCGCCTCGCCGAACTCGGCCTTACCAGCTTTGCCATGCTTTCAGGCGGCAAGGGCGTGCATGTGGTGGTGCCGCTGCGCACCGGTCACGGCTGGGACGCGCACAAGGATTTCGCGCGCCGCTTCGCCGAAGCCATGGCGATGGCCGAACCCGAACGCTTTACCGCGACGATGAGCAAGGCCAAGCGCAAGGGCAAGATCTTTATCGACTGGCTCAGGAACCAGCGCGGATCGACCGCCGTGCTCCCCTACTCCGCGCGCGCCCGCAGCGGTGCGCCGGTGGCCGTGCCCATCGGATGGGGGGAGTTAAAGGACATGGAGGATGCGCATCCTTTTTCGATTTCGGATGCAGACAGACTGCTGAAACGATCGCGGACGAAGGCGCTGACGGGATGGGGTTTCGCCGATCAGCGCCTGCCTGACCTATAACCGGTACGGTTCTTTAATTTTCCTACATCGAACCAGAATGCCACACCCTCGCGCGCAATTCCGCCTGCGAAGGATTCCCAGCCCCATGTCCATTCTCGAATCACTCATCGGTCCGATCACCTCGATCCTCGACAAGGTCATCCCCGACAAGGCCGCGCGCGAGCGAGCCAAGCTCGAGCTTCTCCAGCTTCAGAACAGCCAGGAACTGAAGACGATCGAGGCACGCCTGTCGGCCATCGTCACCGAAGCGCAATCGAAGGACCCGTGGACCAGCCGCGCGCGTCCTGCCTTCCTCTATGTCATGTATTCGCTGATCCTGTTTGCGATTCCCATGGGCGTGATCTCCGCGTTTCGCCCGGAAACGGCAGACGCCATCGGACGTGGCATGACGAGCTATCTCGCCGCGCTGCCCGAACCGCTCTACGCGCTCTTCGGCACCGGTTATCTCGGCTATACGGTGGCGCGCCAGTGGGGGAAGGCAAAGGGCACAGATCGTTAGGAAATAGTCCCTAATGAAACCGGGGACGGGGCGAACTTCTCCCAATAATCGGACCGCCCCCCCTTGCCCTCGATCAATCACAAGCGCATAGGCCCGTCCCATTGTGAATTTCCCAAGAGGGTTTGATGGGCGACATGATCCAGAACGATCGCAAGCGATCGAACAAATCCGGCATGAATGTCGATAGCGCGCTGGTGCGCGAACTTGCCGAATTGCTCGGCGAAACCGGCCTGACCGAGATCGAGGTCGAGGATGGTGAACGCAAGATTCGCGTTTCGCGCGCTGGTGGCATTGCCAGCGTGGCTGCGGCTGCTCCGGTGATGGCGGCTCCCGCTCCCGCAGCAGCGCCTGCCGCGGCTGAGGCTGCTCCTGCCGCTGCTGCCGTGAATGCCGATGCGGTTAAATCGCCGATGGTCGGCACGGCCTATCTGGCGCCCGAACCCGGCGCGCCCGATTACATCAAGGTCGGTCAGCAGGTTAAGGCAGGCGACACGCTGGTCATCGTGGAAGCGATGAAGGTGATGAACGCCATCCCCGCGCCCCGTTCGGGCACGGTGACGCAGATCCTGATCAGCAATGCCGAGCCGGTCGAATTCGACCAGCCGCTCGTCGTGATCGAGTGACGCGAGCAGCATAATGGCCATCAAGCGTATCCTGATTGCCAATCGCGGCGAGATTGCGCTGCGCGTTCACCGCGCCGCGCAGGAAATGGGGATCGAGACCGTCGCGGTGCACTCCACCGCCGACGCCGACGCGATGCATGTGCGCCTTGCCGACCATTCGGTCTGCATCGGCCCGCCGTCAGCGACCGACAGCTATCTCAACATCGCGGCGATCATTTCGGCAGCGGAAATCTCGGGCGCGGATGCTATCCACCCCGGCTACGGTTTCCTGTCCGAAAACGCCCGCTTTGCCGAGATCGTCGAGGCGCATGACATCGCGTGGATCGGGCCTAAGCCCGAGCATATCCGCACCATGGGCGACAAGGTCGAAGCCAAGCGCACCGCAGGCGCGCTGGGCCTCCCCCTCGTTCCGGGCAGCGATGGCGCGGTCGAAAGCGCCGAGGAAGCACTGAAGCTGGCTGAGGAGATCGGCTATCCCGTGCTGGTCAAGGCGGCGAGCGGCGGCGGCGGCCGCGGCATGAAGGTCGTGAAGAATGCCGAAGAGCTCCCCTCGCAGATGAGCGCGGCGCGTTCGGAAGCGAAATCGGCCTTTGGCGACGACACCGTCTATATCGAGAAATATCTCGGCAATCCGCGCCACATCGAATTCCAGGTGTTCGGCGACGGCAATGGCAATGCCATCCATCTGGGCGAACGCGACTGCTCGCTGCAGCGCCGTCACCAGAAGGTGCTGGAGGAAGCTCCCTCCCCCGTGATCAGCGCCGAAGAGCGTGAGCGCATGGGCGAGATCTGTTCGAAGGCCATGGCCGACATGGGCTATCGCGGCGCGGGCACGATCGAGTTCCTGTGGGAAAACGGCGAGTTCTACTTCATCGAGATGAACACCCGCCTGCAGGTGGAGCATCCCGTAACCGAGGCCATCACCGGTCTCGACCTCGTGCGCGAACAGATCCGCATCGCAGAGGGCAAGCCGCTGTCGGTCGCGCAGGAAGACCTGCGCTTCACCGGCCACGCGATCGAGTGTCGCATCAATGCTGAAGACCCTTTCACCTTCGCCCCTTCGCCGGGTGAGGTGACCAGCTATCACGCGGCGGGCGGCATGCATGTTCGCGTCGATAGCGGGATCTATGCCAGCTATCGCATTCCGCCCTATTACGATTCCATGATCGCCAAGCTGATCGTCTATGGCCGCACCCGCGAAGGCTGCATCATGCGCCTGCGCCGCGCGCTGGAGGAGATGGTGATCGAAGGCGTGAAAACCTCGATCCCGCTGCACGAGGAACTGGTCCGTCAGGAAGACTTCCTGTCCGGCGATTATTCGATCAAGTGGCTGGAAGAGTGGCTGGCGCAAAGAGACGTCTGATTTTTACGCCAACTCTTTAAGAAATTGTCTTATTTCCTGCCGGGGCCCGCTTCGTTTGACGAACGGGCCCCGACTTGCGACAATCGGGGCAAATCATCGGCGCATCCCTCTGATCGCGCCTTTTTCACGCGGCGCGCCTTTTGCGCGCGCCCTCACCCCCGAGCACAGGAAAAATTAATGGCAATTGCAAAAACCGGTGACACCGTATCCATCGACTTCGTCGTGCGCACGCAGGACGGGAATGTGGTGGGCGGCACCCAGGAAAATGGTCCCCAGACGCTCACCATCGGCGGCGGCGAAGTGATGCCGCAGATCGAGGACGCGCTGCAGGGCATGGAAGTCGGCGGCGAAAAGACCGTGACGGTCGATTCCGAAAACGCTTTCGGTCCGCGTCAGGAACAGATGATCATCGAAATTCCGCGCGCGCAGCTGCCCGCGGATCCCGCTCCGCAGCCGGGCATGCAGCTGGCCGCCCAGCAGCAGGACGGTTCGACCGTCAACCTGACCATCGTGCAGGTCGAGGACGACAAGGTCGTTGCCGACGGCAACCACCCGCTGGCGGGACAGGACCTGACCTTTGGCCTGACACTGGTCGAGATCAAGAACGCGGCCTGATGCCGTGGCATAGTGCGCGGGGGCGACCAACGCCCCCGCCGCTGGCGGCTGGGGACATGCCGCCTTACAAATGCCCCATTGGCTTGCCCACCCACCCCATCGCCACTAGCCTCAGCCTGCCCCTTGGATCGAAACCCTGCCTTATGCGGCGGGCACGGCGGGGCGCGGATGGGGGCGCATTGCAATGGCGGTTGAAAATGGGAACAACGAACGCCCCGGTGAGACGCAGGACGGCCTGACACCCTTTCTCCCCGGCCAACGGCGCATCCCGCTCAGCGCTATTTTCCTTCTTCTTCTCGTCGCCCTTCTGGTCGGCTTTAGCGTCAGTGACGGAGCCGGTGCCAGCTGGGCCGGTCTCGGAATGTTGCTGCTGGTGCCGGCCGCGATGGGTGGGTTAACCGCCGATCTGGTCGACCCTGACGGCACGCAATCGATGCTGGGCTGCTATCTCTACCCCACGCTTTTCCTGATCGCGCTCAGCGTGATCGGTTATGTCGTTTTCGGCGAGGGCGCCATCTGCCTCGCCATGGCGCTGCCGCTGTGGGTTCCGGCCGCCATGACCGGCGCACTCGTGTCTCACCTCAATGCAAGACTTCGGCGCAAGCATGAAGCGCGCCTTCAGGGGCGTAGCTATGCCGCGGGATGGTTGCTGCTGCCATTGGTGGTGATCGGCTATGACGCAGCCTATCCGCCCGAATGGCAAGACCGCGAAGTCGTGCGCGAAGTCATTGTCGATGCCGATCCCCGGACAATATGGCCCATGCTCGTCAGCGTGCCCGCGATTTCACCTGACGAAGGCAAGGCGAACCTGACGCAAGACATTCTTGGAGTGCCGCGCCCCAGTTCGGCGCGGCTGGTGCGCCGCGATGGAGATCTTGTTCGTCTGGCGCGATGGGGCAGTGACATCCGCTTCGAAGAATCGATTACCCGGATCGACGCAGGCCGCGCCATCACATGGCACTTTGCCTTCCCCGACGACTCGGTTCAGGCCCATACCGATCGCCACATCTCACCCGATGGCGCGACGCTGAAGATAGATAGCGGTGGATATACGCTCAAACCGGTGGGTAAAAACAGGGTCAGGCTGCGCCGTGCCACTTCCTATCGCATGCGCACGCGAATGCCGGGCTATATCGGCTGGTGGGGCGATGTGCTGCTGGGGGATGTGCAGGAAAACATACTGGCCGTGGTCCGCGACCGCGCCGAAGCGCGCTCCGCAGCCCTGGCGATCAGAACTCCCAATTGACCAGAAGCTGCGCGAGCTTGCCCGCCTTCTTCCGCCCGCCGCCAAGGCCCGCAACGGTTAGCTCCGGCCCGTCGGCAAGCGGGCGCAGGCCGGCGCTACGGTCGGTGGCGGTAACGTCGAAATCGAGAGCAAGCGCCCCCGCAGGCTGCAGCCCCGCCGCCTGCCTTGCGGCTGGATCGGGCAGTGCGCCTGTCGGGGCGGATTGTGCAGATACCGGGGAATAAGCCGCAAGGCAGACCATGCCCGCCACCCCCGCGATCAGCGGCCTGGGCAGATTTGGGCTGGTCCGGTTTACTGGCTGCATCAGCTAGACTTGTCCCCAGTCGGTTAAGGCCAGACGAAAATACTTGCCTGATGTGACGTTAACGAGACTCGTCCGTAGAAGGTTCCGATGGGCGAATGGTCCGCCCACCAGCTGATGACAGCTCAGCGCGCCTTGATCGGAACGCCGGGCTGGCTCTTGGCCGTGCGGATCACCAGCGATGTCTTGACGCTGGCGACGTTCGGCGCAGGCGTCAGCTTGCTGGTCAGGAATTCCTGAAAGCTCTGCAGATCGTGGCTTACGATCTTCAGCATGAAATCGATCTCGCCATTGAGCATGTGACATTCGCGAACTTCGGGCAGCGTGCCCATGTGCTCCTCGAACGTGCGCAAGGCTTCCTCGGCCTGGCTCTTCAGGCTCACCATCGCAAAAACGGTGATCGTGAAGCCCAGCGAAGCGGGATCAAGCTCTGCGTGATAGCCGCGAATGATGCCCGCTTCTTCCAACGCGCGCACGCGGCGCAGGCACGGCGGCGCTGTCAGCCCGACTCGGCTGGCCAGTTCGACGTTGGTGATGCGGCCCTCAGATTGCAGTTCCGCCAGCAGGTGACGGTCTATTTCATCCAGAATCATAAGGCGTTCTTCCTTTACCGTCTTCTTGCGGGGCGCGACCTCTCTTGTCGCATTGGGGGACGGCTGCCCCGACACATAACAAAGTTTTTACCCTCTATCCCGGCAATTTTTTCGGCGCCATGCCATTTATGTGAAGTCTGTTCCAGATTGCTACGTGCTCGCCGGCGCACTTTTGTAACGTTAGGACTTTGTTTACCCCCTGCAAAGACGGCATTGGCCATGCGTTTCATCGCTGCCCAGGGCCGTTTTGGCGCAGGCCGGAACCGCCGGACTGCCTGTTCAATGGGGGCTTGATGACGCTGGACGATCGCTTGCGCACGGTGCTTGCCGTGTCCGTCGATGGCGAGAGGGCCGCGCTGGCGCAGTTTCGCCAGCTCGTCGACCTACTCGGATCGGGCGGAGCGGTGGCCGACGGACAGCTGATCGCCTCTGCCTTCCTGCGCATCTCCGTTCTTTCCCGCCGCCTGCCGGTGGCCGAACGCGTCGCGATCCTGGGCGAACCGGGTGTGCGTCTGCGCGCCGCGACCCTGGTCGCCCAGCTGTGCGAGGGCGACGAACGCGTGGCCGAAGCTGCGCTCAACGCCGCCGATCTCGATAGCCATGGCTGGGATGCGATCGTACCCATGCTGGCCAATGGGCTGCGCCGCCGGGCAGAGCTTTTGCGGCTCAACGCGCGGCGCCCCGGTGTGGCTGAAGCGGATGAACCGGCCGACCTGTCCGAATACGAACCGGCTCCGCCCCCGGCAGTGACACGGGGCCAAGAATTCGCGCATGATGGCGGCGATGAACTTGCCGAGGAAATCTTGACCGCCGACGACATGCCTACCCCTGCGCCCGCGCCGGCTCCTGAGCCTTCGCATGTCAGCGCCGAAGGCGGCACCCTGCCCGCAGCACGCGCGCCTGCGGTTCGCACCCATGCCTTTGGCTGGCGCGCCGCGCCGCGCGGCGATACCCGTCCCGGCGACATTGCCGGCCTTGTGCAGCGGATCGAGGAATATCGCGAGCACCGCGCCACCCGCGGGCCGGAGGACAAGCCCGCCGAGCCTGTCCGCGAGATCGAGCCCACCGTCACGGCCGCCATAATCGACCTCAGGATCGACAGCGACATGCGGATCAGCTGGGCCGGCCATTTCGCGCCCATGCTCAAAGGCCTCGGCCTTTCCCCGGCAGAGGATGCGTCCGCGCTGATCGACGAACGCTCCGCCGCCAAGCTGCGCCGCCAGCAGGTCGTGCGCGGCGGCGCAGTGACGATCACCGCCTCGCCCGCGATCAGCGGTGGCTGGCGGCTGGACGCGGTGCCGCGTTTCGACACCGTCGGCCGGTTTCTCGGTCACCATGCCCGCATCACCCGCCAGCCCGCCAAGCGTGACGAGAGCGATCCGCGCGGCGACGAGGTACGGCAGGCCCTGCACGAGCTGCGCACGCCGCTGGGCGCGCTGCAGGGCTTTGCGGAGATTATCCAGCAGCAATTGTTCGGACCCGTTCCCAACCGTTATCGCGCGCAGGCTGCCGACATTGCCGCCGAAAGCGCGCGCCTGCTGGCAGGGCTGGAAGAGGTCGAGCGGCTGGTCCGCATGCGCGGGGGCAAGATGGCGATGCCGGGCGGAGAGACCGCGCTTGCCGATCTCCTCGGTCAGCTGGCCGACCAGTTCGCGGCGATCGATCAGGGCAGCGGCGCCCATTTCGTGCTTTCGGCGCCCGGCGCCGATGTTGCGATCCCCGTGGCCGAGGTAGAGGCCGAGGGCATGTTCTGGCGCCTTCTTGCCACCTTGTCGGCAGCAGCGCAGCCGGGCGAGACGCTTTACATGGACCTGACAGCCAATGGGCAGGTCGAGCTGGCCGTAACCCTGCCCGCCAGCCTGCGCGGCACAGCCCTTTTCAACGCAGAGGTCGGTCGCAGCGAGCGCGGCGATCCGGTTCTGGGCATGTTGGGTGCGGGTTTCGCCCTGCGGCTGGTCGCGGCAGAGGCGCGCGCAGCAGGTGGTGCGCTGTCGCATGATGACGAGCAGGTCGTCATCCGCCTGCCTCGGACGCAGGATGAATCGCCCGATTTGCATGAAACCGCTGCCTGAGAAGCGAACATCTTCATTCCTTCGCTTGCCATCTGCGAAAGTGGCGGCTAACCGCTTGGCCGCGATGGGCCTGTAGCTCAGCGGTTAGAGCTGGCCGCTCATAACGGCTAGGTCGCGGGTTCGAATCCTGCCGGGCCCACCACCCCCTTCCGCAAACGGCGGAAACGCGTACATATTTGAAGTGCAAAGGCTTTTCTCGTCAGACTGTGACACTTGGCTGTGACAACATGGATGACGAGATGGGAAAAGTTCGCTGGCTGGAGCAGCGCAAAACGAATGGCGTATGGTACATTCGTGTGCCGGTCCCAAAGCACCTCATCCCGCTAGCGGGCACGCGTGCAAAAAGAAAAAGTCTGGAGACCAAGGACCAAAAGGCCGCTCTCAAGGCCTACCGCAAGGCACTTGGTGAGATTGAAGGCGAATTTGAGAGGCTAGAGGCCCGGCTGGCAGGTTCCACCCGCATTGAGCGTGTTCGCTTGACCGGTGATCTAGACGCTTTGACGAAAGCCGACCTTGAAGAACTGGTGCGGCAATGGTGGGAAAGGCGCGAGGCGGCTCGCAGCTTCGATGACAGCTTTTTACCTACATCACAGGAAATTTCCGACCTCCGCGAAATTGACCGGCAATCGACGCCAGATAGCGTCGCAAGAATGGTTGACCGGCTCTTGGTAGAAGCCGGAGTTCGAAGTGCGCCAGTGAAGATGGGGAAATTCACCACATCGGTGGAATACCCTCTCGTGGACCGTTCGAGCCAAATCTACCGTAGGCTTATTGATATTGTTGATCGGGGCCTTCGTATTGAAGAGCAGCTTTTGCTGGATGAGGCAGAAGGCAAGCGCAGGGCCGCTTACGACCCTCTGTTTAACCCCTCGGGGGACAAGATGGGCCAAGCCGGTAGCTCCGCTCCCAAAACCCTTGAGCACCTTATTGCGGCTTTCCAAGCTGAACGCGAACTGCAACACGGCAAGGAAAGCACTGAGCGCAAATACGATCTCCTGTTCCGTACTCTGCGGGAAGTCTGGGGTCCCGATATGGCGGTCCGAGACATCGACCGCGCCAAGGTCATCGCGATTAGGAAAACACTCGAAGCGTTGCCGCCGAACTCGATGAAGCGCTTCCCAAAGCTTTCGGTGTTGAAAGCCGTTGAACACGCAAGGGGGACGAACCTAGCAGGCCTCGCCCCCAACACCGTAAATTCATACCTGCAAAACCTTCTGGCCATGCTTCGCTGGGCCGAGGGGCAGAATTGGGGCGTCAAACTTTACCTTCGTGATCTTGCTCCTGCTCGACGTGCAAACGTTAAACGCAGGGGCTTCACTCCCGATGAACTCACGCTCCTCTTTGATGCCCTGCACAGCTTTAAGGAGACTAACCCTACGAAGTTTTGGGTACCTGCGCTCGCTCTTTATTCCGGCGCACGCGCTGGCGAGCTTTGCCAACTTCAAAAGGCTGATGTGCGCGGTGTAGAAGAAATCCCATTCATTGACTTCTCCGTTTTTAACCCAGACACCGGCTTGCGCGTTGACGATAAAAACTTGAAGACCGATGCCAGTGAACGGCAGTTGCCCTTGCACAGCGAGTTGTTGGCATCTGGCTTCCTTGAGTTTGTTGAAAACACAGACACGGACCGGCTCTTCCCCGACTTGCTTCCCGGCTCCAAGGATGATTACGCCCACAATTTCTCAAAGTGGTTCGGCCGCTTCAAGAAAGGTGTAGGGCTCCATCAACCATCACTAGTTTTTCATAGCTTCCGACACGGCTTTCGCGACGCATGCCGCGAAGTTGGAATATCCGAGGACCTCGCTATGGCCTTGGGCGGGTGGGCAACCAGAAATGTGGCCTCTGGGTACGGCTCTAAGGGGGCGCGTCGAATTCCTGCATAGGGAAATGGAAAAAATCCAATTCGAGACATTTAGCCTTACTTCTATGCGAAAAGTGACGACACTTAAGGCCATCAGTTTTGAAGAAAAATGCAACGGGTTGCACTTACCTGATCCGATAATTCATAAGAACTAGGCATAGCGTTTGCCTGACACCCTAAGACCCTATCAATCAGGGATACACTTGCGTGTTTCGGAGATATTGTAGCCCTCGGGAGCGGGTTTGTAAGCGTCTGTAGAACGAGGCCAACGCTTATCCCGGCTTTGTTGGCGTCGTAGCTTCTTTGGATTGATTTCAACAACCACCAACTGGTCATTCAATCCGCCGCGCACCCGACATACGTCACGTTCGCGCGATAGCTTCGCAGGTCGACGCAGCCGACTGTCGCCAAAACGACGATTATTCACAAGCGCCATGTAGGCATGAACATCGAGAGCCGCAGCATCGATCAACGCCGAGAAACTCTCCAAATCTTTGTTCCATGAGAGCGTGATAAGACAGTCCACTTGGCCCTGAAAATTCGCGCGATATCCCATGTTCAAAAGTTCGCTACAAACCAGAATTCCGAAATGAAGGTCATTGTGCTGGTAGACCCGCTTATTATCAGCCCCTTCCGCCCATTGCAGACCGTGGCTGGTATACAAAAGTTCCTCCTCATGAGGAGCAGGCAGGGTCTTGCGCTGACGAATTTGAACGGATGACGGATAGCCTAACCTATCATCAGAAAGCACCAGAACCGCTGAACTATCTACCCTCTTGTTAGAATGGTGCGTGTAGTCCAACCCAGCAATCAGACTAATGCCATTCGACCGCAATCGACCTGCTATGGTGTTAATCCAACATTCAGGCACCGAAAGTTCTGGCAAGAGCAAATAATCAGGCTTTGGGAAGGCTCCAATCGCGGTATTCACTATCCTAGCTAATTGACGGTACCGACTAAGCGACAAATCTGGTGCGTCAGCGGCTCCTTTTTCCCAACATTCGTCAGTAACCTCGAAACTCGTCAGCCCCAGCCTCACAGGGCGAAGAGGTGCCGAACGTTTCAATACAATTGGCGGAGGCTTAACGTTGTCAGAGCTTTCAAAAGGAGCGACTGGCAAACCCTCTCCGTTATCGCCTTTCTCCAACGGTTCCAACTCATCCGCTAGGTTGCTCCGCACCCAGACCCCACGCACTGCGCGCGTGTAATCTGCCCATGCATGCGCAGCGGTTGTTGGCTCGGCAAAAACACACTCCTCGGGCAAGTAAAGTGCGATCTCCTCCGGCGTGTAAGGTCGCGTGGGAAAGAGAAAGGGGAGGATAGAATTTTGTGACCGATCATCGGCGGACGTGATCGCCACCGACGCCACGCGTCTTGGGGCCGTCCCCTCTACTGTTTTCTCAGTACGGGCTAAAAACTGGCGTAAGAGATCAGAATACGGATATCTATCTGCCAAAATTGCGTCACTCGACTTCTCTGGCGGCTGTCCAATTGCATCGGTCCGGAGATGTTCACGATACGGAGTGCGCGCCCAATCTGCCTCTCTTGCTTTAAGGGCTAGATCGACCAGCTCTTTCGCGTCCAGCTCTAGATCCTTTAGCAAGCCAATCAGAGCCCGTTGCCTGATAGGCCCGGTGGATATTGGAAACGCACGAATTAGCGCTTCGCGAAAGAAGCGCTGGACTTGAGAACGCGTGTCTTTCCAAACTTTAGCGGGGACAGAATTAGCCTTGATGCCGTTGATCCGCATCGTAGCAGAGCCTGTCGCTTCCTGAAGTTTGAAGATAGCAGAGATCGTTTCCTGATATACTCTACGCGCCGATGCCCAATCACCGAGCGATACAGCGAACGACAAAAGGCGCGGCAAATGATCAATTTGCTCAAGCACCTTGTCCGGACGAATTACATGTTCGTGAGCGAATTCATAGAAGTCTTCCCGCTGAGATTTCCATTCTTCAGGCCGAAGGTCGCGTGCCAACGTATTGACTGCACGTAGGAGAACGGACCAACCTAGTCGGCGTAAGGTTAGCCCATCTGCCCGTCGCAAGCTGTCAGCATCGTCTGATGCTTCACTTGCCGCAAGCGCGCGTGCGGCTTCTGACCGTTCGATTTGCTCCGGAAGCGGCATGGTCCTTCGCTCACTCGACACTTCCCGGATTTGCGCTGCGATGTGATCGAGCAGGTCGGCTCCTGACCGACCACTAAGAAAGAAAGTTTTCTGCTTTGCAGCCTGCAGCGTGATCGTTGTGGCCCCACCCCATTTTGGCAAGTCCAAAATGACGTTGCCGTCAGCTGTACGCTTGAAGGCAGGAATTCGTCTAACAATGAATTTCCAAAGGTCGTGAGTTGATCGGATTTCCTTGCTGTCATGCAGGACCAAGAAAAGGTCGTCTACATAGCGGGCATAGTAAACCGGACCCAGCTGTTGCTCGACCTGGCGATCTAGAAAAGTAAGTAGAACATTCGAAATCACTCTAACTACAGATAGTCCTATAGGAATTCCACCTTGGTGATTTTCATCAAGCGGACAATCTAATATTTTCAGTTGCTCACAGCAGAGGGCTGACCACGCGCTCAACGCGGAACTGATAACTTGGCTAAAGCTCAACTCAAACGCACTCAGTTCAACACCCAGATCCTCGAGAAATTCCGGGTGAACAAAGAAGCTGGGGTCGATGTTGTGATAGAAGCTGCCGACGTCGAGGGTCATCGCGATGATTGGCTGCTCCCTATCAACCGCATCGCGCATAGCTTTGAGACCATCATCCCGCCATTTTCGATATGGCTCAAAGTATGGCTCAAACGAGCCTAGAGCTTCTCGGTGATAGTCTCCGATCCATTTTCGATCTTTGCCTTCTCGATAACGCCGGACGCGTGCGGCAAGCGCGTGCGAAGAAAGGCATGCATCGAACTTATGGCCGACAAAATTGACCCAAAGAGCTGAAATGATGTGAGCCTCAACACTGAAGTGAAGCGTCCCGGGTTTTCCGGAGGCTCCTATTTGTGAGAAGGAGCCAGAATGAGCGCTACAAGGAACAAGTTTTCGCCAGAGTTTCGTGACCGCGCGGTGCGAATGGTGGATGAGCACCGGGGGGATTACCCGTCGGAATGGGCAGCGTTGTCTTCGATTGCCGGGAAGGTTGGCTGCACGACCGAGACGCTGCGCCGCTGGTGCCGTGAGGAGGCGAGCCGACGAGCGGGACCAGCGGCGCAGGCCGCCAGCGACCGGGACCGGGTCAAGGCGCTGGAACGCGAAGTGAAGGAGTTGCGCCGGGCCAACGAGATACTCCGCAAGGCATCCGCATATTTTGCTCAGGCGGAGCTCGACCGCCACGGCAAATGGTGATGTCGTTTATCGACACGCACCGTGAGGAACTGGGTATCGAGCCGATCTGCCGTGAACTGGCGATCGCCCCGTCCTCCTACCACGAGCATGCTGCCCGGCTTGCAGATCCTACCAGGCGTCCGGCCCGTGCCCGGCGCGATGATGAGATCAAGGAAGAGATCAGGCGTGTCCATGACAACAACTTTGGCCTCTACGGTTCCCGCAAGGTCTGGCACCAGTTACGCCGCGAGGGCATCGCTGTGGCCAAGTGCACCGTGGAACGGTTGATGCGCACCATGTCGCTGGCAGGCGTGCGACGAGGCAAGACGACGGTCACGACCGTCAGCAACCCCAAGGCGCCGTGCCCGCTCGACAAGGTCAACCGCGAGTTCCGCGTCAGCCGGCCGAACGCTTTGTGGGTGGTCGACTTTACCTATGTCCACACCTGGGCCGGGTTCGTCTACGTGGCATTTGTGATCGATGCCTATGCCCGCCGGATCGTGGGCTGGAAGGTCAGCACGTCGGCGACCGCCGGCTTCGTGCTCGATGCTCTGGAACAGGCGATCCATGCGCGCAGGCCTGGCCCTGATGACGGCCTGATCCATCACAGCGACAGGGGCGTCCAATATCTGGCCATGAACTACACCCAGCGCTTGGCAGAGGCCAACCTCGTCCCGTCCGTTGGCAGCGTTGGCGACAGTTACGACAACGCTTTGGCCGAGACGATCAACGGCCTCTACAAGGCGGAAGTGATCTGGCGGCAGCGATCATGGCCAAGCGTGTCGGCCGTGGAAATGGCAACGCTACGCTGGGTCGATTGGTTCAACAACCAGCGTCTGTTCGGCCCCATCGGGCACATCCCACCCGCTGAGGCCGAAGCCAATTACTATGCAGCTAGAGGGAACCTCGATATGGTCGCATGACTCAATTGAAACTGCCTCCGGAAAATCCGGGACGCTTCA
>NZ_LYWZ01000022.1:0-940000 GCF_001661965.1 Croceicoccus mobilis
TCCTTGATGTCGCAGGTCTTGCAGTGGACGCAGTTCTGCGCGTTGATCACGAATTTGGGCTCTGCGCCCTCTTCGTCGAGACCGGTATATTCATACACCCCCGCCGGGCAGTAACGCGCCGCAGGCCCGGCATAGACCGGCAGGTTGATCTTCAGCGGAACATCCGGGTCCTTGAGCTGAAGGTGGCAGGGCTGATCTTCCTCATGATTGGTGTTCGACAGGAACACGCTGGAAAGACGGTCGAAGCTGATCACGCCATCGGGCTTGGGATACTGGATCGGCTTGAACAGATCGGCGCGCATCGTCTGATCGCAGTCGCGGTGGTGCTTCATGGTGATCGGCAGGCCGATCTTCAGCGTGCGCATCCACATGTCCGCGCCCGCGATCACCGTGCCCAGCGCGCCGCCGAACTTGGCGACGGCGGGTTCGGCGTTCTTCACTTTCTTCAGTTCATCCGCGATCCAGCTCGAACGCAATGTCGTCTCGTAATCGACGACCTCGTCGCCCGCGCGCTGGGCGCCGATGGCCTCGGCCACGGCTTCGGCCGCGAGCATGCCCGATTTCATCGCGGTATGGCTGCCCTTGATGCGGGGCACATTGACGAAGCCCGCGCTGCATCCGATCAGCGCGCCGCCGGGGAAGGTGAGTTTCGGCACCGATTGCCAGCCGCCTTCGTTAATGACGCGCGCGCCATAGGAAACGCGCTTCCCGCCTTCGAGGATCGAGCGGATTTCAGGATGCTGCTTCCAGCGCTGGAATTCCTCGAACGGGAACAGATACGGGTTGGCGTAATCCAGCGCGACCACGAAGCCCAAGGCCACCTGCCCGTTGGCCTGGTGATAGAGGAAGCCGCCGCCCCACGCATCGTTTTCGCTAAGCGGCCAGCCCTGTGTGTGGAGAACGCGGCCCGGCACGTGCTTGGCGGGATCGATGTCCCACAATTCCTTCATGCCAAGGCCATAGACCTGCGGTTCGCAATTCGCCTCAAGGTCGAACTTCGCCTTCAGCTGCTTGGTCAGCGACCCGCGCGCGCCTTCGGCAAACAGCGTGTATTTGCCGTGCAGTTCCATGCCGGGCTGGTAATCGGCCTTGTGGCTGCCATCGGCGGCCACGCCCATGTCGCCGGTCGCCACGCCCTTGACCGAACCGTCATCGTTATAAAGCACCTCGGCCGCCGGGAAGCCGGGGAAGATTTCCACGCCCAACCCCTCGGCCTTTTCCGCGAGCCAGCGGCACAGGCTGCCCAGCGAACCGGTGTAATTGCCATCGTTCGACATGAAGGGCGGCATCGCCAGATGCGGCATCGCGAACTTGCCCTTGGCCGACAGCGTCCAGTGCCAGTTATCCGTCACCGGGGTCTCGGCCATCGGGCAATCGTCATCGCGCCAGTCGGGCAGCAGTTCGTCCAGCGCCTTGGGATCGACCACCGCGCCCGACAGGATATGCGCGCCGATCTCCGAACCCTTCTCAAGCACGCAGACCTCAAGATCCGCATTCACCTGCTTCAACCGGATCGCGGCGCCCAATCCCGCAACGCCGCCACCGACGATGACGACATCATAAGGCATGGATTCGCGTTCGGACATTCTTGGCTCCCGGTTTCATTTGCCCATTGATGGGCTGTTCGATCTTCAATGCAGGGCTTGATTGCTGTTGGCCCTGCGGTCAAGGGTTCACCCATCAAATGCACGGACGCGATGTTAGGGACCCGGAAAACTTGGACAGTGGGCGAGACGATATGGACGCTTTGGTCGCCAGCTGGTCCGCTTTCTGGGCCGATGCGGGTGTAGACAGCGACTTCCTCGACGATCCGCGTGACTGGCTGGCCGAAGCAAAGCCCGCCGACAACCCCCAAAAAGGAGAGCGCCAGCCCGCGCGCGCCGTCGCGCCCCGCGAAACCGCCAAGCCGAAGATCGGCGGCCCGCGCGAAAGCTGGCCGCAAACGCTGGAGGATTTCCGCAGCTGGTGGATGAGCGCACCCATGCTTGATGAGGCACCAGCCACCAGCCGTGTCGCACCGGCGGGCAAGGCGGGCGCGCGGCTGATGGTGCTGGTATCCGATCCTGCCGCCGACGATAGGGCTGGCGAAGCCGGCGCGCTGTTGTCGGGCACGGATGGCCGCATGCTCGATGCGATGCTGGCGGCGATGGGGCTGACGCGTGAGGATTGCTATCTCGCCTCTGCCCTGCCGCGCCACACGCCTGCGCCCGACTGGCGCCAATTGCACGAAGACGGTCTGGGCGAATTGCTGCGTCACCATGTCGCATTGGCCCGGCCCCGGCTGCTGGCCGTGTTCGGGCGCGACACCGTGCGCATGATCGCGCCAGAGCGATTCGACGGGTCCGCGATGACCGGTTCGATCTCGCTGGAAGGCGGCGAAATTCCGCTGATCGCGGGTTATCCACTGGGCGTGATGGCGACAAGGCCGCAAAGAAAGGCCCTTTGGTGGCAATGCTGGCTCGGCCTCTCGCAGACGGCTTGACGAAAAACGCGCGCGGATTCACCCTTCGTTCAGCGCGATAGGGCAGGTTTCCGCCTGCCCGATGCATGCCCGCATGCACGCGTGGGCTCCCCGGTCAGGCCGGGGCGCAGGATTCTTGGCGTAATGAAAGGCAACAGGACCACGATGGCTGTTCGCATCCCCCGGCCCCTTACCGCGATCCCGGCGCTTGTCGCCGCGCTGTCCCTTGCCCAGCCCGCCGCCGCCGATGGCACCAGCAATGCCGCGATCAGCATCGAACGCGGCGCGCATATCCCGGCGCAGCTGACCGATGCCGACCGCGCCTTTTACCGAGAGGTTTTCAACCAGCTCGATGCAGAGAACTGGGGGCAGGTGCAGTACCTGCTCTCACAGCGGCCCGACGGCCCGCTGACGCAGCTCGCGCTGGCGGAATATTACCTTGCCCCCAATTCGCCCCGGATCGAACTTTCCGATCTCAACACATGGCTCGCCAAGGGGCGCGAATTGCCGCAGGCCGGACAGATCGGTCGCCTTGCGCTAAAGCGCGGGCTGGAACGCGCGCCCGACCTCCCCTCGCAGCAGCGGCTGGTCTATGTGCGCGGCCCTGCCCTGCGCACTCGCCCGCGCGGCGTGGGCGATGGCACCATGCCCGACTCCATTGCCGAGGCGATCAATGACCGCATCGTCAACGATGATCCGGGCGGCGCGCGGCAATTGCTCGATGGCGTCGATGCCACGCTTTCGCCCGCAGCGCGCGCCGAATGGCGCCAGCGCGTGGCGTGGAGCCATTATATCGAGAATGACGACCAGACCGCTTTGGCTCTTGCCCGCCGCGTTGCCGATAATGGCGCCGGACCGTGGGTGGCCGAAGGGTGGTGGGTCGCAGGGCTGGCCGCATGGCGCCTCGACAATTGCGAACTGGCCGCCGATGGCTTTACCCGCGCCGCCGGAACCGCGCAGAACATCGAATTGCGCGCCGCGGCTCATTACTGGGCCGCCCGCGCCTTCACCCGCTGCCGCCAGCCGGGCGAGGCTGCGCCTGCGCTCCGCCGCGCTGCGGGCTATTCCGACACGCTTTACGGCATGCTTGCTGCCGAAAGGCTGGGCATGCGCCTGCCGCAGCTTGCCAGCGCGGCGAAGTTTTCGCCCGCCGACTGGAATACTCTGCAGGACGATCCCAATGTCCGCACCGCCGTCGCACTGGTCGAAATCGGGCGCGAAGGCCTGGCCGACGAGGTGCTGCGCCACCAGGCCGAGATCGGCGATGCGCGCGAATATCAGCCGCTCGCCCGGCTGGCGCGCACGCTGGGGCTGGCCGGAACGCAGCTTGCCATGTCGACCCGTGTTCCCGCGGGGGCAGATCCTGATCCATCCACCCGCTTTCCCGTCACGCGCTGGGCGCCGGTGGATGGCTGGCGCGTCGATCCCGCGCTGGCCTATGCGCATACGCTGCAGGAATCGCGGTTCCAGCCCGGCGCGGTCAGCCCGGCGGGGGCTGTCGGGCTGATGCAGATCACCCCGATCACCGCGCGCCAGCACGCAGGTCTCGGCCTTGGCCAGAATACCGCGGCGCTGAAAGACCCGGCCACTAACATGAGCTATGGGCAGAAGAATCTGGAGATGCTGCGCGACAGCCGCGGTACGCAGGGCCTGCTGCCCAAGATCATGGCCGCCTATAATGCCGGGCTTTCCCCGATCACGCGCTGGAATACGGAAATCAACGACAAGGGCGATCCGCTGCTCTGGATGGAATCGATTCCCTATTTCGAAACGCGGTCCTATGTCGCGATCGTGACCCGCAATTACTGGATGTACCAGCGCCAGCAGAACCGCGATTCCGATTCGCGCGAAGCCTATGCCCAGAACCTATGGCCCCGCTTCCCGGGCGTTGCCGGCACCGACGCGGTGGCGCAGCACGGGCACGAAGTTCTGTCCGACACGATCCGCAGCGGAGGCTGATCCCATGGCAATCGATGAAAGCCGCACCTTCAAACCGGTGCGCATCGCCCTGTTGACCGTGTCCGACACGCGCGGCCCCGACGAAGACACCAGCGGCGACATCCTCGCCCAGCGTATCCGCGATGCGGGCCACACGCTGATCGACCGCATGATCCTGAAGGACGATGCCGAGGTGATCGCAGCCCAGCTGCACACTTGGATCGAGGACGAGAACGTCGATGCGGTCGTCTCCACCGGCGGCACCGGCCTTACCGGCCGCGATGTCACGCCCGAGGCGCTGGAGCGGGTGAAGACCCGCGACATTCCGGGATTCGGAGAGCTTTTCCGCTATCTCAGCTACAAGACCATCGGCACCAGCACGGTGCAGTCGCGCGCCTGCGCGGTGGTGGCGCGCGGGACCTATATTTTCGCGCTGCCCGGATCGAATGGCGCGGTAAAGGACGGGTGGGACGGCATTCTTGCCGAACAGCTCGACGCCCGCAACCGCCCCTGCAATTTCGTGGAACTGATGCCCCGCTTGCGGGAGAAGTGAGGCCCTAGGCTTCCTTCACGCCCGCGGCCTGCAGAGCCGCGATCAGGGCACGCGTTCCGCTCTCGCCCAGCACCTCTTTCGGCACGATGTTGTAAAGCATTTCCGAATGGAACAGCATGACGAGGCGCTTCGTCTCGCCCCAGCGCCAAAGCTCGTCCATCGGCATGGCGGACTGACCGCGTTCGCCCTCAAGGTGGATCACCTCGCCCTCCAGCCAGAACCGCAAAGGCGTTTGCAGCGCCTTGCTCTGCCGGAAATGCCGCCGCGCCAGCACGGGCACGAAACCGTATTGCAGCAAGGCGAGCAGCAGCGGAATGGCCACGGCAAACATGACCACATCGCGCAGCGATTGCCCCAGATGCAGCGTCAGCACGGCCAGCACGAGCCATGCCGCGATCACGATGCCCAGCATCACCGCGCCCGGCCCGCGAAACATGCGCCGCCACAGCGTGGCCTGCATGGCCTCCACCACATCGCGTTCGCTAACCCGGAAACTCACCGGCTGATCGATTGCCCCGTCCATTCGATTACCCCATCCATCGCGCCACCCTAGCGCCGAAGAATTAAACAAACGAGCATGTTAGATGTTCTTGTTATGTTCACTCTATCGGCTAGAATGCTCCGATGCCGAATCGCCCCACCCCTCACCCCGCGCATCCCGATGCCGAGCGCGGCCGTGGTGCGCCCAGCAATGCGGTGCCGCAGCGTTTCGGGCTGGCATCGCGCGTGGCAGATGGCGACTGGCTGGACGCCGCCGAAGCCATCGATGGCGCGCCGACGAAGCGCCGGACCACTGTGACGGAGGAGCATCCCCGCTCCATCCTCACCTTCAACAATTCGCCCGACATCGGCTTTGACCGTTCCATCAATGCCTATCGCGGGTGTGAGCATGGCTGCATCTATTGCTTCGCCCGGCCCACCCATGCCTATCACGACCTGTCCCCCGGCCTCGATTTCGAAACGAAGCTGTTTGCCAAGCCGAATGCGGCGGACCTGCTGCGCAAGACCCTGGCCAAGCCCGGATACACCCCGCGCCCGATCGCGATGGGGACGAACACCGATCCCTATCAGCCGATAGAGGGGCGATACCGGATCACGCGGCAAGTGCTGGAGCTGTGCCTGGAGGTAAGGCACCCCGTCACGATCACCACGAAGTCGGACCGGGTTTTGCACGATCTCGACCTCCTGGCAGAGCTGGCTCGGGCCAATCTGGTGGCCGTGGGGATCTCGGTCACCTCGCTGGATGCGCGGCTGTCGCAAACGCTGGAGCCGCGCGCACCTTCGCCCGAGAAGCGGCTGGCGGCGCTGACCCGGCTGGCCCAGGCGGGCGTGCCGACGCATGGCATGCTGGCCCCGGTCATTCCGGCGATCACCGACGAATTCATCGAACGCACCGTGGCGCGGCTGGCCGAGGCGAATGTGGACAGCGCAGGCTGGATCCTGATGCGACTGCCGCACGAGGTTTCGCCCTTGTTCCGTGAATGGCTGGATGTCCATTTCCCCGACCGCGCGGGCAAGGTCATGGCATTGGTGCAGGAAATGCGCGGTGGGCGAGACAATGAACATCGCTTTCACGAACGCTTTCGCGGCAAGGGCGCATGGGCAGAGATGATCCGCGCCCGTTTCCGCCTTGCTGTGAAGAGAAGCGCCATCCCGCAGCGGCGCATGCAGCTTGACTGCTCGTCGTTCCGCGCGCCGTCGCTCGATGGGCAGCTGGCGCTTTTCTAAGGCCGCGCGCAATTACGGAATAAGCCATATTCATTTCCGTTAGCCCGGTGGTAACCGCGCCCCGATAGGCTTGTGCCCGGTAACCGAACGAACGGGGATAAGCCTTGCACCGTCTTCACGGCCTCGATGCCCTGCGCGGCATGGCAGCGCTGGTCGTGCTGTTCATGCATGTCTTCGGCTTTGCCGCCGGCCACCTCACGGTCGATTTCTTCTTCATGCTGTCGGGCTATGTCATGACCCGCACCTATGAAGAGCGACTGGCTGGCGGCGGCCTCTCGCCCCTGCGCTTCCTGGCCGCGCGCTACCGCAGGCTGTGGGCGCCGATGGCTGGCGGGGTGACGCTGGGCTTCATCGTCTATCTTGCCCGTGGCGGCCCGCTGGTCGATGGCACGATCGCCTATGGGCTTGGCCTGATGATGGTGCCGGCAGGTGCTACCACGCCATTCCTGCTCAATCTGGCGGCGTGGTCGATCTTCTACGAACTTCTCGCCAACGCAGGCCATGCGGCGGTTTTCGCACGCATGGGCAATCGCGCGCTCTTCGGTCTGCTCGGGATTTGCGCCTCGATGCTGGTCGCGGCAACGGCACTGGTGGAATTTCCCCGCATCCTCGCGGTGACAAGCCTGGAGATCCAGCTGCTGGTGATACCCCGCGCCCTCACCTCCTATCTGATCGGCATTCTCGCCTTTCGCCTCTTGCGCGACAGGCCGGTGCTGCCCATCCCCCTATGGGCCGGGCTGATCGCGCTGCCAGCCTATGCGGCGCTGGTCGCCTTCGCCCCCTTCCCGCTGTGGCAGCTGCCCTTCATCTTCGCCATCGCGCCTGTCATGCTGGCATCGGGATTGGCGCCGGCTGGCGCGTCGGCACGGCTTTGGGAGTGGCTCGGCAACCTCTCCTTTCCGCTCTATGCGCTGCATGTCCCCACAATACAGTTCAGCGCCATGGCCGGACTGAACGCGCAGGCCACGATCTGCCTGTGCCTTCTGGTGGCGATAGGCTGGATGCTCGCCGAACGCCGACTGGCCGGACACAGGCCCCGGACCAGCGACGCTCTCACGATCAGATACTCAACCGCACGCTGAGCTTGAAGTTGCGGCCCGTCAGCGGCACGAAATCCTTCGTCGCGCTGGAATGTCGGCGGCCCGTGACGTCGAGCAGGTTTTCAGCCTGTGCGATGATGGTCACGTTCTCGCTACCGCGCAGCGGCTTCCACGCGAGCGAGGCATCGACCAGCGTAAAGGCCCCGGTCTCGGTCTCATAGGGCGCGATGCGGGACTGCTTCGCGTTCCAGTCGACGCCGACCTTGCCTTCCAGCCTGTCGGTCTTGCCGACCAGCTCCGCCCGTGCCGAGAAAGGGGGGATCAACGGCAGAGGGGTACCGTCCTTCAATTCGGCGCGAACATAGCTGGCCGACAAGTCCGTCGAAACGGCAACCGGCCCCAGCGTGGCGAGGGGCATGTTGGTTTCCGCTTCAAATCCAATGTAGTCGGCATCGTCCTGCATCTGCTGATAGACCGGCAGGTCGTCTTCCACCTCGCCGGTGCCGACGAGATAGATGTAATCGTCGAACTTGCTGGCATAGGCCGTCAGCGAGAACACGCCCGGCCCCAGCGCGCCGCGGACATAGGCTTCAAGCCCAAGCGCCTTTTCAAGGCTCAGCGTGGGATCGCCCACCTCGAACTGCTGCGTGGCGACATGGGGGCCGCTGGCGTAAAGCTCTTCGGCGGCGGGCGCGCGGGCAACGCGGCTGGCGTTCAGGCCAAGGCGCACCCCGCCGGGGGTTTCATGCCACACGCCGATAGCGCCCGAGAACGCATCGAAATCGCGCGAGGCATAGCCTTCGCCTTCCAGCTCCGACCGTTCGTAGCGACCGGCGGCTTCCACCACGATCGGCCCGAAATCCATCTGCTGCAGGGTGAACAGCGCATATTGCCTGGCGGTGTTCGGGGCGACGAACGCCTCCTCGCCGATCGCTTCCAGCTCGCGGCGATAGAATTGCGCACCGATGGTACCGCCGCCATTCGCGCCGCCGATCAGCCCGCGGCGCTGGACCAGCTCAAGCCGTCCTTCGAGACCATTGACGTTGAAGGTCGTGCCGGTCTCGCCGCTTTCCAGTTCCACATGGGTATAATCGGTAATCCCCCAGCGGGTGTTCACGCTTTCAAACGGGCCGCCGCCGAATTCGAACGAACCGCGCAGATCGCCGCGCCACTGGCGCATGTCGATGTCGACGGTTTCCTCGCTGTGCTCTTCCTCGGCCAGCTCTTCCCCTGCGCCTTCCTCTTCATGCGCATGGCCTGTGCCCGGGCGCGTGGGGACGCCATAGAACGTGTCGTAAAGGCCGACCGAAACGCCCAGCGTCGCCCGCTCGCCGAACCAGGTCAGGCCGGCACCGGCGGTATAGGTCTCCGTTCCGGAATTTTTGACCTTACCGCGAAAGTTGGCCGCTTCGGTCAGTTCGGCTGCTTCTTCGGGGGCCTCGGCGGCCTCTTCGGCGGCCTCGCCCAGCAATTCGGCGCGCAGCGCATTGCTGGCGGCATAGCCGGGGATCGAGATGTCGTCCGAAACGCGGTAATTGCCATCGACATGCACCGCGAATGACTTGCCCAGCGGCACGTCGAGCGAACCGCCGGTCTCGATCAGGTCGGAGGCGGTGTCGGCGGCCATGACGGTATCGACATGGACCAGCTCGTCGGGGCGCTTCCTCGGAATGCGCTTGTCGATGACATTGACCGCGCCGCCGATGGCCGACGAGCCATAGAGGAGCACGGCGGGGCCGCGCAGGACCTCGATCCGTTCGGCGGTCAGCGGGTCGATGGTGACGGCGTGATCGCTGCTAGTGTTCGATGCGTCGATGGAGCCGATGCCATCGGTCAGCACGCGCACGCGCTCTCCCTGAAAACCGCGCAGCACGGGGCGCGATGCGCCGGGTGCAAAGCCCGTGGCCGATACGCCCGGCAGCTTGACCAGCACGTCGCCGATCTGGCCCGCCATGTTTTCCTGAAGGTCGGTCCCGTCCATGACCGATGTCCCGGCCAGCACGTCGAGCGTGCCGACGCCGGCTGCGGTCACGGTGATATCGGGGGCGTGGAAATCATCGCCATAATCGCGCGCGGCAGGGGCAGGGGACGGGGTTTGACCCGCTTGAGGGGTCTGGCGCTGCTGCGAGGGCGCGGTCTGGTCGGAAGGCTCAGCCGTGCCCTCTTTTGCAAAGGCGGTTGCGGGGATGAGGGTGGCAGCACCGGCCAGAAGGAGGGACATCCGGGCGGCTCGGAGGGGCGCATGATATAACATATCACGCGATCTAGACGCGGTCGCAGCATGGATCAAGCCGGAAATTTCGCGGCTGCGGAAAATTTCGATCAAAGCGGCCCCAAGCGCGGGCCGGCCCGCCGCCGCTACGCGCGCGTTCAGGCGACCAGACGCATCTGCGCCACCGCCCTCGCCTTTAGCGCCACGGCCGAAACACCCTCGATCTCGCTGATCCGGTCCGTCATCTCGCCATCCAGCGCGAAATTGCGGCCCAGCAGCACCCTCGCGTGCTTGCCATTGCCCAAAAGCAGGGTTGCAATGACCTCGCCTGTTGATTTCGCATCGGCAGGCAGCGCCAGCGCGAGTTCGGACAGGGCCTCCTCCCGCGCGACGGTCAGCGTCAGTTCCATGCGGGCGCTGCCGGTCACTTCCGAAAGCGGCCGCGCCCCGCGCACGGTGATGCGCGGCGGTTCATCCGGATTGGGCCGGTCAAGCTCGACATTGAGGAGCACGCATTCGCCCGCCGCCGCCCATTTCTGGAACGGCTCGACCAAGGCTTCCTCGAAACAGCTCGCCGAGAAATTGCCGGTCTGGTCGGAAAATTCGGCCATGACGAAATCATTGCCGCGCTTGGTCTTGCGCTTGTTCACGCTTTCCACCAGCGCCGCCATGACGGCATTGGATCGGCTGGCGCCGGGGCGCTGGCCCTTGCGCGCAGGTTCGCCGGGGTTCTCGGCCACGCCGCCCTCAATCAGGCTCGCGTGGCTGCGCGCGCCATTGGCGCTGGCAACCGCGCGCCATTGCGACACGGGATGCGCGGCAAAGTAGAAGCCAAAATTCTCGCGCTCCTTCTCCATCTGCTCCTTGCGCGGCCATGGGTCGCAATCTTTCAGGCGCAGGTCGGCCTCGGCGTGATCCTCGCCGCCAAAAAGCCCCGCCTGCCCGCTCGCCTTTTCGCGCACGGCGGCATCGGTGACGGCCAGCAGCAGTTCGGCATTGGCCGTAATCTTGGCGCGGTTGGGTTCCAGCGCGTCCAATGCGCCCGCTGCGGCCAGCGCTTCCAGCTGGCGGCGGTTCATGGATCCGGCGGGAAGCCGCTCGAACATGTCCTTGAGGCTCTCGAACCGCCCCCTCGCCTCACGCTCGGCGACGATGGCGTCCATCGCCTTTTCACCCACGTTGCGAAGCCCGGCGAGCGCATAGCGGACCTGATGGCCCTCCTGCGTCGGCTCGACCGTATATTCCGCTTCCGAATGGTTGATGCACGGGCCCGCCAGCGCAATCCCCGCCCGGCGCATGTCATCGACGAAGATCGACAGCTTTTCCGACTGGTGCATGTCGAAGCACATGGCCGCAGCATAGAATTCATGCGGATAATGCGCCTTCAGCCATGCGGTCTGATAGGCAAGCAAAGCATAGGCAGCGGCGTGCGACTTGTTGAAGCCGTAGCCTGCGAACTTGTCGATCAAGTCGAACAATTCGTTGGCCTTCTTCGGCTCGATATCGGACACGGTCTTGCAGCCCTCGACAAAGCGCGAGCGTTGCTTGTCCATCTCGGCCTGCACCTTCTTGCCCATGGCACGGCGCAAGAGGTCTGCATCGCCCAGCGAATATCCGGCCAGGATCTGCGCGGCCTGCATCACCTGTTCCTGATAGACGAAGATACCGTAGGTCTCGGCCAGGATGCCTTCCAGTTTCGGGTGCGGATATTCGATCTCGGCAAGGCCGTTCTTGCGCTGGCCGAACAGTGGGATGTTGTCCATCGGGCCGGGTCGATACAGCGAGACGAGCGCGATGATGTCTTCGAACTTGGTCGGCTTCACGGCGGAAAGCGTGCGGCGCATGCCTTCCGATTCCAGCTGGAACACGCCGACGGTGTCGCCGCGTTTGAGCAGTTCGAACACGCCCTTGTCGTCCCACGCCAGCCCGTCGAGATCGACCTCGATGCCCCGGCGTTTAAGCAGGTCGACCGCCTTCCTCAGCACCGAGAGGGTTTTCAGGCCGAGGAAGTCGAACTTCACGAGGCCCGAACTTTCGACATGCTTCATGTCGAACTGCGTCACCGGCATGTCCGAACGCGGGTCGCGGTAAAGCGGGACCAGCTGCGACAAGGGCCTGTCCCCGATCACCACGCCGGCCGCGTGGGTCGAAGAGTTACGCGGCAGACCTTCCAGCTGCATGGCTAGATCGACCAGCCGCTTCACATCGGGGTCGCGCTTGTACTCGGTGTGGAAATCCGCCGCGCCGTCCATGGCGCGCTTCAACGTCCAAGGATCGGTGGGATGGTTCGGGACCATCTTGCACAGCCGGTCGACGTGGCCATAGCTCATCTGCAGGATGCGCCCGCAGTCGCGCAGCACGGCGCGCGCCTTCAGCTTACCGAAGGTGATGATCTGCGCCACGTGGTCATGACCATATTTGGCCTGCACGTAACGGATCACCTCCCCGCGCCGGGTTTCGCAGAAGTCGATGTCGAAGTCGGGCATCGAAACGCGTTCGGGATTGAGGAAACGTTCGAACAGCAGCCCCAGCCGCAGCGGGTCGAGATCGGTGATGGTCAGCGCCCATGCCACCGCGCTGCCCGCGCCGGACCCGCGGCCCGGCCCCACCGGGATCCCATTATCCTTCGCCCATTTGATAAAGTCGGCAACGATCAGGAAGTAACCGGGAAAGCCCATCTGAATGATGATGTCGATCTCGAACTCAAGCCGCTTGTCATATTCGGCGCGCTGTTCGTCGGTGAGGTCGTCATAGACCTCCAGCCGCTTGGCAAGGCCAGCACGCGCCGTTTCGGCCAGCGCCTTTGCCTCCCCCTCGAAATCACCGGCAAGGCTGGGGAGGATCGGCTTGCGGTAAGGCGGCGCATAGGCGCAGCGCTTTGCGATGACGAGCGAGTTCGACAGGCCTTCGGGAAGGTCGGCGAACAATTGCTGCATCATCTCCGCCGGTTTGACCCATGCGTCCCTGGGCGCACGGGGTCGGTCTTCGGCGTCGATATGGGTGCTGTTCGCAATGCAGAGCATGGCGTCATGCGCGGCGTGGAAGGTCGCCTCGTCGAACAGGGCGGGATTGGTCGCGATCAAGGGCAGGTCACGGGCATAGGCCAGCTCGATCAGCGCCTCTTCGCTCTCGCGCTCGTTCTCCGCGCCGCTGCGGGCGATCTCAATATAGAGATGGCCGGGAAACAGGGCCTCAAGCCGGTCGGCATAGCGCCGTGCCGCATCGCCCTGCCCATGCGCGTAAAGCCGCGCCAACGCGCCATCGCCAGCGCCGGTCAGGCAGATCAGGCCGTCGGTATGGCCCTCGATATCCGACAGGGTGACATGGGGATCGAGGTGAAGCGGCCGTTCGAGATGCGCCTTGGACACGAGATGGCACAGATTGTCGTATCCTGCCTCGTTCTGGGCATAAAGGGCGAGCCAGTCGACCGCAGGATCGCCATTGGTGTTGGCCCCATCCCCTTCCGAGGAGCCGGGCCGCGCCACGCCCAATAGCGTGCCAATGATCGGCTGCACGCCCGCATCCTTCGCCGCTCCGGCAAAGGCGATGGAGCCGTAAAGCCCGTTACGGTCGCAAATGGCAATAGCGGGAAAGCCGCGTTCGCGCGCCAGCTTGGCGAGTTTCTTCGGGTCGATCGCGCCTTCCAGCATGGAGTAGCTGGAAAAGACTCGGAGCGGAACGAACGGGGCAAATGGCATGGCTGCGATTATGGCAACCCGCCCCGCCCCGGCCAAGGGTCGCCACAGGCCGGTCGGGGAAAAATGCTTGGAAAACCCGCTGGCCCGTTCCGAAAGCCGGAAGTGGAGCGCAGGATTAGGCCGCGGGAAAATCCTCGCGCCGAGACAGGGCCATGATCTCACCCAGTTCGAACAGGCGGTCGCCCGACTTCTGGATCGCGAGACCTTCACGTTCATCCTCGGGCAGCGAGGCGACGAAGCCGACCATTTCGGCAAACGTGCCTTCGCGGATTACCGAGAAGCCGCGGAACATGTCGCTCTTGTTCCCTTCGGGCCGGCGGTGAAGCGCGGCATGGTCATTCCAGTCGATCCCATTGGGCACGTCGGACTCTCCATGAAAGGTGGTGGGGCGGGTCATGTTCATCGTCTTTCTCAGTCTGTCTTGCAATCTCTAGCGGTCAAATCCGCCGCTGCAAGCATGGAACGCGCCGCAACCCGTCTGCGTTCCGGCACGGGTCACCCTCGATATCGGGTTTCACCCCTGCTCCAGCAAGCCATCATGCAGCCGCACGATCCGGTCCATCTTGGCCGCGAGCCTTTCATTATGCGTTGCGATCAGCGCGCTGCTGCCCTGCCCGCGCACCAGCCGCAGGAATTCATCGAGCACCCGGTCGCTGGTCGCCTCGTCGAGATTGCCGGTGGGTTCGTCCGCCAGCACGAGTTCGGGCTTGTTCGCCAGCGCGCGCGCCACGGCGACGCGCTGCTGTTCACCGCCCGACAGCTGGCTGGGGCGATGATCCAGCCGCTGGGCTAGGCCCAATGCCGAAAGCAGCTCGTCAGCGCGGGTTTCCGCGTCCTTCCTCGGCACGCCTGCCACCAGCTGCGGCAGAACCACGTTTTCGCGCGCGTCGAAATCGGGGAGCAGGTGATGAAACTGATAGACGAAACCCAGATGTTCGCGCCTTAATGCCGTGCGCGCATCGCCATCCGATTTCTCGGCAGAGCGGCCGCAGATCGTGATCTCTCCGCCAAAGCCGCCTTCGAGCAGGCCAACCGCCTGAAGCATGGTCGACTTGCCCGAACCCGACGGGCCAAGCAGCGCCACGATTTCGCCGGGCATGATGGTGAGGTCGACGCCCTTCAGCACGTCGATCGTCACCCCGCCCTGCGTGAAGCTGCGGGTGAGCTTTGAAAGTTCGACGACTGTTTTGGTCATGACATCACTCCCCCTTGCATCACTCCCCCTTGCATCACTCATAGCGCAGCACCTGCACGGGATCGGTACTCGCCGCCTTGAAGGCGGGGTAGAGCGTGGCGAGGAAAGACAGCACCAGCGCCATGATGATGATCACCACCACCTCTGACGGGTCGGTGCGGGCAGGCAGTTCGGTCAGGAAGCGAATGGAAGGGTCCCACAGGTTCTGCCCCGTCACCGCCTGAAAGAAATTGACGACGCTCTGCCGGAAGAACAGCGCGAAGAAGCCGAGGCCCAGCCCCGCCATCGTGCCCAGCGCGCCGATCAGGAAGCCCGCCGTCACGAAGATCTTGAGGATGCTTTTCCTTGTCGCCCCCATGGTGCGCATGATCGCGATGTCCCGCGTTTTCGCGCGCACCAGCATGATCAGGCTGGACAGGATGTTGAACACCGCCACCAGCACGATGATCGAGAGCACGACGAACATGGCGACGCGCTCCACCGCCAGCGCCTCGAACAAGGAGGCATTGATGGTCTTCCACGTGGAAACGACCGCCCTGCCCTGCAGCTTGCCGCGGATGGGGGCCATGGTCTCGTCCACCGTGTCGGGATTGGTGGTGGTCACCTCGATCATGCCGATCTGGTCGCCGGTCAAAAGCAAGGTCTGCGCATCGCTCATGGGCATCACGACGAAGGCATCGTCATATTGATAAATGCCGATCTCGAATATGGCGCCGATCTGGTAACCGATCTGCCGCGGCACGGTGCCGAATGGCGTGGTGCGTCCCGCCGGATTGATCACGGTCAGCGTATCGCCCACCGTCGCGCCCAGCGATTGCGCCAGCTGCGAGCCGACGGCAACACGCTGGCTGCCGGGCGTGAGCGCGGTGAGATTGCCCGAGATCACCTTGGGCTTCAGCCGGTCGATGTCCTTTTGCGTATTGCCGCGCACCAGCACGGCCTCGACCCGCCCTTCATAGGTGGCGAGCAGCGGCTGTTCGATCAGAGGCGATGCGCGGGTGACGCCGGGCGTGTTTTCCACGTCCTCCAGCACGTCCTGCCAGTTGGCTATACGCCCGCCATAGCCCTGCACGATGGCGTGGCCGTTCAACCCCACGATCTTGTCCATCAGTTCTGCGCGGAAACCGTTCATCACGCTCATCACGATGACAAGAGCGGCAACGCCCAGCATGACGGCCACGAGGCTGATGCCCGCGACCATGGCGATGAACGCCTCGCCGCGGCCGGGCAGCATATAGCGCTTGGCGATGGTCCATTCGAAGGGCGAGAGGATCAAGCGGTCGGGCTCCGGCTTTATGAAGATGTCATGCCCCGAATAGGGCATGCGGATGAGGCTCGCCTGAACTAGGGGTCGCAAGTGGCGGTGGCAAGAAGCGATAAATCCACCAGGGGGCAGGCTGTTCCCCGTACCGCAACGAAACCGGCCCAAGACTCACCTTGTAATCGGGATGAAACATCGGCAAAGCGACCCCCGACGGCAAACCGGCCCGCTTCTGGCGGGTCAGGCGCCACGGCGACCCCCTCTAGGCGACGTGAGTTTGGCTTTGCAGCACAATGATTTAGGCGACACGGTACACCATCCCTTCCACGACGAGGACGGGGATTCGCTGCGCGAAGAATGCGGCGTCTTTGGCGTCATCGGCGCCCGCGACGCGGCGGCGGTGACGGCATTGGGCCTCCACGCCCTGCAGCACCGCGGGCAGGAGGCGGCAGGCATCGTCTCCTTCGACGGGCAGGAATTCCACGTGCGGCGCGGCAATGGCCACGTGGCGGAGAATTTCTCGACCGGCGAGGCGATGGCCGAATTGCCGGGATCCATGGCGGTGGGTCATGTCCGCTATTCGACGACCGGCGGATCGGGCCTTCGCAACGTGCAGCCGCTTTATGCAGAGCTCGCATCGGGCGGCTTCGCCATCGCGCATAATGGCAATATCTCGAACGCGATGCACCTGCGCAGCGATCTCGTGCAGCGCGGCGCGATCTTCCAGGGGACGGCGGATACAGAGGTGATCATCCACCTCGTCGCGACCAGCCGCTATCCCACGCTGCTCGACCGTTTCGTCGATGCTCTGAGGATGCTGGAAGGCGCCTATTCGCTCATCTGCACCACCAAGGAAGGCATGATCGCATGCCGCGATCCGCTGGGCATCCGCCCGCTGGTCATGGGCCACATCCCCGAAGCCGACGGGAAAAAGGGCGCGGTCGTCTTCGCCTCCGAAACCGTGGCGCTGGACATTGTCGGCGCGACCTTCGACCGCGAGGTCGAGGCGGGCGAGCTGATCGAGGTCGACCAGGACGGCAAGGTCACCAGCCACCGCCCCTTCGTCGAGGCATCCTCGCGCCCCTGCATTTTCGAACATGTCTATTTCTCGCGCCCCGATTCCATCTCGGCCGGGCAATCGGTCTATTCGGTGCGCAAGGCCATCGGCCAGCAGCTCGCCATCGAGAGCCCGGCGGATGTCGATCTCGTCATTCCGGTGCCCGATTCGGGCGTGCCCGCCGCCATCGGCTATGCGCAGGAATCGGGCGTGCCGTTCGAACTGGGCATCATCCGCTCGCACTATGTGGGCCGCACCTTCATCCAGCCCTCGGATGGCGCGCGCTCCAGCTCCGTCAGCCGCAAGCACAACGCGAACCGCGCTTTGGTAGAGGGCAAGCGCATCGTGCTGATCGACGATTCCATCGTGCGCGGCACCACCTCGCTGAAAATCGTGCAGATGATGCGCAATGCCGGCGCGACGGAGGTGCACATGCGCATCGCCAGCCCGCCGACGATGCACAGCTGCTTCTACGGTGTCGACACGCCGGAGCGGAACAAGCTGCTCGCCGCGCGGATGGACATGGACGCGATGCGTGAGTTCATCCAGGCCGACAGCCTTGCTTTCGTTTCGATCGACGGCCTCTATCGCGCCGTGGGCGAGAATGAGCGCAAGTCGAAGTGCCCGCAATATTGCGACGCGTGCTTCACCGGCGACTATCCGACGCGGCTCACCGATCTGGCCGAACGTACCGATCCCAGCCAGCTGAGCCTTTTGCCCAAGACCGAAAAGGTCGCCTGATCCCATGACCGATACCGAACATACCGGCCCGCTTGCGGGAAAGCTCGCTCTCGTCACCGGCGCATCGCGCGGAATCGGCAAGGCGACCGCGCTGGCGCTGGCATCGGCAGGCATGCACGTCATCATCACCGCGCGCAGCGACAAGCTGCTCGAAGCGGTGGAGGAAGAGATCCACAGCCTTGGCGGCAGCGCCACCATCGCGCCGATCGACCTTGCCGAACCCGATGCCGTCGCTCGGCTTGCCGCCGCCGTATCGGGCCGGTGGGACAAGCTCGACGCGCTCGTCATCAATGCCGCGCTCCTGCCGCAGCTGTCGTCGGTCACCGATATCGACGCGCAGGCCTTTTCCAAGGCGATGACCGTCAATGTGCTGGCGACGCAGACGCTGCTCTCGGCCTTTGCGCCGATGCTGAAGAAGGCGGACGCGGGTAAGGTCATCGGCCTCACAAGCTCGGTGGGCGCGAAACCGCGCGCCTATTGGGGGGCCTATGGCTCGACCAAGGCGGCGTTCGACAACCTGCTTTTGAGCTTCAGCCAGGAAACCGCGAACACCACGCGAATCGCCACCGCGATCGTCGATCCGGGCGCCACGCGAACCGACATGCGCGCCCGCGCCTATCCCGGCGAAGACCCCAAAACGCTGAAGGGCCCGGAGGTCGTGGCGGACAAGATCCTAGAGTTCGTGCGGGATGGAGTACCTAACGGGACGCAAGTTCGCGTTAATTGACCGTTTTAACGCCCTCTTAACCTCACTTGTCATACTCTTGGCCATCAGGAACGGCCGTGCGTACGCGCAATCTGCCTTGTTTGGCGGATGGCAAAGGGTCCTGCTCTTGCAAAGGAGTTGCCATGACCGAGTACAGGACAAAGCCACTTGGAGGGGATCGCTTTCAGGCGACCGACCGCTATTACGCGGCCTCGCAAGAGGATCGTTCGTCGCCGCGTCTGCGCGTCGCGATCCCCGCGACCCTTCGCCCCACCGGCGGCCACGGATTTTCGACGACAGTCGGCGATCTCTCGCTTGGCGGTTTTTCAGCCGAATGCGTCAACCGACTTGCGGTGGGTTCGCTGTGCTGGCTGAAGCTCCCGGGCCTTGAGGCGCTGCAGTGCGAGGTTATCTGGTGGCAGAACAATCTGGTCGGCTGCGCCTTCCAGAACCTTCTCAGCCCGGTGATCTACGACGATATCGTCTCGCGATATCGCGAAGGCGGGATCACGCGCAGCCTGCTCTGACCGGCAGGAACAACATGATTTCGGATACGCCCCGCAGCCCGCCCGCTGCGGGGCGTTTTCGTCAGGGCCAGCGGTTGAGACAAATCACGGCTTGATCAGCGTGACCTGATGCACGTCGATCCCGCCCCCGCGGAAGCCGCCTTCGCAATACATCAGGTAATAGCGCCATAGATCGGCGAAGCGGTCGTCGAAATCGGCGGGCATCTTGCCCTGTGCATAGGCCCGGTCGAACCGCTGCCGCCAATCTGCCAAAGTGCGCGCATAGTCTAGGCCAAAGCGCGTCTCGTCGCTCCATGTCAGCCCCCTCGCCTCTGCCAAGGCGCGAAATTCGGATGTGCGGATCAGCATGCCGCCGGGGAAGATGTAGGTCTGGATGAAATCGGCGCTGCGCGAATAGGCGTCGAACAATTCATCGCGGATAGAGATAAACTGGATCGCCGCGCGCCCGCCCTTTTTCAGATTATGGGCGATGCAATCCATGAATGTCGGCCAGTATTCCTGCCCCAGCGCCTCCACCATCTCGACACTGACGATCGCGTCATAGCGCCCGTCGACGTCGCGGTAGTCCTGCTTCCTGAAATCGACATCGGGCGCCAGCGCGCGCGCATGGGCGAGCTGTTCATCCGACAGGCTGATCGCCTCCACCTCATAGCCGTTCTCGGCGAGCATCGCGGAAAGCGAACCCCAGCCGCAGCCGATTTCCAGCACATGATTGCCCGGCGCCCCGTCGATCCGTGCTGCCATGGCATGCATCTTGGCGGCTTGCGCCTTGTCCAGCGTCATCGCCTCACGCCAGATCGCGCTGGAATAGGCCATGGTCTCGCCCAGCCAGGGGGCATAGAAATCATTGCCGAGATCGTAATGGGCGGAGATGTTCTGCTGGGAGCCCGTGCGCGTGTTGCGCCGCGCCCAGTGATAGGCGCGCGCCGCCATGCGCCACGGCCCCTTGGCCCGGCCCAGCTGACCAAGACTGTCGGCATTGGCCATGAACAGGGCAAAGATCTGCACCGGATCGGGGCTCGACCATTCACCCTTTTCCCATGCGCGATACCAGCCGACCGATCCGCCGGTCGCCAGCCGCAAAATGCAGCGCCAGTCATGGACATGGATTTCAGCCTCAAAGCCAGATCTCTTGCCACCCAGCACGCGTTTCTGGCCATCGGGCAAGGTCGCGCGGATCGACCCGGTGGCAAGCCCCGCATCGAGCTTGCGCAGCATGCGTTCGCGCCCGCCCGCAAACAGCCTTGCCAAGAGGCCGGCCGATTCACGCGAACCGCCCGCCGCCTCGATCAGATGCAATCCTCGCCGCTCCATTCAGCCAGCAATATGACGCGTTTGACCGCCTTTCAACCGAGACGAAGCGTTATCCCTTGGCCTGTTTATAGGCAGCAAGCGCCCGTTCGCGCGCTTCCCTGTGACCGATGATTTTCGCGGGGTAATCACCGGGCCGATGATCGTCGTCGGGGTCATGGATCTGCGCATCCGACAGCTCGGCCAGTTCGGGCACATATTCGCGAATATAGTCGCCCGCATCGAATTTCTCGGACTGCGACAGCGGCGCCATGATGCGCGGGAACATGTTGCTGTCGACCCCGGTCCCGGCCACCCATTGCCAGTTCACGCCATTATTGCCGTAATCGGCATCGATCAGCGTGTCCCAGAACCATTGTTCGCCGTGGCGCCAGTCGATCAGCAGGTGCTTGATCAGGAAGCTCGCTGCGATCATCCGGACCCGGTTGTGCATCCAGCCTGTCTGCCACAGCTGGCGCATGCCCGCATCGACGATGGGATAGCCGGTGCGCCCTTGCTGCCATGCCTCCAGCTCCTCCTGTATGACATGGCCGCGATTGGGATTGCGCCACAATTTCTCGCCGCCCAAATCCCGATAGCTTTCGGATGGATAGGCGGGAAACTGGCAAATCACGTTCTGCGTGTAATCGCGCCAGAGCAATTCGCCGCGAAAGCTCTCCACCCCTTCGCCGCGGTGCTGCGACAGCCGGTCCCACACCTGCGCAGGGCTGATTTCGCCGAAATGCAGATGCGGCGACAGGCGCGATGACCCGTCGATGGAGGGCATGTTGCGGTCCTCCTCGTAATCCTTCACCCGCTCGGCGAAATCGTCCAGCTGGTCATGCGCCGCCGGTTCGCCTGCGCGCCATTCCTTGGCAAAACCTTCGGCCCAATCGGGCTTCGTCGGCAGCAGGTTCCAGTCTGCCAGATCGTCGCTATCGGGCCAGCTATCGGGATTGGTGAGGCTGGGCGCAGGCAGCACTTCGCGGGCGGGCAGGCACTGGCGCGCCGATTTCGCAAAGGGGGTGTAGATCTTGTACGGATCGCCCGATCCCGTCGTCACCGTGCCGGGCGGCAGCAGGTAATTGCCGTCGTAAAGATGCAGCTCGACCTCCTTGCCCAGCGCGCCTTGCGCCTTTCGCCACCACGGTTCGTAATGGCGGATGGCATGGACGGCTTCGGCCCCGGTTTCCCTGACCAGCCTCGCGATTTCCTTCGCCGCTTCGCCCCTGCGCAGGATCAGGCGCGACTGGTGCTTGCCCAGTTCGGTCGCCATCGCATCCAGCGAATGATGCAGCCACCAGCGCGACGCGCCGCCCATCTTGCGGTTCCCCGGCCCTTCGTCATCCAGCACATAGACGCAGATCACCGGCCCCGCCCCGGCAGCGGCGGTCAGGGCGGGCTGGTCGGCAAGGCGCAGGTCGCGGCGCAGCCATACGATCTGGGGGGCGGTCATTCTGTCTCCGGATATCGGGCGGGTCTTGATAATGGAACACAGGCTGGCGGTCGGGGGTTCCAAAGGCAATGACGCCGATTCACCGCACCGCCCGCATCCACAGCCGCAATGCGGTCATTGCCGCTGCCTTGTGCTGGGCGGGGTTCGCCATCGTCGCATGGCTGGTGCTGACAGGCCGGTCTGCGACAATCGACCGCGCCGGGCTGCTGTTCTGGCGCGCTGGCGCAGCGCTGGAGCCGCGCGGCGGCGCGTTCCTTCTGGAAATGGTGCGCGACCTGACCGCGCTGGGCGGCGTATTGCTTCGCAATCTGGTCGCATTGGGCGCGGCGGCGGCGCTGCTCTTCATGGCCTGCCGGCGTGAAGCGATGCTGCTGGCGCTTACAGTGGCCTGCGGCTGGCTGGTCGAATGGGGCATCAAGATCGCTGTTGGCCGCCCCCGCCCCGAAATCGTGCCGCATCTGACCGAAGCGGGCGGCGCCAGCTTCCCATCCGGGCACAGCTTCAATGCGGCGGTGGTCTATATCGCCATCGCCCTCGCCTTTGCCGCTCTGTCGCGGCGCGGCGGCGTGCGCGCGGCCATCATCGGCGGCGCACTCATCCTGTCACTCTCCATCGCGTGGAGCAGGGTATGGCTGGGCGTGCATTGGCCCAGCGATGCGATGGCGGGCTGGCTGGGCGGCGCGGGCTGGGCGTTCGCTGGCCACGCGCTGCTGCGCCGCCCATCCGACATGGCGGCTGACAGCGAGACCGCGCAAAGGCTCGATCCCGCTAGCTGAGCGGGCAGGCCCCTATTCGAGCAGGCGGCAGGGGATGTCCGGGAGCGCTACCGAAAAGCGGCCCCTCGTCCGCGCGTCGAAGAAACGCGCGTCATGGATCACCGTGCCGCCACCCGCTCCCTGCAGGGCAAATGGCGTTTGGCTCCAGAACAGGAATGCCGCGACATCGGGGCGGCCCCGCGATGCGGCCTGCCGATCGGGAAGGCGGCACCGCACGCCAGCGGGGTAACGGTAACCGTAGCCCCATTCTTCACCCGACCAGTCGGTGCCGATCCATTGACCATCCTGCGTGCGGTTGATGATCGGCCGCTCCCAGAATTTCAGCGCGACCGGCACGGCGATTGCATCGCCGGCATAGGGAGCCTCAAGATTGGCAGCGGTTTCCGCCGCATGGGTGATCGCGGCGTTCACCCCGATATAGGCCAGTACCGCGCTCAGGCTGATACGGCCGATGCGCCGCCAGTCTTGCCCGCGCCTTTCCCGGCGCAAAGACAGCCACATGCCCAACCCCATTCCGGCCCAGAGCCAAATGTCGATGATGAACAGCACATCGGCATGGAACCAGCGATGCGAAAACGGCTCCAGAAAGCGCACGCCATAGGTGTTGAGCCAGTCCAATGCCGGATGGGTCAGACAGCCGATCAAGGACAGCGCAAGCAGCCACCCAAATCGCACCGGCAGGCGGTTTTCGGGCCTTGTTCCGCGCCGTGTCTGCCAACGGTCAAACCACCACAGGAACCCCGCCAGCGCCAGCGGCAGCAGAACCCATGCAATCGGCCCATGCGTCAGCCCGCGCCGCATGGCGAGGCTTTGCGTGCCCCACACCACGCAGCCTGGGTCGATATCGGGAAGGTTCGCGCCGAATATCAGCGCAGGCATGGCAAGGCCCGTCCGGCGCTTCAGCCCCGCCTGCCCCAACAGGGCACCGACGAGGCTGTGCGTCAGATTATCCATGGCTTCTTATCTGCCCTACCGCTTTGCTGCTTGAGGGCGACCAGCCAGTTCAGACAGGGTCCTGCGCAGTGCCGTCGACAGTCCAGGTCTGGCCCTTGGCCAGCAGGCCGGCAAGATCGCCGCGCCCCTTGGCGCGGGCGGTTTCCATCTGCTCTGCCACCGCGCCGTCATAGGTCGGGCGCGGATCGTCATAGATGACGCCCAGCACCATCGGGAACGGACCGAACTCCAGCTCGACCAGCATGTGAGCAAGGCTGCGGTTGGTCTGGTCGTGGACCATGACGCCCGCTGCTTCCCAGTCGCCATCCACGATGTCGACGACCTTCAGCGTCATCGTCTCGATGTCGCGGGCGAGACCCTTGGTCGGGACCTTGTCCTTGCCTGCGCCGAATACCAGAGGCTGGCCGTGGATGGCCCAGACCTGCGTGTCGGCGGCGACCTTCTTCTGCGTAAAGTCGTCGAACACGTCCTTGTTGTAGACGATGCAGTTCTGGAAGATCTCGACAAATGCCGCGCCCTGATGGGCGTGCGCGGCGACCAGCACGTCGGACAGGTCCTTTGACACGTCATAGCCGCGCGCGATGAAGCGCGCACCCGAACCCAGCGCGAAGGCGCAGGGGTTGGCAGGGCGGTCGACCGAGCCGCCGGGGCTGGTCGGGCTGGTGGTGCCGCGGCGGCTGGTGGGGGAATACTGCCCCTTGGTCAGGCCGTAGATCTCGTTGTTGAACAAGAGAACCTGGCAATTCACGTTGCGGCGCAGCAGGTGCATGGTGTGGTTGCCGCCGATCGACATGCCATCGCCGTCACCCGTCACCATCCACACGTCGAGCTCCGGGTTCGCCAGCTTGATGCCGGTGACAAACGCGGGCGCGCGGCCGTGGATCGTGTGGAAGCCATAGCTTTCGACATAATAGGGGAAGCGGCTGGAGCAGCCGATACCGCTGACGAACACGGTTTTCGCCGGGTCCGCGCCGATCTGCGGCAGAGTGCGCTGCACCGCCTTCAGAATGGCATAGTCGCCGCAGCCCGGGCACCAGCGCACTTCCTGGTCGGTTTCCCAGTCTTTCAGGGTGGTTTCGATCTTGGTCAGTTCGTTCATGATCTCTGTCCTTTGCCCTTACTGTGCTGCGGTTTCGGGGCTGGGAAGCTGGGTGTCGTTCACTTCGACCTCGCCGCCGATCTGGCTGGGGCGCGGCTCGCCCAAAGCGTCGCAGATGGCGTCCTCGATCTCTGCAATGGCGAAAGGCTGGCCGCTGGTTTTCGTAAGCGGCTGCGCATCGACGAGGAACTGGTCGCGCAGCACGGTCTTGAACTGGCCGGTGTTCATCTCGGGGACGAGCACCTTGTCGAAGCCCTTGAGCAGGGCGCCAAGGTTTTTCGGCATCGGCCAGACATGGCGGACATGGACATGGCTGACATCAAGCCCGCGCTTGCGCGCACGGCGCACCGCCTGATGGATCGGGCCATAGGTCGAACCCCAGCCGACGAGCACGAGCTTGCCGCTTTCATTACCGAGGCACACGTCCTGATCGGGGACTTCAACGCCCTCGACCTTGTCCTTGCGCGCATCGGTCATGTGCTGATGGTTCGCAGGGTCGTAAGAGATATTGCCCGTTAGCGCGTCCTTCTCGATCCCGCCGATGCGGTGCATCAGGCCGGGGGTGCCGGGCTTGATCCACGGGCGGGCGCCCTTTTCATCGCGCTTATAGGCGAGGAGGATGTCATTGCCCTCAACGTCATGCGCGTTCTTCTCTGTCGTGAACTTGACCGGGAACGGTGCATAGGCAGCCGGATCGGGCACCTTCCACGGCTCCGCCGCATTGGCGATGTAACCGTCGGTCAGCAGCATCACCGGGGTCATGTACTGTACCGCGATGCGGCAGGCCTCGATCGCGCATTCGAACGCGTCGGCGGGGCTGCGCGCGGCGACGACCGGCATGGGCGCATCGCCGTTACGGCCGTAGACCGCCTGATACAGATCCGACTGCTCGGTCTTGGTCGGCAGGCCGGTCGAGGGGCCGCCACGCTGCGAATTGACGATGACGAGCGGCAGCTCGGTCATGATGCCGAGGCCGATGGCTTCGGTCTTCAAGGCAATGCCGGGGCCCGAAGAGCTGGTTACACCCAGCTGGCCCGCATAGCTGGCGCCAATGGCGGCGCAGACTGCGGCGATCTCGTCCTCGGCCTGGAAGGTCGTGACGTTGAATTCACGCAGCCGCGCCAGGTGATGCAGGATCGCCGAAGCGGGCGTGATCGGATAGCCGCCGAAGAACATCGGCAGATCGGCAAGCTGCGCACCGGCGACGAGGCCCAGCGACACGCTTTCCGCGCCGGTGATGGTGCGATACAGGCCCGGTTCGCTGGCGACGGGATCGACATGGACCTGCTTGATCGGGCCCGAAAGCTCGGCGGTTTCGCCATAGGCGTGGCCAGCATCGAGCGCCGCGATATTCGCGTCGGCGATCTCGGGCTTGTTCTTGAACTTGGCGCGCAGCCAGTCATGCAGCGGTTCGCGCGGGCGGTCGAACATCCACAGCGCCAGACCCAGCGTCCACATGTTCTTGCAGCGCAGCGCCTCCTTGTTGCCAAGGCCGAAGGGCTTCACCGCTTCCAGCGTCTGGGCGCTGATGTCGAAGGCCAGCAGGTCCCATTTGGCAAGGCTTCCGTCTTCCAGCGGATTGCTGTCGTACTTGGCCTTCTCAAGGTTGCGCTTCGAAAACTCGCCGCTGTCGGCAATGATGAGGCCGCCCGGCTTCAGCGCGGCGACATTCACCTTCAGCGCGGCGGGGTTCATCGCCACCAGCACGTCGGGCGCATCGCCCGCCGTTTCGATTGCGGTCGATCCGAAATTGATCTGGAAAGCCGAAACGCCGAACAAGGTGCCCTGCGGCGCGCGGATTTCCGCCGGGAAATCGGGGAAAGTCGCCAGATCGTTTCCGGCGAGCGCGGTCGACAGGGTGAACTGTCCGCCCGTCAGCTGCATGCCGTCGCCCGAATCGCCTGCGAAGCGGACGGTTACGGCCTCTGCCGCAGTTGGGGTGGTGCTGTTTGCCATTCGCGTAAACTCTTGCCTGTGTGGCCATCCGGTCCCATCCGGGACCCACCGTTGCGCGCGTAGCTGTAGAACGCAACAAGTCAACGGCCTTCCTATGCGCCCGACCTAGGAGCGCCCCCTTGCAGTTGCAATCGAGAAAAACTTTGTGTCCTGCATAGCTGCGCCTTCGTGGCTAATTGGAGTCAGCCGCTTGCATCCGGGGACCGCGATCCCGAAAACGGGGGCAAGAGGCATTCGCGTGCCGTGCCAATCAAGGATGATATTCCGCATGAGTTCCCCCAGCCAACCGAATCGCAATCCATCCGACTTCCGCCCCTGCGCCGGGCTGATGATCGTGAATACGGCGGGCCATGTCTTTGTCGGCAAGCGGATCGACACCAAGGAAGGCGACTGGTGGCAAATGCCGCAGGGCGGGATCGACAAGGGCGAGGATTTGCACGAGGCCGCATTCCGCGAGCTTCACGAGGAAACGGGCATCACCCGCGAAAAGGTGGAAATCATCGCCACCACGCAGGAAGAGCTGTTTTACGAATTGCCGCAGGAACTGCACGGCAAGCTGTGGGGCGGAAAATATATCGGCCAGCGCCAGAGCTGGCTGCTGCTGCGCTTTTCGGGCGAAGACGCGGACATCGACCTTGCCGCGCATGATCCGGCCGAATTCAACGCTTTCCGCTGGATCGAGCCCGATCAGCTGCCGGAATTGATCATTCCGTTCAAGCGCCCGGTTTACGAACAGGTTCTGGCCGAATTCCGCCCGCTGATCTGATTGGCGACGGATCTGATTGCCGACTGATCTGATTGGCGACGGATCTGATCGACCACTGGCGCGATCAGTTCTGTTCGGTGGCTGGCTTGCCCATCTGGTCGTGATTGCCGGCATCGGCCGATTTCACCTGCGGCAACGGACCGCGTGCGATCACGGCGGCCAGCTCGCCCGCTTCGGCGCAATTCGAACCGCACAGGCTTTGCAGGCGGGCAAGGTTCTGCTTGGCCTTGGCCGTCGCGCCCTTTTCGGCCATCGCAGCGCCTTCGCCAGAAATCGCGACCAGATTGCCGGGATCACGCTTCTGCGCTTCGCGATAATAATGGATCGCCTTGCCCTGCATGCCGCGGGCCCGCGCCGCGTCGGCCAGTTCGAGATAGCTGCCGGCATAGCCGGGATCGAGCGCCAGCGCGGCTTCGAACCTGTCGGTCGCGCCTTCGACATCGCCTGCCGCCAGAGCGGCGCGTCCCGTGGCAAGAAGCTCGGTCACGCGCGCATCGTCGGTCTGCGGAGCCTGCCCATAGCTGGTGCTGGCGGTAACCGCGACAGCAAGCGAAAGGGCAAGGGCAAGCGGCGAATAGCGCATCAACATCTCCGTCGGCGAAGGTCCGGCACCGCCCGCATGACGACGAGCGGGGCCTTCGCGGTTGTTCAGGCCATCAAACAGGCTGGATCGTGCAGGTGCGTCAGCCATGATGGACCAAGGCTACCAGACCTTCACCGCGCGTGCGAAGAAAAATCCGTCCGTTTCATCATGGAACGGCGTAAGCCGGGTCCCGGTTCCCCTTGACCGGCCAGCGGGCGCGGTAAACGGGCTGGCAACCATATCGGGCGTTTCCCCAAGGAATTGGCCGAAATTCGCCGCCCCTTCCTCGTCGAGCAGAGAGCATACGACATAGATCAACCGCCCGCCGGGCCGCAGCAGGCCCGCGCCCAGAAACGCGAGACGGCGCTGCAATTCGGCCAATCGGGCGATTTCTTGCGGCGTGATTCGCCAGCGCGACTCGGGATTGCGGCGCCATGTGCCGGTGCCGCTGCACGGCGCGTCGATCAGAACCGCGTCCGCCTTTCCTTTCCAGGGCGCAAATGCAGCATCTTCCTCCCCCGGGTTGAGCAGGAGCTGGGTCACATTGGTCACCCCTGCCCGCTCGGCCCGGGGGGCAAGGTTCGACAGGCGCTGGCGGTTGGTGTCCGACGCGATCAGCGTGCCGGCGTTCTCCATCGCGGCGGCCAGCGACAGCGTCTTGCCCCCCGCGCCCGCGCACAGGTCGACCACCAGCTCACCGGGCCGCGCCTCGGTCGCCATGCAGGCGATCTGGCTGCCCGCGTCCTGCACCTCGATCAGCCCTTCGCGAAAGGCATTCCAGCTTTCGACCGGGGTCCCGGCAGGCAAGCGCAGGCCGTGGGGCGTTTGCAAAGGCACGCCGGCTTCGGGCAGGTCGATGGTGTCGCGCGATGCTTTCAGCGTGTTGACGCGTATGTCGAGCGGGGCGCGGCCGAGCAGCGCCTCGGCCTCTTCCCCGGCGATATCCGATTCCGCCAGTTTCGCCGCCAGCCATTCGGGCGCGATGCCGCCCTCGGCCACCGGCTCTCCCGCCGTGATGGCAGCGGGACCATAGCCAGAACCATCGAACAAGGGCGCGATTTCGGGATCGCCCTCGGCCAGCCGCAACATTGCGGCACGCCCGGTTTCGGGCACCGGCCCGCAGGCGCGGATTGCGCCATAGACCAGTTCGCGAATGGCGCGGCGGTCCTTCGATCCGGCATAGCGGCGCGCGCGCAGCCCATCGGCGACGATGCGATCGGCGGGGGCCCCGCCCTTTTTCGCCGCCTCGATCACGCCGTCCAGCAATTCGATCGCGGCCTGAATGCGGGCTGCGGGGGTCACTGTATCACTTGCTCTTGTTCTGGCCCGACAGGCGGCGGCGATTGGCCGAAACCTTGCGGCCGTAATGGACAAGGCTGTTCTTCACCGCCTTGTCGCCATAGCCCAGCTGGCCGGTCATCAGCTTCATGCCCAGCTCGGCATTGGCCTCCAGCTTTTCCATGACCATGCGGCTCGCCTCGCGCTGGCCATTCGCATCGCCGGTGGCGATGAGCATGGTGCGCGACCAGATAACGAACCAGCTTTCGGCCCAAAGCCACCATGCGCTGCTCGCCAGCGCGAACGGATCGGACCCTTTTGGCATCTATCGTCCTTGATAATTCGGCGCTTCGCGCGTGATGGTCACGTCATGCACATGGCTTTCGGAAAGCCCGGCATTGGTGATGCGCACGAATTCGGCCCTGGTCTGCATAGATGGGATGTCACCGCACCCAGTGTAACCCATGGCCGCTTTTATTCCGCCGACCAGCTGGTGAACGACGTCCTTCGCCGGACCCTTGTAAGGGACCTGGCCCTCGATCCCTTCGGGGACGAGCTTCATCTGGTCCTTGATGTCCTGCTGGAAATAGCGGTCGGCTGACCCACGCGCCATTGCGCCGACGGACCCCATGCCGCGATAGGCCTTATAGGCGCGGCCCTGATAAAGGAAGGTTTCGCCCGGTGCTTCTTCCGTGCCTGCCAGCATCGATCCAACCATGATCGTCGAAGCACCTGCCGCGACCGCCTTGGCCGCATCGCCCGATGAACGGATACCGCCATCGGCGATGACGGGCACATTGTGCTTCATCGCTTCCTGCGCGCTTTCCATCACGGCGGTCAGCTGAGGCACGCCCACGCCCGCGACGATGCGCGTGGTGCAGATCGACCCCGGTCCGATGCCGACCTTGATCCCGTCTGCGCCCGCATCGATCAGCGCCTTGGTCGCCTCTGCCGTGGCGACATTGCCCGCGATGATCTGGACAGTGTTGGAAAGGCGCTTTGCCCGCGTGACCGCGGCGGCAACGTCCTTGTTGTGGCCATGGGCGGTGTCGATCACCACCACGTCCACCTCGGCATCGACCAGCGCCTCGGTCCGGGCAAAGCCCTTTTCGCCCACGGTCGAGGCGGCGGCCACGCGCAGGCGGCCAGCGGCGTCCTTGGTGCTGTCGGGAAAAGTGACGGCCTTTTCGATGTCCTTCACCGTGATAAGCCCGGTGCAGTGGTAATCGGCATCCACCACCAGCAGCTTCTCGATCCGGCGCTGGTGGAGGAGCTTCCTCGCCTCTTCCTGACCGATATCGGCGCGCACGGTGGCAAGGTTATCCGCCGTCATCAGTTCCTTGACCGGCTGCGCGTCATTATCGGCAAAGCGCACGTCGCGGTGGGTGAGGATGCCGACCAGCTTGCCCGATGCTTCGACCACGGGAATGCCTGAAATGCGGTTCACCTGCATGATATGCCGCGCTTCGCCCAGCGTCGCGTCGGGGGCGATGGTGATGGGGTTCACCACCATACCGCTCTCGAACCGCTTCACCTGCCGCACGGCGGCGCACTGCTCTTCCACTGTCAGATTGCGGTGAAGCACGCCCATGCCGCCCATCTGCGCCATGACGATGGCCATGTCGGCCTCGGTCACCGTGTCCATCGCGGAAGACAGGATCGGGATGTTCAGCGCGATATCGCGGGTGATGCGCGTCTTCGTATCCGCCATCGAAGGGACGATATTGGATTCCGCCGGACGCAGCAGCACGTCGTCGAAAGTAAGTCCCATCGGGATGTCGGAAGTGATGCGGTTCGCCACGGGGCAGCCTGCCTTCATGCAAAAAGGGTAAACGGGGGGAATCGTGGCGGCCCATGTAACCAGACCGCCCCGTTCCCGCTAGAGGGGTTTCCGCCGATTTTTTGCCTTTTTGCGCCGGTTTGTCCGGCGCAGCGCCTATTGGGCGGTCCAACCGCCGTCGGCGCTGATGTTGGAGCCGGTGATGTTCTGGGCGACATCGCGGCACAGGAACAGGGCCAGTGCGCCAAGATCTTCGGGCTGGGTGAACTTCTTGGTCGGCTCGCGCTCCAGCATGACCTCGTTGATCACGTCCTCGCGGCTCATGTTCCGGGCCTTCATCGTGTCGGGGATCTGGTTTTCGACCATCGGGGTCCAGACATAGCCGGGGCTGATGCAATTGCAGGTGATGTTGTCGGTCGCGGTTTCCAGCGCGATCGTCTTGGCAAGGCCGGCAAGCCCGTGCTTGGCCGAGACATAGGCCGACTTGAACGGCGAAGCGGTCAGCGAATGCGCGCTCGCCGTAAAAATGATGCGGCCCCAGCCCGCTTCCTTCATCTTCGGAATGGCAAGGCGCGAACAGTGGAAAGCGCTCGACAGGTTCAGGGCGATGATCTTGTCCCATTTCTCGACCGGGAATTCGCCGACGGGAGCGACATATTGCATGCCCGCATTGGCGATGAGGATATCGACCGTGCCGAACTTGTCGAAAGCGGCCTCCATCGTCTTTTCGCAGCCCTCGGTCGTCGAAAGGTCCTCACCGACATAGATCGCCTCGGCCCCGCTCGTCTTTTCGAGCTCCTTGCGTTCCTTCTCGATCTCGTCCGCGTCACCGAAACCGGTGATGACGATATTCGCACCCTCTTCCGCCAGCGCCTTGGCATAGGCGAGGCCGATGCCCGAGGTGGACCCGGTGATGAGTGCGGTCTTGCCGGTCAGGAACATTTATGTCTCCAATTAGGTTGGATCTGTGCCAAGTCGAATCTTGGCTCATATTATATGTAGGGGACAACGATGCGGCTCAACGATATTTCCCGCAACATCCGTGTGCGTGATCAGCGTGGATCGGGCGGCGGCGGCGGAATGCCGGGCGGAAAGCTGGGTTGCGGCGGCATCGTGGTGGTGCTGATCGGCGTCCTCGTTTTCGGCATCGATCCGGGCACCATGCTGGGCACGGTGGGCGGTATGTCGGGCGGCACGACAAGCGCGCCGCAATCGGGCGGCACCACGGTGGAGGAAAGCTGCTCGGTCAACGAATATAGCCAGGAAAGCTGCGCGGCGCTGTCTTCGCTGGATGCGACATGGCAGCCGCTGTTCCAGGAAGCCAATATCCCCTTCCAGCAGCCGACGCTCAACTTTTACGACCGTACGGGCCGTTCGGGCTGCGGCACGGCGCAAAGCGCGATGGGCCCGTTCTACTGCCCGGCCGATCAAGGCATCTATATCGACACCAGCTTTTACGACCAGCTTTCGCGCCAATTGGGCGCAGGCGGCGATTTCGCGCGCTATTACGTGATGGCCCATGAATACGGGCACCACATCCAGAAGCTGACGGGCACCAACGACATGGTCCGGCAGGCGCAGCAGCGTAATCCCGGCGCAGCCAATCGCATACAGGTTGCCATGGAGCTTCAGGCCGACTGCTATGCCGGCGTATGGGCAAGCAAGAACAAAAGCGCGATGGAGCCGGGAGACTTCGAGGAAGGCATGCAGGCGGCAAGCTCCATCGGCGACGATGCGCTGACGCAGGGCCGGGTTTCGGAAGACAATTTCACCCACGGCACCAGCGCCCAGCGCATGGAATGGCTCAGGAAGGGCCTGACCACCGGCGACGAAGACCAGTGCAACACCTTCGAGACGCTGCTGGGATGACGCTGCGCCACACCTTGGGCGCAGTCGCTTTGGCGGCGTTCGCCCTTGCGGCACCAGCCCATGCGCAGGAGGTCGACGGCAATGTCAGGGCAGAGGATATTCCCCTGCAGCCGCTGCGCGATCTCAACATCGATCAAAAGGATATTCCGCCGCTGCTGGTCGATATCGCGAACCATCCCTATTCTTCGGGCGGGCTTGTCACCTGCGGCGACATCGAACAGGCCATCGCCGATATCGACGCGCTGGTCGGCCCGGATGTCGATACGCTCAATGAAAGCACCGACCTGCAAAAGGGCGCGAATTCGGTGGGGCGAATCGCCGGGAATTTCGTCGGCGGGCTGATCCCCTTTCGCGGCATCGTGCGCGAAATTTCAGGTGCCAATGCACACCGGCGAGAGCTTCGCGCCATGGTTGCAGCGGCGCTGATACGGCGTGGTTTCCTGAAAGGTCTCGGCCTGCAGCGCGAATGCCCATGGCCCGCCCGTCCAGCCGAAGTGATGATCGATTTCGACGACGAAGACGCGGCAAGAGCCGCCCCGCCCCCGGAGAAAACCGCGGGGACGGAAGTCGAAGCCCCCGCCCCCGATCCTGTGCCAGCTCCAGCTTCGGCCCCGCCTCCGGAAGAAAAGCGTTTCGTATCGCAGCCTGTGGTGCAGGGAGAGGACTAAGGCCCCCTCCCTGCCCTCGGTCAGTCAATCACCGGACGGCCCATCGCCGACCAGTCGACCTTGCGCGTGCCATACATCACGCCCGCCAGCGCCGCGAAGAGCAGCAGCGAGCCGATGATCAGCGACCATGCCTCTAGGCTGAGCAGGACGTAGAGCGCGGCATAGAGCGCAGCCAGCAGCGCGCCGACGATGCGCGCCCGCTTCCAGCTTCGCAGCACCGCCGCGCCATAGGCGGTGATCAGCCCCACGATCGCCGCGCTGGCGACGAGATAGGCGATGGCAAAGCCCGTCACTTCCGAAAAGGCGAGCAGCAGCACGAAGAACAGCACCAGACCCGCGCCGGTCAGCAGATATTCGGCCGCCGCAACCGGCACGCCCGCCACGATGTCGAACATCAGGAATGTAAGGAAGGTGAAACCGATGATGAGGAAGCCATATTTCACCGAACGATCGATGCGCGAATACAGGTCTACCGGTTCGATCAGCCCGATGCTCGCCGCCATGGCCTGCGATCCGTCGGGGCTGGAGGCAATGCCATATTCCCGCGTGCCATCGATATTGGGCGGCGACAGGTCCTCATGGCTTGCCAGCGACTGGCCAAGCGCGAGATCCGGAATGGCGTAGCTGGCGCTGAAGCCATCGTCGGAAATTGCGGGGTCGCCGGGCAGGAAGCTTCCCGAAAAGCTGGGGTGCGGCCAGGGCGAGGTGACCGACCATTCGGTATTGCCGCCGCGCGGGACAAGGCTCAGCGTTTCGCTGCCGCGCAGTTCATAGCCCCAGGCGACATCCAGCATGCCGGTGCCGTCCCATTCGGGAAAGCCGTGGAAGCCCGCACCACGGGTCGCTTCCGGCCCGCCTCCGGGCATGGTGGCCAGCGGCTGGCCGCCCACGGTGACATTGCCCCCGCTTTGCAGCCCGCGCGGATCGGAAACGCCAAAGCGCAATTCCATCCGGTCAAGCTTAAGGTCATCGGGCGCGATCCCGATACGGGCGAGATTGTCGGGCATGGCGAAACGGGCCGATCCCTTGATCGTCGCATCATACAGGACCGAGGCATAGATCGACTTCGTCTTCACTTCGGGGTCGATGGTGGAGGTGACCTTCTGGTCCACGGGCGAGACGAAGAACTGGCGCGTCACCCGGTCGGTGCGCGTGACCTGCTTGCCGTTCTCGGTCGTGGTGGTGGTGACGTCCTGCTCATAAGGGACGACCAGCACCGGGCCGGTCACCAATTGCGGCCCGCCCCAGCCGCGCGTGATCGTGGCGCGCGCGGTTTGCGACTGGTCCTGCCGGTCCCAGACAAGGCCATAGACCATGAGCAAAGGCACGACGAGCGAGCCTGCGACAAGCAATACGAAGAGCAATTTCATGCCCGGCGAACGCGCCGGGCGGTGTGGTAGTTCGGAATCGGACACGGTTCATCTCCCCTGATGGAGCGACGAACCGTGCTATTTTGGCGATGAATTGAATGTGAACTGTGGTCGCGCTCAATTGGGCTCGGCCATCTCGGCTTTCAGCTCGGCGATTTCGCTGTCCAGTTCCGCCAACACTTCGGCACGCTCTTCGGCTGAAAGCGATGTGCTGGTCGCGAGCGAGGCGCGGGCCGCCATGATGCCCTTGATCGCGGCCTTCATCGCGTCGCGGTGGATCGCGCCCTCATCGACGATGTTCTCGCTTACCAGTTCGCGATTACCGTCGATGGTCTTGAACACGCGGATCGTGCGGACCTTGCCATCGGCGGAGATCTTTTCCTCGACCTCGGGCGCATTGGCCGCGACGCGCATCGTTTGAGCATGGGCATAGGCGTGGACCTTGGCGGCTTCGGCACCCGCCTTGGCGGCCTCGACCCCGGCGCGGGTCGCCTCGGCAGTGGCGCGCTCGATCTCGGCCTCGAAACGCATGCGCTCGGCCTCGGTCATCTCGCCCTTGTGGATGACGCGCACCTCCTTGCGGATCTTGCCATCTTCGCTGCCGCCATCCTCTTCGCTGATCCAGACGAAATGCTTGCCGTCGGCAACTTCCGGAGCCTCCGGTGCGGCAGGTGCCTCGGGCGGAAGCGGGGCTTCGGGCGCAGCCGGGGCGGCGGGTGCGGAAGGCGGGACGGGAACGCTGCTGACGGTGCTCTGCTCGGCCTCGGCATAGGAGACCGATGCGGTCAGCGGGATCGCGACCAGCGCGGCGGCGGAAACGAGGCCAATGCCTAGACGACGGCGCAGGCGGCTGGGGGACATGGCAAGACTCCTGAGACGGTGAACAATGGCCTTTTCACCCAGGCGCGGCGCGATTTCGCGGAAACCGGCCATGGGTGCGGCAATGGCAAGGGGTGACGAAAGGGCGGGCGACTGGCTCTTGGCTTTCGCCGCAGCGGCGATGACCTGACCATAGCGGGCGCGGGCCTGCACATCGCGGCCGCCATCGGCATGGGTATCGATAACGCGCGCATCGCAGGCCGCTTCCTGATCGCGGCGCATGGCGCGCCATCCGGCCCAGGCCAGCGGATTGAACCAGTGCAGCGCAATCAGCGGCTGCGCTGCGATATTGGCAAGGAGATCGTAGCCCCGGTGATGCGCAATTTCATGCGCGATGGCCAGATCGCGACCTTCGCGGTCAGCATTGGCCATGTATCCGATCGGCATGGCGATGACCTTGTCCAGCACGCCGAAGGCTACGGGCGCCTCGACAGCGGCGGTCTCGACCATGCGGATATCTTCGAACTGCCCCACCCGGCGCGCGCCGACCAGCAACATGCGGCGCATCGCGTGATAGGACCGCCAGCGCCAGACAAGGAAGGCGATGGCAACGCCGAGCCAGATGGCGATGAGGCCGGATGTCAGGATTTCGGGCGCGATCAAGGCGGGCGCAGGATCGCCCATGGCAGCAGGGACAGCGACCGGAGCCACGGTATCGACCGGCAGCGCCGTGGCGACCGGTTCGGCAGATGCGGCTGCCCGCGCCATGCCCGGATCGATATAGGGCCCGATCCACGCGGGCAGCACCAGCGGCGGCATCATCAGCCGGGCCAATGGCAGCAGCCACAGCGCATAGGCGGCGCGCGGGCCGAAGAAACGGGCGACAGGCCGCCGCAGCAGCAGGGCGGCGGCGATCAGCAAGCTGGTGCCGATCATCGTATCCATCGCGAAGTCGAGCAAGGCAGTCCCCGTCATTTGCGCAGCTCCTTCAAGAGTGTTTCGATCTCGCTGAGGTCGCTTTCGGTCAGCGCCTCGGCCTCGGCCAGATGGGCGAACAGGCTGGCGGCGCGGCCGCCGAACAGGCGGTCGACCAGCCGGCGCGATTCGTGGCCCAGAAAATCCTCACGCGCGATCAGCGGCGAATAGAGAAAGCGGCGGCCGTCAGGCTGGGTGGCAATGGCGTTTTTCCCCACTAGCCGCGACAGCAGCGTCTTGACCGTGGCAAGGCTCCACCCCCTGCTCTCACCCACGCGCTGCGCCACGCTGGCGGCGGTAAGCGGCTCGCCTGCGTCCCACAGCGCTTCCAATACGGCCTGCTCGGCTTCGGAAATGCGTTCATTGGGATGGGCGGCGTTGTCTGTCATGGTGATTCCCTTGGCGGGGGCCTTGCCCCCTTCACTACGATTACAGGTGTAAACGGATTCGATTACGCTTGTAAACGGTGGAGGCCGGGCAACCATGTCGCCGGTCGAAAGGCATATGTCGTTCGTCGGCGGATGGACCTTGACCTGACCACTTGTGCTGGCCGGGCCTGCTGGCGATAAAGGCCGCCATGATCAAAGCGCTCGCTCTCCTGCCCGCCCTGTTCCTCGCCTCGATCCCGGTGCCCGCCGCCGCGCAGGATACCCCGCCCGCCGCTCCGCAGGCGCAAGAAATGACGACGCCTGCGACCGCCGCGGCGCAGGCCGAGCCGATCGCACCCACAGCCGCGAACCCGGCGGCGGAACCGGCGACCGAACTGGTCGCGATCACCACCACCATGGGCACGATCACCCTCGCTCTGGAGGTCGAGCGCGCGCCGGTCACGGCGGCGAATTTTCTGCGCTATGCCGACGAAAAGCGGTTCGACGACACGGTGTTCTATCGCGCCATGCATCTGAAATGGGGGGAGCAGCCCAACGGATTGATCCAGGGCGGCGCGCAGAACGATCCGGCCCGCCTCCTTCCCCCGATCCCGCACGAACCCACGAACGAGACGGGCGTGAAACACACGAAGGGCGCGATCTCGATGGCGATGCTGGAGCCGGGAAGTGCGACCGGGGACTGGTCGATCCTGTTGGGCGACATGTACGGCCTCGACGCCGATCCCGACAATGAAGACCCGGCGCGGCGCGCAGGCTATGCCGCATTCGGCCATGTCGTTTCGGGCATGGAGGTGGTGGAGGCGATCTGGAACGCGCCCATCGACCCTGAAAAGGGCGAAGGCTGGATGAAGGGGCAGATGCTGGCCGAGCCGGTGAAGATCCTCTCGGTCCGCCGGGTAGAGACGGCAGCGGAGTAAGCGCCCCTTACATTTGTGAGTTTCGGGGCCAGATGGGGCACTCCCCCATTCCCCACTCACGGAATTACCCATGCAGATCTTCATCATCGGGGCCGCCGGCAAGGTCGGCTCGCGCCTCGTGCCGCTACTCTCCCGCGCCGGGCATAAGGCCATGGCGATGCACCGTAAGCCCGAACAGGCAGCGCAATTGGAAGCCGATGGCGCGTCGTCGGTCGAGGCCGACCTTGTCGAGATGAGCGCTGCCGAACTGGCCGGCGCGATGCAGGGCAGCGATGCGGTAGTATTTTCCGCAGGCGCAGGCGGGGCAGGCTATGACCTTACCAATGCAGTCGACGGTGATGGCCTTGAAAAAGCGGTCGAAGCCGCACGGCAGGCAGGCATCAGCCGCTTCATCCATGTCTCCGCCTTTCCCGAAGCGGGCCGCGATTCCGAACCGAAAGCCGGTTTCGAAAACTACATGCGCGTGAAAAAGCGCACCGATGCGCATCTGGCCGCAAGCGATCTCGACTGGGTGGTCCTGCGACCGGGCACGCTGCGCGACGATGCGGGCACGGGCCGGGTCAAGGCCGGGCTGGCGCTGGAATATGGCACCGTACCGCGTGACGATGTCGCCGCCGCGCTGGCCGCGATCGTTGACGCGCCGCAGGTGTCGCGCACCATTATCGAGCTGACCGAGGGCGACGTGCCGGTGGATGAGGCCATCGCTGCCATGGCAAAGCCCTGATCGGCGCTTGTACACGTCCCGCTCCTGCCGCTAGATCGCGCCCTGTGAAATACGGGGAAACGATGCGCGTGAAACATTGGCAATTGATCCTGCTGCTGGGGCTGGTCGGCGTGGCATCGCTGATGCTGCTGCCGATGGAACTGCTGGTCGATACCGAGCTTTCGCCGATCGCATTGCGCGCGCTGGCGCTGATCCAGCCTGCGATTCTGACCTGCCTTGCCGTGTTGGTGGGCAGCCTGACCGCGCCTAAAATCGGGCTGCAGGCCCCCGCCATTCGCGCGGTCGTCGACGGCGAAAGCCCGCTGCCCGCGCTAAAGCGGCAGTGGCTGCCCGCTCTGGTCGTCGGCGTGATCGGGGCGGCAGTGCTGGTGCTCTATCAGCTCGGCCCCGGCTCTTCGCTGACGGGCTCGACCGGCTTCGACACGCCGCTCCTCACCCGCGTCCTGTATGGCGGAATTACCGAGGAGATCATGACCCGCTGGGGCCTCGTCTCGCTGTTCGCATGGCTGGGCTGGCTGATGTGGCGAAAGCCTGCCAGCCTGCCGCCCGGTATCGCCGCCATGGCGGTGGGACTTGCCGCTGCGCTGTTCGCAGCCGGGCACCTGCCCACGCTTTACGCTCTGGAAAGCGGGGCCGATGGCGCGCTGGTGATGGCAGTGCTGCTGGGCAATGCCATTCCCGGCATATTGTTCGGCATGCTATTCGTGCGCCGCGGGCTGGAAGCCGCGATGATGGCGCACATGGCGACCCATCTTCTCGCCGCTGTCGTGCTGGCTGTGGTCTGACGATCAGCCCCTACCCATCGGCACGATGGCAGGCGATCACTTCATCGCGAATTCGCCGGTCTTTGCCTTGAACTTCTCTTTCGCGAACGCCTTGGCCGCGCCCATGGTCGTGAAACTCTCATCCTGGAGATGCGAGGTCACCACCGGGTAGTCCTGCGAATTATAATGCACATCGCGGACCGTAAGGCGGTAGGCGCCGGTTTCATCCTTGGCGATGAGGAAGGGGCGGATGACATCGCTGCTCATGCGCGCCTCGCTTCCTGAGCCATGACGACACGGTCCCTGAGAACGCGCCTGCTGGCACTGGCCGTCCAGCTGATCGCAGCCGCCGCGCCAAGGCGGTGATCGAGCGGGACCCCAAGTCTATCCATCGCCGCGGGGCTGGCAGCCCTGTCATGATGATCGAAAAAATGGCTGGGCAGGGACATGATGTCCTCCTCGTCGTAAGCGGGAGCACATCGGGTCTCTCAGTCGCAGAAGCCTACAGGGGGATCTTTGCTGCGATGCACAATCCCCTAGCAGCAAAGCGCCGCGCTGTATGCAGCTAATCTCGAAGACAAGGAAAAGGGCCGGCAGGCTTGCGCCCCCGGCCCTCTTTTCGGCAGCGAACAAAGCGGCTTAGTAAACGCGCTTCTTCGGCTTGATGTAGTCGACATCGTCGGTGAGCGTGAATTCATGCACCGGGCGGTAGTCGAGCTTCACGCCGCCGCCCTTGCCGCCCCAGCCGTCGAACCAGCTGGCGGTGTGCTTCATCCATTCGGCATCGTTGCGCTCGGGGTAATCCTCGTGCGCGTGGGCGCCGCGGCTTTCCTTGCGGTTGAAGGCCGAGTGCATGGTGACCGAAGCCTGCGAAATCAGGTTGTCGAGTTCCATCGTCTCGATCAGGTCCGAGTTCCAGATCAGCGAGGTGTCCGCAACCGAGATGTCTTCCATCTTCTTGTAGGTCGCAGCCAGCTTTTCCTTGCCCTCGGCCATGGATTCGTCGGTGCGGAACACGGCGGCATGGGCCGACATGCAGCGCTGCATCTCGTCACGGATGACCGCGGTCGGCGAACCGCCCTTGGCGTAGCGGAAGTGGTCGAGGCGCGACAATGCGAAGTCCGCGCTGTCCTTGGGCAGGTTGTCGTGCGCCGTGCCCGGCTTGATGTTGTCCTTGAGGTGGTGGCCGGTTGCGCGGCCGAACACGACAAGGTCGATCAGCGAGTTGGAGCCGAGGCGGTTCGCGCCATGGACCGACACGCAGGCCGCTTCACCCACGGCATACAGGCCCGGGACCACGGTTTCGGGATCGCCATCGGCGCCGATGGTCACGACCTGGCCGTGATAGTTACAGGGGATGCCGCCCATGTTGTAGTGGACGGTCGGCACCACCGGCAAAGGCTGCTTCGTCAGGTCGACGCCCGCGAAGATCTTGCCGCTTTCGGTAATGCCGGGAAGACGCTCTGCCAGCACATTGGGATCGATGTGATCGAGGTGCAGGAAGATGTGGTCCTTGTGCGGACCCACGCCGCGGCCTTCGCGGATTTCCAGCGCCATCGAACGCGAAACGACGTCGCGCGATGCCAGGTCCTTCGCCGAGGGGGCATAGCGTTCCATGAACCGCTCGCCCTCGGAGTTGGTGAGATAGCCGCCCTCGCCGCGCGCGCCTTCGGTAATAAGCACGCCCGCGCCATAAATGCCGGTCGGGTGGAACTGCACGAATTCCATGTCCTGCAGGGGCAGGCCAGCGCGCAGTACCATGCCGCCGCCGTCGCCGGTGCAGGTATGGGCCGAAGTGGCGGTGAAATACGAACGGCCATAGCCGCCGGTGGCGAGGACGACGGCATGCGCGCGGAAGCGATGGATCGAGCCATCGTCCATGCACATGGCGATCACGCCCTTGCACTCACCATTCACCATGATCAGGTCGATGGCGAAATATTCGATGTAGAAGTCCGCGTCATATTTCAGCGACTGCTGATACAGCGCGTGGAGCATGGCGTGGCCGGTACGGTCGGCCGCGGCGCAGGTGCGCTGCACCGGCGGGCCTTCGCCCATGTTCTGCATGTGGCCGCCGAAGGGGCGCTGGTAGATCGTGCCCTCGGGGTTGCGCGAGAACGGAACGCCCGCGTGCTCCAGCTCGATCACGGCCTGCGGCGCTTCGCGGACCATGTATTCGATCGCGTCCTGGTCGCCCAGCCAGTCCGACCCCTTGACGGTGTCGTACATGTGCCAGGTCCAGTGGTCGGGCGTGTTGTTGCCCAGCGAAGCCGCGATGCCGCCCTGCGCCGCCACGGTGTGGCTGCGGGTGGGGAACACCTTGGTGATGCACGCGGTCTTGAGGCCAGCTTCGGCGCTGCCCATGGTGGCGCGCAGGCCCGAACCGCCTGCACCGACGACGACGGTGTCGTAGGTGTGGTCGATGATCTTGTAGGCGGGTGCAGTTGTTTCAGCCATCTTACGCGCCTCCCAGCGCGATGCGGATCACGCTGATGACGCCAAAGACGCCCAGCGAGAGGAATACGAGATTGAGAAGCAGGATCGCGGCAAAGCGATTGGCGCCGCCGAGGTAATCCTCGATCATCACCTGCATGCCCAGGCGTGCGTGCCAGAAGGTCGAGATGATCAGCAGCACCATCGCGGTGGCCGAGAACGGGCTGGAGAGCCAGCCGTACACGGTCGCGAAGCTGTAATCGGGCAGCATGGCGAGGCTGAAGACCAGCCACAGCACGAGGATGAGATTGCCGATCGCGGTGAAGCGCTGCAGCAGCCAGTGATGCGCGCCCTCATGCGCCGAGCCTAGCCCGCGCACACGGCCGATGCGAGTTCCGTTACCCATGAACCGCCTCCGTCAGACGAGAATGATCACCGCCCAGAACAGGGCGGTAAGAAGGATGCCGAGCAGGATGGTGATCACCGACCAGCGATTATTGCGTTCCACCTCGTAGCCTGCGCCAACGTCGAGGACGAGGTGGCGAATGCCGCTCATCAGGTGGTTGAAGAACGACCAGCTGATGCCGATCAGGACGATGATGCCGATCGGGCTGCCCATGACGGACTGAAACGTCTCATAGGAAGCCGCGCCGCCGGCGATCGCGCCGACGAACCAGAGCAAAACGGCAAGGCCCGCAACCGCCAGCGCATTGCCGGACACGCGGTGCAGGATGGAGACGGCCATCGCCGGACCCCATTTCCAGATCGAGAGATGCGGAGAGAGAGGCCGTTTCGCGGCTCCCGTTGGATGACCCATGGTAATCAATCCCCTGCGGCTGCGGCGCGCGCTGGATATGCATACAGGGCATGCAAGGGCGCCGCCTTTCAATAGGTGCTGCGGGCGCGAATGACAGGACGCGGGCACAGAGGCAAGGGTTTATCGCAGTTCCTGAACCATTGGGCAGTCGTTTCGCCGCAGTTGCGACCGGCGAATCGCGCCTTTGCGGCAAGGGCTGCTGCCAAGGGTGCCCTCGGCGGGCCGCACATCCGGGATCTGTCCGACGCATGGGCGCGCTGCCATGACTTGATGCGGCGGCCCGCCATCATTACCGCAGCCGCCATGAAGCCTGAAACCTCTCCTGCTGCGGGCCAGCCCATGCCGACCGCGCTTGTCACCGGATCGAGTCGCGGCATCGGCGCGGCCATCGCCAGCGCGTTGGAAGCGCGCGGCCTTGCCGTGATCCGCCACGGAACCCGCGCCGCCGGCCCCATGACGCTGGCCGCCGACCTGTCCGACGCAGCCGCGACCGCGCGGCTTTGGGACGATGCCTGCGCATTGGCCGCCGATACCGCATCGGGGCGCATCGACGTATTGGTCAATAATGCCGGCGTTTTCGAAGCCAGCCCCATCAGCGGCACCGACGCATACTGGCTGGCCGAATGGGAACGCTGCCTGCGCGTCAACCTGACCAGCGCGGCGCAGCTTTCGCGCCTTGCGGTCAAGGGGTGGCTGGAAGGCGGCTTGCCGGGACGGCTGGTCAATATCGCCAGCCGCTCCGCCTATCGCGGCGATTCGCCCGATCACTGGCACTATGCCGCGGCCAAGGCGGGCGAAGTCGCCATGACCAAGACCATCGCGCGCGCCTATGCGAAGAAGGGCATATTGGCCTTTGCGATCTGCCCGGGCTTTACCGATTCCAGCGGCGGCAATGCCGAGGATTATCTCGCCAGCCGGGGCGGGCCGGCGCTTCTCAACGACATCCCGCTGGGCCGCGTGGCCTTGCCCACGGAAATCGCCGCCATGGCCGCGTTCTGCGCCAGCGACGCCCCGCCCAGCATGACCGGCGCAGTGCTCGACGCCAATGGAGCCAGCTATGTTCGTTAAGGCGCTTGCCCTGATCGCTGCATTGGCCGCGGCCACCCCCGCGAAGGCGCAGGACGATGTGCATGAGCATGCGCCAACCGGCGTGCTGGGCGATTGCGACGGTCGCGGCTGGGACGATCCCGCCCCGCCGGTGCATGTCTATGCCAATGTCTATGATATCGGCACCTGCGGCATCACGGCGCTGCTGATTGCATCGCCGGAGGGGCATGTCGTGATCGACGCCGCCGACACGCCGGGCGCGCAGATCATCGCAGGCAATATCGCCGCGCTGGGTTTCGATCCGAAGGATGTGAAGCTTCTCCTCCTCTCCCATGAACATTTCGATCATTCGGGCGGTCTGGCCGAACTGGCGCAGATCACGGGCGCGCCGGTCGCAGCCCTGCCCCATACCGCGGAGCTGCTGAAAAGCGGCAAGGCCGACCCCGCCGACCCGCAGGCGAGCGAGTTGCGCGGCATGGCGCCGGTGGCGGTAACGCGCATCGTGCATGATGGAGAAGTGATGCAGGTCGGCCCTATCGCCGTCACCATTCACGCCACCCCTGCCCATGCGCCCGGCTCCGCCAGCTACACATGGGAAAGCTGCGCTAGCGGGACGTGCCAGCGCATGGCCTATGTCGATTCGCTCACGACATTCGGGCTTGGCGGCTATCGCTTCACCGACCACCCGCAAGTCGTGGCCGCCGCACGCGCCGCCTTTGCCAAAGTGGCCGCGCTTCCCTGCGACATCGTGATGAGCCCGCATCCGCAGGCGACATCGATGTATCAGCGGATCGAGGGCGACAAGCCGCTGGTCGATGCTGATGGCTGCAAGGCCTATGCGCAGCGCGCCGAAGCCGGGCTGGACCGGCTGCTTGCCAAGGAAGCTTCGCAATGAGCTGGAAGATCACCGCTTTTGCCCCACGCGACGTGGTTCAGGCCGCCCTCCTTGCGCATGAAGAGGTGTGGGACTGGGACCCCGAGATCGTGCTCGCCGGGAGCGAGATCGAGGAGCAGCGGCCGCTCGACTGGCAGCTGGAGGCATGGCTGCCGAGGAAGCCCACCAAGAAGGACAAGGCCGCAGTTGCCGCGCTGTTCGCCGATGGCGCGCCCGAATTGACCGCCGAAAAACTGCCCGAAACCGACTGGCTGGTGATGAGCCAGACGCAGGTTCAACCGATCCGCGCCGGGCGCTTCCACGTTCATACCGGCGACCACCCCGCCATCGACGAACCCGGCGTGCGCGATTTCCTGATCCCCGCCAGCCAGGCCTTTGGCACCGGCCAGCATGCGACGACAGCGGGCTGCCTTGCCATGCTGACGCATATGAAAGGCGAAGGCGTCACCGCCCGCAACATCGCCGATATCGGCACGGGAACCGGCCTGCTGGCCTTTGCCGCGCTCGACCTGTGGCCGCGCGCCTTGGCGCTGGCATCCGATATCGACGCGGTGTGCACGCAGGTGGTGGAGGACAATGCCGCCGCCAACGGTTTCACCATGGGCGGCGGCGCGGGTGAGCTGGTGATGACCATCGCGGCGGGCTGCGACAATGCGCTGATACAGGGGCGTGCGCCCTATGACCTTGTCATCGCCAACATCCTTGCGGGGCCGCTGATCGAGCTGGCCCCCGATTTTGCAAAGATCTGCGCGCCGGGCGGCAATCTCTTGCTGGCAGGGCTGCTGACCACGCAGGAGGAGGCGGTTCGCCGCGCCTGTTTCCGCGCCGGGTTCCGGTTGGCAAAGCGCGTGGTCAATGGCGACTGGTCGATCCTGTGGCTGCGCCGACGCGCCGCGCGCTGATCCGCGCCCTGAAGCGCACGGGGCGGATCGCCCGCGCCGTCATCGGCTGGGCGGCGCTATTGCTGGGCGCCTATTTCTTCGCGGGATGGGTGGGATCGTCCATCCCGTCGAACCGCGATTTCCGGCAGGCCGCTGACGGCGTCGAAATCATGATCGGCACCAATGGCGTTCACACCATGGTCGTGGTGCCGATCCAGTCGCCCGACATGGACTGGAGCCGCATCTTCCCCGCCAGCGAGCTTGCCGATCCGTCGCGCCCCTATACCCATCTCGGCATCAGCTGGGGGCAGAAGGAAGTCTTCATCGACACGCCGACATGGGCTGACCTGTCGCCCTGGCTGGTGCTGCGGGTCGTGGCGCTGGGCGGCGATGGGCTGATGCATGTGGAGCATTGGGTGAACCCGCAGCCGGGTGCCAATTACCGGCCCTTGCGGATCTCTCACGATCAGTACCGGGCGCTGGTCCGCGCATTGCTGCGCGACCTGCCGCCCCGATCGCCAGAGCGGCAGCGCTATCCCGGCTATGGCACGAACGATGTCTTCTACGACGCGCGCGGCACCTATACCGCGTATCTCACCTGCAACGAATGGACCGGCGCAACATTGCGGCAGGCGGGCCTGCCCACCGGCGCATGGACGCCATTCGAAAGCTCGGTCATGAAATGGGTGCCGCAGCCAGAGGGCGGCGGCACCCGATAGATCAGAAGGTGCGGGTCAGCGCGACCGACAGGCGCCAGTCCTGCGGCAACTGGATACCATTGAGGTCCTGATAGAGGGGCACGTTGAACTCCACGCCGATCTGCGGCGAAGGGCTGCCGCCAAAGGGCAGCAGCGCGTTGAAGCCAAGCCCCAGCCGCACCGTGTCACCGCCGTAATTATCAGGATTGTCGGCGGGCGAAGCGACGCTGAAATCGCTTTCATATTGCCCCTCGATCGCGCCCTTGTGTTCCCACCCCAGACGGGCGACCGCGCCCACGCGCGGGCTTAATGCATAGCTGGCCCAGCCCGACAGTTTCGCCAGGTCGCCCAGCTGATAGCCGCGCGCGTTCCGGTCCTCGGCCCGCCATTTATAGCTGCCCTGCGCACCATAGCCGAACGCGCCATCGTGGAAGGAGACGGTGAGCGCAGGCTCGATATCCCATGTCCCGCTGCCGGGCTGCATCGAATAATGGACGTAATTGCCGCTGTGCCCGCGTTTCGAAACGGATCCGGTCGGCACCCACACGCCAAATGTCGCATGCGCATCCAAACCGGGCCTGCGCACAAGGCGATAGGAGGCCGAGACCAGCGTATCGGCAAAGCCCTCGGTCGCATGGCTCATCGTCTCGCCATAGCCGAGCATGGAGTGGCCGGTGGACATGTCCTCCATCGCCATCGAGTTCATGTCCATCTCGTCCATGCCCGACATCGGGTCGATGCCCTCCATGGTCATGGCGTGGCGCATCCACATCGGCATCACCATCAGCGTGATATCCTGCGTCGGCGCATACATCAGGTCGAGCATCACCATGTCCATCGTCATGGACCGCGCCTTCACCGCATAGCCCGCGTCGTAAATCGCCTCGTCGCTAATCTTGCCGGTGCCCGACTGGTTCGCGCCGTCGAAACGGTCGCGCTGCCAGCGCAGGCCAATCATGAATTCGCCGCCTTCGTGCATGTGGTCGTTCATCAGACCCGCCGTCGGGTGCATCAGCGTCGGTTCGACGACGATGGGTTCACCAGCGGCGATGGCCGCCATGGCGGCGCTATCGGCTGCATCGTTGGGGGCCTTGATAGTGTCATCAGCCATGGCGGGCATCGCGGCCGCCATGGCGCAAAGCGCGGCGGTGCCGCGCAGGATCATGCGTTTCATTATGAATATAGTCCTGTCTTTTCGCGTGTCTGTTGCCGGCCATGGGCCAGCAGCGGATCAGGCGATGACAGGGGGTGCGCGGCCCGGCGGCCGTTCGCGCGACAGGCGGGCAAGGATGATTGCCGCGCGCACGGGAATGGCGCGCTGCGCTTCGGGCAAAGGGGGCTGCGGCAGATCGGCGAAGGGAGGCTGCGGCGTATCGACCGCCAGCGCGGTAAAGGCGCAGGGCGGCGCGTCATGCGGATCGCCGCTGGCCGCCTCGGCCATCTCACCGCCATGCATGGCATGCGCGCTTTGGGGCGCGGTCACATCACCGAACAGGCGCGCCATGGGCGCATCGGTCGGGCACGGCATCAGCACCGACCCGCCGCCAAGCTCGGCAGGCATCCACCCGGCAGGCACCAGCGCACGCACCGCAAAGGCAAGCGCCAGCGCGATCCACACGGCATGAAGCCTGCTGTGGCGGAAACCCTCCATGGCCTGTGCTCTATCCCTGCCGCGGCGACGGCTCAAGCGGGCAGTTTGTCTCAGGCGGGCAATTTGTCTCAGGCGGCGCTCAGCCAGCTTCGGCGACGATCGCGGCCCAGCCCGCCTCGTCGATAATCTCGATGCCCAGCTCCTCGGCCTTTTTCATCTTCGACCCCGCGCCGGGGCCAGCGACCAGCAGGTCGGTCTTGGCGCTGACGGACCCTGCCGCCTTCGCGCCCAGTCGTTCGGCCTGCGCCTTTGCCTCGTCGCGGCTCATCGTCTCAAGCTTGCCGGTGAAGACCACCGTCTTGCCCGATACGCGGCTCTCCTGTGTTTCGACGACATAGGGCGGCGGGTTCACCACGCCCTCGCCCGGCTGCGCCCCGATCAGGTCGGCCCAGACCTCGCGATTGTGTTCCTCGTGAAAGAAATCGGCCAGCGCCTCGCCCACGGCCCAGCCGATGCCGTCCGCGCCGCCCAGCATTTCCTTGGCGGTTTCGGCCATGCGGGCCTTGAACGGGCTGATCGCTTCGCTGGCCCCTTGCGGATTTTCGGTGCGATAGGCGTGAAGCCTGGCAGCGACATCGGGCAGGCGGTGAATATCGCCCAGCCCCTTCATGATGTCGCGGGCCGTGACCGCGCCGATGTGCCGGATGCCCAGACCGAAGAGCAGCCGCGCCGCGTCCGGCTGGCGCTTGGCTTCCACAGAAGCCAACAGATTGTCCACAGACTTGTCCTGCCACCCCTCCAGCGCAAGTATATCCTCGCGCCGGTCCTTCAGCCGGAAGATGTCGGCGGGGCTTTCGAGCCAGCCTTTCCCGAAGAATTCGTCGATGGTCTTCTCGCCCAGCCCTTCGATATCCAATGCGGCGCGGCTGACGAAATGCTTCAATCGCTCGGTTCGCTGGGCCGGGCAGATCAGGCCGCCGGTGCAGCGCACATCGACTTCGCCTTCCTCGGCCACGGCCTCGCTGCCGCATTCGGGGCAATGGTCCGGGAACGGGAATGGGTCGCGCTTGTCTTCGCGGGTCAGGTTCTCGACCACTTGCGGGATCACGTCGCCCGCGCGCTGGATCACCACGCGGTCGCCGGGGCGCACGCCCAGCCGCTCGATCTCGTCGCGGTTATGGAGCGTGACATTGGTGACGGTGACCCCGCCGACCAGCACGGGGGCAAGGCGGCCCACCGGCGTCAGCTTGCCGGTGCGCCCGACCTGGATATCGATCTGCTCCACCACCGTCTCGGCCTTTTCCGCCGGGAACTTGTGCGCCATCGCCCAGCGCGGCGCCTTTGCCACGAAGCCCAGCCGCTGCTGCCAATCGAGCCGGTCGACCTTGTAGACCACGCCGTCGATGTCATAGCGCATCCCGGCCCGGTCGCGCCCGATCAGGCGGTAATGGTCGAGCATGGCCTCCACGCTCTTGCACCGGATCAAGGCGGAAGAAATGGGCACGCCCCAGTCCGCGATCTGCTGCATCACGCCCATCTGGGTGGTGCCGGGCACCTCGCTCGCCGCGCCCCAGCCATGCGCGAAGAAACGAAGGGGTCGCTTGGCGGTGACGCTCGCGTCCTTTTGCCGTAGTGAGCCCGCCGCGGCATTGCGCGGATTGGCGAAGATCTTGCCCCCCGCCTCCTCCTGCGCGGTGTTGAGCGCGAGGAAATCGGCCTTGGCCATGAAGACCTCGCCGCGGATCTCGAACACGTCCGGGATATTGTCGCCCGTGAGCTGCTGCGGAATGTCGGCGATATGCGCGACATTGGGGGTCACATCCTCCCCCACCTGCCCATCGCCGCGCGTGGCGGCGCGGACCAGCCTGCCGTCCTCATAGCGCAGCGAGCAGGAGAGCCCGTCGATCTTGTCCTCTGCAGTGAACACGACCGGCTCATCAGCATCCAGCCGCAGGAAACGGCGCACGCGAGCGACGAAATCCTCGACTTCCTCGTCCGAAAACGCATTGTCGAGGCTCATCATCCGCACCTCGTGGCGAACCTTCGACAGGGGCGAGGCCGCGACCTCGTGCCCCACCTCCTGCGACGGGGAATCCGGGCGCACCAGATGCGGGAAGGCTTCTTCCAGCTCGGCATTGCGGCGGACAAGCGCGTCATATTCGGCGTCCGAAATCTCGGGCGCGTCCTCGGCGTGGTAAAGCTTGTTGTGCCGCCTGATCTGGCGCGCCAGCCGCATCAGCTCGTTCGCGGCCTCGGCCTCGGTGATCCCGTCAAGCGCCACTCGGTTCGTCCTTTTGCCTCTGGCATGGTATGCACCCGCCATAGGGGCGCACGATCAGATGTAAACGGGGGGACTGTTAGCATGATCGACCGGATACTGAAGGCGCTGATGAGCTTTATCATCGGCGCCATGGCGCTGCTTTATCTTGCCCATAATATCGCCAATGTCGGCGCGGCCTTCGACTTCTTCACCTATACCACCAGCCATGCGGATCAGGCCGCCTATCCGGTCACGCTGCTGCCAGTGGCGCCCGCTTGGGCGATCGTGATCGCCATGGCCCTCGTCTTCGCGCTGGAGGGTGCGGCCGCTGCCGCGTGCATCTATGGTGGCTTCGTCCTGTTTTTCCTGCGCGCGGCCGATGACGAGGCATTCGAGGCAGGCAAGAAATGGGCGAAGATCGGATTGGGCTGCGCCATTGCCAACTGGTGGGGCCTGTTTCAGGTGATCGCGATCGCCGGGTACCAGCTATGGCAGATGCCGCTGGGCACGGGACCCGATCACGGGTCGTGGCAATATGGCGCGATGGCAGCGATTTCGCTGATCTATCTCAGCCTGCCGGTGGCAAGACCCGCCGCCGACTGAACGCGCCCGATGATCGGGCAGGCTACATCGCCTCCTTCACGCCCTTGCGGATCAGCCACCAGTTGACCGGAAAGGCGGTGGCGAACCCTGCCAGCATGGCGACCTGCATGGCCCACCAGAATTCGGGCGTGTCGACCGGGGCAACGGCGCCAAACGCGGCGCGGAACCAGCCGAACTGGATGATCGCCATCATCCCGTACATGCCCACCTGCCACGAGCTGATGGAGAATGTGTCGGCCTTGATCGCTTCGCGGATCCCCTCGCCAAAGGAAAGGTCGCGCATGGGCGCGATGGCGAAATACTGGAACACGATGCCGATCCCAAAGGCGAGGATGAAATCCAGCACCCAGACGGCAAATATCTCCTCGGCAAAGATGCTGCGATAGCCCAGCCACACCGCGATGGCCGGAAAGGCAAAGGCCGCCCATTCGGCAATAATGTCGCCCAGGGTGCAGCCTGCGCCGCAATGGCTCGCGCCCTTGGCGACCTTGCCCAGACCGGCTGCCGGCCGGCATTGCCCCCGACCCCGGATCCATCGGCCCGACCGTGGCGCCAATACAGCCATAGCCACAGCACCGACCCGAACAGACCCGTAAGCGGCCAGACCCAGTTCATCACCGCCATCTTTTGCGGATGACGGCGAATGTCGAACATGATGATGGCGCTGGAAACAAAGGCGAGGGAAAGCGAGACCATGGCCAGAGCATGCAGCCAGCCGGGAAAATCGGGATGGTTCATGCAGAGGGAATGAGGCTCAGACGACCCGGTTCCATAATGGACCACCTCTTACATATTTTTGCGAATAACTACGTATTAATTAGCCATTCGACAGCGACTTATGCATAGTGCCATCAGCAGTAGCCAACCCCTACTGCGCCGGGCGCGGCCCCCGCACCACAAGCCGCGCCCGGCAACAATTCCGTTAATAGCTTGTCGATGCGTGACTTTCTGCGTCAGAACGGTTTCTGGCATGGGGCAAAAGCCTGTGCGTGTCGACCGGATTCGCAGGCAGAATCCGATTCGCCGCGACCAGACGCAAACGGCGATAAATACATATTTTGTATAATTTCAGGCCGTGAATTTCCGCTCGCAGATCATGCATATTGCGGCGATTTGCATGATTTTAGCGATAGCCGCCGGACAAGCTGACGACACGAACCGTCGTGCCGAAGGGTGAGCCGGAGAGGGCCAAGCCATGCACCTATCTCACGCTCTTTCGCGGGGGCCTAGGCGCCCTCACCGTCGGCAGGCACTGATTGGGGCCGGGTTTGGGTTTGGGCGTCGCGCTGTTCGCGCAGGATCGTCCAGCTTGACAGGAACAGCCCCGCAACCACCGGCCCCACCACGATCCCCGTCATGCCAAGGATCGCGATGCCGCCCAGCGTGGTGATCAGGATGATCCAGTCGGGCATGCCGGTGTCCCGGCCCACCAGGATCGGGCGCAACACATTGTCGGCCATCCCGATGACGAAGACACCCGAAACGACAACCACCACGCCCTGCCAGATCTGCCCCGTCGACAGCAGCCAGATCGCCACGGGAATCCACGCCAGCGCGGTGCCCACCGCCGGAAGCAGCGACAGGATCGCCATCAACAGGCCGAACAGCAGCGCAGCGGGCACGCCCGCGATCCAGAAGGTGATCGCGCCCAGCGCGCCCTGCACCAGCCCGACGACCAGCGATCCCTTAATGGTGGCACGCACGACCGCGACGAAGCTGTCAGCCAGCCGCACGGAGACCGCAGGCGGAAAGGGCAGCGCATCGCGCAATTGCGGGCCCAGCATCTCCCCATCGCGCAGCAGGAAAAAAGTGACGTACAGGCCTACGCCGAACGACAGGACAAAGCCCGCGACCCCGCCGCCGATCGCCAGCGCCTGCCGCGCTATCAGCCCGACGCTGGCTTCGATCAGCAATTCGATCCGTTCCTGGATCGCCTCGAAATCATTATAGCCCGCATTGTCGACCCAGCCCTGCACCCGCGCGGGCAATGCGTCATAGGCCCACTGGAAATAATCGACCGCGTTAAGCTGCTGCTCCTGCAGCAGGATGTAAAGTTCGGTCGCCTGCCGCACGATCATGATGCCAATGATCAGCAGCGGGATGACGACCGCGAATGTGATGATCAACAGGGTCAAAAATGCGGCGCGATTGCGCTTTCCGGGCATGTTCGAATGGATGCGCCGGAACAGCGGCTGGAACATGATCGCAGCCAGCATCGCCCAGAACAATGGTGACAGGAATGGCCATGCGATCACGGCCAGCAGCACGGTGATGGCCGCAAGGAACAGCAGGAAGCCGCCGCGCTCCACCCGGTCGGTGCGCAATTCGCGCTCCTCTTCGGTCAGTTCCTTCATCGCCTGCCCCCTCAGACCTTTTCGAGCAGGCGTTCGGCCTGCGCGCGCGCTTCGGGCGTGATTTCCGCGCCTGAAAGCATGCGGGCGATTTCCTCGACCCGCTCGCCCTTGTCCAGCTGGCGGACGGAGGTGCGAGTGACGATGCCCTGGCTCGATTTCGCGATCATGTAATGGCTGCCGCCACGTGCGGCGACCTGCGGGCTGTGGGTGACGGCAAGAAGTTGTCCCGCCGCGCCGGATCCATTGGCCGTGCCGCTCGCCAGCCGCGAAAGCCTGTCGCCGATGGCATCGGCCACCGCGCCGCCCACCCCGCGGTCGATCTCGTCAAAGATGATGACGGCCGCACCGCCCTCCTCTGCCAGCGCGACTTTCAGCGCGAGGATGAAGCGGGAGAGTTCCCCGCCCGATGCGATCTTGTTCAGCGGCGCAAAAGGCGCGCCCGGATTGGTCGCGATCATGAATTCGACCGCGTCGATGCCATGCGCGCCCCAGCGATCTTCGGGCAGGCGCTGGATCGCGGTGCGGAATTTCGCGGCATCGAGCTTCAGCGGCGCCAGCTCTGCCGCGACCGCCTTGTCCAGCCGCCGCGCCGCTTCCACCCGCGCGGTCGACAGCGTTTCGGCGATCGCGTGGTAATGCGCGCCCGCGTCGAACGCCTTGCGCTTCAATTCGGCCACGCGCTCGGTGCCATGCTCGATATCGGTGAGCGCGGCCTTCATCTCTTCGAGCTTCGCCGGCAGGGCATCGACCGTGGTGTCGTGTTTCCGCGCGGCGGCGCGCAGATCGAACAGGCGTTCTTCGGTATCGTCCAGAACCTGCGGGTCGAAGCTCAGCGCCTCGCTTGCGCGGTTCAGCGCCTCTTCCGCCTCACCCCCTTCGATCAGCGCGCGGTCCAGCGCCTCCAGCGCCTCACCCAGCGCGGGATGATCCTCGGCAATCCGGTCCAGCTTGCGCGCGGCGCTACGCAATTGCGCCAGCGGGCCGTCAGAGCCGGTAAAGACATGGCCGAGGTCTTTCAGATCATCGGCCAGCCGCTCGCCCTTTTGCATGTCGGCGCGAGCCAGAGCCAGTTGCTCCTCCTCGCCCGGCATGGGCCCCAGCTTTTCCAGCTCCTCGACATGCGCTGCCAGCAGTTCCTGCTCGGCTTCCGCATTGGCGATGGCGGCGATGGCGGCTTCCAGCGCGTCCTCGGCCTTGCGCCAAGCGTTCCATGCCGAAGCCACCTCGCCCTCGTCCATCCCGGCATAGCGGGTGAGAAGCAGGCGATGCCCGCGCGGGTTCACAAGACCGCGATCGTCATGCTGACCGTGCAATTCGACCAGCGCCGGGGCCAAGGCGCGCAGCACGGCAACGCCAACAGGCTGGCCGTTGATGAATGCTTTCGACCCGCCATCTGCCTTTACCTGACGGCGCAATACCAGCGGCTCGCCCGGTTCCATCTCGACGCCGGCATCGTCCAGCACCTCGGTGATCAAGGCGGGCATGGGGGTGAATTCGAAAGTCGCGGTCACGCTCGCCTGCGCTTCGCCGGCGCGCACCAGCGATGTTTCGGCGCGGTTCCCCAGCACGAGACCCAGCGCATCGAGCAGGATCGACTTGCCCGCCCCCGTCTCGCCCGTAAGCACGCCGAGTCCTGCCGGGAAGGCAAGGTCAAGCGCTTCAATCAGCACGATATTGCGGATCTGCAAGCTGGTCAGCATTTCAAGGCCCAGTATTGCCTGTCATCTCAGGCGATAGCCACCGGTGCGTGCGGCAACGCACAAGTCGCCCCCAGCTTTTCCACAGCTTTGCCCAGCGCGCCGTCACACCCCCGTCACATCGCCACCAAACCGCAACACCGGCCTGACATGGCGGCATCAGCACGAAGTTCATGTCACTCGCCAAGGGTTTGGCGCAGATCCAAAGGGGGTCCGGACGATGAAACACAATGCCTTTGCACGGAAGCTGATCGAGAACGGCCTGACCACCGCCATGCCCATGCCGGGATCGCTGCCCGACTGGCTGAGCCATCCCGAACCGCGCGGCTTTCGCCCCAAACGCAAATATCGCACCGTCTATATCTCCGACGTGCATCTGGGAACGAAGGGCTGCAATGCGGGCCTGCTCATCGACTTCCTGTCGGGGATCGAGTGCGAGACGCTCTATCTCGTTGGCGACATCGTCGATGGCTGGCGGCTGAAAAAGGGCTGGTATTGGCCCGACGAACATAATGAAGTCGTGCGCCGCATATTGAAGATGGCGCACCGGGGCACCCGCGTGATCCTTGTCGCGGGCAATCATGACGAGATGCTGCGCGCCTATGCCGGCATGCACTTCGGCGGCGTGGAGATCGCGGACGAGGCCATTCATGTCACCGCCGATGGCCGCCGCCTGCTGGTCACTCACGGCGATGCCTTCGACGGCGTCGTGCTTTATGCCCGCTGGCTCGCGTTTCTGGGTGATAAGGCTTACGAGCTTTTGCTGAAAGCCAATGTCGGTTTCAACGCCGCCCGGCGGATGCTGAAGCTCCCGTACTGGTCGCTGTCCGCTTACCTGAAACACCGGGTGAAAAACGTCGTCCAGTTCGTCTGCGACTATGAAGAGGCCGTCGCCCATGCCGCGCGCGAGATTGGCGTGGATGGCGTGGTCTGCGGCCATATCCACTGCGCCGAAATCCGCCAGATCGGCGACATCACCTATTACAATGACGGCGACTGGGTCGAAAGCTGCACCGCTCTGGTCGAGGAAGCCGACGGCGAAATGCGCATCATCGACCACGCAGCCGACATGCGCGAACGCGAAGCCCGCGCGAAGCTGACGCCTGCGCCAGCGCTCAAGCCGGAGCGCGAGAAAGAGCCCGCCTGATGCGTATCCTGATCGCCAGCGACGCATGGGTGCCGCAGGTCAATGGCGTGGTCCGCACGCTGCAGGAAACGGTCACGCGCCTGCGCGGGCGCGGACATGTGGTTGAGATGCTGACGCCCGACCAGTTCCTCAGCATGCCGATGCCGTTCTATTCGGAAATCCGTCTGGCGCTGAAACCGGGCGCGGTGGCGGCACGCCGCATCGCCGCCTTCGCGCCCGATATCGTCCATATCGCGACCGAAGGGCCGATCGGCTGGGCGGCGCGGCGCTGGTGCCTGAAAAACGCCATGCCGTTCACCACCGCGTTCCACACGCGTTTCCCCGATTACGCCGCCGTGCGCACAGGGCTGTCGGCGGAGCGTTTCTGGCCGGTCATGCGGCGTTTCCACGCGCCGTCGCGCACCGTGCTGGCCGCCACGCCATCGCTGCGCGAGGAACTGGCGGGGCGCGGCATCGGTCCGCTGGCGCCATGGTCGCGCGGGATCGATGCCGAGCTGTTCAATGCGCAGGTTACGCCCGATGCCGAATTGGCCGCCCTGCCCGGCCCCGTCTTGATCTATGTCGGACGTGTCGCCCCAGAAAAGGGGCTCAACGATTTCCTGGGCTGTGGCCATCCCGGCACCCGCGTGGTCGTGGGCGATGGCCCGGCATTGCCCACGTTGAAGCAGCGCTATCAGCGGGCCGTATTCACCGGAAAGCTAACCGGTTCAGCCCTTGCCAGTGCCTATCGGGCAGCGGATTGCTTCGTGTTTCCCAGCCGGTCGGACACTTTCGGCCTTGTCATGGTGGAGGCATTGGCCTGCGGCGTTCCGGTCGCGGGCTATCCGGTGCAGGGCCCGATCGACATCGTCGGCCCCGACGGACGCGGCGGATCGGGCGAGCTTGCCCGCCCCATCGGCGCGGTCGACGACGATCTCGACGCCGCCATCGCCCGCGCATTGCTGGCGGACCGCACCGACTGCGCCGAATATGGCGCAAGTTATAGCTGGGACGCGGCGACCGATCAGTTCATCGCCGCCTTGGGCTATGTGGTGGGGGCAGAACACGTAGACGGCGCGCAGGCGGCGTGAGCCCGCCACCGATTGCAGTTTTGCAGGCGCGGCCATAAGCCTGCCCCATGCCCGCCTCTATGCCAGCGTCCCTGCCGATCCAAACCGAGCGCCTCATCCTGCGCCGACCGGAAATGGCTGATGCACCCGCCCTGCACCATATCGCCAGTGACGAGCGGGTCGCCAGCACGACGGCATCGATCCCGCATCCCTATCCGGACGATGGCGCGCAGGAATTCATCGCCGCGATCCGCGACAATACCGATCGCGACCAGCTCAACCTCGTCATTCAGATAAAAGGCAGCGATGTAATCGGGATGGCCGGTTTCCGCCCGCATGAGGGGCATGTCGAGCTGGCCTATATGATCGGCCATGCGCATTGGGGGCACGGCTATGCGACAGAGGCAGCACACGCCATCGTTCGACATGTCTTTGCCAATAGCTTGCATGACGTGATTCTGGCCCGTGCCATGACGCGCAACCCTGCGTCCGAAGCCGTCATCCGCAAGCTTGGGTTTCGTCAGACCGGGGTAGCCGATGTCGATGTACCCATGCGCGGAGGCGTATTTACATCATCGTTCTGGCGGCTGGAACGCGCGGATCGACATGACGGCTGAAGCGGCACTATCTTAATCGCCCCCGTCACGCCGGCCAGGCTGGGAATCGGGAACGGCATTCCCGAACCCCTTCCCGGGAACAAACAGCCCCCATTTCCGCGTTGCATCCATATACAGCCCTGCAATCGCGAACCCGAAAGCCCAAACTCATGCATGCTCCCACCTCCTCCGCCACCCGCGTATCGCCGCCGGATGCGAAGAAGGCCGTGCTCTACCGCATGGTCATGGAAAAGCATGTCTGCCCCTTTGGCCTAAAATCGAAGCACATCCTTGAGAGCAATGGCTATGAGGTCGAGGACCACTGGCTGACCACGCGTGAGGAAACCGACGCGTTCAAGGAAAAACACGATGTGAAGACCACGCCGCAGACCTTTATCGGCGGCGACCGGGTGGGCGGATATACCGAGCTCAGGAAGTTCTTTGGCAAGCATGTCGCCGAAAAGGGGGAGACGAGCTACACGCCCGTCCTCATGATCTTCGGCATGGGTCTGGCGATGGCGCTGGCGGCCGCTTTCGTCGCATTCGGGACGGTGATTACCTTTCGCGTGGTCGAATGGTTCGTCGCCTTCACCATGTGCCTGCTGGCGCTGCAGAAACTGCAGGATGTCGAGAGTTTCTCGACCATGTTCCTGAATTACGACCTGCTCGCCCGCAAATGGGTGCCCTATGGCAAGATCTATCCCTTCGCCGAAGGAGCAGCGGGCGTGCTGATGATTGCAGGCGTGCTGACTTGGATTGCCGCGCCGGTCGCTTTGTTCATCGGCACCATTGGCGCGGTCAGCGTGTTCAAGGCAGTCTATATCGACAAGCGCGAACTGAAATGCGCCTGTGTCGGTGGCGGATCCAACGTGCCTTTGGGCTTTGTTTCGCTCACCGAGAATCTGGCGATGATGGCAATGGGGCTATGGATGGGTGGCCGCGCGCTGCTGGGTTAGGCCAGCGGTTTAGCAGATCGATCGCGGCAGACGGGAATACAGCCGCCATTCGCCATCGGTGCGCCGGTATACGCTTGTCATCTGCCCGCAAGAATGGGAATCGACAAAGGCGAGATCGCCGACGATTTCCGGAATGCTGAAACCGATCGCCACATCGCATTCAGAAAGCGTCATTTCATCTGGATCGAGCAGTTGCGCGAAATCCGGTGCCAGAGCCTCCGGAATAATCGACCGCCGCGGCGGATCTGCCCGATTGCGTTCAAGAACCTGATCGCTGGCTGCTTGGAGAATTCGTTGATCCTCTGGAGACAGGGTCGCCTGCTTGCCAGATGCCGAAGTGTCCACGGCAGGCCAAAGCCCGCCCCGATTGGCGAAATCCGAAAGATCCTCGTGGGATCGCACCGCCTTCTCGCTCGTCACGATGCGATTGATGCAGACCGGCGCGTTCGAAGGTTTGGCCGGGCTCTCGGTTGCTGCCATTGCGGCTGCAATTACATCTGCCTCGGAAGCGGAAAGCGCGATATCAACCGGAGCTTGAGCGGCCTTGCGCTGCGCGACGCCGCTGCCCGCTGAAACCGATTCGGATACTGCGGACTGACGTTCGGATCGGCCGGATTGGGGATTGCCGCATCCAACCAGCGACAAAGCCGCCAGCACGGTCAATCCCGCCCGCATCATCCCATGAAGCCGGGCGCCTTCTTTTCCATCAGCTCATAGGCGCGGTCATACCATTCGTTGCCCGGATAGTTCGCACCCAGCACGGCGGCGGATTTCTGCGCCTCTTCAGGCAGGCCCAGCGCCAGATAGCTTTCGGTCAGGCGATACAGCGCCTCGGGCGCGTGGCTGGTTGTCTGGTAATCGTCCACCACTTCGCGGAAACGCAGGGTGGAAGCGAGCCACTTGCCGCTCGACTGGTAGAAACGGCCCACGGTCATTTCCTTGCCCGCGAGATGGTCGTTCACAAGGTCGAGCTTCAGCTGCGCATCGGCGGCATATTCGCTGCCGGGATAGCGGCGGATCACCTCGGTCAGCGCGGTCTTCGCCTGCAGCGTGGTGGCCTGGTCGCGGGTAACGTCGCTGATCTGCTCGTAATAGGAAAGCGCGATCAGATAGCTGGCATAGGGCGCGTCCTTATTACCCGGATGGATCGACAGGAAACGCTGCGCCGACTGGATCGCCTGCGTGTAGTTACGCGCGACATAATAGGAAAACGCGCTCATCAGCTGCGCGCGGCGGGCCCATTCGGAATAGGGGTGCTGGCGCTCCACCTCGTCGAAGAGGGCGGCGGCCTGCTTCACCTGCCCGCGGTCGAGCCGGTCTTTCGCCGCGAAATAGAGCGTTTCCACATCGCGCGCGACATAGGCGGTGTCGGGTCCGTCACTCTTGCCGCCGGCGCAGCCCGCGACGAGCGCGGCCGAAAGGACAATGAAAGCGGTGCGCGGCAAAAGGCGCATGGACGACGCGGAAAAGCGGCTGGTCTGGGCAGTCATGGGCTGAGCCTATAGCGGGGGGCGATGTGAACGCCAAGTGAAGTTGGCACGTCAGGCACAGGCATATGCACCATGCAGCGATGATCGGCATCGACGAATGGTCCGGTCACTAGCCCCTTTCAGGCGGTTCCCACCCGCGCGATACCGTGCAAGGATACATCCCATGTCCACCCGAAGGCCCCTGTTTTCCGGCATGCGCCCTGGCAGCCCGCAGTTCGAGCGGGTCTATGCCATTGGCGATGTGCACGGGCGGCTGGACCTGTTCCGCAAGCTTATATCCGACATCGCGATCGACAACCGCCTGCGCGATCCCGCGGTTACCGGCATCGTGCTGCTGGGCGATCTCATCGACCGGGGTCCGCATTCGGCGCAGATGCTGCGATCCTGCATGAAGCTGTGCGCATCGTCCGACCGCTTCATCGTGCTGAAGGGCAATCACGAGGCGATGATGGCCGATGCGCTGCGCCGCGACCTGCGCGTGCTGGGCCCGTGGCTGCGCTATGGCGGGCGCGAGACATTGCACAGCTTTGGCATGAGCGATGACGAGATCGACGAGCCCGAACCCTTTGACGTCGCGGCCATCGCGCGGGAAAAGGTGGGGAGCGAAATCCTCGACTGGCTGGATGGATTGCCGGTGTCGCTGCGCTGCATGAATTATTTCTTCGTCCACGCAGGCATTCGCCCCGGAATACCGATCGACCGGCAGGAAGAAGATGACCTGTTGTGGATTCGCGAACCGTTTCTGGGCTGCGATGACGGGTTCGGCGATCTGATCGTCGTCCATGGCCATACCGTCAGCGAAGGGCGCCCGCATATCGGCGAACATCGCATCGGCATCGACACGGGCGCCTATTACACCGGCCAGCTCAGCGCCGTGGGGCTGGAGCGGTCGGAGGGCTGGATTTTTTCAGCCGTTGATGCCAGTCTGCAGGGCACGGCGGATATCGAATATGACGCCGTTTCCGATCTTATGGAGGCCGAGCAGGAGGGCATGGGGGTGCCCGGCAGGCCGTAAGCGTATCGACAAGGGGGATCGACACATGGACATGAGCCCGCTGAAACTGCGCCGCTGCGATGCGTTCGGCGAAGAGGTTCTGGACGCCGATCTCGCCTCGATCCTTGGCGACCGGACCGGGCGCCCGTCGCCCGCGCAATTGCTGCATGACTGGTGGCATCGGCCCGAGGTCGAGCGCATCTGGCAGGCCCCGCCCAGCTGGCGGGACAATCTGGTCTGGTATGCGCTGGCCATCGCCTTGCTGCAGGTCACGCTGTTCGCATCGCTTGCCTTCAGCGAGGAAAGCCTGCTCGACGATCTGGCGATGCTGGCCAGTGTCTTCGGCGCCTAGCGCCCGAAACCGAAACCGGCGGCGCGGCGCGTCCGGAGCCCCCGCTCACCCACGCGCCGCACCGCCGACGGCTTCTGACCGACATGGCAGCGGGACCCTTGCGACATCCTCCGCCCGGCAGACCCTCATCCGCCGTACCGCATGACCGCTGCCGTCAGCTCCGCTTGCAGGTGTCGATCCCGATCAGCCTGTAGGCGGGACAGAAGCCCACGACACCGGTGACGAGCGGGACGAGACCAAGCCAACCCCAGGCAGTCTTCGGACCCACGAACACCAGCGCGATCAGGATAAGCCCCACGACGATGCGCAGCGCCCGGTCCCCTTTTCCTTCATTGCAGGGCATCTGAAAGCTCTCCATCAGAAGCGACCGGTTGATAATCTAGGGCAGTTGCCATGGCGGGTAATTGATGTGGGTCAAACGCCTGTCATTTCCATCTGGCCCGTTGAGGCCGGACGATTGTTCTGCCGACTTGCCGCCGTCAGCCCGGCAAGATAGCCAAAGGTCGCGGCCGCCGCGATCGTTGCGCCCGCGCCGGGATAGGTGTGGCCAAAGGGCGATCCGCTCCCGTTGCCGGCGGCGTAAAGCCCCTCGATCGGCTGGTCCTGTGCGTCCAGCACGCGCGCGTTACGATCGGTCTTGATCCCGCCATTAGTGCCAAGATCGCCCGGCCTGATCACCGCGGCCCAGAACGGCGCATGGACAATCTCACCCAGGCTGGGGTTCGGGCCATGCGCCGGATCGGCCCAATAGCGGTCGTAATCGGTGTCGCCGCGCCCGAAATCAGCATCCTTGCCGCTGCGCGCGAAGCTGTTGAAACGGCTTACCGTCGCTTCGAGCACCGCGGGATCGAGCCCGCATTCACGCGCGAGATCGGCAATTGTCGCCGCCTGTTTCAGGAAGCCATTGGCCATCATCTCGCGGCGGATCGCCTTGTCCGAAAGCTCGGCGAAAATATAGCGTTTGAGGAATCTGCCATCCATGATCAGCCAGTGGCGCTCATCGCTGGCGCCATGCTCGTGCATGGTCTTGCCCGTGGTCATGTAGGAGCGGGCCTCGTTCATATAACGCTGCCCCTTTGCATCGACGATGATGCTGCCCGGAAGCGCGCGCAGGCCAAGGGCAAGACCGTTCTGCTGCTCGCTCACCTGGATCGAGGGCATCCACCAGCAATCGTCGGTCAGCTCGCTGGCCGCCCCTGCCGCGGTTGCGAGCTGATAGGCATCGCCTTCGTCTTCCGCGATCGCATTGGTCCATGTCCGCTCGCGCCCCTGCAATTGCTTGCGCAGCCCGGCATTGCGCGCGAACCCGCCAGCGGCAAGGAGGACGCCGGCTGGCGCATGAAGCTCTTCACGCCCGCCATCGCTCTCGATCACGGCGCCGGTCACTTTGCCATGTTCAAGGGTCAGGTCGACCAGCCGTGTCGAGAGCCGCACCGGGATCTGCCGCGCATCGACGATGCGCATCAATGCCGCAGCCAGCGCGCGCCCATTGCCCAGAGGTCGCTTCCCCATCCAGCGGCGCAGGCGATAACCCGCCGCCGTCCCCGCCGCCTCCAGCAGCAGGCGCGGCGTGGTATATGCGCGGGTCAGCGAACCGAATTGCCCGCTGTGGATCGCCGGTATGTCGAGATCGGCCAGCCGCATCGTTTCAAAGCGTTCGCCCAAGGCTCGTCCGTCGAACGGCGCGGATTCGATGGTCCGCCCCGCCCCGCTGCCCGGCACGCCGGGGTAGTAATCGGGATGATCGGTGATCCGGAACCAGCGAAACCCCTCATCCGCCAGCATCCGCGCCATCTGCACGGAATGTTCGAGAAATGCCTCTGCCTTGGCGATCTCGCGCTTATCCGCATCTGGCCCGATCAGCGTGCGGACATATTCCGCCGCCGCTTCGGGCGTATCCCCCGCGCCCTGCTGCTGCATCAGGTCGTTGCACGGAACCCAAAGCACCCCGCCCGATGTCGCGGTGGTGCCGCCCCAGCAATCGGCCTTTTCGATGATCAGCGGGCGCAGCCCGTTGAGGCTGGCCGTGATGGCCCCCAGCATGCCGGCCGCGCCCGAGCCGACGACCAAAAAATCGAAATCACTCTCCGCCACGTTCCCACCCCGCCTTTATCGCAACCCTCTCCGGGCAGAGGCTAGGACCCGATTCGCATGGCATCGACCCTCACTTGTGTGAGGCTGACGCGCGATGGTTGCGGGCAGGGTGACGTCATCTCGGCTCGGTTTGCGCCAGATCAAGGTGCGCGCGGCGCGCGGCGCTATCCTGATCGCATCAACCTGAACGGGAGGCGCCATCCATGTCGCAGCATACACCCAATGAACTGACGAAAATCTTCGCCCGCGACCGCGAACTGGTCACGCGGCTAAAGCAGGAAGACGCCCATTTCGCGCGGCTGGCCGAGGAATATCACGAGGTGAACCGCGAAGTGCACCGGATCGAGGCCGAGACCGAAGCCGCCAGCGACGAGCGGACCGAGGCGGCGAAGAAGAAGCGGCTGGCGCTGCTTGACGAAATCACGGCGCTGGTGACGCGGGCGCGGGCTGCGGTTTGATCGTCGGCGGCGGCTTGATGTTGGGCGCTGGGGCTTCGGCAAAGCCGCGGCCCTGACGTCGAACGGCTCGCTTTGGGCCTTTGGCCCTTGCGGCCGCCGGCCGGAGTAACCGGCGCTCGCTTCCAGCGCTTTCGCGCTAGGCGCGGGCCGTCACTCCTCACCCATCCGCAGCGCGGCGATGAACGCCTCCTGCGGGATCGATACATTGCCGTATTCGCGCATCCGCGCCTTGCCCTTCTTCTGCTTGTCGAGCAGCTTCTTCTTACGCGAGATATCGCCGCCATAGCACTTGGCGGTCACGTCCTTGCGAAGCGCGGCGATGGTCTCGCGCGCGATGACCTTGCCGCCGATGGCCGCCTGGATCGGGATCTTGAAGAGGTGACGCGGGATCAGGTCCTTCAGCCGCTCGCACATGCCGCGCCCGCGTGCTTCGGCGACGGAGCGGTGGACGATCAGCGACAGCGCATCGACCGGCTCGTTATTGACGAGGACGTTCATCTTGACGAGATCGCCCTCGCGCAGGCCGATCTGTTCATAGTCGAAGCTGGCATAGCCCCGGCTGATCGACTTCAAACGGTCGTAGAAATCGAACACCACTTCATTGAGCGGCAGTTCATATGTCACCTGCGCACGCCCGCCGACATAGGTGAGGTCGACCTGGATGCCGCGCCGGTCCTGACACAGCTTCAAGATCGCGCCGAGATATTCGTCGGGCGTGTAGATCACCGCCTTGATCCACGGCTCCTCGATCGATTCGATGCGGTTGACGTCGGGGTAATCGGCCGGGTTGTGCAGATAAAGCTCGCGCGCCTCATCCGTGCGCGAGGCGGAAAGCTGCAGGCGATAGACCACCGACGGCGCCGTGGTGATGAGGTCGAGGTCATATTCGCGGCTCAGCCGCTCCTGAATGATCTCAAGATGCAAGAGGCCAAGGAACCCGCAGCGGAAACCGAAGCCCAGCGCCGCGCTCGTCTCCATCTCATAGCTGAAGCTGGCGTCGTTCAGGCGCAGCTTGCCGATCGAATCGCGCAGTTTCTCGAAATCGGCGGCATCGACCGGGAAGAGACCGCAGAACACCACCGGCTGCACTTCCTTATAGCCGGGCAATGCCTCGACAGCGCCGCCTTTTACCGTGGTGATGGTGTCGCCGACCTTGGCCTGCTCGACTTCCTTGATCTGCGCGGTGATGAAACCGATCTCGCCGGGGCCGAGTTCAGGGAGCTGCTCGATCTTGGGCCGCATGCAGCCGACACGGTCGACCAGATGGGTCGTGCCGCCCTGCATGAACTTGATGTTGTCGCCTTTTTTCATGACGCCATCGATGACGCGCACAAGAATGACGACGCCCAGATACGGATCGTACCAGCTGTCGACCAGCAGCGCCTTCAGCGGCTTGGTGCGGTCGCCGCCCGGCGGCGGAATGCGGGTGACGATGGCTTCCAGCGTCTCCTCGATGCCGATACCTGATTTCGCGCTCGCCAGCACGGCGTCATGCGCCTCGATGCCGATGATGTCCTCGATCTCGGCCTTGACCTTGTCGGGTTCGGCGGCGGGCAGGTCGATCTTGTTGATGACGGGCACGATCTCGTGATCATGCTCGATCGACTGATAGACGTTCGCAAGCGTCTGTGCTTCCACGCCCTGCGCCGCGTCGACCACCAGCAGCGCGCCTTCGCAGGCGGCAAGGGAGCGGCTGACTTCATAGGCGAAGTCGACGTGGCCGGGCGTGTCCATCAGGTTGAGCTGATAGGTCTTGCCGTCCTTCGCCGTGTAATTCAGGCGCACGGTCTGCGCCTTGATCGTGATGCCGCGCTCGCGCTCGATGTCCATGTTGTCGAGCACCTGCTCGCTCATCTCGCGGTCGGTCAGCCCGCCGGTGAACTGGATCAGCCGGTCGGCCAGTGTCGACTTGCCATGGTCGATGTGCGCGATGATCGAGAAATTACGGATGGTGGAAAGGTCGGTGCTCATGTCAGCGCCGTTAGCAGCGCCTTTCGCCCCTGTCAGCAGGGATCACGCGCATGGCGCGCCCAGTTTGTCGCTTATCCTCGTCGGTAAGTCCCTATTGTCCCTAAGAACGCTGGGCAGCCCCGCCCCTGCGTGCTAGCGCGCCGGGGCAATGAAGTTCACCTATCGCAAGATCAAGGTCGGCGCACTGACCCTGCGCGTGGCGCAGGCCGGCAATAATGGCAACAAGGCTTCCGCCCTGCCGCCACTGCTGCTTTTGAACGGCATCGGATTCAACGCCGAGCTGATGGAACCGCTGGCCCGCGCGCTGGCGACGGACGAACATGGCGAATCCAATGGCCGCGCCATCGTTATCCCCGACATGCCCGGCTGCGGCGGGTCACCCGATCCTGCGGGCAACTGGCTGATGTATCGCCTCTCAGGCGCGATCAGCGAAATGATGGCGCAGCTTCATCCGGGGCGCAGCTTCGACTGCCTCGGCTTTTCATGGGGCGGCGCGCTGGCGCAGCAGATCGCGGTGCAGGCTTCGCGCCGGGTGGAGCGGCTGATGCTGATCTCCACCACCTGCGGCCTGCCGGTGGCGCCGGCGAACCCGGACGTGGTGAAACGCCTGTTCGACCCGGAAGAATATGTCGATCCGCGCCGCCTCACATCGAATTTCATCGCGCTGCTCGAAGAAAGCGGCGCGGGCGCGGGGTTGATGAAGCGTTTCCGCTCGCCCACCCCGGCGGGCGTGGGCAATCAGCTGCTGGCGCTGACGGGCTGGTCCGTCGCCCCCATGCTGCCCTTCGTGCGGGTGCCGACGCTGCTGGTCGGCGTGGTTGACGATGCGGTCGTGCCCTTTGCCCACCATCACATGCTTACCTGCCTGATGCCGCATGCCAGCGTATTGAATGTCGGGTCGGGCGGGCATTTGACCTCGCTTGCCAGCCCGGAAAAGATCGCGCCCGATATGCGCCGTTTCCTTGCCGGCGAAAGCGTGGCGCGCGGGCGGGCCTGAAAGGGCCAAGGTTTCCCCTTTTCATTTGGGCGCAGCGCACTAGCCTGTCCGTAAAGGCACAGGAGAGAAGAGCATATGCGTCACCTCGCCATCGTGGGTTCGGGACCTGCCGGCTATTACACGGCGGAGGCCGCCGCCAAGCAATGGGGCGAGGATGTGCGCGTCGACGTGTTCGACATGCTGCCCGTCCCCTATGGCCTGATCCGCACCGGGGTCGCGCCCGATCACCAGTCGATCAAGGCGGTGTCGCGCCGCTATGAAAAGACGGCGCTGTCAGACAATGTCCGCTTCGTCGGCAATGTCTGCATCGGCGAGGATGTAACCCTCGACGAATTGCGCGTTCTTTACGATGCGGTCGTGCTGGCGACCGGCGCGCCGCATGACCGGCCGCTGGGGATAGAGGGTGCGGACCTGCCCGGCGTCTATGGCAGCGCCGAATTCGTCGGCTGGTATAATGGCCACCCCAATCACGCCGATCTCGATCCCGATGTGCTGGGCAAGCGGGCCGTGGTGATCGGCAATGGCAATGTCGCATTGGACATCGCGCGCATATTGTCGAAAACGGCGGAGGAGTTCGCAGGCTCGGACATCGTCGCCCACGCGCTCGACATATTGAAAACCTCGAAGCTGGAGGAGATCGTGATCCTGGGCCGCCGCGGCCCGCACCAGATCGCGATGACGCCCAAGGAACTGGGCGAGCTGGCGCAGCTTGAGCGTGCGGCCCCGCTGGTGGAAAATTCCGACCTGCCGCCGGAAAGCGAGGACGAGGCGCTGGAGCCGGGGCAGAGGAAATCGGTTCAGCTGCTGCGCGATTTCGCAGCGGCGAAACCGGACAAGCCGCTGACCATCCATTTCGATTTCTTCGCCCGCCCGAAACAGATCAGCGGCGACGGAACGGTTCAGGCCGTGGAGGTCGAGCGGACCGAGGTGATCGATGGCAAGGTCGGTGGAACGGGCGAGACCTATACCCTGCCCTGTTCGCTGGTGGTCGCCGCCATCGGCTATCGCAGCGCGCCCATCCCGGGCGTTCCCTTCGACGAGAAATCGGGCCGCTTCGCGAGCGAGGATGGGCGAATACTGCCGGGCCTGTATTGTGTCGGCTGGGCGCGGCGCGGCCCCACGGGCACCATCGGCACCAACAAGCCCGACGGCTTTGGCATTATCGAAAAGGTCGCCGCCGACATGGCGGCAGGCGTTCTGGGCGGTGAGGACAAGCCGGGCCGCCCCGGTTTCGATGCGCTTGCCGAAAAGCGCGGGATCGACATCGTCACTTTCCGCGACTGGCAAAAGATCGAGGAAGCCGAGATTGCCGCGGCGCGATCGGGCGCCCCGCGCGAGAAATTCACCATTGTCGAGGAAATGATCCGCGCCGGGCGTTAAGCCCGGTGCAGATCAAGGCCTCGGAATTATCGGCTGTCAGCGGCTCGCTTCGGTACCCGGCGCTGCCTGTGCGCGCATACCGCTCAGCGTGGTTTCCACGCGCTGGCCAAAGCTGTTCGCCTGCGGTCCACACAGCTTGTTCGCCTCATCGACATCGCCCAGCAGCGACTGAAGGGTCTGCGGGTTGATCTTGGTCTCGATCTTGCCGCCGGTCGATTTTTCATAGCGGCCCGCGAAATAGGCCATCATGAAGCCGAGCGCGTTCTTCTTGCCTTCGTCCTGCTCCTGCGCGCTGGCGACCATCGCCCACGCGGTGCAGCGCAGATCGGGATCGACGGCGCCCTGCGCCATGGCGGGGGCGGCAAAGCCACCGGCCAGCGTGGCGAAAGCGGCGATGGAAAGGGCGGTCTTCTTCATCATGTTCTCCGAATTCAATGTGGGCGCGCCCATGGGACAGGCCCGCCGCGCGATCAAGCGCAGTCGAACCGCCCCTTGGACGAGTCGGGCTTTCACTGGGATGAAGCAGTCGACAGGAAGCCTTGGAAAACGGACAGCGCGTGTCTGTTTTCCGCGCGCCTTTCCCGCGTTCTAGACCCGCATGGGCATCAGCACATAGAGCGCGGGGCTCTGCGCGTTCTGCCGGATCAGCGTCGGAGCGCCCGCATCGGCGAGATGCAGTTCGACATTGTCGCCCTCGATCTGGGCGAGGATGTCCTTGAGATAATTGGCGTTGAAGCCGATCTCCAGACCTTCCGCGCCGTAATCGGCGGCAATTTCCTCGGCCGCGGTGCCATTGTCGGGGCTGGTGACCGACAGCGTCACGCGGTCGGTATCGAGCGCCATCTTAACAGCGCGGGTCTTTTCCGTGGCGATCGTCGCCACGCGGTCGACGCCGGCGAAAAAGCTCTTGGGATCGACCTTCAGCAGCTTGTCGTTCCCGGTCGGGATGACGCGGCTGTAATCGGGGAAGGTGCCATCGATCAGCTTGCTGGTAAGCACGATGCCCGATTCGCCGCCCAGCGTGAAACGGATCTTCGATGCCGACAGGTCGATCGAGACATTGGTGTCGAGCGCCTCTTCAAGCAGCTTGCGAAGCTCTGCCACACATTTGCGCGGCACGATCACGTCGGGCATGCCCTCTGCCCCGTCGGGACGCGGCAGGGTAAAGCGCGCAAGGCGGTGACCGTCGGTCGCAGCGGCCTTGAGCACGGGCGAACCGTTGGGGCCATCCTCTGCCACGTGCAGGAAGATGCCGTTGAGGTAATAGCGCGTCTCTTCGGTGCTGATCGCGAAACGCGTGCGGTCGATCATCTGCGCCAGCGTTGCGGCCGGAACCTCGAACGTGGTCGGCAGGTCGCCCTCAACGATCACGGGGAAATCGTCACGCGGCAACGTCGGCAGCTGGAAACGGCTGCGGCCTGCCTTGACGATCATGCGGTTCTCGCTCGTCTCCAGGCTCACCTGCGAACCGTCGGGCAGCTTCCTCGCAATGTCGAACAGGAGATGGGCCGAAACGGTGATCGCGCCCGCACCTTCCACCGAAGCGGCGGGCATGGTTTCTACCACCTGCAGGTCGAGGTCGGTCGCCATCAGGCGCACGCGGCCATCGGCCAGCGCCTCGATCAGCACGTTCGACAGGATCGGGATCGTGTTGCGGCGTTCCACCACCGACTGCACATGCGAAAGACTGTGCAGCAGGGTTGCCCGTTCGATCGTCGCCTTCATTTCAATCAGATCCCCCAGCGGTCCTGAAGCGCGGACCAAGAGAGCCCGGCGGAGAACGCATGGAATCCGACCGGGCGAGAATTTCGGTCGAACTTTCCTAGCGGATGAGTGCTTGCGAACAAGGCGAACGAAGCGCGAACGTCTCGATTCTGGGGATAAAACCGGTGATAGGAGGGCGGTCTTTATAAAGATGTCCGGCATCTCGAAACGGAACACGGCCTCTCGACCGAGCTTTGGTAGAGATCGGACAAAGTAATCATGGTAAATTTGGCGCTAAGCGTGCCTGACAAGAAACCTGCAAGGTGATGCGTCCAGACTTACCCTCAAGCAACAGAGGGAAGCTTACCCATGAAGATCACCGCTCGTAAAACTGTCCTTGCCGCCGGTTCCGTCGCGCTGGCGATGACCCTTGGTGCATGCGCCCAGAATTCCGCGCCCGTCGCCGCCGTTTCGAAACCGCTGCCCGCACCCGTCGTGGCAAAGCCCGCACCCCAGCCCAAGCCGCTGGTCGTGCGCTACAAGGCGGAAGACGCGACCGTGTGGCGCCTGCGCTCGGGCCTCAATGTCGCGGCGCTCACCTGCAAGGGCAAGGGCCGCGTCGACGTGACGGCAGCCTATCGCGAGATGCTCGCCCGCCACCGGACCCTGCTCAAGACCGCCTATAATTCCGAAGTGAAGAAATATGGCGCCTCGGCTTTCGACCGCCAGCAGACCCGCGTCTACAACGGCTTCTCGCAGCAGCAGTCGCCCGAAGATTTCTGCAAGGCGGCAGCGCAGGTCGCTTCGGAAGCGAACGAACTCGACTCGACCAAGCTCTATCCCGCGGCCCCGGTGCTGGTCGCCAAGCTGGAGCGTGGCCTGGGCGGCTGATCCGGACCGTTGGCGGACCGGCCTTCCTGACCGGCCGGTTCGTCATCCAGCCGTATAGAAAAAGGGCGCGGCGCACATCGGTGCAGCCGCGCCCTTTTCGTTTGGGTAACTGGTCCGGCGTGCGGATCAGACCATGACCATGCCGCCGTTCACATGCAGCGTCTGGCCGGTGATGTAGCCCGCTTCCTTCGACGCGAGATAGGCGACGGCAGCGCCGATATCCTCGCCCTCGCCCATGCGGCCCATCGGGATCTTGCCGTTCAAAGCCGCCTTCTGCTCGTCGGGCAGCACGTCGGTCATCGCCGTGCGAATGAAACCGGGCGCAACGCAGTTCACGGTGATGTTCCGGCTCGCCAGTTCCTGCGCGAGGCTCTTGGTCATGCCGGTCAGGCCCGCCTTCGCCGCGGCATAGTTCATCTGCCCCGGATTGCCGGTGGTGCCGACGACGCTGGTGATCGAGATCATGCGGCCGAACTTCGCCTTCATCATCGGGCGCGTGGCGGCACGCATCAGGCGGAAGGCGGAGTTGAGGTTCACCTGCATGACCGCATCCCAGTCCTCGTCCTTCATGCGCATCATCAGCCCGTCACGGGTGATGCCGGCATTGTTGACGAGGATGTCGAGCTTGCCCAGCGTATCGATCGCGGCGGGCACGAGCTGCTCGACGCTGTCGGGGTTCGACAGGTCGCAGGTGATCTCGACATGGTCGCCGCCCACCTCTTCGTTGAGCTGGTCGCGGAAGGCGCGAAGCTTGTCGCCATTGCTGCCCGACAGCGCAAGGCGCGCGCCCTGCGAAGCAAGGCTGCGGGCAATGCTGGAGCCGATGCCGCCGCTGGCGCCGGTGACAAGCGCGGTCATGCCGGTAAGGTCGAACATCTCTTGAATTCCTCTCGTAAAAGGGGCGCGGCGGGCCTTACAGGGCCTTTGCCAGCGCCTCGCAATCTTCCATGGTGACGATGGAATCGACCGCCGTATCGGTGGTCGACCGCTTGATCATGGGGGCAAGCACCTTGCCGCCCAGCTCGACGAAATGGGTCACGCCGACATCGGCCATCGCACCCATGCTTTCGCGCCAGCGCACGCGGCCCATGACCTGTGCGACCAGCAGCTTGCGGATCTCTTCGGGGTCGGCGACGGGCTTGGCCGTGACATTGGCGAAAACCGGCAGGCGGGGTGCGGCCGGCATGGTTTCGGCAAAGGCCGCATCCATGGCAGCGGCAGCGGGTTCCATCAGCGGGCAGTGGAAGGGCGCGGACACCGGCAGCGGCACGGCGCGGCGGAAGCCCAGTTCCTTGGCCAGCTTGATCGCGCGTTCGATCGCGCCCGCATGGCCCGACAGCACGACCTGTGTCGGGTCGTTGTCATTGGCCAGCGTGCAGACTTCCTTCACGCCGGTTTCGGGATCGAGCGAGGCTTCGCTGGCCAGCTTTTCGGCATCGTCGACGCTGCCGCCCAGCAGGGCACACATCGCGCCCATGCCCACCGGCACCGCCGCCTGCATCGACTGGCCGCGCAGCTTCAAAAGGCGCGCCGTATCGGCAAGGCTGAAAGCGCCGACCGCGCACAGGGCCGAATATTCGCCAAGGCTGTGGCCCGCGACATAATCGCCCTTTTCCGTAAGCGACACGCCGAAATCCTTTTCAAGCACGCGCAAGGTCGCGATGGCATTGGCCATGATCGCGGGCTGCGCGTTTTCGGTGAGGGTCAGCGTATCCTCAGGGCCTTCCGCCATGATGGCCGAAAGCTTGGCGCCCAGCGCCTCGTCCACTTCCTCGAACACTTCGCGCGCGGCGCTGCTGGCCGCGGCTAGGTCCGTGCCCATGCCGACCTTCTGGCTGCCCTGCCCCGGAAAGACGAATGCTCGCATGATCTCAAATCTCCTCTTTGGGCGCGCGGGTTATGCTCCCGCGTCGCGCTTGCCAAGGGTGAAACCGGGAATACCCAGAGGTGATGCCCGGTCTATGGGTCCGAAAGGCACGATGGCATTGGCATGATCGTGCCCGATATCAGCGCGGCCAAGGAACGGAATTCCCGCCTTGTGGCACCATTGCCGCGCGATCTCCTCCGCCTCCGTCCCGAAAGGGCGGTCGTTTTCGGGAACGTCGCTCACCCGCCCCAGCCGCAGGCCCGCCAGATCGCGAGGAAGCGTTTCGGACAGATGGAAGAACAGCCGGTCGATAGCATAGAGATGCTCGCTCACCTCTTCGACCAGCACGACATGGTGCGACAGGTCGGGCATCAGCGTAGTGCCCGTCAGCATCGCCAGGGTCATCAGGTTGAAAGCAACTGTCGGCGTCGCGTCCAGCCCCGCCTCAATCCCGGCGTTATCGCCCGATAGCCAGCCCAGCACGCGGGCGATCGCCTCTTCGCCGCGGCCGCGCTTTACGTCCAGCGGCATGGGTGCATGCACCGGCTGCCCGATGCCATGACGATAGAGCGCGCCCAGCAGATAGCCGCCATCCGAACTGCCGAGATAAAGCTTATGCCGCGCCGCGTCGCCCATGCGCGCCATAGCCTCGCCTGCAATCCGGTTCGAGCCATAGCCGCCGCGCGCGAACCAGACCGCATCGAAGGCGGGATCGTTGGCGCAGTCGAGCAAGGCTTCCAGCCGCATGTCGTCAGGCCCGGCAAAATGACCTTCGGCGGCGAAGCATTGCGGATGGAAATGAAGTTCCACGCCCGGAAAGCGCGCCGCGACAGCTTCCACCGGCGCGACCAGTTCGCGCGGGAATGAGGCAGACGGTGCACAGATGGCGACGCGGATCATGAAAAGCGGTGCTAGGCCGCCCGGCGTGGATTGCCAAGCGCGAGCCGCCCTTATAGCCACAGACGCAATGAGCGAGACCGATCTTTCCGCGCTGCTTGGGCGCCCCTTCTTTTTCTGTGGCATTGGCGGTTCGGGGATGCTTCCCCTCGCCTGCATCCTGCGCGGACGCGGGGCGGAGGTCGCCGGATCGGACCGCAGCCGCGACCAGGGCCGCTTTGCCGAGAAATTCGCATGGCTGGAAGCGCAGGGCATCACCCTCTTCCCGCAGGACGGCAGCGGCATCGCCAGCGCCGATCAGGTGCTGGTCGCCAGCGCCGCGATCGAAGACACCGTGCCCGAGGTGGCGCAGGCGAAGGCGCTGGGCTGTGCGCGCATGAGCCGGGCAGAGCTGCTATCCACCCTGTTCAACGATGCGGGCACGCGCATCGCCATCGGCGGGACCAGCGGCAAATCCACCGTGACCGGCATGACCGGCTGGATCATGACGCAGGCGGGTCGCGACCCGACGATCATGAACGGCGCGGTGATGAAGAATTTCACCGGCGCGGAAATGCCCTTCGCCAGCGCGAGGGTCGGCAGCCGGGGCGGCGCATTCGTGTCGGAGGTCGATGAGAGCGACGGCTCCATCGCGCTATATCGGCCCAGTGTCGCGGTGCTGTTGAACGTCACGCTCGACCATAAGAGCATGGATGACCTGCGCGCCCTGTTCGGCGATTACCTTGCCGCATCGGATGTGGCCGTGGTCAATGCCGATGACGCAGAAGCCGCCGCCCTGTCCGTCAACGCGAAATCTCTGGTCACTTACGGGATCGAAGCAGCCGATGCGCGCATCGGCATCGAACCGGGCAGCATCGTCGAAAGCGCGACTGGCATCGCCGCGACCGCGCTGGACCGGGAGGCAGGGACCAGCGCCGAAATCGCGCTGAAAGTGCCCGGCATGCATAACCTCTCCAACGCGCTGGCGGCCATCGGCGCGGCGGTTGCGGCAGGCGTCGAATTCGCGGCAGCGGTCGAAGCCGTGGGATCGTTCGAAGGCCTCGCCCGCCGTTTCGACATCATCGGCACCAGCACGGCTGGCGTGACCGTGATCGACGATTTCGGTCACAACCCCGACAAGGTGCGCGCCACCTTGCGCACGCTGCGCGCACATGAAGGTCGCGTCATCGCCTTTTTCCAGCCGCACGGTTTCGGCCCCTTGAAACAGATGGGCCGCGAACTGGCTGAGGTCTTTGCCGAGGAATTGACCGACGAGGACCGCGTTGTCCTGTGCGACCCGGTCTATTTCGGCGGCACGGTGGATCGCAGCGTCGGCAGCAGCGATCTGGCCCAATGGATCCGCGATGCCGGGAAAGAGGCGGACCACATTCCCAGCCGCGACGAATGCGGCGCCCATATCGTGGAAATCGCGAAGGCGGGCGACCGCATCGTGGTCATGGGTGCGCGCGACGACAGCCTTTCCGCCTTCGCGCGCACCATTTTGCAGCAGTTGGGCTGACGCTTATTCCGCCGCTTCGGCCGGAGCAGGAGCGCGGGGGCCTTCGGGGTCGAACTTGTCGCCGAAGTAATTGCCTTCGTACCACATCGGGCGGGCATCCGCGTTCGCGGTCAGCTTCACGATCTCATAATTGAGCAGCGCGAACTTGCGTGCCGATTCCCAGTTGAGCGGCTGCGACAGATCGTCGCCGGGACCATGGTAATCGGTCTTGAGGAAGTTGGTGAAGGCTTCCTTGCCGCCGTTCTCCACCCCGCTCATCAGGAACAGCGCGGGCACGCCTTCCTTGACGAAGCTGTAGTGATCGGAACGCACGAACAGGTTTTCATCCGGCAGGAAGTCGGGCGTCACACCAATGCCGGTGGCAGCGCCCGCTGCGGCCAGCGTTTCACCCATGGTCGAATTTTCCGCGCCAAAGCCAACGACATCGTCCATGTCGTAAAGCAGCACCGGCATGTCGAAATTGACGACGCCAACCGGCTCGCCATCTTCGCGCACCCAGTATTTCGCCATATATTCCGAACCCAGCAGGCCCTTTTCCTCACCGGTCAGGGCGACGAACAGGATCGGGCGGCGCGGGGCGGTGGGATTTTCGGCGATCACGCGCGCGACTTCCAGCATGGTCGCAACGCCCGCGGCATTGTCGAGAGCGCCATTGTAGATCGTGTCCTTCGGCTCGCCGTCTTCGTCCTCGCCCGCTTCCCACAGGTGGTTGCCGACATGGTCGAGGTGGGCGCTCATCACGACATACTGGTCGGCAAGCTGCGGATCGGAACCGGGGAGCACGGCGACGACATTGGCGCTCGTCACCTCTTCCCACTCGCTGACGGCCTTGACCTTCACCTCGCCCGGAATGACGAAGCCGGTCGGGCGCACGGCATCTTCCTCTTCGCTTTCATAAGCGTCGAGAAGGGCGGAAAGATCATGGCCGGAGCTATCGACCAGATCTGCTGCCGCTTCGGGCGATAGATAGGTCGAGAACTTGAGGTTCGGCGCATCGACGACAACCGTGCCATCGGGCGCGACCCACTTCTCGGCATGCCCCTCGATATAGCCGACCAGCTTTTCGAACGGCAGACTTTCCATCGCGCTTTTCGAACGGATCGAGATCATGCCGACCGCGCCCATGTCGCTGGCGACCTTGGTCTTGCCGCGCGACAGCGTGGCGGCGACATCGCCGGGAACGCCCTTGGGCGCGCCCGAGACGACGACCACGACCTTGCCCTTCACGTCGAGGCCAGCGTAATCGTCAATGCCGTTTTCGGGGCTGTGAATGCCCTGCCCGACAAAGACCATCGGCGCGCTCATGTCGATCAGCTGATCGGTGAAGCTGGCGCCGGTGATGAAGTCGGTTTTCAGCTCCAGTTCCTTCGCCTTGCCGTCCTGCACGATGGCAAGCGTCGATTCGGCAGGCGATGCCTTGCGAAAGGTGATGTCTTGCATCCACTTGCCATCCACGCCCGGCGTCAGCCCCATGGCGCGATAGCGCGATGCGACATAGGCGGCGGCGATATCGTAATATTCGCTGCCCGTGTCACGACCCTGCAGCAGGTCGTCGGCCAGGAACTGGACGGTCGCCTCGATCTGGTCGGCGCTGATTTCGCGCGCGGCTGGGTCGGCCTTTTCAGCAGGCGACTGGCCCGGAGCGTCGGCGTAAGCGGTAAGCGGCGAAAGTGCACAGCCGGCAAGGGCTGCGGCGACAAGCAGTTTGCGCATCGTTTCTAAAATATCCTCATGCGGGCAGGCATGCCCCTCCAATCATGCCCTCGATGTAGCAGGATTGGTTTCGCTGGCAACCAATGGCGTTTCGCGGCGGATCGGAAATATTCGCATATAGGTAAGGCAGCGCCACAGCCATTCGAGCGGGCCGAAGCGGAATCGGGCCAGCCAGGGGCGCGACCATGCCAGCATGATCGCAATGCCGCCAAACGCGAAAAGAAACAGGGGCACCCGGTTCCACATGCCGTAAAGGCCCAGCCCCCAGCTTAGAAAGACGATGCCCATCATGACGCTGCTCATGATGTAATTGGTGAAAGCCATTCGCCCAGCCGCGGCCAGCCGCTGCCCGAAACCCGACCGCATCAGCGCAGGGGTCCATGCGACGAACAGCGCCGCCATGCCGATGATCATGGGCAGGCGCAAAAGCGGCGTGGGTGCGAACTGGACAAAGAACATCACGCCCGGCGCATGGGCATATTCCACCGCCATCCATGCGAGCGGCGCGGTCAGCACGGCTCCCAATGCGATGCCGCTCCACCCCCAGGCGAGTATGCGCCGCTTTTCCCATGTGCCGGCAAAGAAGCCCATGCGCAGCAGCGCCGCGCCGATGAACATCATGCCGACATAGCCCATCGTCGCAGGCGGATTCAGCAAGCGCGTCCACACCGGGCGGATTTCGTGACGCCATGCGACCATGCCGAGGAACCCGGCTTCGGCGCGCTGCTCGCTTGCGGTCAGAAGCCGCTCTCTCTCCTTCGCCATTTCCGCATCATATTCGGCGCGCGCTTCCGACCCCGCAGGGGCGGAAAGCGCCTCAAGCGTTTCGCCCGGCCACAGGGCGAAGCTGCCGCCGACCGAAATGAAGGCGGTGATGAAAAGGCCGAGCGGCATCAATATCTTGGGCTTGATGCGGATGAAGGGCAGCGCGATCAGCCCCGCCAGCGCGTAATCGAGAAGAATGTCGCCGATGAAAAGCAGGTAGAAATGCACCACCCCGAACAGGGCGAGCCACAACAAACGCCGCAGCTGCAGCCCATAGGCCGATGACCAATTGCGGTCCCTTAGCGCCCTGCCGACGAATATCGCCATGCCGGTGCCGAACAAGAGCGCGAAAAGCCCGCGCAGCTTGCCGTCGATCAGCATGTACTGGAAGATCCAGCCCGCCTCCTCCAGCGGGTTGTAGTCGATCAGGATGCCGGTGAAATAATAGGGGCCGGGCCGCGCGAAGCTGACGAGATTGGGCAGCAATATGCCCAGCACCGCAAAGCCTCGCACGAGATCGAGGCTGGTCAGCCGCGCCTCCGCCTGATCGGGCGTGCGCGCCGCAATCTCGCCCTGATCGTCGGTCCTGGTCGACGCCTGTTCGGCGTCGATCGGTATTGCAGTGCCCATTGCCTGATCCCCCCACAGGATTGCCGCAAACGCGACTCGATGCGGCGCGGGACAGTAACAGGCTTTGGAAAAAGGCGATAATCCCGGGCCGCGCGACAGGCAGCCCCGGATCATCGCCTTGCCTCAGGTGAATGTCAGCCCAGCGATTTCGCCAGGATCACCAGCGAGGGATCGCCCTCGAACGCGCGGGCCTCGAAACCCTTTTCGCGTTCCAGTTCGATCGCGGCGTGGTTTTCCTTGTCCTCGATCGCGATGACTTCCTTCATGCCGCGTTCGCGCGCCGCCTTGCCCAGCACGTCGAGCATCGCCCAGCCCACGCCGCGCCCCTTGTAGTCGGAGCGGACCGAGACCGCGATCTCGCCCACTTCCATCTTGGTATCGCCCGCCAGCAGCGCCGATGCGACCAGCGCGCCATTCGCGGTGTCGAAGGCGAGGAAGTTTTCGGTCTTCCAGTGATCGACCGCGACCATCGGGGCGATCTGGTACTGGCCCACGTGCTCCTTCGCATTGAGGAAGCGGAAGCGGCGATCTTCGGCACTGACATTGTCGAAGAGGTCTTCCAGAAGCACCGCATCGCCCGGTTCGACAGGGCGCACGGTCAGCTGCACCGCATCGCGGGTCGTCACCATCATTTCGTCCATCGTCGTCACCATTTTCATGCTCCGGTCTCAAACCTTGTCGCGCATGGAAACGTCCACCGCGTTCAACAGGCCCTCTCCTAGAATATCCGGCCGCCCCGCTATTTGACCGAGAGCAAGAAAGCGAGCGATGCGGCTTGCGAAGCAAGGCCCGAAGGTTGCAATCAGTGCAATTGGGCCATCGTCGTATGTGCTTCGCCCTTGCAATTTGGCCGGGAATCGGTATGGGGCGCCCTTCCCTGCGGTTCGCCAGACGCACGGCCGGGAAAACGAAGAAGGCCGGAGGGGCCCCGCCATGGTGGCGGTGTGCCAGCCGATCGGCATACAGATGAAGGAACGAGCGCATGCCGCTTTACGAGCATGTGTTCCTCGCCCGTCAGGACCTGAGCCAGGCTCAGGTCGACGCGCTTGCGAACACCGCGACCGAGATCGTCGAAGCCAATGAGGGCAAGGTCGTCAAGACCGAGACCTGGGGCCTCAAGAACCTCGCATACAAGATTCAGCGCAACCGCAAGGCTCACTACGTGATGCTTAACATCGACGCGCCCGCCGGCACCGTCGAGGAGCTGGAGCGCCAGACCCGCATCAACGAAGACGTCATCCGCTACATGACCATCAAGGTCGAAGAGCTGGAAGGCGGCCCGTCGGTGATGATGCGCAAGAACGACCGCGATCGCCGCGGCCGCAAGGGAGATCGCTAAGATGGCCCGTCCGTTTTTCCGCCGCCGCAAGAGCTGCCCGTTCTCTGCCAAGAACGCGCCCGCGATCGACTACAAGGACGTGCGCCTGCTGCAGGGCTTCATGTCCGAGCGTGGCAAGATCGTGCCTTCGCGCATCACCGCCGTCTCCGCCAAGAAGCAGCGCGAGCTGTCGAAGGCGATCAAGCGCGCACGCCACATCGGCCTGCTGCCCTACATCGTTAAGTAAGGAGGGATAACCCATGGACATCATCCTCCTGGAGCGCATCGAGAAGCTCGGCACCATTGGTGACGTCGTGACCGTCAAGGACGGCTACGCCCGCAACTTCCTGCTGCCCAACAAGAAGGCCCTTCGCGCCAATGCGGCGAACAAGAAGGTCTTCGAAGCCAACCGCGAACGCCTCGAGGCTGAAAACGCCGAGAAGCGCACCGAAGCCGAAAAGCAGGGCGAAAAGGTCGCCGGCACCGAGATCGTCCTGATCCGTGCCTCGTCCAACGCCGGTCAGCTTTACGGTTCGGTCAGCGTCCGCGACATCACCGTTGCCCTTAACGAAAAGGGCCACGACATCGACAAGAAGCAGGTCGTCCTCAGCCACCCGATCAAGACGATCGGCATGTTCGACGTGACCATCGCGCTGCACCCCGAAGTGCATGTCACGATCAAGGCGAACGTGGCCCGCAGCGACGACGAAGCAGAGCTTCAGTCCGAAGGCGTCGACGTCCTTGCCGCGATGTTCGAGGAAGAGTCGGCCGAACAGACCGGCTTCACCGAAGAGCGTGACCCCAACGCAGAGCCCGGCGACATTGCCGAGTTGAGCGAAGGCGAAGAAGAAGCTTCGGACGAAGAGCAGGCCTGATTTTTCAAGCGCTTGCACCAAAGCAAAAGAGGGGCGCGGACGGCAATTGCTGTCCGCGCCCTTTCTTTTTGTGCGCTTGCGGCAGTCGGGGCTTTGAAATGTTGGACATTGCAAGCTAGCTAATGGCGATGAAGACACCCCAGGAAATAATCGAAGAAATCACCCGCCTCTATGACGAGGCCCGCAGCGCCCTTCGCGCCGACATGATCGACTATGCGAAGCACGGCACCGTGCCCGACAGGATGAAGCGCACCGATGGCACCTATGCCTATCCGGAACTGCGCCTGAAATATTCCGGCAATGGCAAGACCGCGGCAGAACGCGCATCCGAAGTCCCGCGCTCCTTTGCGCGGCTGACGCGGCCCGGGCGCTATGCGACGACCATCACCCGTCCCAAGCTGTTCGCCAACTATCTCGAGGAACAGCTCAAGCTGATCCTTGAAGATCATGAGGTCACGGTCGATGTCGGCCGCTCGCGGCAGGAAATCCCCTTCCCCTATGTGCTCGACGGCGAGGCCGCGGCGGAACTTGCCCGCGTGTCGCCGATGGAGCTGGCTCAGCATTTCCCGGCGACCGAACTGGCGCTGATCGGGGACGAAATTGCCGATGGCGTGGCGATTGACGCGGCCCAGACCGCGCCTATGCCGCTATCCCTGTTCGATGGCCTGCGCACCGACTTCAGCCTCGCGCGCCTGCAGCACTATACCGGCACCGATCCCGAGCATGTGCAGCGTTTTGTCTTGTTCACCAACTATCACCGCTATGTCGACGAATTCGTGGATTGGGCGGCGGAGCAGCTGGGCAATGGCTATTACACCGCGCTGGCCGGTGCGGGCGGTCTGTATATCGACGAAAAGCGCGCCAATGCCCGCGCGATCCTTTCGGACACGGCATGGCGGCGCCACCAGATGCCCGCCTATCATTTGATCGCGCCCGATGGCGGCGGCATCACGCTGGTCAATATCGGTGTTGGCCCGTCCAACGCGAAGACGATCACCGACCACATGGCGGTGATGCGGCCAGAAGCATGGCTGATGATCGGCCATTGCGGCGGCCTGCGCCCCAGCCAGAAGATCGGCGATTACGTCCTCGCCCACGCCTATCTGCGCGACGATCACGTATTGGACAGCGTGCTGCCGCCCGAAATCCCGCTGCCCGCGATTGCCGAGGTGCAGCAAGCCATGGCGGGCGCTGCCGAAGAGATCAGCGGCACCGGCGGCGCAGACCTCAAGCGCCGGATGCGCACCGGCACCGTCGTCACCACCGACGATCGTAACTGGGAATTGCAGGTGTCGAAAACCGCGCAGCGCTTCTCCCTGTCGCGCGCGGTGGGCATCGACATGGAAAGCGCCACCATCGCGGCGCAGGGTTATCGCTTCCGCGTCCCCTATGGCACCTTGCTATGCGTGTCGGACAAGCCGATCCATGGCGAGTTGAAGCTGCCCGGTCAGGCCAATCGCTTTTACGAAGAGGCGATCGCCAGCCATCTCCAGATCGGCATCCGCAGCTGCGAATTGTTAAAGGCCGAGGGCGAGCGTCTGCACAGCCGCAAGCTGCGCGCGTTCAACGAACCGCCGTTCCGGTAACGGCGGTTCGCTGGCCGGGCGCGTTCACTCCGGCCAGATCATGTTTTCTGCCGCGGCGATCGTATCGTCAAAAGAACGGATCGCGGTGAGGAACACCGATTGCGGGATCCCTTCCGTGCCGGTGACGATGTCCCAGCTCATCCACGGATCGCCTTCGTCATCCAGCGTCATGCTGGCAAAGCGGCGCTTGTCCATGAAGTCGAGCATCTGCTGCGCCGTCATCGGCTTGTCAGCGTCGAAGCCGATGACAAACTGTAGCGAATCGCAATTTTTTCGCGTTTCCTCGTCGCAACCGTAGAACCAGATCGACACTTCGCGGCCCGACAAATCGGTGGTGATCCGCGGATCGCCATAATCGTCGGTCTCCAGCGTGGCGGAATAGCCAGCCGCGCCAAGCGCCTTTACGATGCTGGACGGTTCGCCGGCGGTGACGGTCGGCGTCGCTTGCTGCTCCTGCGCCGAAACAGGCGCAGCCGCCATCATCGCCGCCATCGCCAGCGGCACGAACCCATTGCGAAACATCATTGGAATTCCCCTTCCAGAGCGCGCGGCGCAGGCCGCGTGCCAGACCAGCCGCCTGCATGGCAGCGATCTGTTGCGGAAAGGTTATTTCAGAAACTTGATCATTTCGAGGCCAAGCGCCTTTTCGACGACGCTCGACATATGGGTGCCGGGCATGGTGGCGTAATGGCCATCGGGCAGCGCCTCGACCAGAGCGGTGGGCGAACCATTGTCGCGATCCTCTGTGCCGCACAGCACCAGCACAGGCATTTCGGGGATCTTCAGATCCGCTTCGGTCAGGTTGATCCGGCTGGAAAGCAGCAGGCGCGCCGCGACGCGGTCGACCTTCATCGTCTTCATGAAGGAAACCGCGAAATAGGCCTCGTCGCCGCGCTTTACATCGTCGAAATTGTCGATGGCGTCGATGAACCAGTCGGCGCGGCGGTTGAACGAAAGCAGCCCCTCCAGCCCCATGCCCACCAGCATCAGCCGGCGCGGATTGAGCCCGTTCACCACACCCCCCAGCACGGTGCGCGACCCCAGCGAGAAACCGCCGAGATCGTAATCGGTGAGGCTGTAATGACCGATGACATCGTCAAGGTCGTCGACCAGCACGGCGGGCGGGTAATTCGCCGGATCGTGCGGCGCGCCGCTTTCGCCATGGGCGCGGAGATCGGGCATGATGACGCTGAAGCCAGCCTCGGCCAACCGGCCGGCGTGGCCGTATTTTATCCAGTTCATCTGCGCGCTGGAAAAAAGGCCGTGTAGCAGCACGACAGTACGATCCGCCCCGCCGGGTGCGCCTTCCATCCGGTGGACCGCCAGCTCGACCCCGTCGCGGGCTATCACGGTATCGCGGTAAACGATGGCGGCGGCGGTCTTGCTCTCTTCGGTCATGCCCCTGCCCTAGCCCCTCTGCCACGGCACGCCAAGCCCGATGCCGGGACCTATGCAGCGATAGCTGCGCAGATGCAGCATACAAAGCCTTGCCATAATAAGCATGCTTATTATATCGACGCTCGAAATGGAAACCACGACCTACAGAATCGTCGATGCGGCCAAGCGGCTGCGCAAGCTCTTCGACCGCCACGTGCGCGAAGTCGGCATGACCGCCCCCCAGGCCCGCCTGCTGATGCTTGTCGCGCGCGAACCCGAACAGACGCAGAGCTTCTATGCCGCAGAGCTGGAGGTCGAACCGATCACGCTGTGCCGCATGGTGGACAGGATGGAGGATGGCGGCTTGCTGGAACGCCACGCCGATCCGGCAGATCGCCGCGCCCGCCTCGTCGGCTGTTCGCCGCAAGGGCAGAAGAAGGTGAACGAGATGAGATCCATCGTCGACCAGTTCAACATCGAGATGATGAGCGCATTCACCCCTGAAGAGCGCGACACGATCGAGCGTGGGCTGAAGCTGATGAGCGACAGGATCAACACGATGACAGAGGAACGGGAGGCCGCCCATGGCTGAAGCCGACCCCCAGTTCCCCGCCGAGAACAGCACCATGAGCGAGAACGAAGCCCAGGCCGAAGCGCCGCGCCGCAAGATACTGCGCCGTGTGCTGACCATCGTCATCCCCGTGCTGATTGCCGCCGGGATCGGCGCGTGGTGGTTCATGGGCCAGGGCACCATCAGCACGGATAACGCCTTTATCAAGCAGGACATGGTGAGCGTAAGCGCCGAAGTCGGCGGCCGCGTGACCGAGATCTATGCCAAGGACGGCCAGCAGGTGAAGGCAGGCGATCCGCTGTTCCAGATCGACAAGGAGCCCTACGAACTCGCCATTGCCGATGCCAGGGCGGCGCTGGCGCGGGCGCAGGCCAATGTCTCCACCCTCTCGAACTCGGCCGATCTTTCGGGCGCCGATATTGCCGCAGCGCGTGAAGACATCGCCTTTGCCCAGTCGCGCTTTAATCGTCAGCAGGCGCTGATGGACAAGGGCTTTACCACCCGGGCCGATTACGACGCGGCCCAGCATGCCGTGCAGCAGGCGCGCGAGGAATTGCGCGCGGCGCAGGCCCGCCAGACCGCGGCACAGGCCCAGCTGGCGCAGGGTTCCGCCGTTCCGGGCGAGAACCCCGGCGTCGCCGCGGCGAAGGCACAGCTGGCACAGGCGGAGCTGAACCTTCGCCGCACCACGGTGCGCGCGCCGATGAACGGCCAGGTCTCGCAGACCGACAGGCTGCAACTGGGCGCGCAGGTCGTGGCCGCCGTGCCGATGCTCGATATCGTCGCGCTCGACAGCACCTATGTCGAAGCCAATTTCAAGGAAACCGACCTTGATACGATGCAGCCCGGCCAGCCCGTGGAGGTCGAGATAGACGCTTATCCGGGCGTTGCGCTCAAAGGCCATGTCGAAAGCATTGGCGCGGGAACCGGTAGCGAGTTTTCCGTTCTCCCCGCGCAGAACGCCACGGGCAACTGGGTCAAGGTGACGCAGCGCGTTCCCGTACGCATTGCGGTGGACGATAACAGCCAGCGCAAGCTGATCTCCGGCCTCTCGGCATCGGTCACGGTGAACACCGAGGACTGATCCGATGGCGAGTGCGGCAGCAGACGGCCCCGGCGCCAAGGCCGGACGGAAGAACGCGGCGGCGCGCCCTGCCGCCGCGTCTGCCGATGTCCCGCATATCGAGGCGAAGAACCGCCCGGTCCTGTTTTTCGCGATCATGGCCGCGGCGCTGTTGCAAGTGCTCGACACTACCATCGCCAATGTCGCGCTGCCCCATATGCAAAGCAGCCTTGGCGCGACATCCGACACGATCACATGGGTGCTGACGAGCTATATCGTCGCATCGGCCATCGCACTTCCCACCACCGGCTGGCTGTCGGGCCGCATCGGCACGCGTAAGCTGCTGCTGATCGCGGTGACGGGCTTCATCACCTTTTCCGCGCTGTGCGGACTTGCCACAAGCCTGACCGAAATCGTGCTCTTCCGGATCGGTCAGGGTCTTGCCGGCGCTTATATCATGCCGCTCAGCCAGACGGTCATGCTCGACACCACGAAACCGTCAAAGCACAGTGCGGCGCTGATGATCTGGGCCATGGGGATCATGGCCGGGCCCATCGCCGGCCCGATCCTGGGCGGCTATCTGACCGAGAATTTCGACTGGCGATGGGTGTTCTTCGTCAATGTGCCGATCGGGCTGCTTTCGCTATTCCTTTTGGTCGTGAACCTGCCCGAATGGGAAAAGATCAGCGTCAAGTTCGACCGTGTCGGCTTTGCGCTTGTCGCCATCGCGATCGCCTCGCTGCAGATGCTTCTCGACCGCGGCGAACAGGTGGAATGGTTCGATTCGGTAGAGACATGGATCTATCTCGCCCTTCTCCTGTCCTGCAGCTGGGCGGCGGTGGCGCACATGGTCTTTGCCAAGAATCCGCTGTTCGACCGCGATCTCTTCCTCGACCGCAATTTCTCCATCGCTCTGATCATCATCCTGATGGTCGGACTTTGCCTTTTCGCCACGCTCGCCCTGCTGCCGCCGATGCTGCAGGGCCTGCTCGGCTATTCGGTGATCGACACCGGCTTTGCCCTTTCGCCGCGCGGCATTGGCGTGCTGCTGTGCATGCCGATATCGACTGCGCTCATCAAAAAGGGGCTGGATACGCGCTGGGTCGTCGGGGGCGGGTTTGCGATCGTGGGCCTCTCCATGTTCGAAATGTCGCGCTGGTCGCTGGCGGTGGATACAAGCCATATCGTGTGGACCGGCCTGCTTCAGGGCGTGGGGATCGGCATGTGCTTCCTGCCATTGAACACGGTCGCCTTTGCCACCCTGCCGGCCAAGGCCCGCGCGACGGCCTCCTCCATGCTCAACCTGTCGCGCTCCATCGGATCGTCGATCGGCATCTCGATCGTGGTGACGCTCCTGGCGCGCAATATCCAGATCAACCATGTCGAACTGGGCGCGAACCTCACTTCGCAGTCCCTCGGCGCGTTCGACCTCAACAAGCTGGCGCAGATGAAGCCCCTAGGCTCGGCCGCCATGCAGATCGCCGATGCCGAAGTGAACCGGCAGGCGGCCATGATCGCCTATATCAATGATTTCTGGCTGATGGGCGTGGCCTGTTTCGCGACGCTGCCGCTGGTGCTTCTTTTAAAGCCGCCCAAGCAAGGCGGCGATGCGGCACCTGCCGATATGGGGCACTGATCCCGGATTACTCGGGGACTTTCAGCCCCGCCTTTGCCCATGCCCCGATCGCGCTGTCCAGTTCGGTGACCTTAACACCGGGCAGATGGCTGGTGTCTTCCCATGCGGCATGCTTGCTTTCGATCCCGCAGTTCGAGGTGGGGATGAAATAGCCCGGATCGTCAAAACTGCCGATGGTGAGATCGAGATATTTGCTGTCGTTGAAGCCAAAGCCCAAAGGCGTGCCGCATTTCGCGCAGAACGGGCGATGGGCGATGGGGCTGGAATCGTACCACTGCGGCTCGCCCTGCCATTCGAGCCCTGCCGTATCGACATTCTTGAACGCGATGGAGACGCCGCCGGTTGCGCGCTGACACATGCGGCAGTGGCACAGATAGGCCTCGTTATCGGCGACATCTACGCTGTAGCGCACCGCGCCGCATTGGCAGCCCCCTGTCATGTGCTTGGTCATGTCGTGCCGTCATTCCGTTATGTAGAACTGATTGGCTGGTGCCTTGCTGCGCCCATCCGCATCCGATGCGATATGATAATCGATGGGCTTGCTGGAGATCGCCTCGCCCTTTTGCACATCGAAGATCTCGAATTTCGTATCACCTGCGGCATCGCTGATAATGAATGAAACGCGGCCATCATCGAGCACGCGACCAACATCCAGCGTGCGGATACGCTTTGCAATGGTGAAACTGCGAAAATCGGAAAAGCGCACGAATACTCCGTCGAGCAGCGGGTCGGCGTCGGTTTCTTCGGCCCGAACGTAGAGGATCAGACCCGTGTCGCGAATGTTTTCAAATCGGGCGACCGTTGTTTCAGGGTCATCGAACAGCCGGCGATGCCGACCGGTTGCCGCGTCGAGAAGCATGAGATCGCGCAATCTCTCTGAATAGGCCGACCCCCGGTGGTAGAGCAGAAACGGCCCCGCCTTGCCGTCCACATTTACCAGTTCAGCGGCGACGACATCGTCACCTTCGCTCTCGCCCGAAGCGCTATAACTGCCCGACCCGACCGCGCCGAGCCCGGTCCCGGCCATTGCGCCGCCAGCCAAGCCCATCACCAGCAGCGCCGCGATGATCCCGATGACGAGCAAGATCGCAGCGGCAACCGTGTTGAACCGCCGCAGAAAACGAAAGACGCGCATGAAATGACTTCCCCCTCTGGCCAACTAGCCATCGGGGCAAGCATCCCATGCGCGCCTGTAATTACAAGCTTTTTAGCGCGTCAGCCCTTTTTCAGGTGACGGCGGCCCAGCAGTTCGGCGATCTGCACCGCGTTAAGCGCCGCGCCCTTGCGCAGGTTGTCAGAAACGCACCACAGCGCAAGGCCATTGTCGACCGTGCTGTCGTCGCGCACGCGGCTGACATAGGTGGCGTAATCGCCCACGCATTCGACCGGCGTGACATAGCCGCCGTCCTCGCGCTTATCGACGAGCATGATGCCCGGGGCCTCGCGCAGGATGTCCTGCGCGGCTTCCGCCGACAGCTCGTTCTCGAACTCGATGTTGAGCGATTCCGAATGGCCGACAAAGACCGGCACGCGCACGCAGGTCGCCTGCACCTTGATCTTGGGGTCGAGGATCTTCTTGGTCTCGACCACCATCTTCCACTCTTCCTTGGTCGAGCCGTCATCCATGAAGACGTCGATGTGGGGAATGACGTTGAAGGCGATCTGCTTGGTGAACTTGGTCGGCTCGGCCTGATCGCCCACGAAGATCGCGCGGCTCTGTTCAAACAGCTCGTCCATGCCCTGCTTGCCCGCGCCGGAAACCGACTGATAGGTGGCGACGACGACGCGCTTGATCTTCGCCGCATCGTGCAGCGGCTTCAGCGCGACGACCATCTGCGCGGTCGAGCAGTTGGGATTCGCGATGATGTTCTTCTTGGTATAGCCGTCGATGGCTTCGGGATTCACCTCGGGCACGATCAGCGGCACGTCCGGGTCCATGCGATAGAGCGACGAATTGTCGATCACCACGCAGCCCGCGGCGGCAGCCTTGGGCGCGTATTCGGCCGTAGGGCCGGAGCCTGCCGCGAACAGCGCGATATCGTAGGCTGCAAAATCGAAGTGCTCGATATTCTTGCATTTAATCATCTGGCCGGTGTCGCCAATCTCGATCTCGGTCCCGGTCGAGCGCGGCGAAGCGACTGCTGCGATCTCGTCATAAGGAAAGGCACGCTCGGCGAGAATGGCCAGCATCTCGCGTCCGACATTGCCCGTGGCTCCAACGACTGCCACCCGATAACCCATGATACTTGCTTTCTTGGCTATGATAGATAATTGCGCGAATATCCGTTGGGTCTACCAACGGTGTGCGCCCGGTAGAGGCTATGCGGCAATTCCGCAAGCAAATGCGGGTTTTGGGGGTGAGAGCGGAGGTTTTAGCGGCGGCGGCTTTTGCGGCCCTGGGGATGGGAGCGAACTGTTGCCGGACCATCTATTGCGGGTATCGCCTAACTTCGCTTAAATGTTGCGATGATCAGGATGTTCTACACTTGTTACGTACTCTGCGTCTTGCTGGCGATATCTTTATTATTACAGATGTTTGGAACGTATCTAAGCGGAAACTTCGATATCTATAACCTTTGGATAGTCTTGCCGGGTGGGTTGGCAAGCCTGATATTGATGGCAAGCATTTTTGATTCAAAGATTAGAAAGATTTTTTCACTTATAATATTTTCTGTGTCGTTAATTCCAAATTACCTTAATCGGCTAATCCTGTATCCTGCCGATATCACGAGTGTCACATTAGGAAATGCTCTTGGGCTTTTTGTTTTTCTAATATTTCCAGTTTTGTGCGTCGCAATTGGTATCTCACTTTTAAGAGCTCAAAAGCGCACAGAATAGGTGAACAAGTTCTACCATCCCCACATTCGCTTATTCCTCCGCTCAGCTGATAAGCGACCGCTCTCGCATCCGCCATCAAGGCGCTGACCTGAGTGCGCTCGCCTCTGCCAGCATCACCATGAAACGCTTGTCGCTGTCGGTCCAGCAGGTGATCGGCGACCAGCCGCTGGCCAGCAGCAGCGCGGTGGCGGAGCGGCGGGAGTATTTGTGGCTGTTCTCGGTATGGATGGTCTCGCCCTTGGCCATGGTGAAGCGGCGCTCGCACACGGTGAAGGCGATGTCGCGCGTGGCTTCCAGATGCATCTCGACACGGGCGACCTCATCGTTCCAGATCGCGCGGTGCTTCAGCGCATTTTCGGGGATGGTGCCATCCAGCTCACGATTGATGCGGGTGACAAGGTTCAGATTGAACGCCGCCGTCACGCCTGCCGCATCGTCATAGGCGGCCTCAAGAATGGCGGCATCCTTGATCCGGTCCATGCCGATCAGCAGCATGGGGGGCGTATCCTCCGGGCTGCCATCTTCCAGCGTGGCGCGCATGTCGCGCAGCATGTCGACTGCCGTGCGCGGGACCATATTGCCGATGGTGGAGCCGGGGAAAAACCCCAGCCGCGCCATGGAGGCGATCGCAGTCGGCATGGTGACGGGCCGGGTGAAATCCGCCTCCACCGGGTGGACCGGAAGATGCGGGAATTTGGCCGATAGCTGGTCGGCCGCCGCGCACAGGAAATCGCCCGAAATATCGATCGGCACATAGGCGGCCGGATCGATGGCCGAGAGCAGCAGCGGCGTTTTCACCGAGCTGCCCGACCCGAATTCCACCACCGCGCGGCCCTTGCCGATGGCGGTGCGGAATTCCTCGCCGCGCTTTTTCAGGATCTCGGTCTCGGCGCGGGTGGGATAGTACTCCTCAACCTGCGTGATCTGTTCGAAAAGCTCGCTGCCGCGCTCGTCATAGAACCATCGCGCCGGTACAGCCTTTTGCGCTTCGGACAGGCCGCGCAGCACATCGTCGCGGAAGGCATTGTTGATGCCGGTTTCGTCCTCGTCGACGATGCGCAAAGCTTCGGTCACCGCCATGCGGCCTCTCCTTCTTATGGTCTCAGGCGTCGGCGGCAAGCCGCAGCCCGGTGAATTGCCAGCGTTGGTGGGGGTAGAAGAAATTCCGGTAACTCGCGCGCGAATGGGCGCGCACCGTGGCGCAGCTCGCGCCTTTTAGCACGCGCTGCCCGCTCATGAACTTGCCGTTATATTCGCCGACTGCGCCTTCGGGCGCCTTGAAGCCGGGATAAGGGAGATAGGCCGATCCGGTCCATTGCCAGCCGCTGCCGAACATCGCGTCGGTCGCGGCGGGCTGCACGGCCTCGGCACGGTCGAGCTGCTGGCCGCCAGCGGGATCGTGGCTGCGGGCGGAGACTTCCCATTCCGCTTCGGTCGGCAGTCGCTGGCCCGCCCATGCGGCATAGGCATCGGCCTCATAGCAGGAGATATGGGTGACGGGTGCGTCCGGATCGCGGCCCTGCCATCCGGCCAGAGTAAAATGCTCGTCCTCGTTCCAATAGAGCGGCGCGCGGATGCCCTCACGCTGCACCCATGCCCATCCGTCGGACAGCCAGAGCGAGGGCGTTTCATAACCGCCATCGGCGATAAACGCGTCCCATTCGCCATTGGTGACAAGGGCATTGGCAATGCGGAAAGGTTCAACCAGCACCTTGTGGCGGGGCCCTTCGCAATCGAAGCTGAAACCGGGGTCGTCAAAATCGGTGCCGATGCGGCAGATGCCGCCCTCATGCTCGCTCCACCCCTCGCCCGGCTTGTGCGCGGTGGCAGGCAGCGATGCGAACATGGCGGGGCCGAGCGGGTTCTGGAACAATGCGTGCTTGATGTCGGTCAGCAGCAGCTCCTGGTGCTGCTGTTCGTGCGCGATGCCCAGCGCGATCAGTTCGGCACAGTCCTCGCGGCCCAACAGGGCTTCCATCGCCTCGTCCACGGCGTGGCGGAATGCGATCACTTCCTCAAGCGTCGGGCGCGACAGCAGGCCGCGCGAAAAGCGCGCGATGCGCTGCCCCTCGGCTTCGTAATAGGAATTGAAGAGAAAGGGGAAACGCTTGTCATGCAGGCGATAGCCGGAAAGCCGATCGCGCAGCAGGAATGTTTCGAAAAACCAGCTGGTGTGGGCCAGATGCCATTTGGCAGGGCTTGCATCCTCCATCGACTGGATGGTTGCGTCGGCATCCGACAGCGGCTGCGCAAGCGCCAGGCTCAGCGCGCGGGTCTTGCGGAATCGCTCCGCCAGCGACCCGGTGTCGCGTTGCCCCTGCCTCACGGGCGCAGGCCTTGCGCGGCTTTCTGCGATCTCCATGCAAATGAAATGCGCGAGGCGGGCGCTTGTGCCCACCTCGCGCAAATTAACCGTTACATGGCTCGGGTCGGCGCCGTTTCAGGCCCCGAATCTCAAGCCCGAAGTTTCAGGCCCCAAATTTCAGGCCCCAAATTTCAGGCCCCAAATTTCAGGCAGCGTCGCGCCGGCCTTGCAGTTCGCTGTTCAGCTCTTCGGCCAGCAGGAATGCCAGTTCGATCGACTGCGCTGCATTGAGGCGCGGATCGCAATGAGTGCGATAGCGGTCCGACAGTGTTTCGTCGGTGATCGCGACCGCGCCGCCGGTGCATTCGGTCACGTCCTGTCCGGTCATCTCGATATGGATGCCGCCTGCATGGGTGCCCTCGGCGCGGTGGACGGCGAAGAAGCCCTTCACCTCGGCCAGGATGCGGTTGAACGGGCGGGTCTTGAGACCGCTTGCCGCCTTGATGACATTGCCGTGCATCGGGTCGCACGACCAGACGACGGGATGCCCCTCGGCCTTCACTGCGCGCACCAGCGGGGCAAGGCCCGCTTCCACCTTCTCATGACCGAAGCGGCTGATCAGCGTGATCCTGCCCGCTTCCCGTTCGGGGTTCAGCGTGTCGAGCATCTTCAGGAGCGCATCCGGCTCCAGCGAGGGGCCGCACTTCATGCCGATCGGATTGCCGACACCGCGGAGATATTCGACATGCGCCGAACCTTCGAAACGGGTGCGGTCGCCGATCCACAGCATGTGGGCCGAGGTGTCGAACCAGTCGCCCGAAAGCGAATCCTGCCGGGTCAGCGCCTGCTCATAGGGAAGCAGCAGCGCTTCGTGGCTGGTGTAGAAATTGGTGCCCTTCAGCTGCGGCACGGTCGCGGGATCGACGCCGCATGCCTGCATGAAGTCCAGCGCCTCGCTGATGCGGTCCGCCATTTCGGCAAAGCGCGTGCCCCACGGGGACCGGTCCATGAAATCCAGCGTCCACTGGTGGACCTGACGCAGATTGGCATAGCCGCCGCCCGCGAAAGCGCGCAGCAGATTGAGCGTCGCCGCCGCCTGGCTATAGGCTTGCACCATGCGTTCGGCATTGGGCTGGCGACCGGTGGCGTCAAAGGCGATGTCATTGATGTTGTCGCCGAAATAGCTCGGCAATTCGACACCGTCCTGCGTTTCAAAATTGCTCGACCGCGGCTTGGCGAACTGGCCGGCCATGCGGCCCACCTTCACGACCTTCTGCTTGCTGGCAAAGGTCATGACGACCGCCATCTGCAGGATCACGCGGAAAGTGTCGCGGATATTGTCGGGGTGGAATTCGGCAAAGCTTTCGGCGCAGTCACCGCCCTGCAGCAGGAAGCCGCGGCCCTCGGCCACTTCACCCAGCTCTTTCTTGAGCGCGCGCGCCTCGCCCGCAAAGACCAGCGGGGGAAAGTTCCCAAGGCGCTTTTCCACGTCCGCCAGCGATGCCGCATCGGCATAGCTTGGCAGATGCTTTGCCTCGAAATTCTTCCAGCTATCCGGGCTCCAGCCCGTCGCCTGCTTACCCACTGTCACTACTCCAACGTCCGCCGCGCCCGTCGCGAGCGGTCAAATCCTTCGATTTCGGAAGGATCGCAGCCCTTAAAGCGACGGGTGGGGCATTGCAAAGGTTTCACTTGATACCACCGTGCGCCTGCGAAGCAGGGCATGCAAGTATCGTCAGTCGACCGGCGCACCCTCGGGCAGGATTTCCACCTTCAACGCCTCGCCGGTCAGGTATTTCTGCGCCAGCGCCTGCATCTTTTCGGGCGTGGTCTGCGAGTAATCGCGCAGGATCGAACGGATCTGGTCGATCCTGCGCGGATCGCGCGATGCGCCGCCCAACTCGCCAAGCCAGAAGCCATTGCCGCTGGATACGCGTTCCAGATACTGCTTCAGCGGCTCGGTCACGCGCTGGATCTCATCCGCGCTGGGCGGATTGGTGGCAAGATCGGTGGCGATGGATTGCGCCACGTTAAAGAACTCGCCCATCTCATCGGGCTCGATCTGCGCCATCGCGACGATCGTGCCGCCATCGGCCCGGTCCAGCGGCCAGCGCGAGGCGACATTGGGCGAATAGCTTGCACCCAGCTGTTCACGCATGGCGTCGAACAGGCGGTTGGAGAAGATCTGGGTCAGGATCTCGGCCTGCCGGGATTCGGTGATGGCATCGCGCCCGCCGCCGGTTTCCCATGCGATCATGGCAGCCGCCTCGTCCGCGTCGCCGCGATGGCGAATGACGACGGGTTCAGCGCCTTCGACCAGCGGGCCTTCCAGATCGGGCTTTGCCGCGGCAGGATCACGCGGGGCCAGTGCGCCGAATGTCTTTTCCATCGCGGCAATCGCCTTAGCCCGGTCGAAATCGCCAAAGATTTCCACCTGGATCGGGCCGCTCGCCAGGACCGGGGCCCAAACGCTCTTGAAATCGGCCATGGAGACCGCGTCCAGTTCGGCAGGCGTCGGCGTCTTGAAACGCGGATCCTCTCCGCGCAGCAGATATTCAAGGTCGCGCTGCACGATACCGGACGGGCTGGCCGCGTATGAATCGTAACCCAGCGACAGTCCGGCCTTGGCCCGCTCCAGCGGCGCGGCATCCCAGCGCGGCATCGAGAGCTTCGAGGCGAACAGATAGAGCTGATCTTCGAGATCGGCGGCGCGCGTTTCTGCCGAGAAGATGAAATCGGCATCGTCGATATTGAAACCGAGGCCCATCTTGCGCCCGGTGGAAATGCGGTCGAGCTTGTCCTGGTCGAGGTCGCCCATGCCGGTGCCCATCAGCGCGGCTTCGCCCAGCGCGATTTCGGCGGCGTCATCCTTGCCGAACGCGCCATATCCCGCGCCGAACCGCACGCGCACGCTCACGCGGCCCGGTTCTGCAGTCGATGGCCAGATCATCGCGGTGACACCATTTGACAGGCGCAGCAGTTCGATATCGAACAGGCCGGTGGGCGCAGTCGCGGTCACCGTGCCCGGCGTGCCCAGCGAAGGCAGATCGGCAAATGATATCACCTCGCCCGTGCTGCGGGCGCTGTCGTCGGCCTCCACCGGGGCGAGCAGCGCGTTCCTGAACGCCTCGTCGCTCGCCTCGCTGGCATCGGGCACGACCATCAGGCCGCGAACCACATCGCCGCTGAACAGCTTTTTCGTGTGATCGAGGATGAGTTCAGGCGTCAGCTCGTTCTTGATGCCGTCGAACACCTTCATGACGACTTCGGGCGAGGCCACGGTTTCGCGGATATTGATCGCTTCCACCATGTTCTCGGCAAGGTCGCTGCCCTGCTGCACGCTGGCGGTTTCGACGCCGACGCGGAAGGCGTTTTCGAACTCGGCAGCCTCGCGGTCGATCTCTGCCTGCGTGGGCGGGTTGGCAAGTGCATCGGCGATGACGCTGCGGGTATCGGCCAGCGCCGCTTTCCAGTCCGCGCCCAGCGGAGTGATCGACACGAAGGTCGCGTCGGTGGAGCGGTTGAGATCTTCCTGCCCGACTTGCGCTGCAAGAAAGCTGCCGCCGCGGCGCGCGCGGGTTTCAAGCCGGCGATTGATGATGGCAAGCGAGAGCTGATCGGTCAGCAGCCCTTCGTTATATTCGATGGTGTCGACGACCTTGCGCCACGGGCGCATCACGGCATAGCCGATGTTGCGCGGCAAATCGGGTTCGACCAGCACGTCGACATTTCCGACCGGGGCGAGCGCGTCGGCTGCACTTTTCGCATCGGGGCCGGGCACGGGATCGCCGAAAGCGGGCGAGGGGGTCGCCTCGCCCTTTGCGGTCCAGCCGCCGAACGCGGTCTTTACCGCCTGTTCCAGCGTGGCGGTGTCGAAATCACCGGCCAGCACGATGATCGTGTTGTCGGGGCGGTACCAGCGGTCATAAAACGCCTGCACCTTTTTCGCATTGGCCGCCTCAAGCGTTTTCACGGTGCCGATGGGCAGGCGCGTCGCAAGGCGCTGGCCCGCGAAATAGGTCTGCTGCGTCGCCTCGGAAACGCGGCGCCCAGCGGCCCCGCGCTCACGCCTTTCGGCGAGCACGATGGGGCGTTCGGTCTTTACATTGCCGTCGGTCAGCACCGGTGCGGTTACCATGCCCGACAAGAGCTTCATCGCCTCGCTCAGCTTGTCAGGCCCGACATTGGGGAGATCGATATTGAAAACGGTCTGGGTGGGCGAGGTGAACGCGCCCGTATCCGCGCCGATGGTCGTGCCCAATTCGCGCCATTTGGCGATCGCCTCGCCATTGCCGAGATATTTGGATTCGCGAAACACGAGATGTTCGAGAAGATGCGCATAGCCCCGCTCGGAATCGCTTTCGTTGATCGACCCCGCATCGACCGCGACGCGGATCGAAACCTGACCCGATGGCACGTCATTGTGCCGCACCGCATAGCGCAGGCCATTGGGAAGCTCACCGAACACCCATGCCGGATCGGGCGGAATGTCGCTGCCGCGATAGAGCCATGGCCGGTCCGGTTCGACCTGCGGCCAGTCCCGCTTTGCCTCTGCCGATGGGGCAGGCTGGGCAGCAGCGGGAGTGATCGAGAAGCCAACCGAGGACAGGAGGGCTGCGGACAGCGCGGCAAGCGCCGCGTGGCGTGATGCGAATTTCATACCCGGCTTTATAGGTATGGGGGCGATGAAGCGCCAGTGAATGGCCGGATTAATGGCGCGGCGCGTGATGAAAGACAGGCTTTCAAGCCCCGCAATAATAGCCGCTTGAAAGCAGCGAGGCGTGCTATACATGGCAGTCATGTTCATCGAGACCCAGACAACGCCCAATCCCGCCACGCTGAAATTCCTGCCCGGCCGGCAGGTCATGCCCAGCGGCACGCGCGATTTTCCCGATCCCGAAAGCGCGGAAGCATCGCCGCTTGCATCCGCCCTGTTTTCCATGGGCGATGTCACCGGCGTGTTCTTCGGCAGCGATTTCGTGTCGGTCACGGCGGCGCAAGGGACCGACTGGGCCGCGCTGAAGCCGCAGGTCGTGGCGATCCTGCTCGACCATTTCGTGTCCGAAGCCCCGCTGTTCATGGGCGGCGGCGCCGATGGCATCGCGGTCCCGGCAGAGGCTGATGCAGTCGTCGAGGACCGCGAGGAGGACGCCGACGTCATCGCCCAGATCTGCGAACTGATCGAAACGCGCGTACGCCCGGCCGTTGCGGGCGATGGCGGCGATATCGTCTATCGCGGCTTTTCCGAGGGCGTGGTCTATCTGCAAATGCAGGGCGCCTGTGCGGGCTGTCCCTCCTCGACAGCGACGTTGAAGCAGGGCATCGAAGGACTGTTGAAACATTACGTCCCGGAAGTGACAGAGGTGCGCGCGGCCTGACAAAAGGTCTGACGGCCTTGCTTCGGGGCCGGTAGAAGGATGTCGGGAGAGTGATGCGCACTCTGGCCATCGAATGCGCGACCGAGAATTGTTCCGCCGCCCTGTTTGAGGGTGACGGCATGTCGCTGCGCCTGCTTGGCGGATATTGCGAAAGGCTGGGCCGCGGCCATGCCGAGCGGCTGGTGCCGATGATCGGCGAATTGCCCGATGGTGGCCGCGCCGACCGGATCGCGGTGTCGATCGGGCCCGGCAGCTTTACCGGCATCCGCGTCGGGCTGGCCGCAGCCAAGGCGCTGGCGCTGGCGTGGAATGCGGATCTGCTTGGCTTTCCCACCCTTGCGCTGATCGCGGCGCAGATCCGCGATGAGCTGGGCGCGGTGCCGCTGGGCGTTGCCAATAATGCGGGCCATGGCGAATGGTTCGTCGCTTCCTATGCTGCCGATGGGCAATGCGTGCTTCCCGCGCGATCGCTGCCGCCGGGCGACGCGATTGCCGCATTGGCCACCCACGCGGTGACCGGCAGTCAGGCCGAGTCGCTGGTCGAAAGGCGCGGCTTTGGCGAGGCGGTTCCGGCATGGCCCGACGCGCGCGCTTTCTCCCTGCTGCCCGCGCAAGAGCTGATCGCGGACCCGCATCCCGCCTATGGCCGCAAGCCCGATGCCGCGCTCCCCGGCCAGAAGAGAGGCGCCTGATGCCGCAGCGCGCTGTCGTCGAGGCGATCATGCGGATCATGAACACCGCCTTCGACCCTGCCTATGGCGAAGCATGGAACCAGCCGCAGGTCGTGGCGGCCCTCGTCCTTCCCGAAACGCGCGCCGTGCTGATCGGCGAGGACGGAGCCATCGATCCCGAAGATCTGTCCCAGGTTCAGGGATTTGCCCTGCTACGCCGGATAATCGACGAAGAGGAACTACTCCTCTTCGCCGTCTCGCCCGAAGCGCGGGGCAAGGGGCTAGGCGGAAAACTGATCGATCACTGCGTCGCAAGTTCGCGAGCAGCAGGTTGCGCCAGAATATTTCTGGAAATGCGCGACGATAATCCGGCGAGATGGCTTTATCTGGGGCACGGTTTCAAACCGATTGGGCTGAGGCGCGATTATTATACGGGCGCTGATGGGCAAAGGCGCAACGCCATTACTTTCATGCAAATACTCGCCTAATCACCGCAAGCTGACAAATTCCACGTACAAACCGGGGTTTAACGATCTGCGGTGAATATGCGGAATTTCAAAAATTACAAATTTGAACAATCAAGAAATAAACGGATTAGAGCCGTTGGTATAGTTGTAAATTAATAGATGTTGCTTACAAAGGGCCGTGTATCGCAGTCCGCTTTTTCGGGGTGGCCGGGCGGCGATGCGTCACGGACCGAAAGGAAATGTCATGGATAATCCCGCCATTGACATGAGCGAGACCCTCATCACGCTCACGTCAGATATCGTCGCTGCACATGTCAGCAACAACAGCGTGGACGTCGCCGACGTCCCCACGCTCATCACCAATGTCTATTCCGCGCTTTCGGGCCTGGGCGAGACTGCGGTCGAAGAAGAAACGCCGCCTGAGCCTGCAGTTTCGATCCGCTCGTCGGTCAAGCCGGACTACATCGTCTGCCTTGAAGACGGCAAGAAGCTGAAGATGCTCAAGCGTCACCTGATGACGCATTACAACATGACGCCGGAAGAATATCGCCAGCGTTGGAACCTGCCCGCCGACTATCCGATGGTTGCCCCCAACTATGCGGAAAAGCGTCGCGAGCTGGCCAAGAAGATCGGCCTGGGCCGCAAGCCCGGCGCCCGCAAGAAGAAGGGCTGACCCCGCTCAGCCTTTCAACCCCGGGTCGGCATTCCCCCATTTCATGCCGACCAAAGGACAGGGGCGGTTGCGCTTGTGTGCACGCGGTTTATGATCGCGGCCAACTCGGCGGCAACCGCCCCTTTCTCTTTATGCAGGTTCCATAGTGCCCAACCCCATCGACATCGAAGCCGTCTGCGCCGAACGCGGACTGCGCATTACCGAACAGCGGCGCGTCATTGCCAAGGTGCTGTCCGAAAGCACCGACCATCCCGACGTCGAAAAGCTGCATGAACGCGCGGTCGCGGTGGATCCGGGCATCTCGATCGCCACGGTCTATCGCACCGTGCGCCTGTTCGAGGAGGCGGGCATCCTGGACCGTCACGATTTCGGCGATGGCCGCGCCCGATATGAAGCATCGCCCGAGGCGCATCACGATCATCTGATCGATGTCGAGACCGGCAAGGTCGTCGAATTCGTCGATCCCGAGCTTGAGGCCCTTCAGCGCGAAATCGCCGAGCGGCTCGGCTTCCGCCTCGTCGACCACCGGATGGAGCTTTACGGCGTCCGTCTCGACCGGGACTGATCCGTGGTGAGCTGGCGCGCAGGCCTCCGCCTTGTCGCCATGGCCATTTGGCTGGTCGGCTGCGTCACCGCCTATTACCTCGTCGCGATTTTGCCGGGCCGCAATCCGGTGCCGCCGGTCTTCCTTGCCGGCATCGCCTTTATTGCGGGGGTGGAGATCGAGGTGCGCGGAACACCGCCGCGCCGCGCCATGCTGCTTGCCAATCATGTCAGCTGGATGGACATCCCGGTGCTCGCCGCGACAGCTCGCTCCGCCTTTGTCGCGCATGACGGGCTGCAGGGGCATCCGATCCTGAAACGCCTGTGCGAGATGAACCGCACCGTTTTCATCGCCCGCTCTCGCCGTCACACCGTCGCCGACCAGGTCGCGCAATTGCGCGAGGCGCTGGAGGTCAATCACGTCCTCACGCTCTTTCCCGAAGGGACCACCGGCACGGGCGACTGCCTGCTTCCGGTCAAGAGCTCGCTGCTTTCCGCCATCGACCCGCCGCCCGAAGACCACGATGGACCCGTGCCAATCGTGCCGGTGCTTCTCGCCTATGAAGACGCGCCTGATGTAGCGTGGGGGGACCAGCCGGGGCCGGAGAACTTCATCGCCATACTCTCGCGCCGCGAACCGGTGCGCGTGACCGTGCATTTCCTGCCCCCGCTGGCGGGTGAAGAACTGGCCGGAAGGAAGGCCATGGCCGCCGCGATTACCGCGCACCTGAGCGACGGACTGAACGCCGCCGGACTTTCCAAAACGCCCGCATTGGCGTAGTGGCGCGCGCCATGAACGACATCACCTCTCCCCAAGGATTCCCGCGCAGCTATCGCATCAAGAGCTTCGGCTGCCAGATGAACGTCTATGACGGCGAACGCATGGGCGAAATGCTGGGCGCGCAGGGCATGGCGCCTGCGGCAGAGGGCGAAGATGCCGATCTCGTCGTGCTTAACACCTGCCACATCCGCGAAAAGGCCGCAGAGAAGGTCTATTCCGACATCGGACGTTTGCGCCGCGAAGATGGCACCAGCCCGCTGATCGCGGTCGCAGGCTGCGTCGCGCAGGCCGAGGGCGAGGAGATCATGAGCCGCAGTCCCGGCGTGTCCATGGTCGTCGGCCCGCAGGCATACCACCGCCTCCCCGGCATGATCGAAAAAGCCACCAGGGGCGAGCGCGTTACCGACACCGACATGCCGACCGAGGCGAAGTTCGGCGCCCTCCCCGCCCGGCGCAAGACCGCACCGTCGGCGTTCCTCACCGTGCAGGAAGGCTGCGACAAGTTCTGCACCTATTGCGTCGTGCCCTATACGCGCGGCGCGGAAATCAGCCGCCCCTATGCGGACCTGATCGACGAAGCGCAGAGGCTGGTCGATGGCGGCGCACGCGAAATCACGCTGCTGGGCCAGAACGTGAATGCGTGGACAGGCGAGGACGCCAAAGGCCGCGCCATCGGCCTCGACGGGCTGATCCGCGAGCTGGCGGCGCTGCCCGATCTGAAGCGCATCCGCTATACCACCAGCCACCCCAATGACGTGACCGATGGCCTCATCGCCGCGCATGGCGAGGTGGAGAAGCTGATGCCTTACCTGCACCTGCCCGTGCAATCGGGGAGCAGTTCGATTCTGTCAGCCATGAACCGCAGCCACACCGCCGAAAGCTATATCCGCGTGATCGAACGCTTCCGCGAAGCGCGCCCCGATATCGCCATCAGCGGCGATTTCATCGTCGGCTTCCCCGGCGAAACGGACACCGATTTCGAGGACACTTTGCGCATGGTGGAAACGATCCGCTATGCCGCTGCCTTCTCCTTCAAATATTCCCCCCGCCCCGGCACCCCTGCCGCGACGATGGAAGATCAGATCGCCAAGGAGGTCATGGACGAGCGGCTCCAGCGCCTGCAGGCCGCGATTACGCGCGACAGCTACGCCTTCAACACGGCATCGGTCGGCAAGATCTGCGAAGTGCTGGTGGAGCGCAAGGGTCGCAAGCCCGGCCAGTGGATCGGCAAGACCCCGTGGCTGCAATCGGCCTGGTTTACCGGCGACGCGCAGCTGGGCGATCTGATCACTGTCGAGCTGGTCGAGGCCGGGCCCAACTCGCTGGAAGCGCGCGTCCTCTAACCCTCGATCAGCACGCGCCCGTTGTCATAGGCGTCTTCGCCCAGCAGCACCGTGCCAGCATCTTCGGCAGGTTCGGTGGCGACTGTCGTGGGGTTCGATGGATAGCGGACTCCATCGTACTGCATCACCGCAAAACCGCCCTCGGCCCCGCCGCCGCCAACGCGCACGGCAATGTCGCGCCAGCCATTGTGCCGGGGCTGCAGGAATCCGACCGGTAGCTTTGCCACGCTGGCATCCATGCGCACCGCATAGGTCTCGCCCTGCTTTTGCAGCACCAGCAGGTTGCACCCGCCCGTGCCGCACATCATCGGGCCATAGACATAGGCCACGATCTCACCCACCCGGTCTCCGTCAAGGTCGATGACGCGGCTCGCCACCATGACCTTCCCGCCTGTATCGGCGAAACGCTGGCGCAGGAAATCATCGGCGGCATCGGGTGCCTGCGCGATGGGTTCCATCATATCACCGCTGGTGTCGATCAGCGCCTGCTCGCCTTCTTCGCCCGGTTCGGACAGGCCGGTCTCGATAGCCTCTTCCATCGGCGTATCCTCGGCCGGGCTGCAGGCGGCCAGCAGCGCGACACAGGCGGTCACGGGGAGGAAGCGGGCGATCGTCATGTCTCCTTAATGCGCTTGCCAGTGGGCAGCGTAAGTGCATAGCTCCGCCACGATGGACTGCACATGTGGATTTGCCAAGACGCGCATTCGCCTGCCCGCGCTGATCGGGGTGCTTTCCTGCGCGCTGGCGCTGGCAGGCTGCGATGCGACCGCCGATCCGGTCGCCGCCGATGGCGACCCCTTGCCGATCGCCGAAACCATCCCCGATATCGAGGAGCTGGCGCCGGACACCACCCAGGCTATGCCGGATTCCCCGCTTGCCCCCGGCTTCGCGCCGCTGGCCTTCGACCTTTCCGGGACGGGCTGGCTGATCACCGCGATCGATGGCGTTCCCACCGCCGATCTGCAGGATGATATCGCCACCGTGCATTTCGGGCAGGGCTTCCTGCGCTGGCGCGGGTGCAACATGGCGCAGGCGCTCTATATCCCGCTCAAAGGCAGCTTCGCGCTGGGCGAGCCGGAAACGGTGGACGCGGGCTGTTCCGCCAGCGAGGTCGATGCCGCCATGGCGCAAGTGCTGGCAGGCAAGCCGCTGATCGGGCGCAACCGCGAAGGCAAGATCATGCTGGCCGTGCCCGATCATTCGCTGGTGTTGAGCGCGATCGACAGCGGCCCCAAAGACCCCGCCGCCCCGCCGCTCAACCGCGGGCCATTCGTGATGCTCGCGCCCGGCGCGCCCGATGCAAGGCCCGTGCTTTCGCTGCAGGAGGACGGCTTCACCATCTGGATGGATTGCCCCGATGCGATCACGGGCCGGTTGCGGCTGGTGGACGGGCGGCTGCGTACCGCAGCGGTGAAGGTCAGCGAGTGCGACAGCTTCCGCCCGACCGCGCGCGAAAGCCTTGCCGGCTTCTTCCGCAGCTCGCCATGGATCGCGCGCGGGGGCGATGGGCAATTGCTTTTAAGCGATGGAGCGACGGTGATCGCCGCCCGCCAGTGCCACCCCGACGCCACTGCCTGCAAGCGCAGCAAAGCCGCGATCCATTCCGCCGAATCGGACGGCGGGGAAGAGACAGAGCCCGCCCCTGCCCGATAAGCGAACGGTGGATATCACTATCGCCCGATCGCAGCCTTGCTTGCCAGCGGGCGGATCGTGCCTATCTTGGTCACTGAAACATCGGATTTTCGTGTCGGGACAAGCGAGTCGAACTGCTGACAGAATTGGCATCTTCTCGCCCCCGCATTGCTAAGGAGCACGAGTGAGCCGAAAGAACCCGCGCACTGCCGCACCCATGGCCCCTTCGGGCGATCTGCCCGATAGTGATCGGTTGAGCCCGCAATCAGCCAGTGCTGATAAAGCTCCCTATAATCCGGCTGCGGCGCAAGCCGCCCTGCAGCGGGCGGCACGCACAGAGATGGAATTCTCCGATGCCGCCATGCTCGGCGCATTGTTCGGCCAGTTCGACCGCAATCTCGTACAAATAGAGGACCGGCTTGGCGTCTATATCGCCGCGCGCGGCAACCGCGTGCAGATCGAAGGCAGCGAGGAAGCCGTCGCCCGCGCCCGCGACGTGCTGGCAGGCATGCAGCAGCAGCTGCTTTCGGGCTTCGAGCTTGACCAGGGGGCGGTGGACGCTTTGATTTCCATGACCAGTGAACCGACCCTTGATGGCATCGTCCAGCGTGAGAAAAAGGCGCTGGGCCGCGATGGCCGCCCGCAGATCATGATCCGCACGCGGAAAAAGACGATCGCTCCGCGTTCGGAAGCGCAGGCTTCCTATATGCAGGAGCTTGTTTCCAACGATGTGATCTTCGCGCTCGGCCCGGCAGGCACGGGCAAGACCTATCTCGCCGTGGCGCAGGCGGTGGCGCAGCTGATCACCGGCAGCGTGCAGCGGCTCATCCTTTCACGCCCGGCGGTGGAGGCGGGCGAAAAGCTGGGCTTCCTGCCCGGCGACATGAAGGACAAGGTCGATCCCTATCTTCGCCCGCTCTATGACGCGCTGTACGACTGCATGCCGCCCGAACAGGTGGAACGCCGTCTGGCCAGCGGAGAGATCGAGATCGCGCCCATCGCCTTCATGCGCGGACGCACGCTGGCCGACAGCTTCATCATCCTCGACGAGGCGCAGAACACCACGAAGGAGCAGATGAAAATGTTCCTCACCCGTTTCGGCCAGAACAGCCGGATGGTGGTGTGCGGTGACCCGCGTCAGGTCGATATCCCGGGCGGCGACCGCTATTCCGGCCTTGCCGATGCGGTCGAACGGCTGGAAGGCGTGGATGGCATCGCGGTCAGCCGCTTTACCGCCGCCGATGTCGTGCGCCACCCGATCGTGGGCCGCATCGTCGACGCCTACGAAGGAAGCGGCGTTCCGGGCTGATCGGGGGCTTTTATCGGCCTGCCCGATGGCCTAGTCGCGCGAATCGAATGACTGCACCGACACTGGAAATCGACGTTTCGCCCGAATGGGGCGACGATATCGACTGGGACATGCTGGCCCATCGCGCGGCAGAGGCCTGCGCGGCCGAGGCGCAGGAGCTAGCCGATCCGGCCATGCTCGTCAGCCTCGTCTTTGCCGATGACGAGGAGATCCACGCTCTCAACAAGCAATGGCGGGCCAAGGACAAGCCGACCAATGTGTTGAGTTTCCCCATGCTTTCGCGCGAAGAGGTGCTGCGCGCGCACGCCAACAACACCGCTGATGAGAGCGAGGCCGCCCCGATCATGCTGGGCGATATTGTCCTCGCGCTGGGCGTCTGCGCACGCGAGGCTGAAGAAAAATCAGTTGCACTTGCAGTTCATGCAACGCATCTGGTGATTCACGGGTTGCTTCACCTTGCCGGGCACGACCACGAGCTGGGCGATGCCGAGGCCGAGGCGATGGAAGCGATCGAGACGAGGGCACTGGCCCGGCTCGGGATCGCCGCCCCCTATATGAATTGATGGCCGCACCCCCATCTGCGGCAGACCGGACAGGTCGGCGGGAGGGGAATGCGGGTGGTGAAAGGAATCGAAAGGCCGATCATGGCCGATAGCAGTCACAGTACCGACACGGGCGCCGAGCAAGACAGGCGCCTGTTATGGAACCGCATCCGCGCCTTTTTCGACGGCAGCGAGGGTGAACAATCCCTGCGCGCTCAGATCGAGGAAGCGATCGACGAACACGAGGAAGACGAGGAGCGCGACGGCCCTTCACTCGACACCGGCGACCTGTCGCTGATCGAGCGGCAGATGCTCAGGAATCTCCTGCACTTCTCCGAAAAGGATGCCGACGACGTTTCGGTGCCGCGTGGGGAGATCGTGGCCATCGACCGCAATTCGGATTGGGTGACTCTGATCGCGACCTTTGCCGAACACGGCCATTCGCGCCTGCCGGTCTATTCCGAAACGCTGGACCACGTGATCGGCATGATGCTGATCAAGGACGTGTTCCCCTTTCTGGCCACCGGCAAGCCGCCGCCCAAGGACTGGACGACTTTGATGCGCCAGCCGCTTTACGTGCCGCAGGCGCGCGGGGCGCTGGACGTGCTGGCCGACATGCGCGCACGCCGGGTTCACCTGGCCATCGTGGTCGATGAATATTCGGGCACCGATGGCGTGATCACGATCGAGGATCTGGTCGAGGAAATCGTCGGCGAGATTGAGGATGAGCACGACGATGCGCCGGTCGAATATCTCGTCCCCATCGACGAGGGCATGTGGGACGCCGATGCCCGCGCCGAGCTGGAGGACGTGGCCCGCCGCGTCGATCCGCTACTGGCCGAGGTGGAGGAACAGGTCGATACTTTGGGCGGCCTCGCCTTTGTGCTGGCCGAACGCGTGCCCGAACCGGGTGAGGTTCTCACCCATGAGAAGAGCGGCTGGAAACTGGAAGTGATCGCGGGCGATGAACGCCATGTCGAACGCATCCGCCTGCATCCGCCGACCGCCGACAATGATATCAAAGACGAGGACGCCGCCTGATGGCGACACGCCGCCTGCCCCCGCTCCGCTCGCTGGAAGCCTTCGTGCGCATCGTGCGCCTCGGATCTGCGAAAGCTGCCGCTGCCGAACTGGCGCTGTCGCCATCCGCCCTGTCGCGCCGTGTTTCCGCACTGGAGGATTATACGGGCCGCAAATTGTTCAACCGCGGGCACCAGACCATGAAGCTGACCGAGGACGGACAGGCTCTGTTCGACGCGGTCGCACCTGCATTGGACGAGCTGGCCGAACAGGTCGGGCGGCAGATGGCCGACAACAAGGTCATGCGCCTGCGCCTCAACGTCCTCCCGCTGTTCGGCGAACAAAGGCTGGTGCCGCGCCTGCCCGAATTGCGGCAGCTTTACCCGGCGCTGCATATCGACATCGATTCATCGCCCAACCCGATGGCGCGTCTGGGCGAAACGCTGGATGCGGCCATCGTCATCACAGACGAGCCTGACATCAAGCTGCACGCAGTCCGGCTGGACCACAACATGGTCCACGCCATCGCTTCGCGCGATCTGGTGAACAAGCTGGGCAATATCCCCGATCCGGAGCGGTTGGAGAAACTGAACTTCCTCGTCCATTCGGACATGGACCTGTCCTTCGACGCATGGCGCGAGGCAACGGGCATGGACCTGTCCAAGGAGCCCACGGTCGATCATTTCGATTCGGGCGCGCTGATTTTGGAAGCGGCAGCGCAGGGCCTCGGCATCGCTATCATGCACGGCGACCACCTCGCCCGCGCCAAGGACGAGCGCCTCGCCAAGCTCTACGACCTCGAGGTCGAGAGCCCCTACAGCTACTGGTTCGTATGCCGCCCCAAGGCGCTGGAAACGCGCCCCGTGCGCATCTTCCACGACTGGCTGATGAGCGCGAAGCTTTAAGGCAGCCGCCCGCGAATTAGGGCGAGCATTGCGCAAGCAAGCGCAGCCCTAATTCGCCAGAGGCGGCAACCCGGCCGGCGGACGCAAGGGCGCTAAGCCCGCAGCGATCCGTTCAACGTGACAGCCGCGGCTTTGCCGTGGCTGCGGCAGGTTTCGGGCGTTTGGCATTTATGAGCTAATGACCGGAACGGGGTGGGTAGCTGACGTTAGTCTTCCGGTTTTCCCTGCTTCATCGGCATCGATTCAATAGTCATATTAAAGATGGCAACGACGAAGCCCTTCGCTTTAACCTCTTCGAGCGCGGCCTTGTCGGTTCCTTGCTTGAAAGTTAGCCCATCTGTCGACACCGCCCTGCGAAATCGCCACGGACTATGTTCCTTTGGCAGGTTCGCTCCATCTTCGTCGATGGTGTAAGCCATCGCGCCACCCGTTCCCGCAAACATGTAGATGGTGTCCAAGTCCCGCTCTCCGGCTGACGTCTCTGGTATTGCGCATGCTGTAACCAGCAATGCGGTCGCGAGCATAATGCTGGGACGAAAAAATCTTCTCATCCTGCCATTACTAGCGCCTAGCCCCATGTCCGCAATCGGTCGTTAGCAGCCAGTCCCCTTCCGAACCAAAATCCGCAAAACCTGCCCTACTCCACCGCCCGCTCTTCAGCCCTCGGCGCGCCGATCTCGTTGCGCTCCACCGACTGCGCCGCCGCCGGGTCTTCGCGCGCGGCGATCCATGTCAGGCAATCGGCCAGCCCGCGCATGTAGTGGCTCTCGATCAGGCTGAAACCGGGCCGGCAATCGATGGCATAGCCGTCCCAGTCCGCGCCATTATCGGCAAGGCGCAGGATACCGGCGATCTCGCCCGCTTCGGATATGGCGATGCGCGGCGGGACCGTGGCGGCATCGCCGACACCTTCGCGAAGTTCGGGGCTGATCGCCGTCGCGTTGAACAGATAGGCCCCCAGATGCGGCGGAATGCCCTCGGGTTCCTTTGAAAGACGCTCCAGCACCTCGTCCGCAATGCGTCCGCCCAATGAATGGCCCGCCAAAGTAATCGGCACGTCCCTGTAACCGACAGCGTCCATCCCGGCTCGCAATTGGCGATAGGTGGTGAAGCCGCGCCTGCCCTGTTTGCCGAGGATATTGCCGTACCACCAGTCCTTCGGCCCCTCGGTCCCGCGAAAGACCAGCACGGTTTCGGCAAGGCGTTCCTGCCCCGCCGGATCCGGCTCGAACCGGTCGAACACCGAATAGGCATAGCCGCGCTCGTCATCGGCGCTGGCGTAGCGTTCCTTCAATTCGCTGGGCAGGACATATTGCTCGTCGCGCGGCTTGTCGCTTTCCAGCGCGGTTTGCCAATAGGCGTTCTGCGCCAGCTGCGCATATTCCCAGCTCGCCTTCGCCACCTGCTCGGTCGGTGGGCACCAGCCGCCCGGCGCGCCGCCGCAGCCCCGCGAAAGCTCGGTCACCTGATGTGCGCAGGCCGCCGACAGCAGGGCGAACCCTGCCGCGGCGGCCAGCTTTGCATATCGTAGAGCGGAGCGCCGAAGCGCCCCTGTGATCGTGATCAGGAAACGACAGCCTTCACGATCTTGCCCGGATTTGCCGGCGGCTCGCCCTTGGGCAGCGCGTCGACGATGTCCATGCCTTCCTCGACCTCGCCCCAGACGGTGTACTGGCGGTCAAGGAAACGCGCGTCGTCGAAGCAGATGAAGAACTGCGAGTTCGCGCTGTGCGGATAGCTGGTGCGCGCCATCGAGCAAACGCCGCGGGTGTGCGGGTGGTCGTTGAACTCGGCCTGCAGGTCGGGCTTGTCCGAACCGCCCATGCCGGTGCCCTGCGGGCAGCCGCCCTGCGCCATGAAGCCGGGGATCACGCGGTGAAACTTGACGCCGTCATAGAAACCTTCGCCGACCAGCTCCTTGATGCGGGCGACGTGGCCGGGGGCCAGATCGGGGCGCAGCTTGATGACGACATCGCCGCCTTCACCGTTGCCAGTGTCGAGCGTCAGGGTGAGTTTATCCTCGGACATTGTGTCTCCTTTGGACCGCCTTGGGGATCGCGGCTGCCGGTTTGGGGGCCATATTCCGGCCCGTTCGGAGTGGGCCATAGAGGCAAATACCCCATCATGTCACGCCCGCTGATCGGGCAGCTTGTCGACAGATATTGCCCGATTTGTCCCCATGGCTGTGCACAGGCGGCAAGGAGGTTACAATCATCAAGCGACAACTGAGATGTGACCGGCGTGCATTCGCGGTTGATTTCGCCTGACACGAACCTAGACGGGTTGCCGATGAAGCCAGACGACACCGACCTTGCCGAGATGCAGCAGCCCGATGCGGCGGCGATTCCCGGCATGGATGGTGATGGGTCCCATGAAGAGCCGCGCATGAGCGAGGCCGAGGAAGCCCGCGCCGAACGTCTGGACGAGGATGACCGGCTGAAGCCCGAATTCGTCGAGGCGGTGCGCGAGGCGCTGGTCGACGAACACGGCGACGTGCGCGACCTTGTCGAACCGCTGCACCCCGCCGACATCGCCGACCTGTTCGAGATCCTCCCGCGTGAGGACCGCCCGGCCCTTGCCCGCGGCATTTCGGATCTGATGAGCGGCGAGGTCATCTCCGAGCTCAACGATTACGTTCGCGACGACCTGCTCGAATCGCTGCCGCCCGATGCCATCGCGGAAATCGCCGAGCAGCTGGAGACCGACGACGCCGTCGCGCTGATCGAGGACATGGGCGCGCGCGAACAGGCCGCCGTCCTTGCCGAGATGGAGCTGGAGGACCGCGCCGCGATCGAGAGCGCGCTGTCCTTCCCGGAGGAATCCGCAGGCCGCCTGATGCAGCGCGACCTTGTCGCGGTGCCCGAACATATCACGGTTGGCGATCTCATCGACTATATGCGCGACAATGGCGATCTGACGACAGAGTTCTGGGAAGTCTTCGTCGTCGACCCTGCGCATCGCCCGGTCGGCACCTGCCAGCTTTCGTGGATCCTGCGCTGCCCGCGCGCGATCCCGATCAGCGACATCATGAAGCGCGAACAGACGCTGCTGCCTGCCGACATGGACCAGGAAGAGGTCGCGCTGCGTTTCCAGAAATACGCGCTGATTTCCGCCGCCGTGGTGGACAAGGCCGGGCGGCTGATCGGGCAGGTCACCGCCGACGATATCGTGCACATCATCCAGGAAGAGGCGAACGAGGACACGCTGCTTCTGTCGGGCGCGGGCGAAGGCGACATCAACGAACCGATCCGCACGTCATACTCGCAGCGCGTGCGCTGGCTGGTCGCGAACCTTGGCACGGCGCTGGTCGCATCGCTGATCATCGCGGCGTTCGGCGCCGCGATCGAGAAGCTGGTGGCATTGGCCGTGCTCATGCCTGTCGTCGCCAGCATCGGTGGCAATGCGGGGACGCAGACCATGGCGGTCTCCGTCCGCGCGCTGGCAATGAACCAGCTTACACGGTCGAACACGCGCCGCGTGATCTGGCGTGAAATGCGCGTCGCGCTGCTTAACGGAGTGACGGTTGCGGCGCTGATCGGCGGGGCGACCGCGATGATCTTCACCCCTATGCTGGGCGTGGTGATCGCGAGCGCCGTCGTGATCAACATCATCACCGCTGGCATGGCAGGCGTGCTCGTGCCCGTGATCTTCGACCGGCTGGATCAGGACCCTGCGGTCGCATCCTCGGTCTTTGTCACCATGATCACCGATTCGATGGGCTTCTTCGCCTTCCTCGGCCTTGCCGTGGCATCGGGTCTCGTTGGCTGAGGTCTTGAGCCACACCTCTTGAGCAGGGGCGGGAACGCCCTATCTCTTGGGGGATGCCCCTCCACCTCACCAAGATCGCGTTCGGCGCCAAGGATTTCGGCGATATCGAGGGCTGGTTCGCCAATCGCCCGCGTGTTTCCCTTTCCACCCGATATTGCCCCAAGCGGGTCGAGGAGTTGGAAGGCGGCTCGCTCTACTGGATCCATGAACACGCAATTGTCGCGCGTAGCCCGATAACCGGGTTCGAGCAGATGGAATCGGGCCGCTGGTGGATCCACCTCGCGCCGCAGTTGATCCGCGTCGACCCGCGCCCGCGCCGCGCGCACCAGGGCTGGCGCTATCTGAAGGACGACGACGCCCCCGCCGATCTGGCAGAGGGCGCGGACGCTGGCGACGTGCTGCCCGGAAAGCTGCTGGGCAAGCTGACCAAGCTGGGCCTCGTATAATAAACGGGCTCTAGAACTTCTCTTCGGTCGGGCGGTCCAGCCATTCGCGCAGCAGGCGGTGCGCGATGGCATGCGGCGGCGGCGGATCGAAGCTTTTGCCCGGCAGGTTCTCCATCGCCGCGAACAGATCCCCGCGCGACACCCAGAACGCATCGGCAAGCTCCGTCCTGTCGATGGCGAGCGAGGGGTGGTCGGTCTTGGCATGGCAGGCCAGCATCAGCTGCGATGGAAACGGCCATGCCTGGCTGGAGGAATAGCGCACCGAATGCACCTTCAGCCCCGCCTCTTCCAGCACTTCGCGCGCGACCGCCTGTTCGATGGTCTCCCCCGGCTCGATGAAACCGGCCAGCGCCGAATAGCGGCCCTCGGGGAAATTGAGACCTCGGCCCAGCAGCACGCGGCGTTCGCCGTCGTCGGTGACATGCTCGACCGTCATGATGACGACCGGATCGGTGCGCGGGAATACGGGAGTGCGGCATTGCATGTCGGTGCAATCGCGCTGCCAGCCGCCCTTGCCCTGCACCGTCATCGCGCCGCAGCGGGCACAGTAACGATGGTTCGCATGCCAATGCGCAAGGCTGCGCGCGGTGGCAAAGGTCGCGAAATCCTCGCGCCCCAGTTGCCCTGCCGCCAGCCATGCCTTGCCGCGTGCATCGCCCGGTTCATGGGCGCGCGGCACGGCGGCAAAACAGCCGCGGTCACCGTCGAGGCCAAGGAACACCAGTTCGCTCCCCGAATCGACATCGCCCAGCGTGCCCCAGACCAATCGTCCGTCATCGGTGATCACCGGGTCAATGCCATCCATGCGCAGCAGCACGGCGCGGTCACCCATCAATGCGGCAATCGCGTCGGGATCGGCGCGCACATGGTCGGCGCGGTCGATCCTGCGGCTGCGGCGCTTGTCTGTCGTTTCGCTGTTCAATTCGCTTGTCGCCACGCATGGCCCTTTCGTTTCGCGTGTCTTGGCACGGCAGCCGCTAACATCGCGTTATGCGCCCCTGAATTATCGGCGAGATAATCAATCATCGCCATCCGGCCAGCACGCCAGCGCACCCGCAGCGGCGCGAGCGAACAAGGTTGGCAATCCTGCATCCCCGATCCGTGCGACCGGCCACCACTCTCCCTCTGGCACATCGCCGCCATCATGACGCGCTGCCATAAGCTGCATGGTAAGGGTGAAATGGGTGAAGCCATGGGTGACGCTTGCCTCCAGCACCTGCCAATGCGCGTTCACCGGCGGCACGCCATCACCGTCGCCGCGTGCCGACCATCCATCGCTGGGCAGCGCGCGCATGCCGGCCAGCATGCCTTTGGCTGGCCGCGATACCAGCAGCACTTCGCGCGCATCACCCTCCCCACGCTCGATCCAGAAAGCGGTGCCGGTGCGTTCCGGCCTCGGCTTCTTGGGCGTCTTGGCGGGAAGGATCGCGGCGATGCCCTGTTCGCGCGCGTCGCAATGATTGGCGATGGGGCAGATCAGGCAGGCCGGTTCGCGCACCGTGCAGACCCGCGCGCCCAGATCCATCATCGCCTGCGCGAAATCTCCGGCGCGGTCTTCGGGCGTGATCGCATCCGTCGCGGTGCGGATTTCCGGTTTGGACGCGGGCAGCGGGGTGCGAATGGCGAAGAGGCGGGACACGACGCGTTCGACATTGGCGTCGACCACCACGGCGCGGCGGCCAAAGGCGATGGCGGCAATGGCGGCGGCGGTATATGCCCCCACACCCGGCAGGGCGCGCAGGCCCTCTTCGGTATCGGGAAACACCCCGCCCGCTGCCACGACTTCGCGGGCGCAGGCGATCAGGTTCCGCGCCCGCGCATAATAGCCCAGTCCCGCCCATGCGGCGAGCACGTCCTCATCGGGCGCGGCGGCCAGATCGGCGACTGTCGGCCAGCGGCGCGTGAATTCGGCGAAGTAAGGCGCGACCGCCGCCACCGTCGTCTGCTGGAGCATGATCTCCGACAGCCACACGCGATAGGGATCAGGGCTTTCCCCGCTCCCCGGCGCGATGCGCCACGGGAGGGAGCGCGCATGGTCATCATACCAGCGCAGCAGCAGGCGCGCGATCGCTCCTGCTCCTCCACCATCTTTATCGCTAAGGGTCATCTCGGAACTGGCCTTCACGCACGGGCCTATGGCATGGCGCTTACCGCAATGGAACGTGACAGCGACGAAAAGCCAAAGACGGGCGGGAAAAAGCGCAAGGGCGCTTCTCCCAAGGGCAAGCCCTATGAACGCCCGCGCGGCGGCTCGCCCAAGGCGATCGGCGATCTCATGCCGCAGATCGGGCGCACCGCGTTTCGCCGTTTCGGTTTCGTGCAGTCGAGCGTGGTGTCGCGCTGGCACGAGATCGTGGGCCCGCAGCATGCCCGCGTCTCCGCCCCCGAATCGATCCGCTTTCCGCCCGGTGAGAAGTCGCAGGGCACGCTCCACCTCGTGGTGATGCCCGCCCATGCGCCGCTACTCCAGCATGTGATTCCGGAAATCATCGAGCGCGTGAACCGCTTTTTCGGCTATAGCGCGATCGCGAAGATCCGCATCCGGCAAGGCCATGTTCATGCAGGAGACAGCAAGCGTGGCGGGAAATCCGCATCGGGCGCTGCCTCGCCGCCATCGCTGAAGCCGATCCCGATGGAGCTGGGGGATTCGCTGCGCGACATCGGCGATCCGGAACTGCGCACCGTGCTTGAATCGCTTGCCCGTTCGATGGGCGGCAAAGAGGGGAAATAATACCCGTGTCGATGATAAGGTCCGTAACTGTCGAAACTCGCTGGCGCGCGCTTGCCATGGCCACGGCCATCCCCGCCGCCGCGGCCCTTGCCCTCGCCATCGCGCCCGTTACCGCCAGTGCCGATCAGTCCGGCCCGCAAGGGGCGCGCGGCGTCACGCTGGTGGAACCGGGCGTGCACAGCATCGGACGCGCCGATGCCCCGCTGACGCTGACCGAATATGTCAGCTATACCTGCCCGCATTGCGCCCATTTCGAGACCGAGGCGGGCGACACGCTGGCGCTCGCCTATGCAGGCGCGGGCAAGGTGAGGGTCGAATATCGCCACGCCATCCGCGATCCGCTGGACCTGACCGCCGCGCTCTTGTCCAATTGCGGCAAGATCGGGCGTTTTCCCGGCAACCATGCCGCGATCATGCGCGCGCAAAGCGAATGGATGGGCAAGTTCCGCGCCGCCACCTCGGCACAGCGGGCACGCTATTCCACCGGCACCGTCGCCTCGCGCCTGCAGGCGATGGGTCGCGACAGCGGGCTTTACGACCTGATGGAAAAGCGTGGCTACTCCACCACCGATCTCGACCGCTGCACCGGTGACGAAATGCTGGCGCGCACGCTATCGGAAAAGGCGCAGGGCTATTTCGCCAATGGCGTCAACGGCACCCCCAGTTTCGCCATCAACGGCACGATGCTGGCCGGCACGCATGACTGGAGCACGCTGAAACCCCAGATCGACATTCGCCTGGAGAAGAAGTGAGGCCCACGAAATCTGCCCAGAACGGTTAAAACCGGGGGCAGCTTGTGCAAAACCGCCTCTAATTCCCCCTCACTAACCTTTCGCTTCGCGCTTTTCCTGCGCTAGCTTTCAACAATAGACGGAAAGACTCATCCACATGGCCATTCGATTCTTAAAGCCTGTACTTGCTCTTGCGCTTGCACCGCTGGCGGCGCTGGCCGGGTGCGGGTCGGGCGATGATGCCGCGACCGGCGGCGATGTTTCCGGTGAACCGGTGGCAGAGGTCGCCGCCCCCGAGGGACAGCAGTGGCAGGATGTCGTCACCAAGACCGAGCAGGGCGGTTACCTGATGGGCAACCCGGACGCACCGATCAAGCTGGTCGAATATGGCGCGCTCTCCTGCTCGCACTGCGCCGATTTCGCCGAAACCGCGATGCCCGACCTGGTCAGCGATTATGTCGACAGCGGCCGCGTCAGCTATGAACTGCGCTTTGTCGTGCTGAACGGCATGGACGTTCCCGCCGCGCTCCTTGCCCAGTGTTCCGCGCCGGAAGCGACGATTGCATTGTCCGAACAGTTCTGGGCGAACCAGGGCCAGTTTTTCCAGGCCGCGCAATCCGCGCCCGAAAGCGCGTTTCAGCAGGCGAGCCAGCTGCCGCCCGAACAGCGCCTTGTCGCCATGGCGCAGATTTTCGGCATGACCGATTTCTTCGCGCAGCGCGGCATTTCGCGCGATCAGGCCAATGCCTGCCTTGCCGATGTCGACAATGCGCAGGCTTTCGTCGAGCAATCGAATTCCTACGAAGTCACCTCGACCCCGACGCTGGAAATCAACGGCACGCGCCTGACGACGGCGCCGACATGGGAAGCGCTGGAGCCCGAGCTTCAGCGCGCCGGCGCACGCTGATGCGCGCCGGCGGAACCGGCATGACTGGCTAATGCAGTTCCGCCGGCTCCGCCTTTCCGGCTTCAAGAGCTTTGTCGAACCGGCAGAGCTGCGCATCGAACCGGGGCTGACGGGCGTCGTCGGCCCCAACGGTTGCGGCAAATCGAACCTTCTCGAAGCGATCCGCTGGGTCATGGGCGAATCCAGCGCGAAATCCATGCGCGGATCGGGGATGGAAGACGTGATCTTCGCCGGCACCGCCAGCCGTCCGCCCCGCGCCTTTGCCGAAGTATCGCTGCTGACCGAAACGGCGGACGGCGAAGAGCGCGACATTACCCGCCGGATCGAGCGGGGCGCGGGCAGCGCCTATCGCCTCAACGGCAGCGACGTGCGCGCCAAGGACATTGCGCTATATTTCGCCGATGCCGCGACCGGCGCGCATAGCCCGGCGCTGGTTTCGCAGGGCCGTATCGCCGCTGTCATCGCGGCAAAGCCCGCCGAACGCCGCCAGATGCTGGAAGAGGCCGCGGGCATTTCGGGCCTCCATGTCCGGCGCAAGGATGCGGAACAAAAGCTGCGCGCGACCGAGACCAATCTGGCGCGGCTGGAAGATTTGCTCTCACAGCTCGACAGCCGCATGGCGACATTGCGGCGGCAGGCCCGCGCGGCGGAGAAATATCGCGAGCTGTCCGACCAGATCCGGCTGGGCGAGGCGCAGCTTCTCTATATGCGCTGGCGTGAAGCCGCCGCCGCTGCCGATGCGGCGCGGCGCACGGCGAAAGAATGCGATGCCGCCGTCGCCGCCGCGCAGGAACAGACGGGCGAGGCGCAAAAAGCGCAGCGCGATGCCGCCGTGGCGCTGGCCAGCGCGCGTGAGGACATGGCCGACCGGCGCGACGATGTTTCCGCGCAGGCGAACCTCCTCACCATGCTGACCGGCAGGCTGGAGGCGGCGGAGGAAAAGCTCGCCGACCTTGATCGTCAGTTCGCGCGGCTGGACAGGGACGAAGGCGATGCGGAGGAAAACACCCGCAATGCCGCCGAGGCGATGACCCGCCTGACGCGCGAAATCGCCGCCGCCCAGCGCACCTTGACCGAGGATCAGGAGCGCAGCCCGAAGCTTGCCGCCGCGCAGGAAGATGCCGAACGCGCCGGCCGCGCCGCCGAACTGGCGCTGGCGCAGGCGACGGCGGAACAGGCGCGGGTGGAGGCTGAATGGCGCGTCGCCGATGCCGCCGTGCGGCAGGCGCAATCCGCATTGGACAGGGCACAAACAGACCTCTCGCGCCGCGAAGCCGAACAGGCTGCGCTGGGCAGTGAGGACGAGGCACGCGGTGCCGTGACCGCCGCCGATGCCCGCGTGACCGAGGCTGCCGCCGCACGAGAGAAGGCCCGATCAGAGATCGAGGACGCGCGCGCCGCACGCGAGGCCGCCTCTACACGCCGCGATGCCGCCGCCAGCGCATTGTCATCCGCCCGCGCCGAACTGGCCGGTGTGGAGCGCGAGCATGACGCCCTGATGCGCGACAAGCGCGCCCGCGAAAAGGCGGACAAGAGCGCGAAGGGCCATCGCCGCGCCATCGACGCGGTCAAGGCCGCTCCCGGCTATGAGCGCGCTCTCGCCGCCGTGCTGGGCCGCGATGGCGCGGGGCTGTTGACCACCCCCGCCGGTGGCGAAGAAGGCCGGTTCTGGACTGGAGCCGACGCGCCTGCTCCGCTGGCCGACAGCCTTGCCGCCCATGTCCGCGATACAGCGCCCGAACTCGCTGCCCGGCTGGCGCTGGTGCGGGTGGCGGATGAGGATAATGGCCAGTTGCTCGGCCCCGGCGAATGGCTGGTGACCATGGCGGGATCGCTGCGCCGCTGGGACGGTTTCGTCGCGCGCGGCGAAGGCGCGGCGCAAGCGGCCATGCTGGAAGCGGCGAACCGGCTCGACGCGCTGGCCGCGCAATTGCCCGAATTGCAGGAGGCAGTCGCCAAGGCCGAAAACGAGCAGGCCGAGGCGCATGCCGGGTTCGAACAGGCCCGCGAGGCCAATGCCGCCGCCGAACGCGCGCTGGCCGCCGCCGCCGATGCCGAGCGATCCGCCCTGCTGGCACGCGATCAGGCCGGGGCCGCGCTGGAACGCCTGCAACGCGCTCGCGCAGGCCTTGCCGAACAGATCGAGGAGTTGACCCAGCGCGTAGCCGCCGCCCGAACCGATCTGTCGGAAGCGGAGGAGCAGCGCGCCACCCTGCCCGACCCCACTGCCCAGCGCGAAGCGCGGGCTACGGCGCAGGCGCGGCATGAGGCTGCGCGTGGCCGGTTGCAGCAGGCGATGGCCGAACACGCTTCGCTGGAGCAGGCCATCGCCGTCGGGACCGAGCGGATCAATGCCATGCGCACCGACATGCGCGGATGGGAAGCGCGATCGGGCGATGCCGCGCGCCGCCTGGCCGAGGTTTCGCGCAGGCGCGAGGAAATCGCCGAGGAACGCGCCATCACGGCGGCCAAACCGGAATCCCTGCAAAACGAGATCGAGCAGGCGAGCGCCGCGCGTGACCGGCTGACCGCGGAACTGGACAAGGCGCAGGCCGCGCATACCGCTGCCGAAACGGCCTCGCGCAGGGCCGACGCCGCCTTCGCGCAGGCCAACGAAGCCCTTGCCGCCGCCCGCGAGGCCCGTGCCGGAGCCAGCGCGAGGGCCGAGAACGAGGAAGCCCGCCGCAGCGAACTCGCGCGTGAAAGCGGCGAACGTTTTCATTGCCCGCCCCCGCTGCTGGCGACACGCATCGGTTTCGACAGCGAGGAAGCCGCGCGCATTTCGGCGCAGGCCCACGCGCAGCAGCTCGACACGCTGAACGCACAGCGCGAACGGCTTGGCCCCGTCAATCTGGTGGCTGCGGACGAACTGGCAGAGGCGGAGGCCGAACATGGATCGAGCGCGGCGGAACAGGCGGAACTCGCCGAAGCGGTCAACCGCCTGCGCGGCTCTATCGGCAGCCTCAACCGCGAAGGGCGCGAGAGGCTGCGCGCCGCATTCGATGCGGTCGACGAACATTTCCGCTCGCTCTTCTCCACCCTGTTCGGCGGCGGGCAGGCGCATCTGGCGCTGGTCGATTCCGACGATCCGCTGGAAGCGGGGCTTGAGATCTACGCTCAGCCGCCGGGGAAGAAGCTGCAATCGCTGACCTTGCTTTCGGGCGGCGAACAGGCGCTGACCGCGGTGGCGCTGATCTTTGCGCTGTTCCTGACCAATCCGGCGCCGATCTGCGTGCTGGACGAAGTCGACGCGCCGCTGGACGATGCCAATATCGAACGTTTCTGCGACCTCCTTGAGGCGATGACCAAGCAAACGCAGACCCGTTACCTGATCGTGACCCATAATGCCGTCACCATGAGCCGGATGCACCGCCTGTTCGGCGTGACCATGGTCGAACAGGGCGTATCGCGCCTTGTCAGCGTGGATCTGGGCGGCGCAGAGGAATTACTGGCCGCCGAATGATCGACGAACTCACGCCCCTTCACCCCAATCACCGCATTCTGATGATCGTTCAGGGCGCGATTGTCGGCCTGCCTCTGCTGATCGGCGGCATCGTTCTCGAGATTACCGGGAAGCTTCCGACCGGCCTTGCCATCGTTCCTGCCGCGATTGTCGCATTATGGCTGATGGGCTTTGCCCCGCTGCGCCGCTATCGGCACAAGGGGTATCGCCTGGCGCAGGACCGGTTGCGCGTGGTGAAAGGCTGGCTGTTCCATTCGGATACCGTCGTGCCATTCGGCAGGGTCCAGCATATCGACGTGCTGCGCTCTCCGCTCCAGCGGCCGTTCGATCTGGCCACGCTGGTCCTCCACACGGCGGGCACGCATAACAGCTCGGTTCAGTTGCCGGGGCTGCTATATGACGATGCGCAGGCGATGCGGGAAACCATTCGCGCCTTCATCACGCGTGAGACGACCGGCGTGCTGGACGATTTCACCCCGGAAGATCTGCCCGGTGCCTGACAGCATGGGCACTGCCCCTTTCAAAGAAGCGCCACGCCGGACCGAGCTGCTCGGGCTGGTGCCGCATATCGCGAAGACGCTGCGCCAGGCCATCATCGGCCTTGTCGCGGTCGCATTCGGTGCGGGGCAGGTCGGCGGGAAGGCGTGGCTTGTCATCATTGTCGGTGTAGTCGCGGTATCGATCACGCTGGCGGCCAGCTTCGTGCGCTGGTGGCGCACGATCTATCGTGTCGGAGCCGATGACATCAGGTTGGAAACGGGGCTGTTGTCGCGCGAGGCACGATCGGTTCCATACGAACGCATTCAGGACGTCAGCATTTCGGAACCGCTGCTGGCCCGGCTCCTCGGCCTTGCCACCGTGACCTTTGAAACCGGCGCTGGGGGCAAGGACGAAATGACCCTCGCCTATGTCACCAAAGCCGAAGGCGAGCGGCTGCGCAATGTGGTGAGGAGGCAGAATGCCACGCCATCGGCGCAACCGGCAGAGCACGGGGCGCCCCTTCCCGAAGGCGGCACGCTGGTCGACATGCCGGTCGAGGAGCCGCCGCGGGTCCTGTTTGCCATGGACCTAAGGCGGCTGCTCACCTTTGGCATGTTCGAATTCTCGCTCGTTCTGCTCGCCGTGATCGGCGCGGCGCTGCAACAGCTCGATTTCCTGCTGCCGTTCGACATCTGGGATGTCGATTTCTGGGACCGGCAACTTGAACTGGGCGGCGGCGCGCTAGAATCGCTGGGCTTTGCCGCGCAGATCATCGCCATCGTTCTTGCGGTCGTCAGCCTGCTGCTGCTGGGCGTGGTCAGCGGGCTGGTGCGTACGGTGCTGCGCGATTACGGCTTTGTGCTGGAACGCACATCGCGCGGGTTTCGCAGGCAGCGCGGCCTGCTGAACCGCACCGATGTGGTCATGCCGGTGCACCGCGTCCAGGCGGCCGTGCTTGGCACCGGGCTGGTGCGGCGCATGTTCGGCTGGCACGGGCTCACCTTTGTCAGCCTTGCCAATGATGCGAAATCGGCAAGCCATGATGTCGCCCCCTTCGCCCGGCGCGCCGAGATCGACCCCGTCGCGAGCGAAGCGCATATCCACCTGCCGGGGCCCGATGTCGAATGGCAGCGGCTAAGCGCCAAACCCTGGATCGACAAGTTCGTCGTCGGCGCGCTCGCGCTGGGAATCGCGGCCATCGTCATCTCGCTTTATGAGCCTGCGCTGTTCTGGCTCCCGCTCCTGCTGCTGCCGGTCGTCGCGTTCGGCCAGTATCTGGGCTGGTATCGCCATGGCTGGGCGATGGAGGGCGGGCATGTCTATGTCAAGAAAGGCCTGCTGGCCCCGACCATCATCGCCGCGCCAGCGCGCCTGCTGCAAAGCGTCGAGATCGCTCAGTCATTGCTGGGCCGCCTGCGCGGCTATGCTGCGCTTCGCTTCGGCCTCGCAGGGGGCAATCTCGCGATTGAGGGGCTCGCCCGCAGCACGGCGCAGATCATTCGCGAAAACGTGCTCGACGAAATCGCGCGGGTAGATTTCAGCCGGTTGAACCGCGCGCGGTAATTTTCCGGCTTCTCAGAAATACTCCCGGATCGCGCGTGCCAGACGGGCTGGCAGGTTCATGCGCGCGAAACGGCTGGCGCTTTGCCATCCGCCGCTGCTGGTGCGGATGTCGAGCGGGTCTGCCGCGGCATAGAGGATCAGCCCTGCCAGACTGGCAAAGCCGGGTGTTGCATGCGCTTCGGGCAGGCCGCTCATCCGCGGGGCCGCGCCTGAACGCACGGGCTTGGCCAAGGATTGCTGCATGTAATCGGCAAGCCCAGCCAGCTCTCCGCCGCCGCCGGTCAGCACGATCTGGCGCCCATTACCGCCGCGCCCGGTGACAAAGCCAAGCGATTTCAAGGTCGTGGCGACATCCTGCGTCCAGCGGGCAAGCTGCCCGGTGATGACCGCGATCAGATCGGCGCGCAGGATCGTTTCCGATGTTTCGGCCCCATTGCCCAGCGGAATGCGTTCGCGGTGATCGGTCGGGCTGGCGATGGCCGACCCATAGACGCATTTGAGCCGCTCCGCCTGTGTGCGGCGGATCGAAAAGGCGCTGGCAATGGCGTCGGTGATGTCGCTGGAGCCATAGGGCATGACCGCCATGCCGACGAGAATGCCGCCGACATGGACCGAGACATGCGTCACCTCCGCCCCGAAATCGACCATGGCGACACCCAGTTCGCGTTCTTCTTCGGAAAGGCATGCGTGGCCGGTCGCGATCCCTGCGCCGACAACGCCCTCAACCGCCAGATGCGCGCTCTGCACCGCTTCCATCAGGTTGCGGAGCGGGCCGGTCTCGGCCTCCATCACATGGACGGCAACGGCAAGACGCTCGGCATGAAGGCCCCGCGGATTGGTCACGCCATGCGCGCCATCGAGGATGTAATGCGCAGGCTGCGCATGCAGCACCACGCGGGGCGCAGTGGGCGCGGGCACGATCTGGTCGCGCGCTTCGCCCATCAGCCATTCGATGTCGTCCTGATCGATGCGGCGGCCACCGATCTCAAGGTCGATCTCGCGGATCTCGCTCATCAATCCGGCATTGCCGCAGCTGATCCAGACGGAATCCACCTGCGTGTCGGCGGCGCGTTCGGCGCGCTCGATCGCGTCGCGGATCGCGTGGGTGGCGGCATCCATGTCGGTGACGTAGCCGCGGCGAATGCCGTCGGCGGCGCGGTGGCCGCTGCCCAGCACGACCATCTCGCCATCGGCGGTCAGCCCGGCGATCATCGCCGCGATGCGGAACGATCCGATATCGATCGCCCCGAATGTCTTTTCGATCCGCATGGCCCCCATCGCCGTCAGCCTTCCGTTTCCCGACTATTGCTGTCCCGTGCCGCGGCGGCGCGTTCGGCTTCGCGCTCCAGCCGCTTGCGCTCTGCCTCCGCCTCGGCGATTTCCTTCGCCCGGCCCGGCACGCGCATATAGATCCTGTCGTCGGCCCGCATGTCGAACACCGCGACCTTGCCGCCCAAAAGCTCGTTCTGGACGTCCATGCGGCCAAAGGCGATCAGCGCATCGCTCGCTTCCTCGAAGCCTTCGGGCAGCGCCACGACCTGATCGGTGCTGAAGGTGAGGTTCCAGCGGCGATGGCCGATCCACTCGGCGGCGCGCACACTGCCTTTGAGCGAAGGCGCCTCGTCCAGCAATTCACCCAACTGCGCCGCCTGATCCGCCGCGCCATCGCCCGAGAGCACCAGCATCTTGCCCGCCTCTCCCTTTTTCACAGGCTCCAGCCTGTGGCCGGAACTGTCGATCAGCGTGTAATCCTCGCCCTCTTTCAGCACCGCATGCGGGCGGCGCTCGACGATGTCGATGACCAGCGTGTCGGGCAGCTGGCGCGACACGCGCGCATCGGCAACCCATGGCAGCTGGACCAGATCTTCGCGCAGCGACGACACATCCATCAGCGGCATCGGCACCTGCTGAGCAGCAATGGCGCGCTGGTAAATTTCCTCACGGTCCATGCGGTCCACGCCGCGAACCTCGACCTTGCGCACGGTGAAACCCGCGTCATCGGCCAGATTGCCGAAACGCTGCTGGATCGCGGCGGGCAGTTCCATCCAGATGGCAAGCGCCAGCAGCAATGCACCGCCGACCACGACGATCGCGCCCATGAAAAAACGCTGCAACCCGCTTTCCGACACACCCAGCGATCCCAGCATCCAGCCGAGGATACCGCCGGTCTTCGCCTTCGCGCCGCGCACGGCGCGGGCCTTGCCCTTGGCCGCGGTGGCGCGGCGCACGCCCTTGCCGCCGCGCTTGATGGTGGTCGCGCTCATGCCTCGTCACCCTTGGTGGCAGCGGCAGCTTCCTCAGCCGTCAGCCCGACGCGGGCGATTTCCCATTCCAGTTCAATGCCGCTGTCGGCCTTGACCCGGCGGCGCACTTCCTCGCCCAGCGCCTCGATGTCGGCGCTGGTGGCATTGCCGCGATTGATCAGGAAATTGGTGTGCTTCTCGCTCACCTGCGCGTCGCCGACGATCAGGCCGCGGCACCCTGCCGCATCCACCAGTTGCCAAGCCTTGTGACCATCGGGGTTTTTATAAGTCGAGCCGCCGGTCTTTGTCCGCAAGGGCTGCGAAGCTTCGCGCGCTTCGGTGATACGGTCCATCTCCGCCTGGATCGCGGCGGGATCGCCCGGCTCGCCATGCATGGTGGCGCTGGTCACGATCGCGCCATCGGGCAATTCGGAATGGCGATAGCTATAGCCGAGGTCAGAGACGGAGAGCGTCTTGACCTCGCCCGAGCGCAGCACGACTTCGCATGTCGTCAGCACGTCCTTGACCTCACGCCCATAGGCGCCGCCATTCATGCGCACGAAGCCGCCGACCGTGCCGGGGATCGACTTCAGGAATTCGAGGCCCGAAATCCCCGCATCGCGCGCACTGGAACTGGCAAGCACGCCGGACGTGCCGCCACCGAATTTCAGCGTGGTCTCGTCCAGCGTTTCCACGCCCGCGAACGCCTTGCCCAGCCGGATCACGACGCCATCCACCCCGCCATCGCGGATGATAAGGTTCGATCCAAGCCCCAGCCCCATGACCGGCACCCATGCGGGCAGGCCGCGCAGGAAAGAGGACAGGTCCTCCACGTCTTCAGGCTCAAACAAAAGTTCGGCAGGCCCGCCGGTCTTGAACCATGTCAGCTTGGCGATGGGCGCATCGGCGGTCAGCTTGCCGCGCGGACGCGGTAGCTTGAAATACCCGCCGCGCAGCTCGACGGTCAGCGCGCCATAGCCGTCGCCCGGGATGGTGGTCGCCATCAGCCGTGGACCCCCAGCCGCGATTTTACTGCCTCCGCCAGATCGGCGGCCCAGCGCGTGATATCGCCTGCGCCAAGGCATACGACCGTGTCGCCCGGCTCGATCATGCGGGCCAGCGTTTCAGCAAGCGCATCGGCATCCTCGACGATGCCGGTGTGGCGGTGGCCGCGTTCCTTCAGCCCTGCGACCAGCGCATGTTCGTCGACGCCCTCGATCGGCTGTTCGCCCGCGGCATAGACCGGGGTGACATAGACGACATCGGCATCGTTGAAGGCAGCCTGAAATTCGGACAGATGATCACGCAGGCGCGTATAGCGATGCGGCTGCGCAACCGCGATCACGCGGTTCCGGGCACCTTCGCGCGCGGCGGAAAGCACCGCGCGGATCTCGACCGGGTGGTGGCCATAGTCGTCGATGATGATCGCCGGGTCCGCGCCGCCAAAGGGCACCTCGCCCACCTTGGTAAAACGGCGGCGCACCCCGCCGAAACGGGCAAAGCCATCGCGCACGGTTTCATGCGGGCAGGACATTTCGACCGCGACAGCGACGGCGGCCAGCGCGTTAAGCACATTGTGGCGGCCGGGCATCGGCAATTCGATGTCGGTGATGCGATCTACGCTGCCATCGCGCTGGCGCAGCACCACGTCGAACCGATTGCCGGTCGGGATCGGGGTTACGTTTTCGGCGCGCACATCGGCCTGCGCGGAAAAGCCATAGGTCACGGTGCGGCGATCGCGAATCTTGGGCAGGATCGCCTGCACTTCGGGGTGATCGAGACACAGCACGGCGGCGCCGTAAAAGGGCACGTTCTCGACGAACTCGACGAAAGCATCCTTCACCGCGTCAAAGCTGCCATAATGGTCGAGATGTTCGGGATCGATATTGGTCACGACCGCAATCGTGCCATCGAGGCGCAGGAAGCTGCCGTCGCTCTCGTCGGCCTCCACCACCATCCAGTCGCTTTCCCCGACACGCGCGTTGGAGCCATAGCTTTCGATGATGCCGCCATTGATGACCGTCGGGTCCACCCCGCCCGCATCCAGCAGCGCGGCGACCATGGAGGTCGTTGTCGTCTTGCCATGCGTGCCCGCGACCGCGACCGTGCGTTTCAGGCGCATCAGTTCGGCCAGCATCTCGGCGCGGCGCACCACGGGGATGCGCGCTTCCAATGCGGCAACGACTTCGGGATTGCTGCGCTTCACCGCGGTCGAGATGACGAGGACGGCGATGCCTTCGACGTTCTCGGCCTTTTGCCCGATCACGACGGGAATGCCCTTGGCGCGCAGCCCCTCGACCACGGGGCTTTCCCGCATGTCGCTGCCTTGCACCTTATAGCCGAGATTGTGCATCACCTCGGCAATGCCGGACATGCCGATGCCGCCGATCCCGGCGAAATGAATCGTGCCGATATCGACCAGCGGATCTGCGGTCAGGCGGGTCATGCCTCTTTCTCCAACTCCCGCTTGGCGCTGGTGGCGGCGGCTGCGGCGGGTTTCGAGGCGGCCTTGGCAGGCGCCTTTTTATCAAGCCGGATGATATCCATCAGCGGCGTGCCGCCCAGCCCTTCGACCAGATCAGCCAGATCGCGCGCCGCATCGGGACGGCCGCAGTTCCAAGAATGATGGGCAGCGGCGGCCAGCACGTCGGGCTCCTCCACCATCGCCATGACCGCATCGGCCAAAGCCTGCGGCGTGAACACCGGTTCGGGCAGCGACGTCGCGCCGCCCGCCTCTGCCATTTCGCGGGCATTGGCGGTCTGGTGATCGTCCATCGCAATGGCCAGCGGCACAAGGATCGCGGGGCGGCCCACGGCGGTCAGCTCGGCAATGGTGGATGCGCCCGCGCGCCCGACGAACAGATGCGCATCGGCCAGCCTTTGGGCCATGTCCTCGAAATAGGTACCAAGCTCTGCCGGGATGCCATTGTCGGCATAGATCTCGCGCACCGCGTCAATGTCTTCGGGGCGGCATTGCTGGATCACTTGCAGGCGGTGGCGCAGTTCCTCGGGCAAGAGCGCGAAACCTTCGGGCACCACGCGGCTGAGGATACGCGCCCCCTGGCTGCCGCCGGTGACGAGCACGCGCAGGATGCTCTCTTTCAAATAGGGCGGGAACGGCTGGTCGCGCAGCGCAAGCACTTCTTCGCGCACCGGATTGCCGACGAGGTGGATCTTGCCCCGTGCCTTGTCAGGCATGCGGTCGATGCGTTCATAGGCCGTGGCCATCGCCGCCGCGCCGCCGACCAGCGAACGATTCACCCGGCCCAGCACCGCGTTCTGTTCGTGGATGACATAGGGCACGCCTGCCGAGCGCGCGGCCAACAGCGTCGGCATCGCGGGATAGCCGCCGAAACCCACAATGGCGGCAGGCTCCATCTCACGGATCAGGCGCAGCGCCATGGCGCGGCCCTTGCGGATGGCGTTGAGCCCCTTGAGCTTACCCAGGATGCCGCCATCCATGCGGCCCGCAGGCAGCACATGGGCGGTCATGTCCTTTGGCATGCCGGGAATGGCTTCGCCGCGCGTGTCGGTGACCAGCGCCACCGTATGTCCGCGTGCGATCAGTTCAGCCGCCAATGCAAAGGCCGGGATCATGTGACCGCCAGTGCCGCCTGCTGCGAGTATGTAATGCCGGCTGGCGCGAGGGGTCGCCTGCTCACTCATCTTTTGAAACCTCCGGGCCCGACAGGCAGGCCGTCACGGGTAAGAAACGGATTGCGCCGCGTGATCGCGAGCAACAGTCCCACCGTAAGGCAAAGCGCGATCATCGACGAGCCGCCATAGCTGATCAGCGGCAGGGTCATGCCCTTCGACGGGAACAGCTGGAGGTTTACCGCCATGTTGATGAACGCCTGCCCACCAAGCAGCGCCGCCAGCCCCGTTCCGGCCAAAATGGTGAAAAGATCTTCCTCATCCGCCAGGCGCCACAGCACCCGCACGACCAAAGTGCAGAAAAGAAGCGCGATGGCGACGACTGCGACAAGGCCGAACTCCTCGCCAATGACGGAAAGGATGTAATCGGTATGCGCCTCGGGCAGCGAATTCTTGCGCTCGCCCATCCACAGGCCCTGCCCAAACCAGCCGCCCGAAAGCATGGTGCGGCGGGCAAGATCGACCTGGCTATAGGCCTCGCTGCCGCCAAGAAACGCGTCGATGCGGTGGCGCGCATTGTCGTAGAAGAAATAGGCCCCGATCACGAGGCTGACGATCGCCGCCACCGCCGCGCCGATCTTCTGCATTGGCATGCCCGCCGTGATGACAAGCGCCATCCACGTGCCCGCCAGCAGCATGGCCGTGCCGAAATCGGGTTGAAGCATCAGGAGCGCCACCGAAGCCCCCAGCACGATGAAGGAAATGCCGATCACCGGAAGCTGCGGATCGCGCACACGCCATGAAAGCACCCATGCGAGGAACACGGTAAAGGCAGGCTTATAGAATTCTGAAGGCTGAAACGATGCGCCAAGCCTGATCCAGCGCCGCGCGCCGTTCACTTCCGCCCCGACGAAAGGTACCGCGATCAGCAGCACGAACATCGCCACCGCAAGCAGGATCGAGAGCCTGCGCGCGGCCTCCCGCTTTAGCATGGAGGTGCCGATCATCACGGCGACCCCGATGGAAAGAAAGGCGAGATGCTGCTTGAAGAAAAGCAGCTCGTCCAACGTCTTCGCAGCGGTCGAAAGGCGATGCGCGCTGGCGGCCGAACCGGCTGCCACGCCGATGATGCCGATGCCCATCAGCAGAAGCACGACGGTCAGGATGACCTTGTCGATTTCCCGCCACCAGACGAGAATGTCGTGGCGCTTGCCGCCACGTCCACGCGGGGACCGGCGCGCGATATGCACGCCATCGGCGCCGCGTTCGAAGCTGGGCGCGATATTCATGTTCATGCGCTTTCTCCCGGCTGCAGCATCGCGACAAGGCTGCGGAAAGCCTCGCCCCGCTTTTCGTAATCGCGGAACTGGTCAAAGCTGGCGCAGGCTGGTGACAACAGCACGACATCACCGGGCGTCGCCGCCTCGGCCGCCGCGCGCACGGCCTCGCCCATCATTTCGGATTTCACGACCGGAACGCGCCCTTCCAGCAGACTGGAAAACATCGGACCCGCTTCGCCGATCGTATAGGCGCATGCGACATGGTCCAGCCATTCTTCGCACTCGGCCAGCCCTTCGCCCTTGGGCAGGCCGCCGACGATCCAGTGGATGCGCGGCTTGCCATCTTTCGGCGGAAAGGCCGCCAGCGCGGGCGCGGTAGAGGCGGGATTGGTCGCCTTGGAGTCGTTGACAAAGATGGCACCGCCGATCTCGCCCACACGCTCCATCCGGTGGGGAAGGCCGCGAAAGCTTTTGAGGCCCGCTTCGATCGCCGCTTCCTCAACCCCGAAGCGGCGGGCGATGGCGACAGCGGCAGCGGCATTGCCGCGATTATGCGGACCCTGCAGCGACAGCCATTCGTCCGGATTGCCGGGCAGGCTCACATCCTCGATCACGATGGGTGAGCGGTGCGCCAATGCGCGCGACACGGCAGGCAGTTGCAGGCTGGCACGATCGACCAGCGCGAGCGACCGGCCCTGCTGCATGCCGAACAGGCGAACCTTGGATTCGGTATAGGCTTCGAAACTGCCGTCATAGCGGTCGAGGTGATCGGGAGTGACATTGAGCAGCGCCGCCGCTTCGCACGAAAGCGAGCGGGTGATGTCGATCTGGTAGCTCGACAATTCGAACACATAGATGCCCGCCCCCCTTGCGTTGGGCTCCAGCGGTTCGGTCGAAAGCACGGGTATGCCGATATTCCCGCCAAGACGTGTCGCATAGCCCGCTTCGGCCAGCAGGTGATGCAAGAGAGCGCAGGTCGTCGACTTGCCATTGGTCCCGGTAATCGCGGCGACCTTGTGCGCGGGCAACGCGGCGCGCGCCTCTGCGAAAAGCTCGATATCGCCGATCAGCGGGACATTGGCTTCGCGCGCGATGTCGGCGATCGGGTGATGGTTGATAGGAACGCCCGGCGACACGACGATGCCCGAAAAGCCGCGCACCGCGTCCGCCGTTATCTCGGCGATGGTCAGCCGGCCACGGCACTCTTTCGACAGATCCTGCGCATGGGCGCGCGCATCGCTGTCGCGGTCCCATGCCAGCACCTTGGCCCCGCCCCCGCATAGCGCGTGGATGGCAGCCAGCCCCGTACGCGCCAGCCCCAGCACCGCATAGCTTCGGCCTGCGAAGATCGCGGGCGGCAGGATGGGGGCGGCAGCCCCGCTCATCGCACCTTGAGAGTGGCAAGGCCGATCACGGCCAGGACGATGGCAACGATCCAGAAACGGATGACGACCGTGCTCTCGGCCCAGCCCTTTTGTTCGTAGTGGTGGTGGATCGGCGCCATGCGGAACACGCGCTTGCCGGTACGCTTGTACCAGAACACCTGCACGATGACCGACACCGCCTCCAGCACGAAGAGCCCGCCGACGATGGCCAGCACGACTTCGTGATGCGAAGCGACCGCGATGGTGCCCAGCGCGCCGCCAAGGGCGAGGCTGCCGGTGTCGCCCATGAACACGGCCGCAGGCGGCGCGTTGAACCAGAGAAACGCAAGCCCCGCCCCGATGATGGCGGCGCACAATATCGCCAGCTCACCCGCGCCATCGACAAAGGGAATGCCGAGATATTCCGAATAATCCGCGCGCCCCACCAGATAGGCGATGATGGCAAAGGTGCCCGAAGCGATGATGACCGGCATGATGGCCAGCCCGTCCAATCCATCGGTCAGGTTCACCGCATTGCCCGCACCCACGATCACGAAGGCGGCAAAGACATAATAGAACGGCCCCAGCGGAATGCCGAAATTGACGAAAGGCAGGTAGAGATTGGTCTCCTTCACGACGAGATAGGCCGCAACGCCGGCAATCGCGAACTCGCCCAACAGGCGTACCTTGCCCGACACGCCCTTGTGGCTGGCCTTACGCACCTTGTCATAATCGTCGAGAAAACCGATCAGCCCGAAGCCCAATGTCACCGCGATGCAGGCCCAGACCGCCCAGTTGGTGAGGTCCATCCACAGGAACATCGACACAGTGACCGATGCCATGATGAGTAAGCCGCCCATGGTCGGCGTGCCGCGTTTCGCCAGATGGGTCTGCGGGCCGTCAAGCCGGATCGGCTGGCCCTTGCCCTGCCGAACGCGCAAAAGGTCGATGAAGCGCGGTCCGATCAAGAGGCCAAGCGCCAGCGCCGTCAACAGGCAGGCGCCTGCGCGAAAGCTCTGGTAGCGGACCAGATTGGCAAGGCCTTCGAATTCCAGCCACTGGGCGATCAGGTAAAGCATGCTTTGTCCTCGTTACCGGGCATGACTTGGCGCCACGGTACACATTCAAGCCATGGGCCATGGCACGATGAGAAGGAAGCGCCGCTATCCGCCTTTCCCCAATCCTGCGAGTCCCCTTTTATTCGGCCCGTCTCAAATCCCGCAGATCAGACCGCAATGGCAAGCTGTGCAGGCTCTTCCTCATGCGGCAGCGCGGCCAATGCAAGAGCGGCAGCGCCGAGCGAAGCCCCTGCCGCCCGCATCGCGCCCATGATGGCGAGCGAGGACAGCTCATCGCAGCCCTCTTCCAGAACGCCCGAGGCAAGCGACCAGCACATGGCGCGGCCCATCATCTCTGCCGTGACCAGCGTTTCGCCATTTTCAAGGCGGACGGTGTCGATCAGCCGAATGTCGGCGCTGGCTTTGCGCCCATAGCCATAGACCTGCGCGCCAGCATCCAGCGCGGCAGCGCGCCATGCGCCGAAATCGCAGCTATCGGCAGGCAGCACGGCCGCGCCGCCAGCCTGCAGCGTCGCGGCAATGGCGCGGCCTTCCTCGTGATCGAGATCATGCCCGCAGACCAGCAGATGCGGACGCAGCATGCGCGCTTCGCGGCCTTCCTCCAGCGTGAAGAGTGCGTGCGTGCGATCAGCCTGCAGCGTGCAGAGCGCCGCCGCCATGCCAAGCCCATCCTTAGCGCGCCAGCTCATGCCCCGGCTGGCGCGGAAAAGCGCGTCGTTGAGCACTTCGGCAACCGGCGCATTGTCGCCGAAGCCGGTAATCCCGGTCATGGTGGCGCGGGCGCGATTGCGCGATGCGCGGGCGATGCGGGCAAGCGCATCCTCGATATCGGCGACCAGCACATGCGGTCCGCGCAAGGGATGTTCCGAAATGCAGCCCGCCGCGCCATTGCCCAGCGCCGCCATGGCATCGACCTCGCCGCGCGCGACATAAAGCGATCCGGGCTTCACCTCTGCAGGCACGAAGGCGAGATGGTTCGCGGCGAAATCGCCCTTGACCGTGCCGTCTGCCGCCATGGCCAGCGTGTGGGCGCGCCACAGATATTTGTCGCCGCCGTTCTCGGTCTGCTCGACGATGGCGCTTCGCGTCGCATCGGGCACCGGCCTTACAGGCTGCAGGGATGCGGTCTTGAGGGGAGCGGATTTCATCTGGGTTCCAGTCATGCTGCGCACTCTCTCGTTACGGTGACATCGTCGAATGGGTGGACGCGTGTGGCTTCGCCGCGTCCATAAATCTGGCCCTGTTCGTGGCCCTTGCCGGCGATGAGGACGATGTCGCCCTTCCCGGCCTCCTGCATGGCGGCGGCGATGGCTTCGCGCCGGCCTGCGATTTCGCGGAGATTGGCCGCGCCCTGCGCGCCCGCCAGCACGGCGGCGCGAATGGCCGCGGGGTCTTCGCCGCGCGGATTATCGTCTGTCACGATGGCGATATCGGCCTCTGCCGCCGCAACCTCGCCCATGGGGCCGCGCTTGCCAGTATCGCGGTCGCCGCCAGCGCCGAAGACGACGATCAGGCGGCCATTATCGGCCACATGCGGGCGCAGCGCGGCAATGGCCGCCTCCAGCGCCTCTGGCGTGTGGGCGTAATCGACATAGGCGGGCGCGCCTGCGCGGTTCAGTGCCGCGCGTTCCAGTCGTCCGCGCACGGGCTGCAGGCGGGACAAGGCGTCGAACACCTGCGCCGCGGTCGGGCCTGCGTCACCTGCCGTCGCCAGCGCGAGACCTGCAGCGGTCAGCGCATTGGCGACCTGATAGGCCCCGATCAGCGGCAGCTTCACCTTGCGGTCCTCGCCGCCGAAACGGAGGTTAAGTTCCTGCCCCAGTTCGGTCGGGTTGCGGCCCGTCAGGACGATCCCGTCCGCATCCGCATTCTCACCCACGGTTAGCACAGTGAGGCCGCGCGATTTCGCATGGGCGACAGCTGCTTCGCTGCGCGCATCGTCGGCCCAGATCACGGCCTTGCCGCCATCCATCACGACCTCGTCGAAAAGGCGCATCTTGGCGGCGAAATAATCGTCCATGTCGGCGTGATAATCGAGGTGATCCCGCGACAGATTGGTGAACGCCCCTGCCGCAACCGGCAGCCCCTCATTGCGGAACTGCGACAACCCGTGGCTCGACGCTTCATAGGCGACATGGGTCACGCCTTCGCGGGCCAGGCCGGTCATGTTCGACAGGAAGGTGACGATGTCGGGCGTGGTGAGGCCGGTCGAAACGCTTTCATCCGGCGTGGTCACGCCCAAGGTACCGATGGAGGCGGCGGAAAAGCCGCACATGCGCCAGATCTGGCGCGTCATCTCCACTGTCGAGGTCTTGCCGTTGGTGCCGGTGACCGCGACGATGGTGCCGGGCACGGGCGTGAAGAACTTCGCCGCCAGCAGCGCGAAGGCCCGGCGCGGCGCGGTGTCGGCGATATGGATCGCGCCTTCCACTGTCGCTTCGGGCCGGGCGACGACGGCGATGGCGCCTGCCGCGATGGCTGCCGCAATGAAATCCTCGCCATTGACGCTCGCGCCCTGAAACGCGCCGAACACGGTGCCGGGCGCGACCTTGCGATTGTCGATGGCAAAGCCGGTGACCTGCGCGTCAGCCCCATCGGGCAGCGCAATCCCTGCACGGCTGGCCAGAGCGGAAAGCTTCATCAGTGCGAGCCCTCCTCTTTGATCAGCGGCTTGATGTCGGAAAGGTCGATTTCCTTGTTGTCGTCGGGATAGACGCCCAGCATCGGACCGATGCGCGGCACGATGCGGCCCACCGCAACGGCAGAGTTCCACGCGGCGGTACGCTGATAGCTGGTGGCGGGCGTGCCCTGCGGCTCGTCCATCATGGTGATCACGACATAGCGCGGGTCATCCATCGGGAAGGCGCTGGCAAAGGTCGTGATGAGCGCGGTGCGGCGATAACCGCCCGCGCCCGGCTTTTCGGCGCTGCCGGTCTTGCCGCCAAGGCGGAAGCCCGGTGCATCGGCTTTGCGCCCCGTACCATCGCGCACGACAAGGCGCAGCAGCTGGCGCATGCGCGCGCTGGTCGCCTCCTTGAACACCCGGCGGCCCTGCGGCGCTTCGCCCGGGGCGAGCTTCTTGAGAGTGGCCGGACGCCAGATGCCGCCATTGACCATCGCCGCATAGGCGCTGGCAAGGTGGAGCGGAGTTACCGCGATGCCGTGGCCATAGGACACGGTCATGGTGGTCAGCCGCGGCCATTCGCCCGAACGCCAGATCGGAAACCCGCGCGCGGGCAGCTCGATATAGGGCCGCTCGTTGAAGCCCAGCAGCTCCATCTTCTCCTTCATGCGCTTCGAGCCGATCTCGTCCGCGATCTGCGCGGTGCCGATGTTCGACGAATGCATCAGGATTTCCGCGACATTCATGCGGTCGTCCATCTTGTGGCTGTCGCGGATGAGGAAGCGCCCGACCTTCAGCGGCTTGCCCGTGGGCCAGGTCCGCGCGAGATTGGTGATCGTGCCCGCATCGAGCGCCGTCGCCACGGCCAGCGGCTTGAAGGTGGAGCCGAGTTCATAGACCTGGTTCGTCACCCGGTTGAACATCAGCTCCATGCCCTTTTCATCGATGTGATTGGGGTCGAAGCTGGGAAGCGAAGCCAGCGCGAGCACTTCGCCCGTGCGCACGTCCATGACGATGCCGCCCGCGCCCTTGGCCTGAGAAAGACCCATCACGCGGTAAAGCTCGTCCTCCATCGCGGCCTGCACGCGCGCGTCGATCGACAGCGTGACCGGCGCGCCGCGGGTGGCCGGGTCGGACAGCTGGTTGTTGAACACCTGCTCCATGCCGACATGGCCGTTGCCGTCGGCCCCGACATAGCCGAGCACATGGGCTGCCAGCGTGCCTTCGGGGTAATAGCGGCTGGGTTCGGCAGGAGGGTTCAGTGCCGGTTCGCCGATGGCGTGCACGCGGTTTGCCTGTTCGGGCAGGATGCGGCGGCGAAGATACTGGCCCTTGCCGCTGGCAAGGCGCTGCGTCAGGTCCGCTTCATCCATGTCGGGGAAGATCTGCACGAGATCATGCGCGATTTCGGATGCCGGACGGGTCAGCGGTTCTCCGCCTTCCATGGCCTTGGGATTGAACCAGAGTGCGTAGCTCTTGAAATCGCGGGCAAGCGGAATGCCTTTGCGGTCGGTGATCTCGCCGCGGTCGGGCACCAGCAGGCTGCCGGTGCTGGCCTGCGCGCCGTCACTTTCGAACAGGCCCAGCATGCCGACGCGCAGCACCAGCACGGCGGTGGCCAGCGCGAACACGAACGCGATCAGGATCACCCGCATGCGCGCCATGCGCAAAGTCTCCGCCCGCAAATTCGCCCGGCGCGCAGGCGGCGGAGGCGCGCCAAAGCCCCGCTCGGCCTGTCTGCCTGCGGGGCTTGCAGCCTTCGCACCCTTGCCGCCTAGGCCGGGGACCTCGGGCAGGGAGAGACCGGGGAAGAGCGGGACGCTGGCCATCAGTCGTGCTTGGCTCCCGCTTCGGCGACGACGCTGTCGAAATCGAAGTTCTTGGCAAACTGGCTGGCCGGATCGGCAGGCGCCGGGGCAAGCCGGCGGGCGATGGCAGCGCGCTCGCTGCCCGACAGCGCCTTGGGCGCGGCGGGATCCACCGCCAGCGCGACGCGGACCGGCTGCGCTTTGGCGGCGGTTTCCTTGCGCGCCGGGATCGCCGCGTCACGCGCGACAAGCTGGCGGACATTGCCGCCCTGCGTCTCGGCCGAGGCGATGCGGATCTCGCGCGCCTCGTCGCGTCCGATGGCGGGCGCGGCCTCCGAAGCGTCCGCCATCAGAACCCGGTTTTCCTCGCGCACGGCTTCGCGGCCCAGCGCCGCCAGCTGCGCCCCTTCGGTCACGAACTGGTTCCCCTTGGGCGCGACATAGCCGAAGTCGACATCGTTCCACCGGGCCAGCTGCTGCTGACGCGCGCGGGTCTGGAACTCGGTCTCCAGCGTGGCGATCTGGTTCTTGACCGAGAGGATGTCCTTCTCGGTCTCCGCAATATCGCTCTTCACGCCCGTCACCTGCAGCATCAGCGTGAAACAGATGGCGCCCGAAATCGCCAGCGCCCCGGCCCATGCAACGGAGTGGATGCGGCTGCGGCTGTTCATGCGAAGATCCTTTCGGAAGCGGGGCGGGCGGGAGCGGACGTGCGAACCGCGCTGCGCAGCACGGCAGAGCGGGCGCGCGGGTTGCGTGAGATTTCGGCCTCGCCTGCGCGAACGGCGCGGGCGGGCTTTTCGAAAACGGGGCGCGAGGCATCACGAACGTCAGGCATGTGGCGCGAAGGCGCCGCGCCGCTGTTCGAGGCATCGCGCAGGAAGCGCTTGACCATGCGGTCCTCAAGGCTGTGGAAGCTGACGACGGCAAGCTTGCCGCCCTCACCCAGCAATTCCTCTGCCGCGCCAAGGCCTGCGGCCAGTTCGTCCAGCTCGCCGTTCACGTGGATGCGGATCGCCTGGAAACTGCGGGTCGCAGGATCCTTGGGCATGTGCGGTTTATAGCCCAGCGCCTTGCGGACCACGTTTGCCAGCTCGCCGGTCGTTTCCAGCGGGCGGGCGGCAACGATCGCGCGGGCGACGCGGCGCGACTGGCGCTCTTCGCCATATTGGTAGAGCACGTCGGCGATCACGCCTTCATCGGCGGTGTTGACGAAATCGGCGGCGCTCTCGCCCTCACGGCTCATCCGCATGTCGAGCGGACCATCGAGCGAAAACGCAAAGCCGCGCTCGGCCTGGTCCAGCTGCATCGAGGACACGCCGATATCCATCACCACGCCATCAACGCGGGTGACACCGGCCTCAGTCATGGATTCGACCATCTCGGAAAAGCGGCGCGGGTGGAGGACGAGGCGGGGTTCCTCTCCATCCAGCTCGGGCCATGCTTGCCTGTTGGCGTGCACGGCTTCGATCGCAGTGGGGTCGCGATCGAAACCATGCACGACCGCGCCTGCATCGAGCAGGGCGCGGGTATAACCGCCGGCACCGAAAGTGGCATCGACGATCACGTCACCGGGCCGGGGGGACAGCGCGGTGAGAACTTCTTCGAGGAGCACGGGGACATGGGGCTGCGACCCTGTATCTGGCGTAATGCCGCTCACTTGCGCCCCCGGCCCTTGGCGGGCCCCTTGGCGCTGTCGGCCATCATCGCCTTGCAGGCAGCCTTTGCGGCTTCCCATTCAGGCCCCATTTCAAACAGTTTTTCGGGGTTCCAGACGGTGAAGAACTGGCCGCCGCCATGGAAATAGAGCTGCTCGCCCACATGGCCCAGCTCGACGATGTAGTCGGGCATGATGAAGCGGCCCGAATCGTCGAAGGGCACTTCGGCAAAGCCGAACAGCTGGGCAGAACGGGTGTCGCGGTCGAAATCGCGGCCGGCCTGATAGGCGCGGTCTTCCTCGCGGTCGAGCTGGGCATCAAGCTGCGGCAGGCGCGACAGACCAAAGCCGGTCAGGCAGTCGAAACGCTCATGCTTGGAAAGGCACAATGTGCGCTGGTCGTCGCTCGATTCGCGGATGACCTTGCGGAAGGAGGGGGGCAGCACGAAGCGACCCTTTTCGCCGCGAAGCGAAAAGCCCTGTCCCCTGTAGCTGAATGGCGCAGAAGCCACCAAGACACCCCGTCCGATAAAATTACGAGCCCCCGAACCCTGCGTTTTGCGCGCAACTACCCTTGCACCGAGGCGCGCGGTTAGGGGGCCCGGCGCACCCCCGGCGGGTGCGACAAACGAAGCGTTCGATTGAATGAATCGGGTAATACCCCGGTCTGATCGGGGATGAAAGGGGAAATTGCGGGAAATTGCGTCCAGTTGCGACGAACTGCCGTATTTCCGGGCCTTTGCGGCACATTCACGGCATCGGCTAATTCCTGCCGGAACGTTAAAAAAGGCACAGAATCCCTAGGATTCCATGCCGCTCCCGTCAATTCCCGTAATGAAAAACCGGCTGTCCCGCGCCATCCCCGAAATGGACCGGATCAATCCCCGGTTTCGTCCGTGAACGCCTCTGCCATCAGGGCCGAAAGGGCGGAAATCGCCACTTCTCCCGCGTCATCCCCGTTCTCGACCATGGCCGCATCGGCCACGATCAGCGCGCGGCCCGCGCCGATTCGGCACTCGGCAATCAGCCCTTCGCGTTTGATTTCACAGGAAGAATCGTGCCCCTCTCCGGTCAGGGAGAGCGATCCGGGGCGCTGCACGGGAATGGGCGGGACGCCGGCGACCATCGCCTGTTTCGGGGATGAGGCGGGATCGAACGTAAGCGACAGTCCCCAACGCGCCAGAATAGGAGACAGCATCGTCATCATCAGCGGGGCGCGTTTGTCGCCCAGCCCATATGCGCTTTCCGCCGTCAGCATCGGATCGGCCAGGATCAACACCTGCCCCCCTGCCCGCACCCAATCGTCGAGCGCCACGTTTTCATCCCCCGCCAATGCGCGCGGCTGGGCAAGGAGGAGAAAGGGCTGATCGTCGAGTTCGGTCAGGCGGTCGATGGGCGAAAGCGTGAACCTCGTCTCCAGCGCCGCCCTCACCGGATTGGGAGCGGCATCGCTTGCCAGCATGTCGCCGATATCGCCCTCACCCCACAGGATCGGCAGGCTGGTCATGATGGCGAGCGGCCGCAGCTCCTGCTCTGCCGGAGCTTCGACCGTTTCGCCCGTGGCGGCACCGGGCTGCGCGCTGCATGCCGCCAGCGCCAGCGCACCGCATAGCGGCAAGGTAAAGCCGCGAAAGAGCCGCGCCATCACCGTTGCTGCTGCGACTGGGACATCCCGTCTTCACCCTGCCTGCGCGGCAGCGCCTGCTCTTCGGGCACGATCTGTTCGACCGGCAAATCGGGCACGGTCACTTCCTCGTTCGGGAGTTCGGGCTGAACGCCGATATCGACCAGCGGATCGCCGGCTTTTTTCTCCTGCTCCGCCGCTGCGGTCGGAGCGGCCGGATCGCTCGACTGGCGCGCCTGCTGCATGATCGTGCTGGCAAGCCCGACCACCAGCACCATCGCGGCCAGCCCGCCGACACCTACCTGCAGCCGCTGCAACGCCTGCGCGCGCGTGCCCTGCAGGCCGCTGGATTCGGCAGCGGTTGCCAGTTCGCGGGGCTGCTGGACGGGCGCCACTCTCAATCCTCCAGCCAGGGCGGAACGGGCAGCCCCTTGGACCGCAGCCATTCGCCATTGTAGAGCGTGGAGAGATAGCGAAAGCCGGTATCGCACAGGATCGTCGCGACCCGCGCCGGACGGCCCAGCTTCGCCGTCAGTTCCTGCCCCAGCCTAACCGCCCCTGCCACGTTGATGCCGGACGACAGGCCAAGGCACAGCCCCTCTTCCTTCAGCAGGCGGCGCACCCATTCGAGGCCCTCCTCGTCCGAGATGCGGAACTGGGTATCGACCGGCGCATCCTCGAGGTTCGCGGTGATGCGGCCCTGCCCGATCCCTTCGGCAACCGAAGACCCTTCGGACTTGAGCTCGCCATGAGCGTAGTATTCATAAAGTGCCGCACCATGCGGATCGGTGAGCGCGATGGTGATGTCCTCGCTGAACGCCTTCAGCCCCAGCCCCACGCCAGCCAGCGTTCCGCCGGTGCCGACGGCACAGGTGAACCCATCGACCTCGTGCTCCATCTGCTCCCAGATTTCGGGCGCGGTGGTTTCGATATGGGCGCGGCGATTGGCGACATTGTCGAACTGGTTGGCCCAGACCGCACCCTCCGTCTCCTCCGCCATGCGGCGCGAGGTGTGGACGAAATGGTTGGGATCGGCGAATTTCGTCGGCGGCACCGTAACCAGCTGCGCGCCCAGCGCACGCAGCGTGTCCATCTTCTCCTTCGACTGGTTGTCGGGCATCACGATGATCGTGTTGTAGCCGCGCGCATTGGCGACCAGCGCGATGCCGATGCCGGTGTTGCCCGCCGTGCCCTCGACCACGGTGCCGCCCGGCTTCAGCTCGCCGCGCGCTTCGGCATCGCGGATGATGCCCAGCGCGGCGCGATCCTTTACCGATGCGCCGGGATTGGCGAATTCGCATTTGCCGAAAATGTCGCATCCGGCCGCTTCGCTCGGCCCGGCAAGACGGACGAGCGGCGTGTTGCCGATCAGCGAGATAGTGTCTTGTACAGTCGTCATGAGGCTGAGGTAAGGTCGCTTTGGCGCAAGGGCAAACAAGATTTGCTAATGGGGCGCTGAAGCGCGCGCTATTCGCCCTTCGGCGAACCCGCCTTCCCTATTCGCGCGCAGCCCGTATGGCGGCACCTGCGGCAAATGGCGCGACCGCGACCAGCACAAGGCTGACGGCTCCGGCCAGCGCGATCCCCCCTGCCCCCTGCTGCTGCAATGCGCCTGCACCGAAGATCAGCAGCGGCACAGCCAACGGAAGGAGCATGAGCCCCGACAAAGCGGCCCCGCCGCGAAGCCCCGCGGTGATCGCCGCGATCATCACGCCCAGCGCAGCCAGACCCGGCGTGCCTGCCAAGAGGCCCAGTTCGACCAGCCCCAATTGCTGCGCCGACAGGTTGAACAATGCCGAGGCCGGCAGCACCGCCAGCATCAGAAGCGGCGCGAAAGTCAGCCAATGCGCGATGATGCGCGCGGCCATGATCCATTCCTCGGCCAGCCCGCGCAGGGCCCATTGGTCAAAGAACCCGTGCTCGAGATCCGGCTCTACCAGACGGTCCAGCGGCAGGATCGCGGCCAGCAGCGCTGCCACCCACACGATACCGCCGCCGGTCCGCTGCAACATCTTCGCATCGGGACCGATGGCAAAAGGCAGCAGGATCGCGACCGAGATGAAGAACAGCACCGGCAGCAGCGCGCCGCCGCGCCTGCCGCCACCCGTCATCAAGAGGGCGAAATCGCGCAGCAATATGGCGAGCCACATGCGGGTCATGCCGTGTAATCCGCGACATCGAGCCGAGCCGCGCCGGGCAGCGCGATCGGCTGGTGCGAGGCAACGATGCAGATGCCGCCCTGTTCGCAGTGGCGCATGGCCAGATCCTCGACCATGGCGACAGAGCTGGTATCGAGGCCATTCAATGGCTCGTCCAGCAGCCAGATCGGCGCGCCTGCCGCGATGGTGCGGGCCAGTGCGGCGCGCTTCCTCTGCCCGGTAGAGAGATAACGCACCGGCACGTCGAGCAGTTCGTCGACCGCACAGGCCCCGGCGACTTCCTCCAGCCGCGCAGGCGCCACGCCATCGCAGCGCGCCCAGAAACCGAGCGCCTTGCCAAGGGGAAGATGGGCATCGAGGGCGGGCCGCTCATCCAGCAAGGCCATGGCGCCATTGCGCTCGACCTCTCCGGCATAGGGGCGCAAAAGGCCTGCAAGAATACGCATCAGGCTCGATTTGCCAGTGCCGTTGGGGCCGGTCAGATGCAGTGCGCCGCCGCTTTCGACCCGCAGCGACAATCCGGCGAACAGCAAACGGTCACCCCGGCGGCAGGCGATGCCTGTGGCGCTGATATTGCTGACGGGAAAGGCGGCGGCGGGTTCCATTGCCAGTGCACCTATGCGACAGCGCGGCTTTCGCCAAGCCGGTAAGGAGACAGACGCCATGGTCGAGAGATTGAGCGAGAGCGAGATCAGCAGCGCGCTGATGGCGCTGAAAGGCTGGAAACTGCGCGAAGACGGCCTTGCCATCACGCGCTCATTGCAATTTTCCGACTTTGCCGAGGCATTCGGCTTCATGACCCGGGTGGCGATCCTCGCCGAAAAGGCGGATCACCATCCCGAATGGTTCAACGTCTACAACAAGGTCGAGATCACGCTGACCACCCATGATGCAAGCGGGCTGTCGGAACGCGACGTGGCGCTGGCAAAACAGATCGACGCGGCGGCATGATCCGTCAGAGCGTTGCGCTCTGATAAATATGCCCCATCAAAGCGTTGCGCTTTGATAAATATGCGCCATCAAAGCGTCGCGCTTTGATAAATATGCCAGGTGAAAATGGCAGCCGCGCCGCGATGCGGTCGCCAGTTTTCGGCAAGGGCGCGGGTTTCCTTCTCGCTCGGCCTTTGGGGCAGGCCCGCCAGCCGCCCGACCGCGATCTGCACGGCGAGGTCGCCCGCTGGCCAGATGTCGGGCCGCCCTTCTGCGAACAGCAAGTAGATCTCCGCCGACCAGCGGCCGATACCCTTGATCCGCACCAGTTCGGCAATCGCTTCCTCGTCATCTTCGGGCAATGCGGTGAGGTCGAGCGTCCCGCCATGCACCAGTTCGCAAAGCGAACGGGCATAGCCCTGTTTCTGGCGCGACAGGCCGCAGGCGCGCAGATCGTCAAAGCTGGCGGCAAGCAGATCGGCGGGCGGTATGTCATCGCCCAGATGCGCGGTAAGCTTGTTCCAGACCGCATCGGCCGACGCGACCGAGACCTGCTGGCCGACGATGGTGCGCAGCAAGGTTCGATAGCCGGTGGGCCGGATACGCTCTGCGGGATAGCCGTGTTCGGCCAGCGCGCGTGCGACCGAGCGATCGCGCGCGGCGATCGCATCCAGACCGTTGCGTATCTGTTCACTCGTCAGACCCACTCTTCCCTCTGCCTCTTCATTTTCGTCTCGTAGTGCAGCACATTTTGCACAGGCTCTTGCGTTTTTGTGACTCGTCGACTAGCAGCCGCGAGCAATCGTTACGCCCAACCGGCGGATCCGGTAAAGATTGACCGGTACCGGAAATGGCCAACACGAACACAGGACGAAACCGAATATGCCCAGCCTTGTCGTTGTTAACCGCGAAGGTGAGGAACGCACCGTGGAGGTCGAGACCGGCCTTTCCGTGATGGAAGCGATCCGCGATAACGGTTTCGATGAACTCCTTGCACTATGCGGCGGCTGCTGCTCGTGCGCGACCTGCCATGTGTATGTCGACGAAAGCTTTTCCGCCAAGCTGCCCGCGATGAGCGAAGACGAGGACGACCTCCTCGACAGCTCCGATCACCGCGAGGGCAATTCGCGCCTGTCGTGCCAGATCCCGATCACTGACGATATGGCTGGCATGAAGGTCACCATCGCTCCGGAGGACTGAGCGCACGAAATCGGCAGGGCGCCCGGAAACGATCCGGCGGCCGCCCGCCCACGCGTTGGAGAGGAATGCCCCGGCAGGCGCCAGACCTGCCGGGGCATGATTTTTGGTTCAGCGCATTCGGGCGGCGCAGATACGAAAAAGGCGGGCCGAAACCCGCCTTTCGTTTTTCATGCTGCAGCTCGGTCAGGCACGGGCCTGATAAGGCGGACAGTCCAGCCCTTCGGGGCTTAGGGTGAAGATCTCCGCGCCATCTTCGGTAATGCCAATCGAATGTTCGAACTGCGCCGAAAGCGAGCGGTCGCGGGTCACCGCGGTCCAGCCATCGTCCAGCAGCTTTACCGCCGGTTTGCCCAGATTGATCATCGGTTCGATCGTGAAGAACATGCCCGGCTTCAGTTCGGGGCCAGTGCCGGGGCGGCCCGCATGCACAACCTCAGGCGCGTCATGGAACAGGCGGCCAAGGCCGTGGCCGCAGAAATCGCGCACCACGCCGTACCGCTGGCGTTCGGCATGTTTCTGTATCGCCGAGCCGATATCGCCCAGCCGCGCACCGGGCTTGGCAAGGTCGATGCCGATCATCAGGCATTCATAGGTCACCTGCACCAGCTTCTGCGCCTTTAGCGGCACATCGCCTGCCAGATACATGCGGCTGGTATCGCCATGCCAGCCATCCAGCAGCGGGGTCACATCGACATTGAGGATGTCGCCATCCTTGATCGTGCGGTCGCCCGGAATACCGTGGCAGACCACGTGATTGATCGAGATGCAGCACGAATGAGTATAGCCGCGATAGCCCAGCGTTGCCGGAACCGCGCCGGCGTCCAGCGTCATCTCGCGCACGATGCGATCAATCTCGCCCGTGGTCACGCCCGGCTTCACCACATCGACCAGCGCATCGAGGATCTCGGCAGCAAGACGGCCTGCCTTGCGCATGCCTTCAAAGGCGGCGGGGCCGTGCAGCTTGATGCTGCCATCGCGCGGCAGCATGTCGGTTTCGTCAACGGTCAGATATTCTGTCATGCCGCCCAATGTAGCGATGCGCCCCGCTTTTTGCGAGGGGGCACTTGGCGCAGCATGACATTCGCCATGAACGCCTCCCGCCGGCTCAGGACGAGGGCTCGAAATAGGGCCGATACTGCGACTTTACCGCGTCCATCACGGTATCGTTGGCCGGGACCGTCACCTCATAGGCGCCTTCCGAATAGGGGCCTGCGTTATAGGGCGGGATCAGAAAGCCGATGCGGTCGAACTTATCGCCGGTCGACGACCCCAGGATGACGGTGCTGTTGGCCACCGGCTCGATGCAATCGTTGAAGGAATCCTCGCTGCGCGTGACCGGGCCACCGCGTTTTCGCGCGCGGGCCTTGTCGAGCTGGGCACAAAAGCGCGCGCGCACCGCATCGTTCAGGGCCGCTGCCGAGCGGAACATGGCAAGAGGCTTCAGGGCCTTACCCCCGTTCGCGCCCTCGCGGTCCCATATCAGCGCGTCGAACACGCTCATCCCATGCGCGCCGCCCGAATAGGTGTAGATTTCCGCCGAGAGCGAGAGGAAACGCGGCAAGTCCGTGACCACGTCCCACTGCTTGAGGAATACCAGCGGATGGTAGGGAAAATCATTCCCTTCAGCTTCCTTGCGCCCAGTTGCCGCTTCGGCCTCCAGCCTTGCTTTCTGAGTGTCGCGTTCCGCGCCCAGACCATCCTTCAGGGCGGGTATGTCGTCGGCCTCTTGCGGCCAGGCATAGCGGAACTTGTAATCGTCGTTCTCGATCGAGAGGTCGCTGGCGCGGGTTTCGGTTCCGGCCTGTATCCGCTCCTGCGCGCGCTGGTGGACAGGGCCGCGCACAGCGGTCTCGCCTACCGCGCCCGCCGGATCCGCCTCCACCGCCTCATCGGCAGAACCGCAAGCGGCGGTCAGCAGCAGGGGAACGCAGACCATCGCGAGGCGTAGTGCAGACATCATCCCTTCCTCTCGGCGAAATTTCACTCGCCATGCGGCACGACCGCACGTTAGAGCCATGAGCATGACCGAAAACACAGTGCTGATCCAGCCCGATCGCGGACAGGACGCGATTCCCATCCACCTCGTCTCGAAGGACGGTTTCGAGGAGTGGTCCCGCCAGCTTTCCGGCCCGCAACGCGCTTCACTGGAAGCTCAGGGCTTTACGGGCAAGGGGTACCAGACCGCCATCGTCCCCGACACTGGAAAGGACGGGCCCGGCTGGTTCGCCGTGGGCGGCGTTGCCGATGTGGATAATCTGTCGAGCTGGTGCATGGCCAAGCTGGCAGAGGTGCTGCCCGCAGGCACCTATCGTCTGGCCGACAGTGAGCCCGGCCCTGCCCTGTTTGGCTGGCAGACGGCGCAATACAGCTTCACCCGCTACCGCGAGGACAAGGACGCCAAGGGTCCTCGCGTCCTGCTGACTGGCGAGGTCGCCCGAATCGAGGAGACCGTCGCCGAGGCCGGTGCTGCCGCTCTCGTGCGCGACATGGTCAACACGCCCGCCGAGGACATGGGGCCGGAAAACATCGAGGCCGAGGCGAAGAAACTGGCCGAGAAGCATGGCGCCGATTTCCGTGTCGTGCGCGGCGATGCGCTGGCAAGCGATTATCCGATGATCCACGCCGTCGGCCGCGCCGCCGCGCGCGAACATTCGCCCCGCCTTGTCGAGATGGAGTGGGGCCCCAGGGACGCGCCGCGTATCGCCATTGTCGGCAAGGGGGTCAGCTTCGATTCCGGCGGTCTCGACGTGAAGCCGTCATCGGGCATGCTGTTGATGAAGAAGGACATGGGCGGATCCGCCCACGCCCTCGCACTGTCGCGCCTGATCATGGAACGCGGGCTGAAGGTGCGGCTGCACCTCCTCATCCCCACGGTTGAGAACGCGATTTCCAGCAACAGTTTTCGCCCCGGCGACGTGCTGAAGACCCGCAAGGGCCTGACGGTCGAGGTTACCAACACCGATGCCGAAGGTCGTCTGATCCTGGGTGATGCACTGGCGAAGGCGAGCGAGGATGCGCCCGAACTCATCATCGATTTCGCCACGCTGACGGGCGCTGCGCGCGTGGCGCTGGGCCCCGATCTTCCCGGCCTGTTCACCCGCCGCGACGAAACCGCCGAAGAACTGCTGACCGCGGGCAAGGCGAATGACGACGCCGTATGGCGCCTGCCGCTGGAAGACGGTTATCGCGACATGCTGAAAAGCGACATCGCCGACATGGCCAATGCCGCCAGCGGCGGTTTCGCCGGGGCGACGACGGCAGCGCTTTTCCTCGACCGATTCGTCGGCGAGGATATCGAGTGGGCGCATTTCGACACTTTCGCGTGGCGCCCTGCGGCCAAGCCGGGCCGGCCCAAGGGCGGTGCGGCCCTTGGCCTGCGCGCGGCGTGGCACATGTTGAAGAAGCGCTACGGCTGAGCGCCGGAAAAATTGCTAATGTCGCCCCGCAGCCGGGATGCTGCGGGGGCAGGCACTTGCCTGGTTAGCAGCAACTTTACCACTGCGAAGCACTAAGACATCGGGTAAACCGGGCCTGAACTCATAGGCTTAACGGCCAATTCATTGTGATCGGTCAAAGCCCGTGCTGCACCTGCGAGCCTAATCAGCCCCTCGTTCCCACCGCGGAAACGAAAGGGCAGAAACCATGACATCTCCAAACGGCAATTTTCACGAGGTCGGCATAGACGACCTTTTCTTCTCCACCACCGACAAGAAGGGCGTGATCGCGCAGGCGAACCGCGTGTTTTGCGACTATGCGCGGTCAGCGCGCGAACAGCTGATCGGCGCGCCGCACAATATCATCCGCCATCCCGACATGCCCGGCGGCGTATTCCGCCTGATGTGGGAGATGATCGGACGCGGCAAACCGATCTGCGCCTATGTGCTGAACCTTGCCGGCGATGGGTCGAGCTATTGGGCCTTTGCCACGGTCACCCCGATGGCGGGCGGCTATATCTCGGTGCGTTCGCGCCCGTGCAACGATCATGTCCGGACGCTGGTCGCCGAAATCTATCAGCGCGTGCGCGCCATCGAAATAGGCGTGATGGACAAGGGCGAAAGCCCGGCGCGGGCAGCGCGCATCGGCGAAAGCGCGCTGATCGAGGAACTGAAGACACTTGGCTATGAAAGCTATGACGAGTTCATGGCCGATTGCCTGCCTGCCGAAATCTCTGCCCGAGCGGCAGCAGGCGCAGCCGTACCGTCCCGGCCCGGTGCGAGCGGAAACAATCGTGTCCTTCTGGATTCGGTTGCGGACATGGAGGGGCTGATCGCGGCCCTGGCCGGGGACCTTTCCAACGCCGATGCGCTGGCATCGGATCTCGACATGCAGGTTAGCCAGACGCTCGACAGCCTGGGCGCGCTGGAAGAAACGCTGGCCAAGGCCGGCGAGATCGCCCGCGCCAACGAGGACGATGCCCCGGTGCTCGCCAGCGCCACCCCGGCGCTGGAACAGCAGTGCCATCAGGTCGCGGAGACCATGCGCACCGTGCTGACCCATGCCGACGCCATGTGCGCGCTGCGCCACCAATTGCGCTTTCATGTCGGGCTGGGCCAGATGCAGGCGGAAACCGTGTGCCGCTTCGCCATCGCCACGATCGACGGCAAGGAGGACCCCGAAACCTCGGCCCATGCCACCGAATCGCTGATCTCGGTGCTGTCGGGCGGTGTCGCCTCGCTCCAGACCAGCCTTGGCGAGGATCGCGAAAAAGTGGCCGAGATGGTCGGCGAAGTAGCGCTTGCCGAGAGCAATCTTCGCAAGACCGGGCTGCTGCTGGGCCGCTGGGTCGAGATGGTGAAGAAGTTCCGCCTCGATCATGAAATGGGCGACATCCTCCCCACGCTCACCAGCACGCTGGACCGGCTGGGCGACAATCTCGCCGCGCTGCATGAAACGGCGGAGAAATTCTCCTCCAGCACCGTGGGCTTTGACGCGCAGCGCCTGTCCGACCGCATGAACCAGGCACTGGGCTGCAGCGCCGCGCTGGTCTGATCCGCAATCAACGACATTCACCGGCCAGGGACGCAAACGGCCGGAACCGAACGCAAGGAAACCGAACAATGGCAACGATCGAACAACCCGCCTCGCTGGAAGAAAAGCTGGCCGAATGCATGGATATCGATGGCGCGATGGCTGCCGCCGTCATTGATGAGATGAGCGGCATGGCGCTCGCCACCGTGGGCAAGCTCAATGGCGGGGCCGACATCGACCTCGCCGCCGCGGGCAATACCGAGGTGATGCGCGCCGAGCTGAAGATGCTCAAGCATGTCGGACTTGGCGACGATGTGGAGGACATATTGATCACGCTGGGCGAATGGTATGAACTGCTGCGCCCGCTGACCGATGCGTCGGGCAAGGGCATGTTCGTCTATGTCGCGCTGGATCGCCGCCGCGCCAATCTGGCGCTGGCCCGCATCAAGCTGCGCGAGGTGGAAGCGCAGCTGGCGCTTTAATCCTTGCCTTTGACAGGCACGAGCATGTCGGTCTCGACCGCTAGCTCCGTCTGGGTGAAGGAGAGTACATAGGCGGGACGCTCTGACGTCACTCGCTGCTCCATGGCCCGGTCGCGGACTTCGCGGCTGGGCCATCGTGCGAATGCGACATAATCGCCCCCGGCTTCGCGCGTCAGGCATGACCCGAGGCCGCCGTGAAGGTCGCGCAATTCCCCAGTCGTTTCTTTCCAGCGTTCGACGAACTGCGTTTCATGCCCCGGCTCGATCGTCCAGCGGTAAAGCACGGCGAAACCTTTGTCTGCCATGATGACCTTCCTGCCATGGCCGCGCGGCGGAAAACTTGCCCAAACGTGATGGGCAGTCTAAGCGCGCGGAGCCGAATTTGACCCAATAGATCCAAGATCAGAACAGACCAGACCCTTGACCGAAACTGTCGCCTTTCCGCTTTCCGGTAAATCCTTTGCCCTTTCGGGCCCGAGCCAGCGTCCCGATCCGGCCATGACCCCGGTGCGCGGCGACCTTGCGCATGTGGCTCTGGCGGGCAAGGTGTTCGTGCCGCATTACGCCGTGCCGATGCCGCATCGCGCGACCATGGCGGTGCCGGTGATGGAAAGCATCGCGGGCGATGCGCGCCCGGTCGGCGCCCTGTCCGAGGGCGGGATCTTCGCGGTGCTCGACATGGCGGGCAGCCACGCATGGGGCATGATCATGGGCGATGCAGAGGGCGAGTTCGGCCCGGTCGGCTATGTGCCGCTGGACGCATTGGAAGCGCAGGACGCCAAGGCATGACCACCAGCGTTTTCATCGACGGCGCCGCAGGCACCACCGGGCTCGAAATCGCGCAGCGGCTGGGCGATCGCCCCGATATCTCGCTGATCATTCTCTCTGACGACAAGCGCAAGGACGATGCTGCCCGGGCCGAGGCGATCAACGATTGCGATATCGCGGTGCTGTGCCTGCCCGACGATGCGGCCCGCGCTGCGATCGCCATGATCCGCAACGATACGACGCGCGTGATCGACGCATCGACCGCGCACCGCACCGCGCCCGGCTGGATCTATGGCTTTCCCGAGCTGGTCGGCAGCGACAAGGTCGCCGCCTCGCGCTTCACCGCCAATCCGGGCTGCTATCCCACCGGCTTTCTCGCGCTTGTCGCGCCGCTGGTGGCCGATGGACTGCTGCCTGCCGACTGGCCTTACACGCTAAACGCCGTCTCGGGCTATTCGGGCGGCGGCAAGGCGCTGATCGAGCGGTTTGAAAGCGCCGATGCCGCAGGCGACGGTATCGCTTTTCGCGACTACGGCCTTGCCATGGGGCACAAGCACATCCCCGAGATGAAGGCGCTTGCAGGGCTGGCCCACGATCCGCTGTTCGCGCCCGCCGTGGTCGATGCCTATCGCGGCATGATCGTCGAGGTGCCGATCCCCGTCGCCGCCATGCAGTCGATGCGCATGCGCGTCGCCGATGCGGCCGCGATGCGCGATGCCCTTTCCAGCTTCTATGCCGGCAGCGCGCTGGTCTCGGTATCGAGCGAAGCCATGTCGGAACTTCTGCTGCGCGCATCGCTGCCTGCCAGTGACTGCCTCGAACTATTCGTGTTCGGCGCCGAGGATGGCAGCCAGGTGCGCCTTGCCGCCCGGCTCGACAATCTGGGCAAGGGGGCATCGGGTGCGGCGGTGCAGAACCTGAACCTCATGGCCGGCCTGCCGGAGACCGAGGGCCTGCGGCTGGCATCGTTCGCCTAATCATGCGGCACTGCCCAATATTTGGGCAGTGCGTGCGTAATTGATGAACACGGGGTTGCGCATCACGCAACTATCTTGCGCAAATAGCAGCAAAATCCCGGCCGTTTCGTTAATCCGCCCCTTTTCGCGCCCATTCCAAGCGCCTAGGCTCTCACGTGTAACGGGGGTCACGATTCTTGCACTGCACCATGAACTCCATGGCGCATGCGGCATCGCTGGCACCCTGCCGCGGCAGTCGGCCATTCTGGCGCTGCCATGCATACGAAGAGAGTGTGGGGGCGTAGCGAGAAGCCGTGAAAAAGGTCGAAGCGATCATCAAGCCGTTCAAGCTGGACGAAGTGAAGGAAGCTCTCCACGAAGTGGGCGTATCGGGCATCACCGTGACCGAGGCGAAAGGTTTCGGCAGGCAAAAAGGCCATACCGAGCTTTACCGCGGCGCCGAATATGTCGTCGACTTCCTGCCGAAGGTTAAGCTGGAAGTCGTCGTTCCTTCGGAAACCGTCGACCGCGTGATCGAGGCGATCACCAATGCCGCCCAGACGGGCCGCATCGGCGATGGCAAGATCTTCGTCTCGCCCATCGAGACGGCGATCCGCATCCGCACCGGCGAACAGAACGCCGACGCGATCTGAGGTTCCGGCCAGCGGGCCGTCGAGGTCCTCTGGCCCCAACAAATCTGCAATCCCCCGGCATGGTCAGTCACCGCCGGGTTCATCCACGAAAGGGATCAAAAATGGCCTCTGCAAAGGACATTCTGAAGAAGATCAAGGACGAGGAGATCGAATGGGTCGATCTTCGCTTCACCGACCCCAAGGGCAAGTGGCAGCACCTGCAGATGCTCGCCGCCCCGCTGGGCGAGGACGAGCTGGAGCAGGGCCTGATGTTCGACGGTTCGTCGATCGAGGGCTGGAAGGCCATCAACGAGTCGGACATGATCCTCAAGCCCGACCTCGAAGCATGCTATGTCGAGCCGTTCTCGGCTACCCCGATGCTCATCCTGTTCTGCGACATCGTCGAGCCTTCGACCGGTGAGCTGTACGCCCGCGACCCGCGCGCGACCGCCAAGCGCGCCGAAGCTTTCCTCAAGACCACCGGTCTTGGCGACACCGTCTATGTCGGCCCGGAGCCGGAATTCTTCATGTTCGACGACGTGAAGTTCTATGACGGCTACGATGGCTCGGGCTTCAAGATCGACGACATCGAGCTGCCCGGCAACACCAACAAGGAATATGAAGCCGGCAACCTCGGCCACCGTCCGCGCGCCAAGGGCGGCTATTTCCCCGTGCCGCCGGTCGACAGCTGCATGGACATCCGCGGCGAGATGGTCTCGACCCTCGTCGAGATGGGCCTGCCGATGGACAAGCATCACCACGAAGTGGCCTCGGCCCAGCACGAGCTTGGCATCACTTTCGGCACGCTGACCACCACGGCCGACCGCGTGCAGATCTACAAGTATGTCGTGATGATGGTCGCTCAGGCCTATGGCAAGACCGCGACCTTCATGCCGAAGCCGATCAAGGCCGACAACGGCAGCGGCATGCACACCCACATGTCGATCTGGAACGATGGCAAGAACACATTTGCGGGCAATGGCTATGCCGGCCTGTCGGACACCTGCCTCTATTATATCGGCGGTGTCATCAAGCACGCCAAGGCTCTGAACGCCTTCACCAACCCGACCACCAACAGCTACAAGCGCCTGGTGCCGGGCTTCGAAGCACCCGTGCTGCTGGCCTATTCGGCTCGCAACCGTTCGGCTTCGTGCCGTATCCCTTACGGTGCAGGCGAAAAGGCGAAGCGCGTCGAGTTCCGCTTCCCCGATCCGCTGGCCAACCCCTATCTGTCGAGCGCGGCCCTGCTGATGGCCGGCATCGACGGGATAAAGAACAAGATCCACCCGGGCGACGCCATGGACAAGAACCTCTATGACCTGCCGCCGGCAGAGCTGGCCGAGGTTCCGACCGTCTGCGGCAGCTTGCGTGAAGCGCTCCTGGCCCTTGAAGCCGACCATGAGTTCCTTCTCGAAGGCGGCGTGTTCACCAAGGACCAGATCGACGCCTATGCCGAGCTGAAGTGGGAAGAAGTCATGCGCTTCGAAACCACGCCCAGCGCGGTCGAATACGACATGTACTACAGCGCGTAAGCGCACAGGCTCCGGCCCCGTTCAACGCGGGCCGTACCGCCGGTACAGGCAAGAAGGCGCGGGAGGGGAAACCTTCCCGCGCCTTTCCTTATGCGTTACCGGCCAGCCGGTCGTAACACTTCCGGGTCGGCGCTGATCGGAACAGGGACCGTTGCGAGGCGTTCCCACCCCACGAGCCCATTCAGCAACGCCGGAAGATCATGCAAAACAGCACCATAGCCAAGACCCTCATCGCCAGTGTCGCCTCGCTGGCCCTCGCCGCCACCGCTGCACAGGCGCAGGGGCAAGGCAAGGGTAATGGCAATGGCAATGGTGGAGGCAACGGCGGCGGCAACGCCCAGGCGCAGGGCAACCCCGGCGGCGGCAATGGTGGGGGAAACGGTAACGGTAACGGCAATGCCGCCAACAAGGGCAATTCCGCCGACAAGGGCAATTCCGGCCAGAATGCCACTCGTGGCAATCCCGGTAATGGGAACGGCAATGCTGGCGGTAGTGCCAATCGTAATCCGGGCAATGGCAATGGCAATGGCAATGGCAATGGCAATGGCAATGGCAATGGCGGCAATGGCGGCAATGGCGGCAATGGCGCCCAAGCCAATGGAAATGCGAATCGCGGTGACAATGGAAATGGCAACGACCGTTTCGTCACAGGCCAAAACGGGGATCGCAACGGCAACGGGGGGAAAAGCACCCGCGTCGCGATAGACCCCGCACGAACCGTTGAGCGCGCCGGCTATATTTTCCGCGACAATGACCGGCTGATCCGCTCGGCGGGTGTTATCGACGGCTGCCCTCCGGGTCTTGCAAAAAAGAACAATGGCTGCACCCCGCCCGGCCTCGATAGCCGCCGAAGCTACCGTTATGACAATGCCGACTGGTGGGGCCTGCCGGGTCTCGCATCGGGCGATTATCGCTATTACGCCGGCAATCTCGTGCGTTATGGCGGCGGATCGATCCTTGGCTACTACCCGCTTTTGGGCGGCGCGCTTTCGGTCGGGAATGTCTGGCCCAACTGGTATGACGCGCAGCCGATCGACCCCTATTACGAAAGCTATTACGGGCTCGGCTCCGACTATCGCTATGCCGACAATGTGATCTATCGCACCGATCCATCCAGCTCGGCAATCACCTCGATCGCGGCGCTGCTGACGGGCGACAGCTTTTCGGTCGGCCAGCCGATGCCCTCGGGCTATGACGTCTATAACGTTCCCTATGGCTACCGTGACCAGTATGTCGACGGGCCGGATGCCTATTACCGTTACAGCGACGGCTATGTGTACGAGGTCGATCCGACCACGCAGCTGATCCAGACCGCCATCCAGCTGCTGCTCTGATCGAACGAGGAAACCCATGACCAACAAGTTCCCATTTCGCTCCTCGCTCGCTCTCGCCGGCGCTTTGGCACTGGCTGTTCCGCTTGCTGCGTGCTCGGGCTCAGAAGACGACGCTGCTTCGCAGGAAGTCGGCAATGAGACGCTGGCATCCGCGCTGGCCGATGGCAGCGATATCGACATGGTCAGCGATGCGCTGAAGGATACCGGCCTTGCGCAGGTGTTCGACGGCACTGCCGCCTATACGGTGTTGGCCCCCACGGATGAGGCTTTCGCCGTGCTGGAGCCGCAGGAAGGCGAGGACACCGACGAGGAAGCGCGCCGCGCCATCGTGGCTGCCGTGCTGCGCGAACATGTCCTGCCCGGCGCATTGTCGCCGACCGATATCGAAAATGCCATCACCGCGCAGGGCGGCCCGGTGACGATCCGCACCATGGGCGAAGGCACGATCAAATTCGCCATGGACGGCGAAACACTGACCATCACCGACGAAGAGGGCGAAAGCGCCAGCATGGTCGGCGATCCGATCCTTGCCAGCAATGGCGTAGTGATCCCGATCGACACGGTGCTGAAACAGCCCTGATCGCTACTCCGGATAAAGCGCAAAGGCCCGGCCCTCCCCTAAGGAGCGCCGGGCCTTTTCGTATCGGTGATCGTCGCAGACGATCGGCCGCGCCTCGTCAGTAGTCCTTCGACGCCTTCGCCTCGATCGAATTGTAATAGTTGATCGAAGAGATCGTGCCGAGCAGCGAAAGCCAGTTCGTGATCCGGTATTCCAGTTCGGTCGCGCTGTAGCCCTTACCGTCGGTCACCAGCTCCACATAGAGGTTGCGCCCGATATACTGACCCACTGCCACGCTGGTCCCGCGGCCAAGCGCCTCGTCCGCGCCCACAACGCGCAGGCGATCGAGGCCGATGGCACTCCTGATCTTGTTGATCGGGTCCAGCCCGCCGCCCCCGCCCTGAAGCGAAGCCAGCGCCGCGCCCAGTTGCAATGCCTCTGGAGCAGAGATGTTGGAGATGGAATCGCCGAACAGCAGGCGCGAGAGCACCTCTTCTTCGGGCAGAGCCGGAACCGAACTGAAGCTGATCTCCGGCTCATAAGCCGTGCCGGTGATATTGATGGTCGCGGTGATGTCGTTGATGTCGGCTTCCGCCTCGATATCGAGGCGCGGGTCCGGCGGGTTGGAACCGGTGAAGCTGATCCGTCCCCTCGTCAGGTCGAAACGCTTGCCCGCAAAGGTGTAGTCGCCACGCACCAGATCGGCCTGGCCATACATGATCGGAGCATCCGTATTGCCACGCAGCCGCACATTCGCGCCCCATTCGCTGTCGAGGCCCATGCCCGTGACGACGAAGCGGTTCTTCGCCCTGACGTCCATCACGTAATTCCAAGGCTCGCTCGCCGCGATCGCGATCTGGCGGTCGGCCGGGATATTGACCTCGGTGCGCTTGATGCTGGGCAGGTTCGCGACCGCGTCCGTATTGGCAAGTTTCCAGTTGCCCTCGATCATGTCGAGCCGCGCGGCGATGGTTCCGACGCCCTTTTCGGCGACGATGCGGATCGGCCCGGTCACGGTCGCACCCATGTCGTCTCGATCAAGCAGGCGCGCATTATTGGCCGCGATGCGGATGTCCATCCCTATCCCTTCGGCAAGATTGGACAAATCGACAGAACCGCTGCCGCGCACCGTACCGTTACCTGACGTGCCGGAGAAGCCCTGAAGGCGGAACATCGATCCATCGAACGTGCCATTGGCCGTGATCCCGGTCACGTCGGTGCCGGTCAGCGTACTCTGCAGGCGCAGGTCGTCGCCTGTCACGGTGCCGCGGATCTGCGGATCGACGATCGTGCCGCGAACGTCTCCGCCGACGGAAACCTCGCCGGTCAGGTCGAACGTCTCGATCGCGGCAAGCCGCCACAAAGCTTCTGCCGGCCCCTTGTATCGAAGCTGCGCAAACAGAGACCCGGCACTCAATCTCTCCACCAGCGTACCAGCGGCCGGCATGTCCGAGATACGCGCCTGAAGCCGCCCTGTGCGGCTGGCATCGTCACGGATGACACTGCGCAATTGCATGTCACCGCCGCTGAGTTCGGCGACCAGAGCCAGATCGACCGGGCGCGATGTCAAAACAAGGCCCGAACGCGTCAGATCGTTCAGCAGCAGCCGTGCCCGGCCCGTTGGCGCAGCGCCGGGACTCGAATGATATTCGACCACGCCCGACACGGCGCCGCCCAGCCCCAGATCCTCGACGAACAGATTCGCCACGTCGAGTGGCATGTCGAGAACGCGCACGGTCGCGTCGGTCTGGGTGCCGAAACGCCCTTCTGCCTGCAGCTTGCCGCCGGCGAAATTGATCTGGCTCTTTTGCAAGGTCCAGCCATTGTCGTCGCGCAGCAGCACCACCGCGCGCGGCATGGAAATCGCCCTGCCCGCATATCGACCGCGCGCCGCAACCTGGATACGCTCGCCCGAAACCTCGCCGGCAAGGCGCATGCGGAAACGGCTGCCGCGGCGGCCCGCAAGATTGGCGCGGAAGGTTCCGGTGCCATCTTCCAGGTGCCCTTCGGCAGCGAAACGCCCGATGAACATGTCGCCGCGCGAAATGCCCTGCGCATTGATCGCGACATCCAGAGTGGCCGCATCGCCGATCACCCCATTGGCCCTGATATGCGCCAGCCGCACTCCGATGACCGGGTCTCCGGTGAATTGCGCATCGCGCAGGATGATATCGGTATCGAGGCCCTGCCCTTCGGCCTTTGGCGTCAACAGGATGTCGCCCGACACGCCGCCGCCGGTGAGGCCAAGCTCGCCCGCGACGCCGTTCTCCTCGACCGTCAGATCACCGCTCAACGTCGTGTCGCTAACGGTCAGCGCGCTGATCGCGATCCGCGTCGGTCCGTCCGCGGGCGAGATCAGCTCGGCATTGCCGGTGAATTCGCCCAGCATCGACTGCCCGTCGGTATCGATGAGGAAACCGTCCTCGCTCGGCGCGATCGCGACGCGTACATCCTGCAGCCCTGCGGCGGGTAGCGGATCGGCAAATACAAGTTCGGCGCGCGGGCCTTTGCCATCAATGGTCGCATCGACGGTGAAGGGGCCATAGGTTTCCTGCTCGCCCTTGCCAGACAGCTTTACCGTGCCATCCACGGCCTGCTCGCCGCTGATGGCCAGCGTCAGCTTCTCGGCATTGACCTCGGCGCTGCGGATCAGGACCGGTCCATCGCTCGACAAGGTGACATCGGCGGTAAATGGAATGGGTGAGCCGACGTAATTGGCAAGTGTGTCATTGGTGACGCGGGTCATGCGACCGTCGACCTTGGCGGAAAGCGAATAGCCCGATGCGGTCAGCCGCGCATCGATATTGGCGCGCGCATTGGCGCTGCCCAGCCCGTCGAAAGCGACGCCATTGGCGATGACCGGCCCGGTGATGCGGTAATCACCCGTGGCGACATTGCCATCCAGTGCCAGCCGTGCACCCGCTCCAGAGGAGTCGAAAGCTATATCGGGTGCGATCAGCTTGTCGCCCGAATAGGTCACGGTCGCCGTCAGACGCGCATTGCGCAGGCGTGGGTCGACCATCTCGCTGCCCGTTCGGATGGTGCTGGCCGTGGCGTCCAACGGCAGCAGCAGCCGCTCGCCGTTCCAGTTGCCGGTCCCTTCGGCCCTGAGCCCGGTCATCGACGTCGTGCCCGACGCGAAACGGTCTGTCGTCACGCGATAGGCGATGGCGAGGTCCTTGCGGAACTCACCGTCCAGCCCCAATCGTGCGGCCAGCCCCTCTGCCCGGATGTCGGGGCCAAGCAGGCCGGGATCGGACAGGATCGCCCTGACCGAGAAGCCATCGAACCTGTTGCCGTCAAGATCGACCGCGCCATTGGCAAGGGCCTTGACCGCATCGCCGGCCAAGACCGTGCGCCCATTGATCACGCTGTCCTTGAACGTGCCATCAAAACGCAGGCTGACCACCTCGCCCAATGCATCGGCCGCCGTGCCCGAAACATAAGCGCGCGGACGGACCTGGCCCAACAGGCCGTAGATCTCTTCCTTCTTGGTGAGCTGCATGGTGACAAGCTCGTTATCGCCCTGGCGCACCAGCGCCCCGCCCTTCCATTCGGTCCAGCTGCCCTTGCCGCCAATGTTGATCTGCAGGTCTTCCTCGGCCCCGGTCATGCCCGCCAGCAGGCCGCCCGCGGGCGCATTGTAATCGACCATCAGGTCGAGCACATCGCCGTTCTGGTCGGCATCAAGCTTCGCGAACAGGCGATCCTCTCCGCCCAGCTCGCTGTTGAGATCAATCTTCGCGCGGCCATCGGTGATATCGGCGCTGGCGAAGAGGTCGATCTTGCGCTCAAACCCGGCGACGGCCTCGTCCACCTGCAGGTCGGTTATTTCCAGCCGGTCGACGCGAATGTCGAAATTGGGAAGAAGCGGCGCGTCCTCATCGCTGGAATTCAGCTCGGGCATGCGCATCAGATGGCCGCGCCGTGCGACCAGCTTTTTCACGTAAAGCCCGCTGGTGAACCATTTCAACGGTCGCCAGTCGAGCTCCATTTCAGGCACGCGAAGGAATTCGCCCTTGGGATCGGAAAAGGCGACATCGGTCAATTGCGCATCGCCAAGAATCGAACCGTCAATGCGGCCAACCTCGATCCTCAGGCCCGAAGCCGGCGCGTAATCAGCCAGCGAATTGGCGATGAAGCGATGGCCGATCGGACTGTCGAGCAGCACGACGCCCAGACCCAGCAGCAGCAGCAGCCCGACGATCCCGCCGATGATACGCGTGCGCCAGTAATGGCCCCAGTCGCGCTTCTTTTTCGCCGGTGCGGCGTCATGATGCGTCGCTTCGGGCATGTCGGTTTCGTGCTCGGCCATCAGAACGACTGCCCCAGCGCGATATAGACACCGATCCTGCTATCACCCGGACGCGGATTCAAAGGCGTTGCCAGATCGACGCGCAGTGGCCCGAAATTGGTGTGATAGCGCATGCCGATGCCAGCGCCATATTGCAGGTTCGACACGCCAGGCGTGGTGCCGGTATCGACCGTGCCCGCATCGATGAAAGGCACGATGGATACCGCGCCATCCAGCAGCCCGGTGCGATAGCGCGCCTCCAGCGAGAATTCAGACAGCGAACGCCCGCCTGTCGGATCGCCGACATCGTTCTGCGGGCCGATGCCCTGATAATCATAGCCGCGTACCGACCCGCCGCCACCGGCATAGAGCCTGCGCGAAGGGGCGACATTGTCGATGGCGGTGCCCTGTATCGTGCCGAATTTCGCGCGACCCGCGATGACAAGGCTGTCGCTGACCGGCTGGTAATAGCGACCCTCGATCCAGCTCCTCGCATATTGCGACTGATTGCCATTCGTGTGCGAGGTTTCGGGCGAGATGAAGCCGGTGATGCGCCAGCCCTTTGTCGGGTCGAGCAGGCTGTCGGAATAATCGAGCGTGACCTGCCCCGGCAGCGCGGCGACGAAATAGGTCTCGCGCGGGCCGACCTCGCCATCCAGGGTCCCTTCGCGTTCCTGCGTTGCGACAAGTTCGAGCCCGATCGACCATGCCAGCTTTTTCTGGAACAGCAGCGTGGAAAGCTTTTCGAACTTGCCGATCGCCGAAACCGTGCGCGCCTCATAGGCATCGCGGTCGATGGTGTTGGCGAACACATCCAGCGTCAGTACGCGGTCGCGCCCGTGCCAGTTGTTGCGGCGGAAGGTCGCGCCTGCCAGTTGCTCCTGCGTGCCCGCAATGGCCCGAAGGCGCAGCATGCCTTCGGGCGGGAAGAAATTGCGGTGCTCCCACGCAGCGGTCGCGGTGAAACCCTGGCCCGTGCCATAGCCCAGCGACCCCGAAATCGTACGCAAGGGTGCGGGCGTCATCTCGACAGCGACGTCCACCGTCCCCGGCTCGCCATCGGTGGGCGCGGTCGTTTCGACCGGTTCGATCGAAAGGCTGGAAACGAGACCGGTGGCAAGGATCGCCTCTCGCAAATCGTCGACATCGCTGGCTTTATAGGAATCGCCTTCATCAAAGCGCGCAATTTCAGAGAGATGCTTGCCCGACAGGAAATCGGGGCTGCCGCTGACAATATTGCCGAAATCATATTTGCCGCCCGACGTCACTTCCAGCGTCAAATCGCCCTCGTCCCGCTCATGATCGATCAAAAGCTCGGGAGCGCCCAGATCGACGAACGGATATCCGGTTTCGCCCAGCGCAATCTGCAAATCGATGCGTTCGGTAACGATCCGGTCTTCCTGTATGTAATCGCCGGGCTGGATCTCGAAATCGGCACGCAGCGCGTCATAATCGTCGCCAGTCTTTTCAAGCCCCGGAAGCTCGACCGCGCCATATTTGTAGCGTTCGCCCGGATCGAGGGTGAACACGAATGTCGCGTCCTTGGCCATGACCCCGCCATCGGGGCCCGAACCCTGACTTTCCGGCGGGGTCCGCACGCGCTGACGCACCTCCGCATCATAGAAACCGTAGACCGAGAGCATTTCGGTCAGCAATTCGCTGTCGGCCTGCGCGCGATTGGCGACCTGCGCGAGATTGTCGTCACCATCGCGCAGGTTCTTGATGTCTGACAGCCCCTCAAACCGCGCGATGAAACCATCAAGTTCGGAGAATTCGGAGAAGCTTTCGGGATAGTTGAACGTGATGCGACCCGAGATCTTGTTTTCGACCAGTTGCGCGCTCTCGTTCTCGTCCTGCCGCTCGGTCATGCCGGGCAAGGCAAGATCGCGCGCAGGCGGATCGTCACGCCAGTTCAACAGGCCCTCAAGCTCTGGATCGATCTCAAGGTCCTCGATCGTGACCTCGAAATCAGAATCCTCCGGCCAGTCTAGCGTGAATCCGTCATCGTCCAGCTCGCTTGCCGGATCGATGTCGTCGGTGGTGGGCGTGTTCGCAGCCTCGGTGTCCATCGCCCAGCTTTCGGGATCGGAGATCGCCGAATCGGGGATCAGTTCCTCAAGCTCTGCGTCGGCATCCATGCTCTGCGCCATGGCCATGCCGGGCAGGCACGCGAGCGCAAGCACAAGCGCACCCCCAAGGGAGGCAGGAGAAGTCAGGTAATGGGCAGATGCCCTGCGATCAGTTTTCGAGGATGCGATACTGGTCCTGTCCGCCGGGCACGCCGTCCTTGTTGGCCCCCAGTGAGGAATCGCCCTTCCCGTCCGGACGATTGTCCGACGCCATACCGGCAATGAGAGAATCCTGCCTGCCTGCATCGAAACGTTCCCAGCCTTCGCGACCCAGCCTTTCCAGAGGCCGGTAACGTACCTTGTACTGCATACGCGAAGACCCCTCGATCCAGTAACCTAGATAGACATAGGGCAGACCGGCCTTCGCAGCGCGGTCAATGTGGTCGAGGATAATGTAATTGCCAAGCCCCGAACGGCCTGAATGATCCGGATCATAAAATGAATAGATCATTGAAAGACCGTCGTTCTGGCGATCGGTCAGGCAGGCGCCGATCAGGCGGCCGGGCTCTCCGTTCTCTCCCGGCTCGCGGTATTCCACGACATAGGAGGTGACGGGCGTCTGCTCGATCATGTCGGCGTAATCCATCGAATCCATGGCGGACATGCCGCCGCCGGGATGGCGCGCCTTCAGATATTTCTGGAGCAGTTCATATTGCTCGACCGTCGACCACGGGCGGCAGGCCGTCGCGATCAGGTCGGAATTCTTGGACATGGTCCGACTCTGGGTGCGCGAGGGGGCAAATTCGCTTGCCACCACGCGCACCGAGACACATGCGTTGCATCCCGCGCAGCTGGGCCGATAGGCGACCGTCTGGCTGCGTCGAAAGCCGATTCGCCCGAGAGCATCATTGAGAGCTTCTGAATCCGGGCCGGACAGTTCCGTGAAAACCTTACGCTCCTGGCGACCCGGCAGGTATGGGCACGGAGCCGGGGCCGTTACATAGAAGCGGGGGAATTTCACGGGGGCTGACACGAATCTCGGACCTGAACCCTTGGCTGCTGCGGACTAGGTGAACGCAAGGGGCATACTTGCGTTCCATGCCAAAATGCATCGGCGGGCAGGCGAGGGAGGCGGCGACCAGGTAAGAGCCAGCCATCCCTCGCTTGAGAGTTGTTATGCCTGCCGAGGGCCAATTGTTAAAGACTATTAACCACGAATCTTTCAGAAACGCGGCAACTCGCCCGTTTTTGCGCTGCAGCACACCCCTTTGGAGGAGGTGATCCGGTCAGTTCAATTCGACTTCGCTGACCGAATAACCCTGCGAACGCAGCGCCGCGATCAGCCCGTCGATCTGGCCGCGGTCGCGTGCTTCGCACTCGATATCGGTGATCAGCCCCTTGGCCGGCAGGCTGGTGAAGATGCGCTGGTGGTAGATCTCGATGATGTTGACGTTATGCGAATCGAACGCATGCATCACCTTGAACAATGCGCCGGGACGATCCTGCAGCGTAACGCGCAGGCGAGCGAGGCGGCCCGAACGTGCAAGGTCGCGCAGCAGCACGTTTGCCAGCAGGCGCGTGTCGATATTGCCGCCGCACAGGACGAGACCGACCTTCTTGCCCGCAAAGCGTTCGCGATTGGCAAGCACGGCGGCAAGACCTGCCGCACCCGCGCCCTCGACCACGGTCTTCTCGATCTGAAGGAGCAGCGAGACTGCGTTCTCCAGTTCCGATTCCTCGACCAGCACGATGTCGTCGATCAGCTTGGCGATGACCTTGCTGGTCATCTCGCCCGGCGCCTTGACCGCGATGCCTTCGGCCAGCGTGTCGCCGCCGCAGGGCAGTTCGTCACCCTTGATGCGCGAAAACATGGACGGATAGAGCGATGCCTGCACGCCGATCACTTCGATCTCGGGCTTCATGTCGCGCGCGATGGTCGCGATGCCGGAGATGAGGCCGCCGCCGCCGATCGGAATGACCAGGGTGTCGAGATCGGGGAAATCCTCCAGCATCTCAAGGCCGACCGTGCCCTGCCCCGCCGCGACCTTCGGATCGTCGAAGGGGTGAACGAAGGTCAGGCCAAGCTCGCCCTCCAGCTTGCGGGCATGGGCATAGGCCTCGTCGAAGGTCTCGCCTTCCTGCACGACCTTGCCGCCCACGCTCTCGGTCTGCATGACCTTTACCGTGGGGGTGGTGCGCGGCATCACGATGGTGACGGGCACGCCAAGGCGGGTGCCGTGATAGGACAGGCCCTGCGAATGATTGCCCGCCGACGCCGCGATCACGCCGCGCTTCCTCTGCTCCTCGGTCAGCTGCAGCAGCGCGTTCAGCGCGCCGCGCTCTTTATAAGCGGCAGTGAACTGCTGGTTCTCGAACTTGAGGTAAATCTCCGCGCCCGAAATCTGCGACAGCGTGATCGAGTGGTGCATCGGGGTGCGGACCACCTGCCCGGCAATGCGCTGCGCTGCGGCGCGAACGTCATCGGCGTTGAAGGGCAGCGCTTCAGCGCTGTTGGGCGTGGAGAGTTCTGTCTGTTCCATGGAACTGCGCCCCTATCGGATATGGCGCGCAAAGCAAATGCGGTTTAGACCCCGGGCCATGAAAGCCTTTCGTATTGCCGCCGCAGCAGCCGCGCTTGCCACCACCGCCCTTTCTCCCGCAGCCTTTGCCGACACGCTGGTCAAGAACGTCAATGGCATGCGGGTCGACCAGGACGGCAAGCTCCACCGCTTTGCCGCGATGCTGATCGACGACGAGGGCCGCGTGGCCGAGCTTTACGAGCGCAAGGACAAGCTGCCCAAAAAGGTGGATTATGAAGTGGATGGCGATGGCCGCGTGCTGACGCCGAGCTTCATCGATGCGCATCTGCACCTCTCCATGCTCGGCTTTGCGGCGATGACGCTGGACCTGTCGGACACTTCCTCGCTGGAGGAGGCAAAAGCGAAGATTGCCGAATACGCCGCGCGCTATCCGAACAAGGCGTGGATCATCGGCACGGGCTGGAACCAGGAAAAATGGGGCCTTGGACGCTTTCCCACGGCGGCCGAGCTTGATGCCATCGTGCCGGACCGCCCGGTCTGGCTGACCCGCGCCGACGTGCATGCAGGCTGGGCCAATAGCGCCGCGATTCGCGAAGCGGGCGTCACGGCCAAGACCAAGGACCCGGAAGGGGGCCGCATCGTGCGCGATGCCAAGGGCGCGCCCGCCGGGACCTTCATCGACGAGGCGATGAGCCCTTTCAGCGCCGCCCTCCCCGAACCGCGCCCGGAGGAACGCGATCTCGCCTTTGACAAGGCGCAGCGCATCCTGCTGGAGCATGGCATCACCGCCGCCGCCGACATGGGCACGACCATGGAGGACTGGCAGGCGATGCGCCGCGCAGGCGATCTGGGGCGGCTGCAGATAAGGGTCATGAGCTATGCGTGGGGCATCGACAACATGGTCGCCATTGCAGGTCCGGGTCCGACGCCATGGCTGTATCAGGACCGGCTGCGCATGGGCGGGGTGAAGCTGTTCCTCGATGGCGCGCTGGGGTCGCGCGGGGCGTGGCTGCTGGCCGATTACAGCGACGCGCCCGGCGAACGCGGACTGCCGCAGATCAATGGCACGCAGCTTCGCAACATGATGAGCCGCGCCTCCATGTCGGATTTTCAGGTCGCGGTGCACGCCATCGGCGATGCCGCCAATCGCGAGGTACTCGATTCGATTGCCGAGATGAACGACACCTATGACGGCGACCGCCGCTGGCGAATCGAGCATGCGCAAATCATCGATCCAGAAGATTTGCCCCGGTTCGCGAAGCTGGGCGCCATCGCCTCGATGCAGCCGACTCACGAAACATCGGACTGGCGCATGGCCGAGGCGCGGCTTGGCCCCGATCGGCTGGGCGGCGCTTATGCGTGGCGTTCAATGCTGGAAAACTCCGTGCCGCTGGCATTCGGCAGCGATGCCCCGGTCGAGCCGGTCGATGTCATGTCCGGTATCGCCGCGGCGGTCACCCGGCAGGACTCCGCGGGCGAACCTTTTGGCGGATGGCTGCCCGATGAAGCGATTTCACGCGAACAATCGCTGGGCGCATTCACGGCAGGCGCGGCCTATGCGGGCATGGCGGAAGGACGCTTCGGATCGCTGGCAGTCGGCGAATGGGCCGACTTCGTGTTCCTGAGCGACGACCCCATGATGGTCCCTGCGCCCGAGATCCGTGACATTCGCGTGCTCGAAACATGGATGGGCGGCCACAAGGTCTATGACAATGAAGGATAGGCCGGCATCTGCACACTGTTGCGCAAATGCGGCAATGCGTTGGGATTTCATTAGTTTTTTGTCCCTAAACAGCCGATACGGACATTAACGGCGTTGACAGCGAAACGCAGTCACGTATTTTTGCATCGAAATCTGGAACCGCAGGCCTGCTTGTGAGTCCAGTGTCATGATATCGCAGCCTGGGGGATATAGCTGCTTTCCCATGACGAAATATCGGTTCGGGGCAGGGATTAAGCCCGCTCGAATCTTTTGATTGAGCGAATGAGGAGATAAAGAATGATCCTGCGCAAGATGGCCTTTGCTGCTTCCGCCCTCGCCCTGGCTTCGGCCCCGGTCGCTGCCACTGCTGCTGAAGCAGAGCGTACCGCCGCTCCCGCCAAGGAAGCGAACGAAGCAGTCGGTTCGGGCATGCTGGCCGTGATCGCCGCCGTTCTGGTTGGCGTCGGCATCTACATCGCCGTCGATGGCGACGATGATGAGCCTGCCAGCGTCTGATCTTTCCGATCATACGAACAGAAAAGGGCGGAGCCGATGGCTCCGCCCTTTTTCTTTGCGCCCAGCGCTAGGCGGAGGCGCAGGCGTAATCTGAAGAGATCTGGATGACTGGCCCCGGCCCTCCGGCCAGCGCCTGATCAGTCTTCGGTGGCTTCGGCTTCCACCGGCAGGTTCGCCGCCTCGGCTTTTTCCTTCGCCTGGCGGCGTTCAGTCATCCACATCAGCGCCAGCGATCCTTCGAACAGGATGTAGAGCGGTAGCGCCAGCACCAGCTGCGAGCCCGGATCGGGCGGCGTGATGATGGCCGAAAGCGCGACGATGCCCACGATGACATAGCGACGCGCCTTTTTCAGCTGCGCGCGGCTGACAATATCCGCACGGTTGAGCAGCATCAGCAGCACCGGCAGCAGGAAGCTGATGCCGAAGGCGAGGATGAACTGCATCACGAGGTCGAGGTAATCGCCCGTGCCCGGCAGCGCCTCGATCTGCATGCCGCCGGTTTCGCCCGAAAAACCGATGAACCAGCGGAATGCGTTGGGCATCACCACGAAATAGGCAAGGCTCGCCCCGCACACGAACAGGATCGGCGTCGCAAAGAGGAAGGGCAGGAACGCCTTCTTCTCCTTGGCATACAGCCCCGGCGCGACAAAGGCCCAGAGCTGGTTCGCGATGATCGGGAACGACAGGAAGAAAGCGGCGAACACCGCCACTTTCAGCTCGACGAAGAACGCCTCGTAAAGCTTCGTATAGATCAGCTTGCCATTGCCGTCGGGAAACGCCTGCATCAGCGGGCGCGCGAGGATGCCGAAGATGTCATCGGCAAAAGGCAGGCAGACACCGAAGCAGATCACCAGCGCGGCAAGACAGCGCATGAGCCGCGTGCGCAGCTCGATCAGATGGTCGAGCAGCGGGGATTCGGTATCGTCGAGATCGGAAACGCGAAACATCCGGCTCAGCCCTGTTCCGTCTTGGGTGCAGGCTCCGTCGCCGTTGCCGTGGGTGCTGGCTCTGGTGCAGCTTCGGTCACGGCTTCGCCATCCTTCTTCACCCCGCCCTCCGCTGTCGCGGAGGGTTCGGGCAGCGGGGTCATTTCCGCGTCATGCGCGGCCTTCACCGCTTCGGGATGCTTGGCCATGATCTCGGCGTTGCGCTTGTTCCACTCGGCCTGCATGTCCTCCAGCTCGGCTTCGCGCACCATGGCATCGATGCCGGACCGGAAATGCGAAGACACGCGCCTGATCTTCCCGATCCAGCGGCCCGCCGTGCGCATGGCCATGGGCATGTCCTTGGGGCCGATCACGACCACGGCCACGATCACGATGATCAGCAGCTCCATCGCGCCGATGTCGAACATCAGTCAGGCTTCCCGGGCGTCGATCCGCAACTGCGGATCAATTGGTCTTGTCGGCGTCGCCAGTTGCGGTCGGCGCAGGCGTCGCCGCCTTGGCCTCGCTTGCCGGCGGGGTCGGCGCGGTGGTCGGTGCAGCAGTCGGTGCGGGCGTCTGCTGTTCGATCCGGTCGGCGTTTCGCGCTTCCTCGTTCATGCCCTGCTTGAAGCTTTTGATGCCCTTGCCGAAATCGCCCATCATTTCCGAGATCTTGCCGCGCCCGAAGAGCACGAGGATCACGATCGCGACGATCAGCAGTTGCCAGGGTCCCACATTCATTTGAAATTCTCACTTTCCGGGGGTTACCAAACCCATCTAGGCGCTTTCGTCGCCCATATCCAGTGATGGCGGGCTATCTCGTTCGGCATCTTCGTCTTTTATATCCGCATCGGGCGCTTCATCGCTGCCGGTGGGCGATATCATTTCGCGTTCCAGCGCCTCTTCCACCGGTTCCAGCAGGCCTGCGGCGCGCAATTCGGCAAGACCGGGCAGGTCGCGCCGGCTGGCAAGGCCGAAATGGGTGAGGAAATCGGGCGTGGTCGCATAGATCACCGGGCGTCCCGGTACTTCGCGGCGACCGGCGGCGCGCACCCAGCCCGCCTCCATCAGCGTGTCGAGCGTACCCTTGGCGGTCTGCACGCCGCGAATCGATTCGATCTCGGCGCGGCTGACGGGTTCGTGATAGGCGATGATGGCAAGGCACTCGGTCGCGGCGCGGGTCAGGCGCTTGGGCTCCTCCCGCTCCCGTCGCAGCAGATGGGCGAGATCAGGCGCGGTCTGCATGTGCCAGCGCGGCCCGCGCTTCACCAATTCTACGCCGCGCCCATCGTAATGGCTGGCGAGTTCGGCCAAGGCATCGCGCACGTCGGCCCCGCCGAGATGTTCGCCGATCTCGACAGCGGACATTGGCTGTTCGGCAGCGAAAAGCACGGCCTCGACGGCGCGGGTCAGCTCGTCGGGGCGCTGCGCTTCGCTCATTCCTTGCCCCGCTTCATGGCGCGCAGGCGCAGCGGACCGAAGGTTTCGTCCTGCGCGATCTCGGCCTTGCCCTGCTTGGCCAGCTCCAGCGCAGCGACGAAACTGCTGGCAAGCGCCGATTTTCTGAGGCGCGGATCGGCATGGGGCGGCAGAAACTGGCGCAGTTCCATCCAGTCCAGCGACACGCCCAGCATGGAGGACACACGCGACAGGGCGCTGTCCAGCGTCATCACCATGCGATCGCGCACCATGTGCACGACAGGGGCGGTGCGCGCCTTCACCTGCCCGTAGGCCTGCACGAGATCGAACCATTCGCATTGCCACGCGCGCTTTTTCAGAACGCGAAGACCTTCGGGATTGCCGCGAGCGAAAACGTCACGCCCCAGCCGGTCGCGTGCCATCAGCCGCGCGCCGACATCGCGCATCGCCGCCAGCCGTTCGAGCCGCAGTTGCAGGCGCAGCGCCAGTTCCTCGGGGCTTGGATCTTCCTGCTCGTCCTTTGGCAGCAGCAGCGCGGATTTCAAATAAGCGAGCCATGCCGCCATCACGAGGTAATCGGCTGCCAGTTCCAGCTTCATCGCGCCTGCCTGGTCGATGAAGGCGAGATATTGATCGGTCAGCTCAAGGATCGAAATGCGGCGAAGATCGACCTTCTGCTTGCGCGCAAGGTCGAGGAGCAGGTCGAGCGGACCTTCCCATCCGGCAAGTTCGACATAGAGCCGCTCGCGCTCCTCACTCGCCACATCCTGATCGGGCCGCTGATCGGGCCATGCGGATTCGCCGTCTCCGCCCCACAGCATGCCGGGTTCGGAGCCGTCGACGATCATGCTTCAACGCCCGCTGCGGCCAAAAGCGCATCCCGCTTGGCGATGCATTCGTCGCGGCGCGCGGCGCCGGAAAACGCGCTGACTTCCTTGCCCGCCATGGCCGCGTCGAGACGGCGGCGCGCTTCAGCGGTGATCTCGCCGCAGGTTTCGACCGTGGCGATCATGTCGTCCATCTTCGCCCAGCAATTGAGGACGAGATCGCAGCCTGCCGCGAGCGCTTTGACCGAACGCTCGGCAATGGAGCCCGACAGCGCTTCCATGTCGACATCGTCGCTCATCAGCAATCCGCCGAAACCGATGCGGCCGCGGATGATTTCGGCGATGACTTTGGCGGATTGGGTAGCGGGATTGTCCGCGTCCCACGCGGTATATTTGACATGCGCGCTCATGCCGATGGGCGCATCGTGCAAAGCGCGAAACGGGGCGATGTCCTGCTCCAGTTCGGCCTCGCTCGCGCTGACGACGGGCATTTCCTTGTGGCTGTCGCAGGCGGCGCGGCCATGGCCGGGAATATGCTTGATGATCCCGGCGACGCCCGCCGCCTCCAGCCCGTCAAGCACCGCCTTGCCCAGCGCGGCGACGCGCATGGGATCGTGCCCCAGCGCGCGGTCGCCGATCACGTCATGCGCGCCTTCGCAGCGCACATCCAGCAGCGGCAGCGCATCGCAGTTCAGCCCCGCCTGCGCGAGATCGAGGCCGATCGCCTCGGCATTCACGCGCGCCGCCTCTATCGCGGAGATCGGGGCGATGTCATAAAGCCGGTCGAACACGCCCTGCGGCGGATATTTGGCCCAGACCGGCGGCTTCATGCGGGCAACCCGCCCGCCTTCCTGATCGATGGTGATAAGGAGATTGTCACGCCCCGCAATCGCACGCAATTCGTCGGTCAGGGCGCGCATCTGCTGCGGGTTTTCGCAATTGCGGCCGAACAGGATATATCCAGCCGGGTCCGCATCGCGGAAAAAGGCGCGTTCGTCGGCGGTCAGGGTGGGGCCGGCTATACCGAAAATGGCGGGCGTCATAAGGGGTGCAGAATCGCGGAAATCGCGGAATTGCGCAAGTTTGGGCGCAGCCCGTCGCCCCGCTTATCCCCCGCGCGGGCGAATTACCGCTTCACCTGACACTCGATCCCATTGGCTTTCAGGTCAGTGCACAGCGAATTGGCACCGCTTAGCGTCGGGGCGACGGCCTGCAGACGGAAGACGGTGCCAATATCGGCGCGCCCTTCGACGATTCGCCGGTCGTAATTCTTCAGCCCCTCGTAACGCTGGCGCAGCGTGACCCAGCCGGTGCGCGCCGCAGCCTCGGTGCTATAGGCGCCGACCTGCACGCCGACACCGGTAGGAGCGGGCTCCGGTTCGGGCGCAGGGGTTTCGGTTTCGGCGGCAGGTTCGGGTTTGGGCGCCTGCTGGGCAAGACGCGCTTCCTTCTCGATCCCCTCGCCCACTTGATAGCTGGTGTCGCCAGTCCCGGCGAATTCCTTGCCGCCGGGGTTTTCGGGCTTCACCTTATACGGCTCTGTCGGGGCAGCGATCAGCGATCCGTCACCTTCGGGCGCGCCGGGGCCCCACTGGGTAAGGACCCATACGCCGATCGCAGCCACGAAAAGCACGGCGGCGACGATCCCGGCAAATTTGCCGATCCTGCTCCAGTCGAGGCCTTCCTCGCCATCCTCGTCGGCGACTTCGAGCCAGGGCAGGCGCATGTCGGTTTCGTCAAGCGCAAGCTGCGCCTCACTCTCCCCGTGCCTGCCCCCTGCCGTCATTTACAGTCGCTCCGCTGCCTCGACCCCGAGAATCGCGAGGCCGTTACGGATAACCTGCCCGATCTCACGCGCGAGATACAGACGCGTGCCGGTAGCGGGCAAATCTTCTTCGACGATAAAGCGGCGGGCAGGATCGTCATTGCCGATGTTCCACAGCGCGTGGAAAGCCGCGGCCAGATCGGTGAGGAAGAACGCGATGCGGTGCGGCTCGCGCGCACGCGCGGCCTGTTCCACCAGACGCGGGAACTGCGCGGCCTCTGCGACCAGCGCCTTTTCTTCGGGCTTCAGCAGCGAAGCATCGCCCCATGCGGCCAGCCGCGCATCCTCGGCCTTGTCGGCAATGCCCTCTTCCGCAGCCTTCCTCAGCACCGATGCGATACGGGCATGGGCGTACTGGACGTAAAACACCGGGTTGTCCTTCGACGCCTCCACCACCTTGGCGAAGTCGAAATCCATCTGCGCCTCGGGCTTACGGGTCAGCATGGTGAAGCGCACCACGTCCTTGCCCACTTCCTCGACCATGTCGGCGATGGTGATGAAATTGCCCGAACGCTTGGACATCTTCACCGGCTCGCCATCGCGCAGCAGCTGGACCATCTGGACCAGCTTCACGTCAAAGGGGATGGCCTCGCCTTCTGCCCCGGTCAGCGCGGCGACGGCGGCCTTGATCCGCTTGACCGTGCCGGCATGGTCCGCGCCCCAGATGTCGATCAGCGCATCGGCGTTTTCGGATTTCTGGAAGTGATAGGCGAGATCGGCCCCGAAATAGGTCCAGCTGCCGTCCGACTTCTTGATCGGGCGGTCCTGGTCGTCGCCGAACTGGGTCGAACGGAACAGCGGCAGCTCGACCGGCTCCCAGTCTTCGGGCGTCTTGCCCTTGGGCGCTTCCAATATGCCGTCATAGACAAGGCCGCGCTGGCGCAGGAAAGTCTCGGCAACCTCGGGTTTGCCCTCGGCCTGCAGCTTGGCTTCGGACGAGAACAGGTCGTGATGAATGCCCAGCTGCGCGAGGTCGGCGCGGATCATGTCCATCATCGCGGCGACGGCGCGCATGCGGAACAGGTCGAGCCATTCGCTCTCGGGCGCGCTCTTGTAGGTGTCGCCGAATTCCTCGGCCAGCTTTGCGCCGATGGGCTTCAGATAATCGCCGGGATAGAAACCTTCCGGGATCTCGCCAATGTCATCGCCCAGCGCCTCGCGGTAGCGCAGGTGGACCGAGCGGGCGAGGGTCTGCACCTGCGCGCCTGCGTCATTGACGTAATATTCGCGGATGACCTTATGGCCCGCATATTCGAGGAGCCCCGCCAGCGCATCGCCCACCACCGCGCCGCGGCAATGGCCCATGTGCATCGGGCCGGTCGGATTGGCGGAGACATATTCGACATTGACGGTCTTGCCCGCCCCCATGTCGGAGCGGCCATAATCGCCGCCCAAAGCAGTAATCGCGTCCAGCTCGGCCTGCCATACGCCCGCAGCCAGCCGCAGGTTGATAAAGCCCGGCCCCGCGATCTCGGCGCTGTCGATCGCGTCATCCTTGACCAGCTGGGCGACGATCGCCTCTGCCAGCGCGCGCGGGTTCGTTTTTGCAGGCTTGGCCAGCACCATCGCGGCATTGGTGGCAAGGTCGCCGTGCGAAGGATCGCGCGGCGGCTCTACCGTGACATTGGCGCGGGAAATATCGGCAGGCAGCGTGCCTGCGCCCTGCAATGCATCGAGGGCCGTGTTCACCGCACCGGTGATGGCGGCGTGAATGGTGGTGGTGCTATTCGTCATGGGCGCGCGGTTAGCGGGTAATCGCGCGCGGGGGAAGAGGCGGCGGCGAGTCCGTCCCGCCAGCCGCCATCATCGCGATCAGCGCGTCGCGTTATAGGCCAGCTGGTCCTGATCGAGCTGGAAGCCGATCAGCACCTCGAACGTGGCGCGCGCGATGGCGGCCTTTACGTCCGGAGCGGCCAGCGGATCCATCGCGGCATCGGCATCGCCGGCGCGGCGCTTACGCGTCACGCGTTCGCGGATATCGTCGGGCAGGGTCGCGGCCGATGCGTTGACGAAGGCGCCAGCCTTCGCGCTTGCCTGCGCCCGCTCTTCGCCCGCGGCGAAGTTCAGCGTGACGGTGCCCACGCGCTTGGTCTGCACCGAAGATCCACCCTGCAGAACGGTAACGAAATAGGGAAGCTCGACCGTGCGCGCTGCCGAAGTGTCGGTGCGGCGACCGTAAACCTGAAAGGTCGATTCGCTATAGATCCGCTCACCCGTTTCATCGCAGCTGGTGCGAAGATCGGTGATCGAGGCCGTCACGTCCATCGAGCCCAGCGTCTTGTTCGCGGCGTCGCGGAACAGGGTGATGTCGCCGGTATAGGCCGGAATGCCGACCGCCGGACACTTGGACCGGATGGCGGAGACGCCCACACCTTCCTGCAGGACGAGATCGCCCTCGCTCGAACAGGCGGACAGGGTAGCGGCCGCGCCGAGCATCAGCATGGCGGAAGCGGCACGTTTGGCCAGCGGGCGGAAGGTCGAAGTCATCGGCGAAGCTCTATCCTTGCCATCAGCAATTGTCATGTTCGGGCAGCCCAAAATGGCTGGCCGGTGCAAAGTTCGGCCCTGCCCTAGCCCGCATGGGCACCAAGGGCAATCACCGGCAATGTATCGCCCACCATCGCGGATGATACGCCTGCCCTGCCCCGCTTCCTGCCAGCGCTAAGCTTTCGCTTCGCTTTACCGCGCCGGATGCGATGATTGGGCGCGATGGCCATAACGGCCCGTCCCGAATTGCCACGGCTGGCGCTTTACCTCGCCCGCATGCAGGCGCTAAGGGCTGATGCCATGACGATCCCCACAGATGCTGCCGCCTCGGATACCGCGACCCTTTTGCCGCTGAAGGTGCTGCTGGCAGCGCCGCGCGGTTTCTGCGCCGGTGTCGACCGCGCGATCGAGATCGTGGAGAAGGCGATCGAACGTTATGGCGCGCCCGTCTATGTGCGCCATGAAATCGTGCATAACCGTTTCGTCGTCGACAGTCTCAAGGCGAAGGGCGCCGTCTTCGTCGAAGAGTTGACCGAGGTCCCCGACGGCGTGCCGGTCGTGTTCTCCGCCCATGGCGTGCCCAAATCCGTGCCCGCCAACGCCGAGGCGCGTGGCCTCGATTATCTGGACGCGACCTGTCCGCTGGTCTCGAAAGTCCACCGCCAGGCCGAACGCCAGGTCGAACATGGCCGCCACATCATCTTCGTCGGCCACGCAGGACACCCCGAGGTGATCGGCACTTTCGGGCAGGTGCCCGAAGGTCACATGACACTGGTGGAAACGGTAGAGGATGTCGAAAAGCTCGACTTTCCCGAAGGCACCGAGCTCGCCCATCTGACTCAGACCACGCTGTCGGTCGACGACACGCGTGAGATCATCGACCGGCTGGAAGAACGCTTCCCCCAGATCGTCGGGCCGAAGGCAGAGGACATCTGTTATGCCACCTCCAACCGTCAGGCGGCGGTGAAGGTACTCGCCCCGCAGGTCGATCTGGTCTTGGTGATCGGCGGGACCAATTCATCAAATTCTCTGCGCCTTGTCGAGGTGGCGGACCGCATGGGCACCGACGCAAGGCTGATCCAGCGCGGCGAGGATATCGAGGAAAGCTGGCTGAAAGGCGTGGGCGCCATCGGCATCACGGCGGGTGCCAGCGCGCCCGAAGTGCTGGTGCGCGAAGTCATCGACCGGCTCGCCAGCTTCCGCGATCTCGAGGAAGAGATCGTCAAGACCGCAGATGAAAAAATTATATTCAAGCTGCCGCGCCAGCTGACGGAATGAAGGCCTGACATGGCTGTCTACACCCGCATCCCGGCCGAGGAGATGGCCGACATCATCGCGCATTTCGGCGTGGGCGAGCTGGTTTCCGCCAAGGGCATCGCCGAGGGCGTTTCGAACAGCAACTGGCTGATCGAGACGCGCGGCACCGGCACTTCGGGGCGCTTCATCCTGACCGTATATGAAGAGCGTACCGATGTGCGCGACCTGCCGTTCTTCCTCAACCTGCTCGACCATCTGGCCGCAGCGGGCTGCCCGGTTCCGCGCACCATCCATGACGAAACCGGCGCGCCGTTCCGCACCATCGACACCGCCAATGGCGAACGCAAGCTGGCGCTGATCGAATTCCTGCCCGGCGTATCCGCCGACGATCCCACGCCCGAGCAGGCGCATGCGATAGGCCGCGCGCTGGCCAGCGTGCATCTGGCAGGCCGCGATTTCTCCATGACCCGCAAAGACGGCATGGGCTTCGAGGCATGGCGCGGCTTCGTGCGCGATTGCGCCGGACGCTGGAGCGAGATCGACCCCGCGCTGGAGGCCGTGCCGGCTTATGTCGATTCCGTCATCGCCGCCTGGCCCGCAGACCTGCCGCAATCGACGATCCACGCCGATCTCTTCCCCGATAATGTGCTGCTGGTAGGGGACGAGGTTTCGGGCCTCATCGACTTCTATTTCGCCTGCACCGGGGCCATGGCCTACGACCTTGCCGTAACCCATGCGGCATGGAGCTTTTCCGCCGATGGCCGCGTGCAGAGCCACGCCATCGGCGATGCGCTGATCGCAGGCTATCGCAGCGTGCGCGAGCTTGAGCCCATCGAAATCGCGGCCCTGCCCGCGCTGGCCGGGGCAGGAAGCCTGCGTTTCCTCCTCACCCGCGCCTATGACTGGCTTTACACCCCTGCAGATGCGCTGGTGACGAAGAAGGACCCCATGGCCTTTTTCCGTCGCCACGAATTCTATCGCGAAAATGGCGCTGCCGCCTTTGGGCTGTCTGCATGAGCGAAGTGCAGATCTTTACCGACGGGGCCTGCAAGGGAAACCCCGGCCCCGGCGGCTGGGGCGCGATCCTGCGCAAGGGCGAGACCGAAAAGGAAATGCACGGCTGCGAGGTCGAGACGACGAACAACCGCATGGAGCTGACCGCGGTGATCCGCGCCCTGCAGGCCCTGAAGCGCCCGTGCCATGTCGAGCTTTATACCGACAGCAAATATGTCATCGACGGCATCACCAAATGGGTCTTCGGCTGGCAGAAGAAGGGCTGGAAAACGGCCGCGAAAAAGCCGGTTCTGAACGAGGACCTGTGGCGCGAGCTGCTGGACGCCAGCCGCCCGCACAAGATCGACTGGAATTGGGTGAAGGGCCACGCCGGTCACCCCGAAAACGAGCGCGCCGACGAGTTGGCGAGCAATGCGGCCCTGAGCGCGCGGGCCTAGAGCGCGGTCTGTCGTCCGGCCCAAAAGTTGAATGCAATCATTTTTGAAAGCGCTGGAATCACGGGTTTTGTGTGTTTGGAAACCGGCCCAAAAAGTTCCGCAGATTCGCCCCATAAGTTGCAAGAAGCAGCCTGATCACGCCTAATAAGTTGAAGGATTTTGGCTGTTCAGCACCTAAGGTTATAACTAGCGGATAAAAACGCTTCAGAATCAGCCGATTAACTTATTGGCCGAACAGGCGGGGTTGGCTCCCGAGCGTCTCTATGTGGCGCGCGAGTGTTAGGCCTGTGAGGGTAGCGGGCAGCCTGTGCGCTAAGTTGGTCGAACCGAAACTGTAAGATTTATGGCGCGAAAACCGGGATAGCGGACGTTTCGTCTTACGAGCTAATGTGTCAGCTAAGCGCCCGGGTTCGGTCATGAGACGCGGCCCTTCGGTTGCCCGTTATCGGACATTTTTTCGAGCCGCAACAGAATGCCGCTAAATCAAGTTCGACAATTGGAAGGCACTTGATTCGCGTGTCGTCTGCATACCTCGGCATGTATAACGCTGATCCACTAAGTTTCTTGAAGGTCATGCCGAGATAGCGTGCGGTTCCGTGGCGCGTCGTTCAGAACAGATTGATTTCATGGAAGCAGCTACCGAGCGGGCTCCGCGTGCTCTTAAGGATCGTGCCCGCCGTGGGGCTCACTTGATGGCCGCAGCAAGCCCCGAAATAGGTGCGGCGCCTTTGCAGCTTATGATGGGTAACGCCTGCGGTGCCTTACGACCTCCAGTCAAAGACGGTGTGGCCTATGCCAAGGCGATAATCGGGTTCTGAATTAGCTGACTAGGCTGACCGGATCGCTATTTTAACAACAGGCTACACTGGATACTTTCGAGTCTATTACTAGACCTCTGCGCCGGGCCGTGTGGCTAGGCCAAATTCGGGAATTACTGTCACATAAACTTATGTTTGTTTATGCCTTTTGCATGCCCGAATTCCGCGACCGCACGCTAAACGACCTTTTAACGACAAACCCGTATATTGCTGCCGGTTTGAATTTGACAGTCGGCGCAGTCGTTTAATAGCCTTCATCGGCAAACGCGCCAGCTGGGGGGCAGGGTCGCACATTACTTCCCACATTATTTGTTTCTTCTCGTCGCCAAACGGCGCTTTCGCGCCATTTGCGTCTAATCCAAGGGGACTTCCATGACGATTTCATTAAAAAAGAACGAGGCTGTCAGCCTTTCGAAGAGCGCGCCGAACGGCCTGACCAGCATCACGCTGGGCGTGGGCTGGGACGCTGCCAAGCCCAAGGGTTTCCTCGGCGCAGTCTTTGGCGGCGGCGGCGATATCGATCTCGACGCATCGGCACTGATGTTCACGTCCGGTCGCCAGGTTGTCGACAGCGTCTGGTTCGGTGCCCTGACTAGCAAGGACGGCTCAGTTCGCCACAGCGGCGACAACCTGACGGGTGATGGCGACGGTGACGACGAATCCATCGCCATCGACCTGATGCGCCTACCGCCGAACATCGAGACCATCGTGCTGACCGTGAATTCGTTTCGTGGCCAGACGTTCGACAAGGTCGAAAATGCATTCGGGCGCGTCGTCGACAATCGTACGGGCCGCGAGCTTGCGCGCTTCGACATCTCCGACAGCGGCCCGCACACCGGCATCATCCTTGCCAGCCTGACCCGCGCCGGTGGCGACTGGACCTTCAAGGCGCTGGGCGAACGCGCCGGCGGCCGCACCGTCCATGATCTGGTGAGCCCGTCGGCCGCCCTCATCTGACCTGAAAGGGGCGGCTCTCATCAGGGCTGCCCCATTCTGTTTCTTGCTCAGAACTGGAGTTCCCGATGCAAATGCAAAAGGGTGAAAAGCGCGGATTGGCCGATCTCGGCATCGGCTCGCGCTGCACTGTCAAAGTCGATTTCGGCCTCGATGGGGTCGATATCGCAGCCTTCGGCCTCAATGGCGCCAAGAAGATCGGCGACGACCGCTATGTCGTTCTCTTTTCGAACCCGAAAACGCCGGAAGGCGCGATCGAGATGATGTCCACCTCGGATAATGCCGTGTTCAATCTCGATCTCGACAGGCTGCCGAGCTCGATCGATCGCATCGTCTTCACCGCGACACATGACAATCAGCCGATTTCGCGCGCGCGCCCGCTCATTGTCACCGTCGACGGCAACAAGGCTAGCTTCGACGTTGCATCGAGCCTCAGCAATGAGAAGGCTGTGATGATGATCGAGATCTACCGCCATTCGAGCGGTTGGAAAATCGGGGCCATCGCCGCAGGCTTCGCAGGCGGGCTTGCCGCTCTTATCACCCATTTCGGCGGCGAGGTCGCGGACGCGCCCGCACCACCGCCACCTCCTCCTCCGCCGCCGCCGCCACCGCCGCCGCCGCCTTCGGCGCCGGTTAACCTGCGCAAGATCACGCTCGAGAAATCCAATCCGAGCGTGAGCCTGACGAAGAAGGGCGACAGCTTTGGCGAGATCGTGCTCAACCTTAACTGGAATGCGGGAAGCGCCAAACGCGGTTTCTTCGGCGGGTCAAAGGCTGTCGATCTCGACCTCGGTGTGCTTTTCGAACTTCAGGACGGGTACCGCGGCGTCATCCAGGCGCTGGGCAACCAGTTCGGCGGATTCCATTCCGAACCGTGGATCGAGCTATCGGGCGATGATCGCACCGGCGCAGTCGCTGCGGGCGAAACCATCCGCATCAACGGCAAATACTTCGACCGCATCAAGCGGATCGCAGTCTTCGCGCTGATCTACGACGGCGTGCCGAACTGGCAGCAGACCGATGGCATCGTGCGCATGAACATCCCGGGCCAGCCCGAGATCGAAGTGCAGATGAACGAAGGCCGCAATGACCGCCGCCTGTGCGGCATCGCGCTCATCGACAATGTCGGCGGGCAGATGAAGGTCACCCGCCACATGCAATATTACCAGAACCAGAAGCCCTTCGCCGACGACATCGGCATTTTCCTGCGCTGGACCGCAGGTTCGAAGGACTGATCGCCACTCCAGGCCGCCGGTCATAGCGCCCGGCGGCCTTTTCAATAGGGGGAACCCAAATGCTCAAGAACTTCTACGGCTCGATAATCTTCACGATTATCTGCCTCACGCTCGCCGGCGTTGTCGGCTATACCGAAAGCGGCGGCGCGCTTGGCGTTGCTGCGACCATGGTCTTCATCGCTGCCATCCTCGGTGTCATGGAAACCTCGCTCAGCCTCGACAACGCGGTCGTCAATGCCTCGGTGCTCAAGGACATGGACGAGAAGTGGCAGAACCGCTTCCTTACATGGGGCATCGCCATTGCCGTGTTCGGCATGCGTATCGTCTTCCCGCTCGCTATCGTCGCGATCGCGGCGTGGGTGTCGCCATGGGAAGCACTCTCCATCGCGATCTCCGACAAGACGCGCTATGAAGAAATCGTCACGGGGGCCCATGTCGGCATCTCCGGGTTCGGCGGCGCATTCCTGATGCTGGTCGGCCTGACCTTCTTTTTCGACGATGACCGCGAGCACCACTGGCTGGGATTCATCGAAAAGCCGCTCTCTGCTTTCGCGAAGATCCCGTTCTCGCCCTATATCGCGACCGCCGTCATCGTGGCCGCCCTCTCGCTGCTTGTAGAAGGTAGCGAACGCCAGACTTTCCTCATCGCAGGCCTGTCGGGCGTCGCCACCTTTTTCGCGGTCGAAAAACTAGGCGATCTGCTTGGCGGCGAAGAAGATGCAACCGGCAAGGTCGTCCGTTCGGGCGCCGGCGGTTTCATCTATCTGGAATTTCTCGACGCATCCTTTTCCTTCGATGGTGTCATCGGCGCCTTCGCCATTACCAACGACATCCTGATCATCGCTCTTGGCCTCGGCATTGGCGCGATGTTCGTGCGATCGATGACCATCGCGCTCGTTCGCGGCGGCCATCTGTCGGAATACCGCTATCTCGAGCCGGGTGCATTCTATGCGATCATCGCTCTGGCCGTCATCATGCTGATGAGCATCCGCATCCACACGCCCGAGATTGTGACCGGCCTCATCGGCGCCGTTCTGATCGGCGCGGCCTTCTGGGCTTCGGTCCGCCACCAGAAGCTCTTCCCCGAGGAATACGAGGAAGATGGCGATGCCGATGCAATCCTGCCGACCGGCGACGTCCAGCCCGACGTCCACACCGCCTGAATGGCAAGCGGCGGGAGCGAACCTCCCGCCGCCACCGCCAGAGCCACCCCAGAACCGCGAGAGACACAATCGTGAACATGATGATGGGCGCCAATGCGCCAGTTCAAGGAGATGCCGTCAGCATTTCCTGGCTCGAAAATCCCATCGGTGCCGATCTCGATATCTGCGCCTATCTTCTCGATGCCTCCGGCAAGGTGCTGGGCGATGAGGGCATGGTGTTTTACGGCCAGACGCAAGTGCCCGGCGTGGGAATGGCGGTAATAGGAAAGAGCGCGACCTTTCAGCTCGACTATGCCGCCATTCCGGATCGGATCGAGCGCATTGCGCTTTGCGCCGTGCTCGATACGGGCAAGGCCTCCGCTGCCGACCTCGCGCAGGCCAAGCAGCTCACCATGGCGATGGGCCAGCTGTCCTTCACGATCGATCTAGCCGGGAAGAGCGAAAAAGCGCTCATCATCGGTGAGGTCTACAAGCGCAACGGAGCTTATAAGCTGCGCGCCGTCGGACAGGGCTTCGATGGCGGCCTCATGGCAATCGCAACCCATTTTGGCGTCAACGTGCAAGCTGATCCGAGCAGCTCTGCTCCGCCACCGGCGGCACCTGCTCCTGCACCGGCGCCGACACGAGCACCCGAACCGTCACCGGCTGCGGCACCCGCCGCTTCGACTATCTCGTTAAAGAAAGTCACGCTCGCAAAGGCCGAGAAAGTCAGCCTCGCCAAGGCCGGCGGCGCCATTCGCGCGCTGCTTTCGTGGGAAGGCCGCGGCGCGGGTGAAGGCGATCTCGATTTCTACTGCTTCTACGTCACCAAGGATGGCAAGAGCGGCAAGGTTTACTGGAAGGACCTTGGCTCGAGCGCTTCCTTCCCCTTCATTGCGCATTCGGGCGATGCGTTGCGGGCAGGTGAAGAGGCCATCGTCATCGAACGGCCCGAGACGCTGCGCTACGCGCTGTTCGCGGCCTATTCGGCAGTCAAGAACGGCGCGGGCTCCTTTGCCAGCTACCGCCCGAAGATGACCCTGACAGATCAGGCCGGCAACGAGGTCACGATCCCGCTGCTGAACCCGAACGACACCTCATACTGGGTGGCCATTTCACATCTCTCCCTGGGTGAGACCGTCGATATTGAGCATATCGAGACATATGGGAAAAATGGCTTCCCGCACATGATCGCCGCCGAGCGCGCGCCGCGCCTGCATCCCGACGGAAGCTGGGATGTCAGCAAAGGCGAGATCGAATTCAAGAAATAGCCGGTTTTCAAAGCACGTTGCACCCATGGCGGAAAGTGCGGCGCGCATCCGGTTTCATTCCGCCAAGAACCTCAAGAAAGGACTACGATACCATGGCAATTTCGCTCTCCAAGGGTGGCAATGTCTCGCTCTCGAAGGAGGCTCCCGGTCTCGACCAGATCATGATCGGCCTGGGCTGGGACGTTCGCGCAACCGATGGCAAGGACTTCGACCTTGACGCCTCGGCCTTCCTGCTCGCCTCGAGCGGTCAGGTGCGCTCGGATGCCGACTTCTGCTTCTACAACAACATGAACGCCGCTGGCGGCGCGGTCATCCACCAGGGTGACAACCGCACCGGTGAAGGCGAAGGCGACGATGAGCAGGTGCAGATCACGCTCAGCAAGATGCCGGCCGATGTCGACAAGGTCGCGATCGTCGTGACGATCCACGAAGGCGAAGCCAACGGCCAGTCCTTCGGCCAGGTCTCGAACGCCTTCATCCGCCTCGTCGATGAGAAGACCGGCAAGGAAGTCGTCCGGTATGATCTGTCGGAAGACGCTTCGACCGAAACCGCGATGATCCTCGGCGAAGTCTATCGTCACGGCACCGACTGGAAGTTCCGCGCCGTCGGCCAGGGCTTCGCTGGCGGCCTCGGCCCGCTCGCCAAGAACTACGGCGTGAATATCGGCTGATCTCTGGCTGCTCATGACGGGCAGCCAGGATGCAATAGGTCGCCGGGGCAGACGCTCCGGCGACCAGCCAACTCAATTCTACGACCAGGAACGCTCACACATGGCAGTATCGCTCCAGAAAGGCGGCAACGTCTCTCTCTCCAAGGAAGCTCCCGGGCTTTCGTCCGTCACCGTCGGTCTCGGCTGGGACGTTCGCAAGACCGATGGCGCCGCCTTCGACCTCGACGCATCGGCCTTTGCCGTTGGCCAGGACGACAAGGTGCTCTCCGACGCGCATTTCGTCTTCTACAACAACACCAAATCGCCTGACGGCGCTGTCATCTACGGCGGCGACAATCGCACCGGTGAAGGCGAGGGCGATGACGAAACGATCTCGATTGATTTCGGGAAACTTCCCGCTGACGTGAAGAAGGTCGTGATCGCGGTCACCATCCATGAAGGCCAGCAGCGCGGACAGAACTTCGGCTCGGTCTCCAACGCCTTTGCCCGCGTCGTCAACGACGCGGACAAAATGGAACTTGCTCGGTTCGACCTTAGTGAAGACTCCAGCATGAATGCCGCCATGGTGTTCGTCGAACTCTACCGCCGCGATGGCGACATCAAGGTGAAGGCGATCGGCGAAGGCTGGGAATCCGGTTTGGCTGGCCTCGCGTCCTCGATGGGCGTCAACATCGGCTAGGCCAGGCGGCGGCGACGCATCTTGTCCCTGCGCGCCGCCGCCACCTTCCTATCCCTTTTCCCAAGGAAATTCCCGCTCGATGCGTATCTGGTTCAATCGCGGTTTCTCGCTCGCTCCCATCGCCCAGGCCATGCTGGCCGCCGACAGCTCGCTTGAAGTGCTCGTCAGCGTAGGTGAGGGCAGGCCGGTATATTCCGGCCCGACCGAGACATTCGAAGAACCCGATCTCGAGCCGTCGGAATATGTGGATTGGGTCCGAGACCAGATTGCCCGGCGCCAGATCGACGTCTTCGTGCCGACCCGGCTGCGCGAGCATTTCTACGATGCGGATCTTCCGTGCCGGGTCCATTTCCCCTGCTCGAAATCTAATTATCTGGTGATCGAGGACAAACAGGCCTTTTCGGACGCCACCGCCAACGAGCCCTTCCATCTGCCAACATGGCCCGCCTCATCGGCCGACGAGCTGGAGGAGAGGCTGGCGCTGTTCCGTGCCTGGCACGATGAGAGCCTCCCCTGCGTCAAGCCGCGCAAGGGCGTAAACGGTCACGGCTTCTGGAAACTACCCAAGGATACAGCGCCGAGCGCGCATCTCCTCCATCCCGAATTTCACACTATGCGATCCGACGTTTTCATCGCCGCGCTGCGCATTCAGGAGCGGGAAGAACCGATCGCTCCTCTGGTGCTCATGGATTATCTGCCCGGTCCCGAAATCTCCTTCGACGTGCTCGCGCATGAAGGCCAGATTCTGAAATATGTCGCGCGCACCAAATTTGACCGGCGGCAGTCCATTCAAAGTCCACATTTCCTCGAAAGCGAAGCAGCCGTACTGGCCGCTCGCTTTATGCTCTATGGCCTTGTGAACCTGCAGTTCCGCAAGGCCATAGATGGCAGTTGGAAAATCCTCGAGATCAATGCCCGCCCTGCAGGCGGCAGCATCTATGCCGAAGATTACGGTGCTGGCCTCATCGCCGACTGGGGCGGCCTCCTGAGCGGCAGGCTCACAGCTAACGACATCAAGCCGGTGAAGATCGATATCGAATTCGAGACCACGAGCATTCGCAGGCTCATCGAGCAGAAGGAGGCTGCATGACACAGGCGATTTCCGGTCAGCGCATCACGCTGACAGGCACCAGCGAAATCCTGATCCGCTTTGCCGGCCGCGATGCTTCGCGCCTTTCCGTGGCAGCCTTTACCGGCAGCGGCGCGCTTCACCCTCTCGACCAGATGGGCACGACCGATTGGCGGCTGTCGGGCTGCAATCACGACAAGCTCGAGATCGTCGCCTACATCACGGACGACAAGCAGGGCGGCTTCGTCAATTCCGCCTATCCGTGCACTGTCACCATCGATGGAACGAGCTACAGCTTCCCCGAACCTGTGGAGCAGCTCGCGGCCGTCATCATCGGTGAAATCTACACCAAGAGCGGTACCGTTCGCATGAAAGTATCGAACGAAGGCTTTACCTTCGGCATCGATGCCTACGCGCGGGCCCGTAATCTCGGCGACCTTCCCATTCCGAACCGCAGCAGGCCGCGCGACAATGCTCCCCGGCCGTCGCCGTGGGGCGACAATCCCTCTCCCGATCGCAGCTCGCCGTGGGGCGACCCGTCACCGCCACCTCGCGGAGGCGCCTTTGCAAGCGGTAGCGGCGTTCTCATAGGCCCGAACCTGATCGTGACGAATGCCCATGTGATCGATGGCGGCAACGAGTTCGCGCTCGGTCGCACCCAGCAGCGACTGGTCCCGGTTGCCGTTGACCCGATGCACGACCTGGCGCTCCTGCAAGGACAGATACAGGGTGAGCCCTTGCCGATCCGGATCAATTCGCCCGTCTGGCTGGGCGAAGCAGTCATGGCCGCCGGCTATCCGCTGATGGAGGTGCTCGGCGCCGACCTCAAGGTCACGACCGGCAATGTCTCAGGCCTCACCGGCGGACAGGGCGATGTATCGCGCTTCCAGTTCTCAGCCCCGATCGGATCCGGCTCGTCGGGCGGAGCGATCATCGATGAGGAAGGCAATCTCATCGGGATCACCTCTGCATCGCTCGCGCACCAGAATTTCCGCGACCGCGGCGCAATCTCCGAAAACGTCAATTTCGGCATCCGCGCAGCCATTGTCTTCGAGATGATCGCTGCTGCTGGCATGCCGCTGCCCACGACCGCTGCCCAGGCAGGCGGCAATCGGCGCGATGTCACCAACCGATTGCGCAACTCGGTCGTCTCCATTCTCGTCTCGGCATAGGAGTACCCATGGGTTTCCGGTTCCAGAAACGCATTTCCATTCTTCCCGGCGTTCGCCTCAATCTCTCCAAGAGCGGCGCCAGCTGGTCGGTCGGTCCGCGCGGCGCCTCGGTCAATATCGGAAAGCGCGGCATTTTCGGAAACGTCGGCATCCCCGGGACCGGTCTCAGCTACCGGGAGCGCCTCGACAAGCCTGCAGGCCGCGCATCCGCGCCCGCCCGTCCGTCCGCAGCAGCCAGCCTTCCCGATCGTGTCGTCGCGCGCATGACCGGCGACGAGGTCGTACTTCTCGACCCGCAGGACAGGCCGCTTGATCCCGAACTGGTTCCGGCTGCCAAGCGCCTGATGAAAGATGATCTCAAGGTCTTCCTCGACGACCACGCCGCTGACCGAAACACCGAATTGCAGAAGCTGCGCTTTTTGCATCACGATATTCCGCGCACGACAGGGAGCGTTACGGCCGGCAATGCAGGCAAGCCGTCACGCGAACAATTCTTCGATCAGCAGTCCTATATGGATGCGCTGATGCGCTGGCGTGCCGAACAGGCCAACAGCGGTCCCGACGCCGATGCGCTCGCTGATGCCTTGCTGGTCAGCCTCGGTGCGCTCGATTGGCCTGCAGAGATCAATATTGCGCTCGCTGTCACCGGCGGCCGCGTGCTTCTCGATGTCGATCTTCCAGAGATCGAGGATATGCCCGATGCAACCTGGAAGCCCGTCTATACGCGGCTCGAGCTCGTGCAAAAGCCGATGACGAAGAAGGACCATGGCGGGTTTTATCTCGATCACGTCTGTTCGATCCTGATGCGGCTCGCAGGGCATAGCTTTGCCACCAGCGCCGACATCAAGACCGTCGCCCTGTCTGCCTATACCCAGCGCGCTGCATCGACTGGCCGCGTTGACGACGAATATGTCGCCACCGCCGAAATCACCCGTGCGCAGTGGGCCGAAGTCGACCTTTCCGGCCTGGGCCGGATCGACCCCCACCAACTGCTGCGGCGCTTTGGCGCGAAGATCGAAACGAACGCGCGCGGCAAGCTTCTCGTTCAGACCCCTCTTAGCTGAGATCACCGGCCTGAAGCCGGATGAAAGGAAAAGACCTTGGACACTGCAATCATGGGCGAGACGAAGACCGTCGAACTCGTCACGGGGACGCTGGACCTCGAAGTCGCCAAGGGACCGCCCATCGACGAGATGTGCGATTTCGCAGCGCGGGCGAACCCGAAGCGCGGCTTCCTGATCGTCTCCAAGGTGCTGGGCCGCCACATGCCCGCGCGCCCGAAGCAGATGCGCGCGACCATGCGGCAGCTCGCAGAAGGCATCAGCCAGCAGCTACCCGAGCCCATCGTATTCCTCGGAATGGCCGAGACCGCGACTGCGCTCGGCCAGGGCGTCTTCAGCGCCTACCAGCAGATGACCGGACAGAGACTCGTCTATCTCCAGACATCCCGCCAAAGGATGCCAGGCGCATCGGTTCTGACCAGCTTCGAGGAAGGTCACAGCCATGCGACCTCTCACATGGTGCAGATCGCACGCCCCAACCTTGAGACCACCATCGCCAAGGCACGATCGCTCGTCATCGTCGATGACGAAAGCAGCACCGGGAACACGTATCTTGCCGCCGCCGAGGCCATGGCCGCCGTCATGCCCGCGCTCGAGACCATCGAAACAGTCTGCATCACCGACTGGAGCGACGGCGCCTATCTCGCTTCCATGCCCAAACCCGCGCGAGCCGTCTCGCTGCTGGCTGGCCGCATGAAATGGACCAAGGGCGCAGAGCACAAGGCAGCGCCCCTTCCGTCGGGCTCGAACGAAGCAGGCGCAGCGCCAGCTTCGGCCATGAAAAGCCGGGGCGGCATTACCATGACCGATATCGCGACCCGGCCGTTCACCTCTGCCCGCAAAGGCGAGCGCGTTCTGGTGCTGGGCGACGGCGAGCATTCCTACGAAGCTTTGCGCATTGCCGAAGACATCGAACGCCAGGGAGGTATCGCCGCGGTCCAATGCATTACCCGCAGCCCGGCGCTGCTCGGCCATGCCATGCAAAGCGTCTCGCATTTCGATGATGCCTATGGCTCGGGAGCGCCCTGCTATCTCTACAACATCCTCTCGCACCAGCCCGATCGCATCATCATCGCAGCCGAAAAACTCGGCAACCAGCGCATGAAGGCGCTGGAGGCGCTGCAAGAGCTGGGCGCGGAGATCCCGGTGGAACTCTATGAATGCCGCTACGAGGGCGGCAATTGATGGGCCCGCTCGTTCTCACCGATCTCGACGACACGCTCTTCCAGACCCTGCGCAAGTGCCCGCCCGCCATGGGCGACGGCAAGCTTATGTCGACGCTGGCCGATGGCAGTCCGAGTGGCTACGCGAGCGACCGGCAAGTCCGCTTCATCGAATGGCTCGACCACGGCCAGATCGTTCCTGTCACCGCGCGCAGCCGCGAAGTGCTTGAGCGGGTCGCGATCCGGCAGGCTCCGGCCATCTGCGCCAACGGCGGCTGCATCATCGATGGCGCCGGCAACGTCGATCAGGACTGGCATGCGCATCTGAAGGCTGAATCGCTCGAGATCGATCCTGTTCGCGAGATCCATCTGCTCGCAACCGACGGGCTTGTCTCATCCGCATATCGGCATTGGATCGTGCAGGAAGGCGACCTCAATCTCTATTTCGTGGTCAAGGCCAACGGAGACGATCTCAGCATTCTCGATGAGGCTGAGCGCCGCGCAGCCATCCATGCGCCGCAGGGATGGCGTATCCACCGCAATGGCAACAATCTCGCCGTGCTGCCGCCCTGGCTCAACAAGCGCCACGCGGCCCGGCACCTGATTGAGATCCGGCGCGAGAGCGACCCTCATCTACCGGTCATCGGCATCGGCGACAGCCATTCCGATGTTGGTTTCATGGACCTGTGTGATTTCGCGATGACACCGACGAACTCGCAGGTCTGGACCCTGCTTACAAAGGAGAATGGCTGGTGCAGCTGACCGCTCATAAAGAAGGGAAAACCATGCATTTTTCCGGCAGCTATCCTCCCGAAGACGTCCGTATCCTCTTGAAGCCCGCCCAGATCGAGGCAACTCCGGTCGAAGAAAAGGAAGCCCTTATCCAGTCGGGTAAGCGGCATTATTCCGAGATGCTTTCAGCCGAAAAGGTGCCGGACGAGCGATACATGACCCTGTTTCGCGAGGCACTGAGCCGCAACAAGACCCGCCTGCGCTATGACATCGATTTGCTCGCCCGCATGATCCGCGCGCGGACGCAGACGCATTTCAAATGCGTGCTGGTCTCGCTCGCTCGCGCAGGCACGCCGATCGGGGTCTTGCTGAGCCGATCACTGAAGCGCCTCGGCGTCGAGGTTCACCACTATTCCGTGAGCATCATACGCGGAAGGGGCATCGATGAGAACGCGATGCGCCATATCCTCGATCGCCATGACGCAAGGCATATCGTGTTCGTCGACGGATGGACGGGGAAGGGCGCAATCACCCGGGAACTGGAGACCTCGCTCGCCAAGCAGCGTCTCGGCATCGCGCCGTTTCTCGCCGTGGTAGCCGATCCTGCCGGCACAGCGCACCTTGCAGCGACAAGCGAAGACTATGTCATCCCGAGCGGGCTGCTCAATGGCATCGTTTCCGGTCTCATCAGCCGCTCGGTTCTCAACGAAGATATCGTCGGAGAGGACGACTTCCACGCCTGTCTCTTCATGGAAGAGCATCGCAGCGCTGACCTCAGCCGGGCATTCATCGACGCAATCGATGCCGTCGTTGTCTCCCATAGCAGCCAGTCGCCGTGGAGCGAGGAGATCGCAGCCGCTTCCCAGCGGGCCTGCCAGGACCTCCTCGCCACCATCATGGAAAGCGAAGGCGTAAGCGATGTGAACCGGATCAAGCCCGGCATTGCCGAAGCAACCCGCGCGATCCTGCGGCGCGTGCCGGACAAGGTCATTTTGCGCGACCTCGACGATCCTGAAGTCCAGCACATGATCTATCTCGCCGAGCAATCGGGCGTGCCCGTCGAACAGCGCGACATCGGAAATTACCGCGCGCTGACCATCATTAAGAAACTCGGAGGCGAACAGGAGTGAGCAGACACATCCTGGGGGCGACCCTTTATATCCCCGCAACGCGGCCCAACATCGAAACAACGCTTCACGACGAGGAACTGGGCCTGCGGTCGGCCGTCATCTGTCTGGAAGATTCGGTCGGTGAGACCGACATCGAACGCGCCCAAGCGGCGTTCGAGCAATTCCTGCGCGGCCACCAGCCCGCTGGGGAATGCCGCGTCTATGCGCGCCCGCGCGACATTGCCATGCTGGCCTGGATGCTCAGGCAGCCGGGCATCGAGAAGATCGCGGGTTTCGTCCTTCCCAAGATCACGACAACCAATATCGGCCAATGGCTCGAGCTTCTGCTGAACAGCGAACATGCCATCATGCCGACGATCGAGGGCGAAGAAGCCTTCGACCTTTCGGCACTCCAGACAATGCGCGCGCAGCTGCTGCCGTTTGTCCGACGCGTCGATGCAATCCGGATCGGCGGCAACGACATCCTCAACATCCTCGGAGCACGCCGCTCAAAGAATCGCACAGCCTATGACGGCCCGCTCGGGCAGGTCATCCGCGACTTCGCGGCCACTTTCATCCCGGCAGGCTTCAGTGTCTCCTCGCCGGTGTTCGAGCATTTTGCCCGCTTCGACATTCTCGAAGAGGAAATCGAACGAGACCTAGAGCATGGCGTCATGACCAAGACCGCTATCCATCCAGACCAGGTACGGCAGATCCATGCCCTCTACCGTCCCCGCGCAGATGAAGTAGCCGAAGCCCGGGCAATCCTGGCATCTGATGCTCTAGCCGTATTTGGGTCGAACGGCAGCATGTGCGAACCGGCCACGCATCGTTCGTGGGCCGCTACCATCATGTCGAGGGCGCAGGCTTTCGGGATCGAGACCCACGAGAACGTCACACCGATCCGCGTCGCCTGATATGCCGACTTATCCCCCACAAGGCCGTTTCTCTGCCGAAGTGGGATAATGTCCGGCGAATCCTACAATATTCAACCGACATGCAATACTTCTGCATAGAATGTCATCAAAGGAGCCGCCTGTGTCCGAACTGACCCTTACAGCACCAGAACCCGTGAAGGCTGTGCCTGTCAATAAGGCCGCCGGGCTCGTTCCCGTGGATGAGAAGACGCGCAGCGAGCTGCAGGTCAAGGTCGACAGCTACGTGCGTGACCTCATTTCGGTTGATGCGCAGAGCCCCGAGTTCTCGGTAAAGGTGGGCCAACTCACGAACATCGGCCAGAAAGAAATCACTGCGCTCGCAAGCCAGTCGAACCGCTTTCTCGACCGTCCGACCAAGTCGATGGAAGGCGAGGGCAGCGTTGGCCAGAGCCTTATCGAGCTGCGCCATGTCGTCGAAGACCTCGATCCCGGCCGCAACAGCAAGCTGCTGCAGCCGCGTAAGCTCTTCGGCATCATTCCGTTCGGCAATAAGCTGAAGGCCTATTTCGACAAATACGCCTCTTCCCAGACCCACATCCAGTCGGTCATCACCCATCTCGCCCGCGGTAAGGACGAGCTGCTGCAGGACAATATCGCGATCGATACCGAGCGCCGGAAGATGTGGGAGCAGATGGGCAAGCTCGAGCAGATGATCGTCATCGCCAAGAGCCTCGACACCAAGATCGAAGACGCAGCGAACGATCTCGATGCGACCGATCCGAACAAAGCGAAGGCCCTGCGCGAAAGCGCCCTGTTCTACGTCCGCCAGCGCACGACCGATCTGCTGACCCAGATGGCGGTCACGGTGCAGGGCTATCTCGCGCTCGATCTCATCAAGAAGAACAATGTCGAGCTGATCAAGGGCGTCGACCGCGCCTCGACCACGACCGTATCCGCGCTTCGTACTGCGGTGACCGTCGCGCAGGCGATGGCCAACCAGCGTCTGGTCCTCCAGCAGATCACCGCTCTCAACACGACGACATCGAACATCATCGACAGCACCAGCAACCTGCTGCGCAGCCAGTCCGCGGACATTCACGAGCAGGCCGCCTCCGCGACCATGCAGGTCGAGGTCCTGCAGCGCGCCTTCCAAAACATCTACGATACGATGGACATGGTCGACGATTTCAAGGTCAAGGCGCTTGGCAACATGAAGCAGACCATCGACACGCTATCGGCGGAAACCGAGAAGTCGAAGGGCTATATCGCTCGCGCTCAAGGATCGGCGCAGGCGCAGACAGGCAGCTCGCTTCTCGGGATTGCCTGATCGATGGGCTCTCTGTTTTCAACGCTGCTTTATGCAGCAATCTCGGTCTTCATAGTTTTTACCGTGCACCAGCTGATGCATAAGGAGACCGACTTTAAGCACTGGCTTAGAAGTCTTAAACCACGCATTCCACCACCCGCCAATTCGATTTCACCCGATGACCGCCTTATACCAACCCGCCATGACACCGGCACCGCCAATCCAGGAGGAGCGTCCATGAGCAAAGATGGTCTGTTCAGCCGGATCGCACGCGCGATCGCCGGGGATGCCGCGCCGCCGCAGCCGCCGGTGCCGCCGGCACCGGCCGTGGCGCCTGTCATCGTGGATTACGAGGATGATCGTATTCCCGAAGGGGCAAAGGAAAAAGTCAGGCGTATCCTGGCCTGCCTCAAAGAGGTCGAGGAGCTCATGGCGCGCGAGAGCGTCGAAGGCTTCACCCGCGTCGATGTCCAGCAAATGCGCGAGCAGCACCTTCCCAAGTTGGTGAAGAGCTATATCGACATCCCGCCGGCGCACCGCTCGGAGATCTTCCGCAAGACGGGCAAATCGGCAAGCTACGTGCTCGAAGACAGCCTCGAACAGATGCAGTCGAAGATCGACGACATCATGCGCAATCTCGCGCAGCACGATCTCGATGCCTTTGCCGACAACACGCGCTTCATCAAGGAGCGTTACACGAACACCAATCCCTTCGATTGATGGCGAGGGCAGCGTTCATCAACGAACTCCAGTGGATATCAACCAGCGTTCAAACCCATCATTCTCGAAGTCGTCAGCCCCGTTGCTTCAACAAGACTGCATTTCACACAGGTCAATAGCATCAAGCGTGATCGCTGAGATAACCGGTCCGTGCAGCACATTTCAGCTTCCGCTTTCCTTGCTTCTTCTCCAGAAAGCTGCCGGTCCGCTATCGGCCAATTTACGCCGTTTGGGTCATGAATGTACGGTAGCCCTCGACGAGCCTACCCAAGCTAGGATTGGGATCGTTGTCGCAGGCAGCTAACTATTGAGCCGGGTGTCGGACGTTCGCTTCCCGCCAGTTGCCTACTGAAAGGCGCCACTCTTTTATCGGCTAGTAAGGTCAATCAGGCAATTTGCGCCTTATGCCGAATTGCGCCACTGAAAATGGCATTGCAGTTGCACCGTATCCGTCCGGTGAAGGCCGCAGCGTGATGCCGACCGGAGTGTAGGTCGGGTTACGCGGCGATCGCGTTCCGGTGGGGCGTCCAGTTCCAGGGCAGGAGCTCGTCGAGCCGTGTGGCAGGATGATCGGCGATGCGCGCGAGGACATCAGCAAGCCATGCCTGCGGATCGACGTCGCCCAGCTTCGCGGTCTGGATCAGGGTGTAGATGATGGCGGCGCGCTGGCCGCCACGATCGGATCCGCAGAACAGCCATGCCTTGCGGCCAAGCGGAATGCAGCGCAGCGCGCGCTCGGCGGCGTTGTTGGTGAGGCAGATGCGGCCATCGTCGAGGAAGCGGGTGAACGCATCCCAGCGCTTCAGCATGTAGAAGCAGGCCTTGGTGAGGTCATGACCGCGCGATAGCTTGGCGACCTGCGCGGTAAGCCAGGTGTGGAGCTCGGCCATCAGCGGCGCGCTGAGTTCCTGACGGACTGCGAGCCGCTCGGCAGGACTCTTGCCGTTGATGCCGCGCTCGATGTCGAACAGGGCGTCGAGACGCTGCACGGCTTCGAGCGCGATCGGATAGATCATGCTGCTGCGCTGGCCGCGGCTCTTCTTGCGGGCTGAGCTCAGGACATCGGCGAGCTCGAAGAACTTGCGCCTGGCATGGGCAAAGCAGCCCGCTTCCATCACGGGACCGGGAGCGCGGTCGCCGCGATAGAGATCGTTGTAGCCGCCGCTATAGGCATCGGCCTGCAGGATGCCGGACCATGCCGCGAGATGGGCTTGCGGGTGCTCGCCGCGCCGATCGCGCGAATAGTGGAACAGGGCAGCTGGAGGATCGGTGCCTGCAAAGGGACGATCATCGCGTACGTAAACCCATAATCGCGCCGTATCGGTCTTGCCCTTCGCCATGACCGGCACGGTGGTATCGTCACCGTGGATCCGGTTTGCAGCCAGAACATGCGTCTCGATGAGCTTGTAGATCGGCATCAGCGCATGGGCAGCGGCCCCGACCTGATCGGCAAGAGTCGAGAGGCTGAGCGGCACGCCTTCGCGGGCAAACCGCTCGGCCTGGCGGTTGAGGGGCTGGTGCTCTCCATACTTCTCGAACAGGAGCATCGCGAGGAAGCTGGGTCCGGCCCATCCGCGGGGCACTACATGGAAGGGCGCGGGGGCCTGCGCGATCTTCTCGCAGTCGCGGCACGAGAACTTCTCGCGCACCGTCTGGATCACCTTCCACGAGCGCGAGATGACCTCGAGCGTCTCGGTGACGTCCTCGCCGAGCTTCGAGAGCCGATCCCCACCGCAGGCCGGGCAGGAACAGGGCGCAGGCACCACGACGCGCTCGCGCGGCAGATGCCCGGGGAACGGCTTCCTTGTCGGGCGCTTGCGCTCGAGGGCGGTGACCGTGGCGGTCTTGGCCGCCGCTCCCTCGGCGATCAGGTCGTCTTCGGCGGCATCAGCCTCGAGCTCTTCGAGCTGCAGCTCCATCTGGTCGAGTAGACGGCGGCTGCGTTCGGCGCTGGGGCCATACTGCTCGCGCTTGAGCTTGGCGATCTGCAGCTTGAGGTGAGCGATCAGCGCCTCGATGGCGCTCTGGTGGGCCATGGCGTTGGCAAGCTTGGCCTCTGCCTCATCGGCCTTGCGGGCCATCGCCGCCACCAGCGCCTTGAGCGCTTCAACGTCGTCCGGAAGGGGCGAAATGGCGGCCTCCATGGAAGGGATGGAATCATGTTCCACGCTCTGCCGCAAGGGCAAAACACCACCTTCAGGCGATTATCCGGCGCTCTGCGGCCGCCATGTATACTGCGGGTTGCGCCAGTCGATCCCCTCCAGCAGGCAGGCCAGCTGCGAGGGGGTCAGCGACACCGTTCCCTCAGTCGCTGAGGGCCATACGAACCGGCCCTTCTCGAGCCTCTTGGCGTAGAGCGACATGCCGATCCCGTCGTGCCAGATGATCTTGATCAGCGAGCCTGCGCGGCCACGGAACACGAACAGATCGCCGCCGTGCGGATTACGCTTGAGACCCTGCTGCACCAGCAGCGCCAGGCCCTGCATCCCCTTCCGCATATCCGTGTGGCCGAGCGCGATCCACACCCGCGCGCCGGGAGGGATCATCGCAGCCCCTTCAGCGCCGCAGCGACCAGGGTCGGCGGTGCCGCCGCGAAAATGCTCAGCCGCTTGCCGCGCGGCAGGTCGATGATCATCGCGGGGTGCTCGGCAGCGCTGGCCCCCATCACATCTTCGTCGATCACCGCTTCGGCGAACACCGGCGTCGGAAGTGCTTCGGGCAGCTCTGCTTCCCGCTCCACGCCTGCATCGAGCAACTTGCGCCGCCAGGTGTAGATCAGCGCCGAAGAAATATCGTGCCGTCGGCACACCTGGGCGACGCACGCGCCCGGCGCGAAAGCCTCGGACAGGATCTGCAGCCGCTCCTCATCGCTCCACCGCCGCCGCCGCTCCGGCCCCGAAAACACCGTCACCTGACCCATCGACCACTCCTAAGCGCGCTCACAAGAGCACGCTTAAGAGCGCTCGATACCTATCCACGCAAGGCGGCCCTCGCCGGAGGGGTACGCTGCACCCGTTAAGAGTCGAAAAGTTTCTCTTCCTGGCAAAATGATCTGACGTGATCTGGCAATAATTTGACCAAGCAGTAGAGAAGGCAGGACCAGCGTGGAGCTTTTCAAGCTTGCGCAGCGCTGGTCCTGCCAAGCGCAACCGTATTGGTGTACACCATGGACCCATCGCTTTGCGATGGGCTCCCTCAAATTGCCCGGCATCTGTCAGGTATGCGCCCTACATCCAGCGATCGAAGGTTCAACGACGATCGCCTGAAAGCGGACATCGAATCAGTAGGCTCGATCTGGCCGCAATGTTCAACAGACCAGAACGACAGCTTCCAAGAGGCTGATGCGGCAAGCAACACTGCTCGCTGTAAATATTGTGCGCTTTACGCAAGCAGTTTTGATCAATGGGAAAATTTCATTAAGTAGATATTAAGGAAATTTTCGAAATAGACTGAACAAACAATTTCGACAATTTATGCCATACGAGATAGCAAACGACTAAAGCAATTTAGCACGGCGGAATAATAGTTGTGCTGTACTTCTGCTGTGACGTCCGTTCCCACACCTGCCAGCAAACTTGCATATGTCGACGCCCCATAGGAGAGCGCGTATTCGGCCATTGCACCTGATTTGACATCAACCCATGCAGGCGGAATGTTGCCCTTAACAAAATAGCTTCGCCAAAAATCGATTATATGCTGGGCTCGCCCCTGCAGTCCGCTCAGGCCCAGATAGAGGGGTATGCGAACCGCATCGAAACCAAATCTTGGCTCCCAACCTGGAGCTGGGCCGGTTACCTTCCCGTCCAAGTATGAGATCCAGTCAGAAGGAAGCTGGTGGCCACCGAACCGGCTTTGCCCCAGCAGCCAGAGGCCATCTTCCATGATTTTCGTCCACGGACCTTTGGGTTCCCTTTCGGCGAATTCGCTCAAAGCGGGCCAAATGTAATAGGACAGGTTCAACACGATCCGGTCTTCGTGCACGAAACCGTGCGCGGCAGGCAATAACAGCAGTCTTTCGCGCGCCAGGACGAGATCGCCCGCGATAGCGGCGCGAGTGGCGGCTGCATGAGATTCGAACGCGGAATTTTGCCATCGTGCTGCGGCGCGTCCCAGCGCCCATGCAATCAGAATATCACCGTCGGTTGCATTATTAGGATCGGCAAGCGGATCAGATGCATTCGGATCAAAGCGCCATATAAACAATGCTTTATTCTGCTGCGCCAAATTCTTGTCCGTCCAGTTCCAGACGCGATCGAAAATCTCGCGGTCACCGGCCAATTCGGCAAGAACGAGAGCGTAACCCTGCCCCTCACTGTGGCTGATGCCGCCATTCCCGTTGTCAACGACCCGGCCGTCTTTCTGGATGTAGCGGCTTTTGAAATCGGTCCATGCGATCAGGTACGATGTCGTCTCGCCAGCCTTAGCCAAATATTCCGACCGTGCCTTCGGCGATGGTGATGCATAGCTGCAGTTGGAACTGCTCATCGCGGCCAGTGCGGCAAGGAAATGCCGCCGTTCAAGGCGCATGGCGCAGTTCCAGACGCGAGCCGGAATGCGATACGACCCATGTACGCAGTGTAGCACCGTTTTGTGAGAGTGATTCAAGCCATGCGGCGTAGGCGCCCTCGAGCATAGCGGGCATGGCATTGACGATCGTTTCACTGGCGCCACTTTCCAGTGACGGCAGATTTGTGTGGACGATATCCAGCCCGTGATCGTCGAGTTCGAAATTAACGGATCCGAGGCCCATGCGGTTCCAGACCGTATTGAGCGTCAGTTCGATATCCTCGACATTGTTGAGATCGCCCAGCCTCGCGAGCGCGGCCATGCGTCGTCCCGTTGCCACGAAAAAGCCGTGGGTCTGATCGGCCGATGCCGATGCGCGGATTTGCTCGATGACCATCTCAAGCACAAATTGAACGGTTTCTGGGATGAAGTCCCCCGCACTGGCGTTAAAGCCGGATTCCTGTGTCTCAACCGTGTTATACGCCGAATTCATCATTTCGCTCCAAGCGATTGTTTAAGGCCAAAGACGGTCTTCACCTCATTATATTCACCGAAAGTGTTAAGATCCAATTCGCCGCCGATCCGCGTCTGCCCGTTCAGATCATACCAGAACGAACCGCCCAGATTGACGCCAAAACCGGTTTCGCTGCTGGCATCGTGATAAGCGGTTACATCGGAATCCAGCATTGCGAGCGCATCTAGCTCGCCCTGCGCGGCGGGATCCGTGGGATAGAAGGGTTCGACATCCTGTTCATAGCTTTGATAGCCGGGCGAGAGATAGCCGGCCACCTCCATGGCATTCTTCGAATAGCGATAACGCACCGGCAGGCTGACGCTGAGGAAATGTTGCGGGCTGAAATATCCGCCGTGACCGAAGGTGAAATTATTCTGATTGTTGTCATAGGCCTGGTAATTGCCGTTGATCCCCACGGTCAGCACCGAATTGGCGTCAGCCATCGCCTGAAGATATCCGCCCGCATTGGCCTGCAGGCGATCGTTGCCCCGCACATTGCGGCCATCCATTTTGAAGTAACTGACATCGGCGTAGAACCCGCTTCCGTTGCGTTCTTGCGCAAAGGATGCGCCGCCACCGGTGCGCATAACCGATCCCCATTCTTCGCCTGTGACCGGATCATATGCGCCGGCATAGGATAGCACGCTGTCGGTCACCGCACGGCGCTCGAACCACAGCCGGCCGCTGCTGTACGGCGAGAGGCGAGGTGTGACCGCAACCCCACCTTGCACTTCGACATGATCGAACCCCAGCGGGGTGCTGCCGACATCCGCTTCCACGATATCGCTCTTGTACTCGGCCGAGACCGCGACACCGGATGCGTGCTGCGGACCGGCATCGATCAATTCAGCCTCTTCCTCCGCGATGATGCCGCGCGCCTGCAGCAGACCGTTTCGCCCAAAGCCGAGCAGGCTGTTGTATTCGGGCGTTCCGGCATCGATTGAAATTGCCTTGGCTCGGGCAGCAATCCGCCCCCCGGCGAATCCGGTCGAAATGGCTGCATCAAGCCCCAATTCGGCCAGTTGCGACAGCCCCTTTTCTCCCGAACGTTCGCGGTAGTGCGTATCCACTTCGACCATGGTGCCGGTTTCACGCCGAAGCGTATCGATTTCAGCCGCGATCGACGCCAGCACCGGGTCGGAACCGACGGATTGGCCGGACATGGTTGGTCCGCTCCCTTCAAAGGCGTTCGAAGCCGGTGGGAGCGCTGACATTGGGGGCGACATAGCTGGCGCCGCAGGACGGATCGTGTTGAATGGCGTGCCCGCATAGTTCGAAAAAGCTTCGGGTGACGGCTGTTGCACTCTCGAGGTTAGGGGCGATCCGAACTGTACCGGCGCGGTCGCCTTTCCTGCGGCAGCCAGCGATGAGGGATCGAACGGATTGACCGCACGCTGCGTCGCAAACGGATTGGCGTTTTCCATCGTCGCAAATGGATTGCCATGTCCGAAAGCGCCGCCGCTGATTCCGTGCTGCGCCATGTAAAGTTCGCGCGCGTGCTCCAGATAGCGACGCTGGTCTCCGCTATCGCCGCGCGCCGCGTGAAAGCGCGCACCAGCCAGGTAGACGTTGTAGTCATCGGGAGCGAGACGTTCGGCCTGTCGCAGGGCCGCGCGGGCGCTGTCAAAATCGCCGCTGGTGCTGGCAGCGTCGATCAGTCCCATCAGCGCGGCCATGTTTTCGCCGTCGGATTGCAGCACCAGCCGATAGGTTTGTGCGGCCTGCTGGTCCATCGCCCCCGCCTGGTACAACTGGCCAAGCGAAACGAGGATCGCGTCATTGCCGGGGGCGGACGCCCATCCCGCCTGCAACACATCGAATGCTTCGGCATAACGGCCTTCCTCGCGCAGCCGATCGGCCTGTGCGGTGACGAGGAAACCGTTCATTCGGTCCATGGTCGCTACATCGGCAGGCGATCCGGTGGCGAGCGACGACGCCTGCCGGATTGCTGCCTGTGCGGCACCCGACTGGCCGGTCCCGGCCAGAACGCGCACCAGCGGCTCATAGGCTTCGGGCGCACCCAGCGGGCGTGCCATCAGCTCGTTTGCCAGCGAGGATGCGCCTTGAAGATCACCTATATCGTAAAGTGCTCCCGCGATCTGGGCGCGGCGTTCTGGCGGCAGGCCGGTATTCGCGCCGATCTGGCGAAGCCCCGCACTTGCCTGCAATGCCTGACCGCCATCGGCCAGACCGACCGCGCGGTCAATGGCGCGTTGAGCGGCAACGCCCATCGCAAAGCTTTGCATTTCGGCACTGCGCTGCGCTTCGGGAATACGTTCGACTAGCTGGCGCGCCATATCGGGTCGGTCCAGCCGTTCGGCCAGCAGGGCGGCAGCGAACAGATGATCGGGGTCGTTGAACCCCGTCAGGCTTTGCATCAGCGCATTCGCTTCGCTCCGCCGGTTTTGCGACAGGAGGAAGCGTCCGAATTCATAGCGAATCCACGGGTCCTGCGTATAGGTTAACATCGCGCGTTGGAACAGGTGTTCGGCCATGGCGCTGTCGCCTGCGCTCCACGCCGCCAATGCTTCCTGCCGCGCTGCATTCGTTTCCAGCTGCCCCGAAAGTTCCGCCGCGGTACCCGGCACGGCAAGCGCCTGCCGCGATGCGCGCGCGGCCTCGGCATAACGGCCCTGTGTTTCGTAGATATCGGCAAGCAGGCCATAGGCTACGGCCTCGTCACCTTGTCCCGATGCGACTAGCCTTTCGGCGATGGACGCAGCCTGGCCTGCCTGCCCGTTCGCCAATAATCGACGCGCTTCTTCGCTCTCGGCGTAAAAGCTGGCCGATGCCAGCGCGTCGCTCCAGCGGGCGGCATTACCGCCGCGCGATGCGCGTGTCAGCAAATCACGGGAATCCGCGAATTCGCCCCGCCGCAGGGCCACGATGCCAAGTCCGCCCAGCGTATCGGCATCATTGGGTGCAAGGGCCAACGCGGCATCGAAGCGGCGCTTGGCGCCCGGCAGGTCGGATTTGGCCAGCGCGTCGAAACCGGCGGCTCGCTCCTGTCCGGCCCGCTCGCTGGCGGACGGGCGGTAAGGGGCCGGCGACGGCGCGGCCGACGGAGCGCGTCGAGAAGGTGATGCCGACGGCACCGGCTTGGCGGCCGGAGCGGGTGTCGGCGTCGGCGTTGCGTGACGGTGGTTCAAGGCGCGCCTGGCCTCGGCATTGTCGGGATCGACGTCCAGTACGCGGCGATAGGCTTCATTCGCGCGCGATTGCTGGCCCCGTTCCTGCCAATAGCGGGCCTGTTCCAGCAGGGCGTTAACTGCGTTCGACTGCGCCCATGCAGGACTTGTCGCGCACAAGGCCAAAGCCGTGCCACAAATCAGCGAACTGGCGATTCTGCGGATCATTTGCCGTCGTCCAGTGCTTTAAGTCGCCGAGCCTGTTGAGCCTGCAAGGCGCGATAGGCCACACCTGCAATGAAGAGCGCGGACAGCAACGCGCCAAGCGCCATCAGCAAAGGATAGCGCGACAACCAGTGGGCCACGGCAAGCCACCATGGCAGATCGCCCACTGTATAGGTTTTCCCGATGTGATAGCTGGACATGCCATCTGCGCTAACGATGGACAGACCGCCCTGAACCTGTGCGTTCAATTCCGCATCGTCGAGATCGTGCAGCATCCGTGGCAGCGCCGCCGTATCCGATGCCAGAACGGCCACCACCGTGCGATCCGAGTTGAATGGCGACTGGAACGATGCGATGCCGGTAAAGCTGTCCGAAGCGTACAACGCTTCGTTCGCTTCGACCGATTGATCCTCAATTCCGGTAAGGTTCATCGATTTCTGCATAAAGCTGCGTTCAGCAACGCGCAGACGATCGCTTTCGAAACGGATCGGGGCATCGTCGAATAATCCACCACTGGCAGCCATGCTGTCGGGGCCGATCACCAAAATGTCCTTGTCGCCCAGCAATTCGCTGTTCAGCGTGTTCGTTACGACAACGCGTGCGGTCGCGATGCCGGTTGCATCGCCCATGCGCCCCATGATCATCAAGAATGTTTCAATGGTCGCTATATCGGCATTGGCAGGGAGCAGCACTGCCGTCGCCGCCAGATCGGGCCTCACGGTAAAGGGATAGCCCGCCGATGCAAACATCGACAGGTTGGGCAATTGCGCCGAATGAAAGGTGCCAGTCAGGTCGATGGTGCTGTGCGGCATGATGTTCACGCGTACATTGTCGGGAAGCGTGCCTTCACATTGCCGCTTGTCGGCCATGATAAGGCTATAGTCGAACACCAGCTCGTTCTGGCCGAACAGGATATAGTCGGACAGGATCACATGCGCTTCACGCTCACGCGAGGAAGCATCCGGCCCGTCCGAAATCCATTTGCTCCACCAGTTGCCGCTGCCCATGCCGAGCGTGCGCAGATATTGCCCATTCATCGAGACGTCGAGCCGCGATGCGCGCAGGTCCAGCCAGCTGGCCGTTGGATAGCGATAGGCCATATCGAGCCGGGCACCGCTGCGCGGCCAGAAGAACAGATCGGGGGCCACGCGGAATTGCGCGGTCAGCGGACCGGGCGGCAGGCCACGTCCTTCGAGCGCGAAAGGTTCGGTGAACTCCGACAGTTCCACCGGCCGGTCATTTCGCAACCAGCGCGGCGCGCCATAAGGCTTGAAAACAGGTATGCGAACGCTGGACATGGATGCCGATGGCCCACCTGCCAGCCCCTTGGTAAATGCCAGCCCGTTAGCGGCCAGTTTCAGTTCGGCACCGGTGCGTCCCATGATCAGCAGCAGCTTGCCGAACCGGTCGGCCGGATTGCGGATCACCGCTACAGAAGGGCCATTGGGGCGACGTTCGATGCCTGCAATTCGATTGTTTCCCGTAAGGAACACGATGGCATTGCCCTTCGGCAGGGTGCCGATCGAAGGCGGGAAGGCAAAGCCGCGATAGCTGGCCTTCGAACCCATCCACGATGCAATAACGCCTGCGGCTTCCAGCTCGCTGTTGCCGGGCTGGTCTGCAAATACAAAGGGCAGTCGCAGCGGCAGCGGATCGCGGCTGTCGAAGAACGGCGCAGGCAAATCGGCAAGGTCGGCGGGTAACGCCAGTCGCTGGGTGGTAAGGTCGATAAACGACCGCCGGTTGGACAGGTTCAGCCAGAGCGAGGAATGGAACGGGTCTTCGCAATCGCGCGCATAATGGCCCAGGAATCGTATATTAAGCTGGTTGTCGCCCGGCAGGAACAGCGCGGGTTCGACATCCAGTGTCAGGCGCAACCGATCTGAGGTATCTGCCGTCAGCGCTACCGTGCGCAGCACTTCTCCGTTTAACAGCACCACAAGCTGGCTGATGTCACCCAGAAGATCGGGCGAGTACGCAAGATCGAGCGTGAGGCTGGCGCCAGTGACGACTTCATCCGATCGCAGGCCGAATGGGATACCGATCTCGCCGCGCGTGCCCTGAAGCCTGATCGGCGAACCGATGGACAGATCCTTCAGCGTGATGCGATGCTTGCGCACGCCGTCCCCCGTTACTACCGGGATGGTTTTCTCTGTCACCAGAGCTTGCGCCGACGTTTGCGCGATGGCTGTGCCGGCACCGGCAAGCGCGATGCCGCTCGCCAGCAATGCTGCCAAAAACGCGCTTGTTGCCGATGCAGGTATATTGGCCGGAACCTTGCGCAACGAAGGCCGAACGATCCGGCGCAATGTGGTAAGCGCGACGACGATGATATCTCGCAGCGAACGCAGACCCGATACGGGCGCGTGCCCCTCCGCCTGTTGCCATGCGTCGGCGCGGCCCATCACGGCGCGCACCAGCTGACGCGATTGAAACATCGAAAGCTCCTCGAAACGCAGGCGTACCGTACCCGCATCGGTGCGAACCGTGTCGACCGGCAGGGTCAGCATATCGTCGCCCATCGGCATGGAGACATGGGTGACGTCACGGTTGTTGATCTCAAAACCCTTGGGCAGTTGCGCGGCCAGCCCGCCCATCGAAAAATCGGAAGTAATGCAATCAACGACCACACCATCCTCGAAATAGACGGTAACGGGCAGCTTGGTATCGATACGGATCTGGCCGCGGATCTGGCGGGTCTCACGCGCGACCGACACGGCAGCGAGCAGGATCAGCATGCTGAACAGCGCCCATCCCAGATTGAGCAGCAGCGTGCCCAGCTGCATGTCGAAAAAATCCTTCCACAATACATATTTGGCTATGCCCAGCACGATGCCGAAAATCAGCACGCCGATGGTGAAAAGATGCGGCTGTACGGTTTTCAGATCGAAATGGGTGCGGTCGAGCACGCTACCCTTGTCGGTTACGTTGAACTTGCCTTTACGAGGCTGGAACAGCGTGATCACCGTGGGGCGCACCAGATGGAATGCCAACAGGGTTTCATAGATCTCGCCCCAAAATGGCTGGCGGTCGCCGCCCTGCGTTCGCTCGCTGGACAGGGTAGAGATGAACAGATGCGGCAGCGCATTGGCAAAAATCAGCGAGGCCGATGCGAAGATGATGTTCTGACCCGCAATCAGGAACGCCAGCGGCGCGGTCAGGAACACGATGCGCGGCAGCGGAAACTGAAAGTGCATCATCGCATTCAGATAGCAAAGCCGCTGTTGCCAGCTGAGGCCCCGACCCAAGAGCGGATTGTCGACCCGGAAGATCTGCGTCATCCCGCGTGCCCAGCGGATGCGCTGGCCGATATGAAGGACGAGGCGTTCGGTCGCCAAGCCAGCCGACAGACGTGCACCGATATAGGCCGTATTCCAGCCCATGCGTTGCAGTTTCAGCGCGGTATGCGCGTCTTCAGTTACGGTTTCACCAGCGAAACCGTTGGTCTGCATCAAGGCTTCGCGCCGGATAATAGCGCAGGAACCGCAAAAGAAGGTCGCGTTCCACAAATCGTTACCCGATTGTACCGCGCCATAAAACAAATCGCCTTCACCGGGCAGGTCCTTGACGGTACGCAGGTTGCGCTGGACCGGATCGGGCGAATAGAAATGGTGCGGCGTCTGCATCAGCGCCAGCTTGGGATCTTTCTGGAACCAGCCCACCGTCACTTGCAGAAATGCGCGCGTCGGCACGTGATCACAGTCAAAGATCGCGATCAGTTCGCCATTGGTCTTCTTCATGGCGGCATTCAGATTGCCAGCCTTGGCGTGCAGACTGTCGCTGCGTGTCAGATAGCCACATTTGGCCTGGCGGGCGAATTCGCGGAATTCCTCTCGCTTGCCGTCGTCGAGAATATATACATTAAACCGGTCGCTGGGGTAATCCATGTCCATCGCAGCGAAAACCGTGTTGCGCACGATTTCCAGGCTTTCGTTATATGTGGGGATGTAGACGTCGATCGTGGGCCAGGTCTCGGGTTCGCCCTCAATTTCGACGATGGGGCGATGCAGTGGCCAGCTGGTCTGGATCAGACCCAGCACAAGGATCAGCCACGCATAGGCCTCGGCCAGATAGAGGCCCATGCCCAAACCGTATTCCAAGGGAGTTTCGAACGACAGCGTCTGCGTCGTGCGCCAGATCATATAGCGGGTCGACGCCAACAGGGCGAAAACGCCGATGATCAACGTAGTCCGCCGACCGGCTTTGCGGTGGACGATAGCTGCCACCACGATCATGCCGACGGCGAAAACCCATTGCTGCGTCTCGTCCAGCGGAACCGTAACAATCAGCGCCATGCAGGCGATTGCGGCCAGCCATTTCGGCAGGCGTACAAGCAAGCTCTTGCTCATGAAGATATCCAGTGGATCAGACGGTTTGGTGTTCGGCAGAATTGACAGCGCGCAGTTTCTGCGGATCGCGTACCAAACCGGTTATCGCCAGCCGCTGCTCGATTGAATCGATCAGTATATCAACATCGGTAATTATGACGCTGTTGGGGGCGTAATCGACCAAGGATTCGAACCGGGCAATCGCTTCGTTTGCAGACTCGTCGCGACGGATCGAACCGACAAACTGGTTGACGAACAATTGCTTCATGAAGCGGTGACAATGGCGTGATAGTTTGCGCCTATCGTCCAGCTTGTTCAGCACGATAGCAATGTCTTCGCGTTCCGTGACCGGCAGCTGCTCGCCCAGCCGGGTCAGGCTGGCAAGTCCGATCGGATTGGGTTCGATTACGCAAATGCTCAAGTCCGCGAAGCGGCGGATCTGCTCCCATCCGTCCCAGTCTGCGGACGCAATATCGACCAGCGCGAGTTCGTCGGGAGGTGTAGCTTTAATACGTTCGATCGCAGCATCGCGTTCACCTTTAGTGACATAATTGCCGTTGAGGCGCACTCCGCGCACGACCATTGCTTGGCCATTTGCGCCGACCAGGTTCTGATGCGGCAAAAGCCCGAAAAGCAGCTTAAGCGAGTCCTGTCGCGTCAAGTCATACGCAGAAACTGCTCGCCCCCGTATGGCAGCCCGGCGAGCGATTGCCGCCGTTACCAACGTATTTCCCGCGCCGCCTTTGGGTGAGTGAAACGCTAGAACGGTCAATTGGAAAGTCCCGACAGGAACAAGCGCAAGTCGTCAGCACCACCAACTTTCTGTTGCACACGCGCTTGAGCTTGCGGTGCTTCCGCATCGCCGTACCCAGCAAAAATATTCGAATTGGCAGGGTTGATCCTATTAGGAGGAGCGCTTGGCCGATCAGCGATATCCGCGCGGATGGCTTCCCGTTGTCCGAGCGGCGTCTTAAGCGGCGGAACGATCCGCGGATCTTTCAATAACGCCTCGAATATGGGCCACAGCTCCATATCCGCATATTGATCTTCGAACTGGCGATACTGGAAATCCTGCCTGCTTAGCTTTTCGAGCAAGGCTTTGGCATCTTGACGCACGGCAACCTCCAAATTCATCGAGGTTTTAAAATGACTGAAATTGCTTAATTAACCTTTAAAGGCCGCAGATTTGCTGAGCTCTTGAAGAACTTTTCTGTAAACTGATGATGAAATTGGCGCCTTAGGCGAGCGCGAAAAAGTTGGTGCGCACTCGTCGCACCGGATTGCGAAGCAGTTCCATTCCATTGAACGTCCCAGCAAGTCCTGGGCGCGGTTGCGGCACTAATTAAAATGGGACGCGTTTCTGTGGGTCTAGGCTCGCCCAAGCCAGCCTCAACCTAGGTTCGGAAAGCATGCCTCGGCCTCGACCGTGGCAGGGAATTGCGGGACCAGCGATTGCATGACCGAATTGAACTTTGCATCGATCAAGACACGGTTGGAACTGCCGAAGGTCTTGCAGGTCGTGTCAGTCTGCGGTGAAACATTGGCCGCGACGACGGTGATGCCATAAGACGCGGCGCGGTCGATGGCAAAGGCCTGCTGCGCATCGGCATCGGAACATTGATCGGATATGCTCATGCAGCGCACGGTGGCAAAGGCAACCTCGTCCAGCGAGTGCTGAGTCCAGAACAGGCGGCCGGTTTCGATGAGGCCAAACAGCATCATCACTAACAACGGACCGAGCAAGGCAAATTCGATGGCGGCCGCACCGCGCTGATCGGATGCCAAACTACGAATTCGGTTCATCGCCGTCACTCCAGCCTCACCGTCGTGCTGCGGCTGATGCGGCCATTCCCCACCATCGAGCTTGGCACGATGACTGAAGTAAAATCCGACGACGCATCGAGCGTCAGGTAATAGCCGGCGCTGGTGCCGTTAGCTGTGCAGACTGTGCCGCAGGCTTGACCGGTAAAGCTTCCGTCACCGTTCAGGCACGAGCATGTGCGCGAAAGATTGGTGCAGCTTCCCGCGCTGCCGTTGCAACTCACCGCCACAGTCATGGCATCGTCATCGGCAAGCGCCCGAGCATATTGCGGCAGACTGGTGAAGGCAACATTTTGGCGCGCGTCGAACGCGCTGATCGCGGTGGCCGAAAGGGATTCGTCCATGTGGCTGCGCTGGATGAAATAGAGACCAAAATCCAGCCCTGCCGCGATCACGAAGAACAGCGTAACGGTCCATAAGGCGAACTCAACCGCAACTGCACCGTCTTCATCCTGGCGGAATCTCCGCAAGCGTTTCATCTCTACCTCACCAGCTTGATGTCAGCATCGCCACTGCCGGAATCGTCTTCATCGGCAGAAACGCAGGCCGATCCCGCCACCGCGCCGCCAGCGGCCTTGATCTTGCCGGCGATAAGCATGAAGCACCCGCCGCCACCCGATGTCGAATTGCCGCCGGTCATGGAAACTTCGGTCTTGGGCATGTGAACGACGCCGCCGAAGATATTGCCCGATCCGCCGGTCCAGCTCGCCTTGCTCGTCGTATCCGAATGGAACAGCAGCATGCCAATCTCACCGCCTGTCATCGAATTTTCGGCCGCAAGCAGCTTGCTTTTAGCACCGCCCGCCAGTTTCAGCGTTCCCGATGCAACAAAACTGACGTCATAGCCGACCATGTCATAGCCCGATCCCCAGCTGCCATATTCCGTGCCGTCGAGGCTGGAATATTGGGGCCAGGTCGTTCCGCCGGTGCCGTTTACGAAATCGCCATCGATCGTATAGCGCCCCGACCCAAAGTAGGCCGAACCCGCAATCGTAAGATCGCCGGTGATGTAATGGTTGTTGGTCTCGCCGAATGCGATGGCGCTGCCCCCTTGGGTATCGATGTCGCCATGAGCCGAGAACATGCCATCGCCCATGAACATGCGCGCGCTGCCGCCTAGCTTGATTGCATAGCCCTGCTTGGTCGCGCCGATATTGTAATCGCCTTCGCCTGCTTTCAACTCGCTGTTGCCGGCGATGTCGATGCCTTCCAGCACGGTCAGGTCGCCATCGCCCAGCAGCGTATTGCCGCCGCCTGAAAGCTTCAGCGACTTGAAGCTATGATCACCGTCGCCCGCTTCGAAATAATGTCCGCCGCCAAGGGCGACATCCCCGTTGATGATGACATTGCCGTCGCCCTTCTTGTTCGTGCCCTTGAACGACACCGTGCCCGAGCCGATCCACAATTCACCATCGCCAAAGGTCACACCGTTCGAACCGGAATCGAAGCCACCGTTTATATAGACATCGCTGTCCCCGAAATTGACCGTTGAGCCACCGCCCACAGCGACGCCCTTGGATACGGTGATAACCGAGCCGGCTTCGAAGGTGACATTGATGCCGCCTGCTACAGTGAATTTCCTGATGTTATAGGTGCCTGCGGGTAGCACATAGTTGCCGCTTGTCCCCAGCCTATAGTAGGCAGCGGCGCCTTTCGGGCTCCATGAAAAATCATAGTCGGACCCGCTTGGTGTGACAGGATCGGACAAGGTGGGCAGCGGGTCGGCATCGCTGATCTGTGCTACCGCCGAAAGCAATTCTGCATTCGTTTCCCACGGATCTACTAGTGTCGTGGGCGTGTTATGCCTGTCCTCAGCATCTGGAATTGCGTTGTTCCACTGCGGCACCTTGAGGCTTCCCGCATAGCGCAGCGAGTTTGCGACCAGCGACCCGGAATTTAGCGTGATGTCCCCGCTTCCCGAGATGATGTCGCTAGCCTCGATCGACGTCCCCTTCTGGTCGAGATCGCCAATAGCGGCGACCGAGCAATTGGGTGCGATGATCGATGCACCGCCATTTACAACCAGCGATCCGCCACCGGAATCGAGCGCCAGAAAGCATGGCGATGCATATTGATCTTCGGCCGAAACGATGGCTGCACTGTCGGCGGTAACCGTGAAATTGCCCGTAAAGCCCAGCACCGATGCCAGCATGAAAGGCACGTCGCGCGAGACAGCAACCGAGATCGAGGTCTCGCCCTCTCCAGGGAAATCCGCGAGGAGCGACGCATCGACCACTGCGCCTTCGAGTCCGTTGGCCAAGGCGATTACATTGGCGACAGCGTCAATATCGACCGTATCATCACGCTGATATTCCATGGCGGCCGCCAGCGCAGCCATATCGGCCACGCGCTGGTTCATGACCCTTTGCCCGTATCCCCGGTTGAGGTCGAAGGCTAGGCCAACCCCGCCAATTACAACCGGCAGGCTCAACGCGACCAGCGTCGTGACTGACGCACGACTGTCTTCGCGCAATCGCGCTGCCAGACTGCGTATACGAGAAAAGAGCGACCCTTCCATGCGACGGTGCATATGGCCGCACTAGTTAAGCAAATCTTGCATCTAGATATGCATAACAGAAATTCACGGGATCATTCGCGATTTGTCATCTTGGTAACAACCGACGAATGATATTCGTTCTCAGATGGCCGATGCCATCCCTTGAAAATTTCCACTGAGAGCTGATTCGTGACTTCCATTGAAAATTGGCTCTGACTCACTTTTGCTGCTGGCGATTGGTTACGCACCGACTACGCGAGCGCGCAGCAGGTCCAGTTTCGCTCGCCCATACATCTGTCGTTTTATCAGCTTGAGGCGAGTGATCTGCCCCTCGGTCTGCCCGTTCGACCATGGCGAGATAATCGCGTTGCGAACTGCAATCAGGTCTTTTTCCACACCGTTGACGAACGACGCAACGAGGCTGCCTCTGGTCAGTTCGATCCATTCATCAAGTTTGGCGGCTGATTTTGATCTGATCATTGATTGGAATTCTCCAATCGCCTTGCGTGCTGCCACCAACTCAGGAACATTGTTCTCGATCACGGCGACGAGGATGGCTTCGGATGTTCCCAGTCCATCCTGCGCTGAGGTCATTAAGCGAGCCAGAACCCGTGCCGACGGCGTGCGCATGAGGCCGCTTTGTCCGGCTTGTTCGGCGAGGCGGCGGCGTTGGGCCCACTGAGCGACGATACCTCGCTGTCCGACGAAGCCTTCCGCGCGCATCTCACGCCAGAGCGCCAATGCGTTGCGGGACCCAGCTTCCCATCGCTCGTTCAGCCATGGCAACCAACTATCCAGAATACTTGGCCGGGTACGAAAGAAGTCTAGCCGCTGTCCGCGGAGCACGTCCCGAACGAGTTTGCGGCTGTGACCAGTCTGTCGGACGATCTGTCGGATGGAAGTGCCACTTTTGGCCAGTTTCTGAATCGCCTCATTGGTTTCCTGACGGCGAAGGTACCCCTCGTACTGCAGCTTCTCGGCATAGGTGAGAAGCTTGGGGTCGACCACATTGTTGCCGACCGCTTGCCTGATCTGCCGCATGGTTTTGCTGACGGCGTCCAGAAATGCTCGGCTCGAGTTCTCCATGAGGTGCCAGCGATCGGCAACCTGCTGAGCATGAGGCAGTCCGCGTGCGATCGCCTCACCATATCCGCCGCCGCGATCTCGAGCGACGATTGATATGGACGGGTGCTTGGTTAGCCAGGCGCGTGACGTCTCCAGCGCCCGATCTGGTAAGAGTGTGACAGGCTTACGGCGCTCCAGATCGCAGACAATCGTTCCGTATGTCTGGCCTCGTCGGAAAGCAAAATCATCAATGCCGATGACATGGAGTTCGTCATGCCGATCAATGGCGTGGCGCCGTACAACCCGCAGCAAAGTGTCCTTGCTTACTGGCACCATCAGACGGTTGGCAAACGCGGCACCGGGTCTGCCGCCGAGTGCGAGACCCAGATGGTGGACGATTGTTTCAAGTCGCTGAGTACGCCGGCTATATCGAGCCAAGACACCTACATCGAACCGCTCGCAGAAAATGCGCCGACCGCACACCACTGTATCACACCAAAAGCGGCGCGCCTGGATCGTTAAAACGACGCGGCGCCCCGCGAGGGGGAGATCTGACGGTTTACGCAGATACCGGCTCTGAACCCGCTGACTTGGGCGGCCGCAATCCGGGCAAACGCCTGAACCACAGCGAGAACGCAGTTGAATTTGGAAATCATCTCCGACGCTCTGCAGCGACACAATCTCAAAGCCTTCAGGAACAAGACGCGCTCGTTGAAATCGTCCGTGCATGGCTGATCCTCCCAAAGAAGCCTCGGAAGGATACCATTACCAGCAGCAAAAGTGAGTCAGAGCCGAAAATTGACCCGGGTTGATATCATTTTCCGCTGTGAACTCGCCGCGATGAAGCAGGTGAACCATGGCCTCGTTCATCTCGCTGGACAGGAGATCGAAGCCGGCCAGGTCCTTGTAGGCCGGGATTTGGCCGCTTTGATCTGGTAGGCGTTGGAACGGACCTCGCGTTCCGGCGACTTTGGACTTGGGCAACTGGGAGAGAAACGGGACGGCCGCATCAAACGCGGGCGCCCCTTGTTCGGGATTTCACCGACGGTCTGGGCCATGCCATAAGTCTGAGGTGGTGCCGGTTTTCTGGACAGGGTGTTAAGCTACTCCCGACCTGAAGGAATGGTACGGGAATGAAAACGACTAGGAAGCGGTACAGTGCGGATTTCAAGGCACGGGTTGCGCTGGAAGCGATCCGTGGTGACCTGACGCTGGCAGAGTTGGCCGCGAAACACGGTGTCCACCACACGATGATTGCCTCATGGAAGCGGCAGGCCGTCGAGGGGATGGCATCCACGTTTTCCGGGTCTGGTGATGCGGCCAGAGCCGTGAGCGACGCGGAGCTAGAAAAGCTTCACGCCAAGATCGGTCAACTGGTCGTGGAACGCGATTTTTTAGCGAAAGCCTCCGGTCGATGAGCGTGGCGCGGAGGCGTTCGATGATCGAACCTGCTCACCACCGCCTGTCGATCTCGGCGCAGTGTCGCCTGCTCCAGATAAGCCGTTCGTCCTATTACTACGCACCGGTGCCGGAAACGGACGAGACGCTGGCACTTATGACGGTGATCGACGAGGCATTCATGGAATGCCCGTGGTATGGCAGCCGCCAGATGGCGCGACACTTGCGGCGTGCGGGTCACGAGGTCGGTCGACGGCGTGTGCGGCGGTTGATGGCGAAGATGGGGCTGACGCCGATCTATCAACGACCGCGGACCAGTGATCCACATCCGCAGCACCGGGTCTATCCATACTTGCTGCGCAAGCTGACGATCGAGCGACCCAACCACGTCTGGTGCGCCGACGTGACATACATCCCCATGCGCCGTGGCTTCCTCTACCTGGTGGCGGTCATGGACTGGGCGACCCGCAAGGTCCTGGCCTGGCGGTTGTCGAACACCATGGATGCGGGGTTCTGCGTCGCGGCTCTGGAGGAGGCGCTGGCCCGGTTCGGCAGGCCGGACATCTTCAACACGGATCAGGGCAGCCAGTTCACCAGCTTCGCCTTTACCAGCGTGCTGCGCGACGCCGAGGTGCGGATCAGCATGGATGGTCGGGGGCGTTGGATGGACAACGTCTTCATCGAACGCCTCTGGCGCTCCCTGAAGTACGAGTGCGTCTATCTCCATGCCTTCGAGACCGGGTCAGAGCTGAAGTCTGGTCTTGGCCGGTGGATCACCTATTACAACACCCAGCGTCCGCACTCGGGCCTTGCCGGGAGAACCCCGGTCGAAGCCTATCGGCGGATCGGACAAACAGATCATGGGGGGCATGCCCCCCATGATCTGATGATCAAACAGGCGGCGTGAACGACAACCGCGATTAGCTTAACTCAGCCGCTAAACTGTCCAAGAAGGCGGGACCAGTTCGAGCAGCGGCGGCGAAAGCATGGCATTGCGATCGCGCCCGCCCTTGCCGTTCTCGACGCGGATTAACATCCGCTGGCTGTCGATATCGTCGACCTTGGGGTGTGCGACCTCCGAGACCCGCAGGCCTGCGCCATAGGCGACGCCCAGCGCGGCCTTATATTTAATCCCCGGCGCTGCCTCGAGCAGTCGAGCGGCTTCTTCGACGCTCAGCACCTCACGCACCGTGTGCGGGCGGCGTGTGGCGACAAGGCCGCGGGCAAGATCGCGTCGCCGCAAGGTGACCGTGTAAAAGAAGCGCAAGGCCGAAACGGTGCTGTTGATGGTTCCGGCGTTCGCGCCGCACTCGTGCTGGTGGATCTGGAAATTGCGCAGGTCTTCCGACGTGGCGGTATCGGGAGGGCGCCCGAGATAGGCTGCAAAGCGCTGTACGTTGCGGACATACTGACGCTGGGTGCGGGGCGAGAGCCCGCGCATCATCATGTCGTGCTGCATCCGCTGACGCAGCGGGCTGACGGAAGTGGATGGAGTGGTGGTAGTCATTGCAAGTTCCTCTCTTTGAAGGGACTTGCATCGTCAGGCGGCGGCCGCTCCCCGGCCAAAGCCAATTAATACCACGCTACCTCGCAAATAGGCACCCGTCCCGCGAAGCGGGTTCGTGCTTGTCGGCGACCGCGGTCAACTCGCCCAATATCTGATGGTCATTCAGGTCGCGTTGGCAGCGACTAAACGGACGCGGCGGCCCTCCTTGACGACCTGCCAAAGGCGAAATGGATGCTGGCCGATCGGGGTTATGACGCCGAAAAGTTCAGAGACGCGCTTGAGCGAAAGGGCATCAAGCCGTGAATGCCGGGTCGGAAATCCCGCTCCATGCCGGTCAAATACGACAAGCGCCGATACAAGCATCGCAACCGCATCGAGATCATGTTCGGTCGCCTCAAGGATTGGCGCCGCGTCGCAACCCGCTACGACGGCTGCCCAACCGTCTTCTTCTCGGCCCTCGCTCTCGGCGGCACTTTGCTCTTCTGGCTGTAATCAGTGAGTCCTGAGGTTACGATTCCCTGACTGAGTCCCCCTCAGTGCATGTTGGTATAAGATCCGACAGTCTGTATCGGTAGGAAGGATGATGTCGCGTGCCATCGAACACAGAATGCATTTCGAATGCAATTTCGCCATTCTTGCGAGCATCCGCGAGATATTCAGAGGTTATTTTTTTCCTATCGAAACCTGCTCGATCCAACAAATGGCGCACTTGTCCGATCGCAACAAATAGGGGTTCCAACAAACATGATCGGGTGAGCCAATTCACGATCTCGAAATTTGCCTGAACGGGATCGATCAAAAGATCGAGGAACGTCAAATCCTGCTTCGTCGCATACAGGGGAATTGCCCCACGTTTGATGTCCAGAAGCATCTGCTGCTTCTTGTAGCGAAGCACCAGGAGATGGCGTAGCGCATCTCTGAGGCGCATCATGCCTGTAGCGCCATCGATAATTTGCACCCGGCCAAATATGGCAGCCTTGACCGCCAAGACGTCTGAGAGCCTGTAGCTTTCGCTTCTCTTGCCGAAAAAGCTGTCAAGTGATGTGTCCGGCATTAATAAGTCGGGATGATTCCACCCCAGCAGTCGTCGATCATATGGAGTGCCTTCAAGAATCCGCGCCGCTGAGACGGAGCTGACGCTATTAGCGCAGGCTTCGAGACAGGCATTAATTTCAGCCCACAGCCTGTCAGCCAGAAGCTGAGGGTTGTCAAAGGAGCAGTGCTCCGTCAGCTCCCGGAGCTTCAGTTCATATGCTTTGCGAACGCGATCGCGAGAGGCTCTTCCTTCTATGGTTTTCAAGAAGGCGCTTATCGAAGCATTCGGCGGTAGCGTTCTAGCGACCGGTATAGAGGTTGCTAGATTTCGTCTCCGGCGGCGGACATTAAGGCGGTCTGCGCAATAGGAGTCGATCGCTTCCTGCAGGGCCGGAAGCGGCACACCGCTGAGTCCCTTGCGAGGGAAAAGAATCATCTGGCCTATCGCCGTCGCAAAGGCTTCCCGCTCGGGAAGATGATGGCGGACAGCCTCGTTGCGGTAGGTAATTGTGTCGACCAGATCATAATAGGAATTTGGCCAATCGGACATGGTCGCGGCCGCGACTTCGACGCGGCAGAGGCATTGTTCAAAGCTCAAGGACTGGTCGATCAGACCGTGCCGGTAGCGAATGCTTTCGGTGTGAACAGGATCGTCTTCTTCTGCAGGCGTTGTGGCTGCGACCCCGATGATGTCGATGGTCGTCATAAGATCATTGGCAGGCAGCGCGCGAAACCGCTCGTTCAGTCGGCTCTGTGCTCGAGTTTGATTAATCCCCGCCAAAGGTTCAAACAATGCGGACATCGCGTCGATAAGGCCAGGCGATGCCGCCGGCGCGACAATCTCGCCGAAATGCCGGCCGCATCTGCATTCCCAAGGATGAGCCGCGGAAATGAGCTGGAATGGGCGGGGTTCGCCGTCTGCGCCAACGCAGGCGTCGCAGTGGTCGACCAGCAGCTTTCCATGACGCGGGCAAGCTACGGCATAGAAGAGGAACCAGGCGTCGTGAATGACGCCGGTTTCCCTGACGCACTCCGGGCAGATCCGAAGCTGTCCCGTCCGGAGAAACTTCTTCTGGATCATTTGGCCACAGAAAGTGACCAGCCCCTGCAGCATGTCCGAAGCTGCGGGCCGCCAGCGCATCGAATGAAGGACCTCGATCGTTTGCCCGGACACCTCGGACAGGCGTTCCCAAAGCCTGTCGTCGCTGCTGGTCGGCGTCAGCCCGGTGATGCCGGCTGCGGCGCGACCCTGCCTTAGATTGGTAAGGAAATTCGCATCGCACAGCCGGCGCACGTAGCCATGCAGGTTTTCACCAGGGATGGGTGAGACGATGAAAGGGAGCATGGATTGGTGCTTGAGGCTGCTACCGCCTATGCTGCGTTCTTCGTTTCTCGGCCACCGTCAAGAAGCTTGGTGAAAGGATTCGACTTGCCGGTAATTGTGCCCCTTCGCATGATTTGCTCGGTGGCGGCGTACAGGTCGATCACCTCGATCTTTTCATGTTCGCCATGGAGGGCGAGTTCAGCAGCCTTTCGAAGCAGGAAGTTCAGCGGTCGCAGCAGTCCGCCCGTCACTGAGTGGATCGCATCGGCGATTTTTGGGGAGCCTATCCTAGATTTCTCGTTGAATGGAAGCGCACTGTCGAAATTAAATAGGAAATTTCGAAACTCGGTCTTTTCGTCCCGCTGCTTGTAGTAAAAGGAACCTAGCGTGACGCGATAGGGTGTGATGCTCTTGAGTTGATCGTTCGTCTCGACGATGGCTGTCACTTCCTTCATCCCGGCCATGACAAAGGGGACGCGAGTGTCCTTAGTAATTTCCTTGATCCATTCGGCCGCTTGGTAGGTCTGAACGCTACCTGCCGTTCGTACGATATGCTGGAACTCATCGCAGATGACGAGTTCGACCTTCTGGGCTATGAGATGCTTCTTGGCCAGATCGGTAAGTCCTTTGAGGCCGCCCTTTGCGAATTCCTTCCCGACCAGCTGGCTCACCATCTCCTGAGCTGTTGTGAGCGGCGTCGCACGGGCGGGAAGGGTGATATATAGAACAGGTGTGATCTGGTTTTGGTTTTCGTCGCGGAATGACTGGCCATACACATCCCGATATCGCTTCAGAAATGTGGTCTTGCCGACGCCGGTTTCACCGGTAATAATCATACACGTCGGTTCGGCGAAGAGGCGACGATCCTCTCTGATCTCGTCTAGAATCGCTTCGATCTCGGTGGTTGAATCCCTGTTTACAAACACAGTGGGGATCACTGCAAGCCGCACGGCAGCGGAGTGCTTTGTCCAATCTATTTCTTTGTTCGTATTAAGTGTCACCGTCAGCCTCGCCATCATTGTATGGATCGAAATCGCACTCGTCACTAAATTCGATTCTTCTTCCAAATACCTTATTGATATCGCTAATGATTTCTGACTCGGTTTGGCAATCGAGATAGGGATCTATGCCTTCATCCTCTTCGGGTTCGACATTCTGGAAGGGAAAGACGGCACTTGAATCGCCAGCGTCATTGGCGGCCTGCTGGGGCGCGTCCCAATCCTTCGCATCGACGGCGGTGTCGCTGCCAGAGTATGAGGAGCGACCCTTGCCGACGAACCTGGCCGCCTTCTTGGTGCCGGCGATGGAACCGGTCTTTTTGCCCTTTTTAGGCTGGCTAAGGCGGCTGCGCATGATCTCATACAGCTCGACCTTGGCCTTTAGCAATTGATCAGCGAGCTCAGCTTGCCTTCCATTCTTATTAACAAAAACCTGAATGGTGAGATGCTGCCATATCGAAAGCCCCGGTACATAGGCCGCCCATTTGGGTACAGCAGGAATTCGCATGATGGTCCCGTCATGTTTGACGATGCGAACCTCCGAGAGATCCTTTGGATCGTAGAGGAATTCTACGCGGTTATCGTCACCGCGGATTTTGGCGCACTCGGGGCTTAGTCGATAGATATCGAGCTCTTTAGAGTTGTACTTGATATTGTGCAGGCTGATGCCGCTGCGCCTCAAGGCGGAGCGCTCACGCCGGCCAATTTGATCGAGCTCTCGGCGATCAGTCAAAATGGTGACCGGATAGACCTCGATTAAGCGGTTCCACTTCGATCTCGGTGTTTCTTTGTTGAGGCCCTTGTGCGGCGTCATCTGGTAAACGTCGATCAGCCACTTGTGGACTGCGTGCAACAGATCCTTGAGGGTTACGACCGCGCGATTGGCAGAATCGTAGTCGCCCCGCTGCAGAATGTTGCTGAACGTCGTGCCTGGTGCACTGTGGGCAATTTGGCGATTTGCGGTGCCAATGAAGCGCTCAACCCCACCTTTATACCAAGCCTTGCGGCCAGGCATGAAATGAATCTCGCTGATGTGCAGCTTGAATGCAAGATCGCGTACATCTTGGGACATGTTTTCGCGAGCAAGATCGACGACTAGGCACTTTGGGATGCCTCCGACAGGCCAGTCGTTTTTGATGTTCCAAGGAGATTGGGGGTCGCCTCGCATCAGCTCAACGTAGTCCTTGTAGAGCAGCCCGTTCTTCAACAACTCCATGACGGTTAAAAGGCTCGGTGGCTCAAACGAAACATGCACAGCATAGGGCATTCGCGTGCAGCGATCGATGCCGACTGCGATTGTCGGCCGCCCGAGCGGGAGGCCGTTCTCCTCGTCGACCACGATGAGGTCGAATACGGTGTGATCTATTTCCACCCGATCCAGAGGTGCTTCCGGATCGGGCAGTTCCATAGTCAATCCCTCTTTGGCGAAAGCGATCGTGGGGCCGAGTTGCGCTTCAAGGATGTCGAAGCGCGAGATGCGCATGATCGCATTTCGGAGCGCCTTCTCGCCCGGCTGATCCAATTGCTCGTCAGGTTTCCTAGATTTGTTCGTTTCGTTGACCCTATGCTGAATGTGCCGGAGCAGCTGCAACTTGGGCAATGGTGCCGGGCACAGGAATTTCTCCGTAATCTCATTCTCGATGATTTTCTGCACTTCCGGATGGAGGCGAGGGTTCCTGTTGCCCTTGAGATGCTGACGGGAACTGAGACGGGGAGCCGTAGCATGCTTGTTGCCGCGCAGCAGCCAACGACGTAGGGTCGAACATGAGGGCGCTACGACATCGCCGCGCTCTTGGCGAATTTGCTCGAGCAGGTCAGCGGCTGCTTTCGAAGTTGGGGAGAGGTGCAGCCCGGCGTCTCTCACGCGCTGGAGATAGTGAAGGCGGTCGGCACCTTTGAGCCGGTTCGCGCTATCGACGCGCTTCTTTCTTCCGAACATTGGATTGGCATGGCTGCCGTCGCTGCGTGCAGCATCGCCAGTGATTTCGAGATCGGTTTCGGGATCATAGTCGAGGCCTGGAAGCTGCAAAGTGCAACTACCGGCGCTCAGCATCTGATAGAGTTCCATGTCGGTCACGGTGAACAGTTCACGGCTCCGCTCGCCAACCCAGTCCAACTTGCTGTGGCGGCGCTCCCGGAACTCAAAGCTCTCGCCATTGGAAATGAGGCGATAGCCAACCCCGACATCGAGGCGGAAATTCGTATGCTTCACATGTCCTCCAAGGTGGTTAGGCGAGTGAACGGAACGATCCTGGGGGGCAGGTTCCCGCGATCGGGGTATCGAATGACCGAATGGCGGGAGACGTCGGTCGATAGGTCGATGAAGACCCGTTCGTTGTATGCCATGGAAAGCACCTGATGAAATTGCAGGTCATGGCTCGCCATTTTTCCCAGAAGGGAATCTATCGTCAGGGGGCCAGCCTCGAGCGCCGTTGCGACATGAAGCGCTGCGATGTCCTCGAAGATGGGCTTTGCATAGCGGAGAAGGGTCTCGGCGCGCTTTATGAGATCGGCGGTGATCGACCCCTCGGTAACGACCGAATAGGGGATTCCTTGCTCTTCAGCCCACTCGGTCCAACCGAGGCGGACTTCGTGCTTTTCTTTCTTTCGCAACTCCTCGATCGTCTTGACCTCGTGGACCTCGCCTCTGCCTTCAACGACAATCGCGAAATCGGGATAGTGCACTCGGTTCGCATTCAGCAGCCAGCCTCGCCACTCAAACGGCTGGGAATAGACTTCGGTTACATTCGGATCGAGGTCGCAGAGTAGTAGGAAATTGCGCTCATGTGAGGATTCGCAGTCAACCATCCGTCCGGCTTTGAGGCTGAGGAAACTCTTCTTTGACCGATTTGAACTGCGTGTAATGGTGTTGCGCAGCGGTGTTCGGGACGGATTGCAGCCTGCAGGCCATGCTTGATGGGTCATATTTCGACTGCCTTCCCTTTAATTGACGGGAAGACCAAGGGCCGGGTAATAGGTTCAGGTTCAGGGTGCCTCATAAATTGGAAAAATGGCACGAAGAACTTAAAGTGCGGTTAGTGTTGGGTTTTCCCCAAATTGCCAGCTTTCAAGGCGCTTTCATTTCAACTTTTGGGCCGGACGACACGGTCCCGAGGGCATAAAGAAAAGGCCGGAAAGCCTGCGCGCTTCCCGACCCTTCCTGAGAGACCCCCCGGTCCCTTGGGTAATCTACCCGTCTTATTCGACGGTCGTGTCGACCATCTCGGCGCCGGGGCCGTTCTTGATGATGGATTCGATGGCGTTCTTCGCGCTCGCCTTCGAGCTGTAGCCTTCGGTCCAGAACATTGTTTCGGAGTTGTAGCAGAAATAGGCGACGAACTCGCCCTTCTTGTTCTTCCGGATCTCGAACCGATGCGCCATCAAAATGCTCCCGTCGTTGTGGTCAAGAATGTCAGTACCCATGCATAACGACCCGATTCGCGCTGGCAAGCCGGGTAACAATTCTCGTCATGTTTTCGGGCGCAGGCCTAACCGAACCGCGCCGGGGAATAGAGCGCCGGATCGATTCCGCGCGCAGGCCCTTGCGCCTCGCGGTCCAAAAGCAGGCTGGCCGCCATATCGCCGCCCGCAGGTGATGTCTGAATGCCCGATCCGCCCTGCCCGGCGCACCAGAAAAAGCCCTCGACCCGGGTGTCGAAGCCATAGACCGGCGTGCGATCGGGCGAAAAGCTCCTGAGCCCTGCCCATTTGCGCTCGACGGTCTCGATCCGCCAGTCGACGACTTTCTCCATCCGGTCGATGGCGATGGCGACGTCAATCTCCTCGGGCGCGGCGTCGCAGGGGGGCGAGGGCGTCTCGTCATGCGGACTTAGCCACACGCGACCGCTTTCCGGCTTGAAGTAGAAGCTGTCGTTGATGTCGAGGACCAGCGGCAGGTCGTCAGGCGCGGCGGGCGCGGTGCGCAATTGCGCGACGGTGCGCCGCATGGGAGAGATCGCGATCGGCGCAGCGCCTGCCATCGCGGCGACTTCGCTGGCCCATGCACCTGCGGCATTGGCGATGATGCCTGCCTTTATCTCGCTGCCATCGGCAAGGCCAAGCCGCCAGCCGCCAGCCTCACGCGTGGCCGCGACAAGCCGGGCACGGCTGCGCAGCTTTACCCCGCGCTGCTTAGAAAGCGACAGGAAATGGGCGTGCACTGCGGCCACATCGATATCGGCGCAGGTCCCGCCCCATGTGCCGCAGACCCAATCGGAGCGGATGCCGGGCACCATCTCTACGATCCTGTCCCGCCCGACCATTTCGATATTCGCGCCCAGTTCGCGGAATTCACGGTAATATCTCTCCACCGCGGCGCGATCTTCCTCTCGCCCGATATTGAGCGCCCCGCGCGCGGTCAGAAAGCCATGTTCGCGCAGGTAAGGTCCCGAGCCGACCGTCAAGGGCAGGATCTGCGGGCCGCCATAGGTTTCTTCCCAGAATGCGGCCGAGCGCCCGGTGGCGTGATAGCCGGGGCGATCCTCACCCTCCAGCATGATGACCGATGCGTGGGGGCCAAGAAAAGCGGCCATGCTGGCCCCGGCGATTCCTGCACCTATGATCGCGACATCGAAACGCTCGGTCATGCCGCCGCCCCTGCCGGGACATGCCGGTCGAGGAAATCGGCGATGCCCTGCAGCGCGCGATCGCGCACATCATCCGATTCGCGCAGGATCTCGTGCGCCGATTCGGGGCCGAATTCGATATGCTCGGCATCGGGCAAGAGGTTGACGGCGCGGCGTATGGCGCGGGCACTGACCAGCCGGTCGGCGCTGGTGGATAGGACAAGCACGGGAAGGTTCACCTGTTTCAGGAAGTCGGCGCGCGCGGTGCGGCGCATTGATTCGGCAGCACGTTCCAGCCAGCCCCAGCTGGGCGCGCCCATTTGCAGTTCCGGACGGGCCTGACGCCAGAAATGTTCATCGTCATAGCGGCTCTTGTCATGGGTCAGGAGCGACTGGCGCGCGTCGATGCCGCTGGCGGGTTTCTCGCCCGCTTTCCATGCCGGACGATGGCGCGGGCCCAGCGCGGTCATGGCGATGGTGGCGGCATGCCACATGGCGGGCGGCAGCGGCGGACCGGCAAAGCCCAGCATCGGCGCGACAAGCACCAGCGCGTCGGGCGAGACCGCTCCTTCGCCCACGGCGCGAAGCGACAGGTGCCCGCCCATGGAATGCCCGACCAGCACACGCGGACCGCTATCGTGCCGCGCACTCCAATCGGCCCAGAAATCGCGCAAATCACTGATCCAATGCGAAAAATCAGCGACATGGCCTGTCATGGAATCGCTACCCAGCCGCCCCGACCCGGCCTGCCCGCGCCAGTCTATGGACGTCACTGCCCAGCCTTGCCGGTGCCAGTGGTCGAGCGTCTCCAGATATTTCTCGTAATGGTCGCCCCGCCCACCCAGGAACAGGATGGCGCCGCGATCACGCGCGCCGGTTTCAGCCGCGTTAATGCCCGGCCAGTCGATCCGGCGGATCGGATGGCCATCGGCGGCATGCCAGACCGATTCGGTCGCCCCTGTCGGGATGGATCGGCGGGTGTCGGAAATGCGGGCCTTCACTTGCCTAACGCCATCTTCGTCGGCGTGGTTACTGTTTGGTAAGTCATGATCTCTAGACCGGCCCCTGACCTTGAGGGACCGATCCGACATGAATTATGAAATGATCACTTACGGACTGCTCGCCGCCTTGGCAATCGCGGTGCTTTATGCCGGGATCACCGACTTCCGGCACCGGAAGATCACGAATCGGCTGACCGGCGCGATCGCGCTGGGCGCACCCGTTTTCTGGTGGGTCAGCGGTCTCTCCCTGTGGCCCGGCGTCGCCATCCAGGTCGCGCTGGCCATGGGCTGGTTCGTTTTCGGTGTTTTCCTGTTCAAGGTCCGCCAGATGGGCGGCGGCGACATCAAGCTCTTCACCGCGCTCGCGCTCTGGCTCGACCCGCAGCTTTTCATGATGGTCACGCTGCTGACCATGATCGTCAACGGCGCTGCGACACTGATCGTATGGCGCAAGGTCCGCCGCGCCCGGCGCGAGGGAATCAAGATGGATGCGCGCTCCACGCCCTATGGCGTGTCCGCAGCGCTGGTCCTGCTTGTCATGTTCGCCATTCGCTATGGCGACGCCGCACATGCCGCATTTTCTGCCTCGGGCCCGATTTTTGCCTGAGGCTCCAGCAATTTTGACCTGATTTTAACCATTGCCAGCGAGTCTGGCAGCACAACACGAGGGTGACGATTCACCCGACAGGGATTTGACGAAGGGGCTTTGGAGCCATGGACAAGAAGAAGCTGATCCTGCTGGCGGTTGCGCTGGTCGTCGCAGTCGGGACCGCCCTGATGGCGCGCTCGATGTTTGCCGGGGGCTCGTCCGCTCCGCAGGCAGAGGCCGCAGTGGCCGAGCCCCAGGGCAAGCGTGTACTGGTCGCCCAGCGCGCCCTGCCTGTCGGCACCATCATCACCGTCGACGCGCTGCAGTTCAAGCAGTGGCCCGACGAAATGGTGCAGGACGCCTATTACATTGAAGGCGAGGCCGACATGCAGAAGCTGCTCGGCACTGTCGCACGCTTCCCTGTAACCGCAGGCCAGCCCCTTACCCGGGGCGCGCTGGTCATGCCCGGCGACCGCGGTTTCCTTGCCGCGGCGCTTGGCCCCGGCATGCGCGCCGTCACTATCACCGTTTCGGAAAAGACCGGTGTCGCAGGCTTCGTCTTCCCCGGTGACCGCATCGACCTGATGGTCACGCAGTCGATCGGCGGCGGCCGCGGCGCGGACCAGGGCTTCAAGGCGACCGAGACCGTGCTGCGCAACCTGCGCGTGCTTGCCACCGACCAGTCGACCGAGACGCAGAAGGGCGACGATGGCAAGACCGTCGTGAAGAAGTTCCGCACCGTCACGCTGGAAGCCACCCCGCGCATCGCCGAGAAGATCTCGGTCGCGCAGGAAATCGGCACGCTTTCGCTGGCCCTGCGCTCGATCGCGGACAACCGCGCCGAGCTCGACCGCGCCATCGCCACCGGCGAGATCACCATTCCCGACGGCGCTTCGCCCGAAGAGGAAGAGGAAATCATGCGCCTTGCCATGAACCGCCCGCAGGAAGGTCGCACGACATTCCAGACCGGCGGCGACGTCTCGCGCTTCCAGTCGCGCTACATGCAGAGCACCCAGAGCGCTGGCTCGGGTGGCGGCAGCGGCGCCCCGGCAGCAGCGCGCCCGACCGGCCCGGTCGTCCGTGTCAGCCGCGGCTCCAACACCGTCATCGTGCCCGCCGGCAAGTAACAGCAAAGCCGGGAGCACAGCCAAGTGACCAAGATCAATTTCATGTCCAAGGCCGACACGGCTTCAATGGGGGGACATTCGATGAAACGCCGCATGCTCGCAGGGATCGCCCTTGCCGCTACCGCCCTTGCGCCGATCCCGGCGATCGGCACCGCGACCACCGCCGTCGCCCAGCCCCTCCCGACCCCGAGCCGCGATGTCGTGCTCTCGATCGGTCGCGGCCAGCTGGTGAACGTTGGCGGCCGGATGACCGACATCTTCATCGCCGACGAATCGATCGCCGACGTGCAGGTGAAGTCGACCAACCAGGTCTATATCTTCGGCAAGTCGGGTGGTGAGACCACCGTCTATGCCAGCGACGCCGCCGGTGCGATCATCTGGTCGGCCAATGTGCGCGTGGGCACCAATATCGACAGCATCGACCAGATGCTCGGCCTCGCCATGCCCGAAGCGAAGATTTCGACGGCGACGATGAACAACACCGTGCTGTTGACCGGCACCGTGGCCGCACCCGAAGACGCTGCGGAGGCCGAGCGTCTCGTCCAGGCTTTCGTCGGTGATGAAACGCAGGTCATCAGCCGCCTGAAGCTCGCCACCCCGCTGCAGGTGAACCTTCAGGTCCGCTTTGCCGAGGTGAGCCGCACGCTGGTCCGTGCGCTGGGCGTCAACCTCAACACCTATGACAGCACGAGCGGCTTCAAGTTCGGCATCGGCCAGGGCCGCGCCGACGCGGTTTCGCAGTGGCAGGTCGGCGGCGGTGTCTTCACCGGCGGCACCGAGGCCGCCGAAGGCTCCAGCCTCGTCACCACCACAGGTTCGGGCAGCACCATCGCCGCCTTTGGCAAGTTCCTCGGCCTCGACCTCGCAGGCGCGCTGGACCTTGGCGAAACCGAAGGCCTTGTCAGCACGCTTTCGCAGCCTAACCTGACCGCGCTTTCGGGCGAAACGGCGGAATTCCTCGCAGGCGGCGAATTCCCGATCCCGATGGCGGGCGGGCTTGGCACGACGTCCGTCGAATACAAGAAATACGGCGTCAGCCTCGCCTATACCCCGACGGTGCTCGCCAATGGCCGCATCTCGATCCGCGTCCGCCCCGAGGTCTCGGAGCTTTCGAGCGCCGGTTCGGTTACGGTCAACGGCTTCGAGATCCCGGCCCTGTCCACCCGCCGCGCCGAAACGACGGTCGAGCTGGGTTCGGGCCAGAGCTTCATGATCGCGGGCCTGCTGTCGAACTATTCGAACAGCTCGATCGACAAGACCCCGGGCGTGGGCGACCTGCCGATCCTGGGCAATCTCTTCCGCTCGAACAGCTTCAGGAAGGGCGAGACCGAGCTGGTGATCGTGGTCACCCCCTATCTCGTCAAGCCGGTCGACGCGAAGGACATCGCGCTTCCGACCGACGGTTTCCGTTCGCCCACGATGATGGGCCAGTTCTTCGGCAACCAGCTCAGCGATGGTGTGTCGGGCGGTTCGCGCCCGATGCCGACCGCAGCAGAAACCGTGCCCGCGGGTCCGACCGTCGGCATGCTCGAACCCGGTGCGCCCAGTGCGCCCGCCGCCCCGGTCCGCAGCGCGGACGCCAGCGAAGCCAAGCCCGGCTTCTCGTTCTGATCCGCGCACAGGAGAGCCAAGGTGACCAAGATGAACAAATCCATCATCGGCCGTAAGACCGCCGCCGCGCTTCTGCTCGGCGCGACCGCGACGCTCGCGGGCTGCGGCAGCATTCCGACCAATCGCACGCTGTATTCCGAGCATCAGCCGGTCGTGTCGCGCACCAATTACGTGTTCGACGTGATGACCAGCTCTGCCGGCATCCCGATTTCCGAACAGCGCCGCCTGTCGGGCTGGTGGGAAGCCATGGAGCTTTCCTATGGCGACAAGGTGTCGGTCGATTTCTCGAAGATCGGCCCGGCAGCGCGCGACGATCTCGTCTCGCTGGCCGACAAGCAGGGCATCCTGCTGGCCGATGCCGCCCCCGTCACCGAGGGTGAGGCAGGACCGGGCGTCGCCCGCGTCGTCGTGACCCGCTCGACCGCGTCGGTCCCGGGCTGCCCCGACTGGGGCGACAAGACCGACTTCAACCCGAACAACGCCACCAGCAAGGGCTATGGCTGCGCCATCAACGGCAATCTCGCCGCGATGGTCGCCAATCCCGAAGACCTGCTGACCGGACAGACCGGATCGGGCGAGACGGTGGTGATGAGCTCGACCAAGGCGATCGAGACCTATCGGAACAAGGCCCCCACTGGCGAGGGCGACCTCAAATCGGTGTCTTCCAGCAGCGGCGGCGGCGGTAGCAGCAACTAAGGCGAAGGAGCAGGTATTATGAATTCCCCGTTCTCATCCGGTGCATCCGGCGAGCGTGACGCCTTCGCTGCCTTTGTCAGCGACGAAGCGACCATGGAAGTGGTCCGCACGGCGGTTTCGAACCTCAACATGCCGCACGAAAAGTGCAACATGGGCGGACTTCGCAACGCGGTGCAGACCCTCTCGGTCTCGGCAAGCCCGCAGATCCTGCTGGTCGATCTTTCGGAATGCGGCGATCCGCTGTCCGACATCAACGCCCTTGCCGAGGTCTGCGAACCGGGCACGGTGGTGATCGCGGTCGGGCAGATCAACGATGTTCGCCTCTATCGCGACCTGACCGCAAGCGGCATCCAGGACTATCTCCTGAAGCCTCTTTCGGAGGAAATGCTGCGCGATTCGCTGATCCAAGCGCAAAGCGTCTTTAACGCCCCGCGCCAGCACGCCGACGCTTCGGTTACGCGCAACCACATCATCACCGCCGTCGTCGGCACCCGTGGCGGTGTGGGCGCATCGACCATCGCGACCTCGCTCGCATGGCTTTTCTCGAACGAGAACAAGCTGCCGACCGCATTGCTCGACCTCGACGTGCACTTCGGCACCGGCGCGCTGACGATGGACCTTGAGCCCGGCCGCGGCCTTTCGGACGCGATCGAGAACCCGTCGCGTATCGACGGCCTGTTCATCGAACGCGCCATGGTGCGGGCGAACGACAATCTCTCGGTCCTGTCGGCCGAAGCGCCAATCCATTCGCCGCTGATGACCGACGGCAGCGCCTTCGTGCAGCTGGAAGAAGAGTTCCGCCAGGCCTTCGACATGACGGTCATCGACCTGCCCCGGAACATGCTGATCAACTTCCCGCATGTGCTGACCGATGCCGATGTCTTCATCCTGACGACGGAGCTGACGCTGGCCAGCGCGCGCGATGCGATCCGCATCCTGTCGTGGGTTGCGACCAATGCCTCGCACATGACCCCGATCGTGGTCGCCAACAAGGTGACGCCGGGTTCGGGCGAAATCAGCAAGGCCGATTTCGAAGCCTCGATCGAGAGGAAGATCGATTTCATCATGCCTTATGACGCCAAGACCGCGACGCAGGCCGCCAAGGTCGGCCAGGTCTTCGTCGACGCCAACCGCTCCAGCAAGGCATCGGCCGCGATCCGCGATCTTGCCCGCCGGGTGATGGCATCGAACGGCGAAGACGCCGCCCAGGGCGGCGGCGCGGCGGCCAGCGGCTCGCTGATGGAAAAGTTCGGCCTCGGCTCGATGAAGGGCAAGGCCAAGCAGAAAGCCTGATTGCACACCCCCGCGCCCACCGGCGTGGGGGATGCCACCGGGCATGTTTGAATTGGGTACCGAAGGGAACTCTCGATGCAGTTCGCGCAGATCATTTTCATAGCCATCGGCATGTTGCTGGTGATCGGCGTCGCCTTCTATGCCCTTTATGGCTCGCCCGGTTCGCGCCAGCAGGCGAAACGGCTCCAGCAGATCCGCTATCGCCACTCGCAAAGCGCGGCATCCAAGGTGGAAGCCCAGCTGAAAAAGGCGGTCGCCGCGCGCAAACCGCGCCAGCACACCGCCGCAGGCTCCGATTCCAAGATCGCCGCCCTTGCCCTGCGCCTGCATCGCACAGGCCGCAACTGGACCTTGCAGAACTACATGTATGTTTCGGGCGGGCTGTTCCTGTTCGTCGCGGTCGCGGTGCTGATCAAGACCGGATCGATCATGTTCGCCCTGCCCGCTGGCGCGATCGTCGGCCTGGGCGGCCCGCATTTCGTGGTCAGCCGCCAGATCACCAAGCGATTGAAGGCCTTCAACGCCCGCTTCCCCGATGGCATCGACCTGCTCGTGCGCGGCCTGCGTTCGGGTCTGCCGGTCACCGAAACGCTGGGCGTGGTGTCGAGCGAGATCCCCGGCCCTGTGGGCGAGGAATTCAAGGCGATCGTCGACCGCGTGAAGGTCGGCAAGACGCTTGACGATTCGCTGCAGGAAACGGCGGACCGTCTCGACATTCCGGAATTCAAGTTCTTCTGCATCTCGCTCGCCATCCAGCGCGAGACCGGCGGCAATCTCGCCGAAACGCTCGCCAACCTGGGTGAGGTGCTGAGGAAGCGCATGCAGATGAAGCTGAAGATCAAGGCGATGAGCTCGGAAGCCAAGGCGTCGGCCTATATCGTGGGCGCCCTGCCCTTCCTGGTCTTCACCATCGTCTACATGCTCAACCCCGCCTATCTGAACGGCTTCTTCACTGACGACCGCCTGATCGTGGCCGGCCTGTTCGGCGCCGTGTGGATGAGCATCGGGGCGTTCGTAATGTTCAAGATGGTCAATTTCGAAATCTGACGGGGACGCGAGAGATATCATGCAGACAACCGGCCCCACCCTCCTTGGCGTTGACGTCATCCTTGTCGGCTCGATCCTTGCCGGGATCGCCGCCCTTGCCACGGTGCTCGCCATCTATGCGGCGCTCACGGTCAAGGACCCGATGGCAAAGCGCGTCAAATCGCTCACCGCCCGCCGCGAGGAGCTGAAGCTCGGCCTGATGAGCGAGGCGCAGGTCAAGCGCCGCACCCTGCGCCGCAAGACCGACCTTACCGACAAGGTCCGCGACCTGCTTTCGCGTTTCTCGATGCTGCAGGACAGCCAGATCAAGGAAATCGAGCAAAAGCTGATGCAGGCGGGTATCCGCCGCAAGGAACTGGCCTATGTGGTCGTCCTCGCCCGGCTCGTGCTGCCGATCGTTTTCGGCCTGTTTTCGGCGACGCTGGTCTATTGGACCGACGCGTATCCCGAATGGGGCGCGGTCAAGCGTTTCGCCGTGTTCGCGGGCAGCCTGCTTGCCGGCTATTACGGCCCCAACGTCTATCTGACGAACCTCGTCAACAAGCGTACCGACGCCATCCGCAAGGCGCTGCCCGACGCACTCGACCTGCTGGTCATCTGCGCCGAGGCGGGCCTGACCGTCGACGCCTCTTTCAATCGCGTCGCCCGCGAACTGGGCCGCGCCTATCCCGAACTGTCGGACGAATTCGCGCTGACCTCGATCGAGCTGTCGTTCCTGACCGAACGCCGCCTCGCCTTCGAAAACCTGACCTATCGCGTCAACCTTGAGGCGATGAAGGGCGTGACCACGACCATGGTCCAGACCGAACGCTATGGTACGCCGCTGGCTTCGGCCCTGCGCGTGCTGTCGGCCGAATTCCGTAACGAACGCATGATGCGCGCCGAGGAAAAGGCCGCGCGCCTTCCGGCCATCATGACCGTGCCGCTCATTCTTTTCATCCTGCCGGTGCTGTTCATCGTGATCCTTGGCCCGGCGGCCTGCTCGATCTCGGACGCGATGCTCTGACGGCAGCGCGCCCATCCCCGGGGGCAATGCCCCGGGGGCGCAAGACAGGGGGGAGCGTCCTATCCAGGACGCACAAAAAGATGCGGGGGAAGCCGAACCGGCCTCCCCCGCATTTCTTTCATCCGCCGGTCACCTACCGATCAACGGCACGCATCGGTTCAATCTTCGTCATCGCCGTCGTCGGCATCCATGCCGCTATCGGTCGCCATGACCTGCGCGAACAACTTGTCGAGCGTGCGGCGCAGCGCCTTTTGCTCGGCAACCGTGAGGCAATCGAGGATCTGCTCCTCCAGCTTCAGCGCAAGAGGAATGACCTGGCGGTAGATATCGCGGCCCTCATCGTTCAGCTCGATCAGGTGGGAACGACCGTCATGGAGATTCGGCGTGCGCTGCACCCATCCCTTGTCGGCAAGCACCTTGCAGGCGCGATTGACGGCGACCTTGTCCATGAAAGTGGCCGAAACGAGCTGGCGCTGCGTCAGCGCGCCCGATTCGCCCAGGATCGCCATCACCCGCCATTCGGGCACTTTCAGACCAAAGCGCGCGCGATACTCCACGGCGATACGCTGGCTGACCGCATTTGAGGTAATCGAAAGACGGTATGGCAGGAAATCGGCAAGGCGCGACAGCACTTCAGCCATGGGCTGCCCTCCCCAAAGCCGCGAACGCCAAGGGTCGACCGCATGCGCTGGCAGGCGATCTCGATGGAAAACCCATTTGATTCATCATCATACTCATTCCCGTCCGCATCATGTCCAGCTCCCTCCAGCCGAGCATCGGTGCAGGCCCTCCGCGATCCCGATGGCGAAGCGACTGCGTCACGACGCCAACGCGGCTCCCGTCGATGCGTAGGCCACAGTGCCCCTTGAAAGCAATGTTGCTTAACTGCAACGCTGCATCGGGAAAACGTTACCTTTGATACTGTCTCTTTTGCAATCGCAAAGCTTATCGTCGAGACGTTCCGCACTTCGACCCGCCAATGCGCGGGGTGAAGCTGGAATGAACCGGGTCGGGACGGGAACCGAGCCGGTGGCATCACAAGGGACTGCACCACATGAAACTTTCCAACCTCCGCAAGCGTGCGCTGAGTGCCGGATCGGCACTGAACGCGCTCGCTTTGGTCGGCGCCGGCGCTGGCGTTGCGGCAATCGCCGCAGCACCTGCACACGCGCAGGACTATACGAACATCACCGCCTCGGGTCGCGTCGTCAGCGTCGATGGTACGCCGGTCTCCGGCGCCACCGTCACCGTCGTTTCCGACGATCAGGGCTTTAGTCGTACCGCCACCACGGATGGTAGCGGCACGTTCCGTCTCGTTCAGCTGCCGCCGGGCGACTACACTGTCACGATCGTTGCAAACGATTACGAGACCTACAGCGAATCGATCGCCCTGAGCCAGTCGAGCGCTGCCAACCAGTTCGCGCTGGTCCCCAGCAACTATGCTGGCGAGATCGTCGTGACCGCCGGTCGCTCGAAGATCATCGATTTCGAACGCACGACCACAGGCCTCGTGCTCGACGTTGCAGAACTCGCACAGCGCGTTCCGGTCGCACGTGACCTCACCTCGATCATCGAACTTTCGCCCGGCGTTTCCGCTGGCGACAGCGCGTTCGGCAACCTGGCTTCTATCTCCGGTTCGTCGGTGTCGGAAAACGCCTACTACGTGAACGGCCTGAACATCACCGACTTCCGTAAGGGTCTGGGTTCCGCAACCGTTCCCTTCGACTTCTATGAGACTGTCGAAGTCAAGAACGGCGGCTATCAGGCAGAATTCGGTCGCGCCACCGGCGGTGTCGTGAACGCGACGACCAAGTCGGGCTCGAACGAATTCCATGGCTCGGTCCTGTTCAACTACGAGCCGGACGATCTGCGCAGCGACAGCCCCGACACGCGTAACCCGCTGACCGGTGACTCGCTGTACATCGACAACAGCCTCGACAACCGCGAGCGTATCGACACCGTCGTTCAGCTTTCGGGTCCGATCTGGAAGGATCGCCTGTTCTTCTACGGCATCTACAACCACCGTGACGTAAAGACCGGTGGCGGTATTGCAACGGCGAACCGTTACGACGAAACGACGACCGATGATCCGTTCTACGGCGGCAAGCTCGACTTCGTGCCGTTCGACGGCCATCGTTTCGAAGGCACCTACTTCAACACCGAGGGTGTGCAGACGACCAAGTCGTTTGCTTATGATCCCGAAACCGACGAAATCGGCGATTACCTGTCGTCCGAGCTGCTCGAATACGGTTCGGAGAACTATGTCGGTCGCTACACCGGCAACTTCACCGACTGGTTCGTCTTCTCGGCCGCATATGGTAAGAGCAAGCTGCGTGAGAACACTGTTCCTCAGGATCAGACCACGCCTTATTCCGTCGACAACCGTTCGGGCACCCCGCTCGTCATCGGCAACCCCTCGGCCATCATCGAGATCGCCGAAGACGAGCGCGAGTTCTACCGCTTCGACGCCGACTTCTATGTCGATTTCCTCGGCTCGCACCACTTCCGTGCGGGTTACGACAACGAGAAGCTGACGTCGGACAATCGCGTCCTTTACACCGGCAATGTCGTTTGGAACTACTTCACTGCAGGCGCAGACGACAACTATGCGCCTGAAGGAACCGACTATGCTTCGGGCCGCACGTTTATCAGCGGCGGTATCTTCCAGACCGAGAATGAGGCGTTCTACATTCAGGACAACTGGTCGCTGCTCGACAACCGTCTGCAGCTGCAGCTTGGCCTGCGTAACGACCGCTTTGTGAACAAGAACGCTGACGGCGACGTGTTCTACGCTTCGGGTGATCAGTGGGGTCCGCGTCTGGGCTTCACCCTCGACGCCTTCGGCGATCAGCGCACCAAGGTGTACGGCTCGTTCGGTCGTTATTACCTGCCGATCCCGTCGAACACCAACATCCGCCTTGCTGGCGCAGAGTTCGATCTTGAGCGTTACTACGAGCTGGATGGCGTCAATGCCGACGGCAGCCCGATCCTGGGTGATGCGCTGATTGGCTTCGATGGTTCAGCTCCGTGTTACGATACCGGTATCGATCAGTGCGAAAACATCAGTGATGGCACTGCTGTCGATACGCGTGCAGCAGCATCGCAGGATCTCAAGCCGCAGTCGGTCGATGAGTACATCCTGGGTGGTGAAGTTCGTGTCGGCGATCGCTGGAAGTTCGGTCTGTTCGGTACGTATCGTTCGCTCAACCGTTCGCTCGAAGACGCTGCAATCGACGCTGCCGTCAACGCTTATTGCGATTCGGAAGGCCTGGACTGCACCAACTCGAACGGTTCGGACATCTGGAGCGGTTTCCACCAGTACGTCCTGATCAATCCGGGCGATCCGCAGACGATCACCCTTTCGGATCCGGTCAATGGCGAAAGCGAACTTCGTACGGTTTCGTTCTCGGCTGAAGACCTTGGCTACCCTGCTGCGAAGCGTACCTACAAGGCGATTACCGCCACCTTCGATCGTGAGTTCGACGGTGTCTGGTCGCTGAGCGGTTCGTACACCTACTCGCAGACCAAGGGTAACATCGAAGGCGGCGTGAAGTCCGACAACGGACAGGATGACTCGGGCATCACCACCGACTTCGACCAGCCCGGCTTCACCTACGGCGCATACGGCTATCTGCCCAACCACCGTGCCCACAACTTCAAGATCTTCGGCGCCTATCAGGCTACCGATTGGCTCTTGCTGGGTGCGAATGCAAAGGTCAGCTCGCCGCGTAAGTTTGGCTGTATCGGTCGTATCCCGTCGAGCGTCGATGCCTATGCAACGCTGTATGGCGGTTACGCATGGTATTGTAACGTCGACGACAATGGTGACATCATCACCTCGGGTTCGGTCCCGAGTGGCACGACCACTCTGACGCCGCGCGGCAGCCGTTTCGAAAGCGACTGGCTGACCCAGCTCGACGTTTCGGCTGTTGTCAGCCTGCCGACCGATTTCGACGCCAAGCTGCGCCTCGATGTCTTCAACGTCTTCAACTCGAAGGCCGAGCTTGACTTCGAAGAACGTGGTACGCTCAGCAACTACCAGCCGCGTAACACCTACGGTCTTACCACCGGCTATCAGACGCCGCGTTACGTGCGCGTTCAGCTGCAGGTCGGTTTCTAAACCGTCGCATAACTGCAAAAACTGGAAAGGGCCCCGCAAGGGGCCCTTTCTTTTTATGTGCCGTCTCTGATTTGCCGATCCGCCTGAGCGGAAGTCGCAGCGCCATATACGGCCCGGCCTTACCCCTGCCAGGCTTGCAAAAACTGCTGCTGGAATTCGGAGTATCGTGCAGCCTTCCCCACTGCGGAAGCCGAAATGGGGCTTCGAACCTGCTGAACGCTTGCGGTTCGCACAAGCCTGCGCACCTTGTGCGAAGAGTGATGCATGGCTGGCTCATCCGCTATGCCGACGTGGTCTGCGATCCGCGTGATCCATTTCCCCGGCTCGCCGACCATCGCTTCATAAGGCACGGTCAGAATGCGATCGGGGAACAACGCGGTCCAGTGCCGGTAAAGCTCATCCTCCAGCTTCATGTAGTGAGCGATATCGGCCGCATGCCAACTCCACGGCATTGAGGACGTGAACAGGGTGCGGAAACACGAAAGCGCACAATCAGCAGGATCGCGCCGCATCCAAATAATGCGGGCATCGGGCAAGACGTTGAGCAAGAGGCCCATCATGCGCGATTGCAGTAATGTCTTGTCGACCACGCGGCCGGTTGGCCCGAAACGCATTTTCAGCATCTTCTCGTATGTAGCAGCCACCGAGGCCCAGGCACCTGCCGGGTCGACGCTCCGCGTCTGAAATGCCAGCCCGTCAGCAAGGCCGCTCCCCCCGATCGCGGAGACCAAAGCCGCGCGAAACAGGTTTAACTCACCGCCATCACTAACCTGTGATCCGGCCATTAATACCTGCTCGACCATCGTCGTCCCCGAACGGGGCAGACCATTTACAAAGATCGCGCGCGAACCCTCATGGCGAGAAGGGACAAGTCGCTCAAGGCCGGACGAGCTGAAATCGCTCATCAATTGCCTCGTTGCCTGCTCGGCACCTGCAGGGTCGTAAGGTTCGATCTGCCGACGCTGGGCGGCCCCTGACGAATAACACGCAAAGGCTTGGTCCGTATCGCCAAGATCGTCAAATGCTTTCGCCAAAGCATAATATAGAGCAGCCTGTGACCGCGCGGGCATGGCGGCGATATGCGGCAAGGCCGCCTTCATTGCCTCAAGGTCGGGATCACCCGGCTGAAAATTCTTGATCATGGCTAGCGCGTACCAACTTGGAGGAGATATTCCCGTCCGTGTCACGCGCTGAAACAAGGCGATAGCTTCCTCGAAATCCCCTTCCTGGCTTGCAAGGGTTCCAAGGAAGTGAAGCACACCGGGGCTTGTGCGGGCATTTTCCGGCAAACGAGCGATATCGGCGCGGGCCTCTTCGGTACGCCCTTGCGCGGCAAGTTCACCCCAATAGAATTGTTTACGAGCCAGATTCACAGGGCGCGTTGCTGCAAAGCGGCGCGCGGCTTCCAGTGCGATTTCGATTTCGCCGATACGACTGGCAAGCTGGTGGTGATGCCTGAAACGCTCACCATTGTCGGGTGAGACTTGCAGATCCTTTTCAAGCAGTGAAACGGCAAGTTCGCGTTCGTGCCGTTCAAGCGCTGCGATCGCCTGAAGTATAAGGGGCTTGGTTCCCGGGATCATTTCGCGCTCCTACGCTTATCTTGCTCGCAAGAGAAGCGGCCAAATCCGCAGCAACCCAAGCCCCCGATTACGCTCACTCCGGCAGTCCTAACTGACGCTCATCTTCAGCGCGCCGTCGCCTTCCTCGATGGTCACAGTCGAACCGTCGGGAATTTCACCGCCCAGCAGCATGTCGGCCAGCGGGTCCTGCAGGTAACGCTGCACCGCGCGTTTAAGCGGACGCGCGCCATAGACCGGGTCGTAACCGACCCGCCCCAGCCAGCGTTTCGCCGCATCGGTAAGGTCCAGAGTGATCTTGCGATCCTTCAAGAGCTTCTGCACGCGCTTGACCTGGATCTCGACGATCGGGGCCATGTGTTCGGCGCCCAGACGGTGGAACAGGATGATCTCGTCGAGGCGGTTGAGGAATTCGGGCCGGAAATGCCCGCGCACCACGTCCATGACCTGCGGCTCGACATCCTCGACCTTCTGCCCGTCCTCCATGTTCGCCAGATACTGGCTGCCAAGGTTCGAGGTCAGGATGATCAGCGTGTTCGAGAAGTCGACCACGCGGCCCTGCCCATCGGTCAGGCGGCCATCGTCGAGCACCTGCAACAGCACGTTGAACACGTCGCTGTGCGCCTTCTCCACCTCATCGAACAGCACGACCTGATAGGGCCGCCTGCGGACCGCCTCGGTCAGAACGCCGCCTTCCTCATAACCGACATAGCCCGGAGGCGCGCCGATCAGGCGGGCGACTGCGTGCTTCTCCATGAATTCCGACATGTCGATGCGGACCATCGCACTGTCGTCATCAAACAGGAATTCGGCCAAGGCCTTGGTCAGTTCGGTCTTGCCGACACCCGTGGGGCCAAGGAAGAGGAAGCTGCCCAGCGGACGGTTCGGGTCCTGCAGGCCCGCACGCGCGCGGCGCACGGCCTTGGACACGGCGACCACGGCCTGCTCCTGCCCGATGACGCGGGTGCCGATGGCCTCCTCCATCTTGAGGAGTTTTTCACGCTCGCCCTCCATCATCCGGTCGACCGGCACACCGGTCCAGCGGCTGACCACTCCGGCGATGTCGTCCTCGGTCACTTCCTCGCGCAGCAGCGCGTTTTCAGACTGTGCCGAAGCTTCCGCCAGCTGTTTTTCCAGCGCCGGAATCTTGCCGTATGAAAGCTCGCCCGCCTTGGCGAGATCGCCTGCGCGCTGCGCCTGCTCCAGCTCGATGCGGGCAGCGTCCAGCTCTTCCTTGATCTTGCCTTCGGCCGCGATCTTGTCGCGTTCGTTCTGCCAACGGGTGGTCAGCTCGCTCGACTGCTGCTCAAGATTGGCCAGCTCTTCGCGCAAGGTCGCCAGACGGTCGGCGGACGCACTGTCGGTTTCCTTCGACAGGGCGGATTCCTCGATCTTCAGCTGGATGATCCGGCGGTCGAGATTCTCGATCTCCTCGGGCTTCGATTCCACCTCCATGCGAATGCGCGAGGCCGCCTCGTCCATCAGGTCGATGGCCTTGTCGGGCAGGAAACGGTCAGAGATATAGCGGTTCGACAGCGTTGCCGCCGACACGATCGCGCCATCGGTGATGCGCACCCCGTGGTGCAGTTCGTATTTTTCCTTGAGCCCGCGCAGGATCGAGATCGTGTCCTCGACCGTCGGCTCACCCACGAAGACGGGCTGGAAACGCCGCTGCAATGCGGGGTCTTTCTCGACGTATTTCTGATACTCATCAAGCGTGGTCGCGCCGATGCAATGCAATTCGCCGCGTGCCAGCGCGGGCTTCAAGAGATTGCCCGCATCCATCGCGCCTTCGCTCTTGCCCGCGCCGATCAGCGTGTGCATCTCGTCGATGAACAGGATGATCTCGCCCTCGGCGCCCTTCACCTCGTCAAGCACGGCCTTCAGCCGCTCCTCGAACTCGCCGCGATATTTCGCGCCCGCGATCAGGCTGCCCATGTCGAGCGCCATCAGGCGCCGATCCTTGAGCGAATCGGGAACGTCGCCATTGGCGATACGCAGCGCCAGCCCTTCGGCGATGGCGGTCTTGCCCACGCCGGGCTCACCGATGAGAGCGGGATTGTTCTTGGTCCGGCGGGCAAGGATCTGCACGGTGCGACGGATTTCCTCGTCGCGCCCGATCACCGGGTCCAGCTTGCCGTCACGCGCTGCGGCGGTCAGGTCGCGGGCATATTTCTCCAGCGCATCATAGCTTTCCTCCGCGCTCGCGGTATCGGCCTTGCGGCCGCCGCGCAGCTCGGTGATGGCCGCTTCCAGCGCCTGCGGCGTGACATTGCCCGCCTTCAGCGCCTCGCCCGCAGGGGTAGTGGTGGCCAGCGTCAGCGCGAGCAGCAGGCGTTCGACGGTGACATAGCTGTCGCCCGATTTCGTGGCGAGCTGCTCGGCCTGATCCAGAACCCGCACGGCATCATTGTCGAGCCCCGGCGTCGCTTGCGCCCCGCCGCCCGAAACCGCCGCGATCTTGCCCAGCGCCACATCGACCTCCGCCTGCGCGTAGCCGGGATTGCCGCCCGCGCGCTGGATGAGGCCTGCGGCCATGCCCTCGCCGTCTTCCAGCAGGGCCTTCAGAATATGGGTCGGCGTGATCCGCTGATGGTTCATGCGGATCGCCACGGTTTGCGCTGCCTGCAGGAAACCCTTGGCGCGATCGGTAAATTTTTCGAGATTCATGGGAAATTACCCGCCTGTCTGACCTGAACCTGTGTTGCTCCGACCCTAGATAGTGTTGCTTAAATGCAACACAAGGCCTCCTCCCCCGCAACGCGGCGATTTTTACCGCCACGCCGCTGCGAATATGAATTTCGGTCCGGCCCGCGCGCTTTTCAAGCCGTTCATCCCCCATGCTGATCGACGAGTGTATGACAAAGCTCGACAAATGTCGGGCAATGGCTGGCATTCGTCTATCAGCTTGGTATCAACGGTAATTATTTCGCGCGCGATCCCCAATCGTGTTCCCCCAATCGCGCCGATCCGGACTGGAGTTGTCATGCATCTTTCCACCCGGCTGCTGCTGGCAGCCTCCGCACTCTCGCTTTCCGCCCTGCCCCACGCGGCCATCGCCAAAAGCGCCGGGACGAGCGTCGCCGCGACTGCCGCCGCCGACATGAAGGCCGCGCCGCTTGCCGATCTCGTGCAGGGCGTCGACATTCCCTATTCGATGTTCAAGCTCGACAATGGTCTGACCGTGCTGGTGAACGAGGATCGCTCGGCCCCGCTGGTCGCGGTTTCGGTCTGGTACAGGGTCGGGTCCAAGAACGAGCCCGAGGGCAAGACCGGCTTTGCCCACCTGTTCGAGCACCTGATGTTCAACGGTTCCGAAAACGCGCAGGGCGATTTCTTCAAGCCGCTGCAGCAGATCGGCGCGACCGATCTCAACGGCACGACCTGGTTCGACCGCACCAATTATTTCGAGACCGTCCCCTCGGGCGCGCTGGATGTCGCGCTTTTCCTCGAAAGCGACCGGATGGGCCATTTGCTTGGCGCGGTGACGCAGGAAAATCTCGATAACCAGATCGGTGTCGTCCAGAACGAAAAGCGGCAGGGTGACAATGCGCCCTTCGGCCTCGTCGATTACGAGATGCTGGAAACGCTCTACCCCTCGGGCCACCCCTATCACCACGATACGATCGGCTCGATGGACGACTTGTCGGGCGCGACGATGGCTGACGTGCAGGGCTGGTTCAAGGATCACTACGGCCCCAACAACGCCGTGCTGGTGCTGGCAGGCGACATCGATGTCGCCACGGCCAAGGAAAAGGTCGCGCACTGGTTCGGCGAGATCCCGGCAGGTCCCGCCGTCCAGCCGGTCGCGGCGCCTGTCCCCACGCTCGACAAGCCGATTTCCAAGACCATCACCGACAAGGTCGCCACTACGCGCATCTATCGCGCATGGGCGATCCCCGGCCTTAACGACAAGGATGCGGTCGCGCTGGAAATGGCGGGCAGCGTTCTGGGCGGCCTCGCCTCCTCGCGGCTCGACAACGAACTGGTGCGCGGCAAGCAGCTGGCTGTGAAGGTTTCGGCCAGCGCGCAGCTGTTCCAGCAGGCGGGCCAGTTCGAGGTTTATGCCGATCTCAAGCCCGGCGTGGAGCAGGGCGAACTGGAAGCCGCGCTCGACGCCGAGATTGCGAAGCTGATCGCCAAGGGTCCCACCGCCGACGAACTGAAGCGCGCCGCGACCAATTATGTCTCGAGCGAGATCAAGGGCCTCGACAGCCTTGGCGGCTTTGGCGGCAAGGCGCCGACGCTGGCGCAGGGTCTCCTGTATTCCGACGATCCCGAATTTTACAAAAAGCGCCTCAATCGGATCGCCACGATCACGCCCAGGGAAGTGCAGCAGGCGGCCAAGCGCTGGCTCTCCCGCCCAGTGTTCAAACTGGTCGTCGAACCGGGTGAACGCACCGAAGGCGGCGAAAACCGCGGCGGTTTCGTGACCGGTCGCGAGCAGACGGGCGCGCAGCCGGCGTTCTATTGGAACCCCGACAATATGGCAGGCCCGCTTGGCAGCGGCATAACCGCGTCGGTGCAGGCCGCTGCAGCGGCAGTCGTTCCCGATCGATCGCAGATCCCGGCGGTCGACACGCTGCAGCCGCTGGACTTCCCCGATATCGAGCGTGCCGTTCTCGACAATGGCATGGAAATCTATGTCGTTCGCCGCGAAGGCGTGCCAGCGGTTACCGCGCGCCTCAGCTTTGACGCGGGCGGCGCGGCAGACCCCGAAGGGGCGCTTGGCACGCAGGCGCTGATGCTGGATTTGATGGATGCGGGCACGACCACGCTCGACGCGACCGAACTTGCCATCGCACAGGAACGGCTCGGTGCCTCGATCTCTTCGGGGTCGAGCCGGGATTCGACGAATTTCACGCTTTCGGCGCTGAAGCCGAACCTGGGCGCTTCGTTCGAACTCCTTGCCGATTACGTGCGCAACCCCGCCTTTGACACGACCGAGCTGGAGCGCGTGCGCGCGCAACAGCTGAACGCGATCCAGGCGGAAAAGACGCAGCCCTCCGCCGTGGCGCAGCGGTTCTTCTACCCCGCGATCTATGGCGACAAGCATCCCTATGGCCGCGCCCCCAGCGGCCTCGGAAATGCCGATGTCGTCGCACAGCTCACCGCGTCCGATCTCAAGGGCTTCCACGATACCTGGCTGCGTCCCGACACGGCGCGCCTGTATGTCGTAGGGGACACCACGCTCGATCAGGTGGTCGAACTGGCGAACGAAACCTTCGGCAATTGGAAGCGCCCGGCGATGCCCGCCCCGCAGAAGAATTTCGACGTTGCGATCCCCAGCCCCGAACCGCGCGTAATCCTTATCGACCGTCCCGGTTCGCCGCAGTCGATGATCATTGCCGGCAAGGTGCTCGACAAGACGGGCCGCGACGATCTCGTCAATCTGGCTTCGGCCAATGACGTGATGGGCGGCAATTTCCTGTCGCGCCTCAACATGGACCTGCGTGAAACGAAGGGCTGGTCCTATGGCGTGCAGAGCTTGCTGGTGCGTCCGGAAAACCAGATCGCCTTCATGATCTACGCCCCGGTGCAAAGCGACCGGACCGGCGATTCCATCGCCGCCATGCGCAGCGACATTGCCGACTTCATGGGGCCGAACGGCGTGACCGGCGAAGAGCTGGAGCGCACCATCAACGGGCAGGTTCGTTCGCTGCCCGGCACGTTCGAGACCGGCGGCGACGTGCTGGCCGGGCTTTACAATATCGTGGAGCTGGATCGTCCCGACAATTACTACGAACTGCTGGCCCCGCGCTATCAGGCGATGACGGCACAGGCGCTGGACGATGCGGCACGCGGTCAGGATCTTGGCGACGGCCTTGTCTGGGTCGTCGTGGGCGATGCCAATGTGGTGAAGCCGCAGCTGGAACAGCTGGGCCTGCCGGTCGAGGAAAAGGACATCTCGGGCGAATGATCGCCCGGGGTTTCCGGCCCCAATAACAAGAAAGGGGCGCCGGTCGGATCTGACCGGCGCCCCTTTTCTCTGTTTTTCCGGCGACCTTAGCCCAGCTTGGTCTTCAGGATCTCGTTCACGATGGCGGGATTGCCCTTGCCCTTCATCGCCTTCATCGTCTGGCCGACGAAGAAGCCGAAGAGCTTGTCCTTGCCGCCGCGATATTCCTCGACCTTGTCGGCATTGTTCGCCAGCACTTCGTCGATCACGGCCTCGATCGCGCCGGTGTCGCTGGTCTGCTTCAGGCCCTCGGTCTCGGCGATCTCGTCCGGTTCGCGGCCGGTTTTCAGGACGATCTCGTAGATCTCCTTGGCCTGACCGCCGCCGACAGTGCCCGCCGCCTGCAGCGCGATAATGCCGGCATTGGCGACAGTGGTGTCATTGGCCTCATCCGCGTCTTCGGTCGCGTTCTTCACGCCCGGAGCCACGGACAGCACCCAGTTCGCCACCTGCGTCGCGACATCTTTTTCGGGCTTACCCGTCTTATCGGCCGTCGCGCCCAAGATCGCCTCGTATCGCTGATAGACATCGACGTCGGCGGTCAGCTGGCCCGCGTTATAGGCGGACAGGCCCAGCTCGTTCTCATAGCGGTGGCGCTTCGCGTCCGGCAGTTCGGGCAGGCTTTCGCGGCAATCGTGCAGGAACGCATCGTCCAGCTCCAGCGGCAGCAGGTCGGGATCGGGGAAGTAGCGATAATCATGCGCGTCTTCCTTTGACCGCATGGTCCGCGTGGTGCCGGTGTCGGGATCGAACAGGCGCGTTTCCTGATCCACGGTGCCGCCCGATTCGATCACGTCGACCTGACGGTTTGCCTCATACTCGATGACCTGCATGACGAAGCGAACCGAGTTCACGTTCTTCGTCTCGGTCCGCGTGCCGAATTCATCGCCCGGCTTGCGGACGGACACGTTCACGTCGGCCCGCATCGAGCCTTCTTCCATATTGCCGTCGCACGAACCGACATAGCGCAGGATCGAACGCAGCTTGCGCACGTATGCACCCGCTTCGGCAGGAGAGCGCATGTCGGGCTTCGACACGATCTCCATCAGCGCGACGCCGCTGCGGTTGAGGTCGACATAGGACATGGTCGGATGCTGGTCGTGCATCAGCTTGCCCGCGTCCTGCTCGACATGGATGCGCTCCACACCGATGCGCTTGGTCGCCTCGGGGTTCTTTTCATCGGGCGAGACATCCAGATGCCCCTCGCCCACCAGCGGGTGGTAAAGCTGGCTGATCTGGTAGCCCTGCGGCAGATCGGCGTAGAAATAGTTCTTGCGGTCGAACCGGCTCCACTTGTTGATCTGCGCGTCGATCGCCATGCCGGTGCGCACCGCCTGACGGATGCACTCGCGATTGGGCACGGGCAGCATGCCCGGCATCGCGGCATCGACAAGGCTGACCTGCGTATTGGGTTCCGCGCCGAAAGCGGTGGCGGCGCCCGAAAACAGCTTGGCCTTCGACGTGACCTGCGCATGGACTTCAAGGCCGATCACGACTTCCCATTCGCCCGTGGCGCCCTGGATACGATAGGTGCTCATTCTTCTTCCCAATTCAGTTCGGCGGCACGCTTGATCGCGGCGAATTGCTTGTCGAAAATCGGCATGATCTTCACAGTCAGCTCTTCGGGCAAATGCTCCAGCGTCCGCGCCACGCCTTCCAGCGACACATCGACATCGTATGGCGAGACGAGGCCGGTGCTGGCCATCATGCGGATCGACTGCAACGAGGCATTCAGCGCCGCCATGGCGAGCGTGTATTCGGCCGAGACGGTCAATTCCAACGCTCCCCCATATGGCAGCGACAATCCTCAGACATCATTCTGACCCAACAGATGCGATTCGACTTTCTTGATTTCCAGCTTGGCCAAGTCATTAAATTTGCCCGTGCCGGTAATGTTGATCTCTTCGAGATACATGACGCTGAGGTCCCTATGCTCGGGAAAATTTTTCAGCTCCCGGATGCTGGCGACAAGTGAGGCGCCACATTGACTATCGGTCTTTGGCCTATTCAATGTCGAGTGGAGGTAGTCCATGACCTCGTTGTATCGCATGATCCGGGATTCATCCGCACCGTCAACCGACCAACGAACTGCAATTTTCGTCGTAACGTAGCTCATCATCCAGAACGGAATCACCATTCCGAACAGAATCAGTCCAAGTGCCGCCCAGCCAAAGGCATTCACCACCATTTCTCCGGCGTCGCGGTAAAGCCCGCCGCATTTTCGATGGCGAGGCCGGCGTTCAGCACGCCCTGCTCGTCGAAAGCCTTGCCGATGATCTGCAGGCCAAGCGGCAGGCCTTCACGGTTCACGCCAGCCGGAACGCTCATCGCGGGCAGGCCCGCCAGCGAAGCGGGCACGGCGAAAACATCGTTCAGATACATCGCCAGCGGATCGCTCATCTTCTCACCCAGCGCGAAGGCCGCAGTGGGGCAGGTCGGCGCAAGGATCACGTCGCACTGCTCGAAAGCCTTGGCGAAATCCTGCGCGATCAGCGTGCGGATTTTCTGCGCCTGATTGTAATAAGCGTCATAGAATCCGGCCGACAGCACATAGGTGCCGATCATGATGCGGCGCTTGACCTCGGCCCCGAAACCCTCGGCGCGGGTGGCGGCGTACATGTCCTGCAGGCCAGCGCCTTCAGGCAGGTCGCGCAGGCCGTAACGCACGCCGTCATAGCGCGCGAGGTTGGACGATGCCTCTGCCGGGGCGATGATGTAATAGGCGGGCAGCGCATATTTGGTGTGGGGCAGCGAGATATCGACGATCTCGGCGCCCGCCGCCTTCATCCACGCGATGCCGTCGTCCCAGCTTTTCGCGACATCCTCGTCCATCCCGTCCATGCGATATTCGCGCGGGATGCCGATCTTCTTGCCCTTCATGTCGGGATTGAGGCCCGCTTCCCATTCGGGGACCGGCATGTCCAGCGAAGTCGAATCCTTCGGATCGAAACCCGCCATCGCCTCAAGCATGATGGCGCAGTCACGCGTATCGCGCGCCATCGGGCCCGCCTGATCCAGCGACGAGGCAAACGCCACCACGCCCCAGCGCGAGCAGCGGCCATAGGTCGGCTTGATGCCGGTGATGCCGGTGAAGGCCGCAGGCTGGCGGATGGAGCCGCCAGTGTCAGTGCCGGTCGCCGCCGGGCACAGGCGCGCGGAGATCGCGGCGGACGAGCCGCCCGACGAACCGCCGGGGGCGAGAGCCGCATTGCCGCCATCCTTGCGCCGCCACGGGCTGATGACATTGCCGAAAAAGCTGGTCTCGTTCGACGAACCCATCGCGAACTGGTCGAGGTTGAGCTTGCCCAACATGCCCGCGCCCGCATCCCACAATTTCTGGGAGACGGTCGATTCGTACTGCGGCTTGAAGCCTTCCAGCATGTGGCTGGCAGCCGTCGTCTGCACGCCAGTGGTGGCGAACAGGTCCTTCATGCCGATCGGCACGCCGCCCATCTTGCCCAAAGGCTGTCCGGCTGCGCGCTTCGCATCCACCGCCTTGGCCGCGTCGACCGCCGCTTCCGGCGTCGCCACGATAAAGGCGTTAAGGGCAGAGGCCGCCGCGACATTGGCGTTGAACGCCTCTGCCACCTCGACAGCGGTGAAGTCGCCAGCGGCGACACCGTCGCGGATCGCCGCGACGCCCAGTTCAGTCAGATTGGTCATTATTCGATCACCTTGGGCACGCCGAAGAAGCCATGTTCGGCGGCGGGGGCATTGGCCAGCACTTCGTCGCGCTTGCCGCCGCCGGTCAGCGGGTCGGCATCGACGACATCGTCGCGCAGGCGCAGCGTATTGGGGATGACAGCGGTCATCGGCTCGACGCCGGTGACATCGACCTCGCCCAATTGCTCGACCCAGCCAAGGATCTGGTTCAGTTCAGGAACGAGCGCCTCGGCCTCTCCATCGCGCAGGGCGATGCGAGCGAGTGAGGCGATCTTTTCGACCGTTGCTTTATCGACAGACATGGCAGGGGCGATTAGCCGCCCCTGCGCCCGATGCCAAGCGGGTGCGTGCGTGCACCCGCCAAAAATTTTGCGTTACTGCGCGCCCTGCGGTGCGCCACCGGGACCGCCAGGGCCACCCATGCCGCCAAGGCCCATCGCCTGCATCTGCTGCTGGATCGCGCGCAGTTCGGCTTCGGAACGGAAATCGAGCAACTCGACCTCGAACGTCAGGTCGGCATTGGGCGGGATCGCGCCGTTACCGGCGCCCTCTGCGCCATAGGCCTGATCGGAAGGGATGTAGACCTCGTATCGGCCGCCCTTCTTCATCTGGAGCAGCGCATCGCGGAAGCCGGGGACCACGCCCTTTACCGGGAATACAGCGCCTTCACCCTGGTCGAACACGGTGCCATCGGGCAGCTTGCCGGTGTAATTGACGTTGACCACGTCATCCAGCGTAGGCGATCCGCCGGTGCCTTCCGAAAGCGTCGTGACCTCAAGCCCGTGATAGCGCGAGGCATAGGCAGCGCCTGCGGCCAGCAGAACGGCGATGACGACGCCGATCCACAGCTTGGAAAGAATGCCCTTGCCGATCGGCTGGAGCGGGACGCGGGTGATTTCTGCCATATTATTGCGCTTTCCGGATCAAATGCAAAAAGGGCGCGAGGTCGAATGACCGTCGCGCCCCTTTGGCTTATGCAGCGATAAGGTTCAAGGCTCTATAGCCCCTAGCCCAAACGCCAGGCGTCTTACTTGACGCCGTCACGCTCCATGCGCTTACGCTCAAGCTTGCGAGCGCGGCGCACGGCAGCAGCCTTTTCACGGGCGCGCTTTTCGCTGGGCTTTTCGTAGTGGCGACGCAGCTTCATCTCGCGATAGACGCCCTCACGCTGCAGCTTCTTCTTGAGCGCGCGGAGAGCCTGGTCGACGTTGTTATCGCGGACGATGATCTGCATAAAAGCCTGCTACCTCAAATTCTTTGCATGACGGGTGCGGGCAGACATTGCCTGCACCAACCGCCGGATGAAACGGATCAAACAAAACAGGGCCGCATCCCACACGCGAATCGACGCCCAAAGGCGAATCTGTGTGAAGGACCGGCCAAAACCGGCGGTGCCGCTAACAGCATGCCGATATGAAAGCAAGCATGAAAGCCCGACAAGCGGTCCTCATGCCCCTGCGATCTGTTGCCTACATAGCACAGATGGGGGCGCACCCGCAAATCCACAAGTGCAATGCCCGATAGCGCGCCTGAGCGCGTAAACACCCCTTTCGCCTTTGCGTTCCCGCCGCTACACGCACAGGCCAGATGGCCACCCCTTCCCCCCTTTTCGCTTCCGCACTCGTCGCCATTGGCGGCGGGACCGGCGCTGTCCTGCGCTATCAGCTCGGACGTCTCGTCACGAAGCTGATGCCTGCGGCATCGGGCGCATTTCCGTGGGGGACGATGGCCGCCAATGTCATCGGCAGCGCAGCCATGGGTCTCCTGATCGCATGGCTCGCGTCTTATGACACGCATCATGGCGGCGGGGGTGAGCACTGGCGGCTGATCCTGGGGGTTGGCCTGCTGGGCGGATTTACCACTTTCTCATCCTTTTCGATGGAAGCCGTACTTCTGTGGCAACGGGGCGAGCCGGTTCTGGCCGCGACTTATGTTTTCACCTCGCTCGCGCTGGGGCTTGCGGGGCTGGTAGCCGGGCTTACACTTGCCCGGGGGATGATCTGATGGCGGACGACCGCAGCAATTCTGGTGACAATAATATCCGCCGCTTCACCGTGGGCGCGGATGACGATGGCGCGCGGCTCGACCGCTGGTTCAAACGGCACCTGCCGCAGATCGGGTTCAACACGATCTCGCGCTGGGCGCGGACCGGGCAGATCAGGCTGGACGGCAAGCGGGCCAAGCCCGAAGACCGCATCACCAAGGGGCAGGAAATCCGCGTGCCGCCGGGTGGAGCGGAAATGTCGACCGCACGCCCCGAACGCCGCCGCGTGCCCTTGACAGAGGAAGAGCTGGCCGAAGCCGATGCGATGGTCCTCCACCGCGACCGCGCCGCCATCGTGCTGAACAAGCCGCCGGGGCTGGCGACGCAGGGCGGTACCGGCACGAAGCACCATGTCGACAAGCTGCTCGACGCTTTCGTGCCCGAGGGTGACACCCGCACGCCCAAGCCCAAGCTCGTCCACCGGCTCGACAAGGATACGAGCGGCGTATTGCTGACGGCGGCGACACCGGGCAGCGCGGCGTTCTTCTCCAAGCGGTTTTCGGGCCGCAGCGCGAAGAAGATATATTGGGCGCTGGTGACGGGCGTTCCCGACATCTCGGCGGGCACGATCGACCTCGCGCTGGCGAAGCAGCCGGGCACGGGCGGCGAAAAGATGATGCCGCTCGAAGATGGCCAGCCCGCCAAGACGAAATACCGTGTCGTCGACCGCGCCGGCAACAAGGCCGCGTGGGTCGAGCTGGAGCCGCTGACGGGGCGCACCCACCAGCTGCGCGTCCACATGGCCGCGATCGGGCACCCGATCGTGGGCGATGGCAAATATGGCGGGCAGGCTGCGTTCCTGACCGGCTCAATCAGCCGCAAGATGCACCTGCATGCGCGCCGCCTGATCATCGATCACCCCGATGGCGTGCCGCTGGACGTGACCGCTCCGCTGCCCGAACATTTCGCCGCCAGCATGGAACAGCTGGGTTTCGACGAGACCATGAGCGACGCCTCGCCCGAGGAAGGCCCCCCGCCGCCCACGCGTGAGGACAAGAAGATTGCCGCGCGCCGCCATGCCAAGGAGATCCGCAAGGAACGCCGCGGCGAGCGGAAAACGCGGGTTGTCTCGGGCGGGAAGGCCGCGAAATTCGGGACCACGAAGCCCGGAAAGCCCGGCAAGAACGACCGGTCGGCCAGGCCGGTGAAGAAAGGTCCGACCAAGGGCAAGGGCTCGTTCCGGAAGGGTCCGCCAAAGGGCGCGAAGAAATGAGCCGGGTTGCCATCTTCGATTGCGACGGCACGCTGGTCGATGGCCAGGCCAATGTGTGCATCGCGATGGAAGAGGCATTTGCCGCCTCCGACCTCGAGGCGCCGTCCCGCTCGCTGATCCGCCGTGCGGTCGGGCTGTCACTGCCGCAGGCGATGGCCATGTTGCTGCCCGGCAGCACCGCTGCCGAACAGGAAATGCTGGCCGAACGCTATCGTATAGCCTTTCGCGAACACCGCCGCGCCGGACTGATTGATGAGCCCTTGTTCGACGGTATGCGCGAATTGCTGATCGACCTGCATGAAAGCGGCTGGCAACTGGCTGTCGCCACCGGCAAGTCGAAGCGCGGGCTGCGCCACTGCCTTGAAACGCATGGGATCAAGCATTTGTTCTGCAGCCTGCAGACCGCTGACGATCACCCGTCGAAGCCCGATCCCGCGATGATCAATACCGTGCTGTGGGATACGGGTTTGCAGGCGGGCGACGCAGTGATGATCGGTGACACCAGTTTCGACATGATGATGGCAGGCGCTGCCGGCGTGCGCGCATTGGGCGTCGACTGGGGCTATCACGGCGGTGAGGAACTGCTGGCCACAGGCGCTGTCGGCGTTGCCGAAACGATGAACGATCTGCGCAAGATGATCGAAGGCGACCAGCCATGAACGATCCCGCCGCCAGCCGGTTCTTCACCATCCAACTGCTGCGCATGGCGGGCGTTGCGGTCGTCGTCTATGCGCTGCTGGTGCTGCAGGGGTCCGCTCCTTGGCCCGATGGCGTGCCGAGATGGATAGCCTATGTCATGCTGGTCGCAGGGCTGACCGATGCGCTGCTGGTGCCGACCCTGCTGTCGCGGGTGTGGAGTTCGCGCCGCATCGACCAGCGCCGCGAGCATGGGCACCGGAATTTCGAGGACCAGGATAAGTGAAGCGTTTCTACCGCGAAGTGACCGTCCGCGAAGATGCGGACGGCTGGCAGGTCATGCTCGATGGCAGGCCGCTCAAGACGCAAGGCGGCGCGCAGCAGATCGTGCCGTCCCGCGCGCTGGCGGACATGCTGGCAGCGGAATGGGATGCGCAAGGGGACAAGATCGATCCCCAGACCTTCCCCATGCGCGACATGACCGACTACGCCATCGACCGCGTGGCCAAGGACCCGGCAGCCGTGATCGCCAGCATCCTGCCTTATGCCGAAACCGACACGCTGTGCTATCGCGCCGATGATGGCGATGCGCTGCGCGAACGGCAGGATGAGGCGTGGGAGCCGCTGGTATGCGATGCCGAAGCGCGCCTTGGCTGCCGGTTTTCACGCGCGGCGGGCATCGTGTTTTCCGCCCATCCACCAGAGACCATGGCCGCGATGCACGCCGAGCTTGAGGCGATGGACGCCTTTACGCTGGCCGCGCTCCAGAACCTTGCCAGCCTTGCCGCCTCGCTGATCGCGGGGCTGGCGGCATTGTCGCCGGACGCGGATGTGGAGGCATTGTTCGCTGCCGCAAATCTGGAAGAGGACTGGCAGGCGCAGCAATGGGGCTGGGACGGCGATGCGCTGGCCCGCCGTGGCTCGCGAGAGGCCGGCTTCAGGCTGGCGCGCGATTTCGCGCTGGCCGCACGCGGTTGAACGAGCAGCCCCGCGAGGGGCTGATTATTTGCCCGGATCGAACCAGTTCGCGACGTCGAGCGCGACGGCATTTGCCGCCTCGTTCAGCGCAGGTGCGACGGAGATGACATCGGGCGTCAACCCGTCGACCGTGTGGGAGAAACGCTGCGAACGTACCGTGCCATCGGGCGCTATCTGCACCGCGTCATAGGTGACGATCACGCTGGAGGAGCGTGCGTTATAGCCCATGTCGACCAGCTGCCCATAAAGCCGCGTGCGATTGGGAAGGCCAGGATCGACACCTTCGACCACCAGCATGCCGCCCTTGGCCCGCAGCGTTTCAGCCAGCAGGTGCTGGAACAGCCGCGCGGGGCGATCGACATAGGTCGCGCCTTGTAGATAGGCGACCGAGCTGTCGTCGATCTGTACCGGCACGCGCTTGTTGTCCAAACGGTTCTGAACCTCGGGCTCGAAGACGAAGACCGCCTCGTCCACCTGCCCGCTTTCGCTCGCGCCCGCCGGTGCCACGGCGCGCGGGGTCAAGTCGATCAGCTGGTCGGGCTGTTCCCCGCCGCCACCGATGCTGACGCAGCCCGAAAGCGCGGTAAGGGCCAGTGCCGGGGCCGCGATGGCGGCCAGTTTCCACGAACGGTTCATTCTCGTCATCTCGCTCATCAGCATGGCCATGATCACGGCTGGTAATCGGGCAGCTTCTCGCCCCCGATCAATCCGCCTGCGCCCTGGTCGTTCAGCTTTTCGGTAATGCCGCGCAGGGCCCGCGTGGTGGAACGCAAGTCACGAATGGCGGCCTCGGTCTCGGGCAGGGTCGTTTCGGAGAACTGCTGCGCTGCCGGGCGGACATCGTTCATCGTCGCCTCCAGCGTGTTCATCGCGTTCTCCGCGCTCTGCAGCGTTTCGCGCAGCTGGTCGGCCAGCGGACGCCCCTCGCCGTCGATCAGGCTGTTGGTCGATGCCGCCACCTTCTCGAACTCGGCCAGCGTGTTGTTCGCCTGCCGCAAGGTCGCCTGCAATTCGGCCATGGTCTGGTCAATGCGCGGGCTGGCCTCGGCCAGGTTGCGCGTCATGCGATTGGTATTCTCGAGGATGCCCTCGATCGATTCCTGGTTCTTGTCCGACAGCACCATGGTCATGCGCTCGGTCAGCGTCGCCAGCCGTTCCATCAAGAGCGGCGCGTTGGTGAGCAGTTCGCCAAGCCCGCTCTTCTTCGTCGGGATGACGGGCACGCCTTCGGGCCCCTTCTCCGTAATCGGCGGAGCGCCGCGCACGGCGCCCTCCATCTGGATCGTCGAAACGCCGGTAAAGCTGCCCTGGATGCTGGCGGTGGTGCCCTGAAGCACGGGCACGTCTTCATCGATCTTGATGCGCACGCGCACGAACTCGGGGTCCTTCTTCCAGAGTTCGATCGTCGTCACCTGCCCGACGGGGACGCCCGAATAGGCAACCTCCGACCCGCGGGCGAGACCGCTGACCGACTGCTTGAAGAAGATGTCGTACTGGTCCTGGCTTCCCTCGTTCAGCCGGGCGAGCCAGATGACGAAGGCCGCGCCCAGCGCAAGGAGCAACAGGGTGACAGCCCCGACCCATATATGGTTTGCCCGAGTTTCCATGCTTACAGCTGTCCCCTATGCCCCGCGGGGCCCTTCATTGTCCATGGCATCGTCTTCGCCGTCATTATCGCCGTCTCTGGCATCGGCAACGCCCTGATCGCCATCCGCGCCCCAGACCCGCGCCGCATCGGCGCTATACGCGCCAACGCCGCCGGTCAGGTCGCCGTCGATTTCTTCATCCGGCTTGTCGTGCCGCTTGCCGCGTTCGCCGCTTTGATGCGTCGCTTCGGCGGAGCGGCCGCGCGGGCCGTTGAAATATTCCTGGATCCACGGGTGATCCAGCGCCAGCAGTTCGGGGATCGTCCCGACCGCAATCACCTTTTTATCGGCCAGCACCGCCACCCGGTCGCAGATCGCGTAAAGCGTGTCGAGATCATGGGTGATCAGGAACACGGTCAGCCCCAGCGTGTCTGCCAGTTCGCGCGTCAGATTGTCGAACGCTGCCGCGCCGATCGGGTCGAGACCCGCGGTCGGCTCGTCCAGAAACACCAGTTCGGGATCGAGCGCCAGAGCGCGGGCAAGGCCTGCGCGCTTTTTCATGCCGCCCGACAGTTCGGACGGATATTTGCTCGTCGCTTCTTCCGGCAGGCCGGACAGGCGCACCTTGTAGCGCGAAATCTCGTGCCGCAGCTCGTCCGAAATCTCAGGATAGAACTGCTTGAGGGGAACCTCGACATTTTCCGCCACGGTGAGCGTGGAGAACAGCGCGCCCCCCTGGAACAATACGCCCCAACGCGAGCGGATGTCGGCATCATCGTCACTGTCGTGATCGGTGATGTCGTGTCCCATCACCTCGATCCGGCCCGACTGCGGATGCTGCAGCCCGATGATGGATCGCATCAGCACCGATTTGCCCGTGCCCGATCCGCCCACCACGCCAAGGATCTCGCCCCGCTTGACCTTGAGCGAGAGATCCTCGTGCACGGTCTGCTCGCCAAAGGCATTGGTGATGCCTTCGACCACGATGGGATATTCGCCATCGAATTCGGGCGGAACCGGTTGCGCCTCGTTTATGGCGCGGGCGATCAGCTTGTTTGCGCGCTTGCTGCCCATTACGCCCAGCCCACCTCGGTAAAGAACACCGCGAAAAACGCATCCAGCACGATCACCATGAAGATCGCCTGCACCACCGCCATGGTCGTGCGCTTGCCTACATCCTCTGCGTTTCCGGAAACCTGCATGCCTTGATAGCAGCCCGACAACGCCACGATCAGGCCGAAGACCGGCGCCTTGACGAGGCCGACCCACACATCGGTGATGGGCACGACTTCGCGGATGCGCTGGAGGAAGGTCCAGAACGGAATGTCCAATGCGAAATTGGCGATGAAGGCGCCGCCAATGATCGCGACGACCGAAGAGAAGAAGCACAGCGGGATCATCATGAAGACCGCCGACAGAATGCGCGGCAATACCAGCCGTTCCATCGGGGAAACGCCGATGGTGCGCATCGCGTCCACTTCCTCGGTCAGTTTCATCGTGCCGATCTGCGCGGCAAAGGCGCTGCCTGAACGGCCCGCGACCATGATCGCGGTCATCAGCACGCCCAGCTCGCGGAAAGCGAGGCGGCCCGTCAGGTTGATCGTATAGATCTCCGCCCCGAACTGCGCCAATTGCACCGCGCCCTGCTGCGCGATGACGATACCGATCAGGAAGCTCATCAACCCGATGATGCCCAGCGCCGACACGCCGACCAGTTCGAACTGGCGCACGATCGGCACCAGCGGGAAACGGCGGGGGTGGCGGATGACCGATCCCATGGCAAGGATCGTGCCGCCCAGGAACGAGATGATGCCCAGAACGCCGCGGCCCCATTCGACCACGATTTCGCCCATCGATTCGGCGACGCGTTCGAACAGGCCCAGCCTTTCGGGATGGATCGAGGCGCTGCTTTCGGCGGCCTTCACCGCGTCGATCAGCCTCTCGGCCTTTTCGCTCGCGCCCGTGATCTTTGCATCAAGGTCGGTCGCGGCGCGCCAGATCGACCATGCGCCGACCGTGTCGATGGCCGAAACCCCCGAGATATCGATGGCTTCCAGCGAATCGAGTTCGCGCAGGCGATAGTCCAGAGGACCGATAGACGAGACGGTCAGCGGTCCCGTGACCGCAAGCACCGTGCCCCCATCGCCCTCGCGTGTCTCGAAATCCGCCCATTCGCGCATGATTGGCCTCATGGTCGAAAAATCGGCCAGTCACAAGCGTGTCGCTCATCTTTGGGTAAGGGTTTCTCGCGATGCTCTGGCGCAAAGGGCGTTCACAGGTGCTTGCCCGCGCCCGTAACCGCTGGCAAAGCGCCCGACATGAGCGACACCGACACCATGACCAATTCCCTGCCCAAGACCTTCGACCCCGCCGAAATGGAGGCGCGCTGGTACGCGCATTGGGAAAACGAAGGCCTGTTCCACCCCGCGCGTCCGGGCGCGGAGCCGTTCACCATCGTGAACCCGCCGCCGAACGTGACGGGTTCGCTCCACATCGGCCACGCGCTGGACAATACGCTGCAGGATATCGTGATCCGTTACGAACGGCTGCGCGGCAAGGATGCGCTGTGGGTCGTCGGCACCGACCATGCCGGCATCGCGACGCAGATGGTGGTGGAGCGGAACCTGAATTCGCAGGGCGTGAAGCGCACCGACATGACGCGCGATGAATTCATCGCTAATGTCTGGGAATGGAAGGAAGAGTCGGGCGGCACGATCACTCGCCAGCTGCGCCGCCTTGGCTGCTCGATGGACTGGTCACGCGAACAGTTCACGATGGACGAGCATTTTTCGAAGGCCGTGCTCAAGGTCTTTGTCGACCTGTTCAACCAGGGCCTGATCTATCGCGACAAGCGGCTGGTGAACTGGGACCCTGCGCTCAAGACCGCGATCTCCGACCTTGAGGTCGAGAACCGCGAGATCAAGGGCAGTTTCTGGCATTTCAAATACCCGCTGGCCGATGGCGTGACGCTGTCGAACGGGCAGGATTACATCGAGGTCGCGACCACGCGGCCCGAAACGATGCTCGCCGACATGGCCGTCGCCGTGCACCCGAGTGATGAGCGCTATGCCAGCGTCGTCGGGAAGGAAATCGTGCTCCCCATCACCGGCCGCCGTATCCGGATCGTCACCGACGAACATGCCGATCCGGAACTGGGTTCGGGCGCGGTGAAGATCACTCCGGGCCATGACTTCAACGATTTCGAGGTGGGCAAGCGCGCCGGTTTCGCCGCCGCCGACATGCTCAACATGCTCGACGGCAATGCCGCTGTTGTGCAGACCGCCGATGGGCTGGTGCCGGACGAATTCCTCGGCCTCGACCGTTTCGACGCGCGCGCGCTTGTGGTGGAGCGCCTGAAGGAGGCGGGCTGCCTGATCCCGCATGTCACCACGGACAAGGAAGGCAACGAAACCGAACACGATGCCGAGCCGCGCACGATCCAGACGCCCTATGGCGATCGCGGCGGCGTGGTGATCGAACCGTGGCTGACCGACCAGTGGTATGTCGATGCCGCGACTTTGGCCGCCGAACCCATCGCCGCGGTCAAGGATGGCCGCATCGAGATCGTGCCGAAATCGTGGGAAAAGACCTTCTTCAACTGGATGGAGAACATCCAGCCATGGTGCGTGTCGCGCCAGCTGTGGTGGGGTCACCAGATCCCGGCATGGTATGACGAGAACGGCAAGCCCTATGTGGCCGAGACCGAGGAGGAGGCGCAGGCGCTCGCTGGCGAAGGCGTGACGCTGACGCGCGATAGCGACGTTCTCGACACGTGGTTCTCCTCCGCATTGTGGCCCTTCGCCACGCTGGGCTGGCCCGACGATACGGAGCTTTTGAAGAAGCATTATCCGAACTCGCTGCTGGTCAGCGGGTTCGACATCCTCTTCTTCTGGGATGCGCGCATGATGATGCAGGGCCTGCATTTCATGAAGGAAGTGCCTTGGCCGCGCCTGTATCTCCACGGCCTCGTCCGCGCCGCCGATGGCGCGAAAATGTCGAAGTCCAAGGGCAATGTCGTCGATCCCCTCGGGCTCATCGACCAGTATGGCGCCGATGCGCTGCGCTTCTTCATGGCGAGCATGGAGAGCCAGGGCCGCGACGTGAAGATGGATGAAAAGCGCGTCGAGGGTTACCGCAATTTCGCGACCAAGCTTTGGAACGCGGCCCGCTTCTGCGAAACGAACGGCATCGCCGCATCGACGCAGATCGCCGCGCCTGCTGCTACCAGTGCGGTAAACCGCTGGATTATCGGCGAAACCGTCGCGACGGTGAAGGCGCTGGACGAGGCGATGGCGGCGCTGCGTTTCGATGCGGCGGCGAACACGGTCTATCACTTCGTCTGGGCGAATTTCTGCGACTGGTATCTGGAGCTGATCAAGGGTCAGATCGATGAGGAAACGAAGCTGGTCGCCGGCTGGGTGCTCGACCAGATCCTCGTCATGCTGCACCCCTTCATGCCCTTCGTCACCGAAGAGCTGTGGTCGAAGCTGGGCGACCGGGCAGACTATCCGCTGATCACCGCGAAATGGCCCGCGCCGGAGGCATCGGTCGATGCCGCCGCCAAGGCCGAGGTCGACTGGCTGATCGCGCTCACCACCGCGCTGCGCGGGGCGAAGAACGAGCTGGGCCTTGCGCCAGGTGCAAAGCTCGATGCCTTCCTCGCCCAGCCGAGCGCGACGGCAAAGGACGCCATCGCCGCCAACCCCGCCGCGATCGAACGCATGGCGCGCCTGTCCTCGGTAGAGTTCGCCGAAGCGCCCAAGGGTGCCGCCATGCAGGTGACGGCGGGCGAGGACGTGTTCGTGGTGCCGCTGGAAGGTCTGATCGACATCGACGCCGAGAAGGCCCGTCTGGAAAAGGCGCTGGCCGCATCGGCGAAGGAAGCGAAATCGTTGGAAGGCCGCCTTTCGAACGCAAATTTCGTCGAGCGCGCCAAGCCCGAAGCGGTGGAGAAGGCCCGCGCCGACCACGCGCATCACACGGCAGAGGTCGAGCGCCTGACCGCCGCATTGGCGCGGCTGGGGTAAACGCTTGCCCATCGTCCTTGCCACCACGGAACCGGGGGAGCCGGAGATCTTTGCCTCGCTGCAGGGCGAAGGGCCGTCGACCGGGCGGCCCAGCGTGTTTGTGCGCCTGTCGCGCTGCAATCTCGCCTGCCACTGGTGCGACACCGCCTATACTTGGCGCTTCACCGGTGACGAGCGCCCGCATCGCGGTGGTGAGAGCTATGCGAGGAAGGCGAACCAGATCGCGATGGACGAGCGCGAGGCCGCGCAGGCGATCCTCGCGCTCGTGCCCGACCGGCTGGTGGTGACAGGGGGCGAGCCGCTGCTGCAGGCCGCCGCGCTGGTGAAAACGCTCAATCTCGTGCGCAGTGTCCAGCCGCGCCTGCATATCGAGGTGGAAACCAATGGCACGGTGGAGGCGCCGCGCAGCCTCGACACGCTGATTGACCAATATAACGTGTCGCCCAAACTGCAGCACAGCGGCAATCCGGCCAGCCTCGCGCTGGTGCCCGAACGGCTGCAATATTACGCCAACGACCCGCGCGCCTTCTTCAAATTCGTGATCGCCAAACCCGAGGACGTGAACGACGTACTGGTGCTGAAACGCGAATATGGCATCCCCGCCGCGCGCGTGCAGCTGATGCCCGAGGGGACCGATTCGCAGACGCTGCGGCATCGCATGCACTGGCTGGCACCGATCGCGCAGAAATACGGGCTGCGCGTTACCGACCGGCTGCATATCCATATCTATGGCGATCTGCGCGGCGTTTGACGCCTTCACAGGTTTCATCGATATAGCCGATCACAGAAAGCAAGATCCCTCGCTTTCCCGATTACACATTCCATGACTAAGCCGGTCAAGTTGCGACGCCACGCAACAAAACCGGGAGTCAAACTGTGAAATCCATATCGAAAAGCGCCTTTCGCGCAATTCTCTTCGCCAGCGCGCTGAGCGCTGTGAGCGCCCCTGCCCTCGCGCAGGTCGAGAACGAGGTGATCGCCGAAGAGGCTGACGCACCCGTTCCCACCGTGCCCGGCGGCATGACCAACGAGGACTGGTGGCCGATGCGCCTCGACCTCACCGCGCTGCGCCAGCACGAGGCGACCAAGGCCAACCCCTATGGCCCTGACTATGACTATGCCGAGGAATTCGCCTCGCTCGACATGGACGCGGTCAAGGAAGACATCCGCAAGGTGCTCACCACCTCGCAGCCGTGGTGGCCGGCCGACTATGGCCATTACGGCCCCTTCTTCATCCGCATGGCATGGCACAGCGCGGGCACCTATCGCGTCGGTGACGGGCGCGGCGGCAGCGATGGCGGCGAACAGCGTTTCGACCCGCTCAACAGCTGGCCCGACAATGTCAGCCTCGACAAGGCGCGCCGCCTCGTCTGGCCGATCAAGCAGAAATACGGGCGCAAGCTGTCGTGGGGCGACCTCATGGTCCTCACCGGCAATGTCGCGCTGGAGGACATGGGCTTCAAGACCATCGGTTTTGCCGGTGGCCGCGTCGATGCATGGCAGCCCGATGTCGTCTATTGGGGGCCTGAGGCCGAGATGATGGGCCATAACCGTTCGAACCCCGATGGTTCGCTGAAGCGTTCGCTGGCAGCCACGACCATGGGCCTGATCTATGTGAATCCCGAAGGTCCGGGCGGAAACCATGACCCTATCTCTTCGGCAGCGGCGATCCGCACCGCGTTTGGCAACATGGCCATGGATGACGAAGAAACGCTGGCCCTCATCGCGGGCGGCCACACTTTCGGCAAGGCGCATGGCGCGAAGAAGCCGGAAGAGTGCCTTGGCGCCGAACCGACCGCCGCGGGCCTTGAACAGCAGGGTCTTGGCTGGGCGAACAAGTGCGGCAAGGGCCATAGCGAGGACACGCTGACTTCCGGCCTTGAAGGCGCATGGTCGGCGGCACCCACCCGCTTTACCACCCAGTATATCGACAACCTCCTCGGCTTTGAATGGAAGATGACGAAGAGCCCGGCAGGCGCGACGCAGTGGATCCCGACCGATCCGGCTGCGGCCAACATGGTCCCCGACGCGCATATCGAGGGCAAGTTCCACGCGCCGATCATGTTCACCACCGACATCGCGCTTAAGCGCGATCCGGGCTTCCGCGCCGTGCTCGAACGCTGGCAGGACGATCCGACCCTGTTTGCGCAGGCCTTCGCCCGCGCATGGTTCAAGCTGACGCACCGCGATCTTGGCCCCGAAGTCCGTTATCTCGGCCCCGACGCGCCCAAGGTCAGCTTCACCTGGCAGGACCCGCTGCCGCAGGCCACGATCGACGCGGTCACCGCGGAAGAGCAGGCGGCGCTGAAGCAGGCGGTCCTGTCGTCGGGCCTTTCGACTTCGGCGCTGGTGCGCACGGCATGGGCATCGGCCTCGACCTTCCGCGATACCGACATGCGCGGCGGCGCAAACGGCGCGCGCCTGCGGCTTGACCCGCAGAGCGATTGGGCCGTCAACAATCCGGCCGAACTGGACAAGGTGCTGAGCGCCCTGACCAAGGTGCAGGCCAGCGCGGCGAAGAAGGGCATCGACATCTCGATGGCCGACCTGATCGTGCTTGCCGGCAATGCCGGGATCGAGGCTGCCGCCGCCAAGGCAGGGCACGAAATTTCCGTGCCCTTCACCCCGGGCCGCGTGGATGCGACGCAGGACCAGACCGATGTCGAATCCTTCGCCTATCTCGAACCCAAGGCCGATGCCTTCCGCAACTATTACACCGCGGCGGCAGAGGTTTCCCCGGCCGAGGCCATGGTCGACAAGGCCGACATGCTGGGTCTGACCGTTCCGGAAATGACCGTTCTGGTCGGCGGCATGCGCGTGCTGGACGCCAATACCGGCGGCGCGAAGCATGGCGTGTTCACGCAGACTCCGGGCGCGCTCGACAATGCGTTCTTCACCAACCTGCTCACCATGGACACGGTCTGGGAAAAGGCTGACGGCGGGCTTTATGCCGGCAAGGATCGCGCCACGGGCGCAGCGAAGTGGACGGCGACGCCTGTCGACCTGATCTTCGGCTCGAACTCCGAACTGCGCGCCGTGGCCGAGGTCTATGCCTCTGCCGATGCGGAAGCGATGTTCGTGAACGACTTCGTCGCCGCATGGACGAAGGTGATGAACGCCGATCGTTACTGATCGCGCGCTTCAACGCTGAAACGAGAGAGGGGCGGCATCTGCGGGTGCCGCCCCTTTTCTATTCGTCGACCTCGCGCAATTGCCGCGCCAGTTCACCGATATCGGCATCGGGCATGACGATCCGCCACTGCCCCGGCGTGCGGCTGTCGACCAGCACCACGCCTTTTTTCGGGCAGATGTCGAGGCACGGCACCTCGATGATGCCCAGCTTCGCCTTGCGCCCCTTCTTAGCGCCCAGTTCTTTTTTCAATGCCTTCGCGAGCGGTTTCTGGCTGTCGCCAAACCCATCCCCACGCTTCGCGAGCTTCCGGCTGCATTTCTTGCAGACGAGGATGGCGTGCGACCAGTTGGAGCGGATTTCGGTTTTCATATTGGTGCAACGCGCGAAAGTGGGACGGGTTGCGGGGCTCGCAAGGAGTGCGGCGGCGGCCGGTGGTGAAAATGATTACCGCCCGGCGGTCAAATCTCAAAAAGGGTAATCTCGCTACCCTCACACGCCCTGCTTTGCGTTCATTTCACACGCGAGAATTCTTCGATATAGGCTTTCGAGGAGCCGTCGGCCGCCGCGCGGGCGACCACGCCATGCCGCACCCACTTGTCCGCTTCCGGCAGGTAGTTCCAGAACTCTCCGACAACGAGCGCGCCATCGCGGTATTTCTCGATCAGATATTCGTTCGGGCTGACTTCCAGCAGCTTCATGTGATCGAAATAGCCACCATCGAATGGGTATAGCTGCCCGTCCAGCTTGCCCGACCATTCGGCAATATGGGGATGCTCAGGATCGGTGCTGTTGACTCCGCGGTACGTCATCAAGTCGCCGTCGACGCTAATGGTGATGGAAAGATGAAATGTCGCGGGGAGTTTGCCGTTGCTCCAGTAAGCATGGGTCTCCTCGAAGTCGCCGCTCGACTTCGATGGCGCAGCAAAAGCCGCTGTTGCCGGCGCGATCATGCAAAGGGCGAACCCGACAAGAACTGTGCAATGCTTCACGATCAGTTTCCTTTTTAAGCGGACGGGTAAACACAGCGAGCCAATCAGATAGCTGCATGATCTTCCCGTTTTCAGTCCCCAAGCGTCTTGGCGCCGCATCCATGCGAGCGGGCACAATACCATGAAATTATTTGCGGATTCCGCGATTTATCGCGCTGTCAGGGCCGGGATTCGTGAATTACCGTCAATTGCGAAGCAATCGGGCTGAATTGCCTTCGCCGATGGCGCCATGCGCATTCGATTCCGGTGCGAGTGGAGCCGGTACGGATCGAATAGGCTTCCCACAGCGGCGCGATGCCGTTCCGGCACGATTTTGGCTGAGCCATTCCGATTTAACTGTCCTACACCGCCGCTATCCCGCAGCAATGCCGACAAGGCGCAACCCTCGCCTGCGGCTCTTTCATCCGTAAGATTTCCCCTTTGCGGGCAATGTGTCACCCACACCCCCACAGGCCCAGCGTTTGCGCGGGATACAGGCAAGTGACACGCCCTGTAGGACGTGTCACTTGTGTCACCCTGATGCCGTGCGAAAAGGCTGTTACCGGCTCTGGGCGCGCCAGCGCATGACGGTGCGGTCGACGGCTTCTTCCTCGCCGCCGGACTTCGACCACAGCTCGCTGAACAGTGGATCTTCCGATGCCGGGCGCTTGCGTTCTTCCAGATCGTCGAAGGTCACGCGCATCGGGATCGCCGTACCCTCGCCGCAGACGATGCATTCGCGATTGCGAAGCGCCGGGATCGAGGCAAGGAAGCCGCGCGCGCCTTCGGGCATGGCGGCCTTCACGAAGTCCTGATCTCGTTCGTTGTTGAGACGCATGGACAGGATCGTACCGCACTGTGACAGCACGCCTTCGGCAAGGTCGGACGGTCGCTGCGTGATAAGGCCCAAGGAGATACCGTATTTACGGCCTTCCTTGGCGATACGCGACAGGATCTTGCCGACCGAGTTGCCATCCGAATTGCGCTCGTTCGGCACGTAACGGTGCGCTTCTTCGCAGACCAGCAGGATCGGGCGCGTTTCTTCATCGCGGCTCCAGATCGCGAAGTCGAAGACCATGCGGCTGAGCATGGCGACCACCGTGCTGGTGATTTCCGAAGGCACGCCCGACACGTCGATGATCGAGATCGGCTTGCCATTGGTCGGCATGCGGAAGATGCGGCCGATCACATCGGCCATGGTGTCGGCGACCAGCATGCCGGAGAACATGAACTGGTAGCGCGGGTCGGCCTTGATCTCCTCGATCTTGCCCTTCACGCGCAGGTAAGGCGCGGTATTGGTCGCCTTGTCGAGCTTGCCCATGTCTTCCTGGATGGCATTGGTCAGGTCGGACAGCAGATACGGGATCGGCGAATCCACGGTGAGCTTGCTCATCCCGCCCGACATCTTGTTCTTGCCGCGCGCTTTCAAAAGGCATCGCGACAGGATGTCCATGTCGGCCATGCGGTCCGAACCTTCCGAGGTGATGAAGACCTCGCAATGCTCCTCGAAATTCATCAGCCAATAGGGCATGCGAAGGTTCGAGACGTCGAACAATTCGCCATAGCCGCGGAAGGCCGCGTTATATTCGCCGTGCGGGTCGATCATCACGATGTGACCTTCGGGCGCTGCTTCGCAGATACGGTGCAGGATCAGCGCGGCGCTGGTCGATTTACCCGTACCGGTCGAACCCAGAAGCGCGAAATGCTTGCCCAGCATGGCGTCGATATAAAGGCCAGCGCGGATCTCCTTGGTTGGGAACACCTTGCCGATCTGGATATTGGCGCGCCCGTCCGAGGCATAGATCTGCGCAAGGTCCGGATTGGTCGCGGCGTATACCTCCGCCCCCGGAATCGGGTAGTTGGTGATACCGCGGGTGAAGTTCCTGACGCGGCCCGTCAGCTTTTCTTCCTGCCCTTCGCCAAGGAAGTCGATCTCGGCGATGATCTGGCCGGTACCGCGATCGAGCGACTGAGTGCGCACGCTGGCGAGCAGCCAGATCTGACCCACCCGCACCTTGATCTGCGAGCCGACGAGGCCGGCCAGCTGAACGGTCGGATCGCTGTCGGTGCGGCATTCCATCAGCCGGTCGCGGCTGAGCATGACGCGCGACATGGAGCCTGCGATGTCGAGAACCTCGCCAATGGGGGTTACGGCCTGACTCGGCTTACGCTCTGCCGGCTCCTTCGGCGCATTGTCGGCCTCGGCGGTTTCCTCGTCCGCAGGCGATTGATCACGGGTTTGCGCCGGGCGCGTGGGTTCGCGGGCGATGGGGGAGCGCGGCGCAGGCTCGCGCTCGGAAGGCATTTCCATGGGCGGGCGCGGCGGCTCGATCGGGCGGTACTTGGTGTCCTTCTCACTGGCACCTCCCGGCGGGAACGGCGCACCGGTCTCGGCACTCATCCCGGCAGAGGGCGAAGGCGCGGGCGCCATGCCCGGCGGCATCGGCGGGGCCACGGGGCGCCCTGCGGCATCGGCCTGCGGTGCGCCGCCAAGCGGGCGGGCGGGCTTCAACTCTTCCCGGTCAGGTTCGGGGGTCATGTTGCGATAGCGATTGAGGCGCGACATCGGCGAAGGCGGTGCGCCATCATCGCTGCGGCGCGCGGGCGAACCATCCGCGCCAGCATCGCTGGCGGGCGTTTCCTCGGCCGCGGCGGGCCGGCCAAAGGGGGAGCGCCTCTCAAAACCCGGAGCGCCGGAGAGGGGCCTCCCATTAAAACGGGATGTGTGATCGTTCATGGCCGCGCCTTTTCACCATTGGGCCGCCCGCAGCGGGGGCCGATGCATCTGGTGAGGCAGGGTAGAGCGTCAGGGTTAATGCCGAGCTAATGCCCGCCCTGTCGTAAGCGCCCGATCAGCCCAGCGCGAAGAGGCGTCCGGCGGCCCAGCCCATGAATACCGAAAGCGCCACCGCCATCAGCCCATAGGCAAGGCTCCATTGCCGCGAGGCGACTTCGACCGCGCGTTCGAAGCCCTTTTTCGAAACCGTCACCTCGCTGGTCGCCGATGCCAGCACGCGGCCATTGGCGATGGCGAAGGTTTCCGCCGTATAGGTTCCGGTCAGCACGCTGGAAGGAAGCGCGATGCGCGCCTGGTAAAGCACGCCCTCGCTGATGGATACGGCATCCTCCTGCTGGCTATAAAGGCCCGATGCCTCCCGCTTTGCCACCAGCCCTTCGGCGAAGCGGGAGACTTCCTCGGGCCGGATCGCACCGATCGGCGAGAGCTGGAGATAGTTGACGCCTAGCTCATAAATCGCCGCCGTGCGCGGATCCACGATATCGGAAAGCGGGCGCGAGGAGGCGACCGCGTAATACGACGGGGCCGATCGGAACTGCGCCGAATCCGCATTGATCCACATGCCCCAGATGCGCCGCTTTTCGCGCAGGTTGATGGCTTCGGACGGCCCCTTGAGCACCACGACGATGTCATAGGGCGACGTGCCCGGACGCGCGCGGCCATCGGGCTGCAGGATCGCGCCGTAAAGCAGCAGGTCCGCACCGGTGAAACCCTGCCTCACGATCACCTCATGCTGAGAGATTTCGGGCACGAGGATCGGATCGCGCGGCTGGGCATGGGCAGCAGGCGCCAATCCCGCCATCAGCGCGCAGGCCATAAGCAGGCGCACTAGCCGCATCATAGCGGCGCTACCGTGAAGATTTCCCGCGGGCGATAGGTAAGCCCCGCCGCCATGAACAAGGCGACCAGCAGCACGATCACGGCGAGGACCACGCGAAGCAGTTCGGGCTTTGCCGCAGAGGCGAATTTCGCTCCGATCTGCGCCCCCGAAACAGACCCCAGCAGCAAGAGCGCAGCCAGCACGATATCCACCGCATTGGTCGTCAGCGCATGCATCATGGTCGTAGCGATGGTGGTGAAGAGGATCTGGAACAGCGAGGTTCCAACGACCACCGCCGCGCTCATCCCCAGACCATAAAGCATCAGGGGCACCAGCAGGAAGCCGCCGCCAATGCCCATCAGCATGGTCAGCGTGCCCACCGCCATTCCCACCAGCATCGGCGCGAGCGGAGATATATAAAGCCCAGAGCGATAGAACCGATATCGCCCCGGCAGGCTGGTGAAGAGCGGGTGATGCCGCCTTTTGCTGGGCGCGCGTTTCAACCGTTCAAAGCGGTCGGCCAGCAGTTCGGGCACCGCCTCGATCGCCATCTTGATGCCCACGCCCGCCAGGATGACGACGTAAAGGATCGAAATCGCGACATCGATCTGGCCCAAGGCCTGCAGCAGGCGGAACAGGAACGCGCCGATCCCGGTGCCGACGATGCCGCCCGCGATCATCATCGCGCCCATCTGGTAATCGATGCCCTTGCGCCGGGCGTGATAGACCGCGCCCGAAACGCTGGCGCCCGTCACCTGGCTCGCCGCCGACGCGGCGGCGACCGTGGGCGGAATGCCGTAGAAGATCAGCAGCGGCGTCGTCAGGAACCCGCCGCCCACGCCGAACATGCCCGACAGGAACCCCGTCGCACCGCCAAGCAGCACGATGATCAGCCCGTTGACCGACAGGTTCGCGATGGGAAGATAAACGTCCATGACGGCGGTTCGAAAGGTCCTGCGGCGGAGCGCGTGTTCAAGAAATTACGCTTATGCAGCAAGGGCAGCGAGATGTCTGCCCGCCCGGTGCAATAATCGCAAACAATCCTGAACCGGGCGTTGCCCGAATGCCTCAAAAGCCCGCGGACAATGTGACCACGGGGCCGGAGCCAGGCTCGGCATCGCCCGCGACCTTTTCCCGCCAGTCGAGGCTGAAGCGCATGAAGATGCCCTCGCCCACCGGCGCGGTCGCTGAAATCGTCGGCCCTGCATCAAGCCGCGCCGCGCCATCCTGCGCGCCGCCCCAGCTTCCGCCGCCCGCCTGGACCTTGATGTCGCCAACATCGAAGCTGCGAGTCACGCGAACCTGCCCGTCGGCAAATGCGGTGGCGCCGGCCCCGCCGACATAGCCGGCCTGCGCATAGGCCTCTCCCGTCAGGCCTCCGGGCAGCTGTTGCGGCGGGGGTCCAAGCACCGCCATCACGGCAGGGCGTATGCGCGTATCGCCATCGAAACGTCCGGCGCGGCCTTCGGCCAGCACTTCAACCGGCAGCGATGCGACCGGGCGAAACCCGATCCCGGCGGCGATTTCCGCCTGCTCCCCGCGCAGGGCGGTGGTTGCGCGAAGATGGGCGCGCGGCTCGACCGCACTGCCCGGCGCGAGACGATAGCGCGCCACTGCGCCCGCCTGGCTGGCGCCATAGCTTGGCGTCGAGAGCGCGGCCGCTTTCCCGTCATCGCGCCACAGGACCCAGCTGTCGAAGGTCCATCTTCCCGCGCCGGCTGGCGCTGCGGCGAACGGGACGGTGGCAGCCGGTGGACGGGTAGCGACCGTGGGCCGGACAGGTGCCGTCGCGGCACGGTGCGCGGGCGGTGCCGGCGGAGGCGAGACGGTTCGGGCGTCCGGCGTCAAAGCAGTCGGCACGAGCCGAGGCATGGACGGCATTGCCGGTGCGGCAGACCGATCGGCTGGCGCGCCGGTAGGCGGGGTCGGGGAAATACCCGTCTGCCGAAGCGGTGGCGGCAAGGCCCGTACGGCAATGTCGGCTACGGATTCACGCTCACCTGCCCGCTTGGCGACATTGGGCGGCAGCGGCACGTCGAGCCAGCTTCCGGTCGGAACCAATGCCCGCGCCGCGACCCAGCCCCCCACCAGCAGCGTCAATGCGACCAGCGGCTGCCCCCTGCGCCGTGTCGAATCGGGGATCACCTGCCCCTCCCGCCAATCTTGTCGGCAGGGTGGCGATCATGCTCGGTCTTGTCCCACACCTTCGCCCGGCCCAGCAGCGTGCCGATATAGCGCCCCAGCGCGCGGCGGGCCGAAATGATCGCAATGACATTGGCGACCGGGATCCGCAGCACCGCGGCCAGCCCCTCGTTCCAGCCATATTCGCGGCCCACCAGCACAAAGCGCACCACTGCCCGCCACACGAAGCAGGCGGTGGTGAAGATCATCACCCAATAGACCAGCGGCGGCAGGCGCGCAGGCGCGTGCAGTCCTGCCCATTCGGCCAGTCGCAGCACCAATGTCAGTGCGATCAGCGCATAGGCCGCGGCCAGCACCAGCGCGACCAGCGGCCCGCGCCGGTCGCGCAGGCGCATCCAGAATTCGAGCGGGCTTCGGCTCCAGCCCAGCTGTTCCCACCCGTCGAATGCGATGCCCTGCACCCAGCGCGCCTTTTGCCGGATAGCGGTATCCAGCGTATGCGGGAAATAGGCGCGCGTCGCGATAAGGGAGCCGTCAGCGGCGCGCACGCGGGCAAAGCTGCCACCTTTGCCATCGGGACCTGCGCGCCCGATCAGCATGCCAAGCTCGTAATCCTCGGTCAGGGCGGTCGGGTCGAAGGGCCCTGATCCGCCGCGTCTCCGGGCGATCCGGTCCATTGCCTCGCGGTCGAATGCGCAGCCCACGCCTGCAGCGGGAATGCCGACGCCAAGCCGTGCGCGGACCACCATCTCACGCGCGTGGGCATCGGTGAATTCGTCACAATAATGGCCTGCGACCCAATGCGAATCGCCATTGGTCTCCGGCCGCACCGGGATTTGCACGAAATCGGCATGCGCCAGCTCCGCATCGATCAGCGACAGCGCTTCCGGGTGGACGAGATCCTCTGCGTCATGGAGGAGCACGGCGCGGAAGCGAAACCCCTCGCGTGCCTCGTCCTGCGCCATCGCGCGGAAACAGCGATTCAGGCAGTCGCCCTTGGTCGTCGGCCCCGGCGTTTCGTTGACGACGATCGAAAGCCGCGGATCGCCGCCCCCCGCATCCTCCATCGCGGCGCGGGTATCGGGATCATTTATATAGCAGCCGGCATATATCCGCAGATCCCGGTGCGGCCATGCGGCCAGCGCATGGCGCAGCATGGGCGCGATGACGCGCGCTTCCCTCCACGCAGGCACGAACAGGGCGATGGGGGCCGATAACTCGCGCGGAGCGGCTGCAGCCAGCTTGCGGCGACGCAGCCGACCGGTCAGCTTGAGCCACAGCCAGCACAGGTCGATCGCCAATTCGTCCAGTGCGCCAATGACGAACCAGAACCCTGCGAAAAGCAGCAGCTCGAGCCGAGCTGCCTCCAGAAAGCTGAGAACGGGTCCGATCAGACCCACGCTTGCGACCAATACTGCCCCCTTGAAAGCCTGCGCGATTTTCCGATCGGCAGTCTGCGCAATCTCGTTGCGCGGATCTTTCCGAAAATGCGGTTAACCTTGCGCGAGGGCCGCTGCAAGTGCCGCTTCGATGAAAGGCGGGTTGAACTGCATTGCGAATTGGGGAAAAGAACCCCCATGCACGCCTCTATCGCAATTGCAGCACAGCCCGGCCCCATGGTCGCTTCTCAGGCCTCCTCGCGCAGGAGCAGCCACGCATGAAGCGTCCGGTCGAAGTCATCAATCGTACGCTGAAGGCGTTTTTCGACAGCGAATCCGCGTCGGGCATCCTGCTGATCTTCATCGCGGTGCTGGCGCTGATCGTCGCCAATTCACCGTTGGCGCATACTTATCACGACGTGTTCCACAACACGCTGCCTGACAGCGTGATGAACGTGCTCAAGCCGCTGTATCTCTACAAGCTCGATAATCTGCACATGTGGATCAACGACGCCTTGATGGTGATCTTCTTCTTCGTCGTCGGGCTGGAGATCAAGCGCGAGGTCGCCGATGGCGCGCTATCCGATCCGCAGGCGCGCCGCTTGCCGGTGATCGCCGCCTTTGCGGGCATGGCGGCGCCTGCAGCCGTGTTCCTGCTGGCGATTTCCGGGGCCGACAATCCTGACCAGCTTCATGCTGGCTGGGCCATCCCTGCGGCCACCGACATCGCCTTCGCCATGGGCGTGATGGGCCTCCTCGGCAATCGCGTGCCGTCAAGCCTGCGGCTGTTCCTGCTGACGGTCGCCATCGTCGATGATATCGGCGCGGTCGCGATCATCGCCTTGTTCTATACTTCGGGCATTGCGATGGGCTGGCTGATCGCCGCGATCGTCGTGTTTGGCATGATGATCGCGTGCAACCGGTTCCGTATCGACAGCTGGTGGATCTATGCGCTGCTGTCGCTCGCTCTCTGGCTCTGCGTGCTGAATTCGGGCGTCCATGCCACGATCGCGGGCGTTCTGGCCGCCTTCACCATCCCGATGCGCCTCGACAACAAGGGCGACAGCCTGCTGCTGCGTTTCGAACATGCGCTGATGCCGTGGAACGCCTATCTGGTCGTGCCATTGTTCGGATTTGCCAATGCCGGCGTTGCACTTGCGGGTATCGGCCTTGAAGGCGCGCTCGCTCCGCTGCCGCTGGGCATTGGCGCAGGCCTGCTGTTCGGCAAGCAGATCGGCATTTTCACCGCCATCACGATTGCCGACAAGCTTGGCATCGCGCCGCGTCCTGCGCGCGCCAGCTGGTGGCAGCTGTGGGGCGTCTCGATCCTGTGCGGCATCGGCTTTACCATGAGCCTGTTCATCGCCGCCCTCGCCTTCCCGCGCTATCCGCTGCTGGTGGAGGAATCGAAGCTGGGCGTGCTGTCGGGTTCGGTCCTCTCGGCCATCCTCGGCTTCGTGCTGCTGCGCTTTGCCCCCGGCCCCGGTGCCGAGGAAGAGGAGGACGACGAGGACGAAAGCCCGGCGGTCCAGCCTCAGACCAGCTGAACCGCAGGCAATAGCCACAAACAAAAGCCCCCGCCGGAACCGATCCGGCGGGGGCTTTTCGTTTTGGCGGGATCGGCTTTACCAGCTGCCGATGTTTTCCATGCTGGCCCATGGCTCCTTGGGCTCGAGATGCCCGTCCTGCAGCAATTCGATCGAGATGCCGTCGGGGGTCTTTACAAAGGCCATGTGTCCATCGCGCGGCGGGCGGTGCATGGTGTGGCCCGCATCCATGATACGCTGGCAGGTTTCGTAGATGTCATCAACGCGGAATGCGAGATGGCCGAAATTGCGCCCGCCGTCATAGGTCTCGGGCGCGGAGCCGTCTTCGGGTGGCCAGTTATAGGTAAGCTCGACTTCTTCCTCCTGCCCTTCGGGGGCGAGGTAGATCAGGGTGAAGCGCCCCTTCTCGCTTTCGATGCGGCGGGTTTCCTCCACGCCGATCAGCTTGAAGAAATCGATTGTAGCGTCCGGATCGGTCACCCGGACCATGGTGTGGAGATATCTGGTCATGGCCGCCAAGCTAGGAAGCCTGCGCGCGGATGCCAATAGGCTGGGCCAATAGGATAGCCACTTACACGAAAACGGCCCGCGTCCGGACTGGGACGCGGGCCGCCTTCTAACGGTAGCCTTCAGGCTGCTTCAGGATCAGAAGCTGGCCGAAAGAGTCGCGATGACGGTGTCGTTCATGACCGGACCGAAAGCGATGTTCTCGTTCGAGGGCGCTTCCACGCCGACATAGGAAACACCAACTTCCAGCGGGCCCATCACGGCCATCGAAGCGCCGATCGACCAGTCGAATGCGGTCTGGTCGTTGGTGCCGAAGATCGAATAGGTTTCAGGCGACCAAACGCCATCGGTGTAGCCAAGGTGGCCGCTGACCGAAACGGGCGTGTTGGGGATGCCGAAGCCGACATCGGCATACAGGTACAGATTGTCCTGGTTCAGGGTCGAATCCTGTTCCCAGGCGTAAGCGACACCGGCGGTGACTTCAGCCGGGCCAACCGCTGCGGTCAGCGAGGCGTAGGGCTCGAAATAGTCAGTGTCGCCCGAAGCGCTCGGGTAGAGATAGTAGAGCAGGCCGACGTCGAACGAGAGCGTGTCGCTGATCGCGCCGCTGTAGCCGCCGTAAAGGTCGACTTCGGTGTTGCCATAGCCGGTCGAGGTCGGTTCGAGCGAGGATGCCCAGGTGCCGATGTAGAAACCGCTGGAGTGGCCGATGTCGACACCGCCCTGGATCGCGAAATCGCCGCCCGAATAGCTGACGCCGCGGAAACGATAGTCGGTTACCATCGCGACGTTCGCGGATACGGTGATCTCGCCTTCGTCCTGAGCGAAGGCAGGGGTCGCGACGGCTGCACCGGCGAGAATGGATGCGGCAAGCAGGCCGCGGAGCATGTTCTTCATGTTGTTTTCCCTCATTTGTTCCAAGGATCCTCGCCCCTCCTGACCATCGCCGCTGCGCCTCGTTTTCTTTGGGTGCTTATCGGCGACAAGCAGGCTCCCACTGCAAAGGAATATTGCGGCGCACAAGTTGCTTTTGCGATTCTGTGGCAAGAGAGGGTCACGGTGTGGATTTCTTGCAACGGAGACAAATACAGTGGAAAATTCTTTCTTCGACACCAAAAACGGCGAGAAATGGTGCATTGCACGGTCATACGCCTTGTCGCTGGATTCACCGCTTATTAACTAGGAGTGGTGGATGGAAAACGATAACCCATGACCTTCCTACGTGACATTCTCGATCGCCGGCGTGGCGAACCCATTCAGGGACCCACCATACCTGAAGGAGAGCGCGTCTATGCCGTGGGCGACATCCATGGCCGGCTCGACCTTTTCGAGAAAATCATCGAGCTGATCGAACGCGATGACGAAACCCGCGAGGATGCGGACACGACCATCATCCTGCTGGGCGATCTGGTCGATCGCGGCCCGCAAAGCGCAGGCGTCATCGAACGTGCGCGCCGCTGGGCCGGTGAACGCCGGGTGCGCATGCTGATGGGCAATCACGAGGAGATGATGCTTCGCGCGCTCGATTCGGATCAGAACCTGCGGCATTTCCTGCGCGTAGGCGGCCGGGAGACGTTGTTGAGCTATCCAATCGCGATCAACGACTATCGGACCGCGTCCCTGTCTGAGCTGGCCGATCTTGCCCGCGCGGCCGTGCCGATCGAGGATATCGAGTTCATCGAGGCGATGGAGGACATGATCCGGATCGGCGATTATCTGTTCGCCCATGCCGGCATCAATCCCGAACTTCCGCTGGAGCAGCAAGTGTCACGTGACCTGCGCTGGATCCGCGAACCCTTCCTCAGCCATGCGACACCGCTCGATGTCTGCGTGGTTCACGGCCACACGATCCGCAACGATGTCGAGATCGGCGGCCCCCGCCCGCAGCGCCCCAATCGCATCGGGATCGACACCGGCGCCTTTCGCAGCGGCCGGCTGACCGCGATCGGGCTCCAGGGGACAGAGCGCTGGTTCATCGAGGCCAGCGACACCGACCTCACGGCCTGAACCGACGGTTCAATACTCGAGGCCCAGCGCCGGTCCGCCGAGGAAATAGCAGAACAGCGCGATCAGGATCACGCCGACGAGGTTCAGCACAAACCCGCCACGCGCCATTTCGCGGATCGTGACAGCGCCCGTTGAAAAGGCAATCGCATTGGGCGGCGTGCCGACCGGCAGCATGAACGCACAGGTCGCGGCAAAGGCGGCAGGCACCAATAGCGACATCGGATCGGCCCCGATGCCCAGCGCGACCCCGCCCAGAACCGGGATGAAGGTCGCTGCCGTCGCGGTGTTGCTGGTCACCTCTGTCAGGAACAGAACGATGGCGACGACCGCCGCGACAAGCAGCAGCGACGGCAGGGCGCCCAATACATTTACCTGCTGGCCGAACCAGCCATCGAGGCCCGTGGCAGCGACGGCGCCCGCCAGCGACAAGCCGCCGCCAAACAGCAGCAGCACGCCCCATGGCAGGCCGCTTTCGGCATCTTTCCATTCCAGCACCATCTCGCGGCTGCCGCGCCCGGGCAGCATGAACATTACTGCCCCTGCGGCGATGGCGATGGCTGCATCGTTCAGGGTGAAGAACCAGCCCAGTTCCTCCTCGATACCCGGAATGGTCGACATGAGGCCCGGCATCACCCACAGGAACGCCGCGCCAAGGAAAACCGCCGTGACCGTCTTTTCCCCCTGGCTGAAGGGGCCAAGCTTCTCAATCTCGCCCAGCAGCATCTGCCTGCCACCGGGAATTCCGGGCAGATCGACGCGATAGAGCACGCGCGTCATCAGCCACCAGCCAACGAAGATAAAGGTAAAGGCCGTCGGCATGCCCAGCATCATCCATTGCACGAACCCGATTCGCACCCCGAATTCGCTTTCGGCATAGCCTGCGATAATCGCGTTGGGCGGGCTGCCCAGCAGCGTGCCGAGGCCGCCCATGCTCGACGACCAGGCAATCGCCAGCATCAGGCAGACCGCGAAACGCTTGACCTGCGGGTCAGCGATGGCCGCGACATGGCCGTGGCGATGTTCGGCGGTATCGGCACTCTCGTCCTGCGACCGGCTGGTCAGCAGGGCGACGACCGACAGGCCGATCGGCAGCATCATCAGCGTGGTCGCCGTATTCGACACCCACATGGAAAGAAAACCCGTGGCGAGCATCAGGCCCAGCACGATGCGGCGCGGCTCCACCCCCACACGCAGCAGGGTGAGCAGGGCTATGCGTTTGTGCAGGTTCCATTTTTCCATCGCGATCGCGATCAGGAAACCGCCAAGAAACAGGAACACGATCGGCTGCGCGTAAGGGGCGGTTGCCTCCTTCACGGTCAGATCGGTGAACATGGGAAGCAGGACAATCGGCAGGAGCGAGGTCACCGCCAGCGGCACGGCCTCTGTCATCCACCACACCGCCATCAATACCGCGACGGCAGCCACATTGCGCGCCTGCGGCTCCAGCCCGGCTGCGCCATCGAGTGCAAGCCAGACCGAGGCGGCCAGCACCACCCCCAGCGCGCGCAGGCCCCAGGTCAGCCGCGCACTGCGAGCCGTATCCTCATTCGTTTCGTGCGTGTCCCGCTCGCCGTCGCGGCGCTGCCCCTCGTCCATGGCAATGGGTCTAGCGTGTTTTCACGGCACTGGCTCGTGTCTTTTGGGTGAAACGCGTCAGTTTGTGGCGTCGCGGGTCAATTGGACGAATACATCTTCCAGATCGGGTTCGCGCGTCGTGACGTCGACGATGGCGCAGCCTTGCTGCTGGACCAGTCCCAAAACCTCGCCCGCGGTCAGATCGTCCTTGTTAAAGGTGATCGCGACCGAATGATCCCCGGTCAGTTCCGACTTGATGAAAGAGGGATGGCTGGGCGCGACCTTCATTTCCTGGTCGATCGTGACCTCGACGACCTTTTCGCGCGCCATGCCGACCAGTTCACGCGTCGGCTTGTCGGTAATCAGGCGGCCATGGTTGATGATCGCGATGCGGTCGCACAGCTCCTCGGCCTCTTCGAGATAATGCGTGGTGAGAACCACCGTCACGCCCTTCTTGTTGAGGTCGAGGACCAGCTCCCACAGCTGGCGGCGAAGATCGACGTCGACGCCTGCGGTAGGTTCATCGAGCACGAGAATGGGCGGCGAATGGACCATGGCCTTGGCGACCAGCAGGCGGCGCTTCATGCCACCCGACAAAGAGCGGGCATAGGCGTGCGCCTTGTCCTCCAGCCTGACAGCCTGCAGCAGTTCGGCGCTACGGCGCTTGTCCTTGGGCACGCCGTAATAGCCTGCCATCACGTCCAGCACCTCGATCGGCGAGAAGAAGGGATCGAACACGATCTCCTGCGGGACGATGCCGATCGACGCTTTCGCGTTGCGGCGGTCCTTGTCGATGTCGAAGCCCCAGATCGAAACCTCGCCCTCGGTCTTCGAGACCAATCCGGCGAGAATATTGATCAGCGTCGACTTGCCCGCGCCATTGGGACCCAGCAGCCCATAGATCGAGCCGCGCGGCACGTCGAAGCTCACATCGGTGAGCGCGCGCTTGGGCTCCGTTCCCTTGCCCGTGGGGGCATAGGTCTTGGACAGGTTGCGGATCGAGATGGCAGCTTGCTGGGCGGGATTCATGGGCTGCCATTTGGGGTACAAGGGACAGTCCGTAAAGACCCGGCATGCGGCAAGTGCGAATTCACGCGTTTTTCCATCTGGAAATCACCCGCAGCCGCTGGTAACCGACTTGTCCCATGAGCACTGCGCCTGAAACGATCTACACCGATTCCACCCGCGTCAAATGCGATGGCGCCACCGACATCCGCGCCGGAAGCGGCTATGCGCCCTCCGCGCTCGGCCATCCGCGCGTCTGGCTTGAGATTGACGAGAAGGGCTATGTCGAGTGCGGCTATTGTGATCGCCGCTTTGTGCTCAAGGGCGGCCCCGCTCATGACGTGACCGGCGTAAACCCGGCGGTCGGCTCCGCGCAAGAGGAAGGCGCAGCGGGCTAATCGCCACGCAGGCGCTGTCCAAACCGGCAGAGCCTTCCTATATTGCCGGAATGACTATCCCGGCAGATCCCCGCTCGCTTCTCTATCGCCCCGGACAGCTTGATCCCGACACGGCGCAGGCCTTGGCACGCGAAACGCTGTCGGCGTGTGACGATGGCGAGTTGTTCCTGCAATTCACCGCGTCGGAAAGCTTCGCCTTTGACGATGGGCGGCTGAAGACGGCGGATTATTCGCGCGAGGCGGGCTTTGGCCTGCGCGGCATATCGGGTGAGACCACCGGCTTCGCCCATGCCAACGAGATTTCAGCAGACGCGATCCGCCGGGCTGGCGAGACGCTGTCGCTTCTCGACGCCACCAGCCGTCCGCTGGCCGCGCCGCCGCAGGCGACCAATCGCCATCTCTACACTGATGAAAGCCCGCTCGATGGCGTGACCTTCGCCGCGAAGGTCGCGCTGCTTGAAAAGATCGACGCCGCAGCCCGCGCTCGCGATCCGCGGGTGAAGCAGGTTTCCGCCTCGCTCGTCGGCAGCTGGTCGGTGGTGGAAATCGTGCGCCCCGACGGCTTTATCGCCACCGATGTGCGCCCGCTTGTTCGGCTCAATGTCGGGATCGTCGTCGAACAGAATGGCCGGCGCGAAACCGGCAGCTTTGGCATGGGCGGCCGCGCGCTTTATGGTGAGTTCATGGCCGAGGCGAGTTGGAATCGCGCCATCGACAAGGCGCTGGCGCAGGCGCTCACCAATCTCGAATCGATTCCCGCCCCGGCTGGCGTGTGCCCGGTCCTGCTCGGCCCCGGCTGGTGCGGCGTGCTGCTGCACGAAGCGGTGGGGCACGGCCTCGAAGGCGATTTCAATCGCAAGGGCACCAGCGCTTTTTCAGGCAAGATCGGCGAGCGCGTCGCCGCACCCGGCGTAACGGTCATCGACGATGGCTCCATGCCTTCGCGCCGTGGATCGCTGACCATCGATGACGAAGGCACGCCGACACGTGAAAACGTGCTGATCGAGGATGGCATCCTGAAAGGCTATATCCACGACCGCCTCAACGCCCGCCTGATGGGCGTGGAACCGACCGGCAATGGCCGCCGCCAGTCCTACGCCCATGCACCCATGCCGCGCATGACCAACACCTTCATGCGTTCGGGCAAAGACGATCCGAAGGAACTGCTCTCGCGCATGAAGGACGGGATCTACGCCACCAGTTTTGGCGGCGGACAGGTCGATATCGTATCGGGCAAGTTCGTCTTCAGCTGCACCGAAGCCTACAAGGTCGAGGGCGGCAAGGTCATCGCCCCGATCAAGGGCGCGACGCTGATCGGCGATGGCCCCACCGCGCTGACGCAGGTGATCGGCATCGGCAATGACATGGAACTCGACGAAGGCATCGGCACCTGCGGCAAGGCGGGGCAGAGCGTCCCCGCAGGCGTAGGCCAGCCCAGCCTTTTGATCGAGGGACTGACGGTCGGCGGCACCGGCTAACCCCGACATGGCCATGGCGCAGCGCCCGTGGGCAGCGGAAATCCTGCATGTCTGGTTCGACATTCTCGGCCCCAGCGATCGATTCGGCGGCGGCGCGGCCGTCGACACCATGCTTCGCCAGCGGTTTGCCCGCGAATGGCACATGCTGCGCCATCGCCCGGCATCCGAATTCCTGAACGATCCGCTGACCGCACGCGCCGCCGTGCTGCTTTTCGATCAGGTTCCGCGCAATATCTTTCGCGATAGCCCGCTTGCCTTCGCCAGCGACCCGCTGGCCCGCGCCATTGCCAAGGGTGCGCTCAAAAACGGATGGGACCGGGGCCTCGGCGATGAGCAGCGCCAGTTCCTCGCCATGCCGCTGATGCATAGCGAGGGGATCGCGGACCAGCTTTGGAGCCTTCGCTATTATAGCGACAATCCGGACGTTCTGGCCTTTGCCCGATCGCATTACCGGATGATCGCACGCTTTGGCCGCTATCCGCACCGCAATGCCGTTCTGGGCCGCCGATCCACTCCGGACGAAAAGGCCGCGGTCGCCGCTGGCAACAGCTGGTGACGTTTCGCGCCGCGATAAAACCCGTCTTGCCGTTTCAGTCAGTGTCAATTCATCGCACCGATCCTATATCTCAGGAAAGGAGACCGAAGATGAAGCGCAATATCATGCTTACCGCGCTTGCGACCGGCGTCATGGCTCTTGCTCCCGTCGCCGCGCAGGCAGCGCAGGATCAGGACAAGGCTGAGGATGCACCAGAGGCAACCGCCCAGATGAGCAAGGGCGAGAAAAAGCTGGCCAAGGCGCTGGAAGGTCGCGTGGCGGGCGAGCCGGTCCGTTGCATCCAGTTGAGCCGAGTTCAGTCGTCCACCATTTATGACGACACTGCGATCGTTTATCGCATCGGACGGACGCTTTACGTCAATCGCCCGGACAGCGGCGCCAGCTCGCTCAACAGCAGCGACATCATGGTGACGCAGACCGTCATGAACCAGCTATGCAGCGTCGATACTGTCCAGATGCGCGATAACACCGGCTTCATGCGCGGCGTCATTTTCCTCGGCGAATTCGTGCCATACGACAAGCCGAAGAAAGAGGGCTAAGCGCCCTTTTGCCTGCGGCGTTTTTCACGCCAATAGGCGCTGACCAGCACGGGCGCGCATATTAGCGGGTGACGCTCGCGGAACGGGGTCAGCGGCACTTTGATGCCGCTGTGCCGCTCAACCTTCCAGGCAAGGTAGCGCGCGCCGCCCTCGAACGTGGTTCCGGCGCGCAGCAAACGCACGACATTCAAGGGCTTGCCCATGCGGCGGCGGTTTTCCCAGCGCCGGATGAGCGCGGCTCGTTCTGTTGCCAAGAGTTGCGGGCTGAGCATGCCGTCATCGGCATCGAAGCCGATCCCCGCAGCGGACCACGCGGCGGGCAGCAGCCCGTCGAAATGTTCGGCACCGAAATCCAGTATCTGCAGTTCGCGTCCCGGCTTCTCCACCCGCAATTCGGCGCGATAGGTGGCGCGAAACAGCGCCCCCCAGAAATCACGTTCGGTCCCCTTGCCGGGCCCCAGCGCCGCGGCGAAACGGGCCGCCGTCTGGCAGGCGCTGGCAATGGCTTCGCGCATTCTGTCGCCCGCACCATCAATAGCCCATGCAAGCGCGCATGGCTGCACGAAACGTGCCCATATGGTGGTGTCGGCATGACGACCCTGCGCTGCATGGCGAAAAGTCGACAGGCGCATCACCGCGACCTTTGCCCGCAGGGTTTCGCCGCCGATCTCCATCTCGTGATAGGCGACGCGCGGCCATAGCCCCTTTTCGCGCGGGCCATCGGTCAGCACATAAAAGTCGAGAACGCCCTCAAGCGACCCGCTGCGCAGATTCGAACCGTAAAAAAGCACGGCAAGCGCATCGTGGCTCCTACCCAGACGCTGCGCGAAAGCCCGGATCTCATCGCGAACCGGGGCGGCAAGCCCGGCGCTGATCCGGTCGGCCAGCTCCTGGCCGCCTTTTGTGCCGATCACGGTATTACAAAGGCGATCGGTTCGCCCTGGCGCAGCTCATACTCGCCGCCGGGAAAAGTCTCGCCATCAAGAACGAAGCCGTCCTCGACATTGATATCGAGCTTGGGCGTATCGAGCCGCCAGACATTGTCGCGAGCCAGCTTTTCGCTGCTGCCGCCGCGAATGGCGCGCCAGAAATTGCGCACGAAGCGGCGCGGCGGTGCGTCGGCGACCAGCAGCTTCATGCCGCCCCGCTCCTTGCCGAAGGGCTTCACGCCCAGCGGCAGGCGATGCATGGTCGACACCAGCATGATGACGCGGTTGCGCTCACCCTCAACCTTGATCCCGGCAGTTCCGGGCGCGGCTTCGGGCGCGGAAATTGCGATCCGCTTGCCATCGCGCCAGCCCGAACCGCCGAAGCCGAAGGCGACATTGGCGATGGAACCCAGCATCGAAAGTCCGACCGCCAGATTGTGGAACGCGCCCCATTTATGCGTGGTCTGCGCCAGATCGGTCGCGCTGACAAAGATGCCCGCGCCGAACAGGAAGCCGCGCACCGGTTCACCGCCCTCGTCCGGGCGCGTGATCTCGATCGTCTCCCGCGCGCAAAAGCGATTGTCGCGCCATGCCGCGATTGCGTCGGCCACGCTCCATTCACGGTCGATGCCAAGATCGACGGCGAGCGCATTGGTCTTGCCCTTGGGCAGCACGGCGACCGCGGGCACATTACCGCGCCACAGGCGCGCACCGCAGGTCAGCACGTCGCGCACGGTGCCATCACCGCCCGCAACGATCAGCAATTCGACACCGCGCTTCGAGAAATCGGCCAGCGCCTGCGCCAGCGCACCGCGGGTGCGGGGCGACACGACCTCCACGCCCGGTGGCACTTCCAGGCCGCGGGTCTTTACCCCGTGGCTGCGCGGATTGCAGATGACGGCGATCTTCGACGCTTCACGCGGCATCCGGCCGGCAGGCGCGGGCGAAGAGTGCTGATCCTCAGCACTCTCGAACGCCAGCCTTGCCAGGCTTTTGCTGTCGTAGATCGTTCCGTCCATGGAAATTGCCTTAACCGCGATGCCGGAGAGAGGGGACCCGAAAAATGACTTTTCAGCGTCTTTTATCCCTATTCCGTCGTAAATTTGTACATTTGCGCAACACTGCCCCGCCCGCCGCCAGACCGTAAGGCCGGTGGCCAGCATGTTCTGATCAGGGGCTGTTCGGGGCCTTATTGCGGATACTTGCTGAACGGGGACCAAATCGCTTTAAGCCAGATCCCCATGAAGCAGCATCAAGTCACGCTCGAAATTGTAACGCCGGGTCGCAGCCTGGTCGAATTCACGCGCGAGGTCGTGCGCGAGTGCCGGTCCAGCGGCATCGACACCGGACTTCTTACCCTCTTCTGCCGCCACACCTCGGCCTCATTGCTGATTCAGGAAAACGCCGCGCCGGAGGTGAAGCCCGACATCCTCGACTGGCTCGACCGGATCGCGCCCGAAAACGCGGGCTATCTCCATGACGACGAAGGGCCCGACGACATGCCCGCCCATCTTAAATCATTGCTGACGGGGGCCAGTCTTTCGGTACCGGTGGCGGGCGGAACGCCGGTGCTGGGCACGTGGCAGGGCATCTATCTGGCCGAGCATCGCGCCCGCTCTCACCGGCGGCAAGTGGTGCTCCACCTGATGGGGGAATAGGGCACAGACATCTTTTTCCGACAATCGGGAAACGTGGGCGCGCAGCATGCGTTGGCAGGTGACACCCCAAGGGGAAAGAGAGTTCCTGCATGCCGATCAATATCAATGCCCATATCGCCTTCCGTTTTGACCAGCCGACCGATTTCCTGCTGCAGATGGAAGGGGCGGTGATCCCCGAACAGACGCTGTATGGCAAAGGCGTGATCTGCTCTGCGAGCGAGCACATGGCGCGCGTGCCGGGCGAGGACATGATCGGAGACCGGATCTGGCTGCGCTGCCAGGGCGATTTCACCGCCGATTACCAGGTCAGCGCCCATATCGACCGCCATCTTGCCGATATCTCGTCGCTCAATGCCCTGCGCCCGCACCAGCTTCCCGGTGAGACCGTGTCCTATCTCTTCGACAGCCGGTTCTGCCCTGCCGATCGCTTCCAGCCATTTGTCGAGGCCGAGTTCGCGAACACGTCGGGCGGAGCGCGGGTGCAAGCGATCCACGACTGGGTGGCAGGCAATTTCACCTATGCGCCCGGCACGTCCGATGCGACCACCACCGCGGTCGACAGCTTTGTCGAGCGGCGCGGCGTTTGCCGCGATTTCGCGCATGTCGTGGTCGCACTCGCGCGCGCATCGGCGATCCCGGCGCGTTTCGTGTCATGTTATGCACCCGATGTCGAACCGCAGGATTTTCACGCCGTGGCCGAGGTTTTCCTGGCCGATCCCGGCGGGGACGATGACGGCACCGGCAGCTGGCATCTGGTCGACGCGACCGGCATGGCCGATCCGGCAGAGATCGTGAAGATCGCGGTGGGCCGCGATGCCGCGGACGTCAGTTTTCTCACCTCTTACGGCATGGCCCAGTTGCTGGAAAAGTCGATCACGGTTTCGCGAGGTTAAGGCGCATTTTGGATGAGTGCATTCGAATGCGTGCCAGGTGCATCTTTTAAACACCGGGTTGCACTTGCTAACGAAAGTTGACAGCAGGGAGCAAGCGCCTATCCGCATGGCAGAACCTATCAATAACCATAGTGACTCAGGAGCCTGTCCGCCATGAATTTCACCGCGAACAAGCTTCTCCTGTTCGGGGCGACCGGCGATCTGTCCCAGCGCATGCTGCTGCCATCGCTGTGCGCACTGCATTCCGAAGGGCTGCTGCCTGATGGCATGCAGATCATCTGCACCGCGCGCAGCGAATATAGCGACGAGGAATTCAGGAACTTTGCCCGCGATGCGCTGGGCCGCTTTTTGCCGCCCGGCCGCGACATCAAGGTCGATCCGTTCCTGCAAATCCTGTCCTATCAGGATCTCGATGCATCGACGCCGGAAGGTTTCGATGCGCTGGCGCAAAAGGTCGGCGCGATCGGAACCGAGGAGAACGAGGGACTTTCGATCTTCCTGTCGACCGCGCCCTTCCTGTTCGAACCGACTATCAAGGGCCTTGCCGCCAACGGCCTGACGACGGGCAATGTCCGCATTGGCCTTGAAAAACCGCTGGGCACCGATCTGGAATCGAGCTGCGAGATCAATGACGCGGTCGCCTCCGCCTTTCCGGAGGAGCGGATCTTCCGCATCGACCACTATCTCGGCAAGGAAACGGTCCAGAACCTCCTCGCCCTCAGGTTTGCGAACATCATGTTCGAGCCGCTGTGGAACGCGGCGCATATCGACCATGTGCAGATCACGGTCGCCGAAACCGTCGGCCTTGAATCGCGGGTCGGCTATTACGACGGTTCGGGCGCGCTGCGCGACATGGTGCAGAACCATATGCTCCAGCTCCTCGCGCTTGTCGCGATGGAGCCGCCGACGAGTTTCGATGCCACCGCGATCCGCGACGAAAAGGTGAAGGTGCTGCGCGCCCTGCGCCAAACCGAAGCAGGCGAGACCGTGACCGGCCAGTACCGGGCGGGCGCGATCAATGGCGAAGCGGTCCCCGGCTATGACGAGGAATTGGGCAAGGATTCCGACACCGAGACCTTCGTCGCCATCAAGGGTCATGTCGACAACTGGCGCTGGAAGGGCGTGCCTTTCTATATGCGGACCGGCAAACGCCTGCCCCAGCGCATGACCGAGATCGTGGTGCAGTTCCGCTGCATCCCCTATTCGATCTTCGAGGGGCGCGGCGCGAAGACGGTGCCCAACCAGCTCGTCATCGGCATCCAGCCGCGCGAGAACATCCGGCTTTCGCTGATGAGCAAGGTCCCCGGGCTTGACCGCGAAGGTATCCGGCTGCGCGCGACGCCTCTCGACATTGCCATGCCGGATGCTTTTGCCGGACCGGAACGGCGCATCGCCTATGAGCGTTTGCTGCTCGATCTGGTCGAAGGCGACCAGACCCTGTTCGTGCGCCGCGACGAGGTCGAGGCACAGTGGGAATGGATCGACGCGATCCGCGCCAACTGGACTGAAAACGAACTGAAACCCAAGACCTATACCGCCGGAAGCTGGGGGCCGAGCGCATCGATCGCTCTTGCCGAACGCGATGGCGTCACCTGGCACGAGGGATAGCGGCGCATGGCACCGGGATCGGCAACCGACCGCCAGACGGGGCACTTCGCCCTGTCATCCGGAACCGATCCTGATACGCTGCACTGCAAAATAAACGGGCCGATTCCCTCACCGGCTCACAGATAAGACCCAAGGACCCAACCATGGCCGCCCTCAACGATCAATTCCACCGCGTTACCCAGCGCATCATCGAAAAGAGCCGCGACAGCCGCGGCCGCTATCTCGAACTGATGGAGCGCGAGGCGCAGCGCCAGCCCAACCGGACGCAGCTTGCCTGCTCGAACCTTGCCCACGCCTTTGCGGCCAGCGGCAATGACAAGGGCGCGATCGGCAGCGGGGAAAGCCCCAACCTAGCCATCGTCACCGCCTATAACGACATGCTTTCGGCGCATCAGCCCTATGGCCGCTATCCCGAAGCAATGAAGCTCTATGCCCGCGAAGTCGGCGCAACGGCGCAGGTCGCAGGCGGCACGCCCGCCATGTGCGATGGCGTGACGCAGGGGCAGGACGGGATGGAACTGTCGCTCTTCAGCCGCGACACCATCGCTCTCGCGACAGCCGTGGCGCTTTCCCACGAAACTTATGACGGCATGGCGCTGCTGGGCATCTGCGACAAGATCGTGCCGGGTCTATTGATCGGCGCGCTGCGTTTCGGGCACTTGCCTTGCATCATGATCCCGTCGGGCCCGATGCCCACCGGCATCGCCAACAAGGAAAAGCAGAAGGTCCGCCAGCTCTATGCCGAAGGCAAGGTCGGGCGCGAGGAACTGCTGGCCAGCGAAAGCGCGGCCTATCACTCGGCGGGCACCTGCACATTCTATGGCACGGCCAACTCGAACCAGATGATGATGGAGATGATGGGCCTTCACATGCCCGGCTCCGCTTTCGTGCCGCCCAACACGCCGCTGCGCACCCAGCTGACCCGTTCCGCGACGCATCAGCTGGCCAAGATCTCCCTGCGCGGCGAAGATACGCGCCCGCTGGCGAAATGCGTCGATGAAAAGGCGATCGTGAATGCCATAGCAGGGCTTCTCGCCACCGGCGGTTCGACCAATCACGTGATCCACCTGCCCGCCATCGCGCGTTCGGCGGGCATCATCATCGACTGGCAGGACATCGACGAACTATCGCAAGTCGTACCGCTGATCGCGCGAGTCTACCCCAACGGATCGGGCGACGTGAACGCGTTTCACGCGGCAGGCGGCATGGGCTATGTCATTCGCGAATTGCTCGACGCGGGCCTCGCCCACGAAGACATCACCACCGTCGGCGGCCAGTCGCTGCGCGACTATGCGAAGGAACCGGCGCTGGAAGACGACAAGCTCGTCTGGCGCACGCTGCCTGAAGAGAGCGGCGATGATACCATGCTGCGCCCGCCCAGCACGCCGTTCAAGCCCGATGGCGGCCTGCGCCTGTTGAACGGCAATCTGGGCCGCGCGACGATCAAGACAAGCGCGGTGGACGAGGAACGCTGGATCGTGGAGGCGCCCTGCCGCGTCTTCCACACCCAGCCCGAAGTGGCCGAGGCCTTCAAGGCGGGCGAACTCGACAAGGATGTCGTGGTCGTCGTCCGCTTTCAGGGGCCCCGCGCCAATGGCATGCCCGAATTGCACAAGCTGACCCCGCCTTTGGGCGTGTTGCAGGACCGCGGCTTCAAGGTCGCGCTGGTCACCGATGGCCGCATGTCGGGCGCATCGGGCAAGGTGCCCGCCGCCATCCACCTCACCCCCGAAGCACTGACCCATGGCGATGCCGAACCCGGTCCGATCGCTTACCTGCAGGATGGCGACATCGTGCGCGTCGATGCGGTCAACGGCACTATCTCGACCACGGCAGACCTTTCGGGCCGCCAGCCCGCAACGCCGCCAGCCCCTGCGCTGGGCGTGGGCCGCGAGCTTTTTGCGATGATGCGGCTGGGCGCGGACGAAGCGGAAAAGGGCGGCTCGGCGATGCTGGCGCTCGCTGGCCTCTAACGAATTTTACGGAGAACATAGGAAATGGCGAACATCCGCGAATTCATGGAAGCAGCCCCGGTCATCCCGGTGCTGGTGGTGAACGACATCGACCAGGCCCTGCCTTTGGCAGAGGCACTGGTTGCCGGCGGCCTTCCCTGCCTTGAAGTCACGCTGCGCACCCCCTGCGCCCTCGACGCGATCCGCGAAATGGCCAAGGTGCCGGGCGCCATTGTCGGCGCAGGCACCGTGCTCAATCCCGAACAGCTGGATTCCGTGATCGAGGCTGGCGCGAAATTCGTCGTGTCGCCCGGATTGACCGAAAATCTCGGCAAGGCCGCGATCGCAAATGACATCGGTTTCCTTCCCGGAATTGCGACCGCCGCCGACATCATGCGCGGCATGGATCTGGGACTTTCGCACTTCAAATTCTTCCCGGCAGAGGCCAATGGCGGCCTGCCTGCGCTGAAGGCGCTGGCCGCCCCGTTCCACGAAGCGCGCTTCTGCCCGACCGGCGGCGTTTCTCCCCAGAACGCGCCCGATTACCTAGCCCACCCATCAATCCTGTGCGTCGGCGGCAGCTGGGTTGCACCCGGCGATGCGATGCCCGCGGGCGGCCCGGTCGACAAGGCTAAGATCGAGGCGCTTGCCCGTGAAGCCGCCGCCCTTCCCCGCTAACAACCCAATCCCCTAAAGGGAGACCCCTCCATGACCCCACAGATCGAAGAGCTGAACCAGCGTCTGCAGGAACTGCATGGCCGCACGCAGGACACGCCGATCTACAACCCCGTGTTCCAGCTCGGCCTGGAACTGTCGCGCGACCTTGAGAGCGGGCGCAAGTCCCTCAAGGACATTGACGGGCTCGTCTCCGCGCTGGAATGCGAAGGGCTGCAGGCACGGGCGCTGAAGCTCGACCGGATGCTTGAACCGCTGGATGCGGGCGAAAATCTTGCCGCGTTCGGCAAGCGCGACGGCGAGGATTTTGCAGCCTACAGCGCGCGCTGGTCCAACCCGATGCTGCATATCGTGTTTACCGCCCACCCGACTTTCCTGCTGACCCCTGCTCAGTCGAAGGCGGTGGCCAAGGCCGCCAGCGAGGGCGACGCCAAGGGTGACAATGTCTGCACCGCCCCGCATGAGCGCACGCAGATCACGCTCGACAGCGAACACGACGCCGCGATGGAGGCGATGAGCCGCGCGCAGGCCGCGCGCGATCGGGCCGTGCGCCACATCTATGAGACCGCCAAGGAAAACTGGCCGGGTGAATGGAAGACGCTGAAGCCCACGCCGACGCGGCTTGCCACCTGGGTCGGCTATGACATGGACGGGCGCACCGATATCGGCTGGAACACCTCGATCCGCTATCGCCTGTCGGAAAAGGCGGAGCGGCTTACAAGCTATGCCGCGATGCTGGCCGCGCTCGCCCCCGATCTTTCGGCCAAGCTGGTCAATGCGGCCAAGCATGCAGGCGACATGGCCGCGCTGTTCGGCAAGGACATGGGCGATCCTGCCGCCCTTTCGCGCGCGGCCAATTCGCTGACCGCGAATCATCCCGACAAGATGATCAGCCTTGGCCCCGTAATTGAAGAACTTGAAAAGCTGGCCGGGGACGCGGACGACGACACCGCCATCGAGTTCCTGACGGCGGCCGCTGCCATGCGCGCCGATGGCCTCGGCATGGGGTGGATCCATTTCCGCGTGAACAGCTCTCAGCTGCAGAACGCGATCCGCCGCCGTCTCGACCCGGAATCAAAGCTCGACATCGCCAGCCAGGCCGCGCTGAACGCGATCCGCACCGCGATCGAGGAAATCCAGCCGCTCGATTCCAATTTCGCCGCGCTTGCCATCGAAAGCTCGACCGCGATCCGGCAGTTCCTCGCCATGCAGCAGATCCTGCGGCACGTGGATGCCGACGCTCCGATCCGCATGCTGATCGCGGAGTGCGAACAGCCCCAGACCGTGCTGGCCGCACTTTATTTCGGCAAGCTCTTCGGGATCGAGGACAAGATCGACGTTTCTCCGCTGTTCGAGACGGAGACCGCGCTGGAACATGGCGGCCGCTTCCTCGACGCGCTGCTGGCGGAAGAAGAATTCCGCAAATATGCGAAGATGCGCGGGCGCATCGCGATCCAGACCGGGTTTTCGGATGCTGGCCGCTTCGTCGGCCAGATTCCCGCTTCGCTCGCCATCGAGCGTTTGCAGGGCCGGTTGGCAGAAGCGATGGAAGCCAACGAGCTGACGCCCGAGCATGGCGCCGATGTCGCTGCGCTGATCTTCAACACCCATGGCGAAAGCATGGGCCGCGGCGCCCATCCGGTTTCGATGAAGGACCGTCTGGAATGGCCGCTGTCCCCCTGGGCACGCCGCCGTTTCGCGCGGCGCGGCATCCGGCTGGAACCGGAGGTGAGCTTTCAGGGCGGTGACGGTTATCTCTGGTTCGGCACGCCCGAACTGGCGCTCGCCACCATTGCGCGCATCGCGGAAAACCCGCCGGGCGAATGCGATCCCGACGTGCCGACCGATCTTTTCTATCGCCGCACCGACCTCAGCCTCGACTTTTATCGCGCGATCCGCCGGGTGCAGAACATGCACCTTGTTTCGGCGACATACAGCCGCGCGATCACGGCATTCGGGCTTGGCCTGTTGAACGACACCGGCTCGCGCCGGTCGCGCCGCCAGTCGGACCTGTCGGCCGACCGCAACATGAGCTTGCGGCAGATCCGCGCGATCCCGCATAATGCGATCCTGCAGCAGCTCGGTTATCCGGTTAACGTGATCGCCGGGTTCGGCACCGCGGCGGATACCAACCGCGAGGAGATCGCGGAAATGCTGTCGGAAAGCGAGCGTGGGCGGCAGCTTTTGCGCCTGCTGCGCAGCGCCGATGCGCTGGCCAGCATCAAGACGGTCGCCGCCTATGGCGAGCTGTTCAATTCCGCCTATTGGGCCAGCCGCCCCTATCGCGGGACGGAAGAACATCTGACCGATGCCTGCCTGACGCTGGCCGATTATTTGACCAAGGACGACCGCACCGGCGTGTTCCGCCGCCTTGCCAGCCGTTTGCGCGTCGATGCGCTGCACCTGCATCGTCTGCTCGACGCCATCCCGGGCAGCCGTGAGGCATGGGGCGTGCCGATCCCAGACCGGGAGCAGAAGCGCCGGTCCATCGGCCTGCTGCAATCTTTGCGCCTCGCGCTTCTTCAGCACATGATGCTCAAGATCGTGCAGGTGCCGGTCTTCTCGCGATCGAACGACATCAGCCGCGAGGACGTGATGGAGATGGTCTTCACCCTTCGCATCGACGACGCGCTGGCGCAGCTGCGCCGGGCTTTCCCGACCAGCTTCCCCAGCATCGACGATTACGCCATCGACGAGCCCAGCGATTATCCCGATGGGGGCGACCAGGGCTATGAGGTGATCCGCCGCGATTACATCGAACCGATCGAGCGCGCCTATGCGCTGGTGCTCAGGATCTCGACGGCCATCGCCAACGAGTTCGGCGCGCACGGCTGATCCCATGGAACGGGGGCGCGGGAATCAATTGAAACCCGCGCCAACCCGTGCAAAGGCGCGTGCCACTATGGTTGACCCGCTGAACCCCGACGACAAGGCGCTTCTCGCCAAGGCAAAGACTCTCGTGACGGCGCTGCCGTTCATGAAGCGATATGCCGGTCGCACTTTCGTGATCAAATATGGCGGCCATGCCATGGGCGATCCCGAAGCCGCGCGCGAATTCGCCGAAGACGTGGTGCTGCTGGGCGCAGTGGGCATCAATGTCGTCGTCGTCCACGGTGGCGGCCCGCAGATCGGCGCGATGCTGAAGAAGCTGGGCGTCGAATCGAGCTTTGTCGATGGCCTTCGCGTCACCGACAAGCAGACCGCCGAAGTCGCCGAAATGGTGCTGTCGGGCGCGATCAACAAGGAACTGGTCGGCTGGATCTCGAAAGCCGGGGGCCGCGCCATCGGCATCTCGGGCAAGGATGGCGGCATGGTCACCGCGCGCAAGGTGCAGCGCACCCGCAAGGTCGAAGGCTCCGCCATCGAGGAGGCCATCGACCTTGGCTTCGTGGGTGAGCCCGAGCATGTTGACACCCGCATCATCGACGCATCGGTTGCGGCGGGTCTGATTCCGGTGATCGCGCCCATCGGCGCTGACAAGGACGGGCACACCTACAACATCAATGCCGATACCATGGCCGGTGCCGTGGCTGCCGCGATGGGGGCCGCTCGCCTGCTGCTCCTTACCGATGTTCCCGGCGTGCTCGACAAAACGGGTAGTCTTCTGACAGACTTGTACCCCGATGACGTCAAGAAGCTGGTGGAGGATGGCACAATCACGGGCGGCATGATCCCAAAGCTGGAAACCTGTCTGCAGGCGGTTGAAGCCGGTTGCGAGGCGTCCGTCGTGCTCGATGGCCGTGTACCCCACGCCATGCTGATCGAAATCTTTACCGAACGGGGCGCGGGCACCATCGTCCGCAGCGCCTGAGATGAAACGGCTTGCCCTCCTCCCCGCCCTGCTGCTCGCAGGCTGCGGCGACAGCGGCGAACCGGCGCCCACCGTCGAAGAGCCGGTCGAGAGCGAAGCGCCGCCGCTTCCCGCATTCGACATGGAGCTGCCCGGCCCGGATCAAAGCGATCCGCAGGACCTCCTCGATTACTGGAAGGGCGCGGTTGAGGCGGGCGACACCGATGCCGCGCGCCGCGCATGGCGCGCCGAGATCCGCACCGGCGGCACCGCCCCGCGCTGGGCCAATATGACCGATATCGCGGTCAGCTATGGCGAAGGCATCGAAGAAGGCGCGGCGGGATCTGTCTATTACAACATCCCGGTCTGGCTCGCCGGCACCAATGTCGATCAGGTCGAGACGATGCTGACGGGTACGATGGTCCTGCGCCGCGTCAACGACGTGCCGGGCGCCAGCGCGGACGAGCTTTCATGGCGGATCGACAGCATCGACTGGGAAGGCTGACCGGCCCGCCCCTGCCGCTTCAAGCCTTGCCCCTGCGCGCGCGCTTGGGCTAGATCACTGCCACCCCTCAGATTCCCGGCCGAAGGACCTTTCGTCATCTCCGTGTTCCTAGCCCTTCTCATCCAGATCCTCAGCTATCTGATCAATGTGATCGTCGTGCTGGTGATCGTGCAATTCGTGCTCTCGCTGCTGATCGCGTTCAATGTCGTGAACATGAGCAACCAGTTCGTCTCCTCGATTTATACCGCGCTCAACGCCCTGCTCGAACCGATGCTGCGGCCGATCCGGCGCATCCTGCCCAACACCGGCGCGATCGACTTCTCGCCGCTGGTCCTGATCGTGGGCCTTAACGTGCTGATCATGATCCTGAGCGCGATCCATCGTTCGACGGTAGTCTACTGATCATGGCCGACATCATTGATGGAAAGGCGTTCGCGGCAGGTCTGCGCGAAGAGGTGCGCGAGGGCGTCACTGCCTTTGCGGCAAAGGCCGGGCGCGCGCCCGGCCTTGCCGTGGTGCTGGTAGGCGAAGATCCGGCAAGCGCGGTCTATGTCCGGTCGAAGCACAAGGCCTGCGTCACTGCTGGCATGGAAAGCTTTGAGCACCACCTGCCCGCCGAGACGAGCGAGGCTGACCTGCTGGCGCTGATCGGCCAGCTCAATGCCGATCCGGCGGTGGACGGCATCCTCGTCCAGCTGCCGCTGCCGAAACATATCGACGAGACCAAGGTGATCGAGGCGATCGATCCCGACAAGGATGTCGACGGCTTTACCACCGCCAGCGCGGGCCGCCTTGCCACCGGACAGGACGGGTTCGTCGCCTGCACGCCGCTGGGCTGCCTGATGCTGCTCAAGGACCGCTTGGGCGATCTGTCGGGCAAGAGCGCGGTGATCGTCGGGCGTTCCAATATCGTGGGCAAGCCGATGGCGATGCTGCTTTTGAAGGAAAGCTGCACCGTCACCATCGCGCATAGCCGCACGCAGGACTTGGCCCACGTGATTGGCGGCGCCGATATCGTCGTTGCTGCCGTGGGCCGCCCTGAAATGGTGAAGGGCGCATGGCTGAAACCCGGCGCGACGGTCATCGACGTGGGCATCAACCGCGTGCCCGCAGCGGAAGAAGGCAAGACGAAGCTGGTCGGCGACGTCGCCTTTGACGAGGCGATGGAAGTGGCAGCCGCCGTGACTCCGGTCCCGGGCGGCGTGGGGCCGATGACCATTGCCTGCCTCCTGCACAACACGCTTGCCGCCGCGAAACGCCGCGAAGGGATCGCCTGAGTTGAAAGCCGCTGCGGTCGCCGTATCTGCCCTGCTGGTAATGTCGGCCTCCGCTCTGGCGCAGCCCTCAGGCCCTGGCATGCGCGATGGGCGCGGCGGACGGATCGCGCGCGTCGCCCAGCCAGGCGAAGTGGCCGCTGCCGACATCGCAGCCTCTTTGCTGGCGCAGGAGGAAGGGCGCTGGAAGTCCTTCAAGGAGCATGGCGCCGATGGCGCGATCATGTTCGTGCCGCAGCGCGTCGATGCAAAGCAGTGGCTAAAGGACAGCGACGAACCCGCCAATGCCATCGACTGGAGCCCGCACGAAATCTGGTCGAGCTGCGACGGTTCCCTCGCCATCAGCGGTGGCGGCTGGACGAAGCCGGATGGCACGCAGGGCTGGTACGCTTCTGCTTGGGAGCGGCAGCGGGACGGTGAGTACCGCTGGACGATGGAGCTGAGTGGTGAGAGCGCTAACGCCGGAGAAGCGCCGATCCTGATCCGTTCTCACACGCCGGGTTGCAATAGCGTCATGCCCCGCCGTGATGGCACTGGCGGCCCTCCCGATCGCAAGCGCCGCAATAACGATAAGCCTCGATCCGACATCGGCCATCCCTATGCGATCAGCCGCGATGAAACGATGCGCTGGGACGTGGAAACCGGCGATGATTGCACCCGCCATCTGACCGTGCGTTTTCGCGAGGATAGTGGATGGAACGATCCCGTGCTTGATCGCGTGGCCGCTTACGGGCAGGGCTGCGCAAACTGACATGCTCGAACTCTTCGCCTCTGCCTTTGCCACGCTTTTCGTGGTCATCGACCCGCCCGGTTGCGCGCCGATCTATTACGGCCTCACCAGCGAGATGCCTGCGCATGAGCGGCGCGTGCAGGCGATCCGCGCGACCCTGATCGCCAGCGTCATCCTGCTGATCTTCGCATTATTCGGCGAACAATTGCTTGGCGCGCTGCATATTGAACTGGACGCCTTCCGCATTGCCGGCGGCATCATGCTGTTCCTGATCGCGCTGGAAATGGTGTTTGAAAAGCGGACCGAACGCCGCCACGAACGCGCCGACATGGTCAAGGCCACGCCCGAGATCGAGGATGTCTCGGTCTTCCCTATGGCGATGCCCATGCTGGCAGGGCCGGGCGCGATCGCCTCGATCATGCTGCTGATGGCGCGGGCCGAGGGGATGGAAGAGACCTTCGTCATCCTTGGCGCGCTGGGCACGGTGATGGTGCTGACGCTGGGCGCGCTGATCGCGGCAGCGCCCTTGATGCGCCTCTTGGGCCACAGGGTCGAAGCGGTTATCACGCGCCTGCTCGGCGTGTTGCTGGCGGCGCTGGCCGCGCAATTCGTGATCAACGGGATCGAAGGCGCGTTCGGGATCTGACGCGCAAGCGCCGACCTATTGCAGCGTGTGGCCATCCTCGTCATCGTGACGGCCGAAGAACTGCATCAGCTGGACCAGCAAGTCGCAGCGTTCGCCCAGCGTGTCGGCCTCCAGCAGCGCCTGTTTTGCCGCCGCATCGAATGGCGCGACCTGAGACACACCATTGATCAGCGCCATGTCGTCAAGCCGCGCCACCTGATCCCAGTCGACCGAATAGCCCTGCGCGTCGGCAAAGCTCTTGGCCTCTTCCTCGAACGCGGCGCGTTCCACCGGAAGCAGCACGCCATCCTCGTCCTCTGCCAGCAATTCGGCCCGGACCTGCCTGAACGGGGTCTCGACCTCCAGTTCGCGCACGACGCGAAAGCGGCTGACACCGTCGAGGATGATATTGTAGCGCCCGTCCTCCAGCGCCTCCACCTCTCCGATCCGGCCAAGACAGCCGATATTGAAGAGCGGCGCCCCCTCGGACGAACGCTGCGGCTGGATCATGCCGATCATGCGGTCACGGGCGAGCGAATCCTCGACCAAAGCGCGATAGCGCGGCTCGAAAATATGCAGGGGCAATTGCAGGCCCGGAAAGAGGATCGCGCCCGGCAGCGGGAAGATCGAGATCCGCGTCGTCTCCAGTCCAGAACCCATGTCTGCCCCGCTCCTCATCCAAACAGGATCAGCGAAAGGCGGCGGCGGGTTGCCGCGACCCACGGATCCTCAAGGCCCACGGCTTCGAAGATCTGGAGAAGCTTGGCGCGCGCGGCGCCATCGTTCCAGCCGCGATCGGCCTCGATCATTTTCAAAAGCGTGTCGGCAGCCTCGTCCCGCGAACCGGCGGCAAAGGCGGCCTGCGCAAACTCGAACTGCTTGTCCATGTCCGCCGGGTTTTCCGCCGCGGCCTGACGCAGACCGGCAAGCTCGCTGTCTTCCGGCTTGTCCTTCGCCAGCTCCAGCGCAGCGGCGGCGCGTTCGATGGCGGGGTCCTTGGCCAGATCCTCGGGCATGGACGCCAGCGCGGCGGCGGCCTCCTCGGTGTGCCCTGCCTCGATCATGGCGCGCAAAAGGCCCGCATTGGCGGCGGCATTGTCGGGCGCCAGTTCGATGATCTGCGCAAACACGCCCATGGCGCGTTCGGCATCGCCGCTCGTCAGCAATTCCTCGCCCATGGCGATCAGCGGTTCGATGTCCTGCTTCGGCTCGTCACCGCCCGCGCCCGCCTCGATCGGCAATTGCGAGAGGATCTGGTCCAGCGCCTGCTTCAGCTGCCCTTCGCTGCGCGCGCTGGTCAGGTCCGCGACCGGCTGGCCCTGGAACATGGCATAGACGGTGGGGATCGAACGCACCTGGAACTGCGAGGCGATGAACTGCTCTTCATCGACATTCACCTTGGCAAGAATTACGCCCTTGTCGGCATATTCCGCCGCGATCTTTTCCAGCGTCGGGGTCAGCGCCTTGCATGGCCCGCACCATTCCGCCCAGAAATCGAGGATGACGAGGCTCTTCATCGAGGGTTCGACCACCTCCTTGCGGAAGCGCTCCACTGCCTTCTGCTCGTCGAGGTTAAGACCCATGCTGGCCAAGATCGATTCTCCTGATTTTCGTGTCTGCGGGGGATATGGCTTTGGCCGGTCCCTCCCGATCGCTTTCAGACTATGTGGGACGAAAGCTGCGAATTTCCAAGGTGCAGGGCCGTTTCCTTCCCCCGCCTGCAGTGGTTTGAAAAAAATTCGACATTTAACGCTTGCCCACCCCCAGACCTACTGTTAAAGGCGCGCCTCACCCCGATCGGAAGGGCTTCCAGCCAACCGATTGCAGGCGTTCAGAGCGGGCGTAGCTCAGGGGTAGAGCACAACCTTGCCAAGGTTGGGGTCGAGGGTTCGAATCCCTTCGCCCGCTCCATTTTCTCGCATCAGTTCAAATATATGAACCGCCATCGGCGGACCCGGTCGTTTGCTTCTCAACGCAGCCGTTCGATGTCTTCGCGCGTGTCGATGTCGATGGCTTCGCTGGCGGAAAGGGCGACCTGACGCACCGCATGCGCAGGGTTGCGCAGGATGGCGCGCGCACCGCTGTCGCCACGCGTTTCGGCAAGGCGGGGAAGCCAGCTTGCGCCAAATATCGCGGGCGGCGCAGGCTTGCCGCCGGGCGGCACCATGACGGCAAGCGAATCGGGCCCGGCAGGCGCTTCGGCCAAAAGGCGCGCGATGCTGCCGCGCGAAAGATTGGGCATGTCGCCCAAGGTGACGAGAAGATGGGCCGCCCCGGCGTCCATCGCTGCGCGGGCTGCAAGGGCCAGCGAATGGCCCATGCCGCTTTCCGGCGCCGGGTTCGGGATGACCGGCAAACCGCCGCTCCAGCCTGCCGCACGTCGCGGATCCAGCACGATGCCGCGCCCTGCCCAGTCAAAGCCCTCCAGGGCCTTGAGGGATGCGTCGAGCACGTTCGTGCCGCCCAGCCGCGCCGCCAGCTTGTCACCCCCGAAGCGGGTAGAGAGACCGGCGGCCAAGGTGACCGCGAAAATCTCTCGCGCAGCGATCATGCCAGCGTTTCGTAGGCGGCGACGATTTCCGCCAGCACAGAGAGCGCCAGCACCGCCGGATCGCGCGCCCTGCCGATCAGTCCGACCGGGCCATGCAGCCGCCCTTGCGCCCGTTCCGTCAGGCCAGAAGACGAGATCAGTTCCGCACGCGCCTCACGCGCAGCCGCGCCTCCCTGCGCGCCGATATAAAAGGCATCGCTTGTCAGGGCGGCGGGCAGGATTGCGCGTTCCCATTCGTGATCGTGGAAAAGCACGACGACCGCGGTCCATGCATCCAGCGTCATTTCGGGGGCCTGCCCCAGCGAAAGGCCCGTATCCGCGCCCTCTCCATGCGGGCGCATCGATTGCACGATCGCCCCGTGCGTTTCGGCCAGACGCTCGAACGCGGACAATTCCGGACCGGTGCCAAAAGCCACGATCCTGAGACCGGGGCGATAAGCCCGCCTCATGACCGAACCGTCAGCCAGCGGCACCGCGATTTCCGCGCAGCGCCGCGCATCAAGGGCATCGACCGCATCGCCAAGCGCCTGCATATCGGGCGCAGGGTCCAGCGTGACCGCGATCCGCGAACCGCATGGCAGGCGCAGGTCCATCGGATCACCCGCCCCGCCAAAATGCACGAAGCGCGGTCGGCCATCTTCCCAAGCCTCTTGCGCCAGGGAGATCAGCGCCCCTTCGAGGCAGCCGTCGGCCATGCTACCGACCAGCGCGCCATCGCGCCCGATCGCCAGCTGCGCGCCCAGTCGGCGTGAAAAGCTGCCGTCGATATGGGTGATCGTCGCCAGTGCCGCGTTGCCGCCTTCTGCGAAACGAAGCGCAGCATTGTCGCCATGGGTGGAGCCGCGGGTTGCAGTGTTCATGGGCCACCCCATATCGCGCCCGCAGCATGATGTCGCCCACCAAAGCGGCACCCAAGCCCATTATCGAACGACCGGAGATTGCATGAGCGACAGCTACACCCCGCCCGCCGTATGGACGCAAGATGGCGAAAACGGGGGTCGCTTCGCCTCGATCAATCGCCCGACTGCGGGGGCCCGGACCGACCGCGAGCTGCCGGTGGGCGACCATCCCTTCCAGCTCCATTCGCTGGGCACACCCAATGGACAGAAGGTCACGATCCTTTTCGAAGAGCTGCTCGCCGCGGGCCACGCCGCCGAATATGACGCGTGGAAGATCGACATCATGGAGCAGGACCAGTTCACCAGCGGTTTCGTCGCTCTCAATCCCAATTCGAAGATCCCGGCACTGGAAGACCGCAGCGGAGCAGAGCCCTTCCGCGTGTTCGAATCGGGCGCGATCATGCTGCATCTGGCGGAAAAGTTCGGCGCATTCGTCCCGTCAGGCGGGCCAAAGCGCGCGGAGTGCCTGTCATGGCTGATGTGGCAGATGGGCACGGCCCCGCTCTTGGGCGGCGGTTTCGGCCATTTCTACGCCTATGCGCCCGAGAAATTCCGGTACCCCATCGACCGCTACACCATGGAGGTGAAGCGGCAGCTCGACGTGCTCGACCAGCATCTTGCCACGCGCGAGTTTGTGGCAGGCGATTATTCGATTGCCGACATGGCGATCTTTGCATGGCACGGCCAGCTTGCGCTGGGGCGCTTGTACGAGGCAGCCGAATTTCTGGACGTGGCAAGCTATGCCAACGTGGTCCGCTGGGCGAAGGCCATCGATTCGCGGCCTGCGGTAAAGCGCGGCCTGCGGGTCAATGCATCGGCCGATCGTACGCCCGGCGCCATTGCGGAAAGGCACAGCGCGGCCGACCTCGCCTAAAGGACAGCAGGCACGGGCGAAGCCGCCGCAACGCTTGTGCCCCCGCTCCTCTTCGCTAAACCGGCTGCAAAGCCGCGCCCTGACGCGGCCGACGGGTAGCGGAGTTTGCTGAATGATAGAATGGGTCGGGCTGGTCGGCGCGCTGGCGTTGCTGATCTGGATGACGGTGCGCGGGATCAATATCTTGATCGCCGGTCCCGTCGCCGCCTTTGTCGTCGCGATCACGGCGGGGCTTCCGCTGCTGCCGCCGCTGGCAGGCACGCTTGCCGACGGCGGACCCGCCCCCGACTTCGCGACCAGCTATATGGCGGGCTTTGCCGACTTTCTTTCCAGCTGGTTCCTGATGTTCCTTTTGGGTGCCATCTTTGGCGAGGTCATGGGCGCTTCGGGGGCCGCGGCGTCTGTCGCGCGGTTCATTACGCAAAAGCTGGGCAGCCGCTATGCGCTCGCCGCGACGATCGCGGCCTGCGCGGTGCTGACCTATGGCGGGGTCAGCGTCTTCATCGTGGCATTCTCGGTCTATGGCCTTGCCGTCGCGCTGTTTCGCGAAGCGAACCTGCCGCGCCGCTTCATCCCCGGCGCCTTTGCCTTTGGGTCGGTGACCTTCACCATGACCAGCGCGGGCAGCCCGGAAATCCAGAACCTCATCCCGATGCAATATCTGGGCACCACTGCCTATGCCGGCTGGCAGGTCAGCATTGTCGTCGCCCTCGCAATGGCAGCGCTGGGCTATGTGCTGATCGCGCGCATGGTGAAACGCGCCGTGCTGGCGGGCGAAGGGTTCGAGGCGCGCGAGAGCGACGACCGTTTCGAGATCGACGCGAAGCTGCCCTCCCCCGCATTGTCGATCCTGCCGCTGGTGGGCGTGCTGGGGGTCTTCCTCATCACGCAAGCACTGGGCAAATGGGCGCTGCTGGCGGCGCTGGGCACCGGGATCGTGCTGGCCTGCGCGGTAGGCTGGGCACAGCGCGGCGCATTGTCCGGCGCGTTCTCGCGCGGGGCTACCGGCGCGGTAGTGGCGATCACCAACACCTGCGCCGTCGTCGGTTTCGGCACGGTGGCGCAACTTTCCCCCGCCTTTGCCGAAGCATTGGCCGCGGTGCAGGCGCTGCCCGGCAGCCCGCTGATCGGCGCCGCCGTGGCGGTGACGGTGATCGCGGGCCTTACGGGCAGCGCCTCTGGCGGGCAGAGCATCGCCCTGCCGCTGATCGCGCCGCATTATCTGTCTCTGGGCGCCGATCCTGCCGAGATGCACCGCGTGGTCGCCATTGCATCGGGCGCAATGGATAGCCTGCCGCACAACGGCTATGTCGTCACCACCATTCGCGCGGTCTGCGGTGAAACGCACAAGAGCGCCTATGGCGCGGTGGCGGCCACCACCGTGCTGGTGCCGGTGCTGGGCACCATACTCGCGCTGGTGCTGTTCACCTTGTTCTAATGCGGCCCTAGAGCCGAGGCAGCGTGACGCCGCGTTGCCCCATATATTTGCCGGTGCGATCAGCATAGCTGACCTCGCAAGGCTCGTTCCCCTTCAGGAAGAGGAACTGGCACGCGCCTTCGTTCGCGTAGATCTTGGCAGGCAGCGGCGTGGTGTTCGAAAACTCCAGCGTCACATGGCCTTCCCAGCCCGGTTCCAGCGGGGTGACGTTCACGATGATGCCGCAGCGCGCATAGGTGCTCTTGCCAAGGCAGATGACCAGAACGTCGCGCGGTACGCGGAAATATTCCACCGTGCGGGCAAGAGCGAAGCTGTTGGGCGGGATCACGCAGACATCGGTCTGGCGGTCGACGAAGCTGTTGGCGGCGAAATCCTTGGGGTCCACCACGGCGCTGTCGACATTGGTGAAGATCTTGAATTCATCGGCGACGCGCGCGTCATAGCCGTATGAGGACAGGCCATAGGAAATGCAGCCATCGCGGCGCTGCGCCTCGACGAAGGGCTCGATCATGCCCGTTTCCTGCGCCTGCTGCCGGATCCACTTGTCCGAAAGAATCGACATTATTTCTTCCCGAATTGCCTTTGTCCGGTCCTGCCCAAGCGAAGCGGCGCGGGGCAAGGGTTTCAGGCGATAAGCTGTGGGAAGCTGTCCTGCCGAACAGTCACCCGCGAATGTGGAGGACGCAGATCAGCGTGAAGAGGCGGCGCGCGGTGGTAAAGTCGGTCTCTACCTTGCCTTCCAGCCGCTCCATCAGCAGCTCGGTCGCGCGGTTGTGGATGCCGCGCCGCGCCATGTCGATGGTTTCGATCTCGGCGGCGGTCGCCTTGCGGATGGCCTGGTAATAGCTGTCGCAGATGGCAAAATATTCGCGGATGGGGCGGCGAAACCGCGCAAGGCCGAGAATCAGCGTTTCGAGCGGCTTGTCCGCTTCATCGGCGATGCTGATGGAAAGCCGCCCGTCGATCACCGACAGTTCGAGCTTGTAGGGGCCGGTGTGCCCAGCCTCCCACGAACGCATCGGTTTGAAGGTATTTTCCTCGATCAGATCGAAGATCGCGACGCGCCGCTCCTGCTCAATATCGGGATTGCGCCACACGATGGTGGCTTCATCCAGCTTGATATCGATTATGCGCGGGTCGGACATCAGGGGCGGAGCCATCGCAAATGAACCGCCGGGGCACAAGCCGCAAAGAACTGCACCTTTGGTCTATCGCGTTTGCGCGATCCCCAAAAAGCTTTGAACAAGGCGACTATTATTGGTCAATCGTGTTGACGGGCGGGTCGCCGCTGCCCCATCCGAATTTACAGGGAATCACCCGTTTCACGCGGGAAACGCGCCCTGTTCGCCCAGCGGCGGACCTTGGACTTTGCAAAGATACCGGGCCCGAAACGCCAGAATCACAATAACGGGACAAAAGCCACATGTGGCGGCTGCATCATTTCGCACTCTGCCCCTTCAGCCGGAAACTGCGCCTTTTGATGAGCGAGAAGGGCGTGCCCTTCACGTTGGAAGAGGAAAACCCCTTCGCCATGCGCGAGGAATTCTTCCTCATCAATCCGACCGGCCGCACCCCTGCCCTCACCCATGAGGACAAGGACATCACATTGGCCGACAGCCGCGCGATCGCGGAATATTTCGACGAAACGGTCGAGAAGAACCCGATGATCAACGGCACGGCGGCAGGCCGCGCGGAAATCCGCCGACTGGTCGCATTGTTCGACGAAAATTTCTGGGGCGACGTCACCGCGCCCCTGCTGTCGGAGCGTTACGCCAAGCGCGTCGTCGCCCGCGCGGCACCCGATTCGCGGGCACTGCGCGATGCGATGCGGCTGGCGGACCAGCATCTCGACTATATTGACTATCTCGTCGACCATCGCCGCTGGCTGGCGGGCGCAACGATGAGCCTTGCCGATCTGACGGCAGCCGCGCAGATCTCCGTTGCCGATTACCTGGGCGGCATCGACTGGCGCGGGCACGAATCGGCGCGCGGATGGTATTCGGTGTTCAAAAGCCGGCCGAGCTTCCAGCCCTTATTGGCCGACCGCGTCGACGGCGTCGCGCCGCCGCGCCATTACAGCGACGTCAACGCCTGACGATCCTGCGGTAGAGCGCGTTCAGACCACGCGCTTGTCGCCGAAACGCCCGTGCTTGCGATAGCGGGTCATCCAGCGGTCGAGAAACAGGCTAAGCGGGCGCGGCGCAATGCCGAGCTTTGCGATGCCGGGCATGTCGTCGCTGGCGACATTGCCTGCGCTGAGCATCGCGTATTGATCGGAAGAAATCGGCGCGCCCGGCAGCATTCCGCTGATGCCTGCGATCATGCGCCCCACGCCATCGGGCAGCGCGATAAAGCTGCGCTTGCGATCCTCGGCCTCGGCGATGCGTTCGTTGATCTCCAGCATGGTCATGACCTCAGGCCCTGCGATCTCATAGGTCTTGCCGCCATGCTTGGCAGGATCGGCAAGGGCCGCGATCACCGCGTCGGCGGCATCGTCGACGAAAAGCGGCTGCAGCTTCGCCTGCGGCGCGAAGACGGGAATCGCCGGCAGGGCCGAAATCATCTGGCCGAACATGTTGAGGAAATTGTCATCCGATCCGAACAGGATCGAGGGGCGCAGCACGGTCGCTTTCGGAAACGCGGCCAGCACGGCCTGTTCGCCCAGCCCCTTGTATTTCTGGTAATCGATCGCGCTGTTCGCATCGGCCCCGATGGCCGAGATATGGACGAAAGCCGATACGCCCTTGTCGGCAGCGATCTGCGCGACCTGCCCGGCGCCCGCGCCCATTACCGCGTCAAGGTTACCCTCAAACGCGCCGACGAGATTGACGACTGCATCCGCGCCATCGATCACGGCAGCAAGCGATGCCTCGTTCCGGATGTCGCAGCGGGCGAACTGGATCTGGCCCAGATTGGCGAGCGGGCGCAGCGAATACGCCTCTTCGGGATGGCGCGAAGCGACGCGAAGACGCGCGCCCTGTTCCAGCAGTGCCTGCGCGACATGCTTGCCGAAGAAACCGCTGCCACCGACCAGCGTGACCAGCCTATTCTGCAAACCCGTCATCTCGTGCCTCTTGCTTTGGCGGCCAAACGGGCCACCCATCAATTCATCCCCTGCGCCTTAGGCCAAGGACGGCGATTCCTGCAACCGCGAAACGGACCGGAATCGCGCCATGGCGATCCGGTCCGCTGCCTTGTACCTCTCCCAAGGTGAAATCAGTCGTGAAGCGCGGGCTGCCGGGCCTTGTCAGCCCTTTCACCGGCATCGGGCGTGGCAACCGGCCTGCCTTCGCGGGCGCTGCGATAGATTGCCTCCATCAACACATGGTCGCGCACGCCCATCTCTCCGGGCGTGGCGGGGGTGACGCCAGACTGGACGCATTGCGCCATGTGGTCGATCTCGGCTGCGAACTGGTTGGCCGGAGAAATCGCAATCTGCGCTTTCTGGTCGGTATCGCCCGCCTTGCTCGCCACCCAAAGATCCTGCCCGCGATAGCTGTAGGCGTTAGGCATATCCACGCTGGCTTCGGCAAAGTTAAGGCGCTGGTATTTATCGTCGCGCGCGCCATAGCTGGTAAAGCAATTGGCGATCGTGCCCGAGGGAAATTTGAGGCGAAAGGACACCGTCTCCTCGACCTCGGCATATTTGGGGTCGCCGGGCGGGGAATAGATGTCGGCGCTGACTTCCACCGGAATTTCCCCCGCCAGATAGATCGCGGTGTTGAGGCAATAGAGCCCGATATCGGGGAGCGAACCGCCGCCGGCCAGATCGCCGTCATGGCGCCATTGCTGCGGCCCGTTCTGGTTCACGGTCTGGACGTTGTTGGCGGTGATGCCGACAAGACGGCCATAGGTGCCATCGGCGACAAAACGGCGCGCCTCCACGTTATGGGGCTGGAAATGGATGCGATAGGCGATCATCAGCGTCACGCCCGCATCATCGCAGGCATCGACCATCACCTGTGCATCGGCGGCATTGGTCGCCATCGGCTTTTCGCACAATACATGCTTTCCCGCCTTCGCCGAGCGGATCACATATTCGCGGTGCATGCCGTTGGGGAGCACGATGTAAATGACGTCGACATCGGGATTGTCCGCGATCTCTTCAAAGCGGTCATAGGTGTAGAGACTGCCCTCAACCACGCCATATTGCGCGCCAACCGCGGCTAGCTTTTCGCGCGATCCCGATACCAGCGCAGCGATGCGCGCGTGGCTGCATTCGGCAAAGGCGGGCAGGATCTCGTTGATCGACAGGCGACCCAGCCCGACGATGGCAAAACCGGTCCGTTTGGCGGGCGGCTGTGGGGCCGGGGTCGGCCCGTCCTGCGGATCGGCAGGGCCGCGCCATGGCGGAAAGACGACGCGCCCGTCCTCGACCGAGCCGGTATCGACATGGGACGGCGCGGCATAATCGGGATCGTAGGCGGTGCCGGCAAGCGGCGCTTTTTCGTCTTTCATCAGATCTTCCATAATCGGGAAAACGCGCCACGCCCGCGGTGCCGGACGTGGCGCGAGGATTGGAGGGCGGCCACCGGGGGAAAATCAAAGAGGCAGCCGCCGCCCCAACGCAGAATTGCCTATCAGTCGTAGCTGAGCATCACGGTGGCCGAACCGCCCATGTCGGTCACTTCGAACATGGCGGGCATCCACGCGGGCTTGCCGCTCTGCTCGTCACCCGAAAGGCCCCAGGCCTCGGTCGGGCCCTTGCTGCCCAGCTCGATTTCGCCGTCGCCGTTCTCGTCATGGACTACGGCCGCGACATAGCTGCCCGGCGTCACGTCGTCGAAAGTCGCGGTTACGGTGCCCGAAGTCGCATCGACCTTGGTCTTGTAGTCACCCGCTGCCTTCAGGAAATTGCCTTCGCCCTGAAGCGCAACGAAAAGCTTGCCACCGCCGGGCTGCACGCCTTCGATCGTGACGGTCACGGGCATGGCGCCCGCAGGCTCGGTCATGGCGGTGGTTTCCATCGAGGAATCCATCATCGCGTCATCGGTGGCGGCAGTGTCGGTCTCGGCCGAGCAGCCGGCAAGCGCGAGTGCGGCACCAGTGGTGGCGATAGCGGCAATCTTTAGCATCACAGTCTCCTTTTGGATGTACCTGATACCAATGATGCAAACGCGATCGGGTTTATTGCGGAATATGAAACAGTGTATTCTGGGTCGTGTCACAAGCGTGCGAAGCGGCCTTCGAGCTGCTGCAAGCGCTCGTCGAGGAAATCGATGAAGGCGCGCACCCGCGACGGCAGACCTCGGCGTTCGGGATAGATCAGGAACATGTCCGCATCCTCACGCGAATAGTCGCGCAGGCATTCGACGAGTTGCCCGCCTTCCAGAAACTGCTCAACGTCCCAGAGCGACTTGAGCGCGATCCCCGCGCCATCCAGGGCCCATTGCTCGACCACTTCGCCGCTGTTGCTGGAAAGGGCTACGGGAATGCGGAAACTCTCCATCCTGCCATCGACCTCGAACATCCAGCGGTCGATGGGTTCATTGTCGCGACAGATGACGATGCCGTCGTGCCGCTCAAGGTCTGCCGGATTCTTGGGTTCGCCATGATGCTGGAAATAGGAAGGCGATGCGCAGATCGCGCGGCGCGCGCGCAGCACGCGGCGCGTCACGAAATCACCTTCGCGCGGCAGGCCGACGCGAAGCGCGAGATCGGCGCCCGTCGCCATCAGGTCGTTGCTCTGGTCAGTCAGGGTCAGGCGGATGCTGACTTCGGGATAAAGCTTGCGGAACTCTGCGCAGATCGGCGCGATCTGGCGGCGGCCGAAACTGATCGGCGCAGACAGACGCAATTCGCCGCGCGGCTCGACCGAAGCGCCGACTTCCGCATCGGCCGCATCGAGGCGGCCAAGAATGTCGCGGCAACGCTCGAGATAGGTTTCGCCCTCTGGCGTGACGAATACGGTGCGGGTCGACCGGGTCAGCAGGCGTACGCCCAGCCGCTCCTCCAGCGCGGCGATGGTGCGGGTCACGACCGATGGCGAACTATTGAGATCGCGGGCGGCATCGACGAAGCTGCACCGCTCGGCCACGGCGACGAAGATGCGCAGTTCGTTGAGGGGTGTGCGCGGTTTCATGACTGCGCTGCGGTTAGTTCAATCATCTGCGACCATGATGACGGCATCGCCAATGCCGGACAATTATCCCAAAGGGCAGGATAATTCCGCCCCTCCCGGCTAGCTGCGGCTTGCCGGTTGCACCTGCGCCGCGATGGCCTAAGCATGGCGGCAAAGCCCCATCGCCAGCGGACGCCCGACTTTTCTTCCCATGCCCACGATGCCGCCACGCCAGCCCCTGTTCGTGCTGACCATTCTGGTCGGCAGCTTCCTGCTGTTCCTGGTGCAGCCGATGATCGCGCGCTTTGCCCTGCCCATGGTGGGCGGTGCGCCGAATGTCTGGAACAGCGCGATGTTGGTGTTCCAGCTGCTTCTACTGGGCGGCTATCTCTATAGCCACGCGTTGTCGCGCCTTCCCGTGCGGCGGCAGGTTCCCGTCCATCTCGCCCTGCTGGCGCTGGCCGCGCTGACGCTTCCCATCGACCTGTTCGACCTGCCCGCCGCGGCATCGGGCTGGGAAGTGCTTTGGGTTCCGGCGCTGTTCGTCCTTTCCATCGGCCCGGTATTCTTCATGCTGGCGTCGCAGGCATCGCTGATGCAGCGCTGGTACGCAGCCTCTGGCGATGCGGGCGATCCCTATGTGCTGTATGGCGCGTCCAATCTGGGCAGCTTTGCCGGGCTGATCGCTTATCCGCTCCTGCTTGAACCGACCATGGCGCTGGGCGCGCAGAGCCTGTTGTGGAGCGCGGGCTTTGCGCTGCTGTTCGTGCTGGTGGTGCTGGCTGGATGGTCGCGCAGGCAGGCTGCGGCTAATGCGCCAGCCGCCGAAGAGGAGGATTTCAGCGAACGCGTGCCGCCAGCAGTAACGCGCCGGCTGATCGCATTATGGACGGTGCTGGCTGCGGTGCCATCAGGGCTGATGCTGTCGACGACGACGCTGCTCACCACCGACATCATGGCCGCGCCTTTGCTATGGGTGATCCCGCTTGGTCTCTATCTCCTAAGCTATACCGTCGCCTTCAGTGAGGATGGCACACTGGCGCGCCATCTCACCCGGATCGCGCCGATCACCTTGCTCTTCGTCGGCGGCTTTGCGCTCTCGCCCACGGGCGATGCCAGCTTTGGCATCGCGCTGGCCATGGTGGCGCTATTGTTCCTGATCGCGGTTTCGCTGCACCACCGCCTGTTCGAACTGCGGCCCGATCCGGCGCATCTCACGCTGTTCTACCTGATGATCGCATTGGGCGGGGCGCTGGGCGGGGTCTTCGCCGCACTGATCGCACCTGTCATATTCGACTGGATCTACGAACACGCAATTTTGCTGGTCGTCGCGGCCTTTCTGCTGCCGATGGAGGAGATCCCCGTCATCGGCCAGTATCTGAAACGCGGCCTGCTGGGACGGACGATCTCTATCGTTCTGCTGATGCTGGGCGCTTTGCTGGCGTGGAGGCTGGCGCTGGCGTCGGGCGCTGCCATGAACACGCAGATCGCCGGGATGATGGGGCTGCTCGCCTGCCTTGGCATCGTGGTGATGGGCTCGCGCATGCTTTATGTCGCAGTACTGGCGATGATCATGATCGGCCATGTCGGCTATACCACGATCCGCTCCTCGCTCGACGGAGAACGCGCGCGCAGCTATTTTGGCGCTTATTCCATTGCCGAAACGCAGGGCGGCAAGGTGCGCTATCTCACCCATGGCACCACCATGCATGGCCAGCAGTTCACCGACCCTGCCATGCGCGATGAACCGACCAGCTATTACGGACGCACATCGGGCGTGGGGATCGCCATAAGCCAGGCCGCGCCCGATGCGCGCATCGGGGTGGTCGGCCTCGGCGTCGGCACATTGGCCTGCTATCGCCAGCCGGATCAGCACTGGAGCTTTTTCGAGATCGACCGGCAGGTGGCGGAATTCTCGGCGGAGGAGCGGTTCACCTTCCTGTCGGATTGCACGCCCGATGCACGCATCGTGATCGGCGATGCGCGGCTGCGGCTGGCCGAGGAGCCGGGAGGCACGTTCGACCTTCTCGCCATCGATGCGTTTTCATCGGATGCGATTCCGATCCACCTCCTCACGCAGGAGGCCTTTGCCGTCTATGGCGATGCGCTCAGTGAAAATGGCCTGCTGCTGGTCCATGTCTCGAACCGCTATTTCGACCTTGCGCCCATGGTGTCCGCGCTGGCGCGGCAGGGCGGGTGGAAAGGCGCGATGCGCATGGATACCGAGGATCTTGCCCCCGGCACCGTCCCATCGCTGTGGATCGCGCTGACCCGCAGTGATGACAGCTACAACCGGCTGATCGCATCCAGCACCGTCGACTGGGGCCGCCTTCCCCCGCCTGCGGACCGGGCGTGGAGCGACGACAATGCCTCTATCCTGCCGCTGATCCGCTGGTGACCGGCTGGCCCACCGCCCGCATGTCGAGCCCGCTGGGCTGCTGATAGAGGGCGAGGCCGAATTCGGGCAGGATCGCGATCAGATGGTCGAAGATATCGGCCTGGATCCGCTCATACTCGTTCCAGTCGGTCGTATCGGTGAAGCAGTAGATTTCGAGCGGCAGGCCTTCAGGCTCCGGCTCCAGCTGGCGGACCAGCATGGTCATGTCTTCGCGCACATGCGGATGCGCCTTCAGATAGGCGGCGACATAGGCGCGGAAGGTGCCGATATTGGTCAGGCGGCGCGCATTGACCGGGTTCTCGCCGGGGCTCTTCTCATTCCATTCGGCCAGTTCGGCACGCTTGGCATCGAGGTAATCGCCCAGCAGGCGGAAGCGGCGGACCTTTTCGTCCTCCGCGTCCGACAGGAAGCCGATGGCGCTCTGGTCGATATGGATGGCGCGCTTGATCCGGCGGCCGCCCGCCTCCTTCATCCCGCGCCAGTTGCGATAGCTTTCGGTGATGAGCTTGTAGGTCGGGATGGTGGTGATCGTCTTGTCGAAGTTCTGCACCTTCACTGTGTGCAGCGCGATGTCGATGACATCGCCATCCGCGCTCATCGAAGGCATCTCGATCCAGTCGCCCACGCGCAGCATGTCGTTCGACGACAATTGCACCGATGCCACCAGCGACAGGATCGTGTCCTTGAACACCAACAGCAGCACGGCCGCCATCGCGCCGAGGCCCGATAGCAGCAAGAGCGGCGATCGCTCCATCAAGGTCGCGATCGCAAGTATGGCCGCGCCGCAATAGATGACGATCTTCAGGACCTGAACGTAGCCCTTGATCGGCCGGTTCTTCGCCTCGGGCCGGCGGGCGTAAACCTCGTTCACATAATTCAGCGCCCCGCTAATGGCGAAGGCGATGAACACCACGATCAGCGCATCGCACACGTTCTGCACGACCAGCACGACCTTTGGCGGCAGGTTGGGCACCAGATTGATGCCATTGCCGACGATCATCGCGGGCACGACATTGGCAAGCCGCGCCGCCGCCTTGTCCGCGGTCAGGCTGCGCGTGTCGAGGAACGGCGCGGCGAGCCGCAGCAGCACATGCTTGATGAGGAAATTGACGATGGCCGCGACCAGCGCCAGCGCGATCAGCCCGATGGCCGACTGCGCCCACAGGGGCTGCTCGAAGAAGAGGGTCTGCAGTTCGTTCATGACGGCGGGCGGATGCCGCAAATGTCAGGCTGGTTCAACCCATGGGCGGGTTACTCGCCCTCGTCAGCCTCGATCCGGGCGAGCATGGCCTCCACCTCGACCTGCCCGCCGGCGCTGGCAGCCAGATCGCGCACCGTGCCCGCGAAGGGCGCGGTCAGCGCGTGCTCCATCTTCATGGCTTCGAGGACCATCAGGCGCTGGCCTTCGGTGACGGTGTCGCCTTCGGACACGTCCAACGCGATGACTTTGCCCGGCATGGGGGCGAGGATTGCGCCGTCGGCGGCGGAAACGGCACCTGCTCCATGAGGCGGTGCGAGCGAGAAAACATAGCTTTGGCCGCGTTGAGTGACGATGACTGAGTCGCCATCGAGGTCGCTAGCCAATTTTTGCGCCGGTGCATTAAGGGAAACGGAAAATTTTTCCCCGCCAGCGTAAATCACATGCCGTGGTCGCGCGGCTGAATTCAGTCTGAAACCGTAAAGGCCCTCTTCAAATCGCCGATCACTCCATCCATACCTATCGAGGGTCTCCTCCTTGATCCGCCAACCTGCGGCATCAAGGACTCGCTGTGAGGGAGCCGGAATCGAAGTCAGATGCTCGTCACTCCGACCGATCAGGCCTGTATCGAGTTCGGCATTCTTGAATTCCGGCAGATCCACGCAGGCATAGAGGAAAGCCTTGTTGGTTGTGATGGGCATTATGAAACTGTTGTCCAGCCACCTCAAAAGATCGTCGATGGCGCAGTCTCGATCCTTAGAATGACAAATTACCTTCGCGATCATCGGATCGTAAAACGGCGAGACGTTATCACCTTCCTCAACAGCAGATTCCAATCGGGCGCGATAATCAAAAACCAGCGTTTCCACGCGCCCCGGACTGGGAAGGAAACCTTTCGCTGGGTCCTCCGCATATAGCCGCGCCTCGATCGCATGGCCGTTGATCGACAATTCGTCCTGTTTCAGCGGAACCGCCTCACCGCTCGCCACGCGCAGCTGCCATTCGACGAGATCGACGCCGGTGATCTCTTCGGTCACCGGGTGTTCGACCTGCAGGCGGGTGTTCATCTCCATGAAGAAAATGCGGTCGGCGCGCAGGCCTTCGGACGCATCGGCGATGAATTCGATGGTGCCCGCGCCTTCATAATCCACCGCCTTGGCCGCGCGGACGGCGGCGGCGCAGATCGCTTCGCGCGTGTCCGGGTCCATGCCGGGCGCGGGGGCTTCCTCGATCACCTTCTGGTGGCGGCGCTGCAATGAGCAATCGCGCTCGAAAAGATGGACGACATTGCCGTGGCTATCGCCAAACACCTGCACCTCGATATGGCGGGGCGAGGTGATCCATTTTTCGAGCAGCACGTCGTCGTTGGAAAAGCTCGCCTTCGCCTCGCGGCGGCAGCTTTCCAGCGCGGCAGCGAAATCGGATGCAGCATCGACCTTGCGCATCCCCTTGCCGCCGCCGCCCGCGACCGCCTTGATCAGTACCGGATAGCCGATCTTATCAGCCTCTGCGGAAAGCCGTTCGACCGACTGGTCCTCGCCCTCGTAACCGGGCGTCACCGGCACGCCCGCTTCCCGCATCAGCTTTTTCGCAGCATCCTTCAGCCCCATCGCCTCGATGCTGGACGGTTTCGGCCCGACCCAGATCAGCCCGGCATCTATCACCGCCTGCGCAAAGCCTGCGTTTTCCGACAGGAAGCCATAGCCGGGATGGATCGCCTCCGCCCCGGTCGCACTGGCCGCCGCGATGATCTTGTCGCCCACCAGATAGCTTTCGGCGGCGGGCGACGGGCCGATATGCACCGCCTCGTCCGCTTGCCGCACATGCAGCGCCTTCGCATCGGCGTCCGAATAGACGGCGACGGTCGCAATGCCCATGGCGCGGGCGGTGCGGATGATGCGGCAGGCAATCTCGCCCCGATTGGCGATAAGGAGTTTCTTGATCACTCGGGGTTCTCCGGCGCGCCCAGATCGGCGCAGCTTTCCAGCGGCTCGACGGTGTAGGTCATGTTGGTCACGCGCCACGTGCCCTCGGTGCGCGAGAGCGAGAGGGAATCGATGCCGCAATGCGTCTTTTCGCCATTCATCCAGAACGCGTAAGGTGCCCAGACATGCGCCATGTCGCCATGCTGCAGCACGGTGGGAATGCCCATGCGCTCTTGCAGTTTCGCGCCCGATGCCTCGGTCTTGTCGGTCAGGATGGTGTTGGGGCGGATGATCAGCTTCGGGTTTTCGGGATCCATCTCGTTATGGATGAAGATCACGCCTTCGGGCGCGACGAATTCCGCAAGCTCCTCGCCGGTCGCGCCCAGCCGGTCAAACAAGGCGTTGACCGTGGCGAGGATCGCGGTGCGGTCATCGCCTTCGGTCGGCGGAGGCACGGCGGCGGCGCTGGAGGCAAGGGCAGCGGAAAGAGTGAAGGTCAGCATCATGGGGATCACATCCTGAACACGCCGAAACGCGGCCGGTCCGCGATCGGGGCTTCGAGCGTAGCGGAAAGGGCAAGGCCGAGCACATCGCGCGTTTGCACCGGGTCAATCACGCCATCGTCCCACAGCCGCGCGGTCGCGTGATAGGGATTGCCCTCATCCTCGTATTTCTGGCGGATCGGGGCCTTGAAGGCTTCGGCCTCCTCCTCGCTCCAGCTATCGGCATCGCGGTGCACGGTGGCGAGCACGCTGGCCGCCTGTTCGCCGCCCATCACCGAAATGCGCGCATTGGGCCATGTGAACATAAAGCGCGGGGAATAGGCCCGACCGCACATGCCGTAATTGCCCGCACCAAAACTGCCGCCGATGACGACCGTGATCTTGGGCACGGTGGCGGTGGCGACAGCGGTGACGAGCTTTGCGCCATGCTTGGCGATGCCCTCGGCTTCATACTTGCCGCCGACCATGAAGCCCGACACGTTTTGCAGGAACAGCAGCGGGATGCGGCGCTGGCAGGCAAGCTCGATGAAATGCGCGCCCTTCTGCGCGCTTTCGGAAAAGATCACGCCATTGTTCGCCAGGATCGCGACCGGCATGCCCCAGATATGCGCGAAGCCGCAGACCAGCGTATTGCCATAGAGCGGCTTGAACTCGTGAAACTCGCTGCCGTCGACCAGCCGCGCGATGACTTCATGCACGTCATAGGGTGCGCGCACGTCCTCGGGAATGATGGAATAGAGGTCTTCGGCATCGAACTTTGGCGGGCGCGGATCGCGGGTGGCAATATTGGCGGCCTCGCCGGTGTTTGCGCCGAGATGACTGACGATGTCGCGCACGATGGTCAGCGCGTGCTCGTCATTCTCGGCCAGATGATCGACCACGCCCGATTTGCGCGCATGGAGGTCGCCGCCGCCCAGATCCTCGTCGCTGATGACTTCGCCCGTCGCGGCCTTTACCAGCGGCGGTCCGGCAAGGAAGATGGTGCCCTGTTCACGCACGATCACGGTCTCGTCGCTCATTGCCGGGACATAGGCGCCGCCTGCGGTGCAGCTGCCCATGACGCAGGCGATCTGCGGGATGCCTTCAGCGCTCATCTGCGCCTGGTTGAAGAAGATGCGCCCGAAATGGTCGCGGTCAGGGAAGACATCGGCCTGATAGGGCAGGTTCGCGCCGCCGCTGTCGACCAGATAGATGCACGGCAGCCGGTTCTCACGGGCGATTTCCTGCGCGCGCAGATGTTTCTTCACCGTCATCGGGAAATAGCTGCCGCCTTTTACCGTCGCGTCATTGGCCGCGATCATGACCTGCCGCCCGGACACGCGCCCGATCCCGGCGATAATCCCTGCGCCCGGCACATCGGTGCCATACATGCCGTTCGCCGCCAGTTGCCCGATCTCCAGAAAGGGCGAGCCGGGATCGAGCAGGCGCTCCACCCGCTCGCGCGGTAGCAGCTTGCCGCGCGCGACATGGCGTTCGCGGTGGCGTTCCGCGCCGCCCAGCGCAGCCTGCGCCACATGATCGCGCAATTGCTGCGCCAGATCGCGGTTATGCTGCGCGCGGGCCTTCGCCTCCGGGCTTTCGCGATCGAGTTTCGATGTGAGTACGGGCGCGCTCATGCTTGCGCCTCCTTTCGTTTTGCACGGGTTCGCCCGGCGATCAGGTGGCGATAGACGCCCACCGCGTTGATGCACAGAAGGCCGATGTTCTGCCAACCGATGCCCTGCCCCTCATCATTGAGGAACCCCCAGGCGATCAGCGCAATCGAGCTGGTGACGAAGATCACGAAAGCCCAGCCGGTAATCCGCTCACCCAGATTGAGCGAAACGAGAAAGGCCGCCAGCAAGGCCGCACCCGCGCCGTAATATTGCAGGATCATGAGGGTGGTTTCGCTCACGCAATTTCCTTTGGCGGGATGTAATCGGGGTCATGCGCGAAGGGCATGTCGGTGCCATCACGCAGGGCGGCCAGCACCGCTGCGAAATCGGACTTGCAGCGAAAGCCCAGCAGACGCTCGGCTTTCGAGGGATCATAGACCCGGTCAATACGGTCCGGTAGCGCCCAGCCGCGAGCGGCATATAGCGACAGCGCATCGGCAAAGCGGCGCGCGATCACGGCGCGGGCATCGCGGGCCAGTTTTGCTGCATCCTCCCGCGCAAATGGCGGCGGGGCAGAGAGGACAAACGCTTCGCAGCCCAGCCCGCCGATATTGTTCAGCGCAGCGACATGGGCCTCTGCCGCATCTTCCACCGTGAGGCGGCGATTGAGCATTTCGTTCGCCTTCAAATTCTCCCCCGGCGGATCGCCCAGCGTATCGTCGTCCTCGGGAAAGAAGCGCCCGGTGCGCAGCATCGCGATATCCATGCCGGTCTGCGCCGCATGAATACGGCACAGGTTCTCCGCTGCCAGCTTGGTCACGCCATAGATGTTGCGCGGGGGACCGGCAGCGAAATCCTCGTCCATCCAATAAGCAAGCTCATCCGATCCGTCGCGAACTTGCTGTGATACCATCAGCGACGTGGTCGAGGTGAAGATGAAACGGTCATGCCCCGCTGCCGTCGCGGCCTCCAGCAGGTTGAGCGTGCCGGTCATATTGACGTCGATGAAAACCTGCGCCGGATAGCGCGCGATATCGGGTTTGTGCAGCGCGCCCGAATGGATGATCGCCTCGATCGCGTGATCGCCAACTGCTGCGTCGACCAGCGCCTTGTCAGCGACCGAACCCAAGATCTGCGTATCCGCACCCTGCGCGATGTCGAGGCCCATCACCTCATGCCCCTCTGCGCGCAGTCGCGGGGCCAGAAAACGGCCCAGCCAGCCCGACGATCCGGTCAGCAGGATGCGCATGGCCGCCTCAGTCCTTCAGCAGTTCTCGTCCGATCAGCATGCGGCGGATCTCGTTTGTCCCCGCCCCGATGTCGAGCAGCTTGGCATCGCGCAGGAAACGCTCCACCGGCCAGTCGAGCGTGTAGCCCGCCCCGCCCAATGCCTGCACCGCCTCGTTCGCGGTGCGGAACGCGTTTTCGGATGCCAGCAGGATCGCGCCAGCTGCGTCGAAGCGCGTGGTCTGCCCGCTGTCGCAGGCCCGCGCCACCGCATAGGAATAGCTGCGCGCCGATTGCAGCGCGACATACATGTCGGCGAGCTTCGCCTGCATCAGCTGGAAGCTGCCTATGGGCTTCCCGAATTGCTGACGCTCCTTCAGATAAGGGATCACCACGTCGAGACAGGCCTGCATGATGCCCAGCTGCACGCCCGACAGCACGACGCGTTCGTAATCGAGCCCGCTCATCAGCACGTTCACGCCCTTGCCGACGCCGCCCATGACGTTTTCATCGGGCACGAAGCAATCGTCGAATACCAGCTCTGCCGTGGGCGATCCGCGCATGCCCATCTTCTCGATCTTCTGACCGATGGAGAAACCGGCGAAGCCCTTCTCGATCAGGAAAGTCGTGATCCCGCGCGGACCTGCCTCGGGATCGGTCTTGGCATAGACGACCAGCACGTCGGCATAAGGCGCGTTGGTGATCCAGAATTTCGTGCCGTTCAGCTTCCAGCCGCCATCGACCTTGTCGGCGCGGGTCTTCATCGAAACGACATCGCTGCCTGCGCCCGCCTCGCTCATGGCCAGCGATCCGACATGTTCGCCGGACACGAGCCCGGGAAGATATTTCTCCTTCTGCGCTTCGCTGGCCCAGCGGTGGATCTGGTTCACGCACAGGTTCGAATGCGCGCCATAGGACAGGCCCACCGATGCGCTGGCGCGGGATACTTCCTCGACCGCGATAAGGTGTTCCAGATAGCCAAGGCCGAGGCCGCCGAATTCCTCTGCCACGGTGATGCCGTGCAGGCCCAGTTCGCCCATGCGCGGCCACAGGTCCTGCGGAAAGGCGTCGTTGCGGTCGATCGCATCGGCGCGCGGCGCGATCTGTTCGTCAGCGAAACGGGCCGTCGTCTCACGGATCATCTCGGCGGTTTCGCCCAAGGCAAAATCGAATTCGGGTGTAGCTCGCATATTATCCTCTCGTTGCCCTGTTCTATGCCGCCAGGTGCAATCGGGTTCCCGTTGGCCCAGACGGCCACCGGTTTCAACAGAAACCATGCAAATAACTGCAAAGATTGCGGTTGGATCGGCAGATCCCTTTTTGGCAGAAGGGCCCCTCACTCTACGTCAGTTTTAAGCTATTTGGGGGTCCGAAGTGTTATAGGAGAATTCAACCCCATACACCGTAGAATTTGCCATATTGAAAAGGCTCACCTTCAACTCCATCTCCATGAAAATGCCGAAGCCTAAATTGCCTTTGCCCAAGGTTGGATCGAAACCGCTGACTCCCGATCGGAAGTCACGCTCTATAATGAATCGCCTGCCACCCTATGAGTTTCAGCTGACCTCAAGACCAGAACTGTCAGAAGCCTTGCTGGCCAACAGTCAAGTTATTGAAACGATCAAGCTACAAGAGGTGATTTCCATCCTCTGGCAGCCAAAGTCCATGAATGCGGAAGAGCGTGACGCCAAACTCATCAAGGCCTTAGATTTGCTAAAAAGCATCGCCCCAACAGATGGAATAGAGGCCATGCTCGCGCTACAGATGCTTGGCACACACGAGGCCGCGCTCACTTGCCTAAATAGGGCAACGCGAGAAGATTTACCGATGGCTTCTCGTGATCGAGCACTTTCTGATTCTCAGAAACTGATGACCCTTTACCTCAAACAGGTAAACGCCATTAATAAGCATCGCGCGGGGGGCCAGCAAAAGATGGTCGTTGAATATGTGAATGTCGAAAATGGTGGGCAAGCGATTGTCGGAAATCTTTCTGCCTGCGCCAACAAGAAATGAAAAGCACACACAAGCGCAATTTAACGGGTTTAGGAAACGCTCTGCGCTGCGGGGCTAAAACCCGGACCGGGCGCGAATGCAGATCCCCTGCTGTACGGGGTAAGAAACGCTGCCGTATGCATGGAGGATCAAGGGGAAGCGGGGCACCTGCCGGAAACAAGAGTGCGCTCAGAACCGGCCTTCATACTAAAGAGGCAATTGAGCTAAGAAAGCATATTGCAAAAATTTTGCGGGAATCTGAACTGATTATTGATTATATTTATCAAAAATGATTTCATTTTTCATAATACTATATCGGCATATTTTTTATATAGAAATCCCGATTCGCCTTGTGAATGACGCACGCACGACAAGGTGAGCATTTCATTTGACGAGAAGAGCGTCGTTTTTTATTGCCAGGGGGTAGATTGGCTGCAGTTGGGTGTGCGTCGCTGTAAGTATATCGAACAGCCTCCAAGCCCACCTTGGTTCGAGCAATAAAGTTTTCGAATGGTGCATTAAGCAGTCGCCCTCCGGACTCATTCTTATGGACTTCAAACCTGATTTTTACCAAGCAATAGGATGAACCAATTTCCACATGCCCAAGGGTTTCCGCCAAACAATGCATCAGCCAAAATCCGACCTAAGGGCAGCCTCCATCCTCAAAGCCATTTCACTGGCAGAGGCGGCGCTCGAGGCCTGCGACCAGAACGGCCTTTCCGCGGCTGCAATCGACCTGTCTGGTGCGATCGAAAAGATGAAAGCCATCTTGGCCTCTTAGCCAAGAATGCGAACTTTCGGCGTCCGAAAGTGGCATTTTGGCGCCTTTCCTAGGAGATGCACTAAACAGGCCTTTGATCGAATATCCGCCTAGATCGGCTAATCTAGGTGTAACTCCTGATACAATTGTTGCGCAAAATCTGTGCGGCGATTAACCTTTCACCATGGGTACGCAGACCATCCACGCGATTTTTGAGTCGCTGACTGAGAAGCAGCACGAGACCTTGCGGCTCGCTGCCAACCACTTCACATCGAAGCAAATCGCTTTAGAGTTAGGCGTTGCACCTGTGACGATCGACAAGCGGATCGAAGCAGTCCGATCCAAGTTAGACCTGATGCCCCGTGTTGATCTGTTACGTCACTATCGGACATGGTCCGATAGTTATGGTCAGCCCATAAATGATCTAATCATACTACCTGATACCACCGCTTCCGCGCCAGAAGCGGGATTGCAAGCTGCCGAACAAGGAATGCGCTTCAATGACAGTCTCACATTCGATGTGAGGGCTCCTTGGGACCATTCAGGCACTGCGATTCTACCGAGGATCAAGCCTTCGGACCTAAGCATGGGCGGAAAACTTCTGTTTATGCTGGGAGGGGCGATTGCCATCTTGGTAATCGCCATCCTCTCGATCGCTTTTGCGAATGCAGTAGCGACGATGGTCTAAAGCGGTTTGTTCCTCGCCAGCTCGGAAAGAGGAGTTATTATGTCGCTTGATCTTCACACAGCTACCGCCCGTCTGATGCGTGACATGGCAACCTCGGAGGTTGCCGTGGCAGATGCACTAGTGGCTGCAACCGCACTGATGCACAGCGCCGCGCTGGCGCAGCGAGACGTATCGGGTGCATCCGCGATTCAGACACACTCCACCATGTTGCGCATCAGCAAGATGGCAGCCGGTCTGATCGATGTTCAAGCCGAAACTCGCCGCGCACACGGCCAGTTGCTGAAGGTTGGACAGGAGATGGGTGCCACGGAAGAGCCGACCTGTCCGGGAGATGACGCTTTCACTTCAGCTTGGGACAGAAATGCCGCCGCGGCATGACCTAAAAGCAGAGAGGCAAAGACCAGTGGTCGTGAGATGACGAGATATTCGTTACAAGTCATTCTGATCCTTTCGGTCTTTGCCTTTGCTTGGGCAAAAGGTGGAAAACCTGAGCGCTACGTCTCATCCATATATTTGGGCGTCCTGACCGCCGGGGTCATGGATTGGGCGATAACTGGCGAGTGGAGTAATCAAGGGTATAACTCCCTGCAAATGCGCCTGTTTCTGACGGACCTTTCCGCCCTATCGATGGTCGTCTTTGTCGCCCTCAAATTTGACAGGTGGTGGACTTTATGGGTTGGATCAGCCCAATTTCTGACAGTGACAGCGCATCTGCTGAAGGCATTTCACATGCCCATTCGACCGGAAGTTTATGTTGTGATGGAACGCTGGCCGGTATGGCTGGCAATCCTCCTAACAGCGTGGGGCACTTGCCATTTCGTTCATCGAGCGAAAGATCGAGAGAGCTGCATCTAACCGCATTGCTGGACCCGCTCGACGACCAGCCCGCTGGCCTAGCTCGACGACTTTTGCAGCACTTCGGTTCACTTAGTGCCATAGTGAGCGCGACAGAGCCAGAGTTGCGTCAGGTCTGGAGGGAAGGCGAGCGTTGGATTGAAGCTTTCCTCGTAATCCGCCAATTACTTGCTGATGGCATGCGCGAAAAACTGGTGCGGAGCCAACTAGGTGCCGATCGTCGCGCTCTAGAAGGATATTTGCTGCAAACAATGTGCGGTTTGCGTGAAGAGCAGATGATCGCTGTTTTTGCAGACACTCAAAGATACGTGACCGCAGTTGAAAAGGTCACTGACGGAGAACTCAGCCATCTCAACCTGTCGCCTCGGAGGCTATTCTTCAGAGCAATGACTCTGAATGCGGACCGCATTTTGATCGCTCACAATCATCCCTCGGGCATCGCTACCCCGAGCCAAGCAGATATTGAACAAACTCAGTTACTTATTCGCAAAGCAGATCTCTTGGGCATTACCATCGAGGATCATCTGATCGTGGGCCGTCGTGAAGTTTTCAGCATGAAGGATAGGGGGCTGATTTGAAAGATCCAGTCAGTGCTGAATTGCGTGAACTTGCAGAGAGATTGATAAAGGTTGCCGAATTACAGGCAAATATAGTTATCCCAGCAATTGCAAGTAGCAACATGCATAAAGAAACAAACCTTGATGATGAATATTTAGCATCAATAGCCAAGGATGAATTAAAGAGAAGAAATAATAGACGAAATCATCTTCCCGAATTCCTTTTCTCGGAAGGAGGTTGGCAGATACTTCTTGAAATGTTCATTTGCGAACAGGCTGGTCGCCCGGTTACAGTCAAGCGGGCATGCATTGCCTCCGGGTGCCCCCCAACTACAGCATTAAGGTATATAGCAATCCTAATTGAAAATAGTCTCATTTATAGAACGAATACAAATTCCGACAGGCGCACAAAACACCTCATCCTTACTGAGAAGGGTAAGCGTGCCATGAGGTCCTCATTAATGGAGATTTTATAAATATAAATTTTCTAGGATAATATAGATATTCTGCAACTAAAGGGCCTACCTTCAAATTAATGTATCTTGTGTAAACTTTATAGACATCGAGTACATCGACAGAAAAACCCGAGACTATGCTCAGACCGTCGATTGGCAACTGTACAGCTGGCGGCGAGCTTAAACCTTCAAGAAAGGGTTTGCGGATATGGCGCGCAAATGTCTGATGAACACCATTATCAATCCCCTACCGTCCGCTCGATCATGGAAACAAGCGGCAACATAGGGCAATCGCATGAGCCACTTCGCCAAGCTCTTCCCACACCCATTTCGACTGTGGTGTACTTTGCTCTATTAATGATTGCGAATGTCGTGTTGGCTTGGTGCATCCTGTCTTTATGACCTTTGGGTTGATGCGTTCGCCCACCCCGGCGATTGGCGGCTGATGGCTGCCATAATGACCGCAAAGATTGTGGCCGGCATTGTCACCGCGCCGCTATTCTAAAGTCTCGCTAGCAGGGACGATAAAAACAGATACGAGAAGTGCCAGCACGCCAACGCCTCGGTATGTAGATTCACATTTGTTACAAGCACACCCCATCCCTTCTCTAAAATTTTCTTTGCTGCTTAAGCCCCTGACGGCAAGCCGTCGACATCGCCGACGCTTTACAATCAGATTGAAAACATTCGATGAATCTGCAACTCAAGACCGTCGCGTCAGCGGTGACTAGCCTTTCCACGTGAAGGAGCAGAGTTGAATAATCGCGTCATACGCTTTTGCGACTGGTTGCAAAGCGTCCCACCGGAGCCCCATTTTTCACAGCGCCCCGAATACGAGTTTTTCGCGGATTTGTCCGACGAAGAGCTACTGGCAGCCGAGCAAGAACTGGTGCGGAGGATCGCCGTCGTCGGAACAGAGCACCATATGAATCCCGCGTTTCTGGACTTCATTCAGCACTTGCCCGGTCGTGCTCACAACGCTCCATAGTTAAGGCTTACGCCGCAGCGCCCAAACCATGGTAGACACTGCTGAGATCAAAGCGGCGAGAGCCAGAATCATAGCTGGATTGAGAAACAGCAAAGCGAGCCTCCTATCATCGGGAAGCCGCTCATGTTCACTAATTGTTCCATGTAGGACAGCTATTTCTCAATGCCCGTTGGGTTGAGCGCTTCAAATCTGCTTCCGATTTCCCGCCAGAGAGCCGCGGCGGCGTCTTCATTCTGCTCCTCAAAATATCGCAACCTGCTTCGGATATGTTCTGTGCCGTTGGAGTGGCCTGAACCCGAAGTTTCTGCCAGCTAAGAGTAGAGCCTTGGGCCGTTTTGATGCGCATCGCTGGGCGTGATGGCAACAACCGTATTGGGGGCATGCCCTCCATACGGTTTGGCGTTTGATCCGGCCCCGATCTCTGCCGGGGCTCGGTTCCCGAGGTTGGAGTGGGGTCAGAAGTGGTTTTAGTCGTATCGCCAGGCTTCCAGTTCCTGGCGGGCAACCGCCGTCGCCATCCCAGCGTCCTGCTCCTTCGAAACAGCGATGATCTGCTCCTCGCTGAACCTGTTCCGCTTCATTCGTCCGTCTCCTTGAAAGGGCCGGGCTCTACTAGTCTTTGGAGGAAATCTAAGGGCTCAGACCAAGTCCGGCAAATGCACATTTTGCAGCGGTCCGACACCCACCGACTTATTTAGCAACTAGCCCGCACGCCAGCACGGCGCGCCACCAGTCCTCATTGTCGAGATACCAGCGCAAGGTATCGGCGAAGCCAGTGGGAAAATCGCGGCTCGGCACATAGCCGATTTCCTCGCGCGCCTTCGTCTCGTCGATGGCATAGCGGCGGTCATGCCCCTTGCGGTCGGTGACGAAGGTTTTGAGCGTGTCGCTCGGCTGCCCCTTGGCCGCAGGCGCATCGGGGTAACGCTGGGCAAGCGATGGATCAGCGGCGAAGATCGCATCGACGCCGCGGCAGATCTCTTCGATCACGATCAGATTCGGCAATTCCTGCCCGCCGCCGATATTATAGGTCTCGCCCGGCTTGCCGTTCTTCAGCACCGCCTCGATCCCGCGGCAGTGATCTTCGACATGCAGCCAGTCGCGCACGTTCATGCCATCGCCATAGATCGGCAGCGGCTTGCCCGACAAAGCATTCAGCAGGAACAGCGGGATCAGCTTTTCGGGATATTGATAGGGCCCGTAATTATTCGAACAATTGCTGGTCGTCACCTCCAGCCCAAAGGTGTGGTGATAGGCGCGCACCAGATGGTCGGACCCTGCTTTTGATGCGGAATAGGGGGAATTGGGCTGATATTGCGTCGTCTCGCTGAATGCCGGGTCATTGGGACCGAGCGATCCATAGACCTCATCGGTTGAGACATGGTGGAAGCGGTGCGGCTGGCCGCTGCCTTTTTCCAGCCAGACATCGCGCGCAGCCTTCAACAGGCTGTGCGTGCCGATGACATTGGTCTCGATAAATTCATCGGGCGCGCTGATCGAACGGTCGACATGGCTCTCCGCCGCGAAATGAACGATGGTGTCGATGCCGCGGTCTTCCAGCAGGCCTGTCACCAGCGCGGTGTCGCAAATGTCGCCGACGACCAGATCGACATCGGCTACGCCCTCGATCGTTTCGCGGTTACCCGCATAGGTCAGCTTGTCGAGCACGGTGATGGCGTCATCGGGATATTTCTCGCGCCAGTAATGCACGAAGTTGCCGCCGATGAAACCGGCCCCGCCGGTGACGAGAAGATCAGCCAAGCTGTTGTACCTCTTTGAGCATGTGACGCAGGTTTTCCCGCCAGTGGATCGGTGCGACACCCGCCGCATCGCGCGTGGCCGCGCTGTCGAGCAGGGAGAAGGCCGGGCGCACCGCAGGAGTCGGGTAATCGCTGGTCGCAATCGGCCTGACATTGATGGTCTTGTCGATCAGGCCAAGCGCAGCCGCTTCCTCCCCGATGGCGACAGCGAAATCATACCAGCTGGCGACACCGGCATCCGAGAAATGCTGCACGCCGCTGACGCCGTTCAGGGCCAGCCCCCAGATTGCGCGCGCGAGCGAGTTTGCCCATGTCGGCGCACCGATCTGGTCGGCGACGACGCCAATCTCACCGCGTTCGCGCATCAGGCGCAGCATGGTGGCGACAAAGCTGGCCCCGCCCGCGGCATAGACCCACGCCGTGCGCACGATCAGCGCGTCGCTACCCGCAGCATCCTCGCCCGCCGCCTTGCTGCGGCCATAGGCGGAAAGGGGGTTGCGCCTGTCATCCGGGCGATAGGCCCGCGCGCTGGTGCCGTCGAACACGAAATCGGTCGAGACATGCGCCAGACGTGCCCCTGCCTTGTCACAGGCGGCGCGCAACACGGCGACAGCCTCGGCATTGATGCGCTGCGCCAGTTCCGGCTCGCTCTCGGCCCTGTCGACAGCAGTATAGGCCGCGGCATTGATGACGAGATCGGGCGCATGGGCCGACACGGCGCCGCGGATGGAATCGTCGTCAGCAAGGTCCATACCGCCCCGGTCGAGAGCGACCAGACCGACCTTTGCCGGAACGCTCGCCGCAAGGGCGCGGCCCAGCTGGCCTGACGCTCCGGTGACGAGCACCTTCATGCAAAAGCCTCGATCTTGCCGAGCGGCGTGCCCTTCTCGTCCTTGGCGGACAGGATCGGCGTTATGCCGTCAAGCGGCCATTCGATGCCGACCTCGGGATCGTCCCACGCCAGCGAATGCTCGCCCGACGGATCATAGCCGCCGCGACACTTGTAGAGGAAGTCGGTCCCATCCTCCAAGGTGAGGAACCCGTGCGCGAACCCTTCAGGCACCCACAGCATGCGGTGATTGGCCGCGCTCAGTTCGACCCCGACCCACTGGCCGAAGCTTGCGCTCGACCGCCTTATGTCGACGGCAACGTCGAAGACCGCGCCCGAAACCACGCGCACCAGCTTGCCCTGCGGCCCCGGATTCTGGAAATGCATGCCGCGCAGCACGCCGCGATTGCTGCGCGAATGGTTGTCTTGGCAAAATGCGATGTCGAGACCCGCCTCGGCAAAGCGGGCAGCGTTCCAGCTTTCCATGAAAAAGCCGCGCTCATCGCCGAAAACCTTGGGCTCGATGATCTTCACGCCCGGCAGTCGTGTATCGATAATCTCCATGCGCTTAACGCAGCCCGCCGTCGAGCAGGCGCAGCAGATATTCGCCATAACCCGATTTCTTCAAAGGCTCGGCAATCTCACGCAGCTTGTCGCTGCTGATAAAGCCCTGCCGCCAGGCGATCTCCTCGGGGCAGCAGATCTTCAGCCCCTGCCTCTCCTCGGTAATACGGACATAGGTGCCGGCATCGAGCAGCGAGCCATGCGTGCCGGTATCGAGCAGCGAGCCATGCGTGCCGGTATCGAGCCACGCATAGCCGCGGCCCATGATTTCAACCGAGAGAGCATTGTCATCGAGATAGAGGCGATTGAGATCGGTAATCTCCAGCTCACCGCGCGGCGATGGCTTGAGGTCGCGGGCGCGGTCCACCACCGTCTCGTCATAGAAATACAGGCCGGTGACGGCATAATTCGATTTGGGCGCGGCCGGCTTTTCCTCAAGGCTGGTGGCGAGGCCCTTTTCGTCGAAGCCGACGACGCCATAGGCTTTCGGGTCCGAAACCCAATAGGCGAACACGGTGCCGCCGCTTTCGCGCGCATCGGCGGCGCGCAATTGTTCGGGCAGGCCATGGCCATAGAAGATATTGTCGCCAAGGACGAGCGCGCTGGGATGGCCATCGAGGAAGTCGGCACCAATGTGAAAGGCCTGCGCCAGCCCATCAGGGCTGGGCTGCACCGCATATTCGATCGCCAGCCCCCAGTCCGATCCATCACCCAGCAGCCGCTGGAACTGCGGCTGGTCTTCAGGCGTGGTGATGATCAGGATCTCGCGTATGCCCGCCAGCATCAGGACAGCCAGCGGGTAATAGATCATCGGCTTGTCATACACCGGCACGAGCTGTTTCGAAACGCCGCGGGTGAGCGGGTACAGCCGCGTGCCGGAGCCGCCGGCAAGCACGATGCCCTTACGCTTGGTAGTCATTGCTCGGTCCTGATGATTGCGCGCCCGGTGCGATACGGGAGGGATTGGGGCAAGGGCTGACCCGCCCTGTTTGCACAATACGATAGGAACAGCTCAGGCGCGAAGCAAGGCGGCTAACCCATCGTTCCCCTGCTGTAATTTCACGAATTGCCGGGATAATTCACGCAGGAAAGCATGACCGGACCCCTGCCGAAAAGCTGCCCGCACAGCATCATGAAGCGAACAGGAGCGGCCAGATCACCATGCCAAGACCGATCAGGCTGACCAGATATACAAAGGTGCGAACCACCGGAACGCCCGCCCAGTATAGCGGCAAATAGACAATGCGCGCACCCAGCCAGATCCAGCCGCCCATGCCCGTCCAAAAGCTGGCCTTGCCCGCCAACACGACGCCCAGCAGGGCAATGATCGCAACCGGAAGCGTTTCCATGAAATTGCCACGCGCACGGCCCAGCCTGCCGGCGATTGGGTTCAGCGGCGGCAGGTCTTCATCACGCGCGCCGGTATTCCATTTCTTTCCATATTGCTTGGTCTTGAAATGGGCCTCGGCAAAGACGTGCACCATCAGCAGGATCGCGGCATAAACCAGAATACGGATTTCGACGGCCATCAATTATCTCCCTTGCCTGACCGCACCCACGCTCGCGGCCTCTTTGTCTTCTCGGGAATGCGGCAATTTCCCGCATGGGTCCATCACCAGACGGCCTGTCACGATATAGACATGCCAGCCGGCCAACGCATCCCACAGCGATAACGCCTTGTCTTGCCTTTTCCATCCCTTGCGACGACAAGGCCCGCATTCCTGATCGGACCAAAGCCGACATGTCATTGAGAGTTTGAAAATGAAGATCGCCGTTTTCGGCCTCGGCTATGTCGGGCTGGCCAATGCCGTATTGCTGGCCCAGAACAACGAGGTGGTGGCCGTCGACATCTCGGCCGAGCGTGTTGCCATGCTGAATGATCGCAAGTCGCCGATCATCGACGCCGAGCTGGAAGATTTCCTCGCCTCACGCTCCCTCGACCTGACCGCGACGCTGGATGCGAAGCAGGCGCTCGATGGTGCCGATTTCGTCGTGGTGGCGACCCCGACAAACTATGATGTCGACACCAACAAGTTCAACACCGGCTCGGTCGAGGATGTCATCGAAACGGCGATCGAAGCGGCCCCGCAGGCAACCATCGTCATCAAATCGACGATCCCGGTCGGCTATGTGAAGGCGCTGCGCGAGAGGCTGGGCGCCGACCAGATCATCTTCAGCCCGGAATTCCTGCGCGAAGGGCGCGCGCTTTACGACAACCTCCACCCCTCGCGCATTATCGTGGGGGAGCAGTCGGAGCGGGCGCGCAGGTTCGCCGGCCTGCTTGTCGAAGGCGCCGAGAAGGAGGATATCGCGGTCCTCTTCACCGACGCCGACGAGGCCGAGGCGATCAAGCTTTTCGCCAACACCTATCTCGCCATGCGCGTCGCCTTCTTCAATGAACTGGACAGCTATGCGATCGCGGGCGGCATGGACACACGGCAAATCATCGACGGGGTCAGCCTCGATCCGCGGATCGGGGGGCACTACAACAACCCCAGCTTCGGCTATGGCGGCTATTGCCTGCCCAAGGATACCAAGCAGCTTCTCGCCAATTATTCGGAAGTGCCGCAGAACCTGATCCGCGCGATCGTCGATGCCAATCGCACGCGCAAGGATTTCCTCGCCGACCAGATCCTTGAGCGGAAGCCGAAGAAGGTGGGTGTCTATCGCCTGGTGATGAAGGCGGGGTCCGACAATTTCCGCCAATCCTCGATCCAGGGCATCATGAAGCGGATCAAGGGCAAAGGCGTCGAAGTCGTGGTGTACGAGCCCAACATGGACGTCGACAGTTTCTTCGGATCGAAGGTCATGCGCGACCTCGATGCGTTCAAGGAAGAATGCGATGTCATTATCGCCAACCGCATGAGCGATTCGATCGTCGACGTGAAGGACAAGGTATTCACCCGCGACCTTTTCGGTTCCGACTAACCGGGCGCGGTGTGCGATAGCCCGCCGGGAATTGCCGAAACCATACTGCATTGCGCAATTTTAATCCGGCTGGGTGCTTCACAGCGCGGCTCTCACGGGTAAGGAACGTATTCGATGCAAGATACGAATCACGTTTCCGCCGCCGTCTCGCGCGCAGTCCCTCCTCCGGCCCGGGGCGTTGCCTCGCTCGACCTGTGGCCGATCGGCAATTGCCAATGCAGCGCGCTGATCGACACCGAAGCAACTTTCAGCTGGGCCTGCCTGCCCCGTGTCGATGGCGACCCGGTGTTCTGCTCGCTGATCGACCACGGCAAACAGGGCGAGGAAGATCGCGGTTTCTGGTCGATCTCGCTGGAAGGCGGCAAGGTGGTGGGGCAGGAATATGTCCGCAACACCCCGATCCTGAAGACCAGCTTTGCCGACGATGATGGCAATGCCTTTGACGTCTTCGATTTCTGCCCCCGCTACAAGCATCGCGGTCGCATGTATCGCCCGGTCGCCTTCGTGCGCATCGTGCGCCCCGTATCGGGCTCTCCGCGTATGCGCATGGCGCTGCGTCCGGCCTGCGAATATGGCGCGACCACGCCCGAACGCAGCTTTGGATCGAGCCATGTTTCCTATCGCATGCCCGCGATGGGCATGCGCCTCACCACCGATGCGCCGGTTGGCCTCGTGCAGCAGGAAAGCCCTTTCCGGGTCGAGAACGACCTGCATTTCTTTTTCGGCCCCGATGAAAGCTTTGCGGGCGCGATCGATTCCGGCATTTCGGAAATGCTCACCCGCACGACCGAGGAATGGCAGCACTGGGTGCGCGGGCTTGCCATTCCGTTCGAATGGCAGGACGCGGTCATCCGCTCGGCCATCGGGCTGAAGCTGTGCCAGCATGAAGACACCGGCGCGATCGTCGCCGCGCTCACGACTTCCATTCCCGAGCATGCCGATTCAGGGCGCAACTGGGATTACCGCTATTGCTGGGTTCGCGATGCCTATTACACGGTGCAGGCGCTGAACCGGATCGGCGCGCTGGACGTGCTGGAAAGCTATCTCCAATATCTCCGCAACATCGTCGACAATGCACAGGGCGGACATATCCAGCCGCTTTATGACGTGCGCGGCAATGGGGAATTACTCGAATGGGAAGCGCCGGCATTGGCCGGTTATCGCGGCATGGGTCCGGTGCGCGTGGGCAATGACGCATGGCGGCAGGTGCAACATGATGCCTATGGCCAGATCATCCTGTCATCGGCGCAGGCCTTTGCCGACCAGCGCCTGCTGCGCACGTCGGGGGTGGAGGATTTCACCTCGCTCGAACGCGTTGGCGAACGTGCGCTGAAGGTCTGGTCGACGCCCGATGCGGGTCTGTGGGAGCTCAGGAATTCCACCCACATCCACACCTATTCCGCCGCCATGTGCTGGGCCGCTGCCGACAGGCTGGCCCATGCAGCGCAGGCCCTGGGCCTGACCGAGCGCGAGGAATATTGGAAAACCCACGCCGCCCGCGTGCAGGATGCGATCCTGAAAGCGGCATGGAACGAAAAGACCGGCGCGATCGCCGCGACCTTTGGCGGCGACCAGCGCGATGCGAGCCTGCTGCAGCTCCTTGACCTGCGCTTTATCTCAAAGGACGACCCGAAGTTCCTCTCGACATTGGGCGTGCTTGAAAGCGCATTGCGCCGCGGCGACCACATGCTGCGTTATGACAGCGAGGACGATTTCGGCCTGCCGCACACCGCCTTCAACGTCTGTACCTTCTGGCTGATCGAGGCGCTGCACCACACCGGCCGCAGCGAAGAGGCGCGCACATTGTTCGAAGCCATGCTCGACCGTCGCACCGGCGCAGGCATGCTGAGCGAGGACATCGACCCCAAATCACTGGAACTATGGGGCAATTACCCGCAGACCTATTCGCTGGTCGGCATCATCAATTGCGCGGTCATGCTTACGAAAAGCTGGAACGAATACCGCTGATCAGCCGCGCGCGGGAAGCGCTCAGTTGATCGCTTCCTCGCCGGCCCGGCCAACGGACTGCACGTCCTCGCCAAAGCCCTTTACCGTGTTGCACGCGGCGAGAGAGATGAAGCTTGCGGTAAGCGCGGTGAAAAGCACGGTCTTGCGAAACATCGCCTTTGGTGTCCCGAACGGTTGAACTACGCCACAGTTAGCGCCGATGAAGATTTGCGCAACATGAATGAAAAGCCGGGAGCGGGGGTTTTCATCTGCGCCCCGCCCCGCCATGCTGCCCGACATGACGATGAAGCGCCCCTGGCTCCGCCTCCTCGCCCTGCTGGCCCTTTTGCTGCCGGTCCTTTCCACCCCCGCATTCGCGCAGGATCCGCCATCATCGGATAGCTCTGGCGACACCATGATCGTCGCCACCCGCGAAGCTCCGCCCTTTGCGATGCGCACCGCCGACGGCAAATGGGAAGGGCTTGCCATCGGGCTGTGGGATGAAATCGCTCAGAAGGAAGGCTATGACTACCGGCTGGTAGAAGCCGACCTGTCCGACATGATCGACGGCCTGCCGCGCGGCGAATATGACGCCAGCGTCGGCGCGCTGACCATCACGGCAGAGCGCGAGAAGCAGGTCGATTTCACGCATGCCTTCCATTCGACGGGCTTCGGCATCGCGGTCAAATCGGGCGGTCCGGACTGGCTTTCCCTCTTGGCCAGCTTTTTCAGCATGAGCTTCCTTATGGGGCTTGCCCCGCTGATCCTGGTGCTGGGCTTCGTCGGCTTCCTGTTCTGGATGGCCGAAAGGCGCAGGAACGAGGAGGAATTCCCCCGGGACATTCGCGGACTGGGATCGGGTTTCTGGTTTTCCGCCGTGACCATGACCACGGTCGGCTATGGCGACAAGGCGCCTCGTACGCCTGCGGGCAAGATCGTCGCGCTGGTCTGGATGTTCGCCGCCCTGCTCATCACCAGCACCTTTACCGGCATGCTCGCCTCCTCGCTCACTGCCGGACGGCTGGGTGGAGAAATCAGCAGCCCGGCCGACCTGCTCGACAAAAAGGTCGGCGTGATCGGCGATTCGGCGGCGGAGCAATGGCTTGCGCAGGACGGCATCGCTTCGGACGCAAGTTTCGACGATGCCTCTGCCGGGCTAGCCGCGCTGGAGGATGGGGAGATCGACGCCTTTGTCCATGACGATCCGCTACTGCGCTATTTGCTGAGAAAAAGCGACCTTGGCGATGTGCGCCTGCTGCCCGGATCGTTCGGACGACAGGACTATGGCATCGCCTTGCCGCCCGGCAGCCCGTTGCGCGAAACGATCGACCGCGACCTGCTGGAACAGATCGAGGGCGAGGAATGGAAGGGCATGCTGACCCGTGCATTGGGCGACGGCAGTTAACATCTGGCCGAGCGGCCCTTGCCATATCAGGCAGTGATGACCAGATTTCTTGAAAGAGCTGTTTTACACTGCTAATACACCAACAGGAAAGACGGGGTACGTTCGTGTGCCCACAGCATCCGGGGAAACGATGGCCGATCTGAGCGCTGAAACTACCACCGCAACCGAGCTCAAGCTCGAGGCACCCACTCCCGTGCCCGAGGTAAAGCCTGAGAAGGCCGCTGGCCTCGTCCCCGTGGCGGACGAAGTGAAATCGAAGCTCGACGCCAAGGTCGAGGGTTTCGTCGAGGCTTTGATCGCCGAAGACGCCAATTCGCCCGAATTCGGCAAGAAGGTCGACCAGCTCACCAACATGGGCCGCAAGGAAATCGCGGCGGCGGCTGGCCAGTCCAACCGCTTCCTCGACCGCCCGGTTCGCGCCATGGACAAGGACAGCGGCGTCGGCACCGATCTCGCAGAACTGCGCCGCACGGTCGAGGAACTCGATCCGGGCCGTCAGGGCAAGCTGTCGGGGCCGAGGAAGATCCTTGGCATCATCCCCTTCGGCAACAAGCTCAAGAACTATTTCGACAGCTACACCAGCGCGCAAGGCCATATTCAGGCGATCCTTACACGCCTTGCCAGCGGCAAGGACGAGCTGCTGATGGACAATGCCGCCATCGACACCGAGCGCGCCAAGCTGTGGGAGGCGATGGGCAATCTGGAACAGATGATCCACATTTCGAAGGCGCTGGACCGCGAGCTGGAGAATGCCGCCAACGAGCTCGACATCTCCGACCCGGCCAAGGCCAAGGCGATCCGCGAAACCGCGCTGTTCTACACCCGCCAGCGCACGCAGGACCTGCTGACGCAGATGGCGGTATCGGTGCAGGGCTATCTGGCGCTGGACCTTGTGAAGAAGAACAATGTCGAGCTGGTGAAGGGTGTCGATCGCGCCTCCACCACCACCGTCTCGGCGCTGCGCACCGCGGTGACCGTCGCGCAGGCGATGGCGAACCAGAAGCTGGTGCTGGGCCAGATTACCGCGCTGAACACCACGACGGCGGGCATCATCGACAGCACTTCGACCATGCTGAAGGACCAGACCGGCAAGATCCACGAACAGGCCGCGTCCAGCACGATCCCGCTGGAAACGCTGCAGCGCGCCTTCCAGAACATCTATGACACGATGGACCAGATCGACAGTTTCAAGCTGAAGGCGCTAGATTCGATGAAGCAGACCGTCGACACGCTTTCGGACGAGGTCGAAAAATCGCGCGGCTATATCGCGCGCGCCGAAGGCGCGAACAAGGCGGCGGCGGAGATTGGCCAGTCCGACCTGTTGAGCATCGAGGGCTAACGGGCAGCCCATGGCCGACAGCACCCATAGCTCCGACCGCATCATGACCGATGCCCGTTCCAGCCTTGCCTATCAGCAGGGCGGCGGGCGGCGCGTGGGCGGCGGCTCCATCGGCAAGGGTTCGGCCAAACTCAAATGGCAGCATCTGGCGAAGAAGCTGGTGCGGCTCGCCGCGGCGCTGGCGGTGATCCTGGTCGGCGCAATGGGTTTCGGCCTGTTCGTATCCGCGCTGGGTTTCGAGGGGGTGATGATCACGCTCCTCCTGATGATCGTCGCGGTGTTCTTCTTCCTGCGCTATCCCAAAATGAAGATGCCGAGCCGCGCCGATCTGACGCGCGGCAGCCTGACGCAGACCGTGCAGCGCACCGAATTGTGGCTGGAGCGGCAGGCCCCGGCCCTGCCTGCACCGGCTGCAAATCTGGTCAACCGCATCGGCGGTCAACTCGATGGGCTGGGCGTGCAATTACAGGGGCTGGACGAGAATACACCTGCTGCGGTCGAGGTGCGTAAACTCGTCGGCGATCACCTGCCCGACATGGTGTCGAGCTATACGGCGATCCCTGCCCATCTGCGCAGTGAACAGCGCGCTGGCGGCACCCCGGACAAGCAGCTCATCGACGGGCTGGAACGGATCAGCGGCGAGATCGACACGGTCACCCGCCAGCTGGCCGAAGGCGCGCTGGACGAGCTTGCCATTCGCTCGCGCTATCTCGACTATCGCTATGGCGGACCTGAAACGCCGCTCGGAGAGGTGTCCTCGCAGGAGGCGAGCTTGCCCCCGCCGGGCGCCGCCGATACAGCGCTGCCTCCGCCGGCGGCGAACAATAGCGACAGCGGTGTGCCGCTCACTTTCGAAAAGGACAGGCTGCCGACGCGCAGCCGCGATTAAGGACCGGAATTTCCATGCGCGTTGCCATCCCTCATTCGCTCGACCGCGCCGAAGTCCATCGCCGGTTGGAAAGCCGCAAGGACGACATCGCCGGCTTCGTGCCCGGCGGTCTTGCCGATATCGAAACCTATTGGCAGGGCGAGGACACGATGATGATGGTTATCCGCGCCATGGGTCAGCAGCTTGATGGCCGGGTCGAGATCGAGGACAGCCAGTGCGTGTTCGAGATCGACCTGCCGCCCGCGCTGTCCTTCGTCGAACCGATGATCGGCGGCAAGCTTGAGGAAAAGGGCCGCAAGCTTCTGAGCTAACCGCTCAGAGTCTGCGATCGAGTTCCAGCAAGGCCTCGGGGATGCGCAGCGTGCTCGACGCAAGGCGCGTTTCCGCCAGAAAAGTCACCAGCGCCGTCATGAGGAACGAAAGCGCGATGAGAAAGAAAAACCCATCGAGCCAGCCAAGGTGAGCGAAGAAATAGGTCGTCAGGAAGATCGACAGCACGGTCAGCCCGATCATCACGCCCGATACCACTAGCAGCAGGATCGCGCGATTGATCATGGCGATACGCTTGTCGAGAGTGCGGATCTCGCGCACGATTTCGTCATGCTCGGCGCCTTCGGTTTCCTTGTAGCTGACCTGCAGAACGCGTGCCCGGTCGACCACGCGCGCCAGCCGACCGGCCAGCAGATTGAGGATATTGCCGATGGCGACAAGCACGAAAACCGGCGCAAGCGCGAGCTGGATGGTCTGGGCAATCATTTCGCCTGAGTAAATCGCTCTCGCCGCGCCCGCAAGCGGTCGCGCGACGATTGCCGGATCACGCCGCCAGCGGACGCGTAATCAGGCAATGACCGTGCTGCGCAAAATCGACCGCAGCAATAGATGAGGCAAGCGCGCATTGGCCGGGATGTACGACTTCGCCATCCACGGTGACATCGGCGTCACGCGGGATAACGAGCAGGGCACCGGGATAGTCGCCCGAGATGGCCGCGTCAGGCGCTCCTTCGACCTTGTCCAGAACGAAGAAGGGGCCATCGACCAGCCGCTGGCTGCCCGCTTCCGGCACATGGCGATACAACTCGGGCGCGATCGGTTCACCTTTGGCGACAGACATGCCTTCCTCCAGATGAAGCTCGCGCGGGCGACCATAGTCATAGATGCGATAGGTTATGTCGGAATTTTGCTGGACCTCGATCAGGCTGACGCCTGCGCCGATGGCATGCACCGTATTGGCAGGAATATAAAAGAAATCGCCCGCCTTTACCGGATGCCAGACCAGCAGTTTCTCAATCGACCCATCGAGCGCGGCAGCGCGCATGGCATCAGCGTCAATGTGATCGGCAAAGCCAACCCCCAGAGTCGCGCCCGGTTCGGCGTCTATCACGTACCAGCATTCCGATTTGCCCTGCCTGCCCTTGCCCATGGCTTCGGCCTGGTCGTCATCGGGATGCGTCTGTACCGACAGCTTTTCGGAGGTGAAGATATATTTGACCAGCAGCTCGGGCAGCTGTTCGGGCGGTTCGAACCAGACCTCTCCGATGCGTTTGCCATCGGGCGCGGTGAAGGGCGCTGGCAGCGTGTCACGCCCCCAGACCTTCTCCACCTCGCGCGTTGGCAGAATCGTCACTGCTTGGCCGCTCCCTCGAGCTTGCCGACCTTCTGTGCGCCGGCAGCGGTGGTGATCAGCACTTCATTGCCATCGACGACCACGACCACGTCGTCGAGACCGATTACCGACACGCGCGGGCCATCGGTTTCGACATAGACATTGCTGCAGTCGACCAGCTCGGCGCGGCCCTTGACGGTGTTGCCATGACCATCGCGCATCAGCGCATCACGCAGCGACGTCCAGCTGCCGATATCGGACCAGCCCATCGAGGCCGGGACCACGGCGGCACGGTCGGTATTTTCCATCACGGCATAGTCGACGGATTCAGACTGGATCTTGGCGAATTCATGCGCATGCGGGTGGAAGCAGCGGCCATCCTGCGCACCGTGCGCGACCGCCGAGCGAGCCGCTTCTGCAATGGCGGGACGGTGCTTTTCCAGCTCTTCCATGAAACGATCGGCGCGGAAGGCGAACAGGCCGCCATTCCAGCTGTACTTGCCGTCCGAGAGGAAAGCCTCTGCCGTTTCGCGATTGGGCTTTTCGACGAAGCGTTCGACCTTGAACGCGTCTTCGCCCAGCTGCTCGCCGCGCTTGATATAGCCATAGCCCGTTTCCGGAGCGGTCGGCACGATGCCGAAAGCAACCAGCCAGCCATCGTCGGCCAACTCGGCCGCGCGGCAGGCTGCGCTCTCGAACCCGTCCACATCGGCGATATAATGGTCGCTCGGGCATACCAGCATCACGGTTTCGGGCGAAACGCGGCAGGCAGCCATGGCAATGGCGGCTGCGGTATTGCGGGCCATCGGCTCGACGATGATCTGCGCGCCGTCACCGCCGCCCAGCTGCTTGTCGACATGTTCGAGATGGCTTTCGCCTGTCACCACGATCGGCGGCAGGAATGCCGTGTCGTCGGCGCAGCGCGACAGCGTGGATTCAAACAGGGTGGAATCGCCAACCAGGGGCAGGAAGGGCTTCGGGAAGCTCTTGCGCGAACGCGGCCAAAGGCGCGTACCGCTACCCCCGCACAACACAACCGGCACCATCTTGGTCATCTTCTCAGCCTACTCCATCATGGATAACAATTCGGAAACAGAGCAGCTGGCAAAGCCCACTGCGCTGTCCGATATTCCGTATGGAATCAACAGACTCTCGCCCAATTTCAAGGCTCCGCAAGTATATACCACGTTAGGCACATAGCCCGAGCGGTCGTTATCTTCTGCCGCCAGAACGGGTGCTGAAGAGCGTGCGAGGACCTTTGACGGGTCATTCCTGTCCAGCAGGGCACAGCCAAGCGCATATTTGCGCATCGCACCTACCCCATGGGTGAAGAGGAGCCAGCCTTCGTCGGTAAGTATGGGGCTGCCGCAATTGCCAATCTGGATGAACTCCCACGGGTATTTGGGGCCCATCAGCATCACCCCCTCGTCGTCCCAGCAATCGAGCTTGTCAGAGGTCAAGAGGAACAGATTCTTGCCATCCTGCCGCCCGACCATGGCATAGCGGCCACCCACCTTCTGCGGAAACAGGGCCATGCCCTTGTTGCGGCCCGCCGCCCCCATGATCGGCTCCAGCGTAAAGCTCTTGAAGTCGCGGGTGCGTAGCAGTTCCGACCGGATCGAGCGGCCCGAATAGGCGGTGTAGGTGCCGATCCATTCGAAATCGCCATCGCCATGGTCGAAACGGACAAGGCGCAGATCCTCAAGCCCGCCGGCCTGCTGTTCGGTGATCGGGAAGATGATCGTGTTCGACAGGCTGGAGTCGGGATGGCGGTACACCTCTACCGGCCCCTCGCCCGCCGGATCCGCATCACGCGAATCGGCTGCGGTGGCAAAGCTCGATTGTGGCCACAGGCGGAAGCTGCCGTCCGCTTCCATGATGCCTTCGCGAAAGACGATCGAGCTGATGTGCCCCTCGCCCACGGCCCGCAGGCTCATGACGAAGCGACAGGCATCGCCCGCCATGCCACTCTGGTCGGGATGCGGCACGATCGAAGGGTTCATCAGCGCCGCGGCGGCATAGGTATATTCGTGGCAGAAATAGCTGCCGATGAGCTTTTTCCTGAGATCGGAAAACCGCGCCGGGTCGAAGCCCAGCACTTCCTCGACCTCGGAATAGCGTTCCAGGAACATCTGTTCGGTCTGCCAGTGGCGTTCGAGGAAGTCATGGCACACCCGGCCATATTCGATCTCTGCCGCGCGTTCGGACAGCGATGCGATATCCTCGATCAGCTTCATCGCGCGATTGCCATCGGCGGTCCGGGCCTGCCAGCCCAGGTGAAACGGCCTGAGAACTACACGCGATGGATCCGCGTGCAGCCTGTCATCGGAAATTCGCAGCGGGCTTTTCGGATAGTCGCCGGTTCTCAAGTGTATCTCCCGCTGGAAACATGTCTTTTCCCGACTCGAAGGAGCAGGAACGGGCGAGAGCTACCACGCCATAATGGGCACATTGAAACGCCAAAATGGATTCCGCGCCGCAATTGCGATTGGGCCCGCGCGGAGTGATGCCGTCACGGCATTCCCCGGTGGTCAGATCGGCCAGCACGGCGGCCCGGTCATTGTGGCCCAGGAACCAGCGATAGGCGGTATGCGCATGATCGACCCAGCGCTGCGTGCCATCGGCGCGAAAGGCGCTCATCGCCGCCTCGACGGCTGCCTGCGCCTCCAGCGGCTGCTGGTCGAAGGGCAGCGCCTCGTGTGCATGGGAAAAGCTGTCGGAGCCGACGGGACGGAACTGCCCGCTGGCCGAAACCTGCATCGAGGCGATCCATTGCAGGCTGGAAAGCCCCGCCATCGCCCATTCGCCCTGGTCGAGTATCCGCCCCGCTTCGATCAACGCCTGCGACAGGCGCGGATTGTCATAGCCCAGAACCGCCTCGAACCATGCCCAGTCAGGCCTGCGCGATTCGGCCAGCAGGCGGTTCAGGAATTCGCCGCTGCGCTGAAGCAGGGCCCGTGCGCCCTCGTGGTCGGGCTCACCCTCGATGCGGCAGGCCGCCCCCAGTGTCGCAAAGGCCAGCGCGCGCGGGGATTCGATATCCTCGAACGCGGGCAACGCCTCGTCGAACAAGCCGCGTGCCCACCAGCGCAAATCCTCCGTCCGGCCATGCAGGGCCGTATGGCCCAGCGCCCACAGGGCACGACCGTTGGAATCGTCGGAACCGGTGTGTTCGCTCCAACTGCGGTCGTAGTTCATGAAATTGCGGAAACGCCTCGTCTCGCCATTCCATGCATGGTTCAAAAAAGCGGCGAAAGTGGCGGAAAGGCGGTCGGCGATATCCTCGTCCATCGCATCCGCCATGTTCACCAGCATCAGCGCGCGGGCATTATCGTCGAGGCAATAGCCATGCCGCCGGTCCGGCACCCGCCCGATGGCATGCTGGATCATGCCGGTATCGTCGCACATGCCATAAAAGGAAGACAGGCCGGGCGTCGCCAGCAATGCCTTGCCGCCATGCGGCGCGTCGGCCGCGACCTTCTCGATAAGCTTCGCCACTCCATCGGCAAAACGCGGCCAGATCGTCTCGCGCCCACGCGCATAGGCGCGGCGCTGCAGCGCCTCCAGCGCCATGGGATCGTCGAGCAGGCCGGTCACGGCCCGCGCTATCGCCTCGCTCGAATGCGGTTCGACCAGCTCACCCACGCCATCAGACAGCAATTCCGTCGCGTGGAGGTAAGGGGTGGAGATCACCGCCTTGCCCAGCGCGACCGCATAGCTGAGCGTGCCGGAGGTCGATTGCTGGAGATTGGGATAAGGCGTGACATAGATGTCGCTCGCCTCTAGCTGGTCGAGCAATTCGTCGGTTTCGACAAAGCGGTCGACCCATTCGACATGATCCGCAACCCCGAGTTCGCCAGCCAGAGCCTGCAGGCGCTCGCGATAAGCCTCCCCCTGCTCGATGACGAGATTGGGATGCGTGGCGCCGACGATGCGATATAGGAAATCGGGATGGCGCCCGGTGATGGCGGGCAATGCTTCGATGACGCGCTCAAGCCCCTTGCCCGGGCCCAGCAGGCCGAAGCTTGTCATCACCTTCCGGCCCGACAGGCCGAATTGCGCCTTGAACTGCTCCTGCCGACCGAAAGGGCGGTCGGGCGCGCCATGCGGGATGACGGTGATGCGGGCATCGCCCACATCGTATAGCTGCATCAACAGATCGCGCGAATGGCGCGCCATCACCATGACCTGCGAGGCTCGCTCCACCAGCCGGGCGACGATCCGGCGCTGCCGGTCGGAAGGATCGGCCAGCACGGTATGAAGCGTCACGATAAGCGGCGCGGCCAGCCTGTCGACGAGGTCCAGCACCATCTCGCCATCGTCGCCGCCGAAGATGCCGTATTCGTGCTGAAGCCATACGGCATCGACACCGCTTTCATTGATGCGCCGTGCGGTGCGGGCATAGGCGCCGCGATCGTCCTGCCCGATTTCGCCGGCAATTCCGTGGTGCTCCACGGGCTTTGCCGGATTGGTCATGGCATAGACATCGCAGCTGATATCGGAATGGAACTTACCGAGCTGTTCGACGATATCGCCGGTGAAGGTCGCGATGCCGCATTTTCGCGGCACATAGGTGCCGATCATGGCGATGCGGCGGCGGGCCGTGGCATTTTCCGGGCCGGAGAAGAGGCGGATCACGCCGCCGGGATCGTCCACATGACCGTTGACGTTTGCGCCCCCCGAAACTCCGCCTGCCATCAAGCCAATTCCCCATATGAGAAGCCGATAGATGCCTAACGCGGCATGGCCGGGCGCAGTTCCTTCGCGATTGCGAAATCGTCGAGAGAATCACTCGGCTTGCCGCAAGGTAACCCGCCGGAACGCTGGGACAAAGCGGCCCAAGAGGATTAGCGCAGGTTTTCGCACTTGCGGAATATTAAGTCTATAAAAAGAAAGACTGACGCCACCCGGTCCGATCGGGCACCGGCCTGCCATTAGCATCGAGGGCGGGCCGATAGCGGAACCGCTGCTCGATCAGCTGGCAGGTGATGCGGTCGGATTCCGGGTCGCCGGACGGGCTGGTGACCGTGCAGTTGCGGGGCACGCCATCCACGCCGATGTCGAAGAATACCGTGACGGACGTGCCAAGCCGGTCGCGCGAACTGCGGCGCGGATAGTCGCGCGCGTCATTGATATCGCCCGCGATCTTCACAGCCCTGCGCGCAATAGGCGCACCGCCCATGCCGCTGCCTGATCCGCCGCTGCCAGTGCCGATGCCATCACCGCCACCTCCCGATCCTGCGCCTGCTTCGGAAGCACCCGACCGGCTTTCCGTCCCATCTGCCACGACCACGGGCAACGGGGGATCAGGCTTCACGACGACCTTGGGTTCTGGCGCGGCCTTGGGCTGGGGCTCCGCCTTGGGCGCAGGCGGAGCAGAGGCGCCCTCAGGCTCAGGCTCTGTCGGTGGGGGCGCGGGCTCTTCGGGTGCATCGACGGCAAACGATGTGATCGTCTGCGTCACCTGCGGCACCACGTCGATGTCGAAAGCGCGCAAGAGCGCGAGGATCGCGACCAGATGCAGCAGTCCGACCGCAACCATGATCCCCAGCTTACGCGGGGTGAAGCGCCGGCGCGCCGGTGATTTCAAGCGAGATCCCTCCATCCTGGATCAAATCCATATCCCCTTGCCACCGTTCCCGATCCGATGCCGCGAGGACTCCGGGGACGCTTGCGGTAACTTTTGTTGGCAGGGAATCGCAAGGGTCGTGAGGTGGAACATGAGTTATGTGATTGTGGTGGACGATGACGAAATGCTTGCCGGAATGCTGTGCGATCTGCTGGCGGCAAAGGGGCACACGGCAGCGCATTACCGAACGGCCGAATTATTGCGGCAGCGGATGATGTTTCGCCGGCCCGATGCGGTCCTGCTCGAACGGTCGGTGGCTGACGGTTCAGGCATGGAGGCGCTGGCCGACATACGTTCAGACCCTCGGCTGGCCGGCATCCCCGTCATCATGATGATGGCCGGGCACGAACAGAGCGCCCTGCTGGCCGCGCTGCGCGCCGGGGCGAGCGATTACATGACGAAACCCTTCCTGCCCGCCGAGCTTCTGGCCCGGGTGGACGGCGTGCTCGCCGCGCGAGCTGCTATCGGTGGCCAAGGCGGCCCTGCCTGATCAGCAGGTCAGGCAGGCCACACGCCCATCAGCGGGTTCGAGACAATGGCGAAGATGCCCCCGATTGCGATCGCCACGCCATAGGGTAGCGGACTTTTGCTAGTCAGCTTTGTGCCGCGCGCCAGTGACCAGAAATACCAAGCGATCAAAAGCACCAGACCAGCCAGCGCCAGCCCAACCAGATAGGCCGCGGTCTGCCACGCCGGTATCCACAGCGCGCAGACTGCAAAGAATTTCGCGTCGCCCCCGCCCCACACGCCGATGGCGAAAAGCGCAATGCCAACCGCCAGCGCAGCGATGAAATGCAACAGGCCCCAAAGCAGTATGGTCCAGCCAAATACCAGCGGCACGGCGATCAGGCCGACCACCAGTATCGTCAGGTTCAGCCAGTTCGGAATGATCTGCCTGCGAAGGTCCAGCCCCGCCCCGATCAGGGCGAGGATGGAAAAGACCGCGAGAAAAGCGGCCGGATAAGTCTGCACGATATTCTATTCCTGTGTGATCAGGTCGATCACTGATCATTGAAGCTGAAGCGGATCGGATAGCCGCGACGGGCCTGCGCACTGCGTCGGGCACGCTGCACCACGCTCCGGCTTGCGCTCAGGGTTTCGCGCTTCTCAACCCGGACGGCAGGCGCTTGGGCACTTCCCACCTTCACGATCGCCGGGCGAGAGGCTGTCCGCACGGGTGCGGCAGCGTCCGCTGCCTCGCGGCTCGCAACCTTGACGGAGCTGTTCGGGACCTTGCCGACACTCACCGCTGCCGGCCCCGGCAGCGCACCAATCGTGATCGCCCCGCGATGCTCACGCTGCCGGGCCGCAGGAACGGGCATTTCCAGTTCCGCCATCTCGACCTGCTGCGTAGCGGGCTGATCGGGCATGATCGGCATGCTGCCTTCCAGCCGGGCAAGATTGCGCGTGAAGCGATCATCCCTGGGCGCAGCAGCCACCGCCATGGTGAAATAGCGGTGCGCCAGATCGGTGCGGCCCAGACGGTCATAGGCGATAGCCATCCCGTTATAGGCTTCGCCCGCATATTCGGGATCATAGGACGCCTGCCGGAACGCGATGACCGCTTTCGTCACCAGCCCTTTTTCGAGGTAGTAACGGCCGACGGCGAGCCGCCCTTCGAAATAATCGCCCATGTCGACATTGGTTGCCTCGGCCTCGGCATGCGAAGTGCCGAAGATGGACTGGCAGCCCGAAAGCCCCATCGATGCGGCAGCCAGAGCGGTTAGAGCGATGGCCCTTTTCAAGCGGCCGTTGGCGCGCCGTGCGTTCATGGTCATGTCTAAGTCCCCCGTTTCAATTTCTTAGCTGTTCATCAGCGGGAAAATGTCCCGCACCACACGAATGCTGGCAGGAAGCATGAGCACCCCGATCATGGTCGGCAGCATGCACACGACCAGCGGTATCGAGATCAGCACCGGGATACGATGCGCCTTTTCCTCGGCGCGCATGCGGCGTTTCTCACGCATTTCACCGGCATATACGCGCAGGGTCGAGGACATGCTGGTTCCCAGCTTGTCCGACTGGATCAGCAGAGTCGTGAAAGAACGGATCTCGTCGACGCCGGCCATGTCCGCCATCTTGCGAAATGCCTCCTCGCGGCTGGCACCGGCGCGCAGGCGAAGCACCGCGACCGACAGCAGTTGCGACACCAACGGATGCGACTGCACCATTTCGCGGCCCACGCGGTCCATGCCCGCCTCGATGCCAAGGCCCGCCTCGACGCAAACGAGAAGCAAGTCGAGACAGTCCGGGAAACCGTTGACGATCTCCTCCCGCCTCCGGTCAGCCTTTGCCTGAACGAATATATTGGGCAGGTAAAGACCGAGAAAACCGAGAACGGAGCCGAAGATATAGATCGTCAGGAATCCCGGCGGTTCAGGCCGGGTATAGACGACGAGCACGAAGCCAAGGACCAGGATAAACGGCAGCACGAGCCGCACCAGCGTAAAGATGCGCGGTGCCGAAGGATGGGTATAGCCCGCCTCGATCAGCTTGCCGCGCAGGCGTTCGTTCTTGGTATCGGTCAGGTTGAGACCGCTTCGCTCAACCATGTCGGCGAGATTCGCCCAGGCGGACCGATTATTCGATTCGCGAAGGCTGGCCGCGCTTTGGCTTTCCGATGAACGGCGTTCAGTGCCAAGGGTCTGAAGCCCGGCCCTGATCTGCGCCCGGCGTGACATGGCCCCCATCGCGAGATAGGCGATTGCCGCGACGATCGCGAACAGGCCAATCAACGTGGCAAGTCGCGCGACCTGATTGTTGAGAATGAAATCGAGCATGGCGTCAGACCTTCAGGTCGATGATCTTGCGGATCCAGAAGAACCCGGCAACATACATGGTCATCAGCACGATGAAGCCGATGATGAACATCCTGTCCTCGGCGACGGAAAGATAGAATTCCGGGTTCACCATGAACAGGCCAAGGAACGCGGCAACCGGCAGGATGGTCAACATCCACCCTGTCATGCGCCCTTCCGAACTCAGGGCGCGGACCTTCATGTAGAGGCTGGCGCGGGCGCGGATCACTTCCGACAGGTTCTGGAGGATCTCGGCCAGATTGCCGCCCGTCTCGCTTTGCACGGAAAGCGACACGACAAACATGCGAATATCGTCGAGGTCCCAACGCTCTGCCATAGCTGTCAGGGCGTCGGTAAGGTCGGCGCCATAGGCAACCTCGTCGGAAACAAGGCCGAACTCACTGCCGATCGGATCCTCCATCTCCTGCGTCAGCAGTTCAAGAGCGGCCGCGATCGGATGACCGGCGCGCAAGGCGCGTACGAACACGTCGAGGGCAATGGGAAACTGCTCTTCCACCCGTTTGCGCCGTTTCGTCGCGATCGCGGACAGCACCATGACCGGCAGGACGAAGGATGCCGTTGCCGCAAGGACAAGCGCCAGCATCACGACACCGGCAGAAAAGGTGAAGCCCGACCCGCCGATCAACAGCATCAGCAGCACCGAAATCACGACGAATGCCAACCCCATCACGGTCAGCATCTGCATCGGGCTGAATCCGACCTGCGCAGCCATCATCGTGCGTTCGAGCTTTTGCAGCATCGCTGCAAGAATCGGCGGGAGATTGGCATGATCCTGCGGCGTGTTCTTGCGCAGGCGGGCTAGGATCTCGTCGCGGCTCGTCCCCTCGCGGATCATGGAAAGGCGCTTGTTGATAGCGCGCGTATGCGCCGTCTTGGCAAAGGTATAATCAAGGCCGAGCTGGACGAACAGGAACACGGTCCCGCCAATGGCCAGGATCGCAAGCCACCTAAGAAGGTCGTCGATCATGTACCCATCTCGAAGTCTGGGCGGAACAGTTCGGGCGGCAGGGTGATTCCTGCCGATACTGCATCGCCATGGAACTTGGGACGAATGCCTGTCGCCTCGAAATGGCCGATGACATTGTTGTGCTCGTCACGGCCCGTGATCTTGTAGCGATAGATCTCCTGCATGGTGATCGTTTCGCCTTCCATGCCGATCAGTTCCGAAAGGCTGAGAACCCGGCGGCGACCGTCAGCCAGACGACCCACCTGCACGACCACGTTGATGGCCGAAGCGATCTGTGCGCGGGCCGCGCGGGCTGGCATCTCGATGCCGCTCATGCCGATCATCTGCTCCAGTCGCGAAAGCGCATCGCGCGCCGTATTGGCGTGAACCGTAGTCATCGATCCGTCGTGACCGGTGTTCATGGCCTGCAGCATGTCGAATGCCTCTCCGGCACGCACCTCGCCCACGATGATGCGGTCAGGACGCATACGCAGCGCGTTCTTGACGAGTTCGCGCTGGGTAACCTCGCCCTTGCCTTCGACATTGGCCGGGCGCGTTTCGAGACGGGCGACATGGTCCTGCTGCAATTGCAGTTCGGCCGAATCCTCGATCGTGACGATGCGTTCGCGCGGATCGATAAAGGAACTCATGGCGTTCAGCAGCGTCGTCTTACCCGAACCGGTGCCGCCTGAGATCAGCACATTGCGCCGCGAGGCCACGACCGCGCGCATGACCTGCGCCATCGGTTCCGGCACGGAACCCAGCTCGATCAGGCGTTCGATGCCGATCCGCTTCTTGGCGAATTTACGAATGGAAAGCAGCGAGCCGTCGACAGCAAGCGGCGACACGATGGCGTTCACACGCGAACCGTCGGCAAGACGCGCATCGACAAAGGGCGAGGATTCGTCGATGCGGCGGCCTACCGCGCTGACGATCTTCTGGATAATGCGCATCAGGTGCTTGTCGTTCTGGAATTCGGTCGGGACCTTTTCCAGAAGACCATTGCGTTCGACGAAAACCGTCTCCGGCCCATTTACCAGGATGTCGGTGATCGAATCGTCCTGCAGCAAAGGCTCGAGCGGGCCGAGACCGAGCAGTTCATCCATCACATCGTCGATCAGATCGTTACGTTCGGATCGGTTGAGCGGCTCATGACGCTGGATGAGAATTTCGCCGATGATCTCGCCGATCTCGGTGCGCATCTGCTCTCGCGGGATCTGGTCCAGCGCCGACAGATTGATCTTTTCCAGAAGCGCGCGGTGGATCGAGACCTTGAGGTCGAGAGCGCGCTTCTTGTTGAGATCCTGCTCACCATCGAGGGTCTGCAGGGCGGGCATCGCAGTTCCGACACCGTCCGAGACACCGGGCTGGGAATCAGCCTCTGCGCGCTTCACCGACCATTTCATCAGCCTTGCTCCTGCTGGCGGTCACACATCTGGTCGGCCAGTTTCTGGATGTCTTTCACGAACGGCGCCTTGCGGTTCAATTCGGTAAGCAGCAGTCCCTGATCCTGCGCGGAATCGAGCCCGACCTTGTCCTTCGCGATCGTCGCGCTGATCTGGCGATGCAGCGTATCAGCCACTTCGTGGACGCCGATCGACTGGAACATCTTCTTCTCGACCCGATTGACGACCAGCCGCAAATTATCGCGGGGCACATCCATCATGTCGAAGAGTTCGAGGCAGCGCTTGGTCTGGCGAAGCCCGCGAATGCTCTGATCCGTCAGCATGATCATTTCCGAACAGGCCAGTGCCGCCGAAAGCGACCAGTTCGTCCAGTTGACCGGCAGATCGACAAGCACATAATCGAATTCACGGCGCGCCAGCGTCAGCATGCGCAAGAGGCGGTCGACATCGACATCCTCCAGCGGAGTAATCTGCGGCGGCGCGGCGATGACGAAATTGCCCTGCCTCGTCTCGACCGCCGAATCGCGAATGACATCGCCGTCCAGCCGTTCTCCCGCCTCTAGCAGGTCGAGAACGGAATGCTGCGGCGAGAGGCCAAGCTGGGTTGCCACCTCGCCAAACTGCAAGTCCAGATCGACGATGCAGACACGCGATCCACACGCACCGTTTTCGGCAATGGCTGCGGCCAGATGCGTCAGAACCGTCGTAGCGCCGGCCCCGCCCACTGCATGCACGACACTCGCCATCGGGGCGAGCCGGTCCATCGCGCTGGTCGAGCGACTCGCCGTCGCCTCGATGACCTGCGTGAACAGTTCTTCGAAATCGAAGGGCAGTGCGACCACATCGGTCACGCCCTGACGCAGCAGCGTGCGGACAAGGCGAAGATTCGCGTCTTCGACAGCTGCGAGCACAGGAAGATCAGGACGCAAGTGGCGAACCTGTTCGAACCGGGAAAGCGACGCCTCACTCGATGGATCGATCTGCAGGACCAGCATCTCGGCCTGCTCGATCACCGATGATGGCACAGCCTCGTCACTGGCCAGCGCGTGCGTGTGGAGCTGGCTCGTCTTACGGCCGCCGACCTCGCCCTCCAGCTGTGCGATATGCGCCTGAGTGGCGACAACGTAGGCTTTCATGGGCAGTTCGGTCCCGCTGTTCCTTGCGATGATGAGTTCGCTTTTCATGGTCTGCAAACAACCTTAATTCGAGAAATCGCCGACACCATCTTCCATTGTCAGGGTGTAGCTTAAGTCTGGCAGACCAAAGTTAAATATTCCTGCAAGAAAGATCGGACGGAAGTCCACATCCTTGATCGTGACAGTTACCAGAGGATCGACATCGCTGCCAAAAGGATCTCCGGAGTATCCCAATCCGGACCAGTCATAGTCCACTTCGACGTTTTCATTACCGACGCCCGCATAAATCTGATTCATGCGGCCAACAAGATTATCAAATGAGTCGCCATTAGTTGCAGTACTAAAACCGCAGGCCACCTTACAACTGCAAGTAACAGCGCCCGCAGCGGTACTGGTACATTTCACGCCGGGAAAAGAACTCTTGGGAACAGTTTCACCTTGGGGGATACCTCCTGACACAGCAAAGCTGTAATTCTTGAGGCCGGTTGCGGTGTCGTCACCGGGGATAATATCCGTGGCGACGGCCCAGCGGGCGCCTATCTGGACGGCTTTTTCCAGTTCGTTGGTGTTCCAGATGAAGCGTCCGACATCGATGATGCCCAGCAGGAACAGGATCATGACCGGAACGATCAAGGCAAATTCGACCGCAGACGCCCCGCGCTGATCGACAGTCAGGTTGCGCAGCCGCATCATACGCCTGCCACCGCGGCTTCAGCCTGGGCGCGCACCTTGACGTTACGAGTGTCGAAGCCGAGCAGGCCGATGATCGCCGGATAGGCAACGACGGTGCTGACCGTCACGATCGGAGCGCCGTCTCCGGCTTCGGAATAAAGGCCGGTTTTCGTCCCACTGTCGCAGCTGATCGAAATGGTGATGTTGGAATTCACCCACCCCCTCACCTTGGGAATGCTCGTGCCGGCGGGATTTCCCGTGCGAACAACGTTCTTGATATTGTCGATCGGGATATCGGTGGTGCCGGCCATTGTTCCCGCGCTGCAATCGACGCCGGTAAAGGGCAGGCGGGCGGCATAGCGGGCGCCCTGCCGAACGCCTTTGATCACCTTGTGCTCGGTCCACATGTAATAGCCGCCTTCAAAGGCCGTGAACATCAGCGCAAAGACGATCGGCGTGGCGAGCGCCATCTCGACGCTTGCGACACCGCGCCGGTCGGCGCGCAGACGGCGCAGGAACCCGATCATTCGATCAGGAAGGGCTTGTCCTTACGGACAGTCCCCCCCGTGGTGCTGCCGGAACCCAGCTGATTGACGTTGATGACCTCCATGTAGAGGCCGTCCTTTACCGATCCGTTTTCACGGTCGTCGACGATGGGTTCGACAAGGAACATGTCCATCCATTCGCCGATCTCGACGGGGGTCGACTTGCCCGACAAGGACGAGCAATTTGTGACCACTGCCACCGTCAGCACACGGCGTTCGGGCGTGCTGTTGCTGATACCGCTGTTTTTCGCAGTACTGCAAAGCGGTGATGCCACCTGCTTGCCCGCGGTGGGAAGAGAACCTGTGACCCCAAGCTCCCACAGATAGGTCTGGTAACGGGTCATCGTCTTGGCGCCTGCGGGCGGCGTAACCCCGGGATGGTTCGTGGCCCAGTAATCGCCGCGCCCCCACACGCCATTGCCGACGCGATTATCGTCATCATTTGCGCTGCCGCAATCTGTCCCGGTGTTGCCCCGGTAGCTTTCGTAATGGCAGTTGTCGCGCGGCAGGCCCATGGCCGTGATCGACGGCGTGTTCGACGTGTCGTTATAGACGTTCATGTCGTTATAGGTCGTGGTCGATGCGATCGGCCAGAACTGCTCTTCATTGGGCGGCAGATACCATCCGTTCTTGTTCAGCTTGCAGGCATTGGCCGACGTCGTGCCGTTGCTGTCGCGGATCAGGTCCTTGACCGTGTTGGACGCCGAAGGGCACCCCCCCGAATTGCAGGCCGCTAGCGGGTTGTTGCCGTTCGTGGTCTGCTGGAAATCATAGATGTCGAATCGGGTGTTGATGGCGTCATACAGGCCCTGCGCATTACCCGTTTCAGGCGACGTTCCGCCGACCGGCGAACAGTCGAACGGCAGATCGTCATAAGCAAGAGCGCGGATCAGGTCCTGCACCTGTCCGGTGCCGATTTCGAGGAAGCCGAAATCGCCGGGCGCCCAGGAACTGACCTGCGTACTGGTATCATACGGGTCGGGCTGCCCACCTGTCTTGGTCGTGTTGTTGCCGTGGCCGGTCACCTGAATGCCATAACCCGGCAGCAGGCGCTGCGTGATGGGAAGAGTGCTGTCGGGCTGCGGATCGCAGATCATCAGCGGCGGCACGTCGCAGATGGCGGAACCGATGCTGGCGACCGCCCGTGCCGACATCCGCGCGAATATTGCGCCGACAATCGGCGTAAAGGCATATCGCGCCGTGCGCGAATCCACCGACACGGCCACGATTGCCGCATCCGCGTCGTTTCCGGCGAGCGTGTTGGAGGCCGGATTGGAATAAGAGCTGTAGAAGGTGATGTATCCGCGATTCCCGCAGTAATCCTCTTCATCACCATCGGCCGCATTTCCCGAATTCACGGTAACGGCATTGCGGGCGAGACTGCCATCGTCAGGCGCAACATTCGAAAGCAAGGTGATATTGTCCAGCAGGCTCACGGCAGCCTTGTCCGCACGGGCGCAGGCGGTCAGTTCGCCGTCCAGCTGGGTCGCCGCGGCCAGGGCGGCCTGATCAGCCGCGTTCTGCAATTCGGAGTCCATGCCCGCCATACGGGCATAGTCGAAACCGACGCCGCCGATGGCGATCAGCCCGATCAGTGCGACCGCGTAAATTCCAGCGACCGCCCCATTCTGATCCTTACCGAATGTCCGCAGTTTCCCCCGCATGACCAGACACCATTTCCCTTTCCAGACTAGTAGCCGCCACCGCCCGAACCACCGCCCGAGCCGCCGCCACCGCCGCCCATGCCGCCACCCATGCCGCCACCCATGCCGCCACCGGACTGGCGCGGCTGTTCAACCTCGCCTTCGCGATATGCCTCGACCGCACCGGAAGCGACTTCACCGGATGTCGTCATGTCTTCGTCATACTGAGGATCGGGATCGACCACCATCGCGGCGAAGGTCTGACGATTGGCTTCGCCGAACGCCTCTGGGTCGAATTTTCCCGCTTCCTGACTGCCGTAATAGGAGCAACCGCCGGTCGAGAGCGCCGCCAGCGAAAGGACCATCAGCTTAATATTCATAATCGGGTTCCCCTGCGTTCGAGGCCGGAGCGCGCGGTGCCAAAGGCACCGGCTGGTAGTCGTCGCCCACGAGATGCGTATCGAGCGGATCGGGATCTTCGACGCGGTCTGTCGGCAGCACGACCTGTTCAGGCCGGATCGGCTTTACCAGGCGCGGCGTGACGACGATGAGCAGTTCGGTCTGACCCTTCTGAAATTCCGTCGACCGGAACAGGGAACCCAGGATCGGGATCGAGCCGAGAAGCGGCATCTGCGAAACGGACGTCGAAATGTCTTCGCGCAATAGGCCCGCAATGGCGAAGCTTTCGCCGTCGCGCAGCTCCAGCGTGGTGCTGGCACGGCGAGTCTGAAGGCCCGGCACCGAGATGCCATTGACCGATACCGATGCCGATGCGTCAAGCGAGCTGACCTCAGGCTCAACGACAAGGTTGATGACATTATTGCCAAGCACGGTGGGCGTGAACCCAAGGCTGACGCCGAAAGTCTTGAAGCTGACGGTCACGGCATCGCTGTTGTTGCCAGCACCGCCCGCGACCGGGATCGGGAATTCGCCGCCAGCAAGGAACGATGCAGGTTCGCCCGAAAGCGCCACCAGCGTAGGCTCTGCCAGCGTCTTGGCCATGCCCTTGCCTTCCAGCGTATCGAGGTAAGCCTCGATATTGAGGTCGCCGATATCGAACAAGGTGCGAATGATGCCGAATGCGCCTGTAGGCGCCGTGACCGACAGATCGCCAGCCGAACCTGCCGCCGCACCGGGGCCCAGTGCAACGGAGAAGTTTCCATTGTCGCTGGTACCGAAACCGCGCGCGCCAAGCTGGCTGCCCACGTTGCGATTGACCTCGGCAAAGCGGACCTCGAGCATGACCTGCTGGCTGCCACCCACAGAAAGCAGATTGATGACCTTTTCGGCGGCGAAGGCTTCCGCGATCCGGACGGCACGATTGGCCGCGCCTGCGTCGCTGACGACGCCCGAAAGGATGACCGAACCTGCCGAAAGGCGTGCTTCGATCTGTTCGTCGGGAAGCAGCGTGGCGAGTTCCTTGCGCACGCCGTCGACATCGGGCCCGACCGTCACGTCCATGATCGCGATGACCGAATTGGAACGGTCATACAATGTCAGGCTGGTCGTCCCCGCCGACTTGCCCAGCACATAGATCGAGCGATCCGAAATCGGCAGGACATCCGCGATCTCGGCATTACCGATCATCGCCCGGCCGATGGCCCGATCGCTGCTGACGACCTGGCTCTTGTTGATCGGAACCTCAAGGTCGCCGGCGTGCAGCCCATAATCCTGTGCAGCAGCGGGTGCGGCCATAGGCAGCGATGAAGCGAAGGCGAGTGCCGCCGCGATTGCATAGTTCCTCATCATGTCACCTCCCCCCAAGGCCACTGACGGAATAATTGGTCGTATCGGTACCGCGGATAACCGTCATCCTCGGCCCTGCCGCCCGCGCCGGAGCGGGAGCGCCCCCACCGGCCATGACCGGGCCCGACGGCCCGCGCGAAGGCGCGGACACGAAAGCTGCCCGCGGGCGAGGATTATAACCACTGCCGATATCGCGCGCCGTAACAGCGACGCCCGGACCCGGTTCTTGATGCTCAACATTGCGCAGGGCGAGGCTCAGCTGACCCATCTGCCTTGCCAGCGTAAGCTTCTGTGCGTCGAACTGATCGACCATCACGGTGACATTGCCGCCCACACCGGGCTGGGTCGCGTTCTCGCTCGCGATCTGGTCGACGGCAAGAACCTGCACATTCTCCATGATCACTTCGACACGGCGGTTTTCATCCTCGCCGCGGGTCATCATGATATCGACAATATCTGCCGGGCGGACGAAACCCGAAACCTGGGTCGTCGCATTCACCGGGAATGAAATCGCGCGCATGCCGTCAGGCAGCTTCGCGGAAAGCACCGCGCGGCCACTGAGCTTGTCGGCAAGGATCGGTTCGCCCGGAACGATCGGGCGCAGGACGACATGGCCGCCCTGGATCAACTCCTCCACCGAGAAGAATGCGCCGGCCGGAACCGATGTGGACGGAAAATTCTGCATCCGCACGTTTTCGGTCGTGATGGCCCCGCCGAAATCCATCGGCTGCGTCGCGACCACGATGCGGGAGACTTCCTGCTGGGCGGCAAGCCGCTCCTGCTCTTTCTCGACGCCCGAGAAATAGGAGTTCGCCAAAACCACCGCGATGAGGCCAAGCCCCACGGCGACGAGCAAGAATATCCAGTTTCTGCCAATCATCCCCTGCGCGCCCCCCTAGCCGCGGTTGTTGTATTAATTGCCTAACACGCACCTTTAACCGGGAAAAGTGTAAGAGTGCTTACTGTCCCGATTGTGGGCAAAGAAAAACCCCGCCGTCCATTTGGAACGGCGGGGTTTTTGCTTATTTCCGACTTAGCAGGTGCTTGTAGCCGGATCGTAAGCACCGGCAGTACCGGTAGCGGTGTTGCACTCGTAAACATCAGTCGCAGCGTTACCCACAGCCTGCTCGACGTTCGCGCCCAGGACCAGCGCCGCAGCGCCGATGCCGACGCCGACGACGGCAATGATCAGTGCGTATTCAGCCGCCGAAGCGCCCGATTCGTCAGCAACGAAGTTCTTGATGAAAGTCTTCATGGTTCAATTCCCCTCTTGTGCATCTTCCGATCGATGCACATCCGTAGATAAGTAAAGGTTCCGGCCTCTATTTCCGGCTTCCCCCCATGCCGCAGGTCAATCCGAGTAAAATGGCGCAACCCCCTAATAATGTTGCGCCCCCCGAAAAATGCGCTTCAGCGCCATCCCCTTGGACTGACTTGAATTTGCGGTTTGCGTGGGAAATCGTCAATCTTAATAACCTTCGGAACAAAACCCCCGGCAGATCAGCATGTTACGCCCTGAAAAACTCTAACAACCCCTGTTATTCGGGGAGCGCGTGTGAACCGTCTTGCTTCATCTGAGAAAATTTCACGTTTTTTCAGTATTTTAGTTTCAAAGAGAAATTGTCTGAATGGTTAATGTTCCGGCATGGGACGCAATAACGGCGTTTACCCTCGAAATTTACTGTCATTTGTCGTGATGGCTCGGGGATTTACTGCAATGCAGCAGGATGCCCCTCGCGAATCACGATCCGCGCCATTGTCCGAAGCGGTGGCCAGATCCCGTGTGCGAATTCCTCTTTGATATCGGGCGTAGGACAAAGCGTCACACCTGCTTGGTATCGCGGGGCGATAGGCGCTAAGCCGCTCGGCATAAGGCACGGGCCGGGAACGAGTCCCGCCCCGCGCCAGTACCAGACAGGTCGGGCACGAAGATCCGGCGACACGCAGAATGCTTGGAGGAATGGAATGGCAACCGAGGCCAAGGCCGGTAACAAGGCCCAAGGCAAGTCCGCTGGGGGCAAGTCCGCTGGAGGCAAGTCCGCTGGGGGCAAAACCGCGGCGGGCAAATCAGCGCGGGGCAAAAAGGCCAGGAGCACGAAGGCCCAAAGCGCGCTGTGCGAACATATTCGCGCCTCCCTGCTCAAAGGTGAGGTTCCGCTGGCGGAGAGCGAGCTGGCCTCGATCGCCGACTTCCTGATGGGCGCCGCTGCCGAGAGGACACCGGGCGAACCGCAGATCAAGCTGGAAAGCGCCAGTGAATCGCACCGGCTGATGCGGCTGGCCATCATCAATGACGACATGCCATTCCTGGTCGATTCCATCGCATCGACTCTGGCGGCGCAGGGGCTGGTGGTGGATCGCCTGCTGCACCCGGTCGTCCCCGTGCGCCGGGACGGGAAAGGCACGCTGGCCGAGGTGCTGAGCGGACCCGGCGAAGGCGAGCTTCGCGAATCCATGGTCTATATCGAGACCGCGCGTATCGACGCCCGCGCCCGCCGCGAATTGATGAGCGCGATCAAGAACACGCTGGCCGACGTGCGCGCTGCCATAGAAGACTGGCGCAAGATGCAGGTCGCCATGGCCGAGGACGCAGCCCGCATCGCCGATCCGGAGGGCGCGGCGCTGCTGCGCTGGCTGGGTGATGACATGCTGACGCTGCTCGGCCATGTCACGCGCAAGCGTGACGGCAGCAATACGAACCGCCTTGGCATCTGCCGCAAGAGCACCAAGGCGATCCTCGCCGATGCATCCTTCGAACGCGCCTTCGCCTGGTTCGACCAGTCCGGCGAGGCCAATCGGGGTCACGCGCCGCTAATCGTGAAGGCCAATGCGGTATCGCGCGTGCATCGCCGCGTGCCGGTCGATCTTTTTATCGTTCCGATCATCGAAAACGGAACGATTGCCGCCCTGTCGGTCCATGCCGGCATCTGGACGAGCGCGGCGCTTTCCTCTCCGCCTGACCGCGTGCCGCGCATGCGCCAGCAACTTGCCCGGCTGATGGAAACACTGGGCTTTGATGGGGCGGCCCATACCGGCAAGGCGCTGATCCACGCGCTGACCGAACTGCCGCACGACCTCCTCATCGGCTTTGACGAGCACGACATCGAACGCGTCGCCACCGCGATGACGAGCCTTGCCGACAGGCCGCGCCCGCGCCTGACCATCGTGGAAGCGCCGCTGGCGCGGCATCTTTTCGTTTTTGTCTGGCTGCCGCGCGACATGATGTCGACCTCGGTCCGGCTCAATATCCAGTCCATGCTGGAAGATGAAGTCGGGGCCGACACGCTGGACTGGAGCGTGCAGATCGAGGGCGGCAATCTCGCCATGATCCGCTTCGTACTCGACATAAGGCAGGTCGAGGGCGAGCCGGTCGAGGGCGATCTCGATGCCCGGCTGCAGGTCATGCTGCGCGGTTGGAGCGAGGCGGTCGAAGGCGAGCTGGCGCAGATCGACGATCCATCGCGGGCGGCCGCGGTCGCCATGCGCTATGCCAATGCCTTTCCCAGTTCCTATCGCACGCATTACGGCGCGCTGGAGGCGGCCCGCGACATTTCGCGCCTGCGTCACCTGTCACCCGTAACGGGCGAGGGGATCGCCGATGCGCCGCCCGCGCGCGCGGTCAGGCTGTATGTGCCCGAACATGTCATCGCCGGCGCGGACGAACCGCTGCGCCTGAAGGTCTATCAGCAGACCGGACAGCTGCCGCTGTCGGACGCGGTCCCGGCGCTGGAGAATTTCGGCTTTCGCGTGGTGTCCGAAATTCCCACGCCGCTTGATGGCAATGATCTTGGCATCATTCATGACTTCGGCCTCGGCCTGCCCAGCGGAGAGGTGGCGGAAAGCCTGATCGACCGCGCCGAGCCGATCGAGCAGGCGATTGCATCCGTCCTCAACAATGCGGCCGAGAACGACCAGTTCAACCGCCTCGTCATTTCGGCCGGTTTGAGCGCAAGCGAAGCGAACTGGCTGCGCGCCATGTATCGTTATTTCCGGCAGGCCGTGGTGGGCTACACCATTGCCTCGGCGGTGGGCACGCTGGCGCGCCATCCCGGCATCACGCGCCATCTGCTCGATCTGTTCCGGGCGCTGCACGACCCCGCCTTCAAGGGAAGCCGCGAAAAGGCCGCCGACGAAGCGCGCGAGGAGATCCGCATCGCCTTGCTGCAGGTCGATCTGATCAACGACGACCGCCTGCTGCGCCTGTACCAGAGCCTGATCGAGGCGATCCTGCGCACCAATGCTTTCGCCCCGGCGGCGGACGAAGCGCTCGCCTTCAAGATCGATTCCTCGCAGGTGCCCGGTTTGCCCAAGCCCGTGCCATGGCGCGAGATCTTCGCCTATTCGCGCCGGGTGGAGGGCATCCATCTTCGCGCAGGCCCCGTCGCACGCGGCGGCCTGCGCTGGTCGGACAGGCGCGACGATTTCCGCACCGAGATCCTGGGCCTGATGAAGGCGCAGCGCGTGAAGAACGCTGTCATCGTGCCAACCGGCGCGAAGGGCGGTTTTTATCCCAAGCAATTGCCCGACCCCGCGCGCGACCGCGCCGGATGGGCAGCCGAGGGACAGGCAAGCTATCAGCTTTTCATCCGCACCCTGCTTTCGGTCACCGACAATATCGTCAAGGACAAGGTCGTGCATCCCGATGCGGTCGTATGCCGCGATGGGGACGACCCGTATTTCGTGGTCGCCGCCGACAAGGGCACGGCCCGCTTCTCCGACGTGGCCAACGCGATTGCCGAGGACGAGGGCTTCTGGCTGGATGACGCCTTCGCCAGCGGCGGGTCGCACGGCTATGACCACAAGGCGATGGGTATCACCGCGCGCGGCGCGTGGATTTCGGTCCAGCGCCACTTCCGCGAAATGGGCGTCGATGTGCAATCAGAGCCGGTGCGCGTCGTGGGCTGCGGCGACATGTCGGGCGACGTGTTCGGCAATGGCATGCTGCTGTCGAAGGCGATCAAGCTGGTCGCGGCCTTCGACCACCGCCATATCTTCATCGATCCCGATCCCGACCCGGCCAAGGGCTGGAAAGAACGCAAGCGCATGTTCGATCTGCCGCATTCGAGCTGGGACGATTACGACAAGTCCCTGATCTCGAAGGGCGGCGGCGTATTCGCCCGCACGATGAAACGCGTGCCGCTATCGAAAGAAGCGCAAGAGGCGCTGGGCATCGAGGAAAGCGAGATCGAGCCCGACCGCCTGATCGCGGCCATCCTCGCCGCGCCCGCCGACCTGCTCTGGTTCGGCGGCATCGGCACCTATGTAAAGGCGTCGAGCGAGGTGAACGCGCAGGTTGGCGACCCGACCAATGACGCACTGCGCATCAGCGCCAGCGAGCTTCGCGTAAAGGTCGTGGGCGAAGGTGCGAACCTTGGCATCACGCAGGCCGCGCGGATCGAGTTCGGCCTGAATGGCGGACGCATCAACACCGACTTCATCGACAATTCGGCAGGCGTCGACTGTTCGGATAACGAGGTGAACATCAAGATCGCCTTTGCCGCCGCACGCCGTGCCGGTCGCCTTTCGGAAGAACGCCGCAACACGCTGCTGGCCGAGATGACCGACGAGGTCGCGGATATCGTGCTGGAAGACAACCGGCTTCAGGCTTTAGCGCTTTCGGTGGCTGAACGCGGTGCGGCCAATGTCACGGCAAGCCATTTGCGCGTGATGGAAATGCTGGAGGAATCGGGCGATCTCGATCGCCGGACCGAAGGGCTTGCCGACAGTGAGACGCTGGGCCGCCGCGCCGGCGAAGGCAAGGGGCTGACCCGTCCCGAGCTGGCCGTGCTCCTATCGTCTGTAAAGCTCAGGCTGCAGGCCGCGATCGAGGATAGCGATCTGCCCGACGATCCGGGTCTGGAGGGGCTGCTCTTCGCGGCCTTCCCCGAACCGATGCGCAGCGATTTCAAGAGCCAGATCGCGGGCCACCGCCTGCGGCGGGAAATCATCGCGACGCAGCTTGCCAATGCCATCGTCAACCGGCTCGGCATCGTGCATCCGTTCGAACTGGCTGAAGAGGAAAGCGTCCCCCTCGCCCAGATCGCAGCAGCCTATGCGGTGGCAGTCAGCCTGTTTGACGTCGATGCGCTCTGGGAACGTATCGAGCAGGCGAAGATGCCCGAACCCGCGCGCCTCATGCTGCTCGACCACCTGGCCAGCGCGGTGCGCGGGCACATGGCCGACCTGCTGCGAGCGGACATGGGCCGGGTGGCGCCGTCGACCACGCTGAAGCGCCTGTCGGGCGATATTGCCGCGCTGGGGGAAGGCACTGCCGAGCTTCTGGCGGAAGATACGCGCATCAGCTCCTCCCGCCTGTGCGAGCGTTTTACCGAAGCGGGCGTGCCGCAGGCGAAGGCAGCTCTCGTTACCCACATGTTCGAAATGGACGGTGCGGTCGGCCTTGCCGATCTGGCGGTGGATCGCGGCATGGAAACGCGCAGCCTTGCCCGCGCTTTCACCTTGCTGGGCGAGCTGCTCGGCCTGCATTGGGCGCAATCGACGGCAGCGCTGATGGACCCGTCCGATCCATGGGAGCGCCTGCTGGTCGCGGGGCTTTCACGCGATTTCCAGCAGATGCGGCTCGATTTCCTGCGCGGCCTGTCGCGCAGCAAGAAAGCCAAGTCCGATCCGGTCGGTGCGGTCGAAAGCTGGGTGGCGGAACGCGAAGGCTCGGTCCGCCGCTTCCGCTCCATGATCGAACGCGCCCGCGGCACCAGCCCGATCGCGCCCGCCATGCTGGCGCAGATCGCCAGCCAGGCGCGCAATCTGCTGATGCGCTGATGAAGAAAGCCGCTCGGCACCTGCTATTCCAGCGGCGGCGAGCGGCTTTCCTTCACCGCTTCCAGCGCGATGATCGATTTGACGTCGCGCACCCCGTCCAGCCGCACCAATGTCTTGAGCGTGATCTGCGAGAGATGCTCCACATCGCGGGCGATGATGCGCAGGATGTAATCCATATCGCCTGTCACCGCATGGCACGACACGACATAGGGGTTGTCGCGGATCGCATTTTCAAACCGCGCGATATTCTTGTCGGAATGTGATTTAAGGTTGATGAGCACATAGGCTTCGAGTTCAAAGCCCAGCTTGCGCGCATCGAGTACCGGCGCGTAGCCGGCGATGATCCCCTCATCCTCCAGCTTTTTCACGCGCCGGCTGACCGGGGTGGCGGACAGGGTCGCGCGCTCGGCGACGGCAGCGATGGGCATGCGCGCGTCTTCCTGCAAGGCAGTAATGATGCGCTTATCGAAAACATCAAGGCGAGACATTTCACCACTATAGTCACGATTTCTGGTGAATTCCACTCCATGCCGAATGAGGGGCAGCAATCTTTGCACGGAACTCGGGGCGGGCCTGTGGTATTTAATAGGTATGGAGAGGCCAGACGCAGAAAACAGCACGAGCGGCCTGCGCGGCGATTACTCGCAGGCGCGCGCCGACTATACCGTACCCCAGGACCACGCCAGCTATGGCGAGGCTGAGCATGACCGCTGGCGCCGCCTTTACGCGCGGCAAGTCGCTTTGGCCGATCGCCACGCAGCCCGCGCCTATCGCGAAGGGCTGAAGCGGCTGGATTGCGCGGATGGCATTCCCGATTTCGCCGATGCCAGCGCGATCCTGACCAAGGCGACCGGCTGGCAAATCGTGGCCGTTCCGGGTTTCATCCCGGACGAGGTTTTCTTCGACCACCTGGCCAACCGGCGCTTTCCCGTCACGCGCTGGATCCGCGAAGAGGATGAACTCGACTATCTGGTCGAGCCCGACGTCTTCCACGATTTCTTCGGCCATGTGCCGATGCTGCTGGACCCGACCTTCGCCGATTTCATGGCGGCCTATGGCGCAGCGGGCGCACGGGCGCGGGAAATGGACGCGGTCGACATGCTGGCACGCATCTATTGGTACACCGTCGAATTCGGCCTGATCGAGGAAGAGGGCGAGATCCGCGCCTATGGCGCAGGCATCGTCTCTTCCGCGGGTGAGACCGTGTTTTCGACCACGGACCCCGATGTCATCCGGCTGGCATTCGATCCCGTCCGCATCATGCGCACCGCATACCGGATCGACGACTTCCAGAGCACCTATTTCGTGATCGACGATCTTGACCAGCTGATGGGCGGTCTCGTCGATCTGGATTTCGGGCCGATCTACCAATCTTACCGCGAGGAAGAACCCTTCCCGCCCGACGAGATCCAGCCCGGCGACACGCGAATTTCACTGAACAAAACCGAGGATGCCACCCAATGACCGACCTCTTCGAAAACCCCATCGGCCTCGACGGCTTTGAATTCGTCGAATTCTCCGCGCCCGAAAAGGGCATGCTGGAACCTGTGTTCCAGGCCATGGGCTTTACCCATGTCGCCAACCATCGGTCCAAGGACGTGCAGCTCTGGCGGCAGGGCGACATCAACCTCATCACCAATTACGAACCCGGCTCGCCTGCATGGTTCTTCAGCCGCGAACACGGGCCCAGCGCCTGCGGCATGGCGTTTCGCGTGAAGGACGCGCGCCGCGCCTATGAGGAACTGCTCGACCGGTCGGCTGAGCCGGTACAGCTGGAAACCGGCCCGATGGAACTGCGCCTGCCGGCCATCCGCGGCATCGGCAACGCCATCATCTATCTGGTTGATCGCTATGAGGGCGGCGCAAACGGCGATCTGTCGATCTATGACATTGATTTCGAATATCTGCCCGGCGTCGACAAGCACCCCAAGGGCGCAGGCTTTGAGCGCATCGATCACCTGACGCATAATGTCTATGGCGGCCGCATGGCCTATTGGGCCGATTATTACGAAAAGCTCTTCAACTTCCGCGAGATCCGCTATTTCGATATCAAGGGCGAATATACCGGCCTGACGTCAAAGGCACTGACCGCACCCGACGGCAAGATCCGCATCCCGTTGAATGAGGAAGGCGAAGGCGGCAAGGGCCAGATCGAGGAATTCCTGCGCGAATTCAACGGCGAGGGCATCCAGCACATCGCCTTTATCTGTGACGATCTCGTTTCGGCATGGGATTCGCTGAAAAAGACCGGCGTCCCCTTCATGACCGCCCCGCCCGAAACCTATTACGAGATGCTGACCGAGCGGCTGCCCGGCCATGGCGAGGATACCGAGGCATTGAAAGCCCGCGGCATCCTCCTCGACGGCACGACCGAAAGCGGGAGCCCCCGCCTCCTCCTGCAGATCTTTGCCGAAGCGAATGTCGGCCCCGTCTTCTTCGAATTCATCCAGAGGAAGGGCGATGACGGTTTCGGCGAGGGCAATTTCAAGGCGCTGTTCGAAAGCATGGAGCGTGACCAGGTTCGCCGCGGTACGCTGAAGGTGGACGAAAAGGCCGACTGAGCCGACCGGGAGAGCGGGCGATGAGCAATTACCAGACCGGCTTCGGCAACCATTTCGCCACCGAGGCGGTAAAAGGCGCGCTGCCCGTGGGCCGCAACAGCCCGCAGCGCCCGGCCTACGGCCTCTATGCCGAGCAGTTCTCGACCACGGCATTCACCGCGCCACGGGCCGAGAACCGCCGGTCGTGGCTCTATCGCCTGCGCCCCGCTGCCAGCCATCCGCCGTTCGAGCCCTTCGACATGGCGCCCCGTTTGATCAGCGCGCCTCTGCACGGCGGAGCGGTAAACCCCAATCGGCTGCGGTGGAGCCCGCTTGCCATACCGGACGCGCCGACCGACTGGCTGGATGGGCTGACCAGCTATGCCGTGAATGGGGATGTCGGGACCGGTGCGGGAATCGGCGTCCATCTTTATGCCGCGAATTGTTCGATGAACCGGCGTGCCGCGCAGTTTTCCGACGGTGAACTTTTGATCGTGCCGCAGCAGGGGGCGCTGGCCATCATTACCGAACTTGGCCGCATGGACGTGCCGCCCGGGCATATCGCGCTGATACCGCGCGGGATGCGCTTTTCCGTCACGCTCGATGGTCCGTCGCGCGGCTATGTCTGCGAGAATTACGGCGCGCCTTTCCGCCTGCCCGACCTTGGTCCGATCGGGTCCAACGGGCTGGCCAATCCGCGCGACTTCGAAACGCCGGTAGCCTGGTTCGAGGATCGCGATGGCGAATACGAGCTGATCCAGAAATTTCAGGGCCATCTCTGGCGCACGGTTCTCGATCATTCCCCCTTCGACGTGGTCGCCTGGCATGGGAACAGCGCGCCATGCCGCTTCGATCTCGCTCGTTTCAACACCATCGGCACCGTCAGTTTCGACCATCCCGATCCGTCGATCTTCACCGTGCTGACCAGTCCTTCCGACCAACCGGGCACCGCGAACTGCGATTTCGTGATTTTCCCGCCGCGCTGGATGGTCGCGGAAGACACGTTCCGCCCGCCATGGTTCCACCGCAATGTCATGAGCGAGTTCATGGGGCTGATCCATGGCATCTATGACGCGAAGGAAGGCGGCGGTTTCGAACCGGGCGGAGCGAGCCTTCACAACCAGATGAATGGCCACGGACCCGATGCCGACAGCGCGAAAAAGGCGATGGAGGCCAAGCTGGCTCCGGTGAAGCTGGACGATACGCTGGCCTTCATGTTCGAAAGCCGTTGGGTGCTGCGCCCTGCCCCGACAGCCATGTCGGCCCCCGAACTGCAAGGCGACTACGATGATTGCTGGTCGGGCTTTCCGAAAGCGGAGCTGCCCTGATCCGGCCTAGCCGTAATAGAAATGCCGGTAATCGAGCGCCGACTCCAGCGCGGCAGTATCGCCCATGCGGAACCGTTTTCCCCTTCGCTCCAGCATGCCGTCGGTTTGCAATTTCTTGAGCGTACGCGACACATGCACATCTGTCAGGCCGGTCAGGTCGCCGAGCTCGCGCAAGGTCAGCGGCAGCGGCAGCCACTCGCCCGGATCGGTGGCGAGCGACAGTTCCTCCCGCAGGTCAAGCAACACGAGCGCGAGTTTTTCTGCCGCCGGCAGGGAAATCAGCCCCCGATTACGCTGGGCCGTGCGTCTGGCCCGCGCATCCCCGTCCTGCTTGAATAGCAGTTCCAGTTCCGGCTTTTCATGCAGGGCGTCTGCCAGCCGCGCGGCATCGAACACGGTGACGCGTGAGCCGCTCTTGAAGGCAAGGTTCAGCCCTTCCTCTGCGACCGCAGCCGAACCGAAACCGCACAGGGCCCCTGGCCCGAACATGTCGCCGATATGTCGGCGTCCGTCGGGATATAGCGTAAAAGAATAGGCAAAGCCGCTTTCCAGCACGAGAACGGGGTGATCCTCGCTCTTGTGTCGCCAAACCGGTTCATCACGGTCGAGGCTTCTGAGCTGTTGGAACGCGTGGTTGAGCGGCGTCAGGTCCGCGCCCGGCGAGAAACGGTGCAGGCGTCTGACAAGGGTCGCCATCGCGACCGAGGCCTCCGGAGCGAGCCGGCCTTGCCCCTCTTCATCATCGTGAAGCCCTTTCTGCACAGAGCCCGTCCCACAATTGTTAAACCGATGTGGGCCACCATCCGGACAGGAGAAAACCGCGCCGGAAATCCATCGCGAGAAGTCGTCCAGCAATTGAATGACAAGTCCACTTGTAATGTTCTTAACATCCGACGTTACGTGATTGCAAGCTAACGGAAGTTAAGCTTGATGAGGATTGCATCCATTTCGAATGTTTTTTGGGATTACTGCCCAGCGCCGCAATTCTGACACAGCACGGTTCATCGGCGAATCCGGGATGAAGCAACCTTTCGATGGACACGCCGCTGCGTTCAACCGTGTGCGACCTCGAAAAGCAGCAAGGATGGATGCCGGCACTGAAGATCATTGGCTTGAATCGAAATATGGTGAGCCCTGCTCGGTTCATCATTTCCATCAAAATCAATTACTTCCTTTGGCTACCCCCCCTACCCGACCGGCCGAATCCTGCGCCATCCCAAAATTTTTGGCTAACTATTCCTGGCGGTATCGACCACCGGAAGACAAAGAAAAACCGCTGGAAGGGCGGCAACCCTTCTCAGCGGCAATTTTCATAGCGCGTCAGCTATAAGCAGTTTCTACGGAAGCATCGTCGGCATCGCAAGCTTGGCCTTGGAGCCCAGGCTATGAGCGTTTCTGGCCGCCATACCGGCTTACCTGCCGGACAATCAAAATCTGACCTTCTTCAAGTCCTGCAGGACCTCGGCCGAAAAGGATTGGGTTTAACGCCATCCGCTTTTGACCTGCTGATGTTTTTTGTCGACGTGCGAACCGTGTGGACTTCTTTCACGGCTCAATCTGCATATCATGGATGCGCGTTGGACGGATAGCACGAGAGACAACGCGGAAAATTACAGCAAGGGTTCTCTCTCCGTACTAACGCCTAGAATACTTAGGAAATGCCTAGAATCAGTACCCATTGACGGGCGGGAGGCGACGTGATTGTGCTTTGCACGCCTTCGGCTCCAGGCTCCGGGAGGAGATTGATCTTGAGCGACCCGTATTGGCTGACGGACGAGCAAATGGCGCGCCAGACCGGACAATAATGGGCACTCAGATCATTGGAGAATTTCCGTTCCCCTGCTCTGCTGATGTCAGCTATTCGCCCCAAACCCGGTCATTCGAGTGCGCTCAAAACTCTATTGAAGACCGCCGATCGTTCCCGCCATACCCGATGGCGGCTTTGCGACAACACAAACGCTTCCAGGAAGGCTTCAATTGGCATTGAGAATCAGCCTCTCGGCACTTCTGGATTTTGGAGGCTTTCCAGCAGATAGTTGTCCAGGATCGATATCACGTTGTCGTCGTCATCGAGAAACAAGACCGGTCCGAAGTTAGAGAAGTAAAGCTCGGTGTACTCGGTGAAAGTCGTCTCCTCATGAACGACTCCCAGCGGTTCATAGCCATAAGTGCCCTCCACCGCGCTTCCCATGCGGTAGTCCATGCGCCCTTTGACGACGTAGTATTCGCCTGCTCCGTAATGCTTGTGGCGGGCAAAGCTGGCACCTTTCTGTCCCCTGATCAGGACAGTCCAGCGACCTGTCTCGTTGCTGCTGAAAAGGACTTGGATGTCGATCCCCTCGGCCAGCTGCAGCCATTTGCGATCTTCCTTGGGCACGAGGCATTCGTCGATGCTCATCTCTCTTCTCCAGAAAATATTGTGCTGATCAAAAGCGCGCGATGGCCTCAACGCCCCAGGTGGGACGTTCGCCGTAGTAAAGCGGGATGAAGCCGAAATCGCGTAGGTCGGTCGCGTCCATCAGGAACTTCTCGCCGAACACGTTCTTGGCCCATGCGGCAAGTTCCCAGCCACTGTCTTTTGCGGCCAGCTTGGCGCGCAGATTGACGAGACCGTGGCCATCGCCGCTCGACACTTGCTCGTCCTCACCATTGTTGAAGTACCGCTTGCCGGTGTAGTTGTATTCGGCACGCAGTCCCGCCTCGAGATCCGAGGAAATCGGAAAGGTATAGGCCGCGAACGATGACATCGTGAACTTCGGCGCATTGGGCAGGCGATTGCCCGAAAAGTCGCGCGGCTGGCCGGTCACCGGATCGACCGCGCCCGAGGTGTAGTTCTTGTATGTCGCGTCGAGCAGGCCGAAGTTGAGCCCCAGCGAAAGCGGTTCGACCGGTTCGGCAAGGATCTCGACTTCCAGCCCCTTCACCGTCGCATCGGCCGCGTTATCGAGGCCCAGCGTCGGCACGCCATTGCCCTGCTGGTTCACGCTCAGTACCTGCAGGTCGGTATAGTCGTAGTAGAACGCGCTGGCGTTAAATCGCACGCGACGGTCGAACAGGGTCGATTTAATCCCGATTTCGTAGGACGTCAGATATTCGGGTTCGACCTTGGTGCGTTCGGCCACACTGGTGATGATGCCAATGTTGAATGTGCCGGATTTGAACCCCTTGGTGACAGAGGCGTAGGCCATCACATCATCGGTAACGTCGTAGTCCGCAGCCAGTCGCCAGGAGAACGCCTTGAAGATATCCGAAAGCTCGGCATAGGGCACCAGATCGATCTCAGGCCCATTGGGTACATCGTCATCGAAATATCCGGGGACCAGAAACGCGCGATGCGTTACATCGACTTTATCCCAGGTATAACGCCCGCCGATCGTGAGGCCCAAGCGGTCGGTAACACCGTAGCTGACTTGTCCGAACACGGCGTAGCTCTTGTTGTCACGCGTCGCATCGGTCCGCAGCGGAATTGCCCCCTGGGCAAAGGTAAGCTCCCCGATGAGGTCCGCCGCAGAGACGTTCTCAAGGTTTTCGTCGAAATAAAAGAGCCCTACGATGGCATCGAGGCCGTCTTCCGAGTAAGATAACTGGAATTCTTGGCTGAACTGCTCGGTTTCGGTCTTATTCGTGATTTCATCGATCCGCAGGGGGCTGCCGTCCACATCGACGCGGTTGTCGACTTCGGTGTCGTCATATCCGGTAATCGATTTGAGCGTCAGTCCGCCGCCTAGCCCGATCGTGACGTTGAGCGAAGCCCAGGCGTTGTCTGAATAGTTGCGGCTGTCGCCATTGAAGTTCAGCACGGACCAGTCGTCGGGTGCGGGATCGGAATAGCCGAAGATGTTCGCGCCGCCCGCTGTGCCCAGCGGTTTGGGGTGGAAATAGTCGGACCTGTCGCGCCCCGTTCCGCCCGATAGGCGCAGGTCGAGATCGGAATGCGGATTGTAGCGCAGGATCGCCCGTACTGCCGCCTCGTCCACGTCGATCGCCCTGTCGCCGGTGAACAGGTTAACGCGTTCGCCATCGCGGCGGCGCACGATGCCCGATGCGCGCATCGAAAGCCCTTCGGCCAGCGGCATGGTCACCGCGCCTTCGGCCTCGAACAGGTCGAACCTACCGTAACCCGCCCGTGCATAGCCTTCGAAGTAGTCGCCCGGCAGGCGGGAGATGTAGTGAATGGCGCCGCCCGTCGTGTTCTTGCCGAACAGTGTCCCCTGCGGCCCGCGCAGCACCTCGATCCTGTCTACGTCGAACAGCGCAAACATCTGACTGCCTGTCGCCGCCACCACGACATCGTCACGATAGATCGAGATCGGCCCGACGGACGATGAATTGAAATCGTTGTTGCCGACGCCTCGGATGAAGATGTTCGGAACGCCACCGAAAGTCTTGATCTCGAGGTTCGGGACATTGTCGCCAATGGCTAGGCTGTTGGTCAGCCCCGCCTCCGCAATCTGGTCACCGCCTAGTGCGGAGACCGCAATCGGCACGTCCTGAAGGCTCTGCTCGCGGCGCTGCGCCGTCACGACGATCTCGGCAATGCCGCGTTGCTGGACCTGTGCGTCGTCTTCGTCCTGCGCAAAAGCGGGCGTCGTCAACGCGCTGGCGCACATCAAGGCTGCGGCTGCTTTCAGCGTCGCGGTGCCGGTCTGTTTCATTATTCTCTCCCCTGCGAACGCGGCCGTTATCGTCGGCCTGCGCGGCTTTTTGGCAGGTTTCGTCTATAATACCGGCCGGGACATTGCTTGACCGCCAGCGACCAAAGCAAAGCATTTGCGTGAACAGGGCGAAATGCCCGAAAACTCCGCGCTTTTGTGCAGGAGTGAACGGCTTTCGAGACCACAGCGAACCCGGACCTCATGCCGCTGGCGCACGTGATTTTCATCCCCTACAGTCAGAGTGGGAGAAAATTCGATGCAGGAACCGCAAGCAGAGACGTGGACAACACGCGGGCTGCCGGGAAGGCAGCAATTCCGCAATTTCCAGGAAGTGTTCGAACGAACGCATTTCCATTGGGACCTGAAGGGCGATTGTGCCGACAAGTATCACGGCTCGATCGTGCGGCGGCATTTCGACGATTATGTCTTCACGCATATAGAGGCCGACCCGCTGGCCGGGCGCCGCACGGCGGACGATATCAAGCGCGGTGACCAGCCCTACTTCTGCCTGCTCTATCTGGAAGCGGGGCATAGCCACCTTGCCCAGGGAGCGAACCAGTGCGAGCTGACGCCCGGTTCGATCGCGCTTTGGGACAGCACGCGGCCCGCGTTCTTCGATGCGAAGTCGACGCTCCACCAGTTCTCACTGCTTATTCCCCACCGCACGGCCAAGCTGGCTCTGCCGGGGATCGAGGACCTGTGCGGCATGCAGGTGCGCGGTGATCGCGGGATGGGCGCGCTGTTGAAGTCGCACCTCAAGCAATTGCATTCGACTATAGACAGTATCGATGCGCGTGACAGGCCGGCTGTCCTTCGCGCAACAGTGGAGATGGCGGCCGCGACGTTCCGCCCGACGACAGAGGCGTTATCGGGTACCGCGTTCCGCCGCTCGCTATTGGCCCGCGTGCAGGAATACGTGATCGCCAATCTTGCCGATCCCGACCTTGGGCCGCAGACAATCGCGGCGGCCTTCCGTTTCAGCCCGCGGTACTTGCACAGACTGTTCGCCGAGTTCGACATGACCGTTTGTGAATGGATCCGGCAACGCCGGCTTGGCCGCGCGCGTGTCGACATGGAGACGCGTGGCCTCGACGCCCTGTCAATCACACAGATCGCCATGAAGAACGGCTTTTCGGACAGTTCGCACTTCTCGCGAAGCTTTCGGGCAGAGTTCGGATCCAGCCCCCGCGAATGGCGCGAGACATCACGGACGCAGAGCTGAACGGTAACGGCAGTTCGCCCATCGTCATGTTTTGAGGCCCGCGCCGACAAGCACGAAAGCCACCGATCGCGCAGAAAGCCATGATGCAGATTCCGCAAGACAGCGGAACGTTTCGTGGAAAGGGCGCGGCAATGGCTGCAAGGCTGGCGGGAAAGACCACCCTCGTAACAGGGTCGGCACAAGGCATAGGGCAGGCAATCGCTGCCCATTTCGAAAGCGAAGGCGCTGAAGTCTGGCGCGGCGATCTTCAGCCGATGGACGGAGAACGCGCCCTGCACCTCGACGTTTCGAATGAAGAATCGTGGGCGAAAGCGATCGCTGAAATAAAGGCCGGGTCGGGCAAGCTCGACATCCTCGTCAACAATGCCGGTATCGAGTGGGAAAAGCCGCTGCAGGACATTCCGCTTGGCGACTGGCGCAAGGTCATGTCCGTCAATGTCGATGGCATCTTTCTCGGCTGCCGTACGGCTAAGCCCCTGATGGAGCGCCGCGTCGAAGGGCGGGCATCAGTCATCAACATATCGTCTGTCGCAGGGATCGTCGGGTTTCCCGACCAGGTGGCCTACAACACGTCGAAAGGCGCAGTGCGGCACCTCACTAAGAGCCTTGCCGTCGAATGGGCCGCGCACGGCACCCCGATCCGCTGCAATTCGATCCACCCCGGCTGCATCAACACGCCCATGCTGGCCGCAGCGGGTGAAAAATGGGTCGCTGCTGGCCTGATTGAAGGCGACAGCCTGATGGAAGCGATGGGCGCGATGTGTCCGCTGAACGAGGTCGGCGACCCGTCCGACATCGCTTGGGGCGCGGTCTATCTCGCCAGCGATGAGGCAAAGTTCGTCACCGGCCTCGAACTCGTGATCGATGGGGGGTTCATTGCGCGATGAGCAAGACCAATCAGCCGCACCGTCTCTGGATGTACGAGAATATGGTGAAGTCGCGCGCTTTCGAGGACGCGATCAAGCCCGCTTATCTTGAAGGTAAGACACCGCGCTTCAATATGGCAAGAGGACCGATTCCGGGCGAAATGCACTTGTCCGATGGGCAGGAGCCGTGCGCAGTCGGCGTCTGCGCGCACTTGCGTGAAAGTGACACGGTTACGGCCACTCACCGCCCGCACCATGCAGCGATTGCCAAGGGCGTCGACCTTGATCGCATGGCAGCAGAGATCTTCGGGCGTGATACGGGCCTTTCGGGCGGGCGCGGCGGGCACATGCACCTGTTCGACGCGTCGGTGAACTTTGCCTGTTCGGGTATCATCGCACAGGGCATGGGTCCGGCATTGGGCGCAGCCATGGCCGCGAAACTGCGAGGTAGCGACGCGGTAGCAGTTGCCTACATCGGCGAGGGGGCGGCCAATCAGGGCGCATTCCACGAAGTCATGAACCTCGCGTCCGTCTGGGGTGCACCGCTTGTCATCGTGATCGAGGACAATGGCTACGGCGTGTCGGTGTCAAAGGCATCGTGCACTGCCGTATCCCGCAATGCCGACCGCGCCGCCGCTTATGCCATGCCCGGCATCCACATTGCCGGCAACGATCCCGACGCGATCTACGACGCCGCAGGAGAAGCCATCGCGCGCGCGCGCCGCGGCGAAGGACCCAGCCTGATCGAGATCGAGACCAGCCGCCTCGAAGGGCACTTCATGGGGGACCAGGAAGCTTATCGCCCCGAAGGCGAGAAGGACCGGCTGAAAGCCATGGACCCGATCCCGCGATACCGTGAACGCCTGCTTGCGGACGGGATCGATGCTGCCGAACTGGATGCCTGCGAGAAGCACGCGCAGCAGGCTGTCGAAACCGCATTCGCCTTTGCGCGCGGCTCGGCCCTGCCCGATCCGGCCAGCGCCTTTACCAGCGTTTTCGTCGAGAGGACCACGGCATGAACACCGCCACTGCAATCCGCAAGCAGACGATCGCCAAGGCCATGTCCGAAGCGCTTGCCAGCGAAATGGAGCGCGACCCCGGCGTCGTCGTGCTGGGCGAGGACATCGGCAAGCTGGGCGGCGTGTTCGGCAACACCGGCGGTCTTCTCGAACGGTTCGGCACCGAGCGCGTGTTCGACACCCCGATTTCCGAAACCGGCTTTATCGGCGCGGCGGTCGGCATGGCAGGGGCCGGAATGCGCCCCGTCGTCGAATTGATGTTCGTCGATTTCTTCGGCGTTTGCATGGACGCGATCTACAACCTCGCTGCGAAACAGGCCTACTTTTCGGGTGGACAGGTTTCGTGCCCGATGGTGCTGATGACATCGGTCGGCGGGGGCTACGGCGATGCGGGACAGCATTCGCAGTGCCTGTACGCCACGTTCGGGCACTTGCCGGGGATGAAGGTCGTCATCCCGTCCAATGCACACGATGCCAAGGGATTGATGCTAGCCGCGATCCGAGACGAAAATCCGGTCGTCTTCATGTTCCACAAGGCGCTGCAGGGCATGGGCTGGCTCGGTACCGTTGCGGGGTCGATCACCGATGTGCCCGACGGCGAATATGAAGTTCCGATCGGCAAGGCAGGCGTGGCGCGTGAAGGGACCGACATCACGCTCGTCGGCCTTGGCATCACCGTGCACCACTGCCTCGCAGCCGCAGATGCCCTGTCGCGTGAAGACGGTGTCGAAGCGGAAGTCATCGACATCAGAACGATCGCGCCCCTGGATCGGGAGACCATCCTCGCCTCGGTCCGCAAGACCGGGCGCGTGGTCGTGGTCGACGACGATTACCTGTCCTGCGGTCTTGCCGGAGAAGTCATCGCCTCGATCGCCGAGGCAGGCATCCCCCTCGCCTCGCCGCCGCAGCGGATATCGCATCCCGACATTCCCATCCCGTTCTCGCCAGCATTGGAGCATGCCGTCTTGCCGAACGCCGAAATGACCCTTGCCGCCGCTCGCCAGTCGATCGGAGAACGCGCATGACCGCGGTCGTCGTACCCGCCGACTTGTGGGACGACGGCTCGACCGCCGTTCTGGGCACCTGGCTCTTCTCCGATGGAGAGCAGGTCACCGAAGGCGCAATCATTGCCGAAGTCATGCGCGACAAGGCCAGCTACGAGATCGCCGCACCGGCGTCGGGCACGCTGCGCACACATGTTGCGGAGGACGACGAGATCGCGCTGGGAGCCGCGATCGGCACGATCGAGTAACCGACATGGACGCGAAGGACCGGACCCGGTGCGATGCGCTGTTCCACGCTCTTGGCGCAGAGCTGCGCTGCATCGTAGCTGATGCGACTATTCACGATACCGTGGCCGACCCGCAGGCTGCTGTCGATGAGGATATCGTGATGGCGCGGCAGGCGCTAGGCGAGAGCGCAGCCATGAAGCGGGCAAGGCTTTGGCGAAACAGGCCTTGCCTTGTCGTGCCGCGACGTCATGCGCACAGCCCCGCTATTGGAGAGGCGCTTGCGCTTGCCGGGATGCCGGTGGCCTTCAGAAAGTCCGGCGGACGCTGTGTCGCGCATGGACCGCATGTCGCAAACCTTACCCTTGTCCTGACCGGCGACCATGTGACGCTTGGCGCGCCCTATCGGCAGCTGCTTGACCTGCTGGAGCGCCTATTCGCTCCCATGGGAATTGTCGGAGAGGCACGCAGCGTTCCAGGGTCCCATTGCGACGGACGGCATAATTTCGCTGTCGGTGGGCGAAAGCTGGCCGGTACGGCAGCGTTTGTCATGCAGCGTGGCGAGCGGCAGGCAGTTCTTGCCCATGCCTCGATATCGCTGCACTTCACCGCAAGCGACCTGGCTGCAATCATGCGGGTCGAAAGCGCTCTCGGTATCGACGCGGACTACAGCGCACAGAGCCATGTCGGCCTGAGCGAACTGGTGCGCATGACTGCCTTCGCTGGCAACGGAGCCGACAGGGAGACCTGCCTTGCCTGATATTCCGACCGTCATTGCCGACCGCCTGGCGCATATCGTCTCGCTCTACGATGGCGATGATCTATCGCTGCATGAACTGCTGGTCGCCTCGCACGAGCCGGGCGACGTCGCCTTTCGCTTTATCGGAGGCGAGGACATTACCTACGCCCGGTTAAATAGGTTATCGGCCGCGATCGCTGGCGGATTGGCAGCACGAGGGATCGGACACGGCGACTGCGTGGCCGTGCTGATGGGCAAGAGCCCGGAAATGGTCGCCACGCTGGTCGCGGCATGGCGGCTGGGCGCCGTGGTCATGCCGATTTTCACCGCCTTCAGCACGCCTGCGGTCACGCACCGGTTGCAAGGCGGCAAGGCGAAAGCCGTGATCGCCGATGTCGGTCAGGTCGAAAAGCTCGACCCCGCGATCATCGCGGAACTCGGGCTCTCTACCACCGTGTTCGTGAATGGCAGGCACGGAGAGTTCTCCAGCCTCGCCTCGATCATCGGCGAGCGTTCGCCCGCGCCGGTTGCTGCCCGCCTTCCCGCTGCCGCGCCGATGATCCGCATCTTCACATCGGGCACGACCGGTAAACCGAAAGGCGTCGATCTGCCGCTGCGCGCTCTGGCCAGCATTCGCGCCTATGCCGAATTCGGGCTCTTCATCGAACCCGGCGATACATATTGGTGCGCGGCCGATCCGGGCTGGGCCTATGGCCTCTACTACGCAATCGTCGCACCGCTCCTGATTGGCCAGCGGTCCATCCTGCTGCCCGGCGGCTTCGATCCGCAGCGCACCTTGTCTATCCTTGCCGAAGAGGGCGTTACCAATTTCGCCGCCGCGCCAACGATCTACCGCGCCCTACGCACCTGCGAGCCATCCGGTTTGTTGCAAGTGACCAAGGCTTCAAGCGCCGGGGAACCACTTGGTGCGGACCTCGATGCATGGGCGCTGGAAACGTTCGGAACGCGCATCCACGACCACTATGGCCAGACCGAGGCAGGGATGATGGTAAACAACCATCACCACCCCTTGTTGCGCAACGAGGCGAAAGCCGGGTCGATGGGCCGTACGATGCCCGGATGGCATGCCGTAATACTGGACGAGCAGGGCGAGCCTGCTCCTTCGGGCGAAACCGGTAAACTGGCAATGAGCCTCGACCATAGCCCCCTAGCGTGGTTCGCCGGATACCTAGACGCGCCCAAGGCCACGCAAGAGAAATTCTCGCCCTGTGGTCGATATTATCTCACCGGCGATGCTGCCCGCATGGATGCGGACGGCCTGATCACTTTCTATGCCCGCGACGACGACATCGTGCTGATGGCAGGTTATCGTATCGGCCCGCAGGAGGTTGAAAGCGTGTTGAACGATCACCCGAAGGTCGCCGCCTCCGCCGCCTTTGGCGTTCCGGACGAAGTCATGGGGGAACGGCTCGAAGCCTGTGTCGTCCTCACCGATACCTCGGATGCGCCCTCGACCGTCGAACTGCAGCAGTGGGTGAAGGACCGTTTCGCGCGCCACGCCTATCCGCGTTCGATCCATTTCATTGCCGAGATGCCCCTGACACCCAGCGGCAAGATCAAGCGTTTCGCATTGCGAAAGCGTTTCGGCGCCACCTGACCGAGGAGCGTCACTCGGCCAAAATGCCGTTTTATTTTACGCAATTACGGCAAGGATTAATCGCGCTTGTAATTTACCTTGAACCTGACAATGCGCGCGTCGTTGAAAAACCCGTTGCGTCTTGCCGGATCTGGCCGCGTGATTTCCCCGTTCGCAAGAGCTTGAGTATCCGCATCACGCTGTGCCTGCTGTGCCTTGCGGCACGTTTCTCAATCGAGCTTCAAGCGATGGACCATGGCGCATCTCCGATGCAATTCGATAGGCAAATCCATCGCCGCTGTTAGGATTGGCAGGTATAAACCAAAATTGCAGTTCGTAAGCTAAAGATAACGCCGCCTGTTTTACTGTGGCAATTGCCAAAGCGAAAAGACAGAAAACGGCCCAGAAGCATCCAAAAGGCACCCATTATTGTCCGGTCGGGTGAACGCGGAAATCGCAGAAATCTGCGCACCTTCGCGAGTGGCGCACCCGACAGGATTCGAGCCTGTGACCTCTGCCTTCGGAGCGAATGGTTTGCCGCTTAGGATATTGTTAAATAGAGATTTAAATTCCGGCCGGCAACAGAGCAAAGCGTGAAATTGAGCGAACTGCGAGGCGCAGATGAGCGACACCGGAAACTGCGGAGGCTGACGAACCGGAAACAGCGTAAATCCTTGAAAGATATGGCACTCTTGACAGGGCAAAGGGCGCTCAAATCATTGGAAAATTCTATTACGCTGTCCGCCCGGTTAAGTTCACTACGTCACGTCAATCGCTGTCCGCGATCCGGCGAAGTCTGACCGCCATGTAGGGCCGCTGCGGCAAAGCGATCGAACCGGTTTTCGGTGCATGTAGTTCATACTCGTTGCCACGAGACAACTCGATCACGCCTTCGACCTCGGTGACAGTCATGTTCCAGCTATCGATGATATCCGCCTTGTAAGAACCGGCATCGCTGTCTTCTCGGGCGGGCAAGGCGATCGTCCACTTTGCCGGGCTCGTCTCGCCGAAATAGACGAGGTAATAATTCCCTTTCCTGCCCGCGACGTGATAGCCCCACCACGGCTGGATCGCGTCAATGCCGGGCGCTGGCCCCTCTTCCATGATACGTTTCAGGAAGGCGAGCCGCGGCGCGCTATCACCTTGCAAGGTACCGCCTTGCCCCAACCATGAATGATCGGGGTTGCCGCTGGAAGCATAGGTCTCGCTGTGGCCAACATAGGTGCCGCCCATCAGCCCGTGCCAGAACCGCTCGACCATCTTTTCAGCTGACAGATTGCCCCAGCGCTTGTCGATGTCGCCCTCATAGACAACCTCGTCGAAGATGACCGGCTTTTCCGCGAAAGCACGATGAAGTTCGGCACGGATGCTGTCGTCAACGGCGGCACCGTTCTGGATACTGGCGTGTGTGATCCACGGCTTGCGATGGTCGTAATAGCGCCGGATATTGTGGATTGATCGCAGCCGGTCGTGCGGATCAGCGTCAACCAATATGCCGAACAGATGGTCCCAGTCTTCGTCCGATTTCGTCTTGATGAGGTCGAACTCATTCGCCATCGACCACCAGACATTTCTGAAAGCACCAAAGCGTGCGGCGACATAACGGACGTACGCTTCGTCATCCTCGCGAGACATGTCCGAATAGCCACGTGAGGGATCATAGGGCTGGTAAAGAATGACATCGGCCTCGATGCCAAGATCGCCAAGGCGCCGGATCCGATCCTCAAAACGGCGGAAATAGGCAGGATTGAAACGAGCCGGATCCCAGTCCTTTGGCCCGCTTCCCGTCCGCAGGAAAGGATCGGTGGCGGCAGAGGCTACATTGGGGAACACCAGCATGCGCATCTTGTTGAACGGCGCTTCGGCGAGCGTTGCCAACGTCTGCCGACATTTCTCCTCGGACTGGAGCGCCCATGAATAGCAGGTCGTGCCGATCTGGCGGAACGGGGTGCCATCTGCGTGTACGAAATGGAACCCATCGTTGCTGACCCGGACCGGGCCATGGTTGCCCCTCTGCGGCTCTGTTGCGGCGAATTCGCCGATCAGGCCGGACAAGGCATTTGCATTGCTTTGACTAGTCCATCCCCACTTCCCCGTTTCGGGAGGGCTGAAGCGGACACGATAGACCCCGTCCCCGTCGTAGAAGCCCGGTACTTCGATGGCCTGCCCACCATTCTCGAAGAGAATCGAAAGCCTCGTCTCCCGAAATGGATTACCGCTGCCCGGACCGTCCAGCGCGATTTCAAACAGCCCCCATCGTTCGACTTCACGCGGCGGGTGCATTCTGGAAAAGGCAGGTCTGGCAAGGCCAGAGACCCCCAAGGCCATGGCATTGGCGAAAACGGCCCTTCGGCTAATGGTCACTTCTTGGTCTCTCCTTTTCCGCAGCGATCTGGTGTCGACTTGCGGGTGATGATCGGCCAGTCAGCCCGCCTCTTGCAGCCCGCGCCTGAGCAGGCCCTGTCTGGCAAGATCGTCCCAGAGAGCGTCGGGAATGGTGACGGCCATGAGATCAATCGCGGCATCGACCTGACGGACGGAACCCATGCCCGGCACCACGGAAGAGATTTGCGAGTGCATGAGCGGGAACTGCAGCGCCGCGGCGGCCAATGGAACGCCATGGGCTTCGCAAATGTCCTCTATCCGACCGACCCTTTCGACAATCGCAGGGGGCGCAGGCTCATAATTGAAGTTGGGCGGCGTTCCACCTGCCCTGACGCCCTTGGCAAGGATCCCGGAATTATACGGCCCCGCGACCACCAGCTTAACTCCCTTTCGTGCGCATAGCGGAAGAAGATTGTCTGCAGGATCCTGTTCAAGCAGGGTGTAGCGTCCGGCCAGCATAATGATGTCGATATCGCCTGCGTGAATCATCTCTTCGCAGACGGCGATCTCGTTCACGCCAATGCCGATCTGGGAAACATCGCCGGCATCGCGCAATTCACGCATGGCGCGATAGCCGCCCTCCATGAATTGGGCGAACAGGCGCGGGTGATCGTCGCCATGGGCAAAGCTGCCGATGTCATGGGCATAAAGAATATCGACCCGCTTTCGCCGCAGCCGTGCAAGACTGCCCTCATGCGATCGCATGACGGCATCATAGCTGTAGTCGAAGACGCTTTCGAACGGTTCCGGGGATACGAATGCCTGACGAAGCGAGTCCAGGTCGGCATCGGGCCTGGGATCCAGTCTCCGCCCGACCTTCGTTGAAAGAATGGCTTCTTGCCCCGGGTCCAGCTCCGCCAGTGCCGACCCCAGCCTCTTCTCGCTGAGGCCAAAGCCGTAGTGAGGGGCGGTATCGAAAAAACGAACACCGGCTTCCCAGGCCCTGCGGACTACGGCGCGGGCATCCTCATCCGCTACGGGACGATAGAGATTGCCGATCGACGCGGCACCGAAACCAAGGTCTAGCGGTCCCATCAGGCCAACCTCCCCATGTCTTCCACCGCGATATTGCGGCTGTCCCTGCACGACACCGCTTGCCCTGCTGGAGCGGAGGAATGAACATTGTCGATGATCGCGCCATCGACATGGCGCAAAGCGACAGCCGGTCGCGCATCCGGTTTTTCGGTCGTGAAGCGACAGTTGCGCACCGTCAACCGCCGCGCATGGCGAGCATACATGCCCTGCGCCGGCAATGTTGCAAGATAGCTGACTTCTAGGCTGGTCACCCGCCGATATTCCGGATCGCGCGCAGCGTCCTGCGAAGTGCCTCCCCCGGCAGAGGCCACATCGATCCCGCTGAAAGTCACATCCTCGACCGGACCGTCAGCGATACCTTCGACACCGCAGGGAAACCGTGGATCGGCGCCCGATACCTGCACATCTTCGAAACGGACCCGCCTGATTGCGCCGACAGGATTCCCTTCGGGTGCACGCATCCGGGCGCCGTGATGCACGAACAGCGGATGATTCACCGGGTTGCGCAAGGTAATGCCCGAAACGGTCACATCCTCCATCACCCCGCCATCGACGATGCCGATCAGGATGCCGCGCGTGTTGGTGCAGATGCAGTCGCTGATCTGGACATTGCGGAAACCGCCCACGGTTTCCGTGCCCATCTTGATACGGCCCAGCACCCCGATATCGTCCGGCGCGCGATAGTCAGACGGTCGATAAGTGCCGTCGAGCAGCGAACCCATCAGATATCCGCTGGTCTTGCAGCCGCTGATCTGGATGTCCTCGCACAGCACCTTTTCGCCAAGCGCATAGCTGCTTTTAAGAACGATGGCATCGTCCTTGGGCGCATTGACGGTGCAATTCGTTATCCGCACATCGCGGCAGCAATCGATATCGATGCCGTCACGATCGGTGTCGATCACGACCCCGTCTACCCGCATGTTTGAACAGCCATGCGCGATGATGCCGAAGTGGCCGGCCTGCAGGATCGTGAAATCTTCAAAACGCACGCCACGGCATTTCATCAGGCCGAAAGTCTTGTTGGCGCGACCGACCTGAGCGGCTTCACCCTCGTTCCGAATCGCCAGTTCGCGTGGCGTGATGCCCAGCGCTTTTGCGGACTGGAAATGATCGCGCCGCCACCAGTGATCGCCCGGCCCCGCTCGATCAAGGCCAAGGCCATGGATCAGTCCACGCCCGACAACCGCGATGTTCTTCGCGCCATCGGCATAAATCAGGCTGTTGTGCACATGGGTAATGCCAAAATCCTGGAATTGCTGCTCCAGATAGTTTTCCGGTGGGTCGTAATTGGCACCGTGCACGTCGGGATTTGCCGCCTCGATCACGGCGCCTGGCGACAGGGCAAGCGTAATATTGTCCAGAAGGCGGATCGAAAAGGACAGGTAGCGGCCCGGCGGAACAGCAACGACACCGCCACCGCGGGACGCAGCGGCACGAATAGCCGCGTTGATCGCCTTGCTGTCTATCGACCGGCCATCGCCTTTCGCGCCGTGATCTCGAATGTCTTCGACGACGCCGGTGGCAGTGGCCTGTGACGCAGCCGCCGGACTGGCCGCGAGGGCGGCCATCAGTCCGATTGCGGATCGCCGGTTAAGGGAAAAGTCTGCGCTTGCACCATCATTAAACATACGACATCATATGAATTCAGATCTGGCATGTCCATGCCGAAATTCGCCCGGAAATGCCGGGCCGATCCATTTGGGAGAAGAATTGAATGTCGCGTCTTGAAGGCAAGGTCGCCCTCGTCACGGCCGCCGGGCAGGGAATTGGCCGCGCCACTGCAGAGGCTTTCCTGCGCGAAGGTGCGCGGGTCATCGCAACCGACGTGCGCGCAGAGGCACTGGAAGGGCTGGAAGGCGCCGATTGCCGCCAGCTCGACGTTACCGACCCGGACGCTGTCAAAGCCATTGCCGCCGGACTGCCCGACATCAACGTCCTTTATAACTGTGCCGGTTTCGTTCACGCCGGTACCATTCTCGACTGCAACGAAGATGCCTGGACCTTCTCCTGCAACCTTAACGTCACGGCGCAATATCGGATGATCCGCGCAGTTCTTCCCAACATGCTGGCGCTTGGCGGCGGATCGATCATCAACATGTCGTCGGTATGTTCCAGCATCAAGGCGGTGGACAACCGCTTTGCTTATGGCGCGACGAAGGCCGCCGTCATCGGGCTGACGAAGTCGGTCGCCATTGATTTTGTCACCAAGGGGATCCGGTGCAACGCCATCTGCCCGGGCACGGTCGAAACGCCGTCGCTTATCCAGCGCCTGCACGACACCGGCGATTTCGAGAAGGCCTATGCCGAGTTCACTGCCCGGCAGGCCATGGGCCGATTTGGCCGGGTAGAGGAACTGGCAGCACTCGCCATCTATCTCGCCTCGGATGAGAGCGCCTTTACCACCGGCACGGTGAATGTAATCGACGGCGGCTGGGTCAACTGATCCCCACCGCGCAAAAGATAAAAAGAGGAGAGGATGATATGATTGGCAAGGCCATAGGTGCCATCCCGTTCGCGGCTGGGCTGCTTTTCGCCACCTCTGCGCTGGCGCAGGTGACGATCCACGTCTCCCCCGGCGGGAATGACGGCAATCCCGGAACCGCGGAAAAGCCACTGAAATCGCTTGTAAAGGCGCAGGAGATCGTTCGCGCAAACAATGCATCCGATGATGTGACCGTCCTTCTGGCAGATGGCGCCTACCGCCTTACGGCCCCGCTGATCTTCCGCCAGGCCGATGGTGGACAGAATGGCCATTCCGTCGAATGGCGCGCAGCCCCGGGCGCAAATCCCATGATCACATCCGGCATGAAAATTACCGGTTTTCGCCCCTATGACGAAGACCGGCATCTTTACGTCGCAGAAACGCCAAAGGGGCTTGATACGCGGCAGATCTGGATCAATGGCACTCGCGGCGAAAGTCCGTTCGTGGAGATTCCGCTGGACGACCTGCAATTCAGCGCAACCGGCTTTGAAGTCACGGACCCCGAATATGCCTGGCTTGGCGATATTTCGCGACCAGACAGGGTGGAGGCCGAGGCCACCGGGATTTTTACCGACCGGTATTCACCCGTGGAATCCATTGATGGTACGCGTTTCACCATGTCGCAGCCCGCTTGGGACAACAACACTTGGGGCTATGACACGGCGAGCCAGCCCCTGTTCCCAGAAGAATCACGCTTCTTCCTGCGCGGTGCCCTGGAGTTCGTCGGGAAGGTCGGCCAATGGCATTCGCGCTGGCACCAATGGGTGATCGATCCCGATGAAGGCAGGCTTTACCTGCGCACCGGACAGGACGAGGACATTGCCGAACTGGATGTCGTGGTGCCCACGCTGGAAGTGCTGGTGTCGATCAGCGGGACGCCCGAAGCGCCTGTCGAACGCTTGACCTTCCGCGGACTGCGTTTTTCGCACAGCTCATGGCTCGGGCCTTCGCGCGACACCGGCTACGCCAACCAGCAGAGCGGGGCCTACCTCAGCGACCCCTCCCCGCTTCATCCCGACGACGCTTGGGAAACGTGCGGCTGGGGCTGTGTGGAATTTGAATCGATGCGGTTGAAGTGGCACCAGATACCCGCCGCTGTCCAGGTTTCAGCGGCACGCGACATCACTTTCGAAGGAAATACGTTCAGCCAGCTTGGCCAGGTCGCGCTTGGCATCGGCAATGAACCGCTGGCGCACGAAACCGGTATTGGCCTCGCCACCTCCAACATTCGGGTTGCGCGCAACCGCTTTGCTGTCATTGCGGGCGGCGCGATTATGGCAGGCGGTGTACGCACCGATGCACATCACCCGTCCGATCAGGCGCTGATCAATCGCGACCTGACGATCGAGGACAATGTCATCCAGTCGGTCAGCCACGATTACAAGGACAATGCCGCGATCCTCACCACCTATTTCGATGGGGCGACGATCGCGCACAACGACATCAGCGAAGCGCCTTATGACGCGATCGCAACCGGCTGGGGCTGGGGCTATAACGATGAAGGCGGCAACCCCAACTATGACCAGAACCAGCAGGGCTATGTCCATAATCCGCGCTTCGACACACCGACCACGCTGCGCGACACACTGGTCGAAGGCAACCGCATCCATGGGGTGAAGCAATGGTACATGGACGGCGGCGCCATCTATAACCTTTCGGCCAATCCCAACGCAGTCATCCGCCGCAATCATATCTTCGACATCAACGGAAAGATTGCCATCTATCTCGATGAAGGCAGCAAGCACTTCACCGTAAGCGAGAATGTCGTCGAAACGGACGGCGTCTGGCTGAACGTCAACACGGCCGGAAAAATGTACGACCAAGGCATTTCCACCGATAACCGGGCGATGGGCAACTGGCACAACTCGCTGAAAACGGGTGGACGCTGGCTGCCGAGGGTGGGCAATGATGCGCGCGGCAACAATCTTGTGGCCGACGCGAACTGGCCTGAAGAGGCCCTTCAGGTGATCGCGGAGGCCGGCCCCCGCGACTGACGATCAATCAGCCAAAAAAAGGGGCGCGTCCTTCGCAGGGCGCGCCCCTTTCTTGTGCGGGACTATCGAACGGTCAGGGCCGCAGATCATATCGCCAGCCAACCTTGTCGGTCAGCAGCCTCCCATCTTGGGTGCGGGCGCGGGCTTCGATCAGGTTAGCGCCCTCCTCCAACTCTATGGTCCATTTCGCCATGCGGTCCTCCACATCGATGCCGGTCCATTCGCCACCATTCAACCGCACCTCAACCCTTGGCAGGTTGGAAAAGGCCATGGCCTTCACCTGCTGGGTTCGCTTGTGCGTATCGCGGCTGCTTGCGATGTGCAGCATCGGCTCTTCGGCCCAGTTCGCCTGATACCAGTAATAGGCATCCTTGGGGATGCGGTCCTCGGTAATAAGCCCCTTGTCATTGATGGCGGGCCTGTCCCCCTCGTTCCGCTTGAAAGACGGGAAGTCGATCGCGACCCAGACAAAAGTCGACCACAGGAACGGACGTTTCTTGAGTTCAAGCCAGTGCTTGATGTGGAAGTCCGTCTGGTACTGCTCCGGATGCCAATAGCCGTTGGATTCAGGCCGCTTCACGACAGGGTCTTCCTGATGGCGGATCGACGCCCCGGCTCCATATTCGCTAACCCCGATCGGCCGGTTCGGCATTTTGGCGTGAAGCTCGTCCGCCCATGGGCCGATGTCTTCCGATTTGGTCCAGTACCAGCCGAAATAGCGGTTGTACGAAACCGTATCACTGTGCTGGGCGATCGGATCATCATCGTCCAGGCAGCAATGCGCGTAAGTCGTGGGCCTATACGGGTCGAGCGTATGCGCAGTTTCGTTCAGCTCTGCCAGAAGCCGGTTCGAAGCGGCATCCGAAACGCGAATCTCGTTCCCGATACCCCAAAGCGCAACCGATGGATTGTTGGTGTGCTGGGCGATCAACTCCTCCATTTGCTGGACAAGATTTTCGCGAAAAGCATCCGACTGGTCGTGATCATCGATAAGAGGCACCTCGGTCAGGATCAGCATGCCAAGTTCATCCGCCCGCTCATAGACGCGCGGCGGATGCTGCATGTGGGCAAGCCGTATACCCGTGGCGCCCATCTCGTCGATCAGGCGCATGTCCTCGTCGATCTCGCCATCGGTGACGATCGGCCCACGGCCGAAGCGCGTCGGCATCTGCATGTTCACTCCATAGAGCGGATACGCTTTGCCGTTCAGCAGGAAGGTGCCGTCCTTTTCAACCGCAACCGTCCGGATGCCCAGCGGCACCGACTGGCTGTCGACAAGCGCTCCGCTTTCGCGGATCTGGCTGCGGATCCGGTAAAGGTAAGGACCCTCCCTTCCCCGCCACAGCTTCGGGTTCGAAACGGTGAAATTGGATGCAACCGACCGGCTCTCACCCGCAGCAAGTTGCAATTGCTCGCGCTGCGTGGCGACCTGCTTGCCATCGGCATCGATGATCTGAGTATCGATTTCGAACTGCGCGGGGACGGAGCGAGTATTCACCACCGCCACATTCGAACCAATTTTTGCGGTGTCATCGCCGATCGCCTCGGTCCAGGCGCGGATCGCCGGACCGGCATGGTTCATACGGTCCAGATGCAGTTCAGGCACCTCGATCAGGCGAACTTCGCGATAAAGGCCGCCAAACACGTTGAAGTCACCGTTAAGGGGGGAAATTTCAGGGTTCTTGGCGTTGTCCACCCGCACGGCCAAAACATTACGCCCTGCCTGCAATTCATCGGTGACGTCGAAGCGAAAAGCGGCATAGCCGCCGCGATGCGTTCCGACCTTGCGGCCGTTCAGCCAAACATCGGCTTTCAGCGTCGCGCCGCCGAAGTGAAGGATCTGCCGCTTTCCCGGTGCAGGAACATGTTCGAACGACAAGCGATACCAGGCGGGCCCGCGATAATACTCGCCTTCCGGCTCTCCACGCGCCTTGGCCCCCCCAATTCCAGAATCTTCGGCGTTATAGGTGTGAGGAACCGAAATCGAGGACCAGCCAGCGTCGTCATGGGACGGAGCGGAAGCCCCTTGCGGGTCGCCCTTGGTGAATTGCCACCCATCGTTAAGCGGCACGCCTTCCTGCGCGCTGGCAGGCTGAAGAAGCGCGACAGTCGCCAGTATGGCTAGCGCGAACAGGCCTGCGAATTCCGATAGCAAACGTGTCATGCCACTTCCTCCAGGACCGAAACCGAACGAACAGCGATGTTCCTGCAATCGCTTGCTATACGCACGGCGCGGTCTTCCTCTTTCATGGAATACAATCCGTCGATCACTGCGCCCTGCACATCTTCCAGTGCGATTGTCGGACGCGCATCGGCGCTTTTCACTTCCACCCGCATGTCGTTGACGGCAAGGTTGCGAACATGCCGCGCATACAGCCCGTGCGCAGGCAGTGTTCCCATGAAGCTCGGCTCAAGGCTGGAAGTCCGGCGTTCGGGAACGTCGCGCGCCGCATCGGACGCGCTACCGCCGCCTGCGGCCGTGACATGCACGCCGCTAAAGCTGACGTCCTCGATGATGCCATCCTTAATCCCGACCACGCCGCACGGATATTCCATCCGCGCGCCCGAAACCTGTATGTCGGAAAAGCGGACGCGCCGGACCCGCGCAACGCCCGCCCCTCGCGGAGCGCGATTGCGCGCCGAAAGACGGACAAACAGCGGATGGTTCACGGGATTGCGAAGCGTGACATCGCGCACCGTCACGTCTTCCAGCACGCCGCCATCGATCGCCCCCATCTGCAGGCCGCGCGAATTTTCGCACAGGCAATCGGCGATGAGGATGTTGCGGAAACCGGCGACGGAGTCCGTCCCCAGCTTGATCCGGCCAAGTACGCCGACATCATCGGGCGCCATATAGGGCGACTTCTGATACGTCCCGTCCAGCAGCGTGCCCAGCAGGTAGCCGCTGGTCTTGCAACCGATGATCTGCACATCCTCGCAAAATCTGGCTTCCTGCAGCGCATAGCTGCTTTTCAGCACGATGGCATCGTCCTTGGGCGCGTTGACCGTGCAGTTGATCACCTTGGCATCGCGGCAGCAGTCAAGGTCGATCCCGTCTCGATCAGTGTCAACGGTCAGCCCCTCTATCCGCACATTGGTGCAGCCCAGCACGTAACAGGCAAAATGTCCGCCTTGCAGAATGCTGAAATCTTCCAGGACGATATTCCGGCACCGCGTCAGGCCGATCGCCTTGTTGCCGCGCCCTTCATATTTCATTTCCAGCGGTATGGCGCGACGGGCCTCGTCGGCGCTCATCCCCAGTTCCGCTGGAGACTTCCAGCCCTCTATTCCATGCCAACGCGGCGGCGGCCCTTCGCGATCAAGGCCCGGACCGAAGATCATGCCCTGCCCGACAATGGCGATATCGTTCACCCCGTCGCCATAGATGAGGCTGTTATGGAAATGGGCCAGGCCGTAATCGACCAGTTGCTCCTCGAACACGCCTTCGGGAAGGTCGTATTGCCCATCGTGCATATCGGGATCGGCAGCAACGATCATCGAACCCGGCATCAGCACGATAGTGATATGGCTTTTCAAGCGGATCGAAAAACACAGATATTCGCCCGGCGGAACGATGATAGTTCCGCCCCCTCGTGCACTGGCCGCTTCTATCGCGCGATTGATGGCGATGGAATCGATCGCCTTGCCGTCGCCGACCGCGCCATAATCGCGAATATCGTGAAAAGCGGACAGGCTGCCCGCTGCGCGGACCGGCATGGCACTGGACGCGAATGCGGCCCCCAGCCCATAAAGCGCAGCACGACGACTGAAATCGACAAATCCTTCAGGCAAAAGCTCTTCTCCCGGCTTATTTTTATCATATGATGTATGATGTTTAAGCGGAAGACAACCCTGCTGTCGGATCAGCCTTTTATACCGCGCGCCTTGTCCAGCTTGACGACCAGATCGGCGCTGGACGGCATGGATTTCAGGATTGAGCGGGTGATGCGTTCATAATGGCTGATGAAGCGGGCAATTTCCGCCTCGCCCATGACCGCCCCCGGGTCGCGCCCCTCCTCAGCCAAGCGGCTGGCAAGATCGCGCTCTTGCTCGACACGCCATTCGTGGACGACTTCGAAACCGGGCGCAGCCAAAAGGATCAAGCGGTCGATACGATTGAATAACGCCTGATAAGAGCCGGACAGAAAATCGTTCACCGCTTCTCGCCAGCGTCCTTCAGTGTCTTCCTCGGCTTCCAGCTTGTTGACCGGCTCTGTCAATTCGTTTCGATCTTCGGGGGTCGCACCAACACACCAGCCTTCGAAAAGGACCATGTCGACCCCGCCCTCGACAACCGGCCAAAGCTCCCCAGGCACGGGTTCATCACTGGCCTTGTCGAAACGCGGAAGAGCAACCGTCTTGCCTGCCCGCAGGTCATCGATCACTTCCAAACCAAGCGATACATCGTGTGTTCCGGGGACGCCGCGTGTCACGAACAATGGATGGATTGCCTGCGCAAGCCTGCATCGCTCTTGCGTACCCAGGTAAAGATCGTCCAGCGACAGGACAGCGACCTTCAGTCCTTTGCGTGAAAGGCTCTTTTCAAGCTGGCCCGCCAGTGTCGATTTCCCGCTCCCCTGCGCTCCGCAGATTCCCAGCACAAGGGGCCGTTTGCCGGTCGACAGCCAATCGTCGATGGCCTTGGCGACAATGTCAGGCAACGCGGTCAAGCGGTTCCTGCCCAGCAAAGAAGCGATCGAGATTGTCGGCAACCTTCATGCCCATCGCTTCACGCGTTTCCAGCGTGGCAGACCCCAGGTGCGGAAGCAGCACCGCATTGGGAAGATCGACGAGGCCGGGGTTTACGTTCGGCTCGTTTTCGAAAACGTCGAGGCCCGCAGCCGCAATCTTTCTATCACGCAGCGCGTCAACCAGCGCCGCTTCGTCGATCAGCGTCCCTCTCCCGGTGTTCAACAGGACAGCGCCTGGCTTCATGCGTTTCAGCATGGCCGCATCGATCATGTGATGGGTTTCCGCCCCGCCCGGCGCGTGAAGGGAAACGACATCCGAAGCCGCCAGAAGACCAGCCAGCTCGGCATGATAGCTGCCTTCGGGCATGTCCGGCTTCGGCGTGCGGCTGTGATAGGCGATCCTCATGCCGAATGCCCTGGCCCTGTCCGCCATGGCCCGGGCAATTCGGCCAAAGCCGACCAGCCCCAGCACCTTTCCCGACAGGGACGATCCCAGCAGATGCGTCGGTCTCCAGCCAGTCCATTCCCCGGCACGCAGTTCGCGCTCGCCTTCGCCTGCGCGGCGCGTCGCCATCAACAGCAAGGTCATTGCGATATCGGCAGTCGCATCGGTCAACACATCGGGCGTGTTGGTAACGGTTATGCCAGCGCGTCGCGCTGCTTCCAGATCGACATGTTCGATGCCCGCGCCGAAATTTCCGATGATCCGGGCGCGCACATCCGGCCCCTCTATCGCCGATGCTTCCAGACGATCGGTGACAGTGGGGCACACCGCATCAAATTGCCGCATGGCATCGGCCAGCGCGTCCGGTCCCAGCGGCACATCCTCTTCGTTCAATGTCACGTCATAGCGTTGCGCCAGCCGCCGCTCGACAGCTTCGGGCCAGCGGCGGGACAGCAGAATACGGGGTTTGGTCATGATTTCTCCTATCGCCGTAGGAACTGCGCGTCACGCCGTTCGGCAAAGGCGGCGCGCCCTTCAGCCGCGTCCTCTGTCGCAAAGCAGATTGCCTGCAGGTCGCGCTCATACTCGATCGCCTTGTCCCACGGCATGGTATGGGCGGCACGAAGGTTCAGCTTTGCAGTCTCTGCCGCGATCGGAGCACGGCTTGCGATAGTGGCGGCGATTTCCATGGCGCGCGGCATCAATGCCGAGGGTTCATGCACCTCGCTTACGATGCCCCATTCCCTGGCAAGGCCTGCATCGATCATATCGCCCGTCAAGACCATCATCGCCGCATTGGACGATCCCGCGCAATAGGACAGGCCTGCCGCCATGCCGCCACCGCCGATCCATCCCAGCTTGATTTCCGGTGCGGCAAAACGGGCATTGGAAGATGCAATGCGGATATCGGCGGCCATGGCCGTTTCCAGCCCGCCGCCCAGCGCATAGCCGTTGATCGCTGCGACCACCGGCTTCCGACAGGCGCGCAGCGCATCGCAGTAATCGTCGCGATTGCGAAAGTCCCACGGCGTCGCATAGCTGTCTAGCGTCGAGATGTCCGAACCTGCGGAAAATGCCTTTTCGCCAGCACCGGTCACTACCACGCAGCGCACGGCATTACTGACATTACATTCGGCCACGGCCTCTATCAGGGCCGCTGCCATTGCAGGGGTCAGCGCATTCAACTTTTCGGCCCGGTTGAAGGTAATGGTGGCCACGTGGTCCTGCACGTCGAAAATCAGGGCATCGGTCATGTTTCGGCTCCGGCCGGATGGTTCAGTTCGTAAAGCCGCTCGATCGCGTCCAGCGTGGGCTCGGCCCTCTCGCCTGCCAGCAGTGCGCTACGTAGCAGGGTGGAGGCGGATGTCTGGAAGGCAATCGCGCCATCGTGGCGAGGGCGCAGCGTTGCCTGCTCCAATGTCTGGAGCGTGGCGGCGAAGAAATTGCCGGTTGCCTGATTGACCACCGGATCGATCCAGGCGGACCGGAAGGCAGGCTGCCCGTCATGGCCGGGAATGAAGCCGCGCTGCACCCTGTCGGACATCAGCCAGCGAATATGGTCGAGCAAAGCGGGCGTAATCTTGCAGCGGCGCGAAACACCAATGCCGGTCCCGCCAAGGATCGATCCGATGCGCCCGTCCGGTCCGGACGGCGCATCGCCAAACTCCACTCCGCGCGTTGCATAGTTCACATAACCATAGATGAGCGGGCACAGGTCCGGCCCGTCGCCCGATGACATGGCATCCAGAATGGCTATCGGGTTCATGTCCGCCGTGGTCCGCGTGGCATCCCCGGTTAACGCCGTCATGATGGCGAATGCCTCTCTGCCAAACGCGCGGTCGACAAAGCCTTCCCGCAAGGGCTGTGCGTCAAACCCCAGCGCAGCGCAGATGGACTGAAAGCTGAGAATGGCATGCGGACCCGCCAGATTGAGCGCGACCTTGCACGTTTCGGCCAAGTCGGGAAGCTGCTCCCAGCTCGTCGGAATCGTGTCTACGCTTCCGCTTCGCCACGCCATGACCTGTGTTGCGGCATCCAGCGGCAGGGCCCAATGCTGTCCGGCATAGTGATAGCTGGCAAGCGATGGCCCCGCGATCGCATCGCGCCAGCCGGCAATCTCGCCCTCGGCAAAAAGCGTTTCGACCGGCACAAGGCAGTTCGAGGCGACCGCCTCGCCCACATGGGGATGGTCCAGAACGACAAGGTCATATCGGTCGCACAATTCGGCGATCGGGTGGGATTCGAACCCTTCAAGAGGATGACGGTCCCATTCCAGCGTCAGGCCAGTCGCTCCGCCAGCCGCACGTGCCAGCGCATTATATCCGCGGGGATGATCCCAGGTCAGCCCACGATAGCCAGGCACAGTCAAGTCGGCAGGAGCTGTCATGCGTGTTGCCGCACCACGCCGGATTCGATCAGCGCATCGATCGCGTCATCGGCCAGGCCGGCCTCCTTCATGATCTGGCGGCTGTGTTCACCCACCAACGGCGCGCCGCGTTCTACCCCGCAGGGTGTGCGCGAGAAGCGGATGGGGAAGCCGGGCACTTTCAGGCGACCCTCGGTCGGGTGATCATATTCGATGAATGTGCCGTTGTGCTTGATCTGCGGATCATTGACGAGATCCGCGTAGCCATAGACCGGCCCAGCCCAGATATCGCGCGCCCGCATTTCCGCCAGCCATTCCTCGCTACCTTTGTTCAGGAGGTGCTTCTTGACCCGTGCGAATATCTCGTCGCGCATGGTCCAGCTGTCGCGTTCGTCTTCGAGTCCTGCGAAGAAATCGTCTTCGAACAGTTCTCCCAGCTTGCCAAGCGATGCCATGGCCACGGTGATATAGCCGTCTGCGGTCGCGAACACGCCGTATGGCGCGCGAATATAGGAATGGGCATGCGGCTCGGCCGAGCGGGCCTGCGGCTTGCCGCCCACGGTGAACACCGAAAGCTCCTGCATCTGGATCGTGGCGATCGCGTCCAGCATGTTGACCTGCACCAGTTGCCCTTCGCCAGTGCGCTCGCGGTGGAACAGCGCGGCCAGCGCGCCTTCGAAGGCGGAATAGGCAGCAATTGCATCGACGAGGTACTGCCCGGCAGCAGAGGGAGGTGCCCCCTCCGACCCGGTGGACATCATCGCGCCCGACATGCCCTGCAGCAGCAGGTCCTGTCCGGGAAAATCGCGATAGGGTCCGTCTTCGCCGTAGCCCGACATCGAAATATAGATGAGGCGCGGATTGATGGCGGAAAGCGTTTCGTAATCGACTCCCAGCCGCTCGGCGACACCGGGCCGATAGTTCTGCAGGAACACGTCGGCTTCACGCACCATGTCGATCAGCAGCGCCTTGCCTTCAGGTGATTTCAGATCAACGGCGAGCGAGCGCTTGTTCCGGTTGAGCGAGAGAAACGAGACATTTATCTTGTTGCCTGTCGCGCCGCCGGCAGAGGCGTGGCGCTGCCATTCGCCGCTGGGCGGCTCCACCTTGATCACATCGGCGCCCATGTCGCCCATGCGCTGCGCCGCGAACGGCCCGGCCATTGCAATAGAGCAATCGAGGACGCGTATACCTTCGAGGATTTTCATCGGTCTGCTTTCCAGTAAATCAGTTCATGGTCCATCCGCCGTTCACGTGCAGCGTCTGGCCGGTGATGAAACCGGCTTCGTCGCTGGTGAAAAAGGCGATGGTATTGGCAATGTCCCCCGCGTGCCCGCGGCGCTTGATCGCCTGCGCGTCCAGCACCATGCGTTCATAGCCTTCGGGGTCGGGATGGATTTTTTCGGCATCGGTCGGGAATGCGCCCGGCGCGATGGCATTGACGGTCACGCCGGCAGGACCGAATTCGCGCGCCCACGCCCGGGTCAGCCCGATCAGGGTCATCTTGGATGCAACATAGGGCGAAAGGTTCTCCCAACCGCCCGAAACCGTGATGCTTGAGATATTGACGATCCGGCCAAAGCCGCGCGACTTCATGCCCGGCAGGCCGATCTGGACGGCCAGAACACCCGCATCGACATTGACGCGCTGGACGGCCTGATATTCCTCGAGCGTGAAGTCCTCGAACGGTTTCGACGGGTAGATCCCGGCATTGTTGATCACGATGTCAAAGCCGCCGGTTTCGGCCAGAAGCCGCTCCAGCACGGCGCGATAGGCGGCAAGGTCGCCCAGGTCGGCATCGGAGACGACGAGCCGACCCGGTCCGCGCCCCAGTGCGGCCTGCTCCAGCGCTGCCAGCTTGTCGCGGTTGTAATCGATGGCGATGACGGTTGCCCCGCGATCGATCATCAGCAGAGTCGTTTCGAACCCCAGCCCGCCTGCGGCACCTGTGTAGAGAACGGTCCGCCCCTTCATGCCACATGCTCCGCACCAGAAGTGATCTGCGGATAATGGCCCGAAGGTTTCGGGTAGTCTTCGTCCGGCTGGTGGCACACGCCCTCGATCCGGCGAACGGCGTCCTGCACGGTGCCATCGTCAGGCAGAATGCGAAAGATACTGTCGTAGCGCCGCTCGTCACCATGTTCGAGCCAGATCAGCTCGCCGCGCTCGCGCGCGAAATCCTTGCCCAGCACGTGATTGGTGGAAGGCTCTATCCCCATGGCATAATGACCGGCGTGCAGGTTTTGCCATTCATACATGGCCGGAAACTGGCTTTTCAGCGTCTCCACCTCGAAGCCGAAGCCCAGTGCTTCGTTCACGATGGCAACATTGACGCGCCCATCGGCACTGGCGGCCATGTCATGCTGCCAGACCTGTTCGTGGAAATTGGGGATGGGTGCCGGAAGGGTGCGATAGCCAGTGCCCTGCCCCTGATAGTCACCCTCATGCGCTGCCCAGATCACATCACGCACCGGCGCGACATAGCGCGACCCTTCGGCGACGACCGGGTGGCTCACATTGATGTGATAGCAATACATGTGCGGCGTGCGATAGAAACCGTGATTGACCACGCGGTCATGCAGCCTGATCTCGTTCCCGCCGACATCGGCCTCGATGCGACGGATCAGGTGAAGATCCTCTCCGAACACGGTGGATTGCTGCACCACGCCCTCGGCCCACAGAACGCATTCGTCACCGCGCCATTCCTCACCATAGCCTGTCAAACGGGCCGGGATTGTCCCGATCCTGCCGTGCAGCGAGGACGATACCTTCTCCCGCGGACCATAATGGTAATGGTCGGCCTGATCGTCGTGCATGAACAGAACGTGGTCGAGGCCGCAGGTTATCAGCAGCCCCGACATCGAACGGAACCAGCCAAGGCCGCCCTCGCCTTCGTATTCGTGGAGAGCGGGATGGCGAAAACCCGAAGGCGAATGCCAGCCGACCGCGCGTCCATTATGTTCGCATTCGGCGATATCCATTGCGCGATCGACCAGCACGGTGAAACGAAGGCCGCTTCCTGTGCGGAATTCGAGCTGGCGGTTGCCCCGCTCTACCCCGTCTCCCAATGTTGAAAGGCGCACCCCCGCAAACTGCGACAGCGCCCCCGACCGACTGGCCAGTTCGCGTCGGCTTATCGCTTCGCCGAAAAGCTGTGGCACAATCCTCTCCTGCTTTTTCATTCATAAGATGTATGATGTTTAAAGCAGGATGCGCGTGTGCGTCAATCGCTCTTGATGGATGAACGGGATCAAGGCGGCACGGCAGACAGAAAATCGGAGTAGAATATGGCTATCGAACGACGTTGTTTCGCAGTCGATCTCAACGACGATGCTGAAATGATCGCAGCCTATCGCCGCTGGCACGAACCGGGCGGACCACCAGCCGCCGTCACGGCTGCGATTCGCGCCGACGGCGTCGTGTCACTACAGATATGGCAGGTCGCGGACCGAATGTTCATGATCATGGAGCAGGACAGCGAGCGCGCGCCCGATCCCGAAGCCAAGAAGGCCCGCGACGCCGACAACCCCGAAGTGGCGGAGTGGGACCGGATGATGGCCGGCTTCCAGAAGTCGCTGCCATCCGTACCCGATCAGACCTGGGTCGAGATGGAGCGCATCTATGACCTGGCCGATCAGCCCTGAATTTTCCGAACCGAATCGGTCCGCCGCTTCGTCCACGAACCCGAGATATGTTCGCGCATCGCCGCGCCTGCGGCATCGGGGTCGCGCGCCATGATGGCATCGAAAACCTTGCGATGCGCGGCTTGCGTGGATTTGACGTGGTCGACGCTGAGCTTGCCGGAATAGGCATGCGTGCGAAGCGCCTCTGACTGAATGCCATCGATGATGGCCTTGCTCAGTCGGTCACCAGACATGCGCATGATGATATCGTGGAAGCGCAGATCCTCGTGCACATAGGCGGATGGAATGGTGACCAGTTCCTCCAGCTTCTCGATCTGGCTGGCCAGTTCCGCGCGCTGTTCATCAGTGCCCTCTCGCGCCGCATTGGCCGCCATTTCCGATTCGAGCAGAACGCGGACCTGCGAAAGATTGTCGAGATAACGTAAGCCGTCCTCACCCTTGAACAGGGCAGAGAGGATCACGGGGTCAAGCATGTTCCAGGCCTGGTTTTCCCGGACGATCGTGCCGCGCCCCTGCTGAGTCACGACAAGCCCTTTCTCGATCAGGGCAGTCGTCGCTTCACGCACGACCGTGCGGCTTACCTCGTACATCTCGCAAAGCATGTTCTCGGGCGGCAAGGCCGTGCCGACGGGATAGGTACCAGCCACGATCAAATTCACAAGGTCTTCGACCACAGCGGTCGAAAGCCGTGGCCGACGTCTTGCTCGCGCAGGAGTTGCGGCAGTTTCCTTGCTCATATTCTTGCCCCCTGATGGGAAATAAATGTGTCCCTTTCCGCTTGGCTTTCGCGCAAATTCACGTCAAGGGCTTGCGTACCGCGAAAGATCATACATACTATGTTTCCAAACAGAGGGGTCGGTCAGGCCTGCTACGGGGTGCGAAAGGCATGAGAGTCACGGGTTATCGTTCGCTGGTCACGACTCATGATTGGGGTCGTCCGGTTGGCGATGTAAACGGAATTATACAGGACGGTATTACCGAGGTTCCCGTCCTTCTTCTGGAAACGGACGTCGGACTGACAGGCGTCGGCGTTGGCCAGCACGCCGATATTGCGCGTATCTTCCGGGCCGTCGAAGGCAAGGATCCGCGCGCCGTTACGACCATCTACGACTCGATGTTGTCGCAGGTGTTCAAGAGCGGACACGCCGGCGCGACGTTCGGCGCGATTGCCGCAGTCGATATGGCGCTGTGGGACCTGAAGGCGAAAATGGCGGACGAACCGCTTTGGCGCACCTTGGGTGCCATGGACTGTTTCGTGTCCGGCTATGCGTCTGGGCTATGCCACGGACTGTCGGACGATCAATTCGCGGCGCATTACGAAATCTGGTCCGAACGCGGTTTCTCGTCCGTCAAGGTTAAAGGCGGTGCCGATCTGGGCCGCGACATCGACCGCCTGAAAACGGTTCGCGGCATCATGTCGAAGAACACTTCCCGTCCAGGCCTCATGCTTGACGTGAATGAATCCTGGAACGCCAAGCAGGCGATCCGTCATCTTCACGAAATTGAACAGCAACTGGATCTGACATGGATTGAAGAGCCCGTACGGCGATGGGATGCTGCCGGGTTGGCCAGCGTATCGAAAGCCTGTCGCGCGGCAGTGGCATCGGGTGAGAACCTGACCGGGCTAGAGCAATATTCACCGCTGTTCGAAGCAGGCGCACTGGATGTCGTTCAGGCAGGCAGCGTCTGGGGCATCACCCACTTCCTGCGCGTAGCGATTGCCGCCCATTCGCGCAATCTGCCCGTATCGCCTGTAGCTTACGATGCGAATCCTCTCGCCCATGCGGCAGCAGCCGTCCCCAATCTGATCGGCATCGAAGTTCAGGACTGGAAATGGCCTGCAGGGCTGTCGGTCGATCAATCGATCGAAGACGGCGGTATCAGGCTGGGCAATAGCCCGGGCCTTGGCATCGAAGTGAACGAGGATGCGCTGATCCCCAGATCCAGCGAAGGCTGGGCCGCCAGCAGCGGCCCCCACTGCAGGCCAAGACATGCCGGTCTTCAACTAGCGCCGGCAACCGCTAAACGAAAATAAGATGCTGGCTCAGAATAACGAAATGGGAGAGATAAATGGCAACCGCGACGGCACCGGCTGACAATTACCTGTTGGGCCCGCAGCGAATGAAGCTGCAGCTTTCGCTGATGGTGAACTTCTTCCTGCTGATGGCGCTCTACAGCGGCGTCCTTGGCGTCCTGCTGCCAAACCAGATCGCGGAACTGGACGAGGGATCAAAAGCGAACAATCTGGCGCTGCTGTTCGCTGTAACCTCGATCTTCTCGACCCTGGCCACTCCGATTGCGGGCGCCTTGTCCGATCGTACGCGCAGCCGCTGGGGCAAACGCTCGCCATGGATTGCCATTGGATCGCTTTTCGGATCGCTGGCGCTCTTCGGCGTTTCGTGGATGACGAGCTTCTGGTCGTTGATGGTGCTGTGGGTGATGGCCGCAATCGCGTACAACTCAATGCAACCTGCCATGACAACGCTTATTGCCGATCGCTTCGCTCCTGAAGCCCGGGGCGGTGTCTCAGGCATGGTCGGCGCGGGAATGACCGGAGGCCTGACGGCAGGCACGGTCGTGGCCGGATATCTGGCGGGTGAGCGGGTGCTGGCCTATGGCCTGTTCGCTAGCGCGATATTGGTGTCCTGCCTTGCCTTCGTCGCCATCAACCGAGAGCCTGCCAGCGAAGCCATACCCCGCCGTCCGATTATTTGGGGCGAATTTTTCAAGGGCTTCTGGATCTCTCCCAAGAAGCATCCCGATTTCGCCTGGGCCTTTGCCAGTCGCTTCCTGATCTACATGGGATATCAGGCCGTTGCCGCATATCTCCTTTATATCCTGCGCGACTACATTGGGCTGGAAAACGAAGCGTCGAATATCGCCATCGCCAATCTGGCGATGGTCACGCTTGTCTGTCTTGTCACGTCTTCGCTGATATCCGGATGGCTGTCCGACAGGTTCCAGCGGCGGAAACCCTTCGTGATCCTGGGCAGCCTGATCATGGGCTGCGCCATGGTTGCACCGCTGATATCGCCCGACATGGACGGTATGTGGACCTATGCCGCGATAATCGGCGTGGGATACGGAATGTTCATGTCCATCGACATGGCACTGATGACGCAGGTCCTGCCGAAAAGCGCACTGGGCGATGAAGGCAAGGATCTGGGCATCCTGACGACCGCCGTGAACATTCCCCAGATCCTGAGCCCCATCATGGCCGCTATCCTGCTGAATCTATTCGCTGACGACTACAGCGTGATTTTCTGGGCCGCAGTGGTGTTTGTCTTCGCATCAGCCTTTTGCGTGATGCCGATCCGGTCGGTGCGATAAAAATTATTCGTCATACGTATGATGTCATTTGACACCGGTGTAATTTCGACGCATTAAGATCGAAATCAATAATAAAACTTGGAGAGGGAGTTACATGGCGTTCAAGACCATTATCCGTCGCTCGGCCTTGTTGGGTGCCGCAAGTACGGCAGCCATGATCATGGCGAGCCCTTCGATGGCGCAGGACAGCGTTGCACAGAACGAGCTGCCGCAAGATCAGAACGAGCCTGAAGCTGGCGATGCAATCATCGTTACGGGCATCCGCGCGTCACAACAGGCTGCAATCGATATCAAGCGAAATTCGGTTTCCGTCGTCGACTCGATCGTCGCCGAAGACCTGGGCAAGCTGCCCGATCAGAACGTTGCCGAATCGCTACAGCGCATCCCCGGCGTCACCATCGAACGGAACCGCGGCGAAGGCCGTTTCGTGACCGTTCGCGGCTTCGGTCCGAAGTTCAACGCGGTTACAGTCAACGGTCGCACACTTGCCACTGACAATAATGGCCGCGAATTCTCATTCGACGTGCTGCCGTCCGAAATCATTTCGGGCGCCGATGTCTACAAGTCGCCGCAGGCCAACCTCAACGGTTCCTCAATCGGCGCGACAGTAGACGTGAAGACCCTCCACCCGCTGGATCAAAGCGAAGACTTCACGATTGCAGCCAGCGGAAACGCAATGTGGTCGGAAATTCGTGATACTATCAATCCGGAATTTTCAGCCGTTGCCAGCTGGCAGAACGAGCCTGGTACGTTCGGTCTTGCCCTGTCGGGTGTCTATTCGGAACAGAAAAACCGGAACGACGAATTTACGATTGGCGCAGGTCACGTCCGGCGCTCCAGCACTGACGGCTATTACAGCTCCGGCGGTGTCGCGGGTGCACGCATCGGCCCGGATGTCGAGCCATTCACGAATGTCTCGATGCCGTCTAACCTTTCACCGTTCTTTTTCGAACGCGACCTGACCCGCTGGGCCGTCAACGGTTCAGCGCAGATGCGGCCAAACGAAACGATGACCGTCACCATCGATGCCCTGCACGCCAAGGCGCAGTTCATCGAACAGCAGATCGGCCTTGCCTATGACTTTTCGGGCGGCACGCTGGTCGAACAAGTCGTCGAAGGCGGCGAAGCCGTCTACCAGCGCTATGAAGGCGGTTTCGTCGACCAGATCATCCAGTATGGCGATCGGGACGTGACCACCGACCAGTTAGGTCTGAACTTCGACTGGACACCGACGGAAACCTTCCGCCTGCGCTTTGACGGATCCTATTCAAAGGCCGAGCGTCGCGGCAAGGAAAACAACGACTTCACCACGATCCGTCGCAAAGGCATCAATCATTACTTCGATCGCCGGACCGGCAGCCCGATCTATGACTATGGCTTTTCCAGCCCCAATTACGGCAATGCCGCGACGAATCCCCAGGGCATCACAGCGCATTACTACATCTGGGGCGGCGGATCAGACATCGATGATGAGATCATGGAGTACAAGGTCGACAGCGAATGGAACCCCGGTTTCGGTTCGCTGACCTTCTCGGGCGGGATGTTCAAGAACAACCGCACCAAGACGATCACCGCCAACGAAATGCCGTTCGGCCAGCAATGCGCCTATTGCGGATCGGACCAGCTTCTTCCCGAAACCCTGTTCTCCTCCACCGACCGGGGCTTCTTCTCGGGCTATGGCGGCGACATCGTTCGCGACTGGGTTTATTATGATCCTCGCTCGCTGATCCTGCAGGTGGACCAATACGCAGAGCAGGACGGCCGCACTTTCGACCCGGCCGTGTTCTCCCCTTCTGCATCTTCGGAAGTGGATGAGGATGTCTGGGGCGGCTATCTCATGGCCGACTGGGAGACTGAGCTTGGCGGAATGGACCTCGCCATCAATGCGGGCCTGCGGTACGAAAACACCGAGTACACCTCATCCGGCGCATCGCGCACGGTGTTGAGCGCGATGCCTAATGGCCAGGGCCAGAACATTATCGTGGTATCCGATGTCATCCCGGTCAGCTTCCGCGGTAAATACGACGATTGGCTGCCTTCAATCAACGTCAAGCTGGGCGTGACGCCCGACTTCATCCTACGCATTGCTGCTTCAAAGGTGATGACGCGTCCAACGCTGTCGGACCTCTCGCCCCGCCAGTCGATCCAGACGAATCCGGGTAATGAGACGATCCGCCGCGGCAACCCCGATCTCCAGCCGTTCCGGGCAAAGCAGGTTGAACTAGGGGCAGAATGGTACTTCGCCAGCAACTCGCTGCTTTCGGGTGCCGTGTTCTACAAGGACATCCAATCCTTCGTGACGCTTGTCACCACGCCGCAGCTGGTCGACCAAGTCACCTTCCAGGTCACTGTACCCGACAATGGCGAAGGCGCGACCGTGAAGGGTTTCGAAATCGGCTATCGCCAGTCCTTTGCTGATTGGCTGCCGGCGCCGTTCGATGGCCTGGGGGTCCAGACCAGCTTCAACTACACCGACTCAAACGCCGAATACACCAATGCGGTGGCAAACGTGAACTTCGGCCTCGAAGGTCTGTCCAAGTACTCATACAGCCTGGTCGGCTATTACGAGAAGTACGGCTTTCAGGCCCGTCTCGCCTACACCTATCGTGACAATTTCCTTCAGGTCGCGTCGGGCCGCAACGGTGAGCCGGAGTATTTCGATGCCTATGGCCAGCTGGATGCCAGCCTGTCCTATGACATCACCGACAATTTCACGATCTATGGCGATGTCATCAACCTGAACAACGCGAAGGAGTTCATCTACTCCGTCTCGGAAGACAGGACCAAGGAATACCGCCAGACCGGCCGCCGTGTTTCCGCAGGTGTTCGCGTCCGTTTCTAACCGGTAGTCACTCCCCGGACGCGAGACTTCGCCCCGGCTTGCCAAGGCAGGCCGGGGCGTTCGTCATCTGACGACAGGCGCTAAAACTTGGCCATGGGTGCCGTCAGCGCAAGCCGCCCCTCTGTCCTGTCCAGGGCCCTTTCGATCAGCGGATGAAATGGTGACGACCACCAGCAAGCTGGAAGCGGATAATTCCGCCTGAAAGCGAGAGACCTGAAATACGCGGATCGTCTCCGATATGATGGCCATCGATCTTCCAATCGCCTTCAGGCAACTCCACTTCTGCCGTCGCATTTGCGGGCACTGACAACAGCAAGCTGCGTAAGCCGTTCGCATCGCCGTCAGTCGCTGTCTCTATCCGGCCCATAACGGAATCATAGCTGGCCGAAACGCGCCCCACTTCCGGCAGCCATAAGGGCTTCACCGCGATCCGCCGAAACCCCGGCGCAGCAGGTGCGATCCCTGCCAGCCTGCGATAGAAGAACCCAACAACCGCGCCGAACGCATAATGGTTGTAGCTGTTCATCGACAGGTCGCCAGTATCGCCGTTCCAGCGCTCCCATACAGTGGTCGCGCCTTGTGTCGGCATATAGCCCCAGCTGGGATAGCCGGTCTGCAACAACAGGCCCGCAATCTCCTCAAGACAGTCTTCGTCGCACAGCACGTCGAGCAGGTAGGGCGTCCCCAGAAAACCTGTCGAAAGTTTCATGCCGCGACGGCGCAGATCGGCAGACAGGATAGCCGCTGCCTTGTGCCGAAGCTCGTCAGGTATCAGCCCGAAAGCAAGCGAGAGCACCTGGCTGGTCTGGCTACCGTTTCCACACGTGCCATCGTCTGCCACGAATTCCTCGGCATAAGCGGCACCGATCGCAATGCGTAACGAGGCAAAACGTGCCGCTGCATCGTGGCGACCGGTTACGCTGGCCATCTGCGCCATCAGACCGGCGGACCAAGCCCAATAGGCCGTTGCGCACAATGCGCGCGGCGTGGTCTCATCATCGGGCTTGATCGCATCGACCGAAAGCCAGTCGCCAAGGTCCAGTCCGCGTTCGTGGCGCCAGACCAGATCGGGATTGTGATGCTCCAGGTGGTCCATCCAGCGCAGCATCGCATCCCAGTTCTCGTCGATAACGGCGGTGTCGCCATATCGCTGCCACAACTGCCAGGGCAGGATGATACCTGCCTCGCTCCAACCTGCTGTCGCAACATTGGGGAAGGACTGGGGCTGCGGGACAACGATGGGATAGGCCCCGTCTTTACGCTGCGCCGCTCTCGCCTCCAACAGGAAGCGGCGTATGAAAGGGTCGACGTCCATGTTGAAGGCTGCGGCATCCAGAAAGACCTGGATGTCTCCCATCCACCCCATGCGTTCGTCCCGCTGCGGACAATCCGTAGGTACAGAGAAAAAATTGCTGCGCTGGCTCCACCGCGCGTTGTCCCAGATCCGCTGCAGCAATGGTGCATCATGGAATGCCATCCGACCGGTTTCGCGGCAGGCGCTATAGACCACGATCCCTGCGACATCGTCTGACGTCAGAACGCCCGGATAGCCTTGGATCTCGACATAGCGAAAGCCGTGATAAGTAAAGCTCGGCTCAAAGCACTCGTCGCCGTGACCGGCCAGTATGAAACGATCAGTCGCCCGCGCCAGGCGCAGGTTGGACTGATCGGCCGTGCCATCGGCATTAAGCAATTCGGCGAAACGCATCGTGATTTGCGTGCCTGCCGGACCGCTGGCAGACAGGCGCACCCAGCCCGAAAAGTTCTGCCCGAAATCAATAACATGGTGCCCGCGCATAGGCTCGCTGATAGAAACCGGACGTAGCTCCTCCATTCGCTTGAGCGCGGGTGCAGTTTGCGCCTCCAATCGCACCTGTGGCGCTACGCCAACCGGTGCATATGTCCAGGAGGCATCGTCGAAACCGGGGCGGTCCCATCCAGGCTGCTCCAGCCGCGCATCGCGGGTTTCCCCGTCATAGATTTCCGACTTCAGGATCGCGGAGACCGATGATTTCCACCCCGGACCAGTCGTCAGCATCTGCCTGCGACCGTCGGCAAGATCGACCTGCAGGATCGCCGAAAAACGCCGCGGCGGTGGACCGAAACCATAGCGTTCGATCCGCCAGCCGAATGGCGATGCGTACCAGCCATCGCCGACAACCACGCCGATTGCGTTCCTGCCCTTATGCAGCAGACCGGTCACGTCGTGGCATTGGTAAAGAAGATGGTTCGACGCCACTGTCATCTCGGGCGTAAGGATCGCCTCTTCGGCGGCACGACCGTTGATCGAGATATCATAGGCCCCAAGGGCCGTTGCATATAGCCGGGCCGACACGACCGGCGCATCAAGGTCGAACTCTTGCCGCAACAGCATCGCCGGCTCGCTTGGACGGGGATAGCCTTGTGCCCACGATCCGCTGGGCTGCGGAACCTGCCAATCGTCCATATCGAATTCGGCATCGCGCCAGCCGCATGGCGGGTCGGGCACGACGCGCCACGCATGGCCAGTAATCCGGTCGGTGGTGCCATCGGCGCGATGCACGCGGACCAGCGCTGCAAAGGCACCGCCATCCACCGGGAAAAAGCCTTCGGTATCAGCTTCGACCAGTGCGCAAACGACATTGCGACCGGGCCGGATATCGCCGTGATATTCGCCAAGCACACCCCAGAACGGCAATTCGCTGTCCCAGCCGAACGGCCATTCCGTTTCACACGCCCCGCCATTGATCCAGACGCCGCGAAGGTGATCCTTGCCAGACACCAGTATATCGCAGCCCACCATGTCATCAGGCGCATCGAATTCCAGACGGAAACCATGCGGGCGTGGGTCCATTGATGTCCCGGTCCACAACCAGGGAATCCCGACAGCGCGATCGGCAGCCGCGTCTTCGTCTTCGGCAATGATCCAGTCAGCCTGCCAGTCCGAACGGGACATCAGCCCGGCTTCGAACCAGACCGGCTCGGAAATGGCGCTGCGACCCTTGTCATCACCGATTTCTACCTGCCACCAGACACGCTGGCCGGTCTCAAGCGGTGGGCCTGCATGCTCGATATCCAGGCTATTGCCGGATTGCACGCTGCCGCTGTCCCATAGCCATGGGCCCGACTTCAGCGCCTCTCTGCTGGGAGCAGATCGTATCCGGTATCGGGTCTGGAACGCTCCGTCACGCTCGGCATACATGCGCCACGACAGCCGCGGATGGGCAGACTGCGTACCCAGAAGTTCGACGATTTGCTCGGCACGAAGATCGACGGGTTTCATGCCTGAAGGTTCAGACCCAGCCGATAAATGCGATTGGCATTGCCGCCGAACAGGGCGGACCGTTCTTCATCGCTGAATGCGGAGGTGATGGAATCGTAGGCGTCGAAATATTTGTCGAACCGATCGAACAGCTTGTCGGTCGGAAAATTGCTGGCGAACATTGATCTGTCCTTGCCGAACATCTCGATCGTATCGAGCACGTAGGGCCTCGCTTGCTCCTCGTCCCACGGGTTCCAGGTGAACCCCATGCCGGAAATCTTGACGGCAACGTTGGGCAATGCGGCAAGCGCACGCATACCGCTGCGCCACACATTCCAGCCATCCCTGTCTTCGGGAATGGCCATCCCAGTATGGTTCAGTATGACCTGCGTATCCGGATGCCGACCGATCAGCTTTGCAAGATGGTCCATCTGCCCCGGATAAGCCTGCAGATCGAAGCTGAGGCCGTATTTGCCGAGAAGCCCGAACCCACGTTCCCATTCTTCGGAAAGAGTGCTGTCCTCTGGCCCATAGCTGCGTGCAGGATCAGGGTGCCAGCTGACGATCTGCCGGATGCCGCGTACGTTGGCATGGCTTGCCTGCACTTCCAGAACGGCTTCTACGCCCTTGTCCTCCAGCATCGCGAACGCAACGATGCCGTTCGGCATTCCGCGCTGGTCCGCCATCTGCTGCAGCCAACGGGTTTCCTTGATGGCATCCCCGGCATGCGCACCGGCATCGATATGGACGATGCCTTGCACATCCCATGTCGACGCGTCGGCAAGATAGGCGTCCAGCGGATAATCGACGGCGATCGATTCCACACTGCCGTTCGGATTATCGGTATCGAACGGCGGGGACAGCCACGGATAGCGGATATGCGACAGGTCCCACAGATGAACATGCGGATCGACCAGCGGTGGACGTTTTGGCATGACTCTCCTCAATTACTATTCGTTTTTTCTAGAACGTCGTCCGGCCACCCGAAGTGTCGAAAGTCGAAGCGGTGGTGAAGCTGCATTCCTCGCTGGCCATGAAGCAGATCATGGCGGCGCTTTCGTCCACTTCGCCCAGACGACCCATCGGGATCTTCGACCGCATGTAGTCGACCTGGCTTGGCGGAAGCTGCGACAGGATCGGGCTTTCGAAAGTGGCCGGGGTCAGTGCATTGGCGATAACACCCCTTCCCGCCAGCTCCTTGCCAAGCGACTTGGTCAGCCCGATCACTGCGGCTTTCGATGCGGAATAGGCGCTGGCATTGGGATTGCCTTCCTTGCCTGCGACCGACGCCACGTTGACGATGCGGCCATAGCCGCCGTCCAGCATATAGGGCACCACAGCACGGTTGCAGTAGAACAGCCCGTGGACGTTGATCTCGAAGACGCGCTGCCAGCTGTCGATCGGAAACTCATGAACCGGTGCGGTTGCGCCGGTGATGCCTGCTGAACAGATCAGCACGCCGACCGTGCCCAGCGCTTTGGCACTGGCAGACGCGGCGGAGGCAACCTGCTGCGCATCCGAAACATCCAGCGCCTGGACGTCACACGCGCCTGTCTCTGCCTGAGCCGCGGCCAGTGTCCCGCTATCGAGATCCCAGAGCGAGACCCTTGCGCCCTCTGCCACCAAGCGCGCCGCGACGGCCTTGCCCAGCCCCGAGGCGCCACCGGTCACGATGGCACCCCGTTCGGCGAAGCGTCCTTCGAAGACGCTCATGCCGGCTGCCAGGCGACGAAGTCCTGTCGCTGACGACCAAGCTTGTCGATGCCGAGTTCCACGACATCGCCCGCTTTCAGGTACCAGGGTTCGGGCTTCTGCCCCAGGCCCACGCCCGGAGGCGTCCCGGTGGTGATAATGTCGCCGGGCTCAAGCGTCATGAACTGCGAGAGATAGGAGACGATTTCGGTCACGCCGAAAATCATGGTGGAGGTGGATCCGTCCTGTACACGCTTGCCGTTGACCTCCAGCCACATGGAAAGCTGCTGCGGGTCGCCGACCTCATCCGCCGTGACCATCCAGGGTCCGACCGGACCGAAGGTGGGAAAGCCCTTGCCCTTGTCCCAAGTCGCGCCGCGCTCGGTCTGCCAGTGGCGTTCGGACACATCGTTCACTACGCAATAGCCGGCTACGTGGTTCAGGGCATCGGCTTCGCTGACATAGGACGCGCGGGTGCCGATCACGATACCCAGTTCAACTTCCCAGTCGGTCTTTTGCGAATCCTTCGGGATGGTAACGGGATCGTTGGGGCCCTGGATGCAACCGACCCATTTGTTGAAGACAACCGGCTCCTCCGGAATGGGCAGGTTCGATTCCGCAGCATGGTCTGCATAGTTGAGCCCGATGGCAACGAAATGGCGCGTACCGGTCACGCACGGTCCATATCGCGGGTCGCCCTCTACCAGCGGCAGCGAAGCAGGGTCGATGGCCGCAAGTTTCGCAAGACCTTCGGGGCCAAGCACCTCGGGGCCGATATCGTCGACATGGGCGGAAAGGTCGCGGATCTTTCCATCGGCATCGACCAAGCCGGGCTTTTCGGCACCCGGCGCGCCAAATCTGCAAAGTTTCATCGTAAATCCTCGTTTCGATTTCAGGAATTGGAATAGGGGCGCTGAAGCGCGATCTCGCGGTTCAGTTCCACGCCAAAGCCGGCGCGGTCGAGTTCGCTTGCGCGGATGTGGCCGTTTACGGGCACCGGTTCGCCCAGAAGCTGGGGCGCGAACATCGGCACGACCTCGGTCGGCCCCGGGTGCATCATCAAAAATTCGGCAAACGGCGAATTATGGCGCGTAATGACGAAGTGATAGCTGTAGACCGATGACCCGTGGGGGACCATCATCACCCCGCGGCTGTCGGCGTAATTGGCGATCTTGATCAGTTCGGTCACGCCGCCGCACCAGCCCACGTCGGGCTGGATGATGTCGCAGCACTCCATGTCCATCAGCATGCGAAAGCCCCAACGGGTCGCCTCATGCTCTCCGGTAGTGACAAGCAGCCCTGGCGGCGCTGCCTTTTTCAGCGCTGCATACCCCCAGTAATCGTCAGGGGAGAGCGCCTCTTCAATCCATTTCAGGCCGCATTCGTCCCAAGCGCGATGTGCCAGCCGTGTCGCGTAGTCGAGGTCGAGAGACATCCAGCAATCGTACATCAGCCAGAAATCATCGCCGCATTTTGCCCGCATGTCGGAAAGGAGAGCGATGTTCTTCTCCATCCCCTCCAGTCCTTCGGCCGGGCCATGATGCAGCGGCAGCTTGCCCCCGATGAAGCCCATTTCCTTCGCAAGGTCGGGCCGCGCGCCCGTGGCATAGAACTGCAGCTCATCGCGCACCGCGCCGCCAAGCATGTGATAGACAGGTTCGTCACGAAGCTTGCCCAGCAAATCCCAGATGGCGAGATCGACGCCCGAGATCGCATTAAGGACCACGCCCTTGCGCCCGTAATACTGGGTCGAGAAATACATCTGGTCCCAGATCTTCTCATATTCCGCGGGGCTGCGGCCGACGAGGAAGCGGGACAGATGCTTTTCAACGATATAGCAGGCAGGCTCTCCGCCGGTGGTGACAGCAAAACCGATGGTGCCGTCGTCGGCCTCGAGCTCTACGACGAGAGTGCCCAGCACATTGATGCCAAAGCTCTGTCGCGACTGCCGGTATTCGGGATAGCGAGACATGGGCGTGGCGATATGGTCGTCGATCCAGTGCCCATCGCCCTGGTCGTGATAATCCGCGCCGCCGCCCCGCACCGTGAACGCCCGGACATGAGCAATGCGCGGAAGGCTGCGAGTCCGCTCGATTGCGCCTGAAACGCTCATTGCCCTGCGCTCCCCATGTCTTTTGAAGCATTGTCGATCACCAGCACCCAGTCATTGCCCTCCTGCGTTTCGCCGGGCGGGTCGAACCAATGCACGCCATCGTTCTGGATTGTGCCGATGGCTTGCCAGCTGCCGTCCCGCGGCGAATACCAGCGGGCGCGGACGGCACTGCCTGCAGTGCTGCCCATTCGCATCTTAAAGGGGCGTCCGGTGTAGCTATAAGCGAATGCGTAGCCTTCTCCGCGGCTTGCCAGCACGCGATCATACCGCACGCCATTATCGGCGATCAGTGACTGGTCGGGCACGCGCTGTGCCATCGGATAGGCTTCGATAAGCTGTCGCAAGAAACGCATCTGGCGCGCGCCGGGTGCCTGCAGCGCCATGTCCCAGCGGGTATCGGCCTCGAAATTCGCTGTTGGCGCACCTGCGACGAACATCTGCATGACATTGTTTTCGCCATAGGTGTGGCCGAAGGCCCCGGCCATCACCGACCACCAGCCGTATCGACGCGCATCGCGCGCCTGCCAGCGGGGCTGGTTTTCTTCGTGCAGGCCATGAGGGATATTCTCGTAAGACGGTTCGCCGTCGATGGTTGGCTTCACCGGCGTGCGCGCCCAGTCCTCAGCTGCATAGCGCCAGTTGTCTTCCGCGCGCGCGTGCGGGCCTTCCTGCGCATAGGAACGGTGGCCGGACTGGAACATGTTGAAGTCCAGCCAAGGCGCCTCGTGATATTGCCATGACGAAGCGGTGCGACCGATGGGGTGGAAGGTCATCAGCTGACCAGGTGCGATCGCCTTTATCGTCATTCCCAGCCGTTCCCACACGCGGGTGTTCCTTTCGCCCCGAGTGTCGCCGCCGTTCAGCCAGATCACATTCGCCTTGTCGCCATAGCGTTCTGCAAGGAAACGACCGTAATCGCCCGCGTTCTCGAAATCGAGAACACCTTCGTCGGCAAGGGCACCCCAGGCGGGCACCATCGCGACCCGCATGTCGCGAGCCGCCGCACGTTGGACCACCCAGTCCAGATGATCCCAGAAGTCGTATTCCCCGGGCTTCGCCGGATCGTTCCCCTTGGTGACATGCGGCTTCCCCGGGTCACCATTCTGAAGCGCGGGAACGCCCGACTTCGTTGCCATCTGCGGCGTGTGCAGGACCATTACCTGAACAACGTTGAAGCCCTGCTGCTCACGGACGGTGAGGTAGTGTTCGGTCTCCTCCCGTCCCAGCCGGCTAAGCAAAAGCCAGGCAGTATCGCCTAGCCAGAAGAATGGCTTTTCCGCCGTTTCCAGATAGCGGCCGTTATCGGTGACGCGCAGTGATGCCGGCCCTTCGTCGGCAAGGACAGGTGCGGGCGACACGAAGGCCGCGAACATTGCCGCGGCAAGGATGTAACCGCGCATCACTGGAGGTTCACGAACATGCCGCCATCCACAAGCAGCGCAGCGCCAGTGACATAGGCAGCCATTTCCGAGGCAAGAAAAACGATCGGGCCAACCATGTCTTCAGGCTCGCCCAGACGACCGAGTGGCGTGCGGCTTTCCATGGAGCGGCGTTTCTCCTCGTTGGCGAGGTCGGCCTTGTTGATCTCGGTAAGGATCGTGCCCGGCAACACCGAATTGCAGCGGATATTATGCTTGCCCAGAGCGATTGCCGCAGATTGCATCAACGAATGCACGCCCGCCTTGGTGGGTGTGTAATGGGTCTGGAACTCTCCACCGACCAATGCCGAGATCGACGACACCGCGACGATCGCACCGCCTTCGCCCTGCTCCACCATTTGCCGCGTGGCGGCCTGCACCATGTAATAGGCACCATGCAGATTGACCTTGAAGGTCCGGTCCACGGTCTCGACCGGCATGTCGAGGAATGCGTGGAACGGGCAGATGCCCGCATTCGACACCATCACGTCGATGCGGCCGAATTCCGCCACGGCGTGTTTCACGAAATCGCCGGCCGTAGTCGGGTCAGCGACATCGCCCTTGATGGCAATGGCCTTCTGTCCAAGCGCCTCGATCTCGGCAACGCAGCTGGTAGCCTTGTCATCGCTCGAGGCATAGTTGATCGCGACATTTGCACCATGGCGCGCAGCCCCGATCGCAGCAGCCCGACCGATACCGGTCGACCCACCGGTGACGAGAACGGTTTTTCCTTCCAGCAGCCGCATCACACGCTCTCGGCAAGAATGGAGCGGTCGATGGCATCGATCCGGTTCACCCCCGTCAGCGTCATGGCGACATGCATCTCGGCGGCGATCAGCTCCAGCAGCTTCGCAACGCCCGCCTCGCCCTGCGCGGCAAGCGCATAAAGCCATGCGCGGCCAAGCAGAACGCCATGCGCGCCCAGTGCAAGCATGCGCAACACGTCTAGGCCATTTCGCACACCGCCATCGGCCAGAACCGTAACCCTGTCGGCCACCGCATCGGCAATCGCCGGCAGCGCCCGTGCACTGGACCAGACACCGTCAAGCTGACGCCCGCCATGGTTGGAAACCACGATGCCATCGGCACCGATCGCGGCCGCTTCACGCGCGTCTTCCGGATCCAGGATGCCCTTGATGATAAGCGGCCCATCCCATTCCTGCCTGATCCAGTCGAGGTCCTTCCACTGGATCGACGGATCGAAATTGCGCCCCAGCCAGCCCATGTAATCGTTGAGGCCGCTATCCTTGCCCAGCACCGGCATGAGATTGCCCAGCATATGAGGCCGTCCCCAAAGCCCGACATCCCAGGCCCAGCGCGGTTTGCCGACCGCCTGCAGGAACCGGCGGAGCGGCGCATTGGGCCCGGACATGCCCGAATGCGCATCGCGGTAGCGCGCGCCGGGGACGGGCATGTCGACAGTGAAGATCAACGCCTCCGCCCCGGCCGCTTTTGCGCGTGCGATCAGGTCCTTCATGAAATCGCGGTCGCGGATTACGTAAAGCTGGAACCAGAACGGATCGGCGCATTTCGACACCTCTTCGATCGAACAGATCGAAACGGTCGAAAGACACATGGGAACACCTGCGCCCCTTGCAGCGCGAGCAGCCTGCAGTTCACCCCGCCGTGCAAACATGCCCGATATCCCGACCGGTCCCAACGCTACCGGCAAGTCGATCTGCCGCCCGAAAAGCGTGGTTGTCAGGTCAATGCTGGCAACATCCTTCAACACCCGCTGCCGCAGGGCGATATCGGCCAGATCGGCGCTGTTACGATAAAGCGTCTGCTCGGCATAAGCGCCGCCATCGGCATAATCGAACAGGAACCGCGGCACGCGCCTTCGCGCGGCTTCGCGGAAATCATTGGCGGAAGAGATGATCACGCTGTTCGCCCCTTCAGAAACTTGAGAACAGGGCTTGGCGAGCTAGGTTCAGCGCCGTCACCGCGTCGTGGCGGGACTGCGCCTCTCGCATCGCTTCGAGATCCAGCTTGTCGAGCGCGCGTTCGACCCCTTTCAGGAAGTCGATCGCCGAATTCGCGGCCGCAACGCTATCTTCGCGGAACGGAAACTGGTCGAGCTGCCATACCCCTTCCCAATCGTTTTTGCGCAGTGTGTAGAAGAATTCGAACAGTTCGATCGGGTGGACCGATCCAGCGATCAGATCGTCATCCCAGCTGCGGAAATTGTCGTTCACGTCCATGCCGAACAGCCGCCCATGATCAATGGCAAGCTGGGCGGCATCCGCGGGGCTCTCCCCACCATAAAGCGAGTGGCCGAAATCGAGCAGAATACCGATATTCGGAAGGCCGATCTTTTCGATGCCCAGCAGGGTGCGGGAGACGCTGTCATAGCTCATGTGCACGCGCGGCTCGCGCGGTTTGTATTCGATCACGAACTGGAGGTCGGGGTTCTGTTCGGCCAGTTCGCCAATGCCGTCCATACTGGCCTGCCACAGCGCGCGATGATCGACCTGAAAAGGATAGTCCCAACCATCCTGCCCCGGCCATAGTTTGACATATTTCGCACCGAAGTGGCGGACGGCATCGGCAGCGTCGTTGCACATCTCGTTCGCAAGACGGCGAATGCCTGCATCCGGATTTGTGAAAGCCCCCTTGGCGAATTGTCGTGTATAGATCTCGGGCGTGATGCCGATCACCGACAGGCCATTCCGGTCCAGCGCCTTGCCGACCGCGTCGAACGACAGGGCGGGATCTGCAAACGGGAAGTTGATATCGACAACCGACAGGTCATCGACCTGCCCTGCCAGGTCGATCATTTCTATCAGGGTACGCGGCGGACCATATCCGTCCGTCGCATAGCGATCCACATAGGTGGCGAAGTGCCAGATGCCCGCGCCGAATTTCTGATTTGCCACTCTGCAATCCTCGTCCCGATTGTTTTCTTGTCGGTCTGATGGCGGCCCTTGCGAGAGCCGTTGCCTGGTCAGGCCACGATGATTTTCACTTCCGCCGCCTCAATCGCGGCACGATCTCCATCTGAAATGCCCTTGTCAGTCACCAGCACGTCAATCAGGTCGAGCCCGCCCAGAGCGGTGAAGGACCGCGCGCCGATCTTGCTGGAATCGGCCACGAGGACGACTTCGTTCGCCGCCTCGATCATGGCGCGTTTCACGGGCAGATCGGACAATGCGGGATAGGTCAGACCCGCCGCGACATCGATCGCCGCCGTCGCCAGAAACAGCCGGTCGACGTACAGGCCGCGCAGATATTCGGCCGAACGCTCTCCCGACAGGGACAGGGTCGGGGCCTTGAAATGGCCGCCGGTCATGTGAACATCGAAGCCCGGCTGCCCACCCAGCATGAGCGCGATGTTGAGCGCGTTCGTTATCAGCGTGATGTCACGGCGACCGCCAAGGTTGGCAGCGACCTCGGTCGTGGTGGACCCGGCGTCGAGAATGATCGAGGAACCATCGGTGACGAGTGCGGCCGCTGCGACACCGATCTGACGCTTGGCATCCATCTGCCCTGCATTCTGAAGGGCCATCGACCGCACCTGTTGCGGCACGGACTTCAGAAAGGCGCCGCCATGTTCACGCACGACATGGCCTTGTGTTTCAAGTGTCTCCAGGTCCTGCCGGACGGTCACTTCGGACACGTCGAAAACGTCGGCCAGTTCGCGGACACGCGCGCTGCCCTCTTCCTGAAGCCAGGCAAGCATCCGCGCACGGCGCGTCTCGCCCAGCATTCTCGATCGTGATCCCATCCCGCTCATCGCTTGCACGCGATAAAACCGGACGGAGGAATCGGTCGAAAAGTCATCTCTGGCAAGGCCTTCATCAACATCAAACGCAGCCTGCCGCCGGAAAACGGCGGCGCTCATGAAATTCGTATGATGACTGGAAATTGATGTCAATTTCTTACGACTTCTGACCTGATCGAAAATTTTCGAAAGCAAATGCTTGCGACTGGTTTGCATTGTCGCTATCCAGCGGTCAGGAGAGCGATTCATGATATGTATTATGCCTGAGCCTGACGGAAGGTCAACCGCCACCATCGAACAGCGCGCCGAACATGTGCGCGAACGCGCGAACTGGATGCGCCGCCGGTTCCTCAGGATGATTGTCGATGCGGGACAGGGGCATCCCGGCGGAGACCTTTCCGCAACCGACATCCTTGCAACGCTCTATTTCGATGTGCTTAGGATTGACGCTGCCAACCCCATGGCACCGGACCGGGACCGGTTCGTCATGTCCAAAGGGCACTGCACCGGCGCGCTTTACACCGCGATGGCAGGGCGCGGTCTGTTTCCGGAAGAGGATCTGAACAGCTACCTCCAGCCGCGTTCCCGACTGAATGGCCACCCCAACCGCACCTATCTACCAGGCGTCGAGACGAACACCGGCCCCCTTGGGCACGGCTTTCCCGTTGGCGTGGGGATCGCAGTCGCCGGACAGATAGACGAAGCTGATTTCCGCACCTTCGTGCTGACCGGCGATGGCGAACTGCAGGAAGGCAGCATGTGGGAAGCCGCCATGTTCGCGGGACACCGCGGCCTTGGAAAGCTGACCGTGATCGTCGATCGCAACCGGCTTCAGCAAGGTGCGAAAACCGAAGATACCAACGGACTGGAACCGCTTGGCGACAAGTGGCGCGCTTTCGGCTGGGAAGTGGTGGGCGTCGACGGACACGATCACGCCGCGCTTCTCAACGCTTTCGATGATGCCTGCGAACCGCGTGAGAAACCGCGCGTGATCATTGCCGATACCTGCAAGGGCAAGGGCGTAAGCTTCATGGAAAACCAGGCTGGCTGGCACCACGGCGTCCCCAATCCGGAACAATACGCACAGGCGCTTGCCGAACTCGAAGCGGAGATGGCGTGATGGGAGCCGTGACGAAACCCGACACGGCGATGTTCGATTGCCGCGAGGCCTATGTCCGCACGGTCGAGGAAATGGCAGCCACGGACGAACGGATCGTCGCGGTCGTGAACGATTCCGTCGGCTCGTCCAAGCTGGGCAAGTTCCGCGACCGGTTCCCCCACCGCCTTATCAATGTCGGCATTGCCGAACAGAACATGGTCGGCGTCGGCGCTGGCCTCGCCAACGGCGGCAAGGTTCCCTTCGTGAGCGGCGCCTCCTGCTTCCTGACGGCCCGAGCGATGGAGCAGATCAAGGCCGATTGCGCCTACAGCAGGGCCAATGTGAAGCTGTGCGGCATTTCGTCGGGCGTTGCCTATGGCGAATTGGGCGCGACCCATCACAGCATCGAGGATGTGGCCTGGCTGCGCGCCATCGACGGCATGACCGTCATCGTTCCGTCCGACCCATGGGAGACGGAGCAGGCGATCCGCGCCGCGACTGCCCATGAGGGGCCCGTCTACATCCGCCTCAGCCGAATGCCTGTTCCTGCACTGGAACGGTCCAACCCGCACTTTGAGATCGGCAAGAGTGAGATCCTGCATGAAGGCGGCGACGTTGCGATCATCGCCAATGGCACGATGGTCCATCGCGCGATCAAGGCGGCGAAAGCCCTCGCGTCAGAGGGGGTTGGTGCCCGCGTGATCAACATGGCCACCGTTTCGCCCATCGACACGGCCATGCTGGCAGACGCCGCCAAGACGGGCGCCATCGTGACCGTGGAAGAAGGGTTGAAACAAGGTGGTCTGGGCGGGGCAGTAGCGGAATTCTGCGCAGAGAACGCGCCTGTGCCGATGCGTGTGCTGGGCTTTCCGGGCTTCGTTCCGACAGGCTCGGCATCCTGGCTCATGGACGAATTCGGCCTTAACGCCGCCGGCATCGCTACTGCCGCGCGCGAACTGCTGGGCAAAAGGGCCTGAATGTCGGCGGCCGCGAACACGGCGCCATGCATACTGGCGATCGACCAGGGGACCACGAACACAAAGGTTCTGCTGGTCGACGGCAAAGGCGACATTCGCCTTTGCCGGTCCCGATGCGTGCCGCTTTCCTACCCGCGCCCCGGGTGGGTGGAACAATCCGCTGACGCTATCTGGCTTACCGTCAAGGAACTGATCCTCGAGGTGCTGAGCGAGGCATCAGGTGCGGACATCGCGGCAATTGCCATATCGAACCAGCGGGAAACCGTTATCCTCTGGAACCGCCACACCGGAGAACCCATCGCTCCTGCCGTGACATGGCAATGCACCCGCTCGGCAGGACGGTGCGACAGGCTGCGCAAGGCCGGAAAAGGCCCCTTCATCGCACAGCGCAGCGGGCTTGGCATCGACCCCCTCTTTCCCGCAGCCAAGATCGCCGGAATGCTGGATGCGGAGCCCGAGCTGCGGAAGCGCGCCGATAAAGGCGAAATCCTGTTCGGAACGGTTGATAGCTGGCTGGTCTGGAACCTGACCGGCGGAGCCGTCCACGCGACCGACCACAGCAATGCATCGCGCACGCAGCTCTTCAATATCGGCACCGCACAATGGGACGAGGAACTGGCCGACGTGTTCGACGTTCCTCTTGCCATTCTGCCCCAAGCCATGCCCTCCGACAGCTATTTCGGCGCGACAGGAGAAGGCTTGGCTCCTCTGCGGCAAGGCACGCCCATCCATTCGGTTCTTGGCGATAGCCACGCAGCCCTGTTTGCGCATGACTGCCTGGCGACAGGCGTAGTCAAGGTGACGATTGGCACCGGCAGTTCGCTGATGGCAGCGGTGCCCGCGCGCCTGAATTCACACCATGGCCTATCAGACACGATTGCTTGGAGCCGCGAAAATAGCGGCATCCAGCATGCGCTCGAAGGCAATATCAGCGTCTCGGGCCATGCAGCGGCCTTTGCCGCAAAATTGATGGGCCTGCCCGATGCCAAGGCCCTTAGCGACCTGGCCGGACAGGTTTCAGACAGCGAGGGGGTTATCTTCGTGCCCGCTCTCGCTGGGCTTGGCGCACCCCATTGGCGGACCGATGCCCGCGGCACTATCGCCGGCATGAGCTTGGCAACGCGTCCCGCCCATCTGGCGCGCGCCACGCTGGAAGCGATAGCACATCAGATCTGCGACGTGATCGAAGCGATGGAGGGTGATCTGGGTCACCCATTCCCATCCGTCACCATTGACGGCGGCGGAGCACAGAACTCTCTCTTGGCGCAGATATTGGCGGACTTGAGCGGCAAAATAATCGTCCAGCCGCAGCAGGCCGAAAGCAGTGCGCTTGGCGTGGCGCTCATGGCGGCCCAGGCGATCGGCATTGTTCAATCGGTCAACCCGCCACCAGCACAACAATTCACGCCGCAAATCGACGGATGCGACCGCGAGCATGCGCGCCGCAGATGGAAAGAGGCGATCGCGCAAGTAACCGAAGCCGCATCACAGAACGGGCCCCTTGGGTCGGTCGCGGCATGAACTTTTGCACGAAAAAAGACGCTGGACAGCATCGAGCCGGCGCGTCGCAAGGGATTGGAAAAGAACAATGAAAGCCGATGGCGAATTGGCCTCTGGCCCGGAACGCAGTCCTTCCGACAGAGAGGATTGGAAGAACACCATCCTTGCCGGGTTGGCCAACTATATCGACGCAGGTTCGATCGTTGCCGGATCGGCGGCACTGGCTCTTTGGGTAGAAACCTACAGGCTTTCCACCAACCTGGTCGGTCTGATCGGGGCGTTCGGGCCCAATGCCATTGCCGCCGGTATCGGCGCCCTGATCGGCGGACGGCTGTGCGACAAGCTGGGACGCAAGAAGATCTACCAGTACGACATGCTGTTCTATGCATTCGGCATGATGTGGCTGGTGTTCGCGATGAACGCCTGGATGATCGTGCTGGGCTTCTTTCTGGTCGGGCTGGCGGTCGGCGCGGATATTCCCGCATCATGGTCGCTTATCGCCGAAATGGCTCCCGACAAGAAGCGCGGGCAGCACAGCGGGGTTGCGCAGGTGCTCTGGTATCTTGGGCCAGTTGTCGTGCTCTTGATGTTCCTGGTGCTCGAACCGCTGGGCTTGCTGGCCGCCAGACTGGTTTTTGCCCATCTTGCCGTTTTGGCGCTTGCGCTGACATTCCTGCGGTCCCGCATGAAGGAATCGAAACGCTGGCTTCAAGCGCAGACGTCCAAGCCGGATGAAAACGCACCATTCAAGCTGGGACGCTGGCGCGATCTGTTCACGCGTCAGCATATCGGTTCGATGGCGTTTCTGGCCGGCATGTATCTGTTCTGGAACCTGTGGGCCGGAACGAACGGGTTCTTCTTTCCCTACATATTGCGCACCGTCGGCAACCAGTCGCAGGCGATGTCGGTCGCGATTCAGGCGCTCAGCTTCCTGATCGGGATGGCGTCGATCTATTTTGTTTTCATGAAATACGCGGACAAGCTGAACCAGCGCATGCTCTTCGGATTTTCCGCGCTTTTGCAGGTCATCGGCATGTCGCTGCTGGCGATCTTTCCGCTGACATTGCCGGTGGCGCTGGCGCATGTTTTCCTGATGGCATTCGGCCAGGGCTTCGGGGCGCAATGCTTCTTCCAGCTCTGGAGTTCGGAGATGTTCCCCACCCTGCTGAGAAGCACGGCACAGGGCGTGATGTTCGCCGTGGTGCGTGTCGCTCTTGGCGTCTTCAGCTTCTTCGTTCCCTTCCTGACCGCAACCGGTTTCACCGCGCTGGCCTGGATCCTTGTGGGCTTCCTCTCGATCAGCGGCGTCATCGGTTTCATTTGGGCCCCGCGCAACGAAGGCAAGTCTCTTGAACAGCTTGATGCCGAGCGGGTCGCCGCATGACGCCCCCCGCAGGCCATAAGGAGAGAATGCAATGGTAAAGCGTTTTACGCCGTCGGCGCTGCCTGCCGACCATGAATACGCCCTGCTGGCAGGTCGCGTCATGTTTGAAGGCGATCCGCGCCCCGTGATCGTGCGCGGCGGCCGGGTCCTTGATGTATCGCGGGCCGTGGATACGGTCGCCGATCTGCTGGACCTGAACGATCCCGCCAGTGTCCAAGGCGACGACATCTGCGGCGTCGACGAACTGACCGTCGGCGAAGGTGATTACGCATTATTGTCGCCGATAGACCTGCAATGCGTGAAAGCATGCGGCGTGACCTTCGCGGTCTCGGCCATCGAACGCGTGATTGAGGAGCGCGCGCGGGGCAGTGCCGACCATGCGGCAGCCATTCGGGCAGAACTCGAACACCGGGTCGGCAGCGGCATTCGCAACGTGGTCCCGGGCAGCGACAATGCAGCCGAATTGAAGGCCGCTTTGATCGATGCAGGCATGTGGTCCCAATATCTCGAAGTCGCGATCGGCCCCGATGCCGAAGTGTTTACCAAGGCGCCGGTTCTCTCCACTGTCGGTTGGGGCGCGGCCGTGGGCATCCGCTCGGATTCCACCTGGAACAACCCGGAACCCGAAGTGGTGCTGGCCATCAACGCGTCGGGCGCTGTTGTTGGCGCGATGCTGGGCAATGATGTGAACCTGCGCGATTTCGAAGGGCGCAGCGCGCTGCTCTTGGGCAAGGCAAAGGACAATAACGCCGCCTGCGCGCTTGGCCCCTTCATCCGCCTTTTCGACAGCAGCTTCGGCATCGAAGACGTGCGGTCGGCAGAACTCGACCTGCGGATCGAAGGGCCTGAAGGCTATCTGCTTGAAGGCCATAGCTCGATGAATCAGATCAGCCGCGATCCGCTGGAACTGGTGCAGCAGACCCTGTCCGAACACCATTACCCCGATGGCTTCGCCCTGATGCTGGGTACGCTGTTTGCACCAGTTCAGGATCGAGACGAGCCAGGGCGCGGCTTCACCCACAAGGTCGGCGACAAAGTCCACATTCATAGCCCGAAACTGGGCACCTTGACGAACGAGGTCGTCCATTCCTGCGATGCCCCCGCATGGGAATTCGGCATTCGCGAACTCTATCGGTCAATTCGCAAGCGGCACGCAGTCGCCGCCGCATGACCGGCAACCATTCAAACGGAAAGACAATCATGACACTCACCGGAAACCTGTTCATCGCCGGACAGCGTCGCAGTTCCGACGAACGTTTCCAGGCGCTCGATCCCTCGACGGACAAGGCCATCCCGGAACCCGGCTTCGCCATTGCAGAACCTGCTGACGTGGATGCGGCATGCGAAGCAGCCGAGGCCGCTTACGCAATCTATTCGAACCTGCCCCTGGAGAAGCGCGCCCGGTTCCTGGAAGCGATGGCCGATGAAATCGACTCGCTGGGCGACACGCTGACGGAGCGGGCCTGCGCGGAAACCGGCCTGCCGGAAGCAAGGCTGACAGGAGAGCGCGGACGCACCGTTGGCCAGCTTCGCCTTTTCGCACAGGTGGTACGCGATGGCGCATGGCAAGGCGTGCGGATCGACAATGCCGATCCAGATCGTACGCCGCCAAAGCCCGATCTGCGCCTGCGAAAGGTGCCGCTGGGTCCTGTCGCCGTGTTCGGCGCTTCGAACTTTCCCCTCGCCTTCTCGATCGCGGGCGGAGATACGGCATCCGCACTTGCAGCAGGTTGCCCGGTGGTCGCGAAAGGGCACCCTGCCCACCCGGGCACATCGGAACTTGTCGCTGGCGCGATAATGCGCGCGGCAGAAAAGACCGGCGTTCCGACAGGAATGTTCAGCCTTTTGAACGGAACGTCGCACGAACTGGGCACGGCGCTTGTCAGCGATCCTCGGATACAGGCCGTGGGGTTCACCGGATCGCGCAAGGGCGGAGAGGCATTGATGAAAGTCGCCGCGGCGCGAAAGCAGCCCATACCCGTCTATGCGGAAATGTCAGCGATCAATCCCGTCATCCTGCTGCCATCCGCGCTGGAATCGCGCGGCGATGCCCTTGCACAGGCCTATGTCGGAAGCGTGACGATGGGCGCCGGCCAGTTCTGCACCAACCCCGGCCTGGTCCTTGCCATGCAGGGTGAGGCATTGGAGAATTTTGCCGAGGCAGTCGGTGACGCGATTCACAAGGCCGCGCCCCAGGTCATGCTGACACACGGAATTCGCCAGCAATTTGGCGCGGGCAAGGCTGAGCTGTCCGCCGAAACGAACGTCACCCTTCTTGGCGAGGGTGTAGCGCCTTCCAATGAATGCCAATCCAGCGCTGCCATTTTCCGCACAAGCGCTGCCGAGTTCATGAAGAACCCATCGCTGGGAGAGGAAAACTTCGGCGCCTCGTCGATCATCGTCGAATGCGACGACCTCGACCAATTGCAAAGCCTTCTTGCAGGCCTGGAAGGCCAGTTGACGGCAGCTTTGCACATGGACGAAGCCGATTACGGCATGGCGGGCAAATTGCTGCCCGTCCTTGAGAAAAAGGCAGGGCGCGTCATAGCCAATGGATGGCCGACAGGTGTCGAAGTATCCCATTCGATGGTTCATGGCGGCCCTTATCCGGCGACTTCCGACCCGAAATCCACATCGGTCGGCACGCTGGCCATCGAACGTTTCCTGCGTCCGGTCTGCTATCAGGATCTGCCGCCTGAACTTCTACCCGCGTGTTTGGCGGGCCAAGGGCCAGACGGTGCAATCAGGCTGATCGACGGCGTCTGGAAAATCTGAACCGGCCAAACGGACAACCGCTCTGGTCGATCCGATCAAGCGGACGTTCGAAATAGATTACATGTCCCGGCACGAAGCTGGTGCAGATCGATGGAAATCCGGCAATTGACGAAGGTTAAGCCCTATGCGCGGAAGCCGAAACGGAGGCGCGTTTCGCGCCGTTTCGGCTTCCGCATAAAGGTTTGGAATCAGCTTTGGATATGGGCGGCATCGAGCCGGCGGTGGATGAGCGATACGATTGTGAGAAGGTCTTCGGCATCTTCTTTGAACATCGCCCAATGGATGCGCGCCCCATGCGCAGTGGGATTTCGGAACATGCCGAAGGTGCCGCGGACGAGATTTGCGAACCCGCGTTGCTCGCTTCGCTGGCTTGCGGTGGATAGCGGGTTGATCGCAAGCATTGGCGGACTGCCGGCCAGGGTCCGATCGACGAACGTCGCGCCGATGTCGGAAAGCCCCGTCTGCGACCGCATCTTGTCAGCGACGCTTCTGACCGCTTCTTGCACCGCATGGAAGTAATTGTCGGCGAGAAGCTCGGCGCGGCAGAACTTCAGGACGTCAGGATGCACACCGCGACCTTCAAGGTCCGCTCGCAAATTGCGAGCGCGCCGTTGAGCATCGGGCAAGGTCTGAGCGACATCCGCAGATTTCAACTCGCCGGACTCATCGACCACAAGTCCTGCGAATGCCAACGCCAGGTTTAGGCGAGCCCGAATAGGCTCATAGCGGTGCGGCTCGCGGCCGTAACGCGCCAGCTTCATGGCGAGCCGGATGAACTCAAGGATGTTTGTGCGGTTGCGTTTGGTGTTCTGGCATTCCGCGAAGGCGTTAGATACGGACGCGCTTCGTCATCGGCCCCGGATCGGCAATCTTGCATGACGCAAGCAGGTGCTCGATCTCTGGCCCGGTCAGGCCTTCTGCAGTGTCGCCAAGCGCGCCGGCGATCGCTTCCAACTGATCTTGTGAAAAGAACGCCATATATGCGGGTTGTGCGTATCACGGTGCTCGCCAACTGACGTGGCAGGAGTCCGATATCAAACAATTTGAGAGTGTTCACACGGTAGGAACACGAGCTCGACTTGCGTTCGACCTAGCGATATACACCTCTCCGCGAAGAGGTGATTTAATAAAGCTCGGACCTAACGTAACCCGCCAAGGATCTATTTGGTTTCGCCAAAAAAAAACAGATAAACCTCTACTAATACCGATGCACACTAAATTAGCCGAGTCCATAGCATCCACCTATAGCGGCAACGGACCTTTCATTAAGTCGACCAGAGGCTTTGGATACACAACTGAGAGCTTTGGCAACTGGTTTGCAGATCAGTCCAAAAAAGCAGGTGTTTAGGCCCGGCCTGTCCTTGCATGGCTTGCGAAAGGCCGCGGTCCGCAGAATGGCCGAAACCGGTCTGACAAACGCTCAAATGAAAGCAATCACTGGGCATGAAAGTGATGCTGAAGTGGCGCGATATGCGCGAGAGGCCAATTAGGCGAAAATTGCAAAATCCTCGATGGATATCTTGAATTTGGCTAACTTTGCCGACAATGCTTGCCTAACCATCCCAGAAGATCATGAAAATGCATGATTTTCTTCAAAATATGGTGAGCCCTGCTGGGTTCGAACCAGCGACCTACTGATTAAAAGTCAGTTGCTCTACCGACTGAGCTAAGGGCCCTTGGCGTGTGCCTTGGATGCGGTCACCTAGGCAGGGGGCGGCGGATGGTCAAGCGGGCATGTGCCTGTCTTATGGAAAGTCCACCGATTGGATCGCGCCAATCGCCCGCGATCTGCATTGCGGGACGCAGGACGAAATCGCGTGTCTCATATTCCGGATGCGGGATCAAAAGCGCTTTATCGGCATAAGCGCCGCCGCTCCACAGGATGATGTCGAGATCCAGCACCCTTGCACGCCAGCGTTGGCCACCGGATTTGCGACCAAATTCGCTCTCGATGGATTTCAACTCGCGGAGAAGGGCGCGCGGCTCAAGCTGCGTCAGATAAAGGCATGCGCCATTGGCATATTGCCTGAGTGATGGCCCGATCGGCGCAGAGCGCAGGGTACGCGAACGCGCGACCACCTGCCCGGGCGCGCCATCCAGCCGTGCATAAGCGGTATCGATTATCTGCCTCGGCGACCCCATCTGCACATGACGCATGTTGGATCCAAGTGCGAGCAGATAGAGATGGTCGCTGCCGGGATCGTCCAATCAGATATCCTCGGCCAGGCGGCCGTAAAGCTGCGGACGGCGATCGCGGAAAAAGCCCATGCCGGCCCGGTGCGTGGCAGCACGGGAAAGATCGAGCGATTCGACCAGCACGCCCGTTTCCTCACGCCCGTATTCGGCGACCAGATCGCCCCATTCGTCGGAAATGAAGCTGTGCCCGTAAAAGGTCTGGTGCTCGCCTTCCTTGCCGATACGGTTCGACGCGATCACCGGCATGCAGTTCGATACCGAATGCCCGATCATCGCGCGCCGCCACATGCGGCTGGTATCGAGATCGGCATCATATGGCTCCGACCCGATGGCCGTGGGGTAAAACAGCATTTCCGCGCCCATCAGCGCCATGGCGCGCGCGCATTCAGGGTACCACTGGTCCCAGCACACCCCGACGCCAATGCGGGTGCCGAAGACATCCCACACCTTGAAACCGGTATTGCCGGGGCGGAAATAGTATTTTTCCTCGTATCCCGGTCCGTCGGGTATGTGGCTCTTGCGATAGGTGCCCATGATATCGCCATCGGCGCCGATCATGGCCAGCGTGTTGTAATAATGGTGCCCGTCACGCTCGAAATAGCTCGTCGGGATCGCGACCTTCAGCTTTGCCGCCAGCGCCTGCATGGCGATGACCGAGGGGTGCTCATGCGTCGGGCGCGCCAATGCGAACAGGGCCTCGTCCTCCTCGCGGCAGAAATAGGGGCCGGAGAAAAGTTCGGGCGGCAGGATGATCTGCGCGCCCTTTCCGGCGGCCTCTTCCACCAGTCCGGTGATCTTGGCGATATTCTCCTGCTCATCCTCTGATCCAAGGGCGCATTGCAGGGCGGCGACGGTGATTGTGCTCATGACCCATCAGTTATGACCCGGCGCGGGCACTGGCAAGGGCAGGCATGCGTTCCTATCTGGAGCCCCAAGGAGATTTGCATGAGTGAAGAACAGGCGATCATCGCAGGCGGATGCTTCTGGTGCACCGAAGCGGTGTTCCGCGATGTCATCGGCGTGAGCGAGGTTGAAAGCGGCTATATCGGCGGCACGGTCGAAAACCCGACCTATAAGCAGGTGTGCAGCGGCGAAACCGGCCATGCCGAGGCGATCCGCGTAACATTCGATACCGATGTCATCAGCTATGCCGACGTGCTCGACGTGTTCATGGGGACGCATGATCCGACCCAGCTGAACCGTCAGGGCAATGACATCGGCACCCAGTATCGCAGCGCGATCTTTCCGCTGAACGAAGCGCAGCTGGCAGGGGCCGAGGCCGCCATCCGCCGTGCCAAGGACGAGCGCGACCTGCCGGTGGTGACGACCATCGAGGAACCGACCCAGTGGTATCCGGCAGAGGACTACCACCAGGAATATTGGGAAGGCGACGGGCAGCGTAACCCCTACTGCCTTGCCGTCATTCCACCCAAGCTGGCGAAACTCCGCAAGAGCTTTGCCAATCGGTCAAAGACACCGGCCGAATAGACAGGATCAGCGGCGGGTAAAACGGGCGGCGAAAAAGCCGTCCATCCCGCCGCTGTCTGCCAGCATGCCGGGATCGGTACGCAGCCAGCCTTCTGCGGTGGGGCTCACGCTCTCGGGCAATTCCTCGGCCTTCACCGGGACAAGCTCCAGATCGAGCGACTGCGTGGCCCAGAGTGCCTGCTCTTCGCCTTCCTCGGACTCCAGCGAACAGACAGCATAGACCAGCTGGCCATTGGGCTTCAGCCATGTGGCGGCGCGTTCAATCAGCGCTCGCTGCAATTCAGCCAGTTCGCCAATCTGGGCCGGAAAGATGCGATGCAGTACATCAGGGTGGCGGCGGCAGGTCCCGGTTGCCGTGCATGGCGCATCCAGCAGAATTGCATCGAATTTCTGGTCCGGCTCCCATTTGAGCGCATCGGCGGTAACACTGCGGGCCTTCAGCCCGGTCCGCTTCAGATTCTCCTTCAGCAGCTTCAGCCGCCGGTCCGAAATATCGAGAGCGGTGACATCCCAGCCCGCAGCGGCAAGCTGCAACGTCTTGCCTCCGGGCGCGGCACACAGGTCCAGCGCCTCGCGCCCCTGCCCCTCGCCCAGCAAAGACGCTGGGAGCGAGGCGGCGAGATCTTGCACCCACCATGCTCCCTCTTCGAAACCGTCCAGCCCTTCAACCGCGTGACCGCGCGGGAGGCGCAAGGTTGCAGGACCGGCCTTGGCGGCATCGAGACGCTGCGCCCAATTCTCGATCTCCGCCGGCTCGCGCAGCGACAGGTCCAGCGGCGGCGGCGACGCGAGGGCTGCGGCGATCGCGTCCACCCGATCGGGCCAGGCGGCCTGCCAGCGGCTGGCCACGTTTTCAGGCAGGGTAGGAGCCTCGGGCAGCTTGGCATTCTTCCGCATCAGCGCCGAGAACACGCCATGCGCCAGCCGACGCGGACCGCCCGCCAGCAAGGGCAGGCCGGTCGCGACCACGGCATGGCCCGGAGTTTCCAGCCGCAATGCCTGCACCAGCATGATGCGCAGGACCATACGCGCCTTGGCATCATCGGGCAGCCGCTGGCGCGTGGCGCTGTCGATCAGCGTATCGAGATCGACCATCCAGCGCAGCACCTCAGCCGAGATGGCGCGCGCCAGCGCCGCATCGGCACCGCGCATGCGGCCCACCGCACGCGGCATCGCAATATCGAGCGTTTCACCCCGGCGCGTCACCGCGTCGAGGATCTGGAGCGCGGCCTTGCGCGCGGGGAGACCGGAAATGTCGCTCACTGGGGTTCCTGAAGTGCGGAAGTTGAGGCGCACCGCCTAGCCAAACTTGAACAGCGGCGCCAGTCGCGCCATCTTGCATCCATGATCAAACGCGCAACGCAACGCCCCGAAGAGTTCAAGAAGCCCGCTCACTGGACCAGCGAACCCGCGCCCAAGCCGGGTCAGGGATCCCGGCATGAGGACGCCGAACGCCCCGACCCCACCCGCTATGGCGACTGGGAAAAGGACGGGATCGCGATCGATTTCTGAACGCTGGCGACCTTTGATTACTGGTCGATGACCCGCGTTTCCGGGTGATGCTTGTCGAGATGCTTGCGAATGATGCGCAGGTTTTTCGTATTTGACCGGAACAGCAGGTCGAAGGCATCGCCCACAACCGGCACTGCGCCAATGGCCGTATCGACAGCGACATTCGCGCCCATGCGCCAGAGCTGCCATTTCGGCAGGCCCAGATTGCGCGCTTCCCATACGATATAGGCGCCCATGGCCGCCGTCATGATATCGCCAAGGACCGGGATCAGACCCGCGACGGCATCAAGGCCCACGGCATAATTGATACCGGGAATGCGGAAGCTGCGCTCCAGCACCTGTTCCAGCATTTCGACCCGCTGACGGATCGACCGGGGGTCGGTGCCAAGCCCGACCATCTGACTGTCGAAACGCGCCTGTTCGCGCATCCTGTCCTCATCCATCATGCCCCCTAGGTGGGGTCAAGAGCGAGCTGAGACAAGGGATGCACGCCCAGCGGGTTCACCGCGAAGCGATCGATGGAGCCGCGCACGAGCGAAAAACGGATCGGCGGACCCAGCGGAATATAACCTCCTGCCTCCTCGATCAGCCTTTCGGCCTGCGCCATCAATGCGCGGCGCCGTGCATCGTCGGCTTCGGTATTGGCCGCGCGTACGAAGGCATCACCTTCCTCGCTGCAGGCAGCACGCGTGACAGAGCAGTTGAGCCGATTGAGATACCAGCGCGCCATGCGATAGCGCGCAACCTCGTCGATCAGCCAGAAATCCGATTCATCGGCTTCGCCAGCCCTTTCGAGCGAAAGGCCGATCGCCGCAAGGTCACGCTGCAGCTGAGCCAGCAGGACATCCCCGCCCCGCCCCGGCGGAAGGTCGATTGTCAGCGCAGGAATGGCGTCATTGGCAGATATCCACGCCTGTACCCGCGCCCTTGCCACGTTTTGCCGCTCCTCCATCGATAGCCCGCTCCAGCGCCTGTCGGTCGGCGCCCGGCTATCGGGCAGTGCGGTCGGGACGATATGGGTCGTGGGCACCCAGCCGCCGACATTGAAGGGTTCGATCAGCTCCCCGCGATTGATCGCCATGGCAACCGCCTCGCGGTTTTCGGGGTTCGACAGGAAACCGACCTCGTGCCGCGCCACGCCCAGTCCGAAAAGGCCCAGCACCGGATCGAGCCGGATTGCACCGCGCAAAAGGCCGCCCTTCTGCACATGCGGCAGCGCGTCTATACCGCCGCCGAGCAGGATCTGGGCACCGCCCGACTGAAACAGATCGACGGCCTGTTTCGGCGGATCGATCCTGATTTCGAGCGCTTCTGCCCCGAGCCAAGGGCTGGTCATATTGTCGGCCGCGACCATCGGCGGCAGCAGCGAGAAGGCATCGCCATCGGCCTCTATCCGCATGGCATCGGGCTGGCCCTCCGTGTCGAGCGCGAGTTCGGGCCCTGCAAGCAGGTTGAGAAATTCGGGGACCGGCTGGGTCAGGCGCACCTCTATCACGCGGCGGGTCCGGGCATGGATCGCTTCGATGAGGCCAAGGTCGAGGCCCAGCGCCTGTCCGTCCTGCCGGGCAATGCGTTCGTCCAGCGCCTTGCGCACGTCGGACGCCAGAATCGCCTCCCCTTCTGCGTCGCCCATCTCGCGCAGGCGGAAAATATAGCTCAGGCCGTCGTCCGTCACGATCCAGCTTTCCGCCAAGCCGGGAGAGATGCGCCCCTCGGCGTCGAACGAGACGAGCCCTTCGTGCGTGGCTGCGCGCAGGATAGCGGCCGCCTGCTCCAGCGGCATGTCATCGGATTGCGCCTTTCCGGCATCACCGATCAGCACGACATCGACGGCTGCGCCATTGTCGCTGCCGCAACCCGAGACAGCGAGGCCGGCACATGCGGCAAGCAGGGTAAGGAGAGTCCTCATACCGCCTGTCTAGCAAGCGGCAGAGACAAGGTCAGCATGGGTTTGAAGGTTGTGAAACTTCAGTCTTCGCTGTCGCGGGACGATGCGGAGACGTCGTTTTTTTCGTCCTCGCTTTCGGGAAGATCGACATCGGCGACCGGAAACTGGACGTTGGCTGCGCGAATCGGTTCGTCGAAAGCGATGCCGCAACGGTCACCAGCCGCCCAGGCGACCTGGCCACCGACCAGGCCGACATTGCGCAGGTCGACATAGACCCGCGTGCCACGCGAAACGCGCATGGCCCCTTCGGCCATGACACCCGAATCCGAGATATTACGGAGCTTTACCTCAAAAGGAGCGCCATCGCGCTCCAGTCGCATCTCTGCGACGAGGAACAGCGAGTCGCGGCCATGCCTGCGGTTTTCGTGGCGGTCGATCATCGCGCGTTTCCCTGGGGACAGCGTATCCGTTCACGAACAGAGATGCTCTTCTGTCCGCGGCGATATGACCTCACTAAAGAAAGAGAGCTAAGAAAGTCTAAAGCGCATTCGGACTATCCCCAACGGCAACTTGCTGTGCCGCATCGGGACATAAGGGGATATGGTTAACGCATGAGGGTGCCGGACCCGAAAAGGCCCGGCGCCATCGCTTTCGAAAAAAGACGTCAGTCGTCGCGCGAAATCTTCTCGCGACGCTCGTGGGCCTCCTGGGCCTCCACGGTCATGGTCGCGATCGGACGGGCAATCAGGCGGCCAAGGCCGATCGGTTCGCCGGTGACTTCGCAATAGCCGTATTCGCCCTCGTCGATGCGGCGCAGCGCCGAATCGATCTTCGAGATCAGCTTGCGCTGACGGTCACGGGTGCGAAGTTCGATGCCCCAGTCGGTTTCGCTCGATGCGCGATCGTTGAGATCGGGCTCACGGATCGGGCCATCCTGCAGGTTCTGCAGCGTGCCTGCCGAGATATCGAGTATCGATTGCTTCCATTCGACCAGAAGGTTGCGAAAGAATTCCAGCTGCTCCGGGCCCATGTAAGGCTCGTCCGCACTTGGAACGTAATCCCCCGTCATTGCGTTGCGGGCTGCCGCAAGATCGTCGAAGTTACCCGCCGAAACGCTCAAGCTTGTCGCCATCCATTTTCTCCGTGAGGGAGCCGATGATCCGACCGGCGACCCCCAAATTCGATCCCCACACGCGCGGCCCTATAGATCGGTGGCGATTCGGGCACAAGCGCATCTCTCGAATTTCAGTAATACCATGCACAGATTAAGCTATGCCGAACAAAGTGATCGTTCCAGGTTTGTCGCTTCGCATTGACTTTGCGCAACTATCATTAACGGCTTGTTGACCATTGTGAGCGAGGCTTTCCCTCGCGCCGCCAAAGGGGGAAGGCGCTTCACAGGGGGTTTAGAGTGATGGGTTACCTCGATCATGATGCGCTGGACCGGGCGATGGCATTTGCCCGCACGCAGGCAAAGAACACCGATTTCTTAAATACTTACGGAGATCTGGCTGCACGTGGTGACGACGACGCGCTCTTTTCGCTCGGCTGCGCCTTCTCGACCGGCAGCCATGGCATCGGCTGCGACATGATCGAAGCGCATAAATGGTTCAACCTCGCCGCCGCACGCGGCCATGAGGATGCATCGAACTGCCGCGCCGAGGTCGCCGAGGAGATGAGCGCGCGCGAAATCGCCGAAGCGCAGCGCCGTGCCCGCGCATGGCTAAAGGAAGCGCGCGCTCGTCATTGAACGCTAACTCCGCCTGAACGGGGCAAGCGAGCGCAAGGTCTCGCGCTCTGCCCCCATCGCGTGGCGTTCGTGCACGAGATAATCGGCCACGGCGGCGCGGAAACCATCATGCGGGATGAAATGGGCCGAATGGGTGGCGACCGGCTCATATCCGCGCGCCAGCTTGTGCGAGCCTTGCGCGCCAGCCTCCACCCGTTTCAGACCGCGCTCGATGGCGACATCGATGGCCTGATAATAACACAGCTCGAAATGCAGGAACGGCTTGTCGATCACGGTACCCCAATAGCGGCCGTACAGAGCTTCCGGTCCAGCAAAATTCAGGGCGCCTGCCACCGGCATGTCGTCTTCGTAGGCGTCATCTTCGTAGGCTAGGATCAGCACGATCTCTTCTGCCATGCGCTGACCCATAAGGTCGAAAGCTTCACGGGTGAGATATGGCTGGCCCCATTTGCGCGCGCCCGTATCCTGATAGAACATCCAGAACGCATCCCAATGTTCAGGTCGCAAGCCATCGCCGGAAAGCTTTTCGATCCGCAGGCCTTCGACGGCGCGGGCGCGTTCCTTGCGGATCGCCTTGCGCTTGCGGGAGGCGAGCGTGGCGAGGAAGGCGTCGAAATCCTGAAAACCATCGTTCGACCAGTGAAACTGGATATCCTCACGGATCAGCCAGCCCGCCTCTTCGAACAGGTGCAATTGTTCTGGCGCGATAAAGGTCGCATGGGCGCTAGAGAGGTCCTCGCTCGTCACCAGCGCCTCGGCTCCGCGTAGCATCAGCCGGGCATCGTCCTCGCAGGCCGCCAGGACACGCGGGCCGGTCGCCGGGGTGAAGGGAACCGAGATCTGCAGCTTGGGGTAATAGCTGCCCCCCGCCCTATGCCAAGCATCGGCCCAGGCGTGATCGAAAACATATTCGCCCTGGCTATGCGATTTCAGATAGGCAGGCAGTGCCGCCCGGATCGGCGTGACGCCATCACCCAGCACCAGTGGCGCGGGCGCCCAGCCCGTGCCGGGACCGACGCTGCCCGATTCTTCGAGCAGTTGCAGGAAACGGTGGCTTGTAAACGGATTGCCGCCGGGCTCGAGCGCGTCCCACTCGCTTTCATCGATGGCGCCGACGGCACCCGCCAGCCGGATGGCGAGATCGCCTTCGCTCACCTCAGCCCTTCTCCTTCGGCGATGGGCGCATCGCAGAAGCGCGCCGCACGGGCGGCAAGACGCGTGCTACGCGCGGTCCAGCCCAGCACGGCAAGCCCTTCGCGCCGGTAACGGGCGACAAGCGGATCGGGGAGGTCATTGAGATCACAGGCCAGAAAATCGGGATCCAGCCGCGAAATCGCAAGGGCCCGCTGCGCGCCGAATTGCCCGGCCAAGCCAGATGCCCGAAATTCGCGGCGACCGTTCACGAGGCCGATAGGCGAATGCGGCACGCGGGCCTGCAGCCAGCGCATCGGGCGCGGGTCGAAGCTCATCAAAGCGACCGGTCCGCGATAGCTGCGAACCGCGCGCGCCGTGGCGCGTGCCAGCGGTAGCCAGTCGACATCAGGGCGCGACTTCACCTCGACCAGCAGGGGCACGCGACCCGCGATCAGGTTTAGCAATTCATCCAGCCGCGCGATGGCACCGCTGTCACGGTTCAGGGCGATCTGGCCCAGTTCCTTCGCACTGCGCTTGCGTACCGGACCGTCTTCGCCGGTCAGGCGGTCCAGCGTCCAGTCATGGAAGACCATCGCCTCGCCATCGCGGCTAAGTTGCACATCGCATTCGACGCCAAGGCCCCGCGCCATTGCGGCCTGAGCCGCGGGCAGCGAGTTTTCAAGCCAGCCATCGGGCGCATGCAGGCCGCGATGAGCATAGACCCAATCGCTCAGCCAAGCGGAGGACGCCGGCCGCAAGGCTTACTCCGGCTTCACCGCGATGATGGCGTCGACCTCGACCGGAACGCCCAGCGGCAGGATCGGCACGCCGACCGCGCTGCGGGCATGGCGGCCCATGTCGCCGAAGACTTCCATCATCAGGTCGGATGCGCCGTTCACGACCTTGGGCTGGTCAATGAAATCGCCGGTTGAATTGACGAAACCGCCCAGCTTCAGCACCCGCTCCACCCGGTCGAGCGAACCGAGCGCCGCTTTCGCCTGGGCCAGGATCATGATGCCGCATGCGCGCGCAGCGGCAACGCCTTCATCCAATGTCACGCTTTCGCCCAGCCGCCCCTTGACCAGCTGGCCATCGATGAAGGGAAGCTGGCCCGAAACATGCAGCAGCCCGCCATGTTCAACCGCCGCGACATAGCTGGCCACGGGCGCCGCCGGTTCGGGAAGCTTGATTCCCAGCTCCGCCAGCCGCTTGTCGATGCTCTTCGCTCTCATGAAAACTCCTTGATCCTATCCAGCAGCCACGGGAGGGCCTGCTGCCAATCGTCGATGCGGGCATGTGCGTCGCCCGCCTTGAACGCGCAATCGACATGCGGTGCGACCGCCGGTTCACCCACCAGATGCAGGCGGATGACATCGGGCGCGCATTGCGCGACCGAGGCGTGATGCACGGCGAGATCGTCGATAAAAAAGGCAGGGCGCGGATTGCCCGCCGCATCGCTGCCGCGCTCATCGAGGATACGGCGCAGGGCCGGACCCTTGGGCCCCTGGTTCGTATAGACCGGAATGTCGATGCCGAACTGCGCGAGCTGGCGCATGCGGTCTTCGCGCCGGAAATCCATGAGATTGGTCAGCACGACAACCTCGGCATGTCCGGCCAGCGTGCGGATCGCGTCAATGGCGCCGGGCACTTCGTCCTGCCGGTGCATCTCGTCGTCAAAGAAGGCGCCCAGCTTCTCCCACACCTCATCGGGTTCTAGGACCGTGCCGTCGCGGTGGCGCAGCGCTTCGGCGAAACCATGCTCGACGCTCATGTCGATCGCATGGTCCTCGGCCAGCCATTCGCGGAAATGGACCACCATGCGCAACAGCACTTCGTCGCAATCGGTGATGACCAGCGGACGGGTGGTGGAAACAGGGGCGGAATCGGAAATCGTGTCAGCCATTGGCGCCCCCTTACATCTCGTAGTCGGGCGGGGCCAGCACGTTGCGCGCCGCGATGATCGATTCGGGCGATAGGCTGAGCGCTTCGGATGCCGCCATCAGATCGCCCTCGTGATTCGCGAGGAAATCGAGAACCGATCCGAGAACGGACGGATCGCTGAGAGCGAAGCGCAGATGATCGGGATCCATCCCCGTAAGCGAGAGCAGGCGCTGCGCCCTGTCGTCGTCGCTCAGCACCCATGAAAGTGCCATGAGCGCAACAGTCGCTGCATCGGGCCGTTCAGAATCCATAAACACTGTTGTCGAGCGCGGCTCGACCTCCTACACGTTTGGTCGCGCATCGCACTCATTTCGTCGATCCGCTAGGGGGTTAGCCGTGGAATTACGGGTTCTCGTTGTCGAAGACAACGATCTGAATAGGAAGCTCTTCTGCGACCTCCTCAAGGCGCATGGCTTTGCCGTGCAGCCCGTTGCCGACGGACTTGCCGCCATCGAAGAGGCGCTGGCCTTTGAACCGCACCTCATCATCATGGATATCCAGCTTCCCAATATCTCGGGCATCTCGCTAATCGAATCGCTAAAACTCGATGAGCGGCTCGCCTCGGTTCCGGTACTGGCGGTGACCGCCTATGCCGGCAAGGGAGATGAGGAACGCATCCGTGCGGCGGGTGCCCATGGCTATCTGTCAAAGCCCGTTTCGATCAACGGCTTCATGAACGCGGTGAATTCGCTGGTGGACAAACGCGCTGCGGCCTGACCGCCAAATCGCTGCGATCCGGCGATTTTCCGCCTCCTGATACCAGGCACGACCTGCGGCAGTGCTTGACACGGGCCTTCGCTACGTCTTTGCCACGTGGCCAATAGAAACTCACGCCACTGGCAGGACCACATGGACCGCGAAGAAACCAAAAGCCGCATCGATGCGCTGATCGAACCCTTCAACAAGAAGGGCGTCACCGTCACCGAGGACACGACCTTTGCAGGCGATCTCGAATGGGACAGCCTGACGGTGATGGATTTCGTCGCCGCGATCGAGGACGAGTTCGACATCATCATCACGATGAACCAGCAGGCCGAGATCGAGAATTACGGCCAGCTGATCGATGCCGTGACGAAACTGCGCGGCTGAAACAGATGAGCGACGCGATCAGCCAGCCCGACAAGCCCGAGAGCCTGCCCGAGACCGCCGAAGGTTCGAAGGACCTGTTCTCCAAATTCGATCCCCTGATCAAGCAGCGCGAGGATCTCTTGGGCTCCGGGTTCGAGGACCCGTTCGGCCTCGTCATGGAGAGGGTGCTCTCCCCCGTTACCGCGATCTGCAACGGTCGCGAGACGATCCTGCTGGGCACCTACAATTACATGGGCATGACCTTCGACCCCGACGTGATCGCCTCGGGTCAGGCCGCGCTCGCTGATTTCGGGTCGGGCACCACCGGCAGCCGCGTGCTGAACGGCACCTATGTCGGTCACAAGGAAACCGAAAAGGCGCTGTGCGAATTCTACGGCATGGATCATGCCATGGTCTTCTCGACCGGCTACCAGGCCAATCTCGGCATCATCTCCACCATCGCGGGCAAGGGCGATTACATCGTCCTCGACATCGACAGCCACGCCTCCATCTGGGATGGCTGCGCGCTGGGCAATGCGGAGGTCGTGCCGTTCAAGCACAATGATCTCGAGGCGATGGAAAAGCGTCTGCGCCGCATTCCCGAAGGCGCGGGCAAGCTTGTCGTGCTGGAAGGCGTCTATTCCATGCTGGGCGATATCGCCCCGCTGAAGGAAATGATCGCCATCGCCAAGAAATACGACGCGATGATCCTGGTCGACGAAGCGCATTCGATGGGATTCATCGGTCCCAACGGCCGCGGCGTGGCCGAGGATCAGGGCGTGCTCGACGATGTCGATTTCGTGATCGGCACTTTCTCCAAGTCGGTCGGCACGGTTGGCGGCTTCTGCGTTTCGAACCACCCGAAGTTCGAGATCATGCGCCTCGTTTGCCGGCCCTATGTGTTCACCGCCTCGCTTCCCCCCAGCGTGGTGGCGACGGCGACGACTTCGATCCGCAAGCTGATGGATGCTGGCGACAAGCGCGAGCATCTGTGGGCGAACTCCAAGCGCCTTCACAAGGGGCTCAAGGACCTGGGCTTCACGCTTGGCACCGAGGAGCCGGAAAGCGCGATCATCGCCGTCATCATGCCCGACCTGGAGCGTGGTGCGGGAATGTGGGAAGCGCTTTTGAAGGAAGGGCTGTACGTCAATCTCGCGCGGCCGCCGGCAACGCCTGCAGGCATGACGCTGCTGCGCTGTTCGCTGTGCGCAGAGCATAGCGAGGAACAGGTCGGCCAGATCCTGACCATGTTCGAGGCAGCAGGCAAGAAAACCGGCATCATCTGATCTTTGGCGGGGCCCGTTGCGGCCCCGCCTTTGTTATGAGACAACTTCCGCCACGACGGGTGGCAGGGGGTATGTTTCATGGATCGTCACGTCTTTATTTCGGCAAGCCTGCTGGCGATCAGTCTTGCCGGGCCAGCTCATGCGCAGGATGCGACGACAAGCGGCGGCCATAGTGAGACTGCCGTCAGTGCGGCCAGCGATGATGAAAGCGCAGGCGCGTCTGCCGGGGCGGGCCACGATACGGCGGAGCATGATTTGGCTGCGCCACCGGCCATCCTTGAAAACTATGGCAATGGCGGCTTCCCCATCACCACCTCTGTTCCAGAGGCGCAGGCCTATTTCGACAATGGCATCGCGCTGGCGGGTGCCTTCGCGCATAAGCAGGCGATCGAAGCCATGGCCGAGGCGGTTCGACTGGACCCCGCATGCGCCATGTGCCTTTGGGGCCATGCCTATACGCTGGGCCCCACGCTGAACTACGGCGTCGATGAAGAGAAGCGCGCCGAACCGCGCGCATTGCTGAAGAAGGCAGCAATGCTGGCACGAGCGAACGGCAGCCAATTCGAGCGCGACCTGATTGCCGCAATCACGCCGCGCTACCGCTCCGGCGATACGGATAAGAGCGACAAGGCCTATGACAAGGCCATGCGCAGCTTTGCCGCCAAATATCCGGCATCGGACATGGCGCAGGTGCTCGCGGCCGATGCCTCGATGCTGGCGCTCGACTGGCCTGATTTCGCAGGACTTGAATATGCGATCGGCCTGCTTGAGCCGGTGCTGGCACGCAATCCCGATCATACGCCCGCGATCCATTTCTACATTCACGCGACGGAAATCCATGGCACCCCGGAAAAGGCCGAGGTGGCTGCGGACAGGCTCGACGCCATGGAACTGTCGGCAAGCCATCTCGTCCATATGCCTTCGCACACCTGGTATTGGGTCGGGCGTTATCAGGATGCTGCCAATGCCAATGTGAGGGCGGTGGGCCTGGGCCAGCACGAAGTGGCGCATATGGGTGACAAGGCCGCCGACGAGGTCTGGACCGTGCCCTATCACGCGCACAACGTGATCTTTGGTCTTGGCGGGGCATTGATGGCCGGGGATTCGCGCAGTGCATTGATGCTGGCCCGCCCGCTGGTGGCAATGGTCGAAAAGGCTGAGGACATGCACCCCATCCGCCAGCTTCTGACCGCTGCGGGCTACTTCGCCCTCGCCCGGTTCGAAGATCCCAATGTCGTGCTGGCGTTGGAAGAGCCCAAGCCCGATTATTCGAAGGCGGCCTGGCATTACGCCCGGGGCGAGGCATTTGCCTTCCTGGGCAATACGGCAGGGGTGAAGAGCGAGGCCGAGGCAATCCCGGTTTCGATCAACACCATCGATGGCAAAAGCTCTCCCGCACCCGAACACATGCTTTCGATCTCACGCCTCGTGCTGCAAGGGCGCGCCGCAATGATGGCAGGCGAATATCGCAATGCAGCCGCACGCTTTGCCGAGGCTGCAGCGATCGAGGAAACCGAGGATTTCAGCCGCTTCTCCGATCCGCCAGCGTTCTGGTATCCGGTGCGGCGCGATCTTGCCAGCGCACTGCTGAAAGCCGGCGACCGGGATGCTGCCCTGCGTTAGGCAAAGGCGACGCTGGAGGTCAGACCAAAGGACCCGGTTGCCACCGGGCTGATCAATGCGCTGTCAAATCCGGCACTGGCACGCGCGCAATAGCGCGGCATCAGTTGATCGTGATTACTCCGTCGACGGCTTGCCACTCGGTCGGGCCGATCAACTGCGCATGGGCGATCTGAACGGAGTGAAGCACGGCTTCGATATCGGTCCGCCAGAAGTCGAGGAACTGCTCCAGCCGCGGAAAGCGCGGGGCAAGGTCATATTGCTGGAAAGTAAGCTGGTTCAGAAGGGATCTGTGATCCGGCATCCAGTAGTGGACGTTCACGGTCGTAAGACCGTATCCGGCTAGCTGACGCTCGAAATCCCTGTCCGACATCGCTCCTCCGCAGTGCTGCTGCGCCTGTAACTAGGAGGATGCTCCCTTATTCTTGCGAAATCGTCAACGGGTTTTGTGCGATGCAGCAATCACGGATTCGCAGGTGCCTCGACACTCTGAGCGAGATCGCAGCGCTGCTTTGCGCCTTCTCCATCACCATGGCCGAAGTAGGAAAGAGCGATGAAGCCGCCAACGACAAGCACGACGAACAGGGTGGTCAGCATACCGAGATAGCGGTCGATGAATGCCTTGATCGGCGCGCCGAACAACCGAAACAGCACGCCCACCGTCATGAAGATCAAACCGCGCCCGACAATGGATGCCAGAATGAAGGTCACCAGGTTCATCGCGATGAAACCCGAAGTGATCGTAAGCAGCTTGAACGGTACCGGCGTGGCACCAGCAATGACGATGACCTCCCAGTCCTTTTCCCTCAGATAGCAGGCGGCGACCGGGAAACTGTCGGCGAGGCCCAGCGCATTGATCAGCGCCTGCCCAATGGCCTCATAAAGGAAATAGCCGATCGCATAGCCGAGGAGCGCACCAAGCACGGATGCAGCAGTGCAGATGAAAGCAAAGCGAAGCGCCTTTTTCGGAGCGGCGAGGCACATAAGGCCGAGCAGCGGGTGCGGGGGAATCGGAAAGAAGCTCGATTCCATGAAGGCGAAAGCGGCCAGCCACCATTCGGCATGCCGATGCTGCGCCTTTTCCATCGTCCAGTCATACAGCTTGCGAAGCATTGCGACCCGTGTGTCCCCTGTAAGACGCTGCACCTTTGCGCCGTTTAGCATCGCCATGCGCTTTGACCAGCCAAATGGTAAAATAACCTATTTGGCACTTTTATATTGACATCGTCACGCTCTTTGGTTAGGTAAGAAGAACATCGCGATAGACCGAGTCGGACGGACGGAAACTTCCGACGGTCGTCCTTGATGACCGACGGCAGGACAGGGCCTAGCCGTCACCACATACCGCCAATCTTCATCACCCCCATTTTCGTCTCGCACGGGAGGAGCCCAGCCATGGCCAAGGCTCAGCAGGGTCGCACGCGCCGTCCACGCAACTGGCGCGAATTGTTTCTTGAACAGCTGGCGCAAAGTTCGAACGTCGCCGCATCGGCCCGTGCGGCCGGAGTGGACGTCAGCACCGTCTACAAGGCGCGCCGCAACGAAAAGGAATTTCAGGCTGCATGGCACGATGCGCTTTGCGAAGGTTATGACGCGCTGGAAATGGACCTGCTGTGCCGCCTGCGCGAAGGTCAGGGCAAGGATCAGGAAGACCGCAAGCATGACAATGCCACGGCCTTCCGCCTGCTCACCATCCACCGCGAGGCGGTGAGCAAGACCAAGGCCAGCCGCACTAGCAATGACGAGAAAGCGATCATCGCCGCGATCAACGCGAAGCTCGACATGATGCGCGACCGGATGCGCGAAAAGGATGCGAAGGTGGTCGATCATGCGCCGAATGCCGCCGGTGCCATCACCGACAAGTCCAATGACGATAACGAATAGGCACTGATACATGGCCGGCCTTGACCGGATCGTCTGGCTTACATCGCTCGACCCCGCCGATCGCGAAGCGATCCTGTCCCTTTTTTCTGAAGAGGAACGCGAAGAATTACGATGGTACTGGCCGCTGTGGGCCAGGCCCGAACAATTGCCGCCGGGCGGGGACTGGAGCAGCTGGCTCATCTGTGCCGGGCGCGGCTTTGGCAAAACCCGCGCCGGTGCGGAGTGGGTTCGCGAGATCGCGCGTGACAATCCCGATGCGCGCATTGCGCTGATCGGCGCCTCTTTGCCCGAAACGCGTTCGATCATGGTTGAGGGAGAGAGCGGCATTCTTGCGGTCTCACCGCCCTATCGCCGCCCCACGTTCGAACCATCGCTGCGGCGGATCACATGGCCGAACGGCGCGCAGGCGTTTCTTTACTCCGCTGCCGAAGCGGAAAGCCTGCGCGGTCCGCAGCATAGCCACGCCTTCGGCGCAGGCGCAGAAAGAACTCTTCGTCAACGAGGCCCATGCCTTGGCCGATGCATTGCTCCATCCCGTGGTGAAGGGCATCGTTACCGCGCCACCGGTCGAAGCCTCGGATGGCGAGGCATTCATTATTGCGGACAATGCGACCGAGGCCTTTGCGGGGCGGACGGGGCAGATTGCCCTTCGGCAACAAGAGCAGTGGCTTTTCGTCACACCGGCTGCAGGGATGCGGGTTTTCGACTCCATTCTCGGAGCGGAACGGCATTACCGCGACGGGTGGAGTACACCTGTATCCTTAAGCACGCCGGGCAGCGGAGACACCATCGATGTCGAAGCAAGGGCCGTAATCGACCAAATCCTGAATTTGATGCAGGGTGCCGGTTTGCTCCCCTCCGGCTGACCGAGCATAAAGCTGATTGTTTTTAGTCGTAACATGCCGGGAACTTTTTCCCGCCATAGCGATTTTGGCCATAACGTGAGGGTAAGACTATCAGCAGATATGCCACGTCGGGCAACAAGAGTGATGCACGAATGCAACATTTCGTCGCGTTACCAAGCTTGCGTGAAATTTCAACAAAGGATAGAACTCGCCCCCGTGGCTTCAATCAACAAAATGGAAAATAAGGGGAAACGCTGATGCGTAAAGCGGTTATCGGCCTCGCTCTGGCCTCTACGGCCATGGCCTCGCCGGCACTGGCACGCGATGATGCGTGGTACATTGGTGTCGATGGCGGTGCCATGATTGTCGAAGATGCTGATTGGGAAGTTGGTGGGGTCAGTGATCTCGCAACGACCGATTGGGATTACGGCTATGACTTCGACGCTGTTGTCGGATACGACTTCGGCCCGTTCCGTCTCGAAACGGAAGCTGGCTATAAGGGTGCCGGCGACGACGGGATGATCATCGGTGGCACTTCATATTCTGACAGCGAAGTGAACATGGAGTTCAACACCTTGAGCTTCATGCTCAACGGCATGGTGGACTTCGGCGATGACGATGGGATCCAAGGCTTCGTTGGTGGTGGTGCAGGTGTTGCTCGCACCAACTATGAAGAACCCAGCCTCATTGACGACTCCGATACGGGCTTTGCCTGGCAGGTGATCGCTGGCGTTCGAGCTCCGCTCAGCGACAACTGGGACGTTGGCCTGAAGTATCGCTTCTTCAACCACCAGAATGTCGACTTGGTTGGCCTCGACGGTTCGTCCTTTGAAACCGATGTGCGTACGCACTCGCTCATGGGGTCGCTGATCTACAACTTCGGCATGGCTCCGCCGCCTCCGCCGCCGCCGCCTCCGCCGCCGCCGCCTCCCCCGCCGCCGCCGCCGCCGCCGCCGCCGCCGCCGGCTCCGGAAGTGGTCTGCAACACGGGTCCGTATATCGTGTTCTTCGACTGGGATAAGTCGGACATCACGCCGGAGGCTGCCAGCATTCTGGATAGCGCAATCGCTTCCTATGCTGACTGTGACTCGGTTCCGATCATGGTTGCCGGCTACACCGACCTTTCGGGTTCGGCCACGTACAACCAGGGCCTGTCGGAACGTCGTGCGGCATCGGTCCGCGCCTATCTGACGGCTCGGAGCATTCCGGACAGCTCGATCACCACCGAAGGTTTCGGTGAGAGCAATCCGCGCGTTCCGACCGAGGATGGCGTCCGCGAGCCTCAGAACCGTCGTGTGGAAATCACGTACGGTCCGGGTTCGGGCATGTAATCAGTCGATCGCGAGATCGCGCAAACAGGAAAGGGGCCGGAGAAATCCGGCCCCTTTTCTTTGGCATCGGTCTGCGAGACGCTTCATTCTACAATCGGGGCCTTCCCCCAAATTACAGGCGCACAGCATATTCCAGCGGATCTGTGCGGCCTGTCTGCGCAAAACCCTGCTGCCGCAAACGGCAACTGTCGCACAGCCCGCATGCCAGTCCCTCAGGCGTGGGGTCATAGCAGGACCAACTCATAGCCGGGTCGATATTGAGCTCGTAGGACTTGGCCACAATCTCCGCTTTCGAGAGAAACTGCAGCGGGGCATGGACCGTAAACCGATCCCCCTCGCTCCCCGCCTTGGTCGCGAGTTCTGCCAGATCCTGAAATGCAGAAATGAATTCGGGTCGGCAATCAGGATAGCCTGAATAATCCAACGCATTGACCCCGATAAAGATGTCACGCGCGCCGATGGCTTCGCACCATGCCAGCGTCAATGACAGGAAAACGAGATTGCGAGCCGGAACATAGGTGACCGGAATATCTTGTCCGACGCCTTCCTTGGGCACATCGATGTCGCTCGTCAGTGCCGAGCCGCCAAATTGCCGCAGATCGAGGGGTAGTACCACATGCCGCTGGGCGCCGAGCGTCCTGGCGATCAGGCCTGCGCTTTCCAGTTCGCGTGAATGGCGCTGGTTGTAGTCAATCGTAAGGGCATTAACTGCGTAGCCCTGTGATTTGGCGATGCCGGCGGACACCATGGAATCGAGTCCTCCGGACAGTAGGACCACCGCCGGTTTGGCTGCTGCTGCTTCTTTAGTCATGGAGCGGCGCTAAACTGTGACTTCAGCCCTTGCAAGCAGCTGCTAACAGGGCTCTCGATACCTCAGTTCGACTTGCACGGAAAAAGGAGAGCCTTGCTCCATGCCCTGGCTTTCCGCCTGGGCAAGAACGCGGCCTTCCGACCTCACCCGTGTCAGGCCCCAGTCTCCCCCCGGACAGCTGTAGCGGACACCCAGCGCACTAGCCGTGTCTTCGATGACATAGTGTTTGCAAGTTTTACCCACGTGACGCAGCTGCACGAGATCGGACTGGCTGCGAATGCAGATACGCCGCGCGTCACCTGTTTCGAGATCCCGTGCCTCATATAAACCGGGGCGCAAGCCAGCCATGGCCGAGCGGATATCTGCGTGAGCTGTCGCCACGCCGACCGCAAAAACCGAAGCGGCAGCGGCCAAAAGGCTCAGAGCACGTCTGTTCAGATACGCCAGCACTCAACCCGCTCCATTGCATCGCAGCATGATTATAGCGCATTCGGACCCGAATGGGAAAAGGCCTGCCAGCTGTGCCGCTATCGATCAGATTTCGATCGGGAAAATCTTCGAGCAAAAAGCGCAGTCGACCTGGATCAGCCCATTATCATCTCGCATCTCGTCCAATTCGGCGCTGCCGAATCTTGAAAGGACGTCGCGATAATGGTCGCTGGAACACCGGCAGCCGCGGCTCAATTCGGCGAAACGCTCGACGCGGATTTCCTCTTCCTCGTGGAAAAGGCGCCAGAGTAAGGCCTCCATCGAGATTGCCGGATCAGCCAGCTCTGCATGTCGAACGCTCGATCCTAGAATGGCTACATGCTCCCAGTCCGGATCGTCCATGCGGACATGAATGCGCTCTCGCCCTTCCTCGCCGTCAGGCAGATCCTGAATCAGCAGCCCCCCCGCGATACAATGGCCATCCTGTGACGAAACTGCCACACGCAGCACCGTCGGCAATTGCTCAGACTGCCGAAAATAGGTCTCGCATGCTTCGCTGAGCGAGGCGGCATTCAGGGGGACAATCCCTTGGTAACGGTCGCCTTCCTCCAGATCGAAGGTAATCGCCAGATACCCCTCTTCCCCGAACAAGGTCGTGAGCGTCGGGCTTGTCCCTACCTCGTCGAGGCGGCTGGGATCGTGGCGAACATAGCCGCGAAGTTCTCCATCACGGTAATCGCAGACCAGAAGGTCGACAATGCCATCGGCGGATTGCGCCTGCATCGTCATCTGCCCGCCCTGCTCCTTGGTCAGCGAACCGATCAGCGCCCCCAACAGCAAAGCCTCGGCCAACAGATGCTTGATCGCGGCCGGATAATCATGGGCGGACAATACGATATCGAGAACGGGCCCCAAACGTATGCATCGACCGCGCACGTTGCGCGCGGGAATGGTGAAGCCGACGACCGTGTCAAAGCCGGTCTCATCCTGCGGGATCTTAGGTTCCATGTTCAGATCTGGCCGAACGCCCAGCGTAGGACCGACTTCTGGGCGTGAATGCGATTCTCCGCTTCGTCCCAGACGACCGACTGAGGGCCTTCGAAGACGCCTTCGGTAACCTCATCACCGACATGCGCGGGCAGGCAATGCAGGAAAACCGCATCGCTCTTGGCATGGCTCATCAGCGCCTCGTTGATCTGAAATGGCTTCATGGCGTTGATCTTGTCATGCGCCATGTCCTGCCCCATCGAGACCCAGGTATCGGTGACCAGCACATCGGCACCTTGCGCCGCTTCGGCTGCATCTCTGGTCATGGTGACGGTCGAGCCGCGCGAACGGGCGAACTCGACGAATTCCTCTTCCGGCTCATAGCCCTCCGGCACGCCATAGCGCACGTTGAAACCCATTAGCCCGGCAGCTTCAAGCACGGAATGGAGGACGTTGTTGCCATCGCCAAGCCAGGCAAGCTCCATGCCCTTCAGCGTCTTGCCATGCTCGACCAGCGTCAGCAGGTCGGCCATTATCTGACACGGGTGCGAACGATCAGTCAGGCCGTTGATGACCGGCACCGTCGCATGCTGGGCCAGCGCCTCGATCTTGGCGTGATCATCGGTGCGTATCATGATCGCGTCGACCATGCGCGACAGCACCCGGGCGGTATCGGCGATCGTTTCGCCGCGCCCAATTTGCATGCTTCCCGCTTCCATGATGATCGCGCTGCCGCCCAGCTGGCGCATTGCCATGTCGAACGAAACGCGCGTGCGAGTCGAGTTCTTCTCGAAGATCATCGCCAACGTGCAGCCTGCCAGAGGCGCATCCGCGTCGGCGCGGCCCTTGGTCCAGCCCTTGCGCGCAGTCTTGCGGGCAACAGCATCATCGATCATCGCCTGAAGCGCATCGCTCCCCGCATCAGCGAGGTCGAGCAGGTGCCGCACGCTCATGCCGCAGCTTCCGGCTGATAGCTCGCCGCACCGGCCGAGAGCTTATCCATGAACTCGTCGATATGCGCGTCCTCGATCACCAGCGGGGGAAGCACGCGCAGCGTGTTGTCACCTGCCGCGACGGTCATCAGCTCATGATTGTCGCGCAGATGCGCATAGAATCCGCGGCTCTCGACGGTCATCTTCAGACCCAGCATCAGCCCCTTGCCGCGAACCTCAGTGAACAGCTCGGGATAGTTGCCGATGAACTGCTCAAGCCGCCCGCGCAGCTTTTCGCCCATGGTGCGAACCTGCGCGAGGAATTCGTCATTGCCAACGACATCCAGCACGGCCTTACCCGCGGCCATCGCCAGCGGGTTGCCGCCATAGGTGCTGCCATGCGTGCCGAAAGTCATGCCGCGCGCGGCTTTTTCGGTCGCGATGCAAGCGCCCATCGGGAAGCCGCCGCCAATGCCCTTGGCCGTGGCCATGATGTCGGGCTCGATACCGTAATGCTCATAGGCGTACATCTGGCCAGTACGCGCCACGCCGCACTGCACCTCGTCCAGCACCAGCATAAGGTCATGCTCGTCGCACAGCTTGCGAAGGCCCTGCATGAACTCTTCACTGGCGACGCGGATACCGCCTTCGCCCTGAATCGGCTCGACCAGAAAACCGGCGGTGTGCGGGCCGATCGCGGCTTTCGCCGCTTCCAGATCATTGAAGTCGACGTAGCGGAAACCGGGAAGCATCGGGTAGAAACCCTTGTGCATCTTCTCCTGGTTCGACGCCGAGATGGTCGCCATCGTCCGCCCGTGGAAGGCGTTGTTGAAGGTGATCAGTTCAAACTTTTCATCGTTGCCGACAGCCTGGTGATAGACGCGCGCGGTCTTGATCGCGCACTCCACCGCCTCGGCGCCCGAATTGGTGAAGAACACCGTGTCGCCGAAAGTCAGGTCGACCAACTGCTTGGCCAGTTCCTCACCCTGCGGGCTGCCATAGAGGTTCGAGACATGCATCAGCGTCTCGGCCTGTTTCTGGATCGCGCCGATCAGAGCGGGGTGCGAATGGCCGAGAAGGTTGACCGCAATGCCGCTTGCGAAGTCGAGGAATCGGCGGCCGTCATCGGTGATGAAGTGACAATTGTCTCCCTTAACCGGCCGAACATCGCAGCGCGGATAGACGGGCATCAACTCAGTGATCGACATGCTTGGTCCTCGAAGATTGGCCTGCAACGCCTTTCGCAGTGCAGGGCCCCTGAAAGAATCGAACGACAAATGGCGGCCCCCGGACCGGGAACCGCCATTCACGCCCATCTAGGGCTTAAGGCGGACCCGGTCAAACCCGCGGTCCGCCTGTATGTGCCGGAAACCGGCGTTACTGGATCGGAACGAGATTCACCGCGGAATACTTGCCGCGTCGATCGACTTCGAGATCGAACTCGAGTCGGTCACCCTCGTTGATGCCCTGAAGGCCCGAACGTTCCACCGCGCTGATGTGGACGAAGGCATCAGCCTCGCCATCGTCGCGGGTGATGAAGCCGAAGCCCTTCATGGTGTTGAAGAACTTCACCGTGCCCTGTGCCTTGTCGCCCGTCAGCTGGCGCTGCGGCGCAGCCGGCTTGGCAGCCACGGGAATCACGTCACCGACGACCTGCAGGTCGGCAGCACTGATCTTCCCGCCGCGATCGACGAGGTTGAAGGCCAGTTCCTGACCTTCTGCCAGACCTTCAAGGCCTGCACGTTCAACCGCCGAGATGTGCACGAACACGTCTTCGCCGCCATCCTCACGCTGGATGAAGCCGAAGCCCTTGTTCGAATTGAAGAACTTTACGACGCCCTTGCCGGCGCCAACGACCTGTGCGGGCATGCGGCCACCACCGCCGCCGCCGCCGCCGCCGCGGAAGCCACCGCCACCGCCGCGCGGACCACCGCCGCCGAAGCCACCGCGGTCACCACCGCCGTAACCGCCGCGATCACCGCCGCCGAAACCGCCCCGGTCCCCACCGAAGCCGCCCCGATCGCGGTCGTAACCGCCAGAGCGAAAACCGCCATCAGACGGCCCCTGATCGTATCCAAACCCGCCACTGGAGCGGGAAAACGGGTCGTAACCCTCTTCCCCGAAACCATCGCGCTTGTCGCGGCCACGACCGCGCCGACCTTTGTCATAACCCATAAACCGAAGCGTACCTTGCGTCTCGCCCTTCCCTCTATCGTCCCGGCGTGCGGACGTACAACTGCCGGGCGATCAGACCGATATTTCCCATACCGGATCCCACTGCGCAGCGTTCATAAAGCATTTATCCGCCAATAGCGAACGAATTGCGCATTTGCGTCGGATAAGCCCGGCTACGCCAAGCAAACTCTTGCTTATGGCCACCCGTGCGGGCAGAGAAATGGCCTATGGACATCGTCGCACTGCTCTCCGACCCCGCAGCCTGGGCCGCGCTCATAACTCTGGTGATTCTCGAAATCGTGCTGGGGATCGACAATCTCGTCTTCATTGCGATCTTGTCGAACAAGCTCCCGCCCGAACAGCAGTCAAAAGCGCGCAGGATCGGGCTTGCTCTCGCGCTGATCATGCGAATCTGCCTGCTGCTGCTGATCGGCTGGCTGGTCACCTTGCAGACACCCTTGTTCGATCTCGGCATCACCGGTGCCCCGGGCGAACATGGCCAACCTACTTTCGAAACCGCCTTTTCCGGGCGCGACCTTATTCTGCTGGTTGGCGGCCTGTTCCTGCTCTGGAAAGCGACCAAGGAAATTCACCACAACATGGAGCCTGATGATCATTCGGGCGAGATGTTCGACAAGAACAAGGGCGTGGTACAGGTCTCCTTCAACGCGGCAATCGCGCAGATCATCGCGCTCGACCTTGTATTTTCGATCGATTCGATCCTGACCGCCGTCGGCATGACCGATCAGGTACCGATCATGGTCACCGCGGTCGTCATCACCGTCGGCATCATGCTGGTCGCCGCCGATCCGCTGGCCAAGTTCATCGAGAAGAACCCGACGCTGGTCATGCTCGCGCTCGCATTCCTCGTCATGATCGGGCTTGTGCTGATCGCCGACGGCTTCGGCTTCCACGTGCCCAAGGGCTATATCTACGCCGCCATGGCCTTCTCGGTCGCGGTCGAACTTTTGAACATGGTGAAGCGCAACCGCCGCAAGGCCGCGCTTGCCACGGAGCATATTGCATGAGCGATTTCCGCCGCATCAATGACAAGGTCCTCGCCAGCCCGCAGATCAGCGTATCCGACGTGGCAGAGGCGAAGGCGATGGGTGTCACCCTGATCGTCAACAACCGGCCTGATGATGAAGAACCGGGCCAGATCGCAGGCGACGAGATCGCCGCCGCGGCCGAGGCGGCCGATATTTCCTATGTCGCGATTCCGGTTACCCATGCCGGGTTCGGTCAGGGGCAGGTAGACGCCATGGCAAAGGCGCTCGATAGTGCAGGCGACGGCCAGATCCTCGCCTTCTGCCGGTCGGGGACGCGTTCGACCCTGCTCTGGGCGCTAGCCAGCGCCAAGCAGGGCAAGAACCCCTCCGTCATCGCGAGCGAGGCGGCGGGTGCGGGATATGACATCTCGCCCGTGCGCCAGATCGTGGAAATGCTCTCAGCGGGAAGCTGATTGCTGCGCACAAGGCCTTAAAGCGCGCTGTCGCCGGTTTCGCCGGTGCGCACGCGCACGGCGCTGCCGAGATCGAGCACGAAGATCTTCCCGTCACCGATCGTGTCGGATGACGCCGCCTCCTGCACCGCCTCTACAACCTGCGCGGCAAGCGCATCGCTGGTGGCGATCTCAAGCTTGACCTTGGGCACCATGTTCACGGTGTACTCCGCGCCGCGATAAACTTCGGTGTGGCCTTTCTGGCGGCCAAATCCCTTGACCTCCGAGACCGTCATCCCGGCAATGCCGATCGTGCTCAAAGCCTCGCGCACGGCGTCGAGCTTGTGCGGCTTGATCACGGCAATCACATATTTCATCGGCAGGTCCTCTCGTTCTCTTTGACCTGAGAGATGCTGCCAAGCTGCCCGATTTACAAGCAAAGATGAAAAAAACGGGCCGGAAGCGGCTGGCTTCCGGCCCGAAGGCTACCGTTCGCAGGAGGAACGTGGTGAGGCGGAGCGGGCATCGAAGAGAGTGTGAAACACCCGCCCCGCCAATTTGTTTTCGCCGTATCGCGTTACGTGACGCGGGCGAATTCGGGATAAGCCTCGATACCCGTTTCCGAGTGATCCAGACCGGCCATCTCGTCTTCAGCTGAAGGACGGACGCCGACGGTGAACTTGAGGATGAGCCAAAGGATGGCCGAAACAACCGAGACGAAGATGCCGGTGGCGATCACACCAGTGATCTGCGCCACGAAGGGCACGTCGCCATTGGTGATCGGAACGGCCAGCGTGCCCCAGATACCTGCGCACAGGTGAACCGGGATCGCGCCGACGACGTCGTCGATCTTCAGCTTGTCGAGAAGCGGAACAACGATCACGGGCAGCGCGCCGCCGATGCCGCCGATGATGATCGCCATGCCCACGTTCGGGGTCAGCGGTTCAGCGGTGATGGCGACGAGACCGGCCAGCGCGCCGTTCAGCGCCATGGTGGTGTCAGCCTTCTTGTAGATGAGCTGCGTCATGATGATCGCGACAACGGTGCCGGCACAGGCCGCCATGTTGGTGTTCACGAAGATCTTCGACACGTCCGAAACGTCACCAACGGTGCCCATCGCCAGCTGCGATGCGCCGTTGAAGCCGAACCAGCCCAGCCACAGGATGAAGGTGCCCAGCGTTGCCAGCGGAATGCTCGAACCCGGGAACACGGTCACGCCCGAGGAGGTGTAGCGGTTGAGGCGGGGGCCGATGATGATGGCGCCCATGAGAGCGGCCCAGCCACCGGTCGAGTGAACGAGCGTCGAACCGGCGAAGTCCGAGAAGCCCATCTGGTCGAGGAAGCCTGCGCCCCATTCCCAGCTCACCACGATCGGATAGATCACACCCGTCAGGACGGCGGTGAAGATGAAGAAGGAGGTCAGCTTCGTACGCTCGGCAATGGTGCCCGAAACGATCGACGCCGTGGTGGCGCAGAAGACCATCTGGAAGAACCAGTCCGAAGCGACCGAATAGCCGGTGTCGGTGTCGGCTTCGCCAACGCCCTGCATCGGGTAAATGCCCGAGAAGCCGCCGATGTAGCCGTTGAAATCACCCGGATAGGCGATGTTGTAGCCAAGAACCCAGAACATCAAACCGGCGATTGCATAAAGGCCGATGTTCTTGAGACACTGCACCGAGACGTTCTTCGAACGCACGAGGCCCGCCTCGAGCATGGCGAAGCCTGCGGCCATCCACATCACGAGGAAGCCGCCGATCAGGAACAGCAGCGTGTTGAGAATATAGGCGGTGCCACCCGAAACGGCTTCGGCTGCGGCAGGCGCAGCTTCTTCCTGGGCAAAGGCGACCGCCGGAATGGCGATTGCGGCTGCAGCCAGAGCGGCGGCACCCGTCTTAAGGAATTTACGATCCATGAGCGGTTCCCCTTACAGCGCGGTGTCGCCGCTCTCGCCGGTGCGGATGCGCACGGCAGAGGCGAGATCAAGCACGAAGACCTTACCGTCGCCGATGGCTTCGGTGCTGGCGGTCTGCTGAATGGTTTCGATGATCTGCGGCGCGAGCGCGTCCGTCGCGGCGATCTCGATCTTTACCTTGGGCAGCATATTCGTCGAATATTCCGCACCGCGGTAGATTTCGGTCTGTCCCTTTTGCCGACCGAAACCCTTAACTTCGGTAACCGTCATGCCAGCTACGCCCAGCGAGCCCAATGCCTCGCGAACCTCGTCCAGCTTGAACGGCTTGATGATCGCAATGATGAATTTCATCCTTGCCCCCTCGTTTGCCTTACCGGCCCAAGCGCCGGTCGGAAATTCTAAATGCAAACGCCGTGCCAAATGCCGAATCGACATTTTTTCGCAGCTTTGGGAACCGTCAAGGTAATAAAATGTTGAGAATATCGCCCATTGTGTAAGCAGGGACGCAGGCTGTGCCTAATTTTTGGGCATATTCATGTCTGTTCGGTGAACAGGCGGCAGCCAGATTTGGCGGTCAGAGCCTGAGAGCCGCCCATATCGGCAGATGGTCCGAAGCACGCGATGCCAACAGGCTATGATGCACCTTCGTTTCCTCCACATGCCAATGATCGGTGACGATCAGCCGGTCGAGCCGCGCGATCGGGCGGCGCGTCGGAAAGCTGCGCCCGCTGTCGAGCACGCTCCACCCTTCGCGAAAGCAGCGAAATACACCGCCGCGCGCTGCCCATTCATTGGTGTCGCCTGCCAGCACTGTCGGGCAATGCCTGTCGAGCCGGCCCAGATGATCGAGTACATGCATTGCCTGCTCCCGCCGCATCAGTCCGGACAGGTCGAGATGCATGCCGACCACCCGCACCCGCTTGCCACCATGCCGCAGATCGACTCGCACCGCACCGCGCGGCTCGAGCGCGGGCAGGGTGAGGACGCTGGTTTCGAGGACCTCGACACCCTTTCTCACCAGCACGCCATTACCGTGCCAGCCAAGACTGCCCGGCCGCGTATCGAGCGGCACGGGACGGTAATGCGAATCCTCGATACGGGCGCGGGGCAGCACGCTCTGCCTTTGGCCAAAGCGGCGGTCGCATTCCTGCAGGATCACGACATCGGCATCGATCTCGGCCAGCACGGACAGAATGCGGTCGGGATCGCGCTTACGATCCAGCCCGACGGCCTTGTGAATATTGTAGCTGACGACCTTGAGACTCACGCTCATTCTATCCCCCAGCCTCGCGGTTGGTTCCGGTGCCACATATTGCGGCAGGGTGGCGAGAGGATCGAATGAACAGCGCCTTCACCGCTCCTTGGTGGTGCCAAAACTCAGCTTCGGGTTCTTTTCCTGCTGATAGTTCACGTCCCATGGCGATTTCGCCAGAAACACCATGTCGCCATCGCGGTCCTTGGCGAGATTGGGCCGGTTGAAGCTTTCGAACTCGTTCAGGGCCGCCTGCTCGCCCTTGACCCAACGCGCGGTCGAAAAGGGCGAAGCTTCCAGATTGGCCTCGACCTTATATTCGGCCGAGAGGCGCGAGATCAGCACCTCAAGCTGCAGCTGGCCGACGACGCCGATGATCCACTGCGCGCCGATCTCCGGGTAAAACACCTGGATCACGCCCTCTTCCGAAAGGTCGTCGAGGGCCTTCCTGAGCTGCTTGGTCTTGGTCGGATCCTTCAGCGCGACACGGCGCAGGATTTCGGGCGCGAAATTGGGAAGGCCCGTAAAGCGCACATCGTTCTTTTCCGACAGCGTATCGCCGACGCGCAGGGTACCGTGGTTCGGAATGCCGATGATATCGCCCGGCTCTGCAGTATCGGCAATCTCGCGGTCCTGAGCGAAGAACAGGATCGGCGAATGCACCGCGATGGGTTTGCCAAGGCCCGAAGGCGTCAGCTTCATGCCGCGCTTGAAGGTGCCTGAAACCAGCCGCATGAAAGCGATGCGGTCGCGGTGCTGAGGGTCCATATTGGCCTGCACCTTGAAGATGAAGCCCGTGACCTCGTCGCGACCGGGCTCGATCAACTCTTCGCCAGCGGGCTGAGGGCGCGGCGGCGGGGCGTAATCGGCAATCGCCTCGATCATCTGCACCACGCCAAAGTTCTTGAGCGCCGAGCCGAAAAACACCGGCGTCAGATCGCCGCCGCGATAGGCCTCGATATCGAAATCGGGATAAGCTTCACGGGCCAGTTCGGCCTGCTCCGCGAAATCGTCGGGGATCGCCGGGTCTTCATCAATGGTGCCGAGGAATTCCTTCGACCCGCCTTCGGGACGCGCAACGCCGCCGGTCGCATAATCGAGAATACCCTCGAACTGCCCGCCCATGCCGATGGGCCAGCTCATCGGGCAGACGTCCAATGCCAGCATGTCGGCCACTTCATCGAGCAGCTCGAACGGATCGCGCCCTTCGCGGTCGACCTTGTTGACGAAGGTGATGATCGGAACGCTGCGCAGGCGGCACACTTCGAACAGCTTTCTCGTCTGCGGCTCGATGCCCTTGGCCGCGTCAATGACCATGATTGCGGAATCGACTGCGGTCAGCGTGCGATAGGTGTCCTCGGAAAAATCCTCGTGTCCCGGCGTGTCGAGCAGGTTGAAGGTCACCCCGCCGCGCTCAAACGTCATGACCGAACTAGTCACGGAAATGCCGCGCTGCTGCTCGATCTTCATCCAGTCCGAACGGGCGCGCCGCGCCTGCCCGCGTGCCTTCACCTCACCCGCGAGATGGATTGCGCCGCCAGTCAGCAGCAGCTTTTCCGTCAGCGTGGTCTTACCCGCGTCAGGGTGGGAGATGATGGCGAAAGTCCGCCGCTCGGAAGCCATGAGAATTACTTTTCTTCGCGTGCCACCTGGAAACCGGCGAAGCTCTGGCTCACCGGCATCAGTTCCAGCGTGTTGATGTTGAGATGCGGGGGCAAGGTCGCCACCCACAGGATCGTTTCGGCAATGTCCTCACCCGTCATCGGGTTCGACCCGGCGTAGAGCGCGTCGCTCGCCCCCTTGTCGCCATGGGTGCGGATGGTGGTGAACTCGGTCTCGACCATGCCCGGTTCGATGCTTGTCACGCGCACGCCGCTACCGTGCAGGTCGGACCTGAGGCCAAGGCTGAACTGGCGCACGAAAGCCTTGGTCCCGCCATAGGTATTGCCGCCCGTGTAAGGATAGGTCGCCGCCACCGAAGACAGGTTGATGATCGCGCCCTTGCGCTCTTTCAGCATGGGTAGAAGCCGATGCGTCAGAGAAACGAGCGCAGTGACATTCGTGTCGATCATGACCTTCCAGTCGGCAAGATCGGCCTTGTCCGCAGTCGATGTCCCCAATGCCAGCCCGGCATTATTCACCAGGCAATCGATCCCCGCGAATGCATCGGGCAGCGCGTCGAGTTCCTCGTCGCGCTGCGCCTCGTCGCGGATGTCGAACACGCAGGGGTGGAACTTGTCCGCCCCCAGTTCCTCGCGCAGAGCCTCCAGCCGGTCGGCGCGGCGGCCCGTGCCGACGACTTTCCAGCCCGCGCCCACGAATTCGCGCGCACATGCCGCGCCAATGCCTGCGGTTGCTCCGGTGATGAGGGCGGTGGGCATGGCTTAGTCTCCTGCTTCTGCCGGGTAGATGGTGATGGCAAGGCGAAAGCTGCGCGCCTCACCCGCAGCCAGCGACATGATGCCCGGCTTTTCGCGGAAATCGCCGTCGAACCCTTCGGGATCGGCAATACCCGACCACGGTTCGAGGCAGAGGTAATTCGCCCCCGGCTTTTGCCAGATGCCCAGCATGTCGTTGTCGGGGAACGCGAGTTCAAGGGCGGCTGGCTCCTCGCCCGCATCCTCGTCATCGCTCTCCGGCGTTTCGCCCTCAAACCGCAGCATGCGGCTGGAAAGCCGGTCCCAGATCATCGCATCGGCATGGAACAGACCCGGATAGGGCCTCAGGATCCGGTTATGGATCGGCGTATCCTCATAGGCGCGAAGCAGGCCCTTGTCGTCAAGGCGGCGGATCGGCCCGGTCTCGTGGTCGGAAAAGACGACGCGGTGCTGCTCCTTGGCGCCGCCTGCCGGCAATGGCCATGCGAAGCCGGGGTGAAAACCGATGCTGAATGGCATGTCGCCATCGCCGCGATTGGTGACCGTGGCGGTCAGACGCAGGGTGCGATCCTCGATCTCGTAAAGAAGTTCGAGGCTGAAAGCGAAGGGATAGACCTTGCGCGTCGCCTCGCTGTCGGTGAGGAGGAAGCTGACGCTGCGCGGCGAACTATCCACTCGCTCGAACATGCTCTTGCGCGCAAACCCATGGCGGGCAAGCGCGTATTCCTGTCCGTCAAAGCGATAGGTTCCGCCCACAAGCTCGCCCACGATCGGGAACAGGATCGGCGCGTGGCCGGTCCAGTACTGGGGGTCGGCGTCGGTCATCCATTCGCCGCCGCTGGCATCGCGCAGCGAAACCATCTCCGCGCCAAGCGGATCGATGCGGGCGGTGAGATCGCCCGAGCTTATCGTGAACAATTCGCTCATCCGCGCAGGGTCGCGCCCAGCTTGGCGGCGGAAGCCACGACCTTTTCCGAAATCGCGGTCAGATCCTTCTCCGTGAAGCTGGCATCGCCCGGCTGCAACACGATCTCGACCGCCAGCGACTTCTGGCCTTCGGGCACGCCCGCGCCCTTGAACTCGTCAAAGATGCGCGCATCGGTGATCGCGTTCTTCTCCGCCCCGCGCACGGCTTTCAGCAGATCGCCCGCCGCCAGCGCATCGGGCACGAGGAAAGCGAAATCGCGCATCACCGGCTGCAGCACCGGCGGCACATAGGCGGCACGGGTGAAGCCCGCCGCGCCTTTCCTTGCGGGGATCGCGTCGAGATAGATCTCTGCCGCGACGACCGCGCCATCCACATCGAACTGCTTTGCCACCAGCGGGTGCAGCGTGCCAAAGCGTGCCAGCACGTTCTTCGGCCCGAGCCGAAGCGTCGCCGACTGGCCGGGGTGGAAAGCATCGCCTGCCTCACCCATCACCATCAGCTTTTCGACCGGCGCGCCGGCGGCAGACAGGATCGCCTCGACCTCGGCCTTCGCATCGAATGCGTCGAAATCGGCGGCCTTGCCCTGCTGCCAGCCACGCGCATGCTTGTCGCCCGCCAGCACGAGGCCAAGCGTCAGCTTCTCATCCGAAGCGCCGCCGGGCCCACGCAGGTAACGACGGCCGATCTCGAACAGGCGGATGCTGGAAGCCCCGCGCGCCTGATTGCGCGCCGTGGCCGAAAGCAGGCCCGGCAGCATCGAGGGGCGCATGACCTTCAGATCCTCGCTGATCGGATTGGCAAGCGCCCACGGCTCCTGCCCGTCGATCGCGAATGTCGCGGCCTGATCGGCGGGGAGGAAGGACCATGTCACCGCCTCGTGCATGCCGCGGGCAGCAGCAGAGCGGCGCACACGGCGCTCCAAGGCCTGCACCGGGGTCGCGGTCGGCTGCGCCACGCCATCGGCCCGGTCCAGCGGGACCGAGGTAATAGCATCGAGACCCTTGATGCGGATCACTTCCTCGACAATGTCAGCAGGGCCGTCGATATCGGGCCGCCAGCTGGGAGCGGTCACGGCCCAGTGAGTCTGCCCGTTCTCGCTGATGGTCGCGATCTCGAAACCCAGCGCGGTCAGGATGTGGCGCTGATCCTCTTCCTTGACCGGAAGCCCGCCCAGCGTTTCGACCAGTTTCGGCTCATAACGGACTATATGGGCGGGATCGTGCGGCGCGCCGACATGCAGCGCCTCGCTCGCCTCGCCCCCGCAGATGTCGAGGATCAGGCCGGTCAGGATTTCAAGGCCCGGCGCGAGGAAAGCGGGGTCGATCCCGCGTTCGAACCGGCTGCGCGCATCGCTGGTGAGGTTCAATGCGCGGCCCGTCTTCGCCAGACGCACCGGATCAAAGGCCGCCACTTCCAGCAGAACATCGCTCGTCGTTTCGCTGCACCCCGAATGTTCGCCGCCCATGATACCGGCAATATCGTGCACCTGCGCGTCATCGGCGATGACGGTCATGCTGTCGTCCAGCACATAGTGCTTTTCATTGAGCGCGGTCACACCCTCACCCGCCTTTGCGCGGCGCGCGGTGACGGTGCCCGAAAGCTGCGCCACGTCATAGGCGTGGCTGGGGCGGCCATAGGTGAGCATCACGTAATTGGTGATGTCGACCAGCGCCGAGATCGGGCGCTGACCCGCCGACTTCAACCGCGCCTGCATCCAGTCGGGGCTCGTCCCATTGGTCACGCCGCGAATGACGCGGCCGTAGAATGCCTGACAGCCTTCACGGTCCTCGATGGCAATCGGCACCGGGCAGGCGAAGCTGCCGGTGTGAACGTGTTCGGAAACAGGCTTGAGCGTCCCCAGACCTGCCGCCGCCAGATCGCGCGCGATACCGTAAACGCCCATGCAGTCGGGACGGTTGGGCGTAATCGCGACATCGAATACCGGATCGTCCAGATCGGCATAGGCGGCATAATCCGTTCCGACAGGCGCATCTTCGGGCAGCTCGATGATGCCCTCATGCTCGTCCGACAGGTCAAGTTCGCGGGCCGAACACATCATGCCGTTCGATTCCACCCCGCGGATCGCGGCCTTGCGCATCTCCATGCCGTTCGAAGGCACGACCGCGCCGGGCAGGCCCAGCACGCCGACCAGCCCCGCACGCGCATTGGGCGCACCGCAGACCACGGTCAGCGGATCGCCTTCACCCGTATCGACAGTGAGCACCTGCAGCTTGTCGGCGTCGGGATGCTTGGCCGCGGTCAGCACCCTGGCTACGCGGAAACCGGCCAATGCCTCAGCCGGGTTGTCCATGCCTTCCAGTTCCAGCCCGATGGCGTTGAGCTTCGCGGCGATTTCGGTGGCGGTCGCCTCGGTTTCGAGGTGGTCCTGCAGCCAGGAAAGCGAGAACTTCATGCCGAAACTCCCACGCCGCCGGAAAGGGTGGGCACATCCAATGCCGCGAATCCGTAATGCTTCATCCAGCGCAGATCGCCGTCGAAGAAGGCGCGCAAATCATCCATCCCATATTTGAGCATGGCGAGCCGGTCGACGCCGGTGCCGAATGCAAAACCCTGCCATTCATTGGGGTCCAGACCGCCGAATTCGATCACGCGGGCATTGACCATGCCGCTGCCCAGCACTTCCATCCATGCATGGCCTTCATCGTCGCCCGACCCGCCGACGACGCGGCGGCCCTTCTCGACGCTGTAACCGACATCGACCTCGACCGAAGGTTCGGTGAAGGGGAAATAGCTGGGGCGCAGGCGCAAGACGATGTCGTCACGCTCGAAAAACGCCTTCAGGAAAGTCTCCAGCGTCCATTTCAGATGCCCCAGATGGATGCCCTTGCCGATCACCAGACCTTCGATCTGGTGGAACATCGGCGTGTGCGTGGCATCGCTGTCGCTGCGATAGACGCGGCCGGGCGCGATGATCCGCAGTGGCGCGCCATCTTTCAGCATGGTGCGGATCTGCACCGGCGAAGTATGCGTGCGCAGCAGCATCGAGCGGCCTTCATCGTCCGCATCGGGGAAATAAAAAGTGTCGTGCATCGCGCGCGCCGGATGGCTCTCCGGCATGTTGAGCGCGGTGAAATTGTGCCAGTCGTCCTCGATCTCCGGCCCGGTCGCGACGGCGAAACCCATGTCGGCGAAGATCTCGGCCAGCTCGTCCATCACCTGCGAGACGGGGTGCACGCTGCCGATCGGCGCTTCCGGCGCGGGGAGCGACAGGTCGATGGTCTCGCCCGCCAGCTTCGCGTTCAGCGCCTCGGCCTCCAGCACGGCCTTGCGCGCGGCGATCGCTTCGGTCACCTCGGCGCGCAGGCCGTTGAAGGCGGGGCCCGCCTCCTGCCGCTCTTCGGGGCTCATCTTGCCCAGCGTCTTCAACAGGGCCGAAATCGTGCCCTGCTTGCCAAGAAAGGCCACGCGCACCGCATCAAGCGATTCGAGCGTGGAAGCCCCTTCGATCTGCGCCAGCGCATCGGCGCGCATGCTGTCGGTTTGGGTGGAAGCCATCTTTTCGTGTCTATCGGTCGTGAACGGTGCCCGAACGCTCCGGGCATGAATGAGAGGCGCTCTCTAGGATGCCGCCAGCGAAAGGGCAACGCTCAGCCGGTCAGAACCGCACCCGCCGCATTACTGACAGAAATGCCAGTGATGACAAAGATTGTTCAGATTTGTCGAATCTGCCTTCGACTCGGCAGATACTGTTGCACGTTTCGCCGCAAAGCAGCATAAGTGCTGCAGGACACCGCGACCGGCTCGGCTGGTCGCAGCTCGGAAGCTGGCGTGCCGGGTTGGGGGATCCGGCCGCCAGCACATTTCCATGATGTTCCGTGACACGAAAAAGCCCGGGGAGAGCCTGATGCTCGCCCCCGGGCTTTTTTCGTAGCTGCCGATGCCACCCGGCGGACCGGGTGGACATCATGCCCGCAAAATCAGGCCGGTAGGGCCTGCTTCGCCTGCGCGATGATCGCACCAAAAGCGGCGCTTTCGTTCATCGCGAGATCGGCCATCACCTTGCGGTCCAGCTCGATGCCGGCGAGCTTTGCGCCATGCATGAACTGCGAATAGGTGAGACCCTCTGCGCGCACAGCGGCGTTGATGCGCTGGATCCACAGGGCGCGGAAGCTGCGCTTCTTAACCTTGCGGTCGCGATAGGCGTACTGGCCAGCCTTTTCGACGGCCTGGCGAGCGACGCGAATCGTATTCTTGCGGCGGCCGCGGTAGCCCTTGGCCTGCTCCAGAATACGCTTGTGCTTGGCGCGGGTGGTTACACCCCTTTTGACACGTGCCATGGTCTAATGCTCCTCAGTTCAGCCCGTAGGGCGCCCACTTCTTGATCGTCTTCGCGTCTGCGTCGCTGATCACGGTGGTGCCGCGGTTCTGGCGGATGTACTTGCCGTTGTGGCTGATGAGGCGGTGGCGCTTGCCGGCCACGCCGTGCTTGACCTTGCCGGTCGCGGTGAGCTTGAAGCGCTTTTTCACGCCGCTCTTCGTCTTGAGCTTGGGCATTTTCGTCTCCTTCAAAGGGACACGCTGGACCAGCCCTGGCAGCCCTTATCGCCAGGCCGGACTCGAATCTCGTGTCGGTGAAGGCGCGCGCCTAGACGAGCGCGGCGGATTTGGCAAGTACCTCGGCGTCGGTCGGGGCGGACTGTTCAGGGAGCCTCAGGCGTCCATCATCGCGATCAGCGCGGTGGCGAGCGCAGTCCCGGCAAAGAACAACGGCCAGCTCCAGTAGAAGCTGTAGTCCTGCACATGCGCGAGATGAACCGCAAGCACGCCGCCCGATGTACCGCCATTCCCCATGAACAGGGAAAGGATCCAGCTCAGGAAGATCCCGAAAGGCAGGGCTTTCGCAAGACTGATCACGGTCGTGGCCTCAATCGATGGCTGCGGTTGATGATGGTCGCTCTTGAATCGAATCGTGCCGTAGTGGGGTAAATATTTCGCTAAAAGACTATTTCACGCGTCTAATCAGCTGACGTAGATCATCTTTCGGGTCATTCCGCCATCGATCGCCAGTTGCTGTCCGGTGACGAAACCGGACGCAGGGCCTGCCAGCCATGCGACCGCCTCGGCGATGTCCTGCGGCTTGCCGATGCGGCCCACGGGGTGCTGCTTCTCCGCCTTGGCCGAGTGATCGGGCTGGGCCCGGTTCGCCTCCTTTTGCCATGGCCCCGTCTCGATCCAGCCCGGCGCGATGGCGTTGACGCGAATTTGGGGGCCCAGGCTGACTGCCATGCAATGGGTCAGCGCCGCCAGCCCGCCCTTTGCCGCAGCATAGCCAAACGTATCGGGTTCCGACTGGATCGCGCGGGTCGAGGTAATGTTGACGATGGCCGAAGCCTCATCCGCCGCATTGGCATGCGCCCGCAGCAGCGGCAGGGCAGCCCGGCTGCATAGGAATGCCGCGGTAAGGCTCGCGTCGATCCAGCCCTGCCACTTGTCGAGCGTCAGATCCTCCAGCGGCCCTGCATGCGGCTGGGCGATACCCGAATTATTGACGAGAAGCGCGGCATTATCGGCCCAATCGGCGATGGCCTTGAAGGCGGATTTAACCGCATCCTCCTCACCCAGATCGGCGGTGAAGGTCAGCAACTGGTCCGCTGGCAAAGACGCCGCGATCTCGTCGAGCGCCTCGCCATCCTTGTCCAGCGCGGCGACGCGCCAGCCCTCGCCTATCAGATGAATTACAGTGGCGCGGCCAATGCCATTGCCCGCGCCGGTGATGATGGCTGTCTTGGTCATGCCCTGTCGAACGGACGAGAACGCGCTTGGTGCCGAGGCGGCGGTTCGCAATATGGCTGCCGCCCGGTTTCACCCAGCCAGCGCAGGAAATCGCCCTGCTTGATGGGCATTGCGCCTTTGGGGATTGCCGCTGCCCAGCGATAGGCATGGACAGCCCGGCCCGCGGCCCATATCCGCGAGAGCCGGTATTCCACGCCTTCATAATGATCGAGCCAGCGCCAGTCGCCCGGCCGGAAATCGAGCCGCATCAGCATGCCATGCACACGCTGGCGTGGATTGCGGGCAGGCAGCAGGGCGGGATACCAGCCCAACCGCGTGGGGATCGCGATCATCCTGCCGGGAACGGATGCGGCACCAAGCGCGGCGCTCCGCTGCTCAAGCCAGAGATTGGCGGGTGTCCCACTGCCAGCGAGCAGCGTGCCATAGACAAAGACCAAGCCGGGCCGCCCCATCAATGATGCCCAGGTCTAATGATGGCAGGCCAGCGCCTCGATCACGTCTTCCAGCCGGGCACTATCGCCCAGCGCCAGCACATGGCCATCGCTGCCGGCATGGAGCGGATCGCCGTTCCAGTCGGTCATCAACCCGCCCGCGCCTTCGACCACCGGGATCAGCGCGGCGTAATCGTGCAGCTTCAGCCCCGCTTCGCACACGAGGTCGAGATGCCCGCTCGCCAGCATGGCGTAGTTGTAGCAGTCGCCGCCCATGACCATCCGGCGGTGATCGGTCTTGGCGGCAAGACCCATAAAATGTTCGCCGTCGTGATCGTCGAAATAATGCGGGCCAGTGGTGGCCAGCGTCGCATCGGACAATTCGCGGCACGGACGGCAGCGCACTTCCGCGCCATTCAGCAGCGTCGGCATGCCCGATGCGCCGACCCAGCGTTCGCCCGCGATGGGCTGGTCGATAATGCCCATCACCGGCCAGCCATCGACCATGAGCGCGATCAAAGTGCCGAAGATCGGGCGACCCGCCAGGAACCCCGCCGTACCGTCAATCGGGTCCAGCACCCATTGCCGTTTCGCGCCCGTGCGCTCGCTGCCGAATTCCTCACCGATGATGCCGTCTTCGGGGCGTTCGGCATTGAGGATCGAGCGCATCGCCTCTTCGGCGGCGCGGTCGGCGATAGTCACGGGCGAGGCATCGCCCTTCCGCTCGCTATCCAGCCCGCTGCGGAAATGCGGGCGGATCGCCGCACCCGCCGCATCGGCAAGGCGCTGGGCAAGGGCGATATCGTCGGTCAGGCGCATCGATCAGTCGAAAAGGCTGGAAACCGAGCTTTCGTCGGCGATGCGGCGAATAGCTTCACCGATCAGCGTCGCGATCGACAGGATGCGGATGGAGGGGCACTCGCGGGCCGCTTCGGTCGCCTGGATCGTGTCGGAGATGACCAGTTCCTTGAGCGCCGATTTCTCGACACGCGCGACAGCTGCACCCGACAGCACGCCATGGGTGATATAGGCCGCAACGCTTTTCGCGCCTTCGTCCAGCAGCGCCTGCGCCGCGTTGCAAAGCGTGCCGCCCGAATCGATGATGTCGTCGATCAGGATGCAGTGGCGGCCCTTCACATCGCCGATGATGTTCATGACTTCCGATTCGCCGGGGCGGTCGCGGCGCTTGTCGACGATAGCCAGCGGCGCATTGTCGAGCCGTTTCGCCAGCGCGCGGGCGCGGACCACGCCGCCGACGTCGGGCGACACGACCATCAGATCCTGATCGCCGTAGCGCGCCTGGATGTCGGCCGCCATGGCGGGCGCGGCATAAAGATTGTCGGTCGGGATATCGAAGAAGCCCTGGATCTGCCCGGCATGCAGGTCGACGGCCAGAACGCGGTCGGCACCCGCCTCGGTGATGAGATTGGCGACCAGCTTCGCGCTGATGGGTGTGCGGGGGCCGGGCTTCCGGTCCTGCCGGGCATAGCCGAAATAGGGGACGACGGCAGTGATGCGCTTGGCCGATGCGCGCTTGAGAGCGTCGATGCCGATCAGCAGTTCCATCAGATTGTCGTTAGCCGGGAAGCTGGTCGACTGGACGATGAACACATCCTCGCCGCGCACGTTCTCATGGATTTCGACGAAGATTTCCTCGTCCGCGAAACGGCGCACGCTGGCGTCGGTGAGCGGCACCTCAAGGTAACCGGCAATGGCACGGGCGAGCGGCAGGTTGGCGTTGCCGGACATGATCTTCATGGCGCTGATCCCTCAAACGGCTGGCATCATAGAGCCGGCGATCCGTTCCGGCCCTTTCCCGACCGGGCCTTAGCGGCAGGACCCGTGATTGCAACATGATGAAGGTAGAATAAGCTGCCGCCCATGCTTTTCTGGGGGATGATCGCGATTCTCGCGCTGCTTTTGGTGCTGCGGCTGTGGCTGGGGCCGTCTTCGGGGGCGTCACCGACGCGCGAATCCCCGCCGGTCGATTCGCCAGCGCCCGAGGCTGAAGAACCCGAATTATGGACCGCCGGCGCACTGGCGCGGCTGGGGACTGAGGAAACACTGGAGGATCTCGCCGCGCAGGGCCGCGCCGATAAATTGCGCGGCCTCGGCTATCGCGGCGACATTCCGGGCGAGGATTAGGGCCTACACCGGCTCGCGGTGATGCTCCCCCTTGATCCAGCGCACGGTGCGTGACGATGCGCGCATGACGACCGAATCGGTGGTCATCTTGCCGCCCTTCAGATGTTTCACGCCCGACAGCAGCGATCCGTCGGTCACGCCGGTCGCGGCGAAGATGCAGTCGCCCTTCGCCAGATCGGTAAGGTCATAGATGCGGTCAAGATCGTCGATACCCCATTTGCGGGCGCGGGCGCGTTCGTCGTCGTTCCTGAAAAGCAGCTTGCCCTTGAACTGCCCGCCGACGCAGCGCAGCGCCGCGCAGGCAAGCACGCCCTCGGGTGCGCCGCCGGAACCCATGTAGATGTCGATGGTGGTTTCGGGATTAGTGGTGGCGATCACGCCCGCCACGTCGCCATCGCCGATCAGCACGACGCCGCACCCGATTTCGCGCAGTTCCGCGATCATCTTTTCGTGGCGTGGCCGGTCGAGCACGCAGACGATGATTTCTTCGGGCTTCACGCCCTTGGCGTCGGCCACCGATTTCACGTTCTCGGTCGCGGTTTTGGTGAGGTCGATCACGCCTTCGGGATAGCCGGGGCCGACCGCGATCTTTTCCATGTAAACGTCGGGCGCGTTCAAGAGGCAGCCCTCTTCCGCGGCGGCCAGCACGGCCAGCGCGTTGGGTCCGGCCTTGGCGGTGATGGTGGTGCCTTCCAGCGGATCGAGCGCGATGTCGATTTTCGGCCCTTTGCCCGGCGCGCCGCCGACCTTTTCGCCGATATAGAGCATCGGCGCCTCGTCGCGCTCGCCTTCGCCGATGACGACGGTTCCGTCCATGTAGAGCTCGTCGAAGGCCTTGCGCATCGCCTCGACAGCGGCGGCGTCGGCAGCCTTTTCATCGCCGCGTCCGACGAGATGCGAAGCAGCAATGGCCGCCGCCTCGGTCACGCGGACCATTTCAAGGACGAGAACGCGATTGAGAACGTCACTGGCTTGCGGCACGGCTGGTCTTTCCCTTCCAACTCTATTGTTGGGTGCCGCGTTATCCGAGCCGGATCGCCTTGTCGAGCGAGGCCACGCCAGCGTCCCGCCCGGCGACGCGTTCGGCGTTTACTGCTTGAGGATGTGCATCACCAGCGGCGGCGCGGTCAGGCTGGGCGAACCCGACAGCATGTCGAGCGCCTTTTCGACCGCGGCCTCCTCGCCTTCATGCGTGACCATCGAGACCAGCACCGACCCGTCGGTGCCGCCGGTGTGTTCCGCGCCCTTCTGGATCAGGCTTTCGATGGAAACGCCTGCATCGCGCATTGCGGCGGCCAGTTCGGCCAGCACGCCCGGACGGTCGGCGACGAGGAAACGCAGATAGGCCTTGCCGCTGCGATTGCCGGTTTCAGCGGGCATGGTCTTGTCGAGTTCGGCCACCGGGATCGAGAAAGGCGGATCGATCTCGCCCTCGCTGTCCCAGTAACGCGCGATGTCGATGATGTCGGCGACCACGGCAGAGGCAGTCGGACCATCGCCCGCGCCCGCGCCCTGAAACAGCAGCATGCCGGAAAAATTGCCTTCGGCCACCACCGCATTGGTCGGCCCGTCGACATGGGCGAGCGGATGGTTCTTGGGCACGAGATAGGGGTGCACGCGCTGGAAAAGGCGCGTGGTGCCGTCGTCGGCTTCCTCGACATTGGCCATGCCCAGCAGGCGAATCACGTATCCCAGCGACGCAGCCTGCGCGATGTCGGCAGCCAGGATGCGGCGCACGCCATCGGTCGAGACATTGGCGAAATCGAGCTCTGTCCCGAAAGCGATGCTGGCAAGGATCGAGAGCTTGTGCGCGGCATCGATGCCGTCGATGTCGAAGGTCGGGTCAGCCTCGGCATAGCCCATGGCCTGTGCTTCGCCCAGCACGTCGGCGAAGTCGGCCCCGGTATCCTCCATGGTGGAAAGGATATAGTTCGAGGTGCCGTTGAGGATGCCATAGACCCGCTCGATCGCATTGGCTGCCGCGCCTTCGCGCAGGCCCTTCACAATGGGGATGCCGCCAGCAACCGCCGCCTCGAACTTCAGCGCATGGCCCGCGCCTTCCGCTTCCTGCGCAAGGCCGAGACCGTGATGCGCGATCATCGCCTTGTTGGCGGTGACAAAGCTTTTGCCATTGGCGATCGCGTTCCGGGCCAGCGTCAGCGCCGGACCGTCGGACCCGCCGACGAGTTCGACCACGACATCGACATCGTCACGATTCGCCATCGCGCCCATGTCGTCTTCCCAGTCATAGCGGGAAATGTCGACGCCGCGATCCTTGCTGCGGTCACGGGCGGACACGGCCACGATCTCGATTTCACGCCCGGCGCGGCGCGCCAGCAATTCGCGATTCGTCTCAATCAGCCGAATGACCCCGGCGCCGACCGTGCCAAGACCGGCAAGGGCGATACGAAGAGGTGCAGGATGACTTGGGACGGTATCGGACACGCTTTCAGGCTCCATCGAGGTGATGAGAAAGCGTGGCGGTTAGGCGAGAGTGAGGCGAATGGCCAGAGCGATCTTCGGTTGCAATACCGAAAACCGCCCCGGCCGGTTCATTATGTTACGCGGAAACAGACTGATCGGAAATAATATATCCGTCAGATATTGCGCGAACGGGCGCAGGGGCCAAGCTGCTGCACGACCAGCGCATAATCGGCGGACGCACGCTGCCGGAGCGAGGGATCCGACGAGAGCTGCGCCCCTGCCGGGAGTGTGCCGGGAAGCGCACAGGCAAGGCGATACCACTCAAGCGTACCGGGACGCGGCGGGCGTGCATCGATTTGCACCAGCTCTCCGGTTGAAAGCCCCCAAGCGGGCGCCTGCCCCGGGCTGCGCACGACCGCGATCGAAGCAGGCGAGCCATCCTCGGTCTTGAGGAAGATCTGCGTCTCGCCCTCTCCCGCCAGATTGCCCGGCGTATGCAGCGCATCGCGCACCCCGGTCACCACCGGCGGCGCATCGGGAGACAGTTTTTCGGCCAGCAGGGCGCGCAGTGCCACCATGTCGAGGTCGCCCGACGGGACCTGCGCATCCGGCGTCACCAATTGCAGTTCATCGGTCTTGCCGGGGACGGGCCGGGCGAAAAGCACGACCTCGCTACCCTTGAGCTTGGGCACGCGCCCCTTGGGCGTCAGCTTGACGTCGGCCAGATATTTGAGCTTCGCGCCCACAGGCGAACTGCCGGCGAGCAGGCTCTTGGTCTGCGCCTCGACATAGACGCGCGCATAGCCGGGATTGACCGGCCCGCTGCGTTCGGGATCAAGCTTGCTCATGCGCTTGACGGTCGCGACCACGACCATGGGCGAGGGCAGCGCCAGATCGGCGATATCGGCGTAGGTCAGCTGCGAATCACCTGCAGCCGGGACGGCCTGCTGGGCCAGCGCGCCGGTACCTGACGAAAGTGTCAGGGCAAGAGCGCCCGCCAGAATCGCAATGCGGCCGCCATGGTGAAATGCGGAATGGAACATCGAAATAGTCAGCCCCCGTGTGTATATTGAGACTCGCGCGCGAAGATCCACGCGAGAGCCATGGGCACAAGCCCTGACATCAAACGCGCGACTTCGTGAATCGCTCCTTAATCGACAAAGCATTTGCGAACCCCTGCCTTCGGCGTTACACCCCCAAGACAAATGGCTCGGCGCCAGACCGGGCCGCAATAATCTTGCGCATGTTCAACGGTGAAGACGCTCCCTCGTGTCGACACCGGTAACGTGCGCCCGGTTCTACCGGCAGGGCAGGAATATGGGATCGAAATGGGGCATCTGTGCCCCATTGACATTTCATCATGAGGGCAGGCTTCTTGCAGGCCTGCTTGCGCGTGCAATTTAGGAGTGGTTTTTTGAATGGCTTATGCTGACCAACAGATGAGCGGCAACAAGATCGCTGCGATCGTCATCGTTGCCCTTCTGCATCTCGCGGCCATCTATGCCTTGGTCACGGGCCTCGCCTACGAGGCGATCGAGAAGGTCAAGGAGACGGTCACCGCGGTTAATATTGAGGATCCGCCGCCACCGCCGCCGCCGCCGCCGCCGCCGCCGGACATTCCGGAGCCGGTCGCGCCGCCGCCGCCCGTCGCACCGCCGCCTGCGGTGAAGATCACGCGGCCCGCGCCGCCGATCAAGACGGTCACCACGATCCCGCCGCCGGCTCCGCCCGCGGTCGTGATCCCGCCGGTGGCAGCCCCGCCCGCACCGCCCGCACCGCCTTCGCAGGCACGTGGCGCTCGCGGCAAGAACACGGCCCGCTGGGCGGCCCGCATCCAGGAAAACTACCCTTCGCGCGCTCTGCGCAACGATGAGCAGGGTTCCGTGGGCATGCGTGTCACCATCGACGAACGCGGACGGGTCTCGGCCTGCACCGTCACCTCGTCGAGCGGATCGTCCTCGCTGGACGAGGCAGCGTGCGAAGGCATGCAGCGTTACGCCCGGTACGACCCGGCGCTTGATGCAGCTGGCAACCCGATCACAGCCACGATGACCCAGACCATCCGCTACGTGCTCCCGAACTGATCGGGACCACATACGGGCGGGTCATCGCCAACGATTTCAAAGTTAAAGACTAAATTCTTTTAAACGAAGGAAGCTTCCGCATGATCATCGACATTCTCGCCGCTGCCGCCGAAGCGCCGGCCAACAAGTTCGGCTTTGCCGAAGCGCTCGAGCAGGGCGGTTTCATCGCCTATGCCACCGTCGTCATCCTCGGCATCATGTCGTTCGGTTCGTTCTACATCCTGTTCACCAAATGGTTCGAACAGAACAAGCTGTTCCGTCAGAACCGTGAAGTGCGCACCAGCTTCTGGCGCGCGAACTCGCTGCGTGAAGGCGCTGGCCGCCTCTCGAAGAACTCGGCCTATCGCCAGATCGTCGACGACGGCCTTGCAGCTGAAGAACAGCACTCGAAGATGACCGACAGCCTCGAAGCCCATGACTGGCTGCACGGTTCGCTCGCTCGCTCGGAAGCTTCGATCAACGCGAAGCTTGCTGGTGGCCTGCCCTTCCTCGCGACCGTCGGTGCAACCGCTCCGTTCATCGGTCTGTTCGGTACCGTGGTCGGCATCTACCGCGCACTGATCAACATCGGTATCTCGGGCTCGGCCTCGATCGACAAGGTCGCAGGTCCGGTCGGTGAAGCACTGATCATGACCGCGCTCGGCCTGCTCGTCGCCGTTCCGGCCGTGCTTGCCTACAACTACCTGCAGGCTCGCAACAAGCGTATCGCCGAGCACCTGTCGGGCTTCTCGACCGACATCCTGGCGAACATCAACTCGAAGGGCGCAGTGAAGCCCGCCGTGACCGCAGCTCCCGCCGCCAAGGCGAAGCCGGCCACGACCGCTGCTGGCGCCCAGGTCAAGAAGTAAGTTGCAGGTACCGGGCAGGTTCGCCCTGCCCGGTCCTTCTCCACGGGCGATGACCGCCCTTCGGTGCCCGCAACAGGGTCTCGAAACAGGCATCGCCCCCGAGGACCAGGCCCGACAGTAACGGGCCGCAATGGCCAGATAGGGTAAGAGAATGGCAATTTCTTCAGGCGGCGGTGGCGCCGAGACACCGATGTCGGAAATCAACACCACGCCGCTCGTGGACGTGATGTTGGTGCTCCTGATCATCTTCCTGATTGCGGTTCCGGTTGCGATCCAGTCGGTCGAACAGCTCAAGATGCCGATCCTTGTTTCCGATCCTTCGGAAGACAAGGCGGAGAATCTCCAGCTTTCGATCACTGCAACCGACGCAAACGGCATCAGCCCCGGTCAGCCCGGCTATGCCGGTGCGAGCCGTGACGGACAATGCCGCGTTTACATCAATGGTACCCCTGTCAGCTCGGACGAGCTGCAGGACACCGCGTTCAAGCGTCTGGATGCGATCGTGCAGCGCGAAGGTGGCCCCGAGGCCATCGCCGAGGATCCCGAAAAGATCCCGCAGGTGCATGTGCGTGGCGACGTGAATGCCCCGTGGAAATGCGTGGCCGGTGCGATCTTCCAGATCCAGGCGGCTGGCTATCCGACGGTCGGCTTCATTTCGACCCCGATCGATCCGAACGGCTGATCGCGGCTTAAGAGAAAAGGAGACCTGCCATGGCAATGTCCGGAGGCAAGGACGACGGCAGCCCGATGATGGAAATGAACACGACGCCGCTTATCGACGTCATGCTCGTTCTGCTCATCATGTTCATCATCACCATCCCGGTGGCAACGCATGCGGTCAATATCGACCTGCCTGCTCCCAGCGACTCACCGTCCGATACCGTGATCGACCCGGTGAAGAACAAGGTGATCATCACGCGCGATGATGAGATCCTTTGGAACGGCACCCCGCAGACGCAGGGTGAGCTGCTCAACACCATCCAGCAGTCGCTGCTGCTTCCCGTCGAGCCCGAACTGCAGTTCGAGCCCGAAGAGTTCGCCAGCTACGACACGACGGCTCAGGTGCTGAAGATCATCAAGGGTTCGGGCGCGACGAAGTTCGGCTTTGTCGGTAACGAACGCTACCGCATCTTCGATTCGGGTCCGAAGGAAGTGAACGCTACGCAAAGCGCGCAGTAATCGCTCTTCAGATCAGCGAAACAGGAACAGGGCGGGCCGCAGGGTCCGCCCTTTTTCGTTTGATGCTCACGGTCAGTCCCGCGCCTCGTCGTGCAGCGGGTCGGCCCGCATGGCGGCAGAGGCAAGGCTTTCAGCCTCGATCAGGATTTCGTCATCCGCGCTGCCGGTCGGCGTCTTTTCGCGGCCGATGCCCACCAGAACAGGCACCGCCAGCGGACTTACACGCTCCAGCCGGACATGCACCGTCTGCTCCGCCGCGCGGTCAAGCACATCGGCCAGACGCCCGACATCGGTCATTCGCGCGCGCGCATCCTGCCACGCCGCCTCGATCAGCACGTGATCAGGCTCATATTTCCTGAGCACATCGAAGATCAGGTCGGTCGAGAAAGTGACCTGCTTCCCGCTCTTGCGCTTTCCGGGCTGCTGGCGCTCAACCAGTCCCGCAATGACTGCCACTTCGCGAAAAGCGCGGCGCAGCAGGTGTGAATTGGTCACCCATTCGGTAAATTCATGCGCAAGGATGTCAGGCGAGAGCAAAGATGCCGGGTCCGTGATCGGCTTAAGCCCCCAAACCGCCAGCGAATAATCATTGGCGACAAAGCCAAGCGGCCCAAGGCCACGATCCTCCATCCGCCGGGTAATGAGCATGCCAAGCGACTGGTTCGCATTCCAGCCTTCGAACGTATAGAAAACGCTATATTCCCGTTTGTCGTGCGGAAAGCTCTCGACCAATAGCTCGCCCGGCCCCGGCATCTCGCTGCGCCAGTCCTGCACCTCCAGCCATTCGCGCACGTCATCGGGAAAGCGCGCCCAGCCCGGCCGGTCGACCAGCATTGCGCGAACGCGATCGGCCAGATGGGTCGTCAACGGCATGCGCGCGCCGCCATAGCTTGGGATCATCGCCGATTTCTTGGCAGCGCGGACGATCAGCTCGACCTCCTTGATCGCCTCCACCTCCAGATCCAACCCTGCGAACTGGAAGGTGTCGCCTGGGCTGAGACTGGCCGCGAAGCGTTCCTCCACCCGCCCGAGTGAGCGGCCATTGCGAAACCGAACCGTCAGCATCTCGCCGTCGATGATTATTCCGGCGTTAAGGCGGTGACGCGCCGCGTGTTCGGGATGCGTCAAGCGCCACCAGCCACCGTCCTCACGCGTGATGCGCTTGAACCTGTCATAGGCCCGCAGCGCATAACCGCCGCTTTCAACAAAGCCGAGTACGCGGCCCCAACCCTCTGCGTCGATCCAGTTATAGGCGAGCGTCGACCGGACTTCCGACAATAGCGCGTCTTCCTGAAACGGCCCGGCACAGGCGCAGGCCATCACATGCTGCGCAAGAACGTCGAGGCCACCGGGCCGGAAATCATCGCCATCGCGAACGCCTTCCTCCACCGCGTCCAAGGCAGCCTGTGCCTCCAGAAACTCGAAGCGGTTGCCCGGCACCAGCAAGGCGCGGCTTGGCTGGTCGAGGCGATGATTGGCACGCCCGATCCGCTGCAAGAGGCGGGACGATCCCTTGGGCGCGCCCATCTGGATCACGCAATCGATGTCGCCCCAGTCCACGCCCAGATCGAGACTGGCCGTTGCCACCAGCGCCCGCAGTTCTCCGCGCGCCATCGCGCCCTCAACCTTGCGCCGCGCCTCGACCGAAAGCGAGCCGTGATGGATGCCGATCGGCAGCGTGTCTTCGTTCGCCTCCCACAGCTTCTGGAAAATATACTCGGCCAGAAAGCGGGTATTGGTGAAGACCAGCGTCGTCTTGTTCGCGCGGATCTGCTCCATGATCTGCGGCACCGCCCATGTCGCGGCATGCCCGCCCCAGGGAACGCGCTCCTCCTCGGGCAAGAGGATCGTGACATCGGGCGGAGCGCCCGCCTCGCCGGTGACATGACGGACCGTGTCAATCTCGCCCCACGGTGCCAGCCAGCCGCGATAGGCTTCGGCATCGGAAACCGTCGCCGACAGTCCGATACTGCGCATCCCCGGCGCAAGGCCCCGTAGCCGGGACAACGCCAACATCAAGAGATCGCCCCGCTTTCCGGTCGCGAAGGCATGGAGTTCGTCGATCACCACGCGCTGCAGCCCGGCAAACATCTCCGCCGCCTCTGGGTAAGAGATCAGCAGCGAGAGCGATTCCGGAGTGGTGAGCAGCACATGCGGCGGCTTCGCCCGCTGGCGCTTTTTCCGGTCAGAGGGGGTATCGCCGCTGCGGGTCTCGATCCGGATGGGCAGGCCCATCTCCTCCACGGGCACCAGCAGATTACGCTTCACATCGGTGGCAAGCGCCTTCAGCGGCGAAACATAGAGCGTGTGGAGGCCATCTCCTGGCGGCCCCTCCCCCAGTCTCTCCGGACTGAAAGCGGCAAGGGTCGGCAGGAAACCCGCCAGCGTCTTGCCTGCGCCCGTATCGGCGGTCAGCAAGGCGTGCGCGCCAGCATCGTCGGCGTCCAGCATCTCTGCCTGATGGCGACGGATGCGCCAGTCGCGCTCTTCAAACCAGCGCTCGATCGTTGCGGGAATCGCCATGCCTGTGACCAACCCATAGCAGGCGGATCGGTTCACGGCGCGGGTTCGCATAATGGCCCCGCTACATAATTAAACCAAAAAAAAGGCCCGGCGGATGAACCGGCCGGGCCCTTGAAGTTTTGGGAGAGGATGCCTGAAAGGCAGGTTCTTTGTGCATCGCAGCACGTCGTATTGCAACTGCGAAAAGTCACAGGCCGTTTGCTCTTTTTGCAAAATTGTCAGTAAGGCCGTTTTTTCAGCGATTTAGGGTGTTTGCATTGCTGTGGAAAAGCTTCGCACATGCAGCGGCGCCCGGTGTCAAAAGGGGTTTCAATCCCTTCTGAAGCCACCGAGCGCCGTAAAACGTGATTCGCGATTCGGAAAACCCGGGCCATGGCCCGTGGTGATCAGTGGCCCGCTTGCGGACCCCTCTCCAGACCGGAAAGCGCAAGCTGCGCGTCGATCTGGCCCATCAGCCGCTCCAGACCTTCCTCGCTATCGCTTTCGGCGCGCGCGACCAGCACGTCCTGCGTGTTGGAGGCGCGCAGCAGCCACCAGCCATCGTCATTGGTCACACGCACACCATCGGTTGCGTTCACCTCATCCGGACTGTCGGCAAGACGTGCCTTCACCTCGTCGATGACCGCGAACTTGCGGCTTTCATCGACCTGGAAGCGCATTTCGGGCGTATTGATCATGTCGGGCATGGCGCTGCGCAGATCGGTCACGCTCTTGCCAAGCCGCGCACTGGCAAGGATCAGGCGAACGCCGCCATACAGCGCATCGTCATAACCGTAATACTGATCGGCGAAGAACACGTGGCCGCTCATCTCACCCGCGAGCGGAGAGCCGGTTTCCTTCATCTTCGACTTGATGAGAGAGTGGCCGGTCTTCCACATCAGCGGCTCGCCGCCGTTCTTTGCCACGCTGTCATACAGGGCTCGGCTGGCCTTGACGTCGGCGATGATCGTCGCGCCGGGTAGGTATTTCAACAGATCCTCGGAATAGATCATCAGCAACTGGTCACCCCAGATAACCCTGCCCGTGCCGTCGATCGCGCCGATGCGATCGCCGTCACCGTCGAAGGCGATGCCGAAGTCGAGGTTCTTCTCGGCGACGAGCGCCTTCAGATCGACGAGATTTTTTTCTTCCGTGGGGTCGGGATGATGATTGGGGAACGTGCCATCCACTTCGGTGAAAAGGCAGAAATGCTCACCCGGCAGCCGTGCGACCAGCTTTTCGAGGCAGGGACCCGCCGCACCGTTTCCGGCATCCCAGCCGATCCTGAGCTTCGAGAGCGCCTCCATCTGGCCAGCATCCAGCCCTTCGAACGGCTTCATCAGCGCGTCGATATAGGCATCGACGACATCGCGGCTCTCGGACGAACCGGCCCCATCGTCCCAGTCGCCGGCCGCCGCCATCTCCCCGATCTTGAGGATGTCGGCGCCAAAAAACGGCCGACCCTGAAATACCATCTTGAAGCCATTGTAATTGGCGGGGTTATGGCTGCCGGTTATCTGGATGCCGCCATCAACATCTTCGGCTGACGCCTCAGCGTAATAAAGCATGGGCGTGGGGCCAAGGCCGATACGCACCACGTCGCAGCCCGAAGCGGTCAGCCCCTCGACCAGCGCATGTTCGAGTACGGGCGAGGATACGCGCCCGTCATAGCCGACCGCGACCTTGCTGCCGCCAGCACGGCGAAGCAGCGTGGCGAAACCGCGCCCGATCGCGCGTGCGTCGTCGGGGCCCAGCGTCTCTCCGATAATGCCGCGAATGTCATATTCGCGAAGGACGGTGGAATCGAATTTATGAGACATGGCTGGAGAGCGCCTTTCACTTGCTGGTCTTAATGGCCGAAGCGCAGGACGCGTCCGGCGGGAATTACCGTACCTTAGTGTCGGTGCGGCCTATTTGTTCCAGCAATATGTCACGCGCGGCATCAATTCGATACACCTCTTCCGGCGATCCCCCCTTGTCGGGATGCGCCGTGCGCATAAGGCGGCGATGCGCGGCCATTATGTCCTCACGGCTGGCGCTGCGCTCCACGCCCAGCAGGGCGCGGGCCTGCGCGCGCTTTTGCGATTTCTCCGACGCGGCCCAGAATTCCCACGGCCAGCGCTTGAAAATCATCTTGCAAAGGATCGCCGCCAGAACGGCGAGGAGGATGAACTTCACGCTGCCTGCCCCACGCTCTCACCCTTGTCGGGCATGGGCAGGTTCAGCCCCTTCACCAGCGAACGCAGCTCTTGCCGCGCGACCAGATGGCTGGTCGCCATGTCGCCGAGATGCCCCTTGTCGAGCAGGGTGAGGCCCGAGGGGAAAAGTTCGCGATAGATCACGCGTTCGGAAAGACCCGCCATGGTGCGGAAACCCACGCGCTTCGACAGTTCGAACAGGGCTTCCTCGATACGGCGCATGTTGCGCGCCTCGATATGCTGGGTACGGTTCCTGAGGACGACCCAATCCATTTCGCGCCGCCCGCCCATGGTGGCAAGGCCGCGCTTCTTGCGCGCCTCGAAGATCAGCTCGGCATAGAAAGAGAGCTTTTTCACCCGGAAGGTTTCCGGATCGACATGACCGATCAGGTCGAAATCGACGAAGCTGTCATTGAGGGGTGTGACCAGCGTATCGGCCTGCGCCGCGACATGGCGGGCGTATTTGTCGTCGCGCCCCGGCGTGTCGAAGATCAGGAAATCCATGCCTTCAGACGCTTCCTCGATCATCGCGTCCAGCGTTTCGATATTCGGACCGCCAAACACGCCGACCATCGCGCCGGGCAGTTCGATTTCCCGCCGACGCTCTGTTTCCAGCCGGTTTTCGAAATAGCGGTAAAAGGTGCGCTGCCGCGGATCGAGGTCGATCGCGGCGACCTTCGCCCCCTGATAGGCAAGCGCCACGGCGACATGCACCGCGGTCGTGGATTTGCCGGTCCCGCCTTTTTCATTGGCGAAAACGATGCGGTGGGGCTGGCTCATGATCGTGTTCAACTCTTTACGCGGGCAGGCAGGGCGTTACACCCGCGCCTTCGACAAATCGCAGTTTACCAAGCGAGACTCCCAAGATGCAAACCGTTCGCGCCCTGAATCCACTACGACAGACAGTGGCCGCCCTGCGTTCTGCCGCCAAAGAGGGCGCAAAGCTGGCGCTGGTGCCCACGATGGGCGCTTTGCATGAGGGGCATCTGACGCTGGCGCGCGAGGCGAAGGCAAAGGCGGATCTGGTCGCCGTCTCGATCTTCGTGAACCCGCGCCAGTTCGGCGCGGGCGAGGATCTCGACGCCTATCCCCGCCAGCTGGAGCGGGATTCCGGACTTTTGGAGGCCGAGGGCGTCGACCTGCTGTGGGCGCCCGAACCCACGGCGATGTACCCCGAGGGCTATGCGACCAATATCTCGGTTTCGGGCGTGAGCGCGGGATTATGCGGCGCGGACCGGCCCGGCCATTTCGACGGCGTGGCGACCGTGGTGAACAAGCTGTTCAACCAGGTCCGCCCCGACATGGCCTTTTTCGGAGAGAAGGACTGGCAGCAACTGGCCGTGATCCGGCGCATGGCGCGCGATCTTGACCTCATGCTGCCCCGTGTGGATGCCATCCACGGCGTGCCCATCGTGCGCGAGGCGGATGGCCTCGCGATGAGTTCGCGCAACGCCTATCTCTCGCCCGAGCAGCGCGAAGCTGCCGCCGCCCTGCCACGCGCGATGATTGCGGCAATTGCACGCATTGCGGCGGGGGATCCGGCGGAGGCTGCTCTGGTGGAGTTGCGCGAGAGCGTGCTGGGCGCAGGCTTTGCCAGCATCGACTATGCCGAATTGCGCGATGCGGATTCGATTGAGAGGCTGGACGGGCCCAATGCCAATGCGCGGCTGTTTGTCGCGGCGCGGATCGGCGGAACGCGGCTGATCGACAATATGGCGGTTTGAGGGGCGGCTATTGGTGTGTTTGTTGAACGCCCAATCTGACGGGAATGGGGTGGAAAGCGGAAGTCGCTCATCGCTGCGTGCGAGAGCCAAAAATTCGAAGGACAGCACTCGCAATGAGCATAATGGTTGGCAGTCCAAATAGGCATGAGGGTACTGCTCGTCGGAGAAAAGTCTCACACGGCGTTTGCCCGTCGAACCGGAAGACGCCCTCAGGAAGAGGTGGAAATGTGTCGGAGACGCCAAGAACCGGGCAAGCAGCCTTGAATGCCTCCGGGACCTGCACGAAGGTTGCGACTGCCATCGCCAAAGCGAAAATTAGGCCCGAGAACGCCAAGGTTACATTCGCGCTCCTAATCCGTAGCAATTGTCCCCTTCCAGCGGCGGTGACTAGCAGCCAATAGATCGCCAGCATTGCAATGACCAACGCGTAGAACTCTCCAAGCTGCCATCGCAATTGGGCAACTGCCCAAGTGTCAATCTCGGGGTCCATTTGACCAACGACCGTGACCGTGTGAGGAGCCAACAAGAACTGCACGCCTGCCAGAGCAGCTATCGTAGCTAATGTAACGCCAAATCCGATAGCCGCACTCTTCAAGCGCAAATCTTTCGCAGGAGGACCGTGGACTGTCGCCATTGCTACAGAGTATCGGCTTTTCGAACGTCCGCAATCGGTCGTTTGCAGACTGGCCGCTTTTGGCGAAAATTCTATAAACGCAGACGTCGCCTAATCAGCCTGCAAACTTACATTATTCATTCGCTCCGCTTCGCTGAACCCCAGAACCGCGTCTTCCGCATGGCGCACCGCCACCGGCATGGGATTGACCGCAATCGCTGCCATCAACGCCGCGCGCCGCTCCGCGTCCGGCAGAGCCGCAAACGCGTTCCAATCCCACTCCGCACCATTCGCATCGCGATGCATAAACCCGATCCCGCGCACCATTCGCGCCAGCGCATCCACGTCGCCACCATCGGTCAGCAAAGCATCTCGCCAATCGGCAAGCTGGCAAAAAACAAAGCTCCCGCCGCCCTTCCATCCCGTGCGGCGCGAGATGCCGACACTGTCGCCCGCCACCACTTTCTTCATGCGCGCCAGAGTCACGTCGCGGGCGTAGTCCATCTGCTCCACCCCGATCCAGCGGCGGCCCAGCTTGTGCGCCACGGCGCAGGTTGTGCCGGAGCCTGCGAAGAAATCGAGCACGATATCGCCCGGATCGCTCGATGCTTCGATGATCCGCTTCAAAAGCGCTTCGGATTTCTGACCCTTTACTTCGCCTGTGCCCAATAGCTTCGACACGCTTTCGCCCGCAAAGGAGGTGATCGCGATCGAATTGAGGCGGTCGTAATTGCTGGCGTTCCACACATCCTCGACCGGATAGCGCTTTGGCAGGCCGATCGCCTGCGCCGCCTTCATGAACTTGCGCGCCTCTGCCCGCGAAAGCCCCTGCCCTTCCAGCATGGCGGTTAGCTCGGCGGCTTCGGCGGGCTTGAAGCGGGGGGCGAAGTCATCGGGGCCGAGATAGGCCTTGTTGAATTTCATCTTCGCGGCATCACGGCTGTAGAACAGCACCGTGTCATGATTGCGGATGTAATTGCTGGCCCGCGTCTTGAAGCCCGACAGCCAGCCGATCCGCCAGATAATTTCACGCTGGAAATTGGACGGGCCGAACACCTCGTCCATCAGCACTTTCAAGTAATGGGCCTCGTTGAAATCAATGTTAACGTAGATACTGCCATCGCTCGCCAGAAGCTCCCTTGCGAACAGCAGGCGCGCGCGCATGAAGCTCAGCCAGTCGGCCCGCGAAAAACGGTCGTTATAGGCAAAGCCCCCGCTCGCCGTATTATAGGGCGGGTCGATGTAGATCAGCGAAACCTTCCCCGCATAGCGCGCCCTGAGCGTGGCGAGCACTTGCAGGTTCTCGCCATGGATCAGCAGGTTGTCGCTATCGGACAGGCTTTCGACTTCCCCTGCGCTGCCATCGGCAAGGGCGGCCTGGTCCCAGCGTTCGAAACCTGTCAGCAGTTTCGGACAGAGCAGGCGCTGGATCTCCCGCGCGGAGCCCTCGGGCGCGTGATGGATATGCACCGGGTCGTCATGCGCAAAGCCCCCTTCGAGCCAGCCTTCCCGCCCCGCCCAGTCAAGCGCGACCGCCCTGCTCGCGCGCGGCGCGGCAGCTGGCCCGGGCAGCGCCGCGACAAAGTCCCTCGCGGCATGTTCTTCGCATGCATCCTCCGGCTCAACCCCATGGGAAGCGGAGGGGTCCGAGGCCCGATCGCCGTGCTGGAAAAGCTTATCCATGGACAATTGGTGCCCGCCCGGTCCGCCCCGGTCAACGCGCATGCCCGGCGCTTTTCCACGATCCACGAGCCAGCGCCGATCCCGTCGCAGTTAGCGGACATCGTAAACGAACACGCAATTTCTGCATAAACCGCTTCGGACGAGCAGGGATTGTTAGGATTTATTGAGTAGATCGGACACGAATATTTGAAAAATGGGGTCCGATGCTTTTTTTCCGACGGATAATCGCCTTATTGGCGGCGGCTGGACTTTTGCTGGGCTCGATCCCGGCATCGGCCATGCTCCCTGCCGGATCGGCAGGCGGATCTTCGGGCGGGGCAACGGGCGGGCATCTGGCGATGGCGCAGATGCAAGGCGCTCTCGACATGATCTGGGTGCTGGTTGCCGCGGCCCTGATCCTGATGATGCAATTCGGCTTCCTCATGCTGGAAGCAGGCGCTGTGCGGACCAAGAACGCGGTGAGCGTCGCGCAGAAGAATGTGCTCGATTTCGCTTTTGCAACGATCGCCTTCGCGCTGGTCGGCTACCAGATCGCGTTCAATGGCAGCAGTATTCTGGGTTTTGGCACGCAGCCGCAGGGGAATGCCCTGTTCTTCCTGTTTCAGGTCATGTTTTGCGGCACGGCGGCGACGATAATTTCGGGCGCGGTCGCCGAACGCATGCGCATCCGCGCCTATCTGGTGTTGAGCGTCGTGCTGTCCGCACTGATCTATCCGGTTTTCGCGCGCTTTGCCTGGGGCAATGCCATCGCGGCGCAGGAATATGCCTGGCTCGCCAATGCGGGCTTCGTCGATTTCGCCGGTTCGACCGTGGTCCACGCAACGGGGGGCTGGTTCGCCTTGGCGGCCTGCATCGTGCTTGGCGCGCGACATGGCCGCTTCGACAAGGATTCGCCCCTCAGGATCGGGGGCCACAACGCGGTGCTGAGCTCGGGCGGCGCGCTGCTGCTCTTCGTGGGCTGGATCGGTTTCAATGGCGGCTCGACGCTGGCGGCCACGTCCGCGGTTCCCGGCATCGTGCTCAATACCGTGCTTGCAGGCGCAGCGGGCACCGCGATCGGCTATGGGGGGCTTTGGTTCAGGGGCGCCATGCTGCCCGAACGCGCGATCAACGGGCTGATCGGCGGGCTGGTCGCGATCACGGCGGGCTGCCATCTCGTCGGCCCTTCGGGCGCGCTGGTGCTGGGCGCTGCCGGGGGCTTTTGCGCCAACAAGGCCAACGACCTGCTTCGGGACCACCTCAGGATCGACGACGCGGTCGGCGCGGTCGGCGCGCATGGTGTCGCAGGCGTGGTCGGCACGGTGGGACTTGCGCTGCTGGCCCCGGCCGACGTTCTTCCGGCCGGCTCGCATCTGGCCCAGCTCAAGGTGCAGGCGATCGGATCGCTGGCGAATTTCATCTGGTCCTTCGGGCTGGGACTGGTGCTGATCTCACTCATCCGCAATTTCGTGCGGCTTCGCATCTCGACAGAGGGTGAGGAGGTCGGCCTCAACGTCAGCGAACATGGGGCAAGGCTGGGCACCGATCGCCTGCGCGCCGCGATCGAGGATTACGCCGCCTCCCTTCCCGCAGAACGGCGGCGGATCGAGGTGGAGACAGGCGACGACAACGAGCTTGTCGCCGCTACGCTGAACGCATTGATGGACCGCCTTCAGGAAGAGGAGGAGACCCGCGCCAGCAAGCTCCTGACGGAACAGGGCGCGGCAGACGACCAGCCGCTGATCGCGCTGGGCGAAGTGAGTTCGGATGCCATCATCCTCATCCACAATGGCCGGATCGAAAATGCGAACCCGGCGGCCAGCGAATTGTTCGGCTCCGACCAGTCCATGCTTTATGCCAAGGCGCCCGCTGCGCTGTTCCATCCCGATCATAGCGAAACGGTCGCCCGCTGCATCGCGCAGCCCGACGGCCGCGCGCATCGCGCTCGCATCATCAATGCGGCAGGCGGCGACGTACCGGTCGAATACCGCCTGCGGCAAATGGCCCTTCGCGGGCTTTCGATCACGGTCATGCGCATCACCGATTTGTCGGAGCGTGAGCGCGCGCAAAAGCGCATCTATCATCTTGCCCTGCACGATACGCTGACCGACCTTCCCAATCGCGAATTGTTCAACCGCCGGCTGGAACAGGCGCTCGACCGCCGTAAGGAGCACGATCTTGTCGCGCTGCTGCTGATCGACGTCGACCGTTTCAAGGATGTGAACGACCTGCATGGCCACCCGGCAGGCGACATGCTGCTGATCAATCTTGCCGACAGGCTGAGGAAATGCGTGCGCGGCAGCGATACGGTGGCGCGGCTGGGCGGCGATGAATTCGCCATTGTCTATGGCCGGATCACGCTGGAGAACCAGGCGCTGGACCTTGCCCATCGCATCCTGCACGCGGTCGCGCAGCCGCTGATCCTGCCCAGCGGGCAGACCATCAAGCCGCAGGTGAGCATCGGCATCGCGATGAGCCCGGGCGATGCCATCGATGCCGAGGCGATGATCCAGAACGCCGATCTTGCGCTTTACGCATCCAAGAAGCGCGGTCGCCACCGCTATAGCCAGTATCGCCCGCAGATGGGTCATATCCTGCGCCTGCGACAGGAGCTGGAGCAGGCGCTCGCCCATGCGGTAAGCGGGGAGGAGCTGGAACTGCATTACCAGCCGCGCATCACCATGGCGACGGGAGAGCTGGCCGGGTATGAGGCGCTGGTACGCTGGCGCCGTAACGGGGGGCTGATATCGCCCGATGATTTCATCTCCATTGCCGAGGAAGGCGGGCTGATCGTCGCCATCGGCGAATGGGTCATCTTCGAGGCCTGCCGCGCCGCGGCCGAAGAGCTGGGCGGGGCCGCGATCTCGATCAACATCAGTCCGCGCCAGTTTCAGGATCCGGGCCTCGTCTCCGCGATCGACACCGCTTTGAAGGAAAGCGGCCTGCCCCATTCGCGGCTGGAGATCGAGATCACCGAAAGCGTGCTGATCGAAGATGACGAGCGGGCGCAGCAGGTGATCACCGCATTGCGCGGCATGGGGGTTCGCGTCGCGCTCGACGATTTCGGGACGGGCTATTCCTCGCTTTCCTATCTCAACCGCTTTACCTTCGACACGATCAAGATCGACCGCAGCTTCGTGCAGTCGGATGACGAGAAGACGTGGAATATCGTCCAGTCCATCATGCAGATGTCGCGCAGCCTTGGCACCTCGGTCGTGGCCGAAGGGGTGGAGACGCTGGAACAGCTTGAAAGGCTGGCTGCCGAAGGCTGCGACGAGGCGCAGGGCTTCCTGATCTCGCCGCCTGGATCAGCGCAGGAAATGCGCGATTATGCAAAGAAGAGCGTGCCGGCTGTGCTTAACCTTAAAGCCCGCGTTGCGGCTCTTGCTGGAAGCGTTCCGGCAAGCGAAGAAGAAATTCCGACACCTTCTCAAGCACGGATAGCAACGGGACAGTAAACCGGGCCAAAGCAATTCTTAACCCTTCCCCAGTATTGTCGAGTCGGGTTTATAGAAGGAGAAATTCCATGATCACTGCCCTGGCAATTGTCGGGACCGGCATCAGCTTCGCCGCATCGGTCTGGTCGACCAAGCAGATCGCGGCCATCGATGCCGCCAAGGAACAGGCTCAGGCCTGATTTCGCTTTCCCGCTCGCGGGGGGGCAGGAAATGCGAAAGGCCGTCGGGGGTGGGTTCCCCCGGCGGCCTTCGCGATTCCGGCCTCCCGCATGGGATCAGGACGGTCCATAGCGGTCGGTCAGGTCCACCGTGCTTTTCTTGCCCAATTGCCGGGCCGGCTTCTGCAACCATTCGTTGGCCGCGCGGCGACCTGCGGCATGCAGCTTGATCAGCATGTGCCACATCGGAAACAGCTTGGACCGCGGGTCCATCTCGGCCAGCAGTGGCTGGTCGTGAATCTCGTGAATGCGCAGACGCTGCAGGCTGCCGAGCAGCCCGTCGGTGCATGGCAGCGGCGACATGGCCTGCTTTAGCAGGTTGAGCCCGCGCAGATCCTTTACCAGCGTCTGGTTGAACCCCAGCTCGGTCAGGCGACTGGCGATGCCTTCGGGCGTGTGGGGCGTCTTGTCGCGCGTGATCGGGTTGATCGTGACCAGCAGCAGGTCATCGTTCGGGCTTTCCTGCACCAGCGGCATCAATGGCGGATTGGCGCTGTAGCCGCCATCCCAGTAATCCGCGCCATTGATCCGGATCGGCGGAAACAATAGCGGCAGGCAGGCCGAGGCGAGCAGCGCATCGGTGCTGACATCCGCATTGCGGAAGATATGCGCCCCGCCCGTGCGGGCATTGGTGGCGGAGATGAATATCAGTGGCGCATCTTTCGCGCGGATCGCGTCGAAATCGACATATTCGTCGATCAGCTGGCGCAGCGTCTCCTGCGCGCTTCGCCCCATTTCGGGAGAGGTCGGCAACTTGATGTCGCCCAGCACCGCCGTCCACCAGTCGGTCACGGCCTCAAAGGCAAAGGGAAATGCTTCGGCCATGGGCACCATGGGCCCGGCATCGCGGACCGCCCGGTTCAGTGCCTTCCAGAATGCCCAGAGGCGGCGGCTCGCATCCTCTTTCCCGCCCGCGACAAGGCCGGAAACGAGGATCGCGGCATTCATGGCCCCGGCGCTGGCCCCGCTGACCGCGCCAATGTCGATATAATCATATTCCAGCAGGCGATCGACGACGCCCCAGGTAAAGGCGCCATGCGCGCCTCCACCCTGCAGGGCGACGTCGAGAGTATGGACGACACGCTTTGACATCGGACGCCTCCGGCCATGTTGCAGTGCAGCATAACTCAGCCGCGCGCCGCCTGCAATCGCGTCGTCGCTAAGGCGGTCACTTCACCCGCGCATGTCGCGCCATTTCGCCAGCCAGCTACCATAGGGCGCTGGAAGCAGCGAAGCGCCGACATCAAGGCCCAGATCGCGGGCAACCCGTACCGGATAATGCGGATTGGCGAGATGGGCGTGACCGATCATCACCAGATCCATGTCGCCATTGTCGATGGCGGCGGCGGCATCGGCCGGCTTGTCCATGCCCCATGCGGTGGCGACGGGCAGACCGGTTTCTTCGCGCATTTTCCGCGCGATCGGGGCCATGAACGCATCGCCCCACGGTATGTTCGATTCGGTCGTCGAAAACCCTATCGAGACATTGAGGAAGTCGAGACCCGCATGCTTGAACTTGCGCACCAGTTCGGCAGCCTCGGCCATGGTTTCCTCGTCCCGGCCATCGAATTCCAGCACACCGAAGCGCGCGGTCAGCGGCAGGTTCTCGGGCCAGACCTCGCGCACGGCCTGCACCGTTTCAAGGAGGAAACGCCCGCGCCCCTCGGCATCGCCGCCATATTCGTCAGTACGGGTGTTGGCGTGAATGGAAAAGAAGCTCTGCGCCAGATAACCATGGGCGAAATGGAGCTCGAGCCAGTCGAAACCGGCTTCGCGCGCACGCTTTGCCCCCGCCACGAAATCGGCCTTCACGCGCTCGATATCCTCAAGCGTCATTTCCTTTGGCTCTTTCGGCAGGTTCGCACCAAAGGGGATCGCGCTGGGGGAGATCGTTTCCCAGCCGCCATCGGCCGCGTCCATGATGTGATCGTCGCCATCCCACGGGCGGCGTGCGCTTGCCTTGCGACCGGCATGGGCGATCTGGATGCCAGCCGCCGCGCCGCCTGCCTTGATGGCGTGGGCGATTTTCGAAAGCCCCTCGATCTGGCCATCTTCCCAGATGCCAAGGTCTTCAGGCGAGATCCGCCCCTCGGGCGATACAGCAGTGGCTTCCACGATGACCAGCCCGGCGCCGCCGCGGGCAAGGCTGGTGTAGTGCGGCTGGTGCCATTCGGTGACATAGCCGTCACGCGCGCTGTACTGGCACATCGGAGGAACCGCGATACGGTTCCTGAGCGTCACGTCTTTAAGGGTGAAGGGGGAGAATAGTTCGGTCATTTGATATCCATCGTCGGCAGCGCCGGACAATCCGCGCTGCATTGCACAACGGACGGGAGATGGGAGCGCTTGCCTCTTATGCAAGCGGCGCATCGACAGGCGAGGCGATCGGAAGGGTAGGCCCTGCGCTTAGTTGGCCATGCCTTCCCTTGGCTGGCTGCGCCAAAGCTGTCCGACCCAAAGGAAAGCCCGCTTGTAGAGATGCTTGCGCCTTTCACCCAGCTCGGCCAGCAAATAGCAGACCGCGGTAATGGCCAGCACCACGACACCCGCCAGCAGGGGGCGCGCCGGGTAATCGGGGATCGCCGCGCGGGCCAGCGTCAACAGCGGCTGATGCACGAGATAGAGCGTGAAGGTCCCGCCCGCGATCCAGCGGACCGCCTTTACCATGCGGTGTGAAAAGACATCGCGTTCCTGCAACAGGCAATTTGCGCCAAGGATGTTGAACACCACTGCCAGCGCGACCCCGACATAATAGGCGCAGGACTGAAGGAGCGATGGAATGTCGCGGAATTCGGTCATCGGCACCTTGAGGTCGCGGAAGCCGAATTTCACGATCCCATAAAGCACCAGCGAACCGCCGAACATGGCAAGCCCGGCAAGCTGCCCCTTCCTGCCCTTTGCCGCCGGCAGCCCGGCCCGCACAATTTCGAACGTGGCGACGCCCATCAGCCATAGCGAGAGATAAATCGCGATGGTCGGCCCCACCACCAGCGCCCAGGCCAGCGCCGCAGGCACGGCCCAGCGGCGCGGCAGGAACATGACCAGCGCGAAGAGGATGTAATACTGCACCTCGAAACCCATCGACCAATAGGCATGATTGCTGCCGAAGGTAGAGGACTGCGCCCAGATCTCGTTCGTGAAGGTCAGCGAATGCAGCAACGCACCGGCATAATCCGCGCCATACCAGGGTATGCCCGCATAATAGGAAGGCGCCAGCGCCAGCCCGATGCGGTCGGCAAGAAACGTCGCGGCAAGTGCGATGGGGATGACGGAGAACAGCCGGGTAAAACGCGCGAAGGCGTAGGTTTGCCAGTCCCGCTCTTTCTCGATCGAGACGAAGCGGATCACGAAACCCGAAAGCACGAAGAAAATCGCCACACCCTCTTCCGAATGGCTGGCGATGATCTTGGGCAGGGCCGGCAGGATATAGCCCTGCGCATGCCCCAGCAGCACCGCAAAGGCCGCCAGGATGCGTAGCAGGTCGAGATAGACGGAAACGCCTTTGTTCAATTCAATTCCCCAGACATACGAATCTGTCGTAACAGAGATTGCTCGCGCCGGGGCGACGCTTTGGGGGGCATGTCGCTAATGCGAAAGGGCCGGGAACTCTTTCCCTCCCCCTTTCGGGTGTGCAAGTGATTGATCAGGGATGAATAATCCTCATCCACCACGGCCATGCATGACCGTGGGGTCGTTGAAACCGAAGCGATGACACCGCGATCGGGGGCCTATGTCGTCAATTGGGCCAATGTCCAATGGGCGTGCACGATGCGCGCTTGCGACAACCGGCGCGCGCACGGATAGAGGAGGCATCTGTTCCCTTGCCAAACAAATTCGGATTGGCCCCATCATGACCATGCTCGGTGCGATCGCCCTCCTGCTCGTCTTTCAGCTATGCGGTGAGATTATTCACCGCCTGTCGGGCGTGCCGCTGCCCGGATCGGTGATCGGCATGATCCTGCTGATCGGCTGGCTTGCCCTGACGCGCCGCGAATGGCCGAGCCTGACGGCCGTGAGCGGCTGGCTGACGGCGCATCTGTCGATCATGTTCATCCCCGCAGCGGTCGGGCTGATCGATGAAGGCGACGCGCTCACGCAATACGGGATCGCCCTGGTGCTGGCGACGATCGTCTCGACCGTGCTGACCTTGTTCGTGACGGCATCGGTCTTCCGCTGGGCGTTGCGCTTTTCGGAAGGCGGCAAGGACGCGGCGACATGATTGCGCTGACCGCGCCGCTCCTCTGGCTGGCCGTCACCTTTGTCGTGTTCGAGGGGGCCGACTCCCTCTCGCGCGCCAGCAATCGCCATCCATTCGCGCATCCCGTGCTGCTGGCGACGCCCGTGCTGATCGCCATATTGTATTTCTCGGGCACCGACTATCGCAGCTATTACGATGCCACCTTTCCCTTGAGCTTCCTGCTGGGCCCGGCGGTCGTCGGCCTTGCCGTGCCGATCTGGGAAAAGCGCGCGCTGATCCGCAGGCTGGCACTGCCGATCGGCATCGCACTTTCAGCTGGCGCAGTTACTGCGATCATCAGCGCGGTGGGCATCATGCTGGCGTTCGGCGCGCCGCAGGACATACTGGTCACGATCGCCCCGCGCGCGACGACGACGCCGGTCGCGATGGCGATGGCCACGGCGCTTGGCGGCGTGCCCTCGCTCGCGGCGGCCATTGTATTATTTGCAGGGGTCGTCGGCGGGATGACGGCAACGCCGCTTTTCAACCTGATGAAGGTCACCGATTATCGCGCGCGTGGATTCGCCGCAGGGGTTTCCGCCCATGGCTTCGGCACCGCCCGCGCGTTTCAGGTCGATCCGACCGCCGGCGCTTTTGCAAGCCTTGGCATGGCGCTCAACGCGGTCTTCACCGCGACATTGCTGTCGATGGCCGGATTGCTGCTGGGCTGATCTTCCAGCCGCCGTTACGCCCGCGCGCTGCCATCAGGGCCCGGAACATGCGGAGCGTCGTCATCAGCATCGCGGACGAATTGCGCGCTGACCCGGTGGAGAAAGGGGTGATGCGGGGGGCTGCCGCGATTAATGTGCTGAAATCGACCGATCGGCAACGAACCCAGCTTCGTCTCGACGAGATAGGCCTCTTCCTGGCGGCGGACATCGACATGGATTTCCAGCTTTCCATCAAAGCTGATCGCGACGTCGAGAGCGAAGGGAAGCTCTGCCAAGAGCATGTCGCGCAGATGCGCCAACTGCTTTTCGATCGAGGCCACGACCATTCCCTTGGGAAACGGTTCAACCTGCCCGGATGATTTTTCCATCATTGGCGTCCCCTGCTCCTGCTCCCCTGCATGCACCTGGCGACGAGGACATCCTAACGATTGGGGACCGTATTGGCGAGCCATTCGCGGCGAATGGCTGCAAGCCGGTGCTGCGCCAGAAATTGCGCACTGGGCCTTCGCGATTTTTCAAGGGAGGATGGTGCCGCTTACAGGATGCGGCGGACCATCTTCAGAAACCGCAGAAAACCGTGCCTCAGACGACCCCGTCCAGCGTTGGTTGGACCGCCTGTTTGTACCTTCAGGGTCCAACTTTCAATATCAATCGCAGCGAAGGCGCGTTTCTTAAGGAGGTCACGACATTCACCCAGCGGTACCGTCAGCGTCCACCAGAGGGACCCAGCGACCTAAGAGGGACATTGGTCCGCCAGGTTTCCTCGGCCTCGTAATTGACGCACGCTTGCCTACATTACCTCGCCAGTCGAGAACCCGGAGCGTCCATGTCCCTGTCCCAAGATCGAGCCACATTGATCCGGCTTAACAAGCAGCTCGGGGACCTGAGGTCCAAGGAGGCTGGCGAAGTCAAAAAAATCGCCGACGCACAGAAGAAGATCGACAACGCCCAGAGGTCTGCACAACGGACTTCCTCGTCCAGCATGGCCAAAACATACATGTCGACAGCCAGTCGGGAGGCGCAGAAGCTCCAGACCGCCCAGGCCAATCAGAGCCGGATCGCAAATCAGGCGGCCTCTAAGACGCAGGAGATCGGGAAGCTGCAGGAACGGATCAGCCGAGAGGAAGAGCGCGAGCGGAAGAAGGACATGGCAGCCGAGGACAGACGGAGGCGCGAGGATACTGCCCGTCAGAAGCGGTCGGAGGAGGCTGCAGCGGCGAACACTCAAGCTCTGCAGCAGCGGATCGCAGACCTTGAGGCCCAAGTGTCGCAGTTTATAGAGGCGGAGGCTGGGAATGCCCCACGGTTCTCTCCGGTTGCACCTCCGGGCGAAAGCGACGCGTACGACGTATTCATCTCGCATGCTTGGGAAGACAAGGATGACTTCGTTCGCGAGCTCGCCGAGAAGGCAACAGCGGCTGGCCTCCGGGTCTGGTACGACGAGTTCGCCATGAAGTGGGGTGACAGCTTACGCCAGAAGATCGACGAGGGTCTAAGTGGCTCATACTTCGGTGTAGCGGTCCTCTCCCCGAGCTTCTTCGCAAAGCAATGGACCGGCTACGAACTGGATGGACTGGTCGAACGGGCCCTAAGTGGCGAGGGCCGACTGTTGCCTATCTGGCACCGACTGACAAAAGACGATGTCGCCAAGGCCGCCCCATCATTGGCCAACCGCCTGGCCCTCAGCACGAGCTTAATGTCCGTCGATGAGATTGTGCGGGAGCTCGTGAACCTTCGTGACATCTATAAGACGAAGTCCGATGATCCCAGTGGCGGCGATCAGGGCGAGCCGTGAACATTCGCGTTTCTGGCCCCACCCTATGATCAAGGTTTGGTTCGGTCTCGTGCTCGCTGAAGCTGCAGCCCACGCCGAACTTCGGCTTCCGAGAACCCCTCCTTCCTGAGCGCGTCCGCGAGTAGGGCATAACGATCACACTGCAGGGCCAACTCGTACCGAGCGATTGCCGCTTCACGCGCCCTTCTGCTGCCACGACGGGCTGCCTTGAAGGACTTCTTTTTGCCCCCGTGACCGTTGCTGTAGCCGTACCAATCCCAGTCTCTCGGCCCGAATACAGTTGAGCCTCCGCTGTATCCGCCTTTTCCCATGTCACCCCGCAGCGTTTGATGTTGCAGTGGGCGAGCATACTGGCGGTCTCTTAAGGGCGAGTAATCATTCGGTGATGCGCCTGGTCGTCTACTTGTAGGTTGTGGACCACCCACCAATGGCCTCCTTGGGATGGGCCACAAGAACCATTGACGGCGTTGTGATCCTAGCCCATAAATATTGGTATCTTTTGGACCAATTGAGGCCACCCATGACCCATCACGTCGCCTACTTCCGTGTCAGCACCCACGACCAGTCTGTGGAGGCCCAGAGGGAGGCCTTGGGCCGCACGTTCGACGAGGAGTTCGTTGACGAGGGCGTCAGCGGTGGGACGCTGGCAGCCGACAGGCCTGGCTTCGGTCGCCTCCTGGCCCATGTTCGTAAGGGCGACACCCTCCACGTCTTCTCGATCGACCGCCTGGGCCGTGATGCTCTCGACGTGCAGGCGACGGTGAAGCGCCTCATCGACAAGGGCGTTACGGTCGACGTCAGGGGCCTCGGACCCATCGCGGGTGACGCAGGCAAGATCATCGTCGCCGTCCTGGCCCAGATGGCGGAAATCGAGCGCAACCGGATCAGGGAGCGATGCGATGCTGGGCGAGAGGCTGCCAGGGCCTCCCTGAAGGCCACTGGACGCACGCACAGGGGCAAGGTGAGCCTCGGGCGCCCGATGGCGGCTGACGCCTCTCAGGTGGCCTCTTGGAGACAGGCACAGGGCGCGAGCATCAGCCAAACCGCAGCCCACTTCGGCATTAGTCCCACCAGCGTCAAACGGTACTGCGGCCAACACGCAACCTCCTGATCACCCCATAAATAATCGGCGGACAACTTCCTCCGGATCGCGCTCTGGTGGCTCCATTCGAGCCTTCTGGGCGCTATCGGCGAGTGGCGTTGACCCCATCTCCGGGAAAGCCGTGACGGCACCCGCAGAGACACCCAGGAGTACCTATGGCTTTCGCCGCCAGCCGCCAGTCCGCCCAGGCCTTTCGGACCAAAGCCTACCCCTTGGTCATGTGGGGAGGCGCCCGGTCGTCTGAGGCAAAGGGCCTCGTCGAGCATTTGATGCAGGCCTTCATTGTTCCGGCCAAGGCAACAGTCGACAAGGAGGGTGTAGTACGAGAGCCTCGTCCCTCCAGTGTCCAGGCCATGCGGACGGCGACGGGTGCCTTGCTCGCGGACCTCTTCGACTTTCACAGAGGTCCACGGGCCAATGCGCAGCCCCGGCAGGGGTATCACGGAATGTCCAGGTCCAACTTCGTCAAGAAGGACCTCGGTTTCGCTTACGACATCTTCCGGGACGCGGTCGTGCCACTCGTGTCGAACGGCCTTCTACTACAGACCGATGGCCAAGCCGTATATCGACGCGTGGCCGGGCGCTTCGAGGTCATCGGTGGATCGAAGACCTGCTTCGGGCTGGCGGACAGTATGATTGAGCTCGCATCTCAGCACGGCGTGACAATCGACGCCTGGGGAGCGAATTGGACCTGCTTCACCGAGGGTCGCGTTCAGCCGAGTTCAGATACCCCGCGTCTGGCCCTTAGGAAAACGAGGGAACGGAAGGGGCGCACGAAGCAGCCTACGGAAGTCGTCTTGTTCGATGAGACCTCCCCGGTGCCCAAAGGGCTCCTGGACGATGTCGAGCGCATCAACAGCTACCTGAGCACCCAGAGGATCTCCGGCGTCGCCTTCCCTGGTCTCCGCCGCATCTTCAACAATGGGGACACAACTGACTACGCCTGGAACAAGGGCGGCAGGTACTACTCGCTGCGGGGCGGGCACCGATACGAAGCGTGGAGCGCCGAACGCCGCCGCGAAAGCATCATGATAAACGGGGAGGCGGTGACCGAGGTCGACCTGCGAGCATCCCATATTACACTCCTCCATGCCCTCCTGGGGCAGCCTTTCGACGCCAATGTCGACCCCTACAAGTTTTCAGATTGGCCTCGAGCGGTCATCAAGGCTTGGGTATCGCAGGCCATCGGCGGGTCCAACTCCCGGCCCTTCCAGTGGTCGGACGATGCCGAGGATGCTTACGAGGACGAGAGACCAGGACGCTGGCTGCAGGATGAGTTCGCTATTCGCGAAGTAGGTGCCGTTGTGATCGACCGCCACCCGACCCTTCTCCACCTTGAGACCTGCGGGATCGACACGCTCGACCTGCAGTATCACGAGGCGGAAATCTTGCGATCTGCAATGGAAACGCTCATGTTCCAGAGGGACATCGCGGTCCTGCCGGTGCATGACGCACTGATCGTGCCGCTGTCGGGCGCTGAAGTAGCCAAAAGGGTCCTAGAGAAAGCCTTCCTGTCCTATGTGGAGGGTGTGGTGGGGCGCCCCTCTACAGCGATCCCGAGGGTGACCCTGAAGAAACCGAAGGGGACCTAATAGGACCTAAGGTGACCAGGGATGTGGTCTACACCACCACCTAAGCCTCAGGCCCCTTCAGGCCCGAAAGAAGCGAACAGGCGCGGACAGTAATATAGTACGAAAAGTCCCCTCGCTGTCCGAAGCCAAACCAACAGGCCGTTATCCGCTAGACGCCAATAAGGTGATTGCGTAATATCACCCTATCACCAACGGCTCCGGGTGCCCTGACGGCATCACGCGCTCATGAAGGAGCGCCGAGCCATGGCCGACTATCGAACCTCAAGCCCTCGCCTTGCCCTCTTGGGCGCTGCCAGCCTCGTCTTGAGTGCCTGCAGTTCACCTGCGCCGGTACAACCCACCCGCTACGACGACCTCCAGACAGGCCGTTTCGTCATCGTTTGGTTAACGGGCACGCAGGAAGCGATCCAGCTCGACACTGCATCAGGCAAGACCTGGAGGCTGACCTGGAGCACCGACGAGGACGGCAACACCACCCCATCTGGCTGGACTACACTCGATGGCAAGGATTTCCCGGTACGATGACCGTCATGATCCTCGACCCCTGGGCCCTTCCTGCCGCATACCATTCGGTCATCGTGAAGCGCGATGCGGTCACGCAGAGGTACGCAGGCGGGGTCGAAGCCTTTGAGCGGTCCTTCAGGCCTGCCAAGAAGAACGGCGCCCTGTTCCTTCTCCACTACCTGTCCAAGGCAGAAGTCGATGCAGCCTTGGCCACGCTCCAACGCGCTGGACTGGAAACGGGCGTCGACGTGGGTGCGACCGAAGCTCATCGTGGGCCGCGCCTGGAATGCTCGGGCCTCACATTCAGAAGCGAAGGAGAAGGGGGCGACGCCCAATGGTGGGTCAACACTTCACCGAAGGAGACCGTGTCCAACAAGCCCCGGCGCGTTATCGGCTCCCTAATCCACTACATTTACGAAGACGATGAGGTGGAAGGTTACTTCGACCCACCATGTTGGCTGGTCGTGTCTAACTCGGACCAGGAGTGCCATCCAATGATGAGCCGCGAGCACACGATCCGGGTCGACTATGTCGAAGCTCTTCTGGCCGCTCATGGAGACATCAGCAGCCCGACCGGCAGTCACACGATCGAGGTCGATGATGAGACGCTGGAACAGATCAGGTCGGGCGACTTCGTAGTCCTCAGAGGACGCCAAGTCGAAGATGATGACGAAGGCGTTCGGTCCATCAACTGGTACTTCAACGAGCGAGCTCTAGGCGCCGTCACCATTTTCTCTGACTTCGGCGACCAGACTGAACCCGAAGCGGTCAAGGCCGTTACAGTCTGGATCGACGATGTCGAATGGACAAAGCCGTCCGGCTACTTCGAATAATCAGGCCGCCCCTGGCGCCCCACCCGAATACCGCTGCAGCACGAAGTCCCATACTTGGGCTACCTTGGCGTCCCACAGCTCCTGTGGATAGGGCTCTTCGGGCAGAGTGTTGAGGCCCATCCTGATGGCCGTCCAGACGGCCCCACGGGTCTCCTGGGCCTTCACCCAGTCCACAGCATCGACGAGCTCGTGAAGCTTCTCCAGGAGCTCTCGGGCCACAGACTTCACCGCGACCTCGTCAGCCTTGGACAGCTTGGGCTCCGGCGTCGTCAGCATGTCGAAGATCGCCAGCTCTTCGTCTGACAGTCCCTCTCGCGCCGCCCGCTGCTGCTCTTCGTTCAAGCCCTTCACGAACTTCTGCAGCTCGCCGAACAGCGTCTCGACGTCGATCGACCCCGCGTTGTACTCGGCAACCAACTTCTCCAGCCGCTCGACCAGCTCGATGCGGGTGGGATTGGCCTCGGCCATCTTTCGGGCCTGTTCCTCGGCCTCTTCCCTCAGGCGCTCGGTTGTCACCTTGGGGCTCTTCTCGAACAGCTTCGCCAATGCCTCAAAGTCGATGCCCGACAGGTCCACGCGGCCTTCAGCAGTGTCCCCCTCGACCATCGGGGTCACGATCGCCACGCCTTCCAGCTTCTCATCGATGATCTGCGCGATACGCTCGGAGATGGCCGAGATGTCGACCGGCCCCACCTTGGCCCTGACGCACTCCGCCAGGCCGTGGATGGCCGCCACAGGGCTGAGGAAAGGAACGGCCCGCTCATCAGGCAGGATCGCCTTGTAGGCCCTCGTGACGGCACCAGCCAGGCGAAGGAACTCACGTCGGCGGTCATCAGGAGCCACCAGGACCTCAAGGCCCGCCTGGAGGACCTTCAGGCGTTCCAGCCCCTTCACTGCCATGATCGCGTCTACATCGACACCCTTTGGCTCCACGAAAGCCCGAGCACGTCGCAACGCCTCTTCAAGGTCCTCGACCAGCGCCCCCTTGTCCTCGATCGGCGTCTTGCCTTTCTCACCGCCGCCGCCAGCCGCATAGACCGACAGGGCCTTCTGGAGGTTCGAGAACACACCGACGTAGTCGACGATCACACCCGATGTCTTGCCCTCGGCCTTGCGATTGGCGCGAGCGATCGTCTGCATCAGCGTGTGGTTCTTCATCGGCTTGTCGAGGTAGACGGTACCGATCGATGGCACGTCGAAGCCCGTGATCCACATGGCGCACACGAACACCAGGCGCAGCGGGTCCTCGGCCTTCTTGAACTTGGCCTCCAGGTCCTCCTTCAGCATCCGCTCCCGGTGAGGAAGGATGTCGAGGCCCTTCTGCCGTAGGTCGTCGACCTCGTTCTGGCCCTGGCTGACCACCACCGCCATGTCGAGTTCACGCAGCCAGACGAGCCGCTCGGCGATCGCCGCACCTTCGGCCTCATGCGCGGTCTTCAGCTTCTCCTCGTCCTCGGCGATCAGCCTGGCGACCGAAGCCTTGACGCGGTCGTACATGGCGACGGCGGTGGCCTTGTCGATCGCCACGAACATTGCCTTCCCGCGATACCCGCGCTGGGCGAAGTGGAGCGCCACATCGTCGGCCACCTTGTCGAGCCTGTCGGGCGCAGTGATGAGCGTGTACTGTCGGGCGAACTGGCGCTGGAGCTTCTTCTCCTGCTCCTCGTCGAGCGCCGCCTCATCCAACAACTGGTCCAGCTCGTCACGCAGCTCATCCGCGTCCATTTGCAGCTCGGGCTTGCGAGCCTCGTAGAACAGCGGGACGGTCGCGCCATCCTTCACCGACTGGGCGAAGTCGTAGACGGAGATGTAGTCGCCAAAGACCTCGCGGGTCTTGCTCTCTTCGCCCTGGATCAGCGGGGTGCCCGTGAAGCCAATAAAGGAGGCATTGGGCAGGGCCTTGCGCATATTGGCCGCGAGCTGGTCGTACTGGCTCCTGTGGGCCTCGTCGGTCATTACGATGATGTCGGACCGCTCGGACAGCACCGGCATGACCTCCTGGTCCGTGGTGCCGAACTTGTGGATCAGGGTGAAGACATACCGCTCGTTCCCAGCCAGCAGCTCCCTCAGGTGCGCTCGGCTGCCTGCCTGGGCTTGGTGGATGTCCTTGGTCAGAGCTCCGACCGATGCGAACTGGCCTGCGATTTGATCGTCGAGCTCGGTCCGATCGGTAACGACCACGAAGGTGTAGTTACCTCCCAGCCGCCGCAGGACCTTCTCGGCGAACATCACCATCGACAGGCTCTTGCCGGAACCCTGGGTGTGCCAGAAGACCCCCAGGCGTCCCTTGTTGTCCTCAATGTGCCGCACGGCCTCGATCGCTCTGTTTACCCCCAGGACTTGGTGGTACTTGCCGATCACCTTGCGCAGGCCGCCTTTGGCATCGTCGAAGAGCACGAAGTTCTCGATCAGGTCGAGGAAGCGGCTGGGCTCGCAAGTGGCCCGCAGCATTGTCTCCAGGCCGGGGTCCTCGACGCCGCCCTCCTCCAACCGCTTCCATGGAGCATACCATTGAAACGCCGCGTGGCTCGCCCCCATGACCGCCTCCAGGCCATTGGAGAGCAGCACAAAACCGTTGGCATCGAACAGGCGGGGGACGGTGTCCTTGTAGTCCCTGAGGTTCTTCTCGTAGGCATCGGCCAATGGACTGGTAGGCGCCTTCCACTCAGCGAAGAGCAACGGCAGCCCGTTGACGAAGCCGATCGTGTCCGGACGCCGCTTATGGAGCACGCCCTCGATCCAGACCTGGCTAGCCACGGTGAAGTCATTCGCTTCGGGGTTCTTCCAGTCGATCACGCGGACCAGAAGGCCCTCGAACTGGCCGTCGTCTTCCCGACGCACCTGGACCGGGACGCCGTCCACGAGCAGTCCCAGGACCTCTCGGTTCGCATGCACCGGCACCATGCCCGTACGGTCGCGTGTGAGCACCTCTTCGGCCTGCTGCAGGGCTTCCTGGGGTAGGTCGGAATTGAGCTTCCTGAGGGCTTCCTGGAGCCTTGCAGGTAGGTATGTCTGGCGGAAGCTCGTACGCCCGGTCGGGTTGGTAGCACCTGGCCGCTCCTCCATCAGATTGACGTGCGCCCAGCCGAGTTCCTGCAGCAGCTCCAGAGCAGGCTGCTCGACGATGCCATCCTCAGAGGCGACGAGACCGGAAAGCGACGGGGGCATCAGGCGTCTTCAGGCTCTTCGGCATCGCCATCAGCACCCTCGAAGTCGCTGAACGCCATCGCATGGGGCCGGAACACCCGTTGAAACAGCTCCAGCTTCTCGACGACCCAGGCATGCTGGCGGGCCCAGTCGACTTCGTTAGTTGGGTCCGCCCCCTCGAACTGCAGCACGATCCGGCACATCTTCTTGCCGTCGAGCCGTTGCCAGTCGAGTGGTTGCCCTATGGCTGTCTCGATTTGCTCGCGCTGGCTGGCTAACTCGTCGAACCAGAGCTTGCCTGGAGGCCCCCGGAACGCGAACTCCACCCACACGGACTTGCGCGACGAGTTCACACATGCGGAAATCCACGTCCCGGAACGCCCGATGGCGTAGTTCGCATAGTGCCTTGGCCGCGCCTTACGGGGCCGAACGGGGCTCTTGGTCTCCAGCAGGATCGAGCGGACCGACTGCCAGTATCGATGCTGCTGCTCCTTCAGGTCGGACACCTGTGTCGCCGCTGCGCCCTGCGCTACCTCTCGGACCCACTCGTTCGGCTCGGCGACGATGTTGAGCTGCGGCGCCATGTCCGAATTTCCGATCTGCCAGAGCTCAATTTCCAGCCCGAAGAACTCGAACTTCTCGCTGGTGATGTCGTTGAGCCAGTCGAGGGCTGCACGGTGCTCATCGCTGAAGGTCTCGGCGACCCAGACAATCGTGGCCGCGTCCAGGCCAGCCGCATAGGTCAGAAGCTGCCCCAGGTGCCTGTGATCCGTCTTCTCCAGTTGGTTTTCGATAAGGACCCAGTGGTCATCGGTGGTGTCGGTACGCTTCGCCAGGATGTCGGCCTTGAAGGGCCCCACGAACTTCTCCGTAGCTTCCACCTCCAGATCCATGTCGAGGGTGTCCTGCAGGAGCTCCAGACCCTCCTCGGATGCCAGCCAAGGCGTGAAGTGCGAGGCCTCGTTCGGCCATGCAGCCCGCAAGTTCACCCGCTCGACCTTGCCCAGCTTGACGATCATGCAGCGAGCTCCAGGTCACGCTCGGCAGCCTCGACCGAGAGCTGGCCGGAGATGAGCCGTGGGAGCAAGAGGTCTCGGGAGGCTGCGAGGCCTTCATTTTGCTGCTCGATCGTTCGGATGCACTCGAAATTGGTGAAAGCGATCCGTTCGAACTGATCCATCAGAGGTTGAGGTGCAGCAGGCAGCTTGATCCCGTGTACATGGTTTCGGTTGAGTGTGGGCACTGCTGATCCGCTACTGTGCTTGGCGAGGTCCATGTGCCGCAACAATAGAAGGGCATAGGCTGGACCTGCCTTGCGGAATTCGCGCACGTAGAGCGCAGTGTTCAACGGCCAGTAGTCATCCATCACCAAATGGACCTGCCCAATGGTACCGGATCGACCGGTGACGATGCCAGGCCCGGCAACCTTCGCCTCGTTGTGACCGCCATGATAGCCACTAGCAGAGAAGACCGGTACGCCGCCCTCGACCCTCTTGGACTTCGGCAAGTCGAAGCCACGCTGAAGAACCAAGAAGTCCTCCAAAGGTGCATGCGCCCATCCCTCCGGCAGCGGGCCGTCTGGGGTGTCGACGATCGGCACGCTCTCGTGGCCAGGGAAGCGGAAGCGGACGAACCATTCCTCGAAGATCCCCCGCGCCATCTCCTCCAGCACCGCCACTCGGCGCCGGTAACCTCGATCAGGTCGTCATACGCCCCCAGGATCGCCGCGATGCGCCGTTGGGTGTCGAGAGGGGGAAGAGGGACTTCAAGGTTGGAAAGGATGCCCTGGTTGAGGTTGTTGATGTTTGTCCCGCCTCCCTGGTTGGACATTCGCCGCCTGATACTGTCGCTCCGCACCAAGTATGCGAAATAGCGAGGGTCAGCCCTGACGTCCTTGAAACGCAATCGGATGGTAAACCCGGAGTGGGACGTAGGCTTCGGAGGCGCCTCACGGACCAAAAGTGATCTACCGATAAGCTCGCGATTGCCATTCGACCGAACGAAAAGAATGTCGCCCGCTTTGAGCAGGTCGCTGTCCGATTTGACAACCGTTTGCGTGACTTCATCGAGCCCCGAATACTCTACAAACAACCTGTCCTGGAACTCGGGGATGCCAACGACAGCCACACCTGGCCCACGATCTGATGCGTTGAAGTTCAGGCCGTTTCGGAAGTCAGCCAATTCCCCCATACGGACGGTTGACCACGCGGTCATGCTACCAGCACCTCAGCGACATTCCGCCCGATCAACTCCTGCAGGCGCGTCGCCTCGGCGTTTAGTCCCTCGAGTTCCTCCTGCAGGGCCTCCAGTCGCTCCTTGAAGTCCTCGTCATCGGGCTCCTCGCCAGGCGCCACGCCCACATAGCGGCCAGGGTTCAGGCTCCAGTCGTGCGCGGCAATTTCGGTGCGGCTAGCAACCTTGCAGAGGCCTGGGATATCCTTGTAGCCCTCGTCACCAAAGGTCTCAGTCATCTGCTGGCCGCTACCTGCATCCAGCTCTTCATCCTGCCCACGCCACAGGCGCACGATGTTGCCTAGGAACTCGATCTGGTCCGGGGTGTACTCGCGATGCGCACGGGTCACCTGGCGGAAGATGTGTCGGGCGTCGATAAAGAGCACCTGGTCGGCCCGCTCACCTTTCGCTTTTGCTTTGTCGAGGAACCACAAGGTCACCGGCAGGGTCACTGTGAAAAACATGTTGGGGGACGTCGAGATGATCACATCCACCGCTCCGCTCTCCACCAGCTTGCGGCGCATGTCCCGCTCTTTGTCGGAAGCCGAGTTCGCCATGACAAAGCCCGCTCGGCCTGTTTCGTTCAGGGCGGCATTGAAGAGCCCGATCCACAGGTAGTTGGCATTGTTCTCGCGAGGTATGCCCAGTGAAAATCTCGCATCCACTTCGTCCGCCTCAGTCACCAGACGGTCCCGATCGACCTCGGACTGATTGAAAGGCGGGTTGGCCATGACGAAGTCGAACTTCCCTACCATGCCCAGCGGGTCTTCGTAGTAGCTATTGGCCACCCTGATATCGCCAGAGAGCCCGTGGACCGCCAGGTTCAGGCGGCACAGCTTCTGAGTGTCCGACATCTTTTCGGTGCCGTAGATGCCGATTTCGCGCATCGGGCTCTTGTGATGGCGCTTCACGAACTCCGCTGAGTGCACGAACATGCCGCCCGAGCCGCAGGCGGGGTCGAAGATTTTCCCGTGGTACGGCTCCAGCACCTCCACGATCAGTTTCACGATCGAGGCCGGAGTGAAATACTCGCCGCCTTTCTGCATGAAGGACGAGGCGAACTCGCCCATGAAGTACTCGAAAATGAGGCCGAATGCGTCCCCGTCGATGTCGAGCGGCTGGAGGAGCCTCAGGAGCTCCTTCAGGACCCCTTGAGGCAGCGATCCGTAGCCCTTGGGCATCACACCAGCGAGGTCGGGGTTGTGCTCTGAGATGGCCTCCATTGCCGCGTTCAGCGCCTTGGCGAGGTCTTCGGTCTCCGGCAGGCCTAGGAGGTAGGAGAAGCGGGCGTGCTCAGGTAGGAAGACTGCCCCGAGGCCATGGTAGTCCTGCGGGGTCGGCTTCAGGCGCCCCGTAAAGGTCTTCGACAGTTCTTCATGGACCAGGTCGAACTTCGCCTCCATCTGCCTGAGGGCGATCAGGGCCAGCACGGGCTGGGCATACTGGTCGGGCCTGAGGTCGGTGTTGGTCCACAACTGGTCCGCCGTCGCGAACAGGCGGCGCGTGAGGTCCTGAAGGTCTACTGGCACATTTCCCCCTGGGACGCGGACGCGCCCTGAATGTCGAAGTTGAACTTACACCGCATTCGCTGGCGCCTCGCAAGACCCCGATCGCTCCGAAGAAGTCGAGGTCACGACGATCGGCGTATCCACATTGAAGCGCGGTATTTTCCCGATCGCTTCTGCAAGAGCCACCAATGGCGGCTTCCCGTATCGTCTACCGGTCGTCGCAGGGGCGTGCCCTTGGATAGCGTCCGCAACCCGCTCCTCAATCCCAGCAGTGTACGAAAGCGACTTGAAGGTGTGCCGCCAGGCATGGTTTGGCTTGATACCCTTGTCAGTGATGCCCACCTCGTCTCGCACCCATTTCGCCAAACGCTCACCGACCTTCTTGAAATGCCGATTGCTCTCGACGTCGACCCGCTGGCGACCAGGTTCGTAAAACAGCGGCCCCTCCGGCTGGCTCAGTACCATAGCGACGAAACCCTGTTCAATTAGGTGTTCGTGGATGGGGACGATACGAGCTTCGTTGGTCTTCACCCTTCCCGCTTCTGGCGTGATGCGGACTGTCCAGATGTCCCCGATCTGCTTCACATCCTCGCGTCGCAACTGACTGAACTCGTTCACGCGAGCCCCAGTATAGGCACATAGCCAGGGTATCCATCGACGAGCGCGAACATAGCAATCGGACATCTTCGCTGCCGGAGACATGAGGCTGGCCTTCAGTATCGCCTCGGCTTCTGCCGCAGTGAAGTCAGGGTCACGCAATCGGGCTTTCTTAGGCACATCAACAACGACGTCTGCCGCCACATTGGTCGACAGGGCCCGTTCCTGCACCGCCCAACCCAAGGCAGCCCTAACCGATGTGATGTACTTGTCGCGCACCGTGGAAGGGTCTCGCCGTGCACCCCGCTTCGTAGGCTCCTGTAACAAAACGTCACGCCAGGCACGGAGGTCGTCAGAAGATATTCGAGTGGCGTCATCGTGACCTACAAACTCCACCAGACGCTTTATGTACCGACGCCATTCATCACGCACGCCAGGCGTGAGACCCTTGGCCAGGGCGTATCGATCATAGATGTCGAGAAGGGACACACCCTCGTTAGGCTGCGACTTCTGCCGAGCAGGACCAGGCTGCCTTTCGGGTTCCGAGGGCGTCAGGATCTCATCTCCATCCAGCCTGCGCAGCTTGTCTTGGCAGGCCTTGATCGCGGCATCGTTCAGAGCCAGACACAGCCGTTGCATGCCTTTATGGTCATTGGGATCGAGGAATGCATCGTCCACCTCGGCGAGCAATTGCGCCTCGTCTTCCCACAGCTCCACGATACCGTCTACGTCACCAATCGCCCGCCGGTCTCGATATACCGACAGCATGCCTTCGGTGGTCTCTCGGTTCTTGTCGGCCCAGCGTCTGCGAGGATCACCACGCCAGTTGAGCGCTCCGGCATCATGCTCCTGTGCGCGGTCACGCACGTTTGCGAACAGGCTACGCTCTTCAGGAGAGAAACGCGCCTCGTCGTCATCCTCCATAGCCTGCCGATAATAGATTTCGGCCAAGCGGGCGATCAGAAGGTGGTCGAGCGGGTCATGTGCGCCCGCCTGCCTCCTCCTGGCCTGGGCGAGGAGCTGGTCACATTCCGCACTCGCTGTCGCGTATCGCGTCAGGAACTCTGGATCGCTTTCGAACCCGAGGGAAACCTTGTGCTCCCGTTTCCCGCCACAGAAGGGCCGAAGGTCATCAGGGATCACTCGCCTGAAGCTGCGACGACCCGACGAGTGCTTGAGGATATGCATGATGTATAGGCCCACGTTTTGTACCTCCGCCATGTACCCTGGCGAGGATGAAGGGCCGGTAAATCTGCGGTTCCTGATGGAAATCAGGCGCTTGTGGGAAGTGTGGTGCCGCTTACAGGACTCGAACCTGTGACCCCCGCATTACGAATGCGATGCTCTACCAACTGAGCTAAAGCGGCCCAACACCGATGCCCCGTTACCCGCGAAGCGCGCGGGCGGCAAGACACCAGATGGAGGCCCGAGCCGGAATCGAACCGGCGTGCGCGGATTTGCAGTCCGCTGCGTCACCACTCCGCCATCGGGCCTCACCTGTGGTGCGAGGTAGCGCCCCTAGCGGCCTTTGTCCGATCTGGCAATCGGTCAAAACCGCCGGAGCGCAAAGTTTTATATCAGACGTTCATGCCCATGCTGCGGAACCAGCGCTTTACGTTGCGCGCGGCCTGCCGCAGGCGCTGCTCGTTCTCGACCATGGCGATGCGGACATAGCCTTCGCCCTGCTCGCCGTAACCCACGCCCGGCGCAACCGCGACTTCGGCATGAGTGAGGAGCTGTTTGGAAAATTCGAGGCTGCCCATTTCCTTCAATGCAGGGGGCAGCGGAGCCCATGCGAACATGGATGCGGGCGGCGAGGGGATATCCCAACCGGCACGGCCGAACGCTTCGACCATCACGTCGCGGCGCGCCTGATAGAGCTTGCGGTTTTTCTCGACGATGTCTTGCGGGCCGTTCAGCGCCGCGCAGGCCGCCGCCTGGATCGGGGTGAAGGCGCCGTAATCCAGATAGCTCTTCACCCGCGTCAGCGCCGCGATCAGGTCCTTGTTGCCGCAGGCAAAACCCATGCGCCATCCGGCCATCGAATAGGTCTTCGACATCGAGGTGAACTCGATCGCCACGTCCTTCGCGCCCAGCACTTCGAGGATCGAGCGGGTCGGCTTGCCGTCGTAATACAGTTCCGAATAGGCAAGGTCGGAGATGATCCAGACATTGTTCTCCTTCGCCCACGCGACCAGCCGCTCATAGAAAGCGAGGTCGACCGTCTCCGCCGTCGGGTTCGACGGATAATTGACGATCAGCACCGTCGGGCGCGGCACCGAATGGCGCATCGCATTGTCGAGCGCGGTCCAGTATTTCTCATCCGGCGTGGTCGGCACCTCGCGGATGGTCGCACCGGCAAGGATGAAGCCGAAAGTGTGGATCGGATAGCTGGGGTTGGGCGCCATGATGACATCGCCGGGCGCGGTGATCGCGGTGGCCAGGCTGGCCAGCCCCTCCTTCGATCCCATGGTGACGACGATCTCGCGCTCGGGATCCAGTTCCACGTTGAAGCGGCGGCCATAGTAGTTCGCCTGCGCGCGGCGAAGGCCGGGAATGCCCTTCGACTGCGAATAGCCATGGGCGTCGGCCTTGCGCGCCACCTCGCACAGCTTGTCGACGACATGCTGGGGCGGCGGCAGGTCGGGGTTGCCCATGCCGAGATCGATGATGTCCTGTCCCGCTCGCCGCGCCGCTGCCCGCATGTCGTTCACCTCGGCGATGACATATGGCGGTAGGCGCTTGATGCGGTAAAAGTCCTGGCTCATCTCTCTCTTGTCCATTGGCGTTGAATGTGCGGGGCCGTCTTAGCGCAACGCACAGGCTTCGCCCATGGTGCCAGAAAGCGCCCGCCGCAAGGCAAATCGCGTGCAATTGTTTCAATTCGCCTGCTGACGGTTGCCATTTTGCTGCGCGCGGCGCAGTAATCGCAATGGGTTCACGGAAGTACGGGCGAGGCGCAAGAATGGCAGAGGGCAACGTCAAGGACGGCAAGAACGAGTTTCAGACCGACGCATTGATGGAACTGCCGACATCCCTGTTCGCCGGCCCCTTCGTCGCCATGATGGAAGGGCCGATGCGCGAGATGATCGCGCTGCAATCGGCCGCTGCCGAACAGATGCTCGATGCCTTCCTGCCCGCCAGCGAAAAGCCGGAAGGCGCAGCGCCTGCCAGCGATGCCGAACCGAATGAATGGTCAACGGTAATGAACGAGCTGGCCCAGATGTGGCAGCAATTCGCGACCGAGAACCCCGCCATCGCCGCAAGCGGCATTGCCGATCCTTCGCGCTGGCTGGACATGGCGGGCAAGTGGATCATGCAATTCCCGCTGGGCGGAGAGGAAACGGCGAATCGCGCCTTTGCCGATCTGCTGTCGCTTTGGGAAAGCGTGATGGCGCAGGTTCAGAGCGAAGGCATGAATATCGCTCAGGCCATGATGGGCGAAGCGACGACCGGAAGCAGCGAAGGCAAGGCATTGCCGCGTTCGGACCGCAGGTTCCGGGATCCGCAATGGAGCGACAACCCGGTCTTCGCCATGCTGCACCAGGCCTATCTGATGGCCGCCGACCAGCTTATCGCCGCCGCCGATCAGGTCGAGGGGCTGTCTCCCGACCGCAAGGCGCAGCTCAAATTCTTCACCCGCCTTTTGACCGAGGCGCTGAGCCCTGCCCATTTCCCGCTGACCAATCCGTTGGTGATCGAACGCACGCTGGAAACCCGCGGCGAAAACCTGCTGCGCGGGATGGAGCATTTCCTGAGCGACCTTAAGGCAGGCCAGCTCAGCCACACCGACAAGAGCGCGTTCGAGATCGGTGAGAACATCGCGTCGACGCCGGGCAAGGTCGTCTATGAATCGCCGCTGTTCCAGCTGATCCAGTACACGCCCACGACAGAAACCGTGGCGGAAATCCCGCTCATCATCTTCCCACCGTGGATCAACCGGTTCTACATCCTCGACCTCACCGCGAAGAAGAGCTTCGTCAAATGGTGTCTCGACCATGGCCTCTCGGTCTTCATGGTCAGCTGGAAATCGGCGGACGCCTCGATGGCGAATATCGGGTGGGAGGATTACGCCGCCTCCATGGTCGAGGCGATCGACACGGTGCGCAAGCGGCTGAAGGTCGATAAGGTCCACACCATCGGTTATTGCGTCGCGGGCACGACTTTGGCGGCAACGCTGGCCATGCTGGCGCGGCGCGGCGAAGAGGACAAGGTCGCCTCGGCCACCTTCTTCACCGCGCAGGTCGACTTCTCCGAAGCGGGCGAACTGAAAGCCTTTATCGACGAGCACCAGCTTGCCGCGGTGGAGAAGCTGGCCGCCGACGGATTCCTCGACGGGCGTTATCTCAATGTCGCGTTCAACCTGCTGCGTAGTCCCGACCTCCTGTGGAACTACGTGATCAACAATTACCTGCTGGGTGAGGACTACAAGGCCTTCGACCTTCTGTACTGGAACGGTCACGGCACCAATCTGCCGGCGCGCTTCCATTCCGAATATCTGCGCCAGCTTTATCAGGACAACCGGCTGGTCGTACCCGATGCGATCACGCTCAATGGCACGCCGATCGACCTGCGCCGGATCAAGACGCCGACCTTCATCCAGGCAGGCCGCGAAGATCACATCGCGCCGCCTGAAAGCGTGTGGAAGGCAACCCGCCATTTCGCCGGACCCATCGAATTCATGCTGGCGGGTTCGGGCCATATCGCCGGCGTGGTCAATCCGCCGGTCGCTGGCAAATACCAGTATTGGACACTCCCCGAAAACGATCACGCATTGCCCGACTCGCTGCCCGAATTCATCGGCAAGGCCGTCGAGAATCCCGGCAGCTGGTGGGGCTATTGGCGCGACTGGATTCGCCAGCTTGGGCCAGAAGAAGTGCCTGTAAAAGGCAAGCGCAAGCCCGGCGGACGCGGGGACAAGGTGATCGAGGACGCGCCGGGCCGGTATGTAAAAGGCTGAACCTTGGCGGGTTTGCGCCTGACCCCTGAATCACCTTTCGGAATTTATGCTGCACCTGCAGGGTCGATTTTTGTGCACTGCACAAAAATTCTTTGACTCTGCCAGTTCGAACGCCTATTTGTGCATTGCAACATCGCTGAAACAAGCGACGGCGATATGAGAGCAATGCAGTGCTGGTCGGAGGGGAAACCGGCCATCACGCGGGAGATCAACCCCCCGCAAATATGCAGAGGTGTTGGCTATGGCAGAAGACAAACAGGATAGCGAAGCGAAAGCCTATGAGGCTGCCGCCGGCAAGGCTGCCGATAACGCGGCCAAGTCGAAGGCCCCTCCGGTAAAGAAGGCTCCGGCCAAGAAGCCGGCAGCCAAAAAGGCACCGGCGAAGGCTGCGGCAAAGCCCGCGCCCGCTCCTGCCGCGAAGGCTCCGGAACCGAAAGTCGAAGAGACCAAGGCCGAAGTTCCCGCAGAAGCGCCCAAGGTAGAGGAAGTGGTCGAGAAGGTCGCCGACACGGTAACCCCCGAGCCCACTCCCAAGGCCGAGCTGGAAGCGACCACCGCGCCTGCCGCGGTAACCGAAACGCCCGCACCCAAGCCCGAGGCCAAGCCTGCACCCAAGCCCGCCGCCAAGAAGGTCGCGCCGAAAAAGCCGGCGCCCAAGAAGGTGGCCGCGAAGAAGCCCGCTCCGGCGGTTGCCAAGAAGGCTCCGGCCAAGGCGACGCCGAAGAAGGCCCCGGTGAAGAAGACGCCCGCAAAGGCGGCTCCCAAACCGAAGCCCGTTTCAAAGCCGAAGGAAAAGGCGCCGCTGGTCGCCGCCTCGGCAGCGAAGCCAGCACCAAAGCCGGCCGAAAATACCGTTCCGCCAGCAACAATTGTAAGTCTGTCCCAGGAGTTCGTAAAAATGACCGATGCCGAAAAAATGACCAAGTCGTTCCAGGATGCGATGACCGAGATGACCTCGAAGTCGCAGGAAGCCTACAAGAAGAGCACCGAAATGTTCTCGGAAGCTGGTGAGTTTGCCAAGGGCAACCTCGAAGCTTTCGTGGAATCGAGCAAGATCTTCGCGTCGGGCATCCAAGACATGGGCAAGTCGGCCGTTGCCGACAGCAAGGCCGAGTTCGAAGCCCTGACCGCAGAGGTCAAGGAAATGGCTTCGGTCAAGTCGCCGACCGAATTCTTCCAGCTGCAGAGCGCGATGCTCCGCAAGAACTTCGACAAGGCCGTCGCCATGTCGTCGAAGAACACCGAAGCGATGCTCAAGCTCGCAAACGACGCGGCCCAGCCGCTGTCGACCCGCGTGAGCCTCGCGATGGAAAAGGTGAAGGCGGCCTGAGCCAGCCTCATCTGGCGGAGACCTGGCTCTCCGCGGCCTGAACGGGCCGAGACAGCATTGGGGTCGGAAGGTACAAGCCTTCCGGCCCCTTCGCTTTTTCAAGGTGGCGGATCATCACTCCTTAACCGCCCTTGATGCAACACTCGTCGCCCTCGTGTGCATCCCCCTCTTGTATGGCTGGCCCGCGATACGATATTCTGCGTGACAATTATGACTGATCAGCCCGATTCCGACCTGACGCTCACCGCCCACGCCTTCGATTCCGAGGGCTGCGAAGTCGTATGCGCGCTGGCCGTGCCACGCATGGGGCCGGATGGCGATGATGACGGCGAAGGCGAGGACGGCGGCGGCACCGATGGCGCAGGCCAGGTCGGCATCGCCACTCGCACCCGTGCCAAGCCCAAGAAGCCGAGCCAGTTCAAGGTCCTGATGCTCAACGACGACTACACGCCGATGGAATTCGTCGTGCTCGTCCTCAAACGCTATTTCCGCATGGACATGGAACAGGCGACCCGCGTCATGCTCCATGTTCACCAGCGCGGCGTGGGTGTGTGTGGGGTGTTCCCGTATGAGATCGCGGAGACCAAGGTGAACCAGGTCATGGATTTCGCCCGCGCGAATCAGCACCCGCTGCAATGCACGCTGGAAAAGGACTGAGTTTTTCGTCCGCGCTTCGGCGCTTTCCCTGCGCATAAGCATAATCTTGCCGCGAGGGGCGTGACCTGACGCCCGCGCTCGACTATGGCGGGCGCAAATCCAAAGCAGCTCAGCAAGGGCCCTTGTTCAAGAACTTCATCACCGACGTCGACCGTTACGTGTTCCGCCTCGTGCTGATGCCGATGCTGGGAACGCTGGCGCTCGCCGCATCGCTGCTGATCCTCGACAAGATGCTGCGCCTATTCGAAGTGGTCGCGAACGAGGGTGGCCCCGTCAGTGTGATTTTCCAGATGCTGGCGAACCTGCTGCCGGAATATATGAGCCTTGCGATCCCGCTTGGCCTGATGCTGGGCATTCTCTTCGCTTTCCGGAAACTGGCGACCAGCTCCGAGCTGGACGTGATGCGCGCCGTTGGCCTTGGCTATGGGCGGCTGCTGCGCGTGCCCTATCTGATCACGCTGGCGCTGCTCGCCTTCAATTTCCTGCTGGTCTATTTCATCCAGCCGGTCAGCCGCTACGACTACCAGCGTCTCGCCTTTGAACTGCAGTCGGGCGCATTGGGCGCTTCGATCAAGGTGGGTGAGTTTACCACGCTCGAAGACCGCACCGCGCTCCGCATCGAGGAGTCGCGCGACAACGGGCGTGAGCTGGGGGGCATTTTCGCGCGCGTGACCAAGCCTGATGGCGACATGCTTTCGATCTCGGCGCGGCAGGGCAAGTTCATGGCGAACCGGGAAGAGCCGAACACCATCATCCTGCGGCTGACCGACGGCACGATCGTGCAGGACCAGCCGTCGATCCCGACCCCGCGCGTGCTTTCCTTTGCCAGCTATGACCTGCCGATCGACCTTCCGGAGATCGAGCGGTTCCGCACCCGCGGCGGGGCGGAACGCGAATATATCCTGCCCGAGCTTTTGCAGATGGGCTGGAACAAGGAAGTCAGTCAGGAAGTCCGCGATCAGTCGCGCGCCAGCTTCAACTTCCGCATGGTGGAGGTGTTGATGATGCTCCTCCTGCCATTGCTGTCGGTCGCGCTGGCGATCCCGCCGAAACGATCCAGTTCGACATTGGGCGTGTTCGTGTCGATCGTGATGGTCGTCGCCTATCACAAGGTGAACCAGTATGGCGAAGACGTGGCCGCGCTGGGTCTCGTCAGCCCGATCGTCTCGCTATGGCTGCCGTTCCTGCTGTTCGGCGCGTTGATCGTGTGGATGTACTGGCGCGTCGCCTATGTGCCCGGCGGGCAAGCGATCGGCTGGCTGGAAAAGGGCGCGGCGATCATCACCAAGAAGCTGATGGTGCTGTTCCGCCTGCTGCGCTTTACCGGCAGGCGCGAACTGGCCGCCCGTGCGCGCGCGTCAGAGGAAGCCGCGCGCGAACAGGCGCAGCCAGCCTCAAGGGGCCGCGCCCGGTCGGAGGCCGAGCAGCAGGCACGCGACCGGAAGGCGGAGAATTAAGGTGCGGCTTGATTTCTTCCCCTCCCGCCGGCTGACGATCTATCTCGCCAAGATGTTCGTGGTGCGCATCGCCGCGGTGCTCTTCATGCTGGTGCTCGTGCTGCAGATGCTCGACCTTCTCGGCGCGAGCGGCGACATTCTTGCCGTCGATGGCAATGGGCAGGGCGAGCTTTGGACCTATGTCTCGCTGCGCGCGCCGCAGCTGGTCGCGCGGTTCCTGCCCTATTCGGTGCTTTTGGCGACGATCATCACGCTGGCCACGCTCAATCAGAACTCGGAAGTGATTTCGATGAAGGCGGCCGGACTCTCGGCGCACCAGATCCTCGCCCCGCTGGTAGCAACGGCAGTGGTGGTGTCGGGCGTCAGCTTTGTTTTCAACGAACGCGTCGTGACCCGCGCCACGGCCACGCTATCGGCATGGGAAAAGGCCGAATGGGGCCCGGTGCCGACCGGCGGGCGCACGCGAACGAATATCTATCTGGTCGATGGCGATGCGATCCTGTCGGCCCGTTCGGCAGTGGGCAGCGGCACGTCCATGGTGCTGAGCGGGGTCACCTGGTATCGCCGCGATCCGCAGCTCATGCTGTCTGAACAATGGCGCGCCGATAGCGCGAGTTTTACCGGCGCGGGCTGGAAGCTGAAGGACCCGATCCGCTTCAACATCGCCACCGCCAAGCAGAGCGAACCGGGCGACACGGTGGTCGCCACCGGGATCACCCCACGCGAAATCGCGATCAGTTCCGTCGACGCTCAGTCCGAGGACATCGTCACATTGCGCGAATCCATCGCCGCGATGGATGCCGCCGGACGCCGCACCCAGGAAATCCGCGGCGAATGGTGGCACAAGATTTCCGGCCCGCTTTCCGCCACATTGATGCCGCTTCTGGGCGCGGTTGCCGCATTCGGGCTTGCCCGGTCGGGACAGCTGTTCGTGCGAGCAGTCATCGGCATGGCGCTGGGCTTTGCCTATTTCGTGGTCGACAATGCCGCCATCGCCATCGGCAATTTCGGCGGATATCCACCGTTTCTGGCCGCATGGGCGCCGTTTTTGCTGTTCCTGCTGATCGGCGAAACGGTGCTTTTGAAAACCGAGGAATAGGGTTTTTCGGAACCTCTTCCCGCTTCATTCGTCTTTGCCACAATCGTGCCACAATCTGGCGCCGCAATATTGATGGAGAGACTTCCCATGAAGAAGATCATTCTGCCCGCCCTCGCCACTGTCGCCCTTGCTGGTGTCGCAGCCTGCAGCGAGCCTGCCGAAACGACCGCCACCGATGAAACCGCGACCATGGATGCAGCCCCTGTCGTGACCGGCGATGTCACCGGCGAAGGCGCAACCGCCGAAGACGGCGCTTCGATGAGCATCGACAGCGACGGCATGAACGCCACCATGACCACTGACGATGGCACCACCGCCACCGTCGATGCCGATGGCGATCCGTCGATGAGCGTCGAAACCAACTGATCTGGCTTATCATCGCCATGAAAAAGGGCCGTCCGGGCAACCGGGCGGCCTTTTTCTTTGCGCTTGCAGGCGCTTGATTCGGATCAATGCGCCTCACTCACTTGCGGTTAAGGCGTTGCATCATAGATACGCCGTGCTTCCCAAACGCACCGGACCTGTCGCTGGCAATCTGGCCAGCCGCACGGGCCCTGTGTTAAGGGCAGCGCGTTTTCCGGGACAGTTGCAGGCCTATGCGCCTGCCGTCCGTAACAGATGCAGCAAGACAGATGGCCAACAGCAACCCCACCGCCGAAACCGGCAACGAAAAGCTCCCGTTCTGGAAGAGGTCGCATTACCTCGACCGCATGACGCTGAAGCAGCTGATCGTCGCCTATTTCCAGCATTACACCATCGTCGCCTATCTGGGGCTGACGGCGGCATGCGTGGTGGCCTTCGCGTTTTTCCCGACCACGCCGATCCGCGCGATTGCCTCGTTCGCGGCGGCGCTGATCGTCTATCCGCTGGTCTGGCACCTGCTGCACCAGTATGTCCTGCACGGTCAGTGGATGTACAAGATCAAGCCTCTGGCATCGACGTGGAAGCGTATCCATTACGATCACCACCAGGACCCGAACCATCTGGAAGTGCTGTTTGGCGCGCTCCACACCACCGTGCCGACGATCTTCCTTGCCACCGCGCCGGTCGGTTATCTGATCGGAGGCGTGGGCGGCATTTGCGCGGCCTTTGCCGGCGGCCTTCTCACCACCTGCTATTACGAATTCATGCACTGCATCCAGCACCTCGCGTTCAAGCCGCGCTGGAAGTGGGTGCAGCACATGAAGCAGCGCCACGTCGAGCATCACTATTTCGACGAGGACGGCAATTACGGCATCACGAACTATTTCTGGGACCGCGTGCTGGGCACCTATTACATCAAGAAGGACCGCCCCAAGCGTTCGCCCACGGTGTTCAACCTCGGCTATGACGAGGCGATTGCCGCGAAATGGCCCTATGTGAAGGACCTGTCGGGTGGCATCGCATCGGGCCATCCGCGCCGCCGGGTCAAGGGCAAGGAAGGCTTCGACCCCAATGCGTCGAAGAACACCATCGCCCAATAAGATCTGGCCTGATCCCAAACGTCCGGATAATGGAGGCGCCTGACACGCCTCCATTGCCAGACAGGACCGATACCCTTGTCCAACCTCACCATCGAGCCGGTTTCCGGCAAGGCAGGCCGCAAGGCTTTCGTCGACATCGGCTATGCGCTGAACAGGGACGATCCGAACTGGGTCCCTCCGCTGCGCGCCGAGGCGATGGAAGTCGTGGACCCGGCAAAGAACCCGTTCTTCGACCATGCTGAGGTGCAGCTTTTTATCGCCAGGCGCGATGGCAAGCCGGTCGGACGCATTTCCGCCCATTACGACAAGCTCGCACTCGACATGCCGGCCGAGCAGGGCTTTGGTCCCGGCACCGGCCAATGGGGCTTTCTTGACGCGGTGGACGAGGAAACGACCGCGGCGCTGATCGCGCGGGCGGAAGACTGGCTGCGCGAACATGGCATGACCCGCGTGCTCGCCCCGATTTCGCTGTCGATCTGGGAAGAGCCGGGCCTGCTCACCATGGGGCATGACCACCCGCCGATGGTGATGATGGGGCACCACGCGCCGCAATATCAAGGCTGGGTCGAGGCACAGGGCTATACCCCCGCCAAGACATTGCGCACCTATGACATCGACATTCGCGTCGAATATCCGCCGCTGATCCAGCGCATTATCAAGTCGGGCGAGAAAAACGCGAAGATCCGCATTCGCCCCGTCGATAAGAGCAAGTTCGACGAGGAGGCGGCGATCATCCTCGGCCTCCTCAACGATGCTTGGCGCGAAAATTGGGGCTTCGTGCCCCTGACCGACCGCGAGGTTGCGCATACTGGCAAGAAGCTGAAGCCGCTGGTGCGCGAAGATTTGATCATGATCGCAGAGTATGAGGGCGAGCCCGTCGCCTTCATGATGACGCTGCCCGATCTCAACCGCCCGCTCATGGAAATCGGCGGCAAGCTCTTTCCCTTCGGCTTCCTCAAGCTGCTAAAGTGGATCAGGAAGCCTTACCCCGCCGACATGCGCGTGCCGCTGATGGGGGTGAAGAAAGAGCTGCAGAGCAGCCGCCTTGCCAGCCAGCTTGCCTTTATGATGATCGAATATATCCGCCGTGCCGCGGTAAAGGACTATGGCGGTGTGCGCGGTGAGATCGGCTGGATCCTTGACGATAATCAGGGGATGAACGCCATTGCAGAGGCGATCAATGCGACGGTGAACAAGGAATACACCATCTACCAGAAGGCTCTCTGAGCCTCTCCACAGTTGCCGCACGGCCACAGCGCGACCGCCATCGCACATGGCCGGGAACCTGCGAGCATTTCGAGGCGTTCGAATTAACGGGTGCGCAGTATAATGGCGCATCGACAACCGACCTGCGCCAAGGATACCGCCCAGATGAGTTCAAGCACCGTGCAAAAGGATTCCGATTACCGGATCGGCACGGCGCTCGTCGTGGAGGATGATCCGATCCTGGCTCTTTCGCTGGAAGACATTCTGCTGGGCGGCGGCTCGCCGGAAGTCACCGTGTGCTCTTCCACCAAACAGGCCGTCGCCGCGCTTGAAAAAAAGCGCCCCGACGTGCTGGTGCTCGATGTGCATCTTGTCGACCGCGACGACGGCTGGGCCGTGGCAGAGCTGGTCAAGGAACTGGGCCCGCAACCGCCGCGCATCGTATTCAGCACCGGCAATCCGCAGGCGATCCCCGCCGGCATCAAGGAAATGGGCAAGGTCCTCGCCAAGCCCTATGCGCCCGAGGCGCTTTTGGAAGCGGTGCGCGACACCCGCCGCACCGGCCTGTTCCAGCGCATTAGGGGCGCAATCTCCCACCATTGATCCTTTCGGAAGACGCGTCTGCGTCCACGCATGAATTGCGTGTGTTCCTGCGAGGCTGAGGGCGACGCGCTCGGCTTGATACGGCCTGACGCAAAAACCAACGTAAAAGGCCACCACCCCCTCTTCGTGGGATGATGGCCTTTCGGGATCGTATCACCAGCCGCTTGGACGGGAGGGGGGGTCTCGGCGGTGACAAGGGTATAATGATCGCCTCGACCTGCGGTTCCTCGCGCTTGCAGAAAAATTTGCGGTCTATGCTATTTTTTTCGCAACCACCTGTTTTCAAAAGTTTATTTTTTACAGAAAAGGCCGCTTCACGAACAGATTGGGATCATAGCGGACGTAATTCGCCACCGCGTCGGGATCTGGCAGCACGATTTCTGTCAGCGACCAGTGGACCAGCCCTTCCTTGCGCAGGGTCTGGATCGAACGATTGGTGTGCACCAGCGACAATCCCAGCATGTCGGCGATCTGACCCTGCGTTACGGTCATCTCAAGCCGGTGGTCGTCGCCGGCAAGGCAGGTCGCCTCGGCCCGCTTGATCAGGAACAGGGCCAGATAGGCGATACGTTCGCGCGCATTCCTTTGCCCCAGCGCGACGAGATGCTCTTCCAGCGCCGCCTCTTCCTTGGCGGCGAGCCAGATGATGTCATAGCCCAGATGCGGATTGGCGCCGACGAAATCGAGAAAGCCGTCACGCGGAAAGCAGCACAGCCGAGCCGGGGTCAGCGCCTCGACTCCGTGTGTCATCGGCTCATCCAGCATCGACTGCAGGCCGATGAGGTCGCCGGGAAACAGGAAATTGATGATCTGCCGCCGCCCGTCATCCAGCAGGCGGAAACGGATCAACACACCCGATAGCACCGAATAGATCTGCGGACTGCGCGCGCCTTGGATAATGGCCTGGCCGCCTTTATCCAGCGCGATCTCGCCCTGCTTGAATTTCTGGGTTTCGACCAGCCTTTCCTGACTGGCGTCGATCAGACCCGGACACGCGAGCAGGGGACAGCTGGTGCAGGCGACACTCGCCTGAGAACTTTTCATCCGGAGTTTCTCATGCATTCGGCCCATTTCAGGGCATCAAGTTTGCAGCCGACCCGCTCGGCACAATTTCTGCGTTATGCATATTGCGCTTGCAGCAATAAGCAACAACATTAGGATCACATCACCGCCATGTCGGGCCGTGGCCGGAATGGCCTATATCCGCGGGAACCTTCTCGCGACGCGCGCGTTGAAGCCGACATTGCACTTAAGGGAAGGGTATTCATGTCTCTTGGGGCCAAAGTTGCCGCCAATCTTCCATATCTGCGCCGGTACGCCCGCGCATTGTCCGGATCCCAGAGCACGGGTGACGCATTCGTGCGCGCCACGCTCGAAGCGGTCCTCGCCGATCCGGAACTAAAGGAGAGCCTTGCCGAAGGCGGCCGTGTGCCGCTGTATCGCGCGTTCAACAAGCTGTGGGCCAGCGCCTATCTGCAGGTCGCTGCCGACGAAGATTTCGTCGGTGACCATGAGACCGCTGCGCAGGAGCGGCTTGCCGTCATCACGCCGCTCAACCGCCAGGCGCTGCTGCTGACCACGCTGGAGGATTTCTCGATCCAGCAGGCGGCAGAGATCATGGACCTGACCGAGAACGAGGTCGAAGGCCTTGTTCAGGAGGCGGTGAGCGAGATTGATCGCGAATCCGCGACCAATGTCCTCATCATCGAGGACGAGCCGCTGATCTCGATGCAGCTCGAAGATCTCGTGCGTTCGCTGGGCCATGACATCTGCGGCACCGCCGCCACGCGCACGCAGGCGCAGGATGTCATCGCCGACCAGATGCCGGGCCTCGTGCTCGCAGATATCCAGCTTGCAGACGGCTCCTCGGGCCTCGACGCGGTGGATGATATTCTCGCGCTCGATTCGGTGCCGGTGATCTTCATCACCGCCTATCCCGAACGCCTGCTGACGGGCGACCGCCCCGAGCCGACCTATCTGGTCACCAAGCCGTTTCAGGAAAGCACCGTTCGTGCCGCGATCAGCCAGGCGCTGTTCTTCGGATCAAGCAGCCCGCTGCCATAAGGCATTAAAGACAGTTCATGCGGAAGCGCTCGGCACCTTCGGGTTCCGGGCGCTTTTTGCATGCTGCGCCGCGTGCGCCTTAGCCGCGCGGCGGGCGCTGGCGACGCGTTCGTTGCGTTCGCTTTGCGCCTTGTTGTGGTGCCTCACCACCTTACGGCACAAATCGACGAACGCGGCCTCGTCCAGCGCGCTCTTGGCGAAATTCACCGTGGCCGAGCAGATCCGGTAATCGAGCTTTCCAGTCCCATTGTAATGATCGACGCTGGGCCATGTACCGCGCGTGCGATGCTTGCGGCGGCCGGGTCCGGCGGGGCGCTGGTGGTTGATGCGATACCATTTGACCTGCTTACCTGTATATTCATCAAGCCCTTTTGACCGCCGGACCGCCCGGTGGAGCGCCATGACATAGTCCGCCAATGGCGGAGCCGCCTGCCCCGAACTCTTGTCGCGCAGCCTCAGGCTTTTCGCCTGCTCGAGCAGCCAATCATGATACTTGTCGCAGCGAACGCTTTGGATGCGCAACTCGTCCGGCACGTGATGGGGATTACCGCAATCGGGCGGACATTTTCGGGCAGGTGCGACCATCCGCAGATCGTGCACGATGGCGGTTTGCGTTCGGTTAAAGCCGTGGCGATGCGGTCCGAAAGATCAGCCCTTCCCGTCGATCCGCTGCTGCATGCGCTTGGCGCGTATCATGAACTCGCTGGGTTTGCGTACCGGGATCAGCATGGTGCAGCGTACGCCAGATGTTTCGAACATCAGCTCGACCGGGTTGCGCAATTCATGCGCGACGATCTTTTCGATCAGTTCGGTCCCGAAACCGCGCGGGCGCTTTTCGGGGACAGGCGGGCCGCCGCTTTCGCGCCAGCGCACGCGCACCAGCTCTTCGGAGACGAGATCCCAATTGACCTCGACTTTGCCGTCGGCCGTGGAAAGCGCGCCATATTTGGCGGCATTGGTCGCCAGTTCGTGAACCGCAAGACCCAGCGAAAGCGCGTCATTCGGGGCCAGTTCCACATGCGGACCATCCATTTCGACCAGCGCATCGCGTGCCTGCGCATAGGGCGCCATCTCGACCTCGATCACGGACCGGACCGGGGTCGTGCCCCATTCGGACTGGGTTAGCAGGTCATGCGTCGCCGACAGCGCGCGGATACGGCCGTCGAGGGAATCGGCGAAACTGTCGATGTCGGTCGCCCTGCGGCGCGTGAGCGAGACGATCGACAGCACATTGGCCAGCGTATTCTTGACGCGGTGATTAAGCTCACGCGTCAGCGAGTTGCGGATCGCCGCCTGCTCTTCCAGCAGGGAAATGATTTCGCGCGCCTCCACCGCCTGGCGCGTCAGCAGCCATGCGATGGCCAGCGCCAGCGTCGAGCAGGTGAAACCCGCGATCAGCGTGATCAGCGAAATCTGGCTGAGGGCCGAGGGGCGCAGCGAATGCAGCACCACGATCCAGTGGCGATTGGCGATATTGACCTGCTGGCGCACGACCTCGCCGCCCGGCTCGCCGACGGCGCGTTCCGCCATCAGCCGTTCGGGTGCGACTTCCTCGTCATAGACGCGCATCTGGACAGTGCGGTTTTCCATGCCCTGAAGCGCGGAATCGACGAAATCCTGTGCGTTGAAGGGGCTATAGACATAGCCTTTCAGGTCCCGTCCGCCGTTTTGTCCCGGCCTTGCGCGAAAGACTGGCATGTAGACGAGGAAGCCTGCTGCGTTCTCCCCGCCTTCCTGTACCAGTACGACCTTGCCCGATGCGGTGGGGCGGGCGGTTTCCTCCGCTTCGCGCATGGCTTCGCCGCGGACGGGTTCGGAATACATGTTGAAGCCGATGGCACGGCGATTGCGCTCGGTCAGCGGCTGGAGATTGGTGACCGGGACCGCATAGGCCTGGTCGGAACGCGGCATGGGATGAATGCGAAAATCCTCCACCCCGCTTTCGCGCATGGCCTGCTGGAACGCCGGGATGTCGGTCGTATTGACTCGCGCGGCCCAACCGATCCCCTCTGCCCCGCGGAAATTCGCATCGAGCCGCAATTGCCCGATAAAAGTCTGGAAGAGCGGTGCAGGCACGCTTTCCTGGCTGGCGAACAAGGCCGCACCCGATCTGAGATAGGCGGCATTCGAATTGGCCCTGCGCTCCAACGCGGAACTGACCTCGACCGCAAGCTGTTCGATATCGGCGCGGCGCGCATCGCTTTCTGCCCGCTCGATCGCATAGACGCCCAGCAATGTGAGGCCCGTGATGAGAAGGAAGATCGCCAGCGGCAAGGCGCGTGGAAAGCGTGAGAACCAGCGCAAGACGCCGCCCATGCGGCGTTCCGCCCGGCTCTGGCTCGATGCCCTGCTACCGCCCGGTTGCGACGACGTGCCGCTACTGTAATCCCCGTCGGCGATCTGGTAGGCCCCTCTTGCAATACTTCGCCGCCGCATCTGCCCGGACTGCCGACGCCATTGCCGGAAAAGCCTCGCGGACCGGATGATCCTCGTGAACAGGCGCGAAAATGAAACTCCTGTGTCGGCGGGAACCATCGTGGGGGCGGAACGTTCCCGAAATTGAGCCGGATAGTGGATCGAGGGGTCCGGCAATCCAATCGACGCCCCCGGCCCCTGCTGCAAAGCGGGTTTCGCATGCCATTTGCGAGACCCCGGCAGGAAGTAATTCGGAGCTGTAGCCGGCGAGATGACAGGCAAGGGTAACGTGAAGAAAGATCAATCAGACGAACCGAAAAACGGTGACCGTCGCCCCGTGGGCAAGGACGGCCCGGGTCAGCGCCCCGAATGGGCGGTGGGCCTGCGCCAGCTTTACGATTCGGTGGTGGAAGAGCCGCTCCCCGACAGTTTCGGCGACCTGCTGAAAAAGCTCGACGGCGAGGATAGCTGATGACCGCTCGCACCGAGACCGCAGGCAGCGGTACCGCGAATGGGGCAAACGGCGAAGCGGTGGAAATGGATGAAGCCACCCGCGCAAGGGAATTCAAACGAGAGCTGACCGAGGTTATTCCGCATCTGCGCGCATTCGCGCGCGGTCTTTGCGGACGGCCGGACCTGGCCGATGATCTGGTGCAGGAAGCATTGATGAAGGCATGGGCCGCGCAAGAGCGTTTCCAGCCCGGCACGTCGATGCGCGCATGGACCTTCGTGATTCTCAGGAATGCCTATCTCACCGATATGCGCCGCAATCGTTTCCGTGCCGATTATGACGAGACGGTGGCAGAACGCGTGCTGACCGCGCCTGCGGGACAGGAAAGCCCGCTGCACCTGTCGGACATGCATCGTGCGCTGCTGACGCTCCCGCCCGAACGGCGCGAGGCGCTGTTGCTGGTGGGTGCCGGCGGCTTTTCTTACGAAGAGGCAGCCGAGATCTGCGGATGCGCCGTCGGCACGATCAAGAGCCGCGTGGGCCGCGCCCGCGCCGCGCTGAATTCGATGCTCGACGAAGGCTCGATCCCGCAACGCTCGACAGATGACGCGGTGGCGCATAACGCCATCATGGGTGAGCTCGATTCGATGGCCGAGCCCCAGTCGAACCCGGGCGGTTAAGGCACCAAGGCCTGACCGAACCCACCATAGCGGACCGGAGGGGGTGCCGCGCCGATGAACGAAGCGAGTAACCCTCCCCCGGCCCCGGCCCCCGGCCCCACAGGCGCCGACCCGATTGTGGTGGACCGCAATCATGGCAACGCGAAGGAGCCGGGCGACCAGCCCGACGATACGCATCGCACCACCATCTGGGTGAGCCGCGATCTCAACCGTCTGGCATCGGCATTGCTGCTGGTGCTGGGGCTGGGGCTGTTCCTCGCCCTGCCCTTCGTGCTGTCGATCGGGGCGGTGGTGTTCCTGCCGCTGGTCACCGCGCTGGTGCTGACCATCATCCTGTCGCCGCTGGCCGATACGATGACGCGGCTGGGCGTTTCCAATCTCATCGCGTCCTTCATGGCGGTGGTGGTGTTCATCGGGGTGGTCCTGCTGGCCTTGGCGACGATATTGTCGCCTGCCATCGACCTGTTCGACCGGGTGCCGCAGCTTGTCGCCTCCATCGACGACACCTTCACCCAGTTTCGCGGGCAGCTCGACTGGATCAACGACCTCAATCAGCGGCTGGGCCAGCTGGCCGGACGCGGATCGACGAACGAGGTGGTGATCGCCTCCCCCTCGATGATCGAGCGACTGGCGCTGGCAACGCCGACGCTGGTCCTTGAAACGCTGCTGACGCTGCTGATGGCGTTCTTCATGATAGAGGCGCGCGTGCGCCTGCGCCGGCGCCTGCTGCTGGAACGCGCCGAATTCGACGCTTCGCTGCGCGCCGCGCGCGCGATCCGCGACGTGCAGGACCGGGTGGCGAGCTATATTCTGACCGTCGGCCTTATCAACGCGGGCGTGGGCGTTATCGCGGGGCTGGGCGCATGGGCGCTGGGCCTTGATGCGCCGGTGATGTGGGGCGGTCTGGCCGCGCTTTTGAACTTCCTGCCCTATCTGGGGCCGCTGGTGATGACGGGCATCTTGCTGCTGGTCGGTCTGGGCACGGCGGACACGATCTTTCTCGGCCTGATCCCCGCGGCTTGCTATCTGGGTCTGCACGCGGTGGAGGCCAATGCCGTCACGCCCGCAATCCTGGGCAAGCGCTTTACCGTGAACCCGGTGCTGATCCTGATCGCGATCAGCTATTTCACATGGATCTGGGGCGTATTGGGCGCGCTGCTGTCGGTGCCGATCCTGATCACGCTGATCGCGGTGTTCCAGCATCTGGGCCATCCGAACATCGTCGGCTTCCTGTTCGGGGAATCGCTGTTCCTGCCGCCGGAGGAGGAAGATCCGGAATAAGAAATTCCAAAGCCAGACACAAAAAAGGCCGGGCGCGATGCCCGGCCTTTTCGTATCTGGCTTTGGAAACCGTCGATCAGGCCGACGGATAGCTCCAGATCGTGCCGCGGGCATAGTTCTCTGCCGCGAAATCCCAGTTGATGAGGCCGGTGGTGACCGCCTTCAGATAGTCGGGACGCACGTTCTTGTGGTCGAGGTAATAGGCGTGCTCCCAAACGTCGAGCGTGAGGAGCGGGTTCTTGCCGCCGATGGCGAGCGTGCCGGCATCATGCGTCTCTTCGACCGAGAGCTTGCCGTCGGCATCGGCTGCCAGCCACACCCAGCCGCTGGCGAAGTGGCCTGCGCCTGCGGTCTGCAGCTTTTCGACGAGCGCGTCCACGGAACCGAAAGCGGCGTCGATGGCAGCAGCCAGCTCACCCGAAGGAGCCGCGCTCGAAGGCGACATCGAGTTCCAGTAGAAAGCGTGGTTCCAGCTCTGCGCCGAATTGTTGAACAGGCCTGCGTTACCGGCGCTGTCAGCTTCGGCGATGATCGTTTCAAGCGATGCATCGGCGAGATCGGTGCCCTCTACGGCAGCATTGGTCTTGTCGACATAGGCCTTGTGATGCTTGCCGTGGTGCGTCTGCAGCGTGGTGGCCGAGATGGCCGGGGCCAGCGCGTCATCGGCATAGGGAAGGTCGGGGAAGGCGATCGCCATTGTAAATCTCCTGTTTGTCTCGCGTGGTGCGACTTGGGGCTCATTAACCCAACCGACAAGGGGCCGATTGGGTTGCAGATGCGGAAAATTCCGATTCTTTGCGCTTAATCTGCGGAATCCGGCGTTGCGGTGACGGTATGGCGGTCCACCGCGCCCGTAACCGCGACATTCATCGTGACATTGCCGACCGTGCGCATGATGTCGGGCAGCATCTCCACCGCGACCAGCACGGCCAGCGGCGCGACCGGCACGCCCATGGCGATGGCGATGGGGCCGATGGAGGCGACAAAGCTGATCGAACCGGGCAGCGAGGGCGCGCCCAGCGTGGTGAGCGAAGCGACGACGACGCCCGCCACCAATGTCCCCGCCGTGACCGGAATGCCGAGGAGGTAGGCGACATAGATCGCCACGGCGAGGTTCATGGCGGGGCTGGTCGCGCGAAACACGGTGACCGCCATGGGCAGCACGAAATCGGCTGTATCGTCATCGACACCCAGCCGCTTCGCACCCGCCAGCATCGGCGGCAGGCTGGCGAGCGAGCTTTGCGTCGACAATGCCACCGCCTGCGCGGGCAGCACGGCGCGGGCGAATGCGGCGAGCCCCGCCTTTACCCGCACCGCCGCCAGCACATACGCGGACAGGAAAATCACGAAGCCGATCGAGGATACGGCCAGGATGTAATGCCCCAATGTCGCCACGGCAGCGATGCCAGCGCCCGCTCCCAGCGCCGCACCCAGCGCGAACACGCCGATCGGCGCGACCTTGAGCACCCAGCCGATCATCACCAGCATGGCATTGGCGACAGAGGCGAAAAAGAGAGCGATCATCTCGCGCTGCGGCTGGTTCAGCTTCATCGCCGCCAGCGCCAGGGCGGCGGCGAACAGCACGATGGGGACCATCGCGGTTTCGGACGCAGCGGCAAAGATATTGGTCGGAATGAAACCTGTGATGAAATCGCCCAGCGCAGGGATCGCGCCCGCATCGGCATCCAGCGCGAAACCGGCGGCCGTTCCCTCCGGCACCGGAAAGGCGGTGAGGATCGCGGGCATCAACAAAGCGGCCAGCACCGCCCCGGAGACGAGGATCGCGGCGAAGCTGCCAAGCGTAAGCAATGCCATGCGCCCTGCCCGCGCGGCGCGCGCCATGTGCATCATGCCGGTCACCACCAGCGATGCAACCAGCGGCACGATGGTGATCTGCAGCGCATGGAGCCAGAGCGTACCAACAGGGCCAAGGAAAGTGCTGACGAACGCCTCTCCCCCCGTGCCGCGCAGCGCGATACCCAGCGCGATCCCGGCCAGGAGCCCGCCCAATGTCGCCCATGTCGGCATGCGAATTTCGGGAGCATCGAGGGTGGCGGCGCTTGCGCCTGTTTCCACCGGACGGTCCTGGTCTGCGGTGTCTCGAATCGCGCTGCCCCTTTCCTGTATCGCGGTGAGGTGACATGGAGGAGCAGAGACTCTCGCGCAACCGCGCGCACACCCGCACCAGCGACTTAGGGCGAAGGACACAGGGCTTGGGACGCAAATATTTCGGCACCGACGGCATTCGCGGTCGCACCAATCAGGGCAACATGACCGCATCCATGGCGATGAAGGTCGGGCAGGCCGCGGGCACCTATTTCCTGCGCGGCGACCACAAGCACCGCGTCGTGATCGGCAAGGATACGCGCCTGTCGGGATACATGATGGAAAGCGCGATGGTGGCTGGCTTCACCAGCGTGGGGATGGACGTCGTGCTATTGGGCCCGATGCCAACGCCTGCGGTCGCGCTGCTGGCACGGTCGATGCGGGCGGATCTGGGCGTGATGATCTCGGCCAGCCACAATCCGTTCGAGGACAATGGCATCAAGCTGTTCGGTCCCGACGGGTTCAAGCTGTCGGACGAGGACGAGATGGCGGTCGAGGTCATGCTGGACCAGGAACAGCTGCTGGTCCCGTCGAAGGATATCGGGCGCGCCCGCCGCATCGATGACGCGCGCGGCCGCTATATCCACGCGGTCAAGAATTCGCTGGCCAATGAAACGCGCCTCGATGGCCTCAAGATCGTCGTCGATTGCGCCAATGGCGCGGCCTATGACGTGACGCCGCCTGCGCTGTGGGAACTGGGCGCAGAGGTTATCGCCATGGGGGTCGAGCCCAATGGGCTCAACATCAACGACGGCGTGGGATCGACCGACACCAAGGCGCTGCAGGAGCGCGTGGTGGCGGAAGGCGCGGATATCGGCATCGCATTGGACGGCGATGCCGACCGTCTGATCGTCGTCGACGAAAAGGGCCGAACCGTCGATGGCGACCAGATCATGGCGCTGATCGGGCGCGACTGGAACCGCGCGGGCCGCCTGACCGGCGGCGGCGTGGTCGCGACGGTGATGAGCAATCTTGGCCTTGAACGCTTCCTGGAAGGCGAGGGCCTCACCCTTGTCCGCACCGCGGTTGGCGACCGCTATGTGCTGGAGGCGATGCGGAGCGGCGGATATAACGTGGGCGGCGAACAGTCGGGGCACATGATCCTGCTCGACCATGCGACCACCGGCGATGGCACGGTGGCGGCGCTGCAGGTGCTTTCCGCGCTGATCCAGTCCGGCAAGCGCGCGAGCGAGGTCCTGCACCTGTTCGATCCCGTGCCGCAGCTTTTGAAGAACGTGCGCTTTTCCGGCAATCCGCTGGAAAACCCGGCGGTAAAGGACGTGATCGCGCAGGCCGAAGGGCAGCTTGCGGGCAAAGGCCGCATCGTCATCCGCAAATCGGGCACCGAACCCGTCATCCGCGTCATGGCCGAGGGCGATGACGAGGGCGAAGTGCAGCAGGTCGTCGATGCGATCTGCGATGCCGTGGTGGGTGCATAATGCTGGAAATGCGCGTCGCCTGCGAACGCTGCGGCACCGAAACGCCGGCAGAAGCGCATGGCGCCTTCATCTGCAGCTTCGAATGCACCTTTTGCGCCCCCTGCGCCGAGGCGCTGGACGACACCTGCCCCAATTGCGGCGGTGAGCTTGTCGACCGCCCGACGCGCAGTGTCGCGGTGCAGGAACGGTTGGCGAGGAAAAAGTGACCCCGCCGCGCATCCTCATCATCGCAGGTTCGGATTCCAGCGGCGGCGCGGGGATCCAGGCCGACATCAAGACCGTCACCATGCTGGGCGGCCATGCGATGACCGCGATCACCGCGATCACCGCGCAAAATACGCTGGGCGTTCAGGGCGTGCAGGCGCTGCCTGCCGAGATGGTGGTCGCGCAGGCGCAAAGCTGCATTGACGACATCGGCGTCGACGCGGTGAAGATCGGCATGCTGGGTTCGCCCGAAATCAGCGCGGCGGTGGCGGATCTGCTGGAGCGCGTCGATGCGCCCATCGTGTTCGACCCGGTCATGGTCGCGACCAGCGGATCGGTGCTGGCGGATGATGCGACCATCGCCGGTTTCGAACGGCTGATGGGCATGGCAACGCTGACCACGCCCAATGTCCCGGAATTGGAGGCACTGGGCGGCGCAGAGGCCTTGGCCTCGAAAGGCGTGAGCTTCCTCGCCAAAGGCGGCGATGCCAGCGGGCCGGTGCTGACCGACACGCTCTACGGCCCCGGCCACGCCCCGCTGTCATGGCAGTCGGACAGGATCGAAACGCGCCACACACATGGCACCGGGTGCACAATGGCCAGCGCCATTGCTACCGGGTTGGGTGCAGGGCTGAACCTTGTCGACGCCATCGAACAGGCGCGCCATTTCGTGCGCGCGGCGATTCTTGCCGCACCTGGCTTTGGCGCCGGAAACGGCCCGCTTGGTCAGCAGGCCGTCCGGCTCTAGCGCCCTACTCCGCCGCCAGCCTGCCGGGATCGGGCATGGCGGTGGGGCACGACAGTTCATAGAATTTCACGATCCGCTCCCACGCCTCTTCGGCGGTGTCGACCATGCGGAACAGGTCGAGGTCGTCGCGGCTGATCACGCCTTCGTCGGCGATGGCGTCGAAATTGACGACCTTGTTCCAGAATTCCTTGCCGAACAGGAAGATCGGGATCGGCTTCATCTTGCCGGTCTGGATCAGCGTGATCAGCTCGAAGAATTCATCGAACGTGCCGAAACCGCCCGGGAACACCGCCACCGCGCGGGCGCGCAGCAGGAAGTGCATCTTCCTTAGCGCGAAATAGTGGAACTGGAACGACAGGCGCGGGGTCACATATTCATTGGGCGCCTGCTCGTGCGGCAGCACGATGTTGAGGCCGATGCTCTCCGCCCCTGCTTCCGCCGCGCCGCGATTGGCCGCTTCCATGATGGCGGGCCCGCCGCCCGATGTGACGACGAACTGGCGCTGTCCCTCTTCGATGATGGCGCAGGAGCTGGCCATGAAAGCAAGCCGGCGCGCCTCATCATAGTACTTCGCCTTGGCGACGAGATTCTCGACCACCTTGCGGCCGCGCGGATCGCTGTCGGCATTGGCCATCAGCTCTTCCGCCTTTTCGGGGCTGGGAATGCGGGCCGATCCATAGATCACCAAAGTCGAGCCGACGCCTGCCTCCTCCAGCATCGTTTCCGCCTTGAGCAGTTCAAGCTGGAAACGCACGGGACGAAGATCGTCACGCAGCAGGAAATCGACGTCGCGATAGGCAAGGCGATAGGCCGGGTGGCGCGTTTGCGGCGTATGGGTTGGCGAGGCTTCGGTAAAGGCGGCCTCGTCTTCGGCCTTGTAGAATTTGCGGGGGGTAAGCTTGCGATCGGCCCGTTCGGGTTTGCCATGCGGACCGGGCTGGCCGGGTTCCACCGGCGGTTCTTCTCTATCAGTCATCACCTCTCCATCGCGCAAGTTTGCGCGGCTGTGAAGTATTTTAGCGATTATGAGCAGCACAATGACCGGGAGGGGAAGTCGATCCTGACCAACAGGCCCCGGCCCGGATTTTTCCCTATCTGCCCGTCAGCGCACCGATGTCGGTACCCTGCGCCTGCAATCCGCCGAACACGTTCGCCTGCGTACGGCCGAGGTCCTGCCCGGCGGCCTTGACCAGCAGGTCATCAAGCGCTGCGCGGTCATAGGCACGGCCCTGCGCGACCACCAGCACCGGACGGCGCAAAGCGGCAAAACCTTTCAGCGGATCGGTCGAGGTCAGCACGAGATCGGCGATCATGCCCTCGCCAATCGCGCCGCGATCGGTCTCCTCGCCCAGAACCATGGCCGGATTCGAAGTCGCCGTGCGCAGGGTTTCAACCGGCGTAAGGCCCGCTTCGGCAAGCAGGTCCAGTTCGTCGATCAGCGATGCGCCGGGAATATTGGTGAATATGCCCGCATCGCTGCCCGCGACCAGCGTGACCCCAGACTCCGACAGGATTTTGGTCATCCCGAGATAGAATTCGAAGGCGGCACGATGGCGCTCCACCGGCTCCTTCGACCAACGCTCGTAAACCGGCTGTTCCATCGCGACGAGCATGGGGTTCATCATTTCGGTGCCCGGACGCGAGAGGTAGGTGCCCCTTGTTTCAGCCACATGCAGCAAGTTGCGAAAGGCGACCAGCGTGGGGTCGACCGGCGTGCCCGATCTGGCGATGCGTGCGGCCAGGGCCTGTGCGGCGGCGCGATCGTGCCTGTCGCGCAATCCATGCCAGACCACGCTTTCGACATGTTCGATCGTGACGAAACCGGCATCGAGAAACCGCTCGAACGCCATGTCGAAGGGCTTGTCCTGCGGCATGCCCCCCGAACGGATGCCCTCTGGCGTGTGGCCCATGATCGACATGCCAAGCGCGTCGGCCTCGGCCCTTACGCCGGCCCATGCCTCGCGGGTCAGGTTGGAATATACCTTGAGACGCCGGAACCCCGCATCATATTGCCAGCGCACGGCGGCGCGCGCCTCTTCCTCGGTCGTGACGATTTGATGATTGAGCTGCTCGTTCGCCCCATGGCTATTCAGGATCGGGCCAGTGGTAACAAGGCGCGGCCCCGCCAGTTCGCCGCTCGCCACCCGGCGTGCCAGAGAGAGGTGGAAAGGCATGCCCGAAGCATTGCGGACAGTTGTCACCCCATGTGCCAGATAAGCGCCAAGCGCGGCTTCATCCCACACATGGACATGCATGTCGGTAAGACCGGGCAGAAGATAGCCGCCCTTGCCATCGACCACCGGAGTGCCTTCGGGCGCGGGCAGCTCGGCAAAGGGCGCGATCGCGGCGATGCGGTCGCCCAGCACAAGCACCGATCGCGGCTCGCTCCATTCAGGCTGCCGGGCCGACAGGTCGACCAGCCGAACATTGCGGATCACCAGGTCATCCGCACGCGCTGGCGCGGTGCCGCTGATCAGGATCATGGCGGCCCATGTCAGAAATCTGGCGATCACCGTCGTCTTCCCCCCGGTCAAAGCATCGGCAGACACTAGCAGGCGGCATCGACTTTGAAACCGGCTTAAGCCGCTTGCGCCCGTATGCATCAGTCAAGGGCACGCGCGAATCGCGAAAGCCACGGCGCGGCTGCAGCTAAAAGATCGGATTATGTGGGAAAACAGCTGGATGCCCCGTGAGGATTCTAATCCACGTCTACAGACGTTCACTGGAGGGCATTGGAATCCAATCAATGCGCTGTAATTCCTACATTCTGTAGGAACTTTTGTCTATCGATGGCTATTGACAGAAACCCAAAGCTCCAGTTTAGTGTGGGAACTAACGTGGGAACATTAGGGGCGATCCTGTGGCAAAGCTGACCGATATGAAAGTTAAGAAGGCCGGGCCGGGCGTGCACGGCGACGGGGCTGGATTGTATCTGCGCGTGAAGCCGAGCGGCGCGAAGTCTTGGGTGCTTCGCGTGCAGCACATGGGCCGCCGCGAAGACATTGGGCTCGGGGGCTATCCCGCCGACCTCTCTCTGGCCGAAGCGAGGGAAAAGGCCGCGCACCTTCGGAAGCTTGCTAGACAGGGTCACGATGCACGCGCCGAACGCGATAAAGGAAAGGTGCGAGTGCCGACATTTGCCGAGGCGATGAAGGCCGCCCATGAAGAGCTAGGAAAGGGCTGGTCGGAGAAAACTGCTGCCGCCTTCAAATCCTCACTCAGTCAGCACGTCGCCCCGCGCATAGGATCGAAGCGGATCGACTGCATCCATTCAGATCAGATCATCGCGGCTCTGGCGCCAATTTGGACCGAGAAACCCGCAATCGCGAAGAAAGTCCGTGTTCGCATCATGCAGGTCCTACAGTTCGCCAAGGCGAAGCGTTGGCGAACGGACCCGCTGCCAACCCCTAAAGACATAAGCAGCGGTCTCGCGAAACAATCAGGTGGAAGTCACTTCGCCGCCATGCCGTTCGCCCAGGTGCCTGAGTTCATTGCCGAGCAGCTCTTGAAGGAAGAGACCCCCGGCCGGATGGCACTGCTATTCACAATCCTGACTGCCGCGCGCAGCGGCGAGGTCCGAAACGCCCGATGGGAACATATCTCGCTGGAGGATCGGACGTGGACAAGGCCCAAGGAGCTCATGAAGATGAAGAGCGGTCATGCGGTCACCTTGTCTGATGCCGCCATTGCCTTGCTTGAACGCGCTGCCGCCTTGTTCGGCACCGATGGGCTGATTTTCCCCGGCGCGGCACGAGGGAAGCCTCTCAGCGACATGACGCTGACAAGGGTAATGCGGCTGGCTGGTGAAGAAGTCACGGTGCATGGGTTCCGCAGCGCGTTCCGCGATTGGGCCGCCGAGCGGATGCCGACGATCCCCGCCATGGTTGCGGAGATGGCGCTGGCGCACAAAGTCGGCACTGCGACCGAGCAAGCCTATCTGCGAACCGACCTCCGCGACATGCGGCGCTCGCTCATGGACGGCTGGGGCCGGTTTGTAGCTCCTTCGCTATCGGCAGGCGGCAACAACATCGTCGATATGGCTGGAAGGCAAGAAGTTGCGGCCTGAGGCGGTTTAGAGCGGGCGGGCGCGTGCGTGGATTGCGCAGACTATTTCGTGCATGTAGCCAGCCAATATCCTTACGACCTATTTTTATGCCCATCGTGAATTGGCACAGTCTGGACAGCTCCGGCTAATTGTTTGAGAATCCCCCGAGTGTAAGGCGGACGGAGGGGGCAATGTCCGAGACAGTTTACCGAAACGATAACTTAGGGGCGTGGCAAAATGCCCCTGTCATCCAAGACGAGGTCATCTCCTACATCGACAAGTTAGGCGGATCATTCATCCTGCGTGATGTGTATCGGCCTCTTGGTCTGCCGCGTCGCACTGTGAACCGTGTCCTGCTGCGCCTCCATGCCAAAGGCGTCCTAACCCGGCGCAAAGTGCCCATCGAACTGCCTTGCCCAGCTCGCAGGCCGGGAAGTGCTTCTCCACATACGGCGCGGCGGATGTGCTACCTCTATAGTTATGCAGGCGGTTTTGCGCGGTGAGGAACAGGCTCCTTTTCATCATTCCCGCCCTCATGATGTTGGTCGCGCTCGGGCCGCTCCCCTACGGCTACTATCAGCTGCTTCGCTTGGTCGCATTCCTATCGGCGGGATTGATCGCCTACGGGTTTCTACGGCGAAGACGTGAAGGATGGACTGCCGTTTTTGTAATGGTAGCCCTGATTTTTAGGCTATTCGGATTTCCGCGTGGAACGTGAGCCATGATTGAACCACTCCTCCGTGTGGAATCGATGGCAGTCGGGGCACAGCCGGATCAGGTTATCCTCGACCCCGGCAGCCACCGGCTTGATATGATGAACCACCACGCCGGGGTCGAAGAGCGCCTTGCAACTCATGCACTCGATCATCCGGTCCTTGCGTGCGGCTTCGGCCTCCGCCTTCAGCCTGCCCGGTCTCTTGCCGAACAGAGCGCGGGCGCGGATCATCTTGAAGCTGTAGCCAGCGCCGAGCCGGTTGGTCATCTTGATGACGCGGTTGCGCGCCTCGGTCGCGGCGTTGGTGAAGCGCCCGTGATCGAAGTAGTTGAGGATCTCGGTTTCCCAGTTCGTGGTCGCGGTCACGACCGGTCGGAACAGCGCCTTCAGATGGCCCGGGATCGACGCTCGCCACTCGTCCAGCGCCGCCTTCGCCAGTTCGCGCTTCCGGTGCTGCCAGATCGCCATAAAGGCTTCCTTGGTCTCGTAGGCACCGCGCAGCTCGGGCGTGTTCTTCAGCCAGCCATCAAGGTCCAGCTGCTCCTTCGGGCTAAGCTGGAACGGACGCCGCAAGAACATCGACTTGCGGTTCTTGAGCGACTTCCGGTCGGCATCGGTGAGCAGCCCCTGAAAGCGCTTGCGAGCGGTGTCCATGACCTCGTTGGCCATGCGCATCACGTGCCACTTGTCGACGATCAGCACGGCCTGCGGCATCGCGTATTGGACCGCGACCTTGTAAGGCTTCCACATGTCGGTCGTGACGATCTCGCAGTCGTGCCGGCCGGGCAGGTTGCAGAGGAAGTTGGTCACCGCGACATTCCCGCGACTGGGCAGCAGCTCGATCGGCCAGCTGGTCTCGACGTTCACGAAGATCGCGCGCATCTCGCCGCCAAGGAACAGTTCGTCGATGCCGAGCACACGCGGGCATGTGATGCCCTCGGCGTGTTCCTCGAACCGGCGGTCAGCGTCGGCCTGGCCGATCTGGCGCACCACCTTCTCGTTGATGCCCACGTCCTCCGCAACATGGGTGTTCGGCTTCAGCAGGCACTGCTTCTCGATGTATTCGCGGCAGCGCACGGTCATGCGGCGATCATCGTCCATATCGGGCAGCGGCTGCATGAAGGTGCCACCGCAGTCGCGACAGCGGTATCGCGCTCGCTTGCAGTTCACGAAGGTTTGGCGACCGTGGACCGGGGCGTCGACGTAGCGGATCGTCTTGGTGCCGTGCTTGTAAAGCTGGCCGACGACGCCGCACTTCAGGCAAGCCTCGGGGTCCACATCGTAGCTGGCATCAACCTCGTAGGTGTCACCGATCTCGCGGACCTCAGCCACGGTCCACTCCGGATAGAAATGATTCGACATCAACCACGTGTTGCCTCGGTCGGATTAAGATGTGGAGTCGGAGTCTGCCGCCGCGATTGCCGCCTCCGCTTCTTCCCGGGTCCAATGCAGGGACATGACGATCGCTTTGCAGCCTCCGTCCACCCTCTTGGTCGGGTCGACCGAAAGCACCATGAACGGCTCGGCAGTAGGCTTGTCGAGATCGGCCACGACGAGAAAGGGCCTCATGCTTTACTCCCGCGAGCTTTCGCGATGGCGTCTCTGGCCATATCGAGGCAGTCACCACCACCAAGCGAGACTAGATACTCCAGCGCATCGAGTAATTCAGGAGCCGCTGCGATTAGGCGGGCGTTGGCTTCACATTCGCCATGGCGATGGCCGGTAAAGACATCTGCGACTGTCCCGCCAAACCGATCCGTCAGCACTGCTTGTGCTTCGTCGCGGATGTCGTTTTCATCCAAGGACCATGGGCCGGGGGTGTGCTCGGTCATCGCGCGACCCTCCTCGACAGGCTGCATTCAAAGAGCCATCGCCCCCAACCGACGACCAGGGTCCGGCCTTCGAAATTATCGTCAGACCATGCGCTACAGGTCGAACTACCAACGACCTCAAACTTCGGAAACCATTTCATCACACGACACTCCTTTCCACACGCTAATCCGAAATAGGAGTAGCACATGCAGCAGCCGTTTCAACACTCAAATCCGAATAGCCGATTTTTAATCCGATATTCCCGATCAGCTTGGCGCGCGAGCATTGGGCGGCCCTAAACGTCTTGTCATCCGCGATCTTTCTGGCGGGTATGTGGGCAGCGTTTCGAGCTTCTGTCCCCTCAAGCGAGATAACCCAGCGATGATTGCATGGCTTGGATATCTTCTCGACATCATGGGCTCCATCGGAGCGACCCTTCTTATGGCGATATTGATGTTTGGCCTGCTCGCTGCCGCGGCTGGGCCTCTCTTCATCTTCCGCAACGGGGCCAGCGTTCAGCGCAGCACGGGGAAGTCAGCCGTCGGGGAATGGTTTGTCCGCCTCGTAGGCTCGCTAGTCGCGGTAGCGCTGTTCCTGTCCCTGTTTGGCGCCTCTTGGGGAGCGTTGGACGAAGTAAGCTGTCAAGCCGACGAAGACCCAGATGCATGTCTGGAGGGAGAGTGATTGCCTCCCTCCAGAGCGATCAGCACCAAGCGCGTGGAGGCCGATTTTCATCTTCACTGAATGAAGATTGGCCATGTGGGATGGCCTGGCGGAAGAGACGCAAACCAGCGTCGTTCCGTTTCGTCCCAAGTTTCTTCGAGCACGAGCGGAATGGAATGAAAGCCCTGCTTCTGTTCGGAGATGCTGGGGATCGGCATTGGTATTCCTCCTTCGTCGGTCTGCTTCGGCTGTTAAGCTAGAGAGAGGGTAGGTTCATCCCTACCCTCTCTCTCTTAAGCGGGGAGCCGAAAATGGGGATGGCGATAGCACTGAAAAATAATGATAAAATCACTTTCATCATTGCGGCTGGGGATGGCTGCCGGGGATGGGGCGGAAATGGGAAAACCGCAGAAATCTGCCATTTTTTACAGTTTCGTCATGCGCCATCCCCAACGCGGGGATGGCTGGGGATGCTGCTGGGGACGGTATTATGATACCGCTTAAAAGTCATTACGACAACTAGTCGGTATTTTGCGCCACAAGCCCGCCGTCTGAGGCGATGGCAATTGAGCCAGACTGCGCAAGCTCTTCGATAGTTTCGAGAATGACATTCCTAGAGAGGCCTGACATTTCCGGCAGCCTCATTTCGAATAGGCCGGTTTTGCCGGAGCGGCGCACTATCTGACCGGCGTCGTTCAAGCGAGCAATGGCAGCGAGCACGCGGCTGGTCCTGTCCTGATTAGCGCTGCTCTCAACCATCTCGGCCAGCGGGATCAGCGTGTCGCTAGCTGGGTCGCGCTGATAAAGCGTTCCCTCGTTGAGCTTACTCCAAACCGTATCCGGATCGAAATTGTGTTTGATGGGTCCGATTTCGATTGCCCCATTGGCGCGGCCAATAATGCCGATCACCATTCTGGGCCGGTCGACATGGACGCCAGAGCCACGGACCATTCCGCGCAGATCGCTCAATCGACGCGGATGCCCTTTTGACAGATGATGAACGACGAGCACCGCGCATTTCTTTATGCGCGCCAGTCGGGACAGATCGTCGTAGAAGTTTGAGGCGTCGCCCGAGAGGTCTTCATTCCCGGTCATCGCAACGCGAACAGGATCAAGAATGACCAGATCGAGCTGCGGCGCCCGTTCCAGCCAAGTATATATCTGATCCCAAGACCGCGATGTCCCGTCGAACCGGTAATAGCGGGAGACACCCCAAACGGTTGAGAGTTTATTTGATCGCTCGTTCACGCGCCCCGGCCCGTCTTCCCCAGACACGAGCGCCACCCTTGGGCAGCCGTCCACTGCTTTACCCAGGATTTTTCTCGGGCGGCTCAGCGGCTCCCCGGTAAGGATAGCGGCCCACTCGTGAGCGATGGTTGATTTTCCCACGCCATTTGTTCCGACCAGCGAAGTGATTGCGCCTCTCGCGAGCACGCCGGGCACCAGAAATTCGACCTCTTGCGGTCCTCCGCATTCCAGATGGGAGCCAAAAGCATTGAATAGATCGATGTCGCGGCCCACGACTTCCCACCGCTCCGCCATTGCCGCCAAGTCCGTCTCAGAAAGCGCCACGCGCTCCAGCCAGCCGCTCAGGCCTTCGTCCTCCTGCGGCAGTCGTTCAGGCGTCCCGGTGCCGCCCCAGATGCCGACACCAGCGAATGCTTCGCGCCTTGGCATTGCGTTGAACACCGCCTGCACGATCAACAAGGGATCGTCATCTACAGTCAAGAAGTCCGCCGAAACATCAAACTCAACAAGTTCATCGCACGAAACCCCCGCCAAAGCGGCTTCCAGATTTCCAAGCTCGACAAGGTGCGCGGATGCTTGGGGACTGCATTCATAAACGATGAAAAACGTGGGATCGTGGCAAGCACCGGCCGAACCAAAAATTGCATTTGAACAATTGTCCGCTCGGATCGCTCCAAGGGACGCCAGATGGTCGGTTATGGGGGTGATAGCGCAACTGACCCACTGGAAAGCTTCTTCTGCGCGCCTCACCCTTTTCGCGTCCGCCTCGGCCTTCTGGTATTTCTCATCCAGTGACGGGCCGCTGTCACCCGCGACGAAGCGGTCGGGATCGCGTGGATCGTCTTCGCTAAAGAAGCCTAGACCGGCAGGGTGCTCCCCCTCTAGCTGGAGGGTAACGCGCGCAACCCGGTAACTGATACCTTCATTATTCATGGGATTTAACCTCAGTCATGCCTTCCGGTCTTCGGCGCGGGTAATTGTGGCGGCCGAGACGGATTGATTTCTCTGCGATCGCGGTGGCGCATCCCTGCCACGCAACAGGGCTACTGCGTCAGAACCGTAGCTAGGTCTCGTGCGCCGCGAGGCCATCCCTGACCTCAGCCCACGGTCGGCTCTGGCCATCCGGTCATGTCGACCTACGCGTTTAATGGACTTAGAATTCGGGCCCTGCTTGTTGGTCCACCGCAAACAATCATGAGCCATATTTCTCATTGTAGTATCGCGTGAGCTCCGCATCGCTGACAGCGGGGTTCGCTGCGCGAGCCTTCATCAAGAATGCCCGCAGGGAGGGCGCCCCACGGCGGCGCGTTTGCACAACCGGAGGCGGGGGAGCAGCGAACTCGTCGGTGGCAATGCCGCGTTCGCGGTTCATTTCGTCGCGCCGATCCTCGATCTGCTTGATCGAAGCGCGCACAGCGTCAGACGGATCGCCGCTGCCCCGGTAGCGTTCAACGGCAAGGCGGCGAAGCAGGTTGATCGTGCCCCCCGACACCTGATCCGTCGCGCCGTCACCATAATAGCCCAGCTCGCCAAGTTGCTGCATCAGCTCCGCATCGATCATCTTCAGCGTCGCGGAGTTGACTGGCTTCAGCGGCTTGCCGTCCGCACCGGTTCCGTTCTTGGCGGCTGCGCGCGAAGTCATGCCCTTTTCGCGAATATTGGCAACATCGCGCGTCGCGCTGGCGCGAATGCTCGCTGCGTCGCGGGTAGCTCCGGCGCGGATATTCGCCACAGGAATGTCGTTCGCGTGATTGATCGTCGCGACGCCCGTGGACTTTCGATAATCCTCGGCTGCATCGCGTGCGGAAATATCATCCGCCCGGCCCGCCGTGAGCGCGAAGTTTTCGCCGGGGGTCTTGCCCTGCACGACGAGAGAGCGGCGAGCCATTTCATCATTGCCCAGCATTGCCGCATAGGTGCCGATGATCTGGCGCGGATCGACGCCTTCGCCGTTCATGATTGCCATTTGCGCGAGCACCTGCGGCAATGACGCCTGCATCCCCACAGGCTGCGCTGCAGGCTGCTCGACCGGCCCCGCCATGGGCGTGCCAGCAAGCAAGTCATTCTCGACCGGGGGCGCTGCGGCCGCCGTGGCGGGCAGGGTCGCGCCGCCCCCGAGCCAATCCGCGAAACCCATCTGTGGGGCGGGCGCGGCTGCGGGCTGCGGCTCTGCCGTGCCCATGCGCGCCATCAGCTCCGGCAGGCTTGCTGCCGCCGCGTTCTGCTGCGCCTGCCCCTGCTCCTGCGAAGAATAGAGCTCCGCCTGCGCGTTGGACGCACGAGCTCGGGCCTGCATCTGCTCGAGCTCTGCGTCGCGCTGCGCCTGCGCTGCTCGCGCGGCTGGGTCGCCAAAGAGGGCTTTGGCGAGACTTCCGGCAACCTGCGTCGTGGGGGTCCTCTGGTAATAAAAGTTTTGCGTGCGTGGCATCATGCGCGCTCCTTCAATCTGCAGCAGACTTGACGGGGAGTGCAGAGAGCCAACGCTGTTGTTCACTCCGTTCTACCAGAGTACGGCGCCCAGCCTTACGAACTTTCAAGCGTCCAGCAGCCACTTCTTTGTAGAGCTGAGCTCGACAGATGCTCAATCGCGTTGCTGCAACATCCACAGTATCAGCAAGCGGGTTCAATTCTTCATTCATGATTTTTTGCCACCCCATAGTGATGTATATCTATACATGGACAAAAATCATCTCCGGTCAACACCACTATCCTTATGTAAACTATGGATTATTGAGACATTTTGTAGTAACTATCATATTTAGTACTACGGGTATCCCGCCTATAATCGCGCCTCTAGTGAGATATTACTACAAATTGGGGGAAGCATCGGAGCGTTAAAAAAATTTAGTGCGGGCGATGGGAATGGTATATTCGCCCGGCGCCGGGGTGGGGCCGGGGGGTGGGGGACCCAGCCGCGCGGTGATGTGGCCCGCTATCCGTAGGTGCTCGCTACACCGGCAATCTGCATTCTCGGCTTTGGGCTCGCGCCCTATCATTCACCGGATGGCATCAAGGGCTGCCACCCACCGAAGCTCGGGCGCCACATCGTCAGTAGAATGGCTGGAAGACTGCCCTATCTCGCCCGGCGCCGTAGCTGTCCGATCTGCCGATAATGCCAACCGGCAACAATCTCGTCGACAGACACCAATTTATGCGAACAATGCCGAAGCTCCACAAAAGCGGAGCAAAGCGATGACTGACAACCTTATCCCCTTCCCGTCTGCAATCGAGCGCGCCGATGCTCAGTTCCTACGCACAGGCCAAACCGATCTCACCCGAGCCCAGGACGAGGCGACTACGCTGTTCGCGCTCGCATCAGGTGTCGCCGCTGATGGCATCAAGATTCGAACGCGCATTGAAGCGCTCCGGGTTCTGGTGGATCGGCTAGCAGAGACGCGACCCGATGCCGTTGAAGACTTCGTGACCTTGGATGGCTTAGGTTTGCGCGTTTCGCTGGCCGCCATGCCGGAGCTCCTGAAGGCGATGCTCCGCCCCTCCGAATGGGCCGACCGGACCAATTCTAATCCTAGATAGGAATCCGCTGGATTAGAATATAGCGCTGATAACAATAGTAGTTTTCTGACTTAGATTTATCGATCCCACACCGATTCCCACATAATGCCGAAGTAGATCTCGAAAATCGTCTTGCTGTTGATACCATCGATGGCCGGATGACACTGGTAACTTTGCGGCGCTATCACGCTCCAGATGCAACCTCATGAATTTATCGCCAAATGGCGCAACATCGAGCTCAAGGAGCGTTCCGCGTCCCAGAGCCATTTTCTCGATCTGTGCCGTTTGCTCGACATCGATGATCCTACGACCGCAGACCCCAAAGGCGATTGGTACACCTTCGAGAAGGGCGCATCCAAGACCGGCGGGGGCGACGGGTGGGCCGATGTATGGCGCAAGGGCTGCTTCGCTTGGGAGTACAAGGGCAAGAAGAAGGACCTGAACAAGGCCTTCGCCCAGCTTCAGCAGTACGCCATCGCACTGGAGAACCCCCCGCTCCTGATCGTGTCCGACATGGACCGCTTCCGCATCCACACCAACTGGACCAACACCGTGCAGCAGGTGCACGAGTTTGCACTCGACGACCTGATGGACGCATCCACCCGCGATCTGCTGCGCAATGCCTTCTTGCATCCCGAGGAACTTCGCCCGGCCAAGACCCGGCAGATGCTTACCGAGGAAGCGGCGGAGGAGTTCGCCCAGCTCGCCCAGCGGCTTCGCTCTCGCGGCCACGAGGGGCACGAGGTTGCCCATTTCGTCAACCGGCTGGTGTTCTGCATGTTCGCGGAGGACGTTGGCCTCCTGCCCGACCACATGTTCTCGGCCATGCTCCGCCCGTTTTCAATTAGCCGGACCGCAGGCAAGATCGCCGCCATTCATTCGTCGCACGACGCGGCAGCGCGATAGCAAAAATTCGCAAGTCTGGCCCGGGAAGCCAACCAACCTCAGCCAATGCAAGCCCAACTCAAGTAGGGTTCTTCTGTGGGAACCAGCGGATCGAAACGTCGAAAAAGCATTTATTTACAGAAGCTTGAGGAAAACAGCTGGATGCCCCGTGAGGATTCGAACCTCAATTGACGGAGTCAGAGTCCGTAGTCTTACCATTAGACGACGGGGCAACGCTGTGAGCCGGGGCCTCTATATAGGGTCGTGCCATGCGTCAACCCATCTGTTCGAGTCCCGGTTCCGGTCACCTCATATAATGCAGTATTGGTGAACTTGCCACCGGGGTGCCCCATCGCTAGCATCATCGTCAGGTCCCCCGCTCGGGCCAATAACGGCTGCGCTATATTTTCGGCGTTTCCGGTCCGCGCGGTCGATGTGAATGTTTGGAAAGTCTGGCAAAATGGCGGAATCGCTTCCGCCGGCATCGCAATCCGGGGATCGGCGCGCACGACGCGATCGTAACCGTGCGAGCGCCGATCACGGCGGCAAGCCCCGAAAGGGCAAATCCGCCCCCAATGGTGTCGGCAACAAGGGTCATGATCGGCAAGGCAGGAGCCAGCGCGGAAACTCGCGCCCGGCTGCTCCGAACTCCGACAACTTGAAATCCGGTAACACGAAAACCGATAATGCAGCGGACAGGAACGCCCCGGCCAAGGCTGCGAGTGCGAACGGCCAGGCGCGTGAGGCACCCGGATCGCGGTCTCCGGCATCGCGCCCCCCGGCATCACGGCCTACTGCATCACGGCAGGCCTATGCCGCGATCGACCTTGGCACCAACAACTGCCGCCTGCTGATCGCCCGCGCGCAGGGTGAGAATTTCATGGTCATCGATGCTTTCAGCCGCGTCGTCAGGCTGGGCGAAGGGCTGGCGCAGAACGGACGCCTGTCTGACGAGGCGATGGACCGGGCCCTGTCGGCATTGAAGGTCTGCTCGCAGAAACTGCGCCGCCGCAATGTGCATCTCGCCCGCTCCGTCGCGACGGAGGCGTGCCGCCGCGCATCCAATGGGCAGGCCTTCATCGACCGTGTGCGCGAGGAAACGGGCATCCTCCTCGATGTCATCTCCGCGCAGGAAGAAGCGCGCCTTGCCGTGCTGGGCTGCCATGTATTGCTTGAACGCGGCGAAGGGCCTGCCATGATCTTCGACATCGGCGGCGGCTCGACCGAGCTGGTGCTGATCGAGACCGGCGATACCGTGCCGCGCATCCTTGATTGGCAATCCGTGCCATGGGGCGTGGTCTCGCTGACCGAAAGCTTCCCCGCACCCGATGACGAAAGCGACGCGGAGCGGCTGACGCGCTATCGCCGCATGCGCGCGCAGGTGGCTAGCAGTTTCAGCGATTTCTCAAGCCGCCTCGAACCGTTTCGCGGCATCCCGCGGGAGGAAAACGAGAACGGCCCGCGCCTGTTGGGCACCAGCGGCACGGTGACGACTCTGGCCAGCGTGCACCTTGGCCTTGAGCAATATGACCGGCAGGCGGTCGACGGGCTGATCGTCCCGGCGCAGGCGATGCGTCAGATCGCATCGGACCTGTCGGGCATGAGCTTTGACGAGCGGACCGAGCTGCCCTGCATCGGGCGCGAACGCGCCGAGCTGGTGGTGGCGGGCTGCGCCATTCTGGAAACGATTCTCGACCTGTGGCCCGCGACGCGGCTGGGCGTGGCCGATCGCGGCATTCGCGAAGGGATCCTGCGGTCGCTGATGGGCGGTACCCATGCGAATTCGGGATCGGGCGACCGCTCGGCCCTTCCCCATCGCGAACACCCGCTGTAGGGCCGATCCATGAGCCGTTCCGGAAATGATCGCCAGCGCCTGAAGAGCAACAAGAAGCGCAAGGCGAGCAGCCATCGCTGGCTGTCGCGCCAGCTGAACGATCCTTATGTGGTCAAGGCAAAGGCCGAGGGCTATCGCAGCCGCGCCGCCTATAAGCTGGCCGAACTGGACGAAAAATTCTCCCTGCTAAAAGGCGCGCGCGCCGTCGTCGATCTGGGCATCGCGCCGGGCGGGTGGAGCCAGTATGTGGCCAAGAAGAACCCGCAGGCAAAGATCGTGGGCATCGATCTTCTGGAAGTCGATCCGCTGCCGGGCGTGACCATCTTCCAGATGGATTTCATGGCCGATGACGCGCCCGAAAAGCTGATGGACGCATTGGGCGAAGCGCCCGATTTCGTGATGAGCGACATGGCCGCCAACACCGTCGGCCACAAGCAGACCGACCACCTTCGCACCATGGGGCTGGTCGAAGCCGCCGCCGACTTCGCGATCCGCACCCTGGCCGAAGGCGGCACCTTCATTGCCAAGGTCTTTGCAGGCGGCACCGACACGGCGCTTTTGAACGTGCTCAAAAAGCACTTCACCAGCGTAAAACACGCCAAGCCGCCAGCCAGCCGCAAAGACAGTTCGGAATGGTACGTCATCGCCAGCGGCTGCAAGGGCCCGCCTGAAAGCCGCGAGGTTTAGGATCGCCGCGGCTTTGCTGCATTTGGGGACGGAAGCGGCCGGTCTGCTAACGATCGATTGCGGACAATGTCTTAGCCGATTTAAGTTGGGCTACATGACCAAGGAATACATCCTCGATGGCTCGAAGGTTACTTCGCTAGATGCCTTCTACGATGCGATAAGCGATACGCTTATTCCTGGCGCATATTGGGGGCGCAACTTAGTCGCTTTCAACGACATCCTTCGTGGCGGCTTTGGCACGCCAGAAGGGGGCTTTATCTTGAGATGGGCAAACTCGGGCGCATCTCGCGAAAGATTGGGCTATGCCGAGACTGTAAAGCAATTGGAGAAGCGGCTGGAGCAATGCCACCCGTCGAACCGGCAGCATGTCAGAGCCGATTTATCCAGAGCGAAACAAGGTGAAGGACCCACCGTCTTCGATTGGTTGCTTGAGATAATCCGTGAACACGATGTAGGCGGCGACGAGGCTGAAGATGGGGTTCGTCTCGTGTTGGACTGACGTCCGCTTCCCACCCCATTCCGGTCATAAGCCGACATCGAAACCGGGCCCAATAGCGGACGCTCCCCTCACCCGGTCGCCTCGCCATTCGCAGTGCAAGGCTCGTTCCCGGCACTTGCCGTTCGCCAGCGCGCTCCTTAAAGCCGCGCGACCAGCTATGCGCTGGCCCGGCTTTCCCGGCAAGGACGCGAGACGAATATGACCAGCTACCCCAAGACCCAGGCGCTGATGGCGCGCGGTGCCGAATTCCTCGGCAGCGAATATGCGATCCTGTGTGGCGCGATGAGCTGGGTATCGGAGCGGAACCTCGTCTCGGCCATTTCCAACGCCGGTGGGTTCGGCGTGATCGCCTGCGGCGCGATGACGCCTGATCTGCTCGATGCCGAGATTGCCGCGACCAAGGCGATGACGGACAAGCCGTTCGGCGTGAACCTCATCACCATGCACCCGCAGATCATGGAACTGATCGAAGTGTGCAAGAAGCATGGCGTCGGCCATGTCGTGCTGGCAGGCGGCCTGCCGCCCAAGGGCAGCGTCGATGCGATCAAGGCAGGCGGCGCCAGGGTGATCTGCTTTGCTCCCACGCTGGCGCTGGCGAAAAAACTGCTGCGTTCGGGCGCAGACGCCATGGTGATCGAGGGGATGGAGGCAGGCGGCCATATCGGCCCCGTCTCGACCAGCGTGCTGGCGCAAGAATTCCTGCCTGAACTCGCTGCCGATCACATCGTCTTCGTGGCGGGCGGCATCGGGCGCGGTGAGGCGATTGCCGGATATCTGGAAATGGGCGCGGCTGGCGTGCAGCTGGGCACCCGCTTTGCCGCCGCGACCGAAAGCATCGCCCATCCCGATTTCAAAAAGGCGTTCTTCCGCGCCGGGGCCCGCGACGCGATTGCCAGCGTGCAGGTCGATCCGCGCCTGCCGGTGATCCCGGTCCGCGCGCTGAAGAACAAGGGCACCGAGGCCTTCACCGCGAAACAGCGCGAAGTGGCGGGCCTGCTCGATGGCGAAGGCATCGCCATGAGCGAGGCGCAGCTGCAGATCGAGCATTACTGGGCAGGCGCGCTGCGCCGCGCGGTGATTGACGGCGATATCGAGAACGGCAGCCTGATGGCAGGCCAGTCGGTCGGCATGGTCAAGACCGAAGAGCCGGTCGCCGACATCATCGCCTCGCTGCTGGCAGAGAGCGAAGCGGCGCTTACGCGGCGCTGAGCGGCCCACAGGAATGGGGCGGCCGCTTCGCCGGTTGCATGTAATCGGTGAGCACCTATCCTTGGGTCAGACGGGTGGCCCAAGGAGACCGATACGATGTGCGATGAAACACAGCTGGCGAACATGCGGGGCGAGCTTTCGCGTTCGGGCCGGATGAACCGCAGGAGCTTTGGCGCGATCGGCACCGCTGCCGTGCTGGCCGGATGCACCCCCGCACAGGAAGCGAGCAGCGAGGAAAGCGCCATGGACGCGAGCGGCGTGATGGTGACGCCGGTTTCGATCCCCACCGATGCGGGCACCGCCGACGGGTTCTTCTATCACCCGGCCGAAGGCGCGCATGCCGCGATCATCGAATGGCCCGACATCGCAGGCGTCCGCCCCGCAACGCGCACCATGGCCGAAAGGCTGGCAGGCGAAGGCTATGCGGTGCTGCACATGAACCCCTATTACCGCGATGTATCAGGCACCCAGTTCGAGGATTTCGCCGGTTTCGCCGAAAGCGGCGGCTTCCAGACCGTGGGCCCCTGGCGTGAAAAGCTCACCCCCGATGCTGTGATGGCCGATGCAAAGGCATTTGTCGCATGGCTGGATGAACAAGGCGCGGTCGACACCGCCAAGGGTATCGGCGCGAACGGCCATTGCATGACCGGATCATGGAGTTTCTACGCCGCGCACGCCGTGCCCGACCGCGTGAAGGCCGCATCCTCTATGCACGGCGGCGGGCTTGTCACCGATGGTCCGCAAAGCCCGCACAAGCTCATGGAACCGGGCACGGCCTATCTTGTCGCCATCGCCAAGGACGATGACGAGAAGGACCCCGAGGCCAAGACCGTGCTGAAGGACACCGCCGCCGAAAAGGGCGTCGATGCCGAGGTCGAGGTCTATGACGGCAACCATGGCTGGACGGTGATCGACAGCCCCAAATATGCCGAAGCTGCTGCCGAAAAGGCGTGGGCGCGGATGATGGCGCTGTTCTCGTCGCTTTAAGGGGCCGCGCAGGTCAGCCTGTGGGCGAAAGCCCGATCAGGCTGATCTGCCGCCCATAGGCATCCTCTCCCGCCAGCGTCGAGCGGCGATAGGAGAAGAAGCGCGCATCATCGGCCAGCGTGTCATGACCGGTGATGGCGACCGTTTTCACACCCGCCCGCGCCAGCCGCGCCGCGACATAGCCGGCAAGGTCGAATTGCTGGTGACCGGGCTTTCCGGGCTTGAAGAAACGTTCGTTATCGGGCTCATCCTCGCAGAACCGGGCGAGGAAACCGTCGTCCACTTCGTAACTCGCCTGTGCGATGCATGGGCCGACGGCAGCGGCAATGCGGCTGCGATCCGCTCCAAGGCTTTCCATCGCGGCCAGCGTCGCGTCAGTCACGCCCCCGATCGCGCCGCGCCATCCGGCATGGGCCGCGCCCACGACGCCAGCGGCTTCATCGGCCAGCAGCACCGGCGCGCAATCGGCGGTGAGGATGCCCAGCAAAACGCCTGGCGTGTCGGTGACCATCGCATCGGCATGCGGGCGCTCATCCAGCGGCCATGGCTGTGTGACGCGCTCGACCAGCGCGGAATGCACCTGGTAGACCGTTGCCAGCGGCGCGCCTGCCATCACCGCATCGGCGGCGATGCGGCGGTTCTGCTCCACCAATGCCGGATCGTCGGGCGAACCCGTGCCCACGTTCAGCGATGCATAGGCACCCGCCGATACCCCGCCCCGGCGGCCAAGGAAGCCATGCGGCAATCCGGCCAGCGGCGCGGCGGTGATCACGTCGACCCCCGGCATTTTCAGGCCGCGTCGATGCTCTTGGTCACCTGCTCGCGCACGTCTTTCGACAGGCTGGGCTCCTTGGCCATGCGCTCAAGCTCGGCGCGCATCATCGCGGCGCGCTTCGGCTCGATCTTGCGCCAGCGGCCCAGCCACGGCACGAAACGCGCCGCCGTCTGCGGGTTAAGCGGGTCGAGCGCCAGCACGAGATCGGCGATCATGCGATAGCCGCGCCCGGTTTCATCGTGAAACGCGATCGGATTGCCCGCCACCGTCATATAGAGCGAGCGGACCCGATTGGGGTTCTTCATGGTGAAATCGGGATGCTTTGCCAGCGCCTCCACCGCATCGAGCACATCAGGGCGCAGCGAGCTTGCCTGGATCGCGAACCATTTGTCGATGACCAGCGCATTGCCTTCATACCGGCCATGGAAATCGGCCAGCAAATCATCGCGCGCCGGCGCATCGAGGCTGGCCATCACAGCCAAAGCGCCCTGCCGGTCGGTCATATTGTCGGCGGCGCGATACTGCGCCTCCGCCCGGCGGGCGGTTTCCGCCTCGTCAGCGGCAGAGAGCAGGATCAGCGCCTGCGTCTTGACCTTGCGCGCACCGCGGGCGTCGGCCTCAAGCGAATATGCCACGGCGCTTGCACGGTCATGCAGCGCCGTCAGCCTATCGTGCAGCCTCTGGCCAAGATAGGCCTTAAGCCGTTCGCGCGACGCATGGATCGCCATCGGATCGGCAGGGGCCGACAATTCGATCAGGAACGAGATCGTGGGAAGCATCATCAGCTCCCCGCGCATCAGATCGTCGATACCGTCATCGTCCAGCACTGCGGCCAAAGCCTCGGCGATGGCGGCGCGGCGGGCTTCGTCTGGGCCATGCTCGACCGCACCCAGCAGTTCGCGGGTGAGCAGCTGCTGCAGCGCCTCATAGCGAGCGAAGGCATCGTCGTCTTTCGCGGCGAGGAACTTGATATCGGCGTCCGAAACCTCGCTCTCCAGCTGGATCGGGGCGGAAAAGCCGCGATTGAGCGAGAGGACCGGAGCCTCGGCAAAGCCGTCGAAGGTGAAGACCTGCTCCGCCTTGTCGACCATGAGTGTGTGTTCGCCCGAATGGCTGCCGGTCGCACGGTCGAAAAGGGCGATCTTGAGCGGGATCGGCATCGGCTTCTTGTGCGGCTGGCCCGGAGTTGCCGGAACTTTCTGCTTCACCGTCAGCGTCAGCGTGCCGTCAGAAAATTCGGAGTGGACCGTGACCTTGGGCGTGCCCGCCTGTTCGTACCAAAGGCGAAAAGCGGTGAGATCGAGGCCTGCGCCATCCTCCATCGCCTTGACGAAATCCTCGCAGGTCGCGGCTTCGCCATCATGGCGGTCGAAATACAAATCGCTGCCCTTACGGAACGCTTCGGGCCCCGCCATGGTGTGCATCATGCGAATGACTTCCGCACCCTTGTTATAGACGGTCGCGGTGTAGAAATTGCTGATTTCCTGATAGGAATCGGGGCGGATCGGATGCGCCAGCGGCCCGGAATCCTCGGGGAACTGGGCAGCGCGCAGGATGCGCACATCCTCTATCCGCTTGACCGGTTCCGATCCCATCGCCGCGCTGAACATCTGGTCGCGCAGCACGGTGAAGCCTTCTTTCAGGCTCAGCTGGAACCAGTCGCGGCAGGTCACGCGATTGCCTGACCAGTTATGGAAATATTCGTGGCCGACCACGCCCTCCACCGCGTCGAAATCGCCATCGGTGGCGGTATCGGGATCGGCCAGGATATAGCGCGTGTTGAAGATGTTGAGCCCCTTGTTCTCCATCGCGCCCATGTTGAAATCGGAAACGGCGACGATGTTGAACGTGTCGAGGTCATATTCGCGGCCGAACGTCTCCTCGTCCCACTTCATCGAATTGACGAGGGAGCGCATCGCATGCTCCGTCCGCTCTTCATCGCCGGGACGGACATAGACCGCCAGATCGACCTTGCGCCCGTTCATGGTGGTGAAGACTTCCTTGCGCGCCACCAACTCGCCCGCGACCAGCGCGAACAGGTATGAAGGTTTGGGCCACGGATCGGTCCATTCGGCCCAGTGGGTGCCGTCTTCGCCCTCACCGCTTGCCGTCATGTCGCCGTTTGACAGGAGGATCGGGAATGCATCCTTCGGCCCGCTCATATGCACGGTATAGCGCGACAGCACGTCCGGGCGGTCGGGGAAGAAGGTTATGCGGCGGAAGCCTTCCGCCTCACACTGGGTGCACAGCATGCCGTTCGAGGCATAGAGGCCCATCAGCTGGCTGTTGGTGGCCGGGTGCAGATGCGTCTCGATCGTCACCTCATGCGCGTCGCCGGGCAGCGGGAGCAGCAGGTTCGCGCCCGACATCGTCCAGCCCTCGGCGGGCTTGCCATCGACCGACAGGCTCATCACCGCGATATTGTCGCCGCACAGATGCATGGTCTGATCGTGCGAGCCATCCGGGTTACGCTCGACCTTCATGGTCGATTTCACCTTGGTCAGCTCCGTTCCCAGTTCGAATTCCAGCCTGATTTCCGGCACCAGCCATGCGGGCGGCGTGTAATCGAGGCGATGAATGGTCTCCGGCTGTGCCGGTTCGACGGCGGCATCGGCGAGTTCGGGGTTACCGGGAACGGTGGCGGGGTTACGGGCGATATCCATGGAAACTAGATCATGCCTTGGCGAAGGATTCTCAAGGTATTTTTGACGATTGGATAAACGCGGGCGCAAGTTTTGCCTCGCACCCACGGCAAAGCGCGGGTTATGGGGGGCCATGCGAATTTTGATCTTCGGCCTCGGCTATAGCGCCAAGCGGATCGCGGCCCGGCTGCAGGGCGCTGGCTGGGACATCGAATCGACCGGCAGCGACGGCACGCTGGAATTTGCCGACCGTGACGCGGTTGCCGCCGCGCTGGGTCGGGCCGATGCGATATTGTCCTCCGTCCCGCCGGCAAAGAGCGGCGGCGATCCGGTGCTGGAAACGCATGGGGAAGCGCTGGCGGGTTTTCGCGGCTGGCGCGGCTATCTCTCCTCAACCGGGGTTTATGGTGATGCGCTCGGCGCTTGGGTGGACGAGGCATCGCCCACCGGCACGGGCCGCCGCACGGCGCGCGCCGAAGCGGATGCGCATTGGCTGGCGGCAGGTGCCTGCGTCTTTCGCTTGCCCGGCATCTATGGCCCCGGCCGCAGCGCGTTGGAGCGGGTGAAAGAGGGCCGCGCCCACCGGATCGACATTCCGGATCAGGTCTTCAGCCGCGTCCATGTCGAGGATATCGCCCAAGGGGTGACACTGGCGCTCACGGGCAATGCGCCGCCGGGGGCATATAACCTGTCCGACAAGCTGCCGTGTCCGCAGAACGAACTGATCGAGGAGGCATGCCGCCTCTTGGGCGTGGCCCCTCCGCCACTACAGTCGATGGAGGAGGCCAACCTGTCCCCCATGGCGCGCGGGTTTTATGCAGAGAACCGCCGCGTCGCGAATGGGAAAGCGAAGCGGGTGCTGGGCTGGGACCCTGCCTACCCCACCTATCGCGAAGGGTTAGTCGCCTGCCTCGCGGATGGCGGTTTCGGCGGATAAGGGCGGCTCAGCGGGCGGTTTCGCCTTGGTGCGAACCGCGATGATCAGGCCGGCCATTGCCAGCACCACGCCGCCCGCGGCCATGGCGCTCCATTCATAGCCCTCGAACGCGGTCGACAGCCCCATGGCGATGGGCGGCACCGCCACCCCGACATAGGCGGCATGGCCTGCGCCCATCGAACGCACCAGACCGAAATAAAGCGGGAAGGTCAGCACCGAACCGATCAGGCCGAGATAGGCGATACCGCCATAATAGCGCCAATCGGATGGCCATGTCGGCGCGCCTTCCAGCGCGATCGAGATCGCGGCATTGACGATCGTGCCGATCAGCATCGCCCATGCCAGCATCGGGATGAACGGCTGACGATGCGCAGCCTCGGTCGCCTGGCTGATATTGGCAACCGAGGCGGACAGCATGGCAAGCGTTGCCAGCACGATTCCCGCCAGCACGCCGCCATCGAGCCCCGCCTTGGTGTATTCATGCGCGAACAGCAGGAAGATGCCGCAGATCGCGATGCCCGAACCGACGAAAAAACGCCGGGAACTGGTCTGCCCCAGCACCAGCCGCGCAAGGATCGCGTTGGGCACCAGAAGCAGCGCGAAGAACACCGCGACGATGCCCGATGTCAGATACATTTCTGCCCGATAGACGAACTGGAAATTGCCCACGAACTGGGTGATCGCGACGATGATCGTCACCGGCGCCCAGCCCGCTTTCAGCCGCCAGCCATCGCCGCGCACCGCGGCCAGCACGAACATGCCGATGCTGGCAAGCGCGAAGCGCAGGGTGATCGACCAGCCCGCGCTGGCCGTCCCGACCTGGTCCTTGATGACGAGCCAGGTCGACGACCAGATCAGCACGCACAGAATGAAGGGAAACCAGCGCCTCAGCGCGGATGGCTCGCCCATGTCTAAAGCGCCGCCAGTGCGGCAGCGAGAGCGCCTGCGTCTTCCTCGCTGGTGTTCCAGCAGGTGACGAAGCGCGCCGAGCTGTCAGACCAGTCGTAAAAGGCGAAACCTTGATTGCGCAGCGCCTCGCGCTCTGGCGCGGTCAGCGTCATGAAGATCTCGTTCGCCTCCACCGGTTGCAACAGGCGGTCGGGCGCGGCCTGCGCGATGGTCTGCGCCGCGGCATTGGCGGCGCGGCCATTGGCGAGCCACAGATCATCGTCGAGCATGGCGTGAAGCTGCGCTGCGAGATAGCGGCCCTTCGACTGCAATTGCCCGGCGCGTTTTCGGCGGCGGCGCGCTTCCATGGCAAGGCCGGTGTCGAACACGACCAGCGCCTCCGCGCTCATCCCGCCATTCTTGATGAAGCCGAAGGAAAGCGTGTCGATCCCATGCGCGGGCCCCGCATCGGCGGGCGCGCAGCCCAGATGCGCAACCGCATTGGCGAAACGCGCCCCGTCGAGATGGACGCGCAGGCCCCTTTCGCGGGCAAAAGCCGTCAGTGCGGCGAGTTCGCCTGGCGAATAGACGCGCCCCTCTTCCGTCGCCTGCGTCAGAGCCAGCGTATGCGGCTGCACGCGGTGCACATCGTCGCGGATCGGGTCGATGACCTTGGCGATACCCTCAGGCGTGACCTTCGCGCCTTCACCGCCTGCCAGCATCAGCTTTGCGCCATGGGTGTAGAATTCGGGGGCGCCGCCTTCATCCGCCTCCACATGGGCGTCGTAATGGCACACGATGCCGGCAAAGGGCGGGGTCAGGCAGGCGAGCGCCAGCGCATTGGCCGCCGTACCGGTGCTGGTCCAGATAACCGCGCACTCCCGCCCGAACAGTGCCGAAAAGCGCGCATCCAGCGCCTGCGACAGCGCATCGCCATCATAGGGCATATCAGGCCCATCGGCGGCGCGCATCGCATCCCACACGCGGGGATGGACGCAGGCGGCATTGTCGGAAACAAAGAGTCGCGTAAGGGCTGTCATGCGCTGCCCATGCTTTGCTGCAGGTCCACGCGTCAAGCGCGGCTTTGAAAGCCCCGAATATCAGCCCAGATGGTCGGCCTCGCCATGGCGCTTCAACTCGTCGCCCTGCAGGGTGACGACATGGAGCAGGTTGGTCGCCCCCGGCACGCCAAAGGGCACGCCCGCCAGCACCACGAGCTTTCCGCCGGCTTCTCCGAAACCGTGGCGCAGTGCCATGCGCTTGCCCTTGGCGATCATCTCTTCGAAGCTGCCGATGTCCTTTGTCCGCACCGGATGCGCGCCCCACAGAAGCGTCGTGCGCCGCGCCGTCACCTGCGAAGGCGTGAGCACCAGCAGCGGCACCCGCGGACGTTCGCGCGCCACGCGGCGGGCCGAAGACCCCGACGAGGTGAACACCGAAACCGCCGAAATGCGCAAAGTCCGCGCGATCGAGGCGCAGGCTTCGGCCAGCGCGTCGGAGGTCGTGGGATCGGGCTCTCCGCGCGACAATGCGATGCGCACGTCATAGCCCGGATCGTTCTCGACCTGCTTGGCGATGCGGTCCATGATCGTCACCGCTTCTTCGGGCCACTGGCCCGCCGCGGTTTCGGCCGAGAGCATGACCACGTCCGCGCCGTCATAAACCGCGTTCGCCACATCCGACACCTCGGCGCGGGTGGGCGCGGGGCTCTCGATCATGGATTCGAGCATTTGCGTCGCCACGACCACGGGCTTGCCCGCGCCGCGCGCCTGCTCGACGATGCGCTTTTGCAGCGGCGGCACTTCTTCGGGCAGCAGTTCGACGCCCAGATCGCCGCGCGCGACCATGATGCCATCGGACATCTCGATCAGCTGCGACAAGTGGCGCACGGCCAGCGGCTTTTCGATCTTGGCCATCAGCGCGCCATAGCCGCCCATCAGCTTCCGCGCCTCGGCAAGGTCTTCGGGCCGCTGGACGAAGGACAGGCCGATCCAGTCCGCCTTGTGCTGCACGGCGAAAGCAAGGTCGCGGCGATCCTTGTCGGTCAGCGCGGGGATGGGGATTTCCGCGTCGGGCACATTCACGCCCTTGTTGTCGCGGATCACGCCGCCCACTTCGGCGGAGCACAAGATCTCGTTCTCATCGGCGCGAATGACGCGCAGGCGCAGCTTGCCATCGTCAAGCAGCAGGCGCTGGCCCTTTTCCATCAGACCGAAAAGTTCGGGGTGCGGCAGCTGGACGCGGGTTTCATCGCCCGGCGTGGGATCGCGGTCCAGGGTGAAGTGCCGCCCGTGCGGGATCACCGCCTTGCCGCCCTCGAACTTGCCGACGCGCAGTTTCGGGCCCTGCAGGTCGCACAGGATGCCGATCGGGTGCCCGGTCTTAAGCTCCAGCGCGCGGATCGCGTTGAAGGTCTTTTCATGGCTCGCATGGTCGCCATGGCTCATATTGATGCGGAACGCATCGGCCCCTGCCTTGTGCAGGCGGGCGATCATCTCCGGGTCGGTGCTGGCCGGCCCGAGAGTGGCGAGGATCTTGACCTTGCGGTCGCGCGGTTCGAACTTGGCCAAGGGAAAGGTCCGCTTCTTGCTGTGTTGTTGGCTGGCTAGCGTTTGCCCTACCGGTTACAGGGCGACCCGCGCAAGCTTTGCAGCGGTCCCGTGCACCGCAAAATCAGATTATTGGAGCGTATCATGAGTGATCCCATCGACCAGTTGCCCGACGATGTCGCCGCAGCCGCATTCCGCCGATTGGTCAAACACCTGCGCCATCGCCACGATGCCCAGAATATCGAGCTGATGGGCCTTGCCGGTTTCTGCCGCAATTGCCTTGCCGACTGGATCCGCGACGCCGGGTTCGAGGGCGACAAGGCCGAGGCGCGCGCCGTTATCCACGGGATGGAGATGGACGAATGGAAGACGAAGTTCCAGACGCCCGCCACCGACGAACAGCTGGCCCGCATGGAAGAGAGCCTGAAGCGGAACGCCGTCGCACCGGCTTCGGAATAAGGCAGAACGGGCCAGTTTGGGGATAAGTATGCCCCCCGGTGCTTCACCCGCGCCGGGGCTGCCCCTATCAGGCCCGACTTCAACCGATTCTGTGACACCGATTCCTTTTGCGGAGCTGACCAGCCATGGCCGAAGCCGAAAACACCGACGATCGCCTGCGCCTTCTGATCGAGCGCGTCGAGCGCCTTGAAGAAGAGAAGAAGGGCATCGCCGACGACATCCGCGACGTCTACGCCGAGGCGAAGGCCGTGGGCTATGACGTCAAGATCATGCGCCAGATCGTGCGCATCCGTAAGATGAAGCCCGACGACCGCCGCGAGATGGAAACCATCCTCGAGACCTACAAGGCGGCGCTCGGCATCGAGTAAGACAGGAGCCTCTCCCCTCCTTGCATCGCGGCGGCGACCGGGTAGAACCGGCGGCGTCCATATCGAAGCGCAGACGAGAGGAGAGAGTTCATGCCCAATCCCTGGAGCAATCGCGGTGACGGCGGCGGCATGGTGGTCACCACCACGACTTCGGTCGAAGGCCGCCCGGCTGTCGAATATCTCGGCATCGTCACCGGCGAGGTGATCGTGGGCGCGAACCTGTTCCGCGATCTCTTCGCCTCGATCACCGATCTGGTCGGCGGGCGTTCTGGCAAGTACGAGGAAGTGCTGGCCCGCGCGCGCAAGGAAGCCCTGGCCGAAATGCGGCAGGAAGCCCTCTCGCTGGGCGGCAATGGCGTGATCGGTGTCGACATCGATTACGAGGTGCTGGGCCAGAATGGCTCGATGCTGATGGTCTCGGTCTCGGGCACTGCTGTCATTCTCGAATAGGCGACACTTGACCCAATACCGTATTCGCCGCGCCCGCGCCGACGACGCCGCCGGCTGCGCTGCGCTCTATGCCCCCTTCGTCACCGACACATGGGTCAGTTTCGAGACCGAGCCGCCCACGGCTTCGGAAATGCTGCGCCGCATCCGGGATTTCGGCCAGTCGCACGGCTGGCTGGTCGCGGTGAAGGGGACGCAGGTCATCGGCTATGCCTATGGCAGCCCCCACCGCACCCGCGCGGCCTATGGCTCATCCTGCGATGTCGGCATTTATGTCGACCCGGACTATGCCGGGCAGGGCGTCGGGCGGGCGCTGATGGACGAACTGCTGCCGATGCTGAAAGAGCGGTTCCATGCCGCCTTTGCCGGGATCGCGCTACCCAATGACGCCAGCATCGCCCTGCACGAGGCCTGCGGATTTACCCCGGTCGGCGTATATCGCGAGGTTGGCTGGAAGCTGGATGGCTGGCGCGATGTCAGCTGGTGGCAGCGGCTGCTTTAGGTGAGGTGGCATATCAACGCGATGTCAACGATAGGCGGGCATCAACCTGAAACGCCAACCAGCTTTATGCGGAGTAGAACCTTGCAGCCATTCAAATGGGCTTTCCTGACATGCGCGCTGATCTCCCTGTCGTCCTGTACCGAAATGGCAACGCGCAATGCCCAGCGGGGCTTGGCGGAACGATGTGAGGCCCGGGGCGAGAACATGCGGATAATCCCGGATGAACCGGTCAAGGAAAAGGGGTTGCTCGGCTATGTCTCGGCCTCCGGAAATTGCCTTGCCCCTGGGGAGGAAGGTTATGAAGACGCGATGACGATCGAGGAATATCGAGCGCAGCAATAGGTCATGCCCTGATAAGGGCAGCCGAACCCTAATCCCCCCGAAAATTCAGTTCTATCCGCGCGCCTTCCGGGCCGATGACGAAGATCTGGCGCACGCCCGCCACGGCGCGCAGGTCGTTTTCGAAACATTGATGCCCCGCGCCGTTCAGGCGGGTGAGGTAAGCGTCGTAACCGCTGCAGGCAAAGGCGACATGGTTGATCGGGCCCGGCTCGCTCCCGCCGGGCCGCGTGTTCACATGCACCAGCGCATTGCCCACATCGTCGAGCATCCAACTGTTCCAGTCAGGGTCCATCCCCGGCGGCGGCGAAGGGGTGAGGCCGAGCATGTCGCGGAAGAACGCAACCGTGGCGGCAAGGTCGGAGGTACTGATATTGATGTGGTCGATCCGGCTGATCGTCATGTGATTTCGCCTAATTGGGGCCAGTTTCGGGCGCTCTAGCCACCCCTGTGCTTGCCCTTCCCCGCCCGGCTGCTGTAAGGGCGCGCCACACCAGAGATTCAGAGGACGAGAACGGCAATGGCCGGCCATTCCAAATTCAAGAACATCATGCATCGCAAGGGCGCGCAGGACAAGAAGCGCTCTGCCATGTTCTCCAAGCTTTCCCGAGAGATCACCGTCGCTGCCAAGATGGGCGCGCCCGATCCCGACATGAACCCGCGCCTGCGCCTGGCGGTCAACAACGCCAAGGGCCAGTCGATGCCCAAGGACAATATCCAGCGCGCCATCGACAAGGCTTCGGCGAACGAGGGCGATGATTACGAAGAGATCCGCTACGAAGGCTATGGCCCGGGCGGCGTGGCGCTGATCGTCGAGGCGCTGACCGACAATCGCAACCGCACCGCGACCAATGTGCGCACCGCGTTTTCGAAGAATGGCGGCAATCTCGGCACTGCGGGTGCGGTTGCCCACGGTTTCGAACGGCTTGGCATGATCGAATATCCCGCCAGCGTCGGCGGTGAGGACACAGTGCTGGAAGCCGCGATAGAGGCGGGCGCCGACGATGTCGAATCCAGCGATGACGGCCATGTCATCTGGACCCAGATGGAAGCGCTGCACGAAGTGGCGGGCGAACTCGAAAAATCGCTGGGCGAGGCGGAAAACGTCAAGCTCGCGTGGAAGCCCAACATCACCGTCGATTGCGACGAAGGCACGGCGCAGACGCTGCTGAAGCTGATCGACGCGCTGGACGACGATGACGATGTCCAGACCGTCTGGGGCAATTACGACATCTCTGACGAGGTGATGGAGAAGCTGGGCGAGTGATCGTCCCCAAGGCTTCGTCATGATCGTTCTGGGCCTCGACCCTTCGCTCACCTGCACCGGATGGGGCGTGGTGAAAAGCGAGGGGGCGCGGCTGACCCATGTCGCCAATGGCCAGATCGCCAGCAGCCCCAGGGAAGAGATCGCCGACCGGCTGGCTGCGCTTTACGCCGCCGTGACGGAGGTGATCGTGCGCTATCGCCCCGATGTCGCGGCGGCGGAGGAAGTGTTCCTCAACAAGAACCCGCAATCGACGCTGAAGCTGGCCCACGCGCGCGGCGCGGTGCTGGCCGCCTGCGGCGCGGCAAGGCTGGGCGTGCACGAACATTCGGCCAAGGTGGTGAAGAAATCGGTCGTCGGCACCGGCGGCGCGGACAAGAAACAGGTGCAGGCGATGCTGAAAGTGCTGCTGCCCGGCGCGAAGGTCGCCGGTGCCGATGCCGCCGATGCGCTGGCCGTGGCGATCGCGCATGCGCATCTGGGACCACGACATTAATTAACGCAGTTGGCTGTCCTTGCTGCCGCGCCGGTTGATGGCGCTGTGCCGCACGGCCTTGTCCTGCCCCGACTGGCACGCGATGCAGCGCCTGACGCCGGGCAGCGCCTTGCGCCGCTTTTCGGGAATCGTCTCGCCGCATTCGGCGCAATATTTCAGGCTTTCGCCCGCGGGAATGCGCGAGCGCGCCCCTGCGACGGCATCGTTCACCGTGTCGTCGATCTGGTCCTGAACCGCGCCATCGCGCGACCATCCACCTGCCATTATCTCATTTCCTCTCTTGCTCTTGGGCGGGGCTCTCCCATCTCTTGGGGCATGACCGACACCGAGGATGCGCGCTGGATGCGCGAGGCGCTTGACCTGGCCACCAGCGAAAAGGGCACCGATCCCGCCAACACGCCGATCGCGGCGCTTGTCGTCCATCAAGGTAGGGTGCTTGCCAAGGGCGTCAACCGCACCGCCGAAGACTGCGACCCCACCGCCCATGCCGAAATCGTGACCCTGCGCGCTGCCGGGAAAGAGGCTGGCGAGATGCGGTTCGAAGGCGCGACGCTCTATTCCACGCTGCAGCCGTGCGGCATGTGCACTATGGCCAGCATCTGGGCGGGCGTGTCGCGCATCGTCTATGGCGCGGGCCGGGGCGATGTGCACGAGATGTATTTCGAGGACCGGCACCTCTCGACGCTCGATTACATCGCCGATGCCTATAAGGACGATCTCAGCCTTGAAGGCGGGGTGCTGCGCTGCGACTGCGCAAAACTGTATTTCGGACCCGAGGACGACGTGCCCGAAGAGATGCAGGCGAATGACTGAACCGGGATAAACCGCTCCGGCGTGTTCCCTTCCCGTTCCGCCTGCGCTAGCGTCCCGCCCCATGATCGCAAAGCTATCAGGCAGGCTTGACGAGACCGGCACAGACTGGGCCGTGATCGACGTTCAGGGCGTGGGCTATCTCGTCCATTGTTCGGCGCGCACATTATCGGCGCTGGGCGAAGTGGGTGAGGCGTGCACCGTCTATACCGACCTGCAGGTTTCCGAAAACGACATGCGCCTGATCGGCTTTGCCAGCGGGGCGGAGCGGGACTGGTTCCGCCTGCTGAACGCGGTGCAGGGCGTGGGATCGAAAATGGCGCTGGCCGTGCTGTCGGCGCTCTCTACCGAGGAATTGCAGAAAGCCTGCGCGCAGGGCGATACCGCCATGGTCGCGCGGGCCAAGGGCGTGGGGCCGAAAGTCGCAGGCCGCATCGTCAACGAGCTTAAGGACAAGGCGGGCGGCCTGCCCACCGCGCCGGGATCGCCCGGCATAGCGGCTGCGCCTGCCGGCAGTGCCAGCGCCGATGCGGTGTCGGCGCTCGAAAACCTCGGCTTCAAGCCCGCCGTCGCGGCGAAGGCCGTGGCAGAGGCACAGGGCGAGCTGGGCGAGGACGCAGGCGAAAGCGCGCTAATCCGGCTGGCGTTGAAGAAAGCGTCGGGGTGAAACCGCAATTCTCCTGGCGGCGCAGGCTGGCTGGCGTGGCAATCGCCCTGCTGATGATCGCGATCTTCATCGCGATCGAGGAATGGCAAGCGGCGCAATGCAGGGCGGATGGTGGACATTGGCAGCGGACCGGCATCGGTCAGGGCTGTCATGGCGATGGAAAGGGGTTTTACTGATGGGACTGGCACGCAAAATCTCGCTTGTCGCCGCAATGGGTGCAGCCATGCTCACCGCCCCTGCGCCAGCGCAGGATATGCCCGAAACCATGCAGCCCGGCCCCGTCTTCTCTTTCGGCCCGGTGGCCGAAATCGACAGCGACATGCCGATCCCCGGAGAAACCGAATTTCGCGTCGCTTTCGACCTGTCGAAGGGCGCCGATGCGGGAGAGGTCAATCGCGGGCTCGTCAGTCTGGCGCGGTTCTTCAACATGCATGCAAAGGCGGGCGTGGCTGAAGAGGACATTCACCTTGCCGTGGTGGTGCATGGGCCTGCAGGCATCGACCTCTTGAACGAGGCGGCCTATGCGAGGCATCACGAGGGGGCGACCAATCCCAACGCAAAAATCATCGCCGAACTGCTGAAGCATGATGTCCAGATCATCATCTGCGGCCAGAGCGCGGCAATGATGGGAATCGAGAAGAGCGATCTTCTTCCCGGCGTTAAAATGGCGCTTTCGGCCATGACTGCCCACGCGCTGCTGCAGCAGCAGGGATATACGCTGAACCCGTTTTGATGAAGCGCGCCGCCATCCTTGCCGCAGTCGCCGGTGCCTGTGCCGTGCTCGCATGGCGCGCCATGGCCTGGCTGGCGGTCGATGATTGCCTCGATGCGGGTGGCGCTTGGGATTACAATAGAGATATTTGCCGGACGCAATGACCGAAGAAACCCCGATCCATTCGCCCGAGCGTCAGCCCGAGGACCCGGATGCCGCCCTGCGCCCCAAAACGCTGGTCGAATTCGTCGGGCAGGAAGCGGCACGCCAGAACCTGCGCGTATTCGTCGAGGCGGCGAAGTCGCGCGGCGAGGCAATGGACCACGTGCTGTTCTTCGGCCCTCCCGGACTTGGCAAGACGACATTGGCACAGATCGTCGCGCGCGAACTGGGCGTGGGGTTCCGCGCGACCAGCGGGCCGGTGATCGCCAAATCGGGCGATCTCGCCGCGCTGCTCACCAATCTGGAAGAGGGCGACGTCCTCTTTATCGACGAGATCCATCGCCTCAATCCCGTGGTCGAGGAAGTGCTCTATCCCGCGATGGAGGATCGGGCGCTCGACCTCATCATCGGCGAAGGCCCGTCGGCGCGCAGCGTGCGGATCGATCTGCCGCCCTTTACGCTGGTCGGCGCGACGACGCGGCAGGGGCTGCTGACCACGCCCTTGCGCGACCGTTTCGGCATTCCTGTCCGCCTCAACTTCTACACGGTAGAGGAGCTGGAGAAAGTCGTCAGCCGCGGCGCACGCCTGCTCGACATCGGGATCGATGCTGGCGGGGCGACCGAAATCGCCCGCCGCTCGCGCGGCACGCCGCGCGTTTCGGGCCGCCTGCTACGCCGCGTGCGCGACTTCGCCAATGTCGCAAAGGCCAGCACGATCACGGCGAAGATCGCCGATGATGCCCTTACCCGGCTGGAGGTCGATTCCCTCGGCCTCGACGCGCAGGATAGGCGTTACCTCCACATGATCGCCGATATCTACAAGGGCGGCCCCGTTGGCGTCGAAACGCTGGCCGCCGGGCTTTCCGAACCGCGCGACACGATCGAGGAGGTGATCGAACCCTATCTGATCCAGCTCGGCCTGATCGCCCGCACCGCGCGCGGGCGCTGCCTCAACGACAGGGGGTGGCAGCATCTCGGGCTCACCCCGCCATCGGGCGCGATGCCGCAGGGCGGTTTATTCGACAACGGTAGCGGAACGACGGGCGGCTGAGCTGGGCGATGGCCTGGGATGCAGCCAGCGGCGCATCGGCATCTCGAACCAGTAAAAGCTCATGGCCGATATTGTGATGGCAAGGACGAGCGTCACGACCAGCCAGTTCACCGGACCGCCGATCGCAATGACGCGCGCGTCGAATTCAAAGAGCAGGTTCACGATGATCGGGTGAATCAGATAGAGCGAGAAGCTGATGTCCCCCAGCCATTTGACCGGCTGCCACGCCAGAAACCGGCTCGCCGGACCACCATCGTCGGTGGCAAGGCAATAGATAAGCAGCGGATAGACCGGCAGCATGTACCACGCCTCTGTCCGGGTGAGCATCGGCACGGCGTAGATCGCGATCAAAATGACGACGGCCAATAGGCTGGTAAACCCCGAGCGCACGAGATTGCCTTTGGCCACGGCGAAGCGGAACGCCACCCAGCCTCCGCCAAAGCCGATCAGCGCGCGCGCGAACGCGATCCATGCCCCGGTCGGCGATGGCGATTCGTATAATGAAACAGCGAGCGCGGCCGCCAGCGGCAGGACAATCGCCATGGCCAGCCTGCGCGGAAGGCGCTGGCCGAAATAGACCAGCAGCGGGAACAGCGTGAAATAGACCCACCATTCGACCGAGATCGACCATGACACGAAGTTCCACGGCTGCTCGCCCCCGATGACGGGTATGGTGGAGGTGAGGAAGATTTCATCCAGAGCATGGCCGGGCGCGATCCGGTCTGGAAGCGGATCGCCGTTCATGCGCGCGACGATTATCGCGGCAATGGTAATCAAGAGCGCGGTGGCTATGTGCAGCGGGTATATCCGGGCAAATCGCGCCTGCGCAAAGGAAAGCCAGTTCAGCGGGCGACCGATATAGACATAGGCCATGACGAAGCCCGAGAGCACGAAGAAGATATCGACCATCGGCTGGCCCGGCAGGCTCCAGCTTGCACCGGCCTCGTCCGCGGCATGCTTTATCACGACCCCCAGGGCCGCAACTCCGCGCAGACCCGTCAGCTGACGGATGTTCCTTCCTCGTTCAACCAAACCGCCATTCCTGCGCCAGCGTAAGTCTTGGGGGAAACCATGGCGGGCACAGTTATAGGGCGCAGATGCGCGATATTCCGACGACTATTGCGGGTTCTAGCCCCATTGCGCAGTTTTTCGCGCGGCTTGACGCCTTGTCGGCTCGGCTCGTCGGGCCTTGGCTTAGGATACGGGGCAGCCATTTCATGGCGTTGGTCGAAAAAACCGCGCAATCGCGCCGATCGTGCCTATATGTGGTTCCCCTAAAGAGGCCCGAAAACGGGTCCGAACCGTGAGAGGAGAACGAAGATGCGAAAGATCGCATTGGCCGTCGCCATGTGCGGCGGGCTTTTGGCGTCCCCGGCGCTGGCCAACCCCGATACGCAGGAAATTACCGTTTCGGTCGGTGACCGCAGCGGCAATGTGCAGCAGCGCGTGGCGCTGGTGAGCGAGATCCGCGATGCCGCGCGCGAAGTGTGCACCGTGGGCCGCGTCAACAAGGGGCCGATGAACGACCGCCAGAAATCTTGCTTCCGCCGCGCCATGATCGATGCGCGCGCGCAGCTGGCCGATATGGAGCGCGACCGCGCCATGCGCTCGGGCGGCTGAACCCATATTGTATCACTGACGAAAACGGGCGGTCCCCATGCATGGGGCCGCCCTTTTTCATGGGCGACGCGTTAACCCGTCTTATGTTCGCCGATGCTGGTCGACGCCTTGTCGCCCGGATTCGCCGCCTGCCGATGCAGGGCGGTATCTGGTCGAACCCCAGCCGCCTGCCCACCCGATGCAGCATAAAATGGCCTTCGCGGCGCAATCCCGCCCGCCCGATACGAAGGACAGAACGATGCGCAACATCGCACTCATATCCGCGGCGCTTGCCGCAACCCTTTCCCTCCCCGCGCAGGCAAACGAGGTCACGCGTCACCGCTCGGTAAAGGCCACCGCCGCAGATTTCGCCACGCCCGAGGGGCTTGCCCGATTGGAGCGGCGGTTACGAAGCGCGGCTCGGGTTGTCTGCCGCGATCATCACCCCCGCTCGCACCCACCGACCGATGCGGAACAACGCTGCTATCGCCGCGCCATGCTGAATGCGCGCGCCCGCATGGCCGAGCTGCGTGAGGAATATGGCACCCGCAAGGGCGGCTGATCGAATGGAACGGCTGAAACAGAAAGGGCGGCCCTTTGCCGGGGCCGCCCTCTCCTTTTCGTGTTGGTAAAGCGCGCGCTTATTCAGCGGCGAGCTTACGCAGAACGTACTGCAGGATGCCGCCGTTCTTATAGTATTCCATCTCGTTCGCGGTATCGATGCGGCACAGCACATCGAAGCTGAACGAGGTGCCGTCGGCGCGGGTCACCTTGACGGTGATGTCCTGGCTCGGCTTCAGATTGTCGAGACCCTCGATGGTGAAGCTGTCGTCGGCCTTGAGGCCCAGCGTCTCGCGGGTATCGCCTTCCTTGAACTGCAGCGGCAGCACGCCCATGCCGACGAGGTTCGAGCGGTGGATACGCTCGAAGCTTTCGACGAGGACTGCGCGAACGCCCAGCAGGATGGTGCCCTTCGCCGCCCAGTCGCGCGAGGAGCCGGTGCCGTATTCCTTGCCGCCGATGACGACGAGCGGGGTACCGTCCGCCTTGTGCTTCATGGCAGCGTCGTAGATCGCCATCTGCTCGCCGTTATAGGTGGTGTAGCCACCCTCGACGCCCGGAACCATTTCGTTGCGGATGCGGATGTTGGCGAATGTGCCGCGCATCATGACTTCATGGTTGCCGCGGCGCGAACCGTAGCTGTTGAAGTCGGCCTTCGCGACCTGGTGCTCGGTCAGGTAGCGGCCCGCGGGGCTGTCTTCCTTGATCGAACCGGCGGGCGAGATGTGGTCGGTGGTGACCGAATCGCCCAGGATCGCCAGCGGCTTGGCATCCATGATGTCGTTCACCGGCGCGGGCGTCATGCCCATGCCTTCGAAGTACGGCGGGTTGGCGACATAGGTCGAACCGGCGCGCCACTGATAGGTGTCCGAACCCTCGACATTGATCGCCTGCCAGTGCTCGTCGCCCTTGTAGACGTCGGCATAACGGGCCTGGAACATGTCGCGGCTGATGGCGCCGGCCATGACTTCGGCGACTTCGGCGTTGGTCGGCCAGATGTCCTTCAGATAGACTTCCGAGCCGTCCGAACCGGTGCCGATCGGGGTTTCGGTGATGTCCTGCGTCACGGTGCCCTTCAGCGCATAGGCGACGACGAGCGGCGGCGATGCGAGGAAGTTGGCGCGAACGTCGGGCGAGACGCGGCCTTCGAAGTTGCGGTTGCCCGAAAGGACCGAGGCGGCGACGATGTCATTGCCGTTGATCGCCTTCGAGATCGGCTCTGCGAGCGGACCCGAGTTGCCGATGCAGGTGGTGCAGCCATAGCCGACAAGGTCGAAGCCGATCGCGTCGAGGTGGTCCTGAAGCCCTGCCTTCACGAGATAGTCGGTCACGACCTGCGAACCGGGAGCGAGCGAGGTCTTCACCCAAGGCTTGGGGGTCAGGCCCTTTTCATGCGCCTTTTTGGCGACGAGACCGGCAGCCACCAGAACCGAAGGGTTCGAGGTGTTGGTGCAGCTGGTGATGGCGGCGATCACGACGTCGCCGTCGCCGATGTCATGGCCTTCGCTGTCGACCGGAACGCGCTTGGCCGAAGCCTTTTTGTACAGCTTTTCGAGGTCGGTGTTGAACAGCTCGTCGACCTTGTCGAGGGCGACCTTGTCCTGCGGGCGCTTCGGACCTGCGAGCGAGGGGACGACGCTGCCCATGTCGAGTTCGAGCGTGTCGGTGAAGATCGGCTCGGGATTCGAGGGCGAGAACCAGAGGCCCTGTTCCTTGGCATAGGCTTCGACGAGCGCGATCGCGTCTTCGTCACGGCCGGTAAGGCGCATGTAGTCGAGCGTCTTTTCATCGATGCCGAAGAAGCCGCAAGTCGCGCCATATTCGGGCGCCATGTTGGCGATGGTAGCACGGTCGGCAAGGCTCAGCTTCGCGGTGCCTTCGCCGTAGAATTCGACGAAGCGGCCCACGACGCCCTTTTCACGCAGCATCTGCACGCAGGTGAGGACGAGGTCGGTCGCGGTGATGCCCTCGGCCATTTCGCCGGTCAGCTTGAAGCCGACGACTTCGGGGATGAGCATCGAAACCGGCTGGCCCAGCATCGCGGCCTCGGCCTCGATACCGCCAACGCCCCAGCCCAGAACGCCAAGGCCGTTGATCATGGTGGTGTGCGAATCGGTGCCGACGCAGGTGTCGGGATAGGCGATGTCAGCGCCCGACGGGTCCTTCGAGGTCCACACGCCCTTGCCGATGTGCTCCAGGTTCACCTGGTGGCAGATGCCGGTGCCCGGGGGGACAGCGTAGAAATTGTCGAGGCTCTTCGCGCCCCACTTGAGGAAGTCATAGCGCTCGGCGTTGCGCTGATATTCCAGCTCGACGTTCTTCTCGAATGCCTTGGGGTGGCCGAATTCGTCGACCATGACCGAGTGGTCGATGACGAGGTTCACGGGAACCTGCGGGTTGATCTTCTGCGTGTCGCCGCCCAGCGCCGAGATCGCATCGCGCATCGCGGCAAGGTCGACGACGCAGGGAACGCCGGTGAAATCCTGCAGCAGCACGCGCGCGGGGCGATACTGGATTTCGGGGTGCGGGGCCTTGGGGTTCTTCTGCCAGTCGACGATCGCCTTGGCATCGTCCTTCGACACGGTGAAACCCTCGTCCTCGAAACGGAGCATGTTCTCAAGCAGGACCTTGAGCGAGAAGGGGAGTTTGGAAACATCGCCCAGCGTTTCCGCGGCCTTGGCCAGCGAGTAATATGCGTATTCCTTACCGCCGACGGTCATCGTCGAGCGGGTGCCGAGCGTATCGTTGCCAACTGCTGTCATGCGAGCTTTTCCCTTTTTGATCTGTCGCGCGCCGTCACTGGCCAGGCTGGCAGGACTCGCGCGGGGTGTTGCGGGTGCACAATATGTTTGCGCGCGCGATGGGCCGAAACGGCGTTTTCGTCAAGGCGAACATGGCTCAGACAAAAGGACTATATCGCGCCCATGCCCGCCGAAATGCGCGGATTCAGCCGCCAGAAAGCCAAGTACGGGGATAATCGCTTCCCACCGCTCGTCTGGAACCGTGCAATGGCGCATGTCGTTCCCATGGGGAGAGGCTGGACGCGCATATATGCGACAGGCGCGCAGCCACCGGGGCTTGATAGGGAAAGTAGTCAGATGTCCGCCACCACGAAATTCGCTGGTCTCAATCGTTTGCTGGGCGGCGCAGGGTTGTTTGCCTTGTGCGCCGGCGCGATGTCGCCTGGGGCCATGGCGCAGCAGGCGCCGAATGCGCGTCCCGGCACCGTGATGGTTCGCGAATTGCCGGTGAGCCAGCCGGCGAAGCAGGACCCGGCATCGACTGTCACCACCGATCCGGCAGCTGTCGGCGGACAGCCTGTATCGCCCGCCCCCACCGGACAGGCAGCTCCCAACGGACAGGCGGCAATGGAATCGAGCCCGGTCGTGCAGGAATTGCCGACCGATTATTTCCAGGCCGCCCCCACGTGGCAGGTCGCGCAGGCAGAGCAGCTTCTCGCCTATATCAAGAATATCGGGAACGAGGGGCTGTTCGCCGCCGACTACAAGCCCGAGGAATTGCAGGCCGCGCTTGCCTCGGGCGATCCGGCGAAGCTGAACGAAACCGCGACCCGGCTGTTCACATGGTTGGCCGAAGACCTGCGCGATGGCCGCACCGAGATGGATTCGCGCCGCCAATGGTTCGTGGAGGACCCGGACTGGAAGCTGACCCCGATCAAACCTCTCCTCGAAAAGGCGCTGGCAGGGCGCGCGGGCGCGAACAGCAGTGGCGGGATCGTCGCGGCGCTCGATTCGCTCAATCCCGTGCACCCTGACTACGCGGTGCTGAAGCAGATGCTGATGGAAACGAGCGAGGGCGACGCCGATGCCCGCGCCAAGATCCGCGCCAACATGGACCGCTGGCGCTGGCTGGGCCGCAATCTGGGCAGGAACTATCTTCTCACCAATGTGCCCGAATATCAGCTGCGGCTGGTGGTCAATAACAAGGTCCACACCTCCTTCCGCACCATCGTCGGCAAGCCGGGGCGCACCGCGACCCCGCAGCTGGCAGAGACGGTGGAGGGCGTGATCTTCAACCCGACATGGACGGTGCCGCAGTCGATCGTCGTGGGCGAAGGGCTGGGCGCAAGAGTGCTGGGCAATCCCGGCTGGGCGCGCAACAATGGGTACAAGGGCTACAAGAACGATGCGGGCATGACGATCGTCGTGCAGCAGCCGGGGCCGGGCAATTCGCTGGGCCTGATGAAGCTCGACATGCCCAATCCGCATGCGATCTTCCTGCATGACACCCCGGCAAAGGCGTTGTTCAATTCCGACCAGCGCGCCCGCAGCCACGGCTGTGTGCGCACCGAAGACGCGATGAAGCTGGCCATGATCCTTGCCAAGGGTCTGGGCGGATTGTCGAGCGAGGAAGCGGTCGAGATCGCCAATTCGCGCAAATACACGCGGGTCCCGCTGGAAAAGGAGCTGCCCGTCTACATCACCTATTTCACCATGGCGCGTGACATTGATGGCGAGATGCGGAGTTTCGACGACATCTATGGCCGTGACGAGCCGGTGCTGGCGAGCTTTGCCGCGCCGCGTCAGTTGAAGCACGGCCAGCACAAGACCAGCGAGGAAGTCGTCGCGATCGAGAATCCGGGGCTGTAAGCGCCCCGGCCCTTTCCGGCGTCAGCCTATGCCAAGCTTGTCGGCATAGAGCAGACGTCCGCCCGACAGGTGCCAAAGCGCCTCGTTGAAATCGGCGGGGTCCATCGCGAAGCAGCCGTTGGAGCGGCCCAGCCGTCCCCATTTCTCGACATGTGCCTTGGTCGCATATTCGGCCGGATGCGCGACGATATAGCGCGGCAGGGCATTGGAATTATCGTCGTCCAGCCCGCCCAGCCGGATCGAGGTGCCGTATTTCCCCTTGTACCATTCATAGGTGACATAGGCGCCCCGGCTGGTCGCGTTCGACCCCGGCACGTTGGAGAAATCATTGAGCCAGCCGTCATGCTCCGGATCAGAGCCGGTGCCATGGGCGACAAGGAAGCTCTTTACCGTCCCCGCCTCTATATTGGCGAAATGAAAGCGCGGGACCGAGGAGTGGACCCCGAAATCCGCAATTCCCGCAATGTCGCGCCGCCACAATGTTTCGCCGTGCTGTGCGATCTTGTCGCGGGCAAGGTCGAGGATGCGGCGCTGCTGATCGGTAAGGCTGGTCGCGGCGGCAAAGGCCTTCGCCGGAAGGGCGGCGGCGGCAGCGCCGACGGCAGCGGTCCTGATAAGGCCGCGACGCCCAATCCTGAGCGCTGAAATGGATTTGGATATGGTTTCCGGTCCGTTCATCCTGTGACTTTACCACAGTTCGGGACGCGAATGAATTAACGGTCAAGATTGTCCCGAAACGGTTAGTCTTGGCTAAGCACCATCGTGTCGCCTTCGATGGCGACCTTGTCGAAACGCTGCAGGAAGCTCTGGCCCAGCAGCGTGACCGACAGGCCTTCGGGAATCACCGCGGCCTCGACATCGCGGATCTCGGTTCCGTTCAGTTCGATGCGGTCGATCATCATCGGCACGCCTTCGACCACGCCGCTGGCGCCGCGGGCAATGGGACGGACGTCGGATTCGCTCCAGTAAAGGCCCGCCGCGCGGGCATCCTCGCCTGTCAGCGCCACGAAGCTGGCGCCGGTATCGACCAGCACGTTCATCTGCGCGCCCTCGATGCTGGGCGATGCATAGAAATGCCCGTCGACTTCACGCCTTAGCCGAATCGCGCCGCCATGCATGTCGCCGGACGCCGACGGGACCGGACCGGACAGGGCCAGTGCCTCGCCAACTGGCGTTGGCGGCATATCGGCAGCATTATCGCCATTATCCGACATGCCGGTGACGACTGCCCCCACGGCGCACAGGCCAAAGACGCCCCAGAAGATCTTGTGCATCTCGCTCATGCCGCCAGCCTAGGGCGGCATGCTTAAGTAGCGGTAAAACTGGCGCGGAATTACGCCTATTCGGCGGGTTCGGTGGCTTTTCCTGCATCCGACATGCCGCCCTCGATCTCGGCGGCCTTGGCTTCCACCAGCTTGACGATATGGTCGAGCATGTCGGCGCTTTGCACGTGGTGGTCGGTCACGCCCGACAGATAGACCATGTGCTTGCCATTGCCGCCACCGGTGATGCCGATATCGGTTTCACGCGCTTCGCCAGGCCCATTGACCACGCAGCCAAGGACCGAGAGCGACAGCGGCGTCTTGATGTGCTGCAGCCGTTCTTCCAGCGCCTGCACCGTGCGGATCACGTCGAAACCCTGCCGCGCGCAGCTGGGGCACGACACCACGCGCACGCCGCGGGTGCGAAGGCCCAGCGCCTTCAGGATTTCAAAGCCGACGCGCACTTCCTCTTCCGGCTCTGCCGAAAGCGAGACGCGCATGGTGTCGCCAATCCCGGCCCAGAGCAGATTGCCCATGCCGATCGAGGATTTGACCGTGCCGCCGATCAATCCGCCCGCCTCGGTAATGCCAAGATGCAGCGGGCAATCCACGGCTTCGGCAAGGCCCATATAGGCAGCGACGGCGAGGAACACGTCGGACGCTTTCACCGCGACCTTGTATTCGTGGAAATCATGGTCCTGCAGCAGCTTGATGTGATCGAGCGCCGATTCCACCAGTGCCTCGGGACAAGGCTCGCCGTATTTTTCGAGGAGGTCCCGTTCGAGGGAGCCGGCATTCACGCCGATGCGGATGGCGCAGCCATTGGCCTTGGCCGCGCGCACGACTTCGGCGACGCGCTCGCTCGATCCGATATTGCCGGGATTGATGCGCAAGCAGGCCGCGCCCGCGTCGGCGGCTTCCAATGCGCGTTTGTAATGGAAATGGATGTCCGCGACGATCGGCACCTGCGCGGCTTTCACGATCTCACCCAGCGCATCGGTCGATTCGGTATCGGGGCACGATACGCGGATGATGTCCGCGCCCGCATCCTCGCACCGGCGGATCTGGTCGATCGTCGCTTTTGCGTCGCTGGTCAGCGTGTTGGTCATGGTCTGCACGCTGATCGGGGCATCGCCGCCGACGGGCACGCTCCCAACCATGATCTGGCGTGACTGGCGGCGCTCTATCATGCGCCACGGACGGATTGCTGCGATACTGTCTGAGGACATGGGTGCTGCCTATACAGCCGCTTAGCGGGATGGGCAATTGACGAAGGCGGGTTAGGAAGCCTTCCGAAACCGTCCACGCCCCGTCGCGGCACGATTGCGCGTGCCGGTGCGTTACGTCATTCCTAAAGGCGCGCCAGCATCAGGAGACAGACGATCTTGGACCAGCAGCTTTACGACGACCAGACCGGCGAGGAGGCGCTGCTGTTCGCCCGCGTGCTGGATGGCAAGGGCGGCGGGCGCAAGATCGACTGGGAGGAGGCGCGTAGCTGGACCCCGTCGAAGCTGCACCCCGAAGAAGTGCTGTGGATGCATATCTGCCGCAACCAGCCCGGCGTGCAGGACTGGCTGGAGGGGATGATGCAGATCCCCGAACCCACGGCGGAGCTGCTGGTATCCGACCAGACCCGCCCGCGCGCCTTTCGCGAAGGGCAGACCATCGTCGCCACGCTGCGCGGCATCAATTTCAACCCCAATGCCGAGCCTGAGGACATGGTCTCGATGCAGATGTGGTGCGACGGGCGGCGGCTGATCACGCTGCGCCGCCAGCGGCTGCAGACGCCGCGCGACACGCTGGCGGATATCGACCAGGGGATCGGCCCCACCGATGCCGGATCGCTGATCACCCAGCTGACCGAACACATGATCGCGCGGATGAGCGCGTCGATCGTCGATATGAACGAGCATATCGACAAGCTGGAGGACCAGGACCCCGAAGACGATGCCGAGGAAATGCTCGCGCAGATCACCACGATCCGCCGCAACTGCCTTGCCTTGAAACGCCACATGAGCCCCCAGCACGAGGCGCTGGAGCGGATCAGCCGCGATGCGCCCAGCTGGTTCGAGGACCACGACCGCCGCGAAATCGCCGAGACCATCGAACGGCTGCGCCGCTTCCTTGACGATATCGACATATCCAAGGAAAGCGCCGTCGTGCTGCAGGATGAAATCCGCGCCCGAGCGGCATCCAGCAGCGAAAAGGCGACCTATATGCTCACCATCGTGGCGGGCATCTTCCTGCCGCTGGGATTCGTGACGGGGCTTTTGGGCATCAATGTCGGCGGCATGCCGGGGGTCGATGACGGCAATGCCTTTTGGGAAGTGGTCGCCATGTGCGGCATGATTCTTGCCGTGCAGTTGTTCCTGTTCTGGAAATGGAAATGGCTGTGATGCGCCGTCCTTAGGGGGTTTCCCCTAGGTTTGGGTCGATCCGCACGTAACATCCCGGTGTCATTACCAGTGCGGTAACCGGATCGCTTCACGCCATTCGGCTACGGTTCTGCCCCCAAAGCCCCGGCCGCCCCCGGGCGTCGCTTGGGGAATGCCCGGCAGGCGGCAGGTGGGTTCGGCGTTAAGGTTCCCTGGTGCCCATCTTCCGCCGCCGGGCGTTTAGCCAGGCACGCCATCCAGCTTCAGCTCATACAGGAATTCATCGTCGCGGTGGCTGCCGACCCAGAAGTCGATATCGGCGATCTTGGCGAAACCATATCGCTGGTAAAATCGCTGCGCGCCGTAATTCTCGCTCCACACCGATAGCTGGATCGCATCGCAGCCGCGTTCGCGCGCCTCGTCCAGCGCCCATTCCATCAAGGCCGCGCCCAGCCCCGATCCGGTCATCCCCGGCGCGGTGTAAAGCTGGCCCAGCCCCAGCGGATTGCGCGCGTCGGAATGCTCGGCATACTCGCTTTCCAGCACCAGCTTGCAATAGGCGAGCAAGGTGCCGTCCTCGCCCACCGCCAGCCGGTAGAGCCGTTTGGGATCGGCGATCTGCGCGGCGATCGCCTCGGGCGCATAGGCGCTTTTCAGGAAAGCGCCGAGATCTTCCTCCCGGTAGAGATGGGCGAAGGCGGCGCAAAAGCTGTCACGCGAAAGATCGGCCAGCGCCGCGGTATCGTCGGGCGTTGCGAACCGCATCGTATAGCGCGTCACGATCCGCTCCAATCGGCCGCGATCCGGCCCACCTGCGCCAGAACCGCTTCGCTTTCAGGGTTCATCTCGGTCTCCGTTTCAGGGGTCACGTAATAGGCCGCCACAGCCAGCGGGGTGCCGCCGGCGGGGATCATCAGGCCGATATCGACATAGGTGCTGGGAAAGCCCGGCCACAGGCTGGTGCCCGTCTTGTCACCCACCCACCATTCATCGGGCACACCGGCACGAAGGCGGCGTGTGCCGGTGACGGTGTCGGCCATCCACTGGCGCAGGGTTTCGCGCGAATCGCTTTCCAGCACATCGCCGGTGGTCAGCCGCGCCACGGTGCGGGCCATCGCCTCGGGCGTGGTGGAATTCTCGGTCGTGCCCGGCGGGATGCGATTCAATTCCGGCTCATAGGCATCGAGCCTGCTGACATCATCGCCGATTGAGCGCCAGAACGCAGTCAGCCCCTTTGGCCCGCCCAGCCGCCTGAGCAGCAGATTGGCCGCAGCATTGTCGCTGGTGACCTGGATCGCCCTTGCCAGCGTACGGATCGGCAGCGCGCCCTTCCCCGTCGACTCGTCCAGATTGCGCGTGGTGACAGGGGACACGGCCATGAGATCGTCGCGGGTGTAGGGCAGCATCTCTTCGGGATCGAGCCGGCCCGCATCGACCTCCCGCCACATCAGCGCTGCCAGGCTGAGCTTGAACGAGGAGCAATGACAAAATCGCCTCGAGGATTGCCACACGATATTTTCCCCGTTCGCGATGTCGAGGATGAAGGCTCCCAGAGTACCGCCCGCCTGCGTATCCAGCGCGCGCAGGGCGGCGAGAGCCTGCTCACCGCGATCGGGTGACGCGGCAGGCACGGCCTCCACGGCCGGGCCGCAGCCGGTGGCATATGCGGCCAGTCCACCCAATGCGACCGCCCCCAGATCCCGGCGGCTGATCCTTGCCTTCATGACGTCGCCCTCCCTCATTTCCACGCACGGGGCGATGGAGCGAAACCGCCTGCCGGGTCAAGCAGGCCGACCGCAATGCAGCATGCAGGGCGAATCACCCTCACCCCACCGGCCAAGCCGTTACGATGTGCGCGAAACGCCGCAGCGCGGCGGATTGATCCGATTTGGGGCTAAATTCTGCGCCATCCCATTGAAAAACGCTGCACTTTCGGCCAGATGCGCAAGTGAAGCGGTCATCGCTTCTTCACGGCCATCCCGAACTGGGTCATCTTTCTTCACAGAGCCGCGGCGTATCGCGACTGCGAAATCTCCCATGCTGAAATTATGCGTGGCAGCAGGGGCTTATCATAGATTCTGTACTTTTATTTCTTGAACCGGCCATAATTCTATTGTTAGTGGACTCGTCGGATCATCAGAACTGATGATGAATTATATTTGACGATTGCGTACTAAGTTCGCATGCCTGCGAATATGACACACTCGTCGGTTTCGGGGCTTGAATCGGGTCGCATCTGCCGTTGGGGGATGGCTCTGCGCGCTCGAACTCGTCCTGATCGCGCTGCCGCGTCATGCCCATGACCATGGGGCGGCAGCGCGACTTCCCCGAAGATCGGGATCAAGACATGCCACAGATCGGCTGCGATACCGGGCAGGATCGTGATGCGGACCCCGCGTCTGCTCAGCCGCTTTCCGCCCCTGCCAAATCAACTGAAAACATTATGTCGACCCCGGCCCAGCCCGAGACACCGTCGAGAGCCCCCATCGGCATGATCTTCGGGCTGGTGCTGGGCTGCGTCCTGTGGGCGATCATCATCGCCGGCATCATGCTGGCGTGGAGCGTTCTTGGCAGCTGATCCGGCTGCCCGTGCGCGATCAGCGGGCGCGGGCCTGGCTATAGGTGCCAAGCATGCGCAGGTGCTTCGAATAAAATCCCAGCTCCTCCAGCGCGCGGTCGACCGCCGGCTGTCCCGGCGCACCCACGATATCGGCGTAGAACTCCGTAGCGGCGAAGGCAGCGCCCTTCTGATAGCTTTCCAGCTTCGTCATGTTGACGCCATTGGTCGCAAACCCGCCCAGCGCCTTGTAAAGTGCGGCAGGGATGTTGCGCACCTCGAACACAAAGGTCGTCATCGCGGTCCCCGCGACCGTTGCCGGGTCCAGCGCATCCTTTGCCAAGAGCACAAAGCGGGTCATGTTGTCATGCGCATCCTCGATGTCGCGCGCGATGACAGTGAGGTCATAAAGCTCGGCGGCCATGGCAGGCGCGATGGCGGCCAGCTGCGGGTCGCGGCGCTCGGCCACGGTGGCGGCGGCGCCCGCCGTGTCGGGATGGTCCAGCGGCACCAGCCCGTCGGCGCGCAACCGGTGGCGGCACTGGCCCAGCGCCTGCGGATGCGAAATCACGGAAGTGAACGGCCCGGCTCCCACCGCCATCAGCGTGTGATGGATTTCCATGAAATGCTCACCCGTGATGGCGAGCCCCGATTCCGGCAGCAGGAAATGGATGTCGGCCACACGCCCGTTCTGCGAATTCTCGATCGGGATGATGGCGCGGCGCGCGCGCCCTTCCTTTACCGCATCGATCGCATCGGCGAAGGAGAAGCAGGGAAGCGGCAGGCAGTCCGCATCATATTGCAAGGCCGCGATATGCGAATTCGCCCCCGGCGCGCCCTGAAACGCCACGGCGCGGTCCGGTTCGGCCAGCGCAGCGGCTGTCATCTCCTGCACCAGCGCCATGGCAGGCGCGGCATAAGGGCGGGCAAGGTCGGTCGCTGCGGGCGACGAAGGATCGGGCGAACTGCTCATGAGGCGATGCCGTTAGGCCACACCTGCGCCTGTGCCAAGTACAGAAACTGCGCACAATGATGGGGTAGGCACCATGAAACGCCCTTGTCATGCGGCGAACGCTTATTTAGAGCGCTGCGCGAGCCTTCTTGGCTCCGGGACGATCGCAATAAACACACGCTCACTGGCAGATGGATATTTCTTGAGATGGACGGCAAGCTCAACACGATCTTTGGCTGGACCCTGTTTGGTGGCGTTGTCGCGCTCGGCCTCTCCAGCGTCAGCTCGCATATCTTCGACAGCGAACGCCCGGAGGAGCTGGGCTATGTGATCGAAGGCGTGGAAGCAGAAGGCGGTGAGGAAGGTCCCTCGCTTGCCATGCTGCTGAGCACGGCCGATGTTGCCAAGGGCGAAGCGATCTTTGCCAAGTGTCAGGCCTGCCACACCATCGCGTCGGGCGGCCCCAATGGCGTTGGCCCCAATCTTTACGGCACACTGGGCGAGGCGATTGCCACCGGCAGGGGCGGCTATGCCTTCTCCGACGCGCTGAAGTCGCATGGCGGCAGCTGGACGTTCGAGAACATGGACGCATGGCTGACCAGCCCGCGCGCCTTTGCCCCCGGCACGAAGATGAGCTTCGCCGGCCTTGGCAATGCCGAGGACCGCGCCAACATCATCGCCTATCTGAACGCGCAAGGGTCGAACCTGCCGCTGCCCGAGGTCGAGGCCCCGGCAGAGGAAGAAGGCGCCGAGGAAGGCGTTGAGGCACCCGCAGAGGTGACCGCCGCAGCTGCCGATTCGGATGCAGGAACCACCCCAGCGGTCGCCGCCGACACCGACACCACCGCTCCGGTCGAATAAGACCAGCGATCAAGCAATTACGAAGCCCCCGCCCGGCCCCATGGCCCGGCGGGGGTTTTCGTTTGGCGCTTGGCAAATGGCGTGGAACGGGTCTGATCGCCCGGTCACGGATTACTGATCTAATCCGCGAATGCCGGATGATAGGCGACCTCGCCCCTTGGCGCGGCACCATCAAACGCCAGCGCCATGAAATATTCCTCCGGCACGCCCGGCAGCACCAGTTCCGGCTGCACCGCGAAACCGAATCGCGGATAATAGGCCGGATCGCCCAGTACCACGCAGCCTGCCGCGCCATCTTCGCGGAGCCGCTGAAGCCCCGCCTCGATCAGCGCCGCGCCGACACCTGCGCCCTGCCGGTCGGGCAGCACGGAAACGGGGCCAAGGCCGAACCAGCCGCGCACTTCGCCATCGATGGCGATTTCGCTGAAGGCGACATGTCCGACCAGCGCCTCGCCCTGCTCGGCCACCAGAGAGATCGCCAGCGCGCCTGCATTGCGCAACTCGTCGATGATCGCGGCTTCGTTGCCGCCCGCATGGGGCGCGGTGCGAAAAGCCTCTGTTGTCAGGCGGGCAATCGCGCCCCGGTCGCTCGCGCGTTCTCCGCGGATGGCGACGGGGGCGTCAGTCATGCGTGGCGGTTCAGGCCGCTTCGTCGTTGACGTCGAGGCCGTAGGCGGTGTGCAGGATGCGAACGGCCAGTTCGGTCTCGTCCTCGTCGATCAGCACCGAGACCTTGATCTCGCTGGTGGAGATCGCCTGGATGTTGATGCCGCGATCGGCCAGCGACTTGAACATGGTCGAGGCGATGCCCGCATGGCTGCGCATGCCCACGCCCACGATCGAGATCTTGGCGACCTTGGGATCGGTGATGATGCGGTTGAAGCCGATGGAGGGCTTGGCTTCCTCCAGCAGTGCCTGCGTGCGCACCAGATCGGCGCTGGGCACGGTAAAGGTCACGTCGGTTTCGCCCTTTTCGCGGCCGACGTTCTGGATGATCATGTCGACGTTGATATTGGCGGCGGCCAGCGGCGTGAACACCGATGCGACCGCGCCGGGGCGGTCGGGCACGCGGGTCAGGATGACCTTGGCTTCGTTCTTGTCGGCGGCAATGCCGGTTACCAGCTGGCTTTCCATGTCGAGTCCTTCAAGCTCTTCGTCGCTGACGATCAATGTTCCGGGGAGGTCGTCCGCAAGCGGTGCGTCATCGTCCACGAAAGAGGACAGCACCTGCACGCGCACCCCTTCCTTCATGGCGAGGCTGACCGAGCGGGTCTGCAATACCTTCGAGCCGACCGAAGCGAGTTCGAGCATTTCCTCGAACGTCACGGCCTTCAGCTTGCGGGCCTTGGCGACGATGCGCGGGTCGGTGGTGTAGACGCCGTCGACATCGGTGTAGATGTCGCAGCGATCGGCCTTTACCGCCGCCGCCACGGCGACCGCGCTGGTGTCGCTGCCGCCACGGCCAAGCGTTGCAACGCGGCCATCATCGGCAATGCCCTGAAAACCGGGGATCACGGCGATTTCGCCCGCCGCCATGCTGTCCATCATCGCCTGCGCGTCGATATCGGTAATGCGCGCCTTCGCATGGGCGGTGTCGGTGTGGATCGGCACCTGCCAGCCCAGCCACGAACGCGCCTTGCAGCCCAAAGCCTGCAGCGTCAGCGCCAGAAGGCCGCTGGTGATCTGTTCACCGGCTGCGACGACCACGTCATATTCGGCCGGATCGTAAAGCGGATTCGCCTCGCGGCAGAAATTGACCAGCCGGTCGGTTTCACCCGCCATGGCCGAAACTACGACCGCCACCTCGTGCCCGGCGGCCTGCTGGCGGCGCACGATATTGGCGACGCGGCGAATGCGCTCTGTCCCCGCCATCGAGGTGCCGCCGAATTTCATCACGATGCGAGCCACTATGCTTCGCCTTTTTGCTGCGGTTTGTCAGGGCCAGCCAAGCGGATGCTGGCTGTTCGGTTGGCGCGCTGTTAAGGGGATCATATGTCCAATGCAACAATATCAGCCGTAACCATCCGGCCCGAAGAAGCCGCCCATTTCGGAAAGCTGGCCGATGAATGGTGGGACCCTGCCGGTTCCTCGGCGATGCTGCACAAGGTCAATCCGGTGCGTCTGGGCTTTATCCGCGATGCCATTGACATGCATTGGGGCGCCGATATCGCCAGCCGCCAGCCGCTTGCGGGCAAGCGCGCGCTGGATGTCGGCTGCGGCGCGGGCCTCTTGTGCGAACCGCTGGCGAGGCTGGGCGCGGATGTGACCGGCGTGGACGCCGCGCCTGAGAATATCGGCGCGGCGCGCGCCCATGCCGATGCGGTGGGCCTGCAGGTCAGCTATCACGACGGGGAACTGGGGACGCTGGTTCCCGGCACCTACGACCTTGTCACCGCAATGGAGGTGCTGGAACATGTCGCCGACAAGCAGGCTTTCATCGGCCAGCTCGCCGACCGACTGGCCGATGGCGGACTGATGATCCTGTCGATGCCGAATCGCACGCTGAAATCGAAGCTACTGCTGGTCGAAGGGGCCGAACGTCTGGGGATGGTGCCGCGCGGCACGCATCACTGGGACGATTTCGTCACTCCGGAAGAGCTGGAAGAACTGCTTCGCGCCGCGGGGCTAGTGATGGGCGAAGTGCGAGGCATCGCCTTCTCCGCCCTGCGCGGGCTGGAGCTTTCGGACGACAGCTCGCTCAATTTCATCACCACCGCCCGGCGGGGCTAAGGCTCAGTCCTCCGCATCGACGGCGCGGCCCATCACGGCGGCCAGCTTCTCGCGCTCTTCATCGCTCAATTCGTCGATTGAACGGGCGGGCGGCAGGTCGGCGGTGGCTTCCTGCATCTGCTCAACGATGCCCGGCATTGCCTTCATCAGCTGGGGCATCATCTCTTGCGTTTTCGACATGAAGGCCGGGTCCATGAAGATGCTGAGCGAGTTGGCTGCATATTTGCGGCCCACCGGCGTGTCGAAAAACGCATTGAGCTGCGCCAGCTCGTCCGCGCTGAAGCGATTGGCATAGGCATCGCCCAGCCCTTCGCGCATGGCGGGCTCCATTTGGGTCATCAGGCCGACCATGTCTTCCATCATGATCCGGATCGAGATTTTCTGACGCTCTTCGTAATGCGGGTCGATGATCGCCATCATCTCGCGCATGGTGCCGGTTTCGATCCCGGCCATCTCCTCGGGCGCGATACCGCCCATGGCGGCCAGATCGCCCATCGGCATATCCATGACCGAGGCCATGATCTGGTCCATCAGCTGTTCGAACGTGCCTTCCATCATGCGGGCATAGGTGCCGTCGGGCAGGATATGCGCAGCGGCCTCGCGCGCCTGCGCCACTGTGGCCGCATCGGGGCCGGCATCGGGCGTGGCTTCCTGCGCGGCGGCAGGCATGGCGATGACTGCCGCGGCGAGCGCGGCAGATGTGATGGCGAATTTCATTTCGGACCCCTTAGAGAACTGTCGGCACCATCGGTGCCACCCAGCCCTCTAGAGGCGAAGTCCTGAAATTGCGTTATTCATGCATAGGCAGGGGGTCGATCAGCCCGCCGCTTCCATATCGGCGCGCTTTACCACCTTATGGCTGTCCTCGTTCTCGCCCAGCTTCCAATAGCTGGAGATGTAGAGGCTCTGCGCGTTCATTTCGCATTCGTCGCGCAGATAATCGCGCATCTCGCGCATGGCGGAAAACTCGCTGGCGGCCCAGCCATAGGTGCCCTCTTCCCAGCCCGCATCGCGCAGTTCGGCGGCAAGCAGGTCGGGTCGGTTGCCCGGTTCGGGATTGACCAGCCAGATGATGTCCATGCCCTCGGGCCGGATCAGGTCCTGAGCGTCATCCGGATCCTGGATCTCGATCAGAACGGTTCCGCGCGCATCGGCGGGCAGGTTTTCCAGATTGACCGAAATGGCGGGAAGCGCGGTCATGTCGCCTGCGACCAGATAGCGGTCGAACCCTTCCGGCAGCGGTTTTGCCGGGCCCGGCCCCCCAACGGTGATCGCAGCGCCGGGCTCGACCTCCATCGCCCAGGTGACGGCGGGGCCTGCCACGCCATGGCTCGCGCCCTTGCCCGCGCCATGCACCACGAAGTCGAGCACGATCTGCCCATCGGCACCGCTGCCGCGCTGTTCGCGGATCGTATAGGTGCGCACGATCGGCTTCTCGCCCTCACCCCCTTCGGACAGGCGCAGCTTTACATAGCCGCCCTGCTGGCCTTCGGGAAAACCTTCCATGCCCGGACCGCCCAGCGTGATGCGGATCATGTTCGGGGTAAGCTGCTCGCGGGCGATGACTTCAAGAGTGCGCGGTTCGGGTCGGGCCATATGCTTCCTGCGTGATTCGTTCTTCAGTTGACTTGCTCAACCGATATAGACCGATCGCCAGATAATTGCGAGGGGTTCGCAAAAACTATTTTAGCGATGCGGTCCATTCGGCCTCGTCGAACCCGACGAGCAGGCCGCCGTCATGCTCCACCACCGGGCGCTTGATCATGGAGGGATTGTCGATCAGCAGCGCCTTGGCCTTGCCCGCGTCGATCCCTTCCTTGTCGGCATCGGGCAGCTTGCGAAACGTGGTGCCGCGCTTGTTCAGGATCGGCTCCCACCCCTTGTCCGCGATCCATGCGGCAAGGTGATCCTCGGGTACGCCCGATTTCTTGTAGTCGTGAAAGACATAGGCGATGTTTTCGCCCTCCAGCCATTTGCGGGCCTTTTTCACCGTGTCGCAGTTGGGGATGCCGTAAAGGGTGGTCATGTCATTCTCTTCATTGCGGGATGATGGGCGTTTGCGCATCGGATTATGCGCCCCATGTGGACTTTTGCGACGAAACCGTCAAAAGCGCGGGCCGCACCGCAGCGATGCAAACGCGGGCGACAAGGAATGAAGCGATGAGCGTGAACAGTTTCGGCCGCATGCTGCGGTTCACCACCTGGGGCGAAAGCCATGGCCCGGCGCTGGGCGCGGTGGTCGACGGTTGCCCGCCGCAGATCGCGCTTTCCGAAGCCGACATCCAGCCCTTCCTCGACGCGCGCCGCCCCGGCACCAGCCGTTTCACGACGCAGCGGCGCGAACCGGACGAGGTGCGCATCCTGTCGGGCGTGTTCGAAGGGCAGACGACGGGCACGCCGATCAGCCTGATGATCGAGAACACCGATCAGCGGTCCAAGGACTACTCCGAGATCGCGAAAAGCTATCGCCCCGGACATGCCGATTACGCCTATGACGCAAAATACGGCCTGCGCGATTATCGCGGCGGCGGCCGGTCGAGCGCGCGCGAAACCGCGGCTCGCGTGGCCGCAGGCGCAGTGGCGCGCAAGGTCATTCCCGGTGTCGCCATACGCGCGTGGGTTTCGGAAATGGGCGGCGATGCGATCGACCCTGCCAATTTCGACGCCTCCATCATTGGCGACAACCCGTTCTTCTGCCCCGACCCGGTCGCGGTCGAACGCTGGAGCGCAAAGCTGGACATCGCGCGCAAGGCCGGGTCCTCGCTGGGCGCGGTCGTCACCTGCGAAGCCACGGGCGTGCCCGCAGGCTGGGGCGCGCCGATCTATGGCAAGCTGGACGCGGACCTTGCCGCCGCGATGATGGGTATCAATGCGGTCAAGGGCATCGAGATCGGCGACGGTTTCGAAGCCGCGCGATTGAGCGGCGAACAGAACGCCGATCCGATGCACCCCGATGCGGATGGCGTTTCGTTCGACGCGAACCACGCCGGCGGCATCGCGGGCGGCATCTCCACTGGCCAGCCGGTGCGCCTGCGCGTCGCGTTCAAGCCGACAAGTTCGATCATGGTCCCCGTCCCCACGGTGAAAAAGACCGGTGACGGCGGATATGAATCGGGGGAAATCGTCACCAAGGGGCGCCACGATCCCTGCGTCGGCCTGCGCGGCGTTCCGGTTGTGGAGGCGATGATGGCGCTGGTGCTGGCGGATCACTTCCTGCTGCACCGCGGCCAGTGCGGTTGAAAATCCGGGATTTCCCCTGCTGCAGCGCCGAAACGGACTGATTTCGCGCCTGATTCATATCAATCGGCGAGCCGTGTTTGTGATCGGCTCATCCGATTAGTTCTGGCTGATTGAATTAATCTATCAAACTTATCGGCTTTCTCCACTTGGGGTTCGCAGGTGCAGCGCCTATCTGTGCATTGCAACGAATTCACCGCCCGATTCACACCGGGCCCAACACGAATGGAGATTTTCCGAATGGGTATCATCGGCAGCACCATCAAGCCGTTCACCGCCACCGCCTTCCAGGAAGGCAAGGACTTCTTTGACGTCAGCGACAGCGACGTGAAGGGCGACTGGGCCGTCTTCTTCTTCTACCCGGCCGACTTCACCTTCGTCTGCCCGACCGAGCTCGAAGACCTTGCCGAGCAGTACGAAACCCTGAAGGGCATGGGCGTCGAAGTGTACGGCGTCTCGACCGACACGCACTTCAGCCACAAGGCATGGCACGACACTTCGGACAAGATCTCGAAGATCAAGTTCCCGATGCTCGGCGACCAGCTCCACACGCTGTCGAACAACTTCGGCGTCCTGCGTGAGGAAATGGGCCTTGCCGACCGCGCGACCTTCGTCGTCGATCCCGATGGCGTGATCCAGATCATGGAAATCACCTGCGAAGGCGTTGGCCGTAACGCCAAGGAACTGGTCCGCAAGATCAAGGCCGCGCAGTATGTGCGCAACAACCCCGGCCAGGTCTGCCCCGCGAAGTGGGAAGAAGGCAGCGAAACGCTGGCTCCCTCGCTCGACCTCGTCGGCAAGATCTGATCAGCCTATTGCCCTCTTCCCTTGAAGGGGCACTGAAAAGCGGAGCGGCCCGGATGGTCCCGCCGTCCGGGCCGCTTTTGCGTCCAGAACAGATGAAAACAGGAGGCCCCCGCCATGCTTGAAGCAACCATGAAACAACAGCTCCAGCAGTATCTTCAGAACCTGCGTGAGCCGATCGAACTCGTCGCCTCGCTCGGCGAGGGCAAGAAGTCCGATGACACGCGCGAACTGCTGACCGAAATCGCCGAGCTTTCCGACAAGGTCACCGCGACCTTTGACGGCGAGGATGATCGCAAGCCCAGCTTTATCATCCGCCGCGCCAGCGATCCCGCCAAATGGGTCCGCTTTGCCGGTATCCCGCTTGGCCATGAATTCACCTCGCTCGTCCTCGCCCTGCTGTGGGCCGGTGGCCACCCGCCCAAGGTGGAAGCCGAGGTGATCGAGCAGATCGAGGCGCTGGAAGGCGATTTCGATTTCGAGATGTATTTCTCGCTGTCGTGCCACAACTGCCCCGATGTCGTGCAGGCGCTGACGCTGATGGCGCTTTACAACCCGCGCGTCACCGCGACCCTGATCGAGGGCGGCACCTATCAGGACGAAGTCGAGGAGCGCGGCGTGATGGCCGTCCCCGCCACCTTCCTGCATGGCGAGATGTTCGCCAGCGGCAAGATGAGCGTGGAAGAAATCCTCGCCAAGATCGATACCGGCGCGACGGCGAAGCAGGCCGAGAAGATCAAGGGCAAGGCCCCGTTCGAGGTCCTCGTCGTCGGTGGCGGCCCGGCTGGCGCTTCGGCTGCGGTCTATACCGCGCGCAAGGGCTTCTCGACCGGCATCGCGGCAGAGCGTTTCGGCGGGCAGGTCCTCGACACCATGGGGATCGAGAACTTCATCTCCGTCCCCTATACCGAAGGGCCGAAGCTGGCGGCCGCTCTGGAAAGCCATGTCGGCGAATATGACATCGACGTCATGAACCTGCAGAATGCGGCGAAGCTGATCCCGGCGAAACAGGCGGGCGGCATGCATGAAGTCGTGCTGGAAAACGGCGCTTCGCTGAAGGCGCGCAGCCTGATCCTGACCACTGGCGCACGCTGGCGTAACCTCGGCGTGCCCGGCGAGATGGAGTACCGGAACAAGGGCGTGGCCTATTGCCCGCACTGCGACGGCCCGCTGTTCAAGGGCAAGCATGTCGCGGTCATCGGCGGCGGCAATTCGGGCGTGGAAGCCGCGATCGACCTTGCCAATATCGTCGGCCATGTCACGCTGATCGAGTTCGACAGCAAGCTGCGCGCCGACCAGGTGCTGCAGGACAAGCTGCGCTCGATGAAGAATGTCGACATCATCACCTCTGCCGCGACCACGGAAATCCATGGCGATGGCGAGCGTGTGAGCGCGCTGGAATACAAGAACCGCGAGACGGACGAGACGCGCAAGGTCGAACTGCAGGGCGTGTTCGTGCAGATCGGTCTCGTGCCCAACACCGAATGGCTCAAAGATTCGGGCCTCGAACTGTCGAAGCACGGCGAGATCGTGACCGACGCCAAGGCCGCGACCAATCTGCCGGGCGTGTTTGCCGCAGGCGATGCGACCAATGTGCCCTATAAGCAGATCATCATCTCGATGGGTCAGGGCGCAACGGCTGGGCTTTCGGCCTTCGATTACCTGATCCGCACCGAACCTGCGGACGAGATCGCACAGGCCGCGCAGGAGCCGCAGCCGGCGTAACAAGACATCGAAGTCTGTGAGGAAGGGCGGCCCTGCCATGCGGGGTCGCCCTTTTTCTATCTGGGCCGCCGAAGGATCAGATAGAGCGCCCCGCGCCCGCCATGCCGGGGATGCGCGCCGCGCACCGCCGCGATGCGCGAGGCATGCGGCCCCGCCGCGATCCAGTCCAATAGCTTCGCCCGGATCGCGCCGCGCCTTTCGGCCCTGTCCGCCGCGTGCACCGGGCGCGGCTTGCCCGCCACCACCAGCAATACGCGCGCCCCCTGCGCGATGGCCTGCGACAGGCCCGCATCCAGCCGGCGATATGCCGCGTCAAGACCGTGGCCGTGCAGGTCCAGCGTGAAATCGGGTTCGACCGTGCCGCGCGTAAGCTTCTTGTCCCAGCCCCGATCCAGACCGCCGCCACTTTCCGCCAGTACCGGGGCGGGCGGCGGAGCGACGGGGCGCTGGACCCGTGGCTGCTTCATCCGGCGCGGCTGCTTTTGCGGGGGTGAAGGCGGCGGCGCGACGGGGGCCTTTGGGGTATCGGGCCGCTTGCGCCCAGCCATGGGCGTGACGGTAGAGGCTAGATGCGCCCAGGCGCGGCGCTCCTCCTCGCTCAGTTCACGCGGCCCCCTCCTCCGGCTCATGGCGCGGATTGCAGGCGCGCGGCGGCGGTCAGGGGCAATAGCAGGGTGATATGCGCATCGCTCGACATGCCGCCCGCGATGGCTTTCGCGGTTTCGCCTGCACCCCAGAACGTATCCAGCCGGTTCGCGCCCTTGATCGCGCCGCCGGTGTCCTGCGCGATCCAGATGCCATCGGCTTCGTCACGATCGGCATTAATCAGCACCGGCGCACCCAGAGGCACGAATTTGGGATCGGCGGCGACGCTGGCATGGCCGCGCACCGGCACGCCCAATGCGCCCAGCGGGCCATCACCGGTCAGCTCGCGGAAGAATACCCAGCTCTTGTTCGCGTCCATGACCTCCTTCGCCTCATCGGGATTGGCGCGCAGCCAGTCGACGATGCCCTGCATGGTCGCCTCCCCCGGTGCGAAGACGCCGCGTTCGCGCAAGATCCGGCCGATGGCGACATATTCGCGCCCGTTCTGCCCGTCATAGCCGATGCGCGTGACCGTGCCGTCGGGCGCGCGCAGCTGGCCCGAACCCTGTATCTGCAGGAAGAAGAAGTCGATCGGATCCTTGGCCCAGGCGATGACCGGGGCCTTCCCCTCGATCGCGCCCGCCTCGATCTCGGACCGTTCGTAATAATAGGTGAAGCCGCCATCCTCGGTCACGCGGCCCAGCGGGGCACGGCCCTCGCCATTGTAGTCGGGCTGGCGGACCAGATCGCCTGGCATGCCATAAACCGGCACGTCGAATCCCTCGGCCCTGACTTTCACGCCCGCGATCTGCGGTTCGAAATAGCCAGTGAGGAAGCCTTCGCCGCCCTCCACCAGAACAGGCGTGAAATAGCCGGAGAAGAAATCGCGCGCCTTGGCGGCAGGCCAGATCGCGGCGGCATCGCAGGCAAGCTTCCAGTCGGCGGCCTGCGTCAGGGCGCTTGCATCGGTGCGGGTCAGCAGTTTCGGGCAGCTCTCGACAAAGCTTGCCAGAGCGGCGGCGGCATCGGTGGGCGGCAGTGCGGCAGGGTTGAGCGCAGGCGCAATGGCAACCCCGGCTTCCAGCGCATTGGTCGGTTCAGGAGGTGGGGCAGGCTCCGGCGGCGGCGCGCAGGATGCAACGGCGACCCCGGTGGCCATGGCGACCAGCAGACGCGCGCGCAGATGGAGGAAGGGCACGGGTACTCTCCCCCCGGTATGCGGGATCAGCCTTCGTCGGTTTCGTCGAGCAGCCAGTCGGGGCGCATCGCGGTGACCTTGCGGCTGAAAGTCCAGACATCGCGCGACTGCACCGCATCGTCCAGCGAGCCGGCGATCATATTGCCGTCCTTGTCCTTGGTCAGGGCAGCGATGTCGGCGACGAAGCGCACGGTGATGCGCGCCATCGGCGACTCGAAGTCGGCGCCGACGATCTCGGCTTCCTCGATACGGATCAGGCGGTTGTGATTGGTCTCACCCGCTGCCTCGCGCGCGTCGATGGCCGAAGCGAAGCTGGCATAGACGTCATCGTCGCACAGCTCGTTCAATGTCTCGCGGTCGCCCTTCCAGAACGCTTCGAGGATCATGCCGTAAGCAGCCTTTGACCCCTCGATAAAGGCAAAGGGAGAAAAGCGACGGTCGGCCTGCGCGATTTCGCGCACGGCGGCCTGCGCGCCGACGGGAATATTGGCAAGCGCACGTTCCAGACCCGGAACCGATCGTTCGCCCGGCTGTCCGCTGGCATCGCCGGTTTCGGCGCGCGGCGATTGCGGCGCCTCGGGCGAATGCGACATGCGGCCCAGCATCTCCTCCTCATGCTCGGCCCGGCGGCCAAGGACGGAATAGAGGCGCAGCCCCAGAAAGGCGGCGATCATGGCGAGGATTACGATTTCGACGATCACGAGTGATCCATCCGTAGTCTAGTATGAAACCGGATGATTCCGGCGAAAAAGCGAACGTGCCTGAAATAGGAACGAAACACAAATATACAAACGGGGTGAACATCCCGTGACCATGGCAATCCGCCGAAAGCCGTGTTGTTCCCGCCCAACGGGCAGAGCTGCGCACCCCCGCTGTTGCCCATGCGTGCGCGCGGTGCTACGCGCCGCAGCCATGTGGCGGCTTGCCGCAAATTCCGGTTTCTCAGACACGAAAGAGCATCATGGCCGACGAAGGCAACATCCTCACCGACCTTGGCAATGGACCTGCTGGCGGCGCGGGCGACCCGCATGCGGGCAATGGCGCGGACACTTCCCCCGCGATCGGTCTTATTTCCCAGTACGTTAAGGACTTTTCGGTCGAGAACCCGAATTCGCCCAAGAGCTATCAGTGGACCGACCAGCACGAGCTGGATGTCCAGTTCAACATCAATGCCACCGGCATCGACGAGGAAGTGAGCGAGGTCGCGCTGAAGGTCGTGATCACGTCCAAGACGGCGCAGGGCACGGTCTATATCATCGAGCTCACCTATTGCGGCCTCATCGGCATGCGCAACGTGCCCGAAGCACAGGGCCACGCCTTCCTCTATGCCGAGGCACCGCGCATCCTGTTCCCCTTCGTGCGCCGAATCGTTTCGGACGCCGTGCGCGATGCGGGCTATCCGCCGCTGCTGCTCGATCCGATCGATTTCGCAGGGCTCTACCAGCAGCAGATGGAACAGCGCCGCCAGCAGCAGGCCGCCGCCGGCCAGCCGATGGGCGAAGCCTGATCCCACGCACTGACGGGCCGGGCACATGAGCCTCGTCAAGAACGTCGGCACGATCGGCGGGCTGACCGCATTGTCGCGCGTGTTCGGATTCGCGCGCGACATGCTGCTCGCCCGCGTGCTGGGTGCAGGCGCGGCCGCTGACGCGTTCCAGCTCGCCTTCATCCTGCCCAACACCTTCCGCCGCCTGTTTGCCGAAGGCGCGTTTTCGGTCGCTTTTGTCCCGATGTATTCGCGCCGCCTCCATTCGGATGAAGGCGAGGAGGCGGCGAACCGTTTTGCCAATGACACGCTGGCCGTGTTCGTCTGGGTGCTTCTGGGTTTTTCCGCGCTTGCCATGCTGGCGATGCCGGGGATCGTGTGGCTGCTGGCCCGCGAATACCAGGAGGTGCCGGGGAAGTTCGAACTGGCGGTGACGCTTTCGACCATCACCTTTCCCTATCTTGGCCTCGTCAGCCTTGTCGCAATGCTGTCGGGGCTCTTGAACGCGCGGTCGAAATTCGCGCCCGGCGCGTTCGTGCCGGTTCTCCTCAATATCGTGCTGATCACCGGATTGGGCGCTGGGTTCTATATCGGCCACACCGGGGGGAGCGAGGCGGCGATCGCCACCGCGCTGGCCATTTCGGTTCCGGCGGCAGGCGTTGCGCAGCTGTCCTATATGGCCTGGGCCGTTCGCAAGGCGGGGGTTCATCTGCGCATCACCCGCCCGCGTTTCACGCCCGAGGTCAAGCGGCTGGGCATGCTGATCCTGCCCGCCACCTTTGGCGCGGGGATCTATCAGATCAGCCAGTTCGTCGACACGTTTTTCGCGACCAGCCTGCCGCAGGGATCGCTGACGCTGCTGAAGCTGGCGGACCGGCTGAACCAGATGCCGCTGGGCATTGTCGGCATTGCGCTGGGCACCGCGATCCTGCCGATGCTGGCGCGCCATATCCAGACCGGCGACACTCGTGAAGCGCAGCGCCTGCAGGCCAATGCGGTGGAGATGGCGACCCTGCTCACCCTGCCCGCCGCCGCGGCGCTGGCGATCTGCGCGCCTGCGTTCACCACCGCTTTTTTCGTCGGCGGCAAGATGACCGCAACCGATGGCCTCATCATGGGCCAGATCGTCATGGCGCTGGTCGCGGGGCTTCCCGCCTATGTGCTGGTCAAGGTGTTTCAGCCCGCCTTCTTCAGCCGGGAGGATACCAAGACCCCGGTCTGGATCGCGGGCGGTGCGCTGATCGTGAATATCGCGATCAATTTCTATGTCGTGCCGCGTTACGGCATCGTCGGGCTGGCAGGCGCGACGGCGTTCACCTCGACGCTCAACGTGCTGACGCTCTACACCATCTTGCAGGCGCGGGGCTGGTTCCATTTCACGTGGAAGCTGGCGGGCCGGATCGGGCGGCAGATCATCGCCAGCGCGGCGATGGGCGCGGTGCTCTGGCTGCTGGTGCCGCTGATGGCGGATCGCTATGGCGCCAGCGTCGTCGAACGGGTCTGGTCGCTGGCCGTGCTGGTGGGCGCAGGGGCCATCGTGTTCTTTGCGGTCGCGTGGATCATCGGCGCTATCGACAAGGACCTCATCGCGCAGCTACGGCGCAAGCGGGCGGCGAAAACCGCCAGACCTTCCGAATAAGGCCAAAGAGGCAGCATTCATGCGTATCGTTTCGGGCATCCAGCCCACCGGCAATCTCCACCTCGGCAATTACCTCGGCGCGATCCGCAACTGGGTGCGCCTGCAGGAACAGGTGACGGCAGAGGGCGGCGAATGCTTCTTCTTCATCGCCGATCTGCACGCGATCTCGATGCCGCATGATGCATCGCAGCTGGCCGGTGCCACGCGTGAGATTGCCGCCGCCGTCATTGCCTGCGGCGTGGACGCGAACAAGTCCGCCGTCTTCAACCAGGCGCAAGTGCCCGCGCATGCAGAGCTGCAATGGCTTTTGAACGGCACCGCCCGCATGGGCTGGATGAACCGCATGACCCAATTCAAGGACAAGTCGGGCAAGAACCGCGAAGGGGCAAGCGTCGCGCTGTTTACCTATCCGGTGCTGCAGGCTGCCGACGTGCTGTTGTATCAGGCGACGCATGTTCCGGTGGGCGAGGACCAGAAGCAGCATCTGGAGCTGGCCCGCGACATCGCGCAAAAGTTCAACAATGACTTCGCTTCTGAAGAAGATCCGGTCTTTACCCTGCCCGACCCGATGATCCCGCCCGAAGCGGCGCGGATCATGAGCCTGCGCGACGGCACGGCCAAGATGAGCAAATCCGATCCTTCGGAAATGAGCCGGATCAATCTGAACGACGATCCCGATACCATGCTGAAAAAGATCAAGAAGGCGAAGACCGACCCCGAACCGCTGCCGTCTGAGGCCAAGGGGCTGGAAGGCCGTCCCGAGGCGCTGAACCTCGTTTCGATCTACGCCTCGGTCGCGGAGAAATCGGTCGCCGACGTGCTGGCCGAATTCGGCGGCGAGGGTTTCGGCAAGTTCAAGCCGGCGCTGGCCGAATTGCTGGTGGAGCATCTGCGCCCCATCTCCGAACGCTTCAACGAGTTGAAGAAAGACGAAGAGCAGATCGACGCGATTCTTGCCCGAGGGGCCTTCCGTGCCCGCGAAGCAGCCGCACCGACGCTGGCGAATGCTTATAGTGCATTGGGGCTATTGCGCTAAGTTAATGGAATGCCACGGGAAAGGCGCGGGGCTGTTACAAACATTCAACTGACATTCAGCCCCGAATCGCTACAAGATGTGCAATATCTGCGGCGTTTCGCGTTGTTTCTGTCAGCCTGTTATCAGCTTTGACGATCAGTCTGCCGCGAACGTCCAAGCGATTTTTCGGAGGCTTCGTCCATGAATTCCCGCTGGTCCCCCAAGTCCGTCACGCGATGGGCCAAGCTGATTGCCGCGCCGCTGCTGATCGCGGGCGTCGCCGCCTGCGCCACGCCGTTTCAGGCCGATGTCTCGCGCTTTCAGGCGCAGCTTCCCGCGCCTGACGGCAAGACTTTCGCCGTCGTCGCCGACGATCCGGCGCTGACGGGCGGTCTCGAATTCGCGACCTACGCCGATTATGTCGAGGAAGAGATGGCAGGGCTGGGCTATACGCAGGCTTCGCCCGAAACCGCCGACCTGCTGGTGCGCTTCGACTATGGTGTCGACGATGGCCGCGAAAAGATCTTCACCTCGGCCTTCTCTCGCGATCCGTTCTATGATCCGTGGTATCGCGGCTATTACGGTCGCCGCTTCTATCGCAGCTCGGCATGGGGTTATGGCTGGTACGATCCGTTCTTCAGCCGCGGCCCGGATATCGACAGCGTAACCGTCTATACCAGCGGCATCGACCTCAAGATCGACCGCCGCGCCACGGGTGAACGGCTGTTCGAAGGCAAGGCCGAAGCGGTCTCGCGCTCCAATCGCCTGCAATATCTCGTGCCGAATCTCGTCGATGCGATGTTCACCGATTTCCCGGGCAATTCGGGTGAGACGCTGCGCATTTCCATCGCACCGGAAGATCGCGCGAAAAAAGTGAAACGCGTCGACTGATCAGACGTTGAAGTTTTGAAGCGCGCCGTCTCAGGGGCGGTGCGTTTCCCCGCAGGGGCGGGCTCCATTGCAGAGGCCACACCCGTTCCTGTTCCTGCCCGGCCGTTGAGATATTTTGCCCTGTCCCCCTTGGGCGATCGGATCATTGAGGGACGGTCGGGCTTTTTTGAAAAACATAAGTGAAAAGACCCGGCAGGCCTTGTGCTTGCCGGGTCTTTTCATCTTCGCGTCAGGAATGGCGTTCAGCCATGCCCCTTGTCGATGGGGTCGACGCTGGCCGCGCCGAAACCGGTGGAGCCAAAGCCCCGTGCCCCGCGCTTTGTGTCGTCGAGATGCTCGACCTTAAGCCAGCTGGCCTGCACCACCGGGGCCAGCACCGCCTGCGCGATGCGGTCACCGCGCGCGACCTCGTATGGCTCCATGCCGTGGTTGATCAGGATGACCTTCAGCTCGCCGCGATAGTCGGAATCGATGGTGCCCGGCGTATTGGGCACGGTGATCCCGTGCTTTAGCGCCAGCCCCGAACGGGGACGGATCTGGATTTCGTATCCTTCGGGGATCGCCATGGCGAGGCCGGTCGCCACCGCCACGCGTTCGCCGGGATTGATGATCCGGTCCTCGGCAGAGACCACATCCATCCCCGCCGCGCCATCGGTGGCATAGCTGGGGAGCGGCAAATCGTCGTTTCCGGGAAGCCGCATCACGGGAACGGGAACAGGCTCATGCGGTTTCATCGCTCTTCCTTCATGCAATGGCTGGCGATGCGCTCGACCAGCGCATGTGCGACCTCGCCCTTGGGCATGGGCTGCCAGTCTTCCACCCCGCTCGCCGTGACGAGATGGACCGTATTGGCATCGCCGCCCATCACGTCACCCGACACGTCATTGGCAACGATCCAGTCGGCGCCCTTGCGGGTGCGCTTGGCCTGCGCATGGGCGACGACGTCATGGGTTTCGGCGGCAAAACCGATCAGCAGGTGCGGGCGCGCAGGCGATGCGGCCACGCTTTTCAAGATGTCCGGGTTCTCGGCCAGGGAAAGCGGCGGCACCTCGCCCGATCCGTCCTTCTTGATCTTTTGCCCGGCGGTATCGGCGGCGCGCCAGTCGGCGACAGCGGCGACCATGATGGCGACATCGGCGGGCAGTGCCCCATTCACCGCGTCCAGCATTTCGCGCGCGGATTCGACGTCATAGCGATCGACTCCCGGCGGCGTTTCCAGATGCACCGGCCCCGCGACCAAGGTGACCCGCGCACCAGCGGCAGCGGCGGCAGCGGCAATGGCAAAGCCCTGCTTCCCGCTCGACCGGTTGGCGATATAGCGCACCGGGTCGATGGGTTCATGCGTGGGGCCAGCGGTCACCAGCACATGGCGGCCATGCAACGACCGATGGTTTTCTCCCGCAAAATCGGGCTGTCCCGCCAGAGGGTCGGCCGTGCCAAAACTGCTGATCGCCTGCCAGATGGCGGCGGGATCGGGCAGGCGGCCTGCACCGAATTCGCCGCAAGCCATCGGGCCTTCGTCGGGCTCCATGACCGTGATGCCATCGGCGCGAAGCTGCTTCACATTGCGCTGGGTTGCTGGATGCTCCCACATGCGCACGTTCATGGCTGGAACGGCCAGCACGGGCTTATCCGTCGCCAGCAGCAGCGTGGTGGCAAGATCATCGGCAATGCCGCCAGCCATCTTCGCCATCAGGTTCGCGGTCGCGGGGCACACCACCACCAGATCGGCCTCCCGGCTGAGCTGGATATGGCCCATCTCGGCCTCGTTCTTCAGGTCCCAGAGCGTGGTGTAGACGGGATTTTCCGACAGCGCCGCCAGCGTCATCGGGGTCACGAACTGCTGCCCGCTTTCCGTGACGACGCAGGTCACCTCGCCCCCGCCTTTACGGATCAGGCGGACGAGTTCGCACGCCTTATAGGCCGCGATGCCGCCACCGATGATGAGGAGAACTTTCTTGCCCATGGCCGCAGCCTAGCCGATCCAGCCTGCGAATACAGCGCCATAGACTGCCGCTGCGCCAACCGCCGCGCTGACGAGATAGGGGAAGAGAGAACCGCCGCTCCCGGCTTTTCTCGCCTTCCTTTCCCAGACCAGCTCGACCTCGGGCAAAGGCGGCGGTTCGGGGGCGCCGCCGCGGGCGGGAAATTGTTCTTCGATCCGGCGGACGAGGTCGGGGATCCTGAGCAGCGTCTCGGTATCCTTGCGGATGCGGTCGGCGATAAAGGATTCGGGGCCAAGTTCGTCCCGGATCCATTCCTTCACGAAAGGCGCTGCCGTATCCCACAGGTTGATGCCGGGATCCAATGATGTCGCCAGCCCTTCGACCATGACCATCGTCTTTTGCAGGAGCAGCAGGTGCGGCTGTGTCTGCATGTCGAAATCGCGGGTGATGGCGAATAATCCGTCCAGCATCTGACCGACCGAAAGTTCGGATACCGGCTTGCCGCGCATCGGTTCGCCCACGGCGCGCAAAGCGGTGGCAAAATCGTCGACCGAATGGTGGCTGGGCACATATTGCGCCTCGAAATGAATCTCGGCCACGCGGCGGTAATTGCCGGTGGTCAGGCCGTATAGAATCTCGGCCAGCCATGCGCGGGCGCGGCGGTCGATGCGGCCCATGATGCCGAAATCGATGGCGACGATGGTGCCGTCGGCATCGACGAACAGGTTCCCCTGGTGCATATCGGCATGGAAGAACCCGCCGCTGATCGCCTGACGCAAAAACGCCAGTACCAGCCGCTGCGCCAGATCAGGGAGATTGTGGCCTGCTGCGCGCAGCCCTTCGCGGTCCGACAGTTTCAGCCCGTCGATCCATTCGATCGTCATCACGCGGCCATTGGTGCGGTCCCAGTCGATATCCGGCACGCGAAAACCGGGCACCGCGGTCATGGACTGGGCCAGCTCGCTCGCCGATGCCGCCTCGCGCCGCAGGTCCAGCTCACGGCTGGTCCAGCGTTTGAAATTGGCGATGGTGAGGCGCGGGCGCAGGCGTTTGGCTTCACCGCCCAGCCCCTCCAGATGGGCGGCGGCCCATTCATAGGTCTCAATATCGCGGTTGAACTGCTCGCGTATGCCGGGGCGCAGCACCTTGACCGCAACGGTGCGGCCATCGGTGGTAATCGCCTTGTGCACCTGTGCGATCGACGCCGCGCCCACGGGCACAGGGTCGATGCTGTCGTACAGATCCTCGATCGGGCGCTCGAAGCTCGTCTCGATCTGCCTCTTGATCGCCTCGAAATCGACCGGCGGCAGGCTGTCCTGCAGCGAGAGCAGGTTCTTGACCGCGTCCTCGCTGACAAGGTCGGGGCGGGTTGCCAGCGTCTGGCCGAACTTGATCGCGGCGGGACCGATTTTCTGGAAGGCGGCGGCGTAATCGGGGTCGCGCTGCTTCACCGTGAACAGGCTGAAGATGCTGATCAGGCGCTTTACGGGCAGCGGCGTGTTGGGATCGCGCTCGATCCCGCGCAGCGCGCCATATCGCGCCAGCGTGCGCGCCCATTTGCCAAGGCGCCAGATATGCGTTGCGGGTCTGGTCACGGCTGTATCAGATCTTCCAGCCCGAATGGATCGCGACAAGGCCGCCCATGATCGGCTCCACCCTCGTCTGAACAAAGCCGGCCTTGCGGATCATGGCTTCGAATTCGGGCATGGGCGGGAAACGGCGGATCGATTCGATGAGATAGCGATAGCTGTCTTCATCCCCTGCGATCATCTTGCCGATCTGCGGCACGAGCTTGTGCGAGTAATTGTCGTAGACTTCCTTGAACCCCGGCCATGTCGTGGTCGAAAACTCAAGGCAGAAGAAGCGCCCGCCATGCTTCAAGACGCGATAGGCCTCAGCCAATGCGCGGTCGATATGGGTGACGTTCCGGATACCGAATGCGATGGTATAGGCGTCGAACTGGCGATCCGGGAAGTTCAGCTCCTCGGCGTTCTGGCAGGACCAGACGAAATCGGTCAGCCCCTTTTTCACCGCTCGCTCAAGCCCGACGTCGAGCATGTCCTGGTTGATGTCCGAAACGGTGATTTCGGCCCCCGATGGCGCCATGCGAAAGGCGATGTCGCCCGTGCCGCCCGCCATGTCGAGAATGCGTTCACCCGCACGCGGCTTCACCCGGCGCACGAAGCGATCCTTCCAGAGCCGGTGCATGCCGCCCGACATCGCATCGTTCATGATGTCGTATTTCTTCGCCACGCCCGAGAAGACGGCGCCGACGCGCACGATTTTCTCTTCTGCCGGGATTTCTTCATAGCCGAAGGAGGCGGTGGCGGTATCGGGGCTGCTGTCCGTGGTCATGGCTGGCGGTTTAGGGCCTTCTATCGCTCAGGCAAAGGAAAAGAGGCGGCTTTTATTTCTGGCATTTGCGGCACCAGAATGTGGAGCGTCCGCCTTGGACAAAACGCTCGACCGTGCCGCCGCAATGGCAGGGCTGTCCCTCGCGGCCATAGACGCGCCAGCTGGTGGCGAAATAGCCCAGCTCGCCATCGGGTTTGGCATAATCGCGCATCGACGATCCGCCCGCCGCGATGGATTCATTGAGCACATCGCGGATCGCGGGAACAAGCAGCTTCAGCTTTGGCAGGCTGACGGCGCCCGCCGGCTTGTCCGGGCGGATCCCGGCGCGGTGCAAAGCCTCGCACACATAGATATTGCCCAGCCCGGCGACGAGGCGCTGGTCGAGCAGCGCCACTTTGACTGCCGTGATCTTGCCCGCAAAGGCGCGTTTCAGGTGCTGCGGCGTGAGATCGGGGCCAAGCGGTTCCGGCCCTATCGCGGCAAAGGGTGCGAACTGGTCCAGCGCCGCCTCATCCACCAGATCGACCGAGCCGAAACGGCGGGCATCGTTCAGGGCCAACACATGGCCTGCACCTGTCTCCAGCACCAGATGGTCATGCTTGCCGATCTCTTCGGGATCGATCCGCCAGCGCCCGCTCATGCCAAGGTGGAAGATCATCGCCTGCTGCCGGTCGAGATGGATGAGGCCATATTTGGCGCGGCGCGACAGATGGGTGACCTTTGCGCCCGTCAGCACCTGCACCAGATCGGGCGGGAACGGGCGGCGCAGATCCGGACGATTGACGCGGGCGCGGGCGATCGTCTCGCCTTCCAGAAATCCGGCAAGGCCGCGAATCGTCGTCTCTACTTCGGGAAGTTCAGGCATGCGGGCCAATATATAAGGGCGGCACCCGCGCTTTGCGAGCACCGCCCTTATCGGTTTTCATGTGACTAGATCGATCAGCTTTCCAGCTGGCGCAGCAGCGAACGCACATCGCCATCCATGTCAGCGTCGCGGGCGCGCAGATCCTCGATCAGGCGCACGGCGTGGATCACGGTCGAATGGTCGCGGCCGCCGAACTTGCGCCCGATTTCAGGGTAGCTTCGCGGGGTCAGCACCTTGGCGAGATACATCGCCACCTGACGCGGACGGACCACGGCGCGCGCGCGGCGCTTCGATGCCATCTCGCTGCGGTCGAGCCGGTAGAACTGGCAGACCGTGCGCTGGATCTCGTCGATGGTGATGCGGCGGCGATTGGCCGAAAGAATGTCGGTCAGCTGCTCTTCGGCAAGGTTCAGCGAAACCGGCTGGCCGGTCAGCTGCGCATAGGCGATCAGCTTGTTGAGGCCGCCGACGAGTTCACGCACGTTGCGGCTGATGGTGCGGGCCAGAAACTCGATCACATCGTCGGGCACGTCATTCGACGTGAAACGCGTCAGGCGATGTTCGAGGATCTTGCGGCGAAGATCGATGTCGGCAGCCTGGATATCGGCGACCAGACCCATCGACAGGCGCGACAAGAGGCGCGGCTCCACCCCGTCCAGCGCCTGAGGTGCGCGGTCGGCGGCAAAGCCCAGCCGCTTGCCTTCGGCGAGCAGCGCATCGATCGTGTAGAGCAGCTCTTCCTGAGCGCTGGCCTTGCCGATGATGAACTGGATGTCATCGACCAGCAGCATGTCGAAACCGCGCAGGCGCGACTTGAACTCTATCATCTGGTTCTGGCGCAAAGCCTGCACGAACTCGACCATGAAACGCTCGGCCGAGCAGTAGAAGATGCGGCTGCCCGGTTTCGCGGCGGCGAACTGGTGGCCGATCGCGTGGAGGAGATGCGTCTTGCCCTGCCCCGTCGCGGCCTTCAGATACAGCGGCGAGAACTGCGGCGTTTCGGATGCTGCCATGCGCTGCGCGGCATTATAAGCGAGCACATTGCCTTCACCCGTCACGAAGGTCGCGAAGGTCAGCGAAGGATCGAGACCCGCGCTGCCCAGTTCCGCGATTGCATCGGCCGGATTGGTCGGCTGCGGCGTGTGATCATTGGCCGCGGCCGGACCGACATGGATGTCGGGCAGCTTGCGGCGACCGGGATGGACCGAGATGCGCACGTTCCGCACTTCGCTGCGCGCGATCTTCCACGCGAGCGACAAGCGGTCGGCGAAACGGTCGTTCACCCAGTTCGCAGAGAATTCGGTCGGCAGGTAGAGATCCAGCGTGCCGGTCTCACGGCAGAAATTGCCCAGTTCCACCGGGCGAATCCACTGGCCATACAGCTGCTGGCCGAGGTCCTTGCGAAGCCCCACGCAGATATCGGCCCAATCGGCCGCGAGGGCTTCACGTTCTTCTTCCATCATTTCGCTCGCTTTATCATTCATACCGTTACGCGCCAATTCACCCTGCGATACGGCCTTGTTCCCCGCCAGCGAGCCAGCCCCCGTTCGTCCCATCACTATCTTGTGCTCCGATCCCGTCCTGACCATTGCAATTCCCGCTACCGGCATAATCGTCTATAAATGACAAAAACCACCGGTCCTCCGCCGCCCCCTTCTAACGGCAGGAAGATGAATCTGCTGTGTCCATTGATGCCGATCGCGATCCCGACCGGCGTGCCATTTTTCTAAGACTGTGGATGGCTGAGCGGCAAGGGTTGAGGCGTAAAAAATCTGAAATAATGCGTGTTGACTCGTGCAAGGCCGCAGAAATGCTGCGCTTCCCACTTAAACGGCTGAATCGCGCCGATTTTCGGGCCGCACCCCCCGCGAATCGTGGGAATTGCGTCGATATTGCAGTGCAAAACAGAATGGCCCGGCCATGCTGCGATGCAACATAGACTGTCGGCATCGCAACGCCCGGTCCCAAATCGGCAAGATCGATACCCGATTCGGACCGAATCAGTCCGAATCGCCAAAGAGCAGAAGTCGCGCGGAAGCTGCCATCCGAACAGTCGCCAGATGGGGCCCGCCCGCTGCGTCGCCAAATCCGCTCTCGCGAACGGCTGGCATGCGAAAACCCCGCCACCGGACAAGCCGGTGACGGGGTTTTCCGATCCGTGCCCTGAATCGCGGCGCGGCCCCAGGGGGCCTGCGCGCCATGCGATCGGAAAGCTCGAATTTACAGAGCGGCGACGCGCTTGGTCAGGCGGCTCATCTTACGCGATGCGGTGTTCTTGTGCATCACGCCGCGAGCAACGCCGCGAGCCAGTTCGGGCTGTGCCGAAGCGAGCGCGGTGCTGGCAGCTTCCTTGTCGCCAGCGTCGATCGCGCTTTCGACCTTCTTCACGAAGCTGCGGATGCGGCTCATGCGGTTGCCGTTGATTTCGGCGCGCCGCTCGTTGCGGCGGATGCGCTTACGCGCCTGCGGCGTATTGGCCATGTCTTACTTCCTTTTCGGCTGTGGGCAGCCATTGGTTGGCGGCTGCCCGTCTGATTTGATCAGCAGCCCGATAATTCCGTTTGAAATCGCGCGCGAAATCAGCCGACGAAACGGGTGTTCCTCGCGAGAAAGCGCGGCGCATAGCGGCCGATCTGCGAATCGTCAAGGATTCGCGCGCGGCTGCGCTGCACTGCCGCGCCCCCTTGCCCTTGCGCGGCGCGCACGGCAAGGGCGGATGCAATGACCGACACGAATTCAGACCCGCGCTCCATTCAGGATCCGCTGGCAAACCCCGAAAGGCTGGAGCGATTCGCCCGCCATATCGTCCTGCCCGAAATCGGCGGCGCGGGGCAGGCGCGGCTGGCGGCATCGCATGTGCTGGTGGTGGGCGCAGGCGGCATCGGCGCGCCTGCGATCCAGTATCTGGCGGCGGCAGGCATCGGAAAATTGACCATCATCGACGATGACGTGGTCGAGGCGAGCAATCTCCAGCGTCAGACCATCTATACCGAAAGCGACATCGGCGCGCCCAAGGCGAAGGCCGCCGCCGATTGGGTTCGGCGATTCGACCCCGCGCTCGACGTCATTCCCGTCCGGGCGCGGATCGACGCCGGTAATGTGCGGGACCTGATCAGCGACACCGGACAGATACTCGACGGCTGCGACAATTTCGCGACTCGCCTTGCCGTATCCGACGCCGCGACCGCGCTCGGCATCCCGCTCACCAGCGCGGCGGTCGGGCGCTTTCAGGCGCAGACCGCCAATTTCGCGGGGCACCTGCCCGATCAGCCCTGCTATCGCTGCTGGGTCGGCGACGCCTTCGACGCCGAGGATTGCGACACCTGCGCCGCCGATGGCGTCTTGGGCGCCTTTACCGGCATGGCGGGCAGCATGGCCGCGATGATGGCGATCCGCATCGCGCTGGATGGCGTTTCGGCGCTGGGCGATCCGCAATGGGGGCAATTGCAGCTCTTCGACGGGCTCGCCCCGCGGCTGCGCACGATCCGCGTGATGAAGGATCCGGCCTGCCGAGCACTTGGTCACGGGTCGACAGAGTAGGCCCGGCTCTCCATATCGCCTTCATGGCTTCCAAGGACCAACCCGCCCCGCCCGTCGGCACCGCGATAGAGCTTGAACCGCTGGTCGCGCGCGTGCTCGCGGATAATCCCAGCGCCTTTACCCTGCATGGGACGCAGACCTATCTGGTCGGCGCGGGCAGCGATGTCGCCGTCATCGACCCCGGCCCGAACGAGGATGAGCATCTGGACGCGCTGATCGCCGCCATCGGAGACCGCAAGGTCGCGGCGATTCTGTGCACCCATACCCACCGCGACCATTCGCCGCTGGCCGCACCGCTGGCACAGGCGACCGGAGCGCCGGTTATCGGCTGCGCGGCGTTGGCGCTCGACAGCATCGGGCCACGCGGCGATGCGCCATTTGACGACAGCTATGCACCCGACCGCGTATTGGCCGATGGCGAACAGCTCAAAGGCGATGGCTGGACGCTGACCGCCATCGCCACGCCGGGGCATACATCGAACCATCTGTGCTTCGCGCTGGAGGAAACCGGCGCGATGTTCACCGGCGACCATGTCATGGGCTGGTCGACCACGGTGGTGATCCCGCCCGATGGCGACATGGCGCAATACATGGCGTCAATGGAAAAGCTGCATGAACGCGAGGACCGCATCTATTACCCCGCCCATGGTGCGCCGGTCACCAACCCGCGCCAGCTGGTGCGCGGTATGATCGGCCACCGCCGCCAGCGCGAGCGCCAGATCCTGAAGCAACTGGGTACCGGCGCGAAGACGATCCCCGAGCTGGTGCAGGCGATGTATGTCGGCCTCGATTCCCGGCTGGTCGGCGCAGCCGGCATGTCGGTGATGGCCCATCTCGTCGATCTGGAAACGCGCGGGACCGTCTGTTCGACCAACGACCATTGGCGGCTGACCGACTGATATTTCCCTTCCCCCCAAGACCGTAGTATTGAACGCCCAAGGGTCGGAGAAAAACGGGGAGAGGGAAGTGGCAACGACCACTGTGGCGAACGGGGATGCGCGCACGCGCGAAATCGCGGAGCGAAAGTTCTTTTTCTATCTCGCGCTGGCCATCGCGATCACCATCGTCGCGGGCTTTTCGCTGAATTTCGCGATGGGGCGATCGAGCCTTGCCGTGCCGCTGATCTATCATGCCCATGGCATCGCGTTCTTCGCCTGGACCGGCCTTTTCATCACGCAGAGCGGGCTGATCGCAGCCGATAACAGGGCGCTGCATGCCCGGCTCGGCATGATCTCGGCCGGGCTGGTGCCGGTGATGGTGGTGCTGGGCATCTGGCTTATGGTCGTGGTGATGCGGCGCAATGGCGGGCCTTTCTTCTTCGACCAGAATGAATTCCTGTTTTCGAACCCCGTGCACCTGCTGCTGTTCGCCGGGCTGACCTTTGCCGCGTTGAAGTCGCGCCGCTATTCGGGCTGGCACCGGCGGCTGATGCTGATGGGCTTTGCGGTTTTGTCGGGGCCGGGGCTGGGGCGGTTGATCCCGCTGCCGCTGATGATCCCCTATGCGTGGCGGATCATGGTGCTGGTGGTGCTGATATGGCCGATCATCGGCATGATCCGCGACCTGGTAAAGACCGGGCGCGTGCATCCGGCCTGGCTGTGGGGTGCAGGGGCGCTGCTGGTGGCGCAGGGGCTGGCCGATCTGGTCGCCTATTCCGAATTCGGCATCGCCTTCACGCGCGACTTCCTTGCCGGGACGCCGGGGGCCGAGCGACCGATGGAAGCGTTCCTGCCGCCCGGCTTTGCGATGTAACTGCCGGCGGAGCAACCGGACCCAAGTCCTTGCACTTGCGCACGCTCCTTGCACTTGCGCGCTGGCGCGTCCATCTGGACTTCAAAGAAAACTTGCCTCTGGAGCGCCTGAATGACTGCCCAACCTCGCGAAAACCTGTCCGGCCTCGACCTTCGCGCCGAGATCGAGCGGCTGCGCAAGGAACGCAACGCCGTGATCCTCGCGCATTATTACCAGAAGCCGGAATTGCAGGACCTCGCCGATTTCGTCGGCGATTCGCTGGAGCTTTCGAAAAAGGCGGCCGCGACCGATGCCGATGTCATCGCCTTTTGCGGCGTGAAATTCATGGCCGACACCGCCAAGATCCTGAGCCCCGAGAAGATCGTGGTCCTCCCTGATCTGGACGCCGGTTGCAGCCTTGAGGATTCCTGCCCGCCCGAAAAGTTCAAGGCTTTCCGCGAACGGCACCCGGACCATATCGCGCTCACCTATATCAACTGCTCGACCGAGGTGAAGGCTCTGTCCGACGTGATCGTCACCAGCTCCAGCGCCGAAACGATCCTTGCCCAGATCCCGAAGGACCAGAAGATCATCTTCGGCCCCGACCGGCATCTGGGCGGCTATCTCAACCGCAAGTTCGACCGCGACATGCTGCTGTGGCCGGGCGTGTGCATCGTGCACGAGGCTTTTTCCGAGACCGAGCTTCTGAAGTTGAAGGAACAGCATCCGGACGCGCCCATCGCCGCGCACCCCGAATGCCCGCCGCATATCGTCGACCATGCCGATTACGTGGGTTCCACCAGCGGCATCCTGCAATATGCGAAGACGATGGAAGGCGACACGCTGATCGTCGCGACCGAGCCGCATATCATCCACCAGATGGAAACGGCGCTTCCCGAAAAGACCTTCATCGGCGCGCCGGGGGCGGACGGCAACTGCAACTGCAACATCTGCCCCTACATGGCGCTGAACACGATGGAGAAGCTCTACCTCGCCCTGCGCGACCTGGAGCCGCGGATCGAGATCGAGGAAGGGCTGCGCCTGAAAGCCAAGCAAAGCCTCGACAAGATGATCGAGATGGCGAGCGGGACGATCGGCAAGGGCGATCTCGGGCGGGCGTAAGCCCGGCACACAGGTTCGGGGGAGTCGGCGATGACAAGATTCGCAAGAGCTATCATCGGCATCGCATTGGCGTTAGGGGCCGCGCCTACTCAGGCACAGGACAATGACATGACCCAATCCCCCCGCTGGTCGATCGCCATCCATGGCGGCGCAGGCACCCTCACCCGCGAACGGCTGAACGAGGAAGGGCAGGCCTCCTATCACGCCGCGCTCGACGCTGCGCTGGAGGCGGGCACGAAGGTGCTGGAAGCGGGCGGAACCGCGATGGATGCGGTGGAAGCCGCCGTCATGGTGCTGGAGGACGATCCCCATTTCAACGCCGGGCGCGGCGCGGTCTTCACCTTCGACGGCACGAACGAGCTGGATGCCGCGATCATGGACGGCACGACGCGGGCCGCAGGCGCAGTCACCGGCATCACCTCCACGAAGAATCCCGTCCTGGTCGCCCGCGCGGTGATGGAAAACAGCCCGCATGTGCTGCTCTCGAACGACGGGGCCAACCAGTTCGCGCGGGAGCAGGAGCTGGAACAGGTCGACCCCTCCTATTTCTCCACCCCCGAACGCCACCGCCAGTGGGAGGAGTTCATGAGCCGCCTCGCCGCGGGCGAGGAATGGTTCGACGCAGATCTCAAATATGGCACCGTCGGCGCTGTCGCGGTGGATTCAGACGGCCATGTCGCCGCCGCCACCTCCACCGGCGGGCTGACCGGCAAGCGCTGGGACCGGATCGGCGATTCCCCCATTATCGGAGCAGGCACCTATGCCGACGACCGGGCCTGCGCGGTATCGGCGACTGGCGCGGGCGAATATTTCATCCGGCTGGGCGTCGCGCATCAGATCTGCGCCCGCATGCGCTTTGCAGGCGAGGACGCGCCGACCGCCGCCGCCCATGTTATCGGCGAGGTCGGCGATCTGGGCGGCACCGGCGGCGTGATCGTCGCCGCGCCCGATGGGACTACCGCCTTCGCCTTCAACACGCCGGGCATGTATCGCGCCCGCGCCGACAGCACGGGCCTTCGCGAAACCGGTATTTTCGAGGCGGGATCCGAACAGGGCCGCTAAACGGCACCAATCGCGCGCTGATGCGTTTTGTCGGGCATGACCGCCCGTCTTCTGTCCTTGTGGGGCCGGATTAACGCCAGCTATTGGTTCTATCCGGCGCTGTTCTCGATCCTTGCCTTTTTCCTCGCTTTGGGGACGATCGCGCTGGACCGGGGGCCGATGACCGATGTGCTCAGCCATGTGTCATGGCTGGTGCCTGCACGGCCCGGCGGGGCAAGCGACATGCTGCAGGTCATCGCAGGCTCCACCATCGGGGTCGCGGCCACGGTCTTTTCCATCACGATCGTCGCGGTGTCATACGCCAGCGGGACCTATGGCCCGCGCCTCCTTACCAATTTCATGGAGGACAAGGGTAACCAGCTCGCTCTGGCCACTTTTATCAGCACCTTCGTCTACACGGTGATGGTGCTGCGTGTCGTGCGGCGAGAGGATGAGGCCCCGGTCATTCTGGGTGCATCGGATTCGGCACCGGGGTTCACGCCGCAGCTGTCTCTGCTGGTCGCCACGGCCATGATGCTCGGCGCGATCGGGATGCTGGTCTATTTCCTCAACCATGTTCCCGATTCCATCCGCATCAACACCGTGCTCGAAGACATTGGCAAGCGCCTGATCAAACAGGTCCAGCGCCGCTTTCCGCATGAAGGCTGCGATGGCGAACAGCCCGATACGTCGGGCGGAGAGCCGGTGAATGTGGAGCGTGCAGGCTATATCGAGATCATCGATTTCGACGGGCTGGAGGAGATCGCAGAGGAAAAAGACGTCCGCATCGTGATGGAGGTCGAGGCCGGCGATTTTGTCCACCCGCCGCGCCCGCTGCTGCGGATCATCGGCGCGGACGACCCCGATGAGATTGGCAAGAGAGTACGCGACTGCTTCGTCCTTTCAGGCCTCAGGACTCCGACGCAGGATTTGCGCTTCCTGCTGGACGAGCTGGTCGAGATCGCGCTGCGCGCCCTGTCGCCGGGGATCAACGATCCCTTCACCGCTGTCACCGCGCTGCATTGGATTGGCGCGGCCACGGCGGAACTGGGCACGCGTATCCTGCGCGAATCCGCCAATGACGAGGCCGTCGATCGCGACGAGCGCGATGTCGTTCCGATCACCCATGATTTCGCCGATTATGTCGCAGCCGGCTTCGGTTCCGCCCGCTCTGCCGTCGCGACCAGCCGTAAGGCCGCGATGTCGATGTATGATGCGCTGGAGAACTGTTATCTCGCCGTTACCGATCCGGGCCGTCGCACAGTGCTGATGCGCGAAGGCGACCGCCTGCTGCAACAGGCGGAGGAGGAGCTGACCGGCCCCAACATCGAGGATGTGCGCCGCCGCCACGCGGAGTGGAAAAAGGCGCTCGCTTAAATCCTTTTGCGCCCCGGCGCGGTTTCTGAAAGCCGCGCCAGCACCAGCGCCGATGCGACCATCGCCATGCCCAGCATGTCCATCGCTGACAGCACTTCGTCAAAGAAAACATGACCGATCAGCGCTGCGACCGCCGGCTCGGTCAGCAGCGAGACGCCGATCACCAGCGGGCTGAACCAGCCCAATGCGCGGATCAGCAGCCCCTGCCCCACCATCTGGCTCGACAGGGCTAGCAGGAACAGGGCGCTCCATTCATGCGGCAGGATCCGTTCGCCCAGCATCAGGGCGATCACAAGCAGGACCGGCGCGCCGGTGATCCCGGTGACCGCCAGCAATTGCCATGGTCCCAGATGCGGCCGCACGGATCGCAGCGCGAGGAGATAGCCCGCATAGAAGATGCCTGCGGCCAGGCTGAACAGATCGCCGATCAGGTTCTGCCGGGAAATGGCCAGTGAGCCATCCAAAAGGATCAGCGCCCCGCCGATCGCAGCGGTTATGGCAAGCAATTCGAAATGATGCGGCCTGCGCCATGCGACGAACAGGCCCCAGACCATCAGGATAACGCTGCCCGAATTGCCGAAGAGCGCGGCATTGCCCATGCGAGTGCGCTCTATCCCGATGTGCCAGCTGGCAAGATCGGCGGCGAAGAACAGCCCGGCCAGCACCATCAGCGCGATCCCTGCGCGCCCGATATGCGCAAACCCCGCCCGCTCTTCGCGAAGCGCAAGAACGAGGATGACGGGAAAGGCCAGCGCCAGCCGCCAGAAACCCGCGGCGACGGGCCCTGTATCGGCAATGCGGACAAGCCACGGGCCAAGCGCCAGCGCGGCATTGCCCGCGATCAGCATCGCCATCGGGCCAATGGCGAAACGCCTGCGAGGCGTGCCGCTCAACGCATCATGCATGGCGGCGTGGTCCGACCGGGTCCTAGCCCTCGCCGGGCACGGCTGCGTCGGGCTCTGCCTGCGCGGCCGGTTCGTCGGCTGCGGGAGCGGCGCCAGCCTCACCCTCGGCAGCTTCCGGCTCTTCCATATCGCCTTCGGAACGGAGCTGATCCAGCGGGATCATCTCGTCGCTGATCGATCCTTCCAGCACTTCGCCCTCGGCTTCGCGGGTGTCGTTCTCGGCTCGCTCTGCCGTGTCGCCGCAGGCGGACAGGGACAACGCAAGGATGGAGGTGACGAGCAGGGATTTTCCGGTGATTCGCATGGCTTGATGGCTAGTCCCTGGGGCAGGCGCGGTCCAGCGCGGCAAGGAAAGATGGTGCATGGCGCAGCAGCGCCTCGTCGAATTCGGCCATGGTCGCGGGTTTGCCCAGCCGTTCCATGCTGGTCACGCCATATTCGCTGATGCCGCAGGGCACGATGCCGGTGAAATGGGAAATATCGGGCGCGATATTGACCGAAAAGCCGTGCATGGTGACCCAGCGCCGCACGCGCACCCCGATGGCGCCGATTTTCGCTTCGCCCCCGTCGATGTCGCGCGTCCAGATGCCGACGCGCCCCTCGGCCCGCCAGCACTCGATCCCGAAATCGGCAAGCGCGTCGATCACCCAGCCTTCCAGCGCATGGACAAAACCGCGCACGTCGCGCGCGCGCTGTGACAGGTCAAGCAGGACATAGCCGATCCGCTGCCCCGGCCCGTGATAGGTGAACTGCCCGCCGCGCCCGGCTTCCACCACGTCGAACCGCGGGTCGAGGAGGTCGGCATCCTTCGCGCTAGTGCCCGCGGTATAGACGGGCGGATGTTCGAGCAGCCAGATCAGCTCCTTCGCCTCACCTTTATGAATCGCGCCATTGCGCTCCTGCATTTCCGCCAGCGCCTCGCGATAAGGGACCTGAGCGCCGCTCACGCGCCATTCGATACCGGCGGGGATGGATGGTGAATTCTGTGTCTGGCTCGCCATGCGCGTTGCGTGGAACGAAACGTCATGCCAATCAAGAGGCATGAGCGTTCCCCCCGTAAAGCCCTCTTCCCCGCCGCCCGGAATGCCGCGTTTCGACGCGGGCGCCGCCTGGACCAGCGCGGTCGCCATCATCAAGGCCAATCGCGAGCTTTTGACCGTTATCGCGGGCCTGTTTTTCCTGCTGCCGCAACTGGTCATCGCCTTCCTGATTCCCGAACCGCCCGCCGGTCTGGAAGAGGACGCGCAGGCCGAGGCGATCCTTGCCATACTGTCCAGCTGGTGGCCGGTCTGGCTGATCGGGCTGATCGCGATCGGCATGGGCATGCTGGCGATGATCGTGCTGATTACAGGGCGTGACCGCCCCACGGTGGGCGAAGCGCTTCAGCGCGGGCTCAAGGCGCTCCCCTCGCTGATCGCGGCGCAGCTGGTCGTGGTGGCAGGCGTCGGGCTGGGCATGCTGCTGATCATGGTGCCCTTTTCGCTGGGCGGGCAGGCGCTGGCGGGCGTCGGGCTGATCGGCGCGCTGGTCTTTGCCGCGTGGATCTATGCGCGCACATTGCTGATCGCGCCCGTGCTGGCTGGAGAGGGGCTGAGAAACCCGTTCGAGGCGATCATGAAAAGCTGGCAGATGAGCCGGGGCAATGCCGGGCGGCTGCTGGGGTTCTTCCTGCTGCTGCTGCTGGCCAATACGGTGATCTATCTGGTCGCGACCAGCATTCCGGCGGCCATCGCCATCGTGCTGGGCGGGCAGCTGGCGGGCAAGATCGTATCGGCGGTGATGGGCAGCCTGATCGCCGCGATCTTCTCGCTGATCTCGACTGCCGTGCTGACGGCGGCATGGGCGCAATTGAAGCCGAAAGGCTGATCGCCTTGCGCCGCCGGGGTCAGTCCTTGTGGCCCCAGAACAGCTTGCACGGCAGGATGTTCAGCGGTTCGAAATCGGAATCGATGCGCTCGAACTTCTTCGCCATGAAATCGCGTGCCGCGGCCGAGAATTGATAGACCAGGAACGCGCCGCCCGGGCGCAGCACCTTGTGCGTACCATCCACGATCGCGGGACCAATGCCATCGGGCAGAGTCGAGAACGGCAGGCCCGACAGGATGTAATCCGCCCCATCGTGGCCATGGTCCTTGATGATCGTCTCGACATCGGCGGCGCTGCCCAGAACCGCGGTAAAGCGCGGATCGTGGATCGTGCGGTTCAGGTAATCGATATAGAGCGGGTTGGTGTCGATCACGATCAGCGCGCCATCGGGGCGCAGGCGGTCAAGCACAGGCTGGCAGAACGTGCCGACGCCCGGACCATATTCGACGAACAGCTTACAGCGGTCCCAGTCAGTGCGCGAGAGCATGCGATTGATGGTAAAGCGCGAGGACGGGATGATCGAGCCGACCATCACCGGGTGCTGCACGAAACCCTTGAAGAAGACGGCCCACGGGCCAAGCTTGTCTTCCAGCCGGCGCTTTGCGCGCGTGACGGCGGATTTGCGCGCCAGTTCGGTACCACTCATGAAATCTTCGTGTCCTCGCGAGGCCGCTTGAATTGACTGCGCGCCGGGGTGGCAAACCTTCGGCTGCATTGCAAGTTTCACCGGCCATTTTCGCCACAGGCGATGGCAGGCCGGGATTGCAGATGCATTACAGGATTTCCTGCACCTTTTCCTGCGGACGGCACAGGCGCGCGCCCTTGTCGGTCTCGACCAGCGGGCGTTCGATCAGGATGGGCTCGGCCTCCATCGCGGCCAGCACGGTGGCGTCATCCGCATCCGGCAAGCCGCGTTCGGCCGCATCGGTGCCGCGCATGCGCAGGCCCGCCTGCGGGGTGATACCGGCATCCTTGTAAAGCTGCGCCAGCTTGGCCGCGCTGGGCGGGTTCTTCAGATATTCGACCACTTCGACCTCGACACCCGGCGTTTCCTCCAGGATGGCGAGCGTCTTTCGCGACGTGCCGCATTTCGGGTTGTGCCAGATGGTGGCCTTCATTCTTCGCTCTCCGCTGGTGTCTGGGGGGTGTCGGCGCTGATGGCCGGAACGTCCTGCGCCGCAGTGGCCGGGTCGATGCCGGATGCGGGCAGGCTCTGTATGGTTTCGCGTCGGCGCATGGCACGGCCTGCGCGTTCGATGGCGCGAATGATGCGCGGGCCCGCGCCGCAGGGGCACAGGTTCTTCACCGCTTCGGATATCTGTTCGCGCCCCGCGCGGGGATTCTTCGCCAGCAGGGCCGCGCCCGCCATGACAACGCCGGGCGTGCAAAAGCCGCACTGGATCGCGCCTTCGGCAACCAGCGCCTGCTGCACGGGATGCGAACGGTCGGGGGAGATCGCCTCGATCGTGGTGACGAAGCGGCCTTCGACATCGGCAAGCGATACAAGGCATGACCGGATCGCCTCACCATCGATAATGACGGTGCAGGACCCGCAATCGCCATTGCCGCAGCCATATTTGGTTCCGGTCAGATTGGCCGCATCGCGCAGCGCCCAAAGGAGCGGCGTTTCCGGGTCCATCAGGAAATGGACCGGGCGGTCATTGACGGTAAAGCGGGTCATCGCGGTGTTCGTCTAGCGCGGCGCGGACCGACAGGGAAGATCAGGCCGCGACCAATCCCCGCTCCGACAGGTCGGAACGAAGCGTGGCGGCATCGGTGAAGTGATGCACCTGCCAGCCCAGCCGCCGGGCCGTGGCGATATTGGCGGCATTATCGTCGATGAACAGCGTTTCGGCCGGGTCCACGCCGAATCGGCTGGCGGCAAGGTCGAAGATTTCCTCGCCCGGTTTCGCCAGTTTTTCGGTGCCGGACACGACGATGTCGCGGAACCGGTCGAAAACGGGCTGGGTCGGGCGGAACTGTTTCCAGAACAGATCGGCGAAATTGGTGATCGCGAACAAAGGCATGCCGCTCGCGTCCAGCTCTTCCACGATAGGGATCGAACCGGGCACCGGCCCGGGAATCGTTTCGAGGAAGCGGGTGGCGTAGGCATCGATCACCGCGCCGTGCTGCGGGAAGAGGATCTTGCGCTCGGCGACCATGTCATCCAGCGCGCGGCCCGCGTCATGCTGGTAGTGCCACTCCTCGGTGACGACATGGGTCAGGACGAATTCCAGCTCTGCCGGATCGTCGACGAGTCGCTCGAACAGAATACGCATGTCCCAGCAAAACAGAACCCGCCCGACGTCAAAGGTGACGTTGCGGACGGGTTGCTGGGTCATCAGATTCAAACGCGCCGAAAGTGTCGGCGGGAGGGTGCGGCGCGGTTCTGGTCGGGGTGGAGCGAGAATGGCTGGCTTCGAGAACCGGACCCCAAAACCCAAAGAAATCTGGGCGATCTATGGATCGTGAGGACCGGAAGCGCAGAAGACGGCCGTTCGCAGCCCGCCCCCGGGCGGAACCGCGGTGCAGCCTCAGCCCTGGCGGGCTTTGAACTTGCGAACGGTCTTGTTGATCACATAGGTGCGGCCGCGACGGCGGATCACGCGGTTGTCGCGATGACGGTTCTTCAGCGACTTGAGGCTGTTGCGAATCTTCATGTCAATGTTCCGATGTCAGTATCATGCCCCGCCTGCTGCGCCATCAAATGGGCGCGGGCGGGCGAAATTCAAGGCTGGCCCGTTAGGGGCCACAGGGATTCGAGTCAAGCCGGGATTGCACCCGGAGTTTGCCGGAACGACGCGAATCAGGCGTTTTCGGTCTGGCTTTCCGATTCCCGGATCGCCTGCAGCTTGGTCTCCCAACGCAGGGCATCGGTAATGATCTGCTCCAGATTGTCGAACTGCGGCTGCCATGGCGTAGTGGCGAGCAGCTTCGAATTATCGGCCAGCAGCGCCGAGACATCGCCCGCGCGGCGGCCTTCCATGCGGCGCGGGACCGGCTTTCCGACGACCTTGTCGACCGCGTCCAGCACTTCCAGCACCGAAAAACCCTTCGCATAGCCCACGTTCATGGTGAGATTGCGCGCAGGCTGAGCGATCAGGGCCTCCAGCGCATGGACATGGGCGGCGGCAAGATCGCTGACATGGATATAGTCGCGGATGCCGGTGCCGTCGCGGGTGGCATAATCCTGCCCGAACACGGCCACTTCGCTGCGTTTGCCCAAAGCCGCTTCCAGCGCGACCTTGATGAGATGGGTCGAGCCCACGCCGGACTGGCCACTGCGCGCCTCGGGGTCCGCGCCCGCCACGTTGAAGTAACGCAGCACGCAATAGTTCATGTCATGCGCCTTGGCGGTGTCGGCCAGCACGCGCTCGGTCATGGCCTTTGACATGGCATAGGGATTGAACGGGGCCAGCGGTTCGTCTTCCGACAAGGGCTTCGCCTCCGCCTCGCCATAGACGCTGGCGGTGGAGCTGAAGATGAAGTGCGGGATACCCGATTCGACCGCCGCCTGGATCAGCGTGCGGCTCTTGCCCGTGTTATTGTCGTAATACTTCAGCGGGTTTTCGACCGATTCGGGCACGATGATCGATCCGGCGAAATGCATGATGGCACCGATCTTTTGCTCTTCGAAGATCCGCTTGACCAGATCGGTGTCGACGACATCGCCCTCATAGAACGGGACGCCATCGGGCACGGCCCAGCGAAAGCCGGTCGACAGATCGTCAAGCACCACCACCGGCCAGCCGCGATCGACCAGCGCCAACACGGCGTGGCTCCCGATATATCCTGCGCCACCTGTCACCAGAACGGGGAACGGAGCCATGCAACCTGCCTTTCGAGAAATCTTGAATCTGATCCGATAATGGGCTGGCTTATATCAGTGCCTGAGGCTTTGCGGGTTAACTTTGCGCATTATCCCGGCGGCACTCTGGATTAATCCCCACGGCTAGAGCGCACGGCTTGTCGCGGCATGCGCACATGACGCCGCGCCGGATTAACCGATTCCGTCACCCCTTCGGCTGCACCGCGCCCAAGGGATGGATCGCGATACCCCTTTGGGGCCTCAACCCTTATAAGCATGGCGAAAAGCGAGGCGATTGTGCATCTTGGGGCTTGGCGGTGCGGATTCTCCGCGAACCACCTTTTTAATCGAGAACTGCGGAGCAGCCCCCACAGATGCGCATCCACGTCGCCATTGCCACGACCGGCCGGCCCAAGATCATGAGCCAGGTGGTCGAGCGTTTCGACCGCCAGACGCGCAAGCCCGATGGCATCATCGTGGTGGGCGCGGCTCCGGAAGACATCGTGGGTCTCGACAAGCTGCCCCATCCGCCGCTCGCCGTGATCAGCCATAAAAAGGGCCTGTGCTGCCAGCGCAATGTCGCGCTGTCGCATCTGCGCGACAAGGCCGACGTGGTGGTGTTCTTCGACGATGACTTCGTCGTTTCCGACGACATCATCGAAAAGATGGAAAAGATGTTCACCGCCGATCCGAAGCTGGTGGGCCTCACCGGCTGGCTGGTCGCCGATGGCGCGCAGACCGGCGGGCTGACTTTCGAAGAATCGGCCGCGATGCTGGATGCCCCCGATTTCCGCCCGGACAAGGCGGATGAGCCGACCAGCTGGCTGTATGGCTGCAACATGGCCTTCCGCATGAGCGCGTGCGAGGGGCTGACCTTCGACGAGAACCTGCCGCTTTATGGCTGGCAGGAAGATGTCGATTTTTCCGAACAGCTGGCGCGGCGCGGGTCGATGATTCGCACGGCACAGATGACCGGCGTGCACATGGGTACGCGCGGCGGGCGCACCTCGGGCTTTCGCCTCGGCTATTCGCAGGTCGCCAATATTGTCTATCTTCGCAAGAAGGGGACGATCGGGTCCTATCACGGCTGGGAACTGATGGCGCGCAATGTCGCGGCCAATCTCGCCCACTCGATCAAGCCGGAACCCACGATCGACCGGCGCGGACGGCTTCGCGGCAATCTGCTGGCCTTTGCCGACATGATCCGCGGGCGGGCGCATCCCACCAAGATCCTGGATCTCTAGACAGAATCCCGAAGCACCCTCACGGGCCGCTACCTTAGGGTTATCTACCTATTAACGCCTTGCGGGAATCCCCCCCAGAGCGTCCAATGCAGATGCGCGGCAGAGTGCGGGAATTGCCTGCTGCGCATGGGGTGACCAGGGGGATTTGGTAGCTCGTCAGCGTCTGACGCCGCGCACTTGTTCGTGTGGCGAAAGCATCGACGCAAACAGGCGGCGCCCATCTCCACCTTGCACCGGGGGTAAGAATTGCGCCCAGGCCCATGTGGCGCCCGCAATTGCGAGCGAAAGTGGGCCACGGGCGAAAAGGGGGAATTGGACATGAATGTCGAATGGTCCGGCAAGAATGCGATCGAACTGACCGGCGGCGAGGAGGGCGACTTGGCCGCAAAGCCGTGCTGCCGCCATTGCGGCGAACCGCTCGACATCGTGCTGGCCGATCTTGGCTATTCGCCTGTCGCCAATGACCTGATCACGCCCGACATGGTGGGCCAGCCCGAAACGCTATACCCGCTGAAGGTCAGCGTTTGCGGCACCTGCTGGCTGGCGCAGGCCGCCGACGTGCTGCCCGCCGATGCGATCTTCCGCGCCGACTACACCTATTTCTCCTCGCACTCCTCGACGTGGCTCGCCCATGCGAAAGCCTATGTCGACCACATGATCGAACGTTTCGATCTGGATGCCGATAGCCGCGTGGTCGAGGTTGCGTGCAACGATGGCTATCTGCTTCAATATGTTAAGGAGGCGGGCATCCCCTGCCTTGGCGTCGAGCCGACCGCCGGTCCCGCGCAAAAGGCGCGCGATCTGGGCATCGAGGTCGTGGTCGAGTTCATGACCGAGAATTACGGGCAGGCTCTGGCCAAGAGCGGCTGGACGGCCGACCTCGTCACCGCGAACAATGTCCTCGCCCATGTGCCCGACATCAATGATTTCGTGCGCGGCATCGCGGCGATCCTGAACCCCGAAGGCGTCGCCACATTCGAGGTGCAGCATCTTTTGCGCCTGATGCAAGGCCGCCAGTTCGACACGATCTATCACGAGCATTTCAGCTATCTCTCGCTGCTGGCAGCGGAAAAGCTGTTTGCCGCAGCGGGCCTGCGCGTTTTTGCGGTCGATAATCTGCCCACCCATGGCGGCTCGGTCCGCTTTTACGTCTGCCGCGCCGAATCGAGCCGAGCGGACGAGGCCTCCTTGGACGCGATGCGCGGCGAAGAAGCCGAATATGGCCTCGACAGGCGCGAAGTTTACGAGGCCTGGCGCGCCGATGTGCAGGAAACGAAGCTGGCGCTGATGGAAATGTGCCTCAAGCTGAAGCGCGAGGGGAAGACCATCGTCGGTTATGGCGCTCCGGCCAAGGGTGTGACTTTGCTGAATTATTGCGGGATCGGGGCCGATTTCCTCGATTACACCGTCGACCGGGCGCCCTCGAAAAAGGGCTGCCTGCTGCCCGGCGTGCACGTCCCGATTCTGGACCCTTCCGAGATCCTCAACACCAAGCCCGATTACGTGCTTATCCTGCCCTGGAATCTCAAGGACGAGATCATGGAGCAAATGAGTGCGGTGCGTGACTGGGGCGGCAAGTTCGTGACCCCGGTGCCGCTGGCGAAAATCGAGGATTGAGGTAACGCGTGGGGGTCCAGCCGAATATCGCCATCATCGGGGCCGGTTTCGCCGGTTTCGGGGCGGCGCACGCGCTTTCGGGGGAAAGCGCCGATGTCACCATCTATGAAAAACGGCCCGTCCACGGCGGTCATACCTCGACCCATGCCTATGACGACGGTTTCCTGTTCGACGAAGGGCCGCACATCTCCTTCACCATGGATGAGCGGCTGCAGGAACTGTTCGCCGATTCGATCGGTGGCACATATGAAAAGCTGCGCGCCAGCGTCGACAATTATTGGAAGGGGCACTGGATCACCCATCCGGCCCAGACCAATCTCAATGGCCTGCCGACCGATCTGATCGTCGACTGCATCGACGATTTCGTCGCCGCTTCGCGTGAGCCGGTGGATGAAACGAAGATCACCGATTACGAACAATGGCTGCTGGCGGCTTTCGGTAAGACTTTCGCGAAAACCTTTCCCGGCCAGTACACGCGCAAATATCACACGACCGAGGCGAAGAACCTGACGACGGACTGGCTCGGCCCGCGGCTCTATCGCCCTTCCCTGCGTGAGATGCTGACCGGCGCGCTGAACCCGATGCCGCCCAAGGTGCATTACGTCGATCATTTCCGCTATCCGACGCATGGCGGTTTCGTCAGCTATCTGAACGGTTTCCGCGCGCGGTCGAATGTCGCGATCAATTCCGAGATTATCGGCATCGATCCCAAGGCAAAAACGCTGCGCATGTCTGATGGCCGCGTGGTCGGCTATGATGCGGTGATCTCTTCGGCGCCGCTGCCCAAGCTGATCCCGCTGATCGACGGCGCGCCCGACGACGTAAAGCTGGCGGCATCGAAGCTTGCCTGCACCGAAGTCGTGCTGGTCAATGTTGGCGTGACCAAGCCGCATGTCCGCGACGCGCACTGGACCTATTTCTACGACGACGAGATCGCGTTCACGCGCCTCTCCTACCCGTCGAATTTCTCACCCAATGTCGCGCCCAAGGGGTGCAGCGCATTGCAGGCAGAGGTCTATTTCAGCCCGAAATACAAGCCGAGGACGCAGGCGCCCGAGACCTATATCGAGCCGGTGATCGCGGGTCTTCTCGAATCCGGGCTGATCGACGGGCGCGACCAGGTGATCCACACCAGCACCATCGTCGCGCCCTTCGCGAACATCATCTTCGATCACGACCGCCCGGCAGCGGTTAAGTTGATTCACGAATATCTCGACGAGATCGGTGTGGGGTACTGCGGGCGCTTCGGCGACTGGGGTTACATCTGGACCGACCAGGCCTTCACCAGTGGCGAGCATGCCGCGCGTAAAGCTCTGGATAGATTATAGAATATCGCTTTTGGGTTGCACCACTCAGACATTCCGGGGGGAATTTGGATGAGCGCAAAGAGGGAAAATCTGGTCTTTGTCCGTGCGGGGAAAAGCTCGCTGCACCGGCAGTGGTTCGATGCGGATGAATATCGCAACTGGGACCTGCAGATCAGCACATGGGAAGACGATCCGTCGATCGCAGAGGGCAGCGACCTGCCACTCTCTGTCGACAAGGGTACGAAGTGGGACAGCATCTATCGCTATCTCGCCGCGAACCCGCAGGTGATGGACGATTATCGCTATATCGCCTTCATGGATGACGACGTGCTTTTCGAAAAAGGCGCGCTGAACCGTTATTTCGACATCTGCAAGGAGGAGGGTCTGCGCGTCGCCCAGCCCTCGCTCCATCACGACAGCTATTTCTGCTATTCGATCCTGCTTCACTGCCCCCACACGAAGCTGCGCTATTCGAATTTCGTGGAATGCATGGCCGCCGCGATCCACACCGATTACCTGCGCAGCTTCATGCCGCGCATGGCAAAGGTGCAATCGGGCTGGGGCATGGACCGGATCTGGACGGTGACCATGCCCGATCCGTGCTATAAATCGGCGATCATCGATGAAATCGTGATGCTGCATACGCGCCCGCATGCCACCGGCGTGGTATACAAGGCCTTTGCCGATGGCGGCGTGACGCCCAAGACGGAAATGGATGCGCTGATCAATTCATACAGCGACATCCCGCGCAAGATGCTGATCTATGGCGCAAAGGGCGTGCATGGCGACAAGCTTAACGCGTCAAGCGCGCAGCTGGTCAATGGCCGCCATCTTCTCGCCAATGCGTGGCGCTATCGCGAACCGCGCCGTGCGGCCAAGACCGGCGCCGGCATGCTGCTTCGCGCCGTAACCGAAGCGCAATATCTGCCTGTCGCTGCCCATCGCCTCAAGACGGAGACACTGTAAATGCCCACCAAACGCTCTGCCGATCGCCATTCGATGGCCGTGACCGTTGGTATCAACAACGGGATCGAGGCGGAGGAGAGGGCGATCTATGACGGGCAGATCACGCTGCTGCCGCCCACGCCTGCGGGACTGGCCCTGTGCGAACATGCCCGCCGCATGGTCGAGGAAGTGTTCGCACCCCACGATCCGCGCACCGCGCAGCACGAATTGTCGGTCGACGAATTCGTGGAGCGCGCCGCCATCGTGAAGCCGCGCTTCATCCACGACCCCGAAACGCGCCGCCTGCAAAAGCTCTATCTGGCGGAGCTGGGCTTCGATCCGGAACGCACCTATCTTGACGTGCCGCGCATGCGGGTGGTGTCGTCCGACGGCTATCTGACATCGGGCGTGGGGCACAAACAGCCGCCGCACCGCGATACCTGGTGGTCGGCGCCGATGCAGCAGATCCAGTTCTGGATGCCGGTCTTTCCGATGAGCCGGGAATGCTCGATGGAATTCTATCCGCATTACGTTGAGACGGGCGTCGACAATAGCTCGTCCGATTTCAACATCTACCGCTGGAACGCACATGGCCGCGCCAAGGCGGCGCAGCACAAGCAGGGCGAGGACAAGCGCGGCATTCCGCAGCCCCACGGCCCGCTCGACCATCCCGGTGCGGTGCAGGTGGTGCTGCCCGTCGGCGGGGCGGTGATCTTCTCTGCCAACCAGCTGCATGCGACGTCGGACAATGTGACGGGGATGACCCGTTTCAGCATCGATTTCCGCATCGTGGATGCGCAGCATGTGAAGGAGGGCATTGGCGCCCTCAATGTCGACAACGAATCGACCGGCACCGCGCTACGCGATTTCCGCCGCATCAGCGATGGAGAGCAGCTCGATGCCGAAACGGTCGCACGATACGATACGGGCGAAAAGCCGGAGGACGGGGTTCTCGTCTTCACCTCCGACATCGCCGCCCGAGGGAATGATATGACGAAGGCCGAGTAAGGGGAAATCGGCCTTCATCGACCTGCAGAGGGGGCGGTTGATGAAGTTCGTGGAAGCGCAGCATGCTGCGGCAGAACATTGGGACGTAGTCGTCGTCGGGTCCGGTTTCGGGGCGGTATTCTTCCTGCAAAAATACCTTGAACACAGGCCGGGTGACCGGGTGCTGGTGCTCGAACGCGGGCGTCATAATCGCCACGACTGGCAATTGGCATTTGAAGAGAATTCGGACATCGAGAAAACCGATGTCTATGCGCGCGCCGGCAATGACAAGGAATGGGATTTCACCATCGGGCTTGGCGGGTCGACCAATTGCTGGTGGGGCCTGACGCCGCGGCTGCATCCGCGCGATTTCGATATCTTTACCCGCACCGGCGTCGGGGCCGACTGGCCGGTCCGCTATGACGATCTCGTGCCGTTCTACCAGCAGGCCGAACAGACCATGATGATCGCAGGGTCGGACGAGCTGGACGCGATCTACCCCGGCACGAAATATGTGCAGCCGGCCCATCACCTGACCACCGCCGATGAGATGATCCGCGCCCGGCCCGGCCACCATCACTATCCGATGCCCACGGCCAAGCTTTCGCGCGCCGTCGGCAGCCGGGGGCGGTGCTGTTCCAATTCCACCTGCAATCTCTGTCCGACCGAGGCGAAGTTCACCGCGCTCAACGGCATGCAGCCGGTGTTTTCGCATCCCGCCGTCTCGATCTGCCTGAAATCCACGGTGGAGATGCTGGACGTCGCCGATGGTGTGGTGAAATCGGTGAAGTTCAGCAATGCGGGCCGGGACTACACCGTGAAATGCGACCTGTGCGTGATGGGCGCCAATGCGATGCAGTCTCCCTTCATCATGCTGCGATCGGGGATCGGCGGGCACGGGCTTGGCCGCTATTTCGGAGAGAAGATGCTGGCCCGCATCGAGGTAAAGCTCGACGGGCTGGATCATTTCGATGGGGGCACCGCCGCCACCGCGCTCAACCTGTCGCTGCTGCAGGAAGAGCGGGACGCATCGCGCGGATCGGCGGTCTATATCTTCGACAACAGCCTTTATCCGGGATTGCGGCTCGATCCGCCGGGCCGATGGCGCCAGACCCTGCCGGTGGAGGTCTATGCCGAAGACCTGTTCGATTACGACAATGGCGTCTTTGACGAAGGCGGCGACAGGCCGGTCATCCGGTTCAAGCCATGGTCCGATTTTGCCATGCGCACGCTCGACCATGCGATGGAAGCCCTGCCCGGTATCGTCTCGGCCCTGCCCGTGGAAGAGGTGGGCAAGCCGGTCATCAAGCCGACCCTGGGCCATATGCAGGGCACGTGCCGCATGGGCACCAATATCGAAAACTCGGTGATCGACAGCGATCTCATCGCCCATTCGACGCGCAATCTGGTGGTGGTGGGAACGTCGATCTTCCCCACCGCCGGCAGCGCGAACCCTTCTCTCAGCGCCGCAGCATTGTCGCTGCGCGCGGCAGACCGGATGTGGAGGCAGGAGGCATGATCAATATCTCACGCAGAAGCGCATTGATCGGCGGCGGCATGTCGGTGCTGGTCGCAGGCGGCGCCGGGGGACTGGCGATGAGCGGCAGCGCGGAACGGCTCTATGCCGCGCTGGTGCGTCACTATCTTGCCGAAGAACCGCTGGCGCCCGATGCCGCCAGCGCCTTTGGCCGCGAATATCACGCCAGCGGGCACGAAGCCTCGGCCAAGGTCGAGCCGCTTGTCTGGATGAGCAGTGTCGCGGGCTTTCCCGCCATGGCCGCCGCGCTGGACGGGAAAGCCGCGTTCCATTCCTTTACCCGGCGCGTGGCGACGCGCTTCATGCTGTCATCCAGCATGTTCTCGCGCAGCTCATCCGACGAGCCGATCGAATTCTTCGGACTGTCCGAGGCATGCGGCAATCCGTGGGCCCGCTTCGATTGAGGGCAGGCCGCCGCGGATCGCCGCGTCAATCAGGACGCATAGACAATGCGCCACGGGCAGTCATTGCTGGCCCACATTTCCTCCAGCACGCTCTTGTCGCGCAAAGTGTCCATGCACTGCCAGAAATCGTCGTGGCGGAAGGATGACAGCTGATTCAGCTCGACCAGCTTTTCCATCGGCCCGCGCTCCCAGATGGTCGAATCGCCCTCGATCAGGTCGATCACCTCGGGCTGACACACGTAAAAGCCGCCATTGATATGGCCGCCGTCATGCACACCCTTTTCGCGAAAGCCGGTGACGGTGTGGCCATCCTCGCTCATCCCCAGGGCGCCGAAACGGCCCGGCTGGCGCACGGCGGTGACGGTGGCCCATTTGCCCTGTTTTTGATGGAAGTCGAGCAGGCGGTCGATCGGCACATTCGAAAGCCCGTCGCCATAGGTCAGGCAGAACGGTTCGTTACCGATGGCATGACGCGCGCGCCGCACCCGCCCGCCGGTCATGGAATCAGGGCCGGTATCGATCAGCGTGACCTTCCAGTCCTCATCCGGAGGAGCGTGAAAGGTGACGTCACCCGAACCCATGTCGATGGTGAAATCGCTTGCCAGGCTGCGATAATGCAGGAAATATTCCTTGATCACCTCACCCTTGTAACCGCAGCAGATCACGAAGTCCTTGAGCCCGTAATGAGCATAGTGACGCATGATATGCCACAATATCGGCTTGCCGCCGACCTCGACCATCGGTTTTGGACGAATAGCCGTTTCCTCGCTGATGCGAGTACCGAAACCACCTGCCAGAATGACTACTTTCACCGCTTACCCCCCAAGCGAAATAACCCGAATCCTCAGGCCCGATTTTCTTCGATGCAGGTTATCGTTTCAAGCGCCGCGCGCGGAGCATGCGGGGTAAAACGCCATCCTAGGGGGTAGATGAATTGCAGCAAAAGGGCGTTGTCATGGTCACCGGCGCAAGCGGCTTTGTCGGCCGCGCCGTGCTGCGCGCCTTAAGGGCGCAGCACAGGCCGGTGGTGGCGATCGGCACGCCCTTTGACACCGGCGCTGATGACGGCATCGCATGGGACAAATTCGACCTGCTCGACCCCGCCGCCACGCGGCTTGCCATGGCGCGGCACCGGCCCGACATGCTGATCCACACCGCATGGGCCCGCACCCGGCCCGGCGGATTATGGAATGCCGAGGACAATCTGGCATGGACCGATGCAGGCATGGACCTGTTCGAAAGCTTCTGGGCCGAAGGCGGGCAGCAGATCGTCGCTTGCGGCAGCTGCGCCGAATATGGCCGCAGCGAAACGCCCTGCCGTGAAGATGTCACCCCGATCGCGCCCACGTCGATCTATGGCCGGGCCAAGGCCGAGCTTGCGACCCGCGCGCTGAAACGCGCCGATGCACTGGGGATGCAGCTTGCTTGGGGGAGGCTCTTCTACCTCTATGGCCCGCACGAGGCCCGCTCCCGCCTTGTCGCCTCTGTCATCGACAGGTTGCTGGCGGGCAAGGCGGCGGAGACGACGCAGGGGCTGGTCGAGCGCGATTTTTCATTGAGCGACGATGTCGGCAACGGGCTGGTCGCGCTGGGCGATGCGGGTGCTGGCGGAGCGTTCAACATCGCCAGCGGCGAGGCCATCGCCCTGCGCGATCTGACGCGCAAGGTCGGCGCGCTGATGGATGCGGAAGACCGGCTGAAGATCGGCGCGCTGGAAGACCGCCCGAACGAGGCACCGCTGATCGCAGCCGACATGGCCAAGACCCATGCCGAGACCGGCTGGCAGGTAAAGACTCCGCTGGAAGAAGGGCTGGCACGCACCATTGCATGGCGACGCGCCCACCCCCTCTCCAACTCTGAAGCCCGTTAGACCGCCGGGCCTGTCAAACAGCAGGCAGCGTCCAGCTCAGTTCCGAATCGAGTAGCTCACGCTCCTTGTTCAAGAGCAGGCTCTTCAACCGGGTGAAGGGCACGGCCTCGAAATCTTCCTTCGACAGGTGGATCGCGTCGAACAATGTGCGCAGCTGGCGCGCGCCTTTTTCCGCGTCCCATTGGCACTGGAAGCCGGGCAGCACCTTGCCGATCTTGTCGAAACCGACCTTGTAGGAACGGTTGTCGCCATCCGACTGCCCCACGATCAGCTCACAACCGGGGAAGGTTTCCGAAACGATGCGCGCCACCTCGATGATGCGATAGTTCGAATCGGTATCGCCGACGTTGAAGATCTGGCCCCGGATCGCCTCCTCTGGTGCCTGCAGCGACATGCGGATGGCTTGCGCGATGTCGCGGATATGCACCAGCGGGCGCCACGGCGATCCGTCGCTGGTCAGCACGATCTTGCCCGATGTCTTCGCATGGCCGCACAGATTGTTGAGCACGATGTCGAAACGCATGCGCGGGCTGGCCCCGTATGCGGTCGCATTGCGCAGGAAGCAGGGCGCGAAATCATCCCCCGCCATCGCGCCAATGTCTTCCTCCACCTTCACCTTGCACTCGGCATAGGCGGTCTGCGGATTGGGCGGCGTGGTCTCGTCCACGTACTCGTTCTCACCATCCGCCGCGCCATAGACGGAGCAGGACGAGGTATAGACGAAACGCCTGATCCCGGCCTCGCGCGCGGCCTTGGCAAGGCTGACCGATCCGGCGTGATTGATCTTGTAGGTGATGAACGGATCGTGCTGCCCCAGCGGATCGTTCGACAGTTCAGCCAGATGCACCACCGCATCGAACCCGGCGAGATCATGCGCCGTCAGCTCGCGAATATCCTTACGAAAGGACATGGGCACCGGATCGGACGACGGGTAAAGCCAGCCCGCGCTATAGTAACGATTATCGATACCCACGACTTCGAAGCCATGGGCGATCAGGTCTGGCCCGACGATTGCCCCGATGTAACCGTCCGACCCTGTAAGCAGTACGCGCATTTCATTCCCCCCGGAAATCCACTTCGCTGGCAGGCCGCACATCACGGATGACTTGCGGCTCTCCCAGCCGGCGCGACCTAGGATGGAATTTACGTGCGCCCTCGCCCCCTTCCAACTGATCTTCGGGAGTAATGCGAGTCGGCTGATGCGAGCGTCCAGCGATGGGACATGCGATCAGATCGTTGCGACGGCCTGGAACACGGTGTCGAGCTGGCCTTCGGTTATGCAATAGGGAGGCATCAGATAGATCGTGCTGCCCAATGGCCGCAGCAAAACTCCCCGTTCGAGGCAGTGACGCATCATCGCGGGCACGTCGCCAGCCATATAGCCATCGCCCTCACCCATCTCGAATGCGGCGATCCCGCCCGAAATGCGGGCGTTACGGATCGGGAGCGTCTCGCCCAGCGCGTCCACTCTCGCCTTCATCCGCGATGCGAGCGTGGCGACACGCTCCAGCACCGGCTCCTCGCGCCATATGGCGAGATTGGCATTGGCGGCGGCGCAGGCGATGGGGTTTGCGGTATAGCTCGACGAATGGAAGAACATCTTCGCCCGGTCGGTGGACAGATGCGCCTCGAAGATCGGCTCGCTCGCCATGGTGACGGCCAAGGGGATCGCACCGCCGGTCAGCCCTTTCGACAGGCAGAGAATGTCGGGCACCACCCCCGCTTGCTCACACGCGAGCAGCGTGCCGGTGCGGCCCCAGCCGGTCATCACTTCGTCCGCGATGAAAAGCGTGTCGTGCCGCGCGCAGATCGCGCGCATTTCGGCCAGCACCTGCGGCGAATAGAACTTCATCCCGCCCGCGCCCAGCACCAGCGGCTCCACGATCAGGGCCGCGGCGCCATCGCGGCAGGCGGCTTCCAACGCATCGAACGTGGGCTGGGCATCACCTTCGGGAAAGGGGATCGAGGTCACGTCGAACAGCAGCGGATCATAAGGCTGGTTAAACACGCCCCTCGCCCCCACGCTCATCGCGCCGATGGTGTCGCCATGATAGCTGTTGTCCATCACCACGATGCGGCTTCGGCTTTCGCCCCTATGCGTCCAGAAGCCTAGCGCCATCTTCAGCGCGACTTCCACGCTGGTCGAACCGGAATCGGAAAAGAACACGCGGGTCAGGCTCTCGGGCATGATCGCGCGCAGGCCTGCCGCCACGTCTTCGGCTGGCTGATGGGTGAAACCGGCGAAGATGATCTGGTCCAATTGCTGCGCCTGATCGGCAATCGCTTTTGCGATGCGCGGATCGCCGTGGCCATGCGTCGTCACCCACCATGACGAAATCGCGTCGATGATCGCGCCGCCGTCTTTGGTGAATAATTCCGCGCCTTTACCGCGGGTGATCAGCGGAAAGTCCTCGCCCAGTCCGTGCTGGGTAAAGGGGTGCCATACAGCGCTCATGCTGCACCCCCGAAATCTGCAGCATCGAAGGTTTTCGCAAAGGCGGCTGCCAGCGATTCATGGGTCAACGGGTCGAGCGGGTCGATCCGGCCCAGCCGCTTCACGCCCGCCATTTCGCAGATCGTGCGCTCGCTGTCGGCGACTTCCTCGCCCATGAAGGCGATACCGATGATCGGTATCTCGCGGCGGCGCAGCGCCTCTATCGACAGCAGGCTATGGTTGATCGTGCCAAGTTTCGTGCGCGCGACCAGCACGACGGGTGCGTTCCAGCGGGCGATCACGTCGAGGAAGGTTGTTTCGCGATTGAGGGGCACCATCAGCCCGCCCGCCATCTCCACCACCAGCGGCCCATCGACCTGCGGCAATTCCAGCGCATCGGGGTCGATTGCTACCCCGTCGATCTCTGCCGCCAGATGCGGGGAGCAGGGCGTCTGCAGGCTATAGGCATCTGGCACGCGCCGCTCTGCCGGGATCGCGCCTAGCCGCGCAGCACGGTCGCCATCGCTGCACATGCGGCCTGTCTCATCCGGGTCAAAGCCCGCCTGCACCGGCTTCCAGTAATAGGCCCCCAACGCATGGGTCAGCGCGGCGGCAAAGACAGTCTTGCCGACATCGGTATCGGTGCCGGCGACGATGATGATGGGATGCTTGGTGTCGGTCATAAGGGACGCGTGTAATGGCAGGTCACAAGCTCATAGCCAATGCGCACCACGCCATCTTCCCGCGCATCCGCGTCAAGCTGACGCATCGCGCCGCGCAGTGCGGCAGCTGATACCGGGCGATGGCCGGGGGCGGGCACGGTCGCGCCGATGCCCCGCAGCGCCGACAGGAAAGCGCGCGCGTCGGCATGGTCCTCTTGCAGCAATTCGATGTGCGTGGCCGCTGCCTGCAGGTCGGGCCGGATGGCGGCGATATGGGCGGCATCCTCCAGCGGCAGCGTGCCCGGCTTTGCGCCTGCCTGTGCCAGCGCCGCGTTCCATGCCGCAAAGGTGCGGCTGCCAAGCGTGTTGAAGATCAGATGCCCGCCCGGTTTCAACCAGCCCAGCATGCGCTCCACCACCGGCTCCAGCGGGCCGAGCCATTGCACGGCAAGGCTGGCGGTGACGATGTCGAACGGTCCACCCGACGGTGCATCGCCCGATGCAGCATCGAAGCGGGCAAAATGCAGCGCGGGATCGTCGCCCATCGTTTCCCGGCAGCGATCCACCATCGCGGGGGACAGGTCGGTGACAAGCCATTCGCCGCCCATGCCGCGCATGCGCATGGCGCTGGTCAGGAACCCCGTGCCGCAGCCAATCTCCAGCAGGTGCGGCGCATCCAGCCCCAAGGCCGCGACCCGCTGCGCCAGCATGTCGGCCGCGATGCGCTGCATGCGGGCCTGCGCAGCATAATCGCTGGCCGCGCCAAAGCTTCGGGCGATCTCGGCCTGCCTTTTCGCGCTCATGACAAGGCCTCGGCAAAGCGGCGGATATGGGCGGCGCATTCGGCGGCATGGGTGATCGGCAGCAGGTGGCCTGCGCCCCCGATCGTGAGCCGTTCGGCAGCGGCAGCAGCAAATTGCGCGGCGCGCATGTCGGCTGGCAGCAGGGGGTCTGCGTCTCCGTCGATAGCCAATATTTTCCAGCCCTTTACCGCAGCGCTGCAATCATCGGCGCGCATGGCGCGAAGGTCTGCCAACAGCGGGCCACTTTGGGGGTCGGGGGCAGCATCGCTGACACCGATCCGGCTGCGAAAATCCTTTAGCACTGCCGCCGGGTTAGCGCCGAAACGCGCCATCATGCGCGTCACCACGCGGGGCGCGACACCGGGCCTTTCACCATCGGCGGTAAAGCGGTCGAAGCCATTGATCGCGACCAGCCCGGCACACCCGGCAGGCGGATGGGCCAGCAAAGCCATTGCGCCAAAGCTGTGCGTGACTGCGATGCACGGCCCCTCCACCTCGGGCCAGTCCGCCGCCCCGAAATAGCCCCGGTCGGCGCGCAGCACTTCCCATTCGGGCAGGCAATCGGCGAGCCTGTCCCAGACCGCAGCATCAAAGCCCCAGCCATGCACCGCAAACAGCTTCACCGGCAGGCCTCCAGCGCGCAGAGCAGCGCATCGACATCTTCGGCTGAGTGCCCCGCCCTTAGCGCAATGCGCAGACGGCTCGACCCTGCGGGCACGGTGGGCGGGCGAATGGCGGCAGCGATCATGCCGCGCGCCTCCAGCTGTGCCGACATGCGCAGCGCATCCTCTTCATCGCCGATGATGGCGGGCACGATCTGCGTGGTGGATGCGCCGTAATCAATGCGAAGACCCGCCAGCCCTGCACGCAATTGCGCGCCCAGCGAAAGCAGATGCGCCCGCGCGTCATCCAAAGTCGGCAGCAGGTCCAGCGCCGCGTCGATCGCGCCCAGCACGGCAGGCGGCGGCGCGGTCGTGAATATGAAGCCGCCGCAGGCATTGACCAGCCAGTCCTTCATCACCTGCGAACAGGCGAGATAGCCGCCAAATCCGCCCAGCGCCTTGCTAAACGTGCCCATGGCGATGTCGACATCCGCGATCCCATGCGTCAGCCCCGCGCCGCCCGGCCCCAGCACGCCGGTCGCATGCGCTTCGTCCACCACCAACAGCGCGTCATGTTCGCGGGCCAGCGCGGCCAGCCCCGCCAAATCGGCGCGGTCGCCGTCCATGGAGAACACGCTTTCGGTCAGCACGATGCGCGCCGGGGCGTCGGCCTCGGCGGCAAGCAGCTCACCCAGATGCGCAAGATCGTTATGGCGGAATCGTTTCTGCCGCACGCCAGCCGCCGCGCAGCCGTGATGAATGCTGGCATGCACCAGCCGGTCGGTGAAGACCGCCGCGCCCGGCACCGCCTTGACCAGCGCCGGCACCAATGCCGCATTCGCCTGCCATCCGCTGGCCAGCAGCAGCGCCGCCTCGGTTCCCTTCAGCGCGGCGATCCGCGCCTCTACCGCCAGATGCGCATCATGCGTGCCCGTCACCAGCCGCGACGCACCCGATCCCGCGCCATACAGCGTGGCGTAATCGGCAGCGCGCTGGCCCAGCATGGGATGCAGTGCGAGGCCGAGGTAATCATTGCTCGAAAAGTCGAGAGCCTCGCGCCCGTCCCGCACCATGCGGCCGTGCGGCATCAGCGCGGCGGCGCGCAAGGAACGGCGCTGCCCCTTTGCATCCAGCTCGTCCAGCCTTGCGGCCAATCGCTCATCCCAGCGGCTCATGGCATGCCCTCAAGACGAGAAACGCGCTCTTGTCCAGCATTGCCACATGCGCGTATCGAGCCGGGCATGGGAAAATGGACCATCGGAATCATCGGCGGATCGGGGCTCTATCGGCTAAAGGGGCTGGAGCATGGCGAGTGGCTGCCGGTCAGCTCTCCCTTTGGCGAGCCATCGGACGAGATCCTGTTCGGCTCCTTGGGCGATGTCGAATTGCGCTTTCTGCCGCGCCACGGACGCGGGCACCGCATCGCGCCGGGCGACATCAATGCCCGCGCCAATATCGATGCGCTGAAACGCGCAGGCTGCACCGACATCCTTGCCGTTTCGGCCATCGGGTCTCTGCGTGAAGAGCTGGAGCCGGGGCATTTTGTCGCTTTCGACCAGTTCATCGACCGCACCCATTCGGGGCCGGGCGGGCGCGAGGCGAGCTTTTTCGGCACCGGCATGGTCGCGCATGTGCCGATGGCCGATCCCGTATGCCCACGCCTTGCCGCCATGGCGGCAGATGCGGTGGAGGCAGCGGGCGGCACCTGCGCGCGCGGCGGAACCTGCGTCATCATCGAGGGGCCGCAATTCTCCACCCGCGCCGAAAGCCACATGTACCGGCAATGGGGCGGCGACGGGGTGAACATGACCGCGCTTCCCGAAGCGAAGCTCGCCCGCGAAGCCGAGCTTCCCTATGCGATGCTGGGCATGGTCACCGATTACGACTGCTGGCGCGACAATGGGCACGATGTCGATGTCGCCGAAATCGTCGCGCGGCTCCATGCCAATAGCGCGCTGGCGCTCGCCACGATCGACAGGTTCCTGGCCGCCCTTCCGGCACAGCGCGCGCCTTCACCCATCGACACCGCTCTGGACGGCGCGATCATGACCGCGCCCGAAGCGCGCGATCCGGCGATGAAGGCGCGGCTGGAGGCGATCCTGTGGCGTATCGACGCAGGCTGATTAGAGGGCTGAAAAAGCTTCCCATTTCGGGACGGGCCAATCCATGACAGCGCGTGTCATTTCCCTGACGGCAAATGTGGCCCCATTAGGAATGCGCCCGCAGTAATGTCGGCGGGCACATCGGGATCGGTTTTGCCGCGTATTGCGCCAAAAAGGGGGCAGTGGCACATCGACCCGTGTCGTAGGGGGAATACAACGAATGTCAGCCAGCGGTCTTGAAATCCTGCATATCGAGGATGACAAGCGCACCGCCGCCGACCTGCAAGAGCTGGTCAAGGCGACGGGCGACCGTATCACCTGGTCCGCCACCGGCTCCGACGGGCTGCGCCAGGCGGGCGTGGGCGATTTCGATGTCATCATCCTCGACCGCATGCTGCCCGATTTCGATGGGCTGACCGTGGTGAAGCAATTGCGCGATTCGGGCGTCGGAACGCCGGTGCTGATGCTGTCTGCGCTGGGCCGCACGGTCGACCGGGCCGAAGGGCTGGACGCAGGCGCGGACGATTATCTGGCGAAACCGTTCGAGGCAGCCGAACTGCTGGCACGCCTGCGCGCGCTGCATCGACGCGCATCGGGCGCGACGCATAGTGCGGTGATCATCCACGGCGCGTTCGAATGCCATGTAAAGGCACGCACCGCCTTTCGCGGGGGCAAGCACCTGCCTTTAAGCCCGAAGGAATTCGAGCTGTTCCGCTATCTGATCGAAAATGCGGGCGATGTCGTCACGCGCGAAATGCTGCTGCGCGATGTCTGGAAGATGAGCTTCGATCCGCAGACCAATGTCGTCGACGTCAATATCGGTCGCTTGCGTCGGAAGCTTGAGGACGGGTTCAACTCGCCTGCGCTGGAAACGATCTGGGGCACCGGCTACCGCCTGCTTGACGGGCGATAAGTGCGCTTGGCGCAGGGCTTGAAGGCAGGATAGAGCCATGGCCCAGATGGAACGCACCGGCCTCTTCGATTCGATCTTCACCCGGCTTGTCGCCTGGGCGATCGCGATTTCGATCGCGGTGGTGCTCATCCTCGGCTGGATCGTCACGGCCAAGTTCCAGCAGATCAGCGATGATACCGTCCGATGGGCGATCCATAACGAGATGGACCGCCTGTCCGACGTTCTGGAGGAGCGCGGGCGGGACGAGCTTGTCGTCTATATCGAGGATGCTGCCAGCATTCGCGCCCCCACAGGTTCGGCCACGCATTACCTGCTGCTCGATGAAGACGGCAACCGCCTCGCCGGCGATCTGGCTGCGATCCCCGCCATCCCCGAAGACGAGATCGGCGGCGATATCGTGCTGCCCGGCCGGGTCCCGGCCTATGCCTGGCGGCTGGAGCTGGAGCCGGGGCTGATGCTGGTCGTCGCCAGGGAGACGAGCACGCAATTGCTGCAGGTGAACCAGATCGGCCTCGCCTTTGTCGGGGGCGGATTGTTCGTCGTGCTGGCGGTGGGCGTCACCGGCTATATCACGGCGCGCCGGCTGGCGAAGCGGGTGCGTCTGATCAACGCCGCCTTCCGCCATCCCGAACCGAAGCGTCTGGCAGCGCTTGGCACCGGCCATGCCGAGCGCGACGAGATCGGCGAGGTCACGCGCCATTCCAGTGCCGCGCTTACCCGTCTCGACCGGCTGATGCGCGCCCAGCGCGATACCACCGACCAGATCGCGCATGAGATGCGCACCCCGCTGATGCATCTCGACAATCGGCTGATAAAGGCGATCCAGGCGCAGGAAACCGCGAAGACCCCCGATCCGGAGACCACCGAAAGGCTGATCGACGCCCGCGCCGAGATCCGCCGCGTGGTCGCCACGCTGGAATCGCTTCTCGACATCGCGCATAGCGAAGCCGATGTCGGTAATCCGCGCGGGCTGGAGCAGGTCGATCTCACCGCGCTCGCCACCCGCATCGCCGATCTTTACGGCGCCAGCGCGGAAGAAACCGGCCATAATTTCCTGCTGGAGGCCGAGGAAGGCGTGACCATGCTGGGTGACGAGATCCAGCTATCGCGCCTCATCACCAATCTCCTCGACAATGCGTTCAAATATGTGCCCGCTGGCGGGACCGTTCGGTTGATCGTACGCCATGGCCCGCGCATCATCGTTGCCGATGATGGGCCCGGTATTCCCGAGGAATTCCGCGAGACCATCTTCCGCCGCTTTGGCCGCGGAGCGGAACACGGCAATCACGACAGCCGCGGCGCAGGGCTCGGCCTTGCGCTCGCCCGCGCCATCGCCATCCGGCATGATATGGAACTGCGCCTCGCGCCCTCCACCATGGGCGCCCGTTTCGAGATGCGCCCCGCGCCCGAAGCCGTTTGATCGGCCCCGTCAGGCTCGGAACTCTCACCGCCTGCATGCGCTTATCCCTTGGAAAAGCCGTGAAAACACGGTAATATAATTTCACGATTATAAAATTTCATTCTTCCGCTTTCGCAGGCACGAAGATGAGAAAACAAGACGCGTGAGAGGAATGTCGACGTGAAGGGATCAAACCTCCCCAGGCTCGAACTCCATATCCCGGAGCCGCCTTCGCGGCCCGATACGGAGGTCGATTTCAGCCATGTGAACCGGGGCAAGGCAGGCGCCGTGCGCCGCCCCGACATTGCCGCGCCCGAAGCCGAGATGCGCGATCTGCCCTATGAGCTGATCCGCGTGCTGGACGACGAGAATGCCGCGGTCGGCCCGTGGGACCCGAAGCTGTCTGCCGACACGCTGATCAAGGGCCTGCGCGCGATGATGCTGACCCGCGCTTTCGACGACCGCCTGTTCCGCGCGCACCGGCAGGGCAAGACCAGCTTTTACATGAAATCGACCGGCGAAGAGGCGATTGCCGCCGCGCAATCGATGGCGCTGGACAAGGGGGACATGTTCTTCCCCACCTATCGCGCCCTGGCGTGGCTGCATGCGCGCAACTATCCGCTGACGACGCTTTGCAACCAGATCTTCTCCAACGCGGAAGACCCGCTGGCTGGCAAGCAGCTCCCTATCCTGCATTCGGCGCGGGCATATGATTTCTACTCGATCAGCGGCAATCTGGGCGTGCGTTTCGTCCACGCCGTGGGCTGGGCGATGGCGTCGGCCTATAAGAACGACACCAAGATTTCGCTGGCTTACGTCGGTGACGGCACCACGGCAGAGGGCGATTTCCACGAGGCGATGACCTTCGCCGCCGCCTATCGCGCGCCGACGATCCTGTGCGTGACGAACAACCAATACGCAATTTCCAGCTTTGCCGGGTTCGCCGCGCCCGAACGCCTGCCGTTCGCCGCCAAGGCGCTGGCCTACGGCTTCCCCGGCATCAAGGTCGACGGCAACGACTTCCTCGCCGTGTGGGGTGCCACGCAGTGGGCCGCCGAGCGCGCGCGCACCAACAACGGGCCGACTTTGATCGAATTCTACACCTACCGCGCCGAGGGGCATTCCACCTCCGACGATCCCAGCGCCTATCGCCCCAAGGACGAGGCGAAGCACTGGCCGCTGGGCGATCCTGTCGAGCGGTTGAAGGGCCACCTCATCGCGCTTGGCGAATGGAGCGAGGAACAGCACGAAGCGCTGGCGGGCGAGCTGAAGGAGAAGGTGAAGGTCGCGGTCAAGGAAGCCGAAGCCATCGGCACATTGGGCCAGTCGAAACCGCCCATCGACGAGATGTTCGAGGACGTGTTCGAGGAGCTGGACTGGAGGCTCAAGGAACAGAAGGCCGAGCTGCATAGCCGGCGTGAAGGGAGGGACTGATCATGGTAGAGAACCAGCCTTCCGTTAACGACGCGGCGACCGAAACCTATTCCAAGAAAATGAACATGATCCAGGCGCTTAACAGCGGTCTGGACGTGATGCTGGGCAAGGACGAGGATGTCCTGATCTTTGGCGAGGATGTCGGCTATTTCGGCGGCGTCTTCCGCGTGACCGAGGGTCTGCAGAACAAGTACGGCCTGAAACGCTGCTTCGACGCGCCGCTGACCGAAGGCGGCATCATCGGCAGCGCCATCGGCATGGGCGCATACGGCCTGCGTCCGGTGCCCGAGATCCAGTTCGCGGACTATATCCTCCCCGCCTATGATCAGCTGGTGAGCGAGGCGGCGCGCCTGCGCTACCGCTCCAACGGCGAGTTCTGGGCCCCGATCACGGTGCGCACCCCCTATGGCGGCGGCATCTTCGGCGGGCAGACGCACAGCCAGAGCCCCGAGGCGATCTTTGCTCATGTCACGGGGCTGAAGACGGTGATCCCGTCCAACCCCTATGACGCCAAGGGCCTCTTGATCGCCAGTATCGAGAGCAACGACCCGGTCGTCTTCCTCGAACCCAAGCGCCTGTATAACGGCCCGTTTTATGGCCGCCCCGACGAGGAGCTGAAGACGTGGGCCAATTCGGGCGATGACAGCGCCGAAGTGCCGCTGGGCCATTACGAGGTTCCGCTGGGTCAGGCCGCGATCCTGCGCCCCGGCCGCGAGGCCACCGTGCTCGCCTATGGCACCATGGTGCATGTGGCAAAGGCCGGGATCGAGGACAGCGGCGTCGATGCCGAGCTGATCGACCTGCGCTCCATCGTGCCACTCGACATCGACACCATCGTGCGCAGCGTGAAAAAGACCGGCCGCTGCATCATCCTGCACGAAGCATCGCGCTATGGCGGGTTCGGCGGGGAACTATCGGCGCTGGTGCAGGAGCGTTGCTTCGACCATCTGCGCGCGCCGATCGCACGGGTCTGCGGCTATGACATGCCCTATCCGCATGCGTTCGAATGGGATTATTTCCCCGGCCCGATCCGTCTCGCCCGCGCCCTGAAAACTGCCGTGGAGTATCGCTGATGGGGACCTATCATTTCCGCTTGCCCGACATCGGCGAAGGCGTGGCCGAGGCCGAGCTTACCGTCTGGCACGTCTCTGTCGGCGACAGAATCGAGGAAGACGATCCGCTGTGCGACGTGATGACCGATAAGGCCACCGTCGACATGACCACGCCTGTCGGCGGCACCGTAACCGCGATTCACGGCAAGGTGGGCGAGATGCGTGCCGTCGGCTCGGTTCTGGTCGAGCTGGAGGTCGAGGGTGAAGGCAATGCCGCCCCCGCGGCCAAGGAGGAAGCGACCGCTCCCGCTCCGGCGCCCGCGCCCGCGCCAGCACCGGCCCCGGCCCCGACACCTGCGCCCAAACCGACCCCAGCGCCAAAGCCTGCCCCCAGCCCGTCGAGCAGCGCGCCCGCCAGCTTCCCGCTGGCCGCGCCTGCAACGCGCCGCCGCGCGGCAAAGCTGGGCATCGATCTCGAACGGATCCGGGGCACGGGCCGAAACGGGCGCATCACGCCCGAGGATATCGACCGCTATCTGGCGGGCGGCGACGATCGCTATGCCACGCGCTCTGGCGTGGAAGAGATCGAGATCATGGGCCTTCGCCGCCGCATCGCGCAGAAAATGGAAGATTCATGGCGGCGCATCCCGCACATCACCTATGTCGAGGAAATCGACGTCACCGAGCTGGAAAACACCCGCGCGGCCTTGAACGCCAGCCGCGCGAGCGACCAGCCCAAGCTGACGATCCTGCCCTTCTTCGTGCGCGCATTGGTCAAGGCGCTGCCCGATTTCCCGCATTGCAATGCGCATTACGACGATGAAGCGGGACTGCTTCGCCAGCATAATCCCATCCATTGCGGCATCGCCACCGCGACCGAAAAGGGGCTGGCCGTTCCGGTGCTGAAAAACGCGGAAACCATGGACCTTTGGAAATGCGCCGAGGAAATCGCCCGCATCTCCGCCGCCACGCGTGACGGCAAGGCCAGCCGCGAGGAACTGACCGGATCGACCATCACAATCACCTCGCTGGGGCCGATCGCGGGCGTTACCACCACGCCGATCATCAATGCGCCGGAAACCGCGATCGTCGGCCCGAACAAGATCACCGAGAAACTGACCCGCGTGAATGGCGAAATCGTGACGCGGAAGGTGATGAACATGTCATCCAGCTTCGATCACCGCATCGTCGATGGCTATGAAGCCGCGCAATTCGTGCAGGCGATGAAGCGCCTGCTCGAAACTCCGGCTTTATTGTTTATCGACTAAGCGCCGCGGCCGGTCACGAACCGGCTGCGGCCAGCCGTGTCACGGCAGGTTCGGCTCCCAATCGCCCTCGTTCAGCTCGCCCTCGAACTTGGGCACCGGGCGCTGCAGCGCCTCTTCGCGGGTGGCGGCGACGCCGTTCGCCTCGATATCGTCGATCAGCCATTTCATCTCGGCGATCTCCTTGCGCTGGGCGCGGATGATGCCATTGGCGAGTTCGCGCACCCGCGCATCCTTGATCCCCGCGCGTTCGCTGGTCATGATCGCGATGGAATGGTGCGGGATCATGGCGGACATGTATTCGCTGTCATCCACCGTGACCTGGCTGCGCACGAGGAACAGCGACAGCGCGAAAGTCACGACCGCGACGCCGATGATCGTCCAGTTCTTGGCCGTGCTGCGATACATGCCCCACATGAACAGCAGCATGACGACCGCCATGACCGCGCCCATGACGAACATCATCCAGAAACGCGTCTCGCTCCACATCACATGGTCGAGCGCATAGGTGTTGAGATACATCAGCCCGAACATGATGACGGTGGACGTGCCCACCATCGCCATGAATCTCTTGTAATTTCCCTTCCCGTGTTTGCTGTCGTCCATGGGGCGTGTCTCCTGTTGCTGCGTCGCTTATCGACGCCCGCACCCCCGTTTCGGTTCCGCAGCGGATGGGCTGCCGCTCGCCTGCGGTGGCTGCGAGTGCCTCTTCCAATGGCCGAATAGCAGTTTTGCGACATTTCTGGCCAAAAGCGGACTGTCGGTTAACGACCGATTGCGGACGTTCTCAGCACATGTCATTTCAAGCGCATGAAAGGTCTTGGATTTATCGTTACACTTGCAGTTCCGGTGGTTGCTGTGAGTGCTCTGTGGTGGTCACAAAACCGATCGCTTACAACCGACGAACGCCTGCTGTTTTCAAAGCTAGACGCAGCGGTGACGCATGAACCGCCGCGAGCTAGAGATATTATCGCCTCATTCGGCCTGCCTGACGATTGCCAGCACAAATCTTGCTTCTTCGAAGCCATGAAAATTGGCGGACTGCGCATTGATGGCGGCAACCTTAGACAACAAGCAGATGGGATAATTTTCGTGTTGGAAGGCTTCAGCGATACCTGCATCAGAGCGGATAGAGTGGCGTCCTATTTCGATGCGAATGAGCCAGAGCAGTCGTGCCGCGATGCTTTATGCTGGTATGCCGATGCTCAGCATGAGTGGGGCATCATCACATTTGAACTTGAGCACCCGAACTCTCAGTGTGTCTCGTCTGCTGTCATAAATTCTTTGCCAGAGCATCGCTTAAACAGTTGAACGTCACGTCCGCTACCCACCCCATTTCAGCCATTAGCCCATAAATTTTGCGACACCCGAAAGCTGCCGCAGCCACGGCAAAGCCGCAGCTGTCACATTGAACGGATCGCTACGGGCTGACCGTCCTTGCGCCAAAGACCGGTTTCTTCAGCCGGGGCGCTGGCGGCCCCGCTGCGCGGCGGGCCGCGCGGGCGCAACAGGCCCGCTCCCCCTCACGCGCCCTTTTCAAATCAGCGCCCCGCCGTTAGGGGCTGCTGAAAGAGTGAAATGCCTGCCTTTCGAAGGAGCCGTTCCCGACCATGACCGAAGCCACCCTTATCCTCGTTCGCCACGGACAATCGCAGTGGAACCTGGAAAACCGCTTCACCGGCTGGTGGGACGTCGATCTCACCGAAAAGGGCGAGGCCGAGGCCGTGGCCGCAGGCAAGTTGATGCTGGAAAAGGGCGTGCTGCCCACCGTCGCCTTCACCTCGCTGCAGACCCGCGCGATCCGCACGCTGCACATGGCATTGGACAATGCGGGCCGGTCGTGGATCCCCGAGACCAAGAGCTGGCTCTTGAACGAGCGTCACTATGGCGGGCTCACCGGCCTCGACAAGCAGGAGACGCGCGACAAGCATGGCGACGAGCAGGTTCATATCTGGCGTCGCAGCTTTGACACCCCGCCGCCGCCCATCGAAAAGGGCAGCCAGTACGACCCCGGCAACGACCCGCGCTATGCCGGGATCGACGTGCCCCTGACCGAGAGCCTGAAGGACACCATCGCCCGCGTTCTGCCCTATTACGAGGAGCAGGTCGTGCCGCAGCTGAAGAAGGGCGAGACGGTCATCATCTCCGCCCACGGCAATTCGCTGCGCGCTCTGGTCAAGCACCTTTCGGGCATTTCGGACGAGGACATCACCGGCCTCGAGATTCCGACCGGCCAGCCCATCGTCTACCCGTTCAAGGATGGCGCGCCTGCGGGCGAGCGGTCCTATCTTTCCGAAGGCTGAGGGCATGAGCGCACCTGTCGCCATCGTGATGGGCAGCCAGTCGGACTGGCCGACCATGAAATGCGCCGCCGAAGTGCTCGGCGAGCTGGGCGTCGCGCATGACTGCCGCATTGTTTCGGCCCATCGCACCCCCGACCGCATGGCCGATTTCGCGCATGGGGCGCACGGCGAAGGTTTCAAGGTGATTATCGCGGGCGCAGGCGGCGCGGCGCATCTGCCGGGCATGATCGCGGCGATGACGCATCTTCCCGTGCTGGGCGTGCCGGTAAAATCCAGCATGCTGTCGGGCCACGATTCGCTGCTGTCCATCGTGCAGATGCCGGGCGGCGTTCCGGTCGGCACGCTGGCCATCGGCGAAGCCGGCGCGAAAAACGCGGGGCTGCTGGCCGCCGCGATCCTTGCCACCAGTGACGAAGCGCTGACCACGCGGCTGAAAGAATGGCGGCAGGGCCAGACCGATGCCGTGGCCGAACGGCCCGTCGACTGAGCGCATAGACCCATGACCAGCGTCCCTCTCCCGCCCGGCAGCACTATCGGCATCCTTGGCGGTGGCCAGCTGGGCCGGATGCTGGCGATGTCGGCTGCGCAGCTTGGCTATCGCTGCCATGTCTATGCGCCCGAAAAGGACAGTGTCGCCGCAGAGGTGAGCGCCGCCTTTACCTGCGGCCCCTATGGCGACACCGAAAAGCTGCAGCGTTTCGCCGCGGCCTGCGATGTCATCACCTATGAATTCGAGAACGTGCCGGTCGGCCCGATGTCGCTCCTTGGCGATACGCCGCTGCGCGCGCCCGTCCGCGCGCTGGAGATCGCGCAGGACCGACTAGCCGAAAAGCGGTTCGTCGCGCATCAGGGCGGCGCCCCCGCCCCGTTCAAGGCGGTGGCCAGCGAAGCCGAATTCAACGCCGCCATCGAAGAGATCGGCACGCCCGGCATATTGAAAACGCGCCGCGACGGCTATGATGGCAAGGGCCAGTGGCGCATCATGTCGCCCAAGGACTCGGAAGACCTCGTCCTTCCCGATACCAGGCTGATCTACGAAGGCTTCGTCAATTTCACCGCCGAGTTCTCGGTGATCCTCGTGCGCGGCATGGATGGTGAGATCCGTTTCTGGGACAGCGCCCATAACGAACACAAGGCAGGCATCCTCTCGCGCTCCACCGTGCCGGCAGGCGATGCCATCAACGCGCAGGTCCCCGCGGCCCGTGCATTGGCCGCAAAGGTGGCAGAAGCGCTGGGCTATATCGGTGTGCTGACGCTGGAATTCTTCGCGACCGACAGTGGCCCCGTCTTCAACGAGATGGCCCCGCGCGTACATAATTCCGGGCACTGGACGATAGAGGGCGCGCGCACGAGCCAGTTCGAAAACCATATCCGCGCGATCTGCGGATTGCCGCTGGGGCTGACCGATCTGATCGTGCCATCGGCACGGATGGACAATCTGATTGGTGACGAAGCGCGCGAATGGCTTGCGTTGCTGGCCGATCCGGCCAATCACCTGCATCTATATGGCAAGGACGAGATCCGGGATGGCCGCAAGATGGGCCATGTCACTCGCCTGCTGACGGACGGGTCGACCTGAACGAGGGGTCATGGAATGATGGGGAGCATGGTGCGATGACGGGGCCTGAACTTTTCCTCGTTTTCGCGCGTGCGCAGAACGGGGTGATCGGTGCAAAGGGGCGGCTCCCTTGGCACATCCCGGCAGACCTTGCCCATTTCAAGCGGCTGACCATGGGCACCCCCATGATCATGGGCCGCGCCACTTACGATTCCCTGCCCGGCGTATTGCCGGGCCGCCGCCATATCGTGCTGACCCGCGATGCGGAGTGGGAGGGCGAGGATGCCGAGGTCGCGCATGACCTCGAATCCGCGATCCACATGGCCAATGCCGCGCGCATCGCGGTGATCGGCGGCGCGGATCTTTTCGCCCAGACCCTTCCCCTTGCCCGGCGGATCGAACTGACCGAAATCCACCGCGATTACGATGGCGATGTCACCATGCCGCCGCTTGCCGCAGACGAATGGGAAGAGATCGCCCGCACCGACCATCCGGAGGAAGGCACCCGCCCCGGCTACAGCTTCGTCACGCTGAAGCGCAAAGGCTGAGCCGTAACCCGCGCTTGAGGGCAGGCGCGGGGGCGACTAGACCGCCGCAATCCATGATTCGCCTCTCCTCCCTCGATCCGGTTCCCGATGAATTGCGCGGCGCGGTTATCGCGCTTGGCAATTTCGATGGCGTGCATCTGGGGCATCAGCAGGTGATCGGTGTCGCGCGCGAACTGGCTCAGGCCCAGGGGCGAAAGCTGATCGTCGCCACCTTCGATCCGCATCCCGTCCGCCATTTCAAACCCGACGCCGCGCCCTTTCGCCTGACCACGCTGGACCAGCGGCAGGAGCTTTACGCAGGGCTGGGCGCCGATGCGATGATGGTCTTCAACTTCGACGACGCGCTGGCATCGACCACGGCGGAGGATTTCATTTCGAAGATCCTGGCCGACAGGCTGGGCGCGGGCGGCATTGTCACGGGCGGCGATTTCACCTTTGGCAAAGGGCGCGCCGGAAATATCGAGATGATGCACGCCCGCGGCGCGGATCTTGGCATTTCCACCCGCACGGTGGAGCCGGTGCTGCTGGATGGCGAAGTCGTCTCCTCCACCCGCGTGCGTGAGGCGCTGAAGGCGGGCGATCCGCAGGAAGCGATCCGCCTCCTCACCCGCCCCTTCGCCATTCGCGGCACGGTCGAGCATGGCGCGAAACTGGGCCGTTCCATCGGCTATCCAACCGCGAACCTGACGCTGGAGCGCTATCTGCGTCCGCGTTTCGGCATTTACGCGGTGACGGGCCGGGTCATCACCGGGCCATTGGCGGGCACCGATCTGAAGGGCGCGGCCAATATCGGCATCCGCCCCAGTTTCGACCCGCCGATCGAGCTTCTGGAGCCGTATTTCTTCGATTTCTCCGGTGATCTGTATGGCGAGGAGATCGAGGTCGCCTTCCACCATTTCCTGCGCCCCGAAGCGAAGTTCGATTCGCTGGACGAGCTGGTCGCGCAGATGGAAAAGGACTGCGCCGAGGCGCGCCGTCTGCTCGGCCAGGTCATTTCGTAAGCGCCAAACGCGCTTTGTTACCACCTACGGGCTTTCCACGGCCCTGCCGACACGCTAACGCGCCCCGGTTATGACCGACGAAAAGCGCGACTACAAAGACACGGTCTTCCTGCCGAAGACCTCGTTCCCGATGAAAGCCGGCCTTCCGCAGAAGGAGCCGGGCATTCTGGCGCGCTGGCAGGACGAGGATATTTACGCGCAGCTGCGCAAGGCCCGCGAAGGGCGCGAGACCTTCATCCTGCACGACGGCCCCCCCTATGCCAATGGCGACATGCATATCGGCCATGCGCTGAACCATGTGCTGAAGGACATGGTGGTGCGCACCCAGTCGCTGCTGGGCAAGAACGCGCCATACGTGCCCGGCTGGGACTGCCACGGCCTTCCGATCGAATGGAAGGTGGAAGAGCAGTACCGGAAGAAGAAGAAGAACAAGGACGAGGTTCCGCAAAAGGAATTCCGCGCCGAATGCCGCGCCTATGCCGCGCATTGGGTCGACGTCCAGCGTGAACAGCTGAAGCGCCTTGGCATCAATGGCGACTGGGACAAGCCGTACCTGACGATGGACCCGGATGCCGAGGCGACCATCGTGGGCGAACTGCTGAAATTCGCGAAAAGCGGCCAGCTTTATCGCGGCGCGAAGCCGGTGATGTGGTCGCCGGTCGAGAAGACCGCGCTCGCCGATGCCGAGGTGGAGTATGAGGACATCACCTCGACCCAGATCGACGTGGCGTTCGAGATTGTTGAGTCGCCGGTGGAAGAGCTGGTCGGCGCGCATGCGGTGATCTGGACGACGACGCCTTGGACGATCCCGGTGAACCAGGCTTTGGCTTATGGGCCGGAGGTTGAGTATGTCGCCTATAAGGTCAATGGCCGCGTAATTCTGATCGGAAGCGCGCCGGAATTGACCAAGGGCGTCTTCGCTCGCGCTTTCGACAGCACGCCGGACAAGTCGACCGATATCGTATGGCGCGGACTCGGCGCAGACCTCGCCGGCACCAAGGTCCGCCACCCGATGCACCATCTCGGCGGGTTCTATGCCGAACTGCGCCCCATGCTGGCGGGCACCTTCGTCACCACCGACAGCGGCACCGGCCTTGTCCACATGGCGCCCGATCATGGCGAGGACGATTTCGACCTGTGCAAGGCGAACGGCATCAATCCGAAATTCGTGGTGGAAGGCGATGGCCGCTACCGCGAGGACTGGCCGTGGCTGGGCCGGGGCGATGAACGCAACATGTCGGTCATCAATCCCAAGTTCAACGCGCCCGACGGCCCGGTCTGTTCGGACCTGCGCGATGCGGGCGCTCTCCTCAGCGCGTCCACGGATTATGAACACTCTTATCCACATAGCTGGCGGTCCAAGGCGAAGGTGATTTTCCGCTGCACGCCGCAATGGTTCGTGCCGATGGACAAGCCCGGCATGGTCGACATCGTCGACAATAATGCCGAGGCCCGCTGGGAAAACGAAGGCGGCCACCCCGAACCCAAGGGCACGCTGCGCGAAGCCGCGATGCACGCGATCCGCAACACCCGCTTCGTGCCCGAAAAGGGGCGCAACCGCATCGGCTCGATGGTCGCGGGCCGCCCCGACTGGGTGCTCTCGCGCCAGCGCGCATGGGGCGTGCCGGTCACCCTGTTCGTCGACCGCAAGACCGGCGAATATCTTGTCGACGATGCCGTCAATGCGCGCATCGTGGAATCCATCCGCACCCACGGCGTCGACGGGTGGGACGAGGAATATGCAGAAGCCATCCTCGGCCCCGATTACGACCTCGACGATTTTGAGCGGGTGACCGACATTCTCGACGTCTGGTTCGATTCCGGCTCTACCCATGCCTTCGTGCTGGAATCGGGCAAGTGGCCCGAACTGAAATGGCCTGCCGACCTTTATCTGGAAGGCAGCGACCAGCATCGCGGCTGGTTCCAGTCTTCGCTCTTGGAAAGCTGCGGCACGCGGGGCCGTGCGCCCTATGACGCGGTGCTGACCCATGGCTTCACCATGGACGCCAAGGGCATGAAGATGTCGAAGTCGCTGGGCAATACGGTCAGCCCATTGGACATCATGCGCGATTATGGCGCGGACATCATCCGCCTGTGGGCGCTGTCGGTCGACTATACCGAAGACCACCGCATCGGCCCCGAAATCCTGAAGGGCGTGGGCGACCAGTATCGTCGCCTCAGGAACACGTTCCGCTATCTGCTGGGCGCGCTGGACGGGTTTAGCGAGGAAGAGCGTGTCGGCGTCGAGGAAATGCCCGAGCTGGAGCGTTACGTCCTCTCGCTGCTGGGCGAGGTCGATAGGACGCTGCGGCAGGCGGTCGATGATTTCGACTACAACAGCTATGTCCGCGCGCTGGTCGATTTCTGTAACGAAGACCTGTCGGCCTTCTTCTTCGATATCCGCAAGGACCGGCTCTATTGCGATGCGCCGGACGATATGCGCCGCCGCGCCTATCGCACCGTGCTTGACGTGCTGTTCCACGCGCTGGTGCGCTATGCCGCGCCGGTGCTGGTGTTCACGGCAGAGGAAGTATGGGGTACGCGCTATCCCGATAGCGGCAGCGTGCATTTGCTCGAATGGCCCGAAGTGCCCGCGGCAGAGGCGAGCAAGGAACGCTGGGAAGCGCTGCGCAACCTGCGCGAACGCGTGACCGAGGCGATCGAGCCTTTCCGCCGCGAAAAAACGATCCGGTCGAGCACCGCCGCCGAAGTCACCGTGCCCGCCGACGCGGTGCCCGAAGGCTTCAGCGACGAGGATCTGGCCGATCTGTTCATCACTGCGACAGTGTCGCGCGGGCAGGTCGATGCGGTGAGCGTGAAACCGACCGACATGGCCAAGTGCGGCCGCTGCTGGCGCCATCTGCCCGAAGTGGCCGAGGATGGCGACGCGTGCGACCGCTGCGCCGAAGTCGTGGCCGAAATGGAGGAGGCGTGAGCCTTTAACCCATGAGCCTCAAAGACCGCATCACGAAGAACCACATCCTCGGCCTCGCGCTGGCATCGGGAACGGTGGCGGCGGATCAGGCCGTAAAGCTGTTCATGCTTGGCCCCATGCGTCTGTATGAGCGGCAGGTGATCGAGGTGCTGCCCTTCTTCGACCTGCGCTATGCGACCAATCCGGGCATCAGCTATGGCCTATTCGCGGCCGAAAGCCTGGAAAGCCGCATCGCCTTGTTCGCCATCACCGGCGTTATCGCGCTGGGCGTGCTGATCTGGATGTTTTTCGAAAAGGCACGGGCTGACATCTTCGCGCTGTCGCTAGTGCTGGGCGGGGCAATCGGGAACATCATCGATCGCCTGCGGCTCACCCATGTCATCGACTATGCCGATTTCCATATCGGCGACTGGCGGCCATTTGCCGTATTCAATCTTGCCGATGTGGCAATAACCCTGGGGGTGGTCTTGCTGCTTGCCCGCACGCTCTTCATACGCGACAAGAGCGAGAGCAAGACTGCACAAGTTTCGGCCGGTTCGGCCACGGAGTAACGGATCCATGCGTATCAAACCCGCCCTTTGCGTCCTTCCGGCGCTGGCCATGCTGGCCGGCTGCGGTGGCGGCATGAACCTGTTCAATCGTTCGGCCCCGGACGAGATGGCCGTTTCGCGCCAGGCGCCGCTGGCCGTGCCGCCCGATTTCGCGCTGACCCCGCCGCAGCCCGGCGCCCCGCGCCCGCAGACGCCCAGCGCGAGCGAGCAGGCGCTTGAAACGCTGTTCGGCGGTCAGGCCGCGCGCAGCTCGGTCGAGACCAGTGCCTTGAGCAATGCGGGCACGGCTGATCCGGCGATCCGTTCGGCAGTCGGCGATCCCGATACCAACACGGTCGACAAGGGTCTGGTCACACGCGACATCATCGCCGCTCCGCAGGGCGATGGCCGCGATTCGCAGGCCGTGATCCCAAGCTGATCCGATTGAGGCGCGGGCGTGCCCCGCGCCTTATTCTTCCGGCGTTTCGGCAGGGGCCGGAGCGCCCGCGCTTTCGACCAGCAGCTTGTCGATACGGCGCCCGTCCATATCGACGATCTCGAAGCGCCAGCCCTGTTCGATAAAGCTCTCACCCTCGATCGGCAGCTTCTTCAGCACCCAGAGCGCATAGCCCGCCACCGTCGCGAAATCGCGCGGGTCGGGCAGGTCAATGCCCAGCCTGTCGGCAAGCCGGTCCGCCGGGCACCCGCCCGCCACCAGTAGCGAACCATTGTCACGCTCGACCAGCAGCGGATCGTCGCCTTCATCGACATGGGCCACGAACTGGCCGACCAGCGCCGCCAGCAGGTCGGCAGGCGTCACGATCCCTTCGAAATGGCCGTATTCGTCATGCACCAGCGCCATGGCGACATCGCCGCGCTGCATGATGCGCAGCGCATCCAGCGCGTCGATCTGGTCGGGAATGATCTCCGCCTTTTTAAGCAGGCGGCCCATCTGCGGCTTTTTGCCGCGGACCAGCGCCGCCAGCAGTTCGCGCACCTTGACCACGCCGATCACGTCATCGACCGACCCCTGTGCCACCGGCAGCAGCGAATGGGGCGATTTCTCGATGGCCTTGCGAATCTCTTCTTCCGAGGCGCGGCGTTCCAGCCAGTCGATTTCCGTCCGAGGCGTCATCAATTCGCGCACCGGGCGTTCGGCAAGGCGCATGACTTCAGCCATGATCGACTGCTCGGCCTTTTCGATTGCGCCCGAACGCGTGGCTTCCGAAATGATCAGATGCAGCTCGTCAGCGGTCACCCCTGCCTCGCGCTGCTTACGCATGCCCAGCAACGAGAGCATCAGGTCGGTTGATTTATCGAGCAGCCAGACCAGCGGCGCGGCGATCCTAGCCAGCATCGCCATGGGCGGTGCGGCAAGGCTGGCGATGGTTTCCCGCCCGCGCAAGGCGATCTGCTTGGGCGCGAGTTCACCCACGACCAGCGAGAAATAGGTCGTCAGCACGATGACGAGGATGAAGCCCGCCTGCTGCGCCGTGTCCGGGTCAAGACCGAATCGTTCGAGACGCTCGCCAACCGGCGAGCCCAGGCTCGCGCCCGAATAGGCACCCGCCACGATGCCGATCAGCGTGATGCCGATCTGTACGGTGGAGAGGAACTTGCCCGAATCGGCGGCAAGGTTCAGCGCAGCCTTCGCACCTTTGCTTCCATCGTCGGCCATCTTGCGCAGACGCGCCGAACGCGCCGACACGATGGCCAGCTCCGACATGGAGAACAGACCGTTCAGCACGATCAGCCCCGCTATGATAAGGAGGTCAGTCCAGGGAAAGGGGGACAAGGCGAGCTCGGCAGGTCGTTGCGATCATCTCGAAACAGCGATTAGCGGCATTTGGTCATTCTGGGCAAGCGATTGCGTTATCCAATTCCGGACAGGCTGCATAAATGCGGCTTCGGGAACACAGCCGTCATGATGCGCGTTTATACGCAGATCACAGACCCGACCCATGCTTCAATCGGGAAGCAGGTGGAGCGGGCAGACAAAAAGAGGACCGCAATCCTATGAAGACCCGTTTTATTGGCATCGCACTCGCCGCCACTTCGCTCGTCAGCCTTTCAGCCTGCGTGACCGACCCGAACACCGGTGACAAGAAAGTTTCGCGCACTGTCCTTGGCGGCGCTGGCGGCGCGGCCGCGGGCTATCTGCTGGGCGGCATCATCGGCGGCAAGACCGCCCGCATCGTGGGTGCAGGCATCGGCGGCGTCGCAGGCGGCGTGGTCGGTTACAAGATGGACCAGCAGATCAAGGAGCTGAAGGAACAGACCGCAGGCACCGGCGTCGACGTCACGCAGGACGGCGACTACATCAAGGTGAACCTGCCCAATGGCGTCACCTTCCCCGTCGACAGCGCGACGATCACGCCGACTTTCAAGACCACGCTCGATTCCATTGCGCAGTCGCTGATCCAGTATCCCGACAGCCTGATCGACGTGTACGGCTTCACCGACAATACCGGTTCGGAAAGCTATAACCTACAGCTTTCGGAACGCCGTGCGAAGGCGGTTGCCGATTACCTGATCTACAAGGGCGTGCCCTCGGCCCGTATCGCGACCAAGGGCTTTGGCGAGGATCCGAACTATTTCGTCGCCAGCAACGACACCGAGGAAGGCCGCGCGATGAACCGCCGTGTCGAGATCAAGATTCTGCCGATCTCGCAGGAGGACGTATCTGCCGCGCAGAACTGATCGCCTGATCAGCTAATATTGGATAGCCCGGTGGGAGCGTGATGCTCCTGCCGGGCTTTTTTCATCCGGCGGTACGGCCACCCAGCTTCTTTCCGATCTCGGCAAGCCAGTCGGTCGCATCGGCATGAATGGCAGGCGCGGTCGCCAGCACGCCCAAGGCACGCGGATCGCGCTTGTTGAAGGCTAGCGGTGCGCCCTGCGCGTCGGTGACGCGGGCCCCGGCTTCGCGAGCGATCAGCGCGGCAGCGCCTATGTCCCACTCATAGCCGAGCCGCGTACTGGCCGCGATATCGGCCTCGCCGCTCGCGACCAACGCGATGCGCAGGGCGATCGAATTGGGCTTCTCGACATTGACGAGCGGCGGTAGCGCCATTTGCGCATCGGCGGGAATCCGCGCCCCGGTGAAAGTGCTGCGGCTGCTCGCCTGTAGCCTGACGCCATTGCGGCGCGCGCCCTTTCCGGCTTCCGCTGCCCAGACTTCGCTGCGAGCGGGCGCGACAAGGCGGGCTATCAGCGGCCTGCCATTGCTGATCAGCGCGATCGATATGGCCCAGCCCGGACGTCCGCGCACGAAATCGCGCGTGCCGTCGATTGGATCGACCAGCCAGATCAGCCCGTCCTTCACCCGCGCGGGATCATCGGCGGTTTCTTCCGAGAGCCATCCCGCAGCCGGAAGAAGGTCCCCCAGCGATTCGTGCAAAAAGCGATTCACGGCAAGATCGGCCGCCGAAACCGGCGTGTCGTCTTCCTTGCGCCAGCTGATCGTCGAATTGCCGATGCCGGGGAATTCGGACATGGCTATCTTCGCGGCCTCGGCCAGAATCGTGTCGAATCGCGTATAATCAAGCATTACCGGGGACTTTGGCGGGAGAGAGGGAGCCTGCATACATAGCATGGCTGGCATCGCTTGTTGCTATTGATTTGCAACATCTCACAACTTTCGTCGCACCTGTCCTTTTTCGCAGCGAACCGCCCTTTTCAAGCGGGCTTACCTATGCTTAGAGGCTTGCCAAGCAGACCTTCCACGACGGCGTCTCGCGCCGCAACAGCCATTGGCGAGGAAAATTCCGATGAACATTCACGAATATCAGGCGAAAGAGCTGCTCGCGAAATACGGCGTTGCCGTTCCGACCGGCTACCCCGCGCTTACCGTCGAAGAAGCCGTCGAGGGCGCGAAAAAGCTTCCCGGACCGCTCTATGTCGTGAAGGCGCAGATCCACGCCGGCGGCCGCGGCAAGGGCAAGTTCAAGGAACTGGGCGCGGAAGCCAAGGGCGGCGTCCGCCTCGCCAAGAGCCTCGACGACGTGAAGAGCGATGCCGAGGAAATGCTCGGCAACACGCTGGTGACCGTGCAGACCGGTGATGCCGGCAAGCAGGTCAACCGTCTCTATGTCACCGACGGCGTCGACATAGCCGAGGAATATTACCTCTCGATGCTCGTCGATCGCGCGACCGGCCGCATCGCCCTGATCGTCTCGACCGAAGGCGGCATGGACATTGAAGAGGTCGCTCACTCGACCCCTGAAAAGATCACCACCATCACCATCGACCCGGCCGAAGGCTTCCAGCCGCACCATGGCCGCGCCGTGGCATTCGGCCTCAAGCTTTCGGGCGAGCTGAACAAGCAGGCGCAGAAGCTGGCGAAGCAGCTGTACGAAGCCTTCACCGCGCTCGATTGCGAAATGCTTGAGATCAACCCGCTGGTGGAAACGAAGGACAGCAACCTGCTCGTCCTCGACACCAAGATGAGCTTTGACGGCAATGCCATGTTCCGCCACCCCGATGTCGCCGAACTGCGCGACATCAGCGAGGAGGATCCGGCCGAAGTCGAGGCGTCGAAGTACGACCTCGCCTACATCAAGCTCGACGGCAACATCGGCTGCATGGTGAACGGGGCCGGCCTTGCCATGGCGACGATGGACATCATCAAGCTGAACGGCGCGTTCCCGGCAAACTTCCTCGACGTTGGCGGCGGCGCCACGACCGAGAAGGTGACCGCGGCCTTCAAGATCATCCTGTCCGATCCGGCTGTCGAGGGCATCCTCGTCAACATCTTCGGCGGCATCATGAAGTGCGACATCATCGCCGACGGCATCGTGCAGGCGGCCAAGGACGTGAACCTGTCGGTTCCCCTCGTCGTTCGCCTCGAAGGCACCAATGTCGAGAAGGGCAAGGAGATCCTCGCCAACTCGGGTCTGCCGATCGTTCCGGCCGACGATCTGGGCGATGCGGCCAAGAAGATCGTGGGTCAGGTCAAGGAAGCCGCCTGATCCTTTCGCACCGCTTCGGCAGTGCGTGAGCGAGAAACGAGATGCCCGGCGCCGCGCATGCGGTTGCCGGGTTTTTCGTTTCCAAACAAATATTTGTCAGCCCCGGCGCCCCAAAAACACCTCCGTGTAGTCATGGATAAACAAGGTTTTTCTTGTTACCCCCGGCATATTCAATCCGGAGGTCGCATGAAAATCCGAAATACGCCGGGGCTTTTTGCCCCTCTCGCTTTGCTGGCGCAGGCGCCAGCCGCTACTGCGCAGGACGCACCCATCGTGCTGGAGCCAAGCTCCGCGTGGAGCGTCGCCGCAGAGCCGGACCGCTGCGTGCTGGTGCGGACTTTCGGCGAAGGCGATGACAAGGTCGAGACCAATCTCGGCCGCAGGTTCCCGCGTGACCGCGTAAGCTTCCTGATGATCGGCCAGCACGCAAAGGTCCAGCGGATCGGATCGGCTCTCAACGATCCAGGGCCCAGCAACCGGATCGACTTCCGCTTCCCGGAAAACGGCCCCAAGGGCTATTACCGCGCCGTTTCCGGTGATCGGGACGGCGTGCCGCTGATCTTTTCGGAATATCTCGTCAACACTGCGGCCAGAGACTCTGCCGGCGATCTGACATCGCAGCAGATCTGGGAGAAATACGGCTTCACGGTGAAGAACTTCGCCGGGACCAGCGGCCTGCTGATGGAGGGGCTGAAGCGGGACCTGTTTCTATCGACCACGACCTTCGACAAGGCCTTTGCGGCGATGGAGAAGTGCCAAGACATGCTCCTCACCCATCGCGGGCTCGACCCCGAAAAAGAGAGTACGCGGCAGACCGGCCCCATCATGGATCGCGATCTGTTCAAATCCCTCGCGCGGGAAATACAGGCGGATTATCCCGACAGGGCGGAGCGCGATGGCAGGGGGGCTTTCGTCACGCTGATCCTCAAGGTCGATGCGGACGGGGCGGTGACCAATTGCACGGCCGGTTCGACATTTGACAATCCGGACCTTGAACAGGCGGCATGCGGCATCTGGCAGACCGGTGCGCGATACGCGCCCGCGCTGTATGCACAAGGGGAGCCGTTTGCTTCCTATGCGATCCAGCGGATCATCTATCGCATGTAAGGAGCGGCCATGAAGGCGGTTGCGGTCAGCCAATGGCAGGGGTGATGGTCAATACCGTCCGCTATGTCATGCCACCGCTTTTCATGGCCTGCACTGATCAGAACACCCAGACATCCACCGCGTGGATGATCAGGCCGACAAGGCCGCCGACCAGCGTGCCATTGATGCGGATAAATTGCAGGTCGCGGCCCACTGCGCCTTCGACCCGGGCGGTGATCGTGGTCGCGTCCCAGCGCTTTACGGTTTCGGAGACTAGCCGCACGATCTGGTCGCCATAGCGACTGGCGATGCCGACCGCGCTGCGGCGGGCGAAACGATTGACCTGCCGCTGCAGCCGCGCATCGCCCTGCAGCGCCGCGCCCAGTTCCGCCACGGCGCCTGCGAACTGACCACCCATCTGCGAGCCGGGATCACGCGCCGCCGCGATCAGCGATGCGCGCAGACGCTCCCACACGCCCTGCCACCATGTGGCGACGGCGGGATTGGCGATCAGCTCCTGCTTCATACCCTCGACCTTGGCGCGGGTCGCGGGATCGTGGATCAGATCGTGAGCAAGGCTCTCCAGCCCCTCTTCCACCTTGGCGCGCAGCGGGTGGTCGGGATTGACCAGCACTTCGGCCAGCAGGCGGTAAAGCCCATCAAGCACCGAATTGGCCAGCCGCTCGTCCAGCCCCGTAAAACGCAGCAGCGCATTGGCACGCTCGTGGATCATCTCGCGCACCAGCGACTCGTTCGCCTCCAGCGCTTTGCCGGCCCAGCGGATCATCGCCTCCATCAACGGCAGGTGGCGCTTATCGGCGATCGCGGCAGTCAGCATCTGTCCCAAGAGCGGCGCAACCTCCAGCCGCGATAGCTGTGCGGCCAGCCCATGGCGCACCTGCTCACCCAGTCTTTGCGGGTCGAGCGATTCGAGCGCCTCGGCGAAAAGCTCGGCAGCGCCTGCGCGAACGCCTGTCGAACTGCGCGAAGGGGCGGCGAGGTAATCGCCCGCAGCCCGCGCCACGTTCATTGCCTGCATCCGGCGCGCGACGACAGCCGGGGTCAGGAAATTGGCTTTCAGGAAGCCCGCCATGGTGTCGGCGATGCGGTCCTTGTTGGTGGGGATGATCGCGGTATGCGGGATCGGCATGCCCAGCGGATGGCGGAACAGGGCGGTGACGGCGAACCAGTCGGCCAGTGCGCCGACCATCGCCGCCTCGGCAAAGGCGGTCACGAAATCGAGGCCGGTGACGCGATCCTGAAACAGGCGCGAGACGACGAAAACCACCGCCATCAGCACCAGCAGGCCGGTCGCGATCATCCGCATGCGGCGCGCCCGGTCAGCCGGAGGCGCAGATGTGGAAGCCCTGCTGGTATTCGTTAAATCCAATTGCCCCTAACCGTTCTGCCCTTATTCGGCCGGAACCCCATCGCCATCGATGGTGCCGGGCCGTGACCCCTCTTCTTTGTGAAGCGCGGGGTCATAGGTCAAGAACAGCCTGCGCAGCGCCGGCCCGACACGCTTTTCAAAACCATCGGCAAGGCTGAAGCCTGCGGGAACGATAAGCAGCGTCAGGATCGTCGAAACGGCGAGCCCGCCGATCACGACGACGCCCATGGGGCCGCGAAACGCGCTGTCGCCCGATAGCGAGAGCGCAGTGGGCAGCATGCCGGCGGTCATGGCGACGGTCGTCATCACGATGGGCTGCGCGCGTTTGTGGCCCGCATCGATGATCGCATCCTTGCGCGCAACGCCGCGTGCCATTTCCTCGATCGCGAAATCGATCAGCAGGATCGAGTTCTTGGCGACAATGCCGAACAGCATGAGGACGCCGATGAACACCGGCAGGGTCATGGCGAAACCGAAGATCAGCAGCAGGATCACCCCGCCCAGCGGCGCCAGGAACAGCGAGCTCATATTGACGAGCGGCGAGATCACGCGGTGATAAAGCAATACCAGCACGGCAAAGACCAGCAGCACGCCGGCAGCCAGCGCGATGAAGAAATTGCCGACCATCTCCTGCTGCCACTGGTCCGATCCGAAGGGAGCGTTGGAAACACCTGCGGGCAGGTTCTGCATGATCGGCAGCTCCTGAATCGCGGCATCGACATCCCCCTTGGCCACCCCCATCGCAAGGTCGGCGCCCACGAACACGCGCCGCTGCTGGTTATAGCGCTGGATCGTGGTCGGACCCGACCCGAAAGAGATCTCGGCCACGCGCTCCAGCGGAACCGACGTGCCGGTTGTCGTCTGGACCGGAAGATTGCGGATCACGTCGAGATCGCGGCGCGAACTTTCGGACAGGCGCACGCGGATCGGAACCTGCCTGTCGGACAGCGAGAATTTCGCGGCGTTCTGATCGATATCGCCCAGCGTTGCGATGCGGATCGTCTGGCTGAGCGCCGCCGTCGTCACGCCGAGACTGGCGGCAAGGTCGGCACGCGGCTTGATGATCAGCTCGGGGCGCTGGAGGTCAGCCTCCACCCGCGGCGCCACGACGCCGGGGACGCCGCGCATCTGGTCGGCGAGGATGCGCGCGGTCTGGTCCAGAAGCTCCGGATCGGAACCCGAGAGCATGACCGAGATCGGCCGGCCCGTGCCGGTATTCTGCTGCCCCAGGAAAGAGACACGCGCATCGGCGATATCCTGGAGCTGCGGGGTCATCCGGCGCTCGAATTCCTGCAGCGAGATCGAGCGATCGGGATCGAGGTTGATGAACAGGCGCGCGCTGCCCTCGCTCACGCTTTCCAGCGCGCTCAACACTTCGGGCTGCTCGTTGATGATATTCGCGACGCGATCCGCGACCGCTTCCGTCTGTTCCAGCGTGGTGCCGGGCACCATTTCGATACGGGCGCGGCTGAAATCACTGTTTTCCTCGGGCATGAACTGGTTGGGCAGCGATGCCATGAGCATGCCGGACCAGATCAGCGCGCCGAAACCAACGCCCAGCATCCACATGCGATGGTCGCGAAGGCGGGCCGCCACGCGGCCGGCGATCCATGCGTGATAACGCGCGATATGGCCGCCCATCATCGACAGCAGCGCGCTCAGTGCCTTGACCGTCACGAATGTCAGCACGATCGGCGGGACCATCACGGCCAGGAAGAACACCGCCTCGATCAGCAGCTTGGCGAGGCCGATCAGGGGGATCAGGAAGCTGTTGGTGGTCGTCGGCAGAACCGTTGCGAGATTGAGATTTCCATAGATGAACTTGAAACCGACGAAGAGACCCAGCCCGGCCGCAGCGAATACCAGCAGGAAGAAGACGATTTCGACCAGCACCGAGCGAACGGACCTCGGCTCGCGCGTCAGTGTCCGCTTGTGGGCCAGCGATTTGCTTTCATCCAGCGACCAGGATAGCACCTTCATATAGCGGTCCATCCACTTCCCCTCGCCATGGGCGGCATGGCCCTTGGATTTCAGGAAGTAAGCCGCTGCCATCGGCGTGATCAGGCGGGCGACGGCAAGGCTCATCAGCACGGAGGCGACGACGGTCAGCGCGAAATTCTTGAAGAATTCACCCGCGACGCCGCTGATCAGGCCGACCGGCAGGAACACCGCGACGATCGAGAATGTCGTCGCCACGACGGCAAGGCCGATTTCATCGGCGGCGTCGATCGAGGCCTGATAGGCGCTTTTGCCCATGCGCATGTGGCGCACGATATTCTCGATCTCGACGATGGCGTCATCGACCAGCACGCCCGCGACAAGCCCCAGGCCCAGCAGCGACATGGTGTTGAGCGAGAAGCCGAGCAGGTCCATGAAGAAGAAAGTAGGAATCGCCGAGAGCGGAATGGCGAGCGCCGCGATGATCGTCGCGCGCCAGTCGCGCAGGAAAAACAGCACGACCAGCACGGCCAGCACCGCACCCTCGATCATCGCATGCATAGAGCTTTCGTATTGCTCACGCGTGTATTCGACCGAGGTGTAGAGCGGGTCGAAGCTGATGCCGGGATTGCTTTCCTCGATCTTTTCCAGTGCGGCGACGCTGTCGTCATAGACGGCAACATCCGATGCGCCGCGCGCACGGCTGATCGAGAAGGTCACGACCTGCCGGCCATCCATCTTCGAAAGCGACGTAATCTCGGAATAGCGGTCCTGCACCGTGGCGATGTCGTTAAGGCGGATCGAACGGCCATTGCCGATCGGAATCTGCAGCTGCGACAGGTCATAGGCCGTATCGGCATTGCCGAGCACGCGCACCGATTGCCGCGATCCGGCAACCTCTGCCTGCCCGCCCGCGGCATTGATGTTCAGCTGGCGCAGCTGCGCATTGACCTGGCTGGCGGTGACGCCCAGCGACTGCATGCGCGCAGGGTCGAGCACCACGAGAATCTCTCGATCGACGCCGCCATTGCGATTGACCTCGGCCATGCCGTCGATCGAGAGCAGTCGTTTCGCCACGGTATCATCGACGAACCAGCTCAGCTCCTCGATCGTCATATCGGGCGCGCTGATCGCGAAATAGCCGATCGGCTGCGATGACGTCTGCGCCCGGAAAATGCGCGGCTCCAGAATGCCGTCGGGCAATTGGCCGCGGATCTGGTCGACCGAGGCTTTCACCTCGTTCACCGCCTGGCTGATGTCGGTGCCGATCTCGAACTCGACCTGCGTCTGCGAGGAGCCTTCACGCGCGGTCGAATTGATGGTGACCACGCCTTCGACATTCTGGATCGCGGCTTCGGCGATCTGGGTGATCTGGTTCTCGATCTCCGTCGGGGCGGCGCCCGGCTGCGAGATGACGACGATCACCAGCGGGAATTCGATATCCGGGTTGTTCTGAATATCCATCCGCATGAAGCTTACGATGCCGGCCAGCATCAGGCCGGCAAACAGGACCAGTGGCACGACCGGGTTGCGGATCGACCAGGCCGAGATGTTGCGCAGACTCATCGCCCTCGTCCCTCAGTCGATCGTTTTCGTGACGCTGGGATTGATCTTGTCGCCCGCGCTCAGGAAGCCGCCAGCGCGCAGCACGACCTTTTCGCTCCCGTCGAGCCCTTCGGCGATGACGATGCCCTTCGCGGTAATGATGCCAAGTTCGACCGCGCGGCGTTCGACCTGGTCATCGGCGCCCAGGATGAAGACATAGCTGCCATCTGCATCCGACAGTATGGCCGATTCCGGAAGAACGGGAGCGGTCACGGTACCCGCGGCGATGACTGCGGTGGCAAAGCCGCCCGGCCGCAGCGCTTGGTCATAGGGAAGCGCGATGCGCGCGACGCCCTGGCGCGATGTCGCGTCGATAGTGGGCGAAAGCTGCCAGATCTGGCCGGTGAAGGTCTTGTCGCTGCCGACCGGCGTGACTTCGGCATTCACGCCGACATTGAGGCGCGACAGGTCAGCCTCGCCGACGCGCGCGCTCAGTTCCATTTCGCCGCCGCGGGCCAGCACGAAAAGGGCACCGCTGCCGCCGCCCACGACCTGCCCGCGCTCGACATTGCGTTCGAGCACGAGACCGCCGGCGGGCGCGACGATGTTGAGCCGGGCATTGCGGGCACGCAATTCGTTGAGCGTCGCCTCGGCGACCTTTACCCGGCTGACCGCGGCATCGCGGGTCGAAGTCAGACGATCGACATCGGCGGTGGAGATAAAGCCGCGATCAACGAGCCTTAGAGCACGGTCGAGATTGGCCTGCGCCAGCTGCGCGTCGGCTCGCGCAACCTCGACCTGCGCGGCCTGTGCGGCGGCCTGCTGCGACTGCACCGAACGATCGATGACCGCGAGTACCTCGCCTGGCTGGACCCAGTCGCCGGCATCGACGCGAACATCGACCACCGAACCGCCCTCACCGACCGAGCCGACCGGCATGGGGCGGCGCGCGGCAAAGGTGCCGGTGGCGGTGATTGTGCCGGTTACGGTGGTGCGGCCGGGCGCGGCCACGGTCACCACGGGAAGCTGAGCCTCGCCCGCCTCTGGCGGAGCGGAGCTGAGCCAGAGGAGCACGCCAACGATCGCGGCGACCAAGACTGCGACAATCGCACCGATGGTGATCAGCCGCTTCTTGCGCGCAGAGTCCGCATACTCGTCCACGGTAAGCTCGGGATTCATGGTCCGGTCGTGCATCGCCTCTTCGACCCCTTCGGCCGTGATTGTCTTATCATACTTCATCGAAATTCGCCCACCTCTGCCCTTCTCTCAAGGACAAGGCCCAAAAGGGATCTTCCTCGCCCCCTGCGGGAAGTCGGCCCGGCGCATAGTCTTGAATTTCGTCCAATTCCATACGCAAGAAAAAGGGCCCGTCGCTTCAGGCGACGAGCCCTTCAACTTGTTACGTCTGTTATCACCGACGCTCCAGCGAAACAAATGCGTTCGTGGAGCGGAATCAGCGGTTCGTCAGCGAACGCGTCCCCGCTGCACCAGGTTGACGATCGCCAGCAGCACGACGGCACCGATAAAGGCGACGATCAGGCCGGAAAGCGAAAACGCCTGTACGGTGGTGTCGACGCCGATCAGCGGGCCGAGCAGGAAGTTGCCGATCAGCGAACCAACACAGCCGACGATGATGTTCCAGATGATGCCCATTGAGGCATCGCGGTTCATCACCATGCTGGCAAGCCAGCCTGCGACGCCGCCTACGATAAGTGCAATAATCAAACCCACGGGTTCTCTCCTCATCTTGGGAATGAGGGGTGAACGGTTGGCTGGCTGCGATGTTCCGTGAAATCGCAAGTCTGCATTAACTATCGTGAGCGGCGGCCCCTGGTCAGTATTTCATCTGACGTTCGTAGAGGTCCCTGTAATGCTGGATGCGGGTGACGCGCAGGCCCTTCATGCCCGACCTTTCGACCGCGCGCTGCCATGACGCGAATTCTTCCAGCGTCAGGTCATAGCGTTCGCACGCATCGTCGATCGACAACAGGCCGCCATTGACGGCAGCAACCACTTCGGCCTTGCGGCGCACGACCCACCTCTTGGTGGAAGGAGGGGGCAGATCCTCGATCGTGAGGGGCTCGCCAAGCGGCCCGATCACCATCGATGGCCTGATGTCCTGATTCTCGATCATCTAGTCCTCGACACTCGTCCCGGTTGCTTCGTCGGCCCCGCCTTGGGGGGCGAAGCATCCGAAATCATCATTAGTCCGCGAAGCCTTAGGATCGGGTAAACGCGCAGTCGTTTCCTGCTCGGCCAGCGGTGCATCGCCCGGAACGACCCGTGCATCTGCTTCGTGACCTTCGCCATGCCGTCCATGCAGCGCCTCTGCCGCGCGCGGATCGAAACTGCCCTCGGCCCGCATCCAGCAGGCCATGGCGGCATTGTCCTCGATCAGTGCGCCGCGCAGATCCCTTTCCGCAGCAAGACGGGCCCTCAGGGCCAGCCAGTCGAGCGGCTTGACGCCATGACCGGCAGCATCTTTCGCATCGGGGGGTCCCTCTTTTCCCGTGTCGGGCAAATTCGGAAACTTTGCGAACATGGCGCTGACTATGCTGACAAGTGGTCAACAAATGGTGAAGCTTGCGGGTGGATGAACCGAAAACGGGGCGGGTTCACTCTGGAGACGCGCGGGTGTAAGGGCGCGTGACATATGAACATGACTGCCGAATCTCCTCCTCTCCCTGAAAACGGGGGCGCTCCGGTCGATCCGGGCGCATTGTTCGATCTTCCCGCGCCCATGTCGGCGCGGCGCATCGTCGTGGCCATGTCGGGCGGCGTCGATTCGTCCGTCGTCGCGGCGCTGGCGGCGCAGAGCGGGGCCGAAGTCATCGGCGTCACGCTGCAGCTCTACGACCATGGCGAGGCGGTGAAGCGCAAGGGCGCGTGCTGTGCGGGCGACGATATCCGCGATGCGCGCCTTGTCGCCGACCGGCTGGGCATCGCGCATTACGTGTTCGACCATGAAAGCAGCTTCCGCGAATCCGTCATCGACGGTTTTGCCGATGAATATATGGCGGGGCGCACTCCCATCCCCTGCATTCGCTGCAACATGGGGCCGAAATTCACCGATCTGTTCAAGATGGCGCGCGATCTGGGCGCGGATTGCCTTGCCACCGGCCATTACGTGCGCCGGGTGATGGGCGAAGCCGGCCCGGAACTGCACCGCGCCGTCGATCCGGCCCGCGACCAGAGCTATTTCCTGTACGGCACCACCGAAGAGCAGCTCGAATTCCTGCGTTTTCCGCTGGGCGGATTGCCGAAATCGGAAACGCGCCGCATCGCGCAGGAAACCGGCCTTGTCGTCGCGGCCAAGCCCGACAGCCAGGACATCTGCTTCGTGCCCGATGGCGATTATGCCTCTCTGGTGAAAAAGCTGCGGCCAGAGGCGGGGGACGCAGGCGATATCGTCCATGCCGAGACCGGCGAAGTGCTGGGCCGCCATCGCGGCATCGTGCATTACACCGTCGGCCAACGCCGCGGGATCGAGATCGGCGGACAGCCCGAACCGCTTTACGTCATCCGCATCGATGCCGAAGCAGGCGCGGTGGTCGTGGGGCCGAAACGCCTGCTCGCCGTCGGCGCGATGCGCGTGATCGAGACCAATCGCATCGGCCCGCTTCCCACCACGGGCCTCACCGCCAAGGTGCGTTCGCTGGCAAAGCCCGTGCCCATAACGCTGGAAGGGCCGCTGGGCGATAATGGCGAGGTGCGCGTGCGCTTTGCGCAGCCCGAATATGGCGTTGCGCCCGGACAGGCGGCAGTGATCTATGCCGGGGAGCGCGTCATCGGCGGCGGCTGGATCGAGGAAACTTTCCCCGCCGATCAGTAGCGGAACATCCCCTCCACCACCGTGGTGCAGGGGCCGCCCAGCCATGCCGTGCCATCTTCCAGAGTGCAGGCCAGCAGCCCGCCCCTTTGCGATGTCTGAAACGCAGTGAACCCAGTGCGCCCCAGACGCTCGGCCCAGAACGGCGTCAGCGCGGCATGGGCGGAGCCGGTCACGCTATCTTCGGGCACGCCCGCGCCCGGCACGAACACGCGGCTGACGATATCGGTCGCCTCGCCCGGCGCGGTGCAGATGAACTGGTGATCGCCCATCGCGCCGAGCGCGGTGAAATCGGGCTTTAGCGCGCGGACCTGCGCGTCGCTTTCGTACAGGAAGATGTTGTAGCGATCGGGCGAGCGCATCACCGCCACCGGCTCCGCGCCCAAAGCGGCGATCGCCTCGGGCCATTCGCCCGGCTGCGTCGGGATGGCGGGCAGCGCGAGTTCATAGCCGATCTCCGCCTTGCGCACGGTCAGCACGCCCACTTCCCGGGTCAGGAAACGCACGACATCGCCGCCGCCCTGCTCCAGGATAACATGCCCCGATGCGAGGGTCGCATGGCCGCACATGCGGATCTCGCACTCCGGCGTGAACCAGCGCAGCTGCCAGTCGGCATCCTCTCCGTCGTGGGGCACGAGGAAGGCGGTCTCGGCGAAATTATTCTCATTGCCGATCTTGCGCATGATCGCATCGGGCGGAAACCCGTCTTCGTAAATCATGACCGCAGCCTGATTGCCGGCGAATGCCTGCGGTGCGAAGGCATCGACATGCCAATAGGGAATCGCGGGCATCAGCCCTTCTCCTCGCTCATGCCGACGATATCGGGCTCTGGCCCGGTCTCAAGCAGATCGACCTGCGAATAAGGGCCGTCTTCCTCGATACCCAGCGGATCGGGATGGATCAGGAACTCGGTATCGGGGAAGCCGATATGCAGCTCGTCCTCGATCCGGTCCATCACGTCATGCGCATCCTTGACCGTCATGTTCGCATCAACCCAGACGTGGAACTGCGCGAAATCCTGATTGCCGCTGGTGCGGGTGCGCAGGTCGTGCACACCCTCCAGCCCCGGCGTGCCGCGCATCAGTTCCAAAAGCTTCTCGCGCTTTTCAATGGGCCATTCCTTGTCCATCAGATGGTCGACCGCCTCGCGGCTCGCCTGAAACGCATTCCACGCGAGCCAGCCAGCGATGCCCAGCGCGAATAGCGGGTCCGCTCCTGAAAACCCGATCCAGCGGTCCAGCGCCAGCGCGGCAATGACACCAAGGTTCAAAAGAATGTCCGACTGGTAATGCACATGATCGGTGCGGATCGCGACGCTGGAGGTATGGGCGATCACGTAACGCTGCCACGCCAGCAGGGCGAGAGTCGCGACCAGCGCGATCACCGAAACGGCGATGCCGGTCTCCGCCTCTTCGGGCCGGACATTGCCCAGCCATTGCGAAATCGCGCGCGCCGCAATGCCCACGGCGGATATCGAGATCAGGATCACCTGCACCAGCGCGGCCAGCGCCTCTGCCTTGCCATGGCCGAAACGGTGGTTGGCATCGGCGGGCTGCGATGCGACCCACACGCCGACCAATGTCGACAGGCTGGCGACAAGATCCAGCGCCGTATCGGCAAGGCTGCCCAGCATCGCCGCCGAATCGGTGACGATGGCTGCATAGATCTTCAGCCCCAGCAGCAGCACCGCGACGGAGATGCTGGCAAAGGCGGCGCTGCGCGTCAGGGCAGAGCGCCGGTCCGGATTATTGGTGGAGACGCTCGCCATGTTTGCGGTGTCTTTATGCCTTATGGATAGAGGAGGGTGCTGGCCCAATTGCTGCCAGCGCGAGTGAAGCGGCGACGTTCGTGCAGGCGGAACGGGCGGTCGTGCCAGAATTCGATCGCCTGCGGGACAAGGCGATAGCCGCCCCAATGCTGGGGCCGGGGCACATGCTTGCCCTCGTAACGCTTGCGCACTTCCTCGAACCGGTCGAGGAATTCGCGGCGGTCCGCAAGCGGGGCCGACTGGTCCGATGCATGCGCGCCCAGTTGCGAATCGCGGGCGCGGCTCGCGAAATACTTGTCGGCCTCTTCGGTGCTCACCGGCTCCAGCTGCCCCTCGATCCGGATCTGGCGGCGCAGCGATTTCCAGTGAAACAGCAGCGCGGCCTGCGGATTCGCGGCGATCTCGGAAGCCTTGCGGCTGGCCTGATTGGTGTAGAACACGAAACCCCCGCCCGGGCCCAGATCCGAACCGTGACCTTTCAGCAGGACCATGCGCACGGACGGCGCGCAGCCGGGGCTGGCCGTCGCCAGCGCCATGGCGGTGGGATCGTTGATCTCATTCGCTTTTGCCTCGGCCAGCCATTCGTCGAACAGCATGAACGGATCGCTTACGGGGATCGCGTCTTCAGCCAGGAGTTCGGGTTCCAAGTCTTCGTCCTCACGGGGTTTGCGGCGCGTATGAACCATTCGCACGGGCCAGCTTTCAGATTCGATCATAATAGGACAGCGCGCGATGCGCAAAGTGGCTTGGGTAAGCTTTTTTCATGCAATCTGGCGTGCACATCATGCAACTGAGCGATTGCGAAGCCGCGCGCGGCACCCTAGCTATCACCCATGGCTGACCCCTATTCCATTCTGGGCGTGGCGCGCGGCGCGAGCGAGCAGGACATCAAGTCCGCCTATCGCAAGCTGGCCAAGCAGTTCCACCCCGACGCCAACAAGGACAACCCCAAGGCCTCCGAGCGCTTCAGCGAGGTGACGCAGGCCTATGATCTGCTGTCCGACAAGGACAAGCGCGCCCGGTTCGACCGGGGCGAGATCGACATGGACGGCAATCCCAAGTCGCCCTTCGGCTATGGCCGGGGCGGGAGCGGCGGCCAGTATCGCGGCGGAGCGGGCGGCCCCTTTGGCGGCGGCATGGGCGGCGGCGGCGGGGGCCCCGACGATGTCGATCTGTCCGATTTATTCGAAGGCATATTCGGCGGCGGACAGCGCCGCCAGCGGCCCGGCGGCATGGGCGGCGGCGGCGACGACCCGTTCGGCGGTTTCGCCGGTGGCGGCTTTGGCGGACAGCGACGCCCGACCAAGGGCGCGAATGTCCAGTACCGCCTTGCCGTGCCGCTGACGGCGATTGCGAATCTCGAAAAGCAGCGCATAACCCTGTCCGATGGCAAGACCATCGACCTCAAGCTTCCGAACGGGGCCGAGGACGGCACGCAGATGCGCCTTGCGGGCAAGGGCGAGGCGGGGCCTGCGGGCAATGGCGATGCCATCGTCACCATCGTCGAACAGGCTCACCCCTTCTTCAGGCGCGACGGCGACGATGTGCGCCTCGACCTGCCGATCACGCTGGACGAGGCGGTCAATGGCGCCAAGGTCAAGGTCCCGACCACTTCGGGCGCGGTCATGCTGACCGTCGGTCCGGGCAGTTCATCGGGCAAAGTGCTCCGGCTGAAGGGCAAGGGCTTTACCCGCAAGGACGGCAGCCGCGGGGACCAGCTGGTCACGCTGGAGATCGATCTGCCCGACGATAGTTCGGAACTGGCCGAAAGGCTGAAGGGTTGGACCGACACGCGCAATATAAGGTCACGAATGGGCGTCTGAGCCGGTCGCATCGACCGGGCCGGGCGCATGCCGCCAGGAAAGGCTGAACCTGAACAGTTTTGGAAGAGGATGAAAACCTCAAGCCCGTCGGAGAGGCCCGCTCGAACCTGACGCCCGAGGCGCGCCGCCGCGCCGCGATGCAGCGCAAGCCTATCTCCCTGCATGCGGTGAAGCGGGAAATCGGTCCCGGCACCCGCGTATTCGCCGTGGCGAAACGCATGTGGATCGGCGTCTATCAGGACGGCTTCATCCACGCGGGCAATCTGGCCTATATGTCGATCCTCTCGCTGTTCCCCTTTTTCATCACGGGCGCAGCGATTTTCCAGCTGTTCGGCGAAGCGGATGAACGTACCGCCGCAATCAACGCGATTCTTCTGGCCGTGCCGCGCGTCGTCGCCGATGTGATCGAACCGGTCGCCCGCGATGTCGTCAGCGCGCGGACCGGATGGCTGCTATGGGTCGGCGCCCTGTTCGGCCTGTGGACCGTGGGCAGCCTGATCGAGACGATCCGCGACATCCTGCACCGCGCCTATGGCACGCGGCCCACGGCGAGCTTTGTCAAATATCGGCTGCTGTCGGCAGGGATCATCATCGGGGCGGTGCTGCTCCTGATGACCTCACTTGTGGCGCAATTCGCGATCTCCGCGGCGCAGGAAGTGATCGAGGCCTGGTTCCCGCAGGCCAATGCATGGGTCGGCCGGCTGGCGCTCTCGCGCTTTATCCCCGCGCTGGGCCTGTTCGGCTCGCTCTACCTGCTGTTCATCGCCTTGACCCCCAGCGCCTATCGCGCCCGCGAATATCCCAAATGGCCCGGCGCGGCGCTGGTCACGGGATGGTGGGTGCTGGTCACGGTATTGCTTCCGCCCACGTTGCGGACGCTTTTTTCCTATGATCTTACCTATGGCAGTCTTGCCGGCTTCATGATCGCCCTTTTCTTTTTCTGGCTTGTCGGGCTAGGGCTCGTCGTCGGAGCAGAGCTGAATGCCGCACTTGCGGAAACGCCCGAAGAGCGCGACATGATCGGCCGCGACGAGTACAACATCAAACCAAAGGCGCCGCCCGAAGGGTAAGGCCCTCGCAGGAAGTTCGAGACACATGACCGATTCAGCCGAAACCGCACCAGCCAGCGCGATTCAGGGCAATCTGATGCAGGGCAAGCGGGGCCTGATCATGGGGCTGGCCAACGACAAGTCGCTGGCGTGGGGCATTTCCAAGGCCCTTGCCGCGCAGGGGGCCAGCCTTGCCTTCTCCTATCAGGGCGAGGCGCTGGCAAAGCGCGTGCGTCCGCTGGCCGCCAGCCTTGGCAGCGAATTGCTGATCGAATGCGACGTTTCGACCGAAGCGGGCGTCGATGCCGCGTTCGAAGAGCTGAAGAAGGAATGGGACACGATCGATTTCGTCGTCCACGCCATCGGCTTTTCCGACAAGAGCGAACTGCGCGGCAAATATGTCGACACCAGCCTCGACAATTTCCTGATGACGATGAATATCTCGGCCTTCTCGCTGGTCGCGGTAACGAAGCGCGCCCGCGCGATGATGCCGAATGGCGGATCGATCCTGACGCTTTCCTATTACGGCGCGGAAAAGGTCGTGCCGCATTACAACGTCATGGGTGTTGCCAAGGCCGCGCTCGAAACCTCGGTGCGCTATCTTGCCAATGATCTTGGTCCCGAAGCCATTCGCGTCAACGCGATCTCGGCTGGCCCGATCAAGACACTGGCCGCGAGCGGGATCGGTGATTTCCGCTACATCCTGAAATGGAACGAGCTGAACTCGCCGCTGCGCCGCAATGTCACCATCGACGATGTCGGCGGCTCGGCGCTTTATCTCCTGTCCGATCTCGCCTCGGGCGTGACGGGTGAGGTGCACCATGTCGACGCCGGCTACCACCTCGTCGGGATGAAGCAGGAAGACGCCCCCGATATCGCCCTCTCCTGACGCCTCGCGCGCGGGCCCGCACGGGTTCTGCATCGTCCCCTGCGACGAAACGGTTCATCGCTCTGCGGCCAAGCTTGCTTGACCTCACCATGTCGATGTTTCAATGAATTACGCTGCATGCGCGAGAGGGATCGCGCGGCCTATCGGGGAGCGGTCGGACACGACCGAATTTGGAGGATCTTCGTGAATCGCAAATGGTTGCCGGCAGCGGCAGTCCTCTTCGCTCTGGCTGGATGCGCATCCGGTTACGAACCGATTGATTCGGTCCCGTCGCAAGGCGAAGCCTATGCGCTGATGGACCAGGCAGCTCAGGCCGAGGCCGAGGCCCCCTATCGCATCGGTCCGGACGATACGATCCGCATCGACACTTTCTTCGAACCCGAACTCTCGGTCGAGGCGGTCAAGGTCGATCGCTCGGGCCAGATCGGCGTTCCGGGCATCGGTTCGATGACCGTCAAGGGACTGACCACAAAGGAGCTGGCCACCCAGATCGAGGACCAGTTCCGCGGTCGCCTGCTCGAACGCCCTCAAGTTGCGGTTTCGGTCGTGGATTCGGCCGATCGCAAGGTGGTCGTCACCGGACAGGTCAATTACTCGGGCGTTTTCGAGATCCGCAACAGCACGACGCTGCTGGAAGCCATCGCCCTCGCCCGCGGCGAAAACGAAGTCGCCAAGATGGACGAAGTCATCATCTTCCGCACGATCGACGGGCAGCGCATGGCCGCCCGCTTCGACGTCAACGCGATCCGGTCGGGCGCGATGGAAGACCCCAGGATCCTGGGCAATGACCTCGTTGTCGTCGGCTTCTCCGAAGCCAAGTCGATCTGGCGCGACATTCGCCAGATCGTGCCCGTGTTTGCCGTGTTCCGGCCGCTCTACAGTTGATCCGGTCGGAAGGGAACGAACCGATGAATACCCAGGCACCGATCGCGAACGGCCCCGATCCCCGCGAATTCGCAGAGGATGACCGCTATTCGAGCGCCGACGAACGGCTGAGCGCAATGTCGCAGGGCGAGCTTGACCTGCGGGACATTCGCGCAGCGGTCTATCGCAATCGCTGGATGATCGGTGGCATCACGGCCCTTGGCATCATCATCGGGCTGCTGATCGCGCTGCTCTCCACCTCGGTCTACCGCGCCACCACGACCCTGCAGATCGATCAGCAGGGGCCGGAAGTGCTGGGCTCCGAAGCCGATGACACCACCGGTCAGAACATCGACAGCGAAGTCTATCTTGCCACCCAGATCGAGGTGATGAAGAGCGAATCCCTGGCCGACAGGGTCGCACGGTCGCTCAATTTCTATCAGGACCCGAGCTTTTTCGAGGACATGGATGTCGATGTCCCCGATGGCGAGCCGGGTTCGCGCGGGTGGCAGCGCGCCGTGATCGGTCTGTTGCAGGAACGGCTCACGATCGAGCCGACCCAGGGAACGCGGCTTGTCGATGTCAGCTTCGACAGCCCGTCGCCGCGCCAGGCGGCGAAGATCACCAACGCCTTTGCCGAAGAATTCATCGCCAGCACTCTGCAGCGCCGCTTCGACATGTCGGCCTATTCGCGCGATTTCCTGCGCGAGCAGCTGGGCCAGACGCGCGAGCGGCTCGAGGCGAGCGAGCGTGAGCTGATCGATTATGCCCGCCGTACCGGCATCACCAATCTCGACGAGAACGGCGAGGGCGATGGCAAGGGGCAGACGCTGACCGGTTCGAACCTTGCCGCGCTCAACTCCGCCTATGCGACGGCCCAGACCGATCGCATCCTTGCCCAGCAGAAATGGGAACAGGCAAGCAAGATCGCGCTGATGAGCCTGCCTGAAGTGCTGGCAAATCCGGCCATCCAGTCCCTGCAGGCCCAGCGGGCGCAGGCCGAAGCCGAACTCGAAGGCGAGCGCGACCGGCACAGCCCCGGATACCCCACCGTCAGGCAGCTCGAGGCCAAGCTGGCCGCGCTCGACAAGCAGATCCAGTCGCAGGCGCAGCAGATCCGCAATTCGATCCGCGACAATTACCAGCTTGCCGTCCAGCAGGAAAACGGGCTGCAGGCCAATGTGCGCGAATTGCAGGGTGCCGCGCTGGGCGAACAGAGCCGCGGCGTGCAGCTGACCATCCTGCAGCGCGAAGCCGACACCAACAGGGCGCTATACGACGCACTGCTGCAGCGTTTCCGCGAGCTGAATGCAGCCGCCGGCATCACCGCGAACAATATCCTCATCATCGACCGTGCGCAGGTTCCGGTACGCCCGATCTGGCCGAGCCCGCTGATCAACGCCTTCCTTGGCGCGATCCTCGGTTTCGCGCTTGCGGCCGCGCTCGCCTTCGCCCGTGAAAAGCTGGACGACTCGATCCGCGCACCCGAGGATATCGAGCGCAAGCTCGGCCTTCCCCTGCTCGGCATCACGCCCAAGCCGGACAGTTCGGCCAATATCGACGAGGAGCTGCTCGATCCCCATTCGTCGATGTCGGAATCGATCTATGCGCTTCGCACGGGTCTCGAACTGTCGACACGTGATGGCGTGCCGCAGACCCTGCTGGTCACCTCGACCCGGCCCGCGGAAGGCAAGTCGACGACCTCGCAGGCGCTGGCGCGCGAATTCGCGCAATCGGGTCGCCGCACCGTGCTGGTCGATGCCGATCTTCGCCGCCCGTCGGTCCATCACAATTTCGGCATCGACAACAAGCTCGGCTTCTCGACCCTGCTGACCAGCCCCGCGCTGGTGCCGGGTGCAATTCACAAGACCGATATCGAGAATCTTTCGATCATCCCCAGCGGACCCATCCCGCCGAGCCCGCCGCGCCTGCTGAACCATGAAACCCTGCACCGCATCTTTGGCGAGCTTTCGAAGGACTTCGACCTCATCGTGCTGGACGCTCCACCGGTCCTCGGCCTTGCCGATGCGCCCCAGCTGGCAGCGGCAGTCGATGGCGCGCTTTACGTTGTCGAAGCGAGCAGCGGATCGCAGGGCCAGACCAAGACGGCCCTTCGCCGCCTGCTGTCCGCGGGTGTCAACGTGATAGGCGCGGTGCTGACCAAGTATGATTTCCGCCGCGTCGGATACGGCGATTACGGCTATAATGAATATTACAATTACGGCGGGCAGGAGCGCCACGGCGGTTAAGGCCAATGGCTCAGAGCGCTAACCCTGCCTTTGCCCAACGCCGCGCCCTGCCGGCCCGAAAGGCCGGAGCCGAGCGCAGCAGTGCATTGGCCGTCAATGGCATCGTCTGGGTTTTCTTCCTCGCGCTGATACTCACCAATCTGGTGTTCCCCAAGGGTGGTACGTTCATCTACGGCCTGCCCATCACCTGGGGCTATCTCGCCATCTGCGCGGCCGCTCCACTGGGGCTCATCGGCCTCGTGCGGCGTTCCGACATATCGCTGGCACCGCTGGTCCAGGCACTATGCTTCTTTCTGCCGATCGCGCTGCTGATCTTCTACAAGGCCAAGATGTATTCGCTGCCGGGCAGCGAGTGGCTGCCGCTTGCCGTGCTGTTCGGCGTTTTCCCGGTCGCGATCCTGGGCATCATGACGCCCTATCTCGAACAGATAAGGGCGCAGGATATCGCCCGGGCCGTCAGGCTTGGCATTCGCTTTCTGCTGATCTGGGGGCTGATGAATTTCGTCCTCTTCATCATCGCGCGCAAATTCATCGAGATCCCCTATATCACGGTGAACGGCCAGGAAGTCGGGATGACGCTGGGCAAGAACAATCTGCGCGGCTCTCTCATGAAATTCGTGTCGACGTATAATAACGGCAATATCTTCGGGACCTGCATGGTGATGCTTGCCCCGATCTATTTTCACTTCGAAAAAAAGAAGCTCTGGCTGGGCCTCTTCATCGTTGCCGTGCTCTGCACTCTCAGCCGCTCGGCTTGGTTCGGGCTGGCCGCGACCCTGATGCTGATGGGCATCATGGGGCAGATCCGGATCAACCGGCTCAGGGTCTGGCTGCTCGCCGGCTTTGCCTTCTGCATCCTCATTGCCGTGCTGCCCCTGCTGGGCTGGTCGGGGCTGGACGATGTGTTCGACACCCAGCTTGGCGGACGGATCCGTTACCTGGTCAAACTCGAATTGAACTTTACCGGTGCCGAGCAGATCGCGATTCCCGAAATCCTGTATTTCGGCCTGCTTTACAGCTTCGGCATGATCGGCTTTCTCATCGCCATGGGCGGATTCCTCTATGGCATCTTCTATGGTGCGATGCGCTGGACCATCCTTTCGCCGATGCGGCGTGCGGCGGTCCTTGGTGCGGTCGGCTATCTCATCATGGCGGCCATGGATGGCGCATTCCTGTTTCCGCCGGTTTTCCCGCTATTCCTCTTCGTGAACGCGCTCATCTATCGCCGCGGCCTCAGGGAAACGACCGCTGGCCTCGCGCGAAATGCGTCCTCGGTGGCTCGGATGCGCCGTCGCCCGCCATCCCCGGCATATCCGGCATGAGCGAGGCCGGCCCCGAAAACTACCGCGTGCTGCATGTCGCGCAGAAGCTGCCGGGCGGGGTCGGCGCCTATCTGTCCGAAGTGCTCGCCTTTCAGCGCGAGGTGCTGGGCCCGCGCCGCGTTTCGGCGGTCATCCCGGCAGAGGAGCGCTACGTCCTTCCCTATCTTCCCGATGCCTCGCTCCACCTGTTCGAAAATGCCAATCGCTCGCCCCGCGCGCTGCTGCGCTTTGCAGCCCATGCGCGTCAGGCGATCCTGACCGACCGGCCCGATATCGTGCACCTTCATTCCAGCTTTGCCGGCATGCTGCGCCCCGTGATCTCCCGCCTGCCGGAAGAGGTGCGGCCCGCGGTCGTCTATTGCGCGCATGGGTGGGCCTTCAACATTCGCTGGTCGAACCGCAGGCGCGACATGATCGCGGCGGTCGAACGCCATTTGTCGACCATGACCGACCGGGTCGTGTGCATTTCGCAATATGAACATGACAGCGCGATCGAACGCGGCATGCCGGCCCATAACATGACCGTGCTGCACAATGGCGTGACAGAGCGGGTCTTCCCCGGCTCCAGCGCGCCGGTGCCGATGCCGCGCGACCGGATCAACCTGCTCTTCATCGGGCGCAAGGACCGGCAGAAGGGGCTGGATATCGCGGAAAAAGCGATGTCGATGCTGACGGGCCTGCCGATCCACCTGCATGTCATCGGCGCCAGCGTGATCGGCGAAGGGCACCGTGAAACCCGTCTGCCCAATATCACCCATTACGGCTGGCAAAAGCGCGAGGCGATCTGGGGCTTTGTCGAGGCGTGCGATGCCGTGCTCATCCCCTCGCGCTGGGAAGGTTTCGGCCTTGCCGCGATCGAGGCGTTGCGGCAGGCGAAGCCCGTCATCGCTTCGGCTGTCGACGCGCTGCCCGAAGTCGTGCTGGATCGCCAGACCGGCATGCTGTTCCCGCCCGAAAATCCGCAGGCGCTTGCCGACATGCTGCGACAGCTGGACCGGCAGAGGCTTGCCGAGATGGGGCAGGCAGGGCGCAATGATTTCCTCGCCCGCTTTACCGGCGAACGCATGAATCGCGCGATTCTCGATTGCTATCGCGAAGTGCTCTACGAACGGGCGCTGGCATCGCGCGCGGCCTGAAGGACGATTGATGGAAGTACTCGCGATCATCCCCGCACGCGGCGGATCGAAGGGCATCCCGCGCAAGAACGTGAAGGCGCTGGGCGGAAAGCCCCTGATTGCGCACACGATCCTGGCGGCGCTGGCGGCACGGCGCGTCGGGCGTGTGGTGGTATCGACCGACGATGCCGAAATCGCCCATGTCGCGCGCGAAGCCGGGGCAGAGGTGGTAATGCGTCCCGATGATCTGGCGGGCGATGTCGCCCGGTCGGAAGACGCGCTGCTGCATGTGATGGATGTGCTGGCAGAAGATGGCTACCGGCCCGATGCGATCGCGTTCCTCCAATGCACCTCGCCGCTGACCGCGCCTGAAGATATCGACGGCACGCTGGCCGCGCTGGACGAACAGGGCGCGGACACGGCGCTGGCCGTGGTGCCTTTCCACTATTTCCTGTGGCACGCCGATGCCGATGGCGCGGCAAACGGCATCAACCATGACAAGAGCTTTCGCCTGATGCGCCAGCAGAGGGAGCCGGAATTCGTCGAAACCGGCGCGGTCTATGCGATGCGCGCCGAGGGTTTTCGCGAGGCGAAGTTTCGCTTTTTCGGCAAGACCGTCATGCACGAGATCCCCGTCGAGCACTGGCACGAGATCGACGACCCCGCCGATTTCCGCATCGCCGAGGAGCGCATGGCCCGGCTCGCCCGGTCGCAGCCCGCCCATGCCGCCCTGCCCGAAACCGTCGCCGCGCTGGTGATGGATTTCGACGGGGTACTGACCGACGACCGCGTCTTCGTGTCGGCCGAAGGAGTCGAGAGCGTCGCCTGTTCGCGCGGCGATGGCATGGGGATCGAACTGCTGAGGAAGGCAGGGCTGGCCATGTGCGTCATTTCCAAGGAGCAGAACAAGGTCGTCGCCACGCGCTGCGAAAAGCTGAAGCTGGAATGCGCGCATGGCATCGACGACAAGCTGCCATTGTTCCTCAAATGGCTGGAGGAGCGCGGCATTGATCCCGCACACGCGCTCTATATCGGGAACGACATCAACGACCTGCCCTGCATGGAAGCGGCGGGCTGCGCCGTGGCCCCTGCCGATGCGCATCCAGCCGCACGCTCCGCCGCCGATCTCGTGCTCGAAGCCGAAGGCGGGCGCGGCGCGATCCGTGAACTGGCGGACCTGCTGATCGCATCGGGCCGCATCGCGCCGCTCGGCTGATCCGGCGCCCATGACGATCATCGCCGCCCTTCCCCGCTCTAGCCTGCACCTCCAGCTACTGGCCGCGAATGATCCGGGCGTCACCCATGTCCTTTATCGCGACGATCATATCGCAGGGCAGGTTGAGCGGCTGTTTCCGGGCAAGGGCGTGCCGCTGGGCCGCGAACAGCGCCCGCCGCGCAATCCGCTGGCGCTGCCTGCGCGCTTTGCCGCCAATAGCCGCTATTACGCATCGGTGCGCGGCATGCTCACCCCGCTGGGGATCGAACGGCTGATCCTGTTCCTCGAAGGCGAACCCCTGGAACGCATGCTGGTGCGCTGGTTCGCAGGGCCGGTGGAGCTTTGGGAAGACGGGCTTTCGCATTACGTCGATCTCACCAGCCCGCTCTGGTATGCGGCGCGCGGGGCTGTGCAGATCGCCAGCGGCTTTTATCCGCATGGCGCGATGCGCCGCCGCGCCGACCGGTCCGCGATGATCGTGCGTGACCGGTTCGAAGCCCGCGACCTCTCGCTGCCGAAACCGAACCCCGCCCCGCCCGAGGATCGCATCCTGATCATCGGCTCTCCACTGGCGGAGGACGGCATCGTGCCGCGCGCGCGCGTAGCCGAAGGGCTGGCGAAAATCGCTGCCGCCTCGCCGGTGCCTGCCTGCTATCTACCCCACCCGCGGGAGGATGCGTCGGCACTTACCGCGATGATCGGCCCCATCGACGGGCTGGAGATCGCCGCTCAGCCGCATGGCATCGCCCCGCATGTCGAAGCGCATGGCTATGCCGGTTTTCTCGCCGCCGCCTCGACCGCGCTCCTCGACCTTGGCCAGTTCGACCGCAGCCTGTTCGTGCCGCGCCTGTTCGGGCTGGAGCGCATGCATCGCGCGCTATCGGGCTGGCAGGCGAACCCGGTGCCGGTCGTTCACGGCATGTCCGGACTTGAACAAAGGCTCGCCGCGATAAAACCTTAGGGTAACGCCGCGATAAGCCGCTGTGCCACTTGCGAGGAACCGTCAGAGGCGATCATCCCGATCTCGTCGTGCAACAGGCCTTCAGGCGCGGGGACGACGCCGATCTCCAGCCCCTGTTCCAGATAGCGGGCCAATATCGCCGCATCGTCCGATGCCGGTATGCCAAGCGCGACCAGCTGCTCGACCTTCTCCGCTTCCGCCGCCTCGCGAAAGCTGTCGCGCCCGATAAGGCTTGCCGCAACCGGGATCGAACAGACCATCGCTTCAAGCAGGGCGGACGAATAGAAACCCACGGCGGCATCGCAGGCGAGCAAATCGTCGTACAGGGGGCCAAGGCCATCCGCCACTGTCAGCCCATGATCGGCAAGCAATTGCGCCAGCCGCATACGCTCCTGCGGCGAGGCGCGCGGATGGATACGCGGCACGACCGCGATTTCATGCCGCGTGGCACAGATCGAGAGTGCTTGCGCCAGAACCCGTTCGGATTGCTCGACCGCATCCTTCTCGACCTTGCCGTCCAGTCCGAAAGGCTGGTGCAGCCAGAGGATGCGCCTTGGCCCCTGTCGATGTTCGCGCTCCCGCCATTGTTGCGCGGTCACCGCCAGCGCGTCGAAACGCGGCGGCGGAACCGGTATAAGCTTGTCTTTCGGAATGCCGAGCGCGGCCAGCCGTTCCACCCGGCCCGGCGCGGTGCACAGGACGAAATCGACCGATTTGCCGCCAAGATCGCGCCTTGGCAGCAGTTTGAGCGCCCGCAATCCGGCAAATAATATGCGATTGGCGAGGCGTGAGCTTTCCAGCGCCTTTTCCCCCGGCAGCGGCAGGCTGAACGGTCCCTCGTCGATAAGGAAAACGGGAATGCCCCGGCTGTGAGCGGCATTGGCCAGTGCCTGCTCGGGATAGCCCCAGAGATGACAGAGCATGAGGACGCCGATATTCTTGTCATCGAGTATCTTGCCGAAATGCCGCTGCATCCGGGCGAACGCGCGCATGCCCCCCGATATGACGATATTGGGCGCTGCCGTCGTGAACCTCGATCTCAACCCGACATCGTCCGGTTCGACATGCTCGACAGGTGACAGCTTCGCGTAATCGGCACTGCCGCGCCGATCGAATGCGGACAGGTCGAAAATGAAGCGCATCACTTCCAATTCCCCGAGCGCGCGATCGATGGCGGTGATGAGCGCCGGATGCGACCCGCTCGCCCCGGCCAGGGCAATTACGCCCCTTCCATCCGCATTATCCAAGAGGTTCTGCATCAAATTTCCAACTCGTGTCGCCGCACGATGGGCGTTTTTCGGCTTACGGGGGTTGCGCCGTTCGTAAAGGTCCGTAAGCAAAGCCGTGATTTACGCGAAACGTGAATAGCACGAGGCAAAGACATAAATGTCGCAAGAATTTCTGATCGGAGGCGCCCTGCTGCTGGTCCCGATCGTGATCCTGGCTGTTTTCGAGCTCCATGTCGCAAGGAAACGCAGGATCGCGCGTGACACGGCGCGGCGCAGTAAAGCCCGTTCGCCAAGCGACGCCGCCTGATCGCGCGCGATGGCCAGAGCTGGCCGATTGATGGCATCGTGCTGAAAGCCGGGCGCGGCCCGCTATGATCGAAACGGCTGTCGCTTTCTGGGAAAACCTCAAACAGGAATATATCCCGCCGGGCGAAGACCTGCGCGCGCTTATTCACATCCATGTCGGACTGGCCCTGTGGCTCTTGGCAACATTGCTATTTCGCCGGGGCCCGGCATCCGTGCTGCCGCTCGCGATCGTATGGGCCGCGACCTTGCTGACAGAGGCTGCCGATCTCTATCACTTCTGGCCGATCCAATATGACTGGGTCTGGTACGATACCGCCGGGGACCTTTTCAACACGCTGTTCTGGCCGACCATGCTCTGGCTGTATTTCAGCTTTCGCAAAGCCCGCCGGGACAGGGAAAACGATCACGCTTCAGCCGGTTCGGAGAGTTAACGCGGCGTGATCGCGATGTCATCGGCATAGCCGCGGCTATCGGTCACGAAGACGGATGAGCCGAAGCGCACGTCGAGAAACTGGACATCGCAATCTGCAGGTATCGTGAATTCGCCCGCAGCGATTTCGCGTTCGCTGTCACGTTTCAGCTCAGCGATCGCATTATCCGTCCCAGCGCAGGTGAGCCTGATCTGCGGCATGGCCTTGTCGGCCTGCTTGTTGGCCCAAAGCCTTGCCGACAGGGCATATTGCCCCTCACCCAGCGCCATGACCTGCCGCGCGACCTGACCGAGATGGCCGCTCCCCGCACGCATTTCGAGAACGCGTCCCTTGCCGTCTTCCGCCGGCATCGGCATCGCCGATAAGGACGCACCCGATTGATAGCTCCAGCCAAGGGCCGCCACGTTCTTGTCCTCGAAATCGCCATTGCGAACGAGGGTACGCCCCGCGCCCTTGTCACCCCCGGCATCGAGCGCGTGAATAAGCTGCGCCGCTTCGGCGTTGGCCCCCAGCTTCAGGAGCTGGTTGACGACAGTGCCCGCGCTGGCGCGATCCTTAGTGGGTACGCCTTTGCCCCACAGGCCCTCGGCCCATGCCGAAAGACTGGCCTTATCCTCGTTGCGCACTACGAACAGCGGCATGAGCCGGGTTCGCCACTCCGGCCCCCTGGCCATGGCCTGCCCCAATTCGCGCGCAACTTCGGGGTCTGCCGCAGCATCGATGAGCTGGCTTACCACAAGGTCATAGCTGCGGCCGGTGGTGGCAAGGGCATGGCCGTAATGCCGGATCATCTCCTCGCCATTGCCGATGCGCTTCGCCTCCATGGCAAGGGCGAGTTCGGTCATCAGATCGCGGCGCGACAGGTTCTCACCATAGCGCAGCAGCCGCATGGCGCCTTCCCCGTCGCCGCGATACGCCTTTACAAAGGAAAGCGAGCGGATCGCGCTCACTTCCAGCGGATCGTCCAAAATCGCTTCTCTGGCGAGCGTTTCGACCCTGTCGAGGGTCTGGGGCGACTGATCGGCCTGAAAAGCCAGCGCTGCCGCGGAAGATCGGGCCGGCGGGCTTGATGCGATCGGCGTGTCGGCAAGCTTCGCCCGCATCTTGGCTGGCAGCACATTGGGCAAGGTCAGCAGGGTGACCGGCACGCTCAGCCCGATTGCGGCGATGACAAGCACGCCGCCGGCAATCCAGCGCGTGCGATTGGGAATCGTCCTCTTCGTCATCGACTCTTCTCCGTCGATGATCGGTGGGATGGCATCGGGCGCGACATCAGATAGGTCGCGAACACCAGAACCGCACCGGCAAGCGGCGTGCGCAGCGGATAATCGGTCAGGCTGGCAAGCATCAGCGATCCGGCCATGATCGCACCCGCACGGGTCGAGATCGTCTCACCGCTGGGCACGTTCTTCCAGCTGCGCCAGATGCGCCATCCAATCCATCCGACAAAACCCAGCAGGACCAGCAGCGCCGGGATGCCTCCCGTGAGGACCAGCTCGATGAGGTCGTTATGGGCATTGTTGAAATATTTCCGCGAAAGGCCCCAATCGGGCTCATAGCTGCGGAAGACCGGATCGAACGATCCGAAGCCCGATCCGAAAGGCAGGAAATCGCGAATGATGTCGAGCAGGACCGGCAGGAAAGTCAGGCGCTTTTCCGCAAGCAGGTCGTCACCGACAAAGCGATCGATCGACAGCGCCTTGCCGAACAGAACGAGGAGAGCGACAACCAGCGTCGGCACCGCGATCACCAGGATGCGCAGCCATTTGGCGTGGGATTTGCGCATGCCTGCGCCCAGTTCCTCAAGCGGGGACATGGCAAGCGATGCCGCCAGCGAAGCGAAGCCGACCACGATCCCCGTTCGCGATCCGGTCACCACGATCATCACCAGCAGCACCAGCGCGCTGACCATGGCGATCAGGCGGCGACGCGAGGAAGGCAGCTTGCTCTTGCCATGCGCCAGCGACCACATCCGCAACACCGGAAAGCCCGTGGCCAGCACGGCTGCGGCATGGTTGCGATTGGCGAAAAAGCCCACCACCGAATCCTCGGCAAAGAAACGATAGGGGAGCGGGGGGCCGTCGATGACCCCTCCCACCTGAAACACGCCAAGCACCAGCGAGATCGCGAGGAAGGCGAGAAAACCGTATATGACCCGCGGTTCCTGCCGATACGAAATTCCGCGCAGGGACATGAGCAGGGCAATGGCGGGAAGCAGTGTCAAAAGACTGTTCCACGTCCGCCAGGGGGTCAGCGAAATGGGACGCCATGGCTGATCGAGCCCGGCGGCAAGCGCCGCTTCGGCATAGCGTTCATGTCCGGGCAGCGACGTCCAGATCGATGGCGGAAGCGGCACGAGCTGGACCGCGATGGCAAGCGCCAGCAAGGCCAGCAACAATGTCGGCGCCCGCATCTGGCGAGCAGGTGCGGTGATCGGCAGGACCAGAAGGACCCCAATCGCGATCATGCACAGCGGGCGCAGGAAGAGAAGAAGATTGACGTCGAGCCGCGCCGAGCCTCCGAACAGGGCTATTGCGGCAAAGACAAGGCCCAGCATGACGAGGCGCGCATTATCCGCCGTCGGCATCCATCTGCGCGGCCCGCCGCGCCGGCCACCGCTCTTTGACGGACCGCGCCGCCTTGAACCGCCGTGTCGTCCGGACATTGCGTCGGACTGCGACCGGCCGGTCGGATCGTAAACTCTACCCGATGATGACATGACTGGTCGCGGTCTCATCCCAATGGCTGCTGCAGTCGCCGGATCAAGCCGGGCGATCAAGGCCTTTCAACAGCCTGAGGCGGATGGCTAAGATGCATGGAACCTGTTTGCAAGGGGTGCGGTCCGCCGTTCACAGGGTGCCCCTGCTCGGACCGTCGCATTGAAGCCATAGTCCCCCGCAAGCTTTCCACGCGAGGGACAGTGGCGGTTGTGCAGAGGGCCCAAGCGGTGATATCCACGCGGCTAATTTATCAAATCCGCTTTTTTCGGAGCATTTTCATGGGTGTAAAGATAATCGCCGAGGTTGGCTGCAACCACAAGGGCGATATGGAGATTGCGAAGGAACATATTCGCGTGGCCGCCGTCTATGCGAAGGCCGACGTGGTGAAGTTCCAGAAGCGCAACAACCGCGAGCTGCTGACCGAAGAGCAGTATAACGCGCCCCATCCCAATCCGCGCAACTCCTATGGCGAAACCTATGGCGAGCATCGCGAATTCCTCGAATTTTCGCTCGAGCAGCACCGCGAGCTGATGGCCGAATGCGAAAAGAACGGGATCGAATATTCGACGTCGGTATGGGACACGAGCTCGGCGCGCGACATGGCGACGCTGAAGCCAAAGCTGCTCAAGGTTCCCTCGGCATGCAATCTGCATTTCGACATGCTGGAAGTGCTGGCCAAGGACTATGACGGCGAGATCCATCTTTCGCTCGGCATGACCACGCATGAAGAGGAAGAGAAGATCGTCTCCTTCTTCGAAGAGCATGGCCGGGCCAAGGATCTCGTCATCTATTCGTGCACCTCGGGCTATCCGGTCGAATTCCAGGATATCTGCCTTGGCGAAATCACCCGGCTCAAGAACGCGTTCGAGGGTCGGGTCAAGGCGATCGCCTTTTCCGGCCATCACCTTGGCATCGCGGCCGATGTCGCGGCGCTGACGCTGGGCGCGACCTGGGTCGAGCGTCACTTCACGCTGGACCGCACCTGGAAGGGCACCGACCATGCCGCCTCGCTCGAACCCGATGGGCTTCGCCGCCTGTGCCGCGACCTGCGCAATGTCGAAAAGGCACTGGGCTGCAAGGGCGAGGAAATCCTGCCCGTCGAGAAGGTCCAGCGCGAAAAGCTGAAATGGCGACCCCGCCCCAAGCCCGCCGCTGCCGCCTGAGGTAGCGGACAAGGGGGAATTGCCAGCAGTCCCTTGATGGATCGTGCGCAAATCAGACAGGACATCGTCGAGCAGGGCTTTTGCGTCCTGCCGCGATTCCTGACGACCGACGAAGTCGAACGGCTACGCCTGACACTCGCCCGCTTCTTTGAGAGAAACGGGCGGATCTATAATCTTGGCAAATCGCAGCCCAATGCAGCAATGGTCTGCCCCGATATCGGTTTCCTGATCTCTTCGCCAAAGGTGGTGGAGGCTTTTCGCGCCGCGACCGGCGACGACAATCCCGTCTTCACCGGGCACTGCGACATCCATCAGGACATGATCAGCGACTGGCACAAGGATACCGGCCACGGTCATGGCTATTTCGCCGAAGACTGTTTCACCGATGGCTGCAACGTGATCAAGATGGGGGTCTATCTGCAGGATCATGTCGACGGTAACGGACTATCCGTCGTGCCCGGCTCGCACCTCGCAGACGATCTCGGCAATGACAATGCAGTCGCGATCCCCTCGCAGGCCGGCGATGTCATCCTGTTCGACGTGCGCATCACCCACCGCGGCAGGCCCGGCGACGGGGTGGAGAAATCGCTGCAGAAGGCCAGCCGCATCGGCGCGCGCATCGGCAAGTCGCTTCCCGCTGCATTACGGCCCTCGGGCGAGCCCGCCTCGATCCTTGCGCTGAAGACCGGCTATGACCGGCTGCGCGGGATCGCCTCGCGCCATTCGGTGTTTTTCACCTTTGGCGCGGATAACCGCTTTACCGCGCAATTTGCCGAGCGGAATATGGCGCGCCAGCAGCGGCAGTGGGCAGACCGTTCCAACGCCTATCCCGGCACGCTGCGCCCCGATCTGGAAGGACAGGGCGTGCATGTCTATCCAAGACAGATCGACTGACCGAACGCTCTTGAAGATGCGCCAGATGGACATGAGCCCAGACATTCCAATGAATCCCGAAAATGCCAATCCACGACCGAGTCCCGTTGCGTTCTCTGCCAAGCCCCTGGGCGGGCAGGGTCAGAACGGGCAGGCTCATAGCCCTCAGACGGTCAAGCGCGCGCAACTCTCGGCCGTCTGGCGGTTCGAAGCGCTGAGCGAGCTTTTGGGTGAGCGGGCCTTCAAACCGGGCAAGGCAATCGAGTTCGACCCCGTGCTCGCGACACCGCTCCCATTGCTGAGCGGTCTGGGCTGGGATGTCGGGTTTTCAGGCGGCATGGCGGATGTGAATGCCGCCATCGCCGAAACCTATCGGACAGGCGGCGCGCAAGGCGACGCAGCGGCAAAGCCCGACCTGCTGCTGTCGCAGGACCTGCCGCCGGTCGTTCCCAGCGAAGAGGAACTGGCGCGCCTGTCGGACATGCTCGCTTCCGATGGCATGCTGGTGCTGACGGTCCGTCCGGGTACCTCGGGCATGGCGATGTCGCAAATGGCGCGATATGTTAAGGTCACCTCCCGGCGGCTGAAAGCGGCAGGCTTTGCCGCCGTGAAACAGCATCTGTTCGCCAAGGAATGCTGGATCGCGGCCTATAAGGTCGCGCCCGGTTCCATGCGCGGTCGGAGCATCGGGCGTGGCGAACTCGCCCTGTGGTCAGGCGCAGGCGCACTGCGCTCCATGCCGGAAAGGTTGCTGTCGGGCGCATGGCAGACCCGCAGCACACGACATGGAACGCCGCTGGCCGGGCACCGTCTCGCCAATGCGCGCAAGGCTGCACGCCTGCGCCGCAAGGCGGTGATTGCGAAACATTCGCTGGTTCATTTCGGCGTGCATGCGCCCGATAACGCGGGCGATCTCGTCCTGTTCGAAACCGTGCGCCAGTGCATCGACGGTTCGCCTTCGAGCGACTGGGTGCTGCGCGACGTTCGCGCGCCGGTGACCTCCGATACGATAGAAGAGATCAACCGATCGCGCGGCATGGTCATCGGCGGCGGCGGGCTGTTTCTCGTGGATCTCGATTCCAGTTCGAAATCGGGCTGGCAGTGGCCTTGCCCGATTGAATCGCTAAGAGAGATCGAAGTCCCCATCATCGTCTTCGCGGTGGGCTATAACCGGTTTCGCGGGCAGGGCGAATTTCCGCAGGCCTTTGTCGATAGCCTGAAGCTGCTGGTGGAAAAGGCGGCATTTGTCGGCATCCGCAATCATGGCAGTATCGCGGCACTCCGCTCCTATCTTCCCGAAAAGCTTGGCGCCAAGCTCCATTTCCAGCCATGCCCCACGACCGTGCTGACCGAACTGGGCGCGGCGCCTGCGCGGCGCGAAACCGGCGATGGCCGCAAACGGCTTGTAATCAATGCAGCCTTCGACCGCTTTGGCAACCGGCTGCAGGGGCAATATGAAAATGCGCTGGGCGGGATCGCCTCGCTTGCGGCCCACGCCAAGGCGAATGGATGGGAAATCATTGCCTCGTGCCATTCCTATGACGACGAGGCGATCGTGCCGTTTCTGAAGCGCGCAGGCGTCGAGGCGAGCGTCAGGCATTTTGCATCCTCGCCCACCAGCGAAATCCTCGATTTCTATGCTGGCGTCGATCTGGTCGCGGGCATGCGTGGGCACGCGCAAATGATCCCCTTCGGTCTCGGAACGCCGATCCTCTCGCTTATCGCGCATGACAAGCTGGGCTGGTTTCTTGACGATATCGGACACCGCGAATGGGGCGTTGAATTGACAGATCACGATACCGGCGAACGCCTGCGTTCGGCATTCGATGCCATTGCGGGCGACCTGACCGCAACGCGCGCAGCGATTGCAGCGGCGCGGCAGGTCCTGTGGGACCAGACATGCCTTAACCGGACCATCGTGCAATCCGCATTGTCGCTAGAGGGATGATATTGGTTGCGGGGCGCGAAGCCGGATAGGATTGCCGTCATGACTGAAGGACAAAGCGCCATGCTCACGCCGCGGCTCGACATCGCCCGATCCAACCGATCTGTCGTCACGCTCGGCAAGGTCCAGCGCGAGGCTCTCGACGAGCTGAAGGACCGGATCGCGACCGGCGAGATGCGCTTTGTCCATCTCGACTGTCCGGTATGCGGCGGCGGTTCGCTGTCGCCAGTGGCGACCCGCGACCGATATGGCGTCGCCTGCACCACGGGCGTGTGCACCGATTGCGGATTGATGCAGACCAATCCCTATCCCGACGCATCATCGCTCGACTGGTTTTACGCCAATATCTTCGCGCGCCTCCACCGGGGCACGACATCGCCATCCACCGCCCGGTTCGAGGGGCGCCGCGGCCTTGCGCATGAGGTGGTGGGCTGGCTGCGGCAAAACGGGGTTCCGGCATCGGGCCTTGCCGTCGATGTCGGCTGTGCCTCCGGCGGGTTCCTGCAGGGGCTGGTCGATAACGGGTACACTGGGATCGGCCTGGAAATTGACGCGGATTATGCCGCCGATGCACGCTCGCGCGGTCTCGACGTCCGGCTCTCGACCATTGCGGGCCTTGCCGAGGCGGGCGAAGCCGTGCTTGTCAGCTATGTCCAGGTGCTTGAGCACATCGTGGGCGTTAACGATGAGCTTGCCGCCCTGCGCGCGCGCCTATCGCCCGGAGCGCTGGTGTTTATCGAAGTCCCCGGACTGACCAGCGTGCCGACGATGTATAATAAAGACGTTCTGCGGCTGCTGCAGCTTGCCCATGTCTGGCACTTCACGCCCGAAAGCCTCGGCAATCTCATGGCGAAACATGGGTTCGAGACGGTGGCGATCACACCCTATGTGCGCGGGCTTTTCCGCGTGCCGCTCGAAACGCCTGCAACTCCGCCGATGCGGATCGAGACGATTGCGCAGGTCCGGGAAAGGATCGCCCGGCTGGAACGGGCAAGACTGCTTTATTGGCGGACCTGGGCCATTAAGGCGAAGGCGGTGTTGAAACGGGTGCTAGGCCGCAGCCACTGACGGGTCACGGCTTCAGCCGCGCCCAGAAGCCCGTGTCGATCCCCGTGGCGCGCCGCGCGCACCACCACAGCAGCAGGTTGCGCAAGGTCACGCTCATCGCCGCGGCCAGCGCCGCACCCACGACACCCATGGCGGGGATCAAGATCAGCGCGGCCACCACGTTGAAACCCAGCGCCACGGCAAAGGCGATGGTGTTGTAGCGTTCGTGCCCGGTCATGATCAGCAGCGCGGTTGCGCCGCCAAAGGCGCAATTGACCAGCTGTCCCATGGTCAGAATGATCAGCGGCATGACCGCATCGTCGAAGTCTGCCCCGAAAACCAGGTGGACCAGCGGCCGCCCCGCCAAAAGAAAGGCAATGGCGATGGGCAAGGCAAACAGGACGGCAAAGCTTGAGCCGCGCTTGACGAGCCGCCTCACCTTCTCACGATTGCCTTCGGCCCATGCGCGCGCGATCTGGGGCGTTAGCGGGGTATTGGTCGCGGTATAGCCAAGCGCGACAAGTGCGGCGCCCTGCATCGCGACCTTGTAGGGGCCGACCGCCGCGCCATCGAGGAACACCCCCAGAAGCAGAATGCCCATCTGGCTGTCGAACACATACATGCCGTTGGCAAGGCCAAAGGACAGCATGCTCGATCGCCAGCCAGATATGTCGAGCTTTTGCGGCGATTCAGGCCGGGTCCAGCCGCGTAGCACCCGGGCGAGCAAGGCTGCACCCACAGCCCATGCCAGGATCGCCGCGACGACATTGAGCGCCATGGCGGCAACGCCTGCTTCGACGCCCGGACGAAAGCCATAGGCCCATCCCGCAATCAGCACGCCGACAAGCGGCAACATTACGCCGGGACGCACGATGGAACTGGCAAGCTGGCTCTTGGCGATATGGTTCATGCCCCGCAGCAGCGCGGAGCGTATTTCGGCAAAGGGCTGGACCACGATCAGGGCAAGGCCTGCAAGCAGGATCGATCGTTCGAACGGATCCGTCAGCGACGGTACGAAAAGAATGACGATCGCGGCCGTGATCGCGATCGGCAGGCTGATCGCCATGACCCTTGTATAAGCCCAGCGTTTCAATGCGAAAATCCGGTCGGGTTCGCCATCGGCCATGGCGCTCCCGGTTTCGCGCACGATCAGGGGCTGGACCCCGAAATTGACCGGCAAGGCGAGAAGGCCGACCACGGAGAGCGCAAAACTGTAGAGGCCGAACTGCTCGACACCAAGGAACCGGGCCAGCATCACCGAAAGGACCCAGGCAAGGCCCACGTCGATAAGGCGCAGGGCGAACGACCAGCTTATGCCATGCAGCAGCCCACCGGCTTCGAACCGGCGTGCGAACGCGGTTGTCAATGACTTCACTTCTGGACGAACACGGTTGCCATCACCCATGCGCTTTGCACCTGCCAGCCTTTGCTGAAAAGATGCGTAGACGAATTTTGCGCGATTCAGGGCTTTGTCGGATAGCGCGGCATGGCAGCGCCCTGCCCCATATGCAGGCCGCGCCCATTGGGACCGCGATTGCCCGATTGGCGCAAAAGCGACTGTCCGACGCCGTCGTTACCAATGGCATCGACGGTGTTGTTCGTGATCTGCGCTTTGGCCAGCGATGCCTTTCCTGTCTGAACCGTCAGCGGCAGCGGCGCATGGCCGCGATTATCGACACGGTTCCCTTCGATCCGGCACTGGCCAGTGCGTGAGGTGAGATCATATCCGATTGCAACCGAACCCGCCGGCAGATCGGTCGATACGGTGATCCGGTTGTCGGTCATTGTTCCTTCTACCGCGCTGGCGGCCATAAGCGTCACCGCTTCGTTGCCGGGCTGGTCGAAAAGCAGTCTGTTGCCGGAGATCAGGATCGTCTTTGTTGCGCGATAGCGCCAATCGCAGCAGACATTGATCAATTCGTTATCGGTGAATTCAAGGCTGGTGAAATAGCTCGGCACACATGCGCCCAGCCGGTCCTTGCCGGAGAAGATGAAGCGATTGCGGGTGAATACGACCTCGACCGAGCCATCGGCGCGCGTGAAGCCCGAACTGCGCAAGGCGGCAAAATAGATCCCGCGCATCGCGCCATATTTGCCGGTCCCGTAACGCAGGTTCAGCGTGGAGGCAGACCCATCCTGTTCGGCGTAATTGTCGCGGAACACGATGTTCTTCGCTGCATAGAATGTGACATAAGCGAAATTGCCGACATTGCGGACGTCATTGCCATAGGCGATGCAGTCGCGGCAGCCTTCGAAGTCGACGCCGACATCCAGCATGTCGCGAACCCGGTTGCGGGCGACGACGCAGTTCTGCCCATTATTGCCGTAAACGCCGCCATTGGCGCCGCTCATCTCGCACTCGGCGACATAGACATCGCGGACGCGCCGCAGATGGCGAATGTCGCCACCTTCTGCAGCGCGCGCCCCGCCTCCCCACCAGCTTACCTTGGCAAATCGCCCGGTGCAGCGATAAACGGCAACGCGCTTGGCAAAATCAAAGCGGATGATCGCGCCCTGGTAAGCCGTGTAATCGACCGCGCAGCCGATGATCGAGATATCTTCGTTGAGATCGTCGGTATGATCCGCCGCGAAACCGGCCAGCACGGCGGGATCGCGCTCGATCGAGCCGCCGCGCCTGTCATAGAGCTTCATCCGCTGGCGCATGTGTTCGACATGCACCAGGCTCATGCGGACCGATTTGCAGCGGGTCACGGTAAGCCCGCGAATATTGACCGCGTGAATCAGAAAGCCATCCGGCGCTTCCCCGGCTGGCCGGGAAATCGCGATACGATCGAACACGACATTGCTGACGAAGAGGTCGGGGTCCTGACGCGGCGGCTCTATGCGGAAGGCGCTGTGCTCGCTGCCGCGCCAATCGATGTCCGACCCGGACGCCGCGCCCAGAATGGCGATGGAATTCGCGATGGCGACCTGGCGGTGCAAGCGGATCGGCCTTCCGGATGGCAAGGCGATTGCCTTCGCCCCGCTGCCGATGGCTGCATCGAACGCCGCCGCCCAGTCGTCGCCTCCGCCCAAAAAGTCGGCCAACTGCACGGCCTCGCCGCTCAGCCGGTCAATGACACGATATGATTGCGCGGGTTCCGGAGCCCAGTTGGGCCAATCGGACGGAGTGGATGGCGGATCGCCCGCACTATTGCCCGACTGCGCACACGCGGCGGAAACCCCGGCAAGGGTTCCCACCGCGCATCCGATCAGAAGGGACCGCCGATTGGCGGAAATGGTCAGAAAGCGTTCTTGCCCACCACGGCGGTGGCCGTGCGCATCACCAGGTAGAAATCCATCCATAGCGACCAACGATCGACATATTCGAGATCGGCCGCAAGGCGGTTCGTCAGATCCTCGGTGCGATCCGTCGGACCGCGGAAGCCGCGCACCTGCGCAAGCCCGGTCAGGCCCGGCTTCATCGAGTGGCGATGGCGATAGCGGGTATCGACATCCCAATAGAGCTGATCTGCCGCCTTGGCGCTCATCGCATGGGGGCGGGGCCCGACAATGCTCATCTCGCCGCGCAGCACATTGATCAGCTGCGGCAGTTCGTCGATGCTGGTCCGGCGGATGAAATCGCCGACCTTGGTCACGCGCGGATCGTTCTTCGTCGTCAGCTGCGATGCATTGGCGTCGCAGCGGTCGGTGTACATGCTGCGGAACTTGCGCATTTCAAAGATCTTGTTGTCGCGCCCGATCCGCTTTTGCATGAACAATACGGGTCCCTTTGACTCCAGCTTGATCGCGATGGCGGTGGCGATCAGGATGGGCGAAGCGCAGACAAGCCCGATGCTGGCGACGACAAGGTCGAACACGCGCTTTATCAGGCGGTCGCGCAGCGTCAGCGGACCCTGGCTGATGATCATGGTCGGGTGGTTCTGGTGGCGACCGACGCCGACCACGCCAAGACGATCATCGCCCGGCGACAGGATCTCACCCTTGACCGCAATGCCCTTCAACGCGGTGGACCAGCCGGCATAGCGCACCGGTTCGGTGGCAATGACGATGCGGTCGGCATTGGTGACGGCAGCGGCCAGCGCATGGAACCCGTGCGGATCGGTCGAGGTCGGATCGAAGCCGATGTGGTTGACCGGAATCACGATCTCACCGGGGCCTTCGTGGTAATCGACGCCATCGACGATCACGACCTTGGAATAGGGCGTGCCGCCCATGCGGGCGAGCAGCGGGCGGGCGATCGCCAGCCGCATCAGCGGCAGCAGCACGAAGGACAGGACCCAGCCAATCAGGAAGACCGCGCGCGAAACATCATTCCCCGCCTTCATCAGATAGATGATCAGCGCCACGGCAGCCCCGGCAAAGCCGACCGCCTGCATCGAGCGGGTGAAGCTCTTTTCAGAGCGCAGCAGCGCATCGCCGCCATAAGAGGTGTTGATGGCCGCAAAGCAGAAATAGATCGGCACCATCACGCCCAGAAGGGTCACGCCATGCGAATGGGCCGGGACCTGCAGATAGATGGTGTTGGCCGCGATAAAGGCGACCACCAACGAGACGAGGTCCGACAGGGCCAGGGTGAAATAACAGCGCAGGCGCTGCATGCGCCTGTCGTCGACGCGCGGCAGCGCATCGGTCGTTCCCGCTTCGGTTGCCAGACCGCTGTTGGCGTTGAGATACATTGCGTGCGCCCTCATGTTGCAGTGCGAAGAATGACCCTGCAGGCGATGCAGTTCAAGATTGATAACGCCTTATCGCCTCGCCCTAACCGTAAAGGGTATGCTTTTGCGACGTTCGGACAGCCATATCTTGCCGCGTCTTTTCAACGACTTGTCTTTTCTTTGAGCAAATCGAAAAGGTTAACGCAACAAGCCGAAAGGTGCCCCGCCAGCGACAAGCCCCCGCCGGTTTCACCCCCGGCGCCCGACTCCCCATGGAAAAGCGCCGCCGGACCCATGGTCCCGCGGCGCCGTATTCATGCAATCAGGCCGTTCGCGTCAGCCGGTAAAGGCGGTCACTCCCCCTCGCCCGCGACCACTTCGGCATCGCCTGCCGGTGCCGCTGTAGTTGCCGTTGCCGGGGCAGGAGCCGCGCCCGCTTCCTGCTGGCGCGCGCGATACTCGTCTTCATACGCCTCGACCCGCTGCTGTTCGGCGTCGGCATCGGCGTCGATGGTCTCAAGCCTGCGGGCGCGTTCCTCGGCGATGAGCTGGCCCATGCGGACCGTGTCGGAATTGCGCTTTTCTGCATAGGCCCGGTCGATCTCGTTCAGCGAACAGCCCGACTGTCCGGCCGCGCCCACATTATTGCAGCTGCCGACGCCCGTCTTGCCGACATCGGCATTGGCCTCGACCCGTCTGGCCCATGATTCGTTCGCCTTGTCCTCGGACTGACGCAGGTCGGTTGGGATGCGATAGGGATCTTCCTGCCGAACGCAGACGATGATTTCCTTGTCGTCGGTGGCTTCGGGGCAAGGCTGGTCGCCATAGACGATGACCTGGTTCACCCGCTCACCATCCGCATCCTGCGCATGGGCGGGCGTCACGGCGGCGGCAATCCCGAGGACCGGGGCGACTGCGGCGAAAAGGGCGATCTTCATCATAATGGCAGCGCCTCCCAGCGCTTTCGGGTCTGTCAGGACCAGTATTTCAGGGCCAATATTTCAGGGCCAGCCTACTCTCTGGCTACGGGCTATCCTAGGCCCGATTGCAGGTGAACGCTTGCTGAGCATCATCGGGTATCAACACTCGGTAACACGCGCTGCGCTTTTCCTGCTTGCGCCAGATCAACGCGGGAGAGGCGGATTTTGTTTCTGAGCGGCTGTCCGCGATCAGATCCGCTTGGACAGAGCAATCGCGGCGCGGCAGCCCAGCCGGATCGCGCCATACATCAGCCCATAAACGGGCGCGCGCTCGGCCCCATGCTCGATCGCGGTGTCGTGGTGCTCACGCTCTTCATCGCGGAATTTTTCGACCACGGCGGAAAGTTCGGGATCGCTATCGCCGATCTCGTCCAGCTGCTGGGTGTAATGCAGGTCGATCTCGGTCTCGATCGCAGCGGTGCAGGCCATCGCGGCCTCCGGCCCGATCAGCGCGGTCACGGCGCCAAGCGCAAAACCGGCGCGGTCCCAGATCGGCTGCAGCACGGTGGGGCGCACCCCGCGTTCAGCGATCAGCTGGTCGAATTTGGAGCGGTGCTCGGCTTCTTGCAGCGCCATGGCGGCGATCTCGCCCGAACCGGGGGCGCGGTCGCCCATCACGGCCAGTTGCCCGGCATAGATCCGGGTCGCGCCATATTCGCCCGCGTGGTCGACGCGGATCATCGATTCGATGGTTTCCTTGGCCATGATGGCTTCCTAACGCTTTAGCGTGATTTGCGTGCCGACAGCACGAGGACGGCGATAGCAGCCACGCCGGAAATGAGGAAATTATAGCCCGCCAGCGATATGCCGAAAAGGCTCCACGGCGTGACGTCGCAGCGGATTACGGGCGCGTTCAGCACCGCCTCCAGCGGGTCGCCGCCGGCCTGCACCGTGGTGGCGCAGGTCGTGATCCCTTCCCACCAGCCATATTCGACACCTGCGTGAAAGCCGCCGATCAGCGCGGCGACAAGGATCGCGGCGCCCGCCAGCCGCACCAGCCACAGGCGAAGCGCGCCCGGCGCAAGAAAGGCCAGCACCGCAGGCACCAGTGCGGCAAAATGGGCATAGCGTTGCCACCAGCACATCTCACACGGGTAGAGCCCGCCGACATATTGCGAGAAATAGGCGCCCGCCAGCAGTGCCGCCGGAACAAGCAAGGCCAGCGCCCGCGCAAGCGCGAGATTACGGGTGTTCGGTGTCGTCATCGCTCGCTGATTGTCAGTCGGCGCTGCCACCCGTCAAGCGCGCCAGCCGCGTATTGCGCAGCGTCTGCAGCGCGTAATGCAGCTGGAAATCCTCGATGCCCTCTTTTTCCAGCTCCTCGGCGGTAACGTCGAAGCGCGGGTCCTTGGCGTTGTCTTCCTCAAGCTCTTCGTCGTCGAGGTCGATCTCGTTGATGAGATGGCCGCGCAGGTCCGATTCGCGGATCGCGCTTTTCGCACGCGCGCGCGCATCGGGGTCGGACATCTGCGGCACCTTGATATCGGGCTCGATCCCGCCTTCCTGCACCGAACGGCCCGAAGGCGTGTAATAGCGCGCGGTCGTCAGCTTCAGCGCGCTATCGGCGCTGATCTGGATGACGGTCTGCACGCTGCCCTTGCCGAAGCTCCGTTCGCCCATGACGAGAGCGCGGTGATGATCCTGCAGCGCGCCCGCCACGATTTCCGAAGCCGAAGCGGTGCCCGCGTCGATCAGCACGATGATCGGCACACCCTTGGCAATATCGCCGGGACGCGCGGAATAGCTTTCATTGTCGCGCGCGAAACGCCCGCGCTGCGACACGATCTGCCCCTTTTCAAGGAAGAGGTCGGACAATGCCACCGCCTCATCCAGCAGGCCGCCGGGGTTCGACCGGAAATCGAGCACGATGCCTTCGGGCATCTGTCCGCCAAGGTCGGTGCGGATGCCCGCCATCGCCTTCTGCACCTCACGCCCGACATGGGCGGAGAAGCTGGAGACCGAGATGATGCCGATCTTGCCATCGATCTTGTATTCGACCGGGGTCAGCTCGACGATGGCGCGTTCGACATTGACGTCGAAAGGTTCGTCACGGCCCGGACGGAAGATGGTGATGTCGATGGCCGTGCCCGGACGTCCGCGCATCAGGTCGACGGCATCATCGAGCGTGCCGCCATAAAGCAGCTTGCCATTGAGATGGGTGATATAGTCGCCCGCCTTGATCCCGGCGCGATCAGCAGGGGTGTTCTTGGTCGGCGCGATCACCTTGACCACGCCGTCTTCCATCGTGACCGACAGGCCAAGCCCGCCATAAGACCCCTCGGTCTGGGTGCGCAGGCTTTCGGCCGCAGTACCGTCGAGATAGGCCGAATGCGGGTCGAGACTGGCGAGCATGCCGTCGATCGCGCCGCGGATCAGCTTGTCGCCATCCACATCGTCTACATAATAGGCCTGCACCCGCTGATAGACGAGCATGAGCTTACCGAATTCGGGTGCCGATCGGCCATCGACCGCGGCCAGCCCTGCGGTGGTCGCAGGCAGCAGCGCCAGTGCAGTGACAAGCGCGGCGGAGCGCATGAGGGGTGCGAAACGGATCGCCATTTTCGGGTTCGGACCTTTCCTGGCAGGCGGGATTCGGTGCCTGCCATGCATTCATTTGCGGCTCATACTATCGCGCAGCACGGCTTAACGCCAGATTGCGGCGATTTTTTCAAATTTTTCAGTCCCTAGTTCGCCAGCAGCGGGTGCACGGGTCGGCCATTGCGGCGCAGCTCGTACAAAAGGCGCGGATTGGCCTGTCCGGTGCGGCCCAGCATTTCGCCCTTGGCCACCTTTTGCCCCGGTTTCACCTGCGCGCCATCCAGGCCCGCGACCAGCGAGAGATAGCCGTCCGCATGGCGAAGGATGACCACCGTGCCATAGCCGCGCCATTGGCGCGCGAATTCCACCGTTCCGGCCAGAGGCGCTGCGACAGGCGCGGCAGGAGCGGTCGCAATGGTAAGCCCCCTCGCCCGTCCCCCGGCGGCATCTCGTTCGCCGAAACCGGCGACGATCCGGCCGGTGCTGGGCAATTGTGGCCGCACCCGGGCAGAGGCAAGGGGGCGATTTTCAGGAAGCAGCGGTCCGGTGAATTCCGCCAGCCGCGCCCCTGTCCGGCGGTTCTCGTCCTGCTTTGTGACGAGCGCGGCAATGCTTTGCGCCTCGACTCCGCGGATGGTGGCTTCGCGGCGCGCTTCTCCGGCCGCAGTCTGCATCTCGCGCGCGGCAAGACGGCTTTCCGCACCGCTAGCGCGATATTCGGCGCGGCGGCGTTCCAGCTCCTCGCTCGCCCGTTCGCGCTGCGCACGCGATTGCGCGCTGCTGGCGACAAGCTGCTTAACCTCGCCCAGATCGGAGCGCAGGCTGCCCGTTTCCCGCGCGATCTGCGGGGTGAGCGCGGAGATCATGGCGCGGGTGCGCACGTAATCCTTGATCGAGGCGGGGCGCAGCACCAGCAGGATCATCGGCCTGCGCGCCAGTCGCTGCAAAGCCGCCAGCATGCGCGAGAGTGGTGCCCTCTGCCGCGCAAGCCGCTCACGCAACAGGCCCAGCCGGTCGGCGGCCAGCGTCTCGCGCTGGCGGGCCTCCTCGATACGGGCCTCGGTCTCGGTGATTTCGGCAGACAGGGCTTCGGCTTCGGCTTCGGCCTTCAGCGCGTCATCCTCGATCCGTTTCGCCCGCTCGGCGAGTTCCCTTGCCCGCTTTTGCGCGGCGATACGCGCCGCTTCGGCTTCAGCAAGGCTGTCGGCGCTGATGGCCTCGCCCATTTGGGCCGCCGCCGGCACCAGCAGACCCAGCGTCGCCAATGGCAAGACGATATAAAGCGCGCGGCGCATGGCTCTATCCCGACCGATGATAGGGATGACCGGCAACGATGGTCGTCGCGCGGTAAAGCTGTTCGGCCAGCATCGCGCGCACCATCAGATGCGGCCAGGTCATCTTGCCAAAGCCAAGGAGCAGGTCGGCATTCGCCCTCGCCTCCTCCTCATGCCCGTCAGCCGCGCCGATCAGAAAACGCGCCTCACGCACGCCATCATCGCGCCAGCGTTCCAGCAGCGCGGCGAAATCCTCGGAAGACATGAGCTTGCCTCGTTCGTCCAGCAGCACCTCTTTCGCAGGGGTCTGCGGCGCGGGGACATTGCCGCCGGTGTCGGGCAGTTCGGTCAGCTTGAACGGCCACTGGATGCGCTTTTCATAGCGCTGCACCAGTTCCGCTTCGGGCGAACGGCCGATCTTGCCGCGGGCGATGACATGTAACCGCATGGCCCGCGTTTCTATTGTGCCTGCAGGGGCAGGTCCAGAGGTCCCGCCCCGTGCCGGGAAAAGCCCTCAGGCTTAAGCGTTACCGCCTTCGCCGAAACCCCACATGCGTTCGAGGTTGTAGAAGCTGCGCACTTCCGGGCGGAAGAGATGGACGACGACGTCGCCCGCATCGATCAGCACCCAGTCTGCGGCAGGCAGACCCTCGATCCGCGCAGGTCCGAAACCGGCTTCCTTCACACGCTCGCCCAGTTTCTGCGCCATCGCGGCGACCTGACGCGACGAACGACCCGATGCGATCACCATGTGATCCGCGATCGAGCTTTTGCCCGCAAGCGGGATCGATACGATGTCCTGGCCCTGGTCATCGTCGATCGATTTCAGAACCAATTCGTGCAGGCTGCCGGGCTCCGCATCAAAGGAAGCGAGATCACCTGCCGGTACGAAGCCGGACTTTTCCGTTGCTGTTTGCGCCTGATTCATGAGTATTTCATAGACTCCTTTGGCTGCATGCCCACTGAACATGACGCCCATGGAACATGCGAAAACGGCCCGCACGTGCAAACCGTCCGCCAGGCGCGGACGACGTGCAGAGGTACAGGCGATGTGCGGCAGTTGGGATGAAGACCGGGCCTCAAGCCCTCATTCCTTCATCAGCCCCATTGGGGCCGTCAGGTTCGATGATCCGGTGGGTTACGCCGTCACGCAGCATCACACCATCGTATGCATCGGCCCATTCAGGCCTTGCCAGGCGCCGGGCCGTAGCCGAGCGCGGATCAGGATCGAAGCGTAAAAACACCAGTGCCGGTGCGCTCCACTCTCCCCGTCTTCGCAATCTGGCTGGCGGCACACGGTAGCGCCGTAGCCAGGCCATGGCGGGGCTCGCCATAGCGTCCGCATCATAACCCGGTCGGGCGATTACCGCAATCGGCATCATTCGGGCGATGTTCCGCCAGTCGCGCCACAGGTGAAACTGGGCGAGATTATCGCTTCCCATCAACCAGATGAACTGGCGGCGCGGATAGCGGCGTTTCAGCTTCCTGAGCGTTTGCGCTGTATATCTGGTGCCTAGCTCCGCCTCTATCCCCGTTACGCGAATGGGTGCGCGCCGGGCCTTTTTCCGGGCCGAGGCCATGCGCGCAGGAAGCGGGGCCATGCCCTTTCGCGGTTTCAGCGGATTGCCGGGCGAGACCATCCACCACGCTTCCTCAAGCCCCAGCGCGCGAATTGCGAACAGGGTGATTCGGCGGTGGCCGCCATGGGCCGGATTGAAACTGCCGCCCAGTAATCCCGTTCGCATCTGCCCCCTCGTCCTTCGATCAGCTGGTCGGCGCTTCGCCGGCCTTTCCGCCGCTGCGATAGCCGCCCTGACGGGCAATCATCCAGCCCGGATATTGCGGCTTTGGCGCACAGGCCCCGTCCAGCTTTGCCATGTCGTCATCGTCCAGCGCGACATCGACCGATTTGAGGTTATCCTCAAGCTGCTCGATCTTGCGCGCGCCGATCAGCACGCTGGTCACGACCGGCTTGGCCAGCAGCCACGCGAGCGCCACCTGCGGGATGGAGCAGCCATGCTTCTGCGCGATGGTGCTCATCACTTCGACCGCGTCATATCCCTGTTCCTTGTCCACCGGCGGGAAATCGAAACTGGCGCGGCGGCCCTCGCTTTCCTGTCCTCGGCGATATTTGCCCGACAGGAAACCGCCCGCCAGCGGCGACCAGACCATCAGGCCCAGCCCTTCGGCCTCCAGCATCGGGACGACATCATGTTCAAGGTCGCGGCCCGCCAGCGAGTAATAAGCCTGAAGCGAAGCCAGCGGGGCGAGACCGTGCTGCTCGGTCTTGCCGATGGCGCGGGCGATTTGCCACGCAGCCCAGTTCGACACGCCGACATAGCGTGCCCGGCCCGAGGTCACGATCGTGTCGAGCGCTTTCAGTTGCTCGTCCAGAGGGGTCAGCGGGTCCCAGCCATGGATCTGGTAAAGATCGACGTGATCCATGCCGAGACGTTCCAGGCTGGCGTCGATCTGGTGCAAAAGGTGAAAGCGCGATGCGCCGCGATCATTGGGGCCATCGCCCATCGGCCCCAGCGCCTTGGTCGCGATCACGACATCATGGCGATTGATGCCCAGATCGCGCATCGCCTGCCCCACCGTCTCCTCCGACTTGCCATCGGAATAGACATTGGCGGTGTCGATGAAATTGACGCCCGCATCCAGCGCGGTCTTCGTGATGGTGTTGACCGCGTCCTGCGCAAGCCCGCCCATCTGCGCAAACATCCCCTCACCCTCACCAAAGGTCATTGTGCCAAGGCAAAGTTCCGAGACGAGAAGGCCGGTCTGGCCGAGGCGATTATATTTCATGGAGAGTGCTCCGTGGGGAGAATGAGAACGGGGAGGTCGCGAAGGCCAGATGGCCCTCACCCTCCCCGTCTTCAATTGCATGGAAATGGCAGGTTCGGCGGGCCGCCTTACGGGCGCGTCTGGCCGCTGCCGCGCACCTGCCACTTGTAGGTGGTAAGCCCTTCCAGAGCGACCGGACCGCGCGCATGCAGCCTGCCGGTGGCAATGCCGATTTCCGCGCCCAGACCGAATTCGCCGCCATCGGCGAACTGGCTGGAGGAATTGGCCATGACGATGGCGCTGTCGACTTCGTTGAGATAACGCTCCAGCGCTGCGGGATCGCTGGCGACGATGGCATCGGTATGACCCGAGCTATGCGCCGCGACATGATCAAGCGCCGCGTCGATATCGTCGACAATCGCGACAGAGGCGATGGAATCGAGATATTCGGTATCCCAGTCCTCATCGGTGGCAGGCACGACGCGGTCGTCGAGCTTCTGCACCTTGGCGTCGCCGCGAATTTCGCAATCTGCGTCGAGCAGCGTCTTCACCAGCGAAGCCGGTTCGGGATAGGCAGCGTCGATCAGCAGCGTCTCCATCGCGCCGCAAACGCCGGTACGGCGCAGCTTGGCGTTGAGGGCAATGGCCTCGGCCATGTCCTTGTCCGCGCTGGCGTGAACATAGGTGTGGTTGATGCCATCGAGATGGGCGAGCACGGGAACGCGTGCCTCGTTCTGGACGCGGGCGACCAGCGACTTGCCGCCGCGCGGGACGATCATGTCGATCTGGCCTGCCGCTTTCAGCAACGCGCCCACCGCGCCGCGATCCTGCGTCGGGATCAGCTGGACTGCGCCTTCGGGCACGCCCTTTTTGGCGAGGCCTTCGGAAATCGCCTTGTTGATGGCGCGATTGGAATGCACCGCTTCCGAACCGCCGCGCAGGATCGCGGCATTGCCGGAACGCACGCAAAGCGTCGCGGCATCGGCGGTCACATTGGGGCGGCTTTCATAAATGATGCCGATCACGCCCACGGGCACGCGCACACGAGAGAGGTGCAGGCCGTTGGGGCGCTCCATCTCGTCCATGCGCTGGCCGACGGGGTCGGGCAGGCTGGCCACGTTTTCAACCGCGGCTGCGATGCCTTCAAGGCGGTCCTCGTCCAGCTTCAGGCGGTCGAGCATGGCGCCCGAAAGGCCGCGCTGTTCACCAGCTTCGATATCCTTGGCATTCGCGGCCAGGATCTCGCTCGCATGGTCGCGCAGCGATGCGGCGGCGGCGCGCAGGGCGTCGGCCTTTTCGGCATCGCTCATCGAGGCGAGCTTTTTCTGGGCGATGCGAGCCTTTGTCGCCAGCTCCTCGATCAGATTCGCGGCGTCGGTCTCGGAAAGGGGGGCGTCGGGTTTCTTATCGATCACTGTATCCATACCTCTAACCTAACAACGAATGGCCGATTTGCGAGGGTTCGCGCCAAAAAAACCATGGCCCGCGAATCCGCTGACCTAGATGTCAGCATACCCCACAAAAACGCGCGTAAACGCATTGCAAACATCAATGGTTCCCGTGATTTAACGATGTTTGCCACAATTTGTCACAATTCACCCCATCGATCCAACGCTTCACCGCTAACTCGAAAGTGGCAACTTCCCCTTAACCATCGCCCTGCTAGCCAAAGGGTGACGGGAAAGCCTCGCACCCCTTCGAGGCTCATTGGGACATACGGGGTCTTACCTTGGCGCAAGCTGCCGACGCGACGCTTTTCGCCCGGATCAAGGGCTGGTTTCCGGACCGCGAGTTCATCATGCGCTCGCAGGGACAGGTTCGTTTCGTGCGGATCTCCTCCTCGCTGCAGATGAAGGCGGCGGGCGCTGTCGCCCTGTTCGCGCTGGTCTGGTCCATCACTATCAGCGTCGCTCTGGTGAGCGAGTGGAACACGCGCCGCAACGCAGAAGCGCTGAACGCCCGCGAGGCGAAGGTCGCCACCGCCGAAAGCCGGGTCGATGCCTATCGCGACAATCTGGGTGAGGTGACGACCGATCTGTCGCGCCGCCAGGAATTCATCGAGACCATGGTCGAAAGCCACCTTGGCGAGCTGCCCGAAGTCGGCAGCGTCAAGGGCGTGCAGGATTCGACCGAGGCCACCGGCGCCACGATCGAGAAGGTCAGCGCCGTGCTTCCCGAAGCTGCCGGCCTTGCCCAGCTTGAAGCGCGTCAGCTTGCCTTCGTCGAAGGTCTGACCCGCCTTGCCGACGCCCGCGCCGATTCTGCCGCCAAGGCGATCCGCCGCATCGGGCTCGATCCGATGCAGGTCGCGCGCAACGCCGAAAAGGGCAAGACCGCGATGGGCGGCCCCTTCATCCCCTTCACCTCGGGTGATGAGGGGATCGATCCGCGTTTCGAACGCCTTGCCCAGTCATTGTCGCGCATGAGCGCGCTGGAAAGCAGCCTGCAGGGCATCCCCAACACGCTGCCCGCAAGCTTCGACATGATTTCCTCTCCCTTCGGCTATCGCCGTGATCCGATCAACGGTCGCGGGGCGATGCACGCCGGGCTGGATTTCCGGGGTTCGATCGGCACGCCGATCCATGCAGCGGCGCGCGGCACCGTCTCGTTCGTCGGTCGCCGGGGTGGCTATGGCAATGTCGTTGAGATCCGTCACGGCAATGGCCTGATGACCCGCTATGCCCATATGTCGAAGACGCTTGCCAAGCGCGGCCAGAAAGTTGCCGCAGGCGAGGTCGTCGGCAAGATCGGAAACTCCGGCCGTTCGACCGGCCCGCACCTCCACTTCGAAGTGCGTATCAACAATCGCGCGGTCGACCCGCGCACCATGCTGGAGAAAGGTGCCAGCATTCTTGGAGCAAGACGTGTTCTCGAAACAGGAAAAGACGACCGCCTCGCCGCGGCCGGCAAGTAATATCATGGCATCAAACAGTTTCTCCGTCCTCGGCCCCGATCTCAAGGTCACTGGCAATATCTCGGCAAGCGAGGACCTGCACATCGACGGTAGCGTCGATGGCGACATCAATTGCGCATCGCTCGTGCAGGGTGAAGCGAGCGCCATCACCGGCGCGATCCAGGCCGACAGCGCGCGGCTTGCCGGCACGGTCGAGGGTTCGATCACGGCCAAGACGCTCGTCATCCTCAAGACCGCGAAGATCACCGGCGATGTCTTCTATGACACGCTGACGATCGAGCAGGGAGCGACGGTCGAGGGAAAATTCGCCCAGCGCGCGCATGGCTCGGCGCACGCTGAATCGAGTGACGACGGCGAGCCCAAGCTTTCGCTTGCTAACTGATCGGCGGACGGGCGTAAGCCCGCGCTGATCAACCGGCTATTTCGTGAGAGCCCGGCGGGTCATCCTGCCGGGCTTTCGCCGTATCTGATGCCTCCGCAATTTCGGCGCGCAATGCCTTGCGGTCGGGCTTGCCGATCATGGTCTTGGGAAGTTCCTCGCGGATCTCCAGCGCGGCCAGCCGCTCATGCTTGCCGACGCGCGCGTTGATCCACTGCAGCAGGGCATCCTCACCGTCGTCGCATTCGTCTTCCAGCGTCACGAATGCCTTGGGCCGCTCGCCCATGTAATCGTCGGGTATGCCCAGCACCAAAGCCTCGCGGATGCCGGGGCGGGCGACCAGCACCTCCTCGATCTGGCTCGGGAAAACCTTGAAGCCGCCGACCGAAATCATGTCTTTTATGCGGTCGACGATGGTCAGAAATCCGTCCTCGTCCAGAGTGGCGACATCGCCGGTACGAAGCCAGCCATCCTGAAAGATCGCATTGCCTTCGGGGCGGTTCCAGTATCCCTTCATGACCTGCGGGCCCTTCACCGCCAGCTCTCCGGGCGTACCCGGATCGGCAAGGCGGGTGGGGTCTTCCTTGTTCAGCAGGCGCACCTGCGTGCCGGGAAGGGGCTGACCGATAGTGCCCGGTTTCTCCAGCGCGAAATCGCCGAAGGGATTGGTCGAGACGATGCCGGCCTCGGTCAGGCCATAGCCTTCGATGACATGGGCACCGGTCTTCGCTTCGAACTTGCGCTTCAGCGGCAGGGGCAGGGGGGCGCCGCCCGAGATGCAGACCCTCAGCGACGTGAAATCGGTCTTTTCGACCTGTGGGTGGTCGAGCAGCGCTTGATACATGGTCGGCACGCCCGGCATGGAAGTCGCGCGCACGCGGCCCAGCGCCTTGAGGCATTGTTTCGCGTCGAAGCGCGGCAGCATCACGATCGTCCCGCCATCCAGCACCGTGCGGTTCAGCACCACCACATTGGCGAAGACATGGAATAAAGGCAGCACGCCGATCATGATGTCGCGTTCGCCCCGATGCGCGTCGATGCACAGGGTCTGGCGCGCGTTGGCGGTGATATTCTGATGCGTGAGCATCGCGCCCTTGGGCCGCCCGGTGGTGCCGCCGGTATAGATCAGCAGCGCCACATCCTGATGCGGGTCGATGGCGACCGGCTGCGGCTCTCCCGCACCCGACACAAAGCGGTCATAGGCGACGATGCGCGGATCGCGGGGCAGGGGGGCAAGGTCGGACCGCTTAAAAAGCTTCATCGCCGCGCCCATCCACCATGGCATCATGGAGGGGAGGTCGCCCACCACCAGCCGCTCCAGCCCCGAACAATCCAGCACCTTGCAGGCAGTGGGCAGCAGCAGCGAGGAATTGATCGTGAAGAGCGTCTCGACGCCCGAATCTGCGACCTGCGCGGCCAGTTCGTCGACGGTGTAGAGCGGTGAGAAGTTCACCGCCGTCGCGCCCGCGATCATGATGCCGTAATAGGCGGTGAGGTAAAGCGGGACATTGGGCAGGAAGAGGCCGATCCGGTCGCCCTTGCCGACGCCGGCTCGCTGGAGAGCGGCGGCAATCTGCCGCGCCTCCCCCATGGCGTCGGGATAGCTCAGGCGTTTGCCGAGGAAATCGACGACATTTTTCGATCCGGCCAGCTCGGCGCCTCGGGTGTAAAGCTGGGGCACGGACAATGGCTCGAACTCGGACTCCCAGGGAATCGCGTGGCTGTAATGCCCCTCTCCATCCAGCCGGGCATCGCCGGCAAACGGCCACTGGGCCGGAATTTCACTCTCCCGCATTTTATTTACATCCATGTCAGTTATTGTGCCGGAAACCGCGGATTTCGGCAAGATAGCCGCCTAGCGGGTGCAGCAATGGCGTTCGCAAATGCGAAAGCGGCAGGCAAAAAAAGCCCGGCCTGCGCCATGGCAGACCGGGCCCTTCGAGTTCCATGCCGCTGCGAAAAGCGGGGGAGGGCTTATTCCTCGGGAATGCCCTCGGCGCGTCGCGCTGCAAGCCAAGCCTCGGCTTCGGCTTCCTGCGCGGCCTCTACGGCGGCGCGCGCAGCGTCCTCGCGCTCCTTCTTCAGCTCGTCGATCAGCGCCTGGCGATCGTCGGTCAGGCGTGTATCGACCTTGGGCTCGCTGCCTTCGGGCAGGTTCTTAGCCGCCTTCGCCACTGCGGTATCCAGCTCGCGCTGGCTGCACAGGCCCAGCGTCACCGGGTCCTTCGGGTTGATGTTCGCGATGTTCCAGTGCGACCGTTCGCGAATCGCGCCAATGGTGTTGCGGGTCGTGCCGATCAGTTTCGAAATCTGTGCGTCCGAAATTTCGGGGTGGTTGCGCAAGATCCAGGCGATGCCGTCGGGCTTGTCCTGACGCTTCGACACCGGGGTGTAGCGCGGCCCCTTGGTGCGCTGGATCTGGACCGGGACCTTGTGGATCTTGAGCGAGTAGGACGCATCGTTCTGGCCCTTCTCGATCTCTTCATGGGTCAGCTCGCCCGAACGCACCGGATCGCGGCCAGTGTATTTCTGGCCCGCCAGATCGTCGGCCATCGCCTGCACTTCCAGGATATGGAGGCCGCAGAAATCGGCAATCTGTTCGAAGGTGAGGCCGGTATTGTCGACCAGCCAGCTGGCGGTCGCATGCGGCATCAGCGGAGTGGCCTGATTCTTGCTCACGTCAGTGAACCTTTCCCATGGGCCCCGACTCGTCATGAGGCGGCCCTGTCTGATATGGTAGGAGCCGCCACGCGCGGGGCGAAAAAACGATAAGGGCCGCCCCTTTCGGAGCGGCCGCTTGCCGGGGCTATCTAGGCGATGATGCCATTTCAGGCAAGAGAAACCGGGCGCAAGGCTGATTTGCCGGGCCAGATGATCACCGGGCGCCGCATGAGATTACATGGCGGCAAAGCCGGGAAGGGCCCGCATCCGCCCGATCCATGCCGTAATCGCGGAGAGGGGCGCGAGATCGAAGCCCCCTTCATGCGCGACATGGGTATAGGCGAACAGGCAGATATCGGCGAGAGTCGGGCCATTGCCGACGAACCAGTCGCGGCTCTCCAGATGCTTTTCCATCAGCGCCAGCGCCGCCTCGCCGCCGGCGCGCTTTCCCGAAAGCATCGCGCGGCGATCGGCGTCGAGATTCGCTTCACCCAGCACCAGCAGCCAGAAACGCAAAGTCGCGATATTGGGTTCGTGCTGATATTGTTCGAAGAACATCCAGCGCAGCATGTCGGCCCGGTCGAAACGGTCTGCCGGCACCAGTGCGCTGCCATCGGCGAGATAGAAGCACGAGGCATTGCTCTCGGGCAGGAATTTCTCGCCCGCCTGCAGCACCGGGATCCGGCCATTGGCATTCACATCGGCGAGGAATTGCGGGGTCCGCGTCTCCCCCCGCGTGATGTCATACTGCCGCCGTTCCAGCGGCAGGCCCAGAAGCGCCGCGGTCAGCCTGATCTTGTAGCAATTGCCGCTGACCGGATCCTCGTGGAGAATCAGCGGTCCGCTCAGGCCGGAAGGCAGTGGATTCATGACACCTCGTATTTTCCGCGATTGGTGATCAGCATTCCGCCGACCTGCACCGGCAGTCCACGCTTGAAGCGCGCGCCCGAGAAACTCGCGCTCGCGCCATAGGCCTGGATATGATTCCACAAGGCGAGGTCTTCGTCGCCGGTAAATTCGTCGAATACGAAATGATAGGCATCGAAATAGCGGTGCAGTTCGCACAACAGGAACAAGGTCGAGGAATAGATGTCCGCGTCATAATGGATGAGCACGGTGCGACCCTCGGCCTTTTCGGCGATGATCTGCGCCACCTCGGCAAAGGAATTCTGGAACCAGCCTTTCACGAAGCGAACGCGCGGATCGTCGATCTGCGGGACATTGCCGCCGACATTGAACCGCTCGGTCGTGGTCTCGCCCCAATCCTCGGGCAGGCCGATGAAGCTGTCGCAGCCAACGAATACACTGTCGGGATGGGTGAATTTTTCCGACCAGTAGCGGGTGGAATACCCCTGCCACACGCCGAATTCGATCAGGAGGACGGGCGTGTCGGCGCCGATCTCTTCGATCTTCCAGTCCCACACCTGCTCGCGCTTTTCGGTGCGCTTGACCCTGAACACTTCGGAAAACTGGTGGCGAAGTGCCGAATGGCCGGCAGCGCGGCTGTATACCTGTACCGGCAGCGCCTTGCCGATGGCGGCCTTGGCGGCCCGTCTCAGCAGATTTTTCAAAGTATTTGCGTCCCTCTGGTGCGCGACCCCGTGTCGCTTCAGGCCGATACTTCCAGCACGATCTTGCCGATATGGCCACCTTCGTCGATGCGCCTGTGGGCATCTACGATCTTTTCCAGCGGAAATGTCGCATCGATCTCGGGCCTAAGCTGGCCGCTGGCGACGAAGGGCCACACTTCGCGGGCGATTTCCTCGACCAGCGCGGTCTTGAAGGCATCGGTGCGAGGCCGCAGCGTCGAGCCCGAAAGCGTGAGGCGCTTTACCAGCACCTTGTGCATGGGGATCGTCGCCTCGACCCCGCCTTGCACCGCGATGGTCACGTGGCGCGCATCCTCTGCCATGCAGGCGATATTGCGCGCGACGTAATCGCCCGAAATCATGTCGAGCACGACATCGACCCCGCGCCCACCGGTCAGGCGCTTCACCTCCTCGACGAAATCGGCAGTCTTGTAATTGATCGCATGGGTCGCACCGATACGCAGCGCGGCGTCGCACTTTTCTTCCGACCCGCAGGTGACGATGATTTTCAGACCGAACAGATTGGCCAGCTTTATCGCCATGGTGCCGATCCCGCTGGTGCCGCCATGGACCAGCAGCCAATCGCCCTCATCCGCCATCGCGCGTTCGAAGACATTGCTCCACACGGTCAGCAGGGTTTCTGGTATGGCCGCAGCCTCTGTCAAAGCGACGCCATCGGGGACGGGCAGGCAATGGCCCGCGACCGCCACGCAATATTCGGCATAGCCACCGCCCGAAACCAGCGCGCATTGCCGCGTGCCCAGCATGGCCGGATCGACCCCGTCGCCAACGGCCACCACGGTCCCTGCAATCTCCAGCCCCGGCGTGGATGGCGCGCCCGGCGGCGGTGGATACAAACCTTGGCGCTGCATGACGTCGGGCCGGTTCACGCCCGCGGCGGCGACCTTGATCAGCACCTCGCCGGTGGCGGGCCGCGGCGTTTCGATCATGGCCGGGCCAAGCACCTCGGGCCCGCCCGCGCGCATGATCGCGATCGCAGTCATGCGCGCCGGAATCGTCGTGGATACTGTTTCGCTCATCTTGCCCCCGAATCCTGCCTGTCGCCTGTCGGCCTTGCCCCCCAGCAAGGACCATTTGGCTGTGGATTTCATTCAACGGCAACGCCGTTAACCGCAAGGTGAGTTGACAGCAAGCCAACAACATCCAAGATTGTGCAGTGCAATGGATGACGACAATCGCCCCAGGCCCGCTGGCCAGCCCGGCGAACTCGCGGCTCAGCTCGCGAGCGAAAGTCTCGACCCGCTTTCGCAGGACGAGCTGAAGATGCGCATCCATCTCCTCGAACTGGAAATCCAGCGGACCCGAACCCATATGGAAAAGGCAGCCAGCCACCGGCTTGCTGCCGAGGCCCTGTTCGGATCGGGCCCCGGACCTGGCGGGACAGGCAGTCCCCCGGCATGAACATCCGCGCCGCCTCTTTTCGGTCCTTGGCGGCGCACCCGTTGCAACACGGTTTGCAAGGCGCTTGTGCCGCGTTTCGCGGCATGGGATCGATGCGCCGCGTAAACCCTCGAACCTTAACGCAACCGACGGAAACGGCGAAAAAAACGGGACTTTCCGGGCGTAGGGACAAGGTAAAAAATACCTTTCCGTTAACGCTTTCGCCTTACGTTCAGGCGCACCATGCCATGAACGCGAGTCCCCCCTTTTCGCTGCTGAGGAAATATCGCTGATATGCCAAGTTTCGCACAGAGCCTCGAGAAGACGCTTCACACCGCGCTCGCCAATGCGGCCGAGCGTGCCCACGAATATGCGACGCTGGAACATCTCCTTCTCGCCCTGATCGAGGATGCGGATGCGGCGCAGGTCATGGAAGCCTGCGGCGTGGACCTTTCCGAACTGACCGGGGTGGTGAAGCAGTACCTGGACCAGGAATACCAGTCGCTGAAGACCAGCGAAAAGGCGGATCCTTCGCCGACCGCCGGTTTCCAGCGCGTGATCCAGCGCGCCATCCTGCACGTCCAGTCTTCGGGCAAGGATACGGTCACCGGCGCGAACGTGCTGGTCGCCCTGTTCTCCGAACGCGATTCCTATGCGGTCTATTTCCTGCAGCAGCAGGACATGAGCCGCCTGGACGCTGTCAGCTATATCAGCCACGGCATCGGCAAGACCGGCAAGCAGGTCGGTTCCACCTCTGCGCCCAAGGGTACGGAAGAGGAAGCGAAGTCCGAAGACAAGGCCGAAGCTTCCAGCGGCAAGGGCAAGAAGGATTCGGCCCTCGACCAGTTCACCGTGAACCTCAATTCGAAGGCGCTCGCCGGTAAGGTCGATCCGCTCATCGGTCGCGGCCCAGAAGTGGACCGCACGATCCAGATCCTGTGCCGCCGGTCAAAGAACAACCCGCTCTATGTGGGCGATCCGGGCGTGGGTAAGACCGCGATTGCCGAAGGTCTTGCGCGCAAGATCGTCGAAGGCGACGTGCCCGAGGTGCTTTCGGAAGCGGTGATCTACTCGCTCGACATGGGCGCGCTGCTGGCCGGCACCCGTTATCGCGGCGATTTCGAGGAACGCCTGAAGCAGGTCGTTTCCGAGCTTGAGAAAATGCCCGAGGCGATCCTCTTCATCGACGAGATCCATACCGTCATCGGCGCTGGCGCGACCAGCGGCGGGGCGATGGATGCCTCGAACCTTTTGAAGCCTGCGCTGTCGTCGGGCGCGATCCGCTGCGTGGGTTCGACGACCTACAAGGAGTTCCGCAACCACTTCGAAAAGGACCGCGCGCTTCTCCGCCGGTTCCAGAAGATCGACGTGAACGAACCCACGGTCGAGGATACGATCAAGATCCTCAAGGGCCTGCGTTCTGCGTTCGAGGAGCACCACAAGGTCAAGTATACGCCCGACGCGATCAAGACCGCGGTCGAGCTGTCGGCCCGCTACATCAATGACCGCAAGCTGCCCGACAAGGCGATCGACGTGATCGACGAAGTGGGCGCGATGCAGATGCTGGTTCCGCCCAGCCGCCGCAAGAAGACTATCAGCGCGCGTGAGATCGAGAAGGTCATCGCGACCATGGCGCGCATCCCGCCCAAGTCGGTGTCAAAGGACGACAAGAAAGCGCTCGAACATCTCCAGCGCGATCTCAAGCAGGTGGTGTTCGGACAGGACCGCGCGATCGAGGTGCTCTCGACCGCGATGAAGCTGAGCCGCGCAGGTCTGCGCGATGCGGACAAGCCCATCGGCTCGTTCCTGTTCAGCGGTCCGACCGGCGTCGGCAAGACCGAGGTGGCCCGCCAGCTGGCGTCCATCATGGGCATCCCGCTGCAGCGTTTCGACATGTCGGAATATATGGAACGGCACTCGGTCTCGCGCCTGATCGGTGCGCCTCCGGGCTATGTCGGCTTCGACCAGGGCGGTCTGCTCACCGATGCCATCGACCAGCAGCCGCATTGCGTTCTCCTGCTCGACGAAATCGAGAAGGCGCACCCCGACCTGTTCAACATCCTGCTGCAGGTCATGGATAATGGCCGCCTGACCGACCATCACGGCAAGACGGTCGATTTCCGCAATGTCGTGCTGATCATGACGACCAATGCGGGCGCTGCCGACATGGCGCGCAACGGCATCGGTTTCGGCGACGTGTCCAAGGCGGACGCTGGGGATGAAGCTGTGAAAAAGCTGTTCACGCCCGAGTTCCGCAACCGTCTCGATGCGATCGTGCCCTTCGCCTATCTGGGCAAGGAAATCGTGTCGCGCGTGGTCGACAAGTTCATCCTTCAGCTCGAACTTCAGCTGGCGGACCAGAACGTCCACATCCAGTTCGACGGCGATGCTCGCACCCTGCTTGGCGATCTTGGCTATGACCGCCTCTATGGCGCGCGCCCGATGGGCCGCGTGATGCAGGAGAAGGTGAAACAGCCGCTGGCCGAGGAACTGCTCTTCGGCAAGCTGGCGCAGGGCGGCGAGGTGCATGTCACCACCAAGGAAGGCGAACTGGGCAAGCCGGAGCTGAGCTTCGAGCTGACACCGGCACCGCCGAAACTGGTCAAGCGCCGCAAGAAGAAGCCTGCGCCCAAGAAGACCACCGGCAAGAGCGCCGAGGGTTCGACCGAGGCGGATCTCGACGGCTCGGACGGAGGCACCGGCCCCGAAAAGGGCTGATCTTCGGATTGTTAACGGAAGAGGGCGGCTCTGCGGGGCCGCCCTTTTTCTATGTGGTGAGGGCGGCGACCAACGCTTCGACCTGCGCGCGGGTGTCTTCGAGCGATCCGCCGTTCTCGATCACGTGATCGGCCCGCTCACGCTTTTCCGCATCCGGCACTTGCAGGGCGAGAATCTCTTCGAGTTTCGCTACCGTCATGCCGGGGCGGGCCAGCACGCGGGTGCGCTGCACATCTGCTGGAGCGGATACCACCGCAACCGCATCCAGCCCGCGCGTTCCGGTCTTTTCGAACAAGAGCGGAATGTCGAACACGATCAGCGGCGCATCGCGGTTCTCTTCGATAAAGGCGAAGCGTTCATCCGCCACTGCCGGGTGGACGATGGCCTCCAGCCGCTTCAACGCTTCTGCATCGCCGAATACGATGGCGCCCAGTTCGGCGCGCTTCACGCCTTCCGGCCCGGTGGTGCCGGGGAAGGCTTCCTCGATAGCCGGGATCAGCAGGCCGCCGGGGCCTTGCAGCTTATGCACCTCGGCATCGGCGTCGAACACGGGCACGCCCAGATCGCGCAGCATGTTCGCCACGGTGGATTTGCCCATCCCGATCGAACCGGTCAGGCCAAGGATGACAGGCCGCTTGACGCTCACGATGTCAGGATCGCCCGCAACTCCTCGTCGCAATCGCGCGGGGCTTCATGGCCGAAAAACTTCTCGAAAGCATGCGCGGCCTGTCCGATTAGCATGGCAAGCCCGTCAACAGTCTCAAACCCCGCTTCGCGCGCGGCTTTCAGGAATTCGGTGTCGGGCGGGCTGGTGACGATGTCGTAGCAGACCGAACCCGGCGGCACGTGACTGAAATCGATGTCGAGCGCGGGATTGCCCGTCATGCCCAATGGGCTGGCATTGATGACGAGATCGTAGCAGCCTTCCCGATCGTCGAACGCGAAATCGGTCGGTTCGGCCAGCATCGAGACCGGAGCGACGTGATGCTCACCTTCCGGGTCCAGTTCGTCCAGCAAAGCTCGCCCCTTGGCCGGGTCGCGGCCAAAGACGACCATGGTGAAACCGTGCCCCGCCAGCGCCGTGACCAGCGCGCGGGCCGCACCGCCATAGCCGATGATCCGCGCCATGCGAAACAGGTGCGGCTGCGCCAGTGCCTCGCGCAGGGGCTCAAGGAAACCGGGAGCATCGGTGTTATATCCGCTCAGCGTGCCATCTTCGGCCCGGACCACGGTGTTGACCGCACCCATGGCGGCGGCAGTCGGGTCGATATGGTCAAGCAGCGGCATGATCGCCTGCTTGTGCGGCATGGTCACGTTACACCCGCGCCAGTCGGGATCGGTCCGGCGGCTGGCCACATAATCGGCCAGACCTTCCGCCTTTACATGGGCGTGGCGATATTCGCCCGCCAGGCCCAGCCGCTTCAGCCAGAAATTGTGCAGTGCTGGCGATTTCGACTGGATGATCGGATCGCCGATCACCTCGGCATAAGGGACGCTCATCTTTGCTGACCTGTCATTCCACCAGTTCGCGCTGCGCCCTCAGCGCACCCAGAACGGGAAGCAGCGGCATGCCGAGAACGGTGAAGAAATCGCCCTCCACCTTCTCGAACAATTGGACGCCCGGACCTTCGATCCGGAACACGCCGACGCAATAGCCGACCGCAGGCCATTCGGCCTCCAGATATTCGCCGATGAAGGCATCCGACAATTCCCGCCAGTAGAGCCGCGCGACATCGCGGTGCTGCCATTCGATCTTGCCATCGCGGGCAAGCGTCGCGGCGCTGTGCAGTTCCATCACTTGGCCAGAGAAATATTTCAGATGCTCGACCGCGTTTTCGCGGCTGACCGGCTTGTCGAACCGTCGCGGCCCCACGGTGACGAGGGAATCGCTTCCCAGCACGAGCCTGCCGGGATGATTGTCGGAAACGGTCAGCGCCTTGGCATCGGCCAGCGCCTGCGCAGTCGGCCCCGGCGCGCCGTGGTCAAGCCGGTTTTCCAGTGCGCGCTCGTCAATGTCTGCGGGCACCGCTTCAAATGCGACGCCGGCCTGACGCAGCATCTGCTGGCGCGATCCGCTTTTGGAGGCGAGAATGATCATGGCGCAACCCTTTACCGGTTTCGTTCAGGCCCGGCCAGCCGTGTAACTCTTCCTAGACCGGCTTGGGACCGGGATTGGCTTTCGACAGGGCGCCGCGCCTTTCATTGACCAGATTGATGACGGCGGCCGCGGTCTCCTCGATCGAGCGGCGGGTCACGTCGATCACCGGCCAGCCATTGTCGGCGAACATGCGGCGAGCGAATTTCAATTCCTTGTTCACCCGCTCTTGGTCGACATAGTCGGTTTCCGGGGTCTGGTTCAAAGACAGCAGGCGATTGCGGCGCACCTGGATCAGCCGGTCCGCCGATGTCGTCAGCCCCACGACCAGCGGACGGCGCAGGCCGAAGAGGGCAGGGGGCGGCGGGCTTTCGACGACGATGGGGATATTGGCAGTGCGATAGCCCCTGTTGGCCAGATAGATCGAGGTCGGCGTTTTCGATGTGCGCGACACGCCGGCAAGGACGATATCGGCCTCTTCCCATTCCTCCCACAGCAGGCCGTCGTCATGCGCGATGGTGTACTGGATCGCTTCCACGCGGGCGAAATAGGCCTCGTCCATCTTGTGCTGGCGGCCGGGGCGGGCATGCGCCTCTTGCCCCAGCAGGCTGGAGAGCGAGCGCGTCACCTGATCGAGCGCGGAAACGGTGGCGAGTCCCGCTTCGTGACAGGCGTTTTCCAGTCTTTCGCGGATCTCGGCATTGGCGAGGGTGAAAAGGACGAGGCCGGGATTGCGCACGATCTCGCCCATGATGCGGTCGAGATGCTGCTGCGAACGCACCATCGGCCAGAAATGGCGATCAATCTCCGCCCCTTCGAACTGGGCGAGGGCGGCCTTGGCAATCATCTCCAGCGTTTCGCCAGTGGAATCGGACAGCAGGTGCAGATGTAGCCGGGCCATGAAGGTAGTTATCGTCTCGCATCGAAAGGATCATGTTGTGTCGCCCGTCATGCAGCGCGGGGCCGGACACTGCAATGGCTGAGTGCGGCACCGGCATGAAGGTGCCCGTCGATCCCGGGCGGCGACGGATTGGTGCAGAGTTTGGGGAAGCCATGTAGGCTTGTGCATAAGCACGCGGAAAGCCTGCCGGAAACGCGTGGAGCAAGGGGCATCAAATTTCATACAAATAGATGAATCAAAAAGATTTATTTGTGATATGCGTTATGGCTGATGCCAAGCCCGGTTCGCCCGGATTGGGGTCGCCCCGAATGGCGGAATCGCGTGGCCGACAGACCGCCGCCGGGCTTTTGCATTGCGGCGTCGATCCGGCTTGCACGCGCCATGTGGACAAGCACCGGCATAACCCCCGGGATGAACCCGGTGACAGAACCGGGGACGGAATTCATCCCCGCTATGTGCTGGTTCGTCCCGTGGATTCGTGAACATGGAACAGTGATGCCCACAGCCTGTTCATAAGACTCACAAGTTTCGATTGACGACGCAGCTATCGGGATTCGCATCGGCGGTTTTTCCCTCGCCATGCGGTGATAATTCGGGCAGTGCCGCGTTTCCCCACAATCCACAGGACCAACAGAGTCCAACAATCTTTTAAAAGACTATTTGGTTTGGAGAGTCATGGCCGGCCCGCTTTTCGATACGCTCAAAGGTTCCAATCTTGCCGAACGCCCTGTCTGGCTGATGCGCCAGGCCGGACGCTACCTGCCCGAATACCGGGAACTGCGCGCCGAAAAGGGCGGTTTCCTCGCGCTGGTTTATGACAGCGAGGCCGCGGCCGAGATCACGATGCAGCCGCTGCGCCGTTTCGGCTTCGACGGCGCGATCCTGTTTTCCGACATTCTGATCGTGCCCTATGCGATGGGCCAGGACCTCGAATTCCTGGCCGGAGAAGGCCCCAAGCTTTCCCCTCGGCTCGCCGATCATGCGCTGAAGGCGCTGGAAGGGGTGCCAGAGCGTCTTTCGCCGATCTACCGTACCGTGGAGCTGGTAAAGGCCCAGCTTGCCCCTGAGCAGACCATGCTGGGCTTTGCGGGCGCGCCGTGGACGGTGGCGACGTACATGGTGAACGGCGAAGGCAGCCGCGACCAGCATGACACACGGGCGATGGCCTATTCCGATCCGGCGGCTTTTGGCGCGATCATCGACGCAATCAGCGATGTGACGATCGAATATCTCATCGGCCAGATCGAGGCGGGCGCCGAAGCGGTGCAGATCTTCGACAGCTGGGCGGGTAGCCTGTCGCCGCATGAATTCGAACGCTGGGTGATTGCGCCAACGGCAAAGATCGTGTCCGCTGTGCGGGCGAAATGTCCTGGGACGCCGATTATCGGCTTCCCGAAAGGCGCTGGCGAGAAACTGGTGGCCTATGCCCGTGAAACGCGGGTTGATGCCGTGGGTGTGGACGAAACGGTGGATATCGCGTGGGCAGCGCGTGAATTGCCTGAGAACATGCCGCTTCAGGGAAATCTCGATCCCCTGCTGCTGCTCGCGGGTGGAGAGGCGCTGAAAATCCGTGCGAAGTTCATTCTCGACGCCTGCGCGCATCGTCCGCATGTCTTCAACCTGGGGCACGGCATTGGCCAGCACACCCCCATCGCCCATGTCGAGGCGCTGCTGGAGGTGGTGCGCGGCTGGCGCCGACCCGAATAGCCCCGGCCATTTTTCACTTCACCCGCCTTCCCCCCTTTCGAAGCGGGGGCAGGGGGGTTATCTAGTCAGCCATGCAAGAGGTTCTCGACGTGCTCTATCTCTGGCTCAAGACCGGCCATATCGTGTTCGTCGTTTTCTGGATGGCGGGTCTGTTCATGCTGCCGCGCCAGATGATCTACATGCACCCCGCGGCCCCCGGCTCCGATGAAGAGGCGCTGTGGGCAAAGCGTTCGCGGTTGCTTGGCAAGATCATTCTTGGCCCCAGCCTGATCGTGGTCTGGGTGCTGGGTATCGCGCTTGCCTTTTCGCTGAACGCTTGGGGTGATGGCTGGCTGCATGCGAAGCTGCTGCTGGTCGTGGCCCTGTCGGGCTTTCACGGATTTCTTGCCGCCAATGCGAAAAAGATGGCGCGCGGAGAGCGCCCGCTTTCGGAAAAACAATTGCGGATGTGGGGCGAGGTTCCGGGCATATTGCTGGTGCTGATCGTCGCTCTGGTGGTGGTCAAACCCTTCTGATCGGCCGGCCCCGGCGTGTCGCATCGGGGCCACAATGATGCAGCGATATGCGCCCATGCGACATTCATGACAGTCGGAATACACGGATAGCAATTGACCTTGTGCCGGGCGGACCTTATCTTGTGCTGGTCTTTACGGCGGTATCGGCCTCTCGCCTGATGCTCCGCCACCATCCAGATACAACCGAATAAGCCCTGCCAATCCGCCACTGCGCGCGTTTCCTTCGGCCGGGCTTGCAGATTCGGACCTCTCTTCACCCAACGGGGTTCAACCCAAGGGACCAACGAAACCCCCAAGTGGAATCATAAGAAAATGCACTTGAAAGAACTCAAGCAAAAGACCCCCGCCGAGCTGGTCGAAATGGCCGAGGAGCTTGGCGTCGAGGGCGCGTCGACGATGCGGCGCCAGGACCTGATGTTCGGGATCCTTAAGGAAGTGGCCGAGGACGAGGAAATCCTCGGTATCGGCACGATCGAGGTGCTGCCCGACGGCTTCGGCTTCCTCCGTTCGCCCGAAGCGAACTATCTGGCAGGACCGGACGATATTTATGTTTCGCCCAACCAGGTCCGTAAATTCCAGCTGCGCACCGGCGACACGGTCGAGGGCGAGATTCGTGCTCCCCGCGATGGCGAACGCTATTTCGCGCTGACCAAGCTGCTGAAGGTCAATTACGACGATCCCGACGCCGTGCGTCACCGCGTCAATTTCGACAATCTCACCCCGCTCTATCCGGATGAGAAGCTGGTGCTCGACACCGTGGACCCTACGGTTAAGGACAAGTCGGCCCGCGTCATCGATATCATCTCGCCGCAGGGCAAGGGCCAGCGCGCGCTGATCGTGGCGCCGCCGCGCACGGGTAAGACCGTGCTGCTCCAGAACATCGCCAAGGCGATCACCGACAATCATCCCGAAGTGTTCCTGCTCGTCCTGCTGGTCGACGAACGTCCGGAAGAAGTCACCGACATGCAGCGCAGCGTGAAGGGCGAGGTTATCTCCTCGACCTTCGACGAACCCGCATCGCGCCATGTGCAGGTGGCCGAGATGGTGATCGAAAAGGCCAAGCGCCTTGTCGAGCACAAGAAGGATGTTGTCATCCTGCTCGATTCCATCACGCGCCTTGGCCGTGCCTACAACACCGTCGTCCCGTCATCGGGCAAGGTGCTGACCGGCGGTGTCGATGCGAATGCACTGCAGCGCCCGAAGCGCTTCTTCGGTGCGGCCCGCAACATCGAGGAGGGCGGCTCGCTCTCCATCATCGCGACCGCGCTGATCGATACCGGCAGCCGCATGGACGAGGTGATCTTCGAAGAGTTCAAGGGCACCGGCAACTCGGAAATCGTGCTCGACCGCAAGGTCGCGGACAAGCGCATCTTCCCGGCGCTGGATGTCGGCAAGTCCGGCACGCGCAAGGAAGAGCTGCTGGTCGGCAAGGAGCAGCTGTCGAAGATGTGGGTGCTGCGCCGCATCCTCATGCAGATGGGCACGATCGATTCGATGGAATTCCTTCTCGACAAGATGAAGGATTCGAAGACCAACGAGGACTTCTTCGCCACGATGAACCAGTAAGGGGCTTTAGGGCGCCCTTACAGGTCAGCCGACCATCCGAAACGTCTCAGCGCTCGCCGCATTCCAGTGGCGGGCGTAGGTGGTGCTGTCGGGGTCTTCCAGCAGGATGCCGGGCTGCAGGAAAGTGTAGAACCGGTCCATTGAATCCGATCGCACCGTGTTCACTCTTTCGCGGATCAGTTGCGGCGTGATCTCCCACGGGTTCTCAAGACCCATGGCGACCACGATCTCCCGCAATCCGTGCAGTGTCTGGCGCTGGAAGCGGGCGACGCGTTCCGCCTTGTCGGTGACCACCAGTCCGCGCTGGCGTGTGATGTCCTGCGTGGCGACGCCGGTAGGGCATTCGTCGGTATGGCACTTCATCGATTGCACGCAGCCCAGCGCGAACATGAAGGCACGCGCGGCATTGCACCAATCCGCGCCCAGCCCGAAGTTCATGGCGAGGCCAGCGCCTGAATGAACCTTGCCCGCCGCCGCGATCTTCACCTGCGGTTTGAGGCCAGCCCCCACGAGCATGTTGCGCACCATGATCGTGCCTTCGCGCAGCGGCATGCCGACGCGGTTGGACAGTTCGACCGGCGCCGCGCCGGTGCCGCCCTCGGCCCCGTCGACGGTGATGAAATCCAATGTGATGCCCGTCTGCAGCATGGCCTTGGCAATCGCCATCAGCTCGTGCGGTTGCCCCACGCAGAGCTTTATGCCGATCGGCTTGCCGCCAGACAGATCGCGCAGCCGGGCGCACCATTCGACCATTTCGATCGGCGTTGAAAAGGCCGAATGGGCAGGTGGCGAAATGCAGTCCTCGCCGCGCTCCACCCCGCGGGCCGCTGCGATTTCGCGGGTGACCTTTGTGCCGGGCAGCATGCCGCCGTGGCCTGGCTTTGCGCCCTGGCTCAGCTTTACCTCGATCATCTTTACCTGATCGATCCCGGCGTTGTCGGCAAAGCGTTCAGCACTGAAACTGCCGTCCTTTTCGCGGCATCCGAAATAGCCGCTGCCCAGCTCCCAGACGAGATCGCCGCCACCTTCGCGGTGATAGCGCGAGATGCCGCCTTCGCCCGTGTCGTGATAAAATCCGCCCTTCGCTGCACCCTCGTTCAGGGCCATGATCGCATTCGCCGAAAGCGACCCGAAACTCATGGCCGAGATATTGAGCAGCGCCGCATCATAGGGCTTTGCGCATTGGTCCGAACCGACAGTGCAACGCCAATCCTTGGGCGCTTTCGCATTGGGCGCGATTGAATGGCCCAGCCATTCATATTCTTCCGAATAAACGTCGAGTTCGGTGCCGAAGGGGTGGGAATCGAGCTCGCCCTTGGCACGGGCATAGATCAGGGCGCGCTGGTCATGGTTGAACGGGCGTCCATCAAGGTCGGATTCGACGAAGTAGGAATGGATATAGGGCCGCAGATCCTCTCCCAGCCAGCGAAAGCGCGCAATCAGCGGGTAATTACGGCGAAGCGTGTGGGAATCCTGAAAGAAGTCCCACAGCGCCAGCGCCAGCAGCGGTATCGTGACGATCGCCAGCCATCGGACCGGCGGCCACGCGATGGCGATGATCGACAGGATTAGCAGAACCGCGACCGCGCCGAAGCGGGTGGTCAGGTCTGCCGAGCTACGCCAATGCGCGCGGTTTCGCATATCCGGACTCAACCGAGATTGGCGGCGAAGAATTCCATCGTGCGCTTGTCGGCAAGCTGCGCGCCAGCTTCATCCCGGCGATTGCCGAACTGGGTGGCAAAGCCGTGGTCGAGCCCTTCGTAGTCATGCAACGTGACCTTGGGGTGATCGTCCAGTCCTTCGTGCATCGCCTTTTGTGCATCCGGTCCGACGAAGCCATCGGCGGTCGGGATGTGGAGCATCAGCGGTTCGGCGATGGCGTGTTTTTCGTTGAGCATCTGGTCGATCATCACGCCATAATAGCCGACAGAAGCGTTTACGTCGGTCCGTGCCGCCATCATATAGGCAAGCCGTCCGCCCGCGCAGTAGCCGACGCAACCGACTTTCGCGACGCCGAGTTCGCGACGCACATAATGTACGGTGGCTTCAAGATCCTTCACCGCCTGGTCGAAATCGAACTTGCCGAAATAATCGAATGCTTGCTGCATCTGTGCTTCGACGTCGGGGTCTAGTTCGATGCCCGGTTCGAAACGGAAAAACAGATCGGGCGCGATGGCGAGATAGCCGTCCTTTGCCAGCTGGTCGCATTTGTCGCGAATGCCGGCGTTCACGCCGAAGATTTCCTGAATCACGATGATCGCGGCACGGGGCTCTCCAGCAGGTTTCGCGACATAGGCACCAAAGCTGGCATCGCCTTCGAGCGTCTGGATGGTGGTGTCGAATTCCATGGAGAGTTCCTCTTTGTCGTTCTGCCCGTCTTCCTATGAATAGGAAGCGCCGATGGACATTGCCACCCGTCTGTGACAGCGTGCGCCCGCTGGTACAGTGTTTTGAGCCGAAAGAGGGGACCCGCCGCGATGAAGGTCAATGTCGAATTCGATTGTTCGCCCGAAGAGGCGCGGCGTTTCCTGGGTCTGCCCGACGTGAGCCGTGCGAACGAGGTGTATATCGACGCATTGGTCAACACGATGAAGGGCACCGGCAACATCGAGCAGTTGCAGGAGATCATCAAGAACTTCTCCCCCATGGGCGAATTCGGGTTGAAGATGTTCCAGCAGTTGATGGAAGGCGGCGCCATGGCGGCCTTTGGCGGAACGCCCAAGAACGGCAAGAAGAGCAACTGATCTTGTCTGTGCCCCCCTTGCCCTGATCGGGGGGAGGGGGCAAAGCCGCCTAATGGCAGCGGCTGACACCATCTTTGCATTATCGAGCGGTAGCCCACCGGCGGGCCTTGCAGTGATCCGTATCAGCGGATCGGCCGCAGGCGATGTATTGCTTGCTTTGGGTGGCCGGATTCCCCGTCCCCGTTATGCGAGCCTGATGCGCCTGCGCGATCCTGCCGATGGTTCGATGCTCGACGATGCGCTTGTTCTGTTCATGCCCGGCCCGAACAGTGCGACAGGCGAGGATTGCGCCGAATTGCATCTTCATGGTGGCCGGGCGCTGGTAGCGCGGGCACAGGCGGTGCTGGCCGATATGCCCAGCATGCGCCGTGCAGAGCCGGGCGAGTTTACCCTGCGTGCATTTCGGAACGGGCGAATGGATTTGGCCGAGGCAGAGGGGCTGGGAGATCTGCTTAACGCTGAAACCGAACTGCAATTGCGCAATGCGCAGGCGTTGACCGGCGGGGCCTTGTCTTCTGCAGTGGGCGAGTGGCGTGAAGCGGTGCTTGGCCTCTCGGCGCAGGTGGAAACGGCGCTTGATTTTTCCGATGAGGAAGATGGCGAGGGCGTCGAGCTGGATCTTGCGCCGCAATGCGGGATCTTGGCGAGGCAGATTTCGGAATGGCTGGATGCTCCGCGGGCCGAAATCCTGCGCGAAGGCTATCGTGTGGCGATTGGCGGCCCGCCGAACGCCGGAAAGAGCAGCCTTTTCAATGCCCTGATCGAAGAAGAAGCCGCCATTGCGACCCCGATCGCCGGTACGACCCGTGACGTGCTGCAGCGCAGCGTGGGATTGGGCGGAATCCCCTTTGTTTTTGTCGATACGGCAGGCTTGCGGGATCGAACCGATGACCAGATCGAGGCGATTGGCATAGAGCGCGCGTCACATGAAATCGCGCGTGCGGACCTCGTGCTTTGGCTTGGAGGGGAAGGGGAAGGTCCGGATGGGGCATGGGAGGTCGAAACGATGATCGACCTCACCGATTATCCTGCCAAGTCTGCGCCCCGCTTCCGGCTTTCTTCCGCGACGGGGGCGGGTGTGGCTGAACTACGCTCTGCCCTGATCGAGCGCGCGCGTTCGGCAATGCCGAAGCCTGGGCAGGTCGCGGTTAGCCAGCGTCAGGCTGCTCTTCTCGACGATGCTGCCACTGCCTTGCGCGGCGCTGCCATCGAAGGCGACCCGCTCATTCTTGCCGAAGCTCTGCGGCAGGCGCGGCTCTCATTCGACCGCCTGTTGGGTAAGACCGGGACTGAGGATATGCTCGACGCGCTATTCGGACGGTTCTGCATCGGGAAGTGAAATGTTCCACGTGGAACACTCATCGTCGCGTTTGCTTTGACCGACCCGCTTGCCCGCATTAAAGGGGCGGCGTGCATGAATTCGATGTCATCGTTGTCGGCGCCGGTCATGCCGGTTGCGAGGCCGCAGCTGCTGGGGCCCGCATGGGTGCGCGCACTGCGCTGATTACCTTCGATCCCGGAAAGACGGGCGCAATGTCGTGCAATCCGGCTATCGGCGGATTGGGTAAGGGCCATCTGGTCAGGGAGGTCGACGCCTTCGACGGATTGATCGCCCGCGCTGCCGACCATGCTGCTATCCACTATCGCATGCTCAACCGTTCAAAGGGCAGTGCGGTGCAGGGCCCGCGGATTCAGGCGGACAGGCGTCTGTTCCGCGAAGCAATACAGACCATGGTTCGCGGACAAGAGGGTCTCACCGAAATCGCCGGCGAAGTGTCTGGTCTGGTCCTGGATGGAGACCGGGTCGGCGGTGTCGTCTTGGCCGACGGCAGTGAACTTCGTGCCAGCGCCGTCATCCTGTGCACCGGCACCTTTCTGGGGGGCCGTCTGTTCCGCGGGGAAGATGTTTTCGAGGGCGGCCGGATACATGAAGCGGGGGCGCAGCTTCTTGCCGCCCAACTTCGCGATGCGGCTCTTCCGATGTCGCGCCTCAAGACCGGTACTCCGCCCCGGCTTGATGGTCGCACGATTGACTGGGCGCGACTGGAACGGCAGGAATCTGATGCTGACCAGTGGCTCATGTCGCCGCTATCGCGGCGGCGTAGCAACCCGCAAGTTTTCTGTGCGATCACCCGCACCAATGAGCGGGCGCATGACCATATTCGCAGCGGACTGGATCGCTCACCGCTTTTTTCGGGTGCCATCGACGCACGTGGACCGCGCTATTGCCCTTCGATTGAGGACAAGATCCATCGGTTTCCCGATAAGGACGGCCACCAGATCTTTCTGGAGCCGGAGGGGCTTGATAGTGCGCTGATCTATCCCAACGGGATCAGCACATCTCTGCCGGTCGATGTGCAGCTGGCCATGTTACAGGCGATCGAGGGGCTGGAACGGGTTCGGGTCGTGGAGCCGGGTTATGCGGTCGAGTACGATCACATTCATCCACGTGCCCTGTCAAAGGACCTACAGGTGAGGGCCCTGCCAGGCCTCTATTTTGCTGGTCAGATCAATGGCACAACAGGATATGAAGAGGCGGCTGCGCAAGGCCTGCTTGCAGGGTTGAACGCTGCGGCCAGCGTGCTTGGCCGCGCTGGGCCGGCGATTGATCGCTCGAACAGCTACATGGCGGTAATGGTCGATGACCTCACGCTTCATGGCGTTTCCGAACCCTATCGCATGCTGACAGCGCGCGCCGAATACCGGCTTCGACTGCGGGCGAATAATGCTGTCAGCCGTCTCACACCAGTCGCTCGTGAGGTCGGATGTCTCGGCGAAGATCGTCGACAGTGGTATGAAGAGCGGGAAGCGGCGCGAAAGACCGTCGATGATTGGCTGAACACACCCATCGCCCCCTCCGAACTTGTTTCACGTGGAACACAGGCTCGGGCCGACATGGGCCGGTTGACGATGCGTGAGTGGTCCCGTTTTGAGAATATACGGGATGATCTGGAAGCCTTGGCCATTTTTGACGGCATCGCCATTGATCCAGACATGGCAGAGGAGGTGCGCGAAGATCTGCTCTATGCGCCCTATCTCGAACGTCAGGATGCTGAGCTTCGCGACCTAAAGGCGGCTGATGCTGTACCCATTCCGCCGGAGTTTGCTTATGGCGCCCTACCCGGACTTTCCAATGAGATGATTGAAAGACTGGAAAGCGCAAAGCCCGACACGGTCGCGGATGCATCGCGAATTCCCGGAATCACGCCTGCAGCGCTAGCGGTTCTGGTCGTTCAACTGCGAAAATTCGGAACACGGGTCCAGGCATGACGGGACTGCAAATCGACAGTCTGGATCGTGAGAAAGCTCAGCACTGGTTGCGCGAAAATCTTAGTTGCAGCGATCCAGTGATCGCCAAGCTTGATCAGTTTGTAGGCCTCTTGCTTGATGAGGCCGAGCGCCAAAACCTCGTCGCGGATGCGACGAAGCCGGTTTTCTGGACCCGGCACGTGATCGATAGTGCGCAATTGCTTTTGCATGTTCCACGTGAAACAGCTTTGCAATGGGTCGATCTCGGCTCCGGGGCCGGGCTGCCCGGCCTCGTTAATGCGATCATCGCTCCGCACCATAGATTCACTTTGGTCGAACGGCGGCCGCTTCGCACCGATTGGCTCAACAGAGCTGTTGATCGGCTGGATATCAAGAATGTCGAAGTCGTCTCCGCGCCGGTTTCAGCATTGCCGGATCAGAGCTTCGATGTCATCACCGCACGTGCGTTTGCGCCGATGCCAAAGCTATTTGCCATGGCAAAGCGGTTTGCATCGGGGAAAACCCTGTGGATCTTACCCAAGGGAAAGTCGGCAAAACAGGAAATGTCGGCAATTCCGGGTTGGCAAGGCAGGTTCCACGTGGAACCTTCAGTGACAGACGGCGAATCGGGAATCATCGTCGGATCGCTTCAGCCATGATGCGCTTGCCAGGCTTGACGCATGGGTTCGGGCGATGCGGGACCAGTTTAATCGGTGGGGTATGCGGATGATTGTGATTGCGATCGCCAACCAAAAGGGTGGTGTGGGAAAGACGACGACTGCGATCAATCTGGCCACTGCCTTTGCAGCGTCGGGTTGGCGCAGCCTGCTGATTGATCTGGATCCTCAGGGCAATGCCTCTACGGGCTTGGGGATTGGATCGGCCGATCGCGAGAATTCCAGCTATGAGCTGCTGCTGGACGAAGCTGCGCTTGCCGACTGCACACGTGAAACCTCGATCCCGCTTCTCGACATTGTTCCGGCCACTGTCGACCTGTCGGGTGCCGAGGTGGAGCTGGTGGGTGTCGATGGCAGAACGCAGCTGCTTCGCAACGCGCTAGAGGGTTGCGGCGATTACGACATTGCCTTCATCGATTGTCCTCCTTCACTAGGGCTGCTGACGCTCAACGGGCTTGTCGCGGCGGATAAGCTGCTCGTTCCGCTTCAGTGCGAATTCTTTGCGTTGGAAGGGCTCTCGCAGCTGTTGCAGACGGTCGAACAGGTGCAGCAGCGTTTCAACGCCGATCTTGGCATCGTGGGAATCACGCTCACCATGTATGACCGTCGCAATCGGTTGACCGACCAGGTTTCCGATGATGTGCGCGAAGTGCTGGGCAAGCTGGTGTTCGACACCGTGGTGCCGCGCAATGTCCGCCTGTCCGAAGCGCCGAGCCATGGGCTTCCGGCGCTTGTCTATGATCACAATTGTGCCGGTTCGCGCGCCTATATGGATCTTGCGCGGGAATTGATCGACCGGCTCCCCGAACGGAGGAAAGCGGCATGAACAAGCCCGCGACGAAGCCCGATCCCAAACCTGCCAAGCGCCGCGCCGCGCTGGGCCGGGGTCTTGGCGCTCTCTTGGGCGATGCGCAGCGCGAGGAGCCGGTTGCACGTGCACCCTCTGCCGATGCGCCAGCAGCTGGAGCTAGTGCCGCTGCGCCCGCTGCGGTGATCGAGGCTCCCAGCAGCGGACTTGCCTCGCTGCCCATCGCATCGATCGAACCGCACCCCGAAAACCCGCGTGTGGAGTTCGAGGAAGGCGCTCTGGAAGAGCTGGCCGCCTCGATCGGTGCGCGCGGCGTGATCCAGCCGGTGATCGTGCGCCCCGGTGCGGGCGGCCGGTATCAGCTGGTCGCCGGTGAGCGCCGCTGGAGGGCCGCTCAGAAGGCACAACTCCATGAAATTCCAGCAATTATTCGCGATCTCAATGACCGGGAAGTCACCGCGCTTGCCCTGATCGAGAATATTCAGCGCGAAGATCTCAATCCGATGGAAGAGGCGAGGGCGTATAATCGCCTGTCCAACCGCGATGGCATGGCGCAGGCCGAAATCGCCAAGCTGGTCGACAAGTCGCGCAGCCATGTGACGAACCTGATGCGCCTGCTCAGCCTGCCCGAAGGGGTGCAGACCCGCGTGGAGAAGGGCGAGTTGTCGATGGGCCATGCCCGCGCGCTCATCAATTGCGAGGATGCCGAGGTGATCGCCGAGCAGGCCATCGCGAAGAAGCTTTCTGTCCGCGATGTCGAACGCATGGTGCGCAAGGCGAATGCCGGCGATGCGCCGGCACCCGCTCGCCGCACGGCGCGCGAACCTCGGCCCGGAGAGGATGCCGACATCCTTGCCGTGCAGACGCAGCTGGAAGAGGCGCTGGGTTTGCCGGTGCAGATTCAGGCGGATGCCGATCCGGCTTCGGGCACGGTCACGATCCGCTACAAGACGCTGGATCAGCTCGACCTTGTCTGCCAGCGCCTGACCGGCGGCGAAATCTAGATACGCGTCGACAGGATCGCGGCCAGCTTTTCGAGGCCGGCGCGGTCCTCTTCGTCGAAGAAATCGGTGGTAGGGCTGTCGAGGTCGATGACCGCGACGGCTTTTCCATCGCGCAGGACCGGCACCACGAGTTCGCTTCGGCTGTTGGCGTCGCAGGCGATATGGCCGGGGAAGGCATGCACATCGGGCACCAGCTGGCTTACGCCCGTTTCGGCAGCCGCGCCGCACACGCCCTTGCCGAATGGGATGCGGATGCAGGCGGGCAGGCCCATGAACGGCCCCAGCACCAGTCCACCATCGACATTGCGATAGAAACCGGCCCAGTTCAGCCCCGGCACGAAATGCCAGATCAGCGATGCGACATTGGCCATGTTGGCGGTCGCATCCGGCTCATCAGTGGTGATGGCAGAGGCGGCCTCGGCCAGCTCTGCATAGCGCAGCGGTTTATTGTCGGGCTCTGTCGGGGCAAATGTGTACATGCGCGCCGTTTAGGCCCGCGCGCACCCTGCTAGCAAGCGCCATTGCGGCATCGCGCGCGTCCGCCTATCTAACACCGCATGTCCACGACCCTGCGCAAAGCCCTGATCATAGCCGCGATTATCATCGTGGCCCTTGCCATCATCATCTGGTTCATCCTGCAGCCGCAGAAATCGGAATATGATGAGGCGCAATTGATGGGGACCGACCCCGTCATCGCCGAAAAGCGGCCCGAAACCTTCCCCTCGATCGGCATTCAGGATCCCATTGGCTGGAAGGATGGCGAGACACCGACCGCGGCGGAGGGGCTGACCGTCACCCGCTTTGCCGAAGGGCTGGATCACCCCCGTTCGATCCTCGTGCTGGAAAACGGCGATGTGCTGGTGGCAGAGACCAACAGCCCGCCGCGCGAAGCGGGCGGCATCACCGACCGTATCGCTGGCATGCTGATGTCGAAGGCCGGGGCAGGGGTCCCGTCAGCGAATCGGATCAAGCTTCTCCGCGATACCGATGGCGATGGCGTGGCCGATAGTGCGACGGTACTGCTCGATGGCCTCAATTCGCCGTTTGGCATGGTCGTGCGCGACGGGCGGCTGATCGTCGCCAATACCGATGCGGTGCTTTCCTTCCCCTTCACCCCGGGCGACACCTCTATCCCCAAGGGTGAGGAATGGCAGCTGATGGCATTGTCGGGCGGCGGCAACCATTGGGCGCGCAACATCGCGCTTTCGCCCGATGGCAATTCACTGTTCGTGTCGGTGGGTTCGGCCAGCAATATCGGCGAAAACGGCATGGATGCCGAGGAAGGCCGCGCCCAGATCCGCGAGTATAATTTCACCACCCAGCAGGAACGCCGCTATGCCGAGGGGCTGCGCAATCCGATGGGCCTCGCCTTTGAACCGAACAGCGGCGAACTGTGGACCACGGTGAACGAACGCGACATGCTCGGCCCCGACGGCCCGCTCGATTATCTTACCAATGTCCCGATTGGCGCGAATTACGGCTGGCCGTGGATCTATTGGCGCTTCACTTTCGATGACCGGGTGGAGGCGCCGATGCCGCAATATCTGCAGCAATATACCCGCTGGCCGGAATATTCGCTGGGGGCGCATGTCGCGCCGCTGGGGCTGGTGTTTGCCAATGATGGGGCGCTGGGTCCTGATTATGCCAGCGGCGCCTTCGTGGCCCGCCATGGTTCGTGGAACCGTGTGCCGCCAGCCGGTTACGACGTGATCTTCGTTCCTTTTGACGAGCGCGGCAATCCGCTGGAGGATACGCCCGCCAAGACCGTGCTTTCAGGCTTCCTGACCGCAGACAAGGAAGAGACCCATGGCCGACCGACATGGCTGGCCTGGGACAGGAACGACCTGCTTGTCAGTGACGACACTGCAGGGATCATCTGGCGCGTCACAGGGGCCGGTTCCGCCGCTTCGGCCGGTGAGGAGGCCGAAACCCCCGCGGAGTGATCCAGCAGGCGCGCTAGTCCAGAGAGCGACCGGCGCGCCCTGCCAGCTCGGCGATGTAATGGCGCGCCACGCGGCCCGATCGGGCGCCCCGCTGGCGCGACCATGTCAGCGCCTCGCCGCGATCCCATTCCAGACCGTAATGATCCGCATAGCCTGCGACGATGGCGAGGTAATCGTCCTGGTCGCATTTGTGGAAACCGACGGAGAGACCGAAGCGATCCGCCAGCGCCAGCGCATCATCCATGTCGTCTCGCGCGTTGACCGGATCGTCCTGCTGCTCCTGCGTGCGTGAAACGATGGTACGGCGGTTGCTGGTCACGGCAATGCGGACATTGGCGGGGCGAGGGGTTACGCCACCTTCGAGCAGGGAACGCAGCGCACGGGCCTCGTCCTCGCGCTCGAACCCGATGTCGTCGATAAAGACGAGGAAGTGTCTTTCACGGCCCTTCAGCACCGCGAACAGCGTCGGAAGCGTGTGCAGCGCATCGCTGGCGGCCTGTACCAGCGCGATATCGCCCTGATCGCTGGCCGCTGCCACGGAAGAGCGCACCAGCGCCGATTTTCCCATGCCGCGCGCGCCCCACAACAGCATGTCATGCGCCTCGGCCCCGCGCGCGAGGCGAGCGGTGTTTTCGGCCACGATGTCGCGCTGACGCTCGACCCCGCGCAGCAGCGACAGCGGGGGCGCCGCGATGACATCATGGCCGGTCAGCGCCTTCCCGTCCCAGCCATAGGCGGGAAATGCATCGGGATCGGTCATGCCGTCGGCGGGCGGCGCCATCCGGTCCAATGTGTCGGCGATGCGGACCAGCAGGGAAGCGATGTCGGTTTCAGCCATGATCTGTGCGTGCGCCTTTACAGCTTTTGGATTGTCGAGCGGCTGACGAGCCTATAGCGACGCCGCATGAGCGCTGCCAATGCCCGGAATGATTGTCCCGAAATACTTGCGCTGAGCGAGGAGGCGCTGAAGCGCGCCCATCGCCTGCTGGAGGCGGGCAAACCGGTCGCGATCCCGACCGAGACGGTTTATGGCCTTGCCGCCCGCGCCGACCGGGATGCGGCGGTGGCCGCGATTTACGAAGCGAAGGGAAGGCCGAGCTTCAACCCGTTGATCGTGCACGTATCGGACCGCGTGGCGGCGGAGGGACTGGCCCTGTTCGACAGCCGCGCGGCGAAACTGGCGGACCGGTTCTGGCCGGGGCCGTTGACCCTGGTCCTGCCCCGGCGGGAAGAGGCTGCGCTGGCGGCTGCCACGACCGCAGGTCTTCCCACGGTGGCGATCCGTTGTCCCGCGCATCCTGCCGCGCGGGCGCTGTTACAGCTTTGCGCATTCCCGCTGGCAGCACCCTCGGCCAATCGCAGCGGTGCGGTAAGCCCCACGACCGCAGCCCATGTCGCGGACTCGCTGGCGGGCAGGATCGATCTGGTCGTCGACGGCGGGGCGACAGCCGGCGGGATCGAATCCACGATTGTCGCAGTCGATGCCGATGGCTGGCGCATGCTGCGACCCGGCCCGATCACAGCGGATGACATCGGCGCCTGCCTTGGCGAAGCCATGAGCGAAGAAGCAGGCAAGGGTATCGAGGCACCCGGCCAGCTCGCCAGCCATTACGCGCCGGGCAAGCCCGTGCGCCTGCATGCGGGCGATGCCGAGCCCGACGAATATCTCATCGGCTTTGGCGATATCGACGGTGACACGAACCTGTCCGAAACGGGCGATCTGTATGAAGCGGCGGCGCGGCTTTATGCCTGCCTGCACATGGCTGCGGCGAGCGACAGGCCGCGCGTCGCGGTGGCGAGCGTGCCTGAAACGGGAGTTGGTGCGGCCATCAATGACCGCCTGCGACGTGCTGCGGCCTGATCGCGCCTAATCAACCGGCGCAGGTATGGTCGGCCAAAGCGCCTCGATCTGAGCATAGGTGGCGCGCGCCTTGTCGCAGGCGTCCTGATCGCCGTCGAAGCAATCCTCACGCTGCTTTTCATATTTGCGCTCAAGCTTGCCGAGCTTTTCCTCGCGCTTGCGCAATTCGCGGCCCCGCTTTTCGTCGGCTTCCGACTGGCTGGTCGTGGCCATGTCGACCGCACTGCCAGCGGCGCGCACCGGAAGGGTGGCGACATCCAGCGCGGTCTTGGCGATGCATCCGCCCAAAAGCGGCGTCGCGGCGCAGGCAAGGATCGCCAGCATCGGGCGTGAAGAACGGGCAGGCATGATCGAACTCCCTGGTCAGGAGAGTATCATGCCTGCCGGGGATGGCCCTAGACTGAACTGTCGTGGTTAACGCCTGGGCCAGCAGGCTCAGGCCGGTTCGCAGACCACGCTGCCCGACCCCATGCCCTTCACCTTGCAGCGCGCGCGGCCCTTGACCACGACCGAGCCGGAGCCTGCCATATTCGCCTCAACCTCGCCATCGCTGGCAAAGCTGCCGCCGCCCGAACCCATGATGTTGATCTTCGCTGCCCCGGTCTCAAGCGCGTCGAGCTTCGCCGAACCCGACCCCGCGATCTTGAGCGAGAGCTTCTCCGCCTTGCCCGATGCGACCAGCGAGCCCGATCCCATCACGCGGACTTTCAGCTTGCCGACCGCGACCTTGTCGCAGATGGCGCTGCCCGATCCGGCGATCTGGATCTTGGCATCATCGCCCGAGAGCGTGGCGCAATGGACTGAACCCGATCCCATCAGCGAGATCTTGCGCAGCGAAGGCGTGGTGACAGTAACGGTCACGCTCTGGCCGGAGCGTTTGCCGGCGCGCATGATGGCAAGCTTGCCATCCTCCAGCTTAAAACGCAGCCCGTCATCGGCTTCCGGCTCGCCCACGACCTCTATGGCAAGTTTGTCGCCTGCGATCACCTTGACCGTATCGGGGCCGAGCAGGGCGATGGAGCTGATCTGCACCCCTTCCAAATCCAGCTCCTCGAGCTTTTTGCCGTCGGGCTGGTCCATGCGGAATTTCGTCTTGTCGAAGCCTTCGAGGTTCTCGAAAGCCTTGGACATCGCCATGCCCGCCATCGCGGAAATGAACTCGCCCAGATTGTCGAACTGCTTGCCGGCCATGTGCCGTTCTCCCTAGCTGTGTTAGCGTAACAATACAGCATGTAGGTGCGGGCGGCAAATGGCGCAGCCCTTGGCATCGGTGAAGTGCGGATGTGGATCGACGAACGACGATTCTCCCGGAAACCAACGGAAAAGGGCCGCGAGTCGTGAAACCCGCGGCCCTTTTCGCTTTGAACGGCAGTGCCTGATCAGGCGGTCTGCTGCTCATAGTACTTGGGTGCATACTCGTTCAGGATCTCGAGGATCTTGGCGAGGGCGGCCGGTTCGTCGGTCTTTTCCATCGCGGCCAGTTCGCGCGCAAGGCGGCTGGAAGCAGCTTCGAAGATCTGGCGTTCGGAATAGCTCTGCTCCGGCTGGTCGTCGGCGCGGAACAGGTCGCGGGTCACCTCGGCGATCGACACGAGGTCGCCCGAATTGATCTTCGCTTCATATTCCTGGGCGCGGCGCGACCACATGGTGCGCTTGACCTTGGGCTTGGACTTCAGAACGTCCATCGCCTCACGCAGGGTCTTGTCCGACGACAGCTTGCGCATGCCGATGGATTCAACCTTGTTCACGGGAACGCGCAGGGTCATGCGTTCCTTTTCAAAGCGCAGCACATAGAGTTCGAGCTGCATCCCGGCGATCTCCTGGCTTTGCAGCTCGATCACGCGGCCGACACCGTGCTTGGGGTAAACTACATAGTCACCGACATCAAAGGCGAGAGCCTTGGCAGTCATGCAATGTCCTTTCTATGGCGAATCCGCCCGGTGAAAGCGTGGCTGAGGGGGCATATTGCCGCCCGGGGGGAGCCAAAGACTTCCTTCCTGTGCCGAGGGGATCGGCCCACGATGAAGTCACGCCTGCGGGATAGTTCGCCTTTCCTGACGCAGCCTGGCGGAGCGATTTCCGCCGACCGGGCAGGTTTTTACCATAAAATGACAGGAAAGGCGAGTCTTGTGCGTTTCGCGCAAGTTAGCGGCCCTAACCCCGCGCAGCGCAAGGTTAATGACGCGTCACATCATGCCCGATTCGCGCATGATTCGCGCGGTGTCCGGGCCCAGTAAATCAGGACGTCGGGAATCCCCGAACGCTGAAAGATCAATCGCCCTCGCCGGGTTCGGCGGAGAAATACTTCTCGAACTTGCCCTCTTCGCCCTTGTGCTCGTCGGCATCGGCGGGCGGGTCACGCTTGATCGTGATGTTGGGCCATTCGGCGGAATATTGCGCATTGACTTCCAGCCACTGCTCCAGCCCGTTTTCGGTGTCGGGAAGGATGGCCTCGGCGGGGCATTCGGGTTCGCACACGCCGCAATCGATGCATTCGCTGGGATTGATCACCAGCATGTTTTCGCCTTCGTAGAAGCAGTCGACGGGGCAGACCTCGACGCAATCCATGAATTTGCATTTGATGCAGGCATCGGTGACGACATAGGTCATGAGAACTGGTCCCTTGGAAGGCGTTACTTAACCCGCCTGCTATGGCCGCATGTCCGGATCGTCAAGCGCCGGTGTTACGGTTTCGCCGATATGGCCGCCTGAACCAAGCTCGCGATAATGACTTTGCGCTTCTAACGCGGGCCCGCGGCGAGTGGGCAGAGACGCCAGTTCGATGACGCGAATGGCGCGGCCCAGCGGGACTGTCAGCACGTCTCCGGCGCATACGGGCTGCGACATGCGGGTGACGCGGATCCCATTGCGGCGGATATGACCCGATCCCACGATCTCCTGCGCCGCAGAGCGGCTTTTCGCGAGGCGCAGCATCCATAAAAGGCGGTCGATCCGCAGGCTTTCGCCCCGATCCCCGCATTCGCTCACTGCATCAACTCCGCCAATTCGGCAAAGGGGTTGCCGGGTGCGGGGCGAGGGGCAGGGCGCGTGGGCCGCTTTGCACCACCGCGCGCCTGCGGGGGCGGGCCGTCGCGGCGCGGGCGCCAGCGGAAACGCGGCGGGCTGGGCGGGCCGAACATCGTTTCCGGCAGGGCAGGCGGGCTCTCGGCGGTAAAGCCTGCTTGCCGCAAAAGATGCGCATAGGCCTTCGTCGTCAGCCCCATCGACAGCGCCATGGTCGGGTCGAGTGCGAAGCGAGCCGGTTTTGAATGGCGGCGGCTTTTGCGAGCGGGCTTGCCATCGCTCCAGCGGGTTCGGCGCTGGTGCGCCTCGTGCAAAAGGCGTTCCGCCATGTCGATGCGCACCAGCCTGTCGCCCGCGCGGCGATAGGCGGCGGGCACGGCCCCGCGCCGATCGGCAAGCGTGGCGGGCAGGTTCGGTTCGACCAAGAGGGGTCTGTTTGCCGATAGCGCCGAGAGCGCAGCGAAAGCGGCCAGCGGCTTTGGCTTCAGCATCGCGGGCATGAATACGTCCAATGCCCCGATCTTCACGCCCAGCCTGCGCAGCCGGTGACGCTGTTCGCCCGAAAGCGCGCGCACGCCGGCCTCGTCCCGCTCGGCAATGCCGCCGCCTTCGGCCAGGCGGATCAGCAGGGCGCGCAATTCGGGACCGGCATCGAGTTCCTGTGCTGCCGCCTCGATCCGTGCCAGCGGCTTCAGCACCGCGAGTTCGCCATCGAGCCATTGGACCAGCGCCCGTTCGACCTCCGCGCGGCGCTGCGGCGATAGCGGGTCCAGCGCGGGTTCCAGCCGAAGTGCCGGAGCCATGAGCTTCTTCCCCGCCTCAAGCTGGGCGACGCGATGTCCGCGCCACAGGATATGGCTGGCTTCCCAGCTCAGCCCTTCGCCCTGTGCCGCATCATCCAGCAGCAGCTTTGCCCGCTTGTCGAGCAATTGGGGCAGGTGCTTTTCAGCGGCGGCCAGCAGCAGGCGCCGCATCTCCAGCCGGGCCTGCGGATCGACGCGGAACGCGAAACCGTCGAGATGGCCGATCTCTTCCCCATCGACGAGCACCGCGTCATTTTCGCCCAGGGTCACCGGCAGCAGCCCCGCATCGGCGCCCAGCTTGCGCATCAGCACGGCGGTGCGGCGATTGACGAAGCGTTCGGTCAGCCGGTCGTGCAGCGCCTCGGACAATTTGCGTTCGACCAGATGCGCGCGCTCGGCCATTTCCTCGCGCTGGAGCAGCCAGTCGGGGCGCTGCGCGATATAGGCCCAGCTGCGGATCGCGGCGATCCGGCCCTGCAGCGTGCCGATATCGCCGCCGGTTCGGTCCAGCTCGGCAATGCGGGCGGCGGCGTAATCATGCGCGATATGGCCAAGGCCGGTGGACAGTTCCTGCCACAGACGCGCCACGAAACGGGCATGGTTGTCCGCACCCAGCTGCCGGAAATCGGGAAGCGAACATGCCTCCCAGAACCGCGAGACCATCGCTTTGCCGCGTACGCCACGGGCAATGCGGTCATCGGCGGAAAGAATGCGCGCCACGGCAAGGTCGATGGCTTCAGGTGCTGCCGCCAATGCTTCATCGTCGGGGCTGGCATCCAGATCGGCGATCAGCGTCGTCAGCGAATCCATGCGGGGCCGCGCATCGCGCCAATAAAGGCGCTGGAGCGGGGGGAAACTGTGATTTTCGATCGCGAAGATCTCGTCATCGCGGAATTCCGCGCCGTCTTCCCCTGCCAGCACGCCAAAGGTGCCGTCGGTCTGATGCCGCCCGGCGCGGCCTGCGATCTGCGCCATTTCGGCAATCGTGAGGCGGCGGCGGCGCTGCCCGTCGAATTTCGCCAGCGAAGCAAAGGCGACATGATTGACATCGAGATTGAGCCCCATGCCGATTGCATCGGTGGCGACGATGTAATCGACCTCGCCCGACTGGAACATCTCGACCTGCTTGTTACGGGTCTGGGGCGATAGCGCCCCCATCACCACGGCAGCACCGCCGCGGAACCGGCGCAGCATTTCAGCGACGGCATAGACCTGCTCTGCCGAAAAGGCGACGACGGCGCTGCGCGGCGGCAGGCGGGAAAGTTTCACCGGCCCTGCATGGGTCAGCGTGGAAAAGCGTGGGCGCGAGATGATCTCGGCTTCGGGCACCAGCGCCTGCACCATGGGGGTGAGCGAGGAGGAGCCGAGGATCATCGTCTCTTCGCGGCCGCGCGCGTTGAGCAGGCGGTCGGTAAAGACATGGCCGCGTTCGGGATCGGCGCCCAACTGCGCCTCGTCGATCGCGACGAAGGCGAGGTCGGCATCGCGGTCCATCGCCTCTGCCGTGCAGAGCTTCCAGCGCGCGTTCGGCGGGTCGATCCGCTCTTCGCCCGTGATCAGGGCAACCCGGTCCGGCCCCTTGATCGCCACGACGCGGTCATAGACCTCACGCGCCAGCAGCCGAAGCGGAAAGCCGATCGCGCCGCTCGAATGGGCGCAGAGCCGTTCGACGGCCAGATGGGTCTTGCCGGTGTTGGTGGGGCCCAGCACGGCCTTGATTTCAGGCGCACTCATCGTGACGGGGAATGTGGCAGTTGCACCCGCCTCCCGCAAGCGATGGGGATGGGCCAATCCCCGACATGCGCAAATTCAACCGTTTGCCGCACAGAAGGGGCGTTTCGTCGATCACACGGCGAATTTGACCGTGGGTTAAGTTTCCGGTGCGCAAAATCATCGGCCACAGCTGTGACATCAAGGGATCCGCATCAAGGGTCGCCCCTCTCCCCAACGGGGGCAAGGACGGAACGACAAGCGTTATGACCGCGACGGACGCGCGCGGGGCCGGCCCGAAGGGGCCAATGGGCACCGCACGAAAAATCAGGGCAAAGGCAGCCGCAAGCGGCGACGACACGCCGCTGGCCGCGCGCTGGGTCAGTGACCTTGGCGCCGATATCGGCAGCCCGCGCTGGTTCCGCTCGCTTGGCCTGCTGGTCGCACTGGTCGCGGTGACCTTTGCCTTCTGGCCCGATTTCTCTGCCCTGCATGCCGCCGCGCCTGTCCGCCTGTCGGATGAAGAGCGCGACGAATACAGGAGCCAGATGATCACGCCGCTGGCGCTGGGGGCCGACAGCGGACGCCGCATGGCGCCGACGCGGCTGGTCGTGCCGCTGGCCAATGCGCCCGAACGCCCGGTCGTCGAACTGACCGCGACCATCGGCAAGGACGACACGCTGCCGGACCTTTTGCGCCGCGCAGGTGTCAGCGGCATGGATAGCGAGCGGGTCGAGGCGCTGATCGGCGGCGCGCTGCCCGCAGGCGACATCAAGGACGGCACCGCCTTTGACATCACATTGGGCCGCCGCACCAATCCCAGCCAGCCGCGTCCCCTGGAAAAATTGAGCTTTCGGGCGCGCTTCGACCTTGAACTTACCGTGGCGCGTGAAGGCGGACCGCTGGCGCTGGAGCGCCGCAATATCCTCGTCGACGATACGCCGCTGAGGATCACCGGCACGGTGGGGTCCAGCCTTTATCGCGCGGCGCGCGCAGCGGGCGCACCGGCGAAATCGGTGCAGCAATATCTGAAGGCGATCGGCGCGCAGCTCGATCTCAACCGGCAGGTCGGGGCGGGCGACACCTTCGACATGATCATCGATTACAAGCGGGCCGAGACCGGTGAGGTCGAGGTTGGCGACGTGCTTTACGCAGGGCTTAGCCGCAAAGGCAGCGCGCGGGCGCAATTGCTGCGCTGGGGCAAGGACGGGCGGTTCTATGACGCCGATGGCGAAGGCGAATTGCGCGAAGGGCTGATCAAGCCGGTCAACGCGCCGGTCGGTTCGGGCTATGGCATGCGCCGCCACCCCATTTTGAAGATCAACCGCATGCACAAGGGGCTGGATTTCCGGGCGCGTTCGGGCCTGCCGATCTATGCGGTGACCGATGGCACTGTCGCGATGGCCGGGCGCAATGGCGGTTATGGCAATTACGTGAAACTGAACCATGGCGGCGGGCTTGGCACCGGCTATGCGCATATGAGCAGGATCGCGGTGCGCCGCGGCCAGCATGTCAAGCGCGGGCAGGTAATCGGCTATGTCGGCTCGACCGGCCTGTCGACCGGCGCGCATCTGCATTACGAGCTTTATCGCAATGGCCGCGCGGTGAACCCCAATTCGGTCAACTTCGTGGTGCGCCAGCAATTGTCCTCCGCCGAACTCAGGCAGTTCCGCCAGCAGCTGGTCGAGTTGAAGAAAGTGAAGCCGGGCGCGGCGCTGGAGCCGCTGGCGGCGGAAAAGGACCAGCCGGTGAAGGAAGTGCGCGAGGCCGATCTTCTTTCCAACGCGCCGGAATAAGGGGCGGCTGCGAAGGGTGGGACAAAAGCGCCCACTTTTCATCGGCCCGCGAAAGGTGCACATCGCACCCCATCATGAGTCAATATCCGCATCTGCGCCTGCGCCGCACCCGCGCCACCGCCTGGAGCCGCGCGCTCCACCGCGAAACCGTCCTGACCCCTGCCGACCTGATCTGGCCAGTCTTCGTGACCGAAGGGAAGGACAATGTCGAAGACATCCCCTCGCTGCCCGGCGTGTCGCGCGGATCGGTCGATGTCATCGCGAAAAGGGCGAAGGAAGCGGTGAGCCTTGGCATTCCATGCCTTGCCCTGTTTCCCAACACGCCCGCCCATTTGCGCGACGACACGGGGACGGAGGCGCATAATCCCGATAATCTGATGTGCCGCGCCATCCGTGCGATCAAGGATGCCTGCGGCGACGATATCGGCCTTCTGACCGATGTCGCGCTCGATCCCTATACCAGCCACGGTCAGGACGGCCTGCTGGACGAGGCGGGCTATGTCGAGAATGACGCGACGGTCGATGCGCTGGTCGGGCAGGCGCTCAATCAGGCCTCTGCCGGTGCCGATATCGTCGCCCCGTCGGACATGATGGACGGCCGTATCGCCGCTATCCGCGAGGCGCTGGAGGAAACCGGCCACGCCAATGTCCAGCTGATGGCTTATGCCGCGAAATACGCCAGCGCGTTTTATGGCCCGTTCCGCGATGCGGTGGGCTCGCGCGGCCTGCTGAAGGGCGACAAGAAAACCTACCAGATGGACCCCGCCAATTCGGACGAGGCGCTGCGCGAGGTGGAACTGGACCTGGCCGAGGGCGCGGACAGCGTGATGGTGAAGCCGGGGCTTCCCTATCTCGATATCATCCGCCGCGTGCGCGACAATTTCGAGGTTCCCGTCTTCGCCTATCAGGTGAGCGGCGAATACGCGATGATCGAGGCCGCCGTGGCCGCCGGCGCAGGCGAGCGCGAGGCGCTGGTGCTGGAGACGCTCACTTCCTTCAAGCGGGCGGGGACCAGCGGCGTGCTCACCTATCACGCTCCGCTGGCGGCCAAGCTCTTGGGCTGATCGTGGCCAGCGCCGCATCTTTCCGGCTGGAGACCGACCGGCTGATTCTGCGCGAGTGGGAGGAGGGCGAGTGCCTCGACTGGCTGATGGCGACCAATACCGAGCCGGTGATGCGCTGGCTGGGCGGTATCCAGAGCGCTGAATCGCTGGCCGGAAGCGTCGCGCGGCTGGAACAGGTGCGGCGCGATCATGGCCATACGTTCTGGGCGATGGAGCGGAAGGACGACGGCGAACACCTGTCCGGCGAAGTCATCGGCTTTTGCGGGCTGAAGCGCACGGATCTCGACCCCGACAACTCCGGCGACATGGAGATCGGCTGGCGTCTTTGCGAAAACGCCTGGGGCATGGGCTATGCCCGCGAAGCGGCACAGGCATGCATGGATGCCGCCTTCACCCGCTTTGCCGCACCCTTCGTCGTCGCGCTGACGGTGATGGAAAACACCGCCAGCTGGGGGCTGATGGAACGGCTTGGCATGCAGCGGCGCGAGGATCTGGATTTCACCGTGCCCGAGGGCAAGCGCTTTGCGGGCGACAAGATCATCCTCTATGCGATCACGCGCAAGCAATGGGAAGCCAACCAATGATCGACCGTCCCGACGTCACCATCCTGCCTATCCACGGCAAGACCCCGAAGATCCACGACAGCGCCTTCATCGCGCCCGGTTGCCGGATCATCGGCGATGTCGAGATCGGACCGGATGTGAGCATCTGGTACAATTGCGTGATCCGCGCCGACGTGAACCGCATCCGCATCGGCGCGCGCACCAATGTGCAGGATGGCTCAGTCATCCATTGCGACAGTCCCAAGCCCGGACAGGAAGAGGGCTGGCCCACCCTGATCGGAGAGGACGTGCTGATCGGCCACATGGCGATGGTCCATGGCTGCACGATCGAAAAGGGCGGCTTCGTCGGGCTGGGCGCGATCGTGATGAATGGCGTCGTGATCGGTGAAAACGGCATGGTCGGCGCCGGCGCGATGGTGACCGAGAACAAGCGGATCGGCCCGCGCGAACTATGGGTGGGTCGACCAGCGAAGCTGGTGCGCGAACTCGCCGATGCCGCGGTGGAGGGCATGGCCGAGGGCGTCACCCATTATGTCGAGAACGGCAAGGACCACGCCGACGCGCTGAAAGAGCATGGCCAGGCCGAAGGCTGACTTTCCCGCACCCGCCGATATTCGCGCTTTGGCCGATGGCGAAGGGCGGCTGGCGCTGCGCGTCACGCCGGGGGCTTCGCGTGATGGGCTGGCGATAGAGGATGGCAGGCTGCGCGCCCGCGTGTCGGTCGCGCCCGAAGGGGGCAAGGCGAACAAGGCGGTCATCAGGCTGGTCGGCAAGGCACTGGGTGTCGCGCCATCGACCATCACCTTGCTGCGCGGCGATACGTCGCGCGAAAAGCTGCTGCAGATCCCCGATTAGGCGGCGTTCGCCGGAATCCCGGCCATGGATCGCGCCATCCTGCCCAGATGCGCACCCAGTTCGTCCGCCATGTCGCGATTGGCGACATCGGCCGCGGCGATGGCGCGTTCCATGGCGTCGGCCCATTGCCCCGCCGTGGTGCTATCGATCGGCATCTTGCCATGGACGGAGAACATGCAGCGCCCGGGATTGGCCTCGAACCAGTCCCTTGGCCCACCGGCCCAGCCGGATAGGAAAGCGGTCAGCGCATCGCGCATGCCTGCCAGATCGGCACCATGCATGGCGCGCAATTCGGCATAGGCGGGATCGCTGTCCATCAGATCATAGAACCGGCTGACGATATCCTGGAAAGCCATTGTTCCGCCCATGATATGAAAAGGCGTGCGCGGTGTCTGTTTGGCCGTGTCTGACATTTCATCCTGCCGGTAACCCAGCCTTCCCGCTAGACCGGACAGGGGCGAGGGGCATTGACACGTGTCAAAAATGCCCGCTGGCATCTGTTGCCGCCTGCGGCAATTGGTGTACGCAAGGCGGCAAGAACGTTTCGCATTCGGAAAAGGGGTCGCAAGCCTTGCCCGTGCTGGTCGTCGCCGGAACGCGTCCGGAAATCATCAAGCTATTACCCGTGATGCAGACGGCCCGTGCGCGCGGCGATATGGCGGTGGAACTTTGCCATTCGGGACAGCATGCCGATCTGGGGCGCGAGATTCTGAATGCGGCGGGGGTGGTGCCTGATCATCTGCTGGAACGTCCGCAGGCACGCGATACTGCTGCGCTGCTGGCGGGGTTACAGGCGAATATCGGCGAAGTGATCAACCGGATGAAGCCCCGCGCCGTGGTGGTACAGGGCGATACGGCGACCACTCTGGCGGGTGCGCTGGCCGCATTTCACCGACAGATACCGATCGCCCATGTGGAGGCGGGCCTCAGGTCGCACGATCTCGCCTCGCCATGGCCGGAGGAAGGCTATCGCCGCATGGTCAGCGCCATCGCCCGCTGGCATTTCACGCCGACACCCGCCGCCACGGAAGCGCTGCGCCGGGAAAACGTGGCGCAAGAAGCGATCACGCATACGGGCAATAGCGTTATCGACACGCTGCATTGGGCAGTATCGCGGCTGGATGCCGAACCGGCGCTGGGCGGGGAAGCCGCGCGGCTGATCGAGGGAGCGAAAGGGCGCAATCTGGTGCTCGCGACCGTGCACCGCCGCGAGGCTGACGCGCAGGCGCTGGGCCGGATCGCCTGCGGCATCCGGCGTCTGGCCGAGGAAACGGGCTGCCATGTCGCCATGCCGCTCCACCCACGCGCCGAAAGCGAAATTCTGAGCGAGGCGCTGTCCGGACATCCGCAGATCGCCTTGACGGGTCCTCTCGCATATTTCGCGTTCCTGCAGCTGATGCGCGCTTCGCGCCTGATCCTGACCGATTCGGGCGGGGTGCAGGAGGAGGCGGCGGCGCTGGGTCGGGCGACGCTGGTCCTGCGCGACGTGACCGAACGGCCCGAAGCGATAGCGGCGGGGACGGCCGTGCTTGTCGGCCATGACCCGGACCTGATGCTGGCAGAGGCGAGGGCGGCACTTGCCCGGCCGCTGCCCGCACCAAGCGATGTTTTCGGCGATGGCCGCGCCGGGCAGCGCATTGTCGAGGTGCTGGCCCGCGACCTCTAGTCGCGTACCAGCGCCTGCAGCGCCTCGATCCGGTCTGCCTCATGCGCGGGCTTGTCCTTGCGGATGCGGTGAATGCGCGGAAACCGCATTGCGAGGCCGGATTTATGCCGCTTGCTTGCGTGGACGGAATCGAATGCGATCTCCAGCACCAGCGACTTGTCCGTTTCGCGCACCGGGCCGAACCGGTTGACCGTGTTCTGGCGCACATGACGGTCGAGCCATTTCAGTTCCTCATCGGTAAAGCCGAAATAGGCTTTGCCGACGGGCAGCAGCTCTGCGCCCTTGTCCGGATCGCCGTTCCAGCAGCCGAAGGTGAAGTCGGAATAGAAGCTCGAGCGCTTGCCGCTCCCGCGCTGCGCATACATCAGCACGCAATCGATCAGCAGCGGATCACGCTTCCATTTATACCACAGCCCGGTGCGCCGCCCCGCGACATAGGGGGAATCGCGGCGTTTCAGCATCACCCCCTCGATCGCGTCGTCGCGCGCCTTTTCGCGGATGGCGGACAGGGCGGCGAAATCCTCAGCCTCGATCAGCGAGGAGATATCGAACCGGTCGGGGTCGAGCCGGTCCATCAAGCTTTCCAAAGCGGCGCGGCGCTGCTGCCAGCCCAGTTCGCGCAAGTCTTCGCCATCGGCCAGCAGCACATCGTAAAGCCGAACGAAGGCAGGCGCCTCGGCCAGCATTTTCTTCGATACCGTCTTGCGGCCCAGCCTTTGTTGCAAGGCGTTGAAACTGGCCGCGCCGCCCTCTTCACCGCCCTGATGCGCGCCGCGGACCAGCAATTCGCCATCCAAGACAGCGGGGAAGGGCAGCGCGTCAGTCATTTCGGGAAATGTGTGCGAAATATCGTCGCCCGAGCGCGAATAGAGCCGCGTCTCACCCGCGACATGAACGAGCTGCACGCGAATCCCGTCCCATTTCCATTCCGCCGCATATTCGGTCAGATCGAGCTCGGTCTCCTCCAGCGGATGGGCCAGCATGAAGGGGCGGAACAGCGGCACGCTGTCGAGATCGGGCGGCGCCTCGCCCTTCGCGGCCCATGCGAAGAGATCGGGATAAGGCGCGGTGATGCCGTGCCAATATTCCTCCACTTCCTCGACGGGCACGTCGAACGCCTGCGCAAAGGCGGTTTTGGCGAGCCGCGCCGACACGCCGATGCGCATGGCTCCGGTGGCGAGCTTGATCAGCGCATAGCGGGCATTGGCATCGAGCCGGTCGAGCAGCTTTGGCAATTCGCCCGCGACATTGGCGCGGGTCATGGCCGACAGGATCGCAACGACTTCGTCAAGCGAGGGCGGGGGCGGGGGTTCCACAGGCGGATCGGGCCAGAGCAGGCTGACGGTCTCCGCCGTATCGCCGACGTAATCGCGGCTAAGGGCATAGAGGGTGGGATCGACCCGCTCCATCATCAGGCGGCGCACGGTGGCGGCTTTTACCGCCGGGAAATCCAGTTCACCGGTCAGCGCCGCCATCGCCCAACCGCGATCGGGATCGGGCGTCGTTCGCAAGTAATCCGCGATCAGCGCCAGCTTCGCATTGCGCGAGGAGGTATAGGTCAGCCGGTCGATGAGATGGGCGAACGCCTGCATCAGTCGTCCTCGTCCTCATATCCCACCATGGCGAGCGCGCGGGCGCGGCGCTGGTTCAATTGGCACCAGCGCAGCAAGGCTTCCTCGCGCCCATGGGTGATCCAGCTTTCCTGCGGGTTCACTTCGGAGATGGTGTCGGTGAGTTCCGCCCAGTCGGCATGGTCGGAGATGATGAGCGGGAGTTCGACATTCCTTTGCCGCGCGCGCTGGCGGATGCGCATCCAGCCCGACGCCATGGCGGTGACGGGATCGGGCAGGCGGCGACTCCAGCGGTCATTCAGGGCGCTGGGCGGGCAGACGACGATGCGGCCTTTCATCTCCTCCTTGTCGGCGCCGGTCGCGGGGCGCAGCTCGCCAAGGGGGATGCCGTGATCCTCGTAAAGCGCGCACATGCCTTCCAGCGCGCCATGGATATAGATCGGCGCGTCATGCCCGGCCGCCCGCAGTTCCGCGATCACCCGCTGCGCCTTGCCCAAGGCATAGGCGCCGACCGCAACGCAGCCTTCGGGGCGCTGCTCCAGCGCGGTCAGCAGCTTGGCGATCTCCTCGGTAATGGGCGGGTGGCGGAATACGGGCAGGCCAAATGTCGCCTCGGTGATGAAGATGTCGCAGGGGACGACTTCAAAGGGCGGGCAGGTGGGATCGGGGCGGCGCTTGTAATCGCCGGTGATGACGACTCGCTCTCCGGCGTGTTCGAGCAGGATCTGCGCGCTTCCCAAGACATGGCCCGCCGGGAAATAGGTCGCGGTGACGCCGCCGCCCAGATCGACCGATTCGCGCAATGGGACGGGGATGCCTTCCGCCTCTACCCCATAGCGCAGGCCCATGATCGCCAGCGTTTCGGCTGTCGCATAGACCTTGCCGTGTCCGCCGCGCGCATGATCGGCGTGGCCATGGGTGACAAGGGCGGTTTCGACAGGCCGCGCCGGATCGACCCAGGCATTGCAGGGCGTGACGTGAATCCCGTGAGGTTCGGCGCGAATCCAGCTGAAATCACGCATATGCGCGGCTCTGGAGCAGGAGGGGCGAATTCAGAGAGTGAGGCATCCTGATAGAGCCAATGCTGGATGCACGCTCTTCGTTCCACTGTACCCTTCCATGGCGCCGATCCACAGACGCGCCCCATACGGCCCGACGCGTGTCTTTCACCGCCTGTCCGAAAGGGGTGACCCATAGGGGATCAGCCGTCCGCTTTTGCTTGCCAGCCATGCCGGCGAGGCGCATAAAATCTCCATGCGCGAGATTGTCTTCGATACCGAGACGACCGGCCTCGACCCCCGCAATGGCGACCGCCTTGTCGAGATCGGTTGCATCGAATTGGTGAACCGCGTGGCCACGGGAAACGTGTTCCACGTCTATTTCAATCCTGACCGGAACATGCCGGCCGAGGCGGAGGCCGTGCATGGGCTTTCCGAAGCCTTTCTCTCCGACAAGGAACGCTTTCGCGAACGCGCGCAGGACTTCCTCGACTTTATCGGCGATTCGCCATTGATCGCCCATAATGCGGGCTTCGACTTCGGCTTCATCAATGCCGAGCTTGAATTCTGCGGTCGCGAGCCGGTGTGTACCAGCCGGATGATCGACACCGTCGCTCTGGCGCGCAAAAAACACCCCGGCGCAAAGCTTTCGCTGGACGCCTTGTGTTCGCGCTATGGCATCGACCGCTCGCACCGCACATTGCATGGCGCGCTGCTCGACGCCGAGCTTTTGGCGCAGCTGTATGTCGAGCTGACCGGCGGGCGGCAGATCGGTCTGGAACTGGCCGCGCTGGAAGGTGCCGGCACGCAGCGCGATGACAGGCAGGTCGCCGCAAATGTGGTGCAGATCGACCGGCCTTTCCGCGAACCGCGCCCGCATTCCGCCAGCGAAGAGGAAATCGCCGCGCACAAGGCCTTTATCGCGGGTCTTTCAGACCCCATCTGGAAATTGGGCGCTGCATCGCTGCGATCGCGATAGATCCGGCGGCGTAGTAGCCCGAAGCGGAGCGTCCCCCGCTCAACAGGGGCGAGAGAAAACAAAAGATAGGAGTAGCCGATGGATATCCGCGTTTCCGGTCATCAGGTCGAGACGGGCGCCGCCTTGCAGGAACATGCATCAGAGCGGTTGACGGGGATAGTCGACAAGTACTTCAACCGAGCGTTGTCCTCGCAGGTCACCATGGGCAAGGGGCCGCATGACAGCTTTACCGCGGACATCGTCACCCATGTGATGCAGGGCCTGATCCTGAAGGCCCGCGGCGAAGCGCAGGACGCGCACCAGGCGCTGGACCAGGCCGCGACCAAGATCGAGAAGCAGCTGCGGCGTTACAAGCGCCGCCTGAAAGACCGGCATGAGCAGGCCGACCACGCGGTCGAGCTGGAGGATGCGGCCTATACCGTATTCTCCATCGCCCCCGACAATGACGACGAAAACGCCGAGGTCGAGGATTTTTCCGACGCTCCGCCGATCGTCGCGGAAACCCGCACGCAGATCCCCGAAACGTCGGTTTCGGACGCGGTGATGATGCTGGATCTGCGCGACACGCCGGCCTTGTTCTTCAAAAACGCTGGAACCGGACGACATAATATGGTTTATCGCCGCAACGACGGGACGATCGGCTGGGTCGAACCGTCTGCAACCAATTGATGAGCCGGGCGTTACGCACGATGATCTGAGGTTGTAAAACGCGATACTGCTGCCGTTCGCAGGCGCGTATTTGGCAATTTGCTAACCCTTGCATGCGAAGGAGCCGCCAGTGGGTGCGGCTTCTTCACGCGAGCGATGCCGGTCGATGCCTTTATTCAAGGCATTGTAACATGGCGATGCAAGGGGAGGCGATTGCCGCGCTTCATCGTAGCCGTCGCATGGTGCGTCGGTACGGTTCCTGCTGGAACAGGGAGCCGAAGGAGTGCGAAGAGTCCGAATCAAACGGACCCGGAAAGACAGAAAATTACGATGACTTCGCTTTTCATTCTCGACCCCGCCGCCGTGGGTACATGCAGCGCGACGACGAAGGACGATGTTCTTGCCGAACTCGCCGACCGCTTCGCGAAGGTCTATGACCTCGACCGCGCCACCGTGCTGGAAGCACTGGAAGAGCGCGAGAAGCTGGGCAGCACCGGTTTTGGTCGGGGCACCGCTATCCCGCATGCGCGCGTCGAACAGCTGGCACAGCCGGTTTGCGTCTTCCTGCGCCTCTCGCAGGCGGTGGAATTCGAAAGCGCCGACGGCATGCCGGTAGAGCTGGTATTCGGCCTTCTCTCCCCTGAAAAGTCGGGCGCGATGCACCTGCACGCGCTGGCCGCGATCAGCCGCACCATGCGCGACGACCGCATGCGCGACCGTCTGCTCGACGCCCCCGGCGACGAGGCTGTCTATGCCCTGCTGGCAGGCGTGTCGGAGCGTGACGCAGCCTGAGGCGGGGTCCGGGCCAACCGGCGCGGCGCTGCACTGGCGCGCGCTGGAGCGGCTCTATGCCTCGGCACCGATCAACCTAAAATTTCGCTCATCCCTCTCCATTGCCGGAGAGGGCGAAGCGCAAATCGCATTCGACATCGATGAAAGCGTGTTCCACGCCGGCGGCGCCGCGCATGGCACCGTCTATTTCAAGATGCTCGACGATGCGGCCTTTTACGCGGCCAATACGCTGGTCAGCGATCGCTTCCTTCTGACCACCGCCTTCAACCTCCAATTCCTGCGCCCGATCCGCGGTGGCCGGATCCGGGCCGAGGGCAAATGGGTCTCGGGCCGCCGCCGCGTGCTGGTCGCCGAATCGCGACTCGTCGATGAAGAGGGCGAGGAAGTGGGCCGCGGAACCGGCACTTTCATGCGCTCGCAGATCAAACTTTCGTCGCTTCCGGGCTATAGCGCAGAGGGGTCGATTCCCGAATCGAGACAGGAATAAGGCATGGATTCGCGCCTGCCCGCCCATCTTGAAACATCGGGCATCATGCGCGCCGTGCAATTGGCAGGCGGTTTCGCGACCGTTCTGCAAAGGGGAGAGCGCGATGCGGGCACGATATTGATCGCAACCCGTGATCTTAACGCAATATCATGTCTCTACGAAAGAATGCCCGATCTCGACGGCAATCGTGTATGGACCAAATCACGCGAAGAACCCCCTGAAAAAGAACGCGAATTTTCGGAATATATCGCAAGACGGGGCGAACAAGACCCCGATTGCTGGATAATAGAGATCGAAATCGCACAGCCGGAACGCTTCATCTGTTAACCAACACCCATGGGTTGACACATTGTCGCCACAAAGCCAGATGGGCGGCGCTGAAACGGCGTAGGCAGCCCGGCGATGCAGATCGGCATCGTGAGGCAAGCGCGCAGACGGGGAACGACCGGCACGGGTCTTGTTTCCGGATGAGTTCAAGGGGCCCAAAGGACGGGCTTTCATCCGGACGATCGTGCGACAGGCGCGTTCACCGCATAGTACGAACAGTTCATGAGCCGTAAGGTACGAGGCGCCAGCGCGCTTACGCTGGTCGCAATGCTGGGGATCACCCTATTCGGGATCGAGGGCACCCGCGCAAAGGCAGAGATGGGCGAAGTCGCCATCGTCGCCAGCGAAATGCCCGTCACGGAAGCCGTGGACGCCGCCGATGCGTCCAGCGAAGATGCACAGGCCACGGGCCCGCGCTTCGTTTCCAATCCCGTGGTGCAGGCCGTTCCCGAAACGCCGACCACCGAGGATAAGAAGGCGAACATGATCGCCGCTTCCAACCTCAAAGACTTTCTGGCCGGCCTTCCGGTTCCCGATTCGCTCGATAAAGAGCTGACCTGCCTTGCAGGCGCGATCTATCACGAATCCAAGGGTGAGCCGCTCGACGGCCAGCTGGCGGTTGCCCGCGTTGTCGTGGCGCGTGCCGCTTCGCCGAAATTCCCGTCGTCCTATTGCGGCGTGGTCTATCAGCGTCACCAGTTCTCCTTTGTCCGCGGCGGCGCCATGCCCCGCATCAACAAGGCGAGCCGCGCCTGGCAGCGCGCCAAGAAGCTGGCGATGATCGCCGACAAGGACGAATGGTCGAGCGAAGCCGAGGGCGCGCTCTATTTCCACGCGAATTACGTCAATCCGCGCTGGAGCAAGAAGATGACCCGCCTCGCGCAGATCGATAATCACATCTTCTATCGCTGAGCCCTGGCTCTAGCGCTGTTTCAGCAGCGGATATGAATAGGGCTGCCGGTCACCCACCGGCAGCCCTTTTTTGCTTTCCATAGGCCTTGCGCGGCCTGTCAGTCGGTGAGTTCGATCCAGATCGGCGCGTGATCGCTGGCCTTTTCCCGGCCTCGCGCGAATTTGTCGACGCCCGATGCGACCAGCCTGTCGGCCAGTTCGGGCGAGAGCAGGGCATGGTCGATCCGAAATCCATGATCGCGCTGCCATGCGCCCGCCTGATAATCCCAGAACGTCCAGATCCCGCCGCGTGGGTGATGCAGGTCCAGCGCGTCGGTCCAGCCATCGCCTAGGAGGCGGAAATAGGCATCGCGCGATTCGGGCTGCATGAGGGCGTCGCTGGCCATCGCCTTGACCGACCACACGTCCTTGTCCTCGGGGATGACATTGTAATCGCCGATCACGACGGTCGGAATTTCTTCGGCGCGTAGCTGCGCCATGCGGATGCGCAGACGCTCCATCCACTTCAGCTTGTAATCGAATTTGGGGCCCGGCAGCGGATTGCCGTTGGGGAGGTAGATGCAGACGACCCTCACGCCCTTGTAATCGGCCTCCAGATAGCGCGAATGCGTATCCTCGTCGTCGCCGGGCAGGCCGCGCAGCACTTCGGTTGCGGGCTCATCACCCTTTGACAGGATGGCGACGCCGTTGAACCCTTTCTGCCCGTGCCAGATCGGAGTGTAGCCGACCTTTTCGAATTCGTGCGCCGGGAAGGTCTCGTCGCTCGACTTGATCTCCTGCAGGCAGGCGACATCGGGCTGGGTCTCCTCCAGCCATTCGAGCAGACGGGGAAGGCGCGCCTTCACCCCGTTGATGTTGAAGCTGGCGATTTTCATGTGCGGTTGATCAGACAGCGAAGCTGGAGCCGCAGCCGCAACCGGCAGCTGCATTGGGGTTTTCGACGCGGAACGCCGCGCCGCCCAGCGATTCGACATAATCGACCACGCATCCCCGCACGAGGTCGAGGCTGACGGCGTCGACGACCAGGGTCACGCCGTCATTCTCGGCCTTTGTGTCATCGTCATCGATGTCTTCGGCCAGGCCGAACTTGTACTGAAAGCCCGAACAGCCGCCCCCTTCGACCGAAAGGCGCAGGATCGCAGGCTTGCCCTGCTTGGCGGCGATGGTGCCGACGCGCTTGGCAGCGGCGTCGGAAAGCTGGATCTCGGGCTGTTCCATAGTGACGAGATAGGAGCCTGCGCGGCCCGCAGCAAGCCATCAGACCGCGCAGAATGAATCAGGCGCTGCGGATATAGGCCCGCATGGCGTTCGCTTCGGCCTCGATCGTGTCGATCCGGGCCTTCACGAGGTCGCCGATGGACACGAAATCGACGAGCCGCCCATTGTCCACCACCGGCAGGTGACGGATGCGCCGCCGCGTCATCAGCGCCAGTGCTTCCAGCTCGCTCATCTCCGGCCCCACGGTTACGGCGGGGGAGGTCATCGCATCGCTGACAGGTGCGTTCAGCGCGTCTGCACCCATCGTCTGAAGGCAGCGGATCACGTCGCGTTCGGAAAACACCCCCTCCACTGCGCCGGTTTCATCGACGACGGGCATGGCGCCGATGCGCCTTCCGGTCAGCAGGGTGATGGCCTCGGCCACCGAATGGTCCGGCCTGCAGGTGACGATACCCTCGTCACGGGTTTCGATGATGGCGGCAATGCTCATAGGCTATCCTTCCCCTCCTCTTGGGGATCGCGCCTTCTTGGAGCGGAATTCAAAGGCCCGCCTCTCCTCAGGGCGATCCGGCAAAGGCATCATGCCACTCTTCGCGCCCGCTTGCCAGCGCCGCATGCAATCGCCATCTATGGGGCATGGCAGGCCGCTCCCCCCTTGATGATCCGCAAAATGCCGCATTCGCGTGGGGCCGCTACAAGCGGCTGATGAAGGGCATGGGGCTGGTCACCGCGCTGACCGTGACCGCCGTGCTTGGCTGGCTTTATTTCGAGAACGGCTTCGTCTCGATCCATTTCTTCATCGCCTGGGGCCTTGGCATCGGCGTGATGATGATGCTGACCGCGGCGCTGATGGGGCTGGTTTTCCTGTCGAACGGAACCGGCCATGACGAGGCCATTGATGACCGCATGGGCGACGAGGCCAAGGATATCTGGTGATGCCGCGCGGTCAGGCCTCGGGATAGAGGCGATATTCCTCGACAGGCACGCCGCCGATCAGATGTTCCTGGATAATGCGCTCCAGCACCGGCGGGCGGCAGCCCCAGTACCAGACCCCTTCGGGATAGACGACGGCCAGCGGCCCCGCCGCGCAGACGCGCAGGCAGTTCGCCTTGGTCCGCATGATGCCGCCATCCCGGTCCAGCCCCAGTTCGGCAAGGCGCTTTTTCAGGTAGTCCCAGCTCTCGATCCCGGTCGAAAGCGGACAGCACTTTGGCTTCGTCTGGTCGGCGCAAAGGAAGATATGGCGCCGGAACGCATCGCCGCCGCCCAGAGCGGAGAGTTCCGCTTGCGCTTCGGGTAGCGAAATCGGCTGACGCACGGGCGCGGGCCGATCGCCCGCCGCATTTGCACCGTGGGGATCAGAGGCGTCCGGTGATTCGGGCAATCTCGCGCTCTACGATCTTTTCGACCATGCCGGGCATGTTGTCATCGAGCCATTGCTTGAGCATGGGACGCATCATCTCGCGCACCATGTCCTCCAGCGGATTGGCGGTTCCAGCGGGCTTGCTCGGCTCAGGCGTGGAAGCAACCGACTGCAATGCGGCAAAGCTGTCGCGCAGAGTGGCCGCAGCGGCGCCGGCGATCAGCGATTCGCTGTCATCGGCTGCCGGCGTACCCGCATTCTCTTCTTCCACCTCGTCTTCAGCGCCCGGCGTGGCCGCCAACGGCTCGGCCTCGCTGAGATCTACGGGCTCCGCCTCGACTTCGGTCACCGGTTCGGGTTCCGCTTCAGCTTCCGGCAGGGCGGCGACCGGTTCAGCTTCGGGCAGGGGCTCGGCCCCATAGGGCGGCTCAAGGGTGATCGACGGGGTCGTGTCCTCGTCCTCAACCGGCTCCGCAGCGGCGAGAGGGACCGCCCCATCCTCAGTCTCGGATACAGCCTCGTCTTCGCCCGAGAACGCCGAACCATAGGGGTTCGCGGCAGGCGCAGGCTCTGCCCCTTCGTCCTCGGCAAGCGGCGGCAGGACGGGCGGCACGATCATGCGAACCTCGTCAGGCTCCGATGCGCTGTCCTGCTCCGCGCCGGGCTCGACATCGCTTTCGTCCAGCTCCAGCGCATCGCTGTCGAGGCTCTTCAGATCAAAGACGTCGGTACGGCCCTCGGCTTCGGCCTCTTCCTTAGGCTCCTTGTCCTCGACAAAGGACGAGGTCACGTCGGGAACGCGCGATCCAAAGGGCGAATGGCGAGTGAAGCTGTAGGGTGTGGGCGAAAAGCCGCCAGGGCGTTCCGATCCCGGCGCGCCATCCTCCCCACGCGGGGTCGGCGCACGCGGGCCATCCTCGCGCGAAATTACCTGTTTGATCGAGCGCAGAATGTCCTCGACCGATGCTTCGCCGTCTTTGTGCGCCATGAGGTGCTCCCCGATTACTCTTCGGGGATTGTCGCGTCCTGTGCGGGCGTGTCAACGGTGCGCGTCGATTGGGCCACAGGATCCGGCTCGAATTTCCAATCGTTCAGCTGGCCTTTGACCGCATTGTAGTGCGCGGCCGGATCGTAAAGCGGCCCGCCGACGTCGAGATTGAGGTCATCGGCCTCTGCCATGCCCATCGCCGCCAGCAGCGCGAAACCCGCGACATAGGCATTGCGCCGCGCCGCGACGAGCTGCACTTCGGCCGAGAGCTGCTCCTGCTCGGCATTGAGGATGTCGAGAATGGTGCGATTGCCGACCGTGTTCTCGGCCCGCACGCCCTCAAGGCTGAGGCGCGCGGCGGATACCGCCGTGGTCGTCGCCTCGATCACCTGGTTCGCCGCTTCCCAAGCGGTATAGGCGGAACGGACCTGCGCGATCACGTCGCGCTCGACCGCGATCTCGGTCTCTATCGTCGATGCCGCGCGCGCCTGCGCCTGACGTTCCAGCGCCGAGGCGTAGCCGCCCTGATACAGCGGGATAGAGAAACGCAGGCCAGCGGTCGCTGTGGTGTCGCTTTGCGAGAAATCGCCGCCGACGATGCCGGCGCCCAGCGATCCGAAATAATTGGTATAGGTGCCGCCGGTGAACACCGATACGCGGGGCAGGCGGGCCGAACCGGCCACCTCGATATCGTGGCGCGATGCCTCCGTCCTTTCGCGCGCGGCGATCAGGTCGGGATTGTTGTCGAGCGCGATATTCACTGCATCTTGCGGGCTGGCGGGCAAGCCCGGCAGCGGCGGCGGAGGTTCGAGAGCGACCGGTGCATCGCCGACCAGCTGCACATAGCGTTCGCGGCTGGAAATGAGGTTCGATTGCGCCGTCACTAGGTCGCCGCGCGCGACGGCAAGGCGCGATTCGGATTGCGCGACATCGGTGCGGGTCAGGTCGCCGATTTCGAACCGGTCGCTGGTCGCCTGCAGGTTGACGCCAAGCGCTTCGACATTCTGCAGGTTCAGCCGGACAACGGATTCGTCGCGGATCACGTCCATGTATGCTGCCACGACCTGGCTGAAGATCGCCGATTCGGTCGCGCGCAGATCGGCGCGCCCGGCCTGCACGCGCTGTTTCGCGGCCTTGACCGAATTGCGGATCGCGCCGCCGGCATAGACCGGGACCGACAATTCGACATTGCTCGACAGAAAACGTTTCGGCGCGGTCAACGAGTTTTCGCTGCGCTTCAGCTGCTCGGTATACTGGCCGCTGGCATCAATGCCGGGGAGACCCGCCGATTTCTCGATCGGCACGTTTTCATCGGTCGCGCGCAGGGTGGCGCGGGCCGATTGCAGGGTGGGATTGGTGTTATAGGCGCTGGCCAGCGCCTCGCGCAGCGTGTCGGCCTGTGCCGGGGTGGCAAAGGCGCCCAGCGCGGCGCAGCCGAGCATGGCGACGCGGGCGATTCGGTGCCCAGCGTTCTTCATCGACTGCGACCTGTCCTTTCCCCCCTCATGCATCAGAAGGACCAGCTTTTGGGTTTTGCGAAATCGGAAAGGACCGGCATGCCGGTTTCGGCCAGCGGTTGCAGGGCCACGCCATCGCCGCTCTTGCGGCCGAGCGCGAGACGGGTGACGCCGCGCTCGACGATGCCGGTGACAAGGCGGCCTTCGGGCGCCAGCTGGCTGGCGATCGCCTTGGGCAGTTCCTCGATCGCGCCGTCGATGACGATGAGGTCATAGGGTCCGGCCTTTTTCCAGCCCGCGGTCAGCGCGCCATCGTGCCAGTCGCCGACCTTGCTGCCGGGCGTGCCGGCAAGGCGTGCATCGCTTTCGACAACATCGAGGCTGCCGACCATCGGGCCAAGCAGAGCGGCGAGATAGCCGGTCGCGCCGCCGATCAGCAGCGCCTTGTCGGTTTCTTCGGGACGCGCGGTCTGCAGCAGCACCGCCTGCGCGTAGGGCGAAGAGATCGCGCGGCCTTCGCCCAGCGGGAGCGAACGGTCCATATAGGCGACATCCTGCTGCCCTGCGGCAACGTAATGTTCGCGCGGGGTGGTCGCCATCGCGGCCAGCACCTGCGCATCGGTGATGCCGCTGGGGCGCAGCTGGCTGTCGATCATCGCCTTGCGCGCGGGCGCAAAGGCCGGGGCAAGCTCGGCGGCGTTTTCGGGCTGGGAAATCGGGGCGCTGGCCATGATAGCTACTCTCACGCGGAACGGGCCCATGGGGCGGGCAGGGAAGGGGTTTGGCGAAAGGCCGGGGCCGGATGGGGCTGGCCCGACCTGCGCCTTCGGCGCTGCTCTAGTGCATCGCGGCCCCTTCGCCAAGGGGCCGATCGGCATGGGCGACCGCGTTTCATGCTGCGGGGGCGAAGGGATCGACCCCGTGCAGCCGGTGGCGGGGTGGTCGCACCTTGGCAACGGAGGTCCATGCGCCTATTGCGCCCACGAAACCGAAGACTTCCAGCAAGGACGAGTGGCACATGGCAGAGATGGTGGTGATCGAGGAAGAGCATCTGGTCGAGAGCATCGCCGATGCACTGCAATATATCAGCTTCTATCACCCGATGGACTACATCAAGGCGCTGGGCGAGGCCTATGAGGCCGAGATGAACCCGGCGGCCAAGGATGCCATCGCGCAGATCCTGACCAATTCGCGCATGTGCGCCGAAGGTCATCGCCCGATCTGCCAGGACACCGGCATCGTCAATGTCTTTCTGAAATGGGGCCAGAACTGCCGGCTCAATTCCGACAAGTCGCTGCAGGAGGTCGTCGACGAGGGCGTACGCCGCGGCTACACCAATCCCGAGAACAAGCTGCGCGCCTCGGTGCTGGCGGACCCCGCCTTTACCCGCCGCAACACCCGCGACAACACGCCTTGCGTGCTGGACGTGGAAATGGTGCCGGGCGACACGGTCGTGATCGATGTCGCGGCCAAGGGCGGCGGCAGCGAAGCGAAGTCCAAGTTCAAGATGATGAACCCCAGCGACAATATCGTCGACTGGGTGCTGGAAATGATCCCGCAGATGGGCGCCGGCTGGTGCCCGCCTGGCATGCTGGGCATCGGCATCGGCGGCACCGCCGAGCATTGCGTCAAGCTTGCCAAGAAGAGCCTGATGGACCCGATCGACATGGGCCAGCTGAAAGAGCGCGGGCCGCAGAACGATCTGGAAAAGCTGCGGATCGAGATTTTCGACAAGGTCAATGCGATGGGCGTGGGCGCGCAGGGCCTTGGCGGTCTGGCGACCGTGCTTGATGTTAAGATCTACGACTGGCCGTGCCATGCCGCGAACAAGCCGGTCGCGATGATCCCCAATTGCGCCGCGACGCGCCACGCGCATCTTACGCTCGACGGTAGCGGCCCGGCCTATCTGCCGACGCCGGATCTGGACGCATGGCCCAAGGTCGACTGGAAGCCGTCGAAGGAAGCGATCAAGGTCGACCTCGACAATCTCACCCCCGAAATCGTGCAGGGCTGGAAGAACGGCGACCGCCTGCTGCTCTCGGGCAGCATGCTCACCGGCCGCGACGCTGCGCATAAGCGCATTCAGGACATGCTGGCGAACGGCGAGGAGCTGCCCGTCGATTTCAGGAACCGCGCGATCTATTACGTCGGCCCGGTCGATCCGGTCGTTGGCGAAGTCGTCGGCCCGGCTGGCCCCACCACTGCAACGCGCATGGACAAGTTCACCGACACCATGCTCGACCTTGGTCTGCTTGCCATGATCGGCAAGGCCGAGCGCGGGCAGGGCGCGACCGAGGTCATCGCCAAGCACAAGGTCGCCTATCTTATGGCGGTCGGCGGCGCGGCCTATCTTGTCGCCCGCGCGATCAAGGATGCGAAGGTTCTCGCGTTCGAAGACCTTGGCATGGAGGCGATCTACGAATTCCGGGTGGAAGACATGCCCGTCACCGTGGCGGTCGATTCCGAAGGCAACAATGTGCACACTCTGGCTCCGCTGGTGTGGCGCGACAAGATCGCAAAGGAAGGGCTGCTGCCCACGGGGTGATTGGCCGGCCGATGGGCCGACCGGACCTGAATTCCTTATAAGGGGGCGCAATTTTCGCGCCCCCGCACCCCCCTGATCGACCAAGCGCCGATCCTTATCGACCGGCGTCTTCACCGCTATTGGCATCGCGCCGTCCGCCCCATTATTGCTGGGGCATGGACGAAGACGACCTTGAGATGACGGACCGCGCCGAGCCGCGCGTACCTTTGCGCAGCGTGCTCATTTCGATGGTCGCGTTCTGGGTCTGCTATTTCCTGCTCGCCACGCTGCGCAGCTATCTGATCGGCTTCGATTTCCAGGAAGAGATGATGGCCCGCCGCGTGGTCGTCATCATCGCCAGCATGGCGGTGACGGTGCTGCTTTGGCTGCTGCTGCGCGGGTTCGACAATCGCCGCTTGTGGATTCGATTCGCGGTGGCATTTGTCGCGGCGCTGCCCGCGTCTTTGCTGATGGGGGTCATCAACATCGAGGTTTTCCGCGATGTCGAACAGCGCGCGGTCAATCGCATCACCGAGGAACAGGGCGTGCGCGTGCGACGCGACGACAGCGGCAATATCCTTGTCGACGTGCCGCAGGTCCCGCGTAAGGAAGACCTTGATCCCGCCTTGCCGCCCAGCGTGCTGAAAGCGCTGGACGAGGCCAAGCAGCGTGAGGCGGCGCGGGCGGAAACGGATGCGGAATCGGGCGATGTGCTGGATGAAGGCGAGCCGATCGTCATCGACCAGCAGATGCAGCGCAACATGCTGTGGGTGCAGCTGACCGACATCGCGCTGGGCCGGTATTTCCTGCTGCTGGCATGGGCCGCGCTTTATTTCGCGATGACGCAGGCCGAACACGCCCGCGTCGCCGAACGGCGCGAGGGCGAATATCGCCGCGCGGCCAAGGCGGCGGAGCTGAAATCGCTGCGCTATCAGGTCAATCCGCATTTCCTGTTCAACACGCTGAATTCGCTTTCGGCGCTGGTGATGGTGGGCAGGGCGGAGCAGGCCGAGGCGATGATCCAGACGATCAGCACCTTTTATCGCCGCTCGCTTACCGGCGACCCCGTCGGCGATATTCCGCTGGCCGAAGAGATCGAGATGCAGCGGCTTTACCTGCAGATCGAATCCGTGCGTTTCCCCGACCGCCTGCGCACCGTGATCGAAGTGCCCAAGGATCTGGAAAATGCCCGCATTCCGGGCATGATCCTGCAGCCGCTGATCGAGAATTCGGTCAAATATGCGGTGGCGCCGGTCAATCGCCCCGTCACCATCTTCATCTCCGCGCTGGAGGAATATGGGCGGCTGGTCATCACGATCGCCGATAATGGCCCCGGCGGGCCGGAGAAAAAGCGCGAGAGCGACGACCGCGATGGATGCGGGATCGGCATTGCCAATGTAAGATCGCGGCTGGAGACTCGCTTCGGCAAGGATGTCTCGCTGGTGAGCGGGGATACAGGGCATGGATGGCGCACCGTCATCCGCATGCCCCTGGTCAGGAATTCGCGGGAAGGGTAGCGCATGAGCGAGGGGGAACAGCTCGCGACGTTGATCGTCGACGACGAGCCGCTGGCGGTGGAACGCATGCAGGTGATCTGCTCGCGCATACCGGCGCTGCGGATCGTGGGAACCGCAGGCGACGGCGCCGCGGCGCTGCGCATGATCGAGGCGTTGAAGCCCGAATTGCTGCTATTGGACATGACCATGCCCGAGGCCGACGGTCTGGCCGTCGCGCGCAATATCGCCGATATCGTGCCCGATCCGGCGGAGCGTCCCGCCGTGGTCTTCGTCACCGCGCATGACAGTTTCGCGGTCGAGGCATTCGATCTCGACGCGGTCGATTACGTGCTGAAGCCCGTCGCACCCGACCGGCTGGAGCGCGCCATCGACCGGGCACTGGCGCGGCGCGGCGCGAGTAATGGCGGCGGTGCCAATGCCGGGGGGCAGCCCGCTGAAGACAAGTATATCTCCGAATTCTGGGTCCCGCACCGCTCCGAACTGCTGCGTGTCGGCGCGGATGAGGTGAGCCGCATTGATGCCGAGCGCGACTATGTGCGCCTGCATGTGCCGGGCGGCAGCCACCTGCTGCTCGAAACGATCAGCTCTTTGGAAAAGCGCCTCGACCCCGCCAGGTTCATCCGCGTCCATCGCTCCCACATTTTGCGGCGCGACACGATCACGGGGCTGAAGCACGATGGGCTGGGCGTCTGGTCTGTCGAGCTGGGTGAGGCAGAGCCGCTGCGCATCGGGCGAACCTACCTGAAATCGGTCAAGGCGATGGCTGGGCGCTGATGCGCGCCATGAACCGTTGCGGCACTTTTTTCTGGAATCCATGAACCAAACAAATAGGCCGGCATTGCTGCCGGCCCATAGGAAACAGATGCTTTTATGACCGCCCTCTGAAACGGAAACGGGCGGAGATTGGATGGCCGATCCGGGGGACTGCGACCGGACCGGCCATCGATAGGCGGCGGCTCGGGATAAGCCGCCGAAACCTTATCGGTCAGCCGCCGAAGCGGGCGTTGGCGACCAGCGTGGCCATCTGGCCCTCGCTCTTCTTCAGTGCAGTGCGGACGCAGCTGAAATGGGCGTTTGCTTCGCGCAGCTGGCCGTCATCCTCGTATTTGCAAACCGCATAGGCGGCCTTGCGGACGCGCTTTTCCATCTCGGCCTGTCCGGCCTCGCTGGTAAGGTCGAGATCATGGATCGCGACGCGAGCGGTGGAGGCTTCCCCGGCAAAGGCGGCCTGCGGGGCGGTCATGGCCAGAACGGGAAGGGCGGCAATGGCGATCAGGGTCTTCATGTCTCTCTCCTTTCAAATCCGATGCAGGGGGCGGTTGTCTTGGGTGCCGACCCGTCTGCCTTGCATTCTGTCTAGAAGGAGGGCGGGGCGCGTGCAGCAAACCCTCTGCCAAGGGGCCGAAACGCTCTGCCAGCGGCCATCGGGGTCTGCGAACGGCATTCAAAGCCGGTCGAACGACATCAAGTTTCGCACGAAACCTGTGTCAAACAAGATTCACAAAGCGAATCATCTGCGGGGTTCCCAGCGGTCAGTGCCCCGGCTAGACCTCCGGCAGTGGGTCTCTTCATCCTCTTCCTGCTCGGCATCGGCAATTTCGCCATGCACAAGGCGGTGCTGGAAAGCCGGCATCCGCTGCTGGGCCAGATGCCGTGGTTCGTGCACCTGCTGGGTGGGCGCTTTGGCCTGATCGTGGAATTCCTGCTGCTGACTGCGGCCATGCTGCTGTCTCATAATGCCGCCACGCCGCAGGGGGCTTCAGGCGTGCAGCTCGCCTATATTTGCTATACCGCCGCCAATGCGCTGGCCGCATGGCTGATCATCACGCGCCGCGTCTGAACGGCAGCGGGAACCCAAGGGGCCTTAGCGGCGATATAGAAAGCATGACCGACACCGCGAATATCTGGCTGGTGGCCAACCCCGCCAGCGGCAGCAATGACGAGGAAGCCTTAAAGGCGCTCAAATCGCAATGCGAGGAGCGCGGCCTGTGCCTGACGCGTCGCATCGCTTTCCCGCGCGAAGATCTGCCCACGCCCGCCGAACTGGACGAGGCGGGCATCGGCATTGTCGCGGTCTTCGCAGGCGATGGCACTATCAATGCGCTGATCACGGCGCTGGAAGGCTGGCGCGGCGCGGTGCTGGTGCTGCCGGGCGGGACGATGAACCTGCTTTCGATCCGGCTGCATGGCGAGAAAACGAGCAGCCAGATTGTTGACGATGTATCACGTGGCGCCACGCGCCGGGTACGGCCCGCCATCGTGCGCTGCGAAGCGGGGACGGCGCTGGCCGGACTGCTGGTCGGCCCGGCAACCGCTTGGGGCGATGTGCGCGAAGCCATGCGCGACATCGACATTCCCGGCTTTGTCGGAGAGACGATTGCCGCCGTCGAGAAATCTACCGCCGGCGAAATGGTCCGCTGCGTCGAGCCGCCTGCCGGATCGCCTGATGGCTATCCGCTGCTGATGTTCACGCCCGAAGGCCTCAATGACGTCGGTGGGGCGGACGGCCACTTCTCACTAAAGGCCTATCATGCCGATAATGTCGGCGATTTCATGAAGCAGGGCCTTGCCATCATGCGCCGCAATTTTCGCGAAGGCCCGCATGACGATCTGGGGAATTTCGAAGCCATGACACTGGAAAGCGCCGAAGGCGGCGCACTCGCTCTGCTGATTGATGGGGAGGCCGCCGAGATCAGCGCGACCGCCCGGTTCGAAACCGCGACCTGCGGCGTCGACCTGATCGCAACGGCAAGGGGCTGAACCCATGGCCGAGCAGGACATGCGCCCCCGGTCGCTCATCTTTCACCTGTCCGATATTCATTTCGGGCTGGTCGATGAAAAGGCGATTGCCTGGGTGAAGGACGAGATCGCGCAGAGAAAACCTGATGCGGTAGCGATTACCGGCGATCTGACGATGCGCGCCCGGCACCGCGAATTCGATGCCGCGACCCGCTGGATCAATTCCTTGGATGCGCCGGTGACGGTCGAAGTGGGCAATCACGACATGCCCTATTTCAACCTGTTCGAACGGTTCACCGACCCTTACAAGCGGTTCTGCGGGATGAAGGAAAAGGTCGAGGCCGAGCTGGACCTGCCAGGGCTAGCCATCGTCTCCCTGAACACAGCGCCGCGCGCGCAGCCGCGCTGGCCCTGGAGTTATGGTTTCGTCACCGATCACCAGCTGGAAAAGACCCTGGCCGCGATCGACAAGGTGCCGGCAGGCGTAAAGGTGCTGGTCGCCTGCCACCATCCGCTGGTGGAAGCGGGTACGCGCGGCAAGGCTCTGACCCGCGGCGGCGACAATGCGCTGGCGCAGCTGGCAAAGCGCGACGTGCTCGCCGTGCTGTCGGGCCATGTGCATGACGCGTTCGACATGACGGCGCAGACCCCGAACGGTCCGATCCGCATGATCGGCGCCGGTACGCTATCTCAGCGCCTGCGCTCAACCCCGCCCAGTTTCAACGAGCTGCACTGGGACGGCGAGGTGCTCGAGGTCGTCGTCCGCAATCTGGAGCATGTCTCCACCCCCGATATGCAGATCGATGAAGTGCCCGAGGATGCTACGCCCCCGCGCGAGCCCGAAGAGCCGGTCGCTCCCGTCGGGCGCGTCCCCGAAAAGGACCCGCCGGTTCATTGAAGCATGGGCCAATTCGCGGTGCCCCATTGACGCATGTCAGTTCCTCGCCCCTATAAAGGGTCAATCCGATCCATGAGGGGACCGTTTCTCGATGAACCAGATCACGCGAATTCTCACCGCCAGCCTTCTTGCCGGAACGGCGCTTGCCGCCTGCTCTTCGGCTAAGCCCGATCAGACCGCAGAGGCCAGCCCGGCAGCGGATGAAGCGATCAGCGCGGATCAGGCCATCACGCTGGCCGTCGCCAGCGAAGGCCGCCCCGCCGGCGACAAGGAGCGTGACGAGGACAGGAAGCCGGCCATCACCGTCGCCTTCGCCGGGGTGAAGCCCGGCGACACGGTGATCGAACTGATGCCCGGCGGCGGCTATTACACTCGCATTCTGGCAGAGACCGTGGGCGAGACCGGCAAGGTCATCATGGTCACCAGCCCCGGCAGCCTGAAATATGGCAGCAATGCCGAGAGCTTCGAGGCGCTGCAGGAACGCTATCCCAATGTGACCGGCGTGATTACCGAACTCGTGGATTTCAAGCCCGAAGCACCCGCCGATCTGATCTGGACGACGGAGAACTATCACGACCTCCACAACGGGTCGGATGTCGCCGCGATCAACGCCGTCATGTTCGACGCGCTGAAACCGGGCGGCCTCTATTTCGTGGAGGATCATTCGGCCCCGGGCACCGGCACCAGCGCGACCGACACGATCCACCGCATCGATCCGGCTGCAGTGAAGGAAGAAGTGGAAGCGGCAGGCTTTACGCTCGATGCCGAAAGCGACCATCTCGCCAATCCGGGCGATCCGCATGACATCGGGCCTTTCGATCCGTCGATCGAGGGCAAGACGGACCGCTTCGCACTGCGGTTCAAGAAGCCGGAGTGAGACTCAAACACTTCTTTCGCGGTATGATCGAAGTGGGGCTCACACTGGTTATCCTAATCCGGTTTGGCTGGATTGGGTTGCTGCTTTCATTGCCCGTGTTTTTTGCTCTGCCATTCGTCTGGCATTGGGCAAAAGCAAAATGGGATCGCCGGGGCAGCTTGCGCTAAAAAGACGATCCCACGTCGAACCAAAAGAAAAAGGGCGGCCCCTTGCGGGTGCCGCCCTTTCCTTTGGCGTATGCCGGTAAGGCTTTGCGCCCCGGATCAGCGCTTCGAGAACTGGAAGCTACGACGTGCCTTGGCACGGCCGAACTTCTTACGTTCCACAACGCGGCTGTCGCGGGTCAGGAAGCCTTCTGCCTTCACGGCGCTGCGCAGGGCGGGCTCGAAACGAGCGAGGGCCTGCGAGATACCGTGCTTCACAGCGCCGGCCTGGCCCGACAGACCACCACCCTTGACGGTGGCGACGATGTCGTACTGGCCTTCGCGGTCGGTGACCTGGAAGGGCTGGTTGATCACCAGGCGCAGCGTCGGACGTGCGAAATACACTTCCTGGTCGCGGCCGTTGACGGTGATCTTGCCGGTGCCGGGCTTCAGCCAGACGCGGGCGACCGCGTCCTTGCGGCGGCCGGTGGCATAGGCGCGGCCGTACTGGTCCACTTCCTTGTCACGCAGCGGCATGGTCGGAGCCGCGGGGGTGATTTCCTCACCACCTTCGGCCAGCTCTGCGCCTTCGGTCAGATCCTTGAGGTCCGACAGATCCTTGACGTCGTTCTCGGACATTATGCGCTAACCTTGTTCTTGCGATTGCGGGCGGCGATGTCGATCATCTCGGGCTTCTGCCCTTCGTGCGGATGCTCGGTGCCGGCATAAAGGTGCAGGGCCTTCATCTGCTGACGGCCCAGGGGTCCGCGCGGAATCATGCGCTCGACAGCCTTTTCAAGGACGCGTTCCGGGAAACGGCCTTCCAGCACCTTGGCGGGGCTGGTTTCCTTGATGCCGCCGGCATAGCCGGTGTGCTTGTAATAACGCTTGTCCTGCGTCTTGTTGCCGGTGAACTTCACCTTGTCGGCGTTGATCACGATGACGTGATCGCCGCAATCGACGTGCGGGGTGTAGCTCGGCTTGGTCTTGCCGCGCAGGATATTGGCGATGGCAACGGCCAGACGACCGACCACCAGGCCTTCGGCATCAATGATATGCCATTTTTTCTCGACCTCGGACGGCTTGATCGACCGGGTCTGGGTGCTGAGCGCCTTCATGGCTTTCAGTTCCTTTTGGGTTGAATTGTCAGTGCACCGTGCTGGCATGAAGCGCTTACGCGATTCGCCGCCCGGCACGAAGTGGGCGCGCTTTTGCCGTTTTGCGGCCCCAAGTCAAGCAAATCCGGGGGTCAGCGGAGAGGTAAAATAATACCGTGCCGCAATTGACCGCCGTATTTCGCACCCTTTCGGCATGTCCCACATCGGGCCGCATCCAATGGGTCTAGGAACCGGCGGGGCGGTCGGCAAATTCGGGCAAGGCCGGGAAATCAGGGGCAATTTGCCCGCCCGATGCTTGCGCCCGTCTGCAGGGTTCTTATTGGGAAGCCAAGTCGCTTCGTCGCGGACAATTGTCGGCCTGTCGCAGGGCTTTGCCGCGATCCAATACACGGAACCCCCCGTTCCTTCCCCCAAGGAATGCCATGCAATCGAAATACCGCCCCGATATCGACGGATTGAGAACCATTGCCGTGGTGCCCGTCGTCCTGTTCCACGCAGGGCTGGGGCCTTCGGGCGGGTTCGTCGGGGTCGACATCTTCTTCGTGATCTCGGGCTATCTCATCACCATGGGGCTTTTGTCGGATAACGAACGCGGGATCTTTTCCATCGCGCGCTTTTACGAAAGGCGCATTCGCCGCATCCTGCCCGCGCTGACCGTGGTGGCGCTGGCGACGCTGCTGGCAGGCGCGTTCATCATGCTGCCCAGCGAGTTCGACGCGCTGGGGGCCAGCACGCTGAGCACCGCGTTGTTCTATTCGAACATTCATTTCTGGGCCGCGCAAAGCTACTTCGCGGCCGAAAACCTCACCAATCCGTTGCTTCACACCTGGTCCCTCTCGGTCGAGGAGCAGTTCTACATCGTCTGGCCGGTCGCGATCTGGGCGATCTACAAGCTCAGGCTCGACCGTTTTTTGCCGCAGCTGATGGTGCTGGGCATCGTCGCGACGCTGATCGCAACCGAGGTGATGCTGGGCTATTCGGCGAAGACCGCCTTCTACATGGCGCCGCTGCGCGCGTGGGAGCTGATGATGGGCGCGCTGCTGGCAACGGGCAAGGTTCCGCAGGTGAAATCGCCTGCCATGGCGCAGGGGCTTTCGGTGCTGGCGCTGGGGTTGATCGCATGGTCGCTGTTCACGCTGACGGAGGCTTCGCGCTTTCCCGGCATCTCGGCGGCACCGGCCTGCATCGGCTCGGCGCTGCTCATTCATCTTGGCGGACCTGACCGATCGATCGGCGGGCGCCTGCTGGCGCTGAAGCCGATGGTGTGGATCGGGCTGATCTCCTACTCGCTTTACCTGTGGCACTGGCCGATCTTCTCGCTCTTCACGCTGGCCAAGGGCGCGCATATGTCGGTGGGTGAGGGGCTGGCGCTGAGCGCCCTGTCGGTCCTGCTGGCATGGGCTTCGCTGCGCTTTATCGAAAAGCCGTTCCGCCGCCCGCCCGGATCGAAGCACCAGCGCGGCGGTGCGGACTGGCCTTTATTGGCGCGCGGCGCAGCGGTGCTGGTGGCGATCGGCGCGCTGGGCACCACCATCATGCTGTCGGACGGCTTCCCGTCGCGCGTGCCCGAACAGGTGGCGCGGATCGATGCGCAGCAGCTTGACGTGGTGAATGTCGATGTCGGCTGCATGGTTGATAGCAATATGCCTGCGGATCTGGCCCAAAGCTGCTTTTCCACTCCTGCCGAGCGGCAGGCGAGCGTCGCGGTATGGGGAGACAGTTTCGCGCGGCAATATGCGAATGAGATGATGGCGCATTACCGCGCGGCCGGTGATGGCAGCGACGATGCCATGCCGCTGATGCTGATGGCGACGGGCTGCACCCCGATTTCGGGCGTGACGCCGACCTTTGGCCTTGGCCGCGTCGACGAGCGCTGCAAGGCTTTCAGCGACTTTGCCGCCGACAGTCTCGAATCCATGCCCGAGCTTAAACACCTGATCATCGCGGGCCGCTGGTCCAACCTCTATGCGATCCAGATCCCCGGCGAGATCGCACCGCCCCCGACGGCGCGGTTCTATCTTTCGGATGCGAAACCGCAGCGCACTTTCGACAATACGATGGCGCAGATGGAGCAGAGCCTTGAGCGGCTGGTGCTGGCGATGCAGGACAAGGGCGTTTCGGTCACGATCATCGCCGAACCGCCGCGCTACAGCCATCAGGTGAAATCGTGTGCCGCGCGGGCCGCCTGGAACGGGGAAGAGCCGGGCATTGCCTGCGCCACGACCACGGGCCAGCAGCGCGAATTTCACAAGCCGGTGGAGAAAATGCTGGAAGGGCTGGCCGCGCGGCACGCCAATGTGACGCTGTATGATCCGCTGACGCGGTTTTGCGGCAACGGCGATGATGCGCTGTGCAAAGGCTATGCCGATGGCGAATTGCTCGCTTTCGACAATGATCATCTGACCACGGCTGGCAGCTATGTCGCGCTGAAGGGGTTCGACTGGCCCTCGGCCATGAACTGAAAGATCAGGCCGGAAGCGTCAACGTAGCGCGCTACCCGGCATGCGGTCGCGATAGCCAAGGCAATGCGCGCCCCATACCGTTGCCATCACCAGCAATGCGCCGAACAGCTGGTGCAGCACCGCGATCCAGATGAAGACATGGCTCCACACCGTGGCGATGCCGAGCAGGATCTGGATGCCGAAGACTGTGTGCAGCACGATCGAGACCGGGCGCTGCGCCGAAGCGCGCAGGCGGCGGCCCATCATCACCAGCGCCGCGACCAGCGCGAAGGCCCACCAGCGGTGAATGAAATGCACAAGGAAGACATCGGCGGAAATCGCGTGCCACAGGCCCTGCGACCAATCCGCGCCTTCGGGAAAGAACGAGCCCTGCATCAGTGGCCAGCTGTCCAGCCAGCCACCACCGGCGACGACGCCCGCGTTAAGGCCGGCCATCCACGCGCCGTAAAGCAGCTGTAATCCCAGAACGGCGAGAACCGCTATGGGAAATCCGCGAAGGCTCGCCCGCGGCTGGCCCTGCGCGAAATTGCCAAGGTCGAGCGCGGTCCACACCAGACCGCCCAGCGTGAAAAACGCGGTCATCAGGTGGATCGAGAGCCAGTAATGGCTGACATCGGTGCGACCCAGCGCCTGCGCCTCGGCGCCGGTGCCCGATTGCACCATCAGCCAGCCGAACACGCCCTGCAGCCCGCCCAAGGCCAGCAAGGCCAGCAGGCGATGCTTGTAACCGACAGGGATCGCCCGCCTCGCCCAGAACCAGACCAGCGGCACCACGAAGGCCAGCCCGATGATACGGCCCAGCAAACGATGAAACCATTCCCAGAAATAGATGAACTTGTAATCGGCCAGCGCCATGCCGGCAGGGCCGTTCACCTCGATATATTCGGGGATCTGGCGATAGGTGTCGAATTCGGCCTGCCATGCCGCATCGCTCAATGGCGGCAGCGCGCCGGTGACCGGCTTCCATTCGGTGATCGACAGGCCCGATTCGGTCAGCCGCGTGATGCCGCCCACCAGCACCATGGTCACGACAAGCGCCGCCATGACATAGAGCCAGCGCGCCACCGCACGGGGGCGGGCGGGGCCGTAATTCGCCACGGGGCTAAGCGGGGGTCCGGATACGAAGGGTCGCACGGGCGCTGCAATGCGCAGATTTATGCCACTTTCGCAAGGGGGATCGCCAGCTCGGCCGACTGCCGCGAGGGCCGGGTGATCGAAAACGGCTACCGACCAAGGAAAAGGTGCGAAGCTCTTGTACTTGCAAGATGTGACAATATATCATAGCGCGCTTCACATGTTCTCATCCAATCGCTCCTCTTCCTGCCAGCAAGATGGCGACGGTTCCTCGCGGCTCGACCGCTGGGGAATCCTGCTTTCGGGTGCCTGCGCGGTGCATTGCATCGCGGGGCTGGCGCTGGTCGGTATGCTGGGGCTGGGCGTCCCGTGGCTGCTCGCGCCCGAGATTCACGAATATGGCCTTGTCGCCGCGATCGTGATCGGCTTGGCGACCATCGGTATCGGCGTGTTGCGCCATCGCCAGTGGCTGCCGCTGGTACTGGGCGGGGTCGGCCTTGCCCTGATGGCCGCTGCGGTCGTTGGGCCGCATGGCATGATCGAGGCGGTGCTGACCGTTGGCGGCGTTGCCATCCTCGCATGGGGCCACTGGCTCAACATGCGGGCCTGCCAGACCCACTGCTGAGCTTTCCAAGGGCATCGGGCCGCGCTATGTCAGCGCCATGGCACCAAACACCCACATGATCGCGGTCACCGTCAATGGCGAAACCCGCCGCGTGCCCGAAAACACCGCCATCGCCCATCTGGTGCGCATGCTGGAGCTTGATCCGCTGAAAGTGGCGGTGGAATGCAATCGCCATGTCGTCCCGCGCTCCACGCTGGAAACGGTGACCCTGTCCGAAGGCGACGTCCTCGAAATCGTGCATTTCGTCGGCGGCGGCTAGGCGCCTGCCTTGCCGGTACTTGCATGCTCGGGCTTGCGGTTATACCGCGCATCCCATGACCGAGATGCCCACGCTTTCGCCCGAATCCGCCACCGATAGCTGGACCGTTGCTGGCCGCACGTTCAAGTCGCGCCTGATTGTCGGCACAGGCAAATACAAGGATTTCGCCCAGAACGCCGCCGCGCTGGAAGCGAGCGGGGCCGAGATCGTCACCGTGGCGGTGCGCCGCGTCAATGTGTCGGACTCAAAGGCACCGATGCTGACCGACTTCATCGACCCGAAAAAGACGACCTATCTTCCCAACACCGCCGGCTGCTTCAACGCGGACGAGGCGATCCGCACCCTGCGCCTTGCGCGCGAAGCTGGCGGCTGGGACCTGGTGAAGCTGGAAGTGCTGGGCGAGGCCAAGACGCTTTATCCCGACATGCGCGAAACGCTGAAGGCGACCGAAGTGCTGGCGAACGAAGGCTTCCTGCCGATGGTCTATTGCACCGACGATCCGATCGCGGCGAAGCAGCTGGAAGATGCAGGCGCGGTCGCGGTGATGCCGCTGGGCGCGCCGATCGGATCGGGGCTTGGCATCCAGAACCGCGTGACCATCCGCCTGATTGTCGAGGGCGCGAATGTCCCCGTGCTGGTCGATGCGGGTGTCGGCACCGCTTCGGATGCCGCCGTCGCTATGGAGCTGGGCTGCGAGGGCGTGCTGATGAACACCGCCATCGCCGAGGCGAAGGACCCGATCCTGATGGCCCGCGCCATGAAGCTTTCGGTCGAGGCGGGGCGCAGCGCCTATCTGGCAGGGCGTATGCAAAAGCGCCGCTATGCCGATCCTTCCAGCCCGCTGGCGGGGCTGATCTGATCGTTCCCTGGACGGAGAATCTTGCCCGTTAAGCACGCGGCTTAACCCGATGCTAACCCTCTCCGGCGATCCTGCGCCTGGAGATATCATTGTTGCCGGTCCGATTCTGGCTGGAATCGGCGGCGGCCAAACGGGTTTGCGAAGGGAAAGACCGCATGGGTCATCTCGACATGGCATCGCTGGCAATCGCCGAGATGCGCGAATTCGCCGAGTTCGATCCGGCGGAGCAGCGTTACATCCGGCGCAGCCTCGATGTCGGGCTGGCGCGTGCCGACGCCTATGACCGATGGGGCCGCGACGTGCGCGAAACCGATTCGATACGCCGCCAGCATCTCGCCTATCAGGATCTGGGCGCGCTTCGCGGCGCGGCGCCGACTTCGAAAAATGATCCTCGCATCGATAATTATGTCGGGCGGCTGATCCGCCTTTCGGTCTTTGATCTGGGCGAGGGGTGCCTGTTCGGCTTTTCCGCCTATCGCTTCCTGTATGAACGTCTGCTCGGCCCCGATGCGCGGCCATGGCTGCCCGCCGCGTTTTGTGCGGCTTCGGCTCTGCCGCAGATCGCGCCCGAAAAAAGGAAGACCCTCCTCCATTCGATCAGCGAGGCCGCCGCATGCGCGCCGGGCTGGTCGCGCCGCCAGCCCAGCTTCTTCCCCGACTGGCTCTCGCCCGAGGAAGAGGCCGAAATACGTCAGGATCTGGACGGCGACGGGATGGGCTATCCCGGCGCGTGAATGCGCACACCCCGTTCGAGGTAACGGCCCGCATCCCGGGCGGCTATTGCACGACCATCGATGCATGGCGCGGGCGGTGCCTCAACCTGTTTTCGGCCGTCGAGCAAGAGGTGACGCGCACGCTTATCGTTGCCCGGGAAAACGGAAGGGAGGTCGCCATTCCGCAGACCCCCGGCCTGCGCATCCAGAACGTGGCCAAATTGGTGGCAGCCGAAAAGTTCACGTCGAACCAGCGCAAGCAGATGGAGGCAACACTGCTGGCGTGGCACGCCTTTGACGATGAGCGGAACTTCCTCGCCCATGGCACGCGACAGTGCCTCACCGACCAGACGGGCAGCTGGCATGTTCGCTTCGATATCGAGCTTCACGACAAATGCGCGATGCCGCCACAACGCATATTCAGCAGTCAGGAAGCTGCCGATCTGGAGCAGGAGGTCAATGGCGCATCTGTTCGGCTGCGCACACAGCTGCGCCAGTTCCAGAGCCGCATGTCGATGAAAGAAGCTGCCGTTCGGGCGACGACCACCGAGACCGCTTAACGATACATCGCGCCGAGCCGCTCCCCATATCGGGCGCGCAAGACATGGCGGCGGATCTTCATCGAAGGGGTGAGTTCCTCGTTTTCGATGGCGAAGGGTTCGTCCGCGATCATGATGCGGCGCACCTTCTCGATCACTGACAATTGCGCGTTCACCCGGTCGACCGCGGCGCGCATGGCGGCGGCCAGTTCCGGGTCTTCGCGCCACTCGGTCCAGTCGCCGGTCTTGTCATGCGCCTTCGCCCATTCGCGCACCCATTCGGGATCGGGCACCAGCAGCCCGACAACATAAGGCTTGCGGTCGCCGGAGATCATCGCCTGCCCGATCTCGGGCTGCAGGGTGAGCATGCCTTCGACGCGCTGCGGGGCGATATTGTCGCCCTTGTCGTTGACGATCATGTCTTTCTTGCGGTCGGTGATGACGATCCGCCCGCGTTCATCGATATGGCCGATGTCGCCGGTGTGCAGCCAGCCATCCTTGAGCGCCTTCGCGGTCTCTTCCGCATTGTGCCAGTACCCATGCATGACCAGTTCGCCGCGGCACAGGATCTCGCCATCGTCGGCGATGCGCACGTCGACATTCTTGAGCGGCGGACCGACCGTATCCATGCGCAGCCCCGATTTGGGCCGGGTGACGGAGATGACGGGGCCGCTTTCGGTCTGGCCATAGCCCTGCAGCAGCGGCAGGCCGAGGCCGGTGAAGAAATAGCCGATTTCCGGATTCAGCGGCGCGCCGCCTGATACCAGCGCCTTGATCCGCCCGCCGAACTTGGCGCGGACTTTCGGGCGCAGCGTCTTGTCGAAGACCTTGTCTTCGAGGAAGTCGATAAGCGGACGCGATTTGCGATTGGATGCGCGCTCGGCATGGGTGCTCGACCGGGCGAGCAGCTTTTCGGCAAGGCCGCCCTGTTTCTGCACCTGCTTCAATATGCGGGTGCGCAGCACTTCGAACAGGCGCGGGACCACGACCATGATCGTGGGAGACACTTCCTCGATATTGCTCGAAAGCTTTTCAAGGCCCTCGGAATACCAGATCTCCGCGCCAAGGCAGATCGGGAAATGCTGCCCGCCGGTATGCTCATAGGCGTGGGAGAGCGGGAGGAAGGAGAGGAAGCGTTCCTCCTCCCACCCGAAATCCTGCGCGATCACTTCGCCCGCGCCCGCGCAATTGTGCAGGATCGCGCCATGATGCTGGCGCACCCCGCGCGGGCTTCCGCCAGTGCCGCTGGTGTAGATGATGCAGGCCAGCTCCTCGCGGCTGATCCCGGCGATCCGCGCTTCCATCGCGTGGCGCGCGGTTTCGGCATCGCCTTTCAGCAGATCGGCCCAGTTGTGATGGTTCAGCGATTGCGAGGGGCGCACAGGCTCCATCGCGATGACATGCTCGGCGCATTCGCTGGTGACGGCGGCGGGCAGCAAGGTCTGTGCCAGCTTCGGGCCCGACACGATGACGGCGCGCGCGCCCGAATTTTCCAGCACATGCTGGTGATCGTGAACCGTATTGGTGGTGTAGGCAGGGACGGTGACCATCCCCGCGCCCATGATGGCGAGATCGGCGATGCACCATTCGGGGCGGTTTTCGCTGACCAGCAGCACCCGGTCGCCCTTGTCGAGGCCCAGTTTGAGGAGTGCATCGGAAAGCAGGCACACCTGCGCGACCGTTTCGCGCCAGCTTTGCGACACCCATTCCCCATCAACCTTGCGCGTGAGGAAGGGCACATCGCCCATCACATCCGCGCGGTCGAGGAACATCGAGACGAGGTTCGGCGCCTTCTCGATATCGCTTAGCGAAAAGCCGTGCGGCCCCGTTTCGGGCCTGTTGCTACCCTTTGCCATCAGTAACGACCAATCAATCATCCACGCGGTTGTTCCCGCTCCCACCCATGGCATTAGGGGAGCGGGGGCGGGGCGGCAAGCCGCTGGCGGGGGTGGGCTTGCCTGGGCCTATTCGTGCGCGCCGTTGAGATTGTTCTCACGCCGGTCGATGACAGAGACATTGCCGAGCGTATCCATGGCAACGCCCTCGCTGCGCGGATCGGCCGCGCCGATCCAGCGGCCATCGACCTGTTCGACCGCATTGGCCTTCAGCCCCAGCGGCCCGACCTTCACATCCTCGCCCAGCGCCTGCAGGGCGGGGACCATGGCGACCAGCTCGGTGCCTTCCTCGATCGTGGCGGTCTTGCTGCCCGGCGCATAGATCAGCCCCATGGCGATCGCGTCCTGCGCCGAAAGGCCCCAGTCGACGACGCCGATGATGGCCTTTGCGACCTGGCAGATGATCGTCGCCCCGCCTGCCGCGCCAATGGCGAGGCGGACGCTGCCGTCGGGATTATAGACGATGGTGGGCGCGAGCGAACTCCTAGGCCGCTTGCCGCCCTCGACCCGGTTGGCGACGAGATAGCCGTCCTTGTCGGGTACCATGTCGAAATCGGGCAGCTCGTTATTGAGCATCAGCCCATCCACCGCGATGCCCGAGCCGAAATAGCCGTTGATGGTGGTGGTGGTCTGGACGACATTGCCATAGCCGTCGACGACGGCGAGATCGCTGGTGCCCGGATCGTTCTTGAAGGGAACCTCCTGCCGGGCAGGAGCGCCCGGAGGCGTGCCGGGGCCGAAGTCGACCATGGTGCTGTCGGGCTTGATGAGCGCCGACCGGCTGGCCAGATAGCCCTCGTCCAGCATGCCCGCGGTGGGCACGTCGACGAAATCGGGATCGCCGATATAGAGGTTGCGATCGGCATAGGCGAGCCGTTCGGATTCGGCGAGCAGGTGCCACGAAACCGGATTGCCGCGCCCCAGCGCCGCCATGTCGAAGCGTTCCAATTGCTCAAGGATCATCAGCACGGTGATCCCGCCCGAAGACGGCGGTCCCATGCTGCAAACCTTGTAGGCGCGGTACATGCCGCAGACCGGTTCGCGATCGGGCACGGTATAGCTGGTGATATCGGCGCGGGTCATCATCGAGGGATTGACCTCTGCCGTGTTGAGCGCGGTCACCATCTTGTCGACCATGTCGCCCTGATAAAACGGCTCGGTCCCTTCGCTTGCCAGCCGCTCCAGCGTGTCGGCCATGGCCGGAACCGTCATCATCGATCCGGTCGCCACCGGCTCCCCGCCGGGGAAATAGGTGTCCTTCGCCCAGCCGGTCACATGGCGGCCATAGAGGTCGAGACCGTTGTGCAGGCGGGGCGAGACCTTGAAGCCTTCGCGCGCCAGCAGAATCGCAGGCTGAAACAGCTCGGCCCAGGGGAGCTTGCCCCAGCGTTCATGCGCCTTGGCCATGGCGGCCAGCGCGCCGGGAACGCCCGCGCTGCGCCCGCCAATGGCGGCGCTGCGATAGGGAAGCGGCTGGCCGTCAGGGCCATAGAACCATTCGCCGTCCGCCGCTGCCGGGGCCTTTTCACGCCCGTCCAGCGTGGCGAGCGAACCGTCCGCGCCATCGTGGCGGACCCAGAACAACCCGCCGCCAATGCCGGAATTCTGCGGCTCCACCACATTGAGTGCCAGCATGGTGGCAATGGCGGCATCCGTGGCGCTGCCGCCTTTTTTCAGCATCTCGACACCGGCTGCCACCGCGCGCGGATCGGCGGCGCTGACGACACCCGGCGATGCAGGAGCCGAAGCGGGTGGGGGCGGCGCAGGAGCGACGGCGGTATCGACCGGAGTGGTGCAGCCTGCCAGCAGCGTGCCGGCAAGGAGGAAAGACAATACTCCGGTGGTTTTCATCAAATGCTCCCGATGGCGTCTGAAATGCTGGTGAATCCGTCGCGCCGCATCAGCGCGGGAAGGCCCCGCGTGATGGCAGCGGCAATGCCCGGCCCTTCATAGACCATGGCGCTGTAAAGCTGGACGAGGCTGGCCCCGGCGCGGATGCGCTCCCACGCATCCTCTGCCGTGGCGATCCCGCCGATGCCGATCAATGGCACTGCGCCGCCGCTGGCCTTCCGGAAATCCTTGAGCCGCTGGAGCGCCAAGTCCTTGAGCGGCGCACCAGACAGGCCGCCAGTTTCGCCCGCATGAGGCGAGGCGAGCGGCGGCCGTTCGATCGTGGTGTTAGATATCATCAGCGCGCCGAGGTTTTTCTCGATGGCGATCTTCGCGATGGCGTCGATGTCGTCCGCAGTCAGATCGGGCGCGACCTTGAGGAAAACGGGCACGTCCTGCGCGCCGCGCGCCTCCATCACGACATCGAGCAATCCTGCCAGAGCGGCCGGATCCTGCAATGCGCGCAGCCCCGGCGTGTTGGGGCTGGAGATATTGACCGCGAGATAGGAAGCATAGGGTGCCATGGTGCTGGCCATGATCGCGTAATCGCGCACGCGGTCCTCGCTGTCCTTGTTCGCGCCGATATTGATGCCGACGATGCCGGGGCGGCCTGCACGGGCCTCCATCCGCTGTTCGACGATGGCCGCGCCGTCATTGTTGAAGCCCATGCGGTTGATGACCGCGCGATCCTCCTCCAGCCGGAACAGGCGGGGTTTGGGATTGCCTTCCTGCGGGCGCGGCGTGACCGAACCCAGCTCGGCAAAGCCGAAGCCGCAGCGTAGCAACGCATCGGGCGCTTCGCCGTTCTTGTCGAAACCTGCCGCCATGCCGACCGGATTGGGAAAATCCAGCCCCGCGAGCGTTACGGCCAGCGCGGAATCGGGGCGCGGCGGGCTGGCAAGAACCGAGGAGGGAAGCGTCTTCAGCGCGCTCAGGGCGATGCCATGCGCCTTTTCGGCATCCATGCGAAAGATCAGCGGGCGCAGCAGGGAATAGACCATCGGTTTGCGGATTATGGCACTGGCTCCGGCTTGTCGATGGGCAATGCGGCGGTGCAGCAAAGATGCTAACGACTCGCAACAGGGGATCTGGCGTTGAATTCGGAGCGAAATGGTCCTAATTGTAATTCGGAACGAATTGGTCCGATTTACCCGGACCGACCCGCAAACCCTCGAACGCCGACGAAAGCACACGCACCCCCATGCGCCTTTCCAACCTTGCCGATTATGCCGTGGTCGCCATGCGCGCCGCCGCCACCCATTGCGGGGGCGTAAAGGCCAATGCGGCGGGTCTGGCGGAAGAGACCGGCCTTCCTGCGCCCACGGTGCAGAAGCTGGTCAGCCGATTGAGCGCGGCGGGTTTGCTGCGCTCCACGCGCGGGGCTGGCGGCGGCATAAGGCTGGCGCGGCCCGCAGCGGCGATCACCTTGGCCGACATCGTCGAGGCGGTGGAGGGCCCCATCGTGCTCACCCAGTGCGGCGACACCGGCGGGGGTGACTGCGCCATCGAACACACTTGCAACGTGCGGCCCCACTGGCCGCAGGTCAATCGCGCCATCCGCGGCGCGCTGGCCGGGATTACACTCGCCGATCTGGCGAAGGAGGAAGAGGCGGCATGAGCCAGTCCGACAACAATGATCAGGCCGTTGTAGCACGCGCTTCGCAGGAAGAGGCGATCGAGAAGGATCGCGCCGCGCGCGAGGCGGCAAAGTCGCTCGAAACCTATGAGTTCGGCTTCTCCTCCGACATCGAGCAGGAATTTGCCGAAAAGGGCCTGTCCGAAGAAACCGTCCGCTTCATCTCGGCCAAGAAGGAAGAGCCGGAATGGATGCTGGAATGGCGGCTTAAAGCCTATCGCCACTGGCTGACCCTGACCCCGCCCGACTGGGCGAAGCTGAACGTGCCGCCGATCGATTACCAGGACGCGTATTACTACGCCGCGCCCAAGGCGAAGCCGAAGCTGGAATCGCTGGATGAGCTCGATCCCGAGATCAAGGCGGTGTACGACAAGCTGGGCATTCCGATTGCCGAGCAGGAAGTGCTCGCAGGCGTGGAAGGCGCGCGCAAGGTTGCCGTGGACGCGGTGTTCGACAGCGTCTCGGTCGCCACCACCTTCCGCAAGGAGCTTGAAGAAGCGGGCGTCATCTTCCGCTCCATCTCTGAGGCGATCAAGGAATACCCCGACCTTGTGAAGAAGTGGCTGGGCAAGGTCGTGCCCATGCAGGACAACTTCTTCGCCACCCTTAATTGCGCGGTCTTTTCGGACGGCACCTTCGTCTACATCCCCAAGGGCGTGCGCTGCCCGATGGAGCTGTCGACCTATTTCCGCATCAATGCCGAAAACACCGGCCAGTTCGAACGCACCCTGATCGTGGCGGATGAGGGGAGCTATGTCTCCTACCTTGAGGGCTGCACCGCGCCTATGCGCGATGAAAACCAGCTGCATGCCGCGGTGGTGGAACTGGTCGCGCTGGACGATGCCGAGATCAAATATTCGACCGTGCAGAACTGGTACCCGGGCGATGCCAACGGCAAGGGCGGCATCTACAACTTCGTGACCAAGCGGGCGCTGTGCCAGGGCAAGAACAGCAAGGTTTCTTGGACGCAGGTGGAAACCGGCAGCGCGGTGACGTGGAAATACCCGTCCTGCGTGCTGAACGGCGAAAACTCGGTGGGTGAGTTCTACTCGGTCGCCGTCACCAATAATTACCAGCAGGCCGATACCGGCACCAAGATGATCCACAACGGGAAGAACTCCCGCTCGACCATTATTTCCAAAGGTATTTCGGCGGGAAAGTCGAACAACACCTATCGCGGCCTCGTCCGCGTGGGCGCGAATGCCGATAATGTGCGCAATTTCACCCAGTGTGACAGCCTGCTGCTGGGCGACAAATGCGGCGCGCATACCGTGCCCTATATCGAGGTGAAGAACCCCTCGGCTCAGATCGAGCATGAGGCGACCACGTCGAAGATCAGCGACGACCAGCTGTTCTATGCGATGCAGCGCGGCCTTGGCGAGGAAGAGGCCGTGGCGCTGATCGTCAACGGCTTTGCCAAGGAGGTCCTCAAGGAACTCCCGATGGAATTCGCGGTCGAGGCGCAGAAGCTGCTCGCGATCTCGCTTGAGGGGAGCGTGGGGTGATTGAGATTCTCGCTGCCGCTGCTGAGGCCGCCGATCATATGAGCTCTGACGAAATATCACGTGTGATGCTGTTAAGTGCGAGCTGGATCACGTTCTATTGGCTCTTGCCAATGGTTGGTGGATTCATGTTCGCGAGCCATTGGAAGGCATTTTTGGTCTGGGCCGTTGTTTTAGCTTCTAGTTCTTTGCTTATTCATCTGACGCGCAACTATTTGGCGAATTACTACGGTGAACTGCTGGGCCCGGTGTGGCAATGGGCGATTGTAATACTGGCGCCGACGCTATTTTTCGCTTTGCTTGGCATTTTCATCCGAAAGACATGGGATCGCAGGGCGGCCCGACGCGCAGCCCATAAGGTGCAATCATGACCGACCGTAAAACCCTCCAGATCAAGCCCGCGTCCGAGCAGGACGATGCCGCGCCCGCCATCAAGAAAAAGGGCCGCGGCTGGGAGATTTCCGAATCCCGCCTCGACACGCTGCACGACCGTGCGCGCGAGATGCGGCGCGAGCCCAGCGAGGCGCACAAGGCATTGGCCGCCAGGTTCGCCGAAGCGGACATGGGCAAATACAGCTTTAAACGGTTCGCCGTGGTGGGCTCTGCCATCGTCGATTTTAACTGCCACAACCTCGGCATGGCGATCATCGTCGAGGAAGAGGGCGAGAACGAGACGCTCGCCACCCGCCGCGACAAGAGCCTTGAGACCGTGGGCATCCGCGTGATGCGCATTAAGGCGAGCGACATTCTTGAGAACATGGACGCGGTGCTGGGCCGCATCACCGCCGGCATGCGCGTGCGCATCGGTGACCGCCGCGAAGCGCGAGCGAAGCATTTCGAACAAAAGCGTGGGTCAGGGCAGGGCTACAAGCCCCGCAGCTATCGCGCAGGACCGAGAGAAGACTGATGTTGAAGATTGAAAACCTCCACGCCGAAATTGACGGCAAGCAGATCCTCAACGGCCTGACGCTGGAAGTCGGCGCGGGTGAGGTGCATGCGATCATGGGCCCCAATGGCGCGGGCAAGTCGACGCTCGCCTATGTGCTGGGCGGCCGTCCCGGTTACGAAGTGACCGAGGGCAGCGTGACCTTCAACGGCGAGGACATGCTGGAGCTGGAGCCGCATGAGCGTGCCGCCGCCGGCCTGTTCCTCGGCTTCCAGTATCCGGTCGAAATTCCCGGCGTTTCCAACGTGCAGTTCCTGCGCGAGGCGCTGAATTCGCAGCGCAAGGCGCGCGGTGAAGAACCGCTGTCGGGCGGCGAATTCCTCAAGCTCGCCAAGGAAAAGGCGGGTCTGCTGAAGCTAGACATGGAGATGTTGAAGCGCAACGTGAACGTCGGCTTTTCAGGCGGCGAAAAGAAGCGCGCCGAGATGGTGCAGATGGGCATCCTCGACCCGAAGCTGGCGATCCTTGATGAGACGGACTCCGGCCTCGACATCGATGCGCTGCGCACGGTGGGTGAGGGGATCAATGCGATCATGCGCCAGCCCGACAAGGCGGTGCTGCTGATCACCCACTACCAGCGCCTGCTCGACTATGTGCAGCCCGACAAGGTGCATATCCTGGCAAAGGGCCAGATCGTGAAGACCGGCGGCCCCGAACTGGCGCTCGAGCTTGAGCGTGAGGGTTACGAGGCGGTCGCATGAGCGATCTTGCAACCCTTCCCACCACGCGTGACGAGGATTGGCGCTATGCCGATCCCGATGCGCTGAAAGAGCTGACGGCAGAGGTGCTGGACGACTGGCAGGAGGTTACGCTTTCTGCCGGTGAGACCAGCGTGCAGAGCTTCGTGCTGGACGACACCAACCCCGGCGTGACCCGCGTGCGGCTGGCGCTGGGCGAGGGCGCACGGGCCGAGATCTACGCCATCGCTTCGGCCAGCGAATACGCAAGGCTGGAGGTCGAGGTGACCCTGACGCGCGGATCGCATTTCGAATTCGGCGGCGTGACCATCGGCGGCGGCGATGTGACGCGTGAGTTCGTCACCCGCGTGACCCATGCCGAGCCGGAAGCCACCAGCAACCAGACCATCCGTGCCGTCCATTGGAACCGCGCCATCGGCAATTTCCTTGGCCGGATCGAGGTCGTGCGCGATGCGCAAAAGACCGATGCGGCACAGAATTTCCGCGCGATCCTGCTGGAAAAGGGCGCGAGTGCGAACACGAAGCCGGAGCTGGAAATCTTCGCCGACGATGTGAAATGCGCCCACGGTGCAGCCATCGGCGCGCTGGACCCGATGGAAGGCTTCTACATGGCCGCGCGCGGCATTCCGCCAGAGGTCGCTCGCAAGCTGCAGGTGCAGGCCTTCGTCGCCGATGCCTTTGCCGAGATGCAGGACGAGGCCAAGGCCGAGGAACTGCTGGGCAAGGTGCTGGACCGGCTGGGGGACGCGCAACTGTGACCACCGAACTGCTTTCCCGAAAGGCCGATTTTCCCGGCATGGTCACAGCCGATGGCAAGCCGTGGCACTATCTCGACACGGCGGCCACGGCGCAAAAGCCGCAGGCGGTGGTCGATGCGATGACCCGCGCCTTGGGCCGCGATTACGCGACCGTGCATCGCGGTGTTTATTCCCGCAGCGCCGAAATGACGCTGGGCTATGAAGCCGCGCGCCGCCGCATCGCCGCTTTCGTCGGGGGGCAGGAGGACGAGATCGTCTTCACCCGCGGCGCGACCGAGGCGATCAACCTTGTCGCTGCGACTTGGGGTGTCGCCAATCTTAAAAAGGGCGACCGCATCCTGCTCTCGACGTTGGAGCATCACTCCAACATCGTCCCATGGCAGATGCTGCGCGAAAAGACCGGGGTCGAGATCGACGTTTGCCCGCTGACCGAGGACGGGCGCATCGATATCGAGGCGGCGAGCCGCATCGTCGGCAAGCGCCATAAGCTCATCGCGCTCGCCCATGTGTCGAACGTGCTGGGATCAAAGCTCGATGTCGCCGCCGCCGCCGATCTGGCGCGCTCGGTCGATGCGAAGCTGCTGCTGGACGGTTGCCAGGCGGTTCCGCGCCTCAAGGTCGATGTCGAGGCGCTGGGCTGCGACTTCTACGTGTTCTCCGCGCACAAGCTTTATGGCCCTACCGGAATCGGCGCGCTCTGGGCGAAGAAGGATATTCTGGATGCCATGCCGCCCTATCAGGGTGGCGGATCGATGATCGACCGCGTGACTTTCGAGCGCACGACCTGGGCCGACGCGCCCACGCGTTTCGAGGCGGGCACCCCCGCCATTACCGAGGCGATCGCCTTTGCCGCTGCCGCCGATTACGTCGACAGCATCGGGATCGAGGCTATCGAAGCGCATGAAGAGCGCCTGACCGCGATGGCCCGGGACGAGCTGGCGAAGATCAATTCGCTCAGGCTCTATGGGCCGGAAGACAGCGCCGGGATCATCAGCTTCACGCTGGGCGATATCCATCCGCACGACCTCGGCACTATTCTCGACGAAGAAAACGTCGCCATCCGCGCCGGGCATCACTGCGCCCAGCCGCTGATGGACCACCTTGGCGTGCCGGCCACGGCTCGCGCCAGCTTCGCCCTCTATTCCGATGAGGACGATATCGCCGCCCTGCTGCGCGGCATTGAACGCACGATGAGGATTTTTGGGTCATGAGCAGTTCTGACGACCAGAACCCCAATGAAACGACCGACCGCGTGGTCGCGCCATCGCCTTTCGACGCCGCGCCGCGCCGACCGGCTGCCGAAGAGGTCGACAGCGTCGCCCCCGCGCCGCGCGCCCGCGTCGACGATGCGGTGGACGAGAGCGCCGGGGAAACTGCCGGCGATAAGCTGGGCCGCAAGAAGGACTATCTCGAGGGTTTCCTCAAGCAAAGCCCGGCAGGCGTTTCCGGCAATGAACCGGGCGGCGATCTGTATGAAAGCGTGATTACCGCGCTGAAAGAGATCTACGATCCGGAAATCCCGGTGAACATCTACGATCTCGGCCTGATCTATGGCGTCGACATCGATGACAGCGGCCATGCCAATGTCACCATGACGCTGACCACGCCGCATTGCCCGGTTGCCGAATCCATGCCGGGTGAGGTCGAGCTTCGCGTCGGCGCGGTGCCGGGCGTGGGCGATGCGGAGGTCAATCTCGTCTGGGATCCGCCATGGGATCCGGGCAAGATGAGCGACGAGGCCAAGCTCGAACTGGGCATGCTGTAAAGGCCCGTCATGAGCGTTACCGCCGATCTTACCGTCACGCTGGCCGATTACGGCGATCCCGCCGATGGCGCGGACCTGCTGGCCATGCTCGACGTCTATGCCCGCGATCCGATGGGCGGGGGCGAGCCCCTGGCGCAAGTGACGCGGGACAATCTGCTGGCGGGTCTTGCCGCGCAGCCCGGCGCGTTCACGCTGCTGGCGCGGCTTGACGGTAAAGCGGTAGGGTTGGCCAATTGCTTCACCGGCTTTTCGACCTTCAAGGCGAAACCGCTGATCAACATCCACGACATCGCCGTCGCGCCCGATGCACGCGGCAAGGGCGTGGGCCGGGCGCTGATGCGCGCCGTCGAAGCCGAAGCGAAAAAGCGCGGCGCGTGCAAGATCACGCTGGAGGTGCTGGGCGGTAACGAACCTGCCAAGGCGCTTTACGCGGCTGAAGGCTTTGGCAGCTATGCCCTTGATCCGGCGATGGGCAATGCCCAATTTTGGGAGAAGACATTATGACCGACACCAAGACCCGCCCCGCCCCCAAGGCCGCCGTGACGCTGACCGCCAGCGCCGAGCGGCGCGTTGCCGATCTCATGGCAAAGGCGCCCGAAGGCGCGATCGGCGTAAAGCTTTCGACCCCGCGCCGGGGTTGTTCGGGCCTTGCCTATTCGGTCGATTACGTGACCGAGGAAGCGAAGTTCGACGAAAAGATCGAGACGCCCGGCGGCGTGTTCTACATCGACAGCGCCAGCGTGCTTTACCTGATCGGCAGCACGATGGACTGGGTGGAGGACGATTTCCAGGCCGGTTTCGTTTTCAACAATCCCAATGCCACTGGCAGCTGCGGCTGCGGCGAAAGCTTTACCGTATAATCACGCGGCGGGCGGATCGCCGCCTGCCAGGAAATGGAGCAGGGCGCGGTCGTATTCGTCGATCTCGCCATTCGCCTCGACCTGCGCGTCCAGCCATGCCTTTTCGCTGGCGGTGACCTGCGCCTTGTTCGCGACCATTTCCGAAATGTCCGGACGGTCCTTCTTTCGATTGAGCAAGCTGGCGCCATCGGGCACGGCCTTTGCCATGCGGCGCAGAAAGCGCGACACGCTGCTGGCGCTATCGCTCATGAAATTGTCGAGTTCGGCGGCGCGGTCGCGGCTGATCTGCGCATTTGCCCCTGAATAGGCCTGCAGGTAATTGCCCACGCCCTGTACGAACAGGCGTTTCCAGCCCCGTGCATTGGGTGCGGTCAGGGTCGCGTCCTTAATCCGGAACAGCAGCTCTGCTTCGCGGCGGCTAACGGCGGCGGGGCGGTCGCTCGCCTGTCCGAACACGACGCGGCGCATGATCGCGACCTCGGCGTCGGTGACATGGGTGTCGGATAGCTCTCCACCCGACCGGGTCGGGCCGGTGCCGCTCAGCACCTCGCGTTCCAGCTGCTCCAGCACGAAGGTCTTGAGGCTGTCGGGCACGTTTTTCGCGCGTTCGATCATGCGGACGAGGAGTTCGATCTCCGCCATCGAATCGACGCGTCCGTCGATACTGACCTGCGCGATCAGCCAGTCGGCCTGTTCCTCGCTCATGTAACCGGCAGGCTGCTGCTGGTGCAGGAGATAGGCCGAAAGCGCCTCGGTGAAGAAATCGGTCCAGCTGGCAGAGCGCGTGCCAAGTGCATGATTGATCGAGAAGATCGCGGCCGCTTCGGCTTCTCCGATCTGGCCGTCGCACCATCCCTCGCGGCGAAGCTGCATGATTTCGTCATCGCTGATCGCGCCGCCTTGGGCGGTCTGCGCCGTGATGGCCTGGAAATTGATGCTCATGCTTTTTCCCGCTCAAACCCTGATGTCCGGACAGGGACTATCGTGCAGGAGGGTTAAAACGGGGTTATCACGCGCCTTGCCCTAGCGCCTGCGCATCGCTGCCACGCAGGCCGCGCGGTCGACATCGCGCCCGTCGCTGCGGCGGGCCTCGACCCATGAGGCGGTCTCGTCCGCGCCGGGACGCGGGGGATAGAGAAACACGTCCAGTATGCAGCGCGTGCCCGAGAATTGCAGCTTTCTCGCATCGCCTTCCCATACATCGAGGCGCGGTGTGCCGAACAGGCGGGTCAGTGCATTGGCATCGGCGCCGATCACCCCTTCAAGGCCCGGCCCCTTCATGACAGGCGCAGCGCGAAAGCCAGAGGCCGGGACGGCGGGAGCCTGCTGCGGCGGCACCGGCACGCGCTGCCCGATGGTCGGCTGATTGCCGTAATTGGTCGGATAGCGCTTGGCCGCAGGTGTGGCGCAGGCGGCCAGCAGCGGCACCAGCATCAGCCCCAGAACCGGGGAGAGACGAGAAATTCTTGGCATCAGCCCTCTTGTGAAGATGCCCGCGTGGCTGCGCGGTGAACGAGATGGGTGGCCGCCGCCGCCCCCAGGAACGGGGCAAGCAGGTTGACGACCGGTATGGCCAGCATCGCTACCACGCCAAGGCCAAGCAGGAAACGGGCCCCTGCGGCCAGCGGTGCTGCCGTTCCGTCGTTTGGATGGCGCATCCACGCCATCTCCTGCAATTCGCGGCCCAGCAGGAACGCGTTGACGGTGATGAACAATACGGCGGTGCCGACACCGGTGATGATCAGCGCCAGCGCGATGGGCAGCACCAGCGCGTTGACGATGATCGTGCGCGCCATGCCGCGCAGGGCCGCGCCGATCTCTTCGGAAAGCGGGACATCGCGCGGAGTAAAGGCCGGGTAATGCCGCGCCTCCACCGCCGAGACGACATCATCGGCATAGAACTGCAGCACCGCCATGGCGATGATCCGCCACACCAGCCATGCCGACAGCACGGCGGCCACCACCGCGACCAGCTGGCCCAGCCCTGCGACCCAAGTGCTTTCGCTGTCCGCGACCCATGCGAAAGCGGCCTCGAACGCGGTGAAACCGCCCCATCCCACCAGCGCCAGCAAGACGAGCGAGACGAGCGCGCTTTTCACAAGCAGGCCGATGACGCGGCCATCGGTCAATTGCAGCGCGCCCAGCGCGAACGCGCCGGGGATGGAAAGCGATTGCAGAGCCTCGCGTTTGAGGCCGGTGGGAGGAGTGCGTTGCGACATGCGGGGGATGATAGATGGGGCGCGGTGCTTGCTGTCAACGCCAGTCGCGGTTAGCGACAGGGGATTATCTTGGCACTTCCTGCCTTGTCGGGGCGTTGGTCCCCACAACTTCCGCTTATCCAAGAGGCCAATTCATGACCGAACCCCGTTTCGACGTTCTCGCCATCGGCAATGCCATCGTCGACGTGATCTCAACTTGCGACGATGCTTTCCTGGCCGAAAACGCGCTGGAAAAGGGCGCGATGACACTGGTCGACACGGAACAGGCGGAGGCGCTTTACGCCAAGATGGGGCCGGGGCGCGAGATTTCGGGTGGCTCTGCCAGCAACACCTGCGCTTCGCTGGCCGCGCTCGGCAGCCGCTGCGCCTTTATCGGGCAGGTCGCCAACGACCAGCTGGGCAGCGTGTTCGCGCATGACATCCGCGCCGCGGGCATTCATTACGCCACCGTGGCGCGCGAAGGCGAACCGCCCAGCGCTCGCTGCCTGATCCTGGTCACGCCCGACGGTCAGCGCACGATGAATACTTTCCTTGGCGCTTCGCAGTACCTGTCCGCCACTTCGATCGACCCGGCATTGGTGGCCGATGCCAAGGTGCTCTATCTCGAAGGTTACCTGTGGGACCCGGACGAGCCGCGCACCGCGATGCAGGGCGCGATCGAATGCTGCCGCGAAGCCGGACGCGAGGTGGCCTTCACCCTGTCCGATTCCTTCCTCCTCCACCGCCATGGCGACGATTTCCGCGCCCTGATCGAGGGCGGGCAGATCGATATCCTCTTTGCGAACGAAGACGAGGCATTGGCGCTGACCGGTGCCGAGGATGTCGAGGGCGCGATCGAATGGCTCGCGCCCAAGCTGCCCGTTCTGGTCGTGACCCGCAGCGAAAAGGGCGCGATTGCCGTGCGCGGCGACGAACGCGTCGAAGTCGAGGCCCAGCCGGTCGAAAAGGTGATCGACACCACCGGCGCGGGCGACAGCTTTGCTGCCGGGTTCCTGCACGGCCATGTGCAGGGCAAGCCGCTCAAGGAATGCCTGACGCTGGGCGCGATCGCGGCGGCCGAAGTCATCAGCCATTACGGCGCGCGGCCCGAAGCGAACCTGTCGGACCTCGTGCGCGAGAAGATGGGCTGATCCTGAAGGGCCGGGGGCCTTAGCCCTCGGCCTCTCGCGCTACTTCACGCCAGCCGATGTCGCGGCGGCAGAAGCCGGTGGCGAAGTCGATGGCATCGACCGCGCGATAGGCGGCGGCCTGCGCTTCGGTCACATTATCGCCCGTCGCGGTCACATTGAGCACGCGGCCCCCGTTGGCGACCAGCGTGTCGCCGTCCAGTTTCGTGCCCGCGTGGAATACCTTGGCCCCGGTTGCCTCGGCCGCGTCAATGCCGCGAATGGCGCCGCCCTTTTCGGGAGTGCCCGGATAGCCGTTCGCCGCCATCACCACGGTCAGCGCGGTTTTCGGCGACAGACGCGGGGGGCGCTTGGTCGAAAGGCTGTAATCCGCCGCCGCGAGCAGCAGTTCGCCGAGGTCTTCCTCCATCCGCATCATCAGCACCTGGCATTCGGGATCGCCGAACCGGCAGTTGTATTCAATGAGCTTGGGCCCCTGTTCGGTCAGCATCAGCCCGGCATAAAGCACGCCGCAATAGGGCGTGCCGCGATCCGCCATGCCGCGCACGGTGGGGGCGATGATCCGCTCGATCACTTGTGCTTCCAGCAGGGGGGTCAACACGGGGGCGGGGCTGTATGCGCCCATCCCGCCGGTATTGGGGCCGGTATCGCCTTCGCCCACGCGCTTGTGATCCTGGGCCGAGCCGAAGGGGATGATCGTGCTGCCATCGGTGAGGGCGAAGAAGCTCGCCTCCTCGCCGGTCATGAACTCCTCGATCACCACGCTGGTGCCGGCATCGCCAAAGCGGCCGGAGAAGATGTCGAGGATCGCGTCATGAGCCTCTTTCGCGGTTTCAGCGATGATCACGCCCTTGCCCGCGGCGAGGCCGTCAGCCTTGATCACGACGGGGATGGCAAATTTCGCCAGCTCGGCCAGCGCCACGTCCTTCGAATCGGCGCGGGCGTAGGCGGCGGTGGGGATCTCCATCTCGTCGCACAGCACCTTGGTGAAGCTTTTCGAGCCTTCCAGCTGCGCTGCCTGCTTGCTTGGCCCGAACACCGATACGCCCGCACCGCGCAGATCGTCGGCAAGCCCCGCCACCAGCGGCGCTTCGGGCCCGACGACGACGAGGCCGATGGAGCGTTCCTCGCAGAATTCGATGACCCGTGGATGATCGGCCACGTCGAGGGTGACGAGCGTGCCGCATTCCGCCATGCCCGGATTGCCGGGTGCGATGAACAGGCTGTCCCCATCTTCCAGGAGCGAGGATTGCGCCAGTCGCCATGCCAGCGCATGTTCGCGCCCGCCCGACCCGATCAGAAGGATGTTCATTGGCTAGAGGTCCCCGCTCTTATTCCGGCTCATACGAAGAGGCGCCGCTCCTAGCGCGTGAGCGCCCGGGCGACAACGCCGAGCCGCTCTCCGTGTCCGAAATCTCGAACGCGCTGAAGCGCACGGTCGAGGATCGCTTCGGCCATGTGCGCCTGCGCGGCGAATTGTCGGGCGTGAAACGCGCGGCGAGCGGCCACATGTATGCCGCGCTGAAGGACGAGAACGCGGTTATCGACGCGGTGATGTGGCGCGGCAATGCGCAGCGCCTGTCCTTTATGCCCGAAGACGGGATCGAGGTCGTCGCGACCGGCAAGATCACCACCTATCCGGGCCGGTCGAAATACCAGATCGTCATCGATTCGATGGAAATCGCGGGCGAGGGCGCTTTGCTGGCGCTGCTCGAAAAGCTGAAAGGCCGTCTTCAGGCCGAAGGGCTGTTCGCGCCCGAACGCAAGCGCCGCCTGCCGTTCCTGCCCAATGTGATCGGCGTGGTGACATCGCCAACCGGTTCGGTGATTCGCGACATTCTGCACCGTCTGGGCGACCGTTTCCCCAGCCGTGTCGTTGTCTGGCCGGTGATGGTGCAGGGGAAGGGCGCTGCCGAACAGGTGGCGGCTGCCGTGCGCGGCTTCGGGCAGATCCAGCCCAATGGACCGGGGGGCGGGCCGGTGCCGCGCCCCGATGTGCTGATCGTCGCGCGCGGCGGCGGTTCGATCGAGGATCTATGGGCCTTTAACGAGGAAGTCGCGGTGCGCGCCATCGCGGACAGCCCGATCCCCGTCATCTCCGCCGTGGGCCATGAAACCGATACGACGCTTTCCGATTTCGCAGCCGATCTGCGCGCGCCCACGCCCACGGCTGCTGCCGAACTGGCAGTGCCGGTGCGCGCAGAGCTAGCCAATGCACTGATTGAGCTGGGCCTCAGGAAACGGCGCGGCGTGGCGCGGCCCGTGTCGCTGGCCCGCGAACGGCTGGCGAACTGGAGCCAGCGCCTGCCCGACCCGCGCGCGATCGTGGCCGAACGCGCGCAGCGGGTGGACGAGTTGGGCGAGAGGCTTCGCCGCGGCCTTGCCACCCGTGCTGCGCGTGCGCAGGGGCGGCTGTCCGAAGCGAGCGGCTTCCTGCGCCCCGCCGTGCTGACCCGGCAAGTGGCGGAAGAGCGCCGCCGCCTTGCCGCCATGCCCGATACGCACCGGCTGGTGACCCGCATCCAGCAGCGCCGGGGTGAGCAATTGACGGCGACCGCGCGGCTTTTGGGCCAGCTCGATCCCTATGCCCCGCTGGAACGTGGTTATGCCGTGGTCACGGGCGCTGGCGGCGATACCATCACCAATCGCGCTGCCGCTGCCGGGGAAGCCATGCTGACGCTGCGGTTCCGCGATGGCACCATCGATACGGCGCCTACAGATGGCGCGACCCCGCCGCCCGCGCCCCCCGCGCCAAAGAAGCCCCGAGCCAAACCTGCGCGGCGGGCAGAGGCAAATAAGGGCGGGCCTGAGCAGCAATCATTGTTTTAAGGGCCGTGGATCGCTAACTTGGACCCATGCTTATGAATTCCTCCACCGGCCCTGCCCGGCTCCTTTATGGCCCCAATGGCTTTCGCCAGATGACTCCCGGCGATCATGTCGTCTGTTCCGTCACCGGCGTTCCCATCCCGCTCGACATGCTGCGTTACTGGTGTGTCGAAAGGCAGGAAGCCTTTGCCAGCGCGGAAATCGCGACGCAGCGCCTGCACCCGCAGGGATGAAGCACGCCCTGCTGCTTACGCTTGCCGCCTCGCTGGCGGCATGCACCGTCGTTCCCCATTCCTATGATGTCGCCGCCGTAGAGGGGCAGCAGGCTGCCGCCGCTGCGCCCGCGCCGAAACCGGCGCCCGCCCCGGCACCAGCCCCAGCCCCGGCCCCTCAGCCTGCCACATTGCCGCCCGGCGTCATCCAGTTTGCTGGCGAGCTGGAACAGGGCGGCTGGATCCGCGGCACTGCGCCTGTCGGCACGATATCGCTGATGCTGGGCGATGCGCCGGTGCCGCTGGGCGACGATCGCCAGTTCCTTGCTGCCTTCGACCGCGATGCAGGCGGGGCGACCACGCTGACCGCGAAACGCAGCGATGGATCGGTCGTGACGCAGACATTGACGATCAAGCCGCGCGACTGGCGGATCGAACGCATCAATGTCGCGCGCCGCAAGAGCGGGCCCAGCGAAGCCTTCATGAAGATCCGCATGCCCGAGCTGGAGCAGATCCACGCCGCGCGCGACATGCGCACCGGGGCGGATGGCTGGCGGCAGCATTTCATCTGGCCGGTAAAGGGCCGCATTTCGGGTTTGTTCGGATCGCAGCGCATCTATCGCGGAGAGCCGGGGTCCTATCACACCGGCCTCGACGTTGCGCCCGGCGCGGGCGTGCCTTTCGTCTCGCCTGCCGACGGCACGGTCGTGCTGGCCGCGAATGACGAATTCTCCCTGGAGGGCAAGCTGCTCATCATCGACCATGGCCACGGCCTCAACAGCGCGTTCCTGCATGCGCAGGAGCTGGATGTGAAGCTGGGCGATCGGGTCACGCAGGGTCAGCTGCTGGGCAAGGTGGGCAGCAGCGGTCGCGCCACCGGACCGCATCTGCACTGGAGCATGATGTGGGGTGACGCGCGGCTCGATCCGCTGCTCTTCACCGGCCCGCAGAACTAGCTGAGCGTTTCGCGCATGGGCGTAGGGCGTCGCTGGTTTCTGCGCGCGATGCTGGTGACGGCATTCGCCGCTTTTGTGCTCTTCATCGTCTGGCACCGGTCCGCGCTGCTGAAGCCCACCGGATCGCAGGCCATCGCGTTCCGCCCCATCACCGCCGACGCTGCGGAGATCGAGGCGCTGCAGCCGTTCACGCTTTCCCGCGCATGGCGGCTTGAAGGCGATCCCGCCGTGGTGGCCGGGCTTTCGGGGCTGGATATCTTGCCCGACGGCCGCCTGCTCGCACTGGGTGATCGCGGTTCGCGGATCGTGATTGCCCTGCCGGGGAGCGGCAAGCCGCATAAGGTCGGGCTTTCGGCCACCGATCCGGCCAGGCTGACAGAGATCGGCGATACCGAAACCGTGACGGTCGATCCCGCCACCGCCACCAGCTGGAGCGCGATGGAAACCGACAACCGCATCGTGCGATATGCGGCGGATGGCAGCCGCAGTGGCGATACCGAACCCGCGGCCATGGCGCACTGGCCCGAAAATGTCGGATCCGAAGCCATGACTCGCCTTCCCGATGGCCGGTTCCTGGTGCTGGGAGAGGTGCGGGACAAGGGCGTCGACCGCACATTTCCTGCGCTCTTGTTCCCGCGCGATCCGCTGTCGGGCGCAGAGCCGGTCATGGCGCATCTGCAAATGCCGGGCGATTACAAGCCGGTGGGCCTTGCCAACCTGCCCGACGGGCGGGTGCTGGTGCTGGGGCGGGTGCTGCGGTTTCCGATGCGATTCCGCAATCTGATCGCGATTGCCGATCCGCGCGACATCCGTGCCGCCGGGCTATGGCGCGCAGAGCCGGTCGCCGAGATCATCGGCGGCGCCCTGTCAGATAATTACGAGGGGATAGCCACGGCCCCGTTCACGAATGAAGACGGGGCCGAAAGGCTGAGGGTCTGGCTGGTGTCGGACGACAACCAGCAGCGTATCCTGCAGTCGACCAAGCTGCTGGAGCTGGAGGTGGACCCCGCGCGACTTTAAGCCGGCGGCGGGGACGTCACCTTTTCAGCGCCTCAGGCAGCCTTGACGATCTCGCGCTTCACCTTGAGAGCGCGGGCCGACAGCTTGCTGTCGTTGGTCTTCAGCAGCCAGTTGTCGAGACCGCCATTGTGCTCGACCGAGCGCAGGCCCTGCGTCGAAACGCGGAACTTGAAGCTCTTTTCCAGCTTCTCGCTCATCAGCGTGACGTTCTGCAGGTTGGGCAGGAAGACGCGCTTGGTCTTGTTGTTGGCGTGGCTCACATTGTGGCCGATCTGGCGACCCTTGCCGGTCAGTTCGCAGATGCGCGACATGGCTTACAACTCGCTTTCAAAGAATCCGATGAATCCGACCGCCCAAAACAGGCATTGCCGGGGAAAGCGGCGCGCATAGCGGCCAAGGTGCGAATCGTCAAGCGATCGCACCGGTCACCGAAGCGAAACCGCGCTTTCAGCCCTGCCATTGCCCTGATCGGCCGATTCGGGCAAGCCCCCGCCTGATGACGAGATGGCCGCTTCCCGAACCCATGGCGCAGGCGCTGGCCGCCGCGCGGCAAGGCGCCGATGCGGGCGAAGTGCCAGTGGGCGCAGTGGTGGTGAAGGACGGGGAGGTGATCGCCGTCGCCCATAACGCCCCGCGCGCCATGCACGACCCAACTGCCCATGCCGAAATGCTGGCGATTCGCGCGGCGGCGGCAAAGCTGGGCGATGAACGGCTGGCAGGCTGCGACCTCTATGTCACGCTGGAGCCTTGCCCCATGTGCGCAGGCGCGATCCAGCATGCGCGGATCGGGCGGGTCTATTACGGGGCGTCAGATCCGAAAGGTGGCGCGGTGGAGCATGGGCCCCGCCTGTTCGACCGTTTGGAAAGCCTGCACCGACCCGAAACCTATGCCGGAATCGGCGAGGATGAGGCGGCAAGCCTGTTGAGGGAATTCTTCGCTGCCAGACGCGGATAGATGGTTAATTCCACTACGCCGGGGCGAGATCGAGGCCGATATCCGCAGCCGGAGCGCTTTGGGTGAGACGTCCGACCGAGATGTAGTCGACGCCCGTCTCCGCAATTGCGCCAATCGTCTCCAGCGTCACGCCGCCCGAAGCCTCGGTCGGCACGCGTTCTTTGATGATGGCGACCGCTTCGCGCAGCACCGGCGGGATCATGTTGTCGAGCAGGAGATGCGTCGCGCCCGCTTCCAATGCAGGTTCGATCTGGTCGAGATTGTCGACCTCGCAGATGATATTGGCAACGCCCGCATCGCGGGCGCGGGCCACGGCGGGGCCGACCCCGCCTGCAACGGCGACATGATTGTCCTTGATCATCGCCGCGTCCCACAGACCCATGCGGTGATTTTGCGCGCCGCCCATGCGGGTCGCGTATTTTTCGAGGAAACGCAGGCCCGGAATGGTCTTGCGCGTATCCAGCAGGGCGCATTTGCCGCCGATCGCGGCGACATATTGCGCCGTCATTGTCGCGATGCCCGACAGGTGCTGCACCGTATTCAAGGCGCTGCGCTCGGCAGTGAGAAGCGCTCGGGCATTGCCTGAAATGCGCATCAGATCGGTGCCCGCTTCCACGCTCTCGCCGTCCTTGACCAGCATCTCGATCTCGCAGTCGGGGTCGAGCGCGGTGAAGAAGGCGGCGGCGATGGGCAGGCCTGCGACCGTGATCGCATCGCGGCTGTCCATCACGCCGGTGAACCGGGCATCCGCCGGAATGACGCTTTCGCTGGTGACGTCACGCCCGCCGCCTTCAAGGCCTTCGCCCAGATCCTCTGCAAGGGTGGAGCGGATGAAGGCGTCGAGGTCGAAGCCGGTAAGGGTGAATTCGGTCATGCGCGCCAGATGCGGTGTTTCAGCGCCGACTTCAAGATAGAGAGCCGCGATTAGCCCCCGCGATCAGCCGGGTCGCCATGGGCCAGCGCGCATCCGGCACGCGCCGCCAAGCGGCCCGGATGGGCCGCGCCCGGCGTTTGAGGGATCGAAGCAAGATCTACCGGGGCGCGACAGCGACACCCGCAAGGCCGACCGGCCGCCGCGCCTTATTGGCGCGAAGCCAAGCGGCCCGGATGGGCCGCGCCCGGCGTTTGAGGGGCCAAACCAACTAGTGAACGAAGCGCGCCACCACGTCGCGATAGCTGCGCGAAACCTTCACTTCCGCGCCGGAGCCCAGTACGAGGAAGCATTCGCCATTGGTGTGCGGCTTCACCTGCCGCACCTGGTCGAGATTGACGATGGTCGAGCGGTGGACGCGCTGAAAATGGCGCGGATCGAGGCGGCGTTCGAGGTCCTTCATCGTCTCGCGAAGGATCAGCGAATTGTCGCCGGTGTAGATGCACATATAGTCGCCCGCGGCCTCGATATGCTCGATCGTGTCGACATCGACGCGGAAGATCTGGCCGCGATCCTTGACGTTGAGCATCTTTTCGAAGCGGCCGGTGGCGGTTTCCTCGCCTTCGGGCATCGCGTCCATCGCGTCGGGCGCGACTTCGGCCAGCACGTTCTTGAGCTTCTCGACTTCCTCGGCTGTCTTCTTGTCGGCAAGGCGCGTGCGCGCGCGGCTGACCGCGTCGGCAAGGCGGTCTTCCTCAACCGGCTTCATCAGATAATCGACGGCATTGGCCTCGAACGCCTTGAGCGCATGTTCGGAATAGGCGGTGACGAAGATGAAGAGCGGCGGGTCGATGCCCATTACGCCCTTCACGACCGAAAACCCGTCGAAGCCGGGCATCTGGATGTCGAGGAAGACGAGATCGGGTTTCTCGGTCTTGATGGCGCGGATCGCTTCGCGCCCGTTGGCGCAGGTGGCGATGATTTCGATGTCGGGGATCTGCTCGAGCCGGAGCTGGAGGCCCTGGATGGCCAGCTTCTCGTCGTCGACGATGATGGTGCGAATGCTCATGCGGCGGTTCCTAAAAGAGGGATTCAGGGAATGAACGAGCGGGCTAGGACATGGTTTCTGGCTGCGAGATGACTGAACGCGCCGAAGCGTTCGCAGGGGCAGGCGGGCTGGTTCTTGCGGGCGACGAAGCGTTTTCCTCGACCGTTTCGAAGGGCAGCTCGATAATCACGGCAAAGCCGTCCTGCGGGCGCGAGCGAATCTCGAATCGGTGATCCTCGCCATAGGCCTGCGCCAGACGTTCGCGGATATTGGCAAGCCCGACGCCAGTGGAATGACGGGTGTCGACCGTGGTGCCCTGATGCGGCACGCCGACCACGTCTTCGGATTTCATCCCATGCGGCAGGCCCGGCCCGGTATCGGCCACCGTGATCCGCAGATTCGCGCCGAGCCGCTCTGCTGAAACCGAGATCTCGGCCCCCGATTCCTGCGGGCTGACGGCATATTTGATCGCGTTTTCGACCAGCGGCTGCAGCAGCAGCGAAGGCATCAGCGCCTCGCGCGCGTCATCATCGATCGCAAAGCTCGTGCGAAGCCGCTCTTCAAAGCGCATGCGTTCAATGTCGAGATAGAGCTTGAGCGTATCGATCTCCTGCGCAACCGTGACGCGGCCCGTTGGCGGATTGACCAGAGTATAGCGCAAAAAGCTCGAAAGTCGCGACAGCATCGCGTTCGCAGGCTCGGTCTGCTTCAAAAGCACCAGAGTGCTGATGGAATTCAACGTGTTGAACAGGAAATGCGGATTGAGCTGATAGCGCAGCATGGCAAGCTGCGCGCTCGTCGCCTGATTTTCCAGCGCGGTCAGCCGGTCGTTCTGCTCCTCCACCGTCAGGAAGAAATTGATCGCGTAGTACAGCGCCGACCATGCGCCCAATAGGGTCAGGTCGAGGTAGAATACGCCGATGAACAGCGAGGCGAACCCCGGATCGGAGGCCGGGCGATAGAGCGAGATCACCCATGAATCGATGAACGCATAAAGCGACACCGCGCCTGCCAGCACCAGCGCGGTCGCGCCCCATGTCACGATCGCGCGCCGCCCGATCAGCGCGCGAAAGATGACCGAGAGGATAAGGCTGATCGAAAAGCCGGTCAGCGTTGCCACCAGCACGATCAGCAGGAAGGAAAGCGGCTGCGCATTGGCAAGGCTCGACATCGCGCGCAGCAGCATCGCGCCGCCCCAGCCCAGCGACTGCAGGCGCCAGAAGGCGCGGTTCTTGTCCGCGAAAAACGGTGCTGGACGAACGGGCAGGACAGCCATAATCGCCCGTCAATAGACGAAACGCGGCATCTTAAACAGTTACCAAAGCGGTGAGGAAATCTCGCCCCATGGAAACTCCGGCTCGTTTCGGCGTACCCGAAGGGCGTTTCAGGGCTTTGCGTCCTCGCGGCGCATGGGAAAGCGGCCCGACCAGTCAAAGCTGCCCGGCGGGGTCCCTTGTGCGGCCAGATCGGCGATCAGGGCGCGCTCCTGCTCGATGATTTCGATGCGTTCGTCCCACGCATCATGGGTGGGGGCGAATATCCCCTGATCGCGCGGGCGAATCCAGTCATGCTGAAAGCGCACGGCGGCATCGGTGTCGTATCCCGCATTGGCCAGCAGCCAGACCGAAAGGCGGTCGGCCTCCCGCTCATTATGGCGGATCTTGCCCCAGCCCTTGCCTTCCTCGGTGCGCTTTTGCGGATGGCGCAAGAGGTTGTGCGCCAGCTCATGCGCGATGGCGGCGGCCAGAGTTTCCTCATCGGTCAGCTCATCGACCAGGCTTTCCGATACCAGCACCCGCTGCCCGTCCGCCTTGGCCGAGCGGCCGTTCGACGTGATCTCGAACCGGCTGGCGCAGACGGTCTCGGCGGGAATGGAGAGGGTTTTCGCGCCGCTTGCCCGATCGACGGTGATGGACAATGTGCCCTTGTCCTGCAGCGCCTTGTCGATCCGATCATGCAGCGCGGTCAGGCGGCGATAATCGCCCGCCTTGCTTTCGGGAAAGCGGTCCATGCCTGCCAGCGCCAGCACCGGATCACGCGATTGCAGCCCCGCCGCCCATGCCGGAGAGCCTGCCGCGACCGCGCCGACGCTGATCTCATTGGAAAGCCCCAATGCCGCTTGCATGGCTTCGGGGTCTTTCCAGCTCTTGCTGTCGGATAGAAGCAGGCCGATGGCGGGATGGGTGCGCTTGCAAAAGGGCGCGTTACTGCTGACGAGGCGCCAGCCGATGGTCTGGATATGCGCGTCCAGCGCCTGCATGCGGGCGTAAGCGTTATCGCCTGTGTCCTGCGCTTGCGCCGGGGCGCACAGGGCGGCGCAGCCCAGCGCCGCCCATGCTGCCCACGCGCGGATCAACGCTTTTCGGGATAGAGCGCGGTGCGCAGCGCCGACATGCCGACCGCGCCCTGCATCAGCTGCTCATTCGTGACCCAAGCCGGGGTGCCGTCGATCTGGAGCTGCTGGCCGAACTGATGGTTCTGCTGGATCTCGGCCATGACCGCTTCGCTCGACGCGAATGCCCTGGCCTTCGTCATGTCGAGGCCCGCCTGCCTGGCCGCGGCTTCGATCGCGGCATCGGTGGGGCGGCCCTGTGCGTACATGGCTTCGTGGAACGCGGCGAACTTGCCCTGATCGGCAGCGGCCAGCGCCATTTTCGCGGCCTCGACCGAACCTTGAGAGAGGATCGGGAATTCGCGGATCACGACCATCAGCTCGGGGTCGGCAGCGACCAAGGCCTTCACGTCCTCCACCGACTGGCGGCAATAGCCGCAGGCGTAATCGCTGAATTCGACCAGCACCTTGCTGCCCTTCGGATTACCGAGGATCGCGCCGGGGAAGGGCTTCATCAACCCGTCGCCTGCATCCGACAGCTGCTTTTCCGCCTGACGGCGCTGCAGTTCGGCCACGGCTTCGGGCAGGATTTCGGGGTTCTCAAGGATATAGCGCCGCACCATCGCGCCGATCGCGGCCTCTTCCTCTGCCGAGAAACCGCCCGCCGCGATGCTGGCCTTCATGGCGGCATCGTCGCTGGCCGCGGCCGCGCTATCCTGCGCGCGCAGCGCCCAGAACGCACCCAACACGACCAGCGCCAGCACAATGGCGATCAATATCAGGCGAAGCGGAGAGATGCGGATGGTCATGGGCCTCGATTACCTTCGCTTTGATCGCTGTTCAATCCGGGTTCGCGCTTCCATTGCGATGTCATGCGCGCGCAGCCAGTCGGGCGTGGATTCGGGAAGCGAGGCGGCCGCCATTTCCGCGCTCGACAGCGCAGCGCCGGGGTCGCCGGTCATGATCTGGGTTTCCGCGCTGGCCAGACGCGCGCGGGCGGTATCGCCGCGCGAATTATAGATCCGGCCAAGCAGGTACCAAGCCTGCGGATTGAGGCGGTCGCGCGACACGGCGGCGCGCAGCACGCGCTCGGCCTCGTCGTAATTGCCCTTATCCTCGGTCGCGATCAGCGCATGGCCCAGCATGGTCGCGATCAGCGGCTGGAAACGCGTGATCTCCACCGCCTTCCTCAGCGAAGCGAGCGATTCCGCCGGGCGGCCCGCTTCCAGCAGCACCTGCCCGCGCAGTTCGAGGAAATAGGGGTCCTCGGGCGCATCCGCGATCAACGCGTCCACCTCTTTCAGCGCGTCGGCGAATTTCGCTTCCTTGTGATAGGCATAGGCGCGGGCGTAATGGGCCGGCACGGTCTGGTTGCTGGCGGGATAGGTGCGCAGCGTGTCTTCCGGTTTGGAAAGATAGCCAGCGAGTTTCGCCTTGATCCGCTGAAAGCGCCGCTCGACATCCGGGTCCGACGGGGCATCCCATGAAGGGTCCTGCTGATAGAGATATTCGAGCGTCTGGATACGGTCGCGCGATAGAGGGTGGGTGCGGTAGAACGTGTCCTCGCTCTTCGCGTAATAGCCCGCGCGATGTTCGAGCGCCTGCAGTTTTTTGAAGAATTCGAGGCTGCCGCGTCCGGACAGCCCGGCCTTTGACAAATAGTCCGCCCCGGCAAGATCTGCCGCCGATTCCTGCCCGCGGGTAAAGGCGAGGAACTTGCCCAGCGCGGCCTGCTGGCCCGCCGCGATCACGCCCATCGCGGCTTCGCCGCCGCCAGCGGCTGCCGCCGCCACACCGAGCAGGAGCGAGAGGATCGAGATATTGCTGGCCGCTTTCGCGCCGCCCGATATGCCGATGACATGGCCGCCGGTGACATGGCCCAGCTCGTGCGCGATGACGCCCTGCACTTCCAGCGCGTTGTCCGCTTCGGATATCAGGCCCGAATGGATATAAACCGCCTGTCCGCCCGCCACGAAGGCGTTCACGGATGGATCCTGCAAAAGGATGATATCGACATTCCCCGGATCGAGCCCGGCGGCTGCGACCAGTGGTTCGGCCATGTCCTGCAGCAATGCCTCGGTCTCGGCATCGCGCAGCATGGATTGCGCCATGGCGGGACGGGCGCTGAACAGGACCAGCGCGATCGCCGCCAGCGCGAACGAAAGCACGCGCCGACAGGCGCGTCTGAGCGCGAGCGCGTGCTGCGCCTGTAAATCGGTGTCGGGCATCTGGTCCATGGCGTCCAAGTTGCCTTGCCTGCCTTTCATCGTGTGAACACCGGCTTAAGGTGCCGGGGCTACAGGCTCAAGCCGGGTGGCTTGGATGTCCCGGAAGAAAGCGCATTCGCATCAGGGGGCTTCGGTGTCGTCGCGGCCCTTTTTCTGTGCGGTCTCGACGATGCGTTCGGCCTCATGGTCCTGCGACAGGCCGATCTGCGCCAGAAACGCATCGCCGACCATGAAGCTGTCACCCATCCACAGCGGCACATCTGCCGCCTCGATCCTGCTGATGGCCTCCAGTTCTTCGGCCGAATGGGGATCGCCTGCCTTGCGGATGAAGATCGCGGCAATGCGCCCCGGCCGTTCGTGCGCGACATGGGAAAAGGCGACCAGATCGCCCTGCGTGTCATCGCCGATCATGGCGAAGCGCGTATCGGCGAAAGTGTCGAGCAGGCGCTTGATCGCCCCCGTCTTGTGCGCGCCATGGCTGCCCGATCCGAAGGTTTCGCGATTGAGGCCCCAGTCGCGCAGTTCCAATGGTCCGACCGGCAGGCCCCGGCTTTCGAGGAAGGCGGTGAGATAGAAGAACAGGTTCCACGGCGAGGAGGACACATAAAAGAACGGATGATGCGTTGCAGGCAGGCGCATGCCGGGATCGGGATCATTGGCGGGCACGGGCCTGCCCCCTGCGAGCACGCCGTAAAGCAGATCGGTGCCCGGCACCTGCGTGCGTTCGGATGGCATCTGCGCCAGCAGGCGCCGCCAGTTCCGCAGCACCGATTTGATGCCGCCGGTAACGCCGGTTTCGATGATGGTGTCGTCGATGTCGGATATGACCGCCAGATCGGCATCGCTGCCGGGCGCGAGCACGAAACCCTCGGCGCATTGGTCGCCGTTTTCGTTGCGCCAGCCAAAACGTACCGTTTCCCATGCGGTGACGGCAGGACGGGGCCAGTCGTCCAGCGCGATCTCGAAGAGGGCATAGCCTTCCTTGTCGGTCACCGTCTCATGGATGGAGGTGCTGCCATCGGGTGCGCGGATTTCCAGCGTGACGGCAAGGCCGGGCACCTCGCGCGAGGCGAAGTGCGAAAGGAGCGCGCGGATCTTCGCGAAATCGGAAGCATGGTCCCAGCGCGGCTGGCGCGCGCGCAGGGCGCGGGCGCCGATGCGCAGGCGCGTGGCGCTGCGATAGCCGAAAAAGGGGAATATGGCGGGCGGTGGTCCGAAGGGGATCATGACCGGCCAACGATGGAGCAGCGCAACGGGTCCGGCAAGGGCGCCGATACCCGAAGCCGGATCAATCGATCTGGGGCAGCTTCATCCGGCGGGCAAGCCGTTCGACCAGCGCATTGTCGGGCGGAACCTCGCCCAGCAGCACGACATTGCCGGAACTGAGGCGGCGCGCCATCAGCAGGGTGAATTCGGGGCCGTCCTCGTCGAGGTCGTCGAAACCGACGGGCGACATGGCGCGCATGCGTGTCGCGGTCGGCTCGCTGATCTTGCCGCCCCAAGGAGTGGTATCGTCGCCGTCATTGGCATGCTCAGCCTGCTCCATGTCGCGGGCAAGCTGCTGTGCGGTTTCCTCGTCGACCAGCTCTTTCCAGTTCAGCACGCCATAGACGTGGTCGATGGTCTGGCCGTTGGAGGAAAAGGGCAGCAATATGCCGCGATAGATCGAGAGCCGGCCCGGACCTGCGGCGAATTCCGCCTCGAACCCGATGGGGGCGCGATTGGCGATCAGCTCGCAATAATGGTCGGTGATGCGCGACAGCAGGCAATTGCCCGAAAGCTGCGACAGCGGCACCGGCCCTGCCGACAGGGTCGAGCCGCAAGCCTTTGAAAGCAGATCGCCCAGATGCACGATGCGCGGATCGTCCAGCCCTTCGGACAGGTCGAGCAGCACCGAATGCGGGCCGAAATCGGGATGCCCGCCGGGATCGAGGCGCGCAATCTCGGGGAAGTCGGCATCGCCCAAAAGGCCCGCCCAGAAATTATAGGCGCGCACCTGCATGCGGCGCTCGTCCTGCCCGATGGCGGGCGGGGGCGCGGTGCAAGCGTCTTCCTCTGCGAATTGTTCAAAGCCGGTCAGGTCCAGCGGATCGTCATGCCACTGGGCATCGGTGCCGGCCGTATCGGAAAAGAAGCGCAGCGTATCCACAGGCAGACCCCATCCTTCATCAGCCGAATCCGGGCCCGCACGATGCGATCCCTTCTGGGCCGTTCGACCTTCGCCGAAACAGGTAAACAATGGGTTAAATCGCCCGCCTGAAGAGTAGGTTCGCGCCTATTCGCGGGCCGCGATCGCTTCGGCCCGGGCGAGAAGGGCGAGCGCCTCGTCGCGGTGCAGTTCCTCGGCCATCTGGCCGCCCACCTTTACCACGGCTTTGCCTGCGTTTTCAGGTGCTTCAAAGGCCGCGACAATGGCGCGTGCCTCGGCAATGGCGTCATCGCTGGGGGCATAGACGCGATTGGTGATGGCGATCTGGCCGGGATGGATCAGCATCTTGCCGTCAAAGCCGTGCAGGCGGCCCTGGCGGCATTCGGCCTCCAGCCGGTCATCGTCGCCGATCGCGTTCAGCACCGAATCGATGGCGACCAGACCATGCGCGCGCGCTGCCATCACGCATTGCGACAGCACGGCGGAGAAGGCCTCCCGGCCCGGCGTCTTCAGCATGCCGGTTTCCTTGGCCAGATCGTTTGCGCCCAGCACCAGCCCGGCAAGCGGCGTGCTTTCCGACGTCGCGGCAATGCGTTCCAATGCGAGCACGGATGCTGCCGTCTCGATCATCACCCACAGCGCGACATTGCCATGGAATCCGGCCTGCGCCATTTGCGATGCGATGCCGACGACTTCTTCTGCCGAGGAAACCTTTGGCACGAGGATCGCGTCGAGATCGCTATGCGCCAGCGCCCTGAGGTCTTCTGCACCCCACTCACCATCGAGCGGATTGATGCGGACGACGCGATAGCGCGGCTCCAGCCCGCCTGCCGCCAGCGATTCGACGACCAGCGCGCGGGCATCGGTCTTCGCCTCTGCCGCCACGGCGTCTTCAAGGTCGATGATGATGCAATCTGCCGGAAGCGAGCGCGCCTTTTCCAGCGCGCGGGCATTTGACCCCGGCATGGACAGGGCGGAACGGACGATGGGATTGGGGTTGGGCATCGACTCTCTTACAGCATGTAGCGCATGCGGATCGACTGGCTGGTATCCGGCTGGTCCGCGGTAAAGGCGGCATCCTTGAAGGCCGGCGGCCCCATGCGCAAGCGCGCGTTGCGCGAAAAGCCGAAACCCTCGCGCGGGATCATCAGCGCCTTGTCGATCTTGCCATTGCCGTTTTCGTCATGAAGCAGTGCGATCGCGTATTGGCCGGCGGGCACGCCCCTGAATTCGAAATGCCCCGCATGATCGGCAGGGATGACCAGCGCGCGGCCATTGCCTTTCTCGCAATCGGGAAAGGACGTGCGGGTGGGGGCGAGGCAGGCGAGGATCTGGCCTTTGCGCGACCTCAGATCCGTGACGCTGACCGAGATGTCGACCAGCCTCGCTGTGCTTGCGGCTACAGGGCCTGCGGTCGCGGTGGACGTGGCATCGTCGGCAGGTGCGGGCGCTGCCAGCGCAGCAAGGCTCAATACGGCGGCCATTCGAATCACGTGCTTCATTTAGCTGCGCCCCCCCAGCGCGTCCCAACCCTCGGCCGCGAGACCATTGTCCGTACCGCAAAGCCGATCCCAGAAGCGAAAATATAGTCCGTAATTACAGCGATATCGTTCATGGTGAAGCTGGTGATGGCTGGCGGTGATCAACCAGCCCCCGATCCGCGAACGCACCAGCGCGCGCGGAAAGATTTCCCAGCCCATGTGATTGGTCACGCCCATCACCGTCATGATCGTAAGCACTAGCGCCAGCATGCCGACGTGGATCGGCACGAAAAACACCAGCGCCGGGATCACGATGGCGCCGGTCAGCGCCTCTACCGGATGGAAGGCCATCGCGGCCCATGCGGTGGGCGGGCGGCTGGCGTGGTGGACGGCATGCGCCAGCCTGAACACGCGCGGGCGGTGCATCCAGCGGTGGGTCCAGTAAAACCAGCTGTCATGTGCGAAGAGATAGAGCAGGAGCGAAACCGGCAGATACCACAGCGGATAGGCGCCGATGTCGTCATAGATGCGGGTCCAGCCATGCTGCTGCCAGCCCCATGCGACGATACCTGCGGGAATGCCGTAAATGGCGGCGGAAGCCAGCGACCAGATGATCTCGGTACGGATCTGCGGGGTGAGCCCGCGATAGAGGCCGGGGCGGGCCGAGCGCGTCGCCAGGGCAAAGCCACCGCTAGCGAGCAGGTAGCGGACCGCGACAATGGCGACCATCACCAGCGCGGAAATCCCGGCGGCGACCAGTCCGGTGGGGGAGACAGGTGGCAGACCCATGGCCCGCTCATAAGCGCAAAGCGGATCTGATCATAGGGGAGGGCGCGTGATTTGCCCTCGGTATTTCCGGGATTCGGGGCGCTTCGGCGCGTCAGCTCAGCGCATCAGGCGAATTCGCCTGCGCCCCATTGCGAACAGGCGCTGTCGATTTCCACCTGGCGGCGACGCATGGCGGCGCGGGCAAGCCGTTCGACCTGCGCCTTGCGCCGGGCGGGGGCGAGTTTCTGCAAAGGCGCGGGGCGCAGGATTTCCGCGTCATAGCCATCGGCCACGATCAGCCCGCAGCGATCGGGCATGAAACCCTCCGTCTCCATGCAGGCGCGATCAAGTTCGGGCGAGAGGCCCCAGAAGAACCGGTCGCAGAATTCGAGGTAGTCGGGCCATTTGGCATCGCCTAGCAGATCCGCCTTCGCGACCTTGATCTCGACGATGACGATCTGCCCCTTGGCATCGATCCCCATCAGATCGGCTCGGCGCCCGCCGGGCAGCGGCATTTCGGGAATGCACCAGATGTCGTTGCGCGCGAACAGCCGGCAGATCCCGCGCGCGACATCGCTGGCGACAGGAGATGCCGGAGACACGGGCGCGAGCGGGGCAAGGGACGAATCAGCCATGCCTCGATGGTAGTGAACAGAAAGAGAACGGGCAAGCGCCCGCCCACTTCACAGGCTCAGCCTGTGGGTATCAGTGGATGCGGCCGACCAACCGGTCGCGCTCACGCTCGAACCGCTTGAGCAGGGCGCGTGCCGCGATCTTGCCGTCGGCGCCATGTTCGCGGGCCTGCAGCACGGCGAAGAGCCCGTTTTCCAGCATCGCGCACAGGTCGCCCAAAGTCTCCTCCATCGCCTTGTGGCCAGAGGCCGGCATGGTGGTGGGATAGAGTGCGGCATGGCGCTCGGTGCCCGGAACGCTGGCGCCTGTAAGCGCGGCCAGCGCGCCCGCAGCCTTGTGCATTGCGGCCCAGCGCGGGGCGAGCATGTCGCCAATTTGCTGCTCGCCGCCATCCGTGGCAACGGGTGCATGGGCTGCTTCGTCATAGGCGAAGTCGTGCGAGAAGTCGGGCATGGCGTTCATGCGAATCTGGATGCCAGCGAAACCGTTTATTTCCTCTTAAACCCACCCCCGCGCCAATCGGGAGTGTCTCGCAATGGGACAGGCTTTCGCTCGCGGAATAGTTCGAATTCGTAACTTTCGTAACCTTTTGAAGGCGTTGGCTGATCGCGAAAGGTGGTTAACACCAGTGTCAGCATTAAATATTTTGTTAGTCCATACAGGCACTTGCGCGTAGCCACCTGACCTGTAGTCTCCCTTCCCATCAGGGCCGCACACGAGGGAGAGGGCGAAAGCCTTCCCACGCCTTGCGTATGGCTCGGGACGCACGCGTGGAGGATATCTTGGCTAAGAAGACAATGGAAATATACGGCGATCCGCTGGGTCACGATCATGGCGCGGAAATCGCGGCACAGATCGGCATCGGTGACGCCGTCAGCGATGCTGCGGGTGAGGATGACCCGCTTGATTTCAACCTCGACAATTATGCCGGTCTGGGTCTCACCTATCGCGGCAAGCCGATCTACGACCTTGATGGCGTGGTCGACCAGATCGACACCGGTCGTGCGCAGAAGGTGACTGCCAATGGCGTGATCACCTACACTTTCCTCAAGGAAGATCACGACCTCATCGGTATCTACAACAACCCGAACTACGGCTTTTCGGCGGGTTACGGCGTCTCGGCCTTTTCTGCTGAGCAGATGGAGGCGGCGCGCGCCTCGATCGACCTGTGGGACGATCTGCTCGACGTGACTTTCGTCGAGAAGAACGGCCTTGGCGCCGACATCCAGTTCGCCAATAGCTGGGACCCGGCGCAGGCCTACGCCTATTACCCGAGCGAGCAGGGTGGCTATAAATACCTGGGCGACGTTTTCGTGGCGGACCCCAAGACCTATTACGCCGATGACGGCAGCGTGCTGTTTCGCGGCAATTATTCGAACGGCGATCTCAGCCTTGGCGGCTATGGCGCGACGACCATCGTGCATGAGCTGGGCCATTCGCTCGGCCTGTCGCATCCGGGTAACTACAATTACGATCCCGACCTGCCGCTCAGCTATGAAAATTACGCCGAATATGCGCAGGATTCCGAGCAGTACACGATCATGTCGTACTGGGATGCGGCGCAGACCGGCGCCCGCATCGTTAACTGGGGCACGTTCTTCTTCAACAACCCGCAGACGCCGCTGATGCACGACATCTATGTCGCACAGGAGAAATACGGCGCCGATCCGACCACCCGCACCGACGACACGACCTATGGCTTCAACGCAACCGCGGGCAAGGACGTGTTCGACTTCTCAGTCAACGAACACCCCTATCTGTCGATCTATGATGCTGGCGGTATCGATACGCTCGACTTCTCGGGCTTCGAGGCTGGCTCGGTGATCAACCTCAATGACGGGGAATTCTCCTCGGCGGGGCAGGGCAACATCACCACCGCCGACACGGCAGAGGCGCTGCAGTCGCTCAATGACGCGGTCGAGGAAGCCTATGGCTTCGTCGATTTCTACGATCCCATTCCGCAGGCGACCATCGATGCCGTGATGGGCAGCTATATGCAGCGCAACATGGTCGACATCTATTACGACTGGGGCCACGCAGGCGTTTACGCCACGCAGTACGAGAATATCTCGATCGCCTATGGCACCGAGATCGAGAATGCCATCGGCACCGAATATCGCGACCTCATCGTCGCCAACGAACTCGACAACGTGCTGACCGGCAATGGCGGCGCTGACGTGTTCATCTTCCAGGACGGCGGCAATGACACGATCACCGATTTCGTTTCGGGCGACGACCTGATCGACCTGTCGGCGCTGGCGACGGCGGACACCACGCTGAACCTTGGCGAAGGCTTCCTTGAGGCCGACTTCGATGGTGACGGCAATGTCGACCTGACCATCACTTTCGACAATGGCGAGCAGCTCGTTGCCGCCGATGTCTATCTCGGCTGAGGGACTGCAGCCTTAAAAACGAAGGGCCGCCGGAGCGATCCGGCGGCCCTTTTGTTTTGCGCCTCGGCTTGGCGGTCTATTCGGTAAAGGCCCGCTGTTTCAGCCGGGTGAATGGCCGCAGGATGTAGCTCAATACCGACCGCTTTTCCCCGATCAAAGCGACTTCCGCCGTCATGCCGGGCCCAATGCGCAGCTGCGTGCCATTGTCCTCGGTGATCGCCTCGGCGCTGGTGCGGACCTCGACATCATAGAAGGATTCGCCCGTGCGCTCGTCGATCTGGGCATCGGGGCTGATCGTCACGACTTCGCCGTCCAGCCCGCCATAGACGGTGGGGTCATAGGCGGTGATGTTGACCTTCGCCTTCTGGCCCAGCGCGATCCAGCCGATATCCTTGGTCCGGATCTTCGCCTCGACCAGCAATACCTCGTCGGACGGCACGATCTCGACAATGGGCTCCCCCGGAGCGACAGACCCGCCGACGGTGGATTTCAGCACGCGATTGACCCGGCCCGAAAGCGGAGCGCGCAAGGTCGTGCGATCCAGCCTGCCCTGAAGCGCGGGCTGCTGCTGGCGCTTGGCGGCAAGCTCACCGCGGGCATTGGCCAGTTCCGCCGCTGCGCGTGAACGCCAGTCCTGCACCTGTTGCGAGAGGCTGGCGCGGGCTTCGGACACCGCAGCCTGTGCGCGGGTCACCCCGGCGCTGGCAGCAGACAGGTCAGACTGCGCCACGGCGGCGCGGCTTTCGGCCTGGATCAATGACAGGCGCGGCTCGATACCCTTTTCGACCAGCGGGCGGATCAGGTTCAATTCGTCTTGCGCGGCGCGGGCGTTTTCGCGGCGGGCGCTCTCAGCGGCCTGCGCCTCGGCCACGCTGCGTTCGGCCTGCGATACGCGGGCGCGGGCGGCATTGGTAAGGCTCGACAAATCCGACTGGCGGCTGGCGTAGAGCGAGCGTTCGATGGCGACCTGCTCCATCAGCGCGTCCGACCCCTCGGTCGGGAAATTGGGCGCGCGGCCCTGAACCTCGGCCTCAAGCCGGGCGATCTTGGCATCGAGCGCTGCCGTGCTGGCCTGCGCGGCGGACAGGGTGCTGCCGGTCTCCGTCGGGTCGAGCGCGACGAGCGCATCGCCTTCCTTCACCACTTCGCCGGGCTGGACGAGGATCTTTTCGATGATCCCGCCTTCAAGGTTCGACACCACCTGCAATTGCGATGACGGCACCACGCGCCCTTGCCCGCGCACGGCCACGTCAAGCTGCGCGAACGCGGCCCACAGCAGAAACACGGCGACAAAGCCGCACACGGCATAAAGCAGCCAGTTCGCAGCCTTGGCCGGGGGCAGTTCGGCCATGCGATCTTCCAGAAGAGCGGTCATGACTTCCCTCCCGCCTGCAGCGCGGCCGTGGTGATATTGCCGTCCTGCGCCGCCGCCGGTCCGCGCAGCCGCGCGATCACCGCGTCGCGCTTGCCATCGGCAATGATCTTGCCACGGTCGACGACGATCACGCGGTCGACCAGCCGCAGAAACGGGGTGCGATGGGTGATGACGACCATGGTCTTGTCCGCGATCTCCGCCTCCAGCCGGTCGAGCAATTGCGCCTCGCCCTGCGTGTCCATGGCAGATGTCGGTTCATCCAGCAGCAGCACCGGCGGCGATCCGGCCAGGGCGCGGGCCATGGCGATCGACTGGCGCTGCCCGCCCGACAGCCCTTCGCCCCTGTCGGCGAGCAGGCGTTCATAGCCATTGGGGATCGCGGCCATGAATTCATGCGTGCCCGACAGCCGCGCGGCGCGCAGCATTTCATCGTCGTCGATGCCGGGGCGCGACAGCGTGATATTGTCGCGCACCGTCCCCGAAAACAGCACGGTTTCCTGCATCGCGGAACCGATCCGGGCGCGCAAGGCATGCGGTTCGAACTGGCGCACCTCGGTCCCGTCGACCAGCACCGCGCCCTCTTCCGCGGCATAGAGGCCAAGGAGCAGGCGCGCGATGGTCGACTTGCCCGATCCGACGCGCCCGATGATCGCGACCTTTTCACCCGGTTCGATGCGGAAGGATACGCCGTCCAGCGCCTTGGCCCCGCCGGGATAGGTGAAGGACACGTCGCGCAGTTCCAGCTCACCCCGCATCGCGCCGGGGTCGAGGCGGCGCTCGTCATTGTCCTCGCTCTCAGCCTGCATCATGCGGTCGATCTGGGCATAGGCGGTCCGCGTGGCGGCCATGCGCGATAAAAGCTGCGTCAGTTGTGTCAGCGGCGCGACCGCGCGGCCTGCAAGGATGGAGCAGGCGAGCAGCCCGCCCATCGACAGATCGCCCGTCTCGATGCGCGAGACACCGACGATGACCACACCGATATAGCTCATCATCTGGCCTGCCTGCGCCAAAGTGACGGCAAGGTTCGACACCAGCCGCTGCCGCATCGAGACCGACGCATGATCCTGAAGCGCCGCGTCCCAGCGCCGTTCCAGCATGGGTGCGGCACCGCTGGCCTTTACCGTTTCCAGCCCGCCGATCGTTTCCACCAGCACGCTCTGCTTACCAAGCCCGTCCTTCATGGCCTTGGCCGACAGCCGGTCGAGCACTGGCTGCAGCAGCCAGCCTGACAATATGACCAGCGGGATGATGCATATGGGCACCAGCACGACCGGCCCGCCGATCACGAAGATCAGCGCCAGCGTGATCAGCGCAAACGGCACATCGACGATGGAGGCGATGGTCGCGCTGGCAAAGAAATCGCGCAGCGTCTCAAGCTCTCGCATCAATCCGGTCAGCGCGCCGGTCGATCCCTTGCGGTTTTCCAGCCGCAGCGAAAGCAGGCGGCCAAACACGCTGGAACCGATGGACCGATCCACCCGCGCCCCCGCGAAATCGGTAAAATAGCCGCGCAGCAGTTTCAGCACGATGTCGAAGATGATGACGAAACCCATGCCGATCGACAGCGCGATCAGCGATTCGGTCGCATTATTCGGCAGCACCCGGTCATAGACCGTCATGGTGAACAGGCTGGTCGTCAGCGCGAACAGGTTGATGAACAGCGCCGCCAGCGCCACGCGCAGATAGATCGGTCGATTGGCGCGCATCGGCTGCGCCAGCCAGGGCGCAAGCCGCGGTTCGCGGCCGCGGATGTCGAGGTCGTTCGTCGTATCACTCATAAATCGGGGGACCAGTTTCCGTCGGATGCATCGCCGTCATCCGCCATGGCGGGCAACGCCTGTTCAAGGCCGAGCGCGTCGGACAGCCGCCCGGTGCGCGCCAGCAGCGCATAGCGCGCGGCGTCGCGCTCGCTCAGCACCTCGACATAGCGGGCGGCGATGGAGAAAAAGGTGTCCTGAGCGCGCATCACGTCGAACAGGTCCCCGCGCGAGGCGCGGAAGCGTTCGGCCAGCACGTCGCGGGTCTGCCGGCTGGCGATGTAATTTTCCGAAAGGGCGGCAAGCTCTGCGTCCAGCCCCTCCAGATCGGCCCAGGCGACGGCGGCCTTGCGCGCGGCCTCGTCCGAAATGGCCTCGGCCTGCGCGGCGGCGGCGCGGGCCTGCGCGCTCGCTTGACGGGCGCGGGGGATCGTGCCGGTGAAAAAGCTTTGCCGGATGTTGAAGGTGGCGCGGATGTCGTAATCGCCGTGATAGCGATCCTCGGCAATGCCATAGCGGCCGCCCTCGATCCCGCCGTCGAAAGTGGGGTAGCGGTCGCTCTTGGCCGCCTGCGCGTCGCGGCGCGCGGCGCGGGCCTGCGCCTCTGCGGATTGCACGGCAGGGCTGCGGCGGGCGAGATAGGCGGCCATCTCCGCCGTGACCGCCGGCGCTGCCGGTTCGGGCGCGCGCTGCAGGCCGGCAGGCGCGGGAAGGCCGGTCATCTCTTCATACATCGCCTCTGCCGTTGCGGCCTGCCGCGCGTAACGCGCCCGGTTGCTGCGGGCGAGCGCGAGCGAACTTCGCACCCGTGCAATGTCGCCCTCTGCCGCGACGCCCTGCGCAATGCGCGTTTCAAGATCGGTTAGGAAACCCGACTGCTCGGCGATGAAATCATCTGAAAGCGCCAGCAGCGTGCGATAGGCAAAGACGTCGTACCACGCCCCGATGACGGCCAGAGCCACCTGGTCACGCGTGGAATCGAGGTTCGCGGCAGCGGCGCGCAGGCGATTGCCCGCGGCATAGATGCGGAACGTGGTCGCCCCGAAATCGAAAAAGGTCTGCCGGACGGAGAAGCTCGCATCGGTACGATCTCGTGAGAGGGTCTGTTCGTATTGCGTGCCGATTTGGCCGGAAAACTTGCGCGCGATCTGGCGGCGGGCCTGCAGCCCGACCTGCACGTCGGGGACATAGCCCATCCACGCCTCGTCCCGCACCGCATCGGCGGCATCTACCATCGCATCAGCCCCGCGCACCCGCGCATTGCGTGCGACGGCCCCTGCCACGGCAGCGCGGAATTCGCCCCGATGACCGGCGCGATCGGCCAGCGACAACAGCGGATCGCCCGCCTGCTGCGCCATCGGCTCTGCCGCGACGGCAGGCAGAGCAGGCTCGTCCCCTTGCTGAGCATGCGCGGGAACCGACAATGCGACAAGGCTGGCCGTCCCTGCGAGCCCCATAATTCGAAACATGTTGAGCAACCCCATATCCTCAGGCTTCAGGGGTAGCGGGCCATCAGGGTAATCTCAATCGAAACCGGTTGGTCGTATCGTTTCAGGACCGAAAGCGATGCGCGAAAGTTCTGGCGCGCCGCCTGTCCGGCTGCTAAGCGGCCATCCGCCCAGCACGGCCAGATGGCCGATCGGTAAGCACCCGTAGCTCAGCTGGATAGAGCGCTGCCCTCCGAAGGCAGAGGCCACAGGTTCGAATCCTGTCGGGTGCGCCAGTCAACTGCCTCAGTGCGTTGTTTTCAAACAGATTATGGCAGAGTTGTAGAAAGCGTTCCTACGATTGACCCCACACAATGTGCGGGCTTTTCCGGCACTTGCTGGGGCAATCCGGGATGCTCTGCGGCCTGTGGCAGAAAATATCGCCTAGGCTCTTGCCTGCGCTTTTTCGCGACGATGTTCGAGACCGAATGGCAGCCGCACCCAGATCCGTTCGTGAAAAAAGTAAAGCACCAGCTTGGTGAAGACTTCCAGGCCACCAATCGACGCTGCTGTCGCCACGCTTCCGGTGAAGAACCATGCAAGGACAAAAGTGTCGAGAGATGCAATTAGACGCCAAAGGCCAGTCTTGATGGTAGTTCGGCGCATCGTCTCGCGATGTCTGGATTTGCGAAAGACTATGCCCCAGCCGGTGAGCGACCACGCGCGTTCATGCAGAAAATAGAGGATGAACTTCGTCGCAACCTCGGTGATCGCAATATAGCTCGCCGTTTCGAGGGCATCGGCCTGAGCGACTGGCGCGCCAAACATCGGCCCAAGATATGTAATGAGAAGATAGGACAGGATGAGCGTGTCGATTGTGCCAACGACGCGCCAGGAAACTGCCTTGGCAATAGAACGCCAGGGCTTGATGTTCGGCCTCTCCGGTGGATCGAGCTTGGGCGTCTCAGGCCCGAAGAACGGTTTCTGTGGAGGTTCTCTCATTATCGGCAGCGCCGCTCGTGATTGATCGCACGTTGCTGTTGCGAACGGCTCACGTGGCTGATTGGCGGCCATGCTCCGCCAGGGCGTCTTCAAGCCTTGAGTATGAGTATGGTCCAACACGATAGTGGACCGAGGTCACAGCGATGATCCCTTCGGGTAGCGATGGAGGAGATTGCGGTTCAAGGGAACCGCCTTCACTTTCCCATTCACCGGTTCCAGGCTGGTCGGGAGTTGCGACGGTTTGCACGATGCTCATGTCATCCATCCTTGTGGCTGTCGGGGTGCACGTCACGAGGCCAACCCAGGTTTGAAAGGCCATTCGCCTTTCGCCACTCTGCGATCCGTTTCGCACGACCTGCCATCGCCTCGAAGGCTTCCTTGCGTTCTTCAGCCGAGCCCGAACGGTCGGCTCTCATTGCCGCAAGCTGGTGATCGAAAAGAAACTGATTCATCGGCATGGCAAAGAATCCTTACGGGAGGGATTGAGCGAAAGCCGGGGTGTTGATCCCCGGCTCCGCTGTCGGCGTCAGCCCTGCTGGGCGCGCGCCTGTTCCTTCTGGCTCTGGCCGTCGCCCTGCTGGTGCTGCAGGTTTACGGCGCTCTTCTTACCGCCATCGACCTCACTCGTGTCGTAGCTGAAACGCTCATCGACCTTCGGCACCTGGCCCTGCTGCTGCAGGTCTGCCTTCTTGAAGCGGAGCGCGTCGCCGCCCTTTTCAGGGGTGATTGAGCCGGTGCCCGAGCTGCTGTCGTAGCTCTTGATCTTGCCATAATGTGTCATTTGTCATTCCTTCGAACGAGTGTGCAGCGCGCCAGAATTGACCCGGCTGCGACTAAGAGGCGGAACTGAAGGAAAGGGCTTCCGATTGTGAAAGCGGTGACCGTCGATTGCGACTGGTAGCTAAACATTAAATGGAGATCGGAGTCGCTGTTTACAAGGACGAGGCGGGAATTTTTGCTGAGACTTGCCTGGCGACGCAGGAAGGTAGGAAGTTTTCTGCGGCTTGGCCAAAGAATCCGTCAGGACGATGATTGTCGCAAGTGAACTAGATCGTGGCTGGCTTACGTACGACACGCCGCAGCAGCATCAGTAGCCCCGCTATTGCAGCTGCCGCAGAAGCAGCGAATATTCCGGCCTTGGCAGCCGGGATCAGCGTGGGGACAAATGCCAAATCCGCAATGAAGATTGACATAGTAAACCCTATCCCAGTCAGCATCGCACCGGCTGCCAAAAAGCCCCAATCGAGACCGGCGCCAAATTTCGCCAACCGGAGGCGGACTGCTATCCAGCAGAAGAGCAAGACACCGAACGGCTTGCCTATGACTAGTCCAGCGAAAATCGCCAACAATACCGGCTCGTTCAGGGTGATGCCTGAAAATTCGACCCCCGCATTGGCCAAGGCGAAAACGGGCATGATCGCAAACCCTACCCAGGGGAGAAGCATGATTTCGAGCCGTTCCAGCGGTGAAAGCGCTTCTTCGATCGCTCGTCCCGCTGTCTGTAGGTCGCTACGTTCCGTTGTGTTCCCGCTCCAATGCTCGCCCCTCGGGTGATCCGTTGCCTTGCCGAGAAGCGTCCTCATGCGCTCGTCCCCCACCCACGCGCGGGCAGGCGTCATCAATCCGAGAATAACACCGGCAATTGTGGCATGGAGACCAGAAGCGTCGAAGCTCAGCCATACGGCGAAACCGACAATGAAGAACATCGGAATGCTCCTGATGCCGATCCTGGCCATGAAATAGACGATGCTCAGGCAGCCAACAGCAAGAGCCAGCGCGCCAAGATCAACTGTGTCGCCATAGGCGATGGCAACCACCATGATCGCCCCGACATCGTCGAAGACCGCCAGGGATACCAGGAAAATTCGAAGGCTGGCCGGAATGGCCTTCCCAAATAGCGCCAGCGCTCCGATCACAAATGCTGTGTCGGTTGCCATGACGGTTCCCCATCCGGTAACTCCCGGCTGCCCATCCAATATGCTTATGTAAATCACGACGGGCACCAGCATCCCGCCTAGCGCTGCGAAAAATGGCAATGCAGCGGCCCGCGGATTGCGGAGCTCGCCCAGAACCAGTTCTCGCTTGAGCTCTAGGGCGATGACAAAGAAGAATAGGGTCATCAACCCATCATTGATCCAGTGAAGCAAGGAGCGGGTGACATCAAGTTGACCCCATCGGAGACCAATCGGTGTTTCCCAAAGATCCAGGTACTGCGTTGACCACGGCGAATTAGCGAGAGCGAGGGCGATGATGGTAACGCAGAGCAGCAGTCCGCCTGCGGCCGCCTCGATCTTCAGAAAACGGGCGAAAGGCCCTGTCACCCGGTCGGCAATCTCTCGCGGAAAACTCCCCGGATGATCATTGTCGTCAGCGATGACCTGGTTCCTTACGCATCCCGACTGGTATTACCCAGTCAGCGTGTTTGCGCCCTCGCAATGTCCTGCTCGATAGCGCGGACAAACATTTCGCCATACTGCTCAGTGGAACTGTAGTTATGCTCGTACTCTCCGAGTGTATGGCACGGACCAAACGCTTTCTTGAGGCGCGAAAGGACTTCCGGAGAGTCCTCCGCAAGATGCCGGATTAGTGCTTGCAGAATACGGGCGTGTGCAAGCACCCTGCGCTCAAGCTCGGTTTCTTGTGCTTCCATTGCAGTTTCCTTTTTTCCGTCTTGGAAAGCACTCGCCGAGTTTTCACTGCGAGAACCACCAGAATATTGCGCCGAGGAATATGACTGGAAAGAGCCCCGCCAAATAGCTGGGTCCGTCGCTACGCCGAGCGTTCAAAGCGACACCTCGCGCCGCATGAGCATGCCAACGTGCTTTCGAACGCTCGCCGCGCTCGAATATGCGTTTGCATTTACAAAGAATAGTTGCGGTACTGCGCGCCCCGGACATTTGTTTGAACTGGCGGGCGGTTCGGCACAGGCAACGCTAGTGTTATACGTCATATTCCTATTCCCACAAAACCCGCACGTCGAGATTGACTGCGGAGCGACTAGGAGGCGGAACTGAAGGAAAGGGCTTCCGGTCATGGAAGCGGTGACCGTCGATTGCGACTGGTAGCTGAGTTATAGATGGCTACGGCAGGCCACGACTACAAGCGCATTATAGAGATATTTGCGCGAATTGAGTCGAATTACCCTATCGGATCGCTAGCCATCAGACTGAGCATGTATGTGCTAAGGCTAGACTTACGGATGTTTTGTGAAAACATCGATTGAACATCTGACCGCGCGTTCCGCCTTCCGGGCCCGCTCACGGCAACGATCCAAGGCTTCGCGGTTTGCGCTGAGGATGCTCTGCACCGCAGCCAATTCTTCCCACGCCTCGGGATTCTGTGACCGGATCAACCGAATGCCCGCCTCCACGATGGTCGGCTCACCAACAGCCTTACGCGCCATCCGTTCAGGCCAGTGCCAGCTTTCGGGCATGGCGCGGGCGATGGTGCCGGGAAGGATCGACCAAAGCAGGATACCGGCAACCAGCCCGACGCCTGCAAAGCGCCAGGTCTGACGCTTCTGCTCGGCCTCGGTGCGGACACGCCCGACAATTGCAGCGAGCCGACCAGTTGCGATGTCCAGATCTTTGCGACCCTGCCGGAACAGGTCGCTGCTGTCGCGCAGCATGTCGAGCGAGGCGCGCTTAATCTGAACCGCGATGTCTTCCGGCGTCAGCTCGATGGCGGGCTTGTTGCCCATGGCTGTCAGACTGCCGGATATCTGATCCAACTGACCTGCCATCTGGCCTAGCGTAGCCGTGTAGTCCGGGATGACGATGTCGGCTCGCTCCCTGGCCATGTTCTGGACGGTATGGCGCACCATCGCCATTTCGCCTTCGAGGCGGGCGAAGGCTTCCGTTGCCGCGTCGGATTCTTCCGCTGCATCCGGTTCCGGTTTTTGTTCTTGGTGCGGGGCGCTTGGTTCCTCGACTTCGAGGTCCAGTTGCACGTCTTCGATGTGGTAGTCTTTCATGTCGTTTCTCCTAGATGCCCATGTCGAAAGCGCGGGTGCGCTCGCGGGTGAGGGTTGCGGTGAGTTCGTTGGCGATGCTGCGTTCGGGCTTGGGATCGATGCCGAGTTCGCGCGCCTTGCCGCGCAGCAGGCCTTCGACGTGCGGATCGCGTTCAAGCGTTTTTGCCAACTCGTTCTGCTTAGCCGACACGCGGGCTGCACCTGCGCGGTCACCTTGCTGCTCAAGCTGCTTGCGTGTCGTGCTCAAACCCTGCCAGTCGCTGACGAAACGCTCGGATCGCAGCGCCGGATCGGTGCGCACAGCGGCCTCTTGGCTCATGGCGCGCATGGCTTCCTGGCTGCGCCCACCTGCGGCCTCTGCAATCAGCTCAGGCCGCCGATCCAGCGCCTTGGCGAGATCGACAGCGGCATGGGGCCGGATCGCTTCAAGCGCCTGTCCTGCCTTATCCAGCGCATCCTTCTGGTGCGGGAGCACGGGCAAGCCCTGGGCCTGCATCGTTCCGATATCGCCAAGCGCACGGGCGTAGCGTTCGACCGCGCGGCGCTGGTCGTTGTGCGTGTTCGCCTTTGCCGGAAGCGGCTCAAGCTGTCGGGCTTGCGGACGGAAGTTTCCGAAGATGGACTTGGCCCGTTCGGGCACCTGCCGCACCATCTCTATAACCCGCTCGCGGAAGCTGATGCCACGCAGTTCGGCGAAGGCCTGCTCGGGCTTGTAGTCTCCCGCCATGTCCTTCCCGCGCTCGCGGCTCAGCGTGCGGACAAGTTTCGACTGGTCGGCAAAGTCATCGCGGCCATAGTGAAGGGCCAACCCGTCGCGATGCCGTGACATGGCGACATAGGCGGAATGGCTGTCCATACCCGGTGTGGCGAGCACGTGGGCGCGATCCACAGTCATGCCCTGCGCCTTATGGATCGTGGCGGCGTAGCCATGATCGATATGGGCATAATCCTTAGTGTCAAAGATAACTTCGCGGCCATCATCGGTGCGCACGCTCATGCTTTGGCCGCTTGCGTTCTCGACCGTGCCCAGCGTTCCGTTTTTGACGCCAAGCCCGCGCTCGTTGCGCAGGAAAATGATGCGGTCGCCCGAAGCAACTTGCCGGTCGCCGCGTGCCGCCTTGATCGTAGCATCGGCCCCCAGCGCGCCCACTGCACGCATCCTTTCGCGCGCCATCTGGTTCAGCTCGCGCACCTCGTTATTGGTGTGGGTGAGGATGATACGGCTTTCGTCTGGGCTGTTCTGGCGTTCCCGATTCCACCGCTCGATCAGGGCCGTGCGCGCAGCTTCGCGGGTGTCGGCGGCATGGACCATGCCGCGTTCCTCGTAGCTGCGGATTGCCTCGCCCGTGCGACCCGTTGCGAGGTGCCGGGTCGCGTCCTGCTGCCACGCGGAAAGCTGGCGGCGGACCTCGCTGATCTCGACACCGCCGTGGCGTTCGTGGATCGCCCGGAACGCCGCGCCTGCTTCGATAGCCTGAAGCTGCTGCTGGTCGCCGACCAGGACAACTTTTGCCCCGGCTTTGGCGGCATGGGAGAGCACGCGCTCCATCTGGCGTGTGCCGACCATGCCCGCTTCGTCGATCACGAGCACGTCGCGGGACGTGAGCTGCTCGCGTCCCTTTTCCCACTGATGCTCAAGGCTGGCGATAGTGCGCGATGCGATGCCGGAGCCATTCTCCAGCCCCTCGGCGGCAATGCCGGACAGGGCTGCGCCTCGCACGGTTAGGCCTGCGCTTTCCCACGCTTCGCGTGCAACGCCCAGCATGGCGCTCTTGCCGGTCCCGGCGTAGCCAACGACAACCGCAAGACCCTTGCTGTTGGTGACGTGCTCGAAGGCGGATTTCTGCTCGCCGGAGAGAACCAGACCACGTTTCGCGGCGCTGGCGAATGCGGCGTTTCGTTGGACATCACTGACGCTGTTTTTCGTGCGCGCGGCCATCATATCAACAGCACGATGCAGGCGCTGTTCGCTCTCGATCATGGCGCGCGAAGTGAAGCGGTCCTGGCCGCGTCCATCCTTGCCCAGCGCAATCAGTTCGGGCGACGCACGCACGGCATTGTAAACAGCATCGAACTGCTCTTTGCCGTCGCTATGCCGGTGAACGAAGGCCGCAAGATCGCGCTTGGTGAAGGTCGCCTGCTGGTGCGTAATGGCATCCAGTGCCAGCGCCGGATTGGTGATGATGCGCTCGCCGTTGCGCCGGGCAATCGCACAGTGTTCCTCGATCCGCTCGGCTTCCAGTCCTCGCCCGCCAATGCGCGAGGCTGCGGGGCCGATCTTGTCCTGCGGCTCCAGCGCAATGCCCTGCGCCTCCAGGCTGCGATGATCGATCCGCGCGTCGATGTCGCGTTCCGCCAGCGCACGGTTCACATGATCGGCCCAGCGCTCGCGCCATTGTTCGATCAGCGCGGTCTTGTTCCAGTCGCGAACCTTTGCGCCAAAGCCGTCTTTCGTGACCTCGCGCATCGTTAGCATGACATGCGCGTGCGGCTTGGCCTTGCCGTCTTCGCCGATATCCCAATGGACATTGAGATCGGCGATCATGCCTTTCTCGACGAACTCGGCTTTCACGAACTCGCGCGCCAGCTTGATGTTGTCCTTCTTCGACAACTCGCGTGGCAGCGCGAACTCGACTTCGCGGGATAGCTGGGCATCCTTGCGCTTCTCGGCAGCTTCGACCGCGTTCCACAAGTTGGCGCGATCCGTGAAGGCCTCTGGCGCGCCTTTAGGCAGCATCACTTCGGAATGAAGAACGCCTGCCTTGTTGGTGAAATCATGGGTTCTGTCGATGCGCTCATCGTGCAACCGTTCGCCAGCGCGATAGGCCGCAGCCGCAACGGCACTGCGTCCGCTCGACCTTCCGATAACCTTTGCGCTGAAGTGAAAGATTGCCATGTCGGCAATCCAGTTACACTCCAAACGCCACGTCGGCACGACGTATAAGCGCGCCCTCTCATGATAAAATCCTGATCGGGACTAGGCGGTTTCACACTGTCCCGGCGACCTTACTGCATTGGATTACAGGCAAGATTATCATGGCTCCATCACACCAACGATGGAGACAACCCATGCGCAAACCCCGAGATTTTGATTCGGAACTGAAGGCACTTGCCGACAAGGCCAAGCAATTGAAGGAACGCCGCGTGCGCGACCTCGGCGCGCTGGTCATGGCAACCGGAGCCGACACGCTCGATGCCGAAACCCTTGCAGGCGCACTGCTTGATGCTGCTGCCAACTCCGACAAGGCAATCGGGGAGGGCTGGCGCAAGCGCGGCGCGGCATTCTTTCAGGGCAAGTCACGCGACACTTCGAGCGGACCTCGCCAGCAGCCGGAAGGCACTCTCCCGCTCGATGGCGGCGCGGCACCGGCTTGAAGCGGCGAAGGCAAGAACCGACATGCGCGAGTGGCAGGTCAAACGTCGTGAGCGGACTCGGCAACTGATCGAGCTTGGCGGCCTGGTCGCCAAGGCCGATCTGGTCGACCTTACCGACGATGACCGCGCCGCGCTCTACGGCGCTTTCCTCACCGTCGCCGCTAAGCTGCGCGGGCCTGACGGCGCGCAGGCGCTGCTGCTATTCCGGCGCAAGGGAAAGCGGGCGTTCGAGGCGGAGCAATCGAATGATGGATAGCAGCGCGGTCCGAACGGCAATTGGCACGCTAATCGCGTCCTAAAATTGCGTGGGTCAACTCTGCCAATCCGCTAGCATCTAGATGAGCGGACAAAGCATCTTTCTGCAGCAATTCCTCTGTCAGATGCGGATGGAATTTCTCGAACAACAAGTTCGGCGAATGCGCAAATAGGTCCACCTCTTTGCCATCTGCGAGAGCAGAAAGTGCGTCGATCAACTCCGGACTCTCGTCCTTACCGAACACTTCGAGAAACCCGTCGTGTGTCTGCACGGTAAAGCCGCTCGCCCGAAGGGCGAGTGCCAAGGTCGTTGTCCGAACGGAACCCGTTTTCGTCGCTATGACAGCAGCGTTGTCGCTGAGCTGGGCAATCGTTCCGGGGTCAAATAGTAGTTGGCCGTAATTGCTGCGTGCCTCGTCGAGTAGCTCCAGCGCAGTCGCATCAAGGTAGATCGGGCGCTTTTGTCCCTCCAGAACATCGAACATACGCTGGATCACCCGGTCATGGATGTTGCCAGGGTCGCCCCCAAAGATGGGCGGCACTCCGGCTTTCGCCGGTGCAACCAGGATGACACGATCCCGGGCGAGAACTTCCTGCACCAGCCAGCGCCTGCCCGAAAAAATGAGAAGCATTCCCGGCGCGATCATGTTGTCGATGGGAAGTGTCCCAAGCTCCTTACCGCCGGAAATCAGCCGGTATTCCTCGGGTGTCTGAAATACGGCGTAGAAGCTATAGTGCTCGACCAACTTTTCGCCATTGGCACCAAGCAACAGAAGGCCATCGCTGGCTTGCTCAATGAGCGCGACCTCAGGTTGCCCGAGTGCTCGCAAAACATCCAGGAACAACTGGGTATCGACCTGGCGGAATGGTCCGATCTGGCAGAGAATCCCGTAGAGTTGCTGCGCACGTATTCCGCCTCGCTCGGCGATCACTGAGAGGATTTGGTGAACGAGGGTCGAAAGGTGAAGGGCCTCGCGTTGCGGCGGTTCACACCAGCCTTCCAAAAGCAATTCGATCATCGCTATGGCCCGCACCATCCCAAGGCGAAGACGGTCCGAGAAATTGCTCGTCGGCGTAAGCTTCGCCTCGACTGCGTATTGTCGAAGGATGGCTGGCTTGCCCGGTCGCCGCCCTGATCGGCCAAGCCTTTGCCTGAGCGATGCTACGCTGAACGGTGCGCCAATCTGGCCGACACAGGTCACATCGCCAATATCAATTCCCAGTTCCAGCGTGGAAGTGCAGATGGCAGTTGTCGGCGCAGTACCATCTTTCAGGCGACGTTCGACGAAGTCTCGATGCTCGCGCGATAGGCTGGCGTGGTGTGGGTAAAACTCCTGCGGCAGGTGTTCCTTTTCGCAAAGTGCGCGTAACCGATCTGAGTAGATTTCAACTGCCTGACGCGCACCGCCAAAGACAAGATTGTCGCTGCCTCTCAGATTTTCGAATAGATGCTGCGCAATGGCATCCGTCGCCGAAGGGCCTTCATCGTCCTTGTCGCCAGCAACGTAGCCATGGAGCTGGAGCTGCAATTCGGCTGATCCGCCCTCGGCAATGACCTGTTCGACTTCACTTGGGCTGTCAGGACGAAGATAAGCCTTCGCCAGCTCCATATCTCCGAGTGTGGCCGACAAACCAACCCGGCGAATAGGTCTCTTTAGAGCAATTTCGAGGCGCGTGAGAAGCGAACGCATCTGGATGCCGCGCTCACTGTCGAGGACCGAATGCAATTCATCGAGAATGACTGCGCGCGTTGCGCCAAACAGCCTCGGAATCTCCAATCCGCGTCGAATGAATAGCGCTTCAAGAGACTCCGGGGTGATTAGCAACACGCCCCTCGGTCGCTTGGTAGCCTTAGCCTTCACCGATGACGAAACGTCGCCATGCCACGGCGTGATAGGCAAGTCTGTATCGCGACAAATTTCTTCAAGTCGCCGCGCCTGATCGGTGATAAGCGCCTTCAGCGGTGCGACATACAGAACATCAAATCCGGAGTCCTCACAGGGTTCATCGAGCACCTGGGACAGTAGTGGGAGAAATGCGGCTTCAGTCTTACCTCCGGCGGTGCTGGCCGCGACAATCAGGTCACGATTGCCGTCCATAAGCACGTGAGTTGCGCGCGCCTGAATATCGCGCAATTCCTTCCAGCCTTGCTGACGTGTCCATTTCTGGATTGGTCGAGCCAGCTTGTCGAATGCCGCGCTCACAGTCGGAAGCTGGCTAGCTCGTCGCTCTCGGGAACAGCGCCAACGCTCTCATCCACGTCGCTCATGTCGTCACCAGAATCCTCCGCCACGTCGAGTTCTTCGATGAGGTCCGACCATTCGACGCCGGGGTTTTGTTCGAGCACCGCCAGAAGATTCACGAATGCCGTGACCGTGTTCCGGGGGGTTCTGAAATAGGCCTCCCCGATCCTGTCCGAACAGTGTGCCATAAACGCTTCCAAGGCGTTGTCTGGCAGGATTGCTTCATCGCCCTGCATAACGGCGCGAATGTTGGCCAGAAGCACGAACAAATCTTCGGGCGTAAGGCTGGCTAGTCGAATGACCGGCCCGGAGAGATCGACCAGTCCCTCACGCGCAAAGGTGTTCTCTGCGAGGCGAGATTGGAGGGCCTCATAGCTGTAGAGGCCGCGCCTCGTATTCATGAGGAATTCCGGCGTTCCTCCCATGAGGAACCCAAGGTTCTCCGCGCTTCCTTGCAGAACGTCGTTCAGGATGCGCAGGATTTGCTCATAGTTGGCATTGCGGGCTTGCGATGAAGTCAGCTTGTAAAGGTTGACCATCTCGTCAAGGCCAACGAGCAGGCCCTTGTAGCCCGCTTCACAAACAAATGCCGACATCAGTTTGAGGTGATCGTAGACGCTGGCGTCATTGACGATTGTGCGAACACCCAGAGCCTTGCGAGCATCGGTTTTCGTAGCAAATTCGCCGCGCAGCCATCGGATCGCTGCCGATTTCAGCTCTTCATCGCCGGTTTCGTGCCCCTCCCAATACCGGCGGATCACCTGCGCGAAGTCGAAACCTCCGGTCAGTTCCTCGAAATGGGCAAGGCGCTGGCGAATGATGTCATCTGTCGATTGTTCTTGCGCCTCGGCATCGTGCTGGGCCTGGCTGACAAAGCGTTCGACCACATTCGACAATGCACCACCATCTGGCTTGGTCCGGGTGGCAAGATTTCGCGCCATCTCCGCGTAGAGGCCCCGTGCTTGCCCGCCGGTCGCGTGGATGCGTCGATCCGGGGCAAGGTCGGCAAACATGACGACCAGTCCCTTTTCGAGCGCCACAAGCCGGATCAGGTTCATGAAGAAGGTCTTGCCGGAGCCATACTCGCCGATGATGAAACGAATGGCTGAACCGCCATCGGCGATCCGGTCCATGTCCTTGACGAGTTCTTCGATCTCACGCGCTCGTCCGACCTGGATGTGCCGAAGTCCCAATTTGGGAACAACCCCCGCGCGTAGCGCCTGAACAATAGCGTCGCGTTCGCGCGGCTTCAGTCTCGACATGAATTAATCCCCCTTTGCCATCTCGGCTCTCAACGTATCGGCTATGTCCGGCGATACGTCATACCCGTCATATTCATCGAGCAATGCTTCATCGAATTTATCGAAAGCCCACTCATTGACTACCTCAAGCGCGCCAGAGGGCATGAGCCCTTGCTTACCGACGATCTCGTCAAACTCTTCATCGGTCCAGTGTTCGCGCTCGATTATCTGCTCCACAAGCAACGCGTGCTTAGGATCGAGGCCAGCCATTGATGATGGAAGAGCATGTGCTGCGGTGACCTCGTCGCTCACGTCTTCGTCGGTCGAAAAAATCTCGCTCAGAACGCTTGAAACGCGCTCGGTGTCATTTCGAATAGCGGCAATACGCGCTGCATTGAGCGAAGCGGCTTTGGCTTTCGGCTCGTCCGGTATTCTTTCGCCTGGTGCTTCAGCTTCGGCGGCTTTGACCCGAACAGGGCCGTCTGGCACGTCGCCAGCATGGAGGTCGGCGTAAACGAGGCCAGCATCGATCCCCAGAGCCTTGTAGATCTTCTCGATGCAAGCCACTTCTTCAGACTGAATCACGCTGTCAGCGTGCGCTATCGCGACAACTGCCGCGCGCAGGGCTAGATGATGCTCAGCGTCCGCATCTTTCAGCTTGCTGCGCAGCCATGACATGTCTGGCGGAACATCGAGATACCATTCGAGGTTGGCGTGGAGACGCTTTCTTTCAAGCTCAGTCAGGCCGCCAACAGCGTCGATTTTTTCACGGAGTGCTCTGCGTTCGGCTTCAACAATTTTGCTGTCGGCATGTGCGACGAAGGTCGCCAGCGCTAGTTCGAACAATTCGGTTCGATAGGCCGGGGAGACGTCTTCAAGCTGTTCGACCGGCTCGCCGAGTTCGAAGATCACAACAGGTTCGTCGATCTTCGGTCCGCGCAGCGAGAATCTTGGGTCTGGAGCCATACCGAATCCGATACGGGCGAGTGCATCCGCTGCGCCAGTCAGGTTCCGCTTGCCGAGCTTCTCCGGCGTTTCTCCTTCTAGGCGCGAGATCACATCAAGTGCTGGGACCAACCCGCCTGCGGCTACTTGTTCGCGCGCCCAGTCCTTGAGTTCTTCCAACTCTTCTGACGGGAACAGACCCCAAAGCTCAGCAGGTAACAGCGCCTGTGCTTCAATGCTCCCACGGCCATCTGGATTTCGTCCAAGATATCGGCTGAACTTGTCCAGTTCATCCATAGCCTCATCTGCGATCTTCTGCGCCTTCTGCACCGGCGACCGCAAATCAGTAACGTCGGGGATTGCCACATCTCCGCCATCTCCCGCCGTGAGATTGACCGAGCAATTGAACTCGCTGGATGCAGCACGATAGTCCATTTTCAGAAGCTTGCGAGGCGTTCGAACTTTCAAGCCATCAGGATAAAGCGCGTCGAACTTCAATTTGAAAAGTGCCTTGAATTCGTCACCGCAACGCTCGGCTGGAGTGCGAAGGCGTCGCTCTGGGTGGCAATGCAGCCAGAGATGCAGCCATTCGGCATCGAAGGCTTTGCCTTCAGCGATCATGCCGCCGAGCGCGAACTTCAGCGAAAATGGCAAGTCCCAGCTACGGTTCTCAAGGATCGCCTGCTTGAGTGTCGCATCGTCCAAGGAGATGCCGCCCATCGCCATGATACGCGCGATGTCGAGGAACTCACCGAGATACCTTTGGGCGGAGTAGTTATCGGCGAAAAGAACTTTCAGGCGTTCAACCTCTGAAACTATTTCCTGCTTCTCGTCGTCGGGTGGTTGATCGACCAGAAATCTGCGCTCCAGACCATAGAAGAACAGAAACATGTAGCCGGGATTGATCGTCCCATCTTGGCGACCACCAGCCAGCCAGTCGAGATAGGTGGCCCTGCACACGGCAGGAATGCTCGAGTACCCCGGCCAATATGACATGTTATCGCCATTCTTGTCCGACCCGGACCGCGCGACGGATAATGATGGGTCGATATACGCTCGACAACTCTCACCATAGTATGAGGAGCCAATCCGTGGAGGGGTGCCGACGTAAACCATCCCATCGATGGTGCGATCTGCAATGGTGACGGATTGCCCTTTGCGCACCCAACCTTGCGGCCTTGCCAGTGGCTTTTCCTTCGGCTTGTTGGGCTTCGAATGCTGATTTAGAAATTGGTTCGCTTGGCTTTGCCGGGTCTGCTTTTCAGCGGCCCTTCGCTCCGCCGCCGCTTCAAGTTCGGCTCTCGCGTGCTGCCCGACCCGGATAAGCTCGGCATTATTCTGTCGCGGCTGGTATGCTCCGAGTTGGCTCAGTTGTTCGTCTTCTCTCCCCAGCGGGACAGGGCTATTTGCGAGTATCTCTCGCTCTGAGATTTTGGTTGCGCGACGCTTTTCGTACCACCAGATGAAAGCAATAGGCGCGAGGAGTGCGAACAATGCTTCAAGCGCATCGGGTAAACTGTCTAATGCAATTGCCGCGATTATTACGCAAACAAAGAAAGAGACGACGTAAAGCCCGATAATGCGGATGATTTTCCAGACAATCGACATACGCACTGCCTGCCATTTTGCGGATGAGAGGTCACGCTGATTTTCGCCAAGCGCATAATCGGTCAGCCGAGAAGTACTTTCTCCAGAACCTCAATCAGCTCTTTCCGCTTCTCAGACAGCATCTTTTCCAGATTCCGCTGCTTCCACAAGACTGCTGGCAAGTGCCTTGCTTCCGGTGTGCCGAGAAGTTCCCAGTCCGGTTCACCGCGCTTGAAGCCGATCAGGAACTGGCGGTGCGCGTCTGGCATCTCGCCAACCATTGTGGCGACGAGTGCCTCGCGGGTAGCCTCCAGATCGGCAAGCTCGACATTCTCTTGCGTCATGCCGACAAATCCGCGCTCGAATTCCTCGGCCAGTGGCTTGCGGGTCGGAGCGAGCACTTCGGCCATCGGGCGGTTGTGGCTGATGAGGTAGACGAGGAATGCGCGCCGCAGTTCGTCGCTTATACCTTCATTTGCCAGCAGGCCTCGCACGTCGAACAGGTCGCGCGGGTGCTGGCGGTCCAGCGCCGCCATGATCTTCCCCGCATAGAGATCGGCGAAGGAAACGACCGGCATTTCGGCGAAACCGAATGTGTCTTCGACTGTAGGCACTACACTCATGACCACGGGATCGTAGACGGTGCCGCGCAAGACAGGCGTGATCTCGATCTTGATCTGAACGCCTTCGGAGCGGACGATTAGCTTGGTGATGATGTTGTCGCCTGCGGATCGCGATGGGGCAACCGCCGCGCCCGGTATCCCGCCTTCGATCCGCTCCTTGATCCGCACCATCGCCGCGTCGATAGCTGCGAGTGATGAAGCGCGATCCTGGACCGGCAAGTAGGTCAGGTCGATATCCACCGAGAGGCGCGGCAAGTCGCGCACGAAGAGGTTGATCGCCGTGCCACCCTTGAGCGCGAAGCATTGCTCCTGCGCTACGAACGGGATGGTGCGGATCAGGAGGGCAACCTGCTGCCGATAGGCGTCTTGGAAGGCCATTTCTTATTGCCCTCCAAGATCGGCAGGCACCGTGATGTCGTATTGCGGATCGAGCCTGCCCCCCTTCACCAGAACCCGTTTGCCGGAACCCAAATCGATCTTGGCCAGGTCGAGTTTCGGTCGCCACGCATGGCGGTGCCGGTCGGCAAAGAACAGGAACAGCCGCTTCACCTTTATGCTGGAGCAGGTTTCGAGAAGGGTTTGCAGGCGGCGTGGGCTGAGATCGCTCAAACCTTCCATCAAGGCATCGACCTGATGAAAGCTCTCATGCTTGGGCAGTTCATCGAGCAATTCGAGAACGGCGCGTTCCTTGCTCGAATAGCGAACAGGCAATTGCGCGCCAGCGGCACTATACATGGTGGGGCTTGGCAATGGCGGCGTGTCGGCATCCGCCGGAAACAGGCGCAAGCTGTTGTGCCATGCGAATGTCACGTCGAGCGGCAAATCTTCCAGCCAGGTTGGCGGTCGTGTCGGTCCGTAAAGGTGAACCGTCTGGACGTTTGCCGAAAGGTAGTGGGCATAGCCTTGCTGTTCGAGCGCGGTGCGGCCGCCAACGGTCAGTGGAAGGTCAAGCATGGTTTGGAGCGAGATCACGACCTGCTGCCAGGTCATAGGCCCGCGTGAACGGCGATAGACCCGTCGCGCTGGGCTATCCAGCCAGCCGGAACTTACATACTGGCTGCGCAGCGCGGACGAATAGCCATTGGCCTCCAGCCAGGCGGCGTCGACCAGAAGTCCTTCCGGAAGCTCCTGCTGGAGTTGGTTTAGCTTGCTGTCCAAACGCGTAGCCATACTTAGTGTTTTGCCACTTGTGTAAACTTGTGTCTAGTTTGAAATAGCCTGAAAATACTAAGTTGAACTTAGCGTTCTTGAAAAGATTCAAACCGCGTAGCCAAGCTGACTGCGCAAAAGAAGACATGATTCGCGCGCAAAATCCGGCAAAGCTGACGCGCAAATCCGTCGTTATCGTCGCGAATCCGCGCGTGTCAGTCGCAAAATCGCGTCGAACGAAAAAATTCTCAGCATCGAAGGCAAAGAAGCGGCTTGTCCGTAGAGGTCTCGGACCGTCCATATACGGTTCAAGTCATGCGGATCGTTGAAGAATTGCCCGAATTCCAACTCAGACTGATCCTTGAGTTGCGTTGAAAAGTTCTCATTATGTTCCGGTGAGGGGCCGCCAGTATCAAATTGAGAATGCCCCATGTCGAATACCGAACGCATTATCCGCCTCAAGACCGTGCTCGACCGCACCGGCCTTTCCCGCTCCACCATTTATCGCAAGATCGCTGAGGGCACGTTCCCGTCGCAAGTGAAGATCAGCATCCACGGCGCGGGCTGGCACGAGTCAGCAATCAATCGCTGGATCGCCGATCCCGCTCACTATCGTGAAGAGGAACCGGCGGAATGAGCGACCATCAACCCATCGAACCAATCTGCATCAGGATCAATGACGCTGCCCGCATGATCGGCATAGGTCGCACGAAGCTCTACGAGCTGATCGCGAACGGCGAACTCGAAACGGTCAAGATTGGCAAGGCAACGCGCATCACCACCGCCAGCCTTCACGGTCTGATTGACCGCCAGCGTGTCGATAGCTGAGACCACCGGCAAATTCGCCAATCCCTGCTGGCCAAATGCAAATATGCGGCTTGACCAAGCTCGCTTCATTCCATATTTCGATATTTGTCGAATCATTGGAGTGATCAATGCAAGCCGACCGTTTTATCCGAGCCTTGTCCGCTTTGGCACAGGAGCACCGCCTCGCCGCGTTCCGTCTGCTCGTGCAGGCAGGGGAGCAAGGCGTCGCCGCCGGGGTGCTGGCTGAGAAGCTCGACGTGCCTCCTTCTTCAATGAGCTTTCACTTGGCTCAGCTTGCCAATGCGGGGCTGGTCACCCAGCGACGCGAAAGCCGCTCGATCATCTATTCGGCGGACTATGCCGCGATGAATGGCCTGATGGGCTACCTCACCGAAAACTGCTGCGGCGGCATGTCCTGTTCCGAGGATGCTGACTGCCTTCCTTCTCCTCAACGAAAGAGCGCCTGATGAAGCGATTCCACGTTCATGTCGGCGTGACCGACATCGACAAGTCCATTGCCTTCTATTCAAGCCTGTTCGGTGCTGAACCTACCGTGGTGAAGGCCGACTATGCCAAGTGGATGCTCGATGACCCCCGCATCAACTTCGCGATTTCGATGCGCGAGGACGCGACCAAAGGCATCGAGCATGTCGGCTTGCAGGTCGAGGACAAAGCCGAACTCGAAGAGGTCTATGGCCGTCTAAAAGCTGCTGACCGTCCCGTTCTGGAAGAGGGCGCGACCACCTGTTGCTACGCGCAGTCGGAAAAGAGCTGGATTACCGATCCCGATGGTGTGGTGTGGGAAGCCTTCCTGACCGAAGGCGAGAGCACGACCTATGGCGGCAGTCCCGATCTCAACCGGCTCGCCTCGGCTAACGCCGCATTGAGCGCCTGCTGCGCACCGCAACTGGCTCAGGCCAAGACTTCCTGCTGCTGAGGCTACCCATGTCCGATCAACCGCTGAACGTGCTGTTCCTTTGCACGGGCAATTCCTCTCGCTCGATTCTGGGTGAAGCGATCCTCAACCATGACGGTGAAGGCCGATTCAAGGCCTATAGCGCGGGAAGCAATCCGACCGGCAAGGTGAACCCCTGGGCGATCCATACGCTCAAGACCCTGGGCTATCCGGTGGAGGGATATCGCTCCAAGAGTTGGAGCGAGTTCGCCGATGGGCCGGAGTTCGACCTGATCTTCACCGTCTGCGACAGCGCGGCGGCGGAAACTTGCCCGGTCTGGCCGGGTCGCCCGACCTCGGCGCATTGGGGTATCCCCGATCCGGCGGCGGTCGAGGGTAGCGATGCCGAGAAGGCAGCGGCCTTTCTCGATGCCTTCCGGATGCTGAAGCGGCGCATCGACCTGATGCTGGCACTTCCGCTTGCCAGCCTGGAGCAGATCGCTCTGCGCGAAAAGCTGCAATCCATTGGCCTTGAGGCGGACAAGTAGTGACTACGGCGGCCGCGGAAATCGACTCCCGCGCGGCGGGTCTGGGTCTGTTCGAGAAATGGCTGTCGGTCTGGGTCGGCGGGGCGATCCTTGTCGGGATTGCGCTCGGCAATATCGCCCCGGAATTGTTCTACTCGCTAGCGGCCATCGAATATGCCTCCGTCAATCTCGTCGTCGCGGTGCTCATTTGGGCGATGATCTTTCCGATGATGGTCGCGGTCGACTTTGGCGCGGTGCGCCGCGTCGGCGACAAGCCCAAGGGTCTCATCATCACGCTGGTGGTGAACTGGCTCATCAAGCCGTTCACGATGGCGGCGCTGGGCGTGCTGTTCTTCGAGGTCGTCTTCGCCGACGTCATCGCGCCTGCCGACGCACAGCAATACATCGCCGGACTGATCCTGCTGGGTGCGGCTCCATGCACCGCGATGGTGTTCGTGTGGTCGCAGCTGACCAAGGGCGATCCGGCCTACACACTGGTGCAGGTTGCAGCGAACGATCTCATCATGATCGTTGCCTTCGCTCCCATCGTCGCGCTGCTGCTGGGCGTGACCGACATTTCGGTGCCGTGGGAGACGTTACTCCTCTCGGTCGCGCTCTACGTGGTCGTCCCGCTCGCTGCAGGTGCTTTCGTGCGTCACCGGCTGCTCGCGACGCATGGCGGCGATGAAGCGGCGGTGTCCGAGTTCACCGGACGCCTGAAGCCGCTCTCGATCATCGGCCTGTTGCTGACGGTGCTGCTGCTGTTTGGCTTCCAGGCCGAAACCATCGTCGCGCGACCGCTGCTAATCGCTCTCATCGCCGCGCCGATCATCGTCCAGAGCTATGGTATCTTCCTTATCGCCTATGGCTGGGCAAAGGCGTTGAAAGTGCCGCACGCGGTCGCTGCACCCTGCGCGCTGATTGGCACGTCCAACTTTTTCGAACTCGCCGTGGCGGTGGCTATCGGCCTTTTCGGCCTTGGAAGCGGCGCTGCGCTAGCGACAGTCGTGGGGGTGCTCGTTGAAGTGCCGGTGATGTTGTCACTGGTCGCGATTGCAAACCGGACACGGGCCAGCTTTCCCACGGGCTGAGCGCGATCTCCCCATTCCGATGGGCGCATCCACCTACCTCTGACCGAGAAACTCCGCCCACCTCGCCATCAGCTCGCGCCGCTTGTCAAAAAAGTCGGTGCGGCGATAGGCAGCTTCGACCTGATTGCTCAGCTTGTGCGCCAAGGCCTTGTCCGCCACCTCCTTGGGGAAGTCGGTCTTCTCCGCTGCCCAATCGGTGAAAGCGGAGCGGAAACCATGGACGGTTGCGCCCTTGATCCCTGCATCGCGCAATAGCTTGGTCATCGTCATGTCGCTGATGGGCTTCTCGCCATTGTTCGAGAAGACGAGGCCATCGTCGCTCGTGCGCAGTTTCCAGCGCCGACGCAGAATGGAAACCGCTGCCTTAGAGAGCGGTACCACATGGGTTTCCTTTGCCTTCATGCGCTCGCCGGGGATGGTCCAGACCGCCTTGTCGAGGTCGATTTCGGTCCAGACGGCCTTGCGCGTTTCGCTCGACCGCACGGCGTTGTAGATGGTGAAACGCAAGGCATCGCGGCCCGTAGTGGGTGATGCTGTCGCCAGTTCCTTCATGAACGCCGGAATCTCTGCATAGGGCATGGCCTTGAAGTGTTCGACCTTGTCGGTCTGGCGCGGCAATCCCTTGCGGACAGAGCGCAGCGCGGCCTCTTCTTCCCGCCATCCCTTGATATGCGCGAAGTCGAGCACGGCCCCGATGCGCTGCAAAATCTTGCGGGCGGTGTCGGGGATCTCGAGCCAAATGGGCGTGAGCACCTCGACGACGTGGGTGTTGTCCACCCGATCGACGGGCTTCCTGCCGATCAGCGGGAAGACGTGGTTTTCCATGCTGGAAATCCAGTTTCGATAGTTCTGGTTCTTCCAGCCGCCCTTCAACGCCTCGTAGCATTCGCGCGCTGCGGTTTCGAAGCTCGGCACTACCTTGCGCGACTTCCGTCGCTCGGCAACCGGATCGATCCCGGCGCGAACCTGGCGGCGTAATGCGGCTGCGGCGTCCCGCGCCTCGGTAAGCGTCACATCGAGTGCTGATCCCAATCCGTAGTCGCGCCGCCTGCCGTTGTGCTGCATCCGCAAGACCCAGCTGCGCGAGCCGCTTTCCTTCACGAAGAGGCACAAACCACGGCCATCAACGTAGCGACCGGGCTTGGCGTTCTTCACCTTCAATGCTGTCAGTGCCATAGGTTATACACACCATAAAATTGTTCCAACTTTCGACCCCACATGGGACACGAAATACGGGCAAACGGGGGCGATCAACCGTGAACACGGTAGAAGACAAATCCCTGATTTTACAGAGTGGTTAGGGACGTCCCGACACTGCCTGCGACAGAAGTTTTAGCATTGTCGGGTGCGCCATATTTTTCAAGGGCTTACGCTGATTCTTGATCATCAGCCGCTGGAGTTTCCGGTGATGCTCCGGTGAAGGCTCCGGGAACCATCTATTCGATCCGGTCGATGAGGCGCTGTGTAAAGGTCAGCGCGTTCACCAGATAGGCTGCGGAATAGGGCGCATATCGATCAGAAATATCGGGCTGAAAATGGCCCAGCATGATGCCACCCTCGATCCAGTTCGATGCTCCCATTTCGGCACGAGCTAGCGCAGATACGCTTCGCCTGATCAGCTTGGCGGCGCTTTGGCCTTCCTGCGGAAAGCCGGCACGCCGCGTCAGATCCAAAGGCTGGGGTGTTGAAGCTGATCCATGTAGCGCTCTTCAATTTGATCAATGGCATTGCCGATGCGCATGCCAAGAACTTCAGTCTGCTGACAAGGCGGGTGATGATGTCGTGTTGACACCGCTCTATGACCTTGTCTCGACCGTCGTGTGGCCGGAGTTGTCGTCTCGGTTTGCCATGAAATATGGATGCGCGAAGACTCTCGACGATATGTCGGTCGGCCACTTCGAGCGATTTGCAGCGTGTATTGGAAATCTATGAGCGAGCGCATGGCGCTTCGGAAAATTGCAACGGGAGCTCAATTCTGCAGATAATCATGAGCTAGCATATCTGTCTGCACTTGCTCACGACCGTTCAGGCCGCCTGCGCGCAAAGCTTGCCGCGTTAATTCCTGGGGTTCGCTTAGCGTTGAAAATCCTTTGCCAACTAAAATTCTAATGGGAAAGATCTGCTCAACGGTCAGCCGTGGCGCATGCCAATCGAAGGGTGTTGAGCCTAGAACCAGAACCGGATCCCGGCCACGTAATTGGTCGCGCTTGGGTCTTCGCCTGCGGCGCGGGCGTAATCTGCGCCATGGCCGATTTTCCATTCCTGCTCGATCCCGACATAGGGCGCGAACTGGCGCGTGATTTCATAGCGCAGCCGCAGCCCCGCCTCTACCGTGTCGAGACCGGCACCGACGCCGAGTTCGGGAATATCCTGCGCGGACAGTCCGATCTCGGCGCGCGGTTGCAGGATCAGGCGCTGGGTTATGCGCTGATCCAGCTCCGCCTCGATCCGGGCGGTCACATCGCCCCTGGTCGAGATGAAGGCGGCGGCATCGACTTCGAACAGGTAAGGGGCAAGACCCTGCAGGCCGATTACCGCATGGGTGCGCTCCGGTCCCGTCAGGTCCTGCCGGATGCCGGCCTGAAGGTCCCACCACGGGCCGATCGCGTGGCTCCATAGCGCCTGCACTTCAGCCGATTCCGGCTTTTCGCCGAAATTGCCTTCGCCCTCGCTCTTGACCCAGAGCTTGTCGATGTCGCCGCCGTAATAGCCCTGGATGTCCCAGAGGTAGCCGTCGGACCCTTCCCGCGCGCGATATTCGGCGCGCTCGCCCTGGATCCACAGCAGGTTCATCCCGCTCACCTCGCGGGCTACCGCCGCGCGCGAGGCTGCCATCTTCTCGGCCCCGACGATGGCGTCGGCGGCATGGGCGGGGCCTTCGAACGCTTCGGGCGGGGGAGGGGTCTGCGGGATCGGCGCTTCGCCGGCCATGGTTGAATGATTCATCCCCGAGTGGTCCATCAGCTGCTCGTCCGCCTCGGACCTACATGCGCTCATGTCACCGTGATCCATCGCCCCGTGGTCCATTGCGCCTTCGCCCATCGCGGCGTGGTCGGGCATGGGGCAGGTGTCGTCGGCAGCAGGGGCAGGCGCCGCATGATCGTGGTCCTGCGCAGCGGCGGCGGCGGGGGCGCTGGCCAGCAGCAGGGCGGCGCCGATCGGGATCGTCTTGCGCATCAGTCCGCTCCTGCGTCCAGCGGGCGGACGGTGACGACCTGAAACATCCCGTTATGCATGTGGTAGATAAGGTGGCAGTGAAACGCCCAGTCGCCCGGTTCATTGGCCGTCAGGTCGAATTGGGCGCTGCCGCCGGGCTGGACGATGAGCGTGTGCTTCAGCGGCTGATGCCCATGCGGCGCATCGTTCACCAGCTCGAAGAAATGGCCGTGGAGATGAATGGGGTGCGCCATCATCGTGTCGTTCACCAGCTTCACCCGCACCCGCTCGTTAAAGGCAAAGCGGAGCGGATCGTCGGTCACGGCAGAGAATTTCTTGCCGTCGAAGGACCACATGTACCGCTCCATATTGCCGGTCAGGTGGATCTCCTTCATCCGTGTCGGGCGGCGCATGTCGGTGTTCATGCGCGCCGCGACCAGTTGCCGGTAGTTGAGGACACGGTGCTCGATATCGCCAAGGCCGATCCCCGGATCGCCCATGCGGTCAACCGGGTTCATCGACACCATGTCGATCCCGGGCCCCACCTTCACATCCGGCGGCAGAAGCGAGGTGTCGCGCATCGACATCGAACCCATGTCCATCCCAGAGGATTCGGTGCCGGTCGAATGATCCATGCCCGCCATTGCGCCGTGGTCCATCGCCCCGTGATCCGTTGCCCCGTGGTCCATTGCCCCGTGGTCCATTTCAGGGCCCGATGAACCGTGGCTCATCCCCATGTCGGCCATCGTCAGCAGCGGCGGATCGCGCAGGGGAGGGACAGCGGCGCGAGCGCCTTCGCTGCTTGCCAGCATGGCGACGCCCATGCCCGAACGGTCCATCGCCTCGGCCACGATGGCAAAGGCATCGGCGCCCGTCGGTTCGACGATCACGTCATAGGTTTCGGCATTGCCGATCTGGAATTCATCGACCTCGACCGGGCGCACGTCCTGCCCGTCGGCAGCGACGACATGCATGGCAAGGCCGGGGATGCGGACATTGAAAAAGGTCATGGCCGAACCGTTGATAAAGCGCAGACGGACCCGCTCCCCCGGGTTGAAGGCAAAGCGCAGATCGTCTTTCGGTCCGTGGCCGTTGATCAGATAGCTGTAGAGCGGGGCCGACACGTCAGAGATGTCGGTCGGCATCATCCGCATTTTCGCCCACATCCGCCGGTCGGCTCCCGATAGCGGGTAATCGTCGGTCGCGGTGGTCTTCTGGAAGTTGAAAGGCGCTTCGCCCACTTTCAGCTTCTTGATCAGCGCATGTGGATCCAGCGGCGACCAGTCGGTCAGCATGACCACATAGTCACGGTCGACCCGGTGCGGATCACCGCCAGCGGGGTCGATGATGATCGGCCCGTAATGGCCCATCGGTTCCTGCAGCGTATGCGCATGCCACCAATAGGTGCCCGCCTGCCGGATCGGGAATTCGTAGCGGAAGCTCTCCCCCGGCTCCACCGCGGCCATCGACACGCCGGGCACCCCGTCCATCTGGAAAGGTACCAGCAACCCGTGCCAGTGGATCGACGTCGCCATGGAACTGTTGTTGAGCAGGTCGACGACAAGGTTCTGCCCTTCGGTCAGCCTGAGGAGCGGGCCGGGGAGGGTGCCGTTCACCGTGACGGCGGGGCCGGTGCGGCCACCGGTCGCAAAGGCGCTGTCGGCGACTTTCATCGTCAGCTGCTTGCCCGAAAGAATATCGCTGCCCTTGCGCGCCATCGCGCCGCCGCCATGCACCCCGCGCGCCCATGCGGGCATGGCAAGGCCCGTGCCGATCAGGCTGGCAGCACCGGCACTGCGCATCAGGAACTTACGGCGGTCGAGGGGGAGGGTTTCGCGTGTTGCAATCGTGCTCATGCCCCCTGCTTACGCAGCGGGCGGCAATGTCCCTCAGGAAAAATCGGTTCTTTCCCGCAATCGCTTGCGCGCGCGATAGACGCGGGTCTCGATCGTCTTTTCCGAAACGCCCAAAAGCTGCGCCGCCTCGCGCTGGCTGCGACCGTCCATGGTGACCAGCACCAGCGCCTCGCGCAGTTTGACCGGCAGGCGCTCGATCTCCTTGCGGACCCTTGCCAGCATTTCGCGGTCGGCCAGTTCGACATCGGCGCTGGGCCGGTCGCTCGGGGCCCTGTCGGCTGGATTGGCAAAGTCCGCTGCATCGGCGTCCGCTGCGTCGGAAAAGTTCAGGCGGATCAGCGCCGATGCCTTGCGCCGGCGCAGGCGGTCGCGGCAGCGGTTCAGCGTTACGGTGGTGAGAAAAGCGGCGATCGGCCGGTCAGGGTCGAGCCGCGCCCGCGCCAGCCATACGGATGCCAGCGCGCCCTGCACGGCATCCTCGGCATCCTCGGCAGAGGCCAGCATGCGCCTTGCCAGTACGAGGAGGCGCGGCACATGCGGCGCGACCAGCCGGTCGAAGGCAGGCCTGCTGCCTGCTACGACCTTCCTTGCAAGATCACTTTCGTCCGTGGCCTGGCCCGCTTGCACAGGCGGCTCATTCGTCCGGTTCGCTGGTGAGGGAAGCGGCGACGCGCCGGTCGAACAGGCGCTGCTGGTCGGCATGTAAAAGCGCGCGCATGGCAAATACGTGACGCACCGTCGCCTTTTGCAAATCGCCCATACTGGCATGCACCTCGTCGATGGCCATGGCGACCTTCGGCCCATATTCCTTTTCTTCGTCCATGGCCGCGGCAAGGCGGCTGTTGGCCGCGCGCAGCGCCAGTTCCATCTGCTTGCGCTCTACCGCGAAGTCGGCGTGCAGCGCGTCAAGCCGGGCCTGCTGCTCGGCATCAAGGTCGAATTCCTCCTGCACATAGGCGTGCAGGGTCTGGGCCTTTGCCGGCTCGCGCCATTCGCTCGCGGCAAAGGCGCCAAGGCAGCCCGCCGCGATCGCGAGCACGAGCGCCATCAAAAGCTGGAGCGGGCCAAACTTCACGGTTCGACGTTCAATAAGGCAGCGGGCGAGAAATCCGCGCCGTCGACCAGACGCACATCGGCCATTTCGGCGTAGGCGGGCGCATGGATGGTGCCAAAGCCCGCGCCAAGGCCGATGACCGTCATCCCGCCCATCAACGCAAGGCGGCGGCGGGCTGCCGATGCCTCTTCCATCTGGCCGACGCGCATCCACACGCCGTCCATGAACCCGTCGGGCATGGTCGGGGTTTGCGCGTCGCCCACGCCGCTCAGGGCCATATCCAGTCGCTTGTCGTCGTGCATGATGTTCAGATCCGCCTTTACCCCGTCTTACGCCAGCGAAGCCCAAGCCCCTCAAAAAATTCGTGAGAGGTGCCGGGGGGCGAGCGTAAATGGCGCGATGCACAAGTCAAACCGGACCGGATGCCGGGGTGGCTTTCCAGGCATACCCTTTCCTCCTGAAAGGATTGTCACGGATGAACAGGATGATGGCGCTGGCCATGGCCGCGGCAACGATTATCGCGGAGCCTGCGCAGCTGGCGCGGGCGCAGGCGGCTCCCGCGCAGGGGGCGCCGTTCACCCGCATCCCGCCGGAAACGACGCGGCAAGGTCGCAGGCCTGCGAGATCAAGCATGGTTCGATGATCCGTCGACAGATGGGCGGATCCGCGTCGAACGCGCATTATGGTGAGGTCTTTCGTTGCCCATATGCACTTCGGACACGAACGGCTGATCTTATCGCTTAAAGCAAGGTCACGACCTGGCCCTATCCTCTTACCACGCATCTGAAACCGATATGGCTGGTAGAGCTGTCAAAAGGCTGACCCTGCCGTGCGGCAGGTCGGTATCTCTGGCAGTAATTTTCGGCACAAAGATGCGAGCCGCCCTTGGTCACCCTTCTGGTCTGCCGAAGGATGTCATTCACCAGCCGCTCAGCACGGGCCTTGGCAGGCGATTTTTTCAAGGAGGATTTGGGCTTTAACTTCGTTCCTTCGTCACTACGACGAAGCCCAAATCCTCCTTAAATCACAACCACAATTCTGTGCCACTGGTGCTGACGGGGAACAGGGCAGGATTGAAGTCGAGAAAATGACCGAATGGATCGAACGCAGTGTACAAAAGAGCCCATCGCGCAGCATGGCGACAGAGTATTGTCATGCTTGCGCTAATTTTCCTCGCCCGCCGATAATCTTTGCAGCCGGGGCGGAATGGCGCGTTTGGTCGGCGGAAACCGCAGCCCTGCGAAATGGCGGCTCGCCTAAAACGGCCAATGGCGAAAATTGTATCAAAATCCGAAGTTATTGACGCAATGCGTCAAGGCCTTGTGCGTCCATGCTCAAATTTGATCGGATTCGCCGCCCTCCTTTTCATATAGTTGCTGCATCCAGCATCGAAAACTTGGGGCGGTTTGCATGGGACGAATTGGGCGTTGCGGTCATCGGGGTCTTGGCAGGGCATTGCTGTATGCAGGCGGCGCGGCGCTGGCGTTTACCGCGCCTGGCCCGGCACCGGCGCTGGCCGCGCCATCCGGCATGATTGCCGGATTGCCGAAAACGGACGGCTATGTCCCGTTTTACTGGGATGCGGCGGACGGCAAGGTCCTCCTCGAAATCCCGGCCTTTGACGAGGACGTGCTCTATTACGTTTCGGCCGCGACCAATCCGGGGTCGGTGCAGGCCGGTTTCGACCGGGGTGTCATCTATACCGCGGTCGTTCATTTCGAACGATCGGGCGACCGGGTGCTGGTGAACCAGATGAACATGGATTACCGCGCCACCGGCGGCAGTCAGGCCCTGAAAGACGGGGTGCGCGATTCCTTTCCCAGCTCGGTACTGGCCGTGCTGCCGGTCGTTTCGGATGCAGGCGGCAAGGTCGTCGTCGACGGCACGCCCTTGTTCATGCGCGACGCGGGCTATGTATCGCGCCGGTTGAAGCGTTCGAAGCAGGGCGATTTCCGTTTCGACCCGGCGAAAAGCGCCTTTTACCCGAAACGGATGAAGGCATTCCCGGAAAATACCGAGATCGAAACGGTCGCGACCTTCACTTCCTCTGCCCCCGGCAAGGCCCTGTCGGAAGTCATGCCCGCGCCCGACATCTTCACCATGCGCGTCCACCATTCCTTCCTGAAGGCGCCCACCGGCTATACCCCGCGTGAGGCCGATGCGCGCATCGGCGTGGGTTCGATCGAGTTCAAGGATTTCTCCAAGGACTTCGACGATTCCCCTGTCACCAACTGGATCCGCCGCTGGCGGCTGGAAAAGAAGAACCCCGGCGCCGCGATGAGCGAGCCGGTGGAGCCGATCGTCTATTATTTCGACCCCGCCATTCCCGATCCGATCCGCCACGCGATGAAGGAAGGGCTGCTGTGGTGGAACAAGTCTTTCGAAAAGGCCGGTTTCATCAATGCGATCGAGGCGCGCGACGCGCCCGCCGACATGGACCCGATGGATATCCGCTATGCCTATGTGCTGTGGATTCAGCGCGACCAGCGCGGCTTTTCTTCCAGCGGGGCCTTCATCGATCCGCGCACCGGAGAGGTGCTGGGCTCGAAGACCCACATGGACACCTATCGCATCCGCACCATCGCCAATTATTTCGATGCCTATAGCGGCGGCCTGCCTGCCGATGGCAGCGGGCTGACCGTCGCCGATCCCAGCCTGTTGCTGGACGCAGACGGGTTCGCCGCCATGCCCAAGGGGCAGCGCGACATGGTGCTGCTGCGCCAGGCGGTGCTGACCGCGCATGAGCTGGGGCATACACTGGGCTTCGGGCACAACTGGAACGCGAATATGAACGATCGTTCCAGCGTGATGGAATATCCGGTCCCGCGCGTGACGGTAAAGGACGGCAAGCTCGATCTTTCGCAAAGCTTCATGACCTCGGTCGGGGCCTATGACGACTACATGGTCGAATATGCCTACACTCCCTTTGCGGCGGGGCAGGAGGAAGCGGGGCTCGACGCGATCATCGCCGACATGCGGGCCAGGGGCGTGTTGTACACGCCCAGCAGCGACCCGCGCTATGCATGGTATGTCGACGGGCTGGACCCGGTCGCGGAGCTTGAGAACATGGGCGCGGTGCGCGACATCGCGCTGTCCAGCTTTGGTCCCGCCATGCTCAAGTCCGGGGAGCCATATGGCAATCTGCGCGATATGCGCTTGTGGATGATCTACCTGCATGAGCAATACGCGATCGAATACGGTCTGCGTTACATCGGCGGGCAGTTCCAGAACATCGTGGTCAAGGACAAGGAGAATGGCCTGACCCCGACCGAGTTCGTTCCCGCCGCGACCCAGCGCGAGATCCTTGGCCAGCTGATGGATATCATCGCCCCCTCCCATCTTGCCATGCCCGAGGATTTGCTGGCGCAGCTGGTGACAGACCCCGATGACAACCATGAAGACATGTCGGACGATGCGGTTTTCGACCAGCTGAAGGCCGCGCGTATTCTGGCAGCGCAGGTGCTGGAACCACTGTTCGACGGGGACCGCGCCTCTCGCATGATGGCGCTGGCGGCGCGAAAGCCCGACACGCTGACCTTCCCCCAGATGGTCGACACCGTCATCGCGCATAGCTGGGACGTGAAACCGTCGGGCTCGGCGCAGGATCAGGCGCTGCTGCGCGTGACGCAGAATGTCGCCATGCTCGCCATGATGAAGCTGGGCGCGGACGAGGATACATCGCCCGCCGCGCGCTATTTCGTGCTCGACCGGCTGGACCAGCTGGCAAAGCAACTTTCGGGCCGCAAGGCGCCCGATGCTCTGACCGCTGCGTTTTATCGGGAATCGGCGCGGCAGATCGACCGTTACCTCCAGTCACCCGAAGCGCCAGAGAAGATCATGCCCGTATGGGGCCAGGAGCCGCGTTCGCGCTATCCCGGACCGCCCGGACCGCCGCTCTGATCTCCTGCGCTTTACCCGGCCGCGCGTCCCTCCGCGCGGCCGGAACCGGATTTCCCGCCCGCCGGGCAGTCAGATCAGGGTTCGATTCCTGCAACTGACAGAACCGCCAGCGTCAGCGCCTCGGTCCCGCTGCGGATCGCGCCTTCGGGATCGGGCGCGAAGAAGGGGGAATGGTTGACCGGGACCGGCTTGCCCTCGGCCTTGTATTTCGCAAGCGTTTCGGGCGGGATGCCGCCGATCCCCATGAAGACCGATGGGACACCGGCCGCAACGACCTCCGAGTAATCCTCGCTCGCCGATCCGGCGGGCTTGTATTCGGGTTCCAGCACCACGCCGTCACCCTTTGCCTGTTTCAGCACAGCCGCAATCGCACCGGTCAGCGCGACATCGTTCGAAACCGCGGATGCTCCGTTCAAATACTCGATGGTCGGTTCCGGTGCCTTGGCCATTGCGGCGGCGGCCATGGCGGTGCGTTTCACTCCGTCCAGCAATTGCTGACGCACATCGGGATCGTGTGAGCGCAGCGTGAGCAGGAGCTGGGAACTGTCGGGGATGATATTGGGCGCAAAACCCGACTGGAAGCTGCCCACGGTTATCACCCCGAACGCGCCGGGATCGACTTCGCGGCCCCTGATCGATTGCACGTCGCTGACGAAATGCGCGCCCATCACGATGGGGTCGATGCTGGCAGAGGGCATGGAACCATGCGCACCCTTGCCGTGGAAGGTGATCTTCAGATTATCGGCGGCAGAAGTGCTGACCCCCTCCTTGAAGGTGACAAGCCCGACCGGCCCCGGCATCACATGCGCGGCAAAGCCGTAATCGGGCTTGGGAAAGCGCGTGAACAGCCCGTCGTCCAGCATGGCCGACGCCCCGCTCAGGATCTCTTCGGCGGGCTGGCCGATGAACATCAGCGTGCCGCGCCATTCGTCTTTCATCGCCAACAGGGTCTGTGCGGTCGAAACCCACCATGCCATGTGAATGTCATGGCCGCACGCATGCATGGTCGGCGTCGCCTTGCCGTCCACGTCCTGCGTATATCGGCTGGCATAGGACAGCCCGGTCTTCTCCTCCATCGGCAGCCCGTCAAGTTCGGTCCGCACCAGCACGGTCGGTCCATCGCCATTTTCATAGATCGCGACGATCCCGGTGCCGCCGATTTTTTCGGTCACGGTAAATCCCAGCTGGCGCATATGTTCGGCAAGCAGAGCGGCGGTGCGTTCTTCGCGAAAGCCGACTTCGGGGTGCTGGTGAATATCCTCGTATAGCGATTTGATCGCCGGGAAGTTGCCATCGAAGATCGTGTCGATCGCGGTCAGCTCGGCCTTGGGGTCGCGATCCGATGGGGCGGCCTGAACGGGCTGAGCCGCCAGAATCGTTGCCAGCAGTGGTACCAGCCGTCGCGTCTTCATCTCGATGTCCCCCCGGGCACGACCGCCCGTTGCAAGCTACCCATGATCCGGGGGCAGCTTAGCCATCGAAATATGCTGCGTCAGCAGCAAAGCATGACGGAAAACGGCAATGTTCAGGCCAATTTTGCAGGAATGCTCGGTTTCCTGCACTGACCGCACATTATCTCTGGTCAGGCCGCGGCCAGCTTCCAGCGAAGTGTTTCCCCAGCGTGGAACGGGACGACGCGGGTTTCGCCTTCGCCCAGTGTGGCGGGAACGGGATTTTCGGCGCGTTCCAGCGTGATCGTCGCCTCGTTCACTGGCAGGCCATAGAACGCCGGGCCATTCAGCGATGCAAAGGCCTCCAGCTTGTCGAGCGCGCCTTCATCCTCGAACACCTGCGCATAGGTTTCGATGGCGTAGGGCGCGTTGAAAATGCCCGCGCAGCCGCAGGCGCTTTCCTTGGCGGATATCTCGTGCGGCGCGCTGTCGGTGCCGAGGAAGAACTTGGCCGACCCCGAAATGCCTGCCTTGCGCACGGCAAGCCGGTGCTGCTCGCGCTTGGCGACGGGCAGGCAGAAATTATGCGGACGCATGCCGCCGACCAGCAGCGCGTTGCGGTTGATGATCATGTGCTGCGGGGTGATCGTGGCCGCGACATTGTCGCTGGCATCGTTCACGAATTCGACCGCGTCGGCGGTGGTGATATGTTCGAGCACCACCTTCAGCGCCGGATAATCGCGCACCAGCGGGGCCAGCGTGCGTTCGATGAACACCGCCTCACGGTCGAAGATGTCGACATCGCCATCGGTCACCTCGCCATGGATGAGGAGCGGCATGCCGATTTCCTGCATCGTTTCCAGCACGCCGGTCAGCTTGCGGATGTCGGTCACGCCGTGCGCCGAATTGGTCGTGGCATTGGCGGGGTAGAGTTTCGCCGCGGTGAAGACGTCCGCCGCGTGGCCGCGCGCGATTTCGGCCGGGTCGATGCTGTCGGTGAGGTAGCAGGTCATGAGCGGGGTGAAGTCGATGCCTTCGGGGACAGCATCCATGATCCGCTGGCGATAGGCCTCTGCCGCTGCGACCGTCGTGACCGGAGGGGTGAGATTGGGCATGATGATCGCCCGGCCGAACTGGCGCGCGGTATAATGCGCAACCGCTTCCAGCATCGCGCCATCGCGCAGGTGAACATGCCAGTCGTCGGGGCGGCGGATGGTGATCGCGTCGGTCATGCGCTTCCCCTAGCCATTTGCCGCGCGGGCGTCGACATGCTTTGCAGCGGGGGCGACGGCGCGATGCCAAGGGCCGAGAGTTCGGCAATTGCCTCGCTCCCCCTTGCAAGCCCGGTCAATTCGTGAGGAATGGCGGCCATGACGAACCTTATCCTTGCCACCGACAGCTACAAGCACAGCCATTTCCTGCAATATCCGCCCGAAGCGCGGATTATCAGCGCCTATGCCGAGGCGCGCAAAGGCGGCATCGCGGAAGAGGCGGTGTTCTTCGGGCTGCAGCCGTTTCTGATCGACTATCTCGGCAAGCCGGTGACCCGCGCCGACATTGATGAGGCCGAAGCGATCCTCAGCGCGCATGGCGTGCCGTTCAACCGCGCGGGCTGGGAGGCGATCGTCACCGATCACGGCGGGTTCCTGCCGCTGGAGATCACGGCGCTGCCCGAAGGGACCTTGGTCCCGACCGGCGTGCCCATGCTGCAAATCCGCAATACCGATCCGCGCATGCCCTGGCTGACGACCTTTGTCGAAACCGCCCTGCTGCGCGCGGTGTGGTATCCGACGACGGTCGCCACCATCAGCCGCGAGGTGCGGCAGGTGATCGCCTCTGGCCTGCAAAAGACCAGCGAGGAGCCGGACGCGCAGCTCCCCTTCAAGCTCCACGATTTCGGCGCGCGGGGCGTGTCGAGCGGGGAGAGCGCAGCCCTTGGCGGCATGGCGCATCTGGTGAATTTCAGCGGGACCGACACGCTGGAGGGGATCATGGCGGCGCGCCGCTATTACGGGGCGGAGATGCCGGGCTTTTCGATCCCCGCTGCCGAACACAGCACGATTACGAGCTGGGGCCGCGAGCGCGAGACGCAAGCCTATGCCAATATGATCGAGACCTTTGGCGGCATCGTCGCCGTGGTGTCCGACAGCTATGACCTGACCCACGCGGTGAATGCGATTTGGGGCGGGGAATTAAAGGACAGGGTGCTGGCGCATGAAGGCACTTTGGTCGCGCGGCCCGACAGCGGCGATCCGGTCGATGTCCCGATCCGCGTGATCGAGGATCTGTGGCGCCACTTCGGCGGCAGCGTGAACGCGAAGGGTTATCGTGTATTGGACCCGCATGTCCGCGTGATTCAGGGCGACGGGATGACGCCTGCCACCATCGCCCAGCTGGTCGAGGAACTGATCGCGGCAGGCTATGCCATCGACAATATCGCGTTCGGCATGGGCGGCGGGCTGCTGCAAAAGGTCAATCGCGATTCCTTGCGGTTCGCATTGAAAGCCAATGCGATGCAGGACGCGGGCGGCCAATGGCACGACGTATCGAAACGCCCCGCGACCGATCCGACGAAGGGCAGCAAGGCGGGCGTGCAGGCGGTGGTGATGAAGGATGGCCGCATGACCGCCGTCAGGGCGGATGAAAGCGACCCTGCCGACGATCTGCTGCAGCCGGTATGGCGCGACGGCGAATTACTGGTTCGCCACAGTTTTGACGAGGTGCGGGCGCGCGCCAATGGCTGACGCACGCCGCGCTGATCAGCGTTCGGCGTCGGCCAGAAGGCGATAGGCCCGCTCGACGATGGGGCGGTCGACCATCGCGCCATCCAGCGCCACGGCGCTGCCGCCTGCGGCCTTGTCCGCCTCGACGATGCGGCGGGCGCGGGTGATTTCCTCTTCCGACGGGCGCAGGGCTGCTTCCACCGGGGCAAGCTGTGCCGGGTGGATCACCATCTTGGCGCGGAAACCCATGGTCCGGGCGGCGCGCATGGCTTCCTCATTCGCTTCGGGATTGCGGAAATCGGGGGTCACGCCATCGATCGGCGGCGCGATCCCTGCCGCGCGGCTGGCGATGGCAAGTTGCAGGCGCAGCGGATCGAGCTGCCGGTCGCTGGCCGCCATGTCGATGTCGAGCGCGAGGTCGATGGTGCCGAAGGCAAGCCGCTCCACCCCGTCGGTCGCGGCGACTTCATGCATGGTCGCAATGCCCTCTGCCGTTTCCAGCAGCGCGACGATGGGCGCAATGGCAGCGCATTCGCACAGGACCGAGCCGGCGGCTGCCTTTGGCAGCATCACCCCAGCCAGATTGGGGTGATTTGCCAGCTCAAGGTCCTGCGCGAACCAAGGCGTGCCCGGGGGATTGATACGCAGCATCGCGCTGCCGTTTTCGGCAGGCGTCGATGCGTCGAGCCAGGCGCGGACATGTCCGCGCGCCTCGTCCTTCGCATCGGGGGGAACCGCGTCTTCAAGATCGAAGATCGCGACGTCTGCGCCGCTGGACACGGCCTTGTCGAAACGTTCGGGGCGATTGCCCGGTACGAACAGGAAATGGCGCGCTGCCGCGATGCGCGCGGCGACGCTCTGTCTGTCTGCCATGAACTAACCTCTCCTCATGCCTCTGCCTTGAGGCCGATCTCGGCGAGGATAGCGTCCGTATGCTCTCCGGGCGAGGGGATCGGGTCCATCCGTGCATCGTTTTGCCCCGGCGGCAGCAATGCGGCGATGACGCCAGCCTGCGTCTGCACCTCGCGCCAGCGGTCGCGCGCCTGCAGCTGGCCGTGGTGCCATAGGCCCGCCATGTCATTGACCTTGGCGTTGGCGATCCTGGCTTCGTCCAGCGCCCTGACCAGATCGTCGCTGGTCATGTGGTCGAGCGTTTCAGCCAAAATGGCGGCCAGTTCCTCACGATTGGCGGATCGGGCGGAATTGGGCGAAAAGCGTGGGTCCTCGGCAAGCTCCGGGCGGTTCAGCACGGTTTGGCAAAAGCTTGCCCATTCGCGTTCGTTCTGGATGCCGAACATCACCTCGCCATCGCTGGTGGGGAAGGGGCCATAGGGATAGATCGTGGCGTGAAACGCGCCGCTGCGGGGCGGCTGCGATGCGCCTTCATAGGCGTAATAGAGGGGGAAGCCCATCCATTCGGCCATGGCTTCCAGCATGGACACGTCGATGCGGCGGCCCTTGCCGGTCTTCCCGCGCTCGATAATGGCGGCAAGGATATTGGTATAGGCATACATGCCCGCCGCGATATCGGCGATGGAGCAGCCCGCCTTTACCACCTGATCTTGCGTGCCGGTGATCGAGAGGAAACCGGATTCGGCCTGGATCAAAAGGTCATAGGCCTTGCGGTCGCGGTCGGGCCCATCCTGCCCGAAGCCAGAAATATCGCAGCAGATCAGGCCGGGGTGCTCTTTCGCCAGCGTGTCGTAATCGAAGCCCATGCGGCCCACCGCGCCGGGCGCAAGGTTCTGGACCAGCACGTCGGCCCTGGCGACAAGGCGGCGCAGGGCTTCCTGTCCCTGCTCGCTTTTCAGGTCCAGCGCGACGCTTTCCTTCGACCGGTTGGTCCAGACGAAATGCGAAGCGAGGCCATTGACCCGTTCGTCATAACCGCGGGCGAAATCGCCCTTGCCGGGGCGTTCGACCTTGATGACCCGCGCGCCAAGATCCGCCAGCTGGCGCGTCGCGAAAGGCGCGGCGATGGCGTGTTCAAGGCTGACAACAGTGATCCCTTCGAGCGGGCGCATGATCCCGTTCTCCCTCGTCATTCTATGATTTCATGTGCCCGGCAAATGCCGCCCCGCCGTCCCAGTATTGGCGGGGCGACAAGCCGGTAACTCACTTGTGGAACATATAGGTCTTGGTGTTGGTGAACTCGGCGAGGCCTTCCGCGCCGTTCTCCACGCCCATGCCCGACTGCTTGTGCCCGCCGAAGGGGATGTCGATGCCGTGGATGTGGATCTCGTTCACCCAGACGGTGCCGGTTTCCAGACGCTTGGCCACCGCAATGGCGGCATCGCGGTCGCGGCCCCAGACGCTGCCGGCAAGGCCGAATTCGCTGTCATTCGCCTTGGCGATGACTTCCTCGACATCGTCGAAGGCGATGATCGGCAGGATCGGGCCGAACGGCTCTTCCTTGACGATGCGGCTGTCCTCGGGCGGGTTGTCGACGATGGTGACGGGCACGAAATTGCCCGCAAGGCTGGTGTCGATGGTGCCGCCCAGCGGAACCTTGTAGCCATTGGCCTTTACGTCATCGAACAGGCTCTGCAGCTTTTCGTACTGCATCTTGTTCTGGATCGGGCCAAGCCCGGTTTCCGGGTCCATGCCGTCGCCGACCTTCACGCTTTTCGCATATTCGACGAACGCCTTCACGAAATCGGCGTGGATCGAGGAGTGGACATAGACGCGCTTCGACGCGATGCACCACTGGCCCGAATTGCCGAAGGCGGCCCAGAACAGCGTCTCGACGATCGGCTCCCAGTCGGCATCGGCCAGCACGATGGCGGCGTCATTGCCGCCCAGTTCCAGCGTGATGCGCTTGAGGTTGGACGAACCCGACGCCATCACCTTCTTGCCGGTCGCGGTCGAGCCGGTGAAGCTGATCTTTGCAATCGCGGGATGCTCGGTCATCTGCGCGCCGAGTTCATTGCCGCCCGACACGATGTTCAGAACGCCCGCCGGGAAGATCTGCTGCGCGATTTCACCGAAACGCAGCGTGGTGAGCGGGGTATAGGGCGAGGGCTTCATCACCATGGTATTGCCGGTGACGAGGCAGGGGGCGACCTTCCACAGGCCCAGCAGGACCGGGAAGTTCCACGGCGTGATCGCGCCGACAACGCCCAGCGGGGTGTGATGAATCTCGACGACGTGATCGTCGGTGTCCTCGATCACCTCGACCGGCAGGCGGCGCTTGGCCACTTCGCGGACCCAGAAAATCGCGGCTTCCACTTCGCCGGTCGCCATCGAATGGCGCGGCTTGCCCTGTTCGAGCGTGAGGAGCGTGATCAGCTCGTCCTTGTGTGCTTCCAGCGCGTCGGCATAGGTCTCGATCAGCGCGCCGCGCTCGTCCGCGTCCATCGCGGCCCATGCGGGGAAGGCGGCCTTGGCGGCGGCGATGGCTTCTTCCATCTGCTCCGCGCTGCCTTCGGGGGCTTGCGCCAGCACTTCATTGGTGGCGGGGTTGAAGACATCGAAGGTCTGGTTCGTCTCGACCAGCCTGCCGCCGATGGAAAGCTTGTAGGGGCCGGTGAAATCGACGCTTACGCGGTCGATGTTTTCGGTGGTCATGGATATTCTCCCAATTATGTCGTTCAGGGCCGCACGATGGGCTTGAGCACTGCGCCGCTCTCGCTGTCGGCAATGGCCTTGTTGATGTCTTCCAGCGCGTAGAACCTGGTCAGCTTGTCGAAGGGGAACTTCCCTGCGCGCCACAATTCGATCAGCTGCGGGATGAAGACCTGCGGGACGCTATCGCCCTCGATAATGCCGCGCACGGTGCGCCCGAACAGCAGCGTGTTCATGTCGAGGTTCGCGCCGACGCCCAGGTCCGCCGCGCCGATCAGCCCGCAAGTGCCGGGGATCTTCAGCGCACCCACCGCCTGTTCCAGCACCTTGGGCACGCCCGTGCATTCAAGGGAGAAATCAACGCCGCCGGTGCCCGACAGCTTCTGGATTTCCTCGACCGCGTCAGTCTTGCCGCCATTGATCACGTGGGTCGCGCCCAGTTCCCTGGCGAGTTCAAGGCGTTCGTCATGCAGGTCGACGACAGCGATGGTGGTGCAGCCGACGGCGGCGGCCGCCATCACGGCGGAAAGCCCGACCGAGCCTGCGCCGAACACGGCGATGGACGAACCGGCATGCGGCTTAAGCGCGTTCAGCACCGCGCCAGCGCCGGTGGAAATGCCGCAGCCCAGCGGGCCCATCAGTTCCAGCGGTACGTCCTTGCGGATCTTGATCGCGTTCCTTTCGGTCGCGACGGCGAAGGTGCCAAAGCTCGACTGCGAAAAAAACGCGCTGCCAAGGTTATGGCCGTGGCAATCGCAGATGGCCTGGCTGCCATCCATGCGCGCGCCCTTGAAATTGCGGTCGTAGAATTCCGCGCAGTAACCCGGCAGTCCGGATTTGCAATTGTCGCAGCGCCCGCAATAGCCAAAGGCGAGCACGACGTGATCGCCCTTTTCAAGCGTGGTGACATTCGCGCCCACTTCCTCGATCACGCCTGCGCCTTCATGGCCCAGCACGAGGGGGAGCGGCACCGGATAGCCCTGGTCGCGCACGACCATGTCGGTGTGGCACACGCCGGTGGCGGTGATCCGCACGATGACTTCGTCGGCCTGCGGTCCGGAATATTTCACCGGTTCGACCGAGAGTTCCTGGCCCTTGCCGCGGACGATCGCGGCCTTTCCTTCATATGACATGAGCGTCCCTCCGATCAGACCGAGCGGCCGCCATCGACCGGCAATTCGACGCCGGTGATGTAGTCGGCAGTGGCAAGGTAAAGCGCGGCCTCGGCCACGTCATCGGGCTGGCACAGACGGCCCAGTGGGATCGATTCCATGTATTTCGCGCGGTTTTCCGGCGTGTCGGGCATGCCCATGAAATCCTCCAGCATGCCGGTCACGCCCATGACGGGGGCAATGGCGTTGACGCGGATGTTCATCGGCGCGAATTCGACCGCCAGCGCCTTTGACAGCACATTGGTCGCGCCCTTGGACCCTGCATACCACGACAGGCCGGGACGCGGACGGATGCCCGAGACGGAACCGACGTTCAGCATCACGCCGCCGCCATTGTCGCGCATCGCCGGAACGACGGCCTGCACCATCTGGTAGATGCCCTTGATATTGACCGACAGCACGCGGTCGAAGGTCTCTTCATCGACTTCCAGCGCGGCCTGGTTCTTGTGGGTATAGCCCGCGTTGTTGATGACGATGTCGGGCACGCCGAAAGTTTCGATCGCCTTGGCGACCACCGCGTCGATGTCGGCGCGCTTCGATACGTCGGCGCGTACGGCGATCGCTTTTCCGCCGCCAATGTCAGCCGCGACCTTTTCGCCCTTTTCGAGGTCGAGGTCGACGATCACCACTTTCGCGCCGCGCTCTGCAAAGCGATGCGCCATCGCTTCGCCAAAGCCGCTGGCCGCGCCGGTAATCAGGGCCACCTTGCCATTCAGTTCCATTATGCTCTCCGGGGGTAATTGGGGTCTTGAGGGAGGGAGGGGGATCAGCCGTGGTTGAACACCGCGGTCTTGGTCTTTGAGAAATCGTGAAGGGCGGCAAAGCCCTTTTCGCGTCCGTGGCCGCTCTTGCCCGCGCCGCCGAAGGGCAGCTCGATGCCCGCGCCCGCGCCATAGCAGTTGATGAACACCTGCCCTGCGCGGATCGCCTTCATCAGGCGCATCTGGCGGCCGCCATCACGCGTCCACACCGCGGCGACAAGGCCGTAATCGGTGTCATTGGCCAGCTTCACCGCATCGGCCTCGTCATCGAAGGGCAGCACGGTCAGGACCGGGCCGAACACTTCTTCACGCGCGATGACATTATCGCGCGGCACGGGGCCAAGCAGGGTCGGCTTCACATAGAAGCCGTCTTCGGCAATGCCGTCGGCCAGCCTGCCTTCGGCCAGCACGGGGATGCCATCCTCACGCGCCTTGTCGAGGAAGCTCTGCACGCGCTTCTGCTGTTTCGCGGTGATGATCGGGCCGCAATCCTTGTCCATCGCCGGCGCGCCGACGGTGACCTTGCCAAAGGCCTCGGCAAGGCGGGCGACGAATTCATCATAGGCGCTGCGCTCGACCAGCAGGCGGCTACCGGCCGAACAGGTCTGGCCCGAATTCTGGATGATCGCCTTGACGATGGTGGGGATCGCCGCGTCGAAATCGGCATCGGCGAACAATACATGCGGCGACTTGCCGCCCAGTTCCAGCGTGCAGGTGATGTAGTGATCGGCGCACAGTTTCTGGATGATCTGGCCCACTTCCGGCGAACCGGTGAAGGACATGAAGTCCACGCCCGGATGCGAAGCCAGGGCCGCGCCCGCAACCGCGCCGCGGCCCGTCACGATATTGATCGCGCCTTCGGGGAAACCGGCTTCGGATGCCAGCTCGGCAAGGCGCAGGGCGCTGGCCGATGCGTCCTCGGCAGGTTTCAGGACGGTGGCATTGCCGACAGCCAGCGAAGGGGCGAGCGTGCGGCCGAACATCTGCGCAGGGTAATTCCACGGCAGGATGTGGCCAGTCACGCCATGCGGTTCGTGGATGACATCGACGTGATAGCCGGTGAGATAAGGGATCGTCTCGCCGTGATGCTTGTCGGCCGCGCCGCCATAGAATTCGAAATAGCGGGCCAGCGCGACAATATCGGCATCGGCCACGCTCTTGGGCTTGCCGGTGTCCTTCGCCTCGATCGCGGAAAGTTCGGCGGCATTGGCAAGGATCAGGTCGCCAAGGCGGGTCAGCATGCGGCCCCGCTCGGTCGCGGTGGTGCGGCCCCAGGCACCTTCGTCAAATGCCTTGCGCGCGGCCTTGACCGCCATGTCCACGTCATCGGGCGTGCTGTCGGGAATCTCGCCGAATTGCTTGCCGGTCGCGGGTTCGATCACCGGGAGCATCGTGGCGGTCTTGGGCTCGACCCAGGCGCCTGCAATGAAATTGCGGGTGAAATCCACTTTCAAAATCATCCTCCTGCCGACTCTCGCGGCTTGTTGGTCTGCAAGCAGGCTAGCGGCGGGTTGTCATTCAATCCAATATAGGCAACAGGCATTTTCGATTAGTTTGAGATATGGATAACCGGTCATGGAACTGCGCCACCTGCGCTATGCCCTCGCCATTGCCGAGGAACTGCATTTCACCCGCGCCGCGGCGAAGCTGGGGATCGGCCAGCCGCCGCTTTCGCAGCAGATCAAGGCGCTGGAAAAGGAACTGGGCGTGCAGCTGTTCCACCGCATGACGCGCGGCGTGGAACTGACCGAAGCTGGCGAGGCGTTCATGCCGCTGGCGCAGGCATCGGTCGCGGCGGCGGAGCAGGCGGCGGCGGCAGCCCAGCGCGCAGCCAAGGGTGAGATTGGCGAATTCGCGATCGGGTTCACCAGCTCGGCTTCGTACAACCCGATCGTGCCGCGCATCATTGGCCGCTTCCGCGAACTTTATCCCGAACTCTCGATCCGGCTGATCGAGCAGGACACGACCCGGCTGCTGAGGGCGATGGCCGATGGCGCGCTCGACATCGCCTTCCTGCGCCCGGCCTTGGGGGAAACCGATGGCCTGATCGTGAAACGCCTGCCGGACGAGGAGCTGCTGGTCGCATTGCCGCCCAAGCATCGGCTGGCAGGGCCCGAGACGAAGCGCGTCAATCTCGTCGATCTGGCGGGAGATCCGTTCATTCTCTATCCGCGCAGCAATGGCAGGTTGCTTTACGATTCCATGATCGCGGCCTGCCGCAATGCAGGATTTTCGCCGCGCATCTCGCAGGAAGCGCCGCAGATGGCGTCGACGGTCAATCTCGTCGCGGCGGGGGTGGGCGTGGCGCTGGTCCCGGCCTCGATGAACCAGCTCCACGCGCATGGTGTCGTTTATAAACGGATCAAGGGCGACGGGCCCAAGGCGCAACTGGTGGTGGCGCACCGCAGGGCGGGGCCGCTCTCGCCGACGGTGCGCAACTTCATGGGCTGCGTCTCCGTCGGCGAGTAGCGCCATCAGATGTCGCCGGCGATCATCTTCGCGGCGCGATAGCCGATCATGATCGAGGGGGCATTGGTGTTGCCCGTGGTGATCGAGGGCATGACCGAGGCGTCGGCCACGCGCAGACCTTCCACGCCATAGACCTTGAGGGCAGGATCGACGACCGACATCGCATCGGTGCCCATCTTCGCCGTGCCGACCGGGTGGAAATAGGTCGACACCGATTTCTGCAGGAAATCGCGGTAGCTTTCCGGGCTTTCCGCCATCGCGCCGGGTAGCAGTTCGGCCTTGCGGATGTCGTTATAGGCCGCCGAATTGCCGATCTCGCGCGCCAGCTCGGTCGCGGCCTTCAGCGCGACCATGTCCTGCTCGGCCGCCAGGTAGTTGGGGTCGATCAGCGGCGCGACCCGCGGGTCGGACGATGTGACCGTGACCGCGCCGCGCGATTTCGGGCGCATCACGCCGCACAGGATAGCATAGCCATTGGTCTGCTGGAGGTTCAGCTCGGTCGTGGCGAAAGGCACGCTGACGTATAGCGCGTTGATATCGGGCACGGTGAGCGAGGGGTCCGACTTCCACCAGAAATAGACTTCCGAATGATTGTAGTTCGTCGGCGGCACCGGGTGCTTCGATTCAAAGTTGACGCCTGCGCCCAGCACGTGGTCCTGCAGGTTCTGGCCAACGCCCGGCAGATCGACGAGAGGCGCGATGCCCAGCGATTTGAGATGCGCAGCCTCGCCAATGCCCGAAATGGTGAGCAGTTTCGGCGTGATCAGCGCGCCTGCGGACAGGATGACTTCCTTGCTCGCCTTCACCGTGACCGGCTGGCCGTTGTGGAGGTACTGAACGCCGGTGCAGCGACCGTTCTCAACGATGAGGCGCATGACCGGCGCTTCGGTCAGCACCTGCAGCTTTGCGCCCTGTTCGATCGCGGGGCGAAGGAAGGCGACTGCGGTGTTCTGGCGGTTGCCAGCGTGGACGGTCATGTTGACCCACGCCGGACCTTCGAGCTGGCCGCCGTTGAAGTCCTTGGTCTCGGGATAGCCCAGCGAGGTCGCGCCCTCCATGAAGGCGACAGCGCCTTCGTGGCCCTTGGCCGGATCGGGGCGCGTGACGTGAAGCGGGCCGCCTGCGCCGCGAAGCTCGCTCGCGCCGCCTTCCCAGTCTTCGAGTTCCTTGTAGTCGGGCAGGACCTTGTCCCACTCCCAACCCGTGGCGCCGTCATAGGCCCAGTCATTATAATCCGCTTCTGCGCCGCGGCAGTAGATCATGCAGTTGACCGAGGAGCAGCCACCCAGGCCTTCGCCGCGCGGATAGGGGACCACGCGGTCCTGCGCGTGGGCCTGCGGGGTGGTGTTGTAATGCTTGGTGAAGGGGGAGGCCAAAGCCTCGGGCCAGCGCGCGGGGTCGGTTATCAGGGGAGAGTTGTCCGACAGACCGCCTTCGAGCACCAGCACCGAGGCATCGGTACGCTTGGCAAGCTCACCTGCCAGCGTGGCACCGGCGGAACCGGCACCGATCACGATATAATCCGCAGCCTTGGGCGCGGTGGTTTCACGCGTTGACTGCGCCCAGGCCTTGCCGCCTGCCAGCCACAGCGCGTCGGCCATGGCGAAAGCCGCGCCCGCCGCCATCGCGCGGCTGATGAAGCTGCGGCGGTCGGTCTTGCCTGCCGCGTGGTCGCGCAGCGCTTCGTTGATGCGCTTCGTATCGAGGATGTTGTGCATGTTTCTCTCCCAAGAAATGCGAAATCAGAAGATGCGGAGCAGGCGGATCTGGCCGCGGAAGCCTTCGCGGAAGCCGTTCTCGACATCGAGATCGGTGCCGGCCTGCGCCATGACCTGCCACTTGGGCGACAGCGTGCGGCGATAGGTGCCCAGAACCGACGTCGTCTGCGTCTTGTTGCCCTGCGTGACGCCGTTGATGCGGGTTTCGCCGCCATCGACATACATCAGCCGCGCGTTGATCTCGTTCTTGTCGTCGATGAGGTAGCGGGCAAAGCCCTGCACGCGGTACATGGTGTCCTGCTTCATCGTGTCGCGGGTCGGGCCGTATTTGCCGTTCTTGCCGAAGGTCATGACATCGCCGGCCAGCTCGGCCACGAAATGATCGCCGAAGCCCTGGCTGATGACGGCCTGCAACGAACCCTTCCAGCGGTTCTCGCCCACGTTCAGCGCTTCGTCCGCGCTATATTCGCCGGTAGGGATGAAGAGATAGGGCGTGACGCCGATATAGGTCTTCGTATTCGGGTTTTCGTGCACCCAGAGGGTGGAGACGAGGATCGTGTCGCCAAAGCCGGTCGTTTCACCAAGGGCCGCGATCGAGCCGCCCGCCTTCACATGGGCGAAAGGCTGCAGGACCTGGTAGTCGAGGGTCATGCCCGCAACCTTGGTAAAGCCGACATAGCGGAAGATCGAGACGATCGATTCCAGCTCGGCATCGTCATCGACCTTTTCGCCATTGGCGTAGATCGAACCGGCATTCGAGTATTGGAGGTAGACGAGGCCCAGCTGCGTGCCATCGGGTGCGGGGACATAGTCGCCCGCGTCGATCGCCTGCGCATTGGCAGCACTCGACAGGCCGATGGTGCCGGCAGTCAGTGCAGCGCAAGTCATTGCACGCTTGGCGAAACGATAGACGGATTGCTTCAGGGGCACAGGTCACCTCTCCATGTAAATGTTTTTCGTGCTGCCTCTTCGGGGGCACGGCTTGCATTTTGTTATTGGCGGGCAAATCGGCTGCGTATATCGACAATTGGGCAAGCTTCATTTCGCAATTTGTGAAATTGGGCTATGGGGCAACGATATGTTGAGAGACCTTGTCACCTTGCGCCTTTTCGTGCGCGCGGCTGAAACCGGCACGCTGTCGGGCGCGGCGGAGCAGGCCAATCTCGCGCTTGCCGCCGTGTCGCGGCGCATCGCGCTGATGGAAGAGCGCATGGGGGTAAAGCTGTTTAGGCGCTCGCGTCAGGGGCTGACGCTTACGCCTGCGGGGACGGCGCTGCTTGAACGGGCGCGCCTGCTCCTGGACCAGGCGCGGGTGATAGAGGGAGAAATGGCCGATTTTGCAGGCGGCATGCGCGGCACGATCCGCGTGCAGACCAATCCCAGCGCGATCATCCAGTTCCTGCCGCGCGATCTGGCCCAGTTCAATGCACTGCGCCCCGATGTGCGCATCGACATGGAGGAGAACGTCAGTTCAGAGGCGATCGCCGCGCTGGACGAGGGGCGCGCGGATCTGGCCATTGTCATCGGCGATACGCCGACCGGCGATCACGAGACCCTGCCCTATCGCAGCGACCGGCTGGCGCTTCTGGCCCCGCGCGGCAGGCTGGAGGGGCGCGAGAGGATCGGTTTCGCCGAAGTGCAGGATAAGGATTTCGTAGGGCTCGTCAGCAATACGGCGCTGACGCGCCTGCTGGTCGAACAGGCCGCGCGGGCCGAGATCGCGCTGCGCCTGCGCATGCAGGTGCGCAGCTTCGATGGCGTATGCCGCATGGTGGAGGCAGGGTTTGGCTATGGCATATTGCCGCTGATCGCGGCGCGCGGCTTTGCCGCTTCGATGAAGCTCGACGTGGTGCCGCTGTCGGACGACTGGGCGACGCGCCGGATGCTGCTGTGCCTCTCGCGCGATACGCCTACGACATCGCCGGCCCATGCGCTGGCGCGTCACCTGCATGAGCTTGCCGAGGCGGACTGAACCGAAAAGGGGGGAAGCGCGGCAACGCCCCCCCCCCTTCTCGGCGCGGATCAGGCGGTCAGCGCGGCAACCATCGCCATCAGCGCCTGCTTACGCTCGGCATCGGGCGCCGCGACTTCGATCTTGCCCACCGGCGCTGCCGCCGCCTTCAGGGCGCGCTTGTCGCCATTGCCCGCCTTCATCGCCTCAAGCGCCGACGCCAGCGGATCGAGCGTTGCCGCCGGAACCGCGCCTGCGCGGCGCAGCTGGTCGACATAGGCCAGCGCCACGACCGGGCTGTCGGGCCATGCCACCGGATATTGCTGCTGCGGATTGAAGGTGCCGTCTTCCTCCTGCGCCAGCGAGGCAGCGGCAATCTCGTTCTCCGAGAGATATTCGCTCGGCTTCAGGTCGAGTACGTCCAGTCCGCGCACGATGGCGGTGCCATAGATGTGGCCCTTGTAGAAATAGGTCGACCAATAGCCGCCCAGCACCATGCGGTCGGCATCGATGGGGCCGCGGTCGAAATAGGCGATTTCCTGCGGATTGGCGCTGTCGGTGAAATCCATGATGGAAACGCCGCCCTGATACCATGCCTGCACGAACAGATCGCGGCCCGGCACCGGCACGATTGAGCCATTATGCGCGACGCAGTTTTCCTTGTCCCCCTGCGCGGCGGGCAGCTTGTAGTGGCTCTGGTAGACGAGCTTGCCATCCTTGATGTCATAGACCGCATCGGCGCCCCAGTCCTTCGGGTCGAAGACCTGGCAACGCGGACGCCCGCCGCCGCCCCATTCGTCGGTGAAGACGACCTTGGTCCCGTCATTGTTGAACGTGGCCGAATGCCAATAGGCAAAGCCCTTGTCGGTGACGGCGTCGATGCGCTTGGGCGCGCGCGGGTCGCTGATGTCGAGGATGATGCCATTGCCCGAACAGGCGCCCGCCGCCAGTTTCAGCGTCGGGAAGACGGTGATGTCGTGGCACTGGTCGGTGCGGCTGGTTTCTTGGCTGTCATCGCCATGCCCGCCGCCGCGCCACAGCCCGGCGATCTGGCCGGTCTTGTCATCGGCAAAGACGCGCGGGGAATCGACGATGCGCGCCTTCGACGGGTCGTCCAATGGGATCTCGACCACGTCGATGGAGAAGAGGGCCGTATCCTCGTCACCCGGAAGCCCGGCGACGCAGCCCTTCATCTCCTTGTCGCTGCGCACGCCTGCGGTGCCCGAGACATAGACGATGATCTTGTTGTCCTTGTCCGGCCCCGAAACCACCGAATGGGTGTGCGACCCGCGGCAGGTCTGCACGATGCCCACCTGTTTCGGCAGGGCGGGATCGGAAATGTCGAAGATGCGAAGGCCGACCATGCGGTCCTCGCTCACGTCGCTGTCGATGCCCTGAAGCCCGCAATCCACGCGCCCGCGCTTCTGCTCGACCGACATGATCAGCGTGTCGCCGACGATGGAAACATCGCCCTGCCCGCCGGGGCAGACGGTGGAGCTGACGAGCTGCGGCACGCCCTTTTCGCCCAGCCGGTAGATGTTGAAGCCGTGGAAATTGCCCGCGATCATCATGTCGCCTGAAAACGCCATGTCGCTGTTCATGAAATTGAGGTGGGGCCCACGCGTGCCATAGCTGTCGGTGGGATTGCCGTCGGCATCCTTCTTCTTGGGCGGCAGGCCGACGGGGTTGGCGGGGTCGAAGAATCCGGCGGGTTTCGGCAGGGCGGCGACCAGCTCCATGTTCATCGCCGCTTCGCCCGCATCGCGGAAGCCCGCGGCCAGACGCGCGCGCGGATCATTGGTCAGGCCCGCCAGCACAAGCGCCATGGATTCGATCTCGGCCTTCTGCTCGTTCTTCACGTCATTGGTGAAGTCAAACAGCACCGGGTCATAGGCCGAACCCGACTGGTCCAGCAGATTGTCGACCATGGTCAGCGCGCCATTATGGTGCGCGATCATCAGGGTCAGGAATTCACGGTCGAAATCGGTGCCTTTCGATGCGGCCAGTTTCTGCATCTGCGCAGGTGTCGCCATGCCCGCCATCAGCTTCATGCCCGACATGTCGTGCCCCATGGCGGCATGATCCATATTTGCATGGTTCATGCCTGCATGCGCAGCAGGATCGGGCGCGTGCTCGCCGCGTTCCTTCAGCCAGCCCTGCATGAAGCCGATTTCGTCGTTCTGGCTGGCCTCGATCCGGCTGGCGAGGTTCAGCACGTCCTTGTTGTTGGTGCGCGCCTTGACCAGCGCGACCATCTCCACCGCCTGATAATGGTGGTGGATCATGTCGGCCATGAACTTCACGTCATCGGGGGAATAGCTGGCTTCGGCCACCTTGATTGCTTCGGATGCGGGCAGGGTCGTCGATGCCTCACCCGGCGCGCCGGGAAGCACCAGCGGCACATCCTGTGCGAAAGCGGGCATGGTCAATGCCAGGGCGGCAAGCGAAACAGCGGCAGTGCAAAGGCGTGTGGTCTTCAAGTGATCCCCCAACGGAAACTGGTTACATTCGGTACCGGATCAAAGAGGTCCGCCCGTCCCGCGTCAAGCGCCATTCGACGCATCTGCTTGCCTGCTGCCAATTTTTGCTGTGAAACCTCTTTCCCATGAAGCCGTCCTCCATTCGCGCGTTATCCTGCGCATGACCGCCACATCCCTGAACGCCGGTTACGGCACGAGATCGCTTCCTGCCCGCGCGTGGGACTGGCTGCGCGCGCAGCCCAAATGGCTGACCATTCCGGCAGCGGGGCTCATCGTGCTGCTCCTGTGGGAAGTCTGGGTCGCGCCGCCGTGGAAAGTCGGCGCACCGCCGGGTGAGGCGGGGATCAATTTCCTCGCCGCCGACGGCTCAAAGCTCGCCCATCGCGGCGAACGGCCCGTGGCCGAGGTCGATGCCGCCGCGTTGCCGCCCCATGTGCGGCAGGCGTTCCTCGCGATCGAGGACCGGCGTTTCTATGACCATGGCGGCGTGGATTTCCGCGGTCTGGCCCGCGCCATGTTCAATAATCTGCAGGCCGGCGGCGTGGTCGAGGGTGGGTCCACCATCACCCAGCAATATGTGAAGAACGCATTCTTCACGCAGGACCGCACGCTGACCCGCAAGGCGAAGGAAATGCTGATCGCCGACTGGGTCGAGGGCTGGACCGACAAGGACACGATCCTCTCGCGCTATCTTGAAAACTGTTATTTCGGTGAAGGGCAGACCGGGCTGGTCGCTGCGGCCCATCACTATTTTTCGAAAACGCCCGAAGAGCTGTCGCTGGGCGAGGCGGCGATGCTGGCGGGCATGGTGAAGGCGCCCTCGCGCCTCGCCCCGACAGTGGATTACGCCGCTTCGGTCGAACGCATGGGCGTCGTGCTGGGCGCGATGGCGGATGCGGGCTTTATCACGGCCGACGAAGCCGAGGCGGTCTCCGACCCTGAAATCAGGCTGGGCGAGGAAGAGCGCGAAGTCGATCAGGCAGGCTGGTTTGTCGACTGGCTCGCCGCCGACCTGCCCGAAGGATATGAAGGCACGGTCCAGACCACGCTGGAGCCCGAGATCCAGGCCCGCGCCGAACGCGCCATCGCCCGCGCAGGCCTTGGCAATGCGCAGGTCGCGCTGATCGCGATCCGTGCGGACGGGCGCGTCGCGGCGATGGTGGGCGGCAAGGAGTATACGCCCGAGGCCTTCAACCGCGCCACGCAGGCCGAAAGACAGCCCGGCTCCACGTTCAAGCTGTTCGATTATTTCGCCGCCATTCGCGAGGGGGCCAAGCCTTCCGACATCGTGACCGACGCGCCGGTGCGCATCGGCTCGTGGCAACCCAAAAACGCCTATTCGGGCTATCGCGGGCGCATGACCCTGCGGCAGGCCTTCGCCATCTCCAGCAACACCGCCGCGATCCGCATCGCCGACCGCGCAGGGCTTGACGATGTGCGCGACACCGCCCGCGACCTGGGGGTGGAGGGAGACTTGCCGGAAGACGCAAGCCTCGCGCTCGGCACGGCATCCATCACGCTGAAAGAGATGGCGGGCGCCTATGCCGCCTTTGCCGGGGGGCGCTATCCGGTCACGGTCTATGGGGTCGAAGGTGAGGGGGTGACGCCCACCAACAGCCTCGACCCTGAAACCGAATGGGCCCCCATGCTCGACCTGCTCTGGAATGCGGCCAATCGCGGGACCGGGCGTGCGGCGCTTCTGAACACAACGACCTTCGGCAAGACCGGCACGTCGCAGGAAGGGCGCGATGCGCTTTTCATCGGGTTTTCGGGCGATCTGGTCACTGCCGTCTGGGTCGGGCGTGACGATAACAAGCCGGTGCCGGGCAATCATGGCGGCGGGCTTCCGGCGCAGATATGGAAAAGCTTCATGCGCGGCGTGACGCTGGGGGAATTGCCGCTGCCGGTCCGGGCTGAGGATCTGCGGCGCGCGTCGGACGGCCCTGCCCCTGCTGCGTCGGCGGATGAAGAGGATATGGGCATTGTCGCGATCGACGGCGACGACCCGCTGGCGCGAGAGCCCGGCGAATTGCCGCCGCTCGATCTCGACCTGCCAGCGCCGCCCGACGGGGTGTTCGCAGACCCCGCCGATCCCGAACCGGGCGAAGGCGAACTGCCCCCGGTCGATCAGCCGGGCCAGCCTGCGCCTCCGGCCCAACCCGCGCCGCCGCGTGGCAATCCGGCCACGCCGAACCCGCCGACCACGCCCCAGCCGGCGGCACCTGCCGCTGCCGGGGCGGGGGAATAATGGCGCTGCGACTGCTGGGCGCGGTGATCGCCGGGGGCAAGGGGCGGCGCTTCGGAGCCGACAAGGCGCTGGCCTTGCATGACGGCAAGCCACTGATCGAACACGCGGTGACCGCGCTTGGCCCGCAGGTCGACGCCATGGTCCTGTGCGGCCGGGACTGGAACGCGATGGAGCGGGTCGACGACCGGCCCGAACCGGGGCTGGGGCCCATGGGCGGGATCAATGCGGCGCTGCATCTGGCGGCGGAGCGAGGCTTCGACGCAGTCATCACAGTGCCGGTCGACGTGTTGCCCCTGCCCGCAGATCTGCGGGCAATGCTGGCAGGCGCGGGCGCAGCAGCCTTTGCCGACCAGCACCTGATTGCTTTCTGGCCCGTGGAGTCGCTGGCGACGGTGGAAGATTACATCGCCGGGGGCGGGCGCAGGATCGTTGGCGCGCTCGATCTGATTGGCGCGCGTCGGGTTACCGATCCGCCCGGTCTCGTCAATATCAACCGGCCGCAAGACATGAACCGGTTTTCAACTTGAATCGCGAAAACGCCGGTTTTGCCTTGCGAAGCGGCCCCCGAATGCGCCACAAAGGGGCCAATGGCGGGCACTCGCTCGCCCAAGGCGTCGGCAAACGGCGCCATCAACAGAACAGATCGAACGCAAGAGGATGCATCGCGACCGGGCAGCCACCCATAGCCGCCCCTTTCCCGGTGCACCGAGCTGGAGCAGGGCCGACACACGCATGAAGAAACTCTACCCCGATGCCGCCGCAGCACTTGATGGGCTGCTCAAGGATGGACTCCTGATCGCGAGCGGGGGTTTCGGCCTTTGCGGCATTCCCGAACGGCTTTTGACGGCCGTGCGCGAAAGCGGCGTGAAGGACCTGACCTTCGCTTCCAACAATGCGGGCATCGACGGCGAAGGGATCGGCATGCTGCTGCGCACGCGGCAGGTGAAGAAGATGATCTCCTCCTACGTCGGTGAGAACAAGGAGTTCGAACGGCAATTCCTCTCGGGCGAGCTGGAGGTCGAGTTCTGCCCGCAGGGCACTTTGGCCGAACGCATGCGCGCAGGCGGTGCGGGTATCCCCGGCTTCTACACCGCGACCGGCGTCGGCACGCAGGTGGCCGAGGGCAAGGAAGTGAAGCAGTTCAGTGGCAAGGACTACATCCTCGAAGAGGGCATCTTCGCCGATCTCGCGCTGGTAAAGGCGTGGAAGGCGGATGAAAGCGGCAATGTCGTGTTCCGCAAGACCGCCCGCAATTTCAACGTGCCTGCCGCCACCTGCGGCAAGGTCTGCGTGGTCGAGGTGGAAGAAATCGTGCCGACCGGATCGCTCGATCCCGATTGCATCCACCTTCCCGGTGTCTTCGTACAGCGCATGATCCTGGGATCGCCCTATGACAAGCGCATCGAATTCGTGACTACCCGCAAGAAGGACGCCGCATAAAATGCCTTGGACCCGCGACGAGATGGCGGCCCGCGCCGCCAAGGAACTTGAAGACGGTTTCTACGTGAACCTCGGCATCGGCATTCCGACGCTGGTGGCGAATTTCATTCCCGACGGCGTCGAAGTGACGCTGCAATCCGAAAACGGCATGCTGGGCATCGGCCCCTTCCCCTATGAGGGCGAGGAGGATGCCGACCTTATCAACGCAGGCAAGCAGACGATCAGCGAACTCGACAAGAGTTCCTATTTCGACAGCGCCACCAGCTTCGGCATGATCCGCGGCGGGCACATCGACCTCACCGTGCTGGGCGCGATGGAGGTCGACCAGAACGGCGACATCGCCAACTGGATGATCCCGGGCAAGATGATCAAGGGCATGGGCGGCGCGATGGACCTTGTCGCGGGCGTCAAGAAGATCATCGTGGTGATGGAGCACACGTCGAAGCACGGCGATCCCAAGTTCATCCCCGAATGCACCTTGCCGCTGACGGGCAAGAACGTGGTCGACATGATCATCACCGATCTCGCCGTGTTCCAGCGGCCCGATCACGACAGCCCGTTCAGGCTCGTTGAACTTGCGCCCGGTGTCACGGCCGAGGAAGTGAAAGAAAAGACGACTGCCCATTATGACAGCTGAAAGAAAATATAGGCTGGCTTAGAAGCTGGCTCATGGGCACAAAGATAGTGAACGCCCATGAATTGAGAGGGAGGGGATGCCCATGGACGGAGGTGGGGACCCGCAGGTTGCGGGACCGGTGATTGCCGCGCTGATGGAGCGTGCGGCAGGCGAAACACGCGTCGCGATGAGCCCGGAGACAGCGAAGAAGCTGATCGGTCTTGGCGCGACGGTACGAGTGGAAAGCGGGGCGGGCGTTACCGCCTCTATCCCTGACAGCGAATATGAAGCGGCTGGCGCTGTCGTGGGCGATCTCGCCTCGACCGTGGCGGGCGCGGACTGGATTTTCGGCGTGGCCGCGCCCGATGTGGCGCTTTTGTCGGGCGCAAAGCCCGGCGCGAAGGTTGCTGCCGTGTTCGATCCGTTCCGCGACCGGGCGCGCACCGATGCTTACGCTGCCGCAGGGTATGAAGCATTGGCGATGGAGCTGATGCCGCGCATCACCCGTGCCCAGTCGATGGACGTGCTGTCCAGCCAGTCGAACCTTGCCGGTTACAAGGCGGTGCTGGCCGCGGCCAATACCTATGGCCGCGCCTTTCCGATGATGATGACGGCAGCGGGTACCGTGCAGGCCGCGCGCTGTTTCGTCATGGGCGTGGGCGTTGCCGGGCTGCAGGCGATCGCCACCGCGCGCCGTCTGGGCGCGCAGGTTTCCGCGACCGACGTGCGTTCGGCGACGAAGGAGCAGATCAAGTCGCTGGGTGCGAAGCCCATCTTCGTCGAGAAGGTCGCTGGCATCGAAGGCGAAGGCAGCGGCGGCTATGCCACCGAGATGAGCGATGAATACAAGGCCGCGCAGGCGGAGCTGGTATCGAGCCATATCGCCAAGCAGGACATCGTGATCACCACCGCTCTGATCCCGGGCCGGCCTGCGCCGCGCCTTATCAGCGATGCGCAGATCGCCACGATGAAACCGGGCAGCGTGATCTATGACCTTGCCGTCGCCGCAGGCGGCAATGTCGAGGGTAGCGAGCCCGACGTCATCGTCGAAAAGCATGGCGTGAAGATCATCGGCTTTTCGAACACGCCCGCGCATCTGGCCGCCGACGCATCGGCCCTGTTCGCGCGCAATCTCTTCAACTTCGTCTCGGCATTCTGGGACAAGGAGAAGGGCGAGATCGTGCTCGACGAGGAAATCGGCACGGCCATCAGGCTGACGCAGGACGGCAAGGTCGTCCACGAACGGCTTCTGGGCTGAGGGGGGACACAGCCATGGACTTCATTTCGATCCTGTCGATCTTCGTAATGGCCTGTTTCGTGGGTTATTACGTCGTCTGGTCGGTCACCCCGGCCCTTCACACGCCGCTGATGGCGGTGACCAATGCGATTTCGTCGGTCATCATCGTCGGCGCACTGATCGCGGCGGCATCCACCGGTGCGCAAACCGCGAAATGGCTCGGCCTCGTCGCAGTGGTGCTGGCCAGCGTCAACATCTTCGGCGGCTTTGCCGTCACCGAACGCATGCTGGCGATGTACAAGAAGAAAGAGCCGCGCGCTCCCAAGAAGAGCGAAGGAGACGAGGCATGATCACCCGTTTCCTGACCGCCGCAGTGCTGACGCCAGATGGTAGCTACAGCTTTGCCGAGCCAGCCAATGTCGCAGAAGCGCATGGCGTGAACCCGTGGGTTGCGCTTGCCTATCTGATCGCGGGCGTATGCTTCATCCTCGCCCTGCGCGGGCTTTCCAGTCCGGCGACCAGCCGGGCGGGCAACCGCTATGGCATGGTCGGCATGCTGATCGCGGTCATCACCACGCTCATCACCCATTTCAACGCCAGCATCATCGAGATCGCGATTGCCATCGCCATCGGCGGAACCATCGGTTTTGTCATCGCGCGGCGCATCGCCATGACCGCGATGCCGCAGCTGGTCGCCGCGTTCCACAGCCTTGTCGGCATGGCCGCGGTGCTGGTTGCTGGCGCGGCCTATGCCAATCCCGGCGCGTTCGACATCCTTGTCCCGCACCTCAATGCCAACGGGCTTGAGACCATGGTCATCAACCCGGTCAGCCGGATCGAGATGGCGCTGGGCGCGGCAATCGGTGCGATCACCTTTTCAGGGTCTGTTATCGCCTTCCTGAAATTGAACGGGAACATGGGCGGCGCGCCGATCATGCTGCCCATGCGCCACGTCATCAACCTGGGCACGCTGATTGCGATCCTGGTGCTGACGGCGATGTTCGCGATTGCCGATCCAGCGCCGGAATGGATCTTCCCGGTCGTCCTGCTGCTGGCCTTCATCATCGGCTTCCTGCTGATCATCCCGATTGGCGGGGCGGACATGCCGGTGGTCGTCTCCATGCTCAACTCCTACTCGGGCTGGGCTGCGGCGGCGATGGGCTTTACCCTGCACAATACGGCGATGATCATCACCGGCGCGCTGGTCGGCGCATCGGGCGCGATCCTCTCCTCCATCATGTGCAAGGCGATGAACCGCTCCTTCATCTCCGTGATCGCGGGCGGGTTCGGGGCCGAGGATACCGGCGGCGGCGACGGCGCGGTCAAGGTCGACCGTCCGTGGAAGCGCGGCAGCGCGGAAGACGCGGCCTTCATGATGAGCCAGGCCGAACAGGTCATCATCATCCCCGGATACGGCATGGCCGTCGCACAGGCACAGCACGTGCTGCGTGAGATGTCGGACCTCCTCAAGGAAAAGGGAGTGACCGTCAAATATGCCATCCACCCGGTGGCGGGCCGCATGCCCGGGCACATGAACGTGCTGCTGGCCGAAGCCAACGTCCCTTATGACGAGGTGTTCGAACTGGAGGACATCAACGGCGAATTCGCACAGACCGACGTGGCTTTCGTCATCGGTGCGAACGACGTGGTGAATCCGGCGGCGAAGACCGACAAGTCATCGCCCATCTTCGGCATGCCCGTGTTCGACGTGGGCAAAGCGAAGCAGGTGTTCTTCCTCAAGCGTTCGATGGGCGGTGTTGGCTATGCCGGTGTCGACAACGATGTCTTCTACATGGACCAGACGATGATGCTCTTGTCCGATGCGAAGAAGATGGTCGAGGAAATCAACAAGTCGCTGGCCGACTGAACCGGGCCACACGCTTAAAATTTGAAAGGCCGGGATGCGGGGTTAACCCTGCACCCCGGCCTTTCGCTTGCCAAGCTGTGGAAAACAAGAGATTAAACGTAAAGAGATTACAAAAGATACCGGTTGCATGTCATTTTTATGACGATAATCTTCATCTCGGGACTGCCCTCCATTTCGGAGGGTGAATGAGTGGAGTTCTCGGGTCATGACAATAAAGGGATATATGCTGGCAGGCGTTACCGGCGTGCTGGCAATGGGGGGCGTCATCGCCTCGGGCGCGGCCGCGGCACCGGCTGACAAGGCGGCGGCCCCTGCAGCGGGCGCGAAGATCGAAAACCAGTTCATCTGCACTTTCTCGGCCAATTGGGCCAAGGGCAAGAACGTGCGCGCCGAGGCCAATCGCGCCGCGACCCCGCAGGGCGGCCGCGTATTGTTCGACTACTCCCACTCGATCAAGGGATTTGCCGTGCGCATGTCGCCGCAGGGCGTGGCGAAGATGCAGGTCGCCAATCCGCATATCGACACCTGCTTTGCCGACCGCGTCGTCGCGCTTGCCCCGCCTGCGGGCAAGGGCCCCGGTGGCGGCGGTAGCGAGCCTGCGGCGCAGACCACCCCGTGGGGCATCGCCTATGTCGGTACCTCCAGCGGCGCGGGCAAGACCGCGTGGGTCATCGACAGCGGCATCGACCTCGATCACCCCGATCTCAACGTCGACACCGCGCGCAGCGCCGATTTCACCGGCAGCCGTAAGGGTGCGGACGATGAAAACGGCCATGGCACCCATGTCGCGGGCACCATCGGCGCTATCGACAATTCCGAAGGCGTGATCGGCGTTGCTGCCGGCGCAAAGGTCGTCGCGGTGCGCGTGCTTGACCGCCGGGGTTCGGGCGCATGGTCGGGCGTGATGGCAGGCGTCGACTATGTCGCGGCTAATGGCTCGCCCGGCGATGTCGCGAACATGAGCCTTGGCGGCGGCGCGAACGATACGCTGGATCAGGCGGTGCTGAACGCATCGGCCAATTCGGGCGTGATCTTCGTGCTGGCAGCAGGCAATGACGGCGAAGACGCGGCGAACCATTCGCCCGCACGCGCCGCAGGTGCATCGGCCAATGACAAGGTCTTTGCCATCGCATCGGCCTATGACACGGGCAATGGCACGCTGGCGATGAACAGCTGGTCGAACTGGGGCAAGCCCGAGGTGACCTTCGCCGAACCCGGCTACCAGATCGAATCGACCTGGCTCGATGGCGGCTACAACACCATTTCGGGCACTTCGATGGCATCGCCGCATGCCGCCGGCCTGATGCTGCTGTACGGCACGAACCTCAATACCCAGGGGTCGGTCACTGGTCCCGACGGCGCCAGCTACGCGGTCGGCGTCGAGGGTTGATCCCCTTGTGACATAGCCGCTTAGCGCGGTTTACAGGATCGGCGCGTTCCCAGTGGGGAGCGCGCCATTTCCATTTATGGCGCCGATGCTGCGTGTGCGAGAAAGAAAATTTCCCGGCCAAGGTGGCCACGGCGGCCCCCATTTGATAGGTGCCGCGCCAGAGAGAGGGAGCAACGGGGGAAGCCCGATCAAGGTCGCAAGGGACAAGATATATGCGCGCGCCACCCGGCTGGGGCTGGTGCCGCTTGCCGCATCCTGCCTGATGGCAATGCCTGCCATGGCGCAGGATCCATCCGCCCCTGCCTTCACCGAAGACAATGTGCCGGTCATCGATGCCGGGCACGTCGGTTTTGGCTGGACGGCTGACGGCCCGGTCACCATTAGATTGACCCGCGACAATGGCGAAACCCGCGCCGTGTTCGGCGGACAGGGTGAAAAGCTGTTCCTCTCGGGCCTCGCCGATGGCGACTACATGCTGTCCATCGCGCCCGAGGGCGGGGCGGTCAGCGATACGCTGGCGCTGGAAGTGCGGCACCAGTCGCTGGCCCGCGCCTTGTGGCTGACGCTGGTAGGGGCGGTGGTGTTCGCGCTGGTGCTTGCCGTGATCGTGCGGGGCGCGCGCCATGACTGAGCGGACGATTTTCCTCGACCCCACTTTGGGCTGGATCCTGCTGGCGGCCTTTTCGGTCCTGTGGGTCGGGCTCGGCTTCTATTGGGGCCGCCGCAACAAGAGCTTTGAAGATCACGCTCTGGCGGGCCGCAACATCGGCCTCGCGCTGGGGTCCGCCACGGCGGCGGCGACATGGATCACGTCGAACACCACCATGCTCGCCCCGCAATTCGCGCTGGAGCTGGGAGTGTGGGGCATGCTCGCCTATTCCACCGCCTCATTGGGCCTGTTCCTGTTCGCGCCGCTTGCCGTGCGTATCCGCAAGCTGATGCCGCATGGCTATACCAGCGGCGATTTCTTCCGCTTGCGCTATGGGCGCGTGGCGTGGGCGATCTTCCTCGTCTTCACCCTGTTCTATTCGCTGACATGGCTGGTCAGCATGGCGATGGCGGGCGGCATCCTGTTGGAGGCTCTGGCGGGCATTGATTACGTCTGGGGGATGAGCGTCATCCTTGGCGTATGCGTGCTTTATACCATGCGCGGCGGTCTGGGCGCGGTGATCGGGACCGATTTCATCCAGACCCTGATCATATTGATCGGCATCGTCATCGTCGGTTTCGCAGTGCTCAGTCAGGTCTCGGTCGGCGAAATCCATGCCGAGCTGACCGCGCATAAGCCCGCGCTACTCGACGTCTTGTTCCCTGCCGCGATCATGGCGATCTTCAACAATCTGCTCTTCGGTCTGGGCGAGGTGTTTCACAACAATGTCTGGTGGAGCCGCGCCTTTGCTTTCCGCGATGGGGTGGGCGGCAAGGCGTTCCTGATCGGCGGCTTCATCTGGCTGCCGATCCCGGTAGCTGCCGGTTTCATTGCGCTGGCATCGGGCGCGCTGGGCGTTGCCATCCCATCCAGCGACATGGTCGCCCCGCTGGTGATCGCACAGGTCCTGGGAACGGCGGGCGCTGTGGGCATTTTCATCATCGTGTTCTGTTCATTGGCCTCCAGCATCGACAGCCTGCTGGCTGCGACCGCCGATCTGGTGACGGAGGATATCTGGCGCCGCCTCATCCGCCCCGGCTCCTCGGCAGAGCATCTGAAGGGCGCGGCGCAATGGGTGACATTGGGGCTGGGGCTTTTGACCTGGGCGCTGTGCGCGCCGCGCATCGGGACACTGGCGACGGTTTTGTTCTTTGCAGGGCCGCTGGTCGGTGCGATGATCTTTCCGATCATAACGGGGCTGTATTGGCGGCGGGCCAATACGATCGCTGCCGTGGGCGGCATGGTGCTGGGGGCAGGGGCAGGCCTCGTCACCTATTTCACGATCGGCTGGTTCGTCGCGACCACGGTTGCCACCGCCGTTTCCTGCGCATGGGTGCTGGGCGCCTGCGCAATGTCCAAATCGCGGTTCGAATGGATCCGCCTGAAGGAGGACGCATGAGTTTTTCAGCCGGTTTTCTGGAGGCGATCGTCTGGGCGTCGCTGGTCTGGTGCGCGGTCTCCGCGACCGGCCTTGGCGTGATGCTTGTGCGCGATGCGAAAAAGGGGTCGATCTGGTGAACGATATCCAGTCCGCCAGCCAGCTCGACCATAAGGCCGATCCCCAGCGCAAGGCCGGGGTGCTGGGCAATTGCCCCAATCCGCAGGACCTGATCGACATGTCGCCGGGGCTCGATCTCGCCGTGCTGGACCGGCTGCATAATTGCTCGATCCTGTCCTCGCGCCAGTTCGACAAGGAGCTGATGGGAGAGCTGGCAAAGCTTGCCGCCTATCTCCAGCTGAAGAAGGTGCCCGCGGGGCAGGCGCTGCATGACAAGATCATGGCCGCCGCCTTTTTCGAACCTTCGACCCGCACGCGCCTGTCGTTCGAAAGCGCGATGCTGCATGTGGGCGGCAAGACCCTGTCGGTAGCGGACGCAAAAACCACCGGCGTCGCCAAGGGCGAATCCATGCGCGACATTGGGCAGATGTTCAATTCATACGCCGATATCGTGGTCGTGCGGCACACGCAGCAGCAGGCGCTGCAAGAGCTGACCGATTATCTGCGCATCCCGCTGATCAATGGCGGCAACGGGTCGGACGAACATCCGACGCAGGCTCTGGCGGATTGGTATGCGCTGATGAAATGGCGGCCGGAACTGGCATTTGGGCAATTGCCCGAACAGTTTCGCCTCAACATCGGCATCATCGGCACGCCGGGCAATATGCGAACGGTGAAGAGCTTCCTCACGCTCGCCCTGCTGTTTCATGAGAATATCAACCACATCACCATATTTTCGGAAATGGCCGATCCGCTGGGCGATGAATTGCGCGCGCTGACCAATGCCAGCCCGATCACCATCGATTTCAGCCGCAATCTCAAGCAGAGCCTTGAGTATCTCGACGTCATCTACATGAATGCGATCGCGTTTCTGGGCGATGGCTATCGCTTCTTCGGGGACGAGTTCTCGCTGAACTCGGCCAGCCAGATGAAGCCCGACACGGTGATCCTCCACCCGCTGGCACGGGGGGAGGAATTGGGCACCTGTCTCGATGACACCGATCACAATCTCTATTTCAACCAGGCCGATGGTGCGGTCTGGCTGCGGCAGGCGCTGCTGCTCGCCATTTTCGGGCGCGTGCGCGAAGTCGTCCCCCGCGAATTCATCAGGTAAAGGAACGCCATTCATGTGCGGAATCGCCGGGCTGTGGGCCCATAGCCACCACCCTGAGACCATGGCCCGCGCGGAAAAGATGGCCGATGCCATCTATCACCGCGGTCCCGACGGGCGCGGCTTCCATGTCGATCCCGACAATTCGCTGGCGATGATCCACACGCGCCTGTCGATCATCGGCCTGAACGCGGGTGACCAGCCTATCTTTGGCCGCGACAGCGACGGCACCGGCGGCATGGTGCTGACCGCGAATGGCGAATTCTATGACTACAAGCGCATCCGCGGCCTGCTCAGGACCGATGGCTACGACTTCAACACGAAGTCGGACAGCGAGCTTGCCATCAAGCTTTATCACAAGCACGGCTTGGACTTCGTGCATCAGCTGCGCGGCGAATTCGCCTTTGCGATTTTCGATGAGGCGAAGCAGCAGCTGATCCTCGTCCGCGACCGTTTCGGCATCCGTCCGCTGTTCTTCCATAACGGCCCCGCCGGCGTGTTCTGGTCGTCCGAGATCAAGGCCATGCTCGCCCACCCCGAAGTCCCGCGCGAGCTGGACCCGAAGGCGCAGCTGCACCAGATGATGCAGGTGATGGTCCCGGGCATGACGCTATGGAAGGGGATCGAGGCGGTGAAGCCCGGTCACATGCTGATCGTTTCAAAGGACGGCGACGGATTTGCAGTGGAAGAGCGCCGCTATTGGGACGCCGATTTCCCGCTGGATGGCGAGCATGACGAATTGCCCGATGACGAGCATATCGAGAATGTGCGCCGTGCCCTCGTCGAATCCATCGCGCTGCGGCTGGAAGCCGACGTGCCGGTCGCCTGTTACCTTTCGGGCGGGATCGACAGCTGCTCGATCCTTGGCATGGCGGCCGCGATCCAGCAGTCGCCGGTCAAGGCGTTCACCATCGGGTTCGACGATGCGCGTTATGACGAAACCTCGATCGCGACCGAAATGGCCGAAATGGTGGGCGCGGATCAGGATATTCTGAGAGTTTCCGCGCTCGACCTTTATGGCAAGAATTTTGAGGATGCGGTCTATTATTCGGAACGCACCTTCTACAACACGCTCGGCGTCGCCAAGATGCTGATGTCAAAGCACGTGACCGACGCCGGATACAAGGTCGTCATCACGGGCGAGGGCAGCGACGAATTGTTCGGCGGCTATGCCCAGTTCAAGGCGGACTATTTCCTCCACGATCCCGCTTATGCCGAAACCGCCGCAGGCGCGGATATGAAGGAGCGGAACAAGATCTTTTCGGGCAGCGTGCTGGCCGAACAGACGATCAGCCATCCCGCGTTTGAGGAAGTGATGGGCTTCACCCCCAGCTGGATCCAGCCGTGGATGCTGGTCTATGAACGCGTGAAGCCGCTGCTGTCGGATGAATTCCTTGCAAAGCTCGACGGGTATGATCCGGTCGCGGCTATCGCCTACAGCCTTGATCGCACGATGCTGGATGGGCGGCACGTGCTCGACAAGGTGCAGTATAGCTGGATCAAGACCATGCTGGAGGGGCAGATCCTCAACTGGGGCGGTGACCGGGTCGACATGGCTAACAGCCTTGAATCGCGGCCCGCTTTCCTCGACCACCATGTCGCGGAACTGGCCATGCGCATTCCTCCCAGCGTCCGCATCCGCGACGGCGTCGAGAAATGGGTCGTGCGCGAAGCGATGAAGCACGTGCTGCCCGAAGTGCTCTACAAGCGTGAGAAATTCGCCTTCATGGCCCCGCCCGCCCACACCAGCGAGGAAAAGGGCCGCGAAATCGACAAGCTGCTCGAAAAATGGCTGTCATCCGAGAAAATCGCCGAGCATGGCATCTTCGACGAAGAGAAGCTGCGCGCCAGCATTGCCGAATACAAGCAATCGGACGATCATACCGCCAATACGAGGAAGGACATCATCCTCAACCACGCGATCGCGCTGCACGCGATCGAGGAACTGATCTGAGCGGGAGACACGCGATGCGGCTGGCAGGAACTTTGATGGGCGCGCTGGCCTGCATGGCGCTCGCCCTGCCTGCCGCTGCGCAGGACAAGCCTGCCGATCCGCAGGAGGCCGATGCGGTCTGCCTCGCCTTTACCGCGCTGCTTGCGGGGCAGAGCGATGAGAAACTGCAGGCGGCTGGCACGATGGGCACGCTCTATTACATCGGCAAGCTGAAGGCGCGCGATCCGGACATTGACCTGACTGCCACCATGCGTGGATCGGTCGAGGCGCTGAAGACGGGCAACCGCGAAATGATCGCCAAGCGCTGCGGCATGGAATTCCAGCAGGTTGGTGACGAATTGCGCCAGGCGGGCGCGGCGCTGAAATCCGAAGACTGAGCCGCAGCATTACATGAGCAATACTGACAGCAAGCCGGGTGGCACCTGGCGCCATATCGGTCCGGGCATCGTCGTTGCCGCCACCGGGGTTGGCGCGGGCGATCTGGTCGCGACTTTGATCGCGGGATCGCGTTTCGGCTTTGCGCTTTTGTGGGCCGCGATTATCGGCTGCATCGTCAAGATCGCGCTGTCCGAAGGATCGGCGCGCTATCACCTTGCCACCGGATCGACGATCCTGACCGGCTGGCAGTCGCTGGGGCGCTGGACCGGCTGGTATTTCGGCATTTACGTCGTGATCTGGGGCTTCATCTATGGCGCCACCGCGATGAGCGCGACCGCGCTGCCGCTGGCCGCGCTCTTTCCGGTGCTGCCGCTGACGGGATGGGCGATCCTGGTCGGGCTCGCCGGCTTCGCCTTCGTGTTCTTTAATCGCTACGAACGGCTGGAAAGCGTGGTGAAGGTGCTGGTCGGCATCATGTTCGTGGTGATTGTCGGCCTTGCCATCATCGTGGCGCCTTCGCTGCCGCAAGTGCTGAAGGGGCTGGCGCTGGTGCTGCCGGAAGGATCGCTGTTCTACACGCTGGGCCTGATCGGCGGGGTGGGCGGCACGGTCACGACGGCGGCCTATGGCTATTGGGTGCAGGCCAAGGGCTGGGAAGGCACCGGCTGGCTGCGCGTCATGCGGATCGACAATGCGCTCGCCTATGTGCTGACGGGCGTGTTCGTCGTCGCCATGCTGATCGTCGGGGCGGAACTGCTCTATAGCGCGGGGATCGCATTGCAGGGCAGCGCCAGCGGGCTTCTCGACTTGTCGAGCGTGCTGGAGGAGCGGCTGGGCCAGCCCGTCGCCATCGCCTTTCTCATCGGCTTTGCCGCCACCGCCTTTTCATCCGTTCTGGGCGTGTGGCACGGGATGAGCCTGTTCTTCACCGACTGGTACGGCCAGTTCTTCGACCGCCCCGCCGTCGATGGCCCGGTGGAAAGCACGCTGCCTTTTCGCGCCTATGCCGCGTGGCTGACCTTTCCGCCGATGGCTTTGCTGTTCTTTGAACGGCCCTTCCTGCTGGCGGTGCTCTATGGCGCTTTCGGGGCTTTGTTCATGCCCTTTCTCGCCATCACTTTGCTGATGCTGCTGAACCGGCGCGATCTTCCGCCAGAGGCGCGCAATGGCTGGCTGGCGAATGCGGTGCTGGCCGGATCGGCGCTGCTGTTCGTGGTGCTGGCAGGGCAGCAGATGGTGGAAATCTTCGCCTGAACGAATGAAGGGGCGGGCGACCATTTGGCCGCCCGCCCCTTCGGGCATCCTCTCCGATGCACCTCTTGAATCAGAAGCCGCCTAAATCAGAAACCGAACGCAACGCCCACGCGGCCACCGGTCGACTTCTTTGCGGTCGATCCGGCGATGCCGCCCGAAACATAGATCCGCGGCGCGACGCGTGCCGCCAGCGAACCGGCAAAGCCCTGCTCGCCGCGATAGGTCGAGCCGTTGAGCGTGACCGAAACGGTGCTGTCGGGCACGATCATCGTGCCGCCCAGCGCCATCGCCGCAGCAATGCCGCCACGCGTGCTTTCGTCGATATTGTCGAGCTTGTAGGACAGCGTATCGACATCGGACTGGAGCGCGGCGAACTGCGCATCCGATACGGCAGCCACCGCCTGCATTTCGGTCGCAAGCCCTGCCACCTGCTGCGAAGTGGCGAGCGCGCTGCCCTTGCCCAGCGTGCCGCTGTCATCGACGGTCACGGAATAGAGCTGGCCTTCCTGCGCCGCGGTCGAGGCATCGATGTCGCCGATCTGCACCGAAGAGCCTTCGCCCCCCAATGCGACCTGATCGGATGCGGTGGTCGTCGCTTCATAGCCGATGGCGGTCGAGCGGGCATAGGCGGCGTTCGCATAGGCGCCGATCGCACTGGAAGCCTCGCCCCCGGTCGTTGCGGCAACGCCGATCGCGGTGGAGCGCCCGCCGCCGGCGACGGCGCTTGCGCCGATCGCCGTGGCATAGGCCCTGGTCGCCTTGCTGCGGATGCCGATGGCGGTGGAATTGGAAGCGGTCGCCTTGGCAAGGCCGCCAATGGCCGCCGATTCGGTGCCGGTCGCGCCTGCCAGCAGGCCGATCGCGGTGCTGCGCGCGCCCGAAGTAGTGGCGTCGTTGCCGATGGCGGTGGTGCTGATGCCGCTGGCGCTGGCACCCGATCCGATGGCCATCGCGTCGTCTGACGCGGTCGCGACCGATGCGCCGGTGCCCATGGCCATCGACTGGTCGCTGGCTGCACTGGCATTGGTGCCGACTGCGATGGAATTCGTGCCGCTGGCATCCGCGCCAACGCGGCTGCCGTCGTTTATGTCGGCATCGGTGCCGAATGCGATCGCGTTCTGGCCGCTGGCGGTTGCATAGGCACCGATCGCGCTTGCCCCTTCGCCCGATGCGGTTGCGACCTTGCCGATGGCGGTGCCGAACGATGCGCTGACGCGCGAGTCCGCGCCGACGGCGGTGCCGAAATCGGCATAGTCATAGGTGATCGTCTCGCCATCGTTCGAAACGAACGAACCGACGCGCGCGTCATTACCGACGGCGATGGTGTCATAGCCAACGGCCACGGCCTGTGCGCCAAGCGCGGTCGCACCGTCAACGTAATCCGCGCTTATGCTGCCCGAATCGACATTGGCGACAGATCCATATCCCAGCGCTGTGGCATATCCGTTCTCGGCTGCAGCATCGGTGCCGCATGCCGTGTCGGTCGCATCGCCGCTGGTCGCGCCCTGCGTGCTGGTCGTCGAGGTGCCGGCATCTTGCATGACGCATTCTTCTGCGAGTGCAGCATTGGACGTGCCGGCAAAGGCGATCACCGCCATCGCGCAACCCGAAAGCACGGACGCCCGGCGGGCGAAAACGAAGTTTTTCTGCATGAAGTCCCCTTTGGTCAGGGGGCGCCGGAATATTGTCTTGGAAAGATTTTACGCGCGTGCGCGCACTCAAACCGCTGCCCCTGTGATCGAATGATCGATACAGAATACGGTCAGCGGGAAAGCATGTTCCCGCGCAGCGTTAATTTTATTGCCTTTGCAGAAACTTTGGCGGTTAACAGGCGTCGCTTGGCAAGGTCTGTGGCGCGATTTGCTGCGCCCCGCACGCCAGCTCGAGCGCACAATTGCACAAAAGTTGCGCGCCGCGTTCGATATCGGACCAGTGGGTCCATTCATCGGGCGCGTGGCTGATGCCCTTGACGCTGGGCACGAAGATCAGGCCGGTGCGCGTCAGCCCTGTAAAGAACTGCACGTCATGGCCCGCGCCCGAAGGCATGATCTTGTAGCTGTAGCCCAGTGATTTCGTGTTGCGCTCCACCATCGCGATGATCTCGTCGTTGCAATAGGCAGGGGCGAGCCAGCTCATCTGTTCGTAATCGAATTTCAGGCCATGGCGGCGCGAGATCGATTCCAGCACCTTGCGGCACGCATCGGCGAGCTTTTTCATGACGTCTTCGTCAAGGTCGCGCCCGACGATGGTGAAATCGGCTTCGCCCGGGACGGTGTGCGGAAAACCGGGTTTCAGCGCGACATGGCCGATGGTGATGCGGCTCTTGTCGGTGCCTTCTTCATCGATGATGCGCGGGATTTCATGCGCGAAATCGACCATGCCCATCAATGCGTCGCTGCGCAGGTGCATCGGGGCAGTGCCGGCATGATCGGCCTTGCCCTTCAGCTTCACCATCCATTTGAAGACGCCGGAAATACCCTCGACGATGCCGATGGTCGTTTTCTCGACATCGAGCACCGGCCCCTGTTCGACATGCAGCTCCAGGAAGGCGTGCAGCGATTCCGGGCGGCGATAGGCGTGGAGCGCCTGCAAATAGTCGAGGCCAGCGGTTGCCATTGCGTCTTTCAGCGCCAGCCCATGTTCGTCGGCGGCGTTTTCCAGCCATTCGCGGGTCAAATGTCCGGTCATCGCCTGCGCGCCCAGCATGCCGCCAAAACGGCCTTCCTCCTCGCTCGTGGCGATGACCTCGATGGGATATGACGGCTCGATCCCGGCATCCTTCATGGTGCGGATCACTTCCAGCCCTGCGACCACGCCCAGAACGCCATCGAAAATGCCGCCCGCGGGCACGCTGTCGAGGTGGGAGGCGATCACCACCGCCGGTATCTCGCCATCATCGTGCGCCGGGCCAAAGCGCCCGATGACATTGCCCGCGCCATCCATGCGGTGCGGCACGCCAAGCGCCTCGAACTGATCGCGCAGCCATTGGCGCGCGGCCATGTCGTTTTCGCTGAAGCCTTGGCGATAGACGCCGCGGTCATCCTCGTTAAAGCCAAAGCGGGCGATGGCGTTGATGTCGTGCTCGATCCTCTGGATCGAAATTTTGGGCATGTTGGTCGGGTTGGTCATTCGGGCAGGCCTTCGTTCAGCACTTCCAGCCCCAGCGCGGCCAGCAGGGCGGCGCCGCGCGGCAGGGTGCTTTCATCCATATGCATGCGCGGGGAATGCAGGCCGCAGCACTGCGACCAGTCGTCCCCTTCGCGCGCGACTCCAAGGAACAGCATCGCGCCCGGTGCATGGTTCAGCGCATAGCTGAAATCCTCCGCCGTCATCAGCGGGCGGGCGAGCGCGTGCCAGTGCTCGGCCCCGAATTCGCGGGCGACCACGGTCTCGGCCAGCTTAAAGGCGCGCGGGTCATTGGCGGTGACGGGGAAATTGCGCGTGACCTTCGCCTCGGCGCTCATGCCATGGGCGGCGGCGATATTCGTGGCGAGCCGCGCTATGCTGGCGGCGACCTTGGCGCGGGTCTCTTCGGTCAGGGTGCGCACGGTGCCGCGCATGGTGCAGGTATCGGCGATGACATTATCGGCATGGCCCGCCTCTATCATCGTGACCGATACAACGACGCTGTCGCCTGCGTCGAACTGGCGCGTGACCATGGTCTGGATCGCGGTCACGATTTCACACGCGACGGGCAGCGGATCGGCCGCGCCATGCGGCATGGAGGCATGGCCGCCAGCCCCCTTCACCACGATATTGAGGCCATCGGAGGCCGCCATCAGCGGGCCCGGACGGCAGGCGATCTCACCATGTTTCGCATTCGGCATGACGTGGAGTGCGAAGCACGCGTCAGGCGGGCCGTTTTCATCGGTGAGGAGCCCATCCTCGATCATCATGCGGCCGCCGCCAAAGCCTTCCTCGCCCGGCTGGAACATCAGCCAGATTTCGCCGTCGAAACTGTCGCAGCGATCGGCCAGCACGCGGGCCGCGCCCACCAGCATGGCGGTGTGCCCGTCGTGGCCGCAGGCATGCATGCGGCCCTGTCTTTCAGATGCGAAGGGGAGGCCGGTCTCCTCGGCCAGGGGCAGCGCGTCCATGTCGCCGCGAAGCACGACGCGCCGGCCGGGGCCGCGGCCTTTCAATACGGCGACTGCGCCGGTGGTCTGCGGGCCAGTGCGCCATTCAAGTGGCAGGTCGGCAAGGGCGGCGCGCACTTTCTCCAGCGTGCGCGGCGTCTGTAGCCCCAGTTCCGGATCGGCATGGATCGCGCGGCGCAGCGCGATGATGTCGGGCGCGATCGCCTCGGCGGCGTCGGCGATGGTGCCGGGAAGCGGGGGCGAGGGGTGAAGGTTCATGAGAACAGGGCTAACACGGCCCCCATCCCTCGCCAAGCACCCCCAGCATCATCAGGCCCTTACGGGTATTTGACATTCACCCGCGTGGCGAGGCCCGGACGGCTGATCTTGATTGCCGTTTCGCCCCAGCTCGGGCGGTGGATGCGGCCCATGTCGGGATTGTTCGAAAAGCCGCCGCCCTCGGTCGGGCTCATCTTCAGGAAGTTGAAGTTCAGCTTCTTGTCCTTGTCCTCGTCGTGATAGACGAAGAAGGCGTAGTTTCCATTGGCGGGCAGCTTCATGCACACGCGCTGGTTGCCCGGTCTCGCGGGCACGCGGATCACGTCCATCGAACCGCCCGATCCCAGGAAATCGTCGGAGTTGTTGTAGATCTTCACGGTCAGCCAGCCGTTCGAATTGCGAATGCCGTTGGCTTCCAGAAAGACCCAGCTCTTGCCGCTGGTGTCGCCTTCACAACCCGCCGGGGCCGCATGGGCAGGCGTGGCGGCAATCAGGCCCGCAGAGCCCAGCGCGAGCGCGGCCGCGACATTCCCTGCGGTTTTTCGCAGGCGGCGATGCAGTGTGTCGTTTGCGTTCATTGCGTAAGCGTCCGAGTAATGAATGGAAAAGTTCAGCGACCAGATGGGACCGCCGTGGCACGGATCAAGCGACAGGCCGGTCCGCGTCATTTCAGGTGAGTAATTCGCATATGGGCAGTGAATAGCGACTGAATTCGCCATTCAACATTCGCTCACGCTTTCAACGCGGCCTTCGCACAATGTGACGATGCGGTCGGCCATGTCGGTCAGTGCGCCGCGATGGCTGATGACCAGTATGGTGCGGCCCTCGCGCATTCCCGCCACCGCGCGGGCGATGGCAGCCTCGTTCCCGGTGTCCAATGCGCTTGTCGCCTCGTCGAGGATCAGCAGCGCCGGATCGGAAAGCAAGGCGCGGGCAAGTGCGATGCGTTGGCGCTCACCGCCCGAAAGCCTGCGCCCGGCATCGCCGACCATGGTGTCCATCCCGCCGGGCAGGGACAGGACGAATTCCGCCGATGCCGCCCGCAATGCCGCTTCCAGCGCCGCGTCATCGGCCTCTGGCACGGCCCAGAGCAGGTTGTCGCGGATCGTCATGTGGAACAACACCGGCTCCTGATGCAGATAGGCGACCTGTCTGCGCCAACCGGTGAGCGCCCCGCCGGTGAGCGCGCCGCCATCGATCGACAGCGTGCCCGAATCGGGTGCGAACAGCGCGCCGAACAGATCCGCCACGCTTGTCTTGCCCGCGCCCGATGGCCCGACCAGCGCCGTCATCGTGCCGACCGGCAACACCAGCGAGACATCGTCGAGCGCGGGCACGCCTCGATCGGCATGGACAAGCGACACGTTGTGCAAGGCGATCTCGCGCTCCGGTCGGGCGACCATGGAAGGCTCGGCTTCTGGCTCGCGGGCATCGGCCAGCTGCGCCAGCAGGGTTTCGGCCCGCTGGATCGCGGGCAGCACATGCGCCCATTGCTGCAATCCTGCCTGCAGCGAATTCAAAAGCGGAACCGAGCGCGCGAACAGCACCACCAGCGGCAGCAGCACGGCAAGCGCCAGCCCCCGCGACCACGCGGTCCACACCACCAGCGCCAGCACCAGCGCGCCGCCCGACTGCAGTGCCGCGCGGCTGCCGGTCGATGATGAAAGAAACGCGATCTGCGCCTGCCGAAGGCGACGCACCGCCTGCGCAAATCGGCCAGATACGGAATTCTCGCGCCCATGCGTCTTGATCAGCCGCAATGCGCCCAGCGTTTCCTGCGCTTCGCCCTGCAGCGTTTCGTATTGGTCGATGACATGGGTGCCCATCGCATGGGCATGGCGCCGCAGCCGCGCGAACAGGGCCAGAACCGCCAGCCCGCCCAGCGCCGCGATCAGCGCGACCAGCGGGGACAGCGCGATGGCGGCTGCCCAGATCACCGCCAATGTCACAGCGCTGGTCACAAGCAGCAGCAGGCGTCCGAAGCCGTCACCGATATTATCGACCTGCGTGATCAGCACGCTGGCATTCGCCGCCTGCCGCATCTGGGCCAGCCTGCGCCATCCCGCCGCCAGCAGCCCATCCAGAATGCGCATGCGCCATTCATCGACCAGCCGGTGCTGAATCTGCATCTGCAGCACGCCCAGCCGGAAGGTAAGGACAGCGCGCGCCGCCACCAAGGCGACGAAAATCCCCAGTAGCCCGGCAATTCCCGGCCCATCGGCCATGGCCGGCACCAGCCCGGCGGCCCAGCCCGGCAAGCCCGCCGCCACGCTCTCGCCGCCCGACAACAGCGAGAGCATCGGTACCAGCATTAGCAGCCCCACGCCCTCGCTCAGCGCAGCGGCCAGCATCAGCGCGAACAGCATGGCAAGCCGACCCGGCGGCAGGCTGCGCAACAGCGTGATGGCGGCGTGGATCATGGGCGGTTCCGGTGCATCGAAAACGGGTGTTACCCCGAATTACCCGTCTTGGCACCCGCCGAGATTGCGCGCGGCTTTGCGAATGCTTCACGGGCAGGCGCGATTATGGCCCGGCTGGGCTATTAAACCTGTCCCTTGGCGGTACGAAAGCGTCGGGCCGTGTGGAAAATAGGCAGGTCTTGCTTGTTGCCGTGGCCCGCTGTGGATTACTGCCGATTCATGGCAAAACCGCTCATCTCACCATCCATCCTCTCGGCCGATTTCGCAAAGCTCGGTGAAGAGGTCCGCGCCATCGACGAGGCAGGGGCCGATTGGGTCCACGTCGATGTCATGGACGGGCATTTCGTGCCCAATATCACCATCGGCCCCGCCGTGGTGAAAGCGCTGCGCCCGCATTCGGCAAAGACTTTCGACGTGCACCTGATGATCAGCCCGATCGACCAGTATCTCGAAGACTTCGCAAACGCCGGCGCGGACATCATCACCGTCCATCCCGAAGCGGGGCCGCACATCCACCGCACGGTCCAGGCGATCAAGGGGCTGGGCAAGAAGGCGGGCATCTCGCTCAATCCGGCGACACCTGCGAAGATGCTCGACTATCTGATCGACGATATCGATCTCGTGCTGGTGATGAGCGTTAATCCCGGCTTCGGCGGGCAAAGCTTTATCCATTCGCAGCTGAAGAAGATCGAGGCGGTCAGGAAGATGATCGACAAGACCAGCCGCGACATCCATCTGGAAGTCGATGGCGGCGTGAATGCCGAAACCGCGCGGCTGTGCGTCGATGCGGGCGCGGACGTGCTGGTCGCAGGCTCGGCCACGTTCAAGGGCGGGCCGTCGCAATATGCGGCCAATATCGCCGCGCTGAAGGGGGAGGGTTGAACCCCTCATGGCATTTGACCCCACAAGGCTGCGTGAAGACGTCCTGCGCAATGCGGAGCATCGCGCCGGCCGTGCCGCGCGCCCTGCGTCGGGCCGGGGCATCCCGCTGATGGGACAGGGCGGCGATGGCGGCTGGGTGGAGGATGAACCGGCGGGCGCGGACGAATCCGGTCCGCCGCCTTCCGCGCCCCCATCGTCTTCGGCGCGGGATACGGAAATCAGCCTTGCCGAATTGTCGGCGCCGCGCCTCGGCCTGATCGAGAAGGCGCAGCGTTTCCTGTATGCGCGCGGCGTTTCGGCGCGCAATCTGGTGCGCCCGTTCCACAAACCGTCGCGCCTGCGCCTGCTGGCGACCGTGGCCGAACCGCTGCCGGGCGAACGTCCGGGCGGCATGGCGCTGCGCGCTGGGCATTTCCTGATCGCGGGCAAGCGGCTTTCGATCGAGAATCTCGATTTTGGTTCGGCCAAGCTCGCCCCGCCGATCGCGCGGGCGATCCACGGGTTTACCTGGCTGCCGGATCTGGAAGCGGCAGGCACCCGCGACAAGGTCGCGCCCGTGGCCGAGGACATATTGCGCCGCTGGATGCTGGCGAATCCCGCCATCGGCGAAGGGCCGGGCTGGACGCCGGGGCTTGCCGGGCAGCGCCTCTTGATGTGGCTGGTGCATGCGCCGCTGATCCTGTCGGGTACCGACCGGTCGTTCCGCGCAGGCGTGCTGCGACAGATCAATGAAGGCGCGCTCTGGCTCGATCGCCAGCTGCGCCGCCGACTGCCCGCGCATGAGGCTATTCCGGCATGGACCGCGCTGACCGCTGCGGGCCTGCTGCTGCCCGATGGCAAGCCGCGGCGCCTGTATGGCGAAGCCGGGCTGATCGATGTGCTGGGCGATGCCGTGGGCGAAGACGGGGGCATGCTGTCGCGCAGCCCCAACGACCAGGTCGATACGATCACCGCCCTGCTGCGCCTTGTCGCATGCTATCGCGCCTGCCGCCGCGATCCGCCGCAGCAGATCGAGGTGATGCTACAGCTGATGACGCCGCCGCTGCTGGCGCTGGCGCATGCCGATGGCACGCTGGGCAGCTGGCAAGGCTGCGCGCCGATGGATGCGCGCCGCCTGCTGACATTGTGCGAGGCTGCCGATCCGCGCGCCCGCCCGCTGCGCGATGCCGGGCACTGGGGCTATCAGCGGCTGGCCGCGAAACAGGCGGTGCTGCAATTCGACGCCGCGCCCCCGCCTGCGGGCCGCGAAGCCAATGGCGGCTGTGCTTCGACGCTTGCCATCGAATTCAGCCACGGTGCCGAACGCATCATCGTCAATTGCGGCGGCGCGTCGCTTGCCGGCGGCGCGGTCCCGCGCCGGATCGAGGAGGGTCTGCGCTCCACCGCCGCCCATTCGACACTCGTGCTGGGCGAGGCCGATTCCACAGCGGTCGAACCGAACGGCCGGCTGGGCAGCGGCGTCAAATCGGTCATCTTCGACCGCGAACGGGCCGATGGCGCGCATATCATGATCGCCAGCCATGACGGCTATGTCTCGCGCCACGGCCTGTTCCACGAACGGCGGCTGGCGCTGGCCGACAATGGCCATATCCTCGAAGGGCAGGATGCGCTGATGCCGCGCGGGAAAAAGGCGCGTCGCGGCAGCCATCCCTTTGCGATCCGCTTTCACCTTGGCCCGCGCGTTGCTGCCGATCACGTGGTGCAGACCGAAAGCGGCGGCAGCGGCGCGATGCTGGCGCTGGCTGATGGCAGCTATTGGCAGTTCCGTGTCGATGGTGCGGATAATGGCGTTGGCCTTGGCATAGAGGACAGCCTCTGGGTCGATGAAGGTGGTCATCCGCGGCAGGTGTTGCAGCTGGTGGTGACAGGCGATGTGGGCCGCGAAGGCGGGATGATCCACTGGTCGCTTCGCAGAATGGGTTGATTGGGCAGAACGGGTTGATTGGGCAGAATGGGCCGATCGGGCCGAAACGGGCAAATCTGCCGAATTTCCTGTCGAAAGCCGGGTTGAAGCGCGGGCCTTCCCGCCGTAAGCGCGCGGGCACAGTCCCTGTGCGCGAATAAGCGCCGCCCGCACGAAAGACCCGTCCCATGGAAAAGCCCGTTCCCGTTCGCCGCGCCCTGCTGTCCGTTTCCGACAAGACCGGACTTGTCGATCTGGGGAAGGCGCTTGCCGCGCGCAATGTGGAGCTGGTGTCCACCGGCGGCACGGCCAAGGCGCTGCGCGATGCGGGCCTTGAGGTAAAGGACGTCTCCTACCTTACCGGTTTTCCGGAAATGATGGATGGCCGCGTCAAGACGCTCCACCCCAAGGTACACGGCGGCCTTTTGGCCGTGCGCGACAATCCCGAACATGCTGCCGCGATGGAAGAGCACGCGATTGGTGCGATCGATGTCGTCGTCGTCAACCTCTACCCCTTCCAGCAGACCGTCGCCAAGGGCGCGAGCCGCGAAGAGATCATCGAGAACATCGACATCGGCGGCCCCTCGATGGTGCGTTCGGCGGCGAAGAACCATGCCTTTGTCTCGATCCTTACCGATCCCGCCGATTACCCCGCGCTCATCACCGAGCTCGACGCGGGCGAGGGGGCGACCGGCTATGACTTCCGCAAGATGTTGGCGGCCAAGGCCTATGCCGCGACCGCAGCCTATGACGCGGCGATCAGCCAATGGTTCGCCTATGCCGACCAGCAGCTGACCTTCCCGCCGCGCCGCGCGATGGCGGCGAAGCTGGTGTCGACGCTGCGTTATGGCGAAAACCCGCACCAGCAGGCTGCGCTCTATCTACCCGAAGGCCCGCACACGGTTGGCCTCCCGCAGGCCGAGCAGCTGCAGGGCAAGGAACTTTCATACAATAATTACAATGACGCCAATGCCGCGCTGGAGCTGCTGGCTGAATTCCGCGACGGCCCGCCGACTGTTGTGATCGTGAAGCACGCCAACCCTTGCGGCGTCGCCGTGGGCGAGACGCTGGACGAGGCGTGGGACAAGGCGCTTGCCTGCGATTCCGTCTCGGCCTTCGGCGGCATCGTGTGCTGCAACCGTCCGCTCGATGCGGCGACTGCCGAAAAAATCACCAAGATCTTCACCGAGGTCGTCGTCGCGCCGGGTGCGGACGATGCGGCAAAGGCGATTTTCGCCAAGAAGAAGAACTTGCGCCTGCTGATCGTGCCGGGACTGCCGGACCCGCGCCGCCGGGGCCAGACCGTTACCGTGATCGCGGGCGGCATCCTGCAGCAGGAGCGCGACTACGCCCATGTCGATCCCAAGGACCTCAAGGTCGTGACCAAGCGCGAACCGACCGATCAGGAGCTGAAGGACTGCCTGTTCGCATGGACCGTGGCGCGTCACGTGAAGTCGAACGCCATCGTCTATGTAAAGGACGGCCAGACCGCAGGGATTGGCGCAGGCCAGATGAACCGCCGCGATTCGGCGCGCATCGCCGCCGCCAAGGCTGCCGAAGCGGCAGAGACCCATGGCTGGGCGCAGCCGATGACCGTGGGCAGCGCGGTGGCTTCGGATGCGTTCTTCCCCTTTGCCGACGGCCTGCTGTCGGCGGCAGAGGCGGGTGCGACCGCGGTCATCCAGCCGGGCGGTTCCATCCGCGACGAGGAAGTGATCGCCGCCGCCGATGAAAAGGGCCTTGCCATGGTCTTCACCGGAATGCGCCACTTCCGCCATTGATCGGCAGTCATCGGGACCAGGTTTTCCGGGGTACAGGACGCGACAAGCCGCGACTTTCCTGAACCCCGGACGACAGGCACATTCACGCTTTCTTCAAGGGTTATGCTTTACTGCCCTTAACCATAGTGAACGCATCCAAGAGAATCTGACCATGAGCATCGTCGACAAGGACATGATCCGCCATCTTTCCATCGGTTTCGCAATCGGTGCGGGCGGGTTGTTCGCGGTGACGGGCCTGCCGCTCATCCCGCAGGCGTTTGCCGCGATCTTCTGATCCTTCGAAACTGAAGCGACAAATCGCAGGTTCATCAACGCCTGCTATGATGCGCGCCATGAAACGCGCATTTTCCCTTTTTGCCCCTATCGCCCTGCTTGCCGGTGCGGCATCGCCCGCTCTGGCAGAGGACATCGTGAAAACCCCCGCTGCCCGCGTCGAATCGCAGGAAAGCGGCGGGTTGAAGACCGCCATTTTCGCTGGCGGCTGTTTCTGGGGCGTTGAGGGCGTGTTCAGCCATGTCGATGGCGTGACCAGCGCTGTGTCGGGCTATCACGGCGGCACAAGGGCCGATGCCGATTACCGGGCCGTCAGCTCTGGCCGGACCCGCCATGCCGAGGCGGTGCGGGTCACCTATGACCCTGCCAAGATCCGCTATGATCAATTGCTGCAGATCTTTTTCGCGGTCGTTGCCGATCCCACCCAGCTTAACCGGCAGGGGCCGGACACCGGCAGCCAGTATCGCAGCGCGCTCGTGCCGATGGACAAGGGGCAGGAACAGGTGGCCCGCGCCTATCTGGCGCAATTATCGCGCGCAGATCTGTGGCGCGGGGCTATCGTGACGAAGATCGAAAGCCCCAAGACATTCTATCCGGCGGAAAGATACCATCAGGACTTCATGCTGAAGAACCCGCGCCATGCCTATATCCAGCGCTGGGACGCGCCCAAGGTGAAGGGGCTGAGGGAATTGTTTCCCTCGCTCTATCGAGCGAAATTCGTAAAAGGCTGACGGGTCAGCCGGGCTTGTGCTGAACCGCGCTCATCGTCTGGCAATCGTCCAGAGCCTTTTGCAGCTCTTCGCCCTGAAGACGCAGGGCATGGGATTCGAGCTGCGCCATCGCGTTACTGCTTTCCAGCTGACTGACCAGCTGATCGCGGGCGCCTGCGCGGCGCACCGGATCGTCGATGCCCCAGCCTGCCACCACGTCGATCGCCGCGATGCAGCGCAGCGTCTGCGCATCGCGCGCACTGATGGCCTGCTCTAGCGGAGCATCGACCACGGCAAGAGATGTAAGGGCGACCAGCGCGAGTATAGAGTGGACCATCTGCAAACTTCCGCACCATTTGCAAAACGATCTTCACAGGCGCGCACGTGCTGCACGCTTGTATGATCGGCCCGACAGCAATATCTCAAAGACGTGATGACGCAAGCCGAATTGAATCCGCACCTTCACAGCTGCGCCGACGAAACCCATGGGCACGAAGAACATTCGGGCCAGGCCCTGCTGCGCGCGGCGCGCAGCGCGCTGACCGATGCGGGTGAACAATGGACCGACATGCGCGCCGCCGTCTTTGAACAGCTGATGCGAAACGATGCCCCGGCGTCTGCCTATGACATCGCGGACGAACTGACCCGCGTGCGGGGCAAGCGCGTGGCGCCCAACAGCATCTATCGCATCCTCGACCTGTTCGTGCGTACCAATCTTGCCAACCGGATCGAGAGCGCGAATGCCTATCTGGTCAATCGCCATCCCGGTTGCCGCCATGACTGTATCTTCCTGATCTGCGACATCTGCGGCAAGGCCGAGCATATAGACGACGATCGGCTGACCGATGGCCTGCGCGGTGCGGCAGGCGAAGCGGGGTTTACGGATTTGCGGACCGTCGTCGAACTGCGCGGCACCTGCAGCGTCTGCACGGCTAAGGCGGCCTAAGGCGGGCGCTAGCCGATTACGCGCCAGAGCTTCATGCCGTTGGGGGCATGGCCCTCGATCGGCATCAGCCAGTCGGGCGCGTCGCCATCGGTCAGGCGCTGGGCGAAATTCGCCTTACCCTGCGCGCGATAGAATTCCATTTCCCGCATTGAGGGGCAGAGCATCACATAACCGACCTTGCGGCTGGCCAGGATGGCGCGGGCCTGATCCTCATCGCCGGTGAAGAAGCGGATCGTATCGCCAATGCCCCGATGAGCGCGGTGATGGGCGGTGGCGACGACGCTGTGCGGGCTGTCGAGCAGGATCGCAGGTCCCATGTCGATGGGGGCGAGAATGGTCGCAGCTTTGCCGCCGATGGCGGGCAGGGCCGCATCCAGATCGCATGCGCTGTTTTGCGCTAAAGTAGCATCGGCAGGTGCAGCCGATTGGGCCGGGGCCGCCTGCATCAGCAGCGTCAGGGGCAGGGCGGGGAGCAGGGCCGCGACGATGCCGGCCACCGCCATCGCCTGCTTGCGCGGCTTGTGCAGCGTGCGCAGCGACCGCAGCCACAAGCGCAGCTGATAGCCCAGCGGCACGGCGGCAAGGCCGATCACCACGCCGCAGGAACGCGGAAGCGCAATCGCAAAGATCATCGCCGCCGCAATCAGCGCCGCATATTCCAGGTGCCAGCGATGCAGCCACGCGCCGCTCTGCATCGCAAGGCGCAAACACACGATGATGGCCAGCACCGGCGGCAGGAGGATCTGCACCGTCAGGTCGAGCGGATGATCCCAGATCGGCTTACTTTCGGAAACATTGGCGAGCCACATGTCATGCGCGACCTGATCCATCCCGCCAAAGCTGCCGCCAGCGCATTGCGGCGCGATCTGCAGCAGCACGAGCACCGAGGCGAGGCCGGTGGAGCCGAGCACCAGCATGACGAAGAGCCACGGGCGCGACACCTCTACCCGCCCAAGGCCGGTGGCGCCCAGCGCCATTACGCCCAGCGCGGCGAGGTGAGCAGGCGCAATCGCATCGCAAAGCTCTCCGCCTGCGGCAGTGCCATGGGTCAGCAGATAGAGCGCGCCCGAACACATGGCGAGCGATTGCAGGATCGAGACCAGCCATTGCCGGTCGCCCCAGCAGCGCAGCCAGCGGACAAGCGCGATACCGCAGATGGCGATCACCATCGGCATCGCCTCCATCGAGATCGAGAGCCAAAGCGCCAGCGCCGCCCCGGCGATCCAGCCGCCGCGCCGCGCATCGCGGGCCATCAGCGCATTGACTGCGAGCAGGGCGCAGGCGATCTGCCAGCCGTGATGGTCGATCCGCATCGGGCGCAGCTGGTAAAGCAGCGGGGCGGAGAGCGCGACAACGATGCAGGCAAGCGTGGTCGCCTCTTCGTCGAACAGCCGCCATGCCATGCGCCCGATCAGCAACATGACGACAAACAGGGTAAGAAGCGGGACCAGCACGGCGGCGACCTGCTCTGCCGCGGCCTGCCCGATGATGGGTGACAGCGGCCAGACGATCATGGCCAGTGGTACGTCTACCAGACGCGACCAGTGCATCACCGCGCCAAAGGGCGCGTCGATCCGGTGCTGGGTCACATCGAACCAGCTTTGCCCCGCGAGCCAGTCACGCACCTGGATCAGGCGCATGATGTCGTCGCCATCGGCGAATTGGCGATTCCAGATCATCGGAATCGCGGTCAATGGAAGCAGCACCGCCATCAGCGCCCAGGCCAGCGCGACCCGGACAATGAGTTCCCTTTCGAGAACCGGGCGGCGGCGTTCCCCGATCACCGCGCGCTATCCCCTGTTGCCCGTGCCAGCACGGGTGCGTGTCGCAGCGTAAAGACAAAGCGAAGGCGAAGCAGGAATGTCGCGATGAAGCTGGTGCCGACGGCGCACAACTTGGCAATCCGCGCGTCGATGCCCGCGTCGACCGCGACCGACACGATCACCCATGTCAGTCCCAGCCCGACCAGGGCCGACGCGATGAACAGCCCTTTCTGCACCGAACGCGGGCGCCCGGCATCGGCGACGCGATTGGCGAATACGACTCGGCTCGATGCCAGCCAATGCGCGACGATACCCAGCGAATAGCCTGCCACGGCTGCCAGCGGCGCGGCCATGCCGCTGGCAAGCAGCGCCATGTATCCCGCCATGTCGACCCCGAGCGCGACCACGCTGGCCAGCCCATAGGCGGCGAAGCGGCGGATCTCGCGCATCTGGATCGAAGGAAGGGAGATCACGCAGCGTCCCTCCCGGCTTCGACGGGTTCGCGCTCCGCGGTAACGCGGGTCGGAACCGCGCGCATCGAAGCAAGCGCAGCGGCGCGGTCTTCGGCGGTGCCGACATGCTGCGGGAAGGCGGGTTCTTCGCCTTCGCGCCCGGCCTCGTGATATTCCGCGTCCTCGTTCACGCACCATGTGTCATAGATGCGCGCCTCGGCCAGGATATTCTCAACCGTGAGCATCGCGGTCATCATCGCATGGTCCTGGTTGTTATAGCGATGCATGCCGTTGCGGCCGACCAGATGCAGCGTCGGGTGCTTGGCTTCCAGCTCCTCGCGCATGGCCTGCACACGATCGGCATATTCCTCGTCATAGACCGGATAGGCCTTTTCCTGACGCACGACGGTGCCGCCGATCACGTCTTTCGGATCGCACAGGCCGAGGATCGCCATTTCCTTCGTCGCCAGTGCGACGAGTTCATCGTCGCCCGACGCCCACAGGCCATCGCCCTCGAAACAGAAATATTCGAGGCCGACACAGGCGACGGTGCTGTCGGGCACCATTTCGGGCGACCACGAACGGAAGTTCTGGATGCGGCCCACCTGCACCTTCGAATCGTGTATGTAGATCCAGTTGTCGGGGAACAGGTCCTCGCTCTTGATCTTGAGCGCCACGGTCAGGAAGTCGCGATATTTGAGGCCGCTGGCGTCCAGCACCGATTCGGGCACGGGCGACAGGCGCGCGGCAAGTTCCTTCATCGGGGCGCTGCTGATCGCGTGGGCGGCGCGAATCACGCGCTCGCTCCCGTCGGGAAGCGTGGCTTCCAGCCGCCAGCCGCCCTGGCCGTCGGATGCCAGCTGCTTCAGGGCATGCCCCATCAGCACCTTGTTGCCAGCCGCCACGACATGATCGCGCGCAGCATCCCACATCATGCCGGGACCAAGGCGCGGATAGCGGAATTCCTCCAGCAGGGTTTTCGCCTGCATGCCGTTATTGGGCTTTTTATTGAGGCCCAGCGAACGTTTCAGCCCATCGGTGACCGCGCCCCACAGGGACAGGCCCTTGATGCGCTGTGCCGCCCAATCGCTGCTCATCTCGTCGCAGGGCATGCCCCACACCTTCTCGGTGTAGGTCTTGAAGAAGATCGAGTAGAGCTTTTTGCCGAACTGGTTGATGGTCCAGTCCTCGAAGCTCTTCACCTGCTTGCGCGGGAAAACCTGCGCATAGGCGAAGCTTGCCATGCACATGGTCGAGCGGAAAAGCCCCAGGTTGCGAAGCGCCTCGAACGCGCGCAGCGGATAGCTGTAGAACTTGCCCTCGTAATAGATCCGGCTCATCCGCGGGCGCGAAATGAAGTCGTCGGGCAGGATCTCGTTCCACAGATCGACCACGGCCTTCGATTTCGAGAAGAAGCGGTGCCCGCCGATGTCGAAGCGATAGCCCTCGTGTTCCACCGTGCGGCTGATGCCGCCGACATAGGTCTCGTCCTTCTCGATGATCGCGACGGACTTGCCGGCCTTGGAAAGCAGGTAGCCCGCGGTCAGCCCTGCAGGGCCTGCACCGATGATGACGACATCAACGCTAAGCTCGCTTGGCTGGCGCGATGGTGTGGCGGAAATATTCACGAAGCCCCCTGAGTCGGCAGGTCCTGAGCGGTGGACCCAAGGAAATCCTGACCGAAAATGGCTAAGGGGTCGTTAACGCCCCACGCGTCGGGGCGGAGTTCGCGTTAACTTTGATGGTCAGCCGTTGACCGCGCGCGGTGCGGGCGGTTCGGGGCGCACGATTCGCTGCGAAGGGCGTCCCTTGCGCCAGACGCGCGACAGGGCCTGAAGGTTGCCTGCCATATGGGCGATTTCCTCGAACCGGAACGTCTCGACAAAGGCGAGTCCGTAATGCGGATGATCGCGCCAGCGCACGACGGCGTAGACTTCGCCCAGCGACGGGATCGCGATGCGCAGTTGCTGGTCCATTGCGAGCGGGTGTTCGCATTCGATGCGCGCGCCCTGATGCGAAATGTCCTTGATCACGACATCATGCTTGGTGCCGAGCATGGAAACCGCAGAGGGCAGTTCGACCGCAATGCGGATCGCACGTTTCTGGAATGGCCCCTTTTCGCCCACCAGCGCCCGCAAATCCGCGAATTCGGGGAAGCGAAGGCCGGCATGGCCATCGCGCTGCCAGACCAGTTCGACGTGATGCGCATCGCCGTCGCCGAATTCGAGGCGGATCGGCGCCGTGCCCGGTTGCAGCGGTTCATAGATGCGCACGCGCAGGGCCGAATTGGAAATATCGCGCAGGACGCAGGGCATCTCGACATCGTCATAGATCAGCTTGGCCGTGCGGATGATGGGGAAGCGCTGTTCGCTCCTGCGCTCCGCATGGCTGGCGATCGCTTCGCCGAAACTGCTGTGTTGACCCAGATCGCTCACGCCAGATTCCTTACGTTTCCGCACGCGGATCAGGCAGTTGGTATAAGGGCCTGATCCTCCACGCTTCGCAGGATAAATCGGGAGTGGTTAAAGAGCCGTTCGCTAAACCGCGAAATTATACGCAGGACTGAGCGCGAGATTTTTTACCAAGGCTTTGCCTCTGCGGCGCGAATCGAAGCGCATCGCGAGCGGTCGCGAGATGGTGCGGACGGTGGGACTCGAACCCACACGATCAAGGATCAGGGGATTTTAAGTCCCCGGCGTCTACCATTCCGCCACGTCCGCATCGCGATCGGCCCCATGGGCCGGCGGCACGCTGATTAGGCGCGCGACAAGGCAGGCGCAATATGGCGCCCGCCGTTAAACCGCAGCTTTTGAAGGAGAAGGGCTGCGCTGCCTGCCCCGTCAGGGGTTAAGGCGCTCGCGCATTTCCTTGCCCGCCTTGAAATAGGGGACCTTCTTGCCCGGCACCTCGACCGTTTCGCCGGTGCGCGGATTGCGGCCTGCGCGCGCTGCGCGCTCACGCGTCGAAAAAGCGCCGAAACCGCGCAGTTCGACCCGGCCGCCCTGGGCCAGACGCTCGGTAATGGCGTCGAAGAAAGTATTGACGACCTGCTCCACTTCCTCGGGCCGAAGCTCGGGATTTTCCTTGGAGAGAGTCTGGACGAGTTCCGATCTGATCATTCGCATTCACCCGCTTGCCGTGGCTGCGACCCCATTGGCATCCGCGCCGTGACCTCTCATCCAAACCGGGCCCCCCCAGATCCAAACCGAGCGCATGTCATGCGGACGAAAGGGAACATGCCATTCGCACGCGCAACATTCAACCCATGGAACGCGCTTAAAATGAACGAAAACACGGCGATAAGGGGTAGCTCTTTGCGGCAGATCAGTTTTGCGTGGCGATCTCGGCGGATCGGCCTGCGTCCGCCGCCTCAACATTCGCCATCAGCTCTGCCGGATCGAGATCGAGGAGCGCCATGCGCTGGCGAATCGCGGGCCAGTCATCGGTCAGGAACTGCGCGCGCTCTGCCGAAAGCAGGGCGGCCCGGGCGCCGGGCAGCAGCTCCACCCCGATGCCCCGGCGCACGGCGATATGGCCATCGTCCTGAAATTGCTGATAGGCTTTCGCCACGGTCAGCGGGTTGGCCCCGTGTTCGGCAGCAAAGGCGCGGACCGAGGGGAGCAGATCCCCTTCGGCGAAACGCCCGGTCAGGATCGCGGCCACGATCTCGTCGCGAAGCTTGAGATAGACGGGGCGCGTCGCCTGTGGTCCGGTCGCTTTGGGCATAGGCGTAATACTGGCATAACACACCGCATCGGGCAAGCACGGCGAAAGCGGCCCCAATCGCGGCGGAAGCACCGGCAAAACCGGTAACAATTGCAAATAACCCCTTTCCTTGCGCGCCTTGGCGGTTAGGGTCGCGCGCCATAAGGACAGGAAACGGGATCCCATATGAAAGATATTGCAGCCTGGAACGAGGGTGACTGGGTCGCGGCTATCGCGGCTGTCGCCCTGTTCGCGGTTCTGGCCATCGGCGGCGTTATCGCCGCCAAGCGCAGCGAAGAGGTCGTCGGGCATCCGCGCGGGCTGTTCGTCCTCTTTTATGCCGAGATGTGGGAGCGTTTTTCCTATTACGGCATGCGCGCCATCCTGATCCTGTATCTGACCAAGCATTGGCTGTTTTCGGATGGCGATGCGAACATCATCTACGGGGCCTATACCTCGCTCGTCTATATCACCCCGGTGCTGGGCGGCTATCTGGCCGATCGCTTCCTGGGGCAGAGGAAAGCCGTCGTATTCGGCGGTTTCCTGCTGGCGATGGGTCATTTGCTAATGGCGGTGGAGGGCGATGGCTCAGGCTATCAGAGCAGCCCTGCGGTCAATGTCTTCTGGCTGGCGCTTGCCTTCATCATCGTCGGTTCGGGTTTCCTCAAGGCCAATATCTCGGTCATCGTCGGCCAGCTCTATCGCCTGACCGACGAACGCCGCGACGGGGCCTATTCGATCTTCTACATGGGCATCAACGTGGGCGCGGCGCTGGGTTCGATCCTCGTCGGCTATCTGGGTGAGACGATCGGCTGGGGCTATGGCTTCGGCCTTGCCGGGATCGGCATGGTGATCGGGCTGATCGTGTTCTGGTTCGGGAAGCCTGCGCTAAACGGCAAGGGCGAACCGCCCGCACCGCTGGCCAAGGGTACCGAGTGGACCATGTATGCCATCGGCACCGTCGCCGTCGGCGCGCTGTGGCTCCTCATCCAGTACCAGTCGGTCGTGGGCGGGCTGCTGCTCGTCTCGGGCGGGTTGCTGCTGCTGTACATGCTTTACGAGGCGTTCAAGCTGGAGAAGCAGGCGCGCGACCGCATTTTCGCGATCATCTTCCTGCTGGCGTTTCAGCCGATCTTCTGGGGCCTGTTCGAACAGGCGGGCGGATCGCTCAATCTCTTCACCGACCGCTTCGTCGATCGCGGCGGTATTCCGGCATCCTTGTTCCAGTCGGTCAACGCGATCTTCATCGTGCTGTTCGCGCCGGTGCTGGCATGGCTGTGGCGCACCTTGGGTCATAAGGGCATCGAGCCGTCGGCCCCCGCGAAATTCGGCTATGGCCTGATCCTTGTCGGCCTCGGCTTCGTGGCGCTGGTCTGGGGCGACAGCGCCGCAGGCGATGCGGCAAAGGTCTCGGCGCTTTTCATCCTCCTCATCTACTGGCTGCACACCATGGGTGAGCTGTGCCTGTCTCCGGTGGGCCTGTCGGCCATGAACCGGCTGTCGCCCAAGCATCTTGCCAGCTTCATCATGGGGGCCTGGTTCTTCGCGACCGCAGGCGGCAATTTCGTCGCCGGCATGATCGGCCGCGCCACCGGGGGTGAGGACGGTGAGATGACGCGGCAGGGCACGGTCGATGTCTATGGCACCATCGGCTGGTGGGTCGTGGGCATTGGTGTCGTCGTCATTCTGGTCGCGCCCTTCGTCAAACGGCTGATGCATATCGACACGCTGGAAGACCGGCCCGAAGATGCTCTGGCGGGCGAGGACGAACTGGGCGAGCCGCAGGCAGGCGGGATGCATCCCGCACGTGATTGAGGTTTAGGCCGACTCCGTAAGGGAGAGCGATATGGACCTGAGACAGTCGTTCCTATTGTCTGCCGCGATCGTTTTCGTCGGCAGCCACGTGATCCTGTCGCACCAGTTCCGCCGCCCGCTGATGGGGTGGCTGGGGAAAATGGCCTTTACCGCCATCTATTCGCTGGTCGCTTTCATCACGTTTGGCTGGACGGACCCTATGCCTGGCCGCCGCATGATCTGTGGGCATGGATCGCCGCCATGGTGCTGACTTTCCTTGCCTTGCTGCTGCTGACAGGCGGCATCATGCGCAATCCGGCGGCGCCTTCGCCCAACGGGGAGGAACTTGCCGCTACACGCGAAGCCGATGGCGCCTTTGCCGTCACGCGCCACCCGGTTATGTGGGGCATCGCGCTATGGGCGCTGTCGCATATCTTGCTGGCGCCTGATTTGCGCACATTGTTCTTTATGGGGGCGATGATCGTGCTGGCATTGGGTGGCAGCGCCGCACAAGATCACAAGAAGCGCGAATTCCTAGGCGAGGGCTGGAAAGTCTGGGCGGGCAAGACCAGCTATTTCCCGCAATTGTCGCAGCTGGGGCAGATCCGGCCGGTGATGTGGCTGGTATCGCTGGCGTTATGGCTGGCGATCAGCTGGCTGCACCTGCCGTTGGGCGGGATCCCGGCGGGCGTGTGGCGGTGGGTCGGCTAACGCGGCAGGGTCGCAAGATAACGCCCCAGATTGCGCGGGGTGACCCGGTGTTCCTCGCCCCATTTTGGCAATTCCTGCGCCGAGATCGCGAAGCGGTGGCAATAATCCATGACCCAGTCTTCGGGCTCATCCGGATCGATCAGCAGGTCACCGACCAGATCGTCATCGGGGTGCGGTGTGAGTTCGGGCCGGTAATACAGCTGAAGCGCGTCCCACAAGAAAGCGGCCACGTCCGGGCGTGCATTAACGGTCATCATTGCGACAAATTCATCCCGCGTGGGGTTGGCGCGCCGCCCCAGCAGTTCTGCGACCTTGCGCCCTCTGGCCCGGCTACCGAAGAACCATGCCCCGCCGAGATAAAAGATCAGGCAGACACCGGCGAAAACCCAGGCGATCAAGCCCGCGCTTCCTCTACGCCCGCGCTATTGTGGCGCAGCGCCTTCAGCACCGTGTCGACGATATTCGGGGCGTTGAGGCCCGCCTCGTCATATTGCTTGTCGGGGGCGTCATGATCCTGAAACACGTCGGGCAGGCGCATCGTGCGGATCTTGAGGCCGGTGTCGGTCAGGCCCTCGTCGCTCGCCATGGTCAGAACATGCGCGCCCAGACCGCCGATGGAGCCTTCCTCGATCGTGAGCACCACATCATGCGTGGCGATCAGCTTGCGGATCAGTTCCTCGTCCAGCGGCTTGGCGAAACGCATGTCGGCAACGGTGGTCGAAAGGCCCTTGGCATCGAGCTGGTCGGCGGCCTTCTCAGCCTCTGCCAGACGGGTGCCCAGCGACAGGATGGCGACCTTCGAACCTTCGCGCACGATGCGGCCCTTGCCGATGGGCAGGTTCTCCAGCACCTCCGGCATCGCCACCCCGGTGCCGTTGCCGCGCGGATAGCGGAAGGCGATCGGCCCGCTGTCATGGCAGGCGGCGGTGTAGGTCATATGCGCCAGCTCCGCCTCGTCCGCCGCGGCCATCACGACGAGATTGGGCAGCGTGGCGAGATAGGTCACGTCGAAGCTGCCCGCATGGGTCGCTCCGTCAGCGCCCACCAGCCCGGCACGGTCGATGGCGAAGCGAACCGGCAGGTTCTGGATCGCGACATCATGCACGACCTGATCGAAGGCGCGTTGCAGGAAAGTCGAATAGATCGCGCAGAACGGCTTCATGCCCTGCGCAGCCAGCCCTGCGGCGAATGTCACCGCGTGCTGTTCGGCGATGCCGACGTCAAAGCTGCGGTCTGGATGCGCCTTGGCAAAAAGGTCCACGCCCGTGCCGCCCGGCATGGCGGCGGTGATGGCGCAGATGGTCGCGTCTTCGTCCGCCAGCTTCGCCAGGGTCTTGCCGAACACGTCCTGATATTTGGGCGCGCTGGCGGTCGATTTCTTCTGCTCGCCGGTGACGACGTTGAATTTCTGGACGCCGTGATACTTGTCCGCCGACTGCTCGGCGGGGCCATAGCCCTTGCCCTTTTGCGTGACGACATGGATCAGGCACGGACCTTCGGCGGCATCGCGCACGTTCTCCAGCACGGGGACCAGCGCGTCGAGGTCATGCCCGTCGATGGGGCCGACGTAGTAGAAGCCCAGCTCTTCGAACAAGGTGCCGCCCATGGCCATGCCGCGGGCAAATTCGTCGGTCTTGCGCGCCGCGACATGCAGGGGGCGCGGCAGCTTGCGCGCGAATTTGCGCGCAAGTTCGCGCAGGCCAAGGAAGCGGCCCGACGACACGAGACGGGCAAGATAGGTCGACAGCCCGCCAACCGGCGGCGCGATCGACATGTCATTATCGTTGAGGATGACGATCAGGCGATTGCCCGCCTGCTCGGCATTGTTCATCGCCTCATAGGCCATGCCCGCGCTCATCGCGCCATCGCCGATCACCGCAATGGCCTTACCCTCTGCGCCGGTCATCTTGTTCGCCATGGCGAAACCCAGTGCCGCGCTGATCGAGGTAGAGCTATGCGCCGTGCCGAACGGATCGTATTCGCTTTCGCTCCGCTTGGTAAAGCCGGACAACCCGCCGCCCTGCCGCAATGTGCGGATGCGGTCGCGCCTGCCGGTCAGGATCTTGTGGGGATAGGCCTGATGGCCGACGTCCCAGACCAGCCGGTCATCGGGCGTGTTGAACACGTAATGCAGCGCCGTCGTCAGCTCGACCACGCCAAGCCCCGATCCCAGATGCCCGCCGGTCGTCCCGACGGCATCGATCATCTCGCTCCTGAGCTCGTCGGCAAGCTGCCGCAACTGCTCCGGCGCAAGTCTACGCAGGTCAGCGGGCGTATCCACCGTGTCGAGAAGGGGCGTTTCGGGTTTCGTCTGGGCCGGTTCGGCAGTCATCATTCTGTTCTAGCCGTGAAGTTTGCATGAGTCGACCAAAGCCTCACCCATGCTCGGAAGAGGTCCTTAGCCTAACCGGAAGGAATAAAGCCAGTTCCGGCAATAGACTATTGCCTCTAGGCTCAGGCCGGAATGAAATCCAGTGCCGCGCCATTCATGCAATAACGCTTTCCGGTGGGTTTGGGCCCGTCGTTGAAGACATGGCCCAGATGGCCGCCGCAATTGGCGCAGTGGATCTCTGTGCGCGGATAGCCGATCTTGTAATCGGTGCTGGTCCCGACCCCACCTTTCAGCGGCTTCCAAAAGCTGGGCCAGCCGGTGCCGCTCTCATATTTGGTTTTCGACGAGAACGTGTGATGGCCGCAGCCGGCACAGGCGAAGATGCCTGCGCGCTTTTCCTTATTGAGGGGCGACGTATAGGGCCGCTCAGTACCCGCTTCGCGAAGAATGCGAAATTCCTCGCGCGTCAGGCGCTTGCGCCATTGCGCTTCGCTCAGCTTGAAGGGAAAGTCTTCGCGCGCCTCGGCGCGGCCCGAACATGCGCCGATGAACGGCGCGGCGGCACCTGCCAGCAGCAGGTTCATGACGGATCGGCGATCTTTCAACATTCCGGTGGGATAGCACCTTTCGCCTTATGCCTGCCTGAACGAGCGGGTCGACTGGTGCAGCATCCTGAACAATCCACGCTTCGTTCCGCGGGGGCCTGATTTCATGACCGTGCGGCGAAACAATGTTGCGCCCGTGCGAACGATGATCACCACCCACAGGGCCTGCCACCCTATCGCCAGCAGATGCGGCCATAACGCCCCATCGGTCGCCGCCCGTGCCAGCATGGCAAAGGGCGAGGAGAACGGAAAGAGCGCTGCGGCCAGTTCGACGGGCTGCCCCTGCTGGCCCAGCGAATAGGAAGCGAGGAAGAACACGAGGAGCTGCGCCATGGTGACAGGCATCGACAAGGTCTGCACCTCGCGCACCGTCGCGGCGAGGCCGCCGATGGTGAGAAAGAGCGATCCCAGCAGCAGATAGGCGCAGGCGAAATATATCGCGCCCAGCGCCATGAACAGCGGCCAGCCGACGGCAGGTGCAGACAGGAAAGCGACCGACGCGCCGCCCGCCACGATCACCAGCGCCGCAACGCCGCCCCAGATCGAGATGCCGACAAAGCTGACGCCCAGCATGGCCAGCAGCTTGCCGAAAAATACCGAATCCATCGGCACGGCGGCGGCCAGCACCTCGATGATCTTGTTCGCCTTTTCCTCGACGAGATTGGATAGCACCATGCCCGCCAGCAGCATGGTCAGGATGAACAGCAGGGTCTGCGCCGCCTGAGCGGTGCGGATGCGGCCGCCGGTCTGGTCGACCTGACTGGGCTGGGCCACGGGGCGCAGGCCGATTTCGGGCCATTGGCGTGCCTGCCCCGGACCTGTGGCGCTGATCCGGCGCGCCTCTTCCACCAGCAGGGAAACATCGCCGCTCCATGCCGCGATGCGCGGTTGCGGGCCGGAGAGCACCGGATCGTCGAGCGTGCCCGAAAGCACGGCGGCGACCCCCTGGCCTGCCCCGTCTTTCAGGATGGCGCTCACCTCTTGCGGAGAATTGGCCGGGCGGTCGAGGACGATAGTGCCCGGCAGCCGCGGCAGCGGCTGATTGAGCGCGGCCCGCGCCTCCGTGACCATCGCGGTATCAGTGTCGGCCATGGCAACGCCGATGCGCGCGGGCCCGGCCGCGCCCTGCACGCTGGCACCGATGCCGCCGGCCATGGATGCGACGACCACCGGGAAAAGCGGGCCGAGGATAAAGAACAGGAACGACCGGCTGAACAGGATCGCACGGAAATCACGCCGCGCGATGGTGAGGATCTTGCCCATGCGACCTTTCATCAGCTGGCCTCCGCCGTGTTCATGGCGGCCAGCCCGGTTTCTTCGTCAAGCTGCTTGGCGGCAGCCTCGCCCGCGATGGCGACAAATGCATCGTGCAGACCCGCCCGTTCGATGGAGAGCGCCTGTATCCCGGCCTTGCCCTCCACCAATGCGGTAAGCAGTGGTTCGACGCCGCCGTCTTCCAGCGAGAAGTTCCACAGCGCCCCGCCTGTCGCCTTGATCTGCGGCTCCGCATGGGCGGGCAGGGCAGTGCGCCATGGTCCGTCCCGCTCGCGTGTCTCCAGATGAACCTGCGGAGGCAAGCGGTCGCGCGCGGTGGAGACAAGGCCATGAAACGGCACCTTGCCCCCAGCGATGATGGCGATACGTTCGCAAAGCCGTTCGGCATGCGCGAGGACATGGGTGGAGAAAATCACCGTGGTGCCCTTTTCGGCAAGGCCACGGATGGTCCGTTCAAGCTTTCCCTGACTGATCGCGTCGAGGCCCGAGAACGGCTCGTCCAGCACGACCAGCGCGGGATCGTGGACCAGTGTCGCCAGCAATTGCACCGTCTGCGCCTGCCCCTTCGACATGGCGCGGATTTGGCGCTGGGCGATATGGCCAAAGCCATGCGCTTCAAGGATTTCGAGCCCGCGCTTGCGCCCTTCCTTTACCGACAGGCCGCGCAATGCGCCGACAAAGGCGATGGCGTCGACCGCCTTCATCGCGGGATACAGGCCGCGTTCCTCGGGCAGATAGCCGATGCGGTTCGCAAGACGGTGCGGATCGTCGCTCCCCAGCACGCTGCGGGTTCCTTCATCGGGGTCGATGATGCCCAGCAACATGCGCAATGTCGTGGTCTTGCCCGCGCCATTGGGGCCAAGGATGCCGAAAATCGACCCCTCGGGCACAGCGATGTCGACGCCATCGACCGCCAGAGTGCCGTCGAAGCGCTTCACCAGGCCCTTCGCCTCTATGGCAAGCGGGCGGCTGTCGGTTGCGATTTGCGGAGCAGCGGTGAATTCGCCGGAGAAGGGTTCTTGTGTCATCGCCTGTTGCAACTAGAATCTCCCGGCTTCGCTTTCGCGGCGGGCGGATGGTCCGGCATTCCGCCCGTTTTCCACGGCCGGCGTGAAGAGACGCCATGGACCGCCAACTTGCAAGATAAGGTTAAGGCATTGAACGTCGACGGGGCTGACAGGCTCGCCAAGCTAAGGCAAGCGCTTATGAAGCGCGCGGCGCAGGAGGGCTTTGCAAGCATCGGCATCGCAAGCGCCGGAACCGATCCCGTGCGCGCCGCCCGCCTGCACGAATGGCTGGACGATGGCCGCCACGGGGCGATGGAATGGATGGAGGGCCGGGCCGATCAGCGCGCCGCGCCTCAGGTGCTGTGGCCCGAGGCCAGATCGGTGATCGCATTGGGCATGAGCTATGCGCCGGTGAACGATCCGCTGAAGCTGGAGGGGCACCCCGATCGCGGCCGCATCTCGGTCTATTCGCAGGGGCGCGATTATCACGACGTTGTAAAGGGCGCGCTGAAGCGGCTGGCCGGCTGGCTGGTGGCAGAGGCGCGGCGCAGGGGGCTGGAAGCTCCGGGGGAGGAAATCGGCGTGAAGGTGTTTGTCGACACCGCGCCTGTCATGGAAAAGCCGCTGGGAGAGGCGGCGGGCATCGGCTGGCAGGGCAAGCACACCAATCTCGTCAGCCGTACCCACGGCAGCTGGCTCTTTCTGGGCGCGATCTACACCACGCTGGAATTCGCGCCGGACGATCCGCATCCCGATCGCTGCGGATCATGCAGCGCGTGTCTGGACGCCTGTCCGACGCAGGCCTTTCCCGCACCGCGCCAGCTGGATGCACGGCGCTGCATTTCCTATCTAACGATCGAGCACAAGGGCGAGATCCCGCATGAATTCCGCCGCGCCATGGGCAACCGGATATATGGCTGCGACGATTGCCTGGCGGTATGCCCGTGGAACAGCTTTGCGCAGGATGCGCAGGCCAATCGCGCCTTCCTGCCGCGCGCCGAACTGGTCGCGCCGCGGTTGAACGAACTATTGGCGCTCGACGATGCCGGATTTCGCGCGCTGTTCTCCGGCTCTCCGATCAAGCGGATCGGGCGGGACCGGTTCGTGCGAAATTGCCTGATCGCGGCGGGAAACAGCGGGGACAGGGCGCTGACCGGGCCGGTCGCCGAATTGACCGGCGATCCCGACCCGGTGGTGGCAGAGGCTGCGCGCTGGGCGCTGGCGGAACTGGCCGATTAGCCCTCGGCCATCGCCTTTAGCGGCACGTCATTGTCGGCAAGCAGTTCCGGATCAATCACCGCATGGCGGTCGACCAGCTTCTTGCCCTGCACGTAATCCTTGACCTTGTTGACGCAATCGAGCGCCACGACCTTGCCATCGCGCAGATAGATGATCGAGAAGCTGCGTTCGGCAGGATCGCCGCGCAGCACCGTGCGGTCATGGCCGATAGAAAGACCCACGGTCTGCAGCTTCAGATCGTACTGGTTCGACCAGAACCATGGCGTCGCCTTATACGGGACCTTTTCGCCGCAGATCTTCTGCGCCACGACCTTGGCCATGTCATTGGCGTTCTGCACCGATTCCAGCCGGATCACCGCGCCATCGGCATAGTCGTTGGCATGGGCCGCGCAGTCGCCGATGGCATAGACGTCATCCAGCGAGGTGCGGCAGAATTCATCGACGTCGACGCCATTGGCGCCGGTCGCCCCGGCCATGATCAGCGGGCCGATGCACGGCACGATGCCGATGCCCACGATCACCATGTCGGCGGGAATCTCGTTGCCGTCGGACAGCTTCACGCCGGTGACCTTCTCGCTATCGCCCAGGATGCAGTCGACGCCGGTTTCCAGCATGATATTCACGCCGTGGTCGCGGTGCTCCTTTTCATAGAAGCGCGAGAGCTCTTCACCCGCGACGCGCGCCAGCACGCGGTCGAGCATCTCGATCAGCACGACCTCGATGTCGAGCTTCCGGAGCACGGCTGCCGCTTCCAGCCCGATATAGCCGCCGCCGATCACGACGCAGCGTTTCGCGCCGGCATCGATTTCGGCCATCATGCGGTCGGCATCGGCGCGGGTGCGCACGGCATGCACACCGGTCAGGTCGGCGCCCGAACACGACAGGCGCCGCGCATCGCCGCCGGCGGCCCAGATCAGATGGTCGTATCCCATCTGCTCGCCATTGGAGAGCTTGACCGTCTTGCCCATCGGCTCGATCTCGGTGACCGAGGTGCCGAGAATGAGCTGGACGTCCTTTTCCTCCCAGAAATGGGGCGGACGGATATAAAGGCGCTCGAATTCCTTCTCGCGCGCCAGATATTCCTTGGAAAGCGGCGGGCGTTCGTAGGGCGGTTCCTTTTCGCGTCCGATCAGGGCGATGGAACCCTCGAAACCCTGCTGGCGCAGCGCGAGAGCGGCTGCGGCGCCCCCGTGTCCGGCGCCGACGATTATGACATCTGCTTGGCTCATACCGATCCTTTGTCAGGCCTCTCCCCCCGGTCTGTCCGACCGGGCCGTTCGGCGCAGGGGCTAGGCCAAGCCGGGGGTGGATTGCAAGCCGCGACGTGCAGCCATCACGCAGGCGCTGCGGCGCGCATCGCCTCCATCGTCAGTGACAGCGACCGGATGCGGGCATCGGTGTCGAACGTATTACCCGCCAGCACCAGCTCATCCGCGCCGGTGCGGGCGATGATGGCGGACAGTTTTTCGGCGACTTCGACAGGCGTGCCTATGGCGCTCACCTCGCGTGTGCCGCGCAGCTGGGCGGCGGCCTGCGGGGGCAGGCTGTCGCGATAGCCGGGGACGGGCGGGGGCAGCTTGCCCGGTCTGCCGGTGCGCAGCGCGATAAAGCTCTGGTCCATGGAAGAGGCGAGGAGATAGGCCTCCTCGCTCGTCTCTGCGGCATAGGCGGTGGTGCCGACCATGACATGAGGCCTGTCCAATAGGTCCGAGGGTTCGAAGCGCTGGCGGTAAAGGCGCAGCGCCTCGTCCAGATGGGTCGGCGCGAAATGGGCGGCAAAGGCATAGGGCAGGCCCAGCTTTGCCGCGAGCTGCGCGCCGAACAGGCTGGAGCCGAGCACCCACATCTCGATTTTCGCGCCCAAGCCCGGAATGGCTGGCAGCGGCAGCCCTTCATCGCCCGCGAACAATGCCTGAAGTTCGACGACGTCTTGCGGGAAATATTCGGCGGCGGCGTGCAGGTCCTTCCTCAGCATGCGGCCGATCCGGCTGTCGGCGCCGGGCGCGCGGCCAAGGCCGAGGTCGATGCGGCCCGGAAACAATGCATCCAGCGTGCCGAATTGTTCGGCGATCACGAAGGGATTGTGATTCGGCAGCATGATCCCGCCCGCGCCGATGCGGATGCGGCTGGTCGCATGGCCGACATGGGCAAGGCAGACCGATACCGCGCTGGACGCGATGCCGGGCATGGCGTGATGTTCGGCCAGCCAGAAACGGTGATAGCCCTCAGCCTCGGCATGGGCGGCAAGGCGGGCGCTATTGGCAAGGGCGTCGGATGCGCTCCCGCCTTCGGGGATCGATGCGAAATCGAGTACGGATAGAAGGGTCATGCGCCCCGATATGGGGAGCGGGCAGCAGCTTGAAACCCTTTAGCCCAGCAGTTCGGCGAGCGCGGTCAGCAGCATGGCGATATCCTGATCGCGCGACAGGCGATGATCGCCATCCTTCACAAGGCACATGCGCACATTCTCGCTTTCAAGACTGTGAGCGAGGCGCAAGGCGGTTTCCCATGGCACGTCCGCATCGTTCTGTCCGTGCAGCAAGCGCACGGGCGCATGGATCGGCAAGGTCTCTTCCAGCACCAGCCGCGCTTCGGCATCGGCGAAGAAGCCGGGGTGATAGGGCGTGGGTTCGGGACCGTAGGGATTGTTTTCGTAAAACGGCTTGCCCGCCGCCAGCTGCGCGCGCTGCGCATCCTCAAAGCCCCAGACGGTAAAATCGGGTGCCGCCGCAATGCCGATCAATCCCGCCAATGCCGCATCGCCGCGCGTCTCGGCGATTTCGCGGGCGATCAGCAACATCAGCCAACCGCCCATCGACGATCCGATCAGCAGCACCGGCCTGTCTGCCGTTGCCGCACCCGCTTCGTCGATCAGCTGCATCACCTCTGCCTGCCATTTCGACAGTGTGCCATCGGCAAAGCGTCCGGCACTGGCGCCGCAGCCCGAATAATCGAGCAGCAGGCAGGATCTGCCACCTGCCTTGGCCCATTCCATCACGGCGGTCGCTTTCGACCCTTTCATGTCGGACATATAGCCGGGGAGGAAAACGATCAGCGGCCCTTCGCCATCGAGCCGGCGGTGGGCAATGCTGGTGCCATCGGGGCCGGGGCTGCGCGAAACGGGTGGGTTGAGCGGTTCGGTCATGCTGCGATCCTGCATATACCCGCGAGGCGGGTCGTGGCCATGCGACCATTGCCCTAGCGCGTTATGATCCGGTCAGAAACCGAATTCCTCCACATCGGGGTCATCCTCGCACATGGTTTCCAGCGCGGCGAATTCATCGGGCGTCAGGGCGGGGCGATAGTCGCGGCCTTCTTCGATCGCAGCTTCGAACTTTTCCTGCCGGTCCGACGGGGCGGGGTGGCTGGAGATATAGCTCACCCAGCTCGGCCCTTCGCCCTTTTCGCTGAGCCAGCGGAAGAAGCCGGCTGTCGCCTCGGGCGAGATATTGGCATCATCCAGCCGTTCACGCGCGTAATCGTCCGCCTCCGCCTCTGCCGATCTTGTATAGCTGGTGGAGGCAAGGCCGAAGACGGTCGAGCCGATATCGGAATTGGCCCCGCCCAGCAAAAGCGACAGGCCGAACTGGCGCAAGAGCGCCTGCATCACGTGGCGTTCGCGCACATGGCCGATTTCATGCGCCAATACGCCGGCCACTTCGTCAGCGCTCTTCGCGCCCTGGATCAGCCCGTCGAAGATCAGTACCCGCCCGCCTGGCAGCGCGACGGCATTGACCATGTCGATATTGGCAACATCGACGCGGGTGACGGGGCGGCCCGGATCGATCTCGTTCACCAGCCTTGCCAGCGCCTTGTCGCCTGCGGGTGAGTGGCACACGACATTGTTCATGTCGCCCAGCATCGCATCGCCCATCTTGCGCTCCCACGATTGCGGGATCATCGGGCCCAGCCATGCTGGCAGCGTATAGACCGCGGCCAGCGCGGCGGCGCTGACAACGGCGAACAGGGCCGCAGCCTTGGGCAGGCCCAGCCGGTCGATCCAGTGGCCGTAAAGCTGGCCCGAAGGCAGGCGCGCGGCCATGTCGCCCGGCACCTCCCCATGCAAACGCAGACGGAAGCCGGTGTTGTGGTCGAGCGTGTATACCGGCCCTTCGGCCTTTTTCTCATGAAAGCGCAGTTCGCTCAGGGTGATGGCGGTTTCGTCCCCGCCATCTTCGTGGAGCAATAGCTGCGTACCTGAAAGGACGGCCTCACCCTCCCGCTTGCGCGCGGTGAGGCCGTCGTACCAGCTTGCCCGGACGGGTTCCGTCATCCTTAGATCGCGCCCATGTCAAAAGCGTCGAGCAGACCCTCGCCATGTTTCGACATCGGCGTTTCCGACTGCGTCAGCGCATCGGGATCGACCTCGCCATAGGCTTCGAGATGGGTGATGAAGAACTTCCAGTGGCGATAGGTGAGGAAGATATAGCCCACGCCCAGCGTCACCAGCACCAGCCCGATGTCGACCGCGATCAGCTTCAGCCAGTCCTTCGTGCTGGCGTGGAAGCCGAACTCGATATTCTCGCCCAGCTTCATCTCACCTATCACGATGCGCATGTATTTGGCATAAAAGGCGAGATAGACGATGCCCCAGCCCGCATATACGCCGACCATCAGGATGACCGTCAGCGCGGCAACCGTGATGCCAAGCGCGGTGTTCTCGTTCTCCATCCCCCCAAACCCGAAGGTCACTGCGGCCAAAAGGGCGAACATGGCAATGAACAGGACGAAAGGCGCGAGATAGACCAGCAGGTAACGCTTCATCAGCGGCGAGAAATCAGCCTCACTGCGGAAGGAAAGCTGGCCGAAGCTCATGGCGCTCCACCGCTCATTCCACAGCGACACCATCGCCCATGGCACCATCAGGCCCAGCGCGAGATAGCCCACCGTGTATTTCCACATGTGGGAGAGGCCGTATTTGAACCCCTGGTCATAGCTGCCCCCGCGAATGCCGCGCCAATGGGTGCGGCCAAGCCGATAGCGCAGCGCGCGAAAGCGGGCGACGCCCGAGAAATAGAACAATACGAGGAACGAGGCGATGAATACGCCGGCGGCGACCCCCTCGTTCCCGCGGAAGATCAGCCCCTGCGTGATCATGTTGATCAGCGCGAAGGGCAGGATGATGAGGACGGTGGCCAGCAGGAAGCCGAAGAACAGTTCCTTGCCCCGTCCCGTCCATTCGAGGTGGTCGTCGATAAAGCGGGTGCGCGACCACAGATATTGCCGTTCGCGCGTTGTCGCCCAGAAACGATAGATTCCCAGCGTGACGATGGTCAGCAGGAGATTGGTGAAGGCGATCTTCGCGAAATCGCGCCAGTTGCCTTCGAAAGCGAAAGCGGTTTCGGGCGCGGCAGGTTCCTCATGCCACGGTTCCCCACCATCCGGTCCGCCAAAGGCGGGGCCGGTTCCCATACTGTCCATTGATACCCCCGTTGTGACCCTGTCCGATCAGACAAGTCACTTCTGTAACCGGACAAGTCAAGCAAAGGGTTAATGCAGTTGGGAAAAGTGTAGCGGAAATGGATCAGTCGTCGGGAGTAAATATCTCCTCTATCCGCATGTCGAACAAGGCAGCGATGCGAAAGGCTAGCGGGAGCGAGGGATCGTATTTCCCTGTCTCGATCGCGTTCACCGACTGGCGCGATACGCCCAGCTCGTCGGCCAGGTGCTGCTGGCTCCAGTCGCGTTCGGCGCGCAGGACCTTGAGGCGGTTTTTCATTCGTCGGCCCCGGCGCGGTCGCGCATCGACATGAAGGCGCGGCCAAGCCCCATGCCCACGGCCCAGATCGGCACCGCCCACCAGCCCGGCACATGCGGCACCATGCCGAAGGTTTCGAGAAAACCCCAGAATGAGCCGACTCCCAGCACCAGCCCAAGCCCGCACAGTGCCCCGATCATGGCGAGATGGCGCAGATATTCGTCGGTCTCTTCCATCAGGTACCGCGCCATCACCCAGATCATGCCGAAGATCGGCAGCACGGGGAGGAGCGCGACGAGGAAGCCCGCCGTCCCCTCTAGTTCCATGCGGTTATCAAGGTAAACCGCGATGCCCAGCCCCGCGACATAAAGGGCGGAGCTGATCGCGATTCCCTTCGTATAGCGCGCCGCTGCCGGGCTGGAGCAGGCGCCGCGATTGCGGCGCGTGGCGCGCACGAAGGGAACGAGCAGGCAGAACGATCCGGCCAGCAGCATATAGGCGGTGCCCGGATTGATTGCCGCGGTGGTCTTGAGCACGGCGATCACCGCGATGGCGGCAAAAAACAGCCCCAGCCACAGGCCCGGTTTCGAACGCGGCGTGGTGGCGGCGTTCACGACCGTTCTCCATCGCGGCGGCGGGGGGCGCAGCGCCACGTTGCCATCAGCGGCAGGGTCAGCACGGCGGCAAAGGTCGCCCAGTCGGGCAGAATATCGATGATGTTGAGGAGCGCGACCATCAGGATGGCGGCGCCCCAGAGGAATGCGGTCTTGCGTGTCATGGTCAAGTCTCCTTGCTTCGATGTAAAGGGAACTAGACAGATTCGCGCCTCGTGTCAAGCAAGCATGACACAATGTCGCGTGACCTTGGCAGTATTGAGCAATGACTTGCCCGGGATTGGGTGCTAACGCCGTGCCCATGGCAACGCAGCGCACCACTACGACCACTACCGGCACCCGGCTCGCCCCGGGGCGGTTGGTCCTGCGTTAAGGCCAGCTGCCGCCCGGGGGTCCGGGCGGATGGCGTCTCCTCCCGGTTTCCGCTGAAATAAGACTGACGCCGCCCCTTCCGGTGCGCGCGCGCCTGTGCCAAAGCGCGGCGCTAAGGTAATTTGAGCGAAGACGATTGCGATGACGGAACTTGTGAAGATCAGCCTGCCCGACGGTTCGGTGCGCGAGATGCCGGAAGGGTCGACCCCCGCCGATGTCGCTGCCGCGATCGGCCCCGGCCTTGCCAAGGCGGCGATCGCCGCGCGCGTCGATGGCGAGTTGGTCGACCTGACCCGTCCCTTCGCGGGCGATGCCGAGCTGGCGTTGGTGACGAGCCGCGACGAGGACGAGGCGCTGGAGCTCGCCCGCCACGATTTCGCCCATGTGCTGGCAGAGGCGGTGCAGGCGCTGTGGCCCGGCACGCAGATCACCTTTGGCCCGGCGACCGACGACGGTTTCTATTATGACGTGATGGCGCCCGAGGGCCGCGAGCCGTTCAGCATGGACGATCTTCCCGCCATCGAGGAAAAGATGCGCGAGATCATCAAGGCCGACAAGCCGCTGGTCCGCGAAGTCTGGTCGCGCCAGCAGCTGATCGACCGCTGGAATGCGCAAGGCGAGAAGTTCAAGGCCGAATGGGCCGCCGAACTGCCCGAGGGCGAGGAACTGACCGTGTACTGGTCGGGCCAGCCAAGCAGTGAAGGCGCATGGCTCGATATGTGCCGGGGCCCGCATCTGCCTTCGACGGGCAAGCTCGACCCGCAGGCGTTCAAGCTGATGCGCGTTGCCGGTGCTTACTGGCGCGGCGATCAGAAGAATGCGCAGCTCACGCGTATCTATGGCACCGGCTGGCTGAATAGAAAGCAGCTGAACGCGCACCTCACGCGGCTGGAAGAGGCCGCCAAGCGCGACCACCGCAAGCTGGCGCGCGAGATGGACCTGTTCCATTTGCAGGAAGAGGCGCATGGCTCCGTCTTCTGGCATCCCAATGGCTATAAGGTCTGGCGCGAGCTGGAAGCATATATGCGCCGCGCCATCGACGGGGCCGGATATCAGGAGATCAAGACCCCGCAGGTGATGGACGCGCGGCAGTGGGAAAAATCGGGCCACTGGGGCAAATATCGCGAAAACATGTTCGTGGTGCCCGACGAGGTTCCGAACGTGGAAGACGAGGGCGACGTCATTTCGGGCGAAGCCGACTGGATGGCGCTGAAGCCGATGAACTGCCCGGCCCATGTGCTGGTCTTCAAACAGGGCATCACCAGCTATCGCGAACTGCCGATCCGCCTGTATGAAAACGGCTGCTGCCACCGGAACGAGCCGCACGGCGCGCTCCACGGGCTGATGCGCGTACGGCAGTTCACGCAGGACGATGCGCATATCTTCTGCCGCGAGGACCAGATCGTGGCCGAAGTGCGCGCCTTCTGCGAACTGGCCGACCGGGTCTACAAGGATTTCGGCTTCACCTATTCGATCAAGCTGGCCCTGCGCCCCGAAAAGCGTTTCGGCAGCGAAGCCGACTGGGACAAGGCCGAGGACGAGCTGCGCAACGCGGTGAAGGAAGCGGGCCTCGCCACCGAGGAATATGGCTGGGAGGAACTCCCCGGCGAAGGCGCGTTCTATGCGCCCAAGCTGGAATGGCACCTGACCGACGCCATCGGCCGCACCTGGCAGGTGGGCACGATCCAGTCGGACCGCGTGCTGCCCGAACGCCTCGACGCGACCTATGTCGGCGAGGATGGCGAGAAGCACCGCCCGGTCATGCTGCACCGCGCGATCTTCGGGTCCTACGAACGCTTCATCGGCATTCTGATCGAGCATTTCGCCGGCAAGCTGCCCGTGTGGCTGGCCCCCGTGCAGGCGGTGGTCGCGACCATCGTTTCGGACGCCGACGATTACGCGAACGAAGTGGTCGCCAAGCTGCAGGCGGCGGGCATCCGCGTCGAAAGCGATCTTCGCAATGAGAAGATCAATTACAAGGTGCGCGAACACAGCCTTGCCAAGGTCCCGCACCTGCTGGTCGTGGGTAAGCGCGAAGCGGAGGAAGGCACTGTCGCCATTCGTACGCTGGGCGAAAAGGAACAGAAATTCTGCTCGCTCGACGAAGCCATCGTCATGCTGAAGGGCGAGGCGAGCGCGCCCGACCTGCGCTGAAGCTGCTATCCGGCGTGGCCCGCGATCGGGCTTACCACAGGGCCACGCCGATCAGCAGCCCGACCTGCACCACGGCAATCAGCTGAAGCCGGGTCGTGAAAGGCTCCTTGCGCGTCTTGTGCCGGAACAGGTGCCGGGCAAGGAATGCGCCGGGCGTGCCGCCCATCGCCGCCCATGACAGCAGCCGCGCTTCGGGCACCCGTCGCGCGCCCGCGATCGCGCTGCGCTTGTCGAGATAGAACAGTGCGATGGTGACGAAGTTCACCACGATCAGCGCCAGCGGGATGAAAGGCAGCAGACCCTCGCTGCCGCGCAGGAGGTCAGCCATGGTCCCGGCGGACCCCGACCCACACGCGAAATCTTACCGCAATCCTGCCCTGCCAATTCATCGAACCCCCTGTGTACGGGCTACGAAATTCTACTCGCAATCAATGGACTATGTGTCACCGCCAGCCGGTTCGCAACTGGGCCGGGGCGGCAAGGCACAGCCAATTCAGCTTGCTGGCGCGGCCCTCTGGGCAAGCGCGCCAAACAGGCGTAGCATGCGAATTCTTCCGACTGGGTCGCCCGAAAACACGATGGGTCGCAAAACCAGAAGGAGGGAATGCCATGCGAAAGACATTCGCAATCGCCGCGGTCATCGTGGCGCTACCCGCCGCCGGACTTGCCGGAGCCGCGCTGGCCGAGCACCACAGCGACAAGTCGAAACTCATTGCCAGTGCCGCCGGGGCCGCCCCGGCTTCGATCGCGAAGGATGCGACCTACAAGGACCTTGAAGGCAATGTGCTGAAAGAGGGGACCAACGGCTACACCTGTTATCCGCAGGGGCCGGTGATCGGCCCGATGTGCAATGACGCCGAATGGGAAAAGCTGATGGGCGCCTTCATGACCAAGGGCGATTACACGCCCGGCGGTTTCGGCGTTTCATACATGCTGATGGGGGACGGCGATTCGGCAGGGGTCAGCAATATCGATCCTTTTGCCACCCAGCCGACCGAGGATAATGACTGGATCAAGGAAGGCCCGCATTTGATGCTGATCCTGCCGGGCGAAGGCGCGCTGGAGGGCATCTCCACCGACATTGCCGATCCGGTCTATGTCATGTGGAAGGATACGCCTTATCAGCATGTCATGGTGCGCATCGGCGACTGATGCGCCCCTAGTTCTTGCCGCCGGCCGTCTTGCGCCAGCCCCAGCCATGGGGACGGCGCTCCTCCTCCTGCCCCGGCTTGCCCTGCGCCCAACCGGGCAGTTGTGCGCGCGCATCCCGGTTCAGGAAATTGGAAGGCGGCCCCGGTGCGCGCGATCTCGCGTGGCGAGTGATATAGGCGACGAAAGTCTCCTCGTGCCAAAGCTCGGCGCGGCGGCCCAGCGCTTCGCGGCGCATGTGCACGATGGCGCTGCGATCATTATCCGCCTCGAATTCGACAAGCGTCTGCTCCTCGCTTTCGAGCGGTTCGATCTTCATGAGATAGCGTCTCAAGGGGGATGACTTTCCGGCTAACTCCGAGGGGGTAGCGCGGTAACGCGGCAACCGGGACCCGGTTCCGCCGGAATGAGCCGATTGTGCCTGTTTACCCAGCGCTTTACCGCAAGCGCAGCACGTTTCAGTCGGCGGCTCTTAGTCGGCAGGGACCTCGAAAGCCGCGATCTGCCAGTCCTCTTCCTCTGCCGCGGTGATCCACTCCTGCATCCAGTCATGCTCCCAAACCGCTTCCATATAGGTCTCGGCGAATTTGGGGACGCCCACGCCATAGGTCATGAAGCGGCTGACGACGGGCGCATAAAAGATATCGGCGGCGGAATAGCTGCCGAACAGGAACGGCCCACCCGCACCGAAACGCGCCCGCGCCTCGGCCCAGAGTGTGAGGACGCGCACGATATCGGTTTTTGCGGCATCGGAGAGTGCGTGCCCTTCCATCCGGCGGCGCACGTTCATCGGCATTTCGCTGCGCAGCGCGGCATAAGAGCTGTGCATTTCCGCCACCATAGAGCGGCAAAGCCCGCGCGCGACCGGGTCCTTGGGCCAGAACCGGCTGCCTGCCTTGCCGCCGCCTTCCTCGCGCACCTTGTCGTCGAGATATTCCAGGATGGCGAGACTGTCCCAGATCACCACCTCGTCGTCCCACAAAACCGGCACCTTGCCCGACGATGGCTGCACATCGCCCCAGCTCTTCTTCGCCTCTTCCCAGTCCTCGCCTGAAATATTGACGGTGATCTCCTCGAAAGAGAGGCCCGACTGTTTCGCTGCGAGCCAGCCGCGCAGGGACCAGCTGGAATAGTTCTTGTTGCCGATGATGAGCTTCATGGCTGCGCTGACTAGACCTGTAGCGTGGTCAAGTCGAGGGCGCTCGAATGGGGAGTGGGGCTTGCCATCGCCCCGCTTTGTCAGCAAGAGCGGGGCGAGGCGGCAGGCGCGGGCGCGCATGGACCGCAAGGGCAAGAGGATGGCTGGTCGTCAACGGGACCGTCCATGCATCGATCGAATGAAACCGTCACTGCCGAAGCCGTAGAGCACACGCCTTTCAACAATGGTCGGCGTCACTCTCTGGCCGAGGATTTCTACGCCATCACCATCGGGTCGAGCCTGATCGCCTTTTCGGTCGTGATGCTGAAAGCCGCGGGGCTGGTGACCGGCGGCATGGCGGGTGTGGCGCTGCTCGCGTCTTATCTGGTGCCGCTGCCGGCGACGACGCTCTTCATCATCATCAACATCCCGTTCTTCTTCCTTGCCGCGTGCGCGATGGGGCGCGCCTTTGCGCTCAAGACGCTGTTCGCCAATGTGGCGATCATGGCGCTCGGCCTTGTCATACCGCTGGGCTTGTCGGTGGAGGATGTGAACCCCGCCTTTGCCGCGCTGCTGGGCGGCTGGATGGCGGGGCTGGGCATTTTGGTGCTGGCCCGCCACGGCGCGGGCGTGGGCGGTTCGGGCATCGTCGCGCTGGTGCTGATGCGGTCAAAAGGCTGGAACGCGGGTCGCACCCAGATGATCGGCGATGTCATCATCCTGTCGGCGGCATTGCTGACACTGGAAATCACGCCGTGGCTGATATCGATCCTGTCGGCGCTGGCGATCAATTCGATCCTGATGGTGAACCATCGGCCCGGACGCTACATCGGCTATTGAAGCAAATGCGGCGCGTCCGGGCGCGTGCGATCAAAGCGCCTTGGCGGAAAGCTTGTCGCGGCGGGCCTCGATCTCGGCCATCTTCTTCTTCGCCTTGGCGAGATCCGCCTGACGGTCGCGCAGGTCGTCCTGCTTGTCCTTCAGCCGGTCCTGCGCGTGCTTCAGATCCTGCTGCGCATCGCGCAGGTCTTCCTCGTTCTCGGCGATCTTCTTTTCGATCGTCGCCTGATCCTTCGCATTGTCGCGCGCGTCTTCGTTGATCTCGTTCCAGCTCTTCAGCTGCTTTTCATTCAGACCTTTGGGCGCCTCGACGGTGATGGTCGCCTTTTCGGGCGCGGCATGGGCCACGGGCGCTGCTGCGGGCAGGGCCAGCGAAAGGGCGACGACGGCGAGGCGGGTATTGAAAATCATTTCTATTCAGATCCTTGGGGATTTGTGTGAGCGTTGCTTTTTACCAAAATAGGCTGCCACGGACCTGAATAAGGTTACGCAATAGCGTAATTTCAAGGCTATCACACGCTCACCTGAGAGCATGGCGCGATCATATGTGTCGGCAAGTTCATGCAGCCGATGAAGGCCACCGGACGCGGGCCCCGCTATACCGGAGCCCGCATCGCAATCTGCAATTCAGCGCGCAGCGAAGAAGCTGAAAGTGCCGATTGTGCGCACATTATTCTCGTCGGTATCCTGAATACCGGCGGCAAAGGCGGCTTCGGTGCCCTGCGGGCCGTAGAACCAGCCTTCGAACGGGGCGAAGAGCGTGGGATCCTCATAGTTGAAAATGCCGCCGAAACCCTGAGTTTCCCCGTCGATATTGATCGTCGCGCCATAGGTCCCGAGGTCGATCGACGCCGGGACGGTGCTGGTACCGTTGACCGACACCAGCTCCCCGCTCAGCGCCAGCGAGATCGTGATTTCGCCCGTCGTGGCATTGGCGCTCATCGTCTGCGACGAACCGCTGAGGTTGTACACGGCGAATGTCGCGTCGGGGTAGATGCGATAAAGCGTGCCGCGGGTCGTGAAGTCGGTGAAGGTAATCGGCGATTGCGAAGGCGTGTCGGTCAGCAGCGTCGGAACGCCGAAATTGCAGCTAGAAGTTTCGACATAGCCGGTGTTCACGTTTTTCACGAAGGCATAAAGCGCGCGCGAATAATCGACCGCTTGCCCACCCGGCTGCGGCGCGGCGATCAGCAGGCGGCTGGTAAAGCCGGTGCCATCGTCCTTCGCATAGGCGATCTCGATCTCCGGATTGGTGACCGAGCTGTCGATATCGGCGGAACCGAAGCTTTCTTCCACGCCATAGTTCGACAGGGTATAGCTGTCCTGCGACGCGTCATAGGACAGGGTCACGCCGGGATCCGTGTAAAAGGCCATGGGTGGTCCCAACTGGAACACGCCGCTACCCTGATCGAGAGTCTGGCAGGCCATCTTGAACTGCTGGCTGCCGGTCAGATCGGCATAGGCGGTGTAGCTGGGGCCCGAAGGCGTGGGCGTCGGCGTGGGGCTGGGCGAAGGCGTCACGACCGGTGACGAACCGCCGCCGCCGCTGCCACCGCCACCACACGCAGCCAGACAGGCGCTGCCAAGCAGCAACCCAAGCATCCTCAATTTCATTATTATGCTCCCCAGGGGCAGGATACCCCTGAGCAAGCAATAATTTGAAATATAGGGACAAACAATATTGAAAATTCACACTATCCAGATTTGAATAGTGTGAGGCCCGGTCGCTCAGACTTCCGCGCTCTCCAACACGAAGCCGCGCAATTCCGCGATGCCCAGACCCTTCTCGCTGCTCGTCACCGAGATTTCGGGATAGGCTGACGAGTGCTTGCGCGCTTCGGCCAAGGTGCGCTCGGTCACGGCTTCCAGTTCGCTTGCCTTGATCTTGTCCGACTTCGTCAGGACAATGCGGTAAGAAACGGCCGCGGTGTCGAGCATCTCCATGATCTCGTGATCCACCGGCTTGATTCCGTGGCGCGCGTCGATCAGCAGGAGCGTGCGTTTCAGCACCTGCCGCCCGCGCAGATAGTCGTTCACAAGAAAGCGCCATTTCTTGACGACCGCGAGCGGCGCCTTGGCAAAGCCGTACCCCGGCATGTCGACAAGGCGGAACTGGAGCGGATCGCCAACGTCGAAATAGTTGAGTTCCTGCGTGCGCCCCGGCGTGACGGACGTGCGGGCAATTGCCTTGCGGCCCGTCAGCGCGTTCAAAAGCGAAGACTTGCCGACGTTCGACCGGCCCGCGACGGCAATTTCCGGCACGGTGGGTTCGGGCAGGAACTTGAGCTGCGGCGCAGACAGCAGGAAATTGACGGGCCCGGAGAACAGGCGGCGGGCGCGCTCTTCATATTCGGCGCGCGCGCCTTCCTCTTCGGTCACGATCTTATCCCTTCGCCTTGGCTTCTTCAGCCTTGCGCTTTTTTTCCTCGGCCTCGCGCGCCGCGGCTTCCTTGAGCTGCGGGTGACGCGAATACAGGTACTGCTGCTGCGCGATGGTCAGCGTGTTCGAGGTGATCCAGTAGATCAGGAGACCTGCCGCGAACGGCGCCATCACGAACATCAGCACCCACGGCATGATCATGAACACCTGCTGCTGCGCCGGGTCCATCTGGGCCGGATTCAGCTTGAACTGCAGGAACATGGTGATGCCCAGGAGCAGCGCCAGCACGCCGATGGCGAGGAAGCTGGGCGGCTGGAAATCGAGCAGGCCGAAGAGATTGAGGATGTGCAGCGGATCGGGCGCGGACAGGTCCTTGATCCACAGGATGAAGGGCTGATGGCGCGTGTCGATCGCAATCAGCAGCACCTTGTACAGCGCGAAGAAGACGGGGATCTGCAGGAACATCGGCAAACAGCCCGCGAGCGGATTGACCTTCTCCTCCTTGTACAGCTTCATCATCTCCTGCTGAAGCTGTTGCTTGTCGTCCTTGTGCCGTTCCTGCAGCGCCTTCAGCTTGGGCTGGATCGCCTTCATCGAGGCCATGGACGCGAATTGCTTTTGGGCGATCGGGAACATGACGCCGCGCACGATGACGGTGAGAAGGATGATCGCCACGCCGAAATTTCCGACGATGGAATGCAGCGCCTTCAAGAGCCACAGGATCGGCTTTTCGAACCAGAAGAACCAGCCCCAGTCGATCGCGAAGGAGAAATTGTTGATGCCCTGCTTTTCGTAAGCGGACAGGACCTCGCTTTCCTTGGCGCCGGCGAAAAGCTGGGTGGTCCGGCTGTATTGCTTGCCGGGCTGGATGGTGACCGGATCATAGATCAGGTCGGCGCGGTAATGTTCGTTACCCAGTGCACGGAACGTGCCTTCGGCCCCGCTCGCATCCGACGGAATCAGCGTGGAGAGCCAGTAGATGTCGGTGAAGCCGAGCCAGTCGGTCTGGCCCTGTTCCTCGATCACCTTCGCATCGTCGACATCGTCGTAATCGGTGCCGAACTCGACCGAACCGTCGAGATTATAGATCGGGCCGGACTGCACGTTCCAGATGTCGTCGCTGGCCGTGCGGCTGGTGCGGTTGATGAAGCCATAGGGCTGCACCACCACGGGGCCGCTGCCGGTATTGGCGACGGTCTGTTTCGCGGTGATGAGGTAATTGTCGTCGACCGTCAGTTCGATCCCGAAACGCTGGCCCTCGCCATTGTTCCACGTCAGCGTGACGGGGCTGTCGGGAGAAAGCGGGCCGCCTTCGGTCTGCCACACGGTGTTGGCATCGGGCACGCTCACGCCCTGGCCGACCCAGCCGAACTGGGTGAAATATTGCGCCGGGGTGCCATCGGGCGAAAACAGGCGGACAGGCGGCGAATCCTTGGCAACCGTCTGGGTGTGGCGGTTGAGCGTCAGGTCGTCGATGCGCGCGCCGACCGGGTTGATCGAACCCGAGATGGCCGGCGCCTCGATCTTCACGCGGTCGGCTTCGACCAGTGCGGTGGCAAGGTCGCGTTCTTCGGTCTCGATGTCGGATGCGCTCTTCAGCCCGCCTTCACGGTCGCGGCCGCGCGATGTCGGGGCTTCGTCTTCTGCCGCGGTGGTCGTGACCGTCGGATCGACGGTGGTCTGTTCCACCGGTTCCGTCGGCTGCGGATAGAAATACTGCATGGCCGAATCCCAGCCAAAGAGCAGCAAGGCCACCAGGACCAGTGCGACAATGATATTGCGCTGGTTTTCCAAAATCCCAATCCAGTCGAATTAAAGCTGAGCCATCAATGGCGCGCTGCTTAAGAGCGCTTGGCGAAAAAAGCCAGAAGAGTCCAAACGGCCATGGGTTCACGGAACCGGATCATGGCCACACCCGCCCCACGGGTGGCAGCGCAATAGGCGCTTCGTCGCCAGCCATCCACCCTTAATCGCGCCATGTTTGCGCAAGGCCTGAATCGCATATTCGCTGCACGACGGGGTAAAGCGGCACGATGGCGGCAGGATCATCGAGGGGCCGAGTTGCCACAGGCGGGCGATGGCGATGAAGATATATTTCATCGGCCTATTTCCTGCCCCTGGGTTTCCGCCCTCTGGGCTTGCCCCGGCGCGGGGGATCGCCCTTGCCTTCGGCCGCGCGGGTAAGGGCTGCGCGCAATTCATCGCGCAGCTTGGTGAAATCACGCTCGATCCCGCCATCGCGGCCGATCAGCACATGATCGTGCCCGGGCAGGCCCAGTTGCGGCAGTTCGGCACGCAGCAATTCGCGAAAGCGACGCTTCATGCGGTTCCTGACGACCGCGTTGCCAACCTTTTTCGTGATGGTGATGCCATAGCGCATGGTATCGCCCTCCACTTCGTTCGGGCGCGCCAGCAGTACGAAACCGGGGCGCGCCACCCGCAGGCCTTTATTTGCTGCGAGGAAGTCGCTGCGTTTCTGCATCACGATGGGTGCCGAAGGGGTGGTCATGGGGCGGAATCTAGGCGTGGGGGGCGGAAAAGCAAAACGCCGGCCCGGGCGATCCCGAACCGGCGTCTTGAATATCGTCTCGCAAATCGCGTGAGCGTGGGCGGTGAGGCCTCAGGCGCTCAGCTTGTTGCGACCGCGGCTGCGACGGGCGCGCAGAACCTTGCGGCCACCGGGGGTGGCCATGCGGCTGCGGAAACCGTGGCGGCGCTTACGCACGAGATTGCTCGGCTGAAAAGTGCGCTTCATGGCGTAATTCCCAATTCAAATCTGTGTTACGGCGCAACTGCGGATCACACCGCGCCGCGCCAACAAAAAGGGCCGCCCAAAGCGGGCAGCCTCGGCTGTGGAGGCGCGGATACTGGTCCGATGGCTGTGAGTCAAGCGCCAAGCGGGCTGGACATGCGATGCGCCGCTGATTCATAGCCTTGGGCCGGAAAGTCGCAAGGGTTCGCATATATCATGGTCGCACTGGTGCAGACAGTGGCCTATCTTGGCCTGGAGGTGCGCGCCGTCGAGGTGCAGTGCCAGCTGGCAAGCGGATTGCCCGCTTTCCAGATCGTGGGCCTGCCCGACAAGGCGGTGGGCGAAAGCCGCGAACGCGTGCGCGCCGCGCTGGCCGCGATGGGCCTTGCCCTGCCGCCCAAGCGCATCACCGTCAACATGTCGCCCGCCGACTTGCCGAAAGAAGGATCGCATTTCGACCTTCCCATCTCACTCGCCCTGCTGGCTGCGATGGGGATCACCGATGGCGAACAGCTTTCCGAATATGTGGCCGTGGGCGAATTGGCGCTGGATGGGCGAATCGTCGCCGCTCCGGGCGCTCTGCCTGCCGCGATCCACGCAGGGCAGAACGAAAGATCGCTGATCTGCCCCGCCGCGCAAGGAGCCGAAGCGCGCTGGGCGAGCGAGACCGGAATCGTCGCCGCGCCCGATCTTGTCAGCCTTTTGAACCACCTCAAGGGCACGCAGCAATTGCCGGTGCCCGATCGGGGCCGGGTGGCCGATGCGGCGATCGGTCCGGATCTGAAGCAGGTGAAGGGACAGGAAACGGCCAAGCGCGCGCTGGAGATCGCCGCGGCGGGCGGTCACAACCTGCTGTTCGTCGGCCCTCCGGGTGCGGGCAAATCGCTGATGGCAAGCTGCCTGCCCGGCATATTGCCGCCGCTGACGACCGAGGAGATCCTTGAAACCTCGATGGTGCAATCGGTCGCAGGGCTGTTGCAGGACGGGCAGATCAGCCGGGCGCGGCCATTCCGCAGTCCGCATCATTCGGCCAGTATCGCGGCGCTGACAGGCGGCGGGCTGAAAATACGCCCCGGCGAGGTCAGCCTCGGCCATCTGGGCGTACTTTTCCTCGACGAGTTGCCCGAGTTTCAGAGAAATGCGCTCGATTCGCTGCGCCAGCCGCTGGAAACGGGCGAAGTATCCGTAGCGCGCGCAAATGCGCATGTGACCTTTCCGGCGCGGGTGCAATTGGTCGCGGCGATGAACCCGTGTCGCTGCGGGCATCTGTCCGATCCGGCGCTCGCCTGTTCGCGCGCACCGAAATGCGCAGCCGATTACCAGTCGAAAGTGTCGGGGCCGCTGCTCGACCGCATCGACCTGCATGTCGAGGTCGAGCCCGTATCGGTCCGCGATCTGGCCCTGCCGCCGCCGGCCGAAGGCAGCGCAGAAGTGGCGGCGCGGGTGAGGGCGGCGCGCGACATTCAGACGCGTCGTCTGGCAGGCACGCCCATGCGCGACAATGCGGGGCTGGCCGGCGATGCGCTCGACCGCTTTGCAACGCCAGATGATGCGGGGCGCGACCTCCTCATGCAGGCGGCGGAAAAGATGCGGCTGTCGGCGCGCGGCTATACGCGGCTTTTGCGCGTAGCGCGCACGATTGCCGATCTGGCTGGCGCTGAAAGCGTGGGCCGCACCCATGTGGCCGAGGCGCTGAGCTATCGGCGGCAAGCGCCGCGCGCCTAAGCGCCGATATTCGAAAGCAGCGCGGTCATCACCACCCTGAGGCCGGTCTCGCCGAAATCCATCGTCACTTCGCCTTCGGGGTCGACGCCGCGTTCGATGAGGCGGGTGCCAAGTCCCCTGCGCTCTGGCTTCTGCGCGGGAGGTCCGCCGTTCTCGGTCCAGCTCAGCGTCAGCTGCGATTCGCCCTCGGCATCCGGTTCGCAAAAGGCATGCAGCACGACCTGACCGTCGGGGACGGACAGCGCGCCATATTTCATCGCATTGGTGCCCAGCTCGTGCAGGATCATCGACAGCGTCAACACCGAGCGCGAAGACAGCATGCAGTCGCAGCCGGTCACCTCGACCCTCTGCTCGATCCCCAGCTTGTCGAACACGCTGCTGGCAAGCTCGTGGATGCGGCCCGATGCGCTCGAGCGGCTGAGCAGAAGATCGTGCGCGGTCGACATGGCCGCGATCCGGCGGTTGAATTCGCGCACGGGTTCGGGGTCGGTCACGCCGCGCAGCGTATGCCCGGCAACCGCCTGCACCAGCGCCAGCGTATTTTTCAGGCGGTGTGCGATCTCTTCATTAACCGCGTGCTGTTCGGTCACGTCAGTGACGATGCCGACAAGGGTCGCGCCGTTTTCACCATCAGCGGGAACAACGCGGGCGCGCATCTCGACCCAGCGGACCGCGCCGTCATTGGCGCGAATGATCTCATACTCGTTGCTGAACTGGCCATCGGCATCGGCAATGCCCTGATCCTCGATCCGGGTTTCAAGCGGGACCTTGCGCAGCTTGCCAATGTCCGCGCCGTCGAGGACATCGACATTGTCGAAGCCGTGGATGCGGCAGAATTCGGGGCTGACCTTGACCCGGCGCGTCTCGATATCCAGCTCGAAAGCGCCGATATTGCCCGCTTCCTCGGCCAGCTGCAGGCGCTTGCTGGTGCGTTCGAGCACTTCTGTCTGGCTGCGATGCAGCTCCACCTCGCGCGCGGCCTGGCGCAGCGCCTTCCTCAGCTCAAGCTGGTCGACGACCTGTCCGGCCAGCGCCTTGAGGATGCGGCGCTGTGCCGGGTCAAGCCCGGCGGGCCGGGGCTGCTGGTCAAGCACGCAGAGCATGCCGATGATCGTGCCCGAGGGCGTCACCAGCGGCGCGCCTGCGTAAAAGCGCGCGCCCTTGTCGCAGGTGACGAGGGCATTGTCGCAGGTCCGCTCGTCCACGCTGAGATCCGGGATGACAAGCAGTTCGGTCGAATGCATGCCCTTCGCGCAGACCGATTGTTCGATCGGGGTTTCACAGGCATCGAATCCGAGGCGGGCCTTGAACCATTGCCTGTCTTCATCGACCAGGCTGATCAGCGCGGTCGGCGTCTTGCAGACCGTGCGAGCCATGAAGACAATTTCCTCGAATGCCTCTTCGGGTTCGGAATCCAGAACCTCGTAATCGAGAATCGCGGCTGTGCGTTCCTCGGCAAGGCGATTCGCCTCACGCGGATCTGCCTTCCCGCCAGTTTCCGGGCGGGGGCCAGAGATTTCGCCGTATGCCATTGTCACCGGACCTTTAACGACTTTGCCTTTTGGGGTGAACAGAAAAGGACCATCGGTTTATTGTTTACAGGTTTCGTCATGAATCGCGGCTGCACCATCTTTCAAATCGGCTGGCCAACGCCTGCGAAATTGCGCATGCTGCCATAAAGGGACCGGCGCGAGAGCCGGATGAATGGGGGAGCAATCGCAGTGATCGAATTTCTCATCGCGCTGATCGTGCTGATGGTGCTGGTCCTCGCGACCAGCGTGCGCGTCGTGCGGCAGGGGCATGTCTATACCATCGAACGGCTGGGCCGTTACGTGAAGCCGGCCCAGCCCGGGTTCCACCTGATCACCCCCTTCATCGAAAGGGTGGGGCACAAGATCAACGTGATGGAACAGGTGCTCGATATTCCGGGGCAGGAGATCATCACCAAGGACAATGCCATGGTCGGGGTCGACGGGGTGGTGTTCTACCAGGTGCTGGACGCGGGCAAGGCGGCCTATGAGGTGTCGGGCCTGCAAAACGCGATCCAGGCGCTGACCACCACGAACCTGCGCACGGTGATGGGCTCGATGGATCTTGATGAAACGCTGTCGAAGCGCGACGACATCAATGCGCGGCTGCTGTCGGTGGTCGATCACGCGACTTCGCCATGGGGGGTAAAGGTTACGCGGGTCGAGATCATGGACATCCGCCCGCCCAAGGATATTTCCGACGCCATGGCCCGCCAGATGAAGGCCGAGCGCGAAAAGCGCGCCCAGATCCTTGAGGCCGAGGGCGAGCGCGCCAGCCGCATCCTGCGCGCCGAGGGTGAAAAGCAGAGCCGTATCCTCGAGGCCGAGGGGCGCAAGGAATCGGCCTTCCGCGATGCCGAGGCGCGAGAGCGTGAAGCCGCCGCGGAGGCCGAGGCGACCCGCGTGGTGTCCGATGCAATCGCATCGTCGGGTACGCAGGCATTGAACTATTTCGTCGCGCAGAAATATGTGAGCGCGGTCGAAGGTTTCGCCACGTCGCCTAATGCGAAAACCATCCTGTTCCCGGTCGAGGCGACGCAGCTGATCGGCTCATTGGGCGGTATCGGCGAATTGGTGCGCGATGCGGTGACACCGCCTGCCGGCGCGGCGCAGCCCGGTACCGGCGGCAATGTCACCACGGGTTCACGCCCTGTTGCCGGCAGCGGCGTGCCGCGGTCGGGATAAGGACCGCGGTCGGGATAAGGTTGAACAGATGAGCTTTCTCGGCGGTTTCGATCCGGTCTGGATATGGTTGGTGCTGGGCATCGTCCTGCTCTGTGCCGAGCTATTGGTACCGGGCATCTTCCTGATGTGGATGGGCGTGGCCGCGCTGGCCACGGCGCTGATCGTGGGGCTCGCCGATGTGCCGGTGGGCTGGCAGATCCTGATCTTCGTCGTGTTCTCGGTCTTTTCGGCGTGGGGCGCGCGGCAATGGCTGTCGGCCTATGGCATGGAGAGCGCCGATCCGCTGATGAACGATCGCGGCGGGCGGCTGGTCGGCCAGCGTGTCGTCGTCACCAGCGCGATCGAGGGTGGATCGGGCAGGGTCAAGCATGGCGACAGCGAATGGATCGCATCGGGCGATGACGCGCCCGTCGGCACGCGGCTGGTGGTGACGGGACACGATGGGGCGATGCTGCTTGTCGCTCCCGATCCCGCTTCCCATATCGCTGCCACACCCACGGATGAACCGCCCGCGCTGTCATGACCGGTCGCGGGCGATGAAAGGAAGCTCATGGCCGAGACCGAGAAGAAGGACCTGTCCGAACGCGAATGGCGCGACCGGCTCACCCCCGAACAATATCACGTGCTGCGCGAAGGCGGCACCGAGCGGGCCTTTGCCGGCGCGCTTTACCATTGCGAGGAGGATGGCCTCTACCGCTGCGCGGGCTGCGACACGCCGCTTTTCACCTCTGACACGAAGTATGAAAGCGGATCGGGCTGGCCCAGCTTTTTCCAGCCGGTGAGCGAGGGCGCGGTGCGCGAGATCCGCGATACCAGCCATGGCATGATCCGTACCGAGGTGCGCTGCGCATCGTGCGACGGTCATCTGGGCCATGTCTTCCCCGATGGCCCCGCGCCGACGGGCCTGCGCTATTGCATGAACAGCGTGGCGCTGCATTTCGACCCCGAAAAGGGCTGAGCCAAGCCGCGATAAGCCTGCGAAAAGCGGAGGATGAGCCGCATCCTGCGCTTGCCGCCCGGCTGCCTGCTCTCCATGTTCGTTCAGCATGGGTTTGGTTCCTTCCTGTCATCACGGCCCGATCATGGACCGGACGGGGCGCGTCATGGGCGCGCGCCGGGGTGAAGCTCAGGCTCATGGGGACCGACAGAATGACGGGTAGGTAATGGCCAGAAACGGCAAGCGGCGTTCATCGCGGCGCACATCGAGTGAAACACCGAAGCGTAGCTGGGTGCTGCGCATCTTCCTCTGGCTGATCGGGCTGGGCATCGTCGCGGCGCTGGGGCTGGTGCTGGCGGTGTTCATCACCATGCGTTCGCTGCCCAGCTATTCCACGCTCAAGGCTTCCGAACATGCGCAGATGATCGTCGTGCGTGCCCGCGACGGGCGCGAACTGGTGTCCATCGGGCCGAGCTATGGCGAATGGCTGGATCAGAACCAGATTCCGCAGACCATGAAGAACGCGATGGTAGCGGTGGAGGATCGCCGTTTCTATTCGCATCCCGGCGTCGATCCGCTGGGTCTGATGCGGGCGGTTTATGTCTGGGCGACGGGCGGCAACCGGCTGCAGGCGACCTCGACCATCACGCAGCAGCTCGCCCGCAATCTCTTCCTCAATAATTCGCGCACCTTCGACCGTAAGGCACGCGAGGCGCTGCTGGCGCTGGCGCTGGAACAGAAATTCTCGAAGGACCAGATCCTCGAGCTTTATCTCAACAAGGTCTATTTCGGCGGCGGTGCCTATGGCATCGATTCGGCCAGCCGCCTGTTCTTTTCCCACCCCGCGACCGAGTTGAAACCGGCAGAGGCGGCGATCATCGCCGGGCTGGTCAAGGCGCCGTCCCGCTATTCCCCCACGGCCGATGCCGATGCGGCGGTGGCGCGCGCTTCCATCGTGCTGCGGCTGATGGAGCAGCAGGGATATATCACCGCATCCGAGGCATCGGGTATCGACGTCTCGACCGTGAAGCTGAAGGAAAGCCACGGGCAGAACTCGGTCCGCTATTTTACCGACTGGGTCCTGCCGCAGCTCGATTTCCTCGCGCCTGACAGTTTCGAACCGCTTGAGGTGTGGACCACGCTGGACATCGGCATGCAGCGCGCCGCCACGGCATCGGTACAGGCCAATGCGCCCAAGGGGGCGCAGGGCGCGCTGGTCAGCGTCGACCGCGACGGGGCCGTGCTCGCCATGGTGGGCGGCACCGATTACGTGAAGAGCAATTACAACCGTGCAACACAGGCGCAGCGCCAGCCGGGTTCGGCATGGAAGCTGTTCGTCTATCTCGCCGCGCTGGAGGCGGGATACACGCCCGACACCCCCGTCTATGACCGGCAGGTAACGATCGATGGCTGGACACCGCGCAATTCGGGAAACAGCTATGCGGGCGAAATCGACGTGCGCACCGCCTTTGCCTATTCGAAGAACACGGTCGCGGCGCAGCTGGGCGAATCCGTGGGTTTCGGCACGGTCGCCAGCATGGCGCGCCGGTTCGGCATCACCAGCCCGATCAGCACCTATCCATCAATGGTGCTGGGCGCATCGGAAGTGCGCCTGATCGACATGACAGGGGCTTTTGCCGCGGTATCGGCAGAGGGACGTTCGGTCACGCCATATGGCATCACGCGCGTCACAACGGCGGATGGCGAGCTTTTGTATGAGCATAAGAAGGAGCGTCAGGACCAGCTGGTCGCCCCTTATGTCGCGGCGGAGATGACGGACCTTTTGCAGACCGCGGTCGCCACCGGCACGGGCCGCGCGGCGCAGATCGGGCGTCCCGCAGCGGGCAAGACCGGGACCACCAGTTCGAACAAGGACGGCTGGTTCATGGGCTTTTCCAGCGGCATCACCACTGGGGTGTGGATGGGGCGTGACGACAGCAAGCGGGTCGCAGGCCTGGCCGGCGGTTCGGCCCCGGCGCGGGCCTGGGCCGCTTATATGAAGGTCGCCACCGCGAAACGCCCGGTAGAGGAATTCACGACCGAACTGACCCTGCCCGAATGGCAGCTTGAGCCCGATGACGAGGCATGGTTCGGCGCAGGTGGCGGGCAGGACTATTACTTCTTCGACGAAGAAGGCAATCCGATCGACCCCTATGGCCGTGATTATCAGGCCCCGCCCGATGATGGCGCGCGGCCTGGAGACGGTTACGGCTATGGCGACGGCTATGGCGCCGATGGCTATCGCGACGGCTATTACCGCGACCAGTACGGCGACCCCCGGCAGCAGCGGCAGCAGGACGAGCCGCGCGGCATCGATCAGGATTTCCTCGACCGCGCGACGGGGGCCACGCCCGATGGGCAGGCTCAGCAGTTGCGGCGCGACACGCCGCCGTCGCAGCAGGGCAGCAGGCAAGGTGCCGGCTATGGCCGCACACCCACGCCGCGCACCGGCGCGCCGGTCAGGGTCGATCCCGCCTATGCCCCCGTGCCATCGCGGGTCCAGCCCCGGCGGATAGAGGAGCAGTACCAGGATTCATCAGGGGTCAAGGTCGTCGAGATTCCAAACGGGACCTGAGCTGCGGCAAAGGCTCATGAGAAAAGGGCCGCTTCCCCCCATCGGGAAGCGGCCCTTTCTTTTGCCCTTGGCATGACCCGAAGCGGGCCCGCCGCGATCAGCGATTGATGCGGATCGGCAAGTAAACCGCCGGACGGCCACGACGCTGGATGCGCAGCAGCACCGCCTCGCGGTCGTCATTGACGGCGCTGCGCAGCGCGCCTTCGAGATCGGCGACGGTGTTGAGGTCGCGATAGTTCGCCGACAGGATGATGTCGCCCCGCGACAGACCCTTCTGACCCGCATCGGAACTGGCATTGACCGCCGCGATGACAAGACCCTGCATGTCGGAACCGACGCCAAGCTGGCGGCGGATCTCCGGAGTCAGCGGAATGGCGGAAACGCCCAGCGTGTCGGCGATATAGCTCTGCGTATCATCGTCGCTCGGCGCGCTCAGCGCGTCGCCGTCCTCGTCGTCCGAATTGAAGCTGTTCGCCAGCTCGTCTTCCGAAGGACGCAGGCCGATGGTCGCGGTCAGCGTCATGCGCTTGCCATTGCGGATCACCTCGATCGGAACGCGTGTGCCCGGCTCGATGTTGGCGACCACGAAGCTCAGCGTCTGGTCGGGGGTGATGTCCTTGCCGCCGATCTTCATGACGACGTCGCCCGGCTTCAGCCCGGCCTTGTCCGCCGCGCCATCAGGCACGACCGATTGCACGAATTCGCCGCGATTGCGGGCAATGCCCAGCGAAGAGGCGAGATCGTCGGTGACCGGGTTGATCTGGATGCCCAGATAGCCGCGCTTGATGCTTTCGCCCGCGATCAGCTTCCTGACGATCGGCTCTGCGGTTTCGGCCGGAATGGCAAAGCCGATGCCGACGCTGCCGCCAGTGGGCGAGAAGATGGCGTTGTTGATGCCGATGACATTGCCGTCCATGTCGAACATCGGGCCGCCCGAATTGCCGCGGTTGATGGCGGCATCGGTCTGCAGATAGCGGTCATAGGCGCCATTACTGCCGGTGTTGCGATAGACGGCGGAAATAATGCCGCTGGTCACCGTGCCGCCAAGCCCGAAGGGATTGCCGATGGCGATGATCCAGTCGCCCACGCGCGCGTCCTGGCTGTTGCCGAACTTCACGAAGGGAAACGGATCGCTGCCCTTGATCTTGAGCACGGCGAGGTCGGAAGCTGCGTCCTTGCCCACCAGATCGGCGTCATATTCCTTGCCATCGGGCATGGTGACGGTGATCGATTCCAGCTCGCCATTGCCCTCGGCGCTGATCACGTGGTTGTTCGTGACGATATAGCCGTCCGCGCTGACGATGAAGCCCGAACCCAGCGACTGCGCCTCACGCGTGGTGGGACGGCCGCTGCCCTGTCCGCCGAACAGCCCTTCGAACGGGGTGCCGGCAAAGGGGTTGTTCTGCTGCACCTGGATGCGCTGGCGGGTGGAGATATTGACCACCGCAGGCTGCAGCTGCGCGGTGAGATCGGCAAAGCTGGCCGGAGCGCCCGATCGGGGCACCATGCGGTTCATCTGGGCCTGATCGTTCTGGGCGACTTGCGCGCCGGCGGGAAAACCGGTGGCAAGAGAGACAGCAGCGCCGCCGAGAAGCAGCGCGGTGGTGACCGTATAGGCGTAGCGCAATTTGGGTGTCCTCTTGGAAATTTGCTTCATCACTTCGTGTCCTGGCGTTTGGCCAGTTCCCCGCAGCCATCCATGTGGGGATGCGCGGTGAATTTTCCAGCAAGTGAATCGGCTAGGAAGATCATCGCCTCCCATTCATACCCCTTGGCCTGAACACGGTTTGAATAACCCCGGATCCGGCGCGTTCGGGAAGGAAATGCCCGACAACGCCGGTCCGGAGCCGCCGATTCAGTTCTGGCCCTGGAACTGGCGCAGATATTCATTGTCGGGCGACAGGATGATCGAGCTTTCGCTGTCATCGCTGTTGAACACCGTGTTGTAGCTCTGCATGGCCCGGTAGAAATCGTAGAATTCCGGGTCCTGGTTGAAAGCGTCGGCATAGGTCTTGGCCGCGGTCGCCTGCGCTTCGCCGCGAATGATCTGTGCCTGCTTCGACCCTTGCGCGCGGATCGTGTCCGATTCCTGCTTACGCGCGGTTTCCATGCGGGTGAACGCCGTCTCCAGCGGACGGCCCGCGGGAAGATCGGCGCGCTTGATGCGAACGTCGATGACCTGCGCGCCATATTCGCGTGCCTGCTTGTCGAGGCCCTCGCGGATTTCGTCCATCGCCGCGCTGCGTTCCGCCGTCAGCAATGCCTGAAAACTGCGGGTGCCGAGACGCTGGCGCAGAACCGAGTTCAGGATCGGCTGCAGCTGTTCGGCCACGCGCTCGGTCGAGCCGGCGGTCTTTACCATCAGCACGGGGTCGATGATGCGGAAGCGCGCATAGGCGTCCACCTCAAGGCGGCGCTGGTCGCGGCTCAGCACTTCCTGCCGCTGCATGTCGACATCGAGCACCTGCCGCGAGACCCAGACCACCCGTTCAAGAACGGGGATGCGGAACACCACGCCCGCGCCGGTCTGGCCGAAATCGCTGTTCGGCTGAAAGCGGTTAGCGACGCGGTCGGGTTCGCCCGCCCGCACGATAACCGCCTGCATGGTTTCAGGCACCACGATGAATGACGAAAGCGCGGCGGCCACGGCCACCGCAGCGGCCACGATCCATACTTTCCAGCGTTCCCAGATCGCTTCCATCACTGGTCTCCCCCGTTGGCACTGGTGCTGGCGCGCGATGAGCGGCGCGCTTCGGGCAGCGGGAGATAGGGGACGACGCCATCGGCCTCGACCACGGTCTTGTCGGTGCGGCTCAGCACGCTCTCCATCGTTTCGTAATACATGCGGCGACGCGTCACTTCGGGCGCCATGCGGTATTCTTCATAGACCTGGTTGAATTCCGAAGCCTCACCCTCGGCGCGCGCGGTGACCTGTTCGGCCCATGCGCGGGCGCGGTTGATGTCGGATTGCGCGTCCTGCTGGGCTGCCAGCACTTCACGGAAGGCGTCGATCACGCGGGTCGGCGGATCGGCCTTCTTGATCTCGACACCCTGGATGCGGATGCCCGAGCGATAGGCATCGAGCAGCGCCTGCATGTTCGAGGCGACACTCTGCTCGATCTCGGCGCGGCCCGAACCCGACAGCGCCTCGTCCAGGGTCACTTCGGCAACGGCTGCGCGCATCGATGCCTCGGCCACTTCCTTTACGGTCTCGTCGGGCTCTGCCAGCTGAAAGGCGTAAAGCTTCAGGTCGTCGATGTTCCAGCGGATGAGATAGCTGAGGTCGACCAGGTTCTGGTCGCCCGTAAGCATCAGTTTTTCGCCTTCGCCCTCGGGGATGGTGTCGCGGCGGATGGAGGTCACGTCCTCCTTCCTCACTTGCTGGATCGGCCAGGGCAGGGTCATCGAAACACCCGAGGTCAGCGTCCTGTCATATTTGCCAAAGGTGGTGACGACCGCCTCTTCCTTGGGGTCGACCATGTGGAAGCTGCTGGAAAGAATCCAGAAAGCAATGATCGCGACGACGACCAGCGGCACCCAGCTTTTCCCGCCCGGCGCCTGCGGCATCTTCGGAAAGCCGCCGCCACCGCCCGATCCGCCGGGGCGTCCGGGGCGGCGACCGAAAAGATCCTCGATATTGGGGGCGCGGCGGCCACCTGCCTCATCGCCCGATCCTTCGGGAAGCCACGGATTCTTTGGCTTGGTCCCGGGGCGCGGCTTGTCGCCAGTGTCGGCGCGCGGCTCGTCGCCGCCGGCAGCGCCGCCTTCGTTCCCGGAATCCTCGCCCGTGCCGCCGGAACCACCCCATGGGTTGCGTCCGGCCATTGCCAGTATCATGTCCTTTAAGGACCCGCCCTTGCTATTCATGCCTCTCTTATAGGCACGCACTGCGATAAAAACAGGGGCAGTCACGAAATCTCACAGTTTGCGTTTACCGGCAAAGGCGATGACCGGTCGCAAAACGGGCGATGAAAAGCGTTTTGCCCCGTTGGCAGGCGGGCTGCAAAATGCGAGTGGGCTTGCATGACGAATGCCGCAGACAAGAGCGAAGAGAATGCAATCCGCGCAAAGCTGGCCCCGATTGCGGGCGACCGGCTGGCGGGATTGCGGATAGCGGGCGGCACGGTCACGATCGTTCTCGAAACCGGCGGGATGGATGAAACCGCGCGCGGCGCTCTGGAAGCGAAGGTGCGCGGCGCGCTGGCATCCACGGGCGCGCAATTACGGATCGCGCATATGGCGGAACGCGCTGGAAGCGCCCCGGCCAAGGGCCCGCGGCTGATCGCGGTGGGATCGGGCAAGGGCGGCGTGGGCAAATCGACGCTCTCGGCTAATCTCGCGGTCGCGCTGGCGCGCAAGGGGCGCAAGGTCGGGCTGGTCGACGCCGATATCTACGGCCCCTCGCAGCCGCGCCTGCTGAAAGCGGAAGATCTGAAGCCGCAGGCGAAAGACAAGCAGATGATCCCGGTCACCACGCCTTATGGCGTGAAACTGCTGTCGATGGGCATGCTGGTCGAACCGGACAAGGCGATCGCATGGCGCGGGCCCATGGCGGCGGGCGCATTGACGCAGCTGATCGAGGGGGACTGGGGCGATATCGACGATCTCGTCATCGACCTGCCACCGGGCACCGGCGACGTGCAGCTTACGATGATCCAGAAATTCAAGCCCGCTGGCGCTTTGATCGTCTCAACCCCGCAGGACCTGGCGCTGATGGATGCGACCCGCGCGGTGCGCTTTTTCGAAAAGGCCGAGGTGCCGGTCATCGGCGTGGTCGAGAACATGGCGGGCTATGTCTGCCCCCATTGCGGCGAGGCGAGCGATCCCTTCGGCTCCGGCGGGGCAGAGGCCGAGGCGAAGCGGCTGGGCTATCCGTTTCTGGGGCGCATACCGCTTGCCATCGACATTCGCACCGCCAGCGATGCGGGCACGCCGCCTGCCGCGGGCGAAGGGCCGATCGCCGATGCATTCGCACAGCTTGCCGATGCGCTGGTTGAAAGGGAGGCGCTCGCGTGAGCGAGAAGCCCGCGCCCCCTTCCACACAGGGCACCTCTCAACCGGCCACGGCGAAGGGGGCAAAGCCATCGGGGCTGACGCGGCGCAAGCTGCTGATCGGCGCAGCGGCGGGCGGCGGGATCATCGCCGCATGGATGTTGATGCCGCGCGACTATCCGGTGCCCCTGTCTGCTGGAGAGGGTGAACGCGCCTTCAACGCATGGCTCAAGGTCGGGCGCGACGGGGTGGTGACCGTGGCTGTGCCGACGCTGGAAATGGGGCAGGGGTCGACGACGCTGTTCCCGCGCATCGCGGCGCAGGAGCTGGGCGCCGACTGGCGGCAGGTCGCGGTGGAGCCTGCCGCGGTCAGCGCCGCCTATGCCGATCCGGTGCTGTCGGCATGGTGGTCGGGGCTGTGGTCGTCGAATTTTCTCGGCACGGCGGATGATCCGGGCGATTACCTTGTCAAACGCCATGCTGAGACCGAGCGGTTGATGGCCAGCGCCGAGGGCACCGGCATCGCCGCCTATGAACGCCAGATCCGCGAAGCGGCGGCATCGGTTCGGATGATGCTGGCCGAGGCTGCAGCCAATCGCTGGGACGTCGATGCCGAGGAGGTCGAGGTCGAGAACGGCTTTGTCCGCCATGGCGACAACGAGGCACGCTTCGGCGAGCTGGCGGACGAGGCGGCGCTGCTGTCACCGCCCGATCCCGCGCCGCTGCGGCCCGATCCGCAGACCGACCTGATGCCCGAACTGACCGGCAGCTCCTCCTTTGGCGAGGCGGCGCGCTTCCCGCGCCTCGACGCGCCCTCGAAGGTCGATGGCAGCTACCCCTTTGCCGGGGACATCCGCATTCCCGGCATGGTGTTCGCGGCGATCGCGCATGGTCCGATGGCGAGTTCCACGCTTGACGGGTTCGATCCCGAACCGGGACGCCGCGTGTCCGGCTATCTGGGCCGGGTTGAGGGCGAGGGCCCTGCAGGCGGGGGCTGGCTCGCCTGCGTCGGCACCAATCATTTCGCCGCCGCAAAGGCGCTGGCCGCGATGAAGCCCAGATTCGCGCCGGGCCGGGAACTGCCCGACGATGCACGGATCGAGGGTGCGCTGGACGAGGCGCTGGCCAATGGCACGCCCGAAATCCTGTTCAGCGCGGGCGATCCCGATCCGGCGCTTTCGGGGCAGGGCGTCAGCGCCGCTGAATATAGCTTCGCCCCCCAATTCCACGGCGCGATCGAGACCGCGACCGCCACCGCACGCTATCAGGATGGGCGCCTTTCCGTGTGGATCGCGACGCAGGCACCCGAGGCCGCGCGCCGCGCCGCTGCCGAAGCGATCGGCATCAACGAGGCTGATGCCGTGCTCCTGCCTGTGGGCGCGGGCGGCAGTTTTGATGCCCGCCTCGACATTCGCATCGCGCGTGAGGTCGCATCCATCGCTTACGCCGTCGGTCGCCCCGTGCAGCTGACCTATTCGCGTGAGCAGGAGCATTTGCGCGAATTGCCGCTGCCGCCTGCCCGGATCAGCTGCCGCGCCATTGCCGGGCCGCAGGGCACCATCCGCGCATGGACCAGCCGCATCGCCGCGCCGCCTGCCGCGCGCCAGCTGCACGAACGGCTGCGCAGCAAGGCTTCGGCGGAAGCGGCGATGGATGCGGCAGAGGGGTTGGTCGATCCGGCGAACCTGCTGGCGATGCGCCCGCCCTATGCCATTCCCGACATGCGGCTGGAGGCGGTGAGCGCCAATGTCGGCGTGCCGGTGGGGCGCCTGCGCGGCAATGGCGACATCCATTCCTGCTTTGCCGCCGAAAGCTTCATGGACGAACTGGCGCGGGCAAACGGGGCCGAACCGCTGTCTTTCCGTATCGCCATGCTGGGAAACAATGCCCGCCTGTTCGAATGCCTGCAGGGCGTAGCGCAGATCGCGGGCTGGGATGGCGGCACGGATGGCAGCAATGAAGGGCTCGCCTGTTGGCAGATGGCCGATCCCGCCGGGCGCGAGCAGGCCGGTGGACGCATCGCGGTCATCGCCAATGCGCGGTTGGGCGAGGGCGGGATCGAGGTCACCAATCTTGCCGCTTTCTGCGACATCGGGCGGATCGTCGATTATGACCTCGCGCTCCAGCAGGTCGAGGGCGGGCTGCTTTATGGCATGGCCCTCGCTCTGGGCATGGGGGCGAGCTATGACGGCGGTACACCGCGCGAAAAGACGCTGGGCGCATTGAACCTGCCGCGTCTGGGGCAGATGCCGGAGATCAGCGTCGGCTTTGCGCAGAACGACGCGCCGCCCTTCGATCCGGGGGAGATCGGCGTGGTCGCGGTCGCGCCTGCCATCGCCAATGCCCTGCGCGCGGCCACCGGGCGGCGTTTCCGTGCCGTGCCGCTGCGCGCCGTGGATGGCGCCGGCGGCGGCGAGGCCGGGACCGATGGCGCGCAGGACGCAGCCAGCCAGATTACCGATGAAGAAGCCGCGCCCGATGCAGGCCCTCCGCCCGATGACGGTCCGCAGGTCTTGCCCGATGGCAGCATAGCCCAGTGACGAGGCCAATGATGAGGGTCGAAAAATGAAGACGAGCCGCTTTACCCCCATGGACCGCCCCGCCGATCACCCCGCCGCCCCGGTGGGAAGGGCCGCGGTGCTGATCACCAATCTCGGCACGCCCGACGCGGCGGAAAAGGGCGCGGTGAAGCGCTATCTGGCCGAATTCCTGTCGGACCGGCGCGTGGTCGAAATCCCGCCCATTGCATGGCAGCCGATCCTGCGCGGCATCATCCTCAACACGCGGCCCGCCAAATCGGCGCATGCCTATGCGCAGGTATGGACCGAGGACGGATCGCCACTGGCCGCCATCACCCGCCGACAGGCCGAGGCTTTGCAGGCGCGGCTGGGTGAAAGCGTCAAGGTCGACTGGGCCATGCGCTATGGCAATCCTGCGATCGGCGAAAAGGTGCAGGCTCTGAAGGACGCGGGCTATGACCGCATCCTGTTCGCGCCGCTCTATCCGCAATATTCTGGCGCGACGACGGCGACGGCGGTCGACAGGCTGGGCGATGCGCTGGCGAAAATGCGCTGGCAGCCCGCGATCCGCACGCTGCCGCCCTATCACGATGATCCCGCCTATATCGAGGCATTGGCGGCCGATGTCCGCCGGCAGATTGCCTCGCTTGGCTGGGAGCCGGAAGTGCTGCTGCTGTCCTATCACGGCATGCCCGAACGCACGCTGCACCTGGGCGATCCCTATCATTGCCAGTGCCGCAAGACGTCGCGCCTGGTGGCCGATCTGTTGGGCAAAACCCACCCCGGCATGCGGGTCGAGGTCAGCTTCCAGTCGCGCTTTGGCCGCGCCAAATGGCTGGAGCCTGCCACCGATCAGGTGCTGGAGAGCGAAGCGAAAGCAGGCGTGAAGCGCCTTGCCGTGGTCGCGCCGGGGTTCTCCGCCGATTGCCTTGAGACGCTGGAGGAGCTGGCCATGCAAGGGCGCGACCAGTTCACGGGCGCGGGCGGCGAGAAATTCGCGGCGCTTGCCTGCCTTAATGACAGCGAGCCGGGGATGGACATGCTGGAAACCCTGGTCCGGCGCGAGCTGATGGGCTGGGCGTGAAAGTCATCTCCCACAGCCAATTGGCCTAACGGCTTCGACATTCCGGCCAAGCGCACCTAGATTGGATTCCATGGGCGATTCACCCGATATTTTTGGCGCTGAACCGGAAGGTGAGAGCGAGGCGCAGCCGACCGCTGCGGAACTGGAAGCGGCCGGGCAGAACGCCCTTTTCGGCGGGCCCCCTGTCGATCAAAAGGTTCCGGATGAACCACCGGCAGCGCCCATCGAACCCGCAGCCCAGCCTGCCGCATCGGCTCAGCCCGGAACGGCGGCGCAACCCTATCGCGTGCTGGCGCGCAAGTACCGCCCGCAGACATTCGGCCAGCTGATCGGGCAGGACGCGATGGTCCAGACATTGGCCAATGCGATCAAGCGCGACCGGCTGGCCCATGCCTTCCTGATGACCGGCGTGCGCGGGGTGGGCAAGACTTCCACCGCGCGCCTGATCGCCAAGGCGCTCAATTGCGTCGGCCCCGATGGACAGGGCGGCCCCACCATCGACCCGTGCGGGGTTTGCGAACCGTGCCGCGCCATTGCCGAGGGGCGCCATATCGACGTGATCGAGATGGACGCCGCCAGCCATACCGGCGTCGACGATGTGCGCGAGATTATCGAGGCGGTAAGATATGCCGCCGTCTCCGCGCGATATAAAATCTACATCATCGACGAAGTTCACATGCTCAGCCGCAATGCGTTCAACGCTTTGCTGAAAACGCTGGAAGAGCCGCCAGCGCATGTGAAATTCCTCTTCGCCACGACCGAGGTCGACAAGCTGCCCGTGACCGTGCTGTCGCGTTGCCAGCGTTTCGACCTGCGCCGTATCACCTCGCCCATGCTGAAGGCGCATTTCGGCTGGGTTTGCGGGGAAGAGCATGTCGAGGCGGAGGACGAGGCGCTTTCGATGGTCGCCGATGCGGCGGAAGGGTCAGTCCGCGACGGTCTGTCGATCCTCGATCAGGCCATCGCCCATGCCGACATGGCGAGCGAGGGCGACGGCACCACCGTCACCGCCGCGCAGGTGCGCGAAATGCTCGGCCTTGCCGACAAGGGCGTGCAGCGCCGCCTGCTGACCGCGATCCTTTCGGGTGACGGGCCGGACATGCTTTCCGTGATCGACGAACAATATGCGCTGGGGGTCGAGCCTTTGGCGCTGATCCGCGCGCAGATGGACCTCGTCCACCGCATCACCCTGTTCCAGCTGGGCAGCCGGGGCGGAAAGGGTTCGGAGCCTGACGCGCCCACCGCCGAAGAGCGCGAAGCCATTGCGAACTGGGCCGAGAAGCTGAAGCCCGCGCAGCTCCACCGCTTGTGGCAGCTATTGCTGAAGGGCCATGACGAGGTGCGCACCGCGCCCGATCCTCTGGTCGCGGTGCAGATGGCGCTGCTGCGCGTGATGCATGCCGCCGATATGCCCGATCCCGGCGCGCTGGTGCGCCGCATGGAGGAAATAGCCTCCCGCCCCGCCGCTGCCGCGCCTGTCACCGAGGGCAGCGCGCCCGCCGCGCCCGCGCCCGCCGCGAAAATCGACTGGGAAGATCTGGTCGAGAGTGTCGAGAATGCGGGAGCCTTGCAGGTCGGGCAGATCATGCGCGACTGGGTGCGGGTGGTTGAACTGAAACCGGGCAAGCTCACCTATCAGGTGGTACCCGAATATAAGCTCGATCCCGGTAATGACCTGCGTGACGGCCTGATGCGCGCCACGGGCGAACGCTGGCAGATCGAGGAAGCGCCCGCCGATGAAGAGGCTCAGCCCTCTCTGGGCGAGGCGGCCAAGGCGCGGGCCGAGGCGGAGACGCGCTCGGTCAACGATTCACCGCTGGTGAAGGCGGCATTGGCCGCGTTCCCCGATGCGAAACTGCTCGAACACGGGCATATTGACGACAGCGGCGCCCCCGACGCGCGCCGCTATGGACACGGATAAGGATAGTCACATGAAATCCATGGAAGAAATGTTCCAGGCAGCCCAGGAAGCGGCGCAGAACATCCAGAAGCAGATGAACGAGGCGCAAGCGACGCTCGACGCGATCGAGGTCGAGGGCGTTTCGGGCGGCGGTCTCGTCAAGATCCGCTGCACGGCGAAGGGCCGCATCCTTGGCGTGTCGATCGACGATAGCCTTATGGTGCCCGACGACAAGCAGATGCTCGAAGACCTGATCACCGCGGCCTTCAACGATGCGCGCGCCCGTGCGGACCAGCGGGCCAACGAGGAAATGCAGAAGGTTCAGCAGGGCTCGGGCCTTCCCGCCGGTTTCGACCTGTCCAAGCTGGGCTTCTGATCGCCGATCGCGCCGGGCCCCGCCCTGAAAGGCGCAATTGCATCCGAATCGGGATTAGTGCGGCTGGGTGCTTGCGGGCGGTCCCGCGCGCCCCATATCTGGTGGGAACGACCCGCCTGTAACACATGCCCGGAAGCGCGGCTTGACGCCTTAACGGCATAAAAGGGTCGAAAACGGAGCCGACAGGCTCCCGCAGACGGGCGGGCAGGCATATAAGAGGCGGCAAGGTGATTTTCCTGGTCGCCAGCGGCAGGGGCCGAGTGCCGGGCCTCCGCTGCGCAAACGGACACAGTGACAAATGAACAGCTACCCGCTCCTCCCCTTGCGCGACATCGTCGTTTTCCCCGGCATGGTCGTGCCGCTCTTTGTCGGGCGCGAAAAATCCGTGGCCGCGCTGGAAGCGGCGATGAACGGCGACAAGGACATCATGCTGGTCGCCCAACTCGATCCGGGCTGCGACGATCCTTCGGCAGACGATCTGTATGACGTGGGCGTGATCGCCAGCGTGCTGCAGCTGTTGAAACTGCCCGACGGCACCGTCCGCGTGCTGGTCGAGGGGCAGGAGCGCGCCGCCGTGCGCGTGATCGAGACGACGGGGACCGCGGGCGGCGAAATGCTGGTCGCGGGCGTCGAGGAGATGGACGAGATCACCGCCAGCGGGACCGAGGTGTCGGCGCTGATGCGGCAGGTGCTCGAACAGTTCAACGACTATGCGAAGCTGAACAAGAAGCTGTCGGCCGATGCGGGCGACCAGCTGAACGAAATCGACGACGCTTCGCGCCTTGCCGATGCGGTCGCGGCCAATATCGCGGCCAAGGTTTCGGACAAGCAGGCGATGCTGACCGAGCGGGACCCTGTAAAGCGGCTCGAAATGTCGCTCTCCTTCATGGAAGGCGAACTGGGCGTGCTGCAGGTGGAGCGCCGCATTCGCGGCCGCGTGAAGCGGCAGATGGAAAAGACGCAGCGCGAATATTATCTCAACGAACAGCTGAAGGCGATCCAGTCCGAACTGGGCGGTGACGGCGAAGACGGCGACGAGCTGGCCGAACTCGCCGAGAAGATCGAGAAGACCAAGCTGTCCAAGGAAGCCAAGGCCAAGGCCACGGCGGAACTGAAGAAGCTGAAGTCGATGCAGCCGATGAGCGCCGAGGCGACCGTCATCCGCAATTATCTCGACGTGCTGCTGGGCCTGCCTTGGGGCAAGAAGTCGCGCCTGAAAAAGGACATTGGCGCCGCGCAGACCGTGCTCGATGCCGATCACTACGCGCTCGACAAGGTCAAGGACCGGATCATCGAATATCTGGCCGTGCAGGCGCGCACCAACAAGCTGAAGGGTCCGATCCTGTGCCTCGTCGGCCCTCCGGGCGTCGGCAAGACCTCGCTTGGCCGGTCGATCGCCAAGGCGACGGGCCGCGAATTCGTGCGCCAGTCGCTGGGCGGCGTGCGCGACGAGGCCGAGATCCGCGGCCACCGCCGCACCTATATCGGCTCGCTTCCTGGCAAGATCGTCACCAACCTCAAGAAGGCAGGGACCAGCAATCCGCTGTTCCTTCTGGATGAGATCGACAAGCTGGGCCAGGATTTCCGCGGCGATCCCGCTTCGGCTTTGCTCGAAGTGCTCGATCCCGAACAGAACGCCAAGTTCCAGGACCATTACCTTGAGATCGACTACGATCTTTCGGACATCATGTTCGTGTGCACCGCGAACAGCCTGAACCTGCCGCAGCCGCTGCTCGACCGCATGGAGATCATCCGGCTCGAGGGGTATACCGAGGACGAGAAGGTGGAGATCGCCGAACGTCACCTCGTCGAAAAGCAGGTCGAGCTGCACGGGCTGAAGAAGGGCGAATTCACGCTGACGCAGGAAGGCCTGCGCGACCTGATCCGTTACTATACCCGTGAGGCTGGCGTCCGCACGCTTGAACGTGAAATCGCGCGTCTGGCGCGGAAGAGCCTGCGTGAAATCCTTGAGGGCAAGACCGAGGCGGTCACGATCACGCCCGAAAACCTTGGCGACTATGCGGGCGTGCGCAAATTCCGCCATGGCGTTTCCGAAGAGGAGAACCAGGTCGGCGGCGTCACCGGACTTGCCTGGACCGAGGTTGGCGGCGAATTGCTGACGATCGAAAGCGTGACCGTGCCCGGCAAGGGCAATGTCCGCACTACCGGCAAGCTGGGCGAAGTCATGAACGAAAGTGTTCAGGCGGCCTTCTCCTTCGTGAAGGCGCGCGCTCCGCATTACGGGATCAAGCCCTCGATCTTCCGTCACAAGGATATCCATATCCACCTTCCCGAAGGCGCCGTGCCCAAGGACGGGCCGAGCGCGGGTATCGGCATGGTCACCTCCATTGTTTCGACGCTGACCGGCATTCCGGTGCGCGCCGATGTGGCGATGACCGGTGAGGTCACGCTGCGCGGCCGCGTGCTGGCGATTGGCGGGCTGAAGGAAAAGCTGCTCGCCGCGCTGCGCGGCGGCATCACCACCGTGCTCATCCCGGAAGAGAACAAGAAGGACCTTGTCGAGATTCCGGCGAATATCATCGAGCGGCTCGAGATCGTTCCGGTCGAGCATGTCGACCAGGTGCTGGCGCGCGCGCTGGCGGAACCTGTCATGCCGATCGAATGGAACGAGGAGGACGATCTGGCCAGCCAGCCCAATGTTCCGGCAGGCGGCGACAATGTCTCCCGCACCGCACACTAGGCTGGTCGCGAAGCGGTCACCCAGCTGTCAGTAATTGCCGGGCGGCGTGCCGAATCGCGCTGCCCGCATTGCCGCTCATTGCGCGGTCTCGCCACATCATAGTGTCATTTCTTTATGTGCACTGCAGCATATCGTTCCGGCATATCGCATCTGCACACGGTTCGTCGCAATTGAGACCGGTTTCGTGAAAAAAATCGCGGAATTTCGCGCATTCCGGGGCGGATTTGGCTTTGACATAAGTGTAAAAAATGCTCACTTCCCGCCATCCGCGATTACGGGTCGCAGCCGTCAGCGGCGGGGCTCGTGTGAGTTGATAATTACGAATCTGGATTGAAGGGGGTTTACCCAAATGAACAAGAACGAGCTGATCAGCGAAGTCGCCGAGACGAGCGGGCTTTCGCGCAGCGACGCCACCAAGGCGGTGGAAGGTGTATTCGATGCAATCTCCGCTTCGCTTGCGAAGGGTGACGAAGTGCGTCTCGTGGGCTTCGGCACCTTCTCGGTTGCCAAGCGCAAGGCCTCTACCGGCCGCAACCCGCGCACCGGCGAGCCGATGACCATCAAGGCATCGACCCAGCCGAAGTTCAAGGCCGGCAAGGGCCTGAAGGACGCGGTGAACTAAGATTCGACCGTGAAGCGCGGCGGGGCCTAATCCCTGCCAGCGCCACGAGAAACCGCGCGAGAGGCATCAAGCTTCTCGCGCGGTTTTCTTTTGCCCTATAGGCGCGTTGATTATTTCAGGCGGATCAGCGCCATGGGCGCGGTGTCGCTGGTCTGGTCCACGGTCCAGCTCAGCACGCGCATCTTGCCGTCCATGGCAGGCCCGTCGTCGGTATTGTTGGTAAGGATCTCGCCATCGGTGCGGATGGTGAAAGTGCCATCGGGCAGCACGATTTCGGCCATGTCCTCACCGCCCTGCTGCTGCATCGCGCCCATGGCGGCCATCATGCCCATGCTGCCGGGACCCATGCCGCCATTATCCCCGCCAAAGCCGGGGGCCTCAACCTTTACGCTGCCATCGGCGCGCGGGATGGCAGACACGAAATAGCCCATCGGCGGCATGTCTTCGACAATCGGGAACATGAACGTATGGGTGAGCACACCGCTCGCCTTGAAGCTGACGTCATAAATGCCATCGCCGCGATAGGAGACCTGCTCCCATCCGCGCAGCTTCTTCAACGTATCGACCAGCTTTGCAGCGATTTCCGGGTCTGACGGGTCCATGCCGCCGAACATCTTCATGAACTGCTGCTTTTCGGCGGCGTCCTTCGCCTGCTCTGCTTCCCACTCGCCATATTGCTCGTCGCTTTCGGCGTTAGTGCAGTCGCGCACTTCGCCCTCGTCGTCCATGCAATGCGCTTCGAACGGCTCGCCCTGGTCCATCTTCGCCATCTGCGACAGGCCCATGGTCGAGATCTCGCCCTCATAGCTGAAGGCGAACTTCCCGCCCTTGGTCAGCACGAGCTCTGACGTGAACTTACCAGGCGTGAACAGGCAGCCCGAAAGCGCCAGCGCGCCTGCGGCCAGAACGGCGACGCGCGCATGGCGCAGGATGGTGCTTTGAAACATCGTCGATCCCCCCTTCGACTGTGTGCATCTATTCCGGTCTATAATGTGCCCGCATGTTGGCGGCGTAAAGCGCGATGGCCGCGGCGTTGGAGACATTGAGGCTCTCAACCGCCGATTCGATCGGCAGGCGCGCGATCTGGTCGCAATGCTGGCCGATATTGAAACGCAGGCCATCGCCCTCGGCACCCAGCACCAGCGCGACGGGGCCGGTTGGCAATGCCTCGCCCAAGGTCACTTCGCCATCGCCGTCGAGACCGATGCGCCAGTATCCGGCCTCGGCCAGCTCATCCAGAGCGCGGGCAAGGTTCACCACGCGTACCCATGGCAGGGTTTCCAGCGCGCCCGATGCCGATTTCGCCAGTACGCCCGATTCGGGCGGGGCATGGCGGTCCTGCGTCACGATGCAGGCCGCGCCGAACGCAGCGGCAGAGCGCATGATCGCGCCGACATTATGCGGATCGGTCACGTGGTCGAGCATGACGACGGGCGCGGCCGGATCGCCGTCCAGTACGTCTTTCAGAAACAGCTCGGGCAGGGGATCGCATTCGATAACGATGTTCTGGTGCGGCGCATCGCGCGATACGAGTCGCGCAAGGTCCGGTCCCTGCGCATATTCGACGCGGACGTCGGCAGCGGGCTCTATTCCCTCGGCCTTCAGCTCGTCCATCATCTCGTGGGTGGCCCAGATGCGGTTGATGGAGCGCTCGGGGTTCTCCATCGCCGCGACTACAGCGTGCCGACCCCAAAGCCGCACCGCCCCCTTGGTCGCACGCCCGCTGCCGCGTCCGCCCTGCATCCGGCCCGCGCGACCGCGCAAAACTTTCTTATCGCTTTTTTTTGCCACGTAATGCTCCTTGAGCCGGGGAATATGCCCGACGAAATCCTGTATTGCGTGCGCTGTTGCCAGCACCCCCATTGACAGGCAAGCGCAGCTTCGCCAAAGGGGCGCCTCTCGGCCAGAGACTTCCCTTTTCGGGAACTCGGCACGGGGCTTTTCGAGGCCCCTATATGCACCGGTGTGGACAGGTGGCCGAGTGGTTAAAGGCAGCAGACTGTAAATCTGCCCGCGCAAGCGTACGCTGGTTCGAATCCAGCCCTGTCCACCACCGTGCTTCCCGCTCAAACACGCCGAATCCCGTAGAAACCCCAGAAGTTCTAGGGTATTGTCCCCGCACAGGCCCGCCTGTGCCCGCTGCAATTCGTCTCCAGCCGGACCGGAATGTGGGGGAAGTGTGGGGGAGGATTGGTTTTCCCCCACACTCTGATCCCCGGATGGCGGGGAAGAAAGTGTGGGGGAATGACATGGGCAAGCTGACGGCAGTTGCGGTGAAGGCGCATTTGGCGAATCCCGGCACCTATCAGGACGGGGATGGGCTGTTCCTCAAAGTGGATAAACGTGGCGGCGCATCATGGACTTTGCGTCTCCAGCGCGACGGAAAGCGCCAAGACATCGGGCTGGGCTCGGCTCGCTTGCTGTCGCTTGCGGAAGCCCGCGAAAAGGCCAACGGACTTCGCAAGGCGGTCAAGGTGGAGCGCCGCGATGTTCTTGCAGAAAAGAAGGACGAGGCTGCCGCAAAGGTGACGTTCCGCGAAGCCGCGCGCCAGTATCACGCAGAAAACGAGGCAGGCTGGAAAAGCGCGATCTATACGCGCCAGTGGCTCGCCAGCTTGGAGAACTACGCATTCCCGAAGCTGGGCAACATGCCGACCGGCAGCATCATGGCTCCGGACATTATCACGGTATTGACCCCTATTTGGCAGGAGATCCCGGAAACCGCGCGGCAGGTGCGCAACCGGATTTGTGCCGTGTTGGACTATGCCCACGCGAAGGGCTGGCGCTCAACTGAAGCCCCTTCGGGCAATGGCAGCCTGAAAGCCGGACGCGGCCTCCCCCGGCAGGTAAAGGAGCGGGGGAACCGTAAGGCAATGCCCTATGTTGCCGTGCCCGGTTTCCTCATCGCTTTGCGCCGCAAGCCGTCATACGGTCGTTTGGCACTGGAATTGCTGGTGCTGACCGGGGTGCGCAGCCAAGAGGTCCGATTGGCGACATGGGAGGAATTTGACCTTGAAGCTCGCTTGTGGACGATTCCAGCCGCTCACATGAAGCGCAACAAGGCGCACATGGTTCCACTGTCCGATGCAGCGTTGGCGGTGCTGGCAAAAGCGGCAGCCTTGAAGCTGGAGGGCACCGATCAGGTGTTCCCCGGTGCGACCGGTAAGCCCATGTCCGACATGACGTTGCTCAAGGTGCTGCGCGACATGAGCGAGCCTTATCATGTTCACGGATTTCGCTCGGCCTTGACAGACTGGGCAGCGAACGAGGGCTATCCTGATGCTGTGGTTGAGGCAGCGCTGGCGCACAAGACCCCAGACGCTGTGCAGGCTGCCTATCGTCGAACAACCTATCTCGGCACACCCGGCCAGCCGGGTCAGCGTGTTAAGCTCATGGCGGACTGGGGCCGGTACTGCGCCAGCGGCACGGCAGGGAGCGGGAAAGTCATACCCAGCAAGAAGGCGAGGGGCTGCAAATGAGTGGCCATTCGACCTACACCCTTATGCAAGCACTGACTGCGCTGGCTTTCAGCGATCCGACGCCCGCAAGGCTTGTGCCAATCGCCATGGAAGATGGACGCTGGAAGTGTTGCCCCACTGCTGCACGTGCTAGGCTTAGGCAGGCCGCTCAGACCTTATGTTATGCCGGTTACAGGGGCGATTTGAAAATTTGGGGAAAGCCCATCACCCAGTCGACGGATGCCGCTCCGAACATCGGAGCACTCAAGCTACTCGATCAAGCCGATTGCCTGCAGAACCGCCTATTCATCCACTACCGTGACGCGTTGTTTTCTGGGAGCGGTAGCGGTGATGATTTCGCTGACACGTTTGAGGCAGAAGCTGGTCCCGGTGGCTTCGATTATGTCTGCGTTGATCGCAATCAACTTGATAGGCTTCTGTCAGCGTCCAACCATTCCACCGGGAAAGCGGAGCGCGACTGTGAAGTGTGGTTGCATAGGCAATTCGAGGCTGATCCAACAGCTAGGAAGGGGAAAAAGGCAATTGCGGTCGACGCGAGAAAGCACTTCGGCCAGCGGCTCTCCGGTCGAGGTTTTGATCGTGCTTGGGCGCGGGTAGCTCCATTGTATGGGCGTACTAAGGCTGGGCGTCGGAAATCGAATCAGAACACCAAGTAAATCATGGCACCTATTAAGGTGTTCACGTCACCGCCACCATTCCGCCACGGCCAGAAGCAATCAGGCACGGCCGTGTCGGAGTATCCAAAATGCATGCAGATTCACCTGAGCCCTTGCTCACATCTAAGGCGAACGGTCGCCGGATGCTGGGGGACATCGGATCGACAAAATTCGATGAATTGATTGCCAGTGGGCAGGTCGAAAGCGTGAAAATCGGATCGCGGCGTCTCGTGGTTATCGAGAGCCTGCGACGACTGGCAGGCGTGTGATGGAGAGGCTCGCATGGAAAACTGCCCGGATTGTGGGGCATCCTGATGGTGACATCTGGGCCGCTATCTCGGCACACCATTTCGAAGATGCCGCCGGGGCGCTCGATGCCATGGCCGGGGCTACTGCTCTGATGGAAGATGCTTTGCCAGCCGGGGGATTGGTCGCAGAGTATTTGTTCTGTGAGACGCTGGAACGCGCGGCGCTGGTTGCCGAGATTGATGCCATGCAGGCGCGACGAGAGTTTTTGCAGTGCTCTCGTATGATTGAAACCTTGCAGTTGGCGCACGCTCAGATCAAAGCCGCAAGGCACCGTTACGTCAGCGCAACCATGTCCGCTCTGGCGAAAATCGGAGACGCCAAGGCTAGGGACGCATTCCGCGACTTTTTGGATGGCTATGCCTTTGCGGCCATGCAAGCACAGCGCGGCGATAATGGTGCTCCCCTCATCATTTCGTGGGAAGCTCGCCATGACAGCTAAGCCGAGCATGCATACCGGCACCCAAGCGGTTGATTATGTGCGTCACGGCTTGGCCGTTTGCGCAATCCCGCTAGGTCGCAAAGGCCCAACCGCGATAGGTTGGAATCTGCCCGCGAATGCAATTGCGTGCCCCACCGCAGCGGTGTCTCTGATAGGTAACGTTGGATTGCTTCATGCGTGGTCACGAACGATGGCGCTGGATGTGGATGACTGGGGTGAGGCCTCGCAATGGCTGCTGGCGCGCGGTGTAAACCTTGCGCAATTGTTCGCGACTCCTGACTGCGTGGAGATTGTCTCTGGTCGGGCTGGACGCGCCAAGCTGCTCTTCGGACTGCCTGCAAGCGTCAACGCACCGGTCCACACCTTGCAGATCAAGGACGATGACGGGGCGATGATCCTTGAATTTCGTTGTGCCGATGCCGGGGGCAACTCGATGCAGGATGTGCTTCCGCCGTCGATCCACCCTGATACCGGTAAACCGTATCAGTGGGGCGGGCCGGGAGATTGGCGCAATCTGCCCGCGATTCCCGATGCGCTCTTGCAGGTATGGCAAGGCGAATTGGCAATCCGGACGAAGGCCAAAGCTCCTGCGACACCCGTGGCATTGCCGCCGGGCTTCGCTCCGCAGGGCTTTACGCCCCAGCCGGGATTTGGTCCTTTGGTGGAGGGCCTTTGGGGCATGACTTTGATGGAGTCCGCGCTTGATTATGTATCGCCGGACATAGACTATGCCACTTGGCGCAATGTCGCCTGGGCAATCATGTCCACGGGCTGGAAATGCGCAGCACAGATTGTCCACGGCTGGAGCCAAGGTGCGACCTCTCGCTATGATAGGGTCGCCACTACCACACTGATCAAGGCCTTTGACCCAACGAAGGGCATTACGGTCGCCACCCTGTTCCACCATGCCAAGCAAAATGGCTGGATCATGCCCGAGCAATTCCCGCTGGCAGTTGCCACCTCACCACCATTGTCACCTGCTATACCTGCGGCTGCGTCCTATCACCCCGTTGACTGGACCGTGCATGGCGACATTCGCAACGCCCGACATTTTGCCGGGATGTTTGGCGGAAAGATGCTCTACGTCCATGGCCACAATGAATGGTTGCACTGGTCCTGTGATCGATGGGCAATGTGCGATCAGGGGCAGGAACTTGAAGCTGCAAAACATGCAGCCCAAGCCATGATGGCCGATGCAGCGGCAAGCCTCGCGGTTGATCAGGATCGCGGCAAGGGGCGTGTCCGGGAGGCGATGGCGGCCCACAATATCACACGGCTCAAGGCCGCTCTGGAACTCGCGCAGTCCGAACCGGGCATGTCCACTTCATCCGATGAGTTAGACGCTAATCCCATGCTGCTTGGTGTCGGCAACGGCGTTGTGGACCTGACAACCGGCGCTTTGGTCCCCAATCGCTCGGACATGCTCATCACGCGGCACTGCGAGGCTGACTACGATATGGCGGCAACCTGCCCGCGATGGGTTCAGTTTTTGGACGAGGTATTCGCAGGTGATCAGGCGACTATCCATTCAGTGCAACGGTCGTTGGGCTACACCCTTACCGGCCTGAACACCGAAGAGATTATCGTTTTCTGCATTGGGTTCGGGGCCAACGGCAAGTCGATCTTCGGCAACATCGTCAATAGGATCATTGGCGGCTACAGCAAGGTAGCTCCGCATTCGTTGCTTGCCACGCGGCGGCGCGACGATCACGGCCCGCGCGGTGACATCGCGATGCTAGAGGGAGCGCGCCTTGTATCGGTGAACGAATTGCCTGCCGGGATGCAAATGGACGAACAGGCGGTGAAGGCGCTGGCCGGGCGAGAGCCCATTTCGGCGCGGGAGCTGTACGAGGGGTTCCGCACCTTCGATCCGCGCTTCACGGTCTGGGTACGCACTAACCACCGGCCCATCATCAAGGGCGATGATGATGGCATCTGGCGGCGGATTATCGTCCTGCCATTCCGGCAGAAGTTCGAGGGAGCAAGCTGTGACAAGCATCTTGAGGCCAAGCTGTGGGCCGAACGTAACGGCATTCTCCGCTGGATGATCGAAGGTGCACGCCAGTATCTGGCCACCGGAAACCTTTCCCTCAGCCCGACGATCCTTGCCGAACAACGTCAGTATCGCAGCGACAGTGACTTGTTGGGCGAGTTTCTGGCAGATTGCACAATTGCCGACCCGGCAGGTCGGGTACATGATCAGGAGCTGTTCGCGAAGTGGCGGCATTGGTGTGACAGCAATGGGCACAAGGCAGGCACGAAGAAAACCTTCACGGTGCGACTGAACGAGAGAGGCTTCCCGAACAGGCCGAGCAATGGGAAGAAATTCTATTCCGGTTTGCGGGCCTCTGTACTGTGACTGAGGGGCAGGTCAGGGAGGGCCGGATTGACGTTCAATTCCTTAAAGTTCGGAAGAGTAAATCTCATGGACAGGCTTTCTGGAGAAAGCCGCCCTTTCCACCCTTTTGCTCCTTCTAATGTCGAAATTGACGCTTGTGAGAGCAACGCCGATGCCACCACCAGCGAAATTCAGAGAGATTACGATGTCGTCAGCCTATGTTCGCTCGCTGAAGCGAGGGCTCGAAGCCCAAGAGAGAACTGAACAGACACTCAAGCCAGACCTGAGGCAGCGCTTTATCGATTGGTTTGCGACCGTTCCTGAGGTTAGCCGGAATCGCGCTTATGGGATGGTCGAGTTGGAGAGTGCGCTCGGCACGCAGGGACGGTTTCTTAGTCCGGTATTGCACGAGCTAGGTTGGGAGCGTCGGCGCAAATGGTCCGGATCGGGCCAAAGCCCTCGCTACTGGGTTCCCCCCGGTTTCTCAGGCTAAATGCTCAACCGTCTCGCGACCCTCCGTCAGTCATGTAGCGACCTGATCCTCTGGCAGAACCAAATCGACGTGGCTGACGCCAAGCGCTTGGGCTAATTCATAGAGGGTGATGATGGTTGGGTTGCGTTGCCCGCGCTCAAGGCTGCTGATGTATTGCTGACTGAACCCGGATCGAGCGGCTATTTCCTCTTGGGTGAACCCCATCTGCCGGCGCAGGCGTGCAAAATTGCTCCCGACCAGTTGTCGCATATCCATGCAGTGACGGATCGCAACTTACATAGTCCGATTTTACCAACTATAGTATGTATCTACCTTTTGCTGCTTGAGGGGGAGATTGATGGAAAATACGGGGCGAACCGTTCTGCTTGTTTGCGGCGCGATGATACTGAGCTTCGCTGTTCTCGATGCTATTGACTCTCGGACCATTGCCGATGGCCCCTCAGAGGCCGCGATAGATGAAATCAACGACACCTTCATCGCCGATGTGAACGAGATTCTGGAGAGGAATCGAGAGGATGGCGGGAGCTATAACAACTGGGCGTCGCCACAGCGGCAAATGTCGCAATCTGAGATCAGAAATTCTGCGCCCAGCAATGCATATTCTGAATCAGTTGCAGCATACGACCAAGCACAGCGCGACGCATTGGCCAGAAGCTTGCCGATAGGCGCTCGCAATTCGGTGGCCAGTTCCTATGGCAATGACTCGGCTAGTCGGCAACATATCGGTGCGTCGTCTAGTAGCCCGCTGAATATGCCGAGCCCTCCGGTAAACCTTTCCCGATCCGGTCCCGGCCTCTACACAGACGGTAACGGTGATGTTTACGTTTCGAGTGGGAGTCACGGGGTGGTAAACACCAAAACTGGCAAGTTTGTGACAGTAAATTGAATATGAAATTCAATTTTTTTTGACAGCTAATTAAAAAATCTGGAAATTTTTTATGAGCGATGGGTAATGCACCACCCATCATATCAATTCTATTCCCCCCTCAGGGCTTTATCTGGAAAAAGAATTCTTTCACTACGTCAGTTGTTTAGACCTTGTGTATACAGTAGTAAATGGTTGATCTACGTGGCTCCAGCCCTGTTTGTGGAGGTAGCTCGATTGGTGGGGCACCACCTGAGCTGGATCATTGTGACTTCCACTTAACTTGCGGAAATTGTGGGGGTAGATGTGGGGGAATTATAATTCCTCTTAATAAAACATACACAAAACAAGGCTTTAGTTTGAAGGTTCGAATCTAGCCCTGCCACCACCCGGTGCTAACCTTCAGAAATCGCTGAAAAACAAGGGTTTCCGCCCTCCCGTTGCTACACAAATGTGCTACACGGAAGGCATGGAGAACATGTTCAAGCTATCGCGCCGGAAGGGATCGGCGAAGTGGCAGGTGCGCAAGCGTTGGCCGAGTGATGTTTCTGCGATTCTCAAGGGAGAGTTCAACGCCTCCACGGGCGAAGAGGACAGGAAACTCGCGCAGCAGCGCCTCCCTTTTATCTCTGCGGAATACGAGCGGCGGGTGCAGGAGGCCCGGGATCGGCTGTCAGCGCAGCCGCGAGGATCCCTGTCGGATGCCGAAGCGCATCGCATGGCTGCGGACTTCTATCGCGAGGCTCTTCCCCGCTACGTCACCAGTCGCCAGCTTGATCCGATCCAGCATCAGGAACTGCAGGCGCTTATGCACCAACGGCTCAAGGGCGCGCAGGCCATGCTGGGGCGGAACGAATATGGCGCAGTGACTGGCATCGCTCGGGAGTTGATGAAGCGGGCTGACATTACCCTGCCCGAGGAATCGCCCTCGCTGGAGTTTCTGCACCGCATGCTGATGCGCGCCTTCGTGTCGCTCCATGAGGCCGCTGCAGCCAATCTGGACGGGAAGGCGGACTTCGTCCCATCTGACGCAGCCCTGCTAGATGCCCCGGCAGACCCCGGCGAGCAATCCGAAGGTCGAACCCTCGACGCCCTCATTACCGCCTACGAAGCCGATAAGGCCCCCGGCTGGAGCGGATCGACGAAGAAAGCTAAGCCCGCCGTCTTCCGGCTCCTGCGTGACGTCTTCCCAGATCGAACGGTCGCGAGCATCACCCGTGAGGACGCAAGGGACGTTGTCGAGGTTCTGAGGCAGCTGCCGACGCAGATCGGCAAACGGAAGGAACTGGCGGGCCTGACGGTGCCGCAGGCGGTGGAGAAGGGCAGGGCGCTCAAACTGCAGACCATTTCGCCGAAGACGATCAATGACGGGTATCTCCTGCATATCGCCTCCCTGTTCAACTGGGCGAGGCGTGAGCAATGGATTGCTTCAAGTCCGTTTGAGGGGTTGTCGGTCTATGATCCGGTGGACGATTCCGAACGCCGGGATCCATTCACCATCGAGCAACTGAACACTATCTTCGCATCAGGGCCGTGGACTGCTCCATGGTCCCCTGACCGGGACAAGCCGGGGCGCTATTGGGTGCCGCTGCTGTGCCTGTACCATGGCTTGCGAAACGGAGAGGCGGCTGGCCTGCGAGTGGAGGACGTCGGCACGGATGGTGATATTCCGGTGATCCACATCCGGCCCTACGACACCCGCAAACTCAAGACGAAGGATGCCCGCGCCACGCTGGCGCTGCACCCTGAATTGATCCGCCTTGGCTTCATGCACCATGTGGAAGCGCGCAGGGACGCCAGAGAGACCCTGCTGTTCCCCGAGGGTGCCGCCAATAGCCGAGGGCAGGTTGGGGCGAAGCTAGGCGAGCGGTTCAGCGCGCATGTGAAGAAGCTGGGGCTGGAAGGTCGCAAGCTTGGCATGCACTCATTCCGGCACTGTTTCGAGGATCGGCTGCGCGAGGCTGAGTTGCCCGAGCGGACGGCGCTTGCATTGGCGCGACGGACAGAACCGGGATCCAGCCGTATCTACGGCGATGGGCTTTCTATGCGCCAGAAGGCCGAGGCCGTCGCGAAGATCCGCTATCCGGGGCTAGACCTGTCGCATCTGCGGGATGGTCAGAAATGACGCCGTTTTCCCGTCTTTTTCGATAGGCCTGCCCATTCCGGCACCTGCGGTCCCCTTTCGGCTGCCTCTTCCGACTTTATCGGCAAGACGGGCACATTTTCAGGGATGCCGGGGCTGCGGGCTGAGTTGTTCCAATCTCACTAGCTACGGGTGGTGGCGCGTCCATCGCTGCTGCTACCCCCAAACAGATTGGGGGTTGTGAGCGGTAAGTGGGCGTGGGCACTAACTCCCACAGTTGATCTGCGGGAGAGTGGGGAACACCGCACTCGCGCACACCTTCAATGACCAGCAGCTTCGCCATGTGATGATCGACGGGGAGCCTTGGTTCCACGCTGCGGATGCCTGCCGATGCCTCGGCCTGAACGTCAGGGGAGGCACCGGAAAGTATATGGGGGCGCTCGACCAGAGCGAAGGCCGGATGACCCCCGTAAGTTTCGGGGGGAAGGGCGGGTCAACCGCAGGCATCATCAGCGAGAGCGGCCTTTATAAGCTGATCATGCGCGCCCAGCGCAGTCGTCCCGGTGTCGCCGTCTTCCAAGATTGGGTCACCAAGGAAGTCCTGCCGTCGATCCGCAAACCCGCAGAAATCAGCCAGTTTGAATTAATCCCCACCCTCGGGGGGATGAAACTCAGGATAGGGATCTGTTGGTGTACCTTAAGGGCACCTAGGGATCGCCTGCAGTTACCCTGCCGCTGCCTGCAGCATGACTGGATGGGGCTTGCACCATTGAGCGCAGCCAACTCACCGACCCCAATACCCCGGTTTCGGGGCCTTACTGAATTAATCCCCACCCTCGGAGAAGGAAACCGTTTGGTTTGCCGGGCACCTCGCATCCCCGCAGAAATCCGCCATTCTGAATTAACCCTCACCCTCGGGGGGGATGAGAACTGAAGGATGTAACCTTTAGGGGAACCTATAGGGCACCGTCGGGAAACCGAATGATGCGCAAGGCATGGCTGGTCGAACCTGCAGCCTTCCCGCTTCCAAGATCCCCGTTCCAGTGAACCCGGTTCAGGGGCCTCTCTGAAATAACCCTCACCCTCGGAGAAGGAACCATTTTTCTCCGCCCTCGGCACCCTGCGGGATCGCCGAGCTTAACCGCATGCGGATCCCCACCCGCTAGTCCCACACCAGAATGAAAGGCCAACCCCATGGCTGATGATAACACCACCGACAACGACACCGACCTGCAGACCTACTCCGACCGGATCCTTTCCATGGATCCCATCGATGACGTCCCGTCCACTGGCGGTCACTTCGTCAATCTGAAAAACAGCACCCCTTCGATTGAAGCCCTTGCACCGGAACACCAGCGCGAGATCCAAGATCAATTGTTTGGCTTGTCCCCCGCTGAGCGGGAAGAGCGCGAGCCGGAGTTAGTTCGGGCCAAGTTCCGGCAGGTACTCGCCATCAGCCGTGGTCAGACCGGTGTCGGTGAAACCGCCACCCAGTTCCACAAGGAGATGTCTGAGATCGCTGGCGAGTTCCGCCAGATGCATGACCAGATCGCCTATTTCCAGAAGCAGCTTGATCGCGTCCACTTCGAAAACCGCTTTAACGATCAGACCGGGAAGAACGAGCCTGTCGAGGTTCCGTCCCTGAGCGCCGAGAGGCGTCGGGGCTATGCCGCCAACATCGCCGATCTCAAGCGCCGCCAGCGCCTTCTGATGAATGAGGACGGCAGCTTCGGTATTGAGGGGGCGAAGCGTCTGCAGCGCGCAATGGATCAGTCCGCACGGACCCTTAAGCGCGTTGACGAGGAGCGAGCCATCGCAGCCGAAGCCAAGCGCCGTGCCGCTGAAATGGTCCGCGAAGAGCGCATTAACACGCTGGCTCATGCCCGCGCCAAGATGCTGCCGGGTGGTCCGCGCTGATGCGTGGCCGTCCAGCCCGGGTTATCCGGTCCAAGCATGTCTGGGACCGGCCCCGGCTCCTGAACCCGAACGATCCGAGGTCGCCCGCCTACGCCGAAAGGCACCAGCAGTCCGTCACGGATCTCGGTAACGGGATGCGCATTGTCAGCATGGGCAAGCCGGTCACAGCACCTGGGCGAACCCCGACGGTTCTCCCGAGCAAACCTCCGAAGCCTGAAGACCCTGCGGTCTCCAACGTCACTCCCGCCGATACACCCGGTCTCACGCCGGTCACCTCGCGGGATTGGCGCAAGGACTATGGTCTGGGGAGCGGAAGCTGATGGCTGATCGCATTTCCCTGCGCGCTGCAATCAACGCCCATTGCAAGTCCTGTTCCTACGACAAGGAAGAACCGGGCGGCTGGCGTCAGCAGGTGCAGGACTGCGGGGTGCCGCGCTGCGCCCTCTATGCCGTCCGTCCTGTTCCGAAGGTCAGCGAAGGCTGATCCCTAACGGCCCCGAGAGGGTCCAAAAAGGCCCCGTAAGGGCGACATTTCCGCACGGTGTGTCGCCCTCGGGGACCAACGCACCCGCCCCATCACCCATGCCAGAAAAAAGCGGCCTTACGCTGCACTGGAGTTGCCCCATGGCCAAGACGCCACCCGTTCCGGTCCCCGCCGGTCACAAGTTCTGTTTCGGATGCAGCAGTCTGCTGCCAATTGACGACTTTCCTCGCCGCCGCGCGGACAGCGATCTGCGAACGTCTCGATGCAGTGCTTGTCAGCAAACCGCACGGGACGACCGCAAACATGCCAAGCGCATAGAGCGCGAGGAGCGCACCATCGCGCTCAGAGATGACATCTGGGCGGCGATGAAGCGTGGAAGATCCACAAGGGCCTTGCAGGCCGTGAAGGAGACACCGCAGGGCATGCACCGCATGCGGGTGAAAGACACCCCCGGCTTCATTTCAATCGCCGAGCTTGCCTGCCGCCATGCAGAACGCGAGGCCTGCAGGCGCGCTGCGAAGATCTGCAAAACATTCGAGGCCGCTGCCGATGCAGCCCGCATTCTCGAACAAGCCACTACCACTCTAGACCGCACCCGCGAAATGAAACGGTCTTGGCATTTGCCCCCGTCCCGACTTCCCCTTGACGCCCTGCAGGAACCCGAAGGTGAAGACGATGAGGAAGCAGATGCCTTCGACGAAGCATTCGGAGACTGGGCACCGGTTTGGATGCAGGAAGAACTGCAGGCAGCCTGACCGCGCCCGGTTAGTTTTGCCGAAAAAATCCGAAGCGCCATATCGAATAAGATAAGCCCGCGTGTCCCCCCGTGGGGCGGGGGTGCACCGGGTGCTGCCGGAGCTTCCGAGGTTGAGCGCCCCATAATCACGGGCAATGCTCGCCCGGCGGCTCCGGCGGCATTAACCTAGGGCAGGGGGTTCTGCTCAGAAGCTATGTCTTCGGCTTCGATGGCAGTCCGGGATATCGTGTCAGCTGGCGTTGCAGCAGCGAAGCCCAACACAGCAGCAAGAATCGACCATGAGCCTCCGGTCATTTCGAAGCTCAGGATGTTGACTATAACGTTTGCATAATTGGGAAGGGCGACTGCGATGGCGAGAATAATTCCGCCCACAATGACACCCCGCATTGGATTTCCCTGCAAGAAATGGGTCTTGCTTCCTGCGCCAGCTGAAAACCCTAGCAATGTCCCAAACAGCAGCGCAGCGCCACCAAGGAAGAAACCGTTGATGGCCGTCATGACGGAAGAAATAAGCGTTATCGCGAAAATCAGCAGGACTAGTAACTTCACTAATGTCTCCTCTCCAATGATCCTGCGAAATCGAGTAAGATGAGTCATTTAATATCAAGTTTACAATGCGGTATCCTCCAATGCATAGCGTACCCTCACAAGTTGATCCTTGTGAGGCACGGCCAATCGGCCCTGCACCTCTCCATCACAAGATACATTGACACATTGTGAGGCATGCCTCATATGGCGCGGGTAACTTCTGATGGAGACCGCCTTGTCCCGCATTGCCTATTACCGCGTCAGCACCACCGACCAGTCCATCGCATCCCAGCGGGGTGCCATGGGCGGCACCTTCGACCGTGAGTTCTCCGACGAGGGCGTGAGCGGCGCAACGCTTGCTGCCAGCCGCCCCGGCTTCTCCGATCTCCTTGCCTATGTGCGCGAGGGGGACACGGTCTGTGTCTATGCGGTGGACCGGCTGGGCCGCGATGCGCTTGACGTACAGGCCACCGTCCGTCGCCTGTTGGACGCCGGGGTGACCGTGGACATTCACGGCCTCGGGCCGATTGGCCGGGGCGTGGGTGAACTGGTCCTGGCTGTTCTCGCGCAGGTGGCCGACATGGAGCGCCGCCGGATCGCTGAAAGGACCGCAGCGGGACGGGAGGAGGCCCGAAGGTCTCTAGAGAAGACTGGCAAGACCCACAGGGGCAAGGTGAGCCTAGGCCGTCTCCCTGCAGCGGACCCCGAGGAAGTCGTGGCTTGGCGCAAGGCCAATGCCGCCAGCATTGCCCAGACGGCGAAGCAGTTCGGGATCTCTACCGCAAGCGTCAGCCGGTACTGCCAGAGGGCCTGAGAGGCCGATAGGTATTTACTGATGAGTAAACTTGGGGTCCCAGTTCACCGCCTTAAATCAGGAATGCCTGTCTTCTGCCCTGCTTTTTTCGCGGAAATCGATGGCGGTGACCTTGCGGGCGCGTGAGTGGTTTGGGAAAGCTTTTTCTCGAAGAAAACTGGGGGTCGTAATGAATGTAAAGGTTCCGACAATCATGAGTGTCGAAGAGGTTCCACCGGGAGCGCTCTTCTATCACTTGGATGCTGGACCTAATGTCTTGTGCATTTCTGGCCGGTTCGCCTCCGAGCAGGGCGATGATGATCCAACGCTAGTGATCCCGCTGCGCTATGACAGTTCTCCCGAAAGCGTAGGAGTTGGGATCTACGCTAATCAATTCTCCGGTTTCGCATTGATCGTTGACGACGGGTTAGCTCGTCTGGATCCAGCCTCGACCGCCCGCGAAGGCATGGGCTCAGGAATCTTCGCAAGTGATGGGGGCCTTTATTTCCCGGTCACTCGTGGACGTGGTTTCCGTATGGGTTTCCTGAACTTGGAGACTGGGGAAATCCGCCAGCACATTCCAGACCTCACAGGGTTTGAGCACTGGGAAATCGTGGATTCGAATGATCCGGAAAAACTGATCTGGAGTTCTAAAGGGCAGCCCGATGACTAAAAAAACCAAAAATCCTGACGGCGGCTCGAAAGGCACGATGCAGCGCGTCAAGAAAGGTGTCAATTTAAGCGGCGAGCGGAAGAAGGCTTATTCAACCAAGATTACCTCTGACATTAAACCGCCAAGCCGCCCCAAGAAATGAATAGGGAGGAGCGTCTTGATGAGCGCTATCGCTTGGCGTTTCGAGCGGAGTACTCGTCCCGCTATCACCGCCGCCGCGCAACATTCCTAATTAATCTCGACAAACTGCTGACTACCCTCGTGCTCATCTGCGGAACGGGAGCGTTTCTAAGCTTCATGGATCACGGACCACAATGGCTGGGCCGTACAGCAGCCCTTTCGGTTACGTTAATCACCATCTTTCAGGTCATTTTTTCATTCGGTCTTGCTGGCGCTCGACATGGCGAATGGCTGAGGCGATGGGAGCGACTAGCAACTGATATACGCGCGACGCCAACACCAGACGAGAGCACCCTACGGGC